>NZ_JBCMOR010000001.1:0-344941 GCF_050461185.1 Paenibacillus turicensis
AAGCACAAGAACCACTGCCGATGATCCGGTGGTGGTTTTTTTGTATTTTAAATTATTTGATGTAGTATTTGATTTAGTATTTGATTTAGTGTTAATTGCATATTCATACATAGTTTTTAGGTTAATGCGCAAAATGACATATTCACGAATCAAGGTTTCATGTACAATTACGTTATGCTAATGGTTAATCTTATTGTAAATCCTATTTTTATTAATAATGTTTAGATTTAACTACGACAGAGAATGTTTTATCTGGAAGGGGAACAGGAATGAAGCCAATTATTGATGTTGCACAACAATTTGGAATACCTCAGGGAGAATTAGAGCTATACGGTTCTTACAAAAGTAAAATTAATTTATCCATATTGGATGATTATGCGTCACAGCCTAATGGTAAGCTTATTCTTGTCACAGCGATGAATCCCACGCCAGCTGGTGAAGGGAAAACCTTAACTACAATTGGTTTATCACAGGCATTAAATGTAATAGGGAAACGTACGATTGCTGCGCTACGTGAGCCGTCAATGGGGCCTTGCTTTGGAATGAAGGGTGGAGCGACAGGCGATAATAAAGCAAGAATTGAGCCATCTGAGGATATTAACTTACATTTTACTGGTGATATTCATGCTATCTCCTCTGCTCATAATCTGCTCTCAGCTATGATTGATAATCATATTTTCCATGGTAACACCTTAAGTATAGATCCAAAGCGTATTATGTGGAAACGTGTATTAGATATGAATGATCGTAGTCTACGGCAAATTGTAATTGGCTTAGGCGATAACAATGGTTCAACACATGAATCTGGATTTATGATCACGACGGCATCTGAAATTATGGCTATTTTATGTCTTAGTGAGAGCTTGGAAGATTTAAAGGATCGATTAGGTCGTATTTGGATTGGTTATAACTTCAGTAATGAAATTGTGACAGCAGCTCAGATTGGGGCTGTGGATGCGATGTTAGTGTTACTTAAGGATGCCATTAAGCCTAACTTAGTGCAAACGATCGAAGGAACACCTGTTATTGTCCATGGTGGCCCCTTTGCAAATATAGCGCATGGCTGTAGTAGTGTGCTCGGAACAAAAATCGCGCTTAAACTTGCAGATTATGTCGTGACTGAGGCAGGATTTGGTGCTGATTTAGGTGCAGAGAAGTTTTTTGATATTAAATGTAGGCAGTCTGGCTTAACCCCATCTGCCGCTGTACTTGTTGTAACGTTAAAGGCACTAAAATATAATGGTGGAGTTGCTAAAACTGAACTAGAGTTGCCTAATTTAGAGGCACTTCAAAGTGGTTTGGCTAATATGAAAAGACATATTGAAAATATTGCAAAGTTTGGAGTACCTGTCGTTGTAGCTATTAATCACTTTTCTACTGATTCCAAAGAAGAAATCAATTTTCTAGTACAATATTGTAATGAATTAGGAATCCACGCGGAAGTCTCCAATGTATGGGCTGATGGGGGCCAAGGTGGAGTTGCTTTAGCAAATGCAGTGGTTGAAACAATTACTGAAGCTGAAGTTACAACTGTAACTCAGTTCCACCCGCTTTACGATCTAGAATTAAGTATTCAACAAAAAATCGAGAAAATTGTAACCGATATTTATCGTGGTAAAGATGTACAGTTTTCGGCAAAAGCAATCAAACAAATCAAGGATGCCGAACAATTAGGATATGGAAACATGCCTGTTTGTATGGCGAAAACCCCGTATTCCTTTTCAGATCAGCCTAAGCTGCTTGGTGCCCCAGCAGGATTTACAGTACAAGTAAATGGTATCTCCGTCTCAGCAGGTGCTAAGTTTATTGTAGTGTATACGGGAACAGTAATGACGATGCCAGGATTGCCCAAGACACCAGCAGCGGAGCGAATATATTTGGATGATAATGGGGAAATTCAAGGCTTATTATAGTATAAATATTTCATCTGCTTATGTAATTAATCTTATTAACAAAATTAGGCTCAACACAGAAATCGGTTCTTGACAATCTATAAAGTAAGAGGCTACGTAGCAGGGAGTGGCTTCAACCGCTGTTAAGGACCCATTTTCTTTATAACGTGTGTTGAATGGATGAAATTGTGACCTTAAAGGCTGGCGCGTTCGCTTCTCCATCATCTCCCTGCTCCTTCGCTTCGTTAGCTTATTGTCAATTACCAATTTTAAGATTGAGCCAAATTAATAAAGAATAATTTAAATCAAAAGTTAAAAGTTAAAAGTGAAGTAAGAATCATAGTTAAAGAGAACATCTTTCTGCCGTTGTATGGTAAGAGGTTCTCTTTTTTTGAATTTTAACTAACTTATTAACCTTTAAAGGCAATTGCGTCAAGCTGAAATAAAAGTCCCTCTTGACCGCCACGATGTGCAAATTCAGTTTGGATTGATTTTCGAGCAGGGTATTTATGATTAAACCTTTCTTTAAGCACCTTTTCCAACAAAGGAATATCCCAAATATCTCTAAATAAACAATCAATTTTAACAACAGCTTCTAAATTTAATTCTATTAATTTTAATCTCTTCTCTAGATGATCAAATGCGCCATTAATTTGAGCTTCAATTGGCTGACCTATATTTCCAGCACATTAACTTAAAAATGCAAAACCTCCAGCCTCAACAACACCAGAATGAGCCCAATCCTCATTAATATCTAATCTATTAATATTACTATTACCATTACTCATACATTTCCTCCTTAAATTACTCTAATACAACACACTGTACAGTATTAAGCGTTACTAATTTAAAAATAAATAGGAACATATGTTCTTTTTTAGGTTAACATAAACTATTAAATAATTCAATTATTAAAAAGTTAATCAGAAGTCTATTACAAGTCTATATATTTAGGAATAAAAATTGGAATAAAAATTCAAACTGTATTTCGCATTATTGTCCCCTCAAAATTTATAAGTATTTCTTTTAGACTGATAAAGAAAACATAAACGTGATAGAAAGGGGTTAGAAAGTAAATGAAACATGCAAAATCATGGGCAGTATTGTTAATTGCAGTACTGATGGTAGCTTCACTAGCAGCATGTGGAGGGAATAGTAAATCAAGTAATGATCCAAAGAAGCCTGAAAACAGTGCTTCAACAAACACAGGAACGCCAAAGGATGAAAAGGTTGAGCTTACATTTTGGTCATTAGGAACTACAAATTATGAGGAGCTTGCAAAGGAATACACAAGTCTTCATCCAAATGTTACATTCAAGTTCCAAAATACTTCTGACCAAACTGCACATCACAACAACTTGACTACAGCATTATCTGCTGGCTCAGGTGCTCCTGATATTTTTATGCTTGAAATCGCATTCATGGAGCGTTTTATTAGTGCACAAGATAAGTTCTACAACTTGTATGACTACGGCGCAAAAGACATTGAAAGTAACTATTTAGATTGGAAATGGAAGCAAGCCACTTCTGTAGATGGTACCTTCCAATTAGGTCTGCCTACAGACATTGGTCCAACAGTAGCCTACTATCGTGCGGATTTGATAGAAAAGGCTGGATTACCTTCTGATCCAGACCAATTTTCAGCAGCAATTGATACTTGGGATAAATTTGCTCAAGTAGCTAAAACATTCAAAGAAAAAACAGGTAAGCCGTTTGCGGATTTAACAGATTTAGTATTTAACGGATTACGTGACCAATCTCCAGATCAAATTTATTTCAATAAAGCAGATGGTGCATTTATTGGTGATACAAATCCTCAAATCAAGAGAGCATACGACTTCACAGTTAAAGGTATCCAAGAAGGCTGGATTGCAAACTATCAGCTGTGGTCTCCAGAATGGAACAAAGCAATTAACGATGGTGAATTTGGCGTTATGCTTGGACCAGCTTGGATGGCAGGAACGATTAGAAATGCTAAAGATACAGCAGGTAAATGGAAAATTGCTCAGCTTCCTGAAGGTGCAGGGAACTGGGGAGGTTCTTTCTTAACATTACCGAAGGAAGGAAAACATCCAAAAGAAGCTTATGAGTTTATTGCTTGGTTAGACAATAAAGATAATCAATTAAAATCGTTTGAACAAAGTGGCTTATTCCCTTCAATTCCAGCATTATATGAAGATCCTGCATTCTTGAAAGGCGACGATTTCTTTGGCGGTCAAGCGATTGCAAAAGAATACTCTAAATCTGCGGTTCGTGTAAAACCAGTATATTATGGTCCATTACATGACCAAACAGATACATTCTTTAAAAATGCGCTTAAAAACGTGCTAGAGAAAAAAGCTGACCCAACTGCAGAATGGAACAATGCTATTGACCAAGCTAAAAAGTTAGCGGAACGTAGCTAGTTAAATTGAGAAAGATGTATTCCTCAAATTCGCAAGAAGGTACGCTCTTCTTGTGAATTTGAGGTTGTTAAGTTTATTGAATGTAACTTAAAAGTTCTTTTTATTACTTGTTTGGAGGTGCATGCATCAATGGCTGAACCAGTTGCCGCAGGCTTAGGGGACCCGGTTAAAAATAAGCGCCCTTTTTTAAATGAAACGAGAAAAAGTCGACTGACGGCATATTTTTTTATCTCACCATTTTTTATTTTATTTTCAATTTTTGGACTATATCCAATCGTATTTACTATATACTTATCATTTTTTAAATGGGATGCATTAAACCCGATGAAGTATGTTGGGTTAAAGAACTATTCCTTTGTTATTGATGATCCAACCTTCTGGATTTCATTTGGTAATACGTTAATTATGGCAGTGATGGGGACCTTGCCACAATTAATCATTGCCTTGTTTGTTGCAATTATGTTGCACTCAGCGTTAAATCGCTTCAAAAAAACGTTTAGAATTATTTATTTTATGCCAAATATTACGTCTATCGTTGCCGTTACATTAGTATTTAGTACGATGTTCGGGAACAACGGAATGATTAACTGGATTTTGAACACGATGGGACTAGAAAATGTCGCCTTCAACTCGGGGTGGTGGGGCGTTAAAATTGCGATTTCTACAATGGTAATGTGGCGTTGGATGGGGTACAACGCAATTATCTTTTTATCTGGTCTGCAAAGTATTCCAACTGATTTATATGAGGCTGCTAAAATTGACGGGGCAAGCAGATGGCAGCAAATGATTTATATTACATTCCCACTATTACGACCGTTTATTTTATTCGTAACGTTAGTTTCAACAATCGGGGCATTGCAATTATTTACTGAACCATATGTATTCCTTGGACAATCAGGAACTGGGGCGACACGTCAAGAAGGGGTTACGATGGTAACGTACTTGTATAATGAAGCATTTAGTAATGGATTTTTTGGTACAGCTGCGGCATCTGCGGTTCTACTACTATTTGCAACCATAATTTTCTCTGTTCTTAATATGTTTATTTCAAGCCGTATGGGCGGAGAATCAGGAGGGAACAACTGATGAATGCAGTAGCAAATGTAGAAAAAACGCGTCGTCGGAAACCAGATGATGTGCCTGTGGTGGGAAAAGTCTTTTTTTGGGTGTTCATGGTCCTAGGCGGGCTATTGTCCGTATTCCCTTTTTATTGGATGTTTGTTGTTGCTACAAATGATAAAACAGGTGCATTTCATGTTCCGCCACTATTGAAGCCCGGTGGAGAATTTTTCAATAACTTTCAGCGTGTATTAGATCGAACAGATTTCTTTACTGCATTAGGGAACTCACTTATTGTAGCTACAGCCGTTACATTATCTGTTGTATTCTTTTGTACATTAGCAGGTTACGCATTTGCCAAATATGAATTCCCTTTAAAAAAGGTATTGTTTGTATTTGTTATTGCAACAATGCTTGTACCTGCACAATTAAGCGTATTGCCACTATATGTTATTATGGCAAAGCTACAATGGATAGATACTTATAAAGCACTAATTGTACCTGCAATGGTTAATGCATTTGGTATATTCTGGATGAGACAATATATTTCATCCGCAGTTCATACTGAATTAATCGAAGCAGGACGGATTGATGGCGGAGGGCATTTCCGTATTTTTTGGAATATCGCAATCCCTGTTGTGACGCCGGCGATGGCGACATTAGGAATTTTAAATTTCATGAACGTATGGAATGATTTCTTTTGGCCATTAGTTGTATTAAAAAATAAGGAACATTACACGATCCAGTTAGCATTGCAGCAATTGTTCACTAATAAGGATGGACTTGATCTTGGTATGATTATGTCCGCGACCTTTACCGCAACCTTGCCGTTATTGATCGTATTCCTATTGTTTAGCCGTTGGATCATTGCAGGCTTAACGAGTGGTGCAATTAAGAGCTAAAAAATACATGGAAGTCCTCTGGAAATAGGCAAGGATTTCTTAAACAAATGAAGAATAATAAGCTTAGAGGATGGATTGTGGAGGGAGGGGTATTAACGCTTGAAACTCCGGCGAAAAATCTTGCTTGCTATTATTCTTCTTGTGTTTATACCTGTAATTTTAATGGGGACAGTGTCCTATTACAGCTTTTCAAATGCGATGGAGAAAAGGTCCAACAACTTTTATTGGATCTCTTTAATGGATAGCGACCGCAAGTTGAAATATGCTTTAAATGAACTAACAGCCATTTCAAATTCTGCAATTACACAGCCTGTTATTCAGCGGGTACTGAAGCAAACAAATTTTATGGTTACGTATGAAACAAAACAGGAAATTAACAATCTTATCAATCATCCCATGATTACGTCATTTAGCATTTATTCAAATGATCGTTTGCTATATCAATATAATGATGCAATGACATTTAAAGAATTAAGCACACAGAGCTGGTTTCAAAGAGTGAAGGCAGCAGAGGGACGTCCAATCTGGATAGGCCCTGGGGAAAATGGTTCATCTTTGGCGGGGAAACCAGTTCTGATTCAGGCTAGAGTGATTAAAGATTATTATTCTTTAGAGAATATTGGGATCGCTGTCATTTACATTAAACCCGATATTTTGGAGCAGGTATTTTGGGAAGCAGCAACACTTAAGCAAGGTGATATTTTATTAGTAAATAAAGAAGGTAACATTGTTTTTGATAAATCTGGAAAACACATTGGGGAGCAAAGCAATTTTCCATTTTTAAGAGAAAACTATACCAATCGTAAAGGCTATTATACAGATAGCTATTTAGGTGAAAAATCTTTAATTACGTATTTGCCGTCACATAACAAAGGATGGTATTTAGTAGCAATCACACCCAAGCAACTCATTACATCCGAGTCCGTTTCGATTCGAAATATTGCAGCAATATTGTTAATCGTATCATTGATCGCTGCATTTTTATTTGATCGCTTTTTCATAAGAAGAATGGTACAAAGTATTATTAGTGCTGTAAATGGAATGAAGCGAGTACAGCAAGGGATTTTTGTCCCTATTAAATCAAAGCGTAGAGCTGACGATGAAACAGACATGTTAATTGACGGGTTCAACTTAATGAGCTCACAAATCAATGAACTAATTCAACAGGTGCAGACAGAGCAAGCCCGTAAGAAGGAAGTAGAGCTACGTGCATTGGTGGCGCAAATTAATCCTCATTTTATTTACAATTCTTTAGAATCGATTAATTCTTTAGCCGTTATACATGGAAATAGAGACATTAGCAAAATGGTCATTTCACTAGGAAAGCTGCTACGTATAAGTATTAGTGAAAATCAAGAATTAATCCCATTAACTATGGAACTTGAGCATGTTCGCCATTATTTGGATATTCAAAAATATCGCTTTGAAGATAAATTTTCATATGAAATTGATATACCTGATTCACTGAAATATTTTATGACGCAGAAGTTAATTGTACAGCCTATTGTGGAAAATGCATTGTATCATGCCATCGAACCGATGGAGCAAAAAGGTTCAATTGCGATCGTTGCGAGAGAAGCATCTAATGATATTTTTATTCACGTCATAGACAATGGACCTGGCTTTGATCCAATTACGTTAGATCTTTTATGGGAGAAAAATGATGGCAGTTTAAAAAAGTATCGTGAAAATGGGGTAGGCTTAAAAAATGTGCATGAACGCTTACATCTTCAATTCGGAGGATATTATGGCATTATGATTTGTTCTTCCCCTGGTTTTGGGTCAACGATTTCAATTCGAATACCCAAAATACTTCCATGAAGGGGGAGAGACGATGAGATGGTTAAGGAATTGGGGCTGGGGTATTTTAGTACTCATTATAGTTGGGGTTGTAGGCGCTTTATTGCTGTTAGTGATACCAAAAAGCTCTGATATGGTGGAGGAAGTACAGGATGAGAAAATTACGCTAACCTTTCGCCACTTTTGGACCAAGGAGCATGATAAACCGATCTTAGCAATATTTGAACGTATTATTGAACAATTTCAAAAGGACAATCCGAATGTGAAGGTCAGCTTTGAAGGTATGGATCAGACGGTTCATCGTGAACAAAAGTTAAAAAGTGAAATGGTGACTGGCACACCTCCAGATATGTTTGTATTGTTTGGTGGAGCTGAAATTGAACCTTATGCTCGTAGCAATCGGTTAATGGATTTAACTGACTTTGTCCATAACAATGGCTGGTCTAATTCCTTTCAGGATTTGCAGTTATGGACGTTTAATGAGCGAATATACGGATTACCCATCGAAGGGAACGCCGAGCCTTTATATTATAATCGCACCATTTTTAAATCGCTGGGGATTAAAGAGCCAGTTACGATCGAGGAGCTGAATGAGGCGATTGTAACCTTGAAGAAAAATGGCTATACTCCATTTGCTCTAGGCAATGTAGATCGTTGGCCTGCTGCAATTTTTGCGCATTATTTAATGGATCGCTACGCAGGACCTAAAGTGTTTGAACAAATTGTTCAGCAGGGTCATATCAGTTATTTAAATGATCAATATTTACTTGCTTTTAAGCAATTAGAGCACTGGATCGCGGAAGGCGCCTTTAGCTCCTCGGCAAATACTTTATCAACGGAGCAAGCTATAGAGACATTTACATCAGGGCAAGCTGCAATGTATTTGAATGGGAATTGGGATATTAACTTATTTCAAGATGAAAATGTTGACGTTAGCTTTCGTGAAAAGGTAGGTGTCATTCCGTTTCCAGCACTAAAGCGTGATAGTCCAAGATCGATGGCTGGGGGATATACGATTGGTATTGGTGTATCCTCTACGTTAGAGGAAGGGCAAAAGGAAGCTGCGTTAAAGTTGCTTCAATCCTTTTTTAGCACCAAGGTACAAAGTCAAATTGTGTATGCAGGATTACGTATTCCCGCGGTAAAAATTCCATTTGATTCAACAAAAACCGGATCTATTTTTATGCAGGTCATGAATGTGATGGAGCATAGTGAGGGTACGTTTGTACCTTATGATAACGTGTTATCGCCTGAGGTGAAAAAGTCCTTTTTGAAAGTGATTGAAGAAATGTTTGAGGGCAAGATGAATGCAGAGCAGGCGCTAGCCGCACTTCAATCTTCATCGCTGGATTATTGGAAGCAACGAGAAAATGCTCTTCCGTAATACAATAGATAGCATTGGGGGAGGAAAGATGAACCAATTAGACCAACCTTTTCGTGTCATTCTTGTTGATGATGAACCTATAATTTTGAGAAGCTTGAAGGTAGCCATTCCATGGGAAGAGCTTAATATTTCGATCGTTGGTGAAGCAAGAAATGGAGAGCAGGCGCTAGCGATGGTTAATGAGCTATCCCCACATATGATTATTAGTGATATTCGTATGCCTGGGATTGATGGGATCACTTTAATGAAGCGGGTATTATCTGATAATCCTAAACGGCTGTTTATTTTTATAAGTGGTTATGGTGAGTTTGAATATGCGAGAGAAGCATTACGTGAAGGTGCTTTTGATTATTTGCTAAAGCCAATTGATCATGAAGAATTGATAGAAATGATTAAACGTGCGAAAGTTAATTTAGAGAAGCAAATTGAAAATGATCATTTGCTTCATTCTGTGAATGTGTTGTCTATGCTTGCTAAGGAGCGGATGATTGCTGAATTTATTGAGGGTGGAGCTCCTCCACTTCAGCAGCTAGCTTGGCTTGAAAATAGTGAGCTTGAACAAGAATATTTTATGGCTGTGGTGCAATTGGACCATTATTTGAAGTTAAATGACGAATGGGCAATGGAGGAAAAACGTTTATGGCTATTTGCTATTCGTAACATTCTTGAAGAGTGGTCGATAACGCATGATGGATTAACGGTGTTCCCTTTCCATACAGGAGAATGGATTTTGTTGTTCCGTGGTTCTCTTCACAAGCAGAAAGAAGCATTAGGTGCAGATATCATTCAACAGATCAAAGCCAATACGAAGCTCCAATGCTCCATTGGTTTTAGTTTGAATGTAAGTGGAATAAATCAGCTTAGTCATGCTTATGCTAGTGCAACAAAGGCGTTGTATAAGCGTTTTTACCTTGGTACTGAAGCTGTTTTAATAGATCAAGCTGCGCATCAAGAGGCAGAGCTACAGCAGGCTGAAGTGAAATATCCTAAAAAATTAGAAAATGATATATTGGAAGCAATTCGTACATTAAACGAAAAAGTAATGTTAGCGTTGCTAAATGATTTCCAAGCCTATATTGAAAAACAAGCTTTATCAAAAGTTATGGCTGAAGGTATTATTGTTCGTTTAACGGTAGTGATCTATCGTCAATTTGAACAACTAAATTTGTTGTTGGAATGGTCATTAGAGGGGCTTCTTCAGGAGCTACAATCACAAGGAACGTTGGTCGAAATGATTCAGGTGCTAAAAACAAACTTTAGCAAATGGATCAATGAAGGGTTAACCAATCACAATAAAGAAAATGTTGAAACTGTGATCGCAAAAGCTCAAGATTATATTCATAACAATTATCATAAGGATCTAAGCATGGAAGAGGTGGCAGAGCTTATCGATCTAAGTATTAGTCACTTCTGTATGTTATTTAAGCAGGTTTCAGGTTATACTTTCCTAGAATATTTAACTAAGATTAGAATGGATAAGGCAAAATACATTTTGAAAAATAGCAATGTCAAGGTGTATCAGGTTGCACCACTGGTTGGTTATCAGGACCCACGATATTTTACGCAAGTATTTAAAAAAATTACGGGTATGACCCCGTCAGAATTTCGCGAGGAAGGTGCGTCCGTAACGTAGGAGAGGGATTATTTTCATAATAATCCCTCGGTAGCTTCTTTTTTAGTGATTGTTATTTTAAGAGCGACTACGTAACAATGAACTCATAATTAGGCTAACGATAAGCACTAATATGATTGCGCCTAACAGCGTTGGGAAAATATATAGTGTACCTAGCACAGGCCCCCAGCTTCCTAAAAATAAATTACCAATCCAAGCACCAACAAAACCTGCCGCCACATTACCTATAACCCCACCCGGAATATCTCTACCTACGATGATCCCTGCAAACCACCCGATACTCCCGCCAATTAATAACGACCATAATAAAAACATAGTTAAAAACTCCTTTTTATTAGCTGTTTTATATAATTTGTACAGTTTGTTTTAACGTTTATTATGTGTATATTATGGATTAGTTTTGGCATTTTCTTGTTAAGTTATGTATAGCAGTGAATCTAACCTTAAAATAAATAAGAAACCTTGTCTTTGCTCATAATTCAGCGGATCCGCAAGACAGGTTTCTTATTTATACTATTTTCTGTGAAGATCAAGGCTCACCTTAAAAATCGGAACTTGACAATAGGCTTACTAAGCGGAGGAGCAGAGAGATGGTGGAAAAGCCGCTACGTAGCCTCCTACTCCAAACATTGTCAAGTTCTGATTATTATATTGAGCCAAAATTAGGATTAAGATTAAGATGGAGTAACGACCTCAGCACCTGCGCCCCGTAGTGGAACCTTATGATCTGCATCTTGAGTTGAGCTAAGAGCCTTACATTCCCTAAAAGCAAAATGCTCACAACCCAGACACGTTTTTCTTTTAATCTGACTTAAAGCATAGGCTAAGGCATCACTAGTATGCTTATAAAATTGCTCTGCACCAATCAAATTATAGCAGCCCGTCCGTTGTAATAAAGCTAAAGGCTGAGGCTGTATATCTGTAAGGGCAAGCTTGATGCCACTAGCTTGAAGTTTTTTAACCAGGCTTGCAAAATTGGCCTCGCCAGTCGTATCCATAAAGGGTACTTTGCCCATTCTAATAATAATAATTTTGTGTCCAGCAGAATGTAGGTGTGAATCTTCAAAAGGGCCTGATGCCCCAAAAAATAATGGACCTTCCACATTAAAAATACCGATCTGCGGGCAATTATGATCTTCAGTTACTACATGTGCTTCTACTTTATCATGCAATCTGGAGTGGTCAGGTAATACCTGATTAATTTTAAGTGCCTCGCTCATTCGTTTTACAAATAAAATGACAGCTAATATTAACCCTACCTCAACCGCAGTCGTTAAAGTTGTAAATACAGTCAGCAGGAAGGTAACTAACAAAATAATTGTATCACCACTGCGTGTTTTGTACATCGCAGCAAACGATTTACGCTCACTCATATTCCAAGCGACCATCATCAAAATTGGAGCCATGCTCGCTAATGGAATATTCGAGGCATAAGGCGCAAATAAAACGACAATAAGCAAAACAACGACGCCATGGATAATACCTGAGATGGGGGAAACCGCACCGTTTTTAATGTTGGTTGCTGTTCTTGCGATGGCACCTGTGGCAGGAATACCACCAAATAAAGGAGCAACGATATTGGCAACACCTTGCCCAATTAATTCTCGGTTACTATTATGTCTACTATTCGTCATGCCATCTGCAACAACGGCAGATAATAGCGATTCAATCCCGCCTAACATGGCAATAATTAAAGCCGGCTGGAGCATTGAGGATATATTAGATAAGCTGAGATCAAGGCTGTGAAGTTGTGGTAAGCCACCTGGAATAGCGCCATAGGATGAACCGATAGTAGTGACTTTACCAGGGAATAACCAAATGCTAGCGGCTGTTGATAGCAGGATGCCTACGAGTGACGCTGGAACCTTTGGTAAATATTTAGGGGTGATTAATAATGCCGCTAAGCATATACCTGCTGTAATGATGCTGTATACGTTTATGGAAGAGATGCGTTTTACAATTTCAGCCATGTTGTAATAAAAATATTCATGTCGTTCTAGGCCGCGTAGCCCTAAAAAATTGCCAATTTGACCACTAAAAATAGTAACCGCAATCCCTGCTGTAAATCCAATCGTAACGGGACGTGGAATGTATCTAATTAAGGCACCTAGCCGAAATACACCCATTAGCACCAAAATGATCCCTGCTAAAAAGCCAGCAATTAATAAATTTTCGTACCCATATTGCAAGACGATTGCTAGCAAGATTGGAATAAATGCACCTGTTGGCCCACCAATTTGAAACTTTGACCCGCCTAATAGTGAGATCAGAATCCCTGCAATGATGGTGGTATATAAGCCATATTCAGGCTTTACCCCAGATGCGATGGAGAATGCCATACCAAGTGGAATTGCAATGATCCCAACAATACATCCTGAAATTAAATCTTTACGAAATTTACCCGCATTATAGTTTAGATAACGACCGCGCCAATTCATTCTTCGAAAACCTTCTTTTCTGATCATAGTGAAGTTCTACTGTAATGTGTGTGCAATGCAGATATCATGTCTAAGCAATGCACACAAAGATTCCCCGCACAGTGACGGGGAGATAGGTAAACAAATAAACATACTTTACATTGAAAATAAACTAATTTTCCTTGTTGATCCCTTCCAGTAGTGAAATCGACTCAATTAAGTGATTGTTAAAAATTTGCTTCGCTACATCTAACAAATCCTTAATGAGTGGATCACGAAGAGAATAAACAACTGTAGTTCCCTCCTTCACGCTGTTAACTAAATTTTTAGCACGAAGAACAGCAAGCTGCTGAGATACTGCAGAACCCTCTGAGCCTAAAATGGCCTGAAGCTCATTCACATTTTGCTCGCCTTCACTTAACACCTCAAGAATACGGATTCTCATCGGATGAGATAATGCTTTGAAAAAATCAGCTTTAAATTGCTGAATTGTTTGGTTCTGATTCATATTTTTTAATCTCCATATATTCAAATCTTTGAATATTCATAATATAGCACAACAAAGGCATTGCAAACGTGATTTTTATTACAACTTGATGAACGATTTCTATAAATTAGTTTTTGTTTGGGCTCAAACAGAGACGGTTCTTTGCAATCTATAAAGTAGGAGGCTCGTCCACCTAAGGACTTGTCTTTAGCCGATTAGTGCAAACATCATACGTCTGGGTGAATTCGCGACAACGTTATATTTTTGTATGATAAACAAAGAATCTAGTGTGTGTGGGGGAAGAGGGATGCTCAAAGAACGCATTGAGTTTCTATGTAAGAAAAAAAACATAACACGTAAGCAACTGGTAGAGGGACTTGTTACAGGAACGCATTTTGCCAACATTTTAGCAGACCGCTATCCGTTACAAAATGATCTTGGGGCAGCGGTGGCTCATCGTCTTGGTGTGAAGCCTTCATATATTACAAATGCATCTAAGCAAGATCAAGAAGCAATACAGCAAGCAGAGTATATATTTATGGAGTTTTCAAAACCTTTCAAAGAGCAAGCAGAGCAAAACATTATTTTGTTTGATGATCATCATGATGCCTTAATAGTGGAACTCACCGTTGCACTAATGAAAGCCGTTTATTACCAGCAGGTTGGCGATGTGGCGGCATATCAGTATATTCATGAGCATTATTTAGATTTCTATTTGCATAAATATATTTACAAAAATGAACTTAAGCTGCCGTTTCCTTTAAAAAAGGCATTCTTATTTTATAAAATATATAATCATCGGGCACAAAATGAATACGGTGAGCTATTACGTTGTGCAAGTAAATTGGAGCCGCAGCTTGTGATAGGAAGTGATGTTTGGTATATGATCCGTAGCTTACAATTAGAGGGAAGTGTGCATAATACCCAACATGAGCAAGCCTATCATATATTTGAACAGTTATTGCAGCATAATGCTGAGAATAATCGTGAGGATCGATTATCTTCTCTCTATATTGCCCATAGTGGAAATTGCTTTGCGACAGGAATGTATCAAGATGCGTTAATGGCATTAACAAAAGCAGAACATCATCTTCATAATGCAAAAGAGACAGAAGAATTGCAAAGTATCATTTTTAATAATCGAATTGTAATGTTAACGATGCTGGGACAAAATGAACAGGCGTTGGCGGAAATTGACGATTATGAGGCGTGGCTTGCTAGTAGATCTGCTGTTATTCAGCAGGCAATGAAGTCTACCTTATTAATTTATCGTGGTGAGCTTGCTTATATTGAAAAAAACTGGGGAGAACTAGGGGCAGTGTTATACAGGTTAAATGGAGAGACATTAAATCAAGATCAAGCGATGGCAAAGCTTTTCTATTGTTCTCAATTTGCTTTATCGCAAGGGGATTCTGAGTCTTTTCTTAAATATAGTCTGGAATGCTTACCTTATTTTGAACAATCAGAACAAAGATTACGGCTAGAGCAGTTGTATGAGTTACTTGCAATCGTATCGGAGGAAAATCGAAAATATAAGGATGCTGCGTTTTATTATCGCAAATTGTTAGGCTTAGTTAGAACTAGTGAAGCACGCTAGACAATTTTATGGAAAAGTAGCAAATATTATTATTGTATGAACTATGATAAGAGGATGGAAATCTAGACGTATTTAATGATATATTAGTATGTATGATGATTTAGTATCATGAGTTTGGAGGTGGAATATGACACATTTGTTAGAAGTAAAGGATTTGGCGATATCATTTAAAACACATGGCGGTGAGGTTCAAGCTATTCGTGGTGTCAGCTTTCACGTAGATAAAGGGGAGACACTAGCGATTGTTGGTGAATCCGGATCTGGTAAAAGTGTGACTTCTCAAGCGATAATGAAGCTTATACCTAAGCCGCATGGTCAATATAAACGTGGTCAAATCATTTTTAATGGTCAGGAAATTATTAGTAAAAACGAAAATCAAATGCGTAAAATTCGCGGTAAGGAAATCGGTATGATCTTCCAAGACCCGATGACATCGTTGAACCCAACGATGAAGGTAGGCAAACAAATCATGGAAGTGTTAGTTACCCACGAGAACATGAATAAAAATGCCGCTTATTTACGTGCAATTGAGCTGCTAGGACTTGTAGGGATTCCTGATCCTAAGCGTCGTGTAGATCAATATCCACATGAATTTAGTGGAGGGATGCGTCAACGTGTCGTGATTGCAATGGCACTTGCTGCTAATCCGAAGCTGTTAATTGCGGACGAGCCTACAACAGCACTAGACGTTACAATCCAAGCTCAAATTTTAGATTTAATGAAGGATTTACAGCAAAAAATAGAAACCTCGATTATTTTCATTACACATGATCTTGGTGTAGTGGCAAATATCGCAGATCGTGTAGCTGTAATGTATGCAGGTCAAATTGTCGAAATCGGAACGTCAGAGGAAATTTTCTACGATCCACGTCATCCTTATACTTGGGGCTTATTAGCATCTATGCCTAGCTTGGAAGGACATGATGATATGTTAACGGCAATTCCTGGTACACCACCGGATTTAATTCATCCTCCTAAAGGAGATGCCTTTGCATTACGTAGTGAATATGCAATGAATATTGATCGTGAGAAGGAGCCGCCATTGTATCAAGTTTCTGATACTCATTTTGTGAAATCATGGTTGCTTCATCCATCTGCACCTAAGGTAGAACCACCTGAGGTAGTGAAGAAGAAAATTCGCCAATTGGCAAATGCTTATGCTGAGCCAGTATTAGTGCAATCTTAATTTTGTTATTGTGATGCAAACATAATAAAGTTAGTAATAAAAAACCCGAACTGATTTACGATACTCTAAAGGACTGAGTCCTGTGTAGAATGTCGTAAATAGCTCGGGTTATTTTTATCCACTTTGAGAGCCAGATCCTTCCTTACGAGGCCATAACGTGTAGCTAAAGCTGATAAGAAAATCGATACCAAGTATCATCGTCCAAGTTTGAAAAAATTGCTTTAATGGCTCTGTTCGTTCAGGCGCACCTACGTACCAAATTACGCCGTAGAGGCATAAGCAACCAATGACCCATGCTAATAAATGCTGTAGCCAGCCTATTCTTAGATGACGTGCATGGGCGGCTCCAAACTTTGGCTTCTTAACCGGGGCTGGTCCACCGGCGAAACGATGTGCAAAACGTACATCTGCCCATTTGATCATAGAGTGACCAAAAGCGATAGATACACCGATATAAATAGCGGCAAGTCCATGTACAAAATCCGCTGTAGCCCCATTTTTTAAGTGCAGACTGGTTGTTACTAATAGGACAATATCAATGATTGGTGTACAAAATAGTAAGAGCGCTCCTAGCTTTGGCATACGTAACAAATATCGACAGACTAATCCAGCTAAAACAAATACCCAAAATAAAATTTCACATGCGATAATAATTGCTAGCATCTTTTGCCCCCTTCGTTGATGTTAAGATTCTTTAATTACAAACTTATATACATAGGCTGTGTAAATGCTCATTTATGATTTGTTCAGCCATGGAATGGGTAACGTGCTCGGGTTGAGTAATTAAGTGAACAGCCAGCCCATCCATTAAAGCACTTAGTTTATAGGTCTCTAAGTTTAGGTTTAAGTTAGGTTTTGCTAGCTTATAGGCGACTAGCTGTTCTAACACAAATTTGACCACACCCCGAATGCCCTCATACATTTGCTCACTAACGGCTTGTAATTCCGGATGTACTAATGTTTTTGCAGTAAAAGAAAGCCAAACCTCCATCTCCATTTTTCGATCCTCATCAAAGGGTAAAAACTCTATTAATATAGCCTGTAATCCCGTAAAGGGATCATTCCCAAGCTGCATATTCCCAACTCGCTCTTGCACACGCCCAATAAATATGTTCATGCAAAAAGTAAACAAATCTACTTGTGTGGAAAAGTAATGGCGCATTGAGCCCACCGATAATCCAGCTTCAACCGCAATATTCCGCACAGTGGCGTGTTCTAATCCTCCTTTTTTGATTAATCGTATAGCAGCATCAGCGACAAGTTGACGTTGTTTTTCATGATCTACAATTTTAGGCATAGCTAAAGTATACTCGTTTTTCTTATTTAATACAATGTGCTAAAATAAAAACGGGCTAATGATAAGCCTAATAGAGCGGTAACCAAATTTCGTGTTTATTTGATTTTAAGCTACAATAGAAGCATAGGGCTTTAGAGGAGGAGAAAAAGTGAGCAATAATTTTGATATTTTATTAGATAAATATGCACAGTTGGTCGTTAAGGTTGGTGTAAATATTCAGCCAGGACAGCTATTACTTGTGCAGGCACCAATTGAAACATTTGAATTCACGCGTCTGATCGTGGCAAAGGCATATGAAGCAGGGGCAAAATTTGTTGAGGTCGATTGGATTGATGAGCAGATTACGAAGCTTCGTTATGAGAAGGCGGCTGAAGACACGTTTGAATATTATCCGAAATGGCAAGCCGATAAAATGGAGCAGTTGGCAGAAGCGGGCGGAGCCTTATTACATATAAAAGTGCCTGATCCGGAGTTATTTGCAGGGATTGATCCAACAAGAGTATCAAGATCAGTGAAGGCAGCGGCTATTGCACGTCAAAAATTCCAGCCATATACGAGAAACAATATTATTAGCTGGTCTTTAATTAAAGCACCAACGAAGGCTTGGGCTAAAAAGGTTTTCGCAGACGTCCCTGAGGACAAGCAGCTTGATGCGATGTGGAAAGCCGTATTCCAAATGAACCGTGTAGGTGAAGGCGACCCTGTAGAGGCTTGGCAGGAGCATATTGCTTACTTAAAGCAGAGTCAGCAGTTTATGAATGACAAGCGTTATAAGAGCTTACATTATACTGCACCTGGCACAGATTTACATGTTGAACTGCCAGAAGGCTACCTATGGTTAGGTGGGGGCGATCATAATGGTGCAGGTCATTATTTCGTTGCGAATATGCCAACAGAAGAAATTTATACGATGCCACTTCGTACAGGTGTGAACGGAACTGTAACGAGTACGATGCCACTAAATTTGAATGGCTGTCTTGTAGAAGGGATTACATTTACATTTAAGGATGGCAAGGTTGTAGAATACGATGCAAAATCTGGACGTGAGCATCTCACAGCGTTATTAGCAACAGATGAAGGGGCATCCCATTTAGGCGAGGTAGCATTAGTGCCTCATGATTCTCCAATTTCAAGAATGAATCGTGTGTTCTACAATACAGGCATTGATGAAAATGCCTCCTGTCATTTTGCATTAGGAAGTGCGTACCCTGTTAATATCGAAGGCGGAACTAAGCTAACCGAAGAGGAATTACTTGAGCGTGGCGTGAATGTTAGCCTTACACATGTGGATTTCATGGTTGGCTCTGCCCAATTAAATATTGACGGTGAATTGCCAGATGGAACAATTGAACCTGTATTCCGTCAAGGGAACTGGGTAAGACTATGAATATCGTTGTAGGTATTGCAGGAGCAACGGGCACGATTTATGCCGTTAAACTATTAGAGGTGCTTAAAGCACAACCTGATGTTACGACACATGTCATTATTAGCAATTGGGCTAAAACAAATCTAGAGGTTGAAACGATGTACAAGCTAGATTATTTAGAAGGCTTGGCAGATGTATTGTATGACAATGCTAATCTAGGTGCTTCGGTTTCCAGCGGCTCATTTCTTAATGACGGTATGATTATTATGCCGTGTAGTATGAAGACGTTGGCTGCAATCACACATGGGTATTCTGATTCTTTGATTTCACGTACTGCAGATGTGATGCTGAAGGAAGGACGCAAGTTAGTTTTATGTCCTAGAGAAACACCACTTAATGCGATTCATTTAGAGAATATGTTAAAGCTAGCCAAGCTAGGGGTTAGCATTGTACCTCCAATGCCATCGTTTTATAACTCGCCTCAAAGCATTGATGACCTTGTTACCCATCAGGTGATGAAGGTGTTAGATCAATTTGGCATTCATATCCGACATGATAAGCGTTGGAGTGGGGTGTAAATTAGAAGTTTAATTATAGGCTCAATCTTGAAATTAGTGCTTGACCGCTAACCCAAGCTAGCGGAGAGACAGAGCGATTCTGAAGAGTGTCTCTTAAAATCAAGTTCCATTCATTAATAGACTCTAATAAAAAGGAATATGATTTTAACACAATCGCAAGAACGCTCTGGATCGTAGCTAACAGACTTCTACGTCAAGTACTAATTTCTAAATAGAGCCTTAATCGTTTTTACAATTTAATTATTTAATTTGGATAGCTCTACATCAAGCTCAGTTAGTTTTGTAGATAATTGTAGTAGCTCCTGTTGTAATTTTAAACGAGGTAACACTGCCTCATCTGACCATGAGTCGAAGTCTTGAGTAATGTATTTCTCATAAACGGCTTTATTAAGCTTAAGGATTTCAATTGCGAGCTTTAAACGTTTTTCTAATTCGTTAGTAATAACGACTTCAGAATGAGAACTGTTTTGCATGCTTAGTTGCCCAATCATAGCAATACTTGAATTGAAGTAGATAAGACCAGGTGCATAGTTAAGGATAATGGATTCATTTGTGTCTAACGGGAATACTTTTTTGCCATCAGGTGAGTTATAGTTTTGTACATAATAGGCATAGGTTCGCTGGTATTCATCTAAGTCAGCATAGACTTTGTATAAGAGTAATAGGTCGTTGCGGCTAAGCTTTTTTTGATCTATCCCAGATTCTATCAAGGATATAATTTCTTCTGAAGTCGATATAATGCCTTTTTCATACTGAGATAACATTGAATTGAATTGATTTTTTAGGTAATCTGCTGAGTTTCTATTGTATGAATTTGCGTTATACAAAAATACATTTGTACCTAGAGAGGTTATGAAACCAAGCGTTAACAAGATGATTAGAACCTTTTTTCCTCGTTTGGACATTGGCGTAGTTTTTCTCCTTCTTCATACTTTATTGGTGATGCCACCAACCACGACGACTATATAAGTTACCCAATCGTTTCAATTACATTCCCGTCCTGGTCTTTAATGTAAGAAAGTTCGATATTAAATAAAAGCCCATTTAATTGAGGTACTGTAAATTGATTTGCGATAGGTTGTAGTTTAGGAAGCAACTCATTTACTAATTCATGATTTAATATAATGCGAACAAAGTCATTTTCTTCGATAACTTGTGGTTGTTCACCTGGTTCTAAAACAATTGAATGGTCTTTGTTAGACAAGGTGAGATTTCGTCCCTTTAAAATACGGCCTTGGAGCATTTTTCCTAAAATAATCGCTTGATTCGCTCCAATCGTAAGCATCGCTGGAGAGCTAGGCGCATGATTTACAGCAGAATTCCATGAAAGCTTCTCGATAAATAAATAACCAGTACTTGATCCATCCGACAATATACCTTGCTCTACAGCTTGGCTAACTGCTGGAATAGAAATCAATGAAGAGCGGTCCAAATCCGTAACCCATAAAGGCATGTACTCCTCACAGGCTTGTAGAAGCGCAGTTCCTGACCAAAGATGCATCGCTTCAAACTCCTCTATGGTTATCCCGACCATCTGAATAAACTCAACTTGCCCATTTGGCGTTTCCATTGGAGGTAATTGAGGATCGCTAATATAAGCTAACGCTTTAAGCTCTGTATCAGAGCCTAAACAAATAGGTCCATTGGCATTTAAATAGTCGCCAGAACGAAAAATATTTCCACTATTAAACACATAACGCCCCATATTTTGCAACAAGTTTAATGCCCATGCAGGCGGTTCTGCTTCATCACTATTTTTTCGTAAACGAAACGTAAGCTCGAAGCCATAGCCGCTATATTCAAGATTACTGGATTCCTTTTCATATAATTCTGAGAAGCCATACGTAACAAAATGCCAATGTGGAAAAGGAGCGCTGGCTTCAAACACACTGATCCCATCTAAAGGGTCTTCACCACCAAGCATATAGGGGATCATCGTTCCATAATGCTTAGGTTGTTGATCACCATATAAGTGATATACGGCTTCATCTATTGCATCCCAACCGGGGGCTTGCACTTCTTCCTGGCCTAAGTCATGATTTGCGTTAATATTGTCATTTTCATCATGTTTGTCTGTCATTTTAATCTCTCCCTTTTTGAAGTTGACACACTTAATTCCTCGTTTATTTTAATGGCTCTAAATGATACAAGGATAAGCTAATGTTCCTATGGAATTCCCGCTATAAAATATATTAGTATTAAATATATTATATATGAATACGCCCAAAGGTGGTTTTTAATATGGATTGGTTATCAATATGTAAGACAAAAGATGTAAATCAAGTATATGAAGCTGTGAAAATACTTGATATAAACGAACGGGATGAAGCGGGTAGAACACCACTTATGTTGTGTTTAACCTACCGTATGCCGCTTGAAACGATTGCATTTCTTATTGAGCAGGGAGCAGATTTGGAAGCGGAGGATAGGCTGGGGGATAGTGTATTAAAAAAGGCGATAAAATTTAAGCAAAAGGAAGCCATCTCGCTGCTATTAGAGCATGGTGTTCAGCTTGATTCGCCCAAAGGGATCACCGCAACGGCTTGGTATTATGCTAAAGAAAACAATCAAACGATTGCAGATATGCTACTTGCCACAAAGGGATCGGTGAGATCTAAGCTAACGCCACAAGAACAGGAGATTGTGGACGAGCTATTATATGAAGAAAATCTAACTACGATTTGTGACAAAGTGAAAACTATAAATAGTCCTGAAATTTTACATGCCTTTGTGAACGAATTTAACTGGGATGATGACCCCACCCCAATGGAGCTAGTGGCAACTAACCCTGCTTGTATGGAGGTGACTTTACATGATATGTACAAGCTAGTAGACGGGGATATGTGGCTTGAAATGGATGAGGACGCAGTTAATGCTGCCTACGATGGAACTCGATACCGACAGCTAGCAGTAATGTTAAAGGGAAAATTAACAGAAAACTGACCTCTATTGTTAGATAGAGATCAGTCTTTAGTCCGTCCTATATATCATAATAACTCAACCATTACTCTAGCTGAATATAGTGTAACTTTGAATAAAGTGAACTCGTTATTTAGCTAGTTTCACAAGCTGATCTACGAGGGAATCAAGCACAGCATTAACCGTATAAACGTCTGCATACCAAGCCATTTTACTGTTAATTCTAGCAATTTTGTTGTTTTTTACTGCCTCTAAGTTGTTCCAGATCGCGTCGCCACTTAGCTGAGTAGCAATCTCCTGATCACTTTCCTCTAAATAAACGATGTAATCTCCACTATATTTATCAATAACTTCCATGGAGATGTCTCCCCAATATTTGTCCTTGTCTATAACATCCTTTTGCACAGCTGGTGGTGGATTAAGACCCAATGTTGTATATAACAAAGCACCGATTGAATATTTCTTCCCAGAAACATACGGTGTTTTAGCACCACCCATAATGGTTATTGTTTTATCATATAAGCCAGCTGCTTTTAGTTTCGCTTTCGCCTGTTCAATATTTTGATTAAAGTTGCTGATCACATCCTTAGCCTTTTGTGGCTCATTAAAGATGTCAGCTAACAAGGTTAGACGATTCTCCATCGTCATATCATTGTCATAAGGAATGTATATCGTAGGCGCAATCTGAGAATACATATCATACTTTTCTTTTTCAATAATAATAATGAGGTCAGGATCTTGAGCTAATACCGTCTCTTGACCCCACTCTGTGTGGAAACCTAAATCAATGGAGTTGGCGGAAAGTGTTTTAAATGCGGCTTCCTTGTTCACCTGTGATACAGCTAGTGGCGTAATGCCCATTGCGTATAAATCACCCATCAAATATTGAACCACCACTCTTTTAGGGTGAGCAGGAATTTTAACATCGCCCATCACAGTTTTAATTACTCTTTCTTGGTTGGTAGCTTCCGTCGAGTTTTCTTTGTTTGATGAAGTGTTTGATGAAGTGCTTGGTGAACAAGCAGCTAATACCATGATGCAGACTACAGAAATTATAAACAGCTTGCCTTTAAAAAGTTTAGACATGAACAATGCTCCTTTTTCTCTATAATGAGTGTTAAAACTTGAATTTAAGTTGATAAGATGTTTGATTATTAGCTATAGTAGATTCATAGAAAGTTTTGCCAATTGAGGTAACCAAGCATATCGTCTAACTTATTATAATGATAATCATTCTCAATGTAAATAACAAAAATTTTAATATAATCGGAGGTTAAGATGGACGCAAAAGCTAAAAAGATACTACAAACCACGTTTTGGTCTGCGCAAGGATGGAAGCCTAGAGGGAATTCATCACCTTTTCAAGGGGAAGATTTCGAATATGCTAAAAGTAAGGGAGTTATGTTCGATCCTGTTACGATGACCCATGATGAATGTGTAACGAGAATCCGGTATTTGCTTGAACACGAAATTACAAAGGAAAAGGTAGCCTCAGCCTTTTTGCATAGTTTATCCACTAGAAAGGTATATCTGCGGAGCAGCTTATCTAGTTACGAATTAACAGCCTCATTAATCCAACACAATTACGATGATAAGTGGCTGGAGCGTGCTAACTATAGTCATTGCTTTTATTGTAACGATGCCAAGCTGATGTCGAAAGACGTATGGGTGAATGAGGATATTAATATACTAAACTTTGAGCGTGTAAAATGGGGTGGCGTTCGCTTGAACTGGCTACTGTATTGCTGGATGGATTTAGAGCTGTTGGCAAAGGAAGAACCCGTAGAAGTGACTCCTGCTGATATTCAGATTCTCAAAAATTTATTGGCAGAGGTAGAGGCCTGTGCGGAGAAGGATACTGCACGTAAGTTAGAGAAACGCTGGAAGGATGTATTGCCTTCAAATCAAAATGAGCGTGATGTGCTTATGGAGGTATGGGGATTTGCAGGTATATTAGCTTCAGAGGAGCGACTTGGGCCTGAACGTGGTAGAGGAACAGATTTTGTATCTGTAGATTCATGGCTTGGAATAGATCGTTATGATAAACAAAAGGTTGAGTTTTATTTTGGGGCTTATTTATAGGTAGGGAGGCTAAGTATTGGGGCACTTTGGTTTTTCATATATCGGGCTTTTATTTCTGCTTATGCTATTTATCCCAAATATAGTTTATGCAACTGATAAATCTACATCCAAACCCACATTAGATGAAAATAAAGTCCTTGTGTGGCTAGAGCGTATAGGTCAAGCTTTAGTGAGTACGATTGTCCTGATTTTTTCGGATTTTAATGTGCAAGGGTGGTCGCTCTGGACGATCTGGCTTGTCGCCGCCGTCATTTTTATGCTGATGTACGAATTGTGGTGGATTCGTTATTTTAGAAGCAGCAAAACATTAGCCGACTTTTATAGCTCCTATGCTGGTATCCCTGTTGTAGGGGCGACACTACCTATCATTGCCTTTTTTTTATTAGGTATTTATGGTCAAGTAGTATGGTTACTGTTTGCTGTGATTCTCTTGGGGATTGGACATATTGGCATTCATATAGAGCATCGTAAGGCTTTAAAGTTATAGTGTGGGAGAGAGGGGAAATATAATAGATATGGGGAAACTAACAAACATGACAAACCAAGAAATTTTAAAAATTGCTATGACTCAATCTGCGATTGATGCAAATTGTAACGAACTAGATTTTACACGTAGTGATAATGTGATTGTAGAATCTGCTAAAAATGCAGAGGCTAGAAAATATTTAGAGCTACCATTTTATTGTAATCTAGTATCTTATGGTAATAATATCGTTGCATCGGTAAATACAGAGATCAAAGAGGTTGTACAGGCTTACTTAGATAAGTATAAAGACTATCATTGCTTTGAGACACCTAATATGCACATCCTTAATGACGAGCTTCAAAAGCGAAATATGCGAATTTGCCATATGGCGGAGTATTTTTTACCTGATCTACAAGCTCTTCACGCAACTCCAACGCCTAGTAAGTATGAACTGAAGGTTTTACTTCCAGAGCATTTTACTGATTTGTATTTAGATCAGTGGAGTAATGCATTATGTGAAAAACGTAAGCATTTAGATATGTTAGGTGTGGGTGCCTATGACGGTGAAAAGTTGATTGGGTTAGCTGCATGCTCAGCAGACTGTGATACGATGTGGCAGATTGGGGTGGATGTAGACCCTGACTATCGTAGACAAGGCATTGCATCTGCATTAACGAGTCGTTTAGCCATTGAAATATTAGAACGCGGGAAGGTTCCTTTTTATTGTGCGGCATGGTCAAATATTAAATCGGTACGCAATGCGATCACAAGTGGTTTTAGACCTGCTTGGATTGAGATGACAGCTAAAAGCAATGAGTTTGTTGCTGAGATGAATACGATAGATGGGATCTAATAGATTATAACTAATAAATTTTAACTAATAGATAGATACTTTAAACTATCAAACGACTCTAGAATAAAGAGGATGACAGAGAGCTAAATTGAAATAAGGAGAGATTAAATTGACAGAGGTTACTCGGTGTGACTGGGCCACTAAAAGTGAGCTTGAACAAAACTATCATGATGAGCATTGGGGAATTCCTGTACATGATGATAAGCAGCTATTTAAAATGATCATTTTAGAGGGCAAGCAGGCGGGACTTAGCTGGTTTACAATTTTGAAAAAAATGGACACTTTGTGTGAAGCCTTTGATAACTTTGATCCAGACCTGCTCATACATTATGATGAGGATAAAGTGGAAGCGTTACTGCAAAATGATGGGATAATAAAAAATAAGCTCAAGGTTAAGGCTGTAATTAGCAATGCCAAGGCGTATTTCAAGCTGCGTGACAAATATGGCTCATTAGATCATTATTTATGGTCATTTGTAGATCATAAACCGCTTGTGAATGCGTGGACAAGCATTGAGCAGGTTCCAGCAAGCACACCTTTGTCAGATAAAATTAGTAAGGATTTGAAAAAGCTTGGCTTTAAATTTGTGGGATCAACTACAATTTATGCACTTATGCAATCCATTGGGATGGTCAACGATCATATTACTAGCTGTGTATGTTATCATCGGTGATCGTGTCCTTATGAACTCGTTGAAAATAAAAAAAGCGGCACAGCAGCCGCTTTTTTCTGATTTATAACTCCTATTTACAACTCATTTGTCTAGCTACATTTATTTATTCCACCACTGAAGCATACAGCTTTTTAATTTGAGATGAAAATTTAGCTGCACCTGGAATGCGTGTACGTTTATAGTATGCGGTTAGTTGTTTAGGGTGATTTTTGACTAAATCATATTCAATCATCGTATCTGCAATCACAGATCTTACAAAGCCTAAAACCTCAATAACCTCGGAACGATCCCCTTCAGCAAGCTCTTCACCCTCTGGAAATTGTCCATCTGGATCATCATCTAATTGCTCACTAAAGGTTAAGCGCGCCACAACGTAAGACATGACGTCCTCCTTCTCGTCGTTGTAAAGTTCCATTAGCCAATTCACGCATTGTTCTTCTGTTGGTATTGATGTATTAAAGTCATGAAGAACATGGTTTCGTTCTTTAAAGGAGGTCATTAGAAAATCAGCTTCATAACTAGCATGGTCAACAAACTTGATATGAGGTTTAAGCTGTATCACTTCAGTTAATACCGCTTGATACCAGTTACTTGTTAAAAACTGTTCGATTGTTTTCATCGTAATCTAACCTCAATCCCACCAGAAGTGCCAAATTTTTTGTTTCTTTAAGTAGTCAGCATATTGGCCTAGTGAATCCCCAGTTTCAAGCACATACGGGCAAAAGACAAAATGCTCTCGTGCCAACGCCAAGGCTTCCTCACCATTTAGTGGTGTACGGTCCACTTGAAGCACCCAGCTACTCTCTGTAACAAGAATGGGTACTGCCCCATATTGGGTAAACCATTCCCTAAAAATAGCCGCTTGTATAATTGGTGTTGGGCATTCGTTGTATCCTCCCATAGGGACCCATAAAGGACTTAAATAGCTCTCTGAGAGCGGAAGCTGGAGTGAAATGCAATCTCCTTCAATGGGATTAGGGAACCACTCCTGATCTTCAAGAGTTTCAGAAACAGGATCACTATCGATGATCGTTTCATCTACTAATTCTGAATCCCAGCCTTTACGGAAAATACTGTAGATGTCATCAAATGAAAGATTAGCTACGTTTTTTTCTTCTTCTGGTAAGTCCCAGAATTGAAAGTGGGAGTCAGCGATTTGTCGAAATACTTTAAGCTTATTTAAAGATTCAAGTTGCTCTATTCCTTGTGCGACATATTGTGCTAACGTCTCATGTTCTCCTTCTTCCATATACATTTCAAGCATTTCAGAAATATTATCATCTGGAACAATAAATAAAGGCTGGTCATTGCCTACACGAGGGAGTGGACAAGCAAATTGCGATTGGTGAATGATTGCTGTATTGCCATAGGTAAGATGCTTCATTAAACTTTCAGGCATGGTTGAACCTCCATCATTTGATATTAGATTTGTAAATATGGCTCTATTTATAAATCTGTATTTGACAATGACATGAGCTAGAAGCTACGATCCAGAGCGTTCTTACGATTGTGTTAAAATCATAAAGACAATCTTCAGAATCGCTCTGACTCTCCGCTAGTTTGGGGTGGTTGTCAAGCACTGATTTCAAGATTGAGCCTAAAATATTATGTAAATATTAAGTATTTCTATGAATGAAAGGTTGTAAATAAAGCCTGTTATCCCCAACAGGACGATTAGTGTACTATAATAACAATAATATAAATGGCTAAAGTAGATGTACCCATTATTTAGAAGTTAGAAACTAGTTTGTGTTAAGGGAGTGTTACTTATGATTATAAATGAACAAATTCGAGTGAGTGAGGTTCAGCTAACAGGCATCAACGGAGAGGACTTAGGTATTATGCGTACCACAGATGCGCTTGAATTAGCACGTAAGCATAAAACAGATCTAGTATGTATTTCTCTAATGTCTAGTCCACCTCCTTGTAAGCTGATGAAAAAGGGAGCTGCGAAGCAAGAGAAAACAAGCCAACAGTCAAAACAAAAGCAAAATCAACAATCTCACAAGGGTTCTGGAGCACAAGGTTCTAAAGTGAAGGTGAAGGAGATTAGGTTGACTGCTAATATTGAAAAGCATGATTTAGATACAAAGAAGAGACAAGCCATTAAAATGCTAGAAGCGGGAAAACCTGTACAAATTGTTATCGCAGCCAAAGGCAAAGAAGGCATCAAGGCAAAGGAAACGCTAGAGGAATTGTTAAAGGAGCTTGCTCCATTTGGGAAAAAGGAAACAGGCATTCAGCAGAGTGGCAAAGGGGTTACGGTGAAGGTAAACCCTGTATAATGAATTGACTAGATGATAGGAGGGAACTGGATGAATATAGTTAAATTATTAATGACCGTCGTATATCTTATAGTAAGCATGTCAATTATTTGGTTTATGGATGCTTACTCATCGTATCGAAATGGAGCTTTAGTTGTTTGCATATTGCTCTATTATATTAGTTTGAGATTGTATAACAAGAAATTGAGAAGCCAAAAAAACGAAAACAATTAAAATGAATATAAATAGGAGTGGAAATAAATAGAAATTAAAATAGAGATTAAAATAAATAAAATTTAGTCCTTAACTATACAATGGAGGTTGTGAAAAATGGCTGGAAATAAAAAAATTCCAAAGGAAAAAACATACTCCAGAGAGCAACTGAAGAAAAGGGCACGATTATTTCGACTAGTCTCCTCCTTTTCTCCTGCAGGTAGTAATGCAAGCAAAAAACCAGCAGGCAAGGAGTTGTTTTTGCCAACAGAAGTAGGACAAGTTAGAGTACTTACTTACAATATGGAGTCAGAACAAAAGCTTCCTTTATTTGTTAATATCCATGGTGGGGGGTTTGTAATTGGTAGTCCTGAGATGGATGATCCCTACTTAATGAATGTGGCCGACCAAGCCAACGTTAAAATTATTAGTATCGATTACAGCCTTTCACCAGAGGTTGTATTTCCTACGGCGCTTAATGAATGTTATGCAGTCGTGAAATATGCGAAGCAACATGCCGATCAGCTAGGGATTGATCCTGAAAATATTGCGGTGGGTGGACATAGTGCAGGGGGGAATCTTACTGCGGCGATTTGCTTAAAGGATGCACTTGCGCCTGAACCTGAACTAAATCTCAAATGTATTATTTTGGACTATCCTCCGCTAGATTTACATAGTGATGCTTATTCAAAGCCACAACCAAAGGGAGCAATACCTCCTAAAATGGCTAGAATGTTTGATGCTTGCTATACGATGGAAAAAGAAGAACGTCTAAATCCATTAGTATCACCCTTGTATGCACCACTAAATGACTTGAAAACATTCCCACCAACGTTACTTTTAACAGCAGGTCACGATTCCTTGCTCCAAGAGGAAGAGGGATTTAGAGATAAGCTGGTTGAGGCAGGTGTGGAACTTACGTATAAATGCTTTGAAAACTCCTATCATGGGTTTACACATAGCGATAAAGAGGATGCGGTAGCGGGTTGGCAGATGATGATTGACCATTTAAAACGCTATCTTGTATAACTCATTGCATCATCTTAACGTGTGTAGAATTTGCACAAACAATAAAAAACCGTTCCTAGCAGTAGGTATGTTCTGATATACGAACCTAAGCTAAAGAACGGTTTTATTTTAACTTTTTTACGCACTCATTTGCTGAGGCTTAATCACCTTAGGCTGGAGGACATGGCTTCTACGACCCGCAAAATTATTAAAGACTAAAGCAAAAATGATCAGCAATGTGCCGTATAATTCATACATATTAATATGATAACCTTGCAGTGCCATAATTAAAAACGTAGTTACAGGTACAAAGTTAATAAATAAAATTCCGTTAATTGGTGATAACAGCTTGAGACCTGCATTCCAGCATAATAAAGCCGCTAAGCCAGGTAATAAGATCATAAAGCTCATTTCATATTTAATGGTTCCTAGCTGTTGAAGGGTAGGGATATTCAGCACACCTATAGCTGTACCAATACTAATAATGACAAAGGAAACCAAGGAGCCAAGCAAGCAAGTCAATGTCGAATAACGAAGGATTGACCAATCACTATAACGTGAACCTCCCATAGAATAAATAACCCAGCCAACTACACCAATAAAAATAAATAAAAGTGGAAACACATTTTGAGCAGCATTCGAGAAAAAGGTTAAATCCCCACGAGTACTAACTAGAAATGCACCAAGCGTAGCAATCACAATGCTAATAATCGTAAAAAATGGAGGTGCCTTTTTCGTTGTGATCCATAAAAAAGCAATAGAGATCATCGGCATCATCGTTTCCATAATTGAAGCAGAGATGGGTCCCGATTCCCCTGCCATATGTTGCCCCATAAACACACACATGTTATAAACCGTAAAGGCCATACTGCCATAAAACGTTAGCATAAGCCCTCTTTTTTCTAAGCGAAATGCTTTTTTTCCTTCCTTTAATCCTAATATGACCGCTAAAATGATCCCTACAACGAGGTACCGAATAAATGAAAAATAAAATGGGTCAATATGCGCTAGTGCCACATGTGCAACTGGAAACATTGCCCCCCATGAAATGCTTGCAATTAAGCAAAAAATCGCCCCTAAAATAAGCCGTCTTGATGTCATAATCTGTTGTGCTTCCTCCTGTTAACTTTATTCCGATTTGAAGACCTGCAACTAATCATAAGGAAATAAATCACAGTTGTAAAATGATTGAAAATGATCTGTTTAATCATTTATGATGATATCTAGATAGAAACGGGAGTGAGTAAGGGAGGAAGTAGCATGGATATTAATGATTTACGTATTTTTCAGGTGGTTGCGAACCATGCAAGTATTAGCAAGGCAGCCAAGGAGATGTCTTATGTGCAGTCCAATGTAACAGCAAGAATTAAGCTACTAGAAAAAGAGCTAAAGACGCCATTATTTGATCGACATAAACGGGGAGTTAGTTTAAATAGTGAAGGCAAACGGTTGTTGGAATATACCAAAACGATTTTAACCGCCTTTGATGAAATGCAACGTTATTTTCACAGTACATCACAGCCTGCGGGCATTATGGATATTGGTGTTGTAGAAACGGTGAGTATATTTCCAACGCTTTTGTCCCAGTATTGTAGTAAATATCCAGATGTGGATTTATCAATACAAAGTGGGGTTACCAATCATTTAATTGAAAAGGTATTAGGTGGTGAGCTGGATGGTGCCATTGTAACTGGACCAATTCAGCATCCATTCATTGAACAGCATGAGGTCATTCAGGAGGAGCTTGTGCTTGTCTCTAAAAGTAAACATTTTTCATTAGAAGAAATTACGCAAAAGCCCATGTTATTATATAATAAGGGATGTGGGTACCGTCAAAAGCTAGAAGGCTGGCTGAAGGATGCAGGTATTATTCCTAAACGGATCATGGAATTTGGTACATTTGATATGATATTAGCTGGAGTACAGGCTGGTATTGGCTTAACGATTTTGCCAAAAACCGCAGTCACTCATCTAACGGATTCATCCGCTGTCTTCTGTCACCCAGTTCCTGCATCTTATCGCAAAATTACGACGGTATTTATTCATCGCAAGGATATTTATTTAACTAGCACGATTCAAGCCTTTATTGACATGATTAAACAACGCAACTCAAGGTAAATTAACAACAGTAATTTAACACGGCTAGCTAGTAAAGCAAGCAAAATTTAAGGAGGTACCAACATGAGTGTTCATATTGGAGCTACACAAGGACAAATTGCAGATACAATTTTGCTTCCGGGAGACCCGTTACGTGCAAAATATATCGCGGAAACGTATTTAGAGGATGTAACGTGCTACAATCAGGTTCGAGGCATGTTAGGTTTTACTGGTACATACCAGGGCAGACAGATTTCTGTACAAGGAACAGGCATGGGCGTTCCGTCTATTAGCATTTATGTAAACGAGTTAATTTCTGAATATAAAGTGAAAAACTTAATTCGCGTTGGAACATGTGGCGGGATGCAAAAGGATGTACACGTCAGAGATGTTATTTTAGCACAGGCATCCTGTACGGATTCAAGTATGAATCAGCACATCTTTGGTGGCTTTGATTATGCACCTATCGCTAATTTCTCCTTGCTGAAGGCAGCTTATGATGAAGGTACAGCGAGAGGGCTTAAATTGCAAGTAGGTAACGTATTTAGCTCAGATATGTTTTATCGTGATGATAAGACCTATGTCCAAAAGCTAATGGATTACGGCGTACTTGGCGTAGAAATGGAAACGACTGCACTTTACACCTTGGCGGCTAAATTTGGTGTACATGCCCTAGCAATTCTTACAGTAAGTGATCATCTTATTACAGGAGAAGAAACGACCGCTGAGGAACGTCAAACCTCCTTTAACGATATGATTCAAATGGCATTAGCTACAGCAGCTTCACTATAATGTAAATAACAAAAAACAGACCATAATCGACGCATCACCACGATACATCATGAGCATTTTCCAATTAAGATTAAGTCTTACTGGAGGAATGTGAATTGATTTTCACTGTGGGGGTGCGTTATTTTTTTATCCTAGTTCATATTCTGTTCATATTGTCGTCATTTAGAGAACATCCTTGTTCGGTAAGCTTAAATAATAGCCTTAAGCAAATAAGTCTGTAGCATTTACATAACAGCCTGATAGGTTAATATACTTGTTATAACAGGAGTTGATTACATTTGATTCACACAGCAGATAAGGGAACTTCTAGAGGGAAAAAGGCAAAAAAAGTAGTAAATATATTGCTTAAAGTTATCGCAGGTATCGTCATAGCAATTTTACTTTTTATAGCTATCGTGTTTGCAGTTAATAAAATTAGTGCCGCTTCAGAGCAAAAAAGGCTGGAGCCTTATGGTCAGCAGGTTGCTGTAGATGGCAAAAAGATGAATGTGTTTATTGGGGGACAGGGGGAGGAAACTATTGTTTTGTTGCCTGGATTTGGAACAGCTTCCCCTGTGCTTGATTTTAAGCCACTGATCGATGAGCTAACCCCTCATTATAAAGTGGTTGTGGTTGAACCGTTTGGATATGGTTTAAGTGATCAGGCCGATAAAGAACGTACCACGGCAAACATCGTAAGTGAAATTCATGAGGCATTACAGAGCTTGAAAATTAACAATTATACTTTGATGGGACATTCGATTTCTGGCATTTATAGCTTAGCTTATGTGAATCAGTATCCAAATGAAGTAAAAGCGTTTGTAGGCTTAGATAGCAGTGTTCCAGCGCTAAAAGAAGAACAGAAAATTGACTCATCGGTGACAACTCCAATTAAATGGTTCCGAGACTTGGGTTTCCATCGTATTCAATTAAAGCTGTCAGACGACCAATATGAGGGACTTCCTTATGATGAAGCTACAAAACAGCAAATCAATATTTTGATCCGCAAAAATATGTATAATAATACGCAATTAAACGAAGCAGAGCATATGAATGCTAACTTTACTGCCGCTGAAACGTTAGTTTTTCCTAATCATTTACCGTTATTATTTTTTGTGCAAGCTAACAATCCAGCAACAGATCGTTGGATTCCTGAGCATGAGAAGCAAGTGAAGCAATCTAACCATGGAGAGATGGTTCTATTAGAAGCAGGACATTACGTCCATCGTACTCATTTTAAAGAAATTGCCGAAAAGGTAAGAGCGTTTATTAGCGATGCTACTACTAGCGGTACTAACAGCAAAGATGCTAACAATAACCATGCTGACACTAACCAAACTAACAATCTAGAAAGTAGCTTATTAACTGAATCCGAGCAACAAGTTTATGATGAACTGCTTCAAAAGTTAGATAAGCAAAAGCTAATCGGACTTGAACCACTTAGTGTTGCCAAGCTGTATGTTCAGGCGAGCTTTGACCAGCAACATGATTTGCAGTATTTCCTTTATACGACGAGAGAGGGACATGTGCAATGGACAAAGGAAGAGCATGAGCAAGATCTACAAAAACAAGATAAATCGAGTCTTGCTAATGAGCTAGAAAACAGCAAACGGCTTTTTAAAAACATTGAAAAAGGTTCCTTTGTGTCTACTAGTGATTATGAAGGTTATATTAAATATGAAAAAGATGGCGATAAGGATGCCGGTTTTCAAATGGTTCAGGATGAAGATGGTATTTGGAAGGTTGCCTTCATGCCAATCCAATAGTTATTCCTTAATATAATCTTCGTAATATTGCATCAGTGATTTTGCAAATGGTGACATATTTACACGCTGGAATAAATCTGTGATCATTTTAATGTTATCAGAATTCCCGCGATTTACATGATATGTTTCATTTGATCGATCATTTTGCAATAGTGTCTCATAAAATAAAGCCATAACTTTATAAAAAAACAGCTCAGGCAGGTTAGGGGCATCCCTCAATACTTGCAAGGGCTGTTTTATTTCATTTTGTTTATGATGCTTTATACATAAAGCAATATAGTTTAAACAAATTGTTAAAATAATTTGCTTGCTTCGGTTATCCTTATTTAGCCGCTGTAATGTCTTCGGACGTAGTATAGTTTGGATCAATAAGGTTGCCCTTTCAAAAGGAAATAAATATAACGTGTTGGCAAATAACATTAATGAGTAGGGTGTCCACGATTCTATGCGAATGATCTCTTCATAAATAAGGTCAATTTCGACCTGCTCCAATTGTGTAAATGTTCCTTCTAAATTTGCAATCGTCGTTTTTAGTTGAGCAATCCATAAGGATGGGGTAGGAAGGCTTGTGCTTTGAGTATCCTTTAGTAGCTTCTTTAACGCCTTAATATCCCCATTATAGAAATGCTGATATATGAGCTGGCGCATTTGTGCTTCATGATCCTCAACCTGATAGGAGGCAATAACATTCATAAACGTCTCGATGGGAATCTCATTTTTGCTCAAAATATCAAACAAATCCTCTGCACTAATACGATGCTCCCCATGCTCCACCTTAGAATAAAAAGGAACAGAAACAACCCCGTGCACAAAGTCTGCTTGCCGTAAATTTTTCATTGTTCTAAAATGCTTTAATGCTTTTCCAATCTCCACCTGTATTCCTCCATATTAGATCATTTACATCTACAGAAAAGTGTCTTTATCATTTTCGTATACGAAAATAATATCACAATTTTTATTAATGATGTTAATTTTAAAAAACGAGAATGAAAACAAGATGGAAATGGGGAATGATGATGCATTTATTTTTAAGAAATGCTAGCTTTAGAAAACTGTCTTTAGCTAATATTTTTTCTGTTTTTGGTGATAAGCTTTACTATTTAGCTTTGATTACGTTTGTAAGTACATTTGAGCATGCCAATCTTGCGATTGGTCTAGTGTCGATCTCAGAATTACTTCCTCCTTTGTTATCTACCTTTACAGGGTATAAGGCGGATTCTACCGTAAATCGAGGTCGATACTTGTTAATTTCAGGTATAGCCCGTAGCTTTATGTATCTCATTATTGGCTTGACCTTTACGCTAGAGCTATCACAGTGGACTATTTTAATCATTGCGGTCATATTAAATTTTGTGTCTGATACATTAGGTAGCTACTCCAGTGGCTTAACGACACCCTTAACAGTAGAAGTGACTGGAGAAAAGGATTACCCTATTGCATCAGGATTTATGACAGGAATTGCCCAAATTGTTGGCTTGATTGCTCAGTTTATCGGGGTTAGCTTATTATTTATTGCTTCTTATGCCCAATTAGCCTTTATCAATGCTTCGACCTTTTTTATATCGGTGCTTATTTTGCTATTTTTTTTCAAGACCAATAACTCTCTGTATAGAAGGCAACTCCCAAAATGTGATGACATAGTCCAATCTAGCCAATCAGCCGAGTCTATGCAATCTACTGGATACCTTTTAGCGTTAAAGCAAAGCTTCAAATATTTAAAGCAAGAAAAGCAATTGCTACCGATCATCATCTCCATTTTAATGCTTAACACGGCATTATCTAGTATTACACCTATTTTGCAAATGATGATTGCTGGTAATGTAAATCTAATCATTTTTTCGTATAGTTTAACTGTCACAATTGTTGGTGCTGTCATCACGGTAAGTATGTCTGTAGGTGGAGTATTTGGCGTACCAATGCTTAAAAATTATAACCTCCAAAGTATTACCTTTAGCTGTCTTGTTGCACTAGTTTGTTTTTTTGTAACCTTATTTCTACAAAATATTTATATTATATGTGTATTTCTAATACCGGTTGGATTTTTAGTTGGCGTGTCGATCCCGAAGCTCTCTGCATGGATTGTAGGTGCTGTAGCTAGAGAAAATCTAGCCACTTCGATTGGGATTATTAATACAATACTTGTTGGCATTGCCCCGTTATCTACGTTAGTTTTTGTTACAGTGGCTAGCACCACCTCCCCGATGGTGTCCATTACAGTCTTGTTTGTGGTCTCAGTTGTGATGGCAATAATACAAGTAGTTGGCAAGGTAAAGGAAAGAGGGACAAAGTTGGGGTTACGAGTAGGAGGAGAATAATAATTAATAATGAACTGGAGGAGGGAAACCCTCTTCCATCTTCCTGAATATCTCCAATTTAGGGTCTAAAATTCGCCTTAAAGTAGTGAGTATCAAAAAAAATATGGAAGCGCACACATTTATGCTTGCCAAATAAAAAAAACAGTGGTAATCTAAGTGTGGGATTGTTACTGAAAAGGCAAAACCCAGGGCATGTTCACAATGAAACATGTTTTGGGTTTTGCCTTTTTTCTTATCCCTGATATATGCCGTACAGGTTTAACCGGTAAACATTTTGCCGAGGGGTGTGTGATGTGTAAATGGCTAAGTAGATGAAAATTATTATTTGTCCGCATTACAATGTATACGTTTTCATCATTTGGTTAAAGTTGACTTTGAAGGTGTGCAAACGTGATTACGCCCAATGTCTAAATCCTATCCTTAAAACGAATAATAGGTAAAGGGGGGGCGCTCAAATGATTATCGAGAAAGTGTTTAATAATAATGCGATCATAGCAAAGGATAAAAATAAAGATGAATTTGTTGTGATGGGACGTGGAATTGCATTTAAAAAAAGTGCAGGTGACCTAGTCCAACAAGATTTAATCGAAAAAGTGTTTATTCTCAAGCAAAAGGATGCTTCGGAAAAATTCAAATTACTGCTAGAGGATGTACCTTCAGAATATGTAGAGTTATGTTATGACATTATTGAATATGCAAAAAATATTTTAGATGTACATTTGAGCGATTATATTTATGTTTCCCTGACAGATCATATCAATAATGCATTTAAACTGTTGGACCAAGGCTTTATCAATGTTAATCCGTTATTGTGGGAAATTGAGAAGTTTTATCCTAAAGAATATGCAGTAGGAAGCAAAGCGCTTGAATTTATTGAAGAAATGACAGGTAGGCAATTGTCGAAGGATGAGGCGGGCAACATCGCGATGCATTTCATTAATGCTCAGATGAACAGCCACAATGGAAAAATCGCTGATATTGCTAAACAAGCTGAAAAAATACAAGATATATTTAATATCATTAAGTATTCTTACAATATTGTGATTGATGAAAAATCGATCAGCTATGAGCGATTTGTAACCCACTTGAAATTTTTCTTTCAGCGTTTAAATAAAAGGGAGAAAGTGAATTCCCTAGACGATTTTTTGCTAAAGCAGGTCAAGGCGAAATATAAAAAGGCTTATAGCTGTATGCTTAAAATCGAAAAGTATTTAAAGGTTGAACTGTCAGACGATGAGAAGTTATACCTCACCATTCATGTACATCGGGTTACTCATCGGGACACGGAAACTGACACTTAAATAAAATAACGGATCGTTACTGGTAACGCAGGCGAAACCACCTTTCAGATTAAGTCATTGGTCTGAAATGTATGGTTTCGCCTTTTTTATAAAATATTATAAGTAGCATTATTACTTCAGGAGGGATTCCTATGAAATACGAGGATTTAGCCAAAAGCATTATAAGCAATGTTGGTGGCAAAGAAAACGTAAATAGCTTAACTCACTGTGTAACTCGTTTACGGTTTAAGCTAAAAGACGAAGGTAAGGCAAATACAGATGTTCTTAAAAATATGGATGGTGTCGTAACTGTAATTCAAAGTGGTGGTCAATATCAGGTTGTTATCGGGAATCATGTATCAGAAGTATATGCAGCAGTAACAAGTGTTGCTGGAATCAGTGATGGCTCAGTGGAGAATGATAGCTCTGAAGAAAAAATGAGCTTGTTTAACCGCTTTATCGATATCATTTCGAGTGTATTTGCACCAACCTTAGGTGTACTTGCCGCGACAGGGATGATTAAAGGTTTTAACGCTTTATTTGAAGCACTGGGATGGTTAACCAAAACAGATGGTACTTATCAAATTTTGAACGCAGTTGGTGACTGTCTATTCTACTTCTTCCCAATTTTCTTAGGATATACTGCAGCGAAGAAGTTTAATATGAACATATTTATTGGGATGGCGATTGGTGCGAGTCTTGTGTATCCTTCGTTCACAGGTCTAATGGATCCCTCAAATACACCGTTATACACGTTGTTTGAAGGCACGATTTTCCAATCTCCAGTATATATTACGTTTTTAGGGATTCCAGTTATTTTGATGGGTTATTCATCAACCGTAATTCCGATTTTGATTTCAACTTATGTTGGTTCTAAGCTCGAAGGCATGTTTAAAAAAGTAGTTCCGAGTGTAGTTAGAACATTTTTAGTTCCATTCTTTACATTGCTAGTTATTGTTCCGTTATCTTTAATCGTGATTGGTCCAATTTCGACATGGGCAGGTACATTGCTAGGACAAGGATTGTTATGGGTTTATAACTTAAGCTCTGTTGTAGCAGGTATTTTAATTGGTGGCTTCTGGCAAGTTTTCGTTATTTTTGGTTTACACTGGGGACTTGTGCCAATCGCACTGAATAACCTTGCTGTATTAAAAAATGACCCGATTCTGGCTGCGACATTTGGTGCATCCTTTGCACAGATCGGTGTAGTGTTAGCAATTCTGTTGAAAACTAAAAATCAAAAGCTAAAATCAATTTCAATCCCAGCATTTATTTCCGGTATCTTTGGAGTTACTGAACCAGCGATTTACGGGGTTACGCTTCCTAAAAAGAAACCATTTGTTATAAGCTGTATTGCAGCCGCAGTAGGTGGAGGTATTATTGGCGGATTTGGTGTTAAAGGTTACATTATTGGTGGTTTAGGTATTTTCGGTATTCCGAGTTATATTGGTCCTAAAGGTATAGATATGAACCTATGGGGCGCGATTATCGCAATTGTAGTGAGCTTTGTATTAGGATTCTTGATGATGTTTTTTGCAGGCTTTAAGGATGACGAAGAAACAGACAACAAATCAACGAACAACAATGGTCCTACAAAAGGTGAAACACTAGTTACACAAGAAACAATTAGTAGCCCAATTAAAGGTGAAGTAAAAGCTTTGAGTGAAATTACAGACGAAGCTTTCTCCTCTGGTGCTATGGGTAAAGGGGTTGCCATTGAGCCAAGCGAAGGAAAAGTATATTCACCAGTAGATGGTGTACTTACCTCCTTGTTCTCTTCTGGTCATGCCATTGGCGTAACAAGCAACAACGGGGTAGATATTCTGATCCATGTGGGTAAAGACACTGTAAAACTAAAAGGTAAACACTTCACTGCGAAAGTAGCACAAGGAGATACCGTTAAAAAAGGTCAATTACTAATGGAATTTGACATGGCGGCAATTAAAGAAGCAGGGTACACTTTAACAACACCAGTCATTGTTTCTAACACTGCTAATTATCTTGATGTTATTGAGACCGATAAGAAAACGGTAAACCTACAAGATGACTTGTTGACTGTCGTGATTTAAAAAGTAATTTAAAAAGCTACAAGCCTCTAAGCCACCTTAAACAAGTGGAATTAGAGGCTTGTTTTATGTTTGTTAGCTACTCGAAAATTTCATGTATAATTTATATTGTTAACCTCACTTTTTTATCCACCAGCTAGAGGTCTGATAAGGACGGAAACCAATACTATAATAAAATTGCTGCGTGGAGCCAACGATGGCTTCTTTTGCGCCAAGCGCCCCACATCTCCGAATGCCCTCTAACACTGCTGCTTTTGCTAAACCAAGTCTACGATAGTTTGGATCAGTTGCAACAGGTTCAACGACGGCATATTGGGACTGAGGATCGTACCACATCCCACAATAGGCTACAAACTCCCCATCTGCATTCACAACGGCTATTTTTAAATCGAGATTTACATTAGGGCGTTTCATCTCATTTTGTAAAGCAATCAACTGCTCCTCAGAAGGATTAAAAGGTCCTTCTCCATCTAATTCATGGTTAAAACCCCTCCAAAGAACACTCCCATACTGAGTCAAGTCATAATTTTCTGCCATACTTGTGATTCTAAAGCCATCCGGCAAGCTATAGCTTAATGGATGTGAATCGATAGGTAAAATTGCCTCTTCTTGTTTCCCTTGTGAAGCGATAAAGCCAGCAGTAGCCACACTATTTTGAAATTCATAGTCAGAGTCTAAAATTAAAACTTCAAATTTCTCCTTCGTACACAAATGTTGCTGTGCATAAGTTAACATTTCTGGCTTTAAATGCTTGTAGCCGTCTAGAGTATAAATGTAGCTTTGCCCAGGCTCACAATCAAATGTTGCTAGTGCCACGATTTCTGAATCATGCTCCCATACTCCAATCTTACTTATTGCGGATTGATCAAGGTCACTATGTGTAACCATCCAATCCCATCTGCCAAAAGAAAAGTTGGGTTGGTTTAGCTTTAAGAGAAAGTCTCTAATTTTATAATAGTCCTCACCAAAGTTAACGATTTTGCAGTTATTTCTAAAATGAATTTGCATAAACAAAACCTCCATAATTATTGGATAACAACATTATGGAACAATGTAGGAGCCAAAAATATGTAAAGGTTATTTTTAAATATACTTTACCTAAATAGCGAAAAACCTCAAATAAGTAAAAGCCCAACAGAAATATTAATTTCTATCAGGCTTCACTTATTATTTATTTATTTTGTCTATTTACTATATACAATTTTTTTAATGCTCTCTACGGATAAATAAAAACTACTCGAAAGCTGTTCTATTCCTTCACCCGCTTTGAAGCGTTGCTTAATCTGAACATTTCGATTGGCTATAATTTTGCGGCTACCTGTTGCTTCTCCCCACTTTTTATGGTCTTTCTTAGGGGTAGGAATATATAACAAACCACTCGGAACATATTTTTGTAGTTCCGCTAGAAGTTTGGTCGGTAAAACCTCATCTGCTTTCAAATATTTCATTCTTGCCAGCTCCTTATTTTAAAAGTGCAATAAGGTACAAAGCTTTTACCAAGAATGAAGTGGCGATGGTGTTAAGTTACTTCATGCAAAGTATCGCCTTCATCTTAATATAGGCTTTGCATGAAGAGCTTTCTGCACATATCCGATACATACATGGTATAGGTTATACATATCTTTCAACTCCTTGAGACAAATTGAGTATTTATATCCTATAGTCAAAGTATCATGAGGAGAATAATAAGTAAATATAAAAATCACTACAAGTAGTAAAGAAATCTAAAGGAAAATTTTAAAAAATAGCGAATAGTAAATGAAAATATATTTTCGTCTCATGAATACAACGTTAACGTATAAGGAGGAATAATAATGGCGCTACAGGCAGAAGCTTTGGTGGAAGAATGGCTTTCCAAAAATGGTTATTTCACCATCAGAGGGATCAAAGACAAGCTTGATGAGATTAGCTTCCTTGCAGTTCGTTATCATGAAGAAACAGGTTGGCAATATGTGCATTGCGAAGTACAGGTGAGTGTTCGTCCTGTCACTTATATTAGCAAGCTAACGAAGTCACAAATGGAAAAGCTAGGTGTGAAGTCTAAAACTAGCTCCAAGCTACGTAACTCAGACAGCTTAAAAACAAGTGTCAAGGCATGGACAGAAATTAAATTCACTTCAGATAAAAAACGTAAAATAAGAGAAAGCCTTGTTCCAGGTGTAGAATGGGAGTATTGGTTTGTGCATGGGAAGGTGAAGGATGAAAATGAACTGGAGCATATTCAGAATTCATCCGTGAAGTTGATTCCAATTCAAACCGTGCTAGATGAACTTATTAAGAACGATACAGCACTTAGCTATGGCACATCTTCAGCAAGAGAATTAGTAGATTTAATTAAATTGTTAAACCAATCCCCTTCGGAATAACATTTTTATGTTGAAAAAAATATTTTTAAGTGAATACAGTTTGATTTGCATCGATGCATGGTACTGAGAGATTTTTTCTACTATGCATCTTTTTTTAACTTAATTTCTTGTCCTTATGACAATAATGTAAGGTTACTTTATTTTTTGTCATGTCAATGAAGGGCAATTTGCTATCAATTAAAGTATGCTTACCTAAAGTATTACCCTAAAGTATGACGATTGTGGCACAGGAGGAAGCAGTGATAAAGAGTAAAATAGTTCATACATATCAAAAATCCTTTATTTATTTCATAATTTCATTTTCCTTTTTGTTAGGAGCCTTTTATTGGGGGGCTACAAATGTGTATGCCTCAGCAGGTAACGTAGGTAATGTGACAGCTGAGCAATTTAAAAGGCAGCTTGATCAGCTTGTCCCAGAATTACAGGACAAATATGGTGTACCTGGCGTAACTATTGGAATCATTCATAACGGTAAAATGGCTTATAATTTAAGCTATGGTTATGCAAACCTTAAGGACAAGCAGACGATTACATCCAATACTGCCTTTCAAGCTGCTTCAATCTCTAAAAGCTTAACTGCCTTGGGAATTATGCAACTTGTGCAGCAGGGGAAGTTAGACTTGAATCAACCTATACATCATTATTTGACACGATGGCATTTACCGAAATCGCCCTTCAATCATGCAGAGGTTACCGTTCAAAGGCTATTAAGTCATACAGCAGGATTAGGCGTCCATGGATATCTTGGCTTAGCTAATAAGCTTCCTTCATTAGAACAGTCCTTATCAGGAGAAGGCTCATCACCTAATCCAGTTACTATAGAGACAGAGCCAGGTACAGAGGTTATTTATTCTGGTGGCGGGTATACAGTTCTTCAGCTTGTAATTGAAGAGGTAACGGGGATGTCCTTTGAGTTATACATGCAAAAATATATATTAGATCCTTTAGACATGAAGGATAGCTCCTTCCAGTTCTCAAGGGTAGAGAGACAATTGGCAACTCCATACGGCTATTTTAATAATGAGATACCCCAATATCGATTCACAGAGCAAGCTGCTGCGGGTTTATTTACGACTACACAGGATCTGATGAAATTTATGATCAAGGGTATGCGATTAGGAAATACAAGTGCAGAAGCACCAACACAATTTATTTCTAATGAGCTTATATCTAAAATGCAGCAGCCGGTTTTGGGAGGAAGTGCTCTAGGTATTTTTGTTAAACCACTGTCAACGGGAAAAAGGCTTCTTTATCACAATGGTGATAATCGGGGTTGGCATTCATTTTATGGTTATGTCCCAGCTGATTTAGAGGGCCTAGTTATTTTGACGAACAGTGAAAATGGTGCGGAGCTTAGAGAGGCGATCTATAATGAATGGCTAGAATATTTAACGGGGGAGAAGCCAAAAGGACATTATAATAGGACCTCACATCGAAATACATATTTATTAATTACGGCTATTTTAGCTTTATTGTTAGGGTTATATCTCATATTTTTTGTGAAAAAATGTGCACAAGGAGAACGGAGATTTATTACACAACACACAAGGAAGAGGAAAATTATAGTAACCATTAGAACAGGATGCTTATTAGCTATTGGTCTAGCTTTATATCTGAATGGATACCAGTGGACATTACTTCCACTATATTTGGGTATAAAGTATATTTTTATTATGATAATGTGTTGGCTTGGTGTAGCTCTGCTTGTTGGGTTGTTTCCTAAAACAAAAAAATAAAGCAGCTAGAAGCAACTGCTTTATTTACTAAGCCTATTACAAAGTATAATCGAAATTAAATATTGTCTTCACCAAATGTAATATTAATTTGTACGATTTCTGAGCGACTCCCTAGACGAATAGGGGGTCCCCAAAATCCATATCCTGAGGTGACAACTGAATGCATATTACCCTTTTGTAAATAACCCCAGTCATTTTCGTAAATTGCCTTCGTAATGAGATGAGCAGGTGCAATTTGTCCCCGATGTGTATGTCCAGACACCATAAGATCAATCCCTTCTTCATTTGCAAGGTCTAGCTCATACGGCTGATGCTCTAACAAAATAAGTGGTTTAGACTTATCAATGCCTGCCATTAGCGAGGAAAGTGGATTGCGATCCTTTTCTGTACGATCCTTGCGTCCAACTAGGGTGAACTGGTCGTTAATCGTAATGTTCTCGTCATACAATACAGACATATTACTTTGCTTCAGTGTATCGATGATGTTCTGAATAGGACCATCGTATTTATCATGATTGCCAAGTGAAGCGAAGACACCGTATTTGGCTTTTACACCACTTAAGATTTTTACAAAATCACGATTACGATACGCATCTAAATCATCATCAATAATATCTCCAGGATATAATACAAGATCAGGTTGTAGCTCATTAATCGTAGATACCATCCGCTTAGCATGATTTTCGCCTGATAATAGACCAAAATGCATATCAGATGCCATCACAATTTTTAATTGGTCTAACCCATCCACTTTTTTATTAATATGCAGGTTATACTCCCTTACAACTGGATTGTACGCCTGATAGGAACCGTATCCAAGTAACAACAGTAAGGTTGCTAACGTAATAAATCCCACCCATTTTTGTACGCGATGTCTAGGCAGTGGGGTTAACCGAGATAACCAAATACATAGATGTGCAATAGGCAACAATAGTAGTAGTAATGAGAACACCGCTAACCAATAGGAGCCGATCATCGACAAAATGGAAATGCTCCCAAATACTCTGCCTAATATTAATGATATAGCAAGAAATGAAATGATCACGATATAAAATAGCTTAAATCTCGCAGATACAACAGGTCTCATCCATCGCCAGCCACTCCAGCCGATATAAAAGACGAGAACCCCATAAATAAGTAGAAAAACAAGACCAATCAGGATAAACATATTTCAGCTCCTCTAAGTGTAAAAAAATACATACAAATAAATAGTCGTTCATATTTGTTACTTTATTATGCTTACTTACTAAAGTATCATGTTTAGACGTGATTTCTCAAGTTTTGAGTTTAAATCAGCTCCACTGTATATTTAGTTCAGTATGTAAACATGTTAAAATAACGAAGAAAGGTGGGATTATGATTCCATGTCAAAGCCATTATGGATTACACCAAGTGATTATATTGCATTTGAAGATGAAGCGGAAGCGATAGATAAATGTAAGGAATGGGGCTTAGTCACCCCTAAAGCAACAAAAATGAAAGCTTTTTATCATAAAGGGACAGGGAAAAATATAGCTTGTGAAATTGTTGGGTATGTGGATGACATTACGACAGTTATTAAACTGGAGACAGGCGGACTTCACCTCATTCATCCTTCTTATCTCAAGGAAATGCAGGCGGCGAGCTATGGCAATAAAAACACTACGACGGGTAGTGAATCAAGGGATAATGAGGCAACTAGTGATGAAGGAATTAGTGAAGAAGTAATCAGCCATAAAACAGTAGATGATGAAGCGATAAGTGATGAAGCTGCTGAGATTGATTTAGATGCAGTCGCTAAGACAGAGGAAGGAATTGAAAATTTTCTGGACACATCTGTAGAGCCTTTAGAGGGTGTTGTTGATATTAGCTTTCCAGAAGATGATGAGTCCTCGATAGCATCCTTGGAGCCAATTATTAAGCCAAAACAAACTAAGGAAGCCAAGGAAGGTAAGGTTAAAAAAGCGAAGCAACCCAAGCTGGAATTACCTGTGGACAAGGTGAAAATGAGTGCAAAGGTTGCTGAGTTTACAACGGTTCCGAATCACTTCTCGGAAAGTGAGGATGAGGTGATTATTTACGAAGAGGTGAAGGTGATTGAACCTGAGCTATTGATTGGCGAAGCTTGGTCAAGCCATAGTGCCACCATGAAAAAACAGGAGTTGGAAGTCGGTGACGTACTCACATTTGAGGCTAAAATTGTAGCTAAAAAGTTAACAAAGCATCCTGTTGCTTATAAAATAAACAACCCTTCTAAAATTCAAAAAAATGAAGAATCCTAATGGGAAAGTAATAACCCTAATTTTAAAAAAAGTAAGACGGTAAAGGTACAGATTATGTGCCTTTAGCCGTCTTTTTTTAGTTGGTATGTATGTTATCTAATCAAGAGGAGTACATATTTTTATTGACAAAGTGTATTAACTGTACTAATAATAGTAATACAGTTAATACACTTATTTCACAATAAGAGAAGGGAGGGACAACATGTTTGAACTTGACGTACGGAGTCGGAAGCCGATTTATGAGCAGTTGATGGATAAAATTAAAGAAATGATCGTATATGGCGTACTTCAGGTGGATGAGCAGTTGCCATCTGTACGTACTTTATCAACCCAACTCACAGTGAATCCAAATACAATTCAAAAGGCGTATAGAGAGCTGGAGCGAGAGGGCTATATTTATTCCATGCAAGGAAAAGGAAGCTTTGTGGCTGAATATACGGGAGGGCAAAATTCAGAGATGTTGATACAATTACAAGCTGGATTTGTGAAGCTGATTGCGGAAGCAAGCTATTCGGGATTAAATCATCAGGATGTCGCTCAAGCTTTTGAAGCTGCGTTAAAGCAAGTGCAGGAAAGCCACACAGATAAAGAAGACAACGAAAAAGACAAAGATAAAGATAAAGATAAAGAGAAGGAAAAGGAGGGTCCTCATGATTCGAATTAATCAGCTCACTAAATCGTTTGATAAAGAGCGAGCTATAGATGAAGTCAGTCTTCATATACGAAAAGGCTCAATTTATGGCCTGTTAGGCTCTAACGGCGCGGGCAAAACAACCTTGCTGAAGGTGCTTGCAGGTATATATCGCGCAGACAATGGTAGCGTTCAAATTCATAAGCAGGATGTATTTGAGAACATAGAGTTAAAAGGGAAGATCATGTTTATGGCGGATACACCGTACTTTTTTCCGCAGTCATCAATTTTACAAATGAGTAGTTTCTATAAGCAGATTTACCCCCATTGGAGTGAGCAACGTTTCCATGAGCTTGGTCAAATATTTAAGCTGGATCCGAAGCAAAAACTACATCGTATGTCTAAAGGGATGCAACGACAAGCAGCTTTTTGGTTAGCGTTAAGCTGTAATCCAGAATTGCTTATTATGGATGAGCCCATTGATGGACTTGACCCCGTGATGCGTCAGCAAATTAAAAACTTATTGTTCCAAGAGGTAGCAGATCGAGAACTCACTGTACTCATCTCCTCACATAATTTACGGGAAATTGAAGATTTGTGCGACCATGTCGGGATTATGCATAAGGGAAAAATGATTGTGGAGAAGGAATTGGATGATCTCAAGGCAGATACACACAAAATCCAAGTTGCCTTTCGTAACCCACAGGATGCAGATGCCATACAAGGACAGCTCAACCTACTACATTCAGAGCGAAGGGGGAGTATTGTGTTGTACATTGCAAAAGGTGAGCGAGAACAAATCAAAGCACAATTTCAAAACTATAAACCTTATGTGCTAGATATTTTACCATTAACGTTAGAGGAAATATTCATTTATGAAATGGAGGATGTAGGTTATGACGTCACACCGCTTATATTGTAATCGCAGCATCCTCATTCAAAATTTTAGGCAACATGGCTGGATTAGTGTTTTATACTTGCTAGCTTTACTATTTGTTTCGCCTTTATATATGTTGGGGAGAACAGCTGAAAATCGGATATCGATTTCAAGTTTATTTGAAGTAAATGGTTCAGGCCAAGGGCTAATGATTCTAATTTTCCCTGTACTTGCGGGTATTTTTATTCTTCGATATATTCAGTCGAATAAGCAGTCAATCTTAATTCATAGTTTACCCCTTCGGAGACAGCATATTTTAAGCACAAATCTAATTTCAGGTATTATTATGCTGTTAGTCCCGATTTGGATTGTTGCAGGATTTACCGCCATATTATCATCCGTCACTACATTATATTATGAATTTTCTGGTTTAATCATTTTAGAATGGGGTTTAGCTGTTAGCATATTTACTTTATTTATGTTCAGCTTCACCGTATTTGTAGGTGTATGTATAGGGCAATCGATCCTACAAGGAATTGTTACTTATGCGTTTTTGATCTTTCCAGCATTAATGAGTGCTTTAATTAAAGAGCATTTATCCTTCTATTTAAAAGGGTATTATGTAGCTGATAGACTAGGCTTTGACAATGCAGTGATATCCCCCTTTATTTATATGACTAATTTAGGGAATCCTGCGCCAGACTTAACTTTATTGTTAATTTATTTTGGTCTAACTATTTTATTTACAGCCCTATCTTTTGGTTTATATAAGCTTCGTCAGGTTGAAAATGCGACACAAGCGATAGCTTTTAAATTTTTAAAGCCCCTATTTCGGATTGTGATGATGCTTGGGTCAGCGTTAATTATGGAAGAATATTTTTCAATCCAGTGGACGAATTGGATATCTGCTTGGACTGTGGTAGGTTCTATCATTGGTGGATTAATAGGATTAATACTCGCGGAAATGATTCTTCTGAAAACATGGCTAGTTCCATTTCGTGTCTTATCCAAAGGAGTTTTAATCTACGGAACTATAACAGTGCTGATGTTGTATATCCCTGTTGCAAGTTGGAATGGCTACTCAAGTAAAGTTCCTGCTTTAGCGCAAATCGAGAGTGTAAGTATGGGGCATCCTTATTTTTATTTGGATAATTACACAAGGACGGGAAGGGAGGCAAAGCAATATTCTAATGACCCAGTGTATATGAGTGCAGTTCATCAATTACATGAGAAACTGATTGAAACTGATTTCCCAACACCTAGCCGTAGATATGAGGCAAAAGGAAATGAGATGATCTCTATCCGTTATAAGCTTAAGGATGGGGGAGAGTTAATTAGAAATTATAATTTCCCAACAAGCAAATTTGAACAAGAGCTGTTGGCAGTCTACAATACAGATGCTTACAAATATAATGAAAATCGATTGTATGAATTTGATTATGTAATTAGAAGTATTACTTTAACCTCAGAGTTGATACCCGAACGTATAATTGTAATCAGTGACCCGCAGGAAATGGAGGAGTTTAAAAAGCTATTAAAGGAAGAGATTTTATCTCAGCCAGCAAGTTTAAAATCAAATGATATTGCTCCAATAGCCCGTATTTCAATGAGTCATGGTTATGATAGCAATGATTGGTCAGGTGAGATTAAGTCTAGCTTTGACAAGATCCGTGTTTGGTTAAAGGAAAAAGGATTATCAGAGCGTATTGAAGTCACACCAGAACAAGTCGAGTCTGCGGATATTGCTTTGGTCTCTATAAAAACGCCAGGATATACTTATCCTCATAAAGATGATGTAAAGGTAAAAATGAAAGATATAAAAAAAATATCTGTTGAGGATAAAGCTATTATTTCTGAGATTTTAAACCGCAATAGTCGTACATTTGAAAGCCGTGGTGAGCAAGTATTTTATGTAGCCCTAAAGCTTAAAAATGGTCAAGAAGCATATACGATGGTAAGAGAAAAAAATGCCTCTACAGCTTTAAAGGGATTGTTTAATTAGGGGCAAAAAATAAAAAACGGATAGAAAATATAGAGATATAGAAAGAGTTACAAAGAGATAAAATTTAGAGATATGAAAAGGAATCCCCTTATGTTCAACATCAAGATACGCTTGTTATACAGAGCCTATTTTATGATGTGATCTAAGGGGATTATATTTAATTAGCTGTAGGAGGCGCAAAATGAAAGACAAAGTAACGAAAGTGACCAAGCTTCTCTTTACTATTTATTTAATTGCATTAGTGTGGATTATTTTATTTAAATTAAGCTTATCGTTTGAGGATCTAGGTCTCATGAGGAGTATCAATCTAATCCCATTTAACGAATCGCTTGTACTTAATAACAAGTTAGATTTCAGTGAAATCATAATGAATGTCATTATTTTTATGCCGCTTGGCATTTACATAGGAATCCTTTGTCCAAAATGGTCGGCAGGGAGTAAGATCTTCCTATTCTTTTTAGTCAGCTTATTATGTGAAGTCTTCCAATATATTTTGCGTGTAGGTGCATCTGATATTACAGATATTATTAACAATACCGTTGGTGGTATCGTTGGTTTACTTATTTACTTTGGGCTTGTGAAAATTTTCAAAGATAGATTAAAAGCGCAGAGATTTATTAATGTACTTGCTGGGATTGGGACAACATTGATGGTGGTTGTGCTAGCGGTTATTGTGGTGAGTAATATGTAATGAAGATTGATTTTAAACTTTATAGGGTACAGAAATTCATAGCAACAACCTCCACTGAATTGTCATGAGAGATTCAGTGGAGGCTGTTGCTATTTTAATTTGTGCACTCGTATAGAGTGCGACATGCTCCAAAGCTTATGACTATAAGCGATTTAAGATTTCAATCCACGCACTCACATAGAGTGCGACGACATCTCAAATAAAATAGGAGCAACTATATCTTTTATTTCAATCCACGCACTCACATAGAGTGCGACTATTTATTAATAATGTTGGGATGGTGATTATAATATTTCAATCCACGCACTCACATAGAGTGCGACATCCGACGGGTACGTTTCAGCCGCGTAAGATGATATTTCAATCCACGCACTCACATAGAGTGCGACATAAACAATACGTAAAAGAGGGCTTTGTTATCCTCGATTTCAATCCACGCACTCACATAGAGTGCGACTAGAGTTGAAAAAAACAATCAAAAACCAACACCAATTTCAATCCACGCACTCACATAGAGTGCGACGCGCCTGATGCAATCATACTACGCCGCTTAAATTGGATTTCAATCCACGCACTCACATAGAGTGCGACAGCACTATAAGCACGAGAGTAGGAAATGGTAAAGATTTCAATCCACGCACTCACATAGAGTGCGACTTAGTATGTGGGATGACATGATTAACTTTTTCAAAGATTTCAATCCACGCACTCACATAGAGTGCGACTATGACTCAAAATAGCCAAGCTGCCGAAACCCTATTTCAATCCACGCACTCACATAGAGTGCGACTTGTGTGGATTAAATTAATTGATATTGATTAGGAGATTTCAATCCACGCACTCACATAGAGTGCGACAGCGGCACTTTTCACCCCTTGTGCCACAAGGGATTTAAGCCGCAAAAGCGCGAAGGAAATATGTAAGCGTTTTAATTATACCTAAAAAATGACCAAAACGCTACAATCCCTTATGGGGCTTGAGGTGCGGAGGAGCCGGGTTTTCATGTGAGCTTGGGGTTCGCACCAAGGCATGTATATCCCACTTTCCACTACTCAACATTTTAAATCATTAATTAAATCTCTTAATGTGTATCAATATGAAACGTACCTATTTCTTGATAATGCTCTAGTTTATAGTTGATGATGCCCAAACTACGATTTAGCATATTAATTTGATCCAAAATTTTGTCCTTATGCTCTTCTAGCAAATGTTTCCGCTCTTCACATGTCGCTGAGCCCTCTAAGCACAATGTCATAAATGCTCTGATTTCATCTAAAGACATGCCACTATCCTTAAGACAACATACTAATTCAAGCCAGCAGATGTCCATTTCAGAGTATTTGCGTGTACCGTATTCCGTCTTTTTTAATAAAGGCATAAGCCCTTCTTTATCATAATAACGTAAGGTTGAAGGGGGGAGTTTTGTACGTTCTGCAACCTGTTTAATTGTAAACTCCACAGAAATTCTCCTCTCTACAGAGAATGGTGCTTGACTTAAAGCTTAGTTTAACTCCTATTATTAGATTGAGCAATACAAATGTACGACTTTAACACGCAAACCTGTATATGAAATAACTTGGTACAAAATCTGAAGGAGAGTGATTGCATTGAAATATAGACGTCTAGGAAACAGTGGACTTAAAGTAAGTGAAATTGGGCTAGGAAGTTGGTTAACGTATGGCTCGGCAACCGCAGAGGAAACGGCACAGGCATGTATTCACAAGGCGTATGAGTTAGGCATTAATTTCTTCGACACCTCTAATTCATATGCTGGAGCGGAAAAGGTAATGGGGAACGCCTTAAAATCCTACCCTCGCAGCAGTTATGTACTTGCTACAAAATTGTTTTTTCCACAAGGAAGTGGACCAAATGACAGAGGATTGTCACGCAAGCATATTATGGAGCAATGTGAAGCGAGCTTGAAAAGATTAGGCACAGATTATATCGATTTATATCAATGTCATCGCTTCGATGCTGACACACCAATGGAAGAAACACTTCGAGCGTTAGATGATCTCAAGATACAGGGGAAAATTTTATATTCTGGTGTAAGCGAGTGGTCTGCGTCGCAAATTGCAGAGGCAACGTCAATTAGTAAGCGGTTGCACTTACGCCCATTAATTTCGAATCAACCAATCTACAATATGTTTGAACGCTACATTGAAAAGGAAAATGTAATTACACAATGTCAGCAGGATGGTGTTGGATTAGTCGTATTTTCACCGCTTGCTCAAGGGGTGTTGACGGGTAAATACAAGCCAGGGCAAGAAATTCCGCAAAATAGTAGAGCGGCTAATGAGCAAACGAATGGGGTAATTAACAGCTACCTACGTGAAGATGTGTTGAACTGTGTAGCTAAGCTAATGGATGTAGCAAATAATATGGGATGCACCTTGTCACAGCTAGCACTAGCTTGGGTATTACGCCAACCTGTTGTGAGCTCCGCTATTATCGGCTCAAGCCGTCCTTCTCAAATTGAAGAAAACGTGAAGGCATTGGAGGTAAACTTAACCCCAGAGGTGGTTGCAACAATGGATACTATTTTGTCTGAGGTTAGCGACTTTGCACCAATGAGATAAAACATAAAGTAGAGAAAGAGAAATAGTAGAGATAGAAACAATAGAGATAGAAAATAGCAGAAATGAGATATAAAAGGTAGACGTAAAAAGATAGATAAAAGAAGGTAGGCAAAAGCAAAAACCCCTTAGCTATTAGCAAAAACTAAGTCGCCATTAAAGATGTTACGGAGCACTTAGTCATTGTTTGGCTAAGGGGTTTTCGTAGTGACTTTGCTTACATTAGTTTAAAAACTATTTTATTAATTAAATAAGCTATTAATATAGTGAACTTTATTACTATAATAATATTGTGAAATAATGCACAAGGGGGCAAATACAAAATGAAAAAGAAAACAACGGTCCTATTTACACTCCTTCTTTCCATGATTCTTGTTATTGCAGGATGTGGAAATAGTGGTAGCAGTAATACCGACAAGAAAGCTAATGAACCACAAACGAAAAATGAGGAGAAAAAGGAAGATTCGGTTGCAGGTGCGTCTCAAGCTTCATATACTCCAATTGACCAATTAAAAGATAATTACGATATTATTATTGTTGGTGCAGGTGGTGCGGGTATGTCTGCTGCACTTGAAGCAAAGGAAAAAGGATTAAACCCTGTTATTTTTGAAAAAATGCCAGTAGCTGGTGGGAATACTACAAAATCTTCTTCTGGTATGAATGCTTCACAAACGAAATTCCAAAAAGAACAAGGGATTGAAGATAAAAACGATTTATTTTATGAAGAAACTTTAGCTGGGGGTCACAATACAAACGATAAAGAAATGCTTCGTTTCTTTGTAGACAACTCTGCTAGCGCAATTGACTGGTTAGATTCAATCGGCATCAAATTAAACAACATTACCATTACAGGTGGGATGAAGGAAAAACGTACTCACCGTCCTGAAGATGGTTCCGCAGTAGGTAAGTATCTTGTAACTGGTTTAGTGAAAAATGTACAAGAAAAAAGTATTCCATTGTTTGTAAATGCAGATGTAAAAGAAATTACACAAGCAGACGGTAAAGTAAACGGTGTGAAAGTCGTTATTGACCAAAAAGATGAAAAAACGATTACTGCAAAAGCAGTAGTAGTGACTACAGGTGGATTTGGTTCAAACGCTGATTTAATTGCTAAAGTTAGACCAGATCTAAAAGGCTTAGTAACTACAAACCAAGTAGGTAGCACTGGTGACGGGATTACAATGATTGAAAAGCTTGGTGGGGTTACAGTGGATATGGATCAAATTCAAGTGCATCCAACCGTACAACAAGATAAGTCTTATTTGATTGGTGAAGCTGTACGTGGTGAAGGCGCAATTATGGTTTCTAATGAAGGTAAACGTTTTGTAAATGAATTGAATACACGTGATAAAGTAACAGCAGCTATTAATACATTACCTGAAAAAGCAGCAACTTTAGTGTTTGATTCAGGTGTAAAATCTCGCGTAAAAGCAATTGAGCAATACGACAAAATGGGCTTTGTTGTAAAAGGTGACACAATTGAAGATTTAGCAAAAGCAATTAATGTTCCTGCGGATCAATTAAAAGCAACGATGGACACTTGGAACAAAGCAGTGAAGGACAAAAAAGATAGTGAATTTGATAGAACAACAGGAATGGATAATGACTTATCTGGTGCACCTTATTATGCAATCAAAATCGCACCAGGAATTCACTATACAATGGGTGGTATTAAAATCAACACAAACACAGAAGTGTTAAATAAAGACGGTCAACCGATTGCTGGTTTATTTGCAGCAGGGGAAGTAACTGGTGGATTACATGGTGAAAACCGTATCGGTGGTAACTCTGTAGCTGAAATCATCATTTTTGGACGTCAAGCAGGAATCAAATCTGCGGAATATGTTCAAGCAAAATAATATAAGGTCTTATATGTACTTCTTATAAGTTATTTTACAGTTAAAAAAACAGCAGGCTTAGGGAAATGGTCCTTGTAGTCTGCTGTTTTTATATGTTCAATTTTTTATGTTCCATCCATTATACTATTATTGATATTTCACAATGATCGCATTACTAATTTTACGCCCAGGGCTTGTTAAATATTTGCCGTTATAATACAGCCCACTTGAAGCGCCACCATCTAAGTTCATCGCCTGATATGCGCCTGCCTGCTTCATGATTTCGGCAAGCTGAGGGATCGTTGCCCCACCTGTCGTGATCAAAATGAGCTTGTGATCTTTTGTAATCCCAAGTGCACTTCTAGCGCCACCACCTGTTAAAATTTTGGGGTCTTTAAAGCCTTCATTTTTCACATCTAAGGCAACTTTCCCGTTCACGATCAGTCTAGGACCTGCTTGAATTGCACCGTTGATTTGTTCCGCTTCCATCTTCTCTTTATATTCATCTTCATGAATAACGTTAGCGAATGAATTGTAATCAAAGGTAAAAATAGATCGGTTGTCACCATAATGTTTGCGCTCCCCTTGTTGAACGATATATCCGTAAGGGGTTTTAAAGCTTTCCTTCGTGTATGCATCAAAAAATGTGCCATTAATCGCTACGATCGCTTTGTTACGTTTAGCAATACTGCTTAAATCCTCAACCTTACCAATCTCATTTCCTGCTAAAGCGATGTCAAGCTGGATTTTAGGATGTAATAATGAAACGGTAACCATTTGTACAGAAAATGATTTGGACTTCACCTTGAATGTTTTACGCTCGTTAGTAATAGGTTTACTATTTGCCGTAAATTGCCCCTTCTTAGCCACGGGTAATATTACATTAGCATCGCCTAGTCCGATAGAAATAGAGGAGGATGTATTACTCCATGCTACGGAATAACCAAATGCTTGTCCTAATGGTGCAACAGGTATGTAGGTAACTCCATTTTCTACAAATGGCGCTTCTTTGAGCGTAATCGCTTCTTCATTATTTTGTGCCGATTTGCTCCCGACTGTAAATGTGAGGGTCTTATCATTTTGTGAAATAATAATTTTTTTCTGCTTAGCAATCCATTGTACCGTTACATCAGGAAACTGGTTTAAAGCAGCCACTGGAATAAAGGTTTGATTACTTTTAGCATCCAATAAACCAATTTGCTTCTTAATCGGTGCAGCGGCTTGGGCTGAACCCGAAGAAATAGTTGTTAGCGTGACAGTGAGCAGTGCTGCACATAATGCTAACCCTCCCTTTTTTAAAACAGACAAAACCTTTTTCTTCATTTGTTTGAATCTCCTTTTGCATGATGATAGTTATAAAGTAGCGCGAAACTAGTTCTAAAGTATTATCGGGATTAAAGTGGTTTTTGTGAAGGGAAATGTTCTTCCCAATATTGTTTCATCGTATGAAGAACATCTAGCTTCTCTTGTTCTGTCACCCCTTGTTGACTAAAATCTGCTTGTTGCCAATAGCGATAGTTCATATAAATCGAATGCTTGTGTTCTCTAATTTCGCAAAAAAAATCCATAGCATTATAATCTAAGATGTTTTTCCAAATTAAAAATTGTTCATTAACCCCTTTGTTCTCAAAAATGGGGATACGCGGCTTAGTATCATGCCCTGTATACTGTACCCCGTAGAAGGCATCTATAGTTTGAATTCGCCCTACAATATTGAGGTTTAGCTCAGCTAGGTCCTCTGCAGGAATCCATAATTCATGATGTTGCTTCGACCCTACAATCTGCTCCTCATATTGATCAATGAATGGGCTAGCCACCTCAAATCGAGTAACGAATCCAACATACCCTGAAAAAGGGTCCTTAGTATTCCAATCCCGTGCAATTTGTGTAGCATATTTTTGATTCAGTACAGGATAGAAGATAGGCTGTTCAGGCAAACGTGGAGGAAACGCCTTTAGGTCAAGCTCTAGTATAAGTTTCATTTCCTGTGATCCTACTGGTCTATATAAGGTTTTCATAACGGTTGCTCCTTGTCTCAATTAGCTTAATTATAAGGTCTCAATCTTGAAATCAGTGCTTGACACAGAGCCTTATATACTCCAGTCAAAGGAATATGATTTTAAATAGTTCCTCACCTAAATGATATGAAAAGTTTACCATCTTTGAAATGAATATAAAAGATTAAATGCGAACGTCAGTTTGTTTTTGGAGTGAAATTAACCTATACTTACATTGAAGTATTTTAAAAAAATTAAGGGATGTATGAGGATGAAGCTACGAAAAGAAGTAATTGAATATTGCTTAACCCTAGAAAATACATATGAGGACTACCCATTTCATGATAGTAATTGGGCTGTCATACGTCATGGAATGAATAAAAAGATGTTTGCATGTATTTTTGAGAGACAAGGGAATATTTGGATCAATGTAAAGGGTGAGCCTGAGTTATTAGACTTGCACAGACAAATGTACACCGCAGTAGTCCCCGCTTTTCATATGAATAAAGAGCATTGGAATTCAATTATTTTAGATGGTACCGTACCAGAGGAAGAAATCTGTGCGATGATTGTTCATAGTTACATGCTAACCAAGCCCAAAATAAAATTAAAAAAGAGCACCAACAATTGAGGTAAACAATAGGGAGTACCTTAAAAGATAAATGGTTTTTGTGATTTTTATTATTTGTGAAAAATTGAACTTATACTATTGTATTCTCATCATCTCTTTTTGAAATGAAAACTTTAGATGCATAAACGTAAGGGAGTACAAGGAATTAGGGGAACCAAGGAATCAAGAAAAATTTTAATGGGGATCAAGATTTTGATATGGGAGGATAGTGTATGAGAAAAATTAAATTAGGCAAGTTGATTAGTTTACTGATTTTGACCCTAGTTATTGTCATTACTGGTTGCGATCGAAGATTGTTGTATATAGGTAACAGCACTTCAAATTCAATTAATGGTTCGTTTAAATTATTTACTGGGACTGAAGATAAAAAAGTTAATTTAAAGCAAGGGGAGATACTGAAAATAAAGTATACTTCCGAGGTGACAAGTGGCAAGTTGTTTATTCAATTATTTAATCCTGAGAAAGAGCTTGTTAAGGATTTTAAATCAAACGCATCAGATGATGTGGAGTTTAAGGCAGAACAAAGTGGCAAATATCAAATAAAAGTCATAGGTGAAGATGCCAGCGGAAGTTTTGATGTCAATTTCTCGGTAAAGTAAAAGTAGCAAAAGATAAATAAAAAAGCACAGCTAACGAAGTAGATGGAGTCTCATCTTTTCATTCAGCAGTGCTTTTTTAAATAATATGATCAAAAACTGTACTCCTTAAAAACCATATTGTTCATCTTTTTTTGCTTGAATCGCTTGGTACAAATCTGCTTGGAGCTTAATATCCTCTGCAAGTCGTTCCATTCGGAACAACACATCATCGTTAGTAATCGTTTTTTGTGCAAAATCCTTCTCTTCGATAAATACGTAGGTTTGCACAATTTGTGCCTTCATATAAGATAAAATAGGTTTGAGCTGTTGCTCTGCAACGAGATAATGCTTGCTTGAACCAGCGGTAACCACGATCCCCACCACTTTACCAAGCAAAGCCTGTGGAGGTAACAGGTCAAAAATATTTTTTAATGTTCCTGGTAAGGAGGCTTGAAATACCGGTGTACCAAAAATAATGACATCAGAGTCCATTAACTGCTGTGTTACATAACCCGTATCCCCTTCATATTCCAAATAGTTCCGTCCATCACTAAACTGTAGTTCATAATCTGCTAAATTAATAACTTGAACATGAGAGGTCTCGTCACTAAATTGCTTTTCTACATATTCCTTCATGATCGAAAGGGCTGTATTTGTCTTAGAGCCAACAACAGTCCCTACAAGCAAGGTGATCTTCATCGCGCATTCTCCTTTATTTTAAATTTATTGATTCTCCTTAGCTGTATATTTACGTAAAGCTGGAATAATATCTGTTCCAATGATCTCGATATTTTTCATAATTTTATCAAATGGTACACCACCAAAATCTAATTGCCCTGTATACCGCTGATTGCCAAATAACTCGTGCTGGTAGAGTAGCTTTTCGATAATTTGTTGCGGGCTACCTACGTTAATGATGTCACGTGAATCTGCACCTTGGGCAAAATTTTGCTTCGGAAAGCCACGTCCATTCGTGAGCTTCATTCCTTCATTAATATGAGGGTAATACTCCTGAAGTGCCTGTTGTGTGGTCTCTGCGGCGTAAAAAAATCCAGCAGTGGCGATAGGAAGCTGTGCCACATCATGACCTGCTTCACCTGCTGCCTCCCGATAGGCATCAATGGTGCGTTTAAATACTGCTGCAGGCCCGCCAAGATGAGCCATAAACATCGGTACGCCTGCTTGCCCTGCTCTGATTGCACTTTCTGTACTTCCACCAACAGCACGCCAAATTGGTAGCTTTCCAGCTTGAGGACGAGGGAGCACATGTGCATTTCTTAAAGGTTTACGGAAAGAGCCACTCCAGTCGATATACTCCTGTTCATTTATTTTAAGCAATAAATCAAATTTTTCTTCAAACAACTCTTCGTAATCGTTTAAGTTGTAGCCAAGTAATTTATATAAACCAACACGCGAAGCACGTCCTGCAATGATCTCGGCTCGACCTTCTGAAATTAAATCAATCGTTGCAAAATCTTCATACAAGCGTACAGGATCAAGCGTACTAATAATCGTAGACGAGCTACCGATTTTAATTTTGCTAGTCGCTTGTGCAATCGCGGATAACACCACAGTATGAGCCTGTGTTGCAAAATAGTCCTGATGGCTTTCACCAACGCTAAAAAAGTCAACACCTGCTTGCTCGGCAAGCTTAGCCATTTCAATAATTTGCTTAACTCGTTCCTGTACTGAAATTCGTTCACCACTAATAGGGTGTGGGAGATGATCCCCTAATGTATATATACCAAACTCGAATGCTTGCTGTTGTGGGAAAGTCATGCTTAACACTTCCTTCAGAAATTATTTATGTACTCATTATACTTCATTAACTATAAAAATGTAAGTAGTATAAAAAATGTGCTATAGTATCCTTAAAGAAACTATTAGGAGGGAGTGCTTAATATGGTCAACAGAAATCCTGAGTTCTGCAAAATCGAGAATGCTTTAGAGGTGTTAGTCGGAAAGTGGAAGCCAATTATTTTATTGTATCTAATGGAGGAGGAGATCATGCGTTTTGGTGAGCTAAGACGGAAATTACCTGGTATAACACAAAAAATGCTCACCAAACAGCTTAGAGAACTTGAAGCAGAGGAACTGATTAGCCGCAAGGTTTATCCAGAAGTCCCACCAAAGGTGGAATATTCAATTACTGAATACGGAAAAACATTAAATGGAATTTTAGAAGCGATGCATGAATGGGGCGTACGCCATCAGGAGCGGATGAGTGGAAAGCAGGGAACATGAGGCTATCAACCATTAATAAAGACTTAACAAATACTTGTTAGCCTCATGTTTCATTTTTAATTTTATCAATTGCAATTGCATAAATATTTTCAATTAAACCATGCTTATCACATTGCTTAAGTAATTTTTTTAGCTTAGGTAATGCGGGTTTTCCTAATTCAACTATATTTTCAAAAGCTTGATTATCCTTAATATAGTCATAGGGACTAGAACTTAAGCCAACTGGTGTAGACGCCAAATCAGAGATCGATTGTTCAAGCTCCGCAATATTTTGTTGAATTTTATTTTCCATATTAACCTGAACTTTAAAATACGATACAGTCACAAACACAATAATAAACGAAGTCATTAACAAATAAAGTAATTTCTTCTTCATAAAATCACGTCCTTTAGGATTCTGAATGAGAGGATGTTATATACATAACGTATTAAGCATAGAAAAATTTTAACTTTCACTTAAAAAAATAAAATAAATAATAATATAAGTGCTCCTGTGCTTGTTTAATTGATGAAAACTGATATATTCCTTTCCAAACAATATAATAGGTAGAAACTATGACGAGGAGGAAATAATTGATGCATGAAGGGTTACTTTTAATTAATGATTTCAGCAAGTTAACGGGTCTCTCCAGAAAGGCGTTGTACCTCTACGACGAACAAAACCTCTTATCTCCTGCTTTTGTGCACCCTGAAACAGATTATCGTTACTACCATCAGAATCAATTGTTGACTGCCAAACGGATTCGGCTGTTGAAACAAGCTGGTTTTGGACTGAAAGAGATCAAACAGGTATTTGATGAACAGTTAGATAAGGATGAAATTCAAACCCTAATTGAACAGAAGATAAAAGCAGAAGAGCAGAAGATCATTCAGGCGACGGGAGCAATCGAGCAATTAAAACAACTGACAAGAGATCTGGATGGTTTAGCTGCAGAGGAAACTAGCTATGTTCCTGCTATAGAGGTAACGGAACTACCGGTGTTAATGAATGAGAATATCTGTGTCATCCTTAATGAAGCAGAGAAATTACTAGCTGAGAATAATGCAACGCAAAACGAGCGGATAATCAAGTATCGGATACAGGATGGGAAGGCAATTCCAGTGGCAGTGGCTTTTCAAGGAATGGGGCAAAACTTTGAGCTGGGGGTGCCCCTGTTGTACTTTGGGTTTAACGCACAGATTTTCCGATACGAAGTGAATCCTTACCAGGAAGAATCTACACTAAAGATTTTGAATCTTATGGAAAAATCTCAACGAGAATTTCCTACCATTTTTGTCTATGAACGAATCTTGAATTCGGACGATTTCCTGTATTCTACCAACCGTTTTTCCGAATTTATTATTCCAATCAGCTAATCCTAGTTGACCTTTCCCTTAGGGAAAACCTTATAGTCGTTACTAGGAGGCGATAGAGAATGAAAAAGACGAAGTACGCACTGGTCACCGGTGCTTCAAGAGGGATAGGAAAAGCGATTGCCATCCAATTGGCGAGGGATGGCTTTCACCTGCTGTTGCATTATAATCAGAACCTGGAACAAATACAAGAAGTTCAACGAAACATTCATGCTTTAGGCAGACAGAGTGACCTAATCCAAGGGAATTTCAACACCACACAAGAAATCCAGAAGTTCATTGAGAGAGTTAATGATAAACTGGCACAAACAAGCATACTTCTTCATACCATCGTCCATAACGCCGGACATGCAACATCAAACGGGTTTGCGGAAGCGGACTTTGAGGAGTTCGACCTGCTCTTCAATGCTAATGTAAAAGCGCCATACTTTATCAGCCAATCGTTGCTGGAGAAGGTGGAAGACCAGGGGCGGATCATCAGCATCTCTTCAGGTGTCACCCGAATTGCCTTTCCGCACATGATGCTGTACAGCATGACTAAAGGGGCAATCAATACAATGACATTTACGCTAGCGAAAGAAGTCGGTAAGAGAGGGATAACTGTCAATTCGGTGATGCCTGGGATCATCGACACGGATTCGACTGCAGACTGGCTCCATACAGCTGAAGGCCAGAAGAACGCAGCGGAAATGAGCGCACTTGGACGAGAAGGGCAGCCGGAAGAAATCGCAGAGATTGTTTCTTTTCTGGCGAGCGAAAAGGCGAGCTTTATTACGGGACACAATTTGGACGCAACGGGTGGCAGCCATCTATAGGTCAGATAGTATCATTATTTACAGAAGCAAAAAATATGAGTAGATAAAGAAGAGCCAAGAGATTCCATGAGAATTATCTTGGCTCTTTGTATGAGCCGCTTGGTGTTTTTGTCTGCATCCTTACGTGCAAAACATATAAAACAAAAAAAGAAGAACTTCATGACGAAGCTCTTCCTTATAAATATTGCCCAACAATAGTACCTGTGTCAAAAGGGGTAATACCCTCATCCATTGAAAAGATAGTGTTGGCTTCTTCAATATTGCTTGTAACCTCACCTCTTGCTATAGCGTGCAGCTGGAACAAATCGTATAAATTAGGCTTCACCACAGACGTCATCGCTTGCCCAATTGCCATCATTCCCTTTAAATTCCCCTCGACATTGTTGTAATAAGCAGGATGTCTACGAAGTGCAAGATCACACCAAATGACTTCTCGCTTGAACAAATCAAGAATAACAGGAATTGCAATTTGTGTATCTGCCGCTAAATCAATCACATCTACGACGGTTTTAGGATCAAACACTTCTTTAGAGTCCGTTTTACTTCGCATCATCCATCCAGCAAAGCATTCAGGCAAGTCACAAAATGCTTGGAGTGTAAATGAATTTAAATAGGATACGACATAACGGCCACCATATTGCAGAACAGAATCAATATCGATATCAATAAATTCACATGCGCCTTGAGGGGCAGAGACGATATCCCCACTATGATATGCCTTGTACTGGGAAGAACGAAGGTTGGTATAAGAGATATGCTCCATATATTCCCATTTCTTATTATACATAATGGCGGACAAATCAATATCTACACGCCCACTATGCGTACCATTGATTTTTCCTTCCTTCCACCACAAGAAAAAGCGAATCGTATTACCTTGAGGCATCGCAATGCGACTTCCTCTCGTTAATGTGCGGAGCGATTTACTTGCAGAACGCATTCCGAAAGGAACATGATGTTTTTGTAATGAATCTGCAATAAATACCTTCCCTAAAGGCTCAAGCGTACTGAAGCGCTCAATAAGCACCTGCTGGCATAAAGAAACGATTTCTGAACAGATCGCTTGTGTTAATTTAGGTAATGTATTGGGAATTGCTATCGCTTTACCGACACTCCCTTTTGGGAAAAAGGTACGCCATTTAGGCGCATGATTTCTATGGTTAAAGTGGGTCATAACTTGCAGCAATACAGGTGTAGAAACCTCCTTAGCAATGAGGCTAAAGGTAAAGACGACTTCATCTGGCGAAGGATGTGTACGAAGCAAATGATCAAGACGGCGAGCAAATTCACCAGGACGTTCTGCTAAAAGATAGGTTGCCCCTACGGTGTTATGATAGCGAAGCGCCTGCTCAACCTCAGTACGAAACGTTACTATTTTTTGTCCATTACGAATAGAATCAAAGGCTTCTGCGCTTTGTGGATACTGCTTTTTATATTCCGAAGGATGGATAATTTCGCCTAAACGAATCCAGCGCTCTTTATATCTAAGCATATCTTCTAGCGGCTCATGACATTGATTCAATAAACCTAACAGCAGTCTACGCTCTGAGCGCTTGAATTTGCGGAATTTAGTGTTGTCGGCTAAGCTGACATCGCCCTCTGATAAGGCTACCGCTAGGCGAAGCACATCCGTTGCTGTTTTAAAATAGCAGCCAATATAAGCGACATCGGCTTTCCCGTACTTTAATAACAGTCCTGCAATAAAGGCTACATTTTCTTTTAAAGGAATCTCTGAAGGTAATAGCTGCGCTACATTTTGTTCCTCCATAATAATAAGCTCTATAAGCTCCTTGTCCCCTGGGGAAATGGAGGTTTTAGCTGACATTAAATGCTGAATCATTTCATAAAATTGCTCTAGATGGCCTAGATCAATCATACGTAAGTTCTTTTTAGTTAATTTCTCTTTCTCTTTATTATTTTCTTTATTTTCTGAATTACGAGCGTTTTGTACCTTTGTATCATTGATTTTAGCTGTTTTGATTTCGTGTGCACATGTCGGATCAATGGCTTCTTCATCTGGCATTAGTAGCGTATAGTAATGATAGATTGCATTCAAGTAAAGCTCGGCTTCATCCATCTCCATCACTTGCTCAGGAAAATTTGGATACATCGGCTTGTATTTGTAGTTTGCCTTAACCATCCTTTTAAGCTGTGCTTCAATAGAACGATAATTTGCTATAAAATTAGGAATAGATAATGTTCGTAAGGCTTCAATTAATGGTTTAGAAAAGGTAAAGCCAAGTCCCTCTATATTTTTAATCGCAGACGCTAAGTAGGATACAGGAACATGATGTTGACTTGGTTCAATGATCCATTTTAGTTGCTGTTGTAAGTAAATTTCATTGTACATCGTATTCATGTTTGATTTGGTGGACAATATGGCCACCTCCTTAATAAGTAATACACAAGCAGGAAACCCGCATCTCTGAACGCCTAATGTTTTATAGAAGGAAGAAATGCGATAGCCTGCTTGCGTCATCTGGAAGTCTGCCACCCTATTAGATTAAGGGTTAATTAGAAGGAAGGATGGCAATAGCCTGATGATAAGAAGAAGCGTGTGCTGCTTCCTGTCATTTACTTTAGCAAAGGAAAAATATACTGAACATGGTAAAAGTATTACGAACACAAAAATTGCATTAGCACATTATTGTTTCATTTTCCTATTTTTAGTTTTATGTAAAGTGGGTATAATTACCTTGTTTATTCACGTATCTATCGTTTTTGGATTAGAGAGAAGGAGAAAAATAATATGAAAAATATTGGAAATTTTTTAATGAAATTTATTTTGTTATTCCCTGTAATATTTTTAAGCATTATGGTATGGCGGGATTATAGTTCTGAAATAAATAACGTGAATGAAAGACCGCCAGCTTTAAGTGGAATATATTATTTTGATGAAGGGAATAAACTTGCGGTGTTGAGAGCTGGGGAACATGGGTCCCTTGATCTTAATATTATTGACGCTAAAAGTGGGGAAGTTTTAAAAACAACAACGATGCCTTCTAATGTCCATAAACAGGTGGTAGGTGCATATCAGCAAAATAAACTAGTGCTTACAACTTATGGGGATGAAGAGAAGCTAGTGGTCAAAACGATTGATCCTAGTATGGAGATCGCTACGATTTCACAAGGAGAGCTTCTAATTCCAACCTTTTTAGGCTCAGATATAAGAGCGTGGCGGGATAGATTGTTTCTGGCTGGAGATACCGTTAATAATGAAATGTATGTGGCACAAATTAGGGATGGCAAGCTGGAGAAGGCGATTCTAAAAAAAGGGGATTTACTACCCGTACGACCTGAACGGATACGTCTAGTAAATGGTTTACAGGATCAAGGCTCCACGGTTCCAATATTTGAAGTTAGCTTAATCAATGATGAGGTAGCATACATAAGTGGCATTTTAAACGATAAGCAGGTTCCGTTAGTCACCTTGCAGAAAAAAAATGAAAATACCTTTACAGGGCGCGAGAGAGCAGAATCAGAGTTTAAGAAACAATTTAAAATAAACCAGACGAAACGAATTGGGGTGGACGGAGGTTTTCCATCACAACCTAAATATTTTAATACAGTGACCCAGAAATGGGGAGCGCGTGTTGCTACGCCAAAACCGCTGTATAATGCGATCATCTATACTTTAAATCAAGATGAGGTTTTAATGCTGGGATCGACGACTGAAGATAAACTAGAGGGCAAGTCACTTGGTTATATTGTAAATACACAATCGGGAGCAATGACAGACGTAACTCCATTGGTTGCTCCGCTTGCATACAGTGATTTAGACAAAGCAGGGGTTTCTTTCTTTAAAAATTATAAAAGTGAATGGCTGTATTACAACATTCAAGGGCAAAATGCGGGCGTGATGAATGTAGCAAATAACCAAACACAGCAAGTTACAGAGCAGCAAGCTCAGAAGTGGATTAATTATAAAGTTGCGAGTGTTTCTTTAGAAAGCTTCTTAAACTATTTATCTAGCTGGAATGCCTTGGTTATTAATTGGGTTGGTTGGGTTGCCCTAACGCTATTTTTTGTATTAGGTATAGCTATAGTACCAGGATTAACAAGAAGAAGTCGTATGAGAAGACTAGCCAGAGGTGTCGTATGCCAAGGGACCATCATCAATATGAAGGAAACGGGCTTATACGTCAACGAACGACCACAGGTGTTATTTACAATTGAATTTGAGGATGAAGGTATATTAAAAACAGTAGAGATTAAACAAGTCATTTCCTTCTTAAATGCGGGGAGTATTGGCGATTCTGTAGTGATTAGCTATGATCGTAAACGAAATCGTGCGATGTTTCTCACAGACGAGGATACAATGCCTTCAGGTAATTCACAAAGAGGGAAAGCTGCACAGGGTGAACAAAGTGAGCAAATTAATAATGCGGTGTTAGAGCAAATTGAGAAGTTTGGTTCGATTGGGCGTGGGCGAGCACTGCTCCTGCATTTTAATGCGGCAGGTAAAAAGTATGCTGTGCCTGTCGTTCAGCCTATTGGATTTGAATATCGAATTGGTGAGCAGGCGACACTCCTTATCGTAAATGGATTAACACGAATTCGTAGCTACGGTCGTGCCTTATATAACAAGGATAGTAACATGGTTCAGCTACAAGGTAAAATTGTAGGAATTGATAAGTACTCCATTACGATTCAAAATCGTCAGTTGATGTTAGTGGATGTCTTAGTGGAAGAAGGACCCGTACGTTTAAATAAAAGTAACAGCTTGTTTGTACCCCAAGGCATGCCATTACAAGAAGGTTTACCATTGCCAGTGAGCTTTAGAAATGAGGATTTCAGGAAAGAGGTTCGTTTGCTGAAAGGAAAGCAAGGTGGGGCAAAGGTTGTGGATGTGACATATTCAGGCACAATTGGAGAGCGGCCGTATGCTCATATTACAGTCGAGCGTGCAGGGATTTTGTTCACGATTGAGCAATCGATTGAACCTGTTTATGGCGTTGCTGTTGGGGATGAAATTTGGATTGCGTATGACGAGGTCTCAAGAGAAGCGATCATTGTTAACTATGCTTCTTAGGTGGCATACACCAAAATCAATCATACTACCAGAGGGGATGTTGAGTTGGAGCAGTGGCAGTGGCTTAGTAATGAAATTCGTCCATTTGTAGGTCTTGAATTGGTTCAATCTTCTTGGGATTTAGTAGAGCTAAAGAAAGGTTATTATGTTTATTTTGATGGCGATGTGATCCGTAAACGAATTTCAAGTTCACCTGAATCTTATCAGGAAGAGGATGTGGACATCAAGGTTCGAGAACGCGCCTTTGTGTTGCCTAAAACAAACAGAGGCAAAGAAAAAAAACTGAATTATACAAGTGTGTCTAGCTTCAAAGCAGATGGAGTCACCTTCTCGACTGGAATAACAAGGGATCATGGTCAGGGCTACATTACTGCGTATAATTCACGGAATAGTATGAACTTGCCTTTTTCAGGATATGAGCATTTGAGCAGTAAGGAAGAAATTGTAGCATGGTTAGCTCATTTTCCTACAACGGTACCTCCAGATTATGAGCAGAAGCTAAACCGCTTAAAACATATGAAAAATCAAGGTTATCATGCTGTGCCTGGAGATATTTTTAGAGTGGAGCTTGATTTATTTACTTATGGGTATGTATTAGTGATTGGCAATCTGCGTGACATGGAGAAGGATAACTTATTTATAGAAGAAAGTATTTGGAAAAATGTAATGACGATGCCACTGTTCGTGAGACCTTATTTATGGAAAACTACGGAGCGTTCACCTTCATTAGAGGACATTGTTGCGGCTCCATTATCTGAGTCAACAAAAATCGTAATGGACGATTACTTTTTACGTGGAAGATATGAACGAATCTATCATAAAGAGCTAGAGGAAGAGGATATTGTTTTTCCAGTTGGATATGGACCTAGCTTGAACTACGGCAAGGAACGTATGTATCGATTAAGCTGGGGGCTAGGTACAGTGTTTAAGCCTGAGGAGCAAACCACCTTTAAACCTGATTGGAATTTTCTTAATCATGGTGTATCTGCAGGCATCTCACCAGTGAGTTTTGCCCCATCCTCTGAACGGGTAAACGAAAAAGCCTTAACTCATCCTCAGTATGAACAGGAGTGGAAGCAAGTACTTAGAGAGTTTGGTTTTTCCGATGATATTACGTACGATGAGTTCTGCCAAGAGACAGGAGCTTTAACCCGATCACAATATCTTGATTATGTGAAAAGGAAATACAAGTGAAGTGAGTAAATTAGGGGTTGGCACAGTGCTTGACAGTTTTATGAGGGAAGAGGCTACGTTGCAGAGAGTGGCTTCAACCGCTGTTAAGGTCCCATTTCTTTTATAACAGGTATGAGAATAGATAGAAATGTGCCCTTAAAGGCGGTCGCTATCGCTTTTCCACCATCTCTCTGCCCCTCCGCTATGTTTGCTTACTGTCAAGTACTGATTTTAAGGTCTTCTCCAGAATCCCTCTGTTCCTTCGCTAGTTGGGCTTTTGCCAACCATTAATTTATATAGAGTAAGAGAAGGAAAATACAGAAAATGATTTAGCCCCTTGTATGCTATTCCACTACAAGGTGCTAAATTTTTACACTAATAGATTAAACTTATATTAAGCTGACTTCTACAGTTTTGAAGGCCAATTTCCGTACCACGTATAACCTGTTCTACGTTCTTTTTCAATATCGCTGAGTCTATATTTTACGACACCGTCACGTCCCACAAAGATTGGGCGATGGGTGTTAATTTCATAAAATCTAGCCCAAATTGGTGTTTTATTGCTTGGATCGCTAACTACAACAACGTCCCCATTTTTCTTTTCTACACGAATGCCTGTAATTTGCACAGATTTAAACCAGTTTTCCGCTGCCTTGATTGAAGCGGTAATTCTGCTGTTGGCTGGTCTAGTTTTAAGGAATTTAACAATGTTAACGCTTTCAGAAGAGGTGATGGATGGTACTTCATATGCTCTTGCACCAGCTGGGGCAAGGTTGCTAGCATTATGCTGTTGTCCCCATGCGGTTAATACACCTTTGGAAACAATTTGTGTTTTTAAGATACAATCTACGCCTTTATTGACAGCTTGTTTGCTTCTATTTGCTAAATTACTATCGATAAAAGAGAAATCGCCTTTTCTATTACCAACCTCGTCTAATAAAATCATGACGTTAATCATAGCTTGATCATTGTAAGTGATATGAGCATGATAACCTGAGCCTTGATATACTTGTGGCCAGCCACCATTAGAATATTGCATATTTAAAAGGAAATTGATTCCCTTTATTGCAGCGTTAGAATATGTTTTATTATTAGTTTTTTTGAATTCAGCTGCTAGTCTTCTAATCTCAGTATAAGTAGCTTTGTTATCAATGGTAGCTTTAGCCCATTCGCCACTAGTTTGTTTGTAATCCTTACGCCAACCCCCATTAGAAAGCTGGTTTTTTACAATATCCGAAATGCTAGCAGTTGTACCTGATGCATCAGCGGCAACAACGGTTCCAACAGGCTGTAAAATGGCAGCAGGGACAGAGAGAAGTAACGTGAAAGCGATTGCAGCAGAAATTGTACTCTTTTTCATAAAATCAACCTTTCTATAATTATATTAGTATTTTTGTAATAAATTACAATTAACTAGAGTTTAAACGATCCATGAGAATAAAGTCAATATTTGTAAGCGATTTTAAAGTAATAAAACTTAATATGATATAAAACCCAATGATTCAACGATTAAATATTTATGAATTAATGTTTGCATGGCAACGTAGAAAACTAGCTACGCTCGCAATTTTAGAGCATCTGTTGCAAGCTTGATAGTTTCTTACCTTAGAAGTATATTTTAGAGGCATAGATTTGATGGTATATTATACCTTGTAGTGCTATCTTTTTACGAGAGAGCTTTGTAGCTATAGAGGAGGAGCTTGTTATGAAAAAAATCGATTTCGAGCATTTCAAGTGGCTTAATGAAAGTGACCTTAGATTCGAAGATGACAAAATGATGATGTATGCCCCACCGCAAAGTGACTTCTTTTGCAGTCATAAAGTATCTTCCCAGACGGGAACGCCTGAGTCACGTACAAATGCTCCTTTTTTCTTTACAGAAGTAACGGGCGATTTTGTAATGAAGGTTAAGGTGGAGCTTGAATTCAAGGATGTCTATGACTCAGCCACCATTATGGTAATGGATAATTTGGAGTTGTGGGCGAAGTTATGCTTTGAATATACCGAATTTGATACACATGCAGTGGTGAGTGTCGTGACTAATGGGATGTCGGATGATGCCAATGGCAACAACGTAGAGGGAAATGAAATGTGGCTACAAATGACACGAGTAGGGCAATCCTTTGCTTTTCATTATTCTGTAGATGGGAAGAAATACGATATGGTGCGATACTTCCATTTACCCGTTCAAGATACAGTCAAAGTCGGGTTTGTACCCCAATCCCCGTCAGGTCAAGGTGGCGAACGATTGTATTCCCAATTTTCATTACAATCTAAGACGGTAAGTAATATAAGAATGGGACAATAAAATAAATTATTTATAACAGTTACTTAAAAACACTTAAGCTTGTGCAAAAATAAGCTAAGTGTTTTTTGTTTGTTTTATACATAGCTTGGACTAATAACCGCGTATGTTTGCCGTTACGACATTTTTAGTAAGGAATAAACTGAAAAAGAAAACGAAAAAGGGGGATTTTTATGGAAAATAATACTAATAACAATGCTTCAGGTTATGGTTCGACTGCCGAGGGAATTGAAACTTCAGCGATTGGTATGGCCTCCCATACAGAGGGCTACCAGACTAATGCGATAGCCACCTCGGCGCATGCCGAAGGGAGTTTTAGTAATGCATCGGGTACAGCCTCGCACGCGGAAGGGTATCAAACGCAGGCAACGGAGGAGTCGTCTCATGCGGAAGGTAATGCCTCCATTGCTGCGGGGATTGGTGCGCATGCGGAGGGGTTTTTGACGATTTCCGCGGGGCAGGGAGCTCATGCTGAGGGCTTGCGGAGCAATGCTGGTGGTGTGGGCGCCCATGCGGAAGGCGCTTCTACTTCTGCGAGCGGAGATGCTGCGCATGCAGAAGGAGTTGGGGCGGCGGCAAGTGGAAGTGCTTCACACGCAGAAGGTAGCTTTACGACTGCTTTAGGAGACGCTGCGCATGCGGAGGGACATTTATCGGTAGCTTCAGGAGTTGTGTCTCACGCCGAGGGAAATAATACCTCGGCATCAGGGGATTATTCCCATGCCGAGGGATACAATACAAAGGCATCAGGAATTTACTCCCATGCGGAGGGTTTAAGTGGAGAGGCCTCAGGGAACGCTTCTCATGTAGAAGGCAGTGGCACAGTGGCCTCAGGAGAAGGATCTCATGCGGAGGGGGTAGGCACAGTAGCCTCATCATATTGTGCCCATGCTGAGGGAGTGAACTCACAGGCCTCAGGGGATTTTTCCCATGCAGAGGGTTATAGTACAGTGGCTTCAGGATATGCATCCCATGCGGAGGGTTCTAGTACACTTGCTTCAGGATATATTTCTCATGCAGAGGGTGCTTCTACGGTCGCTTCAGGAAGGTTTTCTCATGCGGAAGGAACCAATTCATTTGCAATTGGAGATTCGTCTCATGCCGAAGGAGATCAGACCCGAGCGACTGGTACGTTTTCCCATGCAGAGGGACGTCTATCCCTAGCTTTAGGTGTTGTATCCCACGCAGAGGGAGAAAGCACAGCAGCCTCGGGAGATTACTCTCATGCAGAGGGAAAAAGCACAGCAGCCTCAGGGAGTTATTCCCATGCAGAGGGGGGAGCAACAGTAGCCTCTGGAGACTACTCCCATGCAGAGGGATCTATCACAAGAGCCTCAGGAGTTTATTCTCATGCAGAGGGAGGAGCAGCAATAGCCTCGGGGGATTACTCCCATGCAGAGGGAGCAAGCACAGTAGCCTCAGGGAATTACTCTCATGCAGAGGGACGTCTATCCCTAGCTTCAGGTGTTGTATCCCACGCAGAAGGAGAAAGCACAGTAGCCTCAGGGAGTTATTCCCATGCGGAGGGGCAAACCACAGTAGCCTCGGGAGGTTACTCCCATGCAGAGGGATCTATCACAACAGCTTCAGGAGTTTATTCTCATGCAGAGGGGGGAGCAACAGTAGCCTCGGGGGATTACTCCCATGCAGAGGGAGCAAGCACAGCAGCCTCAGGGAATTACTCTCATGCAGAGGGACGTCTATCCCTAGCTTCAGGTGTTGTATCCCACGCAGAGGGAGAAAGCACAGTAGCCTCAGGAGACTACTCCCATGCAGAGGGTAGAAATACGACAGTTACTATTGACCATTCTTATTCCCATATAATGGGTGCCTATGGTCAAAGCTTATATCCGAACTCTTGGCATGTTGCCAACGGAACAGCAACTACAGCGCTTGGACTCGCCGCAGTCCTCGAAGGTGCCACAGGCAACCTTTATATTGACGGCACAGTAATGTCGCCTGCTGCGGATTATGCGGAAATGTTTGAAACGGTAGACGGACTCCCTATAAAACCGGGCTATTTCGTTACTTCTGATGGAGACAAAATTAGGGTAGCGACAGAAGGGGATCGCTATATTTTGGGAGTGACTAGTGCAAGACCCTCTATAGTTGGTGGTGCCTATCATTTGAATTGGCAAGGTAGATATGAAGTAGATGAGTGGGGAAGCGTCAAATATGAAGATGTTGAGATACCTGAAGAGAAGGATGAGCAGGGAAATATCATTATGAAGGCGAGTACAAGAAAAGTAGCGGTGGTCAATTCAGAATATGATGCCTCTCAGACGTATACTTCACGAATGGATCGCCCAGAGTGGGTGGCAGTTGGAATGCTTGGTAAGTTATTGGTACGAGATGATGGCACTTGTGTAAAGAACGGATTTTGCCGTCCGAATGAGGATGGAATTGCAACAGCATCAGAAGAGGGTTATCGGGTATTAAAGCGAACGGGGGCGAATCAGATTTTGATTGTTGTGAAGTAGAGTAGTTTCCCAAAAAATAATAGCCACGTAAATAGGAATAATAGTTTTCTCATAAACACTTAAGCTTGAGCAAAAAAAGCTGAGTGTTTTTTTGTTGTAAGCTTGGACATTTAACCGCGTATATATGCCGTTACGACATTTTTCGTGAGGAATAAACTGAGAATACAAATGAAAAAGGAGGAAAAGTAATGGAAAATGACACCAAAAATAATGCATCAGGTTATGGTTCTACAGCAGAGGGAATTGAAACTTCTGCGATCGGAATGGCCTCGCATACAGAAGGCTATCAGACGAATGCGCTAGCCACCTCGGCACATGCCGAAGGGAGCTTTAGCAACGCTTCGGGTACAGCCTCGCACGCAGAAGGGTATCAAACGCAGGCAACGGAGGCGTCTTCCCATGCGGAAGGCAATGCTTCGATTGCTGCGGGAAATGCCGCACATGCGGAAGGTTTTCTTACGATTGCAGGGGGAAGAGGCGCACATTCGGAGGGTTTGCAAAGTAATGCTGGAGGCGTGGGTGCCCATGCCGAAGGTGCTAATTCCTCTGCAAGTGGTAATGCGTCTCATGCGGAGGGAGTAGGGACGGCTGCAAGCGGAAACTATGCACACGCCGAAGGCAACTTTACGACTGCTTCAGGTGATGCGTCCCATGCCGAAGGGAATTTTTCCATTGCATCCGGAATTTATTCCCATGCAGAGGGGTACCTTACCATTGCGGATGGGACGACAGCGCATGCGGAAGGAGCAACTACACAAGCTATAGGTTATTCAGCCCACGCAGAGGGCCTTCAAACAGTTGCATCAGGTACAGCTAGTCATGCCGAGGGAATTTATACGCAAACTTTTGCGATTTATTCACACGCAGAAGGTGGTCTTACAATTGTTGCTCCTTCTCATAGTTTTTCTCATATTATGGGATATAGTGGTCAAACCTTATACCCTGGCTCATGGCACCTTGCCAACGGAACACAGCCTGCTCCTGCTCTCGCAGCAGTCCTAGAAGGTGCCACAGGAAACCTGTATATTGACGGCACCGTGATGTCACCCGCTGCGGATTATGCCGAAATGTTCGAGACGGTAGACGGCTTACCTTTGGAACCGGGCTATTTTGTCACTTCCAAGAAAGATAAGATTAGGATAGTAACAGAAGGAGACCGCTATATTTTAGGAGTGACTAGTGCAAGACCCTCTATAATTGGAGGCGCCTATCATTTGAATTGGCAAGGTAGATATGCTGTAGATGAATGGGGACGTGTTAAATATGAAGACATGGAAGTCCCCGAAGAGAAGGATGAGCAAGGGAACACGATTATGGGGGCTACTATAAGAAAAATAGCGGTTTCCAATCCAGAATATGATGCCTCACGTGATTATATTTCTCGTATGGATCGTCCTGAATGGGTAGCGGTCGGATTACTTGGTAAGCTATTGGTGCGGGATGATGGCACTTGTGTGGAGGATGAATATTGTCGTCCCAATGCGGACGGAATTGCCACAGCGTCAGAGGAGGGCTATAGAGTATTAAAGCGAACGGGTGCTAATCAGATTCTAATTATGTTTGCTGTAAAGTAGTTAGAATATTCAAATACCTAAATACACCAATATCTTAATTATACTTTCACTACAAATCTACTAAGTTGAAAGATTTTTTTATAAAATAGACTAGACATGAAAAAATAGTTACTCAAAAAACACTTAAGCTTGCGCGATAAAAAGCTGAGTGTTTTTTTGTTATAAGCTTGGACATTTTATCGCGTATGTTTGCCGTTCCGACATTTTTCGTTACGAATAAACTGAAGATAGAAACGAAAAAGGAGGAAATGAAATGGAAAATGATACCAATAATAATGCGTCAGGTTATGGTGCAACAGCAGAGGGAATTGACACTTCAGCAATTGGAATGGCCTCGCATACAGAAGGCTATCAGACTAATTCATTAGCCACCTCGGCGCATGCCGAAGGGAGCTTTAGCAATGCTTCAGGTTCAGCCGCTCATGCCGAAGGTTATCAAACACAGGCGACAGAGGAATCCTCCCATGCCGAAGGTAACGCCTCTATTGCTGCGGGAATCGCGTCTCATGCGGAAGGTTTTTTGACGATTGCAGGAGGAAGAGCGGCACATGTAGAGGGATTACAAAACAATGCAGGGGGAGAGGGTGCCCATGCGGAAGGCGCCAATTCCTCTGCAAGCGGCAATGCCGCCCATGCCGAAGGAGTTGGAGCGGCTGCGAGCGGGATTTCCTCCCACGCAGAAGGTACCTTCACGACCGCGTTGGGGGATGCATCTCATGCAGAAGGCCATTTAACGGTAGCGGCTGAAATTGGGGCTCATGCCGAAGGAAACAGCACGACTGCTTCAGGGCTATTTTCCCATGCAGAGGGGAATGCGACAGTGGCTTCAGGTCCATCTAGCCATGCGGAAGGATTACAAACGGTAGCTAGTGGAGAGTACGCTCATGCGCAGGGATTAAAAACGATAGCTAGTGGAAATTACGCTCATGCGGAGGGCTGGGTTTCGATTGCCTCAAATAGATATACCCATGCCGAAGGCACAGGAACTAAAGCCAGTGGGGTTGGATCTCATGCCGAAGGCGCATTCACTGAAGCTAGTGGGGTAGATGCTCATAGTGAAGGATTCTCGACAAAAGCTAGTGCGAATGCTGCACATGCCGAAGGATCATTCTCTGTTGCTAGTGGGAATTATTCTCATGCAGAGGGGAGAAATACTACTGCTGCTTCTACTGCCTGCCATGCAGAGGGGCAAGGAACCACCGTATTGGCTGAGCATAATTTTTCTCATATTATGGGACGTTATGGTCAAACCTTATACCCGATCTCCTGGCATTTAGCCAATGGAGATGTGGTTGGTGGTGTCCCTGGACTTGCCGCAGTCCTCGAAGGTGCAACAGGTAACCTGTATATTGACGGCACAGTGATGTCACCTGCTGCGGATTATGCTGAAATGTTCGAGACTGTCGACGGTTTACCTTTGGAACCGGGCTATTTTGTAACGTTGGAGGAAGATAAGATTAGAAAAGTGACTACAGAGGATGACTATGTATTGGGCATTGTAAGCGGTAGATCCTCTGTGGTAGGAGGAGCCCATCATTTAAACTGGCAAGGTAAGTATGTGACGGATGAATGGGGACGTATTAAATATGAGGAAGTACCGATGTTGGATGGGAAGGATGAACAAGGGGATACGGTAATAGGTACTACGATAAAAGCAGCAGTGATAAACTCAGATTTTGATGCTTCCCGTTCTTATGTCCCTCGGATAGAGCGTCCTGAATGGGTGACAGTCGGATTAATTGGAAAGCTATTAGTGCGAGACGACGGTACTTGCGTTAAAAATGGATATTGCCGTCCTAACCGTGACGGGATTGCAACAGCTGCCTCGTCGGGCTACCGTGTCGTGAAGCGAACGGGTAGTAATCAAATTCTAATTATATTTGTTATTAAATAGTCATCAGTTAGAATTTCCACACAAGAAACCCTCGCATTCTATCAGATTTTCACTAGAATCCAATCAGTTGAAGGCCTTCTTTATAAAAAGGGTCAGATTGTGGTTAAAATAATTTACTCAAAAAAACACTTCAGCTTGGTCAAAAACAAGCTAAGTGTTTTTTGTTTTTTTATACATAAGCTTGGATAAATCACCGCGTATATATGCCGTTCCGACATTTTTCGTTAGGAATAAACTGAGGATACAAACGAAAAAGGAGGAAAAATAATGAAAAATGATACCAATAATAATGCTTCAGGTTATGGTGCTAATGCGGAGGGACTTGATACTTCAGCAATAGGGATGGCCTCCCATTCAGAAGGGTATCAGACTAATTCGCTAGCCACCTCTTCTCATGCCGAAGGGAGCTTTAGTAATGCATCAGGTTCAGCCTCGCACTCGGAAGGTTATCAAACGCAGGCAACGGAGGAATCCTCCCATGCCGAAGGCAATGCCGCTATTGCTGCGGGAATTGCGTCTCATGCTGAAGGGTTTTTGACGATTGCAGGAGGAAGAGGTGCGCACGCGGAGGGTTTGCAGAGCAATGCAGGTGGAGAGGGTGCTCATGCCGAAGGTGCAAATTCCTCTGCAAGCGGAGATGCATCTCATGCGGAAGGCGTGGGGGCAGCTGCAAGTGGTGAGGCTTCACATGCTGAAGGCACTTTTACAACTGCTCTAGGTGATGGTGCGCATGCCGAAGGACATTTAACAGTAGCCGCTGAAATTGGGGCTCACGCAGAGGGGAACAGCACAACTGCTTCGGGGCTATTTTCTCATGCAGAGGGGAGTGCGACCGTTGCTTCAGGTTTATCTAGCCATGCGGAAGGATTTCAAACTACAGCAAGTTCAATCTATTCTCATGCAGAGGGTGATCGTACCATTGCTTCAGATAGAAATGCTCATGCAGAAGGTCATATAACTATAGCAAGTGGTGTTGCTTCGCATGCAGAAGGCTACCTCTCAAAAGCTACTGGTCATTCTAGCCATGCGGAAGGCTTAGCTACTGAAGCAAGTGAGGAATCAGCGCATGCTGAGGGATATAATACAAAAGCTACTGCAAGACACACTCATGCCGAAGGATCATACAGTGTTGCTAGTGGATTATATTCACACGCAGAGGGTAGTGGTACCACTGCTGCTTCTATTGCCAGTCATGCAGAGGGGCAAGGAACTACGATATTGGCAGAGCATACTTTTTCTCATATTATGGGACGTAATGGTCAGACCCTATACCCAGTCTCCTGGCATCTTGCCAATGGAGGTCCAGTTGATCCCCCTGGACTTGCCGCAGTCCTCGAAGGTGCAACAGGTAACCTGTATATTGACGGCACAGTGATGTCACCTGCTGCGGATTATGCGGAGATGTTTGAGACCATCGACGGTTTACCTTTGGAACCGGGCTATTTCGTAACGTTGGAGGAAGAGAAGATTAGAAGAGTGACTGCGGAGGATGACTATGTATTGGGTATTGTTAGCGGTAGATCCTCTGTGGTAGGAGAGGCACATCATCTAAATTGGCAAGGTAAATATGTGACAGATGAATGGGGACGTATCAAATATGAGGAAGTACCACTGTTGGATGAGAAGGATAAACAAGGGGATACGTTAATAGGAACTAAGCTAAAAGCCGCAGTGTTAAACTCTGAATTTGATGCTTCTCGTTCTTATGTCCCTCGGATAGAGCGTCCCGAATGGGTGACAGTCGGATTAATTGGTAAGCTATTAGTGCGAGACGACGGTACTTGCGTTAAAAATGGATATTGCCGTCCTAACCGTGACGGGATTGCAACAGCTGCCTCGTCGGGCTATCGAGTCATTAAGAGAATAGGCGCCAATCAGATTAAGGTGCTGTTCAGATAAAATCAAGGTATCCCTTGCTCTCTTATTTGGGCGAGGGATTTTTTTATAGTTTAGTCTATTATCCGTGTTCTCTAGTAAAGCGTTTTCATAGAGTATATTACTAGAAATTGGATAATGGCTTTTACCGACCAAACGGAAACGGAATTGCTACAGCGTCAGAAGAGGGCTATCAAGTATTGAAGCGTATGGGTGAGAGTCAGATTTTAATTGTATTTGCTGTTAAGAATAGGCTACTCAAAAACACTTAAGCTTGAGCAAAATACGCTAAGTGTTTTTTTATTTTTTATGTACATAAGCTTGGTCAAATAACCGCGTGTATATGCCGTTCCGACATTTTTCGTTACGAATAAACTGAAGATAGAAACGAAAAAGGAGGAAATATAATGGAAAATGATATGGATATCAATACCAATAATAACGCATCAGGCTACGGCTCAAATGCGGAGGGACTTGATACAGCAGCAATAGGGATGGCTTCCCATGCGGAGGGCTATCAGACTAATGCAATAGCTACCTCGGCGCATGCGGAAGGGAGCTTCAGTAACGCATCGGGTGCGGCCTCGCACGCGGAAGGGTATCAAACGCAGGCGACAGAGCAGTCTTCCCATGCCGAAGGAAATGCGTCGATTGCTGCTGGGAATGCCGCGCATGCGGAAGGATTTTTGACGATTGCAGGTGGAAGAGGTGCTCATGCCGAGGGCTTACGAAGCAATGCTGGCGGTGTGGGAGCCCACGCAGAAGGTGTCAATTCCTCAGCAAGTGGAGATGCCGCGCATGCGGAAGGAGTAGGAGCGGCTGCAAGTGGAAGTTCCACGCATGCCGAAGGTAGCTTCACGACTGCATCAGGTGAGACGTCACATGCGGAAGGACATTTATCCGTTGCCTCAGGAGTTGTATCTCATGCAGAGGGAAATAACACGGTGGCTTCAGGAAATTACTCTCATGCCGAGGGCTATGCTACACGGGCTACAGGCGAAATCTCTCATGCCGAAGGTAATTTATCCGTCGCATCAGGGAACTATTCTCATGCCGAGGGTTCTGGCTCAGTGGCTTCAGGCAATTTTGCCCATGCAGAGAGCGGTTATACAGTGGCATCAGGAGTTGCTTCCCATGCGGAAGGCAGTAATACAGTGGCATCAGGACATGCGTCTCATGCCGAGGGGATTTTTTCAGTGGCATCAGGGTATAATTCCCATGCGGAGGGCTTTCAAACAGTGGCATCAGGAGCCTTTTCTCATGCAAGAGGCTATCTTACAGCTGCCACAAGAACTAGTTCGTTTGCCGAGGGATATTTTACAGTGGCTGATGCAGGTTATTCTCATGCTAACGGGGTTTATACCACGGTTACTAATAATCATCCTTATTCTCATATTATGGGTACCTACGGTAATAGCTTATATCCAAACTCATGGCACCTTGCCAATGGAACAGCAATTACGGCGCTCGGACTCGCCGCGGTCCTCGAAGGCGCCACAGGCAACCTCTATATTGACGGCACAGTAATGTCACCTGCTGCGGATTATGCTGAAATGTTCGAGACCATAGACGGACTCCCGTTGGAACCGGGCTATTTTGTAACTTTAGACAAAAAAAAGATCCGAATAGCAACAGAAGAGGACAGCTATGTTTTGGGAATTACTAGCGGAAGACCGTCAATGGTTGGAGGGGCTTACCATCTGAATTGGCAGGGGAAATATGCTGTAGATGAGTGGGGTAGAGTCAAATATGAGGATGTTCAAACCCCTGAAGAGAAGGATGGACAAGGCCGTGTGATGATGGAGTCTACTCTGATCAAAAGGGCAGTAATCAACCCTGATTTTGATGCTTCACAGACGTATACTTCCCGAATGGATCGCCCAGAATGGGTGGCTGTGGGATTATTAGGTCAACTACTAGTGCGAGATGATGGTACTTGTATGGAAAACGGCTTTTGTCGTCCAAACCGGGACGGAATTGCTACAGCGTCAGAAGAGGGCTATCGAGTATTAGAGCGTACAGGTGTGAATCAAATTTTAATTATGTTTGCGGTTAAGTAGTCAAAATAGTGACACATTCTACTTTCCTTTAACTATAAATTCAATGAGTTAAAAGGTTTTTTTTGTAAAATAGCTCAAATATGAACAAAAATAGGCTACTCAAAAACACTTAGGCTTGAGCAAAATAAGCTAAGTGTTTTTTGTTTTTTTGTACATAAGCTTGGACTAATAACCGCGTATGTTTGCCGTTACGACATTTTTAGTAAGGAATAAACTGAAAAAGAAAGCGAAAAAGGAGGGAATTTAATGGAAAATAATACCAATAATAATGCTTCAGGTTATGGTTCTACCGCAGAGGGAATTGAAACTTCAGCGATTGGTATGGCCTCCCATACAGAGGGCTATCAAACTAATGCAATAGCTACCTCGGCGCATGCGGAAGGGAGCTTTAGTAATGCCTCAGGTGCAGCTTCGCACGCCGAAGGTTATCAAACGCAGGCGACGGAGGCGTCCTCCCATGCGGAAGGCAATGCCTCAATTGCTGCGGGGATTGGGTCTCATGCCGAAGGATTTTTGACAATTGCAGGGGGACAAGGAGCTCATGCAGAGGGCTTGCGAAGCAATGCGGGGGGTGTGGGAGCTCATGCCGAAGGTGCCAATTCCTCTGCAAGTGGAGATGCGTCCCATGCGGAAGGTGTGGGAGCGGCTGCAAGCGGAAGTTCATCGCACGCTGAAGGTAGCTTTACGACTGCTCTAGGTGATGCATCTCATGTGGAAGGCCATTTAGCCGTAGCTTCAGGAGCAGCATCCCATGCGGAAGGAAACAGTACACAGGCCTCAGGAAATGGTGCGCATGCGGAAGGAACGAGCTCTACTGCAATTGGTGATTCGTCCCATGCGGAGGGAAATCAGACCCGAGCAACTGGAACGTCTTCACATGCGGAAGGAAGTCTATCCGTATCATCAGGAGTAGCATCCCATGCGGAAGGAAACAGTACACAGGCCTCAGGAAATGGTGCACATGCGGAAGGAACGAGTTCTACTGCAATTGGCGATTCGTCCCATGCGGAGGGAAGTCAGACCCGAGCAACTGGAACGTTTTCGCATGCGGAAGGAAGTCTATCCGTAGCCTCAGGAGTAGCATCCCATGCAGAGGGACAGTCATCCGTAGCCTCAGGAAATGGTGCGCATGCGGAAGGAATTAGTTCATCAGCAATTGGAGATGCCTCCCACGCCGAGGGACGGTCATCAGTAGCCTTAGGATCTGCCTCCCACGCCGAGGGACAGTCATCGGCCTCAGGATCTGTATCCCATTCGGAGGGATACGGTACAGAGGCATCAGGAGAGTATTCTCATGCCGAGGGACTATCCTCGGTAGCCTCAGGTTTAGTATCTCATGCAGAGGGATTCAGTACCGTAGCCTCAGGGATTTATTCTCATGCGGAGGGGTATTTATCCGTAGCCTCAGGGGGATTTTCCCATGCAGAGGGAAGATCACAGGCATCAGGCGATACTGCCCATGCGGAGGGTGTGGTTACAAAGGCCTCTGGATATGCAGCTCATTCAGAAGGATACGGTACAGAGGCCTCAGGGGAATTTTCCCATGCAGAGGGTCAGTCATCCTTAGCTTCTGGAGCGATATCCCATGTGGAGGGATTCAGTACCGTAGCCTCAGGGATTTATTCACATGCGGAGGGGTATTTCTCAGTAGCCTCAGGGGGATATTCCCATGCCGAAGGAAGATCACAGGCAACAGGAAATACTGCCCATGCGGAGGGGATAGTTACAGAGGCATCAGGAAGTGGTGCACATGCGGAAGGCAACAGTACAGTGGCCTCAGGAGACTTTTCCCATGCAGAAGGACAGTTTTCCGTAGCCTCAGGAGCTATATCCCATGCAGAGGGAGATGGTACACAGGCATTAGGGAATTACTCCCATGCCGAAGGGTTTTATACCACAGTTGCTAGTAATCATCCTTATTCCCATATTATGGGCACTTATGGTCAAAGCTTATATCCAAACTCTTGGCACGTTGCCAACGGGACACAGCCTGCCCCTGCTCTCGCCGCAGTCCTAGAAGGTGCCACGGGCAACCTGTATATTGACGGCACAGTAATGTCTCCCGCAGCGGATTATGCCGAAATGTTCGAGACTATAGATGGACTCCCTTTGGAACCGGGCTATTTTGTGACTTCAGACAAACAAAAAATCAGAATAGCAACAGATGAGGACGACTATATTTTGGGGATTACTAGCGGAAGACCTTCTGTAGTTGGGGGGGCTTACCATTTAAATTGGCAGGGCAAATATGCTGTAGATGAGTGGGGCAGAGTCAAATATGAAAATGTTCAAATCTCTGAAGAGAAGGATGAGCAAGGTCATATTATGATGGAGATGGAGCCTAATGTGATCAAAAGGGCAGTCATTAATCCTGCTTATGATGCTTCCCAGACGTACACTTCCCGAATCGATCGCCCAGAATGGGTGGCAGTTGGAATGCTTGGTAAACTACTAGTGCGGGATGATGGCACTTGTGTGGATAATGGCTTTTGCAGACCAAACGGAAACGGAATTGCTACAGCGTCAAAAGAGGGATATCGGGTATTGGAGCGTATGGGTGAGAATCAGATTTTAATTATATTTGCTGTTAAGTAGTCAGAATAGTGAAATATTCTACTTTCCTTTAACAATAAATTCATTGAGTTGAAGGGCTTTTTTATAAAATAGCTCAAATACGAGCAAAAATAGGCTACTCAAAAACACTTAAGCTTGAGCAAAATAAGCTAAGTGTTTTTTGTTTTTTGTACATATGCTTGGACTAATAACTGCGTAAATATGCCGTTCCGACAGTTTTCGTTAAGAATAAACTGAAAAAGTAAACGAAAAAGGAGGAATTATAATGGAAAATAATATCAATAATAATCCATCAGGATATGGCTCTACTGCGGAGGGGATTGATACAACAGCATTAGGTATGGCTTCACATACGGAGGGCTACCAGACTAATGCGTTAGCGACCTCAGCGCATGCAGAGGGAAGCTTTAGTAACGCATCGGGAGCGGCTTCGCACGCGGAAGGGTACCAAACACAAGCGACAGAGGAGTCTTCCCATGCGGAAGGCAATGCTTCCATTGCCGCGGGAATTGGTGCCCATGCTGAAGGGTTTTTGACGATTGCAGGGGGGCAAGGTGCCCATGCGGAGGGCTTGCGAAGCAACGCTGGGGGTATGGGAGCGCATGCCGAAGGTGTGAATTCTTTTGCAAGTGGGGACGTCTCTCATGCGGAAGGAGTTAGCACATCTGCAAGTGGTAGTTCCTCGCATGCCGAAGGCAGCTTTACGACTGCTTCAGGTGATGCGTCTCACGCCGAAGGATCTTTATCGATAGCCTCAGGCGTCATATCTCATGCCGAGGGCTATAAAACAACAGCCTCATGGTATTATTCCCATGCGGAGGGCATTAGTACAACAGCCTCAGGAGGTGCCTCCCATGCGGAAGGAGGTAGTACAACAGCTTCAAATGATTATTCCCATGGGGAGGGCTATGGTACAGTCTCTTCAGGCCTTGCCAGTCATGCAGAAGGGTGGAGTACACAGGCAATAGGTAATGATTCTCACTCAGAGGGTTATAATACCCAAGCTATTGGGACAAACTCCCATGCCGAGGGGCAATTTAGTGTTGCCAGTGGAATGGCTTCTCATGCGGAAGGAGCATCTACACAAGCCTTAGGGGGATACTCCCATACGGAAGGTGCTAGTACTATTGCTGCTGCTGCTCATGAATTCTCGCACATTATGGGTTTTTCTGGTCAAACCTTATATCCTAGATCATGGCATGTTGCCAACGGAACATTAGCTGTTCCTGCTCTCGCTGCAGTATTAGAAGGCGCCACAGGCAACCTGTATATTGACGGTACAGTGATGTCCCCTGCAGCGGATTATGCCGAGATGTTCGAGACGGTAGACGGGCTCCCTTTGGAACCAGGTTATTTTGTCACTTCAGACAAACAAAAAATCCGAATAGCAACAGATGAGGACAACTATATTTTGGGAATTACTAGCGGAAGACCGTCCGTGATTGGAGGGGCTTATCATTTAAATTGGCAGGGGAAATATGCTGTAGATGAGTGGGGTAGAGTCAAATATGAAGATGTTCAAATCCCAGAAGAGAAGGATGAGCAGGGCCATACGATTATGGAGCATAATATAATGAAAATGGCGGTACTCAACCCTGATTTTGATGCTTCCCAGACGTATACTTCCCGAATCGATCGACCAGAATGGGTGGCAGTCGGAATGCTTGGAAAGCTACTAGTACGGGACGATGGCACTTGTGTGGAAAATGGCTTTTGCCGTCCGAATCGGGACGGAATTGCTACAGCGTCAGAAGAAGGTTACCGTGTATTAGAGCGTATGGGTGCGAATCAGGTTCTAGTTGTTGTTAAGTAGTGTAGGATTAAGTAGTGAAAAGTAACGAAAAGTAGCGAAAATAGAGAAAAATTGTAAAGCATCCTTACTCTCTTTCTTCAAGAGTAGTTAAGAGATGCTTTTTTTTATAGCCTACTAATTTTAGATAGATCCTTGTTACTAAGATTAAATTATGTTTGCCTTAATTTTATTTACTGCATGAAATACAGATGATTTTACCATGCCTTCGCTACGGTTCATAAGCTGAGCGGTTTCTTTAATAGAGTAGCCATCAATCACACGAAGTTTTAAAACTTTTTGGTGCTCGATATTACTTATATGTGACATTAAATCTGTCACGCCTTCCCCAACCTCTAGTTGGGAAATATCACTATGATAGGTCGGCACTTGAAGTTTATAATTACGTAGAAATTCATACTTTCTTTTTCGATATAAATCAATAACGAGATTACGAGCAACCCTTTTTAGAAAATAGAGTAGACGTTCCTCTGGAACATTTAATTTATATCGCATTAAACGAACAAAGCACTCCTGAGTTAGGTCCTCAGCGTCTTGTTGCTGTTTCAATAAACCGTAAATATATTGATTAAGTTCAAATTTGTATCGACTATAGGCTTGTTTAATATCAAGTGGATTCATTTAAGATGCTACCCCTTACTCTATTGTGTAGAAATATGAACATGCTATATGAACTCTATTTTATGTAGGTGATGTATCTAAAACTCTCTTACTTGTATCGGAGTTGTAACATTTACCTGTTAGGGCTAGTCAAGTTGTTTGCTAGAATACAAAATGATAGGTGAGTAGGTTTAACCTAAGTGACAGGAGATAGACAAAAGCGATGAAACCAAAACAAATATTAATTATTGAAGATGAGGAATCAATTCGGGATATATTGTCTTATTCATTACGAAAAGAAGGGTTTTTAGTTATAGAAGCAGCGAATGGGGAACGGGGTCTTCACTACGTTAAGCAGCACAAGCCTGACTTAGTATTGTTAGATTTGATGTTGCCTGATATGAGTGGATTTGATGTATGCAGACAGCTCTCCTTTACAACAAAAATACCGGTCATTATGATCACGGCCAAATCAGATATGTTAGACAAGGTGCTTGGCATGGAAATCGGGGCAGATGACTATATTACGAAGCCGTTTGATATCCGCGAGGTCGTGGCACGTATTCGTGCTATTTTCCGTCGGATTGGGTTACTCACTGAACTTCCCCCACAGCCTGAACGAGAGGTTACGCGCATTGGCAAATATGTTGAGGTGTATAGGGATGAACGTGAAGTGTGGAAGGACGGAGAACGTATTTTATTAACGAATAAAGAGTACGACTTGCTTCTGTTTTTAGTGGATCATGATCGCAGAGTATTTACCCGTTCAGAGCTACTGGATAAAGTATGGGGCTTTGAATTTGCAGGGGATACACGTACCGTAGATATTCATGTTCAGCGAATACGGAAAAAGCTAGATCATGATCATCATGCGACATCAATTATCGAAACGGTGTTTGGGGTCGGTTATAAGCTGGATACGAAGGTGCAGACATGAGATGGACCATTCAATTTAAGATGGTTGTGTTATTTTCGGTCATTATTTTTATTGGTTTTGTGGCGATGCTGATTGCATTTAATCAATTGAGTGAAAAAAATATTTACCGTGAAGTGGATGAGGATATGGTTCAGTCCAAAGTGAATTTGGATATTGCCATTAATCAATATTTCCTTTTACTGAATAAAAGAATTAATGAAAATAGTATTGAAAATGAAGTGAATGAGATTGAAAAGCAGATCGGAATTTCCGTTGGGGGTGCGGTAAACGTATATCGGCCAGATTCCTCCTCTTTCAAATATAGCAAAGGGGATAATAAGCACGCCATGATCTATCGCGAGGATCTTGAAGCCGCAGCCAAGGCGAAGGTGGCGTATAGTACCACGATGAACAATGGACATGTTACAGCGCGGTTATCTGTCCCTTTACTAGAAGAGGGTAAGGTCATTGCGATTGTCTCTTTAGAAAAGGATTATTCGGGATTACTCCTACAGCACACTAAATTTCAAGATACGATTACTTTGTTTGCGATCGTTATATTTATTTTTGTGTTTTTAGGCTCAATATTTATTTCAGGGCGTATAACTAAGCCAATTCGGGTGCTAACACAGCATGCCAAGCTGGTTGGTCAAGGAAGCTTGAACGCGGATATCCAAGTGCACACACGGGATGAAATCGGACAATTAGCAGGTAGCTATTCAAATATGATCCAACACATTAAAACGCAGATTGATGTCATTCAACGTGAAAGGGATGAGGTTAAACAGGTTCAGGAACGCAGCAAGGTTTTTTTTGATAATGTGACACATGAACTAAAGACGCCACTCACTACGATTTTAGGGTATGCACAAATTTTGCGAGATAACGGCTTTAGTGATCAAGCTTTTTTTGAAAAGGGGCTTAATTACATCATTAATGAAAGTCGTCGTCTTAACACGATGGTGGTCGATATTTTAGAGAGGTCGGCTGCTGCCGCACCAGGGCACACCTTTCGCTTTGAAACTATCGATGTGTCTAGCATTTTACAGGAAACCTGTGATGATATGTCGATTAAAGCTGCAAAATATAATATTACAGTTGTTAGTGAAATTGAAGGCCCCTTATTTTTAACGGGAGACGCCCATAAATTAAAAGAAGCTTTTATCAATGTGCTCGATAATTCAATTAAGTATGGATACGTTAACTCGTTGATTGAGGTTAGTGCCTTTCGGTTAGGTAATGAGATTGTGATCAGCATACGAGATCAAGGTGAGGGCATTCGTGAAGAGGCGTTGGAGCGAATATTTGAGCCATTTTATCGGGAAAATGATGTGAATCGAGAGGAAAAGGGCAGTGCAGGGCTTGGTTTGTCGATTGTTAGAAATACAATTGAACAGCACGGAGGTAAAGTAAAAATGGCGAGTATTTTAAACCGAGGTAGTGAAGTGAGAATGACTTTACCTGAGCGCCGATTATGAGGAAACTATGGGATATGAGAACGCTTTGCAATAAGCTTGGAGCTAAACGGAATGCACTGGTGTTGTTAGGATTATTGATCATATTTGTTGCAGGTTTGTATAGCGTAAATCGATTCTTTGGAAGAGACAATGAAACGAGGTTAGTCGTGCTGTCAGAGAAACGTGACAATGGAGCGTTAATTGCTTCTCCAAATACGTCCTTTCGTATTGAATCTGTGACGAAGCAACGGAACACCTTTCCAATCTATAACTTTTCTATCGCCGATGATAACACGGTGTTGCTAAATAGAATGCAGGATTCCTTTACTGGAATTAAGTTATCCTTGCTTCGGATGAATGATAATGAGGTGAAGGACATTACCCAAAATACAGGGTATGGAATTACGATTACCCCAGATCGAACACAGGCTATATTTACAAAATATGGATCGAGTGAGCATGATTATCATGCCTATGCATATGACTGGAAAAGCAATGAGCTGAAGCAGCTAGGGAAGGAACAGTTTTTCAACAGACAGTTTATTCGTAACGATACCTATATTGGTTTTGATGAGAAATACATTAAGGAAGTTCAATTAACTACAGGGAAAGAACAAAGCATAGCCAGTATAGAAGAAATTAGAGCTCGTATATCGAAGCACAATGGAAATATTAAAATAAGTGAGGACATGTTCCTGCCGGATCATTTTGTTATCGATAGCAATCAATATCAAATGTATTTCACAGCTTATACAGCCCAAAACCATGTACAACTATATCAGATGCCAATTCAAGCCAATCAAGATAACAATGATGATGATAAAATGTTGGTGGATATGCAGCAAATCGATCAAGTTTCACTGCTAGCTGATGGCAATATTATTTTATTAGGTGAAGTGGACAATAGTTATGGCTTGTATTTATATGACAAACGGGAAAAGCAATTGAAATTACTTAAAAAGGGGAATATTTTAGGCTTTGATTTAGATGCCCAATCCTCACGTCTAGCGTATCTGCAAATATTAGATAATCAAAAAGGAAGTAATGAACTTCATGTTACTTATTTGAAAGGCGATACTTTCGAAGCAGATACTGTCATTTATCGTAACATTCAGGATTTTATTAAAATGAATTGGTTCGATAATAACCTATTCGTAGGTGGAAGCTCGATGGATGCGAGTGAGCTATATCGTTTTACATTTAAAGTCTGGTAGTAGATTAATTAAATATTAGAACTTGACTTGCATGGAAGCTTTATTGCTTTTGTGCAAGTTTTTTTATGCTGACATGTTACAAGTTGGATACATCTTAGAGCAAGACGGAAACATTTCGAATCTATAATAAACCTGTACATAGCAGATGAAATGTCTCTAGCAGGAAGGGAAGAAAACTAGCCATGCTTCGGGTAAAACAGTTGTATCATGCCTTTAAAAATGGACAAGAGATCGTACCAGTGCTTGAAAATATTAATATTACGATTGAAAAGGGGCAAATGGTAGCTTTGCTGGGTAGCTCTGGGTCAGGGAAGTCCACCTTGCTTAATTTGATGGCAGGCTTGATGAAGCCGGATCAGGGAGAAATATGGATCGCGGACCAAGATATCGTAAAGTTTGGTGAAAATCAGTTAGCCGAATTTCGGCGAAGTCATATTGGCTTTATTTTTCAGGCGTATGAATTACTTTCTAATTTAACGATTCGTGAAAATGTGGAGTTACCGCTTGTATTTATGGGGATTAGTCCTGCTAAACGTAAAGGTAAAGCGCTAGAATTGCTGGAGCAGGTCGGACTGATGGAAAAATCGGAAATGTTCCCTTCACAGTTATCCGGGGGACAACAGCAGCGGGTCAGTATCGCGCGTTCGCTTATTACAGAGCCTTCGGTTATTTTTGCAGATGAACCAACGGGGAATTTAGATACGGAGACAGAGGAAGAAATTATTTCAATCCTACAGCAATTAAATGCAAAAATGGGCACCACCTTTGTCATTGTTACACATGAGTCTGAGGTGGCAGCGCAGATGCAAAAAATAATTAGATTACAGCAAGGACGATTATTTGAGGAGGAGACCTCGGAGTAAGCGCGTAGCGAAGGAGAATGATCGTGAGAATTTGGGATGTATTACGTATGGCTTGGGGTCAAATTATTCGTAGAAAAATAGTGACCTTGTTGTGTTTACTTGGGTTATCGATTGGTTCAGCAGCCATGATCATTGCCCTAAGTGTCGGACAATCTGTACAAACCTATAGTGAAAAAACGTTAAATGATAATTATAAAATGGATGAAATTACGGTCTCGCCAAATGAAGGGATACGTTCAGGCAGTAAAAGTCAGAGCTCGAAGTTTGATCGCGGCGCTTTAACAGCCGAAAAAATTAAAATCATTCGTAGACTTCCACATGTAGCCGCAGTTTCTCCCCAGCTTAGGCTTGATCAATTGGAAATGGTATTGGCAGATGGGCGTAGCGGTTATGTTGAGGTGATCGGAACAGAGCTGGAAACGTTACATGGGTTCGGAAATAAATATACGCAAGGAAGTGGCTCTGGTAATGGTAGAACAGCCGTAGCCAACTATGGATCGAGATTTGGATTGATTAATCAGAAGGAAGTTATGAAAATGATGGAGCAATTAAATAGTGATCCATATAACAATGAAATCTTGCAGAAGTTTACTGAAATGAACTCACAGCAAGATAACCTGTTATCACAACGAATTCAGTTTCGTAATGAGGATTTCTCCAATCCAGGCAAAGGGAAGCTAAGTGGCTCTTTGCGTGTAACGGGTGAGTTAGCTAAACCCTCGACGATGAGTGATGAAAATGCACAATATGATAAAAAAATATATGTACCGATCGAAACTGCACTTACACTTCAATATGAATTAGGCCTGCAACAAGATAGTAAAGCTGCAAATCGCTATAATTCAGCAATGATAAAGGTGTCGGATAAGCGTTATGTTGCACAGGTAGAGGCACAAATTAAAAAGTTAACCTTAAATACACAAACGAATTTGTTCCAAGAGGAAGCGATGAAAGGTCAACTAGCAATGTATCAAAAGGCTGCATTTGGAATCGGGGGCTTTATCATGCTGCTTGCTTCCCTCTCGATTATTGTGGCAATGATTATGTCAACGCATCAGCGACGTAAGCAGATTGGTGTGATGAAGGTGCTGGGTGCAAATTTATGGCAAATCCGCAATATGTTTATTACGGAAGCCGCGTTGTTAGGACTATTTGGGGGTGTAGTTGGCGTAGTAATTGCGTTTGCCTCCATTGGGGGTGTAAATGCGCTCCTATCAAGTCAAATGGCGGATCAGCAAAATGGTCCAATGACTGTCATTATCCAGTTTTCAGTACTTCCATTAGGCATTGTGTTTGCTGTATTGGTAGGGATCGTTTCAGGGATCTACCCCGCGATTAGCGCCTCGCGTACGAATGCTTTAAGTGTAATCAAATCAAATTAATTTTTTATCGGAAAGGGAAACTACAGCAATGAAAAAGTGGATTAAAATTGTGATCGCTGGTGTTCTGATTGCGGGTGTGGGCTATTGGGGGTATGGGAAGCTAAAACCTGCGTCCGAGCCACTGGTAGAGGCTGACGCACCGATTACGTTTGAGGTGACGAAGGAAACGTTGACACAAACTGTACAGGTTAAAGGCAAATCGGTATATACGGAATTAAGTGATATTGTTGCGCCCTATTCAGGCAACATTAAGAAATGGCATGTGAAAAACGGTCAGCAGGTGAACAAAGGGGATGTATTATTTACGCTGGACACAACGACACTGCAAAGCGAATTAAAGCAATTAGAAAGTGAAATTAAGAAATCAAAAATAGATTATGAGTTAACTAAGGTGAGCTTGAATCAAAATAGTGATAGTGAGGCACTGGGCAGCAGTGAGGAGGAGCGTAAAAAGGCATTTGCCGATCGTGAGGGGAAACGTCTTACGAATGAACTTAACCAACAAGCGATTTTGCTGAAGCAAGAGGAGCTACAACGAAAAAGAGAGACGCTCAATAAAGCGGTAATGCGTGCCCCTAGTGCAGGTGTGTTTCAATTGACTGACATTGACAATAAAACACGTATGGTAAATGAAGGGCAACTGATCGGAAGTGTTACCAATACATCCAAAATACAATTTCTTGCTATCGTTGGTGAAGAAGAAATGTTTAAGCTGAAGGTAGGTATGCCTGCGCAGGTTCAAATGTCCGCACAAAAGGAGCTTATGTTTACAGGCAGGGTAAGCAAAATTTCTAAGTTTGCACGTAAGTCTTCAGATGTAGATTTGAAGCAAGCCTCCCAATTTGATATCGTGATTGATCTGAAGCCTGATCCTAAGCTATTTGGAGGAGTTAGCCTAGAAGGAAACATAGAGACGTTGCGTAAGGAGGATGTCATTGTCGTCTCTAGTCTTGCAGTTATGCGCGATCAAGAAGAGCCATATGTTCTCCTTGATAAAGGAAATGGCCAGTCAGAGCAACGTGTAGTTAAGACGGGAATCGAGTCAGGGGATAAAACTGAGATTATTAGTGGATTGAAGCCAGGTGATGTCGTAGTTTTGCAATAAAAAAGTTTAAAATAAGATTAGTAAAGAGCAGGAAGAGAAGTCTGTGAAAGGCGTCGATTGATCTTCATGCTCTTTTCCTTTATAATTTTAATTCAGCTGAAACATATATTTTATTTTTTGTTTAAACTCCATTTAGGAGTTTCTTTTTTTAACCGGAATTAATATTGGAATATAATAGGTATCTTTACCATCCCCACGCGCGATATGCTCCTCTAAACCAGGGTGTCTGCTGTTATCATATTCCCATTCAAATTTTTCATCCTGTAATATTACCTGTGCCTTTTTCCAGCCGTAGCTAGGATCTCCTTCATATTCGCTAATGACGACATAAGTCCCACCAGGTAATCTCATTTCATATAACGGAGCTGGAATTTCAATGCCTTCTGGAATCGATGCACAATATCCGAAGCCATATTCAGGACTATTTTCTGTTGGGTACGGCTCTGTATTGAAGCCAAACAAACGCATCGTCCCTTCTAAGCTCTTCTCCTTAATCCATGCAAGGACGGGTGCAGACGCCTTATCTTCTGGTTCAACCCCTACATAAGAATAAGCAGCAGTTCTCATCGGTGGCAGGTTAACGAATTGTACCTCGCCATATTTAGATTTCATATTTTCCATTTCTAATCCTCCTTGAATTTTAGTCATCGTATGCTTTTTTCGTTCTAATGCACTCGGGAGCAAAATGTTTTCAATCGAGTCTAGCGTTAAAATGGGTTCCTGATCTAACATTTCTATTATTGCTGCGATAGATTGCTTGCGAATCTGTAAATCTGCGTCTATGGTGTCTAATTTACCTAGCTGCTTGCCTAAAACTTCCTTTAAGGCATCGGTTGTTTTGTTTGTGATCACCTCCTTAATATCTTTAATAGGAACATCTAGTCGTCTTAATAAGTCTGTAATTCGGATGCATTGTCGTGCATTGCTGTCATATAACCTCCAGCCAGATTGGGGATCGCGTGTCGCCTTAAATAGTCCAGCACTTTCCCAATGGCGTAAAGTTCGGCTCGTAACTGATGTGAGGGTTGATACCTGATTAATGGGCAGTAGCTCAGCCATTTATACACCTCCTGATTTAGTAAGTGAAATTTATAACTTTATTGTATCAGCTATCATCGCGTCAACTTCAACCCCTTTCTCTAAAAAATTTCATCTAAAATTTTGGCTCTTTATTTTAAATTAGTGGTTGTCAATCACCCCAGGTCAGCGAAGGGACAGAGAGATGGTGGAGAAGCGAACGCGGCCGCCTTTAAGGTCACATTTCTAACTAATCTGATACCTGTTAAAAAGAAATGGGATCTTAACAGCGGTTGAAGCCACTCTCTGGACCGTAGCTCCTCTTTCGTATGTTGACAACCACTAATTTTCATTTAGTGCCAAAATTTCTATCACCATAGCTTGTTAAAATGAAATAAAGGATGTATAAACGTAAACAACAGGAAATAGAAGGTAACGCAAATAAAAGGGAACAAGTGAGGGTGAGAAGATTAGGTGATAACGTATGAAAAGCAAAGTGTACGTAGCTTAAAAGGAGCTAAATTATGGATGGGAAGTAAATTCAAAAAGCTGTCATTTAAAATCCCATTTGCCTATTTTCTAATTATTTTATTTACCGTTGTTGTTAGCTATATTGTGTTAGACAAGGTCTCTACAAATTCAGCCCAAAGGAAAATTAATGAGACGTCATTGCAGACCATTACCTCGATTCAGACCAATATCAATCTAATGATTGAAAATGTGAACAATTATTCTAAAATGATTTTTTCTGATCCCAATTTACAAGGCTTGTTAAGGCAAGGTGACATTTATAGTAATTTGCAGGCACAAGGTCAGGTTAGCTCTTATATTTATAATCTAATGCAAGCGGTTCCAATTATCGACTCCGTGTATGTGTTTGATAATGGTGGACATCGCCTCTCTGTAGGGACACAGCAATTACCGACCTTTGTGGATGCGGATGTAGAGGAGACATCATGGTACAAGCGTGCGATTGCGAATGAAGGAAAATATTTTTTGCAATTAAATGGGAGAGATGACAATCATAAGTTTGTATCCTTTATTCGCTTAATTCGCGATTTAGATAACACTTCACAATTAGGGGTACTTGTCATAAACATTAAAGTAGAGTCGTTTGCCCAAGCTTATGCCAATTTACTTGGCGAAGATTCTTTTCAGGTGGCAATTCTAGATGAAAATAATGAGCTTATTGTGGCGAATGCTTCAAATGAAAAGCAAATTCACACTCCGATTGAGGATGTGCTTGCAGAAAACAAACCACGTTTAGAAGCAGAACTCCAGCAAAGTGACTCTGGCTTTTTTTCGCTAAATACGGAGACACAGCAATACACAGCCTCTTTTTTAATCGATGAGAGTGATCATTGGAAGTTTATTAGCTTAAATCCTTATGATTTTGTAGATACGAGAAATAAAATGCTTGTGCTAGTCATGTTTCTTTTATTAATCGTAAATGGAACCGTATTTTTTGTAAGCTCCTTTATTATTTCCAACAGCATTATTAAACCGATTCATAAGCTATTGAGAGCGATGAATAAAGCACCAAGCGGTAATTTGAGAAAAGTAAATGTCGAGTTAAGTAGCTACGAGTTCGAACAGCTTTTTATCGGCTATAACGATATGATTCAGCAAATTGAACAGATGGTTGCCGAAATGATCGAGGAACAAAATACGATTCGCAGGGCAGAGTTAGGTGCACTACAGGCGCAAATTAAGCCACACTTTTTGTACAACACGTTAGATTCGATTACCTCATTAGCGTTGTCAGGTTTAAATGATCAAGTCGTTGAGCTGCTTGACGCACTTGGGAGCTATTATCGCCTGAGTGTGAGTAAAGGACGCGAGGTCATTACAATCGGCGAAGAAATAGAAATGGTACGAAATTATTTAATAATTCAACAGGTGCGCTATCGAGATGTGTTCGAGGTGGAATTTGATATTGATGCGCGTTGTAGCTCTGCACTGATTCCTAAGCTTGTCCTACAGCCTTTAGTTGAAAATAGTATTTATCATGGAATTCGGCCTAAAGGGGGAAAAGGGAAGATTAGAATTACAGTGATGCCCTTAGATAGAAAGCAGAGTGGGTTGCAAGAAGGTGTACAGTTATGTATTAGTGATGATGGAATCGGCATGTCAAAGCCTGAAATTACACAAATTTTAAAAACAGAACGAAAAGGACAAATTCAAAGCTTTGGCTTATGGGGAACGATGGAGCGTTTACGTATTTTTTATAAGGATGAGGGTCTGTTTTTAATAGATAGTGAACATAACCAAGGCACAACCATTACGATAGTGATTCCGAATGGAGTAGATATGTCATGGGAAAATTGATGGGGAAATTAAAAGTTTTAATTGTCGATGATGAGCATTTAATTCGTAACCTGCTACGGATGAGGATTGATTGGGAAGCTCAAGGAATGGAAATTGTTGGTGAGGCAGCTAATGCTGAGGAAGCGATGGGAGTTGTGGAGCAGCTGCAACCTGACATTATTTTTACTGATATTTATATGCCGAAGGTGGATGGTATCGAATTTAGTGAACAAGTACTTGCCAGATATCCTCATATTAAAATCGTTGTTGTTACAGGGCATGATGAGTTTGAGTATGCAAGAAGAAGCATTAAAATTGGGGTGTTTGAATTTATTTTAAAGCCGATTCGCCCTGATGAGTTGCTTCAAGTTACTTCTAAATTACGTCAAAAAATAGAGAAAGAGCGTCTAGATCAACACAAATTGAAGCAGTTGCAGGAAGTGATGGACACTTCCTATCAGTCAGACCCTAAAGTACTAGAGCAGCTCCAATTTCATATCTCAATGGGGGATTCGCAGCAAGCAACAAAGCAGCTACATTCTATTTTTGATAGCGCCATAATAAGTGTAGCTCAATTCCGAATGGTAGCGATTGATATCATTATGGAATGCCAACGTGCAGCGAATGAACAGCAGCTTATAAGTGAGGTTGCATTTGATAGGCAAATGATTGGATCGATTCTAAGTGCTAATCAGTTAGCAGAACTGCTCCCAGCCTTGCAAGCGTATGTGAAAGAGGTCGCGGATGCGATTTTTGAAAAAATTCAGCCACAGGAAAATAATTTGATCCATCAGGTGAAGACCTATTTAGAGGCACATTTGAGTGATGCTAGTTTAGGCTTGGCGAGTACTGCGGCACACTTTTATGTTTCACCAGGTCATTTGGGACGACTGATGAAAAAGGAAACAGGACAGACCTTTGTAGAATATTTAACGCAAATTCGTATGAAAAAAGCGGAATTATTGCTAAAGCAAACTGATTTAAGGGGATATGAGATTGGGGAACAGGTAGGTATTCCAGACCCACACTATTTTAGCGTTTTGTTCAAGAAAAGCATTGGCAGATCGATGAATGAGTATCGCAGTGTGCGCAATTTTAAATAAAACGATGACTATAAGAGAATGTAAGTAAAAGTAAGTTGATCATCGCATTGAGATGTTTGAATTTTAAAAGTTGATGTTCGTATTTTGCATGGAGATGATGTTCCCTCTTCCCTACAATAGGCATTAGAGCTAGCAAACTTAATAGGGAGGTTATATAGAAATGAAAGCGCTATTAAGAAAGACGTTAACTGTAGTTTTAGCGGTGGGTTTAGTAGGTAGTCTAGCAGCATGCTCATCCAACTCCTCCAACGATAAAAAAGGGGATAGTGGCGGTAAGGTAAGCTTGACTCTGTGGGATCAATCCGTTGGTAATACAGATCCTTCAGCCAAATTATTGCCTGAGATCGTTGCTCAATGGAATAAAGACCACCCTGATATTCAAGTGGAACGCGTAGGAACAACGGGAGAGCAATATAAAACAAAAATCAAAACCTCAATTGCCGCAGGTGAAGCCCCTGATTTATTTTATGGTATGGGTGGCGGTAGCTTTATGCAGCCGTATATCGAATCACAAAATGTATTGGAGATTACAAGCTATCTAGATGATAACATTAAGAGCAAAATGGGTGCGGGTATGGCAGAGGCGATAGAAACAGACGGAAAAATATATACATTACCTGTGTACACGCATATCGCAAATTTATATGTAAATACAGCGTTATTTGAAAAGGCAGGCGCCAAAATACCTACAACTTATTCAGAGTTGCTAGATGCAGTAGAAAAACTCAAGGCAGCCGGAATTACACCTGCATTGCTAGGAGAAAAGGATCGTTGGCCTGGTATGTATTGGTATGACATTATTGCGATGCGCCAAGCTGGAAATGCCGCAGTAATCGAAGCGTTCAAAGATCCGTCAAAATGGAATTCACCTGATTTCGTGGCGGCGGCAACAAAAATGCAGGAGCTTGCGAAGGCAGGTGCATTTAACACGAGTATGTTTAGTATGAGCTATGATGAAATGTTAGGTGCATTTAATGCAGGCAATGGTGCCATGATGTTCCAAGCAAACTGGGTTAATGCGGGGATTGAAGACCCTGCCTCTGCGTCCAAAGGGAATGTAAAGGTTATTCCTTTCCCTGTTTTTGAAGATGGTAAAGGAACAGCCACAGAAATATTTGGTGGCGCGGTAGACGGATTTTTTATTAGTAGTAAAACAAAACATCCAAAAGAAGCTGTTGAATTTTTGAAATATCTAAGCGAACAGTTAGGGACACAAGGCTTTTTAGCAGGTGCAGGTCTTCCGAGTTGGAAAACAGATGGATTAGACACATCAAGCTTATCTTCTCTTGATTTATCAAGTGCAGAAATTATGAAAACGGCAACCTCCTTTATCGGGTGGTGGGACAATATTCTTCCAGCCGAATCCGCCGAAGCACATAAAAACTTAATTGCACAACTATTAGCTGGTGATATTACGCCTGAGCAATTTTGTGAGCAAATGGCACAATCGAAGCCAACGGAGCTGAAGCTGTAAGCTCCAAAACCTAAGCAGTAATTTCGAAGCTCTAAAATCTAAAAGCCAAGCTCTATACGCTGTAAGTTCTATGGAAAGAACGTGCTAGGGCAAGGGTAAAGTCAGGGAGAAGTCCCTGGCTTTCTCTTGAAAAGGAGGACAATCATGAATACTGTATTTTCAAAAAAAACAACGATAGCGATCTTTGTATTGCCTACGATCATCATTTTTTCTGCCATCGTACTTATTCCTATTTTTGTATCTAGTTATTACAGCTTGTTGGATTGGAATGGCGTTGGCAAAGGCACGTTTATTGGGTTAGACAATTACGTAGCAATGATGAAGGACCCGCGAGTAATTAACTCAATTAAAAATTCACTTTTATTTGCAGCTGCTTCGATTTTTATTCAATTACCGATCTCCTTGTTGCTTGCATTAATTTTAGCCTCTCAGGTTAAAGGGGAAGGCTTTTATCGGACCGTCTACTTTATCCCTGTTTTGATCTCGACAGTCGTTATCGCGCAACTATGGAGCAAAATTTACAATGCAGATTATGGTCTATTAAACACGTTATTAGAAAATATCGGATTATCCAGTTGGGCACAGGATTGGTTAGGGCAAAAGAAAACCGCACTTGCAGCTTCGTTTATTCCTACACTATGGCAATATGTCGGCTATCATATGCTGCTCATGTATGCAGGGGCAAAGTCGATCTCTAAAGATATTTTTGAAGCTGCAAAAATGGATGGCGCCTCACGTATTCGCACCGCCTTTTCCATTACGATCCCACTGATGCGCCCTATTTTAAAAGTATGTCTCATTTTCTCTGTAATAGGTGCCTTTAAAGTGTTTGATTTGATTTACGTATTAACCGCAGGCGGGCCTTTCTATACGACTGAGGTGCCAAGTACCCTCATGTATATGACGATTTTTGATACGTACAAATATGGCTACGGTAGTGCCATCTCTGTATTTATTATTTTAGAGTGTTTGGTATTTACAATCCTCATCAATAAATTTTTCAAGACGGAATAGGGGGAGGGACATGCGTACAAATCCAGATATAGAAACACAGACACAAACTAATCCTACTGCTAATAAAAATACAAGTGTAAGTACAAATGCAAAAGTAGACTCAGCCACAGGCGTGTTGCCAAAACGATCGATCTCAGTGGGCGGTATTTTGCTACAAATTTTTCTAATCATCGTTGCCATTATTCAGGTTTATCCGCTTATCTGGCTTGCTTTTTTCTCACTCAAAGACAATAGCGAAATTTTTGGCGGTGGTGTGTTAGGTTTCCCTAAGCAATTTTTGTGGAGCAATTATAGTAGAGCGTTGTCGGAAGGGCATGTGTTCAGTTACTTTTTAAATAGTGTGTTTGTCACCACCGTTTCGATTGTACTCGTCTTAATTTTGTCATCGATGACGGGCTATGCCATTACCCGAATGAAGTGGAAGCTAAGTAATGCCACGATGACGATGATTTTACTTGGGATGATGGTCCCAATCCATGCTGCTTTGTTGCCACTATTTATGGTATTAAAAAATTTAAGCCTATTAAATAGTTATTGGGCGTTAATTATTCCTTACGTTGCATTTGGAATTCCGATGGGCGTTTTTATTATAGGAAGCTTTTTTAAAGGGATACCACGCGAACTAGAAGAAGCCGCTGTAATTGATGGCTGTGGGGTGTATAAAACATTTCTGCTCATCGTGCTGCCACTCGTTAAGTCGGCGATCGCCACAGTAGCTATCTTCACCTTCTTATCGTGCTGGAATGAGCTTATGTTTGCCGTCACTTTTATTAATGACATTAAATTCCAGACGTTAACAGTAGGGATGATGTCAATGGTTGGTACTTATATTACACAATGGGGGATCATTGGGGCAGGACTTATGATTACCACGATTCCAACGGTAGGCATTTACTTACTATTAAATAAGCAGGTTCAAAATAGTATGATTGCAGGCGCAATTAAAGGATAAATGTGGTGGGCTACTCTATTTAGGGGTAGCCTACTTTTATTTTTTTAACCTGAACAAATTCAGGAAAATGGTGGTAAACTAAATATAGTTTTTTATGTAATCGCATTCATAGAGGTAATTGTTGCAAGCCAAAACAACGTTAAAGTATGAGGCATTTTAAGAAAAAAGGAGGATGTATCGAATTGAATATGAGCTATAATCCACATCTACATCCAGCCCCAGCGGGGTTTGATAAGCCACAAAGTAATTTGGAGCAGGGGCAGGTTGTGGACTTTACGTATTTTTCAGGCGTAGTAAACAAGGAACGCGCAGCTAAAATTTATTTACCCCCACACTACAATAGTGAGACAAAATATAATGTGCTTTACTTACTGCACGGAGTTGGCGGGGATGAAGAGGAATGGTATAAATACGGCACACCACAGCATATTTTGGATCAATTATATACCAAGCAAGCTATCGAGCCTATGATTGTTGTGTTACCAAATGGACGTGCCGCGCAAAATGATCGTGCAGAAGAGGACCATTTTGCACCAGATAAGATTGAAGGCTTTCGTCGGTTTGAACGTGATTTACTAGAGTATTTAATTCCACATATAGAGGCTAATTATTCTGTTCTTGCTGATCGTAAACATCGTGCTTTAGCAGGCTTGTCTATGGGCGGTGGGCAAACCTTAAATATTGGACTTCACCACGTTGACCAATTTGCATGGCTTGGCGCTTTTTCATCTGCACCTAATACATTGCCACCTGAGCAGCTTGTACCTAAGCCTCATGAAGTAGCAACAAAGCTTGATTTACTGTGGTTGTCTTGCGGATTGGATGATGAGTTAAAGCATGTTAGTGATCGAACTCACGAATATTTGGCGGCTCATGATGTTCCGCATATTTGGTATGAAGAGCAGGGCGGACACGATTGGCCTGTGTGGAAAAATGATTTGTATCATTTCGTTCAATTAATTTTTAAGAAATAGGAATATAGAAAGGAACAACGACATTGGTAAAATTAATAGAGAAGATTCCTACAAAGCATAAGGTGGTAGCATTTACGTTTGATGATGGTCCAGATGCACAGTTTACTAGACAAATTTTAAATATTTTCAGTAAAGTGAATGGCAAGGCGACATTTTTTATGGTTGGTGAGCAAATGGATGCAAACGAAGAAATTGCTAGAGAGGTGTATGAGGCAGGTCATGAAATTGGCAATCATACGTATTCCCATCCTGATTTAACTACACTATCTCTGGAGGAAGCGACTATAGAGCTACAGCGGATGGATGATCGTATCCGCAAATTAACGGGGAAATCACCGTCTAGCTTCCGACCTCCCTTTTTTCAAATCAATACAAGTATCGCTGAGCTAGCTACAAACGCTGGATATGCGATGGTTAGCGCCTGTAACACTGGGGCTAGAGATTGGGAACAGCCACAGCCAAGTGTTGACTTCATGGTGACTCAAACAAAGGAAGTGACTGAAGCCGGTAGTGTATTTATTTTCCATGATGGATATGGTGATCGCACCAACACGGTGGAGGCTGTATCTATTTTGGTGGAGGCACTTCATGCTGAAGGTTATCGTTTTGTTACGATAAGTGAACTAATTGGTTTGTCTGAGGACTAAACTATTTATAATTTGTTTAGTAGAGTGAGACTGTCGAAAATTCTATTTTCGGGGGTCTTTTTTATTTGTCTAGTACTAAATTATACGATTAATCTACAAAATTTATAAAATGTAAAAAAATAGATTGTATTAATTTGGAAATATGTTACTATATTAGGTGATAAGGTTAAAATTTTTTAACCATACAAAAATATTGATTTATGAAAACGTTTACTAATTAGTTAGGGTTTATGAACAAGCTTGAATATTTAAATTTTTAAGTGAGGGTCAGGCTTGTCTTCAACCATAGATTTTATTTGAAGTACTATTGGAAGGGGGACGTCCGTATAAGATTAATAATCTTTGCATGATTAGTTTGTAACCGCTTTCTTTTAAGCTAGACAGATTTTAAAAAATAGCACTTACCATCATGAATTGTACCGTTATGCAATTGGAAATGTAGTTAAATTCCAAATTGGAGGAGATTTGTGTGATTCGTAAACGATTGATAACTTTATTAGCATTTGTACTCATATTTTCAGGCTTACCTATGGGAATAGGACATGCAGCTAATCAACCTATTGCGAAAACTCCTGGTAATGCAAATCCGCTCATGGATCATAAGTTTGGGGCGGACCCTTATGCTTTGGTGCATAACGGTAGAGTTTATGTGTACATGTCTGGTGATGATATTGTTTATAACAACAATGGATCAATCAAGGATAATGACTTTAGCAAGCTGGTTAAGGTACGTGTCATTTCATCCGCAGATATGGTGAATTGGACGGATCATGGAGATATTCCAGTCGCAGGAGCAAACAATTTAAATAACGGCCAAGGGATTGCAAAATGGGCTTCATTTTCATGGGCACCTGCCGCAGCTAAGAAGACCATAAATGGTAAAGATAAGTTTTTCTTGTATTTTGCGAATAGCGGTGGAGGTATTGGTGTTTTAACTGCCGATTCTCCGATTGGACCTTGGTCTGATCCTTTAGGTCGCGCACTTATTACACACAGCACGCCTGGAATGTCAGGGGTTCATTGGTTGTTTGATCCAGCAGTGCTAGTGGATGATGATGGTACAGGTTATTTGTATGTGGGTGGTGGTATACCCAATGATAGAGACCCAGCATCGATCGCAAATCCAAAAACAGCACGCGTCATTAAATTAGGCAATGATATGATCAGCCTTGCAAGCAGTGGTGTGACGATTGATGCACCATATCTGTTTGAGGATTCAGGGATTCATAAGTATAACGGCAAATATTATTACTCCTACTGCTTTAACTTCTCTGGCACACACCCACCTCAATATCCTGCTGGTGAGATCGGATATATGGTGAGTGATAGTCCGATGGGACCATTTAGATACGAAGGTCATTTCCTTAAAAATCCTTGGGCTTTCTTTGGAGTAGGCGGTAATAACCATCACGCTGTATTTAACTTCAATAATCAGTGGTATGTTGTATACCATTCACAAATTGTAGCTAAAAATCAATTGGGTGATGGCAAAGGGTACCGTTCTCCTCACATTAATAAATTAACGCATAATGCTAACGGAACGATCCAAGAAGTACAAGGGAACATGCAAGGGGTAGCTCAGCTTGCGAACTTCAATCCTTATACAAGAGTTGAAGCGGAGACATTTGCTTGGCAAGCAGGGATTACAACAGAAAATAGTCGTGCTACTGGTGGCCCGTTCAACAACCAAAATGTAACAAATATTAACAATGGGGATTGGGTTGGAATTAGTAATGTTGATTTTGGTTCTGCAGGTGCAACGAAATTTAAGGCTAATGTTGCTGCAACAACAGCTGGAGGAAAAATTGAAGTCCGTTTGGATAGCCCTACGGGTCCACTTGTTGGTACTCTAAATGTTCCTTCTACTGGTGGTGCACAAAACTGGAGAGAAGTTGAAACTAACATTTCTAATGCTAAAGGCGTCCACCGTTTATTCCTTGTATTTACTGGTAGTGGCGGCGGAAACTTATTTAACTTTGATTCTTGGCAGTTTTCTAACGAAGCTGGTGGAAATCCAAATCCTAATCCAAACCCGAATCCGAATCCAGACGTAACGAGAGTGGAAGCGGAAAATATGAGAATCAGTGGAACTTATGCTGGCGTAATTAGCAATCCTTTTAATGGTGTTGCTTTATACGGAAATGATGATAGCGTTGCCTATGATCAATATTATGCCTTTGATACCCATCAATTTTCACTACGTGGTGCATCCAACAACAATAATACAGCGCGTGTGGATCTACTCATTGGTGGACAAAATGTAGGCTCGTTTTATTTCACAGGTACAACGCCAACAGTGCAAACCTTAACTAATGTAAAGCATCTTACAGGTGCACAAGAGGTGAAGTTGGTTGTAACTACAGATAATGGCACTTGGGATGCATATATCGACTATCTGGAGTACTCATTATAGTATTTATGTATGCGCTTACTCTTTGATGGAGTGTTGAATTACTAATATGTTGAGTTGCTGCATACGGAAGGAAAAGTCAAGAAAGGAAGAGGACTTTGAAAAAAATTGCGATATTATTCATGCTTTTTCCACTAATTTTGGCATCGTTACCAACAGGTCACGCCTCCGCAGCAACGTTTAACAACCCTGTTATTTATGCAGATGTTCCAGATAGCGATGTCATCCGAGTTGGCAATGCCTATTATATGACGAGTACTACGATGCATCTAAGCCCAGGTTTACCTGTTATGAAATCATACGATTTAGTGAACTGGGAAACGGTGAACTATGTGTATGATACCCTTGCCAATACGAATTCTTTTAACTTAGGTAACGGACAAAATGAATATGGTCGTGGTTCTTGGGCGAGTAGCTTGCGTTATCATAACAATATTTATTATGTCGTCTTTGCTTCATTATCAACGGGAAAAACGTACATTTACCAAACTAACAATATTGAAAATGGTCCATGGACATCATACAGTATTGGCGGTTATTATCATGACCCTTCGTTATTGTTTGATCAAGGACGCGCCTTCCTTGTTCATGGTAATGACAATATTAGTATCGTTGAATTGACTGCAGATGCGAAAGGTCTGAAGTCTGGTGGAATGAATCAAGTGCTAATTCCAAATGCAAGTCAAGTTGCAGGTTCTAGCATGATCGTTAAGGCTGAGGGTGCGCACATTCAGAAAATAAACGGAAAATATTACGTGTTTCTTATCGCTTGGCCTTCGGGACAAGGGCGTACCCAGCTCGTTTATCGTGCCGATAGCTTAACAGGTCATTATACAGGGCGTGTTGCCTTACGTGACTCAGGGATTGCTCAAGGTGGTATTGTTGATACGCCAAATGGCACATGGTATGGCTTACTATTTAGAGACAGTGGTGCAGTAGGGCGGATTCCGTATTTGGTCCCTGTTAGCTGGTCTGATCAATGGCCAGTGTTTGGAGTTAACGGTAAGGTTCCGCTTACGATGAATATGCCTGCTGATGGTTATCCAGCCAAGAAGGTGTACGCTTCCGATGATTTTAATAGTGCAACGCTTTCTAAGGTTTGGCAATGGAACCATAATCCTGACCCTCAAAATTGGTCATTATCAGAGCGAAATGGTTTTATGCGTATTAAAAATGGGAAAGTCAGCAAAAACATCCTTGAAGCGCGTAATACTTTGACACAAAGAACGTTTGGTCCAAAAAGCACGGGCATCATCGCAATGGAGACATCTGGAATGAAGGATGGAGACTATGCAGGGCTTGCTGCTTTTCAAGCGAAGTATGGATTTGTTGGTGTGAAGGTATCAGGCAATGCCAAGTCGATTGTAATGGTAAATGCTAGCTCTGGGACAATGAATGAGGTGGCTAGTGTACCATTAACTCAAAACCGAATTTATTTGAGAGTGATGTGTGATTTCACCAATCAAACCGATAAAGCCTATTTTGCTTATAGCTTGAACGGCACAAATTGGACTTCAATTGGCAACACCCTGCAAATGTCCTATACGATGCCACATTTTATGGGATATCGATTTGCTTTGTTTAACTATGCTACGAAGACCACAGGTGGGCTTGTAGATTTTGATTATTTTTATATCCAGTAATCTTTTATTTCTAAAATTTTACTTTAATATAATTCCTATTTAGTTCTATGGAATTATTTATATTTAATGGAAAATATTATATTATCATTACGAGTTTAATAAATTAATAGAAAAGGGAGTTGAATTTTTAATGTTTTCTCGCATAAAAAAGTCATTTATTACAATGTTAGCAGTGGCTACGTTATTACCGCTAGTCACCATCCCAATGTCGCCTAAGGCAGAAGCGGCAGGGAACGTTACCGTTAATTTAGCGGCAGAGAAACAAAGAATTCAGGGGTTTGGAGGGATGAACCACTCGGTTTGGATTGGAGATCTAACCGCTGCACAACGTGAAACTGCGTTTGGCAATGGGCCTAATCAGCTTGGATTTTCAATACTAAGAATTCCGATTCATGAGAATAAAAGCAATTGGCAGCAAGAAGTTGCTACAGCCAAAGCAGCAATTGCGAAAGGTGCAATTGTATTTGCATCTCCTTGGAATCCGCCAAGTGATATGGTCGAAAACTTTAATATGAATGGCCAAAATGCCAAACGTCTTAAATATGATAAATATGCTGCATATGCACAATATTTAAATGAGTTTGACACTTTTATGAAAAATAACGGGGTTAACCTGTACGCAATTTCAGTTCAAAATGAACCTGACTATGCACATGAGTGGACATGGTGGACGCCAAACGAAATTCTTCGTTTTATGAAGGAAAATGCAGGGTCTATTAATAACCGCGTAATTGCACCTGAATCATTCCAATATAGAAAAAATTTCTCTGATCCAATTTTAAATGATCCTCAAGCATTGAAAAATATGGATATCCTTGGTGCACATACGTATGGAACTCAATTTAAAGATTTTGCTTATCCTTTATTTAAACAAAAAGGACAAGGTAAAGGTCTTTGGATGACAGAAGTTTATTATCCTAATAGTGATATGGATTCAGGTAACCGTTGGCCAGAAGCATTAGATATTTCCTATCATATGCACCATGCAATGGTAGAAGCAGATTTTGAAGCTTATGTATGGTGGTATATTCGTAGAGGATATGGCCCAATGGCTGAAAACGGCACAATTACTAAACGTGGCTACAATATGGCACACTTCTCTAAATTTGTTCGCCCAGGCTACAAACGTGTAGATGCAACGAAAACACCTGAAAACAACGTTTTTGTATCTGCATACAAAGGCGATAACAAAGTTGTTATTGTTGCAATTAATAGAAATACTTGGGCTACCTCTGAAAATATTACATTGCAAAATGGTTCAGCATCAACCGTATCTTCATGGGTAACTGATCGCAATAGAAACTTAGCTGCAAATGCTAATATTAATGTAACTAATAATGGCTTTACAGCACAATTGCCTGCACAAAGTGTAACAACATTTGTAGCGGACTTAGGCGCTGGAAATACAAACCCAGGAAACCCTGGAAATCCGGGTAATACGGGTACAACTTACGAAGCCGAGAAGGATACTACATTAGTGAATGCTATTGTAGAACAAACAGATGAAGCTAACCCTATTAGTTTTGTCAATTTTATTGGTGTTACAGATGCTTCTATTCAATGGGATAACATTTATTGTGCGGTAGCAGGAACGAAAAATGTTCGCTTCCGTTATGCTTTAGAAACAGGAACAAGATATTTAGATGTTTATGTAAATGGAACTAAAGTGATTAATAATGCACCATTTACAGCAACAGGACACTGGGGAACATGGGGGGAAACAACCATCCAAGTTCCAATGAATGAAGGTATGAACTCATTTAAGGTAGTGACTACAGGCACAGAAGGACCGAATATTGACAATATTCATGTAACTGCAAGTAATTAAGTTTAGAATTAACAAAGGAGCCCATCTACCATGTTGCTGGTGGATTGGGCTCCTTGTGTTTTAAGTGACGTTACTTTTAAAGATCATGATACGTGATGAGTTCAACGCCCTTTTCTTGTAACCACTGTAATGTGGCTGGATCGCATAACATATCTACTTCTAATGCTCTTGGTATAGTAAGGGAAGAGTTTTTCAAAATGTATCCGTCCAAATAACCAGGGTGACAGATAAACATCAGGTAGTTGTCGTTGGTGTTAACGGTGCTTCTTTGTTCTACAAAATTCTTTAATGCTTCAAACGGGTCGTAGTTTGGTTTCATGGCATCCATGCTAATTTCAACTTGTTTCCCATTGATCGGGATAAAGCCCCCTAATGAGTACGGTGAATATTTCAAATTATACTTTTGAGCCACGAGCTCCAAGCCCTTAAAAAAGTTATCACTCGCAATGGCATGACCTTCAAAATAGCTTGGCTGGTGACCTGTTAACTCGATGAAACGTTCATATTGAGCTTCAATTTCTAAAATGACTTCTTCTAGCACCACAAAATCGTCTTTTGCCTCACGATATTCCTTGGACGCTTTGAATTCGCCATTTTCATTCGTAATGCTTGGAATTAAAGATGGATCAGTCAAAGGCTTGCCAATACAAATATTTGTATGCTGTCCCAAACAAACCTCAATACCCTCCAACAATTTAAGCCCATGCTCGATGGCAGGCATATTGGTCATAATTCCAACGCTTCCGATAAGTCCATCAATGACACTTTTCGCTATGCCATAGTTTACACCTTCGGAATAACCAAGATCATCCGCACGTATTAGTAGTTTTTGCAAAGTAATGTACCTCCTCTATTAGTAATGCATGATAGGATCTGAGGGTGTTTTTTCCCCATTGTAAAGTATCGGATTTCCAACACTGCTGTCAGTATTCGTAATAATAATCGCCGTAGTTGGGGAGTAACCAGCCGCTTCGATATCTGAAATTGAAAATTTCATGAGTAACTGTCCAGTCTTCACTTTGTCCCCAACTTTGACTAATGGCTGGAAGCCTTGTCCCTTTAATTTTACCGTATCCAATCCAACATGAATTAAAACTTCGGTCCCATGATCACTCTTTAATGCAATGGCGTGATTTGTTTTAGCAATAACCATAACTTCTCCGTCAAAAGGGGAATATAACTCTCCTTTAGATGGCTCCATGCCACAGCCTTGTCCTAACTCACCTTCTGAAAATACTCCATCTCCAATTTCCTTTAGTGGGATGACCTTCCCATATAAAGGAGCATACAGTGCTGTGTCATTCATCTTACTATTTAAATTCGTATTCATTAACTGCACAGCTTCAATATGATTATTTGATTCAGATGCTGTTGGTTCCGCATTAACGATGTTTTCCTTTTTATCATCCTCTTTAGTAGATGGGTTTTCTTCCTTAACCCCTAAGAAGTAACTTGCTATAGCCGCTACGATAAAGGCAATGACCATGGAGATGATCCCATTAATAAGATTCCCTGTTGGTCCCCCTACAAAGCTTAATCCACATAGAACGTTAGCAACTGGAATTAGAGCATAAGCTGTTACTTTAGTAAGACCTGCATATAGTCCACCCACAAACGATCCAATCATTAACCCGATGAATGGACGTTTAAAGCGGATAGCAAGACCATACATTCCTGGCTCTGTTACTCCACCGATCGCACCAGCAATTAGATAACTGAAACTTAAAGCACGCTCTTCCTTGTTTTTCATACGAAGTGCTACACCAAGACACATTCCTGCTACAGCCATACTTGATGCGATCGCAGCTGGAAGAATTAGTGATTCCTGTCCATTTTGAGACATAACGAGAATCAAGGTAGAAATCATCACTAGATGCATACCACTAATAACTAAAAATTGCCATAATGCAGCGATGATTGCGACAGCGACAAAACCAAATCCAAGGTCTGACATGCCTAACAACCCTTTGGAAATATAAGCCCCAACCCAAGCCCCAGCAGGACCTAGAACAACTAACGAGATAGGCAGCATGACAAAGATGGTTAAAGCAGGTGCAAATATCGTTTTTATCGTTGTAGGTAAATATTTTTTGAAAAATTTCTCGATATAGGACATTACCCATACAGAGGCGATAATCGGCAAAATGCTGCTACCATAGTTCTGAACCTGTGCAGGAATCCCAAACACAGTAAATGCTTTCCCTTCTAGCGCCATGTCTACAAATGTAGGATGAAGCATGATGCCTCCTAGGAACATTGCAATAACAGGTGTAGCTCCAAACTTTTTAGCTGCGGTGTAACCTACGATGATAGGGAAGAAATAGAAACCAGCATCGCCTACAAAGGTTAGCAATATACTAACATCACTACCTTCACTAATCACATTAAGCATAGAAGGTCCAAGCACAGCAACGAGAAGCTTGAACATAGACGCAGCCATAAGTAATGGGATGAGTGGTGTTAAACACCCTGCGAGTCCATCAAGAATACCTTTTCCAATTGAACCTATTGTTTTTTTCTTCTTCTGACCTTGACCTAACTCAGTATGGAGTGAATCTTGTTTAAAGTCTCCAATCTGTACAATATTGTTATAGACCTGTTCCACCGTTTGTCCAATAATAATTTGATATTGTCCTCCAGCATCCATCACACCAATTACACCAGGGATTTTCTTGATTTCTTCCTGATTAGGGATGCTTTCATCCTTCAAATTAAATCTAAGTCTTGTCATGCAATGGGTGACATGCCCAACATTGTTTTTACCACCAACGGCGTTGAGTATTTGTTCTGCTGTTTTTCTGATTTGCTCCTGCTTTGCCATCTGTAGTTCCTCCCTTAGAAGTCATAAATTTTATAAAAAAACCCAAAACCATACGAGTATACACTCATATTAGTTTTGGGTAATGCCCCATAGTTGGGTAACAATCCACAATATTTAGATGTTTAATGTTACATGCTAAAGTTAAATGTTAGATTTTAAATGTTAAAGTTAGTGATAGAGTTAGATGTTGTTATTTTTAGTGATACGATAAATATGCATCATCAAATATAGGAACTCGTCCTTTGTTGTCTCTGCTTGCAAAGTTTTATCGATAAAATCGCTAATGATAAGAGCGCAATCGTATACCTCTGGATTGCTTTCCTTCATTGCATCAAAAATTGCACTATTATCATTCATAAACTGTGCTTCTTCTTTGATACGTTTCAGATAATATCTCATATGCATCGCGAATCGATTGTAATTAAAGCTGTTACGATCTACCTCAATCTGAAAATATCCCTCAATCATTTTAGCAACCTCAGAAATGACCATTTCAGTGTCAGGGCCTTCGGTTTCAGGCTCTTTTTCTTCCTTTGCATTAACAAGATGCATCGCAATATTTGTAATCTCACTCTCTGGAAGAACCATGCCAAGCTTTCGCTTAATTAATTGGACTGCAAAACGCCCTAATGCCGTTTCCTTTGGATATAGTTGCTCTACATCATAAGAAAATAACATCTGCATCTTTTTGTATTTCCTTAAGCGAATTACTGCGAAGTTAATATGATCCGACAAACCAATTAGCAAATTGGGGTTGAGGGGAGAGAGCAGCGTTTTACGGGCTTCATCAACAATTAGTGCTGTCACCTCAAGCACTTGCTCAGGGATGTCTTCGATCAAATCATAAAATCGTTTATCAATTCGGTAAAAGGTCATGGTCAAGGCGCTAAGGTCTTTAATCTCATAAGGCATTGGCGGAAATCCGATTCCTTTACCAAAGGCGATCAATTCCTTATTGTTGTTATCTACGCAGATAGCTACATTGTTGTTTATTTTCTTGGTCGCTTTCATAATTGTAGCTCCTTATTAGAGTTGTAAACGCAAAAATCTCCTTGAAGACATACCTAATACATACAGGTAATGCCTCAAAGAGAATGATTCCAATGAGTAACAATCCTTAAAGGAGATGTTATATATGTTAACGCTTACTTCATGATATCATATTAAAATTAATGAGGCAAGGGTAAATCGTGCCATATATATACCTTATTTTACTCCTTACTTTAGATAATATGTAACCTGGTATTTATGTATATGTGATATAATTTTCATATAAATAAAGAGGGAGAAGGCGGAAATGTTGGAAAGATATATTGCACTTTTACGGGGAATAAATGTAGGAGGTAAAAACAAAATATCTATGCCAGCCTTGAAAGTTGCTTTTGAGGAAGTTGGGTTTTTAAATGTTATTACTTATATTAACAGTGGAAATGTTATTTTTTCTAGCGATATAAATAATGAAAGTGAATTGAAAAAAATAAGTGAATTCGCAATAGCGAATACATTTAAATTGAATATATCTGTTACAGTTGTATCAGCAAAAAAATTATCAGATACCTTAAATAATTCCCCAGATTGGTGGGATACTGATAATAAAGATATATATGACAATGCTATTTTTGTAATCTCCCCCACTAGTGTAGAAGAAGTATATGAGGCAGTTGGTAATCCAAAATTAGAGTATGAAAGAGTAAGTCACTATGGAAATGTCATTTTTTGGTCTGCTTCTTTGAAAAATTTTTCCAAAACAAGATGGTCGAAAATTGCAAGTTCTTCAGTGAATAGTAAAGTTACAATTAGAAATGCAAATACTTCAAAAAAGCTTTTAAAACTGGCAGGAATCTAAAAATATTTAACAACAAACTTCGAAATTACTATGCCTCTGAAACTCCTCTATTTAATATAACTTTTTGTATAATTCCCGTCATGCATTTAACTTTATGCCCAAATTGACAACATTTAGAAATGTACATTTTTTAGCAGACTAACCAATCTGGTTAGCATTTAAATATTTAAAATTTTGTGCGAGATATCTAACTGTGTTTGTTCACATTAAACAATAAAATAAGAAGAATTGTAGCTTTTGAAACTAGTCGCCTATCAGATAAGTGCTACAATTAATTAAGAACAGTGTTTTTTGAGCTGTAGTCTTATTAACGGAAAGGGAACGATTAGACATGGGTTATAAAAATAATAATGTTGGCTATTTGGATGGTTTGTTAACTTCACGTGCAGTTGTTAAAAAAGATAATTACGCTATTTTGCCACACGATGGTTTAGTGAATAATGTTGTACCAGGCTTTGAAAACACAAGAATTAGTATTTTAGGTTCACCTCGTATCGGAGCAAGCTTCTCTGATTTTATCGCTGAATTTCAAGAAGGCGGCAAAAACACATTAGGCTTTGGTGGCGAAGGGATCGAAACCTTTGTATATGTTATTTCAGGAAAGTTAATTGTAAGCGATAGCAATGAGAAACATGAATTGACAGATGGCGGTTATGCGTTTTTCCCAGTCAACGAAAAGATGTATTTCGAAAATGGGCAAACTGAAATGACCGAAGCATTTTTGTATCAGCGTAAATACGATGAAATCGAAGGACACAAAGCACACAAAGTTGTAGGTAATCGTGCTGACATTACACCAATCGAATATGAAGGTATGAGTGATGTATTGTTCTGGAATTTGCTACCTACTGATGATTTAGGTTTCGATATGAATATGCATATTTTAGAATTCTCACCTGCTGCAAGTCACGGTTATGTTGAAACACATTATCAGGAGCATGGGGCTTATATCCTTTCAGGTAAAGGAATGTATAACCTCGATAATAATTGGTATCCTGTTGAAAAAGGCGACTATATCTTTATGGCATCTTATGTACCACAAGCTGCGTACTCAACAGATCGTAAAGAAAAATTAGCTTACGTTTATTCCAAAGACGCAAATCGTAACCCAGGCGTGTAAACGCAGAGAAAGGGGATAAATAGAAATGCCAATTACCGAAGAAAAAATGGTTAGAGTAAGCAGTGAACAACTACATGAATTAATCAAAAAAAAGCTGATGAGAGCAGGCTTAAAAGAAGAACAAGCTCAAGAAACAGCAAATCACCTTGTTTTCGCTGATCTAAGTGGTATTCATTCACATGGTGCTGTTCGTGTTGAATATTATGCAGAGCGAATTAACAAAGGCGGAATTAACTTGGAGCCTAAGCTTGAGTTTGAACAAACAGGTCCAAGTACCGCGATTTTCCATGGGGATAATACGCAAGGACACTATGCTGCAAATTTAGCATTGGAGCCTACGATTAAGATGGCGAAGGAAAGTGGCGTTGCAGTCGTTGGTTTATCCAGAGTAGGCCACACTGGCATGTTATCCTATTATGTTAAAAAAATTGCTGAACAAAATTTAATCGCAATTTCTATGTGTCAGTCTGATCCGATGGTTGTGCCATTTGGTGGTGCAGAAACTTATTACGGAACAAATCCGATTGCATTTGGCGCTCCGAGCAATGGTGAAAATCCATTGATCATTGATATGGCGACAACTGTACAAGCTTGGGGTAAAATCCTTGATGCACGTTCCAAAGGAAAATCGATTCCTGATACTTGGGCAGTGGATAAAGACGGTGCTCCGACCACAGACCCGAACAAAGTAAATGGTCTTCTTCCAATTGCGGGACCAAAGGGCTATGGTTTGATGATGATGGTCGATATTTTATCCGGCGTCTTACTTGGATTGCCATTTGGAAAAGAAGTTAGCTCTATGTATCACAATTTGCATGAGGGACGTAACTTAGGACAGATTTTTATTATTATTGATCCTGAGCGTTTTGTAGGTGCAGAACTATTCAAACAGTATATTTCACGTTCCATGAAAGAACTGAATGAAATTAAGCCTGCTAAAGGTTTTGATCGCGTCCTATATCCTGGACAAATCAGCCAAGAGCAATATGTGAAAAATCTTAAAGATGGTATCGATATTCCTGAATCAATTATTTCTTATTTTGAGTCAGACGATATTCATTACAACCGTTATGAAGGGCTTGGAGCGTTTGCAAATTAATCCAGTAATGGACTGATTTAACGCAGTTTTCAATAAATTTTTGCGCATTTTAAGTGTTAATCCGTTTGATCCAGTTGAATGGGGAATTTTACTCCCATTTGACTGGATATTTTTTTGTCGAAAATGCGTATATTTTAACATATTACATGTGCATTTTAAACAAAAGAGCTGTAACCTTTTGTTTAAATGAACAATGATATTGAAAGCGGTTATATTTATACTGGTAGTAGCTTAAAAAATATAAACTTTGAAAAATGAGGTGGTCTTTGTGATCCGAATTGAACCGCAAACAATCGATGACTTGATGGACTGGATTTCGGGCATATCAGATGTCGAAGGTCCTGGGACAACTCGATTGCTTTATAGCAAATCTTGGATTGAAGCACAAAAAGCTTTAAAAGAAAAGTTTGAAGAGCTTGGTATGAAGGTTGAGTTTGATGCGGTAGGTAACCTATTTGCAACCATTGAGGGTACTGAACAGCCTGAAGAGATTATTGCTACAGGTTCTCACGTCGATACGGTTGTTAAAGGTGGCCGTTTGGACGGACAGCTTGGCATTATGGCAGGCTACATGGCAGTGAAGGGACTACTAGAAACCGAAGGGAAACCTAAAAAGTCATTGCAAATTATTTCGATGGCTGAAGAAGAAGGTTCCCGTTTTCCGTATGTTTTCTGGGGTTCGAAAAATATTTTCGGGATTGCAGATCGTAAAGACGTTGAAGGTATCGCAGATGCTCAAGGTGTAAAATTTGTTGATGCTATGCGTGAAGCTGGATTTGACTTTATGCAAGGTGAACCACAGCATAATAAAATCGCTGCATTCCTTGAACTGCATATTGAGCAAGGTAACTTCCTAGAGAATACCGGTAAAAAAGTAGGCGTCGTGAATGCGATCGTTGGTCAAAAACGGTATACAATTGTGCTAAAAGGGCAAGCTAACCATGCAGGTACTACCTTGATGGAATACCGTAAAGATACAGTAGAATGTATGGCTCGTATCATTACACAAAGTATTGACAAAGCAAAAGCAGAAGGTAATCCACTTGTATTAACTTTCGGTAGAGTTGAGCCGAAGCCAAATACAGTAAACGTCGTTCCAGGTGAAACATTGTTCTCCATGGACTGCCGTCATACGGATGCTGATGTATTAGCTCGTTTCACTAAAGAAATTGAAGCTGATATGAAAGAAATTGCAGACAAAATGGGCATCGAGATTGAAATCGATAACTGGATGAACGAGAAACCAGTTCCGATGGACGCTAAAATTATTGATACAATCGAAAGTGTATGTAAAGATAATGACTTGAATTATCAAGTAATGCATTCTGGTGCAGGACATGATTCACAAATCTTTGCTCCACGTGTTCCAACAGGTATGATTTTTGTTCCTTCTATTGATGGAATTAGTCACAACCCTGCTGAGCATACAGAAGCGGTTGATATTCAACAAGGTGTACAAGCATTAGCTGAAGCACTAAAACGTTTGGCATATTAAAATAGAGAGTTGGGTAAAGATGTCTCAAAGTCAAAATACAAGCATATACCCTCCAAATTACTGGAAAAGAATCGTCTTTACATTCTGTATGGGTTGGGCAATCATCTGGATTTATCGGTCCATGCTTTCTCCGATCTATTCTGAAATTCAAGGTACGATTGGAACGCATACAAATGCGGCTATGGGCTTGATTGCTTCTTGTTATTTCTTTGGTTATACAGCATTGCAGATTCCGTCCGGTATCCTCGTAGATAAATTTGGACAGAAAAAAGTATTAATTCCAGGTTTTATTATATTTGCAATGGGGATATTATCCATTGGTTTTGCTAGTAACTTAACGATGATTTATTTAGGTTCCGTTTTAGCGGGTGTAGGTTGTGGTACTTATTATGGTGCAGCATTCTCACTTACAGCTGAACACGTTCCACCTGAGAAAAAGGGGATTGCAACAGCGATTGTAAACTCCGGTTCTGCACTAGGTTTGATTTTAGGGATGACAGGTTCTTCCTTTATCGTTAAACAATTGAATTTGCCTTGGCAAACAATGGTATTCATCTCTTCTGGACTAGTTATCTTCTTGGTAATCTGGTTCGCAGTGATGATTATCAATGCGCCAAAACATAATCCAAATGTTCAAGCAGCAAAAGTTGCTAAAAATGAGCAAACCGTTAATCCTACAATTTCAACAGATGCTCCTAAAAAAGGTTTGTTCCGTAAAGAATTATTGGCTTCCTATTTGCTGTATTTCTCAACATGCTACGCATATTATTTGATCGTAACTTGGTTGCCTAAATTCCTTGAGTCAGAGCGTGGTATTCAAGGTTCAATGATCGGTTTGATCACTTCTATGATCGCTGTTGCTGCTGTACCGGGTGCATTGTTCTTTGCTAACTTGTCTGACAAAATGAAGCACAACAAGCCAAAAATCATTATCGGCCTTGAAATTGCATCCTTTATTTTGATCGCAGTTTCTGTGTTTGTACCAAATGCTGGCTTGCTTGCAGGCGTGTTGTTACTTTACGGTTTCTTAGGTAAATTAGCTGTTGACCCTGTATTGATTTCTTACATTACAGACCAAGCAGACTCTAAATCCGTTGCATCTACACTTGGCGTATTTAACTTCTTCGGTATGTCTTCTTCTGTTGTGGCACCAGCTTTAACAGGTTACATTATCGATAAAACAGGTTCAGGCACATGGGGATTTTATATCGGTGCGATTATCTTGTTAGTAGGTACAATAGTATTTATGATTAGTGTAGCTACTTCTTCCGCGAAAGCTAAGCGCGCTTAATCAAAATTTTTATAAAGATGCAGGACTAGAAGATCTAGCTAATAGAATCCATAGTCCTGTTTTCTTTTATGGTTTTAAAGCTATTAATGGATTGAAAAATGGTGTTTGGGAAAAATACAGTAGAGTATGTTAAGGTGTGTGTTGTTCAAAGTGCACAAAAGGTATTAGCGTTTTTATATAAAATGCTCCTTTTTTGGCCTGATGAAAGCGTTTATACTAAATGTTACAAAGGAGGCTTTTTTAATGTTACATTCTGTAGTTCAAAAAAATAATTATCAAGATTCAATTAACTTAATGTTGTTAACAAATTCCATTAATAAATTAGATGGCGTGAAGCAAGGTCAGGTCATGATGGCGACGGATGCCAACAAAGACATTTTAAAAGCAGCGGGCCTATTCACGGATGAAGTTCAAGGCGCAGGCGCTAACGATATGGCGATTGTCGTTGAATCCGACAATGCAGACGTACTTGATGCTGTAATTGAAGAAGTGAAGCACTTCCTCAGCAACTTAGCTTCAAACAAAAAAGAAGGTGGCGTATCTAGCGTAGATAACTGGAAGGATGCACTAGATGCTATGCCAGATGCCAACTTGGCGTTATTCTCCATCCCAGGAATTTATGCTGCGGGTGAAATTGAAAAAGCGTTAGACTCAGGTCTACACGTATTTTCATTCAGTGACAACGTAAGCCTTGAAGATGAAGTGCGTTTGAAACAAAAAGCGCATGAAAAAGGCTTGCTATTGATGGGTCCTGACTGTGGTACAGGCGTATTGTCCAGCATTCCACTTGCGTTCACGAACGTAACCAACCCAGGTAACATCGGAATCGTGGCAGCATCTGGTACAGGGATTCAAGAAGCAACTACAATTATCGACCGTTTAGGCGGCGGTGTGGTGCATGCGATCGGTACAGGTGGACGTGACCTGAAGGAAGATGTACAAGCACGGACGATGATTGATGCAGTGGTTGCGCTTGAGCAACATGCGCCAACGGATGTGATCTTGGTCATCTCTAAACCACCAGCTAAAAAAGTGCGTGACAATGTGATGCAATTGTTGCAATCCTTGTCTAAACCAGTGGTGGCATTGTTCTTAGGCGAAAAACCAGAAGCGCATGTTGGTAACGTATCTCTTGCGTATACGCTTGAAGAAGCAGCGAAAATTGCTGTAGATCTTGCGAACGGCGACGAAGTAAAAGCGAACTATAACGAGCCAATCGAATTCGTAGTGGATCAAGCCCTTCCTGAAGGAAAAACAGTTAAAGGCTTGTATTCAGGCGGTACATTAGCGAGCGAAGCGGCAACCTTGATTTCGGATGCACTTGGTCTTGCGAACGTGAAAGGCGAAGAAGGCTACATTTTAAATACCCAAGGCTTCCAAGTGATGGATCTAGGTGACGATGTTTACACTCAAGGTAAACCACACCCGATGATCGACCCTGAAGTCAGAGTGAATAAATTAAAAGAAGTATTAAAAGACGAAACGACTGGCATCATCTTGGTAGACGTGGTGCTTGGTTATGGTGCACATGCGGACATGGCTGGCGCGTTAGCTCCAAGTATTAAAGCGGCACTCGACGAAGCAAAAGCGACAGGTCGTCAATTGTATGTCATCGGTAGTGTTGTAGGGACAGAAAGTGACCCGCAAAACTATGCACAAGCAGTTCAAACCTTGAAGGATGCTGGCGTAATCGTGGAAAGCAGTAATGCACGTGCGATTCGTTTGGCACTTAAATTGATGGGACATGAGCTTCAAGTGGCAGATAAAGGTCGCGTGGACTACACGGATGCTAAAATCGCTGTACCAACACCAAGCGAAAAAGTGCTTGAGCTATTGAATACTGTACCAAGAGTGATCAACATCGGGATTTCAAGCTTCACGGAATCGATCACGAACTTTGGTGGTAAAGCATTGCAGTTCAACTGGCGTCCAAAAGCAGGCGGTAACCAAAAATTGATCCGGATCTTAAATGAACTTGAGAAACGTGAAGAAGAAATTAACGCAGCAAACGATAAAATCGTTGCACGTTACTTAGAATCTCAACCGTTCTTGGTGGATGCACGTCTAGCGAAGGAAGTTATTCCTGAACTGAACACAGGTGAAAAAGTTGTACTTCATGCAGGACCTCCAATTAAATACGAAAACATGACAGGCCCAATGCAAGGTTCTGTAATTGGTGCGATGTTGTTCGAAGGTTGGGCAGCAGATCAAGAGGATGCACGTCGTCAGCTTGAAAATGGCGAAGTGACCTTCATCCCATGTCACCATGTGGGTGCAGTTGGACCGATGGGCGGAATCACAACGGCAAACTTCCCTGTGTTTATCGTCGAAAACAAAACAGACGGTACAACAGGCTATTGCATCATGAACGAAGGCATCGGCGAAGTACTTCGTTTTGGTGCAAATAACGAAAATGTAATTAACCGCTTGAAATGGATGCGTGATGTGTTAGGTCCAGTGCTTGGTCAAGCGTTAAGAACGTTTGAAGAAGGCTTGAACCTAAACGTAATGATCGCACGTGCGATTGGTATGGGTGATGAGTTCCACCAACGTAACATTGCAGCTTCCCTAGTATTCTTAAAAGAAATTACACCTGCGATTACAACACTTGATATCGATCAACAAAGTAAAGCAGACGTGATTCAGTTCTTGGCGAATACCGATCAGTTCTTCTTGAATATTATGATGGCAACCGGTAAAGCAATGGTTGATTATGCACGTAAAGTAAAAGAAGGTTGCGTGGTTACAACCATGGCACGTAACGGCGAAAACTTTGGTGTACGTATTAGTGCATTAGGTGACGAATGGTTTACAGGCCCTGTAAATACACCAGATGGCTTGTACTTCACTGGTTATTCCGCAGAATTGGCTAACCCAGATATCGGGGACAGTGCCATTACCGAAACTGTAGGTGTCGGTGGTATGGCCATGATCGCAGCACCAGGGGTAACGCGCTTTGTTGGACTTAGTGGTTTAGACGATGCACAAAAGATTTCCGAAGAAATGCAACGTATTTCCATTACAAATAACCCAACTTGGGCGATTCCGAACTGGAACTTCAAGGGTGCAACACTAGGTATCGATATTCGTAAAGTCGTGGAAACCGGCATTACGCCAATCATCAATACAGGTATTGCGCACAAAGAAGCAGGTGTGGGTCAAATCGGTGCAGGTACAGTGAGAGCACCACTAGTATGCTTCGAAAAAGCTTTGATTGCCTATGCAAAATCTTTAGGCATTCAAGTTGAAGAATAATTCAAGTAAACGATGAACAATCACAGTCTAACATTTGAAAAAGCTTATATAAGCTCATATGTACGACAATTGATTTTACAACAAGGAAGTATTCAGGCACGAATCCATTCGATTTTTTCGAATGGATTCAACCTGAAATATAATGATTCTTTACTGTTCGTTGGAAAAAATGAAGAGAGCTTATCCGCGATTGGGTTTGCAATCAACACCGCTGATCTTGATCTTATTCAGTCCGCATTGACAGTTGGTGATCCAGTCAAAATAAGCCCGTTTTTTTCTAGTTCAGAAGAAAAGCTTAGTTTAACTTTTACCTGTTATACTCGTCCTCTCGTCACAACCGCAATATTCCCGTCGATTCAAAGTATAGATTTATCAATACCACATGTAACACAAGAACAAATAAGCAAAAGTGGTTTATTACATCATCTTGAAGAAGCGGATGTTTGGACGCAGTCAGGTTTTGCTTCATCGCAATTAACACCACTGTACAATAATTTTGTTAGTTTAATTTCCACAAGCACAGTCTCTTCTTTAATTGGTGCAGGAGTTGGTTTAACACCTTCTGGCGATGATTTATTACAAGGAATGATATTGTTTGAAGCCATCACGGGGAGTGGAAGCTTCTTGAAAAACCTCGTGAAGCAGCAGTTGCAGCACCGTTCAACAACAGATGTTAGTTTGGCTTATTATGAGGCGCTGTTTGATGGATATGTTAATGTGCAGTGGATTAAACTTTGCACAGCGATTTTAACCGAAAATGAGCAACAGCTTATTGAAGCAATAAAAAAGATTCAAGCTTATGGAGCAACTTCTGGAAACGATAGTTTAGTTGGTGTTCTTACATTTTTAAAACAACAGACAACAAGATAAAATGGAGGCAATTATGGGAAAAAGAATTGTAGTCGCATTAGGTGGTAACGCAATTTTAACTGATGATCCAACGACAGAAGGACAAATGAAAGCATTACGTCATACAAGTAAGCAATTGGTTGAATTAATTAAACAGGGACATGAGCTTATTATTAGCCATGGTAACGGCCCGCAAGTTGGTAATCTATTGTTGCAACAAGCTGCAGCTGAATCCGACAAAAATCCGTCAATGTCACTAGATACTTGTGTAGCCATGACACAAGGTAGCATTGGCTACTGGCTACAAAATACAATGAACGAAGCAATGGTTGAAGCTGGTCTAAACAAGCAAGTGGCAACTGTTGTAACCCAAGTCGTTGTAGATGAAAACGACCCAGCTTTCACTAACCCAACGAAGCCAATTGGTCCATTTTTCTCTCAAGAGGAAGCAGAAAAAGCAGCAGCAGAAAACGGAGAAACGTATGTGGAGGATGCAGGTCGCGGATATCGTAAAGTTGTAGCATCTCCTAAACCACAAACTATTGTTGAATATCCAATCATTAAAACATTGATTGAAAGTGGATATGTTACGATCTCTGCAGGTGGCGGCGGTATTCCTGTGAAGAAAGTTACCAACGGTTACGAGGGTGTTGAAGCTGTAATCGATAAAGACTTCGCATCTGCGAAACTTGCAAACTTGGTAGAAGCGGATTACTTGTTTATTTTGACAGGTGTAGATAACGTGTATGTTAACTACAATAAACCAGACCAAGAAAAGCTAGAAGAAGTAACTGTTGATCAATTGAATAAATGGATTGACGAAGAACAATTTGCACCAGGTAGTATGTTACCTAAAGTTGAAGCAGCAATTTCATTTGTAGAAGGTCGCCCAGGAAGCAAAGCGATCATTACTTCACTTGAAAACATTAATTCCATCTTTACTGGTGGTTCAGCAACGGTTGTACAGGCGAGCCCTGTCGGAGCTGTAAACTAATATAATACACAAAATCAAAAAAAGACCCTTTTGCATTTACGTTTAGTAAATTGTAGAAGGGTCAACTTTTAATTATATTTATATTAATTTTTTAATAAAATGGGCATTTTTATAAGAGGTGATTTTCTAAAAATTTGTTCATGCTTTGTTCATCATCAACAACTTTGCTTCAAGAATTGTAGCTTTTGAAACTAGGCGCTTATCAGTTAAGTGCTTACAATTAATTAAAGCAGTAATTTTGGCTGTAATCCTATTTAGAAAGGGAACGATTAGACATGGGTTATAAAAATAATAATGTCGGTTATTTAGACGGCTTGTTAACATCGCGTGCAGTCATTAAAAAAAATAATTACGCTATTTTGCCACATGATGGTTTAGTGAATAATGTTGTACCAGGCTTTGAAAACACAAGAATTAGTATTTTAGGTTCACCTCGTATCGGAGCAAGCTTCTCTGATTTTATCGCTGAATTTCAAGAAGGCGGCAAAAACACATTAGGCTTTGGTGGCGAAGGGATCGAAACCTTTGTATATGTTATTTCTGGAAAATTAATTGTAAGCGATAGCAATGAGAAACATGAATTAACAGATGGCGGTTATGCGTTTTTCCCAGTCAATGAAAAGATGTATTTCGAAAATGGGCAAACTGAAATGACTGAAGCATTTTTGTACCAACGTAAATACGATCCAATCGAAGGACACAAAGCACACAAAGTTGTAGGTAATCGTGCTGACATTACACCAATTGAATATGAAGGTATGAGTGATGTTTTGTTCTGGAATTTGCTACCTACCGATGATTTAGGTTTCGATATGAATATGCACATCTTAGAATTCTCACCTGCTGCAAGTCACGGTTATGTTGAAACACACTATCAGGAGCATGGTGCATATATCCTTTCTGGTAAAGGCATGTACAACCTTGACAACAATTGGTATCCTGTTGAAAAAGGCGACTATATCTTTATGGCCTCTTATGTACCTCAAGCTGCATATTCAACAGATCGCAAAGAGAAGTTGGCTTATGTGTATTCCAAAGACGCAAATCGTAACCCAGGTGTGTAAACACTGAGAAAGGGGCTGTAAAAATGTCAAATACAGAAGAAAAAGTAGTTAGAGTTAGCGGTGAACAACTGCATGAACTAATTAAAAACAAGCTGGTTAAAGCAGGATTAAAAGACGAACAGGCGGAAGAAACCGCAAATCATCTCGTGTATGCTGATTTGTGTGGTGTCCATTCCCATGGTGCTGTTCGTGTTGAATATTATGCTGAGCGAATTAATAAAGGCGGGATTAATGTTACGCCTGAGCTTAATTTTGAGCAGACAGGTCCAAGCTCTGCGATTTATCATGGCGATAATACGCAAGGGCATTATGCTGCAAATTTAGCGTTGGAGCCTGCCATTAAGATGGCGAAGGAAAGTGGCGTAGCTGTCGTTGGTGTTTCCAAAGTAGGTCATACTGGAACGCTTTCTTATTACATGCGCAAAATAGCTAAAGAAAATTTAGTTGGGATTGCTATGTGTCAATCCGATCCGATGGTTGTACCATTTGGTGGTGCGGAAAGATATTACGGAACAAATCCGATTGCTTTTGGTGCGCCAAGTGATGGTGATCAGCCATTGGTTTTTGATATGGCTACAACGGTCCAAGCATGGGGTAAAATTCTTGATGCACGCTCCAAAGGGAAATCTATCCCTGATACGTGGGCGGTCGATAAGGATGGCGCGCCAACAACAGATCCAAATGAAGTAAATGGGCTTCTTCCAATCGCTGGACCAAAAGGTTACGGCTTAATGATGATGGTCGATATTTTATCTGGTGTGTTGCTTGGATTGCCATTTGGTAAGGAAGTTAGCTCCATGTATCATAATTTGCATGAGGGACGTAATTTGGGTCAGATTTACATTCTTATCGATCCTGAGCGTTTTGTTGGTCTTGAATTATTTAAAAAATATATTTCTCAGACAATGCAGGAGTTAAATGAGATTAAGCCAGCATCTGGGTTCAGTCGTGTTCAATACCCAGGTCAAGGTAGTCAAGAGCGTTATAGCAAGCATCTCAAGGAGGGTGTGGACATTCCTGAATCCATTATCCGCTATCTTGAGTCTGACGATATTCATTACAATCGTTATGAAGGACTTGGGGCGTTTGCAAACTGAATAAAAGCATTGAATGTTGAATCGTAATAGCTATCAACAGCTTATTCGCGATTCAATCTTCAATGCTTTTTATTTAATAGCTTTCCTCGCTAAGGGCAAGTGCAAGACGTAAGTTCAGGGAATGACTTGGTGAATTGACGGAGTGACCAAGTATTTCCTCGCAACGAAGAATCCGGTATTTTACGGTATTACGATGCACGAATAAAGCAGAGGCTGCGCTAGCAATTTCGCATTGTGCACCTAAATACACTGACAATGTTTTGCGTAACTCAATTAACACAGGTTCTTTAGGATAAGCGAAATCTTTCAGAATGTTTTCACAGAAAAAGCGCACATCATTTTTTTCAAGGTGATGGAACAATTGAACCATACCCTTATCTTTATAATGGATGATCGGTTGAGCTTGATGCTTACTTCTACGTTCGTCAAAGACTAACTTAGCTTCCGTATAAGATTGGTTAATTCGTTTCCAATCGGTGTACGGGTTTGCGACACTAAAGATCAATTGAATATCTAAGGTTTCATGTAGCTGATTGCGAATATCTAATAATTTTTCGTCTAAATCTTCAACCTCTTGTTGGATTAAAATGAGGGTTTCCTTGGTAACGCTAAAGAAAATGACTAATCCGTTACTAAAGTATTCGGATATATGTTTTTGCAGCCATTGTGATGCAAGGACTAAGCGTTCCTCTTGATTTAGATTAAGCAATGTATCATCTAGTGCTGCTTCGTCAAACACGTGAACAACCTGATAGTAATTGGACAACACGTAGCCATATTTTACATTTAGCTCAAAAGCACGTACTGGCGAATTTGAACTGGAATGATAGTCGATTAGTTCTTTAAAGTATTCGGTTTCGATCGACTGTTGTGACTCTGATACTTTCTCATTTTTAAAGAGAACGAACGATAACACCATTGCGGCCTGATCAATGGCAAAGCTGGAGATTGGATAAGGAATTTGTTCAGGATTCACAATCACCAAATAATGTGGAAAATAGGTATGAACCCGAATTGGGACAAGTGAAACCTGAATTTCGTGTCCTTTTGGATTTTTGATTATAAAGGAATCTCGTTCTTTAGGGATTTGCTCAATTTTTTGCACAATCTCGTTCACATAATGCTGAGCAGGATTGCTGGAAAGATTGAAATGTTTGGAGTAATCCATGATTTCTTTAAATGGGTTCAGCAAAATAATCGGTGTTTTGACGATCTGGCTTAATTTGTTAATTACAATTTGATTCGTCGCATTTTGGATCAATAAGTTAAAAAATCTTTTTTGAATATCTAAGGCGAAGGAAATTTCTTCATAACGTGTGCCCCAGATTTTATTTAACAATTGATGCATCAGCGAGCCAAGAGAGTAGGTATTGGGAATTTCAAATAATGGGAAATTAACCTTCTCCGCGTATTCAATAACTTCGGGTTTTATTTTACCAAGAAATCGCCCTGTCTTAATCCCGAGACCTATCGTTTTGGCGCGAATTAAAGAATCAATTAACGGAATTAATCCGTCTTGATCGTTTGCATACGTCATTGCTGTAGTTAGAAGTAAAACGTTAGCAGGAATGTAGAATTCGATATCAGGCGTTTCAGAGATTTCTACGCTTTCTATCGTTTTATGTGTATCGACTAAATTTGCATTCGTTAGTAATTTTAGATCTGAGTAGCGTGGAAGCTTTAGAATGTCGGCTATTGTCGTCATATCTGTATCCTTTCTGTAAGCCTATATAGAATTCAAAGTATTTATTATTATAAAGTATAACAATTATTTAAGTATAACATGTCTGCCACAGAGCTGTATTGTTGGCTGTCAATAAATTGAGGATGGATGGTGAATTTTTAACATGTTTAAAGAAATAGATATCCCACAAAGAACGATTATGACACCCGGACCCGTAGAAGCACACCCAAAAGTGTTACGCGCAATGAGCCATACGATCCTTGGACAATTTGATCCAGCCTTCTTATCCATCATGGACGAAGTGAAAGAAATGATCAAAGCTCCGTTCGGTACAACTAACGAGCAGGCATTTGCAATTGATGGAACGTCCCGATCTGGAATTGAAGCAGCTATGATTGCTTTAATTGAGCCAGGTGATAAAGTATTAATTCCCGCCTATGGCCGCTTTGCGTATTTATTGGCTGAAATTGCAGAGCGTGCACAAGCAGATATTATTATGCTGGAAAAAGATTGGGAGACCCCTTTTGATCAACAGGAAGTGATTGACAAGATTAAAGAGGTTCAGCCTAAAATTGTTGCGATGGTACATGGAGAAACAGCAAATGCTCAAATTCAACAGTTAGAAAAGATTGGGGCATATTGCCGTCAAAACGATGTTTTATTTGTGGTGGATATGGTAGCTACTTACGGTGGCGTGGAGATCAAAGTGGACGAATGGAACATTGATGTTGCCATTGCTGGTTCACAAAAATGTGTCAGTGTACCGTCTGGTTTATCTCTTATTACATTTAATAAGCGTGCCCAAGCAATCATTGAATCACGCTATCAGAAAGAATTAGGACTTAGTAAAGTAGAACGTAACGAGCGTTTCATTCAAAGTAACTATTTGGATTTGAGTCAGTTGATTAATTATTGGAACAATAATCGAATCAACCATCATACAGAGGCGACCTCTATGATTTATGGTATTCATACAGGCTTACGTGTTTTGCTTGAAGAAGGTCTTGATCGTGTGTATGCACGCCACACCTTAAATAATAAAGCGATTGTCGCTGGAGTTAAGGCGATGGGGCTTGGTATATATGGAAATGAAGACTCAAAAATTCCTACAGTGACACCTATCCTTGTTCCAGAAGGCATCGATGCTAATGGTGTTAAAGACTTTTTGCTGGAGCAGTTTGGGGTTGAAATTGCTGGAAGCTTCGGTGATTTACAAGGGAAAATTTGGAGAATCGGTAATATGGGATATAGCAGCCGTAGAGAGAATGTACTGCAAGTATTGGGTGCATTAGAAGCAGCTCTCATTTACTTTGATGCGCCTATTCAAGTGGGCAAAGCGGTTAAAGCAGCACTGGATGTTTACCACGCTAATAAATAAAACTTTATAATATGGTTTATCATAACTGAAATGGAAGTTATGCCCGGTCAAATACGGATTTTAACCGTATTTGACCGAAATTTTTTAATTATATCAATTATTTTTCAAAAGGTAGATGTGCAGTTTAAACAAAAACATACTTACGTTTTGTTCAATTTTACAATGATGATGTAAGCGGTTTCATTTATACTTAATATAGAACATTAAAATTAAAGACAAAATAAGAGGTGAGCCAATATCTAAGTGAAAAAAATGCTTACGGTCTGTTATTATAGGGTAATACCAACAGAAAGCCGCATTACAACTTAGAGGTTTGTGGTTACTGTAAAATTTGGTTTTTAGGGAGGTCAACATTTTGAATCAGGTTATTGAGACCAATATCGAAGTGTATCAGCAACGGGGATATAAAAACGAAGACATTTTGCCTAAGTCCCCAGAGAAAAGAAATATGGGCGCAATGAATTATTTTACGCTCTGGATGGGTTCTATTCATAACATCCCTAATTATGCGGCTGTAGTCGGTTTTTTATTGCTAGGCTTGTCACCGATTAACGTCATCTTTGCAACGATTATTAGTGGGATCGTACTTTCCTTGTTTATGGTTATTAACGGCCGAGCAGGAACTAAATACGGAATTCCTTTTGCGATACATCTACGTTCAGCTTATGGAAGTAAGGGCGCTAAACTACCCGGATTTCTACGGGGGTGTGTGGCAGCAATAGCTTGGTTTGGAGTACAGACTTACGTAGGGGCTGCTGCATTAACAATCTTGATAGGTAAGATTTGGCCTGCATATTTGGAAATTGGATCGGGTGCAAATATTCTTGGTATTTCTGTACCTGAATTAATCAGCTTTGTAATCTTCTGGGCAGCGAATATGGCAATTGGTCTAGGTGGTGGTGGAATTCTTAATAAGTTTACTGCTGTACTAAGTCCAATTATTTATATCGTTTTTGGCGCGATGACTGTATGGGCGGTTAATGTAGGTGGCGGTATCGGAAATATTTTAAATTTTAAAATGAATGAAGCCACTGCAATTAATCCTGTTTATGGATATTTAATTGTAATTGCATCCGTGCTTGCTGTATGGGCAGCACCGGGCGTAAGCGTTTCTGACTTTACACAAAATGCAAAATCTCAGAAAGCACAAACTGTTGGACAAATCGGAAGCTTTTTTGTTGGGTACTTCATATTCGCAATCATGGCTGTTCTCATTATTATTGGTGGAACCATTCATTATGGAGCACCTACTTCAGGTAATGGTGTTTTGGATTTCATTAATCAGTGGGATAGTCTTCCTGCCATACTATTAACAACCTTAGTGTTTTTGATGACAACAATCTCAACAAATGCTACAGGTAATATCATTCCTGCGGGTTATCAGTTAGCCGCTTTATTCCCAAAATCGATCAATTATCGTAAGGGTGTAATTATTGCTGGAGTGATCAGTGTTTTGATTATGCCATGGCGTTTCATGTCTGGCGGTAGCGCAATTATCGTATTCTTGAATGGAATTGGAGCTTTACTTGGTCCAGTTGCAGGTGTAATGATCGTTCATTATTATTTTGTGCAAAGACAAAAAATTGATTTGGATCAGTTATATTATGATGAAAATGATCAAGCAACTAATCGTAGCATTTACAATAGCGTCAACGTTAAAGCTTATATTGCAACGATTGCAGGACTGGTTTTATCCTTAATTGGACAATTTGTTCCAGCATTTTCGTTCCTTTCTGACATTGCTTGGATTGCAGGATTTGTATCCGCATTTATTATATATTGGATTTTGATGAAAGTATCGCCAAATAATTGAGATGCTGTTATACAAAATCTGTGATCTGTAATTGATTTAAAAACTACAATCAAATTGGAGGAATATGAGATGACTTATGATCTAGTGATTAAGAACGGTCTTGTTATTTTGGATAGCGGAGAGGTTAAAACAGATATTGGTATTCAAGACGGCGTGATTGCTGCAATCGGCTCTCAATTAGAAGGCTCCAAAGTAATAGATGCTACTGGCTTAATTGTAAGCCCAGGAATGATTGATGCTCACGTTCATATTACAGAGCCAGGTGGCGGGTACCGTGATGAATGGGAAGGCTATTCAACTGGAACAGCTTCCGCTGCAAAAGGTGGAGTAACTTCATTTTTAGAAATGCCTTTAAACCAAGTTCCTGCTACAACAGATGGAGAGTCTCTCAAAATTAAATATGCTGCTGGAGAAGGAAAGTTGAGATCCGACGTTTATTCCTTTGGCGGATTAGTGCCTTACTCTCTTCCTAAAGGCGGTATTCAAGAGCTAGATGAAGGTGGCGTAATCGCATATAAATGTTTTATGGCAACATGTGGTGACCGTTCGATTGATGGCGACTTCATGAACGTGGACGACTACTCGTTGTATGAAGGTATGAAGCAAATTGCGAAAACTGGAAAAGTTTTAGCTATCCACGCTGAAAATGCTGCAATTACCGATAGATTAGGTGAGATTGCTTACAAAAATGGTGAGAAAACACTAAAAGCATATGTTGAAACCCGTCCAGTATTTACAGAAGTTGAGCCAATTCAACGTGCAATTCTTTTCGCTAAAGAAACAGGATGCCGTATCCATATTTGTCACGTTGCTTGTCCAGAAGGCGTTGAAGCTGTAACGAAAGCTAGACAAGAAGGCGTTGATGTAACATGTGAAACTTGTACACATTATATGTATTTCCATACAGATGAATTGGATAGTATCGGTCCAGTTGTTAAATGTTCTCCTCCAATTCGTGATAAACAAAACCAAGATGGTATGTGGGAAAAATTGTTGGCAGGTGAAATTGAGTTCGTCACTTCTGACCACTCTCCATGTACACCTGATCTAAAAGATAAAGAAAATGCATTTGAAGCATGGGGTGGAATCTCTGGACTTCAAAACAATGTGGATGTTCTATTTGACGAAGGTGTTCAAAAACGTGGCATGTCACTTCAACAATTTGCAGGTATTATTGCAAGTAATGTAGCGGATCGCTTCGGTATTACGAATAAAGGACGGATTAGTGTAGGCAAGGATGCCGACATTGTTTTGATTAAGCCAAATGCACCTTATACACTTAAAGCGGAAGATCTAGAGTACCGCAACAAAATTAGTCCTTATATCGGTCGTGAGATTGGTGCGCAGATTGATACAACTATTTTGCGTGGTCACATCATCTACTCTCAAAAAGATCAAGTTACACCTGAATTCCCAGGCGTGTTCGTGAAGTGCTAATAATTTAAAAAATTAAAATGATTTATGATTAGGTAAGATAAAATAGATAAATAAAAAATAAGCTGAATTAAACAAAGTGAATTGAGAAGGGGATGTCCTCAGAGTCATTAAAAATGGCTAAGGACATCCCCTTTAGTTATTTATTTATCCTTCAATAAATCGGAAATTAAAATCCCATTTATTTTTAAGCCAGTAATATCACAGTCCGATATCTCAACATTTGATAAATTGCAGTTTTTTAATTGAGTATTTTTAAGGTTACAATTTTGAAAGATTATCGGTTTATATTGTCCCTCAGAATTATAATTCCCATCACCCTCCATAGGAAGAACTACATTATGGAACTCTGTTCCGAACAGATGGACATGATCTATAACGATATGGCTTAAGTTTGCATCCGAGATTTTACTCTTAGTCATATTAATATCATGTAATGCCAGTTCACTCATATTTACGTTATTTATTTTGGTTTTAGCCAAGCTGACATTATCAATATCAAGCTCTTCAGCTCTGACGTCCTTCCACTTTGATCCTGATATGTCTTTCATTTGTAGATGTAATTGCTCTACGTTTAGGCTCATTCTCTTCCTCCTTAAAATTTGAATTAAATGCTAGCGATTAACTTCAACATACTCCACATATTTCCTTTTAAAAATTTAAAATATTTAAGGCTCTGATTTTTTATTGATTTCTTATTTCTGCTTGTCAAAAAAGAATGGTAAAATAAAGGCTCAATCTTGAAATCAGTACTTGACCGCTAACCCAAACTAGCAAAGAGATTCTAACAACAATGAGAAGAACTCTTTGGATCGTAGCTACCTGCCTCCAAGACGTGGTTAAGTACACTAAAAAATCAAAATTAATTGCAAAGGAGAGGTAAACATGTACGAAAGACCAGATAAAGAAGAATACGCTTCTTTCTATGAAGGTTACATTGGCCTTGTCCCTGAAGGTAATGTCATTGAAATATTGGAGCAGCAAGCTGACAAAGTGAGTGCAGTTATTCGCTCTTTGACAGAGGAACAAGGGAACTATCGTTATGGCGAAGGAAAATGGAGTGTCAAAGAGGTTTTTGGCCATCTTATTGATAATGAACGGATTATGAGTACTCGTTTACTTCGTATCGCAAGAGGGGATACTACACCGCTTCCAGGTTATGAAGAGAATCTATTTATGGCAGGGCATCCTTTCGAAGCATACACGATTGATGATCTTGCTGAAGAATATGAGGCTGTGCGACATTCTACAATTGTAATGCTTCGTCATCTTAGTCCTGAAGCATGGGTATGTAAAGGAATAGTTAACAATTATCCAGCCTCTGCTCGTTCCATTGCCTGTGTTATCGCTGGACATGAGTTACATCACTTGTCTGTACTTCGTGATCGGTATGAAATTCAGGTATAATGAAAAAGCTTGTCAAGAACCGATTTCTGTGTTGAGCCAGAATAAAATAAAACTATAATAATAAAAGAGTCGAAGGAAGATCAATGAAATGTGACCTGTAAGAGGGTGTTTTTTTGCAAAGTGTTCATCTTACGTACACAGTTCACAACCTACGCTTCGGCTCTTTTTTATCCATATCATTAACTGTTCTCAAAGAATTTTATCTTGTTACAAGTATTACAAGAACAAGGTGACTATTGGAATGGAAATCATGGACATTAACGACGACACAAAGACAATTTGGCTTGCGAACTTAGCATCGTTGCCATAATTACCGCTGAACATAGCGACATATGACGCAGTAGGCATTGAGACTGCCAAGATAGGAATTATTAGCGCGGGGCCAGTTAAGCCAATACTTTTTAGAACAAACGTCAATATAAGTGGGACAAAAAGTAATTTAAAAAATGCGGTTAAATATAAATATTTGTTTTTAAATGCTTCCATAATGTTGCTTCTAGACAGCATTAAACCAATTACGATCATCGCTAAAGGAGAGGTAGCTGGACTTACAATATGAATGACACTGTCAAGTGGCTCTGGAACAGGTAACTGGAATGCAAAAAAGACTAAACCAAATAAAATGGCAAGAATTCCTGGACTAATTAAAACCTTTTTTAAATCAAATGTAGCGGTTCCCGTTCCATTTCTGGAGATGAAAAAAACGCCAAATGACCATGAGACGATTTCAAATATAAACCCTGCACCAATCACTGCATAAAATAACGCTTCTTTTCCTAACAAGCTTTGAATGATAGGATATCCCATAAATGAAGTGTTAGATAACAGTAAGGCAGTAAGAATGACATCTTTTTTATCGTTGGATAACGCTAATTTCCTAGATAATAGCCATCCCACAGTGAACATAAAGAAATAACAAAAAATCATAATCCCAACAATCGTAAAAGAGGTATTTAAACGTTCTTCGCTCATTTTAAGCTGCATTGCTGAAAATATTGTCGCTGGCATTGTAATGTAAAGAACCAACTGCGTAATATCCTTTTGGCCTTTTTCACTAATTAAATTAAGCCGCCCCGCAACAAATCCAATCACAATCAAGAGAAATAAGACAGAAACCTTTTGTAAAGTGAGAAAAAAATCAATCTGCATTAATGAAGTCCCCCATCTCTTTATAAAAAACGGAATCCAATTAGTTTTTATTTAGCCATTCCACTAATGTTGAATAGATCTCTATCCCTAGCCCATCCACCTGTGTACGATCAAAGTCGTGTTCCATCGATTCCACAAGATGTAGTTCACTTTCAGGTATAAATTTATGCAGCATTTTTGATTGTCTGACAGGTACATCGGGATCTTGTGTTGCAGCAGTAATAAATGTTGCTGGTAGTGTAGCTAATTGTTCCTTTGTTAAATTATAATCTTTATTTTGCTGTTGATTGCCAGAAATAAATGGAATCCAATTGCCACGCTGACGTGTTGCAAGATAGAGCAGATAACGTTGCTTAGAAGGCTCTGATGCAATTGGTTGATTAATAATAAGGCTATCCATCATTTGATCGGAAACCTGCGGATATTGGAGCGCATAGCGGCTAGGTACGTTAAAGCTTGCATCGTTTAGTGTATAGTAACCATAAAATGCAATGACCCCACGTGGTTTAGTACTTGCATGTACCGCATGATACAGTGCCAGATATCCGCCTGCGGAACGTCCCATGAGATAGTACTCGGCATGATCAAGGTTTAAAGCAGTTGCTCCTTCCTGAATGAACCAATCAATGGATTGGCTAATCCCTTTCATAATTGCGGGAAGCTTGCTTTCAGGAGCGAGCAAATAATCGAGAGCGAGTAGACCATAGCCGTTTTCAGTCAGCAAAGATATATAAGGCTGTGGCAAATCTTCCCTATGTCCAAAAATCATTCCTCCACCATGAAAATAAAGAATAGTGCCTTTATAGGCTCCGTTTTTACTTGGGTGATAAAAGGTTCCATACAATTGTTGCCCATCAATTACATTAACGGGAATCGTAGCGCTTTCATAGGCAAAACCCTTACTCAATTTTCTCAGCACCTTTCATTATAAACTCCTACATCTCTTTACTATTAACATATCACAAACTAAGGTCATCTCTTTTATTTAAAGTGCACAAAAGTCTCGATGTTTTTATATACAGTGTTCATTTTTTGGCTAAATGAAAGCGTTTATACTAATTTTAAAAGGAGACTTTTTTGCCTACGCTAATTCATAAGGTATTTAAGTTGAAGAAGAGTAAATAAGAAAGATGGGGGTAGCGATGGGAAAAAGAATCGTAGTGGCTTTGGGTGGTAATGCAATTTTAAGTGATGATCCATCAACAGAAGGACAAATGAAGGCATTACGTCATACAAGTAAGCAATTAGTGGAACTGATCAAGCAGGGACACGAGCTTATTATTAGCCACGGTAACGGGCCTCAGGTGGGTAATTTGCTCTTGCAGCAAGCGATAGCTCAATCTGACAAAAACCCAGCGCTCTCACTTGATACATGTGTAGCCATGACGCAAGGAAGCATCGGTTATTGGCTACAAAATACGATGAACGAAGCGATGGTTGAAGCAGGACTAAATAAGCAGGTGGCATCTGTTGTCACCCAAGTTGTGGTGGATGAAAATGATCCAGCCTTCACTAATCCAACTAAGCCAATTGGTCCATTTTTTTCCCAAGAGGAAGCAGAAAAAGCAGCTGCAGAAAACGGAGAAACTTATGTGGAGGATGCTGGTCGTGGCTATCGAAAAGTCGTACCCTCTCCGAAACCACAAACGATCGTAGAATACCCGATTATCAAAACATTGATCGAAAATAGTTATGTTACGATCTCTGCCGGCGGTGGCGGTATTCCAGTGAAAAAAGTAGCCAATGGTTACGAAGGTGTTGAAGCGGTGATCGATAAAGACTTCGCATCCGCCAAGCTAGCGAACTTGGTTGAAGCGGATTATCTGTTTATTTTAACGGGTGTAGATAACGTATATGTGAACTACAATCAACCAAACCAAGCGAAGCTAGAAGAAGTTACTGTAGACCAGTTGAGAAATTGGATTAACGAGGATCAATTTGCACCAGGCAGTATGTTGCCTAAAGTGGAAGCGGCAATTTCATTTGTGGAGAGTCGCCCAGGAAGCAAGGCGGTCATTACTTCACTTGAGAATATTAATTCTATTTTTACAGGTGGCTCAGCGACTGTTGTACAGGCGGGTAATGCTGTGGAAGCTGAGAAATAGCATAAATCCTAAAAAATAGACCCTTTTGCAACTGTTTGACAGTTCGCGAAAGGGTCTTAAATTATTTTAGTTCATTAAAAAATATTGATTGCACTAGCTATTAAAAATTCTTTTTTAGAAAAAATTGTTTTATATCTTCTGGATATTCATCGTTAATGGCAAAAACTTCGTATCCCATGCTTTTATAAAAGTCAGGAGCTTGATAGGAAAAAGTGCATGTGTGTGCAAATGTACACCCAAGCTTTTGTCCGATTCGTTCAGCTTCTGAAAGCATAATCTTTCCGTATCCTTTACCTCTGTATTCATCCGCTATCCAAAAAACATCAAGATATAAGCCGTAAGACCATGTCTCACAAAATAAACCACCTACAATTTCGCCTAAGCTATTTTTAAGATATAAATTGATATCTTTTCCTGGAATTTTTAAAATTCCGTTTGTTGCTCGAACATTATATTCATATAATTTATTGCAAACTTGATTATAGTCGTCTTCATTTTGCTCCGCAGTAATTGTAACATTTTCTAAAATAATGTCAGGCATCTGGTTGTTCCTCCATACATAGACTTATATTTGATCTCACATGATGATTTAAAAATTTCACTATTTTAAAATGTGATTTTTTATGTTATTATCTATATTTTTCATATTTAATTATATCAACTTCCTTTATACTAATAAAGAAGGTAATTTTATGAAATCTAGTATGTGAAGGAGCACAAGCATGATGAGGAAAATCAGAAGTATTGTGGGGAAAATTTCAATTATGACCGCTGTTATTCTCTTAAGCTATTTAATACCCCAAATAGCAGAACGTACAGAAGCAGCGCAGGAACGCTATAGTACCGAAGTTCAATTTCAATTTAAATATGAGCAGGAGAAAGCAAGAGTAATTCCTCAAGTTGTCGTGTTAAAGACTGATTTCGACAATGGAAATATAGAAAAGATCGTTCATGAATTTCCTGAGCAGGCATTATCGGTCTCTAAAGAAGCACAGGATTCAAAAGATGCAGAAGAAAAAGATGATCCTTCTTTGACTAAAACTTTTTTTAATTGCTCGCAAAGTAGTTACGATACTCATATTATAGACTTGGATGGCCCCCAAGCTTTAAATACTTATTGCAATGTAACAAGAGATAAGAAACCGGATGTGAAGGGGAAGTATAAAGTACATAAAAACAATATTTTATATAAATATGATATTAATCGTAACCTTCTGACAATTTTGAACAAATTTGAGACAAATGGAAATGACAATATGGGTTTCTACCTTTATCAGAAGTTTGGCGGTTATGCCATTATAGATAGGAATTCATATAGAGATTATGATAAAAAACAAAATCAGATATATTCTCTGAGTGGGAATAAATTACTGCTTCGTACAGCTGAACCTCCTAGGGTGGACATGGAAAAAGGGACAATAAGCTATATAGATTACACTAAGGTACCTAGTAAACCTAAAAAACTTGCAGCTAATGAGTCTTACTTTTCTACTTCCAATGGTAATTATATATCTGCATCTATGATTTTGCATCCGGATGGAACTAGAACTAAAGATTACTTTTCATTTGTGCCAAGTAAGATTAAGGAGGAAAAAGTTGGGGCATTTACATTTGTTGAATATCCTAATCCAAACGGTAAGGGAAATCTAGTTGGCTACCGTACTTCAAAGGGCTACAAGGTACTGTCTCGAAATGATGTCTCGAGTACGATGGAAATCACAAAGCACAAAAAATATATTTTAATCCGTGAAAAAAAGGGTAAAGAAAAAAATCTTATATTTGTGGATACAAAAACGGCGAAGGTTGTATGGAAGATTCCTGATATGGATGGAAGGTTCTTTGAAGAAGTTGGTGATTCGATTTTCCTATTTTCTAAAGACTACAAAGATTATTATCTTCATTTACCAACAGGAATTGTGACGCGTAACTTGAATATTGTTGAACAAGTTCAATCTGATGAGAGTAGGTATGTGGGTTCTCAGTCCAAGCTAGTCACCTTGCAGACTCCACCACAGATGTTTGTGAATGGAAAGCAGGTTCATTATTCCGGTCAAGGGCTGTTTTTAACGTATGGCACCAGATGGTACGTAGAAGTGAATGATTTTGCTAAAGCTGTAGATGCCAAAGTTACTCAAAATTCAGATGGATTTACCATAAACAGAGACAAATATATAATGACAATCTCAAATAAGGATGCCACTGTGCTGAATTGGGCAGGGCAGACCTTCGTTCAATTGGAGATGTTAAATACAAAGCTAGGCATGGCAGGTGGATTTCTGAACATAATTGATAGTGAAGGTTATACTGAGAGAAGTTTACATCTCTTCTCCAAAGATTTAGAAGAAAAAGATGTTATCACCCAACCTGATATTTTTGTTCCTGATAATAAAGCAAATCTGAGTAATTACTATGTGATGGAAAATGGCAAGCCTACACAGCGTTCATCAGAAGAAGTAACTGCTTATGTTTCTGGCGGAGTTTATTTAATTTTCAAGGATGGTAAGCTTATTAACATTGCTACGGGTCCAAACTCATATTTGCTTACCCTGCGGAATTTCAATTTCGATATTGGGAAATATAAAGATATTGTTGCTCTTTATGGAAAACCTCAGACCACCAATGTTGGTAATTATGACGTTAACTGGTACAAAGTAGAGGGGAATGTTTTAGTATTTGAGGGTAATTCCGCGGCTTATTATATCATGCAATGATTATTTTATGATGCTTGGATTAAATGAGGACTATTATACGGCTAAAAATTACGGGGAAGCGGTGAAAAACTATTTTTCCAATTATCCTGTTATTCCGTTAATTTTGTATACGATAAATATCTTTTCGGGTGTATTGGCCCCCTGATTCCTGTTGCTACGTTTGCAGTGGACTGTACCCCTGGCTGAATTATCCGCTTTTTCTATCTTAGGACTGGAGTTCATTACTTTTACGTGGATGAATCGTTGGAATGTACTTGGAGCGGCCGTTTCGTTATTTGATATCGTTATCCTGTTAAATATCTCAAAGATACCAAGATGAGCTTTCAAGCTTTTAAAGATTTTCATAAATATAAAGCGCGAAGGAGGGACAATGTGACCTATCTTCGCGCTTATTTATGTTCATCTGGTCGATCTAGTCTAAAGCTTACTTTGTATATAAATGCTTTGATTGAAAGCCCCAAACCGTCTCGTAATTTGGCCTGTCACTGAGAACGGAAATACCTATACCACCATGAACCCTGTTCCTAGACCACAGTTGTGTTTCGCCTTCCCCTTTATTATAAATTTGTTTTGTTGGTCCTGCGCCTTGGATGATAACGTTATTTAATCCTCTATCACGTGGGTAAGATAATACCCCATAAATATCCGAAGCTTTTGTTGAAATTCCCCATCCTGCATCAAGCGTAGTATAATCTCCTATACTATTATGATTTAACTTATCTTTATTAGATGTAAAGGAGTATTGTGCGAATAACCAGGTGTCCTCGTAAGTTCCGCCCATATCTATTTTTTTACCAAAAAACATATTTTGGTATATAGAAGTATCACTATAATGATTTATAAAAATTAACTTATGTACATATATATCAGCAATGTTATTTCTAACTTTTATTTTTTTATTATAAAAGTCTTTAATATTTGGATTGGAGACTAAACCTGTCCACTCTGGATCGTCAAAATAGATTGGGAGGTTATATTTACCACCTAACTTTCCTGTCATTGCAACATTATGTACAGATAATGTATAGCCTGAGGTTACCATATTTGTTCCAGTTAGTGCTACTTCTCGAAGTTCATTTAAACCGTAAAAGTCCATCGCTTTTTTTGTCGCTACCTTTTTATAATTATCTAAAATCTTAGTTACTTCCTCTATTGATAGCTTTTCATCACATCTAAATTCACCTTTCTGATCTGCATTCATCAGTCCAGTACCCATTACAACTGAAATTGCCGGAAACATTCCCTTATCCAATTTACCAAGGTTAAATTCTCGAAGCGGAATGATAGCTAAGTCTCCTGTCATATCTTTTAATGCCTCTGCAAAACTTTGATCTGCTTGAGCGAGTCCATTAGAAAGCCAAGTTGCCAATTCATACCTAGTTACTGGTGTATTTCCCTTAAATCCATTTGGATAATTGTTTGGATCAATAAAACCAAGTGCAACAACTGTATTAACTGGATTTGTAGAATTTACGTCATTAAAAGCCTGTATTGTATTAGTTGTATTGCTTCCTGTTTGACTTGTAGCCTTAACTATAAGGGAGGCAAGCTGAGATCGGGTTACTGGATTTTTAACTACAATAGGCTTTTTATTAACAATGTCTTTGATCCATTCAGGTGTAGTAACGATCTTATCTTTCTCAGTATCAGGGGAAATACTCGTCTCAGCCTTTTTAGTTGCTTTAGTAGTTTTATTTACTTTAGTTGTTTTTGAAGCTGCTTGTATAGAATTGACTGGAGTAGCAGCTAAAATAAATGAAAAGGTCAGGAGTAGGATTGCTAGTTTCTTCATTATGTATCTCCTTTGTTTTTTTGGTGATTCTAATCCAAACCAAGATAAGCGTTTAACTTATTCTCGCGTTAAGTTTCATTTTTCCCCAACTACCACCTCATTCCCCTCATACGAAATCCAATCACTCCAGCTACCACCATACAGCTTCACATTCGTGAATCCTACAGTCTTCAACGCTAATATATTAGGGCATGCAGACACGCCTGAACCACAATACACGATAATTGGGGTGTCATAGACATCGCCATTAGAGTCTGATGAGTTTGCTCTTACTATTTCTATAAGCTCCGCAAAGTGCTGTTGTAGCTCTTCTTTACTTTTAAAGCTACCATCCTCCTGTAATACATCCTTCCAAAAGTAATTTATAGCCCCAGGGATATGACCTGCTTTAGAATCGATTGGTTCTTCTAGACCAAGGTAACGGCGGTTTTCTCTGGAATCAATAAGAACAACTTGTTGCTCAGAAAATGTGTTGTTGTTATCAGCAACCTCGTTCATACTTACTAACCACTCATCGTTAACCTTTGGCTCAAAGGAGGCAGGAATAACAATGGGCTGATCCTGTGATACAGGAAACTTTGCCTGCTCCCAAGCCGTGAAGCCTTGCTCCATCAAATACGTCTTTTCATGTCCTAAATATTGAAGCATCCACCATACTCTAGCGGCAACCATACCTTGCTGATCATCATAAATGACAACCCGATGCTCCTGTGTAATCCCTGCTTTACTAAATGTTTTCACCATAGAGGCTACATCTGGTAATGGGTGACGACCGCCATGTGCTTGGATTGGAGCAGATAGGTCTTTGTCTAAATCTAAGTAAACCGCACGAGGGAGATGGGATTCAGTATATTTTTGATGTCCTAATGCGGGTTCATTCATCCAAAACCTACAATCAATAATGACGATATCTGGTTCATACAAACGAGCTAGCAACCATTTAATAGAAACAGCAAATGACATATATAATCTCTCCGATACGTTAGATGGATTTTTTGGGTATTAAGCGTGCTTTATTACGTCTTATCAATAACAAGCTAAGGGCAACTAGGGTTAAACCAAATGTCGTTGCTAATTTGATGAAAAAACTTTCATCTATTTCCCAAGAGGATAACAAAGCATTGATGACACTATGGAATAAAATACATAACCAGATACTCTGAGTCATTCGATAAATGACGGCAAGTGCAAATGACATCCCTATAATCATAATGCTAAATAGCCCGAAATTCCAATTATATTGGCTTGTGCCCTGAATAAAAAATAGGGGGAGATGCCATACAGACCAGATACAAGCTGTCACAAGTGTTGACTTTATGAATCCAAGTGACTTTTCAAGTTGCGGTTGTAGGAGAAGACGCCATCCTAATTCTTCTAATCCGCCTCCAATTATCATGAGAGGGATAGTTAATATTGCAATGTAGACGGGGAAATTAGGTGTTATCCCTCCTAGAAGAGCAGGAATACCAAAATACGTAGCGGTGAGCAAAGATATGACTATGTATGCATGAAGTGGTTGTTTAATTGCAAAGGCTTCCTTTATATAGGCTTTGAAGCCTGTAATTTTACCCTGCCGTCTTAAAATAAAATAAGTAACAATTGGCGGTGCGTTCCCACCAAGTGTTAACAACGTCATGCCTAAAGGTGAACCGAATTTTAACCATTCAACTTGACTAGCTAAGATTAGAATTCCCCATGAACAATAAGTGATGAGGAAGGTCCATAATATATACTGAAATATTAACTTATAATTATTTGTTTTCATCGAAATTGGCTCCTATAGTATTGTTTATATTATTTTTCTTGAAGTTGAATACGTTTCGTAGTTTAAAAGGCGAAGCTGATGCTCAGCAAAGCTTTTGTCAGCTATCTTTTGGTTAGCATTCTGCTCCACAACATTTACATCATTAGTTTTATTGTACTTTTTATTGTACTTTCTTCTAAAAAAATATGAAATCATAATACACTCCTCATTTCTATATGTTTTCTCAGCGTTGTCTCACGTTTTTTCTCTTAAATTGAGTATAGATTGTGAGAAGTTCTGTTACATTCAGCCACAGAAGGATTTACTCTCGGTCTACAGCATGAATTTCATTCCTATTTATTGTAGAAAAGTTAATAGAGGTTGATTTGATCATTGTTGCGTTGTTTGTGCTATGTTGTACATTGTGCTTGTTGTGGCTTTGGCTTAGTAGGTTAGCGAGATATAATAGAATGAAAAGATAAATCTATTTATTAAAGGCTCAATCTTGAAATCAGTGCTTGACAACAGAGCCCAAACTAGCGGAGAGACAGAGCGATTCTGAAGATTGTCTTTAAAATTAGATTTCTCCCATTTATATACTCCAGTCAAAGGAATATGATTTTAACACAATCGTAAGAACGATCTGGATTGTAGCTTCTAGCCTCCAGTCGTTGGCAAGTACTGATTTATAAATAGAGCCTTATTAAATATATGAAATATATAAATTCCGATTGGAGCGTCAGATGATTAACGACAACCCTTTATTTTATTATGGTTTATTGCTGTTGGTGTGTGTGGTTATACTTGTATATGTTATTTTTAGGTGGAGGAAATCTAATTTTGCGCGTAAATTAAGTGACGCTAATCCCTATAAAATTAGCATTAAGGATATCGATCGGATGGAGGATGGTAGTGAGTTTGAACAATATTTATACCGTCTGTTAACTATGCTTGACTATGAGGAAATATATAAAACGACGGCGAGTAGAGATTTTGGGGCAGATCTTGTATTTCAGGATACGAGGGGACTTCGATGTGTGATTCAAGCCAAAAGATATGCAGTGTCTAATCCAGTTGGGCTTAGTGCGGTTCAAGAGATATATGGCTCAATGCGCTATTATAAGGCGCAACGGGCGATTGTTTTAACGTCAGGCAGGTTCACAGAGGCAGCCCGAATTTTGGCGGGGGTTAATCATGTATTGTTGCTAGATCGTGATGATCTTAATGATATCATTCATCATTTTAAGGAAAGAGATTGGGAGGAGGCAAAAACGATATTAGAGCAGCCCCCTGAAACAAGAGAAGTGGAGTGGAAACCGCCCCCATCTGCTCACACAACTCCTTCAAGCGGAAGAAAGCTTTCACGTAAACGATCATAACGTTTTAAAGGTGGGTAAATTTAATTCCTTTTGAGCTCAAAAAACTGACAACTATCCCGATTATGGTAACTGATCTCACTCACACCTTTTTGGGTAATGACAGTGTCTGTGGTGAATCGCAATATAATACTGCCTGACTCTATATAGTGGTTATTTTCAAATACCCGAATAGGTAGCTTACGATTTTGTGCATCTTGTAAATCTAAATCCGTGTCAAGCCGTCTAACTGTAGCGATACGAAGCCCTCCTAGCTAAAATGCATAATAAATGAATTAGTTCTCTTACTATTTTAGCATGTTTATGGGTTTGGTTCATTGGATGCATAATCCTGTTTTGTAAAGTGAAAATAATAAGCTTCAAGAACGCTCTGGAGCGTAGTACCAGACTCCTAACGTAGTCAAGTACTAATTTCTAAATAGAGCTCAAAAAATGATATAATAAACCTTTATGAAGGGAGTGTCACAAATACATCCATGAAAATTTTAGTGTTAGCAGAAAAACCGTCGGTTGCCAAAGAAATTGCCCGTGTCATGGGTAGCCGTGAAAAGCATAAAAGTTATTTTGAAGGACCAAAGTATATCGTCACTTGGGCGTTAGGTCATTTGGTTGGATTAGCAGAGCCTGAGGATTACGATAAGAAATATAAACAATGGGAACTAGAGGACTTACCGATTTTACCTGGGCATATGAAGCTCAAGGTACTTCGGGAAACGAATCATCAATTTAAAGCAGTAAGTCAATTAATGCGTCGTGCAGATGTTAGTGAATTGATTGTTGCAACTGATGCGGCTAGAGAAGGGGAACTATTAGCCAGATGGATCATGAATATGGTCAAATGGAATAAACCATTTAAGCGCCTATGGATTTCATCTCAGACAGATAAAGCAATCAAGGATGGCTTTGCTTCCTTAAAACCAGGTCAGCAGTTTGAAAGACTATATCATTCCGCACGTTGTCGCGCAGAGGCAGACTGGATGATTGGTTTAAATGTAACGAGAGCGTTAACCTGTAAATTTGGCTCACCTTTATCTGCAGGACGTGTGCAGACACCAACCTTAGGGATGATCATGCAACGTGAACAGGAGATTACAAGCTTCGTATCCCAACCGTATCATACTTTGCGCGTCCAACTGGACAATTTTGAAGCGGTATGGCGGGGCAGTAATGGGGATGCACGAATTTTTGATGAAGGACAAGTTCAAGCATTAAAAGGCAAGTTAGATGGACGTAGCGGAAAAATTGTAAAGCTGAAAAAAAATGAAAAGGTTGTGCCACCTCCACAAGCGTATGATTTAACGGAGTTACAACGTGATGCGAACCGTATATTAGGCTTTTCAGCTAAAATGACCTCCAATGTTCTACAGAAGCTCTATGAACAACATAAGCTAGTGACGTATCCACGTACAGATTCCAGATACTTGACCTCTGATATGGTGGGAACCTTGAAGGAGCGACTTACAAGTGTATCTGTTGGTCCATATGCAAAAAGTGCTGGGGCTGTGGCACGCAAGCCGATAGCTTTAGGTAAAAGAGTTGTGGATGATAGCAAGGTAACCGATCACCATGCCATTATTCCTACAGAGCAAACGGTGCTTCTCAATAACCTGAACTCTGAAGAACGCAAGCTGTATGATCTCATCGTGCGTCGCTTTATAAGCCTATTTTATCCATCTGCAAAATACGATCAGGTTACGGTCGAGCTTGAAATTGCTGGTGAAAAGCTCCATGCAAAAGGTACGACGATGAAGGAAAGTGGTTGGCGTGTTGTTTATGACGGACAGTTGATGGAAGACGATGAAAACGAGGATGAGGAAGAAAAGGCTGGGTTATTGCCTGAGCTTCGTGAAGGTGAGGCTGTAGTTGTAAAACGTTGCCAGGTACAGCCAGGACGTACATTACCTCCAAAACGTTATACAGAAGCAGCCTTGCTTGGTCAAATGGAGAAGCATGGTTTAGGCACACCAGCAACACGCGCAGATATTATTGAGAAATTGGTTCATTCTGATACGATTGAGCGTCAAGGGAATCTGCTTCATCCAACGGGGAAAGGAAAGCAATTAATTCAGCTTGCACCTGCTGATTTAAGGACACCACAGCTTACGGCGAAATGGGAAGCAGAGCTTGAGCGGATTGCCAAGGGGCAAGGCAAACCTGAGCCATTCCTTGTAGGTATTCGTAAAATGGCAGAGGAGCTTGTAGCTGGTGTGAAGCAAAGTGATGCAAGCTATAAGGCACATAACGTCTCAAACCATTTTTGCCCTGAATGTGGGACTAGAATGTTGGAGAAAAAATCGAAGCGAGGCTTAATGCTTGTATGTCCGAAGGATGACTGTGGCTACAAGCGCTCTGGAGAGAAGCGATTATCTAACCGTCGTTGCCCGCAATGCCATAAAAAGATGGAGATGAAGGAAGGCAAAGCAGGGCTTTATGTGCAATGCTTAACGTGTGGCGTGATTGAAACGATGAAAAAGGACGCAGGTCGTGTCAGCAAGCATGAGCAACAAAAGCTTGTGAAGCAATATGCTAAGAAAGAAACAATTGGCTCTAATCTTGGTGATTTGCTGAAGGCGGCGTTAGAGAAACAGGATAAATGATGAATGATGGGTCAAGATGACTCGTTTGATGGGTTGCTTTCATTACCGTTAAGGTGATAGAAGGCAACCCTTTTTATATTTAAGGGTGGTAGCTACGATACAGAGAGTTCTTACGATTGTGTATTTTATCACACATTTCCCTATCATGATTCGGGAAGTCATATGACTTAATTTGGAAGAAAGGTAGTGTTTGCCTCACACAATGATATTAAGAGATTAATATGATATCTCAGAACATGACAAGGAGGAGTTTAATCATTATGAAGAAAAAAGCAATTAGTACGCAAACTTATCCACGCCTTACTGTATATTCAGATGAAAACTTTAGAGGGGCAAGTCGTATTTATACAGGCAACTTAGGAATTCGGGATACAGATAACATTTTAGATGGGATTGAAAGCTTAAGATTTTTCTCAACAAGCAGTAACGCGACTTTAGTTTTGTTTACGCGTACTCGATTTAGAGGTAACTTCCGCGTATATCGTGGCAACACCAATCTAGCAGATTTGGATGATCTCATTTCAGGTAATGATGTAGAATCTATTATTTCTACGAACCAACGTCTAACTTTAGAGCAGATTCGTAACATCCGTAGCTCAGGTACTTTACCAGCAGGGTATCGACTAATCTAACAGGTTCTTAATATAACCTAATGATTTTCAAGCAACTAGTCACCTTACATCTAAGGCTGGCTAGTTGTTTTTATTTGTTTATTTGGCTATTAAACGTTTCTACTAATCTAGTAATTTTTAGTATAAAGTCCAAGCGAATAGCCCTCTTAGCACATATAATATATAATCATTACGCTATTGGTAAGGGGGAATTGGAATGCCGGTTATACGACAGCAATTTAATGTGCAGAGTGCAATTACCGGTAGTGTGAGCACAACAACCACAACTTCCTTGGTACCAACAGTGAATCGCTATATTGCTAGCATTGTCCTTGGTGATATTTTAGGCTCCACCACAACGATTGTTGCTACTAGATTTACGAATAATAGTGGGACAACGGTACCAGCAGGAGGGCTTGTTGTTCCAACTGCTAGTGGCTATTACAATTTGTATATTAATGGCGTTATGCAGCGTGGGGGATTAAGCACATTAACCCCAACTAGCTTAGTGATCAATTCAGCATTAGTCGTTGGAGCATCTGTTGTGGTAGAGGTCGTTAACTTCGTTGTCACATCTACGTCAACATCAAACACAAATAATTTATCCGTATCTACCACAATAACCTAAACAATCTAAATAACCTAATCGTACTTTAAAAATGGGAAAGCCAAATGAAATAAACGTTCTTGGGTTCATTTAAGGAGATAATCCTAAGATCCAAGAACGTTTATATTTTACAAAACTTATTTTGCTGGCAACGGCGCATGTTCGAAGCTATACAGATAGCCATCTGCTATTGCTCTAATTTGTTCCTCATGGTGCGCGGAATATTGATCGTACACACCATAGGTGATCATCCCTGCACGTTTTGCACTTTGTACAGCAGGTAAAACGTCCTCAAACGCAATACAGTGTTGGGGCTCCACCCCCAAATGCTTAGCTGCGTAAATAAAAATATCAGAGTACTGTTTTCCACGGTTGACGTCATCAACCGAACACGTAAAATCAAACAACTCGTAAACTCCATTTTGAATAAGACAAGGTTTGTACAATTTTTCAGGTAATCCAGTTGCAGCAGCAATCTTAATCCCTGCGGCTTTTAATTTTAAAATATAATCAAGGGTAAATGGCATCAAGCCAACATTGTGAGCATATTCATGCGCTGCCATCACATTCCATTCTGTTACAATGTCTTCTACACTTTCGGATAAATTAAACAAATGAATCGTATATTCCGCCGCTTCCTCAAAGCTACGTGCACAAATCTCATTGACATAATTGTCAGGCACAGGCAAACCTCTTTTCGTTAGAAAAGCGATGTCGATTTTTTCCCATACCTGCATGGATGCTAATAAAGTCCCATCTAAATCAAAAATTGCTGCCTTAAAATTCATCGTGTATTCTGATCCTCCTGTTGAAAGAGACACTTTAATTGTGTTGCCGCTCCTTTAATATCTGACTCCGCTATAATCGCAGATACAATCGCCACACCATCGATGTTCATAGGGGGGAAGGAGTCAATGTTATGTTTATTAATCCCACCAATCGCAACGATGGGGATCGTTACCGCTTGTTTGATTTTACGTAACTCGTCCATCGTCACAGCTCTAGCATCGTCCTTTGTACCTGTAGGGAACATTGCCCCAATCCCTAAATAATCCGCACCATCACGTTGTGCATGAATCGCCTCATCAACTGAAGCAGCAGATACACCTAACAGCATATTGTGAGGAATGATGTTACGAACAGCAGAGGCAGGGATATCGTTTTGACCAACATGCACCCCTGCCGCGCCAACAGCTAAGGCGATATCAATCCGATCATTAATAATAAGTGGAACTTCATAACGATCTGTAATTTGTTTAATTTCCTCTGCCAGCTTAAAAAACGAAGAAGCCGATGCATCCTTTTCTCTTAATTGCACCATCGTACAGCCGCCTAAAATCGCTTGCTCTACCGCATCTGGTAAGGTTGGTGTGCTCATTAACCTGCGATCTGTTACTAGATAAAGAGTGTAATCTACGTTCATTTTAATTCCCTCATTCTCATTCCGCATGATCATTTCCTCATTTTGATTCCTTTTCTAAAGGCTGTAGTTCTTTCTTTAACTCTTTCCGTAATCCATGCTTATAAAGGTCATAGAAATGATGGGTTGGGCCATGCCCTTTCCCGATGCTAAGCGAATGTTCAATTGCAGTGGTTACATACGCCTTGGCTTGCGCTACCGCATCCTTCATGCTGTGTCCATTAGCAAGCTGTGATGCAATCGCAGATGAAAACGTACAGCCTGTGCCATGTGTGTTTTTAGTTGAAATCCGTTCAGTTTCAAAATAATGAAATTCCTTGCCATCAAATAGCACATCAATCGCGTTTCCAATGGCATGTCCACCTTTTACAACAATCCCTTTACAGCCCATCTCACAAATTTTTTTTGCAGCGGCTTCCATATCAGCAATCGATGAAATTTGCATATTTGCAATTTTTTCAGCCTCAGGAATGTTGGGGGTCAACACATCCGCAAGTGGGATGATCACTTTGATGAGCGTATCAATGGCAGCGGGGTCCATAAGTGGACTCCCATTTTTAGCGTACATCACTGGGTCAATAACGACGTTAGCTGGTTTATATTCCTTTAGCTTTTCAGCAACAGCAAACATACATTCATCCGTAGACAACATCCCTATTTTCACAGCATCCACATCAATATCCTCAAATACAGCATCAATTTGTTTCTTTATCATATCTGGGGATACATCTTGAATATCAATGACCCGGCTAGTATTTTCGGCAACCACAGACACGATAACACTCATCCCAAACACACCATGAGCGGAAAATGTTTTCAAATCTGCCTGAATACCTGCGCCACCACTACAATCAGACCCAGCGATACTAAGCACCTTTTTCATGTTTTTTTCCTCCTTTGTTTTACAAAATAAAAAGGAGCCTCCAAATTGAAAATGGAAGCTCCTGTACATACAAGGACAACATAAGAAATAACAATGTATCACTTATGCCACTGTAACAGTGTTACTTGATTGCTTCCCTACGTTGGTATTAACCATCAGGTTCAAAGGGTCAGGTTTTACCTTCTCAACTACAACGTAGTCCCCCCGCATGTGTCATATCTGTAATTGTCTTAGATAATATCATACTATAATTTAAAATCAAGGAAAATATAGTATAATATTAGGCCGCGTGATTAGACAAATAGGTAGGGACAGGGCTTGCTGGATTTAATAAATTCTTGATCACTGATTTTGCATTTGGCATCCATTCGTTAATTTCTGGTCCGATTAAAAACAGCTTATTTGCTGGATTGGTTGCAATCGTACGAAGCTTACCGTAAATCGGATAAGTTACATTCATCGTGTCGTATACACTTTCCCTAGCGGGTAATAAATATTGAGGGTAAAGGTTGTTTTGATCTGGAGAAAGTGCGTCTACCATCGTGTCCTTCGCGCCAATTGTGTTCATTAACTTAATTGCAAGGTCTTTCTTTTCCGTGCTAATATTTGCGTTAATTCCAATCACATCCCCGTAAAAGATAGGAATATTGTCAAAACGGCTATATGAAATCGTTTTAAAATCAATATCGTTTACAAAGTCGCCCATCGTAGACATGGCTTCGGTATAACCTAGATAGGTTCGACCTTTCCCCTCTGAAAACCATTTTCCTCTAATATAGGCATCATTGTTATCTGGATAGTAATTTGCTTGCGCTTTACCAGCCATCGATTGGAACATTTCCAAGTAGGAAACGACCTGTGGCTTAAAGGTAGTTGGGAGCTGCGTATAAGTGGTATAAAGTCCAGTTTGATCGATGAGTGCATCTAAATATAAGCAGACTTTAGTAGTTCCACCTGACATATCAAATAATAAGCCTTCATTTGGAGCTGGAATAATTGTATTGCTTTGTCTATCTCCTAATATTTGATATAAATCAGTCACTGTGTTGACGTTTTGGATCTGAGTATCATTTTTCCGATAATATAATAGATTCGTACATATGATTTGAGGGAGCGCATAAATGTTACCATTCATCGTTGTGCCTGATAGAGCAAAGGGAAGCAAATCATCCTTGTTTTGAATTTCATTTGGTGCGATGGGTAATAAATAACCTTCCGACACATAATGCTGCAAATAAATGGAATCAAACACAAACACATCTAAATTTTGATTAGGCTCTTCCTCATAGCAATCCCAATCGACAAAGTTAAGCTGGACGTTAGGTTCGATCGCATTCCAAGCATTTTTCACTGTTTTCTCAAATCGCTCTGTATCGGGTACATACCCATATAATGCAACGTTAATCGTAGTTGGGGACTGCTGGTTACTTGCGGCTAAAACAGAAAAAGGAAACAGACCAAACGAAACAATCATTACCACACTTAATAAAAATAAATGAATTTTTTTATTGTTCATGACATAGACTCCTTTCAAATTTTATTAGCTAGATTTAACTAGATTTAGCTAGATTTAAAGGCGTGAAACACAATAAATGGGGGTACTGTGATCTCATTTCCCCAATCATTAAATTGGTATTGCTGTTCATACATGACTCTTGCCTTTTGTGGTAGATTTCCAATGGTTGCTTCTGTAATATGAATAGATTCAAATCCAGTCATCGATATCCATTCGATATAATCCTGCTTAGACCAATACCAATCGTGCAAAATCAAATCAGGCTGACCTTCCACTTTAAGAAATTGTTTCTTTTTATCCCCAGAGCGGTAGCGTATCCCCCTTTCTCCGTTGGTAAAGGTAGTGAAGGAAATGCCAGTTGCATTTGGATTTGAATCTAGTAGGATGAGTTGCCCTTTTGGTTTGAGCACGCGATAAACTTCAGCTAACATCGTAATAATTCGATTTCGCTGGGCGTTATTAATAATGACAAAGCAAATGATGGCGCAATCAATACTATTAGAATCAATAAATGCTAGATTATTGTTATGAATACAGTGATAGCTAATGTTGTCATGTTTTCTTATAGATGTAGCAATATCAATCATTTCTTGGGATTCATCTACTGCAAAAATATTGTAGTGTGGGTTGCGCTGAGCTAACCTTTCCGAAACCTTCCCAGGTCCACAGCCATAATCTAAAACGTGACGTATATTTCGATTGTGCTCAATGAGATTAAAAATACATTGAAAGCCTAAAATATCCTCCAACATATCGTTGTATAAATTAAATTGTTCTGAAACTGATTTATCTTTCCATGACGTTTCCATTTTTGGATATCTCCTTAAATAGATTTTCCCATTTATTTTGGACCAAATATTGATATAAAGGGTTCAAGTTATGAAACAGATCAAAATCTATACAATTTTCTTTTACAATACGCTGATATAGTGCAAATAAAAAAATAATCTGTTTCCAATAGGGGGCAACGCTGATGTCATGGATTGCTTTTGAAGATAGTGTAATGTTTCCTTCCCTTAATTGCTGTTCATAACGAAGAACAGTGTTTATATTTTCCCATATTTGCTGTGAGGGGATTCTTGGAAGTTCAAAGGAGTGAGTCTCCTCGGGAGGTGTGGCTAACAAGGCTTCAACTCTTGTAAAATCAGTATCGTAAATGTGGGTAGTGGCTACATTGTGGCAATAGTGTCCTACTTGTAGCCCTAGCTGGGCAGCTAATACCTCTTGGAGAAAAGTAAATGAAAATACATCACTTAACAGTCCGCGATAGGCATCATTAGCTCTCATAAAGGTGGATAAAAATAGGGCATCCTCTCTAATGAAAAACTGTAGTCCAATTGTGCAGGATACATCGATATTATGAAGGGACAAATCTTCATGTGGATCAAAGATCGAAATAAATGCTCTTTTACTGTCTCTATCTTCTTTAAATAGTTCTATTAATCTAGCCCATTGATTTATATGATGCTCGCCGTACGAAAATATTTTAGGTCCATACGCTGTTCCAGTTAATATCGATCCATCTGCGGAGTATTTAGCCATATTTTTTGCGTAATATTCAATGAAGTTAAGCTCATTACTACCAGATAAGTACCATAATGCTTCGGCAAAGTTAAAAATAATATTACTTTTTCTTGTCTTCACTGTGCAATATCGATCGATGGGGTTCGTAATGATAAAGGATAGATTTAATGTTTCTTTGCTGACGTTTCCACGTGGCTTATTTATGAATTCAGGATGTTCATACACATTTCGTAGATTGTCTAAATAAGCATCTTGAAGGTTGGCGTATTTCAACGAAAACACCTCCTAAACGTAGTTATTTAGTTGCTCGTAATAATGTTCTGCATTGTCATAGATAATGTAAGTGACATTGGCTACAGTATGTAACCCACGAATAAGGTATGCATAATCCTCTTCATTTTTGTGGAGAAGGAGAATAATCTTTTTTTGTAATGCGGATGCCCAACCAATTTCAATATGTGTACCAGGGGAAGCTGGGTTTCCAGGAAAAGCAATAAATAGATCACAAGCCTTAATTTCATTAAAGTCAATTTCTGTACATTGTGGTGGCGTCATAAATTGCTTGCCCCATTCTTCACGTTTGTGGGCATTATGAACCTCATAGCCTCTGTTCTCTAAATAAGCAATTAAATTTGAAATTTCAGCTTTGGCTTCTTCTTGCATAATGTTGGCTTCGTTTACTAGACTTTTAAATGGAGCGGCTAAAAATATCCTTTTCATCTACATGCACCAACCATCTTTTATATTTTAAGTTAGTATTTTGGGCTCAATCTTGAAATTAGTTCTTGACCGCTAACCCAAATTACCGAAGAGACAGAGCGATTCTGAAGAGTGTCTCTTAAAATCATCTTCCATCTATAAATAGACTTCAATAAAAGGAATATGATTTTAACACAATCGCAAGAACGCTCTGGATCGTAGCTACCAGTCATTATCAAGTACTAATTTCTAAATAGAGCTGCATTTTGAATCCAATTTAATTGGAACATAGAAAGAAATTTTTGTCAATAATTAGGATATTGATTCATATATTATAAAAATATTACTCAATCTAGCAGTTTTGTTTGGAATGATAGCGTGTTTTCTTGTTAGTATGTCATCGATTTTAGTAGAGGATCGATTTATAATAGAACTAAAGGAGGGGAGGCCATGAAGACGGGTCTGCTTCTGTGGTTTATATTTATTAATCTAGTTGCCTATATCGCGATGGCAGATGACAAAACAAGGGCTCGCCAAAGGCGAGAGCGTATCCCTGAACGAACGCTATTTTTGCTAGCAGCGATTGGTGGAGCAGCAGGCACGTTCATCGGCATGAAAAGCAAAAGGCATAAAACAAAACATGCTAGCTTTCGCATTGGGATTCCGTTTCTTTTACTACTGAACGCGATTTTATATGGATACTTTTTATGGTAAAGAGTTATCGGGTCGTTTTCTTGCATAGGATGGTATGCTTTAAAAAATGAATTTATGGGTAATAGTGAAGAAGTAGTGATTCAATTTTGTAAAAGGGGTGTTTACGATGTTATTCGATAAAATCCTTGTAGCATATGATGGTTCAAAGGCGAGTAAAAAGGCACTAGATAAAGCGTTGGAATTAACCAAACTAACACCCGGCGTGAAGCTAGACGTAATCCATGTCTATGACTTCCCTAGATTTTATGTAGCCGAAGGGTTTGTACCCATTTCCCCAGCTGTACATCAGGAGTTTTATGACATGGCGCAGCAAACGGTAGATGATGCTACTAGACGTATAGAGGAAGCGGGAATTAACGGGCATACAGAGCTTGTTCAAGGCTCACCTTCTGAAGCCATTTTAGAATATGCGAAGCAAAAAGGTCATGATATCATTATTATTGGTAGTCGTGGTTTAGGTGGAATTCGTGAATTTGTATTAGGTAGTGTCAGCCATAACGTTGTGCAGCATGCGCGTGTACCTGTCCTTGTGGTGAAATAGAGCTCAAGGCATGAAAAAGCGGTTGTCCCCTGGAAATGAATCTCCTTGGGGCAACCGCTATATTTATATTATTTCGCTAGAGGGGGTATCCGTCTTAGCCTTTTACAATTTCAGCGATACCTTCACTTAATGCAGTTACTTTGCGACCAAGTAATGCTTCAAGATCATTACTATCCACTGCAAGTGATCCATTTGCAATTGCGGTTTGAACGCCAACTAAGAAAGGAATGACGGGTTCTGGCACGCCAGCCCCTTTCATTGCTTCGGAATAAGTAGCTTCATCTACGTGTTGTACTGGCACATCTTTACCTAAAACTTTAGCGGTAATTGCTGCAAGCTCATCATACGTAATAAGCTTCCCAGCAAGCTCATAAGTTTTATTTTCATGTCCTGTGCCTGTTAGCACGTTTGCGGCAGCTTCGGCATAATCCTGGCGTAATGCCCAGCCTACTTTGCCTGATCCACCCATGGTGAGCCATGGTGCGCCTGCGGCAGCCCCTTTAATCGAGCCTGCTTCATTTTCTAAGTACCAGTTGTTACGCAAAATGGAGTACGGAATGCCAGAAGCGATAATTGCATTTTCCGTTGCACGGTGATCGTTAACGAGGAAAAATGAGCTTTCCTGTGCATTTGGCGCACTTGTGTAAACGATGAAGCTAACGCCGGCCGTTTTAGCAGCTTCAATTGCCGCCGTATGTTGTGCAACACGATCTCCATCTGAAGATGAAATAAGTAAAAGCTTATCAATGCCTGCAAAGGCAGCAGCAAGAGACGTTGGAGAAGTGAAATCAGCCTGACGTACATCTACACCACGAGCTTGCAGATGCTCTGCCTTTTTAGGATCACGTACACTTACAGCAAGCTGATCCGCAGGAACAGTTTTAAGTAAAGTTTCGACGACAATGGATCCAAGCTGACCCGTTGCTCCAGTGACTAATAATTTCATAAAACATCTACCTTTCGTAAAGGGATTAGATTGAATGTGTTAATAAAATTTAACTAGCTTATTGTTACATAACTAAAAGTAATTTAAACAAATAATTAGATGATCACTATAAAAACATATAAAGGGTTAAACGGTATATCTCGCTCCAACTAAATATAATTAAATTACTTTATGTAAGCTAGTATATTTTATTTATGAAACCCAGTCAAGCTTGGATTTATGCGTCTTCAGTTTGGGTAGAGCTTTAATTTTGGATTGCGGAAGCTGTGTTGCTCATTTTTTTGAACAGCAAGAGCGCAAGTAATAAAGAGAGAGCTACCGCAGCTAAACCTACCCAATTCAAATATTGGACAGAGGTTTGACTAATGACAAGCCCGCCTAAACCTGATCCTAACGCAAACCCAAACTGGATAAATGAAGTGTTTACGCTAAGTGCAATGTCTGGATTTTGTGGTGCTAGTGTAACCAAATATAACTGTTGAGCAGGAGAAATACTCCAAGTTGCTAACATAAAAATCATGAGGACAATAATTAATACAACAAGATTAAAGCCTGCGACTGCAAATAATAGCAGTGTTATGCCTTGTAGCAGTAATCCAAGTATGATCGTGAACTTAGATCCTTTAGCATCAGCCAATTGTCCACCCATTTTTGACCCTATAAAGCTACACACACCTGCTAAAAATAAAATGCCGCTAATTTGCGTAATTGAAAGCTGGGATGTCGCTTGCAGGAAAGGCGTAATATAAGTGAACAGTGTAGCGTAACCACCAATATATAATAATGTAATCACTAAAGCAGTTAATATTTTGGGATTCCCTAAAATCGCTAGCTGCATTTTGAGCGTAAATTTTTCCTCTTCTTTAATAGAAGGTACCTTTTTATAAATAATTAGCCATGGAAGTAGGCTTAATAAGCCAATGAAAATAAATAATAACCGCCATCCAAATATCTCACTAAAAAAGGTGCCGATTGGAACACCTAACACTAGCGAGCTACTGAGCCCCATCAAAATAATACCGATCGCATTCCCTCTTTTTTCTGGCTCTACCAATCGTGTTGCAACAGCCATAGCGACTACCGTTGTAATACCCCCGCTAGCCCCTTGAATAATTCTCACCCACAATACAGTTTCGTAAGAAAGATTTGTTAGCATAAGTGCGTTACTAGCAATAAATATACCAAGTGTAATTAATAGTAGCTTTTTTCGATCCATATTTATCGTTAATGTAATTAAAATTGGTGCAATAATCGCTGCTGAAAGCGCAAATACAGTTACAAATAATCCAATCTCTGAAGTAGATACACCAATGTCCACTGCCATCATATCTATGACACCCGTAATAATATACTCTATCGTTCCAATGAGAAAAATGGCTAAAGCCAAAATATAAATGATCCCTTTATTTTTCAATTCACTCCATACCTCCGTAGATAAATAGTAACTAGTAGATATTTTTTATTTTGTATTACTTCAATAAAAATTTTAATCATTAAATTTTGGCTCAACCTTAAAATCGGTTCTTGACCACTAAGCCAAACTAGCGAAGAGACAGAGAGATTCTGAAGATTGTCTCTTAAAATCAGATTCCTCCTATACAATGACTTCAATAAAGAGGAATATGGTTTTAACAACAATCGTAAGAACTCTCTGGATCGTAGCTACCAACCTTCTAATGATTGTCAAGTACTGATTATTATATTGAATCCTAAATTTTGATTGGAATTTGTATTTCCATAAGCTGAGCATCTTGGATTGAAGACAACGGTAAATAAATTTCTCGTCCAGGTTCATTTTCCTTGATCTGATAGTTGTTTTTCTGAATCCATTTCGCTAAATCAACACAAGCTGTACCTGCAAAATTTGCATTAGATGGAAATGCCATCGTAGCCATCATCGGCTCAGCAGGAAGTGTTTTTAGTTGAAGCGAAGGGGGGATGGACGTAAGGGAATCACTTACAAAATAACCAACCTCAAATTCAAACTCATCCTCTTTTTCATCAACTTCTCTCCACAAAACAACCTGAGGTCCCTGAGCTAAATGCTCGTACGTATTGCTTAACAAGTGCTGAAATTCATCAAACAACGTTGGAATATGATCTACATTTCCGCGTGCTTTTAGGTAAAGGAATTTTTTTTCTTCTTCCGCTTTAATTCTAATTTCTTGCCCTGTTTCCACTTGCCCCTCTTTTTCAATCAGCAGCATACGCTCCTCAATGCGTGCAAGCTTGGTTTGCTCCGTCTCAATAATTGTTTCAATTTCGCTTTTTTTGAGCCTAAACATCCCTTGAATATGTTCGACCGTAATATCCTCATGAAGTAGCTGAGAAATTTGAGGCAAAGTGAATCCTAACTCCTTATAAATTAAAATCCGATTAAGCTCTAGCAGCTGTTCTGCTGAATAATAACGGTAGCCTGTATTGTCATCGACTTTACTTGGCTTCAATATGCCAATCTGGTCATAGTAACGTAACGTTTTTAAGGAAACCTTGCTCAACCTAGAAAACTCACTGATTTTGAACACAATATAACCTCCAATCCAATCTGATTTAGGGCGCGTCTAAAAGTCAGCAGGGAGTAGATATTGGCGAATTTTCGCATCATACAAGGCACTTTTTCGCAGGCTTACTGGGGTAAGTCAAGGAAAAGTAACGCAGTAGGAGGCGAAAAGGCGGGAATAGATGACCCTGAGTGAGTTTTCAGACACGCCCTAGTGTAATCTAAACTTATTTTTATAACCTACTAGCAGTATAGAGCTTCCCCTATAGGGGAAAGTCAAGGCACAAAAAATAAAACAGACGACATTGCTGTCGTCTCTAAAAGTCATATTTACTTTAATATTTATGGCTCAGTCCTGAATCAGTACTTTGACGCTAACCCAAACTAGCGAAGAGACAGAGAGATTCTGAAGGTTGTCTCTTAAAATCATGTTACATCCATAAAATATACTTCAATAATCTCTCTGTACGTAGCCTCCCCACCCCAAAGATTGTCAAGTGCTGATTTTAAATAGAGTTAGATACTTGGACTACTTGGACTTGTCTGATTAGCAATATCTACGACTTTAAACGTCTGACAAGTAAGCAATAAATCGTCACTAAAGGTAAGGTTGTACAACCCGAGTTCCCAAGTAAAAAATTTGACATGCTCCTCATACCAATACTTATAGCTCAAATCACCTTCACCCTCCGACTTGGCAAACTCAGGGGTGACCTCATTCATTTTAACTAGTTCAACCTTAGTATATTGAATAATGGCTAATGGCTGGTTACTTCCATCTAATACAATATCGTATTGCCCTTCTTTAGGTGGCTCTTCGTTTTCTAATTCATAGACACAATGAGCAGAGCAGGTGCCTGTTTTTAGCCCTTTTACAACTAGCTGTCCTAACTCGTCTCCCATTTCCTTTGAACCATCTCCAAACATCCAAGCCGCTGGCGTCTCTATATTCAAATTCATTTTGTTTGCATACTCATTCCAATATTGCTCTACTACATTCATAATTTATGATCCACCCATCAAAGTTCATTTTATTGTTTAGCTAATTTAATAAAGTATACCAAGCCCCCTCTGTAAAAGGGAATCCCATTATTTTGCAGCAGTAAAATATACATGGTGAAAAAACGAACATTATTGTTATGTGTATGTTAAATGTTCGTGTTTTAGTTGACATAGTCGGGAAGGAATTGTTAGAATAAGAGAAGAAAAAAGTCGAAATGCAAAAAAATATGTATAATAACATGTTATATACTGATCATTATTTTAATATTAATGTGTGAAGATGTATAACGTTTTATGTACCTCGTATAAAGCTGGGGATATGGCCCAGAAGTCTCTACCCGATTACCGTAAATTTTCGGACTACGAGTTGATACGTATGTAAAGCTATAGGCTGTATAGTTGTTTAGTTTTATAGCTTTGGCTGTTAAAGCTTGCGTATTAACGATTCGTATCCGGAAATTCTGAGAATATAAAATCTTTCAGAGCTTGCCGGATTTTTTTATTGGTTGCCTTTTAAAAGAAAAGACAGTTCGTGAGATGGTCATAATAGCATTACAGGTTGAATGAAGCGAAAGGTAGGTTGAATCATGTCAGCACAGGTTGCAGTAATTATGGGCAGTACATCCGATTGGGAAACGATGTCCCATGCTTGTCGAGTATTAGAGGAGCTTGAAATCCCATATGAAAAGCAGGTTGTTTCTGCTCATCGTACCCCTGATTTAATGTTTCAATTTGCAGAGCAGGCAGAACAAAAAGGACTGAAGGTTATTATAGCAGGTGCAGGAGGTGCAGCGCATTTACCAGGAATGGTTGCGGCAAAAACAATGGTTCCCGTCATTGGTGTACCAGTTAAATCCGCAGCTTTAAATGGATTAGATTCGCTGCTTTCTATTGTGCAAATGCCTGGTGGCGTTCCTGTTGCGACGGTTGCGATTGGCAAAGCTGGTGCAATCAATGCAGGATTGTTAGCGGCACAAATGATTGGTGTGTTTGAGCCAACTGTGATGAAGCGACTACATGCGCGTCGTGAGCAAATTAAGAGTGAAGTATTAGCCAGCAGTGATCAGTTAGGAGAAACGGTATGACAAGGGAAACAAAGGAAAAAAAAGAGCATAAAACAATTCCATCTGGCTCTACGATTGGCATATTAGGTGGTGGACAGCTTGGCCGTATGATGACGCTAGCTGGAACTAATTTAGGTTATCGCTTTGTGACCTTAGATCCTACACCTGAGTCACCTTGTGGACAAGTTGCGAGGCAGATTGTAGCGGCTTACCACAATCAGGACGCTGCTAAGAAGCTAGCAGAAGTATCTGATGTCATTACGTATGAATTTGAAAATGTAGATGCTCAGGTCGCTGAATTACTAGAGCAGTCGTCTTATGTGCCACAAGGTAGTAAGCTTTTATATACGACGCAACATCGGATTCGAGAAAAACAAGCCATTGAAGCGGCAGGCGTGAAGGTTGCTCCTTATGCAGTCATTCAAAATTTACAGGATTTGCGTAGTGCTGTGGATGAGCTTGGCTTACCCTCTGTGCTAAAGACCGCGACGGGTGGTTATGATGGTAAAGGGCAATGGGTGATTAGAGCAAAGGAAGACATTGAACCTGCCTTTACAGAGTTAAGCCAAAGTGGGACTGACCTTGTGCTAGAGCAATTTATACCATTTACTAAAGAGTTATCCGTCATTGCAGCGCGTAGCCCACATGGTGAAATTTCAACGTTTCCTGTTGCAGAAAACATTCATATAAATAATATTTTGCATACTTCGATTGTTCCAGCTAGAGTTAGTGGAAATATTTTAGAAAAAGCAAATGTACTTGCAGTTAACCTTGCTGAATCGCTTGGTATGGTTGGATTACTCGCCGTCGAATTGTTTCTGACTGAAGCTGGGGAACTATATGTCAACGAGTTGGCACCTCGCCCACACAATTCAGGTCATTATACGATGGAGGCTTGTACAACGTCACAATTTGAGCAGCATGTACGTGCCATTTGTAATCTCCCACTTGGAAAATCAGCATTGCTAACCCCAGTTGTAATGGTGAATGTGCTTGGGGAGCATGTGGAAGAAGTTCAAGCTAGATTGCTAACGGGAAAATGGCTACCTGAAATTTTACATTCTGTAGACACTGAGCATGTAGGAATGCTAGATGACGTTATACCTAAGGTTCATTTGTATGGAAAAGAGGGAACCGCCCCAAAAAGAAAAATGGGACATATCAACTTGCTGTGTAAAGATGTAGAAGCAGCACTTTTATGGATACATCAAACTAACATTTGGAGGAATCAGAACCAATGATCGAACGTTATAGCAGACCGGAAATGAGAGCAATTTGGACAGAAGAAAATAAATTTAAAGCATGGCTTGAGGTTGAAATTTGTGCTTGTGAGGCTTGGGCAGAGCTAGGTGTAATCCCGAAAGCAGATGTAGCATTACTTAGAGAAAAAGCGACATTTGATATGGATCGAATTTATGAAATTGAGCAAGAAACACGTCATGATGTGATCGCCTTTACACGTGCGGTATCTGAAAGCTTAGGCGAGGAACGTAAATGGGTGCATTACGGTTTAACCTCTACGGACGTAGTAGATACAGCACTAGGTTACCTACTAAAGCAAGCTAATGAAATTTTGGAAAAAGACATTGTAAATTTTATAGCCATTTTAAAAGAAAAAGCAGTTGCTTACAAAGACACGCCAATGATGGGACGTACACATGGTGTTCATGCTGAGCCAACTACATTTGGACTGAAAATGGCGCTTTGGTACGAGGAAATGAAACGTAACTTGGAGCGTTTCCGCAGAGCGGCTGACAATGTTCAATACGGTAAGATTTCTGGCGCGGTGGGGACTTATGCCAACATCGATCCGTTTGTTGAAGAATTTGTATGTGGCAAGCTAGGCACAAGTGCAGCGCCAATCTCTACCCAAACATTACAACGTGACCGTCACGCTGAATATGTAGCTACGCTTGCTTTGATTGCTTCTTCCTTAGATAAATTTGCGACAGAAATTCGTGCATTACAAAAAAGTGAGTTCCGTGAGGTTGAGGAAGGTTTTGCAAAAGGTCAAAAAGGATCTTCTGCGATGCCACACAAACGTAACCCAATCGGCTGTGAAAATATTTCAGGCTTATCTCGGATCATTCGTGGGCATATGGTGTCTGCTTATGAAAGTGTGAACCTGTGGCATGAGCGTGATATTTCCCACTCTTCTGCAGAGCGTATCATTTTACCAGATGCAACGATGCTGTTGAACTACATGCTCAACCGCTTTGGCAATATCGTGAAAAACTTAACGGTATTCCCTGAGAACATGAAGCGGAACATGGGTCGTACTTTCGGTGTGCCATTCTCTGGACGCCTAATGACCAAAATGATCGACAAAGGTTACAGTCGTGAACAAGCATATGACACCGTTCAACCACGTGCGATGCAAGCATGGGAGACAGGTCGACAGTTCCGCGATATCGTCGAAGAAACCGAAGCGATTACTTCGGTACTAAGCAAGGAAGAAATCGAGGATGCCTTTAACCCTGCATGGCACCTTAAGCATGTGGATACAATCTTCAAGAAGTTAGGCTTAATTTAACATAAGTATCCCATCCATGTTCTAATCCATGCTTAAAACATAAGGAGGAAACCTAACGATGTCGCTGTCTTCACAAGCAGTTTCAACAGCAGAAGGTATGATCGATGCTCCATTGCTGTACAAGGGCAAGGTACGTGAGCTTTATGATCTAGGAGAGCATTATTTAATTGTTGTAAGTGATCGGATCTCTGCATTTGATTACGTGCTTGACCCTGCTGTCCCTGATAAGGGGAATGTGCTTAACCGCTTAAGTGCTTACTGGTTTGAGCTAACTACGCATTTAATTGATAATCACGTCATTCATACCGATATTGACCAACTACAGCATATTATAAAGCCACAATATCGAGAGCTACTAAAAAATCGAATCATGGTTACCCGTAAAGCAGAGCGTATTGATATCGAGTGTGTTGTTCGCGGCTACATTACTGGTGGTGGTTGGCGTCAGTACCAGCAGGGGGGCGCAATTAACGGGATTTCATTACCTGCAGGCTTGCGCAAAAACGACAAGCTAGAAGCTCCAATCTTCACACCTGCTGCCAAAAATGATGTTGGACATGACGAGGACATTTCGTTTGAAGTTATGGTTGACATGGTTGGCTTAGCCGTTGCCGAGGAACTTCGCAGTCAAAGCCTCATGTTGTATCAATATGCTAGTAGCTACTGTGAAAAACGAGGCATCATTCTTGCCGATTGCAAGCTGGAATTTGGACTTATTGATGGCAAAGTCATTTTGATTGACGAAATTTTCACCCCAGATGCCTCCCGCTTCTGGGCGCGAGAGCAATACGCACTTGATGTTGAAATTGACAGCATGGATAAAGAGCCTGTGCGTGCATACTTGGCAAGTAGCGATTGGGACAAGCAAAGTAAGCCCGATCCACTCCCAGCGCATGTCGTAGAGGAAACGACTAATCGCTATCGCGATATTTATGCGCGGTTAACAGGGGAGCAGCTCTAGAGGGAATCTAAGGGCGTCAGGTCAAAAGTTCTTCCAATCGCTGTTATTCCCAGATTTCCTTAATGGTTTGAGCAGGGTTGAAATCTGGGAATAAAGGCGAGCGCTACGCTTTTCCAGAATCAATTGACCCTCCGCTAGATACGTTTGAGGATAGAGAAAATTAAAACAGAGCTACCTGAAAATTAAGCTTGTTTACAGTTGTTAAGTAAACTCACTCATCAGCGTAAAGCAACTTGAAGCGAAAGCTACAGAAGCATTTGCGGTATTAATTAGTAGCAAATGCTAACTTAACTACAGCATATAAACTGCTGGAGTATACAAAAGATTGATTCTGCTGAGAGAGCGAAAGCAAGGGGCGGAAGGGCAAAGGGATTGTGGAGAAGCGAAGCGTGTGCCTTTAAAAAACTAATTTTATCCTTAATCCATATACGATCATAAAAAATTAGTTTTTAAGAGCACTCGAAACAACCCTTTGCCCGTAGCCCCCTCTCAGCCACAACCAGCAACTTGCACTTGCTGGTTGCGCTAGCAACAGCCAAATAAACTACAGCATATAAACTGCTGGAGCTTACAAAAAGGTTGTTTCTGCTGAGAGAGCGAAAGCAAGGGGCGGAAGGGCAAAGGGATTGTGGAGAAGCGAAGCGGGTGCCTTTAAAAAACTAATTTTAACCTTAATATATACCATCATAAAAAATTAGTTTTTAAGAGCACTTGAAACAACCCTTTGCCCGTAGCCCCCTCTCAGCACTCTCAGCCATCATTTTGTAATATCAGCAACCACCACCCATTACTAGGAGGAATACGAGATTATGATTAAAGCGACCGTTTATGTCACGATCAAGCAAAGCGTTTTAGATCCACAAGGAGTAGCTGTACAAGGAGCACTTCATTCTATGGGATTTGATGAAGTAGACAGTGTTCGTATCGGAAAATATCTAGAAATTAATTTAGATACAGATAATCGTGAAGAAGCAGTAGCAAAAGTCACTGAAATGTGCGAAAAGCTGCTTGCCAACACCGTTGTGGAACAATATCGCTTTGAATTGGAGGGCTGATTCATGAAATTCGCAGTACTCGTATTTCCCGGCTCCAACTGTGATATCGACTGCTACAAAGCAGTAGAAGACACCGTTGGACAACCCGTTGATTATGTATGGCACACAGCAACTGACTTGTCAGCTTATGATTGTATTTTAGTTCCAGGTGGTTTTTCTTACGGAGATTACTTGCGTTGTGGTGCGATTTCTAGATTTGCACCTGTTATGAATGAAGTCGCTAAAGCGGCAGAGCAAGGCAAATTTATTTTAGGGATTTGTAATGGATTCCAAATTTTGACGGAAGCAGGGCTTTTGCCAGGAACATTGCTTCGCAATACTTCATTAAAGTTCCGTTGTCATGATACGGTGCTTCGTGTGGAGAACAATGAAAATCCGTTTACCTCTCAATATGCAAAAGGACAAGAAATCAATATCCCGATTGCACATGGAGAAGGCAATTACTATTGTGATGACGCAACATTAAAAGAATTGCAAGATAACAAGCAAATTCTTTTTAAATATGTAAACAATCCTAATGGTTCGTTAGAGGACATTGCAGGAATTTCAAATAAACAAGGAAACGTAGTAGGAATGATGCCTCACCCTGAGCGTGCAGTCGATACACTGCTTGGATCAGAGGATGGAAAATTGATGTTTACTTCAATATTACAAGCTTGGAGGGATCGCCATGAGTCAGCAAGTATCCGCTAAGGAACCAACAGCAGAGCAAATTGCGGAGCAACAAATTTACAAACAAATGGGTGTTTCAGATAGCGAATATGATTTGATTTGTGGATTCCTTGGTCGCAAGCCCAACTACACTGAAATTGGTGTATTTAGCGTTATGTGGTCTGAGCATTGTGCTTACAAAAACTCGAAACCATTACTTCGTCGCTTCCCTGTAACAGGTGAACGTGTACTCATGGGACCAGGTGAAGGCGCAGGGATTGTGGATATTGGAGACAACCAAGCGGTTGTATTTAAAATCGAGAGTCACAACCATCCGTCCGCAGTGGAGCCGTACCAAGGTGCAGCGACAGGTGTGGGTGGAATCATTCGCGATATTTTCTCCATGGGAGCTAGACCAATTGCATCTCTTAACTCCCTTCGTTTTGGGAAACTAGATCAACCACGTACCAAATATTTGTTCGAGCATGTTGTATCTGGGATTGCAGGTTATGGGAACTGTATTGGGATTCCAACTGTAGGTGGCGAGGTTGTCTTTGATGAGAGCTATGAAGGGAATCCGCTAGTAAATGCGATGTGCGTAGGTTTAATCGATCATGATAAAATCCAACGTGGTGTGGCAAAAGGGGTAGGTAATCCTGTGTTTTACGTAGGTCCTCCTACTGGACGTGACGGTATTCATGGTGCAACCTTTGCCTCTGAAGAATTAACGGAAGAATCCGAAGCAAAACGTACAGCGGTACAGGTTGGTGATCCATTTATGGAGAAGCTGGTTATGGAAGCTTGTCTTGAATTAATTGATACAGGGATCGTACTCGGAATTCAAGATATGGGTGCTGCGGGCTTAACGTGCTCTAGCGCTGAAATGGCAAGTAAAGCAGGGAACGGTCTTGAGTTATATCTTGACCAAGTGCCACAACGTGAAGAAGGCATGACTGCCTATGAGATGATGTTGTCTGAATCACAAGAGCGCATGTTGTTTGTAGTTGAGCCAAAGGATGAAGCGCAAGCGAGAGAAATTTTTGAGCGTTGGGGTGTCATTTGTGCCAAGGTGGGTAAAGTAACGGACGATGGTCGCTTGAAGCTAATCCATCATGGTGAGGTTGTAGGCGACATGCCTGTTACTGCACTTGTAGATGAGTGCCCGATCTATAACAAACCATCAACAGTGCCTGCATACTATGAGCAAAATGCAACGGTAGATACTCTTCGTTATGACGAAGTTAAAGACCTTGGTACAGCACTTGAGCAAGTGTTATCTTCACCAACGGTAGCAAGCAAAGCATGGGTATATAACCAATATGACTACATGGTTCGTACGAGCACAGCGGTTGCGCCGGGTTCGGATGCAGCGGTTGTGACGATTCGTGGCACACGCAAGGCGCTGGCGATGACAACGGACTGTAACGGACGTTTTGTTTACCTTGATCCAGAGGTGGGCGGTAAAATTGCAGTTAGTGAAGCGGCTCGTAACATCGTCTGCTCTGGTGCAGAACCACTTGCGATTACAGATAATTTAAACTTTGGTAGCCCTGAGAAAAGTGATATTTTTTGGCAAATGGAAAAATCCGTTGACGGTATGGCAGAGGCTTGTCGTGTGTTAAGTACACCAGTTATCGGCGGTAACGTCAGCTTATATAACGAAAATGCAAAGGGTGCAATTTACCCGACTCCAGTTGTAGGTATGGTTGGACTTGTTCATGATGTTAATCATATTACGACACAAGGCTTTAAAAACGAAGGTGATGTCATTTTGGTATTGGGTGATACCTTGGCAGAGCTAGGTGGTTCTGAATTCCAAGCAGTTGTACATGGGGTAACAGAAGGTCGTCCACCACAAATTGATTTGGATACAGAAAAACGTCTACTTGAAGCTGTATTGGGTGCAATTCAACAAGGGCTTGTGCAGTCGGCTCATGATTTGGCAGAAGGTGGACTTGCTGTTGCACTTGCAGAGAGCTGTATTAGTGGCAATGTTGGCGCTAAGGTACAACTAGAAACTAGTCTTCGTCCTGATGTTGCTTTGTTCAGTGAAACTCAGTCCCGTATTTTGTTGTCCGCATCCCCATCGCAGGCAGCAGAGCTTGAACAATTTATTGCTTCCAGAGGTGTGCCAGTTGCTAACATTGGTGTAGTGACAGGGACAACACTAGAGGTACAAGTAAACGGTGCAGCTACATTGAACAGACCAGTTGCAGGCTTGAAGCAGGTCTGGGAGGATGTCATTCCATGTCTCATGAAGTAAAACACACGCTGTCTGATCAAGTAAAACATACGCTCTGGACTGGTGATTACTACAACGAAGGTACTGGGCGCGACGATATTTTTGATACGTTAAAAGAGGAGTGCGGCGTTTTTGGGGTGTTTGGTCACCCCGAAGCCGCTTCGTTGTCTTATTATGGACTACATGCCTTACAGCATCGTGGTGAAGAAAGTGCTGGAATGTGTGTATCGGATGGCGTAAATTTTAACTATCATCGGGAAATGGGCTTAGTAAAGGAAGTATTTGACCGTGATAAGCTTTCGTCTCTCCAAGGTAACCGTTCCATTGGTCATGTTCGTTATTCAACAAGCGGAGACAGCCGTGTTCAAAATGCACAACCGCTTATTTTCAAATATCGTGATGGTGATTTAGCTGTAGCGACAAATGGAAATATCGTAAATGCACCTAAAATTCGTCGTGAATTAGAGCAAAACGGTTCCATTTTTCAGACGACAAGTGATACAGAGGTCATTGCCCATTTAATTGCAAGATCATCTAAAGATTTTGTGGAAGCGGCAAAGGATGCACTTCGTCAGCTTGTAGGTGGCTTTGCTTTCTTGATTATGACTAACGACAAGCTCATTGTAGCAAGCGATCCTAACGGCTTACGCCCAATCTCACTAGGAAAACTTGGCGATGCTTATTTATTTTCATCGGAGACATGTGCATTTGAAGTGATAGGTGCCGAAACGATTCGAGATATTTTACCAGGTGAAATGTTAGTGCTCGACAAGGATGGGATGCGTGAAGATCGTTACACTGAAGCAGGTCGTAAAGCGTTGTGTGCGATGGAATACATCTATTTTGCACGTCCTGACAGTGAATTGAATGGCTCTAACTTACATTCTGCGCGTAAACGGATGGGGCAAATGCTAGCACAGGAATCATTTGTGAATGCAGATGTGGTCACAGGTGTGCCTGACTCCAGTATTTCCGCTGCAATCGGTTATGCCGAACAGACGGGGATTCCTTATGAACTTGGTTTAATCAAAAATAAGTATACAGGCAGAACCTTCATCCAACCGAGCCAAGAGCTACGAGAGCAAGGGGTAAAAATGAAGCTGAGCGCAGTACGTCGTGTCGTTGAAGGCAAACGGGTCGTCATGATTGATGATTCCATCGTGAGAGGCACAACCTCTCGTCGTATTGTAAATTTATTGCGAGAAGCAGGGGCAACTGAAGTGCATGTACGTATTACTTCACCGCCATTTAAAAATCCATGCTTTTATGGGATTGATACCCCAGATCGAGCGGAGCTCATCGCTTCTGCGAAAAGCATCGATGAGATTTGCAAAGAAATTAATGCAGATTCCTTGGTGTTTTTAAGTAATGAAGGCTTGATCGAAGCCGTGGGTGGAGAAAACAAGGGTGACTATAAAGGCGGCTTATGTATGGCTTGCTTCGATAATGAGTACCCAACCGAAACCCATTTTGATGGAGAAGAAAAATTTGGCTGTAGTTGTTAATGGGATGAAATAATAGTTCTTATTATAATGCTCATAGACACTCACTGCCATCAAGCATAATAACAGCACAATCAGTGTAACAGAGACTTGAATTTAAAATGAGTGGTTTTTATCTGAATGGATAAGAAGATTAATTAAAATAAGTACATGAAAATAAGCTAACTTAGCGAAGGGGCAGAGAGATGGTGGAGAAGCGAGAGCGTCCGCCTTTAAGATCACATTTTCATCAATTTAATAGTTGTTAAAAAGAAAATGGGAGCGTAACAGCGGTTGAAGCCACTCTCTGCACCGTAGCAACGTACAACAAAAATTGTCAGGTACTGATTACTAACATCTTCCTTATCAGTAGTAAGCACTCATTTTAATCAAGTCTCGATAATACTTTCAACCAACTAAAGGAGCGTGCCTTTCGTGTCAGAAGCGTATAAAAATGCCGGGGTAGATATTGCAGCAGGAAATGAAGCTGTAGAACGGATGAAAAGCCATGTCAAACGGACATTTAGACCTGAGGTCATGACAGATTTAGGAGGCTTTGGTGCTTTATTTGGACTAAACAACAAAAAGTACGAAGAGCCTGTACTTGTATCGGGAACCGATGGAGTAGGAACAAAGCTGAAAATCGCTTTTGCGATGGATAAGCACGATACGATTGGCATTGATGCTGTTGCGATGTGTGTAAATGATATCGTAGTGCAAGGGGCTGAACCTTTATTTTTCCTCGATTATCTAGCTTGCGATAAAGTAATTCCTGCGAAAATTGAAGCTATCGTAGCTGGGATCGCTGACGGATGCCAAGAGTCGGGTTGTGCCTTAATTGGTGGCGAAACTGCTGAAATGCCAGGCATGTATGCCGAAGGGGAATATGATATTGCGGGCTTTACAGTAGGTGTAGTTGATAAAAGTAAAATCGTGAATGGCAGTACAATTAGTGCTGGTGATGTTGTTATTGGGCTTGCTGCAAGTGGTGTGCATAGTAATGGATTTTCCCTTGTTCGTAAAACGTTGCTTGAGGATCATGGCTATAGCTTACACGATACTATTCCAGAGCTTAACAATGAAGTATTAGGTGAAGTGTTATTAACACCTACGAAGCTATATGTGAAGCCAGTTTTGGCTTTGCTTGAGCAGGTAAACGTAAAAGGGATGGCACATATTACAGGTGGCGGTTTTATCGAAAATATACCACGGGTATTGCCCCAGGGTGTAAATGTTAATGTAGACTATGGCACATGGCCAATTCTACCTATTTTCTCTTTACTTCAACAAAAGGGAAATGTAAGCAACAAGGATATGTTTACGACCTTTAATATGGGAATTGGACTTGTTATTGTCGTCGCTGAAAATGAAGTAGATAAAGCGCTTGAAGTGTTAACTAATGCGGGTGAAACGCCATATGTGATCGGCAAAGTGACAGAAGGAAATCGTGAAGTGTCCTTCACAGGGATTGAAATATAATGGGTTCTCGTTACAAAATTGCCGTGTTTGCTTCAGGAAGTGGCAGTAATTTTCAAAACATTGTGAATGCTGTGGTAGAGGGTAATATTCGCGGCGAGGTAAGCTTGCTAGTTAGCAATAAACCAAATTCACGCGTAGTGGAGCGAGCACGCCAAGCAAATATAGATAGCTTTGTTTTTAATCCAAAGGATTATAAAGATCGTAGTGAATATGAATTAGAAATTGTGGCGGAGCTTGAGCGTAGAGAGATTGATTTAATTGTTTTAGCGGGATATATGCTCTTAGTGACCCCTGTGTTAGTAGAGCGTTATGCAGGGAAAATGATTAACATTCACCCATCCTTGTTGCCTTCTTTTCCAGGGCTAAATGCAATTGGACAAGCATTTGATTATGGTGTGAAGCTAACCGGAGTGACTGTTCATTTTGTTGATGGCGGGATGGATACTGGAGCGATTATTGCCCAAGAGGCGGTTGTGATTGAAGACGAAGATACGTTGCCGTCATTGGAATCAAAAATTCGTAGCATTGAAACGACATTGTATCCTAAAGTGGTGTCATGGTTTGCGGATGGACGAGTAACCTTGGATGGGCGTAAAGTCACGATAAAATAAGTGAGTAGTTAACGCCATAAAATAGTATTAAAACAGTGAATTTGTCTATCGTTGCAACTGATTTCGCAGTGATAAGTATTTATGAGAGCAAAAAGTAGTCCATTTCGATATTTCTCGGGAAATAAATCATTTTAAATCAAAATAATAGATTAAATTAGATTTTTTAGGGAGGCGTTTGTCGCGTGGCAATCAAAAGAGCATTAGTAAGTGTATCAGATAAAACAGGTATCGTTGAATTTTGTCGTGGTCTAGCAGAACTAGGTGTAGAGGTCATTTCTACAGGAGGAACAAAAAACTTGCTTGCAAAAGAAGGCGTGCCTGTGATCGGCATTTCTGATGTTACAGGTTTTCCTGAAATTTTAGATGGTCGTGTTAAAACGCTACACCCTGCGGTTCATAGTGGACTACTTGCCATTCGAGATAGCGAAGAGCATCAAAATCAGATGAAGGAGCTAGGGCTTGATTACATCGATCTAGTTGTTGTTAACCTGTACCCTTTCCAAGAAACAATTGCAAAACCGGGCGTAGCCTATGAGGATGCGATTGAAAATATTGATATTGGTGGGCCAACGATGTTGCGTTCTGCGGCTAAAAACCATGCTTTTGTTAGTGTTGTGGTGGATGCGGCAGATTATGGCAAGGTGCTTGAGGAAATCAAAGCGGACGGCGATACGACTTTAAATACACGTAAAGCATTAGCGGCAAAGGTGTTCCGTCATACTGCCTCTTATGATGCATTAATCTCTGATTATTTGTCACAAGTTAACGGTGATCCCCTACCTGAACGTTACACAGTTACGTATGAAAAAATACAAGATTTGCGTTATGGTGAAAACCCTCACCAAAAAGCGGCATTTTATCGTAAGCCGTTAGCGGCACAAGATACACTTAGCAATGCGAAGCAATTACACGGTAAGGAGTTGTCTTACAACAACATTAATGATGCAAATGCGGCGCTTCAAATCGTGAAGGAATTTACAGAGCCTGCTGTAGTTGCAGTTAAGCACATGAATCCATGTGGTGTAGGTGTTGGTGCAAGTGTATTAGAAGCTTTTGAAAAAGCATATGCTGCTGATCCTGTCTCTATTTTTGGTGGTATCGTAGCGGCAAACCGTATTGTGGATGAAGATACTGCAAACTTGCTTAAAGATATTTTTTTGGAAATTGTCATCGCACCAGGTTTTACGGAGGAAGCATTAGCAGTCTTAACCAAAAAGAAAAATATTCGTCTACTTGAAATGGGAAATTTACAAGCAGGAGTGGATCGTCAGTCGCAATTTGTTGTGACTTCAATCGATGGTGGCATGATTGTACAAGAAAACGACATTCATTCGATTCAAGCGGAAGATTTAAAGGTTGTTACCGATCGTCAGCCGACTGAGGAAGAGTTGAAGCAGCTTTTATTTGGATGGAAAATAGTGAAGCATGTCAAATCAAATGCGATTTTATTAGCTAAAAACAATATGACCATCGGTGTTGGCGCAGGACAAATGAACCGTGTAGGTGCAGCGAAAATTGCGATCGAGCAAGCTGGAGCAGAAGCTACAGGAAGTGTAATGGCTTCCGATGCCTTTTTCCCAATGAGTGACACGGTGGAAGCGGCGGCAAAAGCAGGAATTACTGCGATTATTCAACCGGGTGGCTCCATTAAGGATGAAGAATCGATTGCGATGGCTAATCAGCATGGGATTGCTATGGTGTTCACAGGCGTGAGACATTTCAAGCATTAAGCTAACCTGTAGGCAGGCAGGAAGGCGCTTATTAGCGCCTTTTTTCGCAGGTATGATTGATCATAAGGAGGCGCTTATGGATATTTTGGTGGTTGGTGGCGGTGGACGTGAACATGCGATCTGCTGGGCTTTATCTAAGAGCCCTAAAGCAAATACGATTTATTGTGCACCGGGAAATGCAGGAATCGCGGAAGTTGCTACCTTGGTTCCAATTCAAGTAAAAGAGTTTGATAAGCTTGTGGAATTTGCACAAGAAAAAAGGATTGGCTTAGTTGTAATTGGTCCCGATGATCCTTTAGTTGAAGGGATTGTAGACCACTTTGAGGCCGCAGGTATTCCTGTGTTTGGTCCTCGCAAAAATGCAGCTTATATTGAAGGTAGCAAAACCTTTATGAAGGATTTATTGAAGAAATACAACATTCCAACGGCAGCTTATGAAAAGTTCGACCAGTATGAGGAAGCTTTAGCTTATTTACGTACAAGACCTGTGCCAGTTGTCATTAAAGCAGATGGTTTGGCAGCGGGCAAAGGAGTTACGGTCGCTTTTACAATGGAGGAAGCTGAACAAGCCTTATCCAATATTATGATTGATAAAGTATTTGGTGAGTCTGGAAGTCAAGTCGTGATCGAAGAGTTTTTAGAGGGACAAGAAATGTCCATCTTAGCCTTTGTGGATGGGGAAACGGTTCGTCCCATGGTAGCGGCGCAAGACCACAAGCAAGTGTATGACGAGGATAAAGGTCCAAATACAGGAGGGATGGGGACATATTCCCCACTTCCGCACATTTCCGATTTCATTATTGAAGAAGCAGTTAAGACCATTATCGAGCCTACAGCAAAAGCAATGGTTGCAGAAGGTCGACCATTTAGAGGAGTACTATTTGCTGGTCTGATGATCTCGCCAGATGGCACACCTAAAACGATTGAATTTAATGCGCGTTTTGGTGATCCAGAAACACAGGTTGTTTTGCCAAGATTACAAAGTGACTTAGTAGATATTTTCTTAGCTGCCATCAATGGTACATTAGATCAGGTTGAAATTAAATGGAGTAAAGAAGCCGCAGTGTGCGTCGTATTAGCCTCAGGTGGTTACCCTGCTTCCTATCCAACAGGTGTTCCGATTAAAGGACTCGAAGCTGTAAAGGAAGCTTATCCAGCTAGTTTAGTGTTCCACGCGGGTACAGCTAAAAATGATGTGGGTGAGTTTGTAACTAACGGTGGACGCGTGCTAGGCGTCGTAGGATTAGGTGTGGACATCACAGCCGCACGCGAGCAGGCGTATCAGATTGCCAAGGAAATTAACTTTGAGGGCAAGCACCAGCGTAGTGATATTGCGTTGAAGGCGTTGGTGTAAAAGGAAAAGAAGAGAAAGTAAGGAAAAGACTAAGACTACTTATAATCACATTTTGCTGTTTTTAGGCTATGTGGTTATAGTAGTTTTTTTCCATCCGCTTTATTTCTCCGTTTAACATCTCCACAAAACTCCCTTATAATAAAAGTAGTTGTGTTAGTCAGGGGGAAAAGGGAAGTGCCAGTTACATTAGGAATACATCATATTACTGCAATGGTGAATGATGTTCAGGAAACGGTAGATTTTTACGCAGGGATGCTTGGATTAAGACTTGTGAAGCGGACGGTTCATTATGATGCACCTGATGTGTATCATTTATTTTTTGGGAATGAGGAAGGTAGTCCGGGTACGATCATTAGTTTTTTGCCACAGGAGCAGGTCACCCAAGGCATGTTAGGTGGTGGACAGGTTGGGATGACCGTTTTTGCTGTCCCTGTTGGTAGTTTGTTGTTTTGGCGAAAGCGGTTAGCATCGTTTGAAATTAAAATCATGGAAAATACACGCTTTGGCGAGCAATATATTACCTTTACAGATAATTCTGGACTTATTATTGAGATCGTTGAACGTGAGCAAGGTCCAGTGAGCTGGTGGTCTACTAGTGGTATTCCACAGGAGCATGCCATTAAAGGCTTAGGTGGCGTGATGCTGTTTAGTAAAAATAGTGAAGCAACAAGTGAAGTGTTAACCTCGATTTTAGGCTTGCAGCTAATTGGCGAGGAAGAAGGGGTTATTCGTTTTTATGCAGAAGGTGAATTAGGAAATGTGATCGATCTCAATGTGGAAAACATGCCTGCGGGTAGATTTGGGGCAGGTGTTGTTCATCATTTGGCATGGCGAGCAAGTAATCAATATGAGCAAGAGGATTTTTGTGCTATGATTGAGCATAATCATTTGCAATACACTGGCATTGAGGATCAGGTTTATTTTAAAGCGATGTACTTTAGGGAGCCAGGTGGTTTGTTGTTTCAAATTGCCTCAGAGCAACCAGGCTTTACCTGTGATCAAGAGGTTGGTGACCTAGGGAAGGAACTTATGTTACCTGAAGAGCTAGAAATAAAGAGAGCCTCGATTGTAAGGAGGCTTCATCCCTTTGTACTTAAGGAATTATAATTGACTGTACAGTATGGGCAATATAGCAATAAATCATATACAGCATAAAAAGTGAGGGAGTCAGAGAAGATGAGTCAGACTGGACATGTTACGGTAGGAATGGAAGATATCATTAAGGCACATCATGTGCTTAAAGAGGTTGTAAAGCGTACTCCCTTGCAATTGGATGCGACGTTGTCAGCAAAATATAACTGTAAAGTGTATTTAAAGCGTGAGGATTTGCAGGTGGTACGTTCCTTTAAAATTAGAGGGGCATACAACATGATTCGGAGTCTAACGCCAGAAGAATTGGCAAAAGGCATTGTATGTGCGAGCGCGGGAAATCATGCCCAAGGTGTTGCATTATCCTGTCATGCTCTTGGTATTCAGGGAGCAATTTATATGCCAAGTACAACTCCTAATCAAAAGGTGAAGCAGGTAAAACGTTTTGGTCAGCAAAATGTAGAAGTGATTTTAACTGGAGATACGTTTGATGATGCTTATGCGGAGGCGATGAAGGCGTGTGATGAAGGGGGCAAAGCCTTTATTCATCCGTTTGACGATCCTAAAATTGTGGCGGGCAACGGCACGATTGCGATGGAAGTTATGGAGAGCTTAGAAGGTTCGGCGGATTATGTATTTGTGACGATTGGCGGGGGTGGACTAGCTTCTGGTGTTGGACGTTACATGAAAACAATGAGTCCTTCAACCAAAGTAATTGGTGTAGAGCCTGAAGGTGCGGCTTCCATGACGGAAGCTTTGAAACAGAAACAGGTAGTTACCCTTGATCAAATAGATAAGTTTGTTGATGGTGCGGCTGTTAAGCGTGTAGGACAGTTGAATTACGAAATTTGCAAGGAAACATTAGATGAAGTTGTGACTGTACCTGAAGGAAAAGCATGTACAACGATTTTGGAATTGTATAATGATAGTGCGATCGTTGTTGAGCCTGCGGGTGCATTGCCTGTCTCTGCGCTAGACCAATTTAAGGAGCAGATCGAAGGTAAAACAGTCGTATGCGTCATTAGTGGAGGCAATAACGACATCGATCGGATGCAGGAAATGAAGGAGCGTTCTCTTATTTACGAGGGGCTTAAACATTATTTTGTCGTTAATTTCCCACAACGTGCAGGGGCGCTTCGTGAGTTTTTGGAGAAGGTGCTTGGTCCTAACGATGATATTGCAAGGTTTGAATATACGAAAAAGCACAATAAGGAAAATGGTCCTGCACTGGTTGGCATTGAGCTTTCATGTAAGGATGACTATGCTGCGCTAATTAAGCGAATGGAGAAATACGGTGTTGCTTATACAGAGCTGAACCGTGACTTGAACTTATTTAACTTATTAATTTAGTTGAAATTAAAGGTTCTGCTTATAAAATTTGATTTTAAGAGACAATCTTTAGAATCTCCCTGTCTCTTCGCTAGTTTGGGTTAATGTCAAGTACTGATGTAACAAAAAACCAATACAGACAGCTTATTATGGGGTCAGTCCCTTTAGATAAGACAGTCGTATTGGTTTTTTTAATTAATAGGTAAGTTAAAACCATTTATTATTCATTTTTTACGCCTGTGACTACAGTTGCAGAACCTAGGTTGGAAGGAGCCATAACATATGTTTTTGCCTTCCTATGTTTCTTTCTATGTTCAAACCACTCTGAAGCTAATATCCCTGTTATAACGAGTAATGCTCCGAAATAGCCTTGTAGCGTTAATCGCTCACCAGCAAAGCTATAAGCAAATATTGCGGCAAATAACGGCTCTAAGGCGTACATAATCCCAAGCTGAACAGGCTTAATATATTGTAATGCTATAGATTGAGCGATAAAGCAAAACGCACCACATATGACACTGAGCGCTAATATAGCCACCCACCCATCCAATGTCTGAGGTAAGGTTGGAGACTCAAATAGCAATGAGAAGATAAGCCCGTAAATCGCTGTAAAGCCTAATGATAAAAGCCCTACAGAAATCGAATCTGTCTTCTTCACCACTTCCCCCGATACTAAAATATACAACGCATTAAGTATCCCACCAGCGATACATAAAATGTCACCGGGATGCATGCTTAACTCATTGTTTAAGGTAAGCAGTGCAATACCAGCAATGGCTAATACAACACCAAATAGTTTACTTTGCTCTAATTTCTTATGAAACATAATCCTATTTAAGAGAGGTGTAAAAATAACGGTAAGGCCTACTAAAAAACCTGCATTGGAGGTGCTAGTTGTCTTTAAACCAAATAAAATAGTGGCTACGACGCCAAATAAGATCATTCCTAGTAATGCGCTATACCGGAGCGTTTGCTTGTTAAAATGTAGTCTGAGACGTCTCCAGAAGACAACACTAGCAATTAGAAAAGCGAGACTAAACCGTAGAGCAATGAGGTTAAATTCACCCATAGATTCTAGTCCCATCTTCATAAATAAGTAGGACGATCCCCATCCAAGTGTTACGAGCAATACAAGTAAACTAGCTTTGTTAGCATTCAACTTTCATACGCATCCTTTAAGCAATATAGTGTGTGGAAGTGTAGAGTGATAAGATGCGCTCTTCATTTTCCTTAAACAGTATACTTTAATTTTCTTCACCTGAATATTGATTTTTTTATGTTATTCACTTTACAATATCAACATACTAGTGTACTATCTAACTATAACAGTAATACTAATGAGGTGAAGGTATGAAAAAACAGTTAGAGTTTGGGAAGTTATCAAGTGATTCAAACCATTTGAAGCTTGTGAATAATGCCAATGATGGACATCGAAATGGTGCTATTGATATTAATAATGTTAATAATGTAAATGATCATCATCATGCTAATCATGCAGATATCGTGCTTGAAGTGGATCAGTTATCGAAGCAAATTGGGAAACGTAAAATTGTGGATCGTTTGACTTTTCAGATCAGGAAGGGACAGATTGTTGGTTTGTTAGGTCCAAATGGGGCGGGGAAAACAACGACGATTCGAATGATGGCTGGTTTAATTGGAATGACTGAAGGGGATGTACGCATTCATGGTCATAGTGTACGGAACTCATTTTTAAAAGCAATTTCTTATGTTGGAGGAATTATTGAAAATCCTGAGTTTTATAGCTATATGTCAGGGTATGATAATTTGAAGCAATATCAGCGCATGAGTCCAGGGGTGACAGAGTTAAGAATCAAGGAAGTTTTGAAATTAATGGGACTTGAGGATGCGATGCATAAGAAAGTAAAGACGTATTCCTTGGGAATGCGCCAGCGGTTGGGAATTGCCCAAGCTTTACTCCATAAACCGTCTATTCTTATTTTGGATGAACCTACGAATGGTTTAGATCCTGCTGGAATTCGTGAAATGAGAGACTATTTGAAAAAAGCGGCAAAGGAAGAAGGACTTGCGGTGTTAGTCTCCAGCCACCTTTTGTCAGAAATCGAACTTATGTGTAATGAGGTTGTTGTAATTCAGCAAGGAAAGCTGGTTACGGTGAAGCAGTTAGGTGAAGCAGCTCAAGTAAGGGAAGATGTTAAGCTAAGCTTACGTGTAGATCAGTTAGTAAATACAAAAACATTAATTGATTGTGCTCAAAATATGACAGTGCTACAGGTTGACCCAGAGCATGGTGAACTCATGATTCAAATGCAAGATGCTGAAATTCCTAAGCTTGTTCATTTGCTTGCGGCGCAAGGGATTGGCATTTATCGAATTCAAGAAAGTCGGGAAACGTTGGAAGATGAGTTCCTGAAATGGACTGGAGGTGAGATGCATGTCTAATTTTAACAACTTAGTCATTAATGAATGGCTCAAATTATTTAAAAAGCGTAGCTTCTTTATTCCATATGCGATAGTGACTGTCATTGTAGGCATTGTGTCTTATTTTATAGTGGGCAAACAGCTTGATTTTCATTTTTATATGAGTAGTGCCTTTTCAAAACAAACCTTTGGCACGTTTTTAACGATGTTAACTATTATTGGGACTGCAGGCATTGTGGCGTCAGAATATAGCTCTGGCACGATTAAATTTTTGTTAATTCGCACGCAAAGTCGTACCAAAATTTTAGCTTCAAAATATGTCACTGTGTTGCTTTATATGTTTTCTATATATGCATTTGCATTTGGCTTAACGTTGGCATCGGCATTTCTATTTACAAACTATAATACAAGTTCAGTACAATGGAGTACACTCGGAAGTACGATAGGTTATGCGTTAGTCTATACATTAGTTTATACGACAATCGCCTTTATGGTCGGCATTTTAACACGCTCTTCAGCAGCTACGATAGGGTTAGGTATTTCTTTAATTGCTTTCGAAGGTTTATTTTTACTCCTATTGTCCAAATATGAAATCTCTAAATTTTTTATCCTGACGAACTTAGATTTAAGTATGTATAAAGAAGGCGCCAGACCCGTTTTTGCTGGGATGTCACTGAATTTCTCCTTATTAATAATATTTGTATATCTTGTCTTGTTTCTTGCTGCAAGCTTTGTTACGTTTAAAAAACGTGATGTTTCGTAATGGGAGCATTACACAAGGAAAGGAGCAAGCTGCATTGTGAGTATGGAATTTGATAATAACCTACCGATTTATTTGCAAATTATGAACAAAATTAAACGAGATATTGTAACGGGCACCTTAAAAGCCGGAGATAAAATTCCTTCTGTTAGAGAGTTAGCAGTAGAGCTACAAATTAATCCAAATACGATTCAGCGAACATTTCAGGAGTTGGAGCGTGAGCAAATTGTGGAGACAAGAAGAGGATTAGGAAGATATGTAACAAGTGAGGAAGATAAAATCATGAATATTAAAAAAGAAATGGCGAGTGAATTGTTAGAGGGTTTTATTCATGGCATGAAGGACTTGGGCTTTTCGGAGCAAGAGATTGTGAAGCTTGTTTCAGAAAGTACGGCGGAGGATCGTTAAGAGAAGATAGTGTCGGTCAGAGATAGGTACTGATGAGATTGCTACAAACAGAAATGCGGGATAAACTCGCAAAGATTCGACTATTGAAAAACTGAAAAATTGAACCATTAATTTATTAGGAAAAATGAGAAATGAAGGATTCTCTGAAGAGGGGGATAAAAATGGCAGAGCATTTGTTAGAGCTAAAAAATATAAGCAAAAAGTATCGGGGCAAAAACGCCTTATCTGACGTCAACTTAGGCATTGGAGCAGGTAAAATTGTTGGACTGCTTGGTACAAATGGCAGCGGGAAAAGCACGCTTATGAAAATAGTAGCAGGTCTGATTCAACCTTCCAACGGGTCTGCTTATGCAAATGGAGTTAAGGTAGGGCTAGAAACCAAATCAAGCATTTCATTTATGCCTGACCACCCGTTAACAGAACCGTGGATGAGAGTAAAGGATGCCATCGCATTTTACGACGATTTTTATGAGGATTTTAATAAAGAAAAGGCAGCCAATATGCTTGAATTCATGAATTTAAATTTAATGGATAAGGTGAGTACACTATCTAAAGGGATGAATGAGCGTTTACAACTTACGTTGGCGATGTCTAGAGATGCGAAGCTATATTTGCTTGATGAACCCATTGGTGGCGTTGACCCGATCGCTAGGGACAAGATTTTGGATGCGATCCTTGAGTTTTATAACGAAGAGAGTAGCATGATTATTTCCACACATTTAGTGAAGGATATTGAGCGGATTTTTGATGAGGTTGTATTTATTCGTGAAGGCAGTATTGTCATGCAAGAGGAAGTAGAGAGCTTACGACTTAAGCATGGTAAAAGTGTGGATGATATGTTCAAGGAGGTATTTGCATAAAATGCTTAAGCTATTGAAATATGACCTTAAACGTAATCTAAATACATTTGCGAGTCTATTTGCATTACTTATCATTTTGCAGGGTGCAGTGACAATCATCGGAAATACACGTCATTGGGATGATGTGATTATCGTATTTCTTATCATGATGTTATATGCGCTAACTGGGGCGATGCTAGGGATTATGAGTGTGAATACGTATCGCAAAAATATTAAGTCATACAGCCGAAGACTTGTGCCAAAAAGACCGATCTGGCATGTGATATCTAGCTTAATATTAGGACTCGCTGCTGAGTTTGTATTGCTAATTATTATGCTTATCCATACTCTAATATATTTAAGCTATGTTGGCGACTTAAGCCGAGTGTTTAATTCCATTTCTATATCATTTTCGGGTGGCGTATCGATTGGAATACAATTTATTTTATTTTTTACCTTTTTGTATTGCGCTATTGTGTTATCAACTACAATCGCAGCAAGTATGAAAGGAAAAGTCGGTGTATGGGTAGGGATTGGTGCATTTTTCGTGATTCAAATCATTTTGTACAAATTAGAAATGATGATTCTTTCTGCCTTAGGACTTGATAGTGACTCCCCATTCCTTTTTATAAGAGATTCTGAACTAGTAGGTACTACCACTCGCGCTGTGTTTACTATTGATGGTCAATTTAGTGGAAGCTTGGCTTCGGTTATTATAGAATTTTTCTTCATAGCTGGCATGTTGTATGCGACATCTTGGTTACTTCGCCACAAGGAGCAGATTTAATCAGGAACGTTGAGGTGAGAAACAGAAAAGGAGATTATTAAATTATGATTTTTAGTAATTCCAAATGGATAAGTAGTAAAATTATTGTTTGTTCTATTTTAAGTATTTCGTTGCTGTCTTCACCTTTGGTTGTTTCTGCAAGCCCAAGGGATCAGCTACAGGGAGCACAAGATCAGAACCAAGTCACACAACAAGCTACTTCACAAGCTACACAAGAACTAGGAAAAGCACAACAGACGTCACAAGATAAAGACAAAGCTTCATCAGAATGGTGGCAGAAAAATGCCCATCCCATTCCAATAACTGAGGCTAACGAAGCGGTTGATTTTAGCTTTCTCAAGCCGATTTTGCAAGATAAAAGAGTTGTAAGCCTTGGAGAAAACTTTCATCGTGTGAAGGAATATAGCAGTGTGAAGGTTGCGATGATTAAGTACCTCCATGAGGAGCTTGGTTATGATGTTATTGCATTTGAATCGGGCATGGCAGATGCTGCGGTTGTATCTGAAAATGCCACTCAGCTAGATGCAGATGTAATGATGGGTAGCTCTATTTTCCCTGTATGGCATTCAGAAGAAACTTTGGAGTTGTTCCAGTATATCAAGGAGCAAGCTAAAGGCGATCATCCGTTGTACTTAGCAGGTTATGATATGCAATTTACTAGTTACGTTTTAACTAATATTATTAGTAAGACCATAGCTAAGGTGGATGAGCAGCAAGCAAAGAGTTATATGGATACGGACTTGCAGGCTATACAAGAGCTATATGCAATTCTTAATAAAAACGGTGCGTTAGAGCAAAGTTCAAATAAGCAAGCTTACATTAAGGAAGCTAAAAAGTTAATTAACAAATATGTACCAGAGTACAAAAAAAGTATTAAATTTATGAAGGATCACCATAAGCAGTTATCTGCCTTGTATCCTGATAATCCACATATGATTAATATCATGATTCGATCGATGTATGACCGTATTTCCTTTTTACGTATGATCACTTTAGAAGATAAGCCGTCTTATGAATTCCGTGATCAATTAATGTTCAACAATCTCCAATATTTAATGAACACCGTTTATAAGGACAAAAAATTCATACTATGGGCACATAACGATCATTTATCTAAAAATACATCTAAAGGCGAAATATTGGAGCAAGGAAAATGGACCACTAGCTTTAACAGTTTGGGAGAACGATTGCATAATCAACTTCAAGATCAATTGTATGTGGTTGGGCTTTTTATGAATCAGGGAGCTAGCGTTGCGATTACTTCCATGACGCCATTTAAGATTGAGCCTCGTCCTACGGGTAGTCTTGAACATACGATGATGCAAAGTGGATATGACAATACATTTGTAGATTTGTCTGCACATAAGCAAAAGGATGCACTTAATGCTTGGATGTTTGAGCCGATTTATGCATCTGAGGATGGGTTAACGGCTGAGGTCATTAGTTCAAATGTGATGCGATTTGTACCAAAGGAACAATTTGATGGGATTATTGTTGTAAATCAGGTTTCAGCACCTACCCCGCTTAAAGAAAATGCTGAAAGTGATCATAAATAGGTAGATAATATGGCGCAATATAATAATCAGTCCTTGACAATCTTTGGGGTGGGAGGCTACGTAGCAGAGAGTGGTTTCAACCGCTGTTAAAGTCCTACTTTTTTATATAACTTATCTTGAAGTGATAAAAGTGGGACTTTAAATGCGGACGCTATCGCTAGAAATAAATATAAAATTAGATATGAAAAGTTTAGATCGTAGATATTGGATGTTCCACTATTAAAAATATTGTGTTATAATTGGACCAATTGGTCTAGTTATGGGGGCGTATGTATGAACCGGGTACGTTCAGATGGAGAAGAAACAAAGCGAAGAATTTTGGATAAAACTTCTCAGTTAGTGATTCAAAAGGGCTATAGTATCTTTACGATGAACGAGGTATGTGAAGCTGCAAAGGTCAGCAAGGGGAGTCTATATCACCATTTCCCAAGCAAAGAGGAGCTATTCCTTTATGTCATTAAGGATGACACGTTGCGTTGGCTTGATGAATGGAATCAAATGAAAACCAGCTTTGCAAACATTGAAGAAAAGTGGTTTGGATTTGCTCAATATTATGCTAGTGATTTTCAAAATCCATTGCTTCGTGAAATCGAAAATTTCGAACGTGGACGAGAAATAAGTGAAGATGTTAAACAACGTCTATTCGAAATTTGTTATTTAGGTTCACAGGCTTGTCGTGAGCTCGTTGAAGAAGCGCTGGAGGAAAAATACTTTCCGCCTAACGAGGTTGAGTATTATGTGGTATTAATTACTGCGATGCTTGAAGGGATTGGTAAGGTGAACGAAATGACAAGGGCTAATATGTCGCTTTCTCAATTGCAGCAGCAATATAGGCAAGCTTTGTCTGTATTATTAAATGGAATTCGCGCCGGAGCTTCTTAACGGCGTTTCTTTTTAAGTTTAAGTAGACCGTCTAGTCAGTCCAATTAGCAATTTATTAATGGGGGAATAGAAATTTATGTCTTTACTTCGTAGAAATCGAGGCGCATTACTGCTCCTCATGCTTAATATTTTTATCGCATTTATGGGAATAGGGTTAGTGATTCCGATTATGCCAAGCTTTATGAATGAGCTTCACATCAGTGGTCAAATTGTTGGCTTGCTAGTTGCGGCCTTTTCATTAACGCAATTTTTGGTGTCCCCATGGTCTGGTCGATTATCTGACCAAATTGGTCGTAAAAAGATGATGATTATCGGTTTACTCATTTTTGCACTTTCCGAATTTGTGTTTGGATTAGCTAATGATGCTTGGTTGTTGTTTATTGCAAGGTTCCTTGGGGGAGCCGGTGCGGCATTTATTATGCCCGCGGTTATGGCCTATGTTGCGGATATAACGACTGGGGAAGAGCGTGCTCAAGGGATGGGCTTTATCAACGCTGCAATTACGACAGGCTTTATTATTGGGCCTGGAATTGGTGGATATATAGCGGAGTTTGGTATTCGTGTTCCGTTTTATTTTGCAGGTGTAGCAGGTATTGTGGCTGCTTTAATTACGATCTTTATTTTGCCTGAATCGCTTACTGTGGCAAAGAGAGAGGAGATTAGAGCAAATTCAAATACAACTCGTGAAAGTGAAAGCTTATTTTCTCAGTTAATACGTTCGTATCGTGAACCTTATTTTATTAGCCTTGTGATCGTTTTTGTTATGGCGTTTGGTTTGGCTGAATATGAAACTGTGTTTGGGTTGTTTGTGGATCATAAATTTGGTTTTACTCCCACAGATATTGCGTTTGTTATTACTTTTGGCTCAATTAGTGGTGCCGTAGTGCAGCTTACCATATTTAGTTGGTTGCTTAATAAATTCGGGGAGCACAAGGTAATTGCAACCTGCCTACTAGTAGCTGGCTTATTTATTTGCTTAACTTTATTTGTAAGTGGTTTTTGGATGATTGTCGCTGTGACTTTTACCGTATTTTTAGCAATCGATATTTTAAGACCTGCTGTCGGAACACAAATGTCGAGAATGGCAGGAGAAAATCAAGGTTTCGTGGCGGGCATGAATTCAGCGTATACGAGCTTAGGTAACATTATTGGACCAATTATCGCTGGAGGTTTATTTGATATCGATATTAATTTACCTTATGTTGTGGCGGCTACAGTCCTATTGTTATGCTTTGTGTTAGCATTATACAGTCGTAAAGTGATGGTTAAGCTTCAGGCCGGCGCGAAAAACGGATAATATAGAGATTTAACCTAGTTAGAGATGTAAGAGATATATAAAATATACCCCTAGCTACTTTAAATTCTGAAAAGAGTTTGCAGTAGTTAGGGGTTTTTTTTGAGGTGTATGTCATTAAAATTAGTGGTTGACAATACTCCAAACAGCGGAGGGACAGGGGGATTCTGGAGAAGTGAAACGTTCATCTCTTAAATCCAGATTTCAACCATCAAGCTGTCATAAAATAATAAGAAATCTGGTTTTAACATGATCGCAAGAACCCTATGTTAGTTATTTAAAACGGAAAAAAATACGAAAGCCTAAAAGTCCCACAAGGAATATCATTAGACATGCCCATGGTGTAAGGGTAAAGGTTGGTAACCATGCTGATAGGTAGTAACCTACGCCAGCAAAAATGACTGCTATTCCGATGTAGGTTCCTAAAGCTTTTAGATTAAATGGCTTTATTGCTGGAGTCTGAGCAAGCTCACCCTCTTCATTTTCTTCCACAGGTTGCTCCAAAAATTTAGTGACCACTAATATAAGCAACACGGAAATCCCACAAATCATAAATAAAAATGAAGTGCTAATCGAAATTAAACCTCCATCATTTCGCCATTTATTTAAGAAACCCATCCCAGTATACATTGCAAATAAAATAGTTAATGCTGCCCAAGGGATCATTAAATAAAATTTGATTTTATCCTTTAGCGTTCGAGGCTTACGCTGTTCAACATCTGCTAGTAATGTTTTAGCAAATTGCTCAAAATGAGTACCGTATAAATCTGTGGCTAATTTACCCTTGGCTTGATATTTTACGATTTCTTTACCAATGCTTAAAATTAAACTCTCGCGTCGTTGCGGTGTAACACTGCTTTCTGCGTTCCGAATATATTCAGAAATCGTATTAAATTGTTCGACATTTTCTGGAGACATTTTTTCTGTGATTAATGTGATCTTATCTTGCATGGACATGGATTGAGACATACAGGCTTCGCTCCTAATTGACTTTATTATGGCTTATTGCACTAGCAGTAGTATAATGCAGGGTTTATATCATTACAAGGTTACAAGGGGATACAAGCCAATGAAAGTAAATACATACGACAATACGATTCAATACAAGACATATCAAGACAAGACTATCAAGACAAGACTATCAAGATGAACCAGACAACTCCAACACAGGTACAGTTCAAAATACAAGATAGCTCAAAATAGGTACAATGTTGTATACGCAAGGTGGTGAGATAGTAAAGGAAAGAATAAAAACATTAACTTACTCCAACACTAAGAAGAGGCTGAAATGAAGGATTGTGCAGTTTCTTTAACTTAGAAAGGAGTAAATAAAATGGAGCAACCAAACAATGAAGCTACTCGCCGCTTTTTGTTAAATAGTCATTGCAGAGGTGAAGTTGAACAATTAGTGACCCAAGAGGAAGAGATTGAAGCTGAGAGTGATACTGAGTTTAGTGGGGACTTAGGGGAAGATGGAAAAGAAGACGTAGGCTTAACGAAACAATATTTTTTGGAATATTATGAGTGAATTGACACCTCCCTATTCAGGATGATAAACTACTTATAACTAATTCACATTAAATTTATCGGATTAATTATAATAGAGTCCTGTTAGGGAGGAAAAAAGTATGGAACGGCATATTGTGATTGCACATAAGGAAGAACAAATTACAGCTAGTATTCATTATCCTACTAACAAGAGACATACTGAAAGACGTTGTAAGGCACGTGTTCCTCTCGTTATCATTTGCCATGGCTTTGTAGGGAGTCGGATTGGTGTAAATCGTCTGTTTGTCGAGTCAGCAAGAAGTCTAGCAGCAGAGGGAAGCTTAGTTGTTCGGTTTGATTATATAGGTTGTGGCGAAAGCAGTGGCTCCTACGGGGAGCATAGTGTGGATTCTATGATTGCGCAAACTAAATCGGTCATCGATTATGGACTAGGGATTGATGACATCGATCCTACACAGGTTTCCCTAATAGGTCATAGCCTTGGGGGGATGATTGCCTTACTCACAGCGGCACGAGATAAACGTGTTAAAAACTTAGTGCTGTGGTCATCGGTTGGTTATCCGTTTAACGATATTGTTAAAATCACAGGCAGAGATGTATATGACCAAGCGATAAAAAAGGGCAGTGCAGATTATTTAGGGTATCATTTAACTCCTACTTTTTTTGAGTCTTTAGGGATGTACCAGCCGCTACAAGAAGCGCTAAAGTTTGCTGGAGATGTATTGGTTGTTCACGGCACAGCAGATGAGGACATTCCAGTTGATTATGCATTTTTGTATCAAAAAGTATTATGGATGCGTCAAGAGGGACGTTGTGATAAAGAGATTATTTTCCAAGGCGATCATACTTATTCGGCTGCAGAACATCGTACTCAATTGATTAATAAAACAAAATCGTGGTTAGGTGGGCTGGAGTCGGTGCAGAGTGAGTGGCAAAATTGGATGATTTAGTTTAGGGTCTAAATGCGTAATTAGTGGTTGACAACGATGGAGATGGTTGCTACGAAACAGAGGGTTGCTACGAGCGCTGTTAAAGTCCAATTGTTTCTGAATAATTATGTATAGGTACAATTGGACTTTAAAGGCGCACATTTCATTTCTCCGCAATCCCTCTGTTCCTTCGCTAGTCTGGGCTAGTTGTCACCCACTAATTATAAGATTTAGCGCCTAAACTGGGGGGAACAACAGTTTAGAAAAACAGTTTAGGTTATGCTTACGCAGGAAAGATTACCTCGGCACTTCGCTAGAGGTGAAACCATAAGGGAAGTTAGTAATTGACAACGATGGGGATGGTTGCTACGAGCGCTGTTAAAGTCCAATTGTTTAGAATTAATTTTATGTAGGTTGCAATTGGACTTTAAAGGCGCACATTTCATTTCTCCGCAATCCCTCTGTTCCTACGCTAGTCTGGGTTGGTTGTCACCCACTAATTATAGGATTTAGCGCCTAAACTGGGGGGAACAACAGTTTAGAAAAACAGTTTAGGTTATGCTTACGCAGGACACTTTACCTCAGCACTTCGCTAGAGGTGAAACCATAAGGGAAGTTAGTGGTTGACAACGGTGGGGATGGTTGCTACGAAACAGAGGGTTGCTACGAGCGCTGTTAAAGTCCAATTGTTTAGAATTAATTTTATGTAGGTTGTAATTGGACTTTAAAGGCGCACATTTCATTTCTCCGCAATCCCTCTGTTCCTTCGCTAGTCTGGGCTGGTTGTCCCCACTAATTATAGGATTTAGCACCTAAACTGAGGTAGGCACTAGTTAGTCTTAAGTAGTTATCCTAATTCCTTTATTCTTTGTTAGAGTCTTAGGATAAGTTATACCTTTAAAGGCTTTACAAAAACTATAAAAAGTTTTAAAAATCGCGCAAGTTAATTAACTTGTGTTTTTTTACGTGGAAAATAGGACAAAACATCGTATAATGGAACAAATATGTCAATAATGGAGGATTATGATATTGAAATGGTTTAAGGGAAAAGGATATATTTTGTTGACGCTGATGGTCTGTGTTTTGTTTATACCTGCTTGTAGTAGCAATGAAAAATCTCAGCCCGTTACGCCAACACCTAATAATACGAGTGAAGAGTCGCAGATTAACACGCCTGAGCCTCCACCGCCAATTACATATACTGCCCCTTTAACGGGGTTATCCATCACGGAGCCATCCCACCGTCGTCCGATTACGGTCATGGTGAATAATGCCCCTCAGGCTAGACCACAAGCGGGTTTAAATGAGGCTGATATTATTTATGAAGTATTAGCGGAAGGCGGGCTTACAAGATTAATAGCGATTTATCAAAGTGCGGATGTGGTCACTAGAATTGGACCAGTGCGCAGCATTCGTCCCTATATGATTGAGCTTGGTGAAAGCTATCATGGTGTGCTTGCTCATGCCGGTGGTAGTCAAGATGCTTATGCAATTTTACAGAGGCAAAAAAAGGCTGATCTTGATGAGATCTATAATGCCAGCAAATTTTTTTGGCGTGATAAATCACGAAAGGCACCGCATAATTTGTACACTAGCTTGGAAAAGCTGATAGAAGGCGCAAACTCCCGAAAATATGATATGGAGGATCAGGAAATCCCCACTTATCAATTCCATGATGAAGCTACGGAAATTCAAGGCGAATATGCAAAACAATTTGAGGTGAAGTTTCAATTAAAAAAATATGTAGTTAGCTATAGCTATGATGAAGCAAGCAAAACGTATAAGCGATCTATTAATAACGCGCCACACCAAGATGCAGATACGAAAGAGCAGTTAAGTGCTACGAATGTTATCGTCTTAGGTGCAGATCATAAAACATTGGATGATGTTGGAAGATTAAGTATAAACCTTGATTTAGGTGGAGATGCTATGTTATTCCAGCATGGAAAGGTTAACAAAGGAACCTGGATACGCAAAGCTGATGATGTGATTCGTTTTGTAAAAGACAATGTTGAGGTGCCGCTTTACCCTGGGAAAACACATTTCCTAATCGTCCCGAACAATCCTGATTTTAACAGTCATATCAAAATCCAATAATTACTTAAATATAAAAATATTGTATTATATTGTTATTTTATAGTATGTTTTGTATAGTGCTAGCGTAAAATTTGCCAAAATGAAGTGAAATATTTACGACATTATGTCTTTATGTAAACTAGATGTGTTAAGATAATCAAGGTTATGTTAACAGCACATGTTAGCATACACAATTAAGTAGAGGATGAAGAGTGCTTTGGAAGCCACATCCTCATAAGTAAAGGGGTTATCCAGATGCGAGCAAAGAAGAAGGACATTTTCTTTCAAACATTGGAAAATATGGCGGATACGATTGTACAAGCTGCGGATTATTTCGCGCAACAAGTATCTGATTTTTCTGATGTAGAGCAATTTGCCAAGCAAATGAAAGAGTTTGAATCTACATGTGATAGCTATACGCACACAATTATTGTCGAATTGAATAAGACGTTTATTACGCCAATTGAGCGTGATGATATTATGAATTTGACAACCACGCTAGATGATGTCATTGACGGACTTGAGGCGACAACTACACGTTTTGTTATGTATCATTTGGACCAGCCTGATGAATATATCGCTAAATTCGCTGAAATTATGCGTATTTCTGCTTATGAGATACAAAAAGCAATTCACTTATTGTCTCAAAAGAAATTGCTAGCGATTCGTGAATATACAATCCGTTTGAATGATCTTGAAAACCAAGGTGACGAGCTGTTAAGACTGTGCATTACGGAATTATTCGCTAAAGTGACAGATCCAATTTTGTTGATCAAGAAAAAAGAGATTTATGAAAGATTGGAAACAACAACCGACGCATGTGAGCATGTGGCAAATATGCTTGAGTCCATCATCATGCGCAATTCTTAATTATTTGGGAGGTATAGAATTGCGCGGATCGATTTTATAGAGAGAACAATCTGTGCAAATAGTTATGGATAGTACATTTATTATACTGTTGGTTATTACGTTGGCGCTTGGTTTTGACTTTATTAACGGTTTTCATGATACAGCAAATGCAATTGCAACCTCAGTTTCAACTAGAGCTCTGAAGCCTCGGCGAGCAATTATGCTAGCAGCAGTGATGAACTTTTTAGGGGCGATCATGTTTACAGGTGTGGCTGAAACAATTGGTGGAAGTATCGCTGACCCTACAAAGCTTGATAATGGATTGGAGATTCTTATTGCAACTTTGTTAGCCGCAATTATTTGGAATTTAGTCACATGGTGGTTTGGAATTCCTTCCTCTTCTTCTCATGCACTGATTGGTGCATTGGCAGGGGCGGTATACGTAGGTGCTGGAGTAGAAAAACTAAATCTAAGCGGTTTTACTTCAATCATTGAAGCATTACTTATTTCACCAGTTCTGGCGTTTGGGATTGGTTATATTGTGATGACCTTACTTAAATGGATTTTCGCATCACGTAGTCCGCATACTGTAAATAAAGGTTTCCGTTCCATGCAAGTTGTAACGGCTGCACTTCAATCGTTTACACACGGTACAAATGATGCGCAAAAAGCGATGGGGATCATTACTTTTGCGTTAGTAACCGCAAATTATCAGCAAACGATGCATGTTCCTTTGTGGGTTAAGCTAGCTGCTGCAACAGCGATGGCGTTAGGGACCTCCATTGGTGGTTGGAAAATCATTAAAACAATGGGGACAAAAATCTTTAAGATTGAACCGATTAACGGTTTTGCAGCGGACCTCTCAGCGGCATCTGTCATTTTTGGTGCTACATTGATTCATTTGCCAGTAAGTACAACACATGCAATCACTTCATCTATTTTGGGTGTAGGTGCTGCAAAACGATTCTCTGCAGTTCGTTGGTCTGTCGCAGGTCGAATTGTAGTGGCATGGGTAATTACAATTCCAATTGTTGCTTTATTAGCAGGTGGAATTTACTTGTTATTATTCTAAAATAGAGTTAAGAACCTATAAGGGAAAGCCAATTGACTAGCGATTGGCTTTTTTTGAATGTAATCTGAATTAAATCGAATTAAATTTTTGAACTGAATTGCCTGAGGAGGAGCAAGCGTGATCTCAATTTTGTCGATGAATCATAAGCATGAGCTTGAAATGGATGTACCGATTGAAGATATCCATGATACAACACGATACTTATGGAGTTGGATAGACTTTAGTGAGCCTACCCCGTCAGAGTCAGCCTTGTTGTCTGATTTTTTTAATTTCCACCCTTTAGCCATTGAAGATTGCTTATACGTTTTGCAGAGACCTAAAATTGATTATTACGATGACTACCAATTCCTCGTGCTTCATGCCATCAGGCCCGATTCATTAACCAACATTGAGGTCAATTTGTTTATTGGTCACAATTTTATTGTGTCTTATCACCATGCTCCTGTGAAGGAGGTCAATGAGGCATGGAATGAAATGATGAAGCGGAGTCATGATAAAAAGCTTCATACCCATGGCCCCTTTACCGTGGCCTATACGATTATAGACGCACTGGTGGATCAATATTTTCCTTGTGTATATGGAATAGAAGATGAACTGGACGAGCTTGAAAAATGGGGCGCACATGAGTCTGTTGAATTGTTGATGAAGCAGGTTTTTGAACTACGCGGGCGACTTTTAAAGCTTCGCAGAACGATTGTCCCTATGCGCGATATGATGTATCGAATATTAAATTCACAGCATGTCCAAAATGAAAAGGAACAACGTGCCTATTTTTCAGACATTTACGATCATTTGCTGAAGTTATCTGAGATGATTGATAGTGATCGCGAAATGACAGCAGACCTAAGGGATTCCTATATCTCCTTAAACTCAAACCGAATGAATTCGATTATGAAAACACTCACTGTAATCACAACGATCTTTATGCCTTTGACGCTAATCGCTGGGATTTATGGAATGAACTTTTACAATATGCCTGAACTTACGTGGAAATATGGCTATGTCAGTGTGCTTGCCATCATGGGTGGGCTTACGGTTTGGATGATTACGTGGTTTATTCGTCGTGGATGGTTTAAATAGGATGAAATGACATAGGGACTACCGTTCTTAAAGTTTGAGCGGCGTCCCTATTCTCATATGAATATATTTTGTGTAGATAACGAAATAATGCTAGTGGTGTAATTCATGTAAATCATAGTATATTAGGGCATACATGAAATACGTGAAACACGTGGCATACCTAGATTTAAAAAAACGAAAGGTTTAGATTTCTAACGCTTCTTTTTTGCTGGAGTAGTCCGCTTTTTGCGTTTTACTGGCGTTTTAGATTTCACTCCTTTTTTCGTTTTTTTACGTCTGCGACGTGGCTTGTATTCTGAGTAATCACTTTCATCGTCAGATGAAGAGCCTTTGCTACCGCCTGGCAGTAATCCTGTAAGCATTTTTGCCATCGGAGCAAATTGTTGTACAGTCTGCATTACCTTTTGAACCTTTCCCATCGTTGCAATGATTCCTTCAACCCCACCCATACGTTCAATAAAGCCTTTAATGTCATTGATGTTTGGCATGGAGAAGCCACCGCTTTTTCCCGCATTAGGTGCACTGCTTGGTGGGGTAAAGCTACTTCCATACACTTGAGGTGAATAAGGTGTTATAGATGAAGCTTGAGCTTTCATCTCGAGTCCCACATCCGGATGATTAATTCCAGGATATTGACCTGATGGATAGGATGGTGGTGTTGCGCCGCGATAGGGCGTATTATAATGTGGCATTTTATCACAGTCCTTTTCCTATAGAATAGGCGTTTGTATATTACACTGTATGTTGGAGCAGTGATAAACGTATGGACGAATGACCCGATTTTGTTAGGCAAATGCGGATTTGGGCAGTTATTCTTTACAGCGTGAAATCGTTAATGCTTGAAATTGGGGATGCTGCTCAGGTACAATGGAGGTATAGTACTAGTTATTTATAGGGGATGATTATCCAGTGCAGCTAAAGAAGCTAAATGATAAAAGTATCGATCAATTATTTGAAGCCATTTTAACCTTAAAGGATATTGAAGAGTGTTATACTTTTTTTGATGATTTGTGTACCGTAAATGAAATTCAATCCTTATCCCAACGCTTAGAGGTTGCGCGTATGCTTGGTAAAGGGAATACCTACAACCAGATTGAGGCGGAAACGGGTGCGAGTACAGCAACTATTTCTCGTGTAAAGCGTTGTCTTAATTATGGAAATGACGGGTACAAGATGACGTTGGAGCGTTTGGGACGTTAAGAACATTAAGATTAAGGGCAAGAAGGAAATAAGAATTAAAGATAGAGCAAATTTAAACTAAAGTGTATAAACATAACACACCTAAGTATAAAAGGGATTTTCTCCACTTACTGCTGAGGTGTGTTTGCTTTGTTTTCCGCATTACTGTTATGCTCATTGTTTTATCATATTTTAATATTTTTATTGCTGATCATGTCTCAAAATAGCTAGGAGTGGTTAACAATACTAATGGAGATAAATAATATGGATATAAATAATATGGATATAAATTAAGGCTCTATTTATAAATTAGTACTTGACTACGATAGGAGTCTGGTAGCTACGATCCAGAGCGTTCTTGCGATTGTATTAAAATCATATTCCTTTTTTAAAGTCTATTTATGGATGGAATTTGATTTTAAGAGACAACCTTCAGAATCGCTCTGTCTCTTTGCTAGTTTGGGTTAGCGTTCAAGAACTAATTTCAAGTTTGAGCCTAAATTAATTGATTTCTTATTAATTGGTAATGTGACTGGATGTTCGTACGAATATTTCATATAATTAAATCATTGATATTTTGAAAACAGGTGGCGTGCATGATATGGATATGAAAAGAGCTAGGTTGATTTATAACCCAACTTCAGGAAAAGAAGAAATGAGACGGATCTTACCAGATATTCTTGAGAAGTTGGATCAAGCTGGAATTGAAACATCTTGTCATGCAACGACAAGTGAAGGCGATGCGACACGAGAAGCAGAGCTTGCGGTTGCGCGGGGGTACGATATTATTATCGCTGCGGGTGGGGATGGAACGTTAAATGAAGTCGTTAATGGATTAGCAGGGAAAGAGAACCCACCTCCACTAGGCGTATTTCCGCTAGGCACAACAAACGACTTTGCAAGAGCATTAGGAATCCCGAAAAAATGGGAGGATTTTTGTGATTTAATTATTAATAACAATACAAAACCGATCGACATTGGTAAAGCTAATGATCGCTATTTTATAAATATTGCTGGTGGTGGCTCATTAACTCAGCTTAGCTATGAGGTGCCAAGTCGTTTGAAAACGATGATTGGACAACATGCCTATTACATGAAAGGCATTGAGAAAATGGTCAATTTATCACCGATTGATCTAACTATTAAGGCAGAAGGTTATGAAGAGATGTCAGGTGAATTTATGCTCTTCTTAATTGCCAATAGTAACTCTGTTGGTGGGTTTGAGAAGCTTGCGCCAAACGCTTCCATTGATGATGGTTATTTTGATGTCATCGCCGTAAAAAAATGTAATTTAGCAGAGTTTATTCGTCTTGTCACCTTGGTTGTGCGTGGAGATCATTTTAATGATCACCGTGTCATTTATCTTAAAACTAATCGTATGGAAGTTTCCTCTCCTAATAAGGTGGAAATCAACGTGGATGGGGAACTAGGTGGAGAGTTGCCAGCTGTATTTGAGGTATTGCCTAGGCATTTAAGTATTTTTATGTAAGGTTGAATGAATCAGTTAATATCTTGAAGGTTAACACGGTGAAGTAAAACACTCGTTGTATAGTATAGATGTATACACGTATAGATGTGTAGATGATAGAAGTAATATGACATGATCCCCTGTCAGGCTTGACGGGGGTTTTGTATGTAATTAATTTAAGGAAAGAAGTGAAGAGTTTTTCATGAATAAGCGCCGGGGAAATGAAGCAGGAAATAGAAGGAACTCAGAGAACTCAGGAAATTCTAGAAACGAAAGAAACGCTGGAAATACAGGAAATGTAGGAAATGCAGGAAACGCTACGAAAAGACAGGGACAAAATACTGAACAAAATTTGAAAGCTACATCTAAAGTAGAATCTAAGGCCAAAACTAGGGCGAATGGTAAAGTAAAAGATAAAGTAAAAACTAAAGGGAAAACTCAAGGGAAAACTCAAGGGAAAGCTCAAGTAAAAAATAAAGCTAAAACGATGACAAGCCGCGTTTCTAACAATTCTAACGTTTCTGATACTGTACTTGCTGATTTACCGGTTGCTAAAAATGATAACTGTGTTATTGAAATTATTGGGATGAATCATGAGGGTGAAGGTGTAGGGCGTGTAGAGGGTTACACGTTATTTGTATCAGGTGCACTACCTGGTGAGCAAGTAGAGGTTAAGGTGCTTAAAACGAAGAAGCAATATGGTTATGCCAAGCTCCTTAATGTACTGCAAGCAAGCCCTGAACGGGTGACTCCACCTTGTGATATCTATGAGCAATGTGGAGGTTGTCAGCTTCAGCATTTAAGTTATGAAGGCCAGTTAGACTGGAAACGCCAGCATGTGATTGATGCGTTAGAGCGAATCGGGAAGCTATCTGTGGCGAAGGATTTGGATACAGATTTAGATACAGGTAAAGACGCAGATAAGGGTTTAACTTTAGAAGCCACCGTATCATTAGAAGAATCACTAGGAGACGGAGCTTCAGAAGAGGCAAAGGGAATAAAGGTCCTTCCTACACTTGGTATGGCAGAGCCTTGGCGCTATCGCAATAAAGCACAGGTTCCGATTGGCGTTGCACCAGAGCGTAGTACTCATAGTTCTCTTAGCTCTCAAGAAAACTCCCTTATTGGTGGTTTTTACGCTAAAGGCTCACACCGTATTATTGATATGGACACATGTCTCATTCAACATGAGCAAAACGATGATGTGATCGCTCACATTAAAGACATTGGTAGAGACCTCGGTATCGCTCCTTATAATGAAGAAACTGGACAAGGACTACTGCGCCATGTCGTTGTACGGATAGGGCGTACGACAGGTGAAATCATGGTGGTGCTTGTGACCAATGGAGATCGGATTCCTAAGGTAGAGGAATGGATACAGGCGATAACTTCGCAAATCCCGCAGATCACAAGTATATGCCAAAACGTGAATACGCGTCGTACTAACGTCATTTTTGGCGATGTGACAAAAGTTTTATGGGGACGTGAAGTGATCTATGATTATATTGGCAACGTGAAGTTTGCCATTTCTGCTCGCTCCTTTTATCAAGTTAATCCTGAACAGACAGAATTGTTATATCAAAAAACGGTTGAATATGCTGGTTTAACTGGTAATGAAACCGTCATTGATGCGTATTGCGGGATCGGAACGATCTCTCTCTTTTTAGCCCAACATGCCAAAAAGGTATATGGGGTTGAAATTGTGCCGGAGGCGATTGAGGATGCCCGCGTGAATGCGGAGTTAAATGGCATGAGCCATGTGCAGTTTGAAGTTGGTGCATCTGAGGATGTTATCCCTCGTTGGAAGGAACAAGGTGTAGAAGCTGATGTGATCGTAGTTGATCCACCTCGTAAGGGTTGTGATGCTAAGCTACTAGAGACGATTCTGGAAATGAAGCCAGAGCGAGTTGTGTATGTGAGTTGTAATCCTGCAACGCTAGCACGGGATTTGCGTGTGCTGGAGGATGGGGGATATAAGGTACTTGAGGCGCAGCCTGTGGATATGTTTCCGCATACGATGCATGTGGAGTGCTGCTCACTGTTAGTCAGGGATTAAAAAAACTAATAGTGGAGATATTTAATGGCGAGTCTTTTTAAAGAGACTTAGCCTTTTTTTATGAGAGCTTTTGTTCTGGAAGTATTGGAAAAAATTAAGAAACTTGATATGATGAGTCTAAAGAACTAGTCATTAGTACATAGGAGGGAGGGGCAAATGAAGGAGAATAAAAAATTACGATTTTTATTGATTCTACAGTCATTTATGCCGTTAATGGTTTTACTTCTTTTGAAAAATTTTGATAGTGACTTAATTTTTCTTATTCATAAGTTCTTTATTCAGATTTGGAATCGGGAGTTTACTGCAATTTCAATGGCTGTAACACATGAGAAATTTCTCCTTTTTATTGTAATTTTTATTTGTGTAATATGGATTTTTGTAAGTTTGTATTCAATGCATCTATTTAGAGGCGCACAGTTTGCAAATTTTATAGAAGATAAAATTAATATAGTACACTATTCATCTGATGCGGGATTAATTTTTTTTACCACCTTTATTGTGCCTCTTGTTTTAGATGATGTTGGTTCAATGAGAAATTTTCTAGTGTTTATCTGTTTATTTTTAATGATTATTGTATTGATGTTTAAAACCAATCTTTACTATCAAAATCCAGTAATCGCTATGCTGGGATACAGCACATTTAATTTTAAGTTTACTGAACACAGTGATTCTACAATGAAAAATAGTGAACTTGTAGGTATTACTTATGGAAAAATTGATGAGGAAAAGATAATTAAGTATCAGCGTATCGCAGATAATGTCTATTTTATTTACAACAAAAATCTGTAGTAAGGAGAGTGATATAATGCCTAGAGAAAGAACGGTTGAAAGCATCAACCGAATATTCCAAAATAATGAATATGGATTTGAAGCATTTGTAGTTATGAAGAATGATGCATTGAAGCGTTTGATACTATTTGAAGGAGACCCGCGTAATAGAAGGTTAAATAATCATGAAAATTTTAAGGAAATAATAAGGGCTGATATATCAGAGTATATTATTAATGAGTTTTTGTCACCCGAAGCGGAATATGCAATGGCAGAAAAAATTGCTGATAATCAGCATAAATACTATGTGATAGAGCAAACTGATGCGTACCACCCATTTAATATGCTAAATACTTCTATTGATAGTCTAGATACATTTAGTATGAATGATAGACCAGAGGCAAAGGGACTTTTGTTTATGTTTAAGCGAGATGAGACTAAAATATGGGGTTATCAACATATATATGCGGTTACGGTTCCCAACAAATCAAGAAAAGGATGGCTTTCTGTACAGGAGGGAGAAGTATTTAAAGAAATGCCCCTCCCTTTATTTCCGATTTCCAAGAAAGTCCATTTACTCATTATTGAGCATGAAATTGTCACTAAAGATATTTCATTAATGCAACGTAGTTTCAGGTTTGAAACGTTTATCAGGAACTCCGCTATAACCGTTATTGAAAAGATTAAAAATATTGATTTGGTAGACAACCTAGGAAAGTTGTCTCTATATGCAGAACGTACCCAATTAACATATGCTAAAAAGATGATGCGAATTAAGAATTCTGCTGTTCTTAGACTGTCTGCCGAAATCTTATTGGAGAAAATACAAACATTACCTCGATGGTCAGGGAAATTTATACTTAATAATGACAAGATTGTCTTGAATACATTTATTCATGTGGAGAATTTAATTGATTTACTCGATGAGAAATATACTCGATCTGATGTTACAGGAGAGGAGTATAGTACGGATGTGAAGCAATTAGCGCCACCGATTTAAACGTCATTGCAAAATTCTAAGGCGAAAGAGTTGTTCCGACTGGCGAGGAACGGATCGCTGTTTTATGAAATAAGAGTTATTGCTGATCAACACAATATCCATACTTGACATTGGACAACGCGGTTAATACACTGAGTGGAAACATTCAGAACTTACTACAGAAATCCATATTAAGAATCTAGATTTTTTAAGACATTTAGATTATGAATTAAATCATGTTTGGTCATACACACAAAGAGAAAAGGCAAAAATGAATTCTATCGTAAGTGATTAATATATAAAGACGGACGGTAATGTTCTGAGTCGCTTAATTGACTTAATGACATTACCTTCTTTTATGCCCAAATTAAGAAAGAGAGGAAACTAGAAATTAAGAAGGGCTAAGAGTATTTAAAAGAGAAGATAAAAATATCACTTAGTATTTGTAAATCAAATGTAACCAGATTCATAAATCAAATTACTGGCGGCGACATTGGGGAAGAACTGGCATTTTAAGTTACTGTCCATACAAAAGGACAGTGGCCGTGTTATAATTCTACTATGGAAATTATGTAAACTGAAAAAAGAAAATGTATATATAGATTAACGGAGGAAATCAAGTGAATAACCAAACCTACAACCAAATTGTGAATTTTATCTGGGGTATTGCAGACGATTGCTTAAGAGATGTATACGTCAGAGGAAAATATAGAGACATCATTCTACCCATGACGGTTATTCGAAGGCTCGATGCTGTGCTTGAACCGACTAAGGAAGCTGTGCTTCAAATGAAAAAAGCGCTGGATGCTGCAGGGGTTATTGAGCAGACGGCTGGCTTGTGCAGTGCAGCAGGACAAGCTTTTTGCAATTCTTCACCATTTGTATTAAGAGATCTTACGTCCAGAGCAAAAAATCAGCAGTTAAAGGCAGACTTTATCGCCTATCTAGATGGCTTCTCTCCGAATGTACAAGAAATCCTTTCGAAGTTTGAGTTCAGAAATCAAATCGACCGCATGATTGACGCAAACATTCTGGGCGCTGTCATTGAAAAGTTTGTTAGTCCTACTGTGAACCTCAGTATTAATCCAGTTTTAGACGACAAAGGCGAGGTAAAGCTTCCTGGGCTTGATAACCATACAATGGGAGTTATCTTTGAAGAACTTATCCGTAAATTCAATGAAGAAAACAACGAGGAAGCGGGAGAACACTTCACGCCAAGAGACGTTGTAGAGCTCATGGCAGATATGACAATTTTGCCAGTAGTCGACAAGCTAAAGGATGGCTCCTATCTTGTCTATGATGGTGCCTGTGGTACTGGAGGAATGCTTACCATCGCAGAAGATCGGTTGCTAGAGCTTGCAGAGAAACACAATAAGCAGGTTTCCATCAATCTTTTTGGACAAGAAATCAACCCTGAAACGTATGCCATAACAAAAGCAGATATGCTTCTGAAAGGTGAAGGCGAGCAGGCTGATAACATTAAACTGGGATCAACGTTATCAGATGATCAGCATGCAACAAAGTATTTTGACTTTATGCTTTCAAATCCTCCTTACGGGAAGAGTTGGAAGACGGATATGGATCGATTGGGTGGAAAGGGTGATATCTCTGATACTCGTTTTGTAGTTTCACATAAAGACGAACCAGAGTTGAAAATGATTCCAAGATCAAGTGATGGACAGTTACTGTTCTTAGCCAACAAGATTAGCAAGATGAAGCACAATACAGAGCTGGGAAGCCGTATTGTTGAAGTTCATAACGGCTCTTCTCTATTTACAGGAGACGCTGGGCAAGGTGAAAGTAATCTCAGAAGATATATTATCGAGAATGATTGGTTAGAAGCTATAGTGGCATTGCCAGAAAATATGTTTTATAACACAGGTATTGCTACGTTCATTTGGATTGTTACAAATCGAAAATCTGCCCAAAGACAAGGTAAAATACAGTTAATCGATGCAACGTCCATGAAATCTCCTCTCAGAAAAAATCTCGGTAATAAAAACTGTGAACTCACACCTGAAATACGAGCTGAAATCACGAAAATTCTGCTTAATTTTGACGAAACAGAACAATCAAAGGTTTTTAATAATGAGGAATTTGGATACTCCAAGATTACAGTTGAAAGACCGCTTAGACTTTCGGTGAATTTATCTCAAGTACATTTAGAGGAATTTATGGGAGGTTGTCGCGCAGTAGATGATATGCTAGTCATGAAACTACTTGATGAAGTTGCGAAGCAGTTTGACTACAGTACAGTAATGGATTTCAATGTTTTCGTAAAAGCCTTAGAAGAGGCAGCCGATAAGTTGAACATGAATTTGCCAGCTAAGCGCATCAATTTTATTAAAAACCAGTTTGCTGAGGTAGATGAATCCGCAGAGAGAGTAATCAAGAAGATTCATAAAGCTGCTAAAGTTGAAGCAAATCCTCTTTACGGACTATACGAGACTAATCAGGGGATTGTTGAATATGAACCTGACACCAATTTGCGTGATACAGAGCAGGTACCCCTTTTACACGAGGGTGGCATAGAAGCGTTCTTTAGGGATGAAGTATTGACATTCGCCCCAGATGCATGGATCGATTCTTCGAAAATACAAGTGGGTTATGAAATCAGTTTTACAAAGTATTTCTATAAACCAGTGAAGCTCAGATCGTTGGATGAGATTGTTAGAGATATTAAAATTTTAGAAGCTGAGACTGAAGGTTTATTGAATGAGATTATAGGGGGCTAAGAAGATGATAAATAATGTGCTTAGACCTTATGAAAGTTACATTGATACTGGAATGGATTGGCTTGAAGTTATCCCAGCACATTGGGAGAAAATAAGCCTTCGTGGAATTACAGAATTGTCCAATAAGAGATACGGACTTCGTAATGATTTGGAATTACTGTCAGTCTATAGAGAGTTTGGTGTTGTAAGAAAAAATTCTAGAGATGATAACCATAATGTTGAAAGCGTAGATTTATCAAATTATAAATATGTTGATAAAGGCTACTTAGTCTTAAACAAAATGAAGATGTGGCAGGGTTCACTTGGAATCTCAAAATATGAGGGCATTGTCAGTCCTGCTTATATAGTTTGTAAAATTAAAGGAAATATAAATTTTAAGTACTTACACTTATTACTACGCTCGCCAAAGTATAAAACAATTTACAATCGAATTTCATATGGTGTTCGAGTTGGACAATGGGATATGAGATATGATGATTTTAAAAAGATAAATCTTTTTATTCCTCCTAAACTAGAACAAGACCAGATTGTAAAGTACCTTGACCATCAATTGGTAAAAATCAATAAATTCATCAAGGCAAAGAAAAAGCTCATTGCAGTTCTAAAAGAGCAAAAACAAGTAATCATCAATGAAGCTGTTACAAAAGGTTTAGATTCTAATGTTAAGATGAAGCCATCTGGAATTGAATGGTTTGGGAATGTGCCTGAGCATTGGGAGTGTTTTAGAGTTAAGAATATAGTAAGAAATGTTAGCTTAAATACAGCTAATAATAATGGATTACAATATATCGGACTAGAAAATGTTGAGAGTTGGTCAAGTAGGTTAATAAATTTAAAAGAAAATTTTCAGTTTGAAAGCCAAGCAAAACTATTTATGTGTGGTGATATTCTATTTGGGAAATTGAGGCCATACTTAGCAAAAGTAATTACTACTTGTTTTGATGGGGTTTGCTCAGGAGAATTCCTAGTTTTGAGAACTAATAAAGACATAAATCCTATGTATATAGAGCATATTCTAAAATCAAAGAAAATAATTGATATAATCTCAAGTTCTACATATGGTGCTAAAATGCCAAGGGTAGAGTGGAGCTTTATAGGTAATCTAAAAATATATCTACCAACGCAGATAAGTGAGCAGAATGGAATTGTTGATTATTTAAGTAACATTAGCACATCATTTGATAATAGTATCGTCAAAATCAAAAAGGAAATTGAGTTAATCCAAGAATACAAAAATAGCCTAATTTCAGATGTAGTAACAGGTAAAGTAGATGTTCGAAATATCGTTATTGATGAGGCTAAAGATGAAATCGCTGAAAATACAGATTTTGATGAAGAGTTGATTGACAAAGAAGTTCTCGAAGCAGAGGATGGTGATTAATAGTGCCGAGTAATGTTAAAGAAAAAGGATTTGAAACACTTATTGTCAGACATTTGACGGAAGTTATTGGTTATGAGGAAGGCAAAAATTGCGACTATAATCGGGACTATGCAGTTGATGAAACGAGATTGTTTAGATTTCTTGAAGAAACTCAGCATGAAAAGCTTGAGAAATTGGGTTTGGGGATCGAAGCGAACAAGATTAAGTTTTTAAATCGACTGCAAGGTGAGATTGCTAAGAGTGGTGTGATAGATGTTTTGCGAAATGGGTTTAAGATTTACCCTGTTACTTTGGATATGTATTATATGACGCCATCGGTACATAACCCAGCTGCGAAGGTGTTGTATGAAAAGAATATTTTCAGTGTGACACGCCAGTTAATGTACTCAAAGGATAGTACCAGATTGGCATTGGATTTTGCTATATTTTTAAACGGCCTCCCGCTCATGACCTTCGAACTTAAGAATCGGTTTACTAAGCAAAACATCGATGATGCCATTCTGCAATATAAGTTGGACAGGGATCCTAAAGACCTTTTGTTCAACTTTGGCCGTTGTATGGTCCATTTTGCAGTGGATGACAATCAAGTAGCCATGTGCACGAAACTAGATGGTAAGAAATCTTGGTTCCTTCCGTTTAATAAAGGTAATGAAGGAGGGGCGGGTAATCCCCCTAACCCTTCAGGGATAAAGACAGACTATCTATGGAAAGAAGTCTTAACCAAGTTAGAACTTTCAAATATCATTGAAAATTTTGCGCAAATCATCGAAGAAAAAGATGAGGAAACAAAGAAAATCAAGCGCGCACAGATTTTTCCGAGATATCATCAGCTTTCTGTGGTTAAAGCTCTGCTTGCGGATGTTTTAGGGAAAGGTGTTGGGCATAAGTACTTGATACAACATAGTGCCGGTAGCGGAAAATCAAACTCGATTGCATGGTTGGCACATCAACTGGTTTCTATGCAACGATTTGGGAAGCCTGTTTTTGATTCGATTATTGTTGTAACAGACCGTATTAACTTGGATAAGCAAATAAAAAACACCATCAAAGGATTTATGCAGGTGGCTAATACTGTTGGCCATGCAGATAGGTCCGGAGATTTGAGGAAGCTATTACAAGATGGTAAGAAGATCATCGTAACGATTGTTCATAAATTTCCATACATCCTTGATGACATCGGGACGGCTCATCGTCAGAATAATTTTGCTATCATCATTGATGAAGCACACTCCAGCCAAAGTGGTAATATGTCAGCCAAAATGAATATGGCTCTTTCTTCTGATTATGAGCAAGGAGAAGAAGAGTCAACGGAGGATAAGATTAATAGTATTCTTGAAGGCCGTAAGATGCTTAAGAATGCCAGTTACTTTGCTTTTACAGCTACGCCAAAAAATAAAACGCTAGAAATGTTTGGTGTACCCTATGAAGTAGAAAGTAAAATCAAGCATAGTCCGTTTCACAACTATACGATGAAGCAGGCAATGCAAGAGGGCTTTATTCTGGATGTCCTTAAGTACTACACGCCAATCAACAGCTATTATAAGATTGCAAAAACCGTTGAAGATGATCCTCTTTTCGATAAAAAGAAAGCTCAGAAGAAGCTGAGAAAGTATGTTGAATCACAAGAAAAGGCCATTGAGCTTAAAGCCGAGATTATGATGGATCACTTCTATGACCATGTGATTTCCAAAGGGAAAATTGGTGGACAAGCCAGAGCAATGGTAGTAACAAGTAGCATTGAAAGAGCGATTCAATATTACTATGCAATTGAAAACTATCTACATAAACGTAGAAGCGCTTACAAGGCCATTGTAGCTTTCTCCGCAGAGTATGACTATGGTGGTAAAAAGGTGACTGAAAGTTCTATCAATGGTTTTGCCAGCAGTGAAATTGAAAAGCGTATGAAAAGAGATCCATATAGGATTTTGGTAGTGGCAAATAAATTCCAAACCGGTTATGATGAGCCACTCCTTCACACGATGTATGTTGATAAAGTATTGACTGATATTAAAGCGGTTCAAACATTATCAAGGCTTAATAGGGCTCATCCTCAAAAACACGATACGTTCATTTTGGATTTTGCAAACGACACGGATACCATCAAGGAATCTTTTGAAAAGTACTATACAACCACAGTGCTTTCAGATGTGACGGATCCAGATAAATTGAACGATTTGGAATCAGACATTAGAACCTATCATGTTTTTACGGACTATCATGTGAATTCAGTGGTTGAACTGTATCTTAATGGAGCAGATAGAGATCGATTGGATCCTATACTTGATGCGTGTGCTCATAACTATGAAAAAGATTTGGATGAAAATGGACAAGTTGATTTTAAGAGCAAGTGCAAAGTTTTTGTTCGCACCTATGGTTTTTTAGCTGCCATTTTACCTTATGGGAATGCAGACTGGGAGAAACTATCTATTTTCTTGAATCTACTGGTTCACAAACTACCAGCGCCGATTGAAGAGGATTTGTCTGCGGGGATTTTGGAAGCGATTGACTTGGATAGTTACAGAGTGGAGGCACAGACTGCTATGTCTATTGTTCTTGAAGATCAGGGGGAATATAACATTGATCCGGTTCCAACTAGCGCAGGTGGTGGAAAGGGAGAAGCAGAGCTTGATTTGCTAAGCAATATCCTTTCAGAATTTAATGATCTATTTGGAAATATTGAATGGAAAGACATCGACCAAGTCAAGAAGCGTATCTCCGAGATTCCAGAAATGGTTGCTAAGGACAAAGATTATCAAAATGCTATGAAAAACTCAGATAAGCAAAATGCAAAAATAGAAAGCGACAAAGCCCTAAACAAAGCTATCATCAATATCATGTCAGACAATATGGAAGTATTTAAACAATTTAACGACAATTCGTCGTTTAAAAAGTGGCTATCAGATATGGTCTTTAATCTGACATTTAACACGGATGGCTCTGTTTATCAAGGACAAGCGAAAATTTAGAGGCTAGAGTAAAAGAAATAAGTTTGAAATTAAAGGAAATATCAGTATGTTATCAGAATTTGCAAAAGGTCGGGCTAAAGAAATCAATCTTGCGAGTTGGAATGACAAGGAGTTAAAGTATGATATGAAGAGTTGGATCCAACGTGAGAAGATGTATGAGGAGATTACACTTTCTAAAGAATGACTAATAAAATTGCGAGATATCTTGAACAACTTGAGTTTATAGACAACATAGAAAGGCACCCATGTAGAATAAAGCATTGTTTTATTTTGGGTGCCCTTATTTTTTTGTAAAAATATATAGAAGATTATTACTGAATGATAATAGCGAAATTACTGTACTATACACTACTTTAAAAGGGGATGAATAACATGGTGAAACCAGAGAAAGTTGAAAGGTTAATAAGCAAAATAAATGATGGGTTATCAAATCACAAAGAAGAGTTCTTGATAGGTCTCATTGAGATTGATGATGAATCTTATTGTGAGTTGATGAATTTTGCTGGAGACCTCATTAATAAAAGTGTCTACGTTCCAAGAAATGAAAAATTAGCGATTATCTCGATTGCTCTTGTTTGGTTTGCCATTAATGAATTTCAAAAAGGTCAGTTTTGGAATGAGTTTGCAACAAGGCTTGAAATCGATGAATCTGATGCTATGAAAATTGGTAAGAATTCATTCGAAAATTTTTGCAAGAAGAATGGTTTATATTTTCATGTCGGAAATAAGAACAAAGGCTATGTAACCTCAATTTTTACACACGCTATTCTACCAAATGCAAGTATGCCAAAGTTTTTCGAATTCTTGCATGATTTGTATTTTAGAGACTTGGAAGAAGATTATATCGATGCAGAGGTAGAGGAACTTATTCAGTATATGCATCGACTGTTCTCAAAATATTTAGAAGATGATGATATAAGCTTGATTGTTCAGGGCTCAAAGATGACGATTGCAAATCAACATCTTCCCAAAGCGTTCAGAATTGCATTTGTTAAAGCTGCAAGTGTGGTAGCACCAATCTTTGAGAGAATTCTATTTTATATAAATCAATCGAATTATGGTGATATTGTTGAATACTTAGAAAATGACCGATTTGATATTCATTTTGAAAAACACATTTACATAATTAAAGAGAGATTACTAAGGTCAGCAAGCAGAAAGCATAGTGCTGAACGATTTAAGAAATTCCATAAAGCTCAGTATTACTACGAACAAGGGAAGATATATTTGCAAATACCAAAGCAAATTATAGATTCTGATTATTTTAAAAGGGACATTTTCCTAGAGGTTCTCGGCCATGGATCGGTGATACATAGAGAAAAGGTGTCATTGACAAAAAGTCGGTTATTTTTCAAGTCAGAACAAGCTACAGTTTGTTTGCCTGCCTTTTATTCAGATTTGGAATTTCGCCTTGTCACAGACAGTAAAATAATTTATTCATCTGATGATGTCTTGAATAGAGAATTTATTATCTTTGATCTCGATGGAAATGAAGTTCGGCCCAAAAATTTGACAGATGATACGATCAAGGTCATTACTAGTGCTGAATCCGAGGTTTTATCAGATGATGCTCAGATTGATACTGCCTATGTAGCGAACTATAGAATATCGACAGTATTTCTTAATGAAGAATCGTTGCTATTGATTGGTGACAAAATTCTTTCAACGAATGTTGCTGCTATGAGAAATGAGATATGTACTAAAAGGAAATACTGTGGTGTGACAATAAAAGACTCTAATAAGACGCTTTTTGACGTTTATTTAGATATTCCCGAAATCAGGTTGAGGATGCCATATAAGAAAACTGTACAGGATTATATACTCTCGATTAATAATAAGAACTATCAATTGGAGGATATTGCTGATTGTGAACTGAAGTTAGTATCAGATGGCAGCGGAGATGAACTTGGGTTTTTTCGCATTAATGATTGCATAATAAAAGACAACATCCCGGCACATGTGGTTATTCGAGAAAAAGGTAGTCATAGAATCTATCTAGATGAAAGAGTTTTTATCTTAAGGTCACTGCGGTATGAATTTGACCAGAAGTATTACTATAAAGAGAAAGTAGCTAATATAATCAGACTTGAAGCGGAGAACGTAGAATTTCAAGGTGCTTCGTTCCCACAAAAGGTAAATCTCCGGTTGGATGATAATTTTAGAATTAAATTTAAGTATAATTCAGTGGTCTATCATCTAATTGTAGAGATACCTGTCTTGAGGTGGAGATTGGGTGACTTGAGCTCGGTTTCAAGTAGATATGATGACGTTTGGTGGGAAGAGATAAAGGAGCAGAAGCTATACGTCAAGTTCCCTCACCAGTTTTCATCACAACAACTACATGTGATAACAGGGGCAGCATATGAGAAGCTACAAGGTAAGAAGATTGGGGACGAGTATAAGTTTTCAATTGAACACCTTTTTCAAGTTAGAAACCAAGAACCCGTGACCCTTGGGGTTCTAATAGATGGAAAAGAAGAACGTATTACGGAAATTCACTTCAAGCCATTCATAAAAGATTTTTTTGTATCTTACTATGATAAAACTAACGTAATTCAAGGGCTATATGCTAAGTGGAAATACATTGGAAGTGGCGATTTACATGTAGATATTATACATACACCAACGCGAAATGTAATTAAGCAGTATGTAGAACGAGATAATGACCATCTCATGGATCGCGATATTAAACTATATTACAGTGAACACGAAATTGAGATTTATCAGCTAAATGAGGATGATTTCTTTGGAGGAGATGCGGAAAGAATTTTATTGACACATGAAGCCTTCATCGTTGGCGATCCCATTATTGTATGCACCAAGAATAAACTGCTCAAAGGGAAGCATTGTAACATCGAGGACGATAAATACGAACTATCAAATTTTTATCTGAAAGATATTAGGTTTTCCAGAAAAAGAGGTTTGTATGAAGCTACCGGTATGTATTTTATAAGAGATAAATATACAGGCAAAGAGCGAGAATGGTATTTCACCAATCATAATCCGTTCCTGTTAAATCCAATTTATGTGGAGTCAGACAAACTGACATTTGAGATTATAGATAAAGACCAGGACGGGCTGATATATGATGTGAAAACCAAATATATCAATCCACGAGAAGAAGAGAATAATGTGCAGCGTTATAAATTAATTGATACAGTAGAACTAGAAATTGTATAGTGAGGTGGCGTGAAATGGGCTTAAACCCGCTGGTTGCATCGGAGAATATTATTGAGAAATATCTAAGGTACATTGAAACAACTTTCTATATTGATGATAACGACTACATGAAACAATTTAAAAGCTATTTGGAGAAAAAAGACTTTTTTGCAAAAGGTCCATACTTGGATTTCACAGACTCATTTGAATTTGGTGATAGCATTAATCAACTTATTGATGAAGATATACTAAGCAATGAATTCAGAGCACTTTATAGAGATAATCCGAATTTATTAACAAGGGCCTTGTACAAACATCAGGAGCTATCTATAAGAAAAATCCGGGAAGAAAGAAATCTTGTTGTTACAACTGGCACGGGTTCTGGTAAGACTGAATCTTTTCTTTTGCCTATCATCAACTATCTAATGGAGCAAAAGCTAAAAGGTTCTTTAAACGATGGTGTAAGAGCGCTGATAATTTATCCCATGAATGCGCTCGCCAATGATCAGATAAAAAGAATGAGAGAATTGCTAGCGAATTATCAGGAAATTACTTTTGGATCATATACTGGTGAAACAGAAAAGGAAGATAAAAATGCACTATCAAAGTACATGTCTCTAAATAGTGGACAAAAGCCGTTACCTAATGAAAGAATCTCAAGAAACCAAATGAAGGAAAGACAACCGCATATTTTGATTACAAACTATGCTATGCTGGAGTATTTACTGTTAAGGCCGGTAGACAATGTCTTTTTTCATGGAGATAACTCAAATGAGTGGAAATTCATTGTTCTAGATGAAGCTCATACTTATACCGGTGCAACAGGGATAGAAGTAGCGATGCTGCTTCGGAGACTCAAAAACACATTGGCGACTCGTGAAAATATACGCTTCATTTTAACAAGTGCTACTCTCGGCGATGAGAAAGATAATAAAGAGATCTGTGATTTTGCAACAAGACTTTGTACCGGAGTTACATTTGATGAGAAAAGCATTGTGCGTGCATTTAGATTTTCAAAATTTATTTCGAGTGAAGCTAAGGAATATAGAAGTGATATTTATATCTCAATCAATCAACTAATTGATAGAGGAGCAACTATCAATGAAATCCAAACACTTTTACAGACAATAGATAGTTCATTTGTAAGTACTGCTGTCAGCGTTCAAGAATTGTTATACGATTTTTTGATACAAGATCAATTTTATTACAGAATGCGTGAGATCTTAAGTAATGAGCCAGTTACCATTAAGAAAATATCAGAAGAGTTAAAAGTCAATGAAATAGATTTGGTGTCTTTTGTTTCCGTTGCAAGAAAGGCAGAAAAGAAGAATATAATGCTCCTCGATGCCAGATATCATATGTTTATAAGGGCATTAGAAGGAGCTTATGTTGTTTTGGGCCTGAATAAAGAATTATCAATTACTCCTAGAGACAAGGCGTATATTGGTGGGAAGGAATTCAAGAGTTATAAAATAGCTGTATGCCAATACTGTGGGCATGTTTATTTGGAAGCAAAAATCGAAGATTCCTATTTAGTTCAAAAAAAGGAATATGAGAATAAAGGAATTAATGACTTTTATATGCTGGTTGAAAGTGTGAAAAATCAAAACTTTATTGACGAAGACTCGATAGGCGATGATGAGGAAAACATTTTCAATCTTTGCGGAAGATGTGGGAAAATTGAGAAGTCAAATATTGTTAATGGAAACATGTGCGATTGTGGACAAGAGCATATTGTTAAGGTAGTTGAACTGGTGCCAAGAAATAATGTACTTAACAAATGTGCAGCTTGTGGTTTGATCAACACCCAAGGAACTGTCTTGAGAGGGTTTTATTTGGGCCAAGAAGCAGCTGCAAGTGTAATTGGTTCAAGCCTTTATGAAGAAATTCCAGCACAATCAGTTGAAGTATCAGAAGCTATTCATGAAATTGATGACGATTTTTTTGGAGAAAGTGGAAGTCTCTCGGTTAAAGAAGTATTAACACATCGAGTTGAGAAGCAATTATTGGTTTTCTCCGATAGTAGGCAAGAGGCAGCATACTTTGCTAGCTATTTTGATTTTACCTATAACAACATTCTTAGGCGTAGGTTGTTTATAGAGGCGCTAAAAGAAATTGGGGAGCGTGCATCGCCCGATGGAATAGAAATTAATGCAGCAGCAAAGAAACTAGCAGGGCTCTTTGAGCATCATCAGATTACTGAAGCAGATGCTTCACTTAAGGAAGCTTGGAAGACAATACTATATGAAATTTCGAGCAACGATAGGAATAGTTTGGAAAGCGTTGGCTTGATTTTGTTTGAATATCAGGCAAAAGCATTCCCACAATTAGGAGCATACAAGGGGATAGATGCTATTACAATACAAAAAGTATTGGCGAACAGCTTTAAAAGAGATTGTATGTTCGATTTTCCGCTGGCTAAAGACATGCTGAAAGCAGATAAAGAGTATTACATTTATAAAGGCATTGAGTCCACAATGTCAAAGTTCTTAAGCAAGGAAGAAAAGAAGAAAAGCTACAGGAAATCATGGGTTTCATCAAACAATGCTAATGTCAGATTTGACTATATAAAAAAGACCTTAAAAGAAGATGAAAAGGATGAGGTGAACAGATATCTAGAGAAAATTTGGGACGGTGTTTTTATTTCGATAGGCTGCTTAGTAGCAAAGGCACCGGATCAATATGTTATGGATATTTCAAGATTCAAAATCAAGACGTCATTCTCACATGAAATAAGGTGGTATATTTGCAGCAAGTGTGGAAAACTAACGACCAACAATATTGGTGATACATGCCCAGCTAATCGATGTAACGGATTGCTTGCAGAATGCGATTTTGAAATAGACTTTGTAAACAATCATTACAGGAAACAGTATTTGGAACTTGATATTTTCCCTATGAAAGTAAAGGAACATACTGCTCAATTAAGCCCTGATACTGCAAAAAAATATCAGGAAATGTTTGTTAAAAAAGATATTAATGTACTTAGTTGTTCTACGACGTTTGAAATGGGCGTCGATGTTGGGGAACTAGAAACGGTTTTTATGAAAAATATGCCACCAACGCCAGCGAATTATGCCCAGAGAGCAGGACGTGCGGGTCGTAGAAAAGACTCTGTTGCATATTCTCTTACATTTTGCAGATTATCTTCTCATGATCTTACTTATTTCAATGCACCAGTGAAAATGATAAAGGGAAGAATATATCCTCCAAAATTTAAGACGGAAAATCAAAAAATCGTGAAGCGCCATATGAACGCAGCTATCATTGCATCATACTGGAGGGCTTATTCAGCTACATATAAAGATGTAGGAACATTCTTTGATGGTGGAAATTATGAATTCTTACTAAGGTATATCAAAGAATTACCAAAGACCGTTCAAGAATATATCTGTGAGTTTGTGCCTGCTGAGCTTAAAGGTGAAATTACCAATTGGTTGGAAGAGTTGATATCGGAAGACGGTATTTTAGAAAGAGTCTACAGCCAATATATAATTGAACTAGATGAACTCGGTAAACTTCGAAAGGAAGCCCTTGAGAAAGCTGCACAAGGAGATTCTGTTGGTGACTATATTAAGAAGATTGATGACTATACTGAAAAAATAAAGAATGAGAACATACTGGCCTTCTTATCTAAGAAAAACATTATCCCTAAATACGGATTCCCAGTTGATACAGTCGAGTTGGTTACATCTTTTGATAAAAATGCAATCAGTAATAGCTTTGGAAAATCATCAAAATTAAGATTGCAGAGAGATCTGATGATTGCCATTTCTGAGTATGCACCGGGATCAGAAGTTATAGCTGATGGAGATATCTATAAGAGTCAATTTGTTAAGAGACCTTCAGGACAAAACAAGGTTTGGGATTTATATGATTTTGGGGTTTGTCCGAATAAGCAATGTGGACACTTGAATATCAAACGTCATATTTCGGAAGATGAAAACAGATTCATAGGTAAATGTGAGATCTGTGGCGAAGTAGTCTACAAGAATAATACTTTTATCATTCCTGAATACGGCTTTATCATTAGTCCACAGATTAATAAATCAACTATAAAGAAACCAGAGCGTACTTATAGAGGCGATATATACTACGTTGGTGATAAAAAAGAAACTGTTGAGAATGAGAACAAAGAATTAAAGGTTAATCATCACATAATAAAAATTAAGTCCACAACTAATGATGAGTTGGTTGTTATCAATACATCGAATTTCTTTGTATGCGATACTTGTGGGTATGCCAAGGTTGATGAAAAACATAAAGAAGAGAATTTTATTATTGACAAGGAATACCATAACAATCCTTATGGCAAGTCATGTATAAATAAAAAACTATATAGACGAACACTTGGACATAAATTCAAAACAGATGTAGCTTATTTGTCTCTGAGCTGCTATTTAGAAAAGGAAAAGGCATTATCAATTGTATATGCTCTTCTTGAGGGGGTTAGCCAATACTTAGGCATTGAACGTAATGATATATCAGGGACACTTCATTACAATAAACTAGATAATGGTGTTTGGGAGACAAATTTCATCTTGTTTGATACAGTACCTGGAGGCGCTGGCCATGTCAGAAGAATTGGCGAGGCGGATGAAACCCAATTAAGAAATATGTTAAACAAATCACTTGATATCGTAAAGCAGTGTCATTGTGGTGATGATAGTAATGGCGATTCTGCATGTTATAGCTGCTTATGTAATTACTATAATCAAAAGCACCATGACATTATAAAAAGGCGATACGCAGTCGAGTTTTTTGAAGATATTTTAAGATAATAAACGATTGAGGTGAATTTGAAATACAAAATTTATTTATAAGAAAAATTTACAAAAGAAGACCATTATGAAGGATGTTTCTATCAGGTTAGCAATGAAGGAGAAATATTATGGTTTAATGGCCTCAGTGAAGGTGACTTTTGCTGCCAAGCTAAGGTGGTTATTTTGGAAAGCTTTTTTAGGGGAGGTAAGACTTAATATCCTTTAATGCTAAATGAGAAGACAAATACTATGATGATAAAATGATATGCTTGAAGAGCTTGACCGTTATGAAATAACTGCTGAGCGAAAATCTATATATGATGATTTACAAGCACTAAGACATTTTCGATTGAATATTGCGTCAAGGCAATCAAAGATAACGGACTACTTCGCTACTAGCTGATCATTTGTTTTGTTTAAATGCGAATCGAGTTATAATATTAATGGAGAATGGTAAGGTCTGTTTCATTTAAGATCATTGAGGTCAGAACGTTTCAGACTTTAGAGTGGAACGAAACTTATAAAGGTGCATTATCTGCAGGCGTTCCTCTGAGGGATATGCTCATGGAGATGCCTCTTTCCCTTATACAATCCGGATATATTTTTATTGAAATGAGAGCTTTTTCTCCAACTCCTTCAACACTTTTTCAAATAGAAGCGGATTGTAAACATTAAATCAGACAACTTTTTTAAGGGCTTCTTGGCGATATTGAACAGGCGTCAGGAATCCCAGCGCTTCATGAATCGATGCTTGTTAAACTAGTTGACGTAGTCGTATAATTCCAGTTCTAAATGACGAAGGTATCTAAATTCCAATTCGGAATCGTTTACAAAAAATAGGGCTGATAGAGCAACGAATTACCTTTGAAACTTTATTCAAGTTAGGTTCATATGTCCGTTTTTATAAAATCTAAAATCTGATTAATGAAGGAATGTACAGGATGAAACTAGGAGCAACCTTATATATAAAAAATACTATTGAAGATGTAGCACTTTACACAGAAGCTTTTGGACTAACCTTGGGACACTATGAGAAATTTCCTGATGGCACATTCATGCATACTTCATTACTTAGAAATAGACAGGAGATATTTGCTGTCTGTGAATCACATAATGATAACTTTGTTAATATTATGCTGGCATCATCATTAGAAGGATCACGCCCAACTATGAGCTATGGGATTAACTTTGAGAGTGAAGAAGAAGTAAAAAGGGCATATGAGATGTTAGCGGAGGATGGAACGGTGCTACTAGAGCTGGGGGCCCTTCCATGGAGTTCCTGCTGTGCTGAAGTCGTTGATAATTACGGCGTATACTGGTATATTGCAGTATAGTAAAAAGAGAGCAGCATAGAGGAAATAGAATGTTATGAAGATACCAACCAATGATACTTCCTCACTTTCTTATATGGAAAAGCATTACGAATAAAGCGAAAGCTAAATAAAATGTTTGCTTCCCACCTTAAAAATGAACTGCTAGCTATTTCATCCTTAAATGAATGCAACGTGAATATGTGCCGCCCATAACCAGCTTGTTGTGGCTGGCTATAGGCGGTTATGTGATATCGCCCCACTCTAGAGGTAGGGCTGTAAATGTCAGAAATGTGTATCAGGCAAGGATAAGGGCAAGACTCTTGACGATATGCTGGGAAGAATGAATCCAGAGCATTTCTGTTTTGACCGCACCTTTGATTTTGGACATTAGCATTTACCCCTTTTCAGAATGAGAAGCTGAGTTTTTCCTCCATGACCAGGCCACGACCGGAATAAGCAGCAGGGACATCAAACCTCCGGCTAGGGAAAGCATGGAATAACCAACGCCAGCCATGACCATGCCAGATAAAGCGCCACCAGACGCCCCAGCTAGCGCAATCAGCACATCGACTGTGCCTTGTGTCTTCGCACGAACCTTCGGCGTTGTGGAGTCGATAATGGCCGCCGTTCCGCTAATCAGGCCAAAGTTCCAGCCTAAGCCGAGAAGCGCCAACGCTACAATAAGTAAACTCATGGACTCGCCTGGTGCAAAAGCCGCGGTCAAGCCCGCCAGTAGTAGCGTTACGCCTGACGCATAGGACATAAAGGTGCGACCCAGCTTATCCACCAGCACGCCAGTCAACAGGGAAGGCAAATACATGCACGCGATATGGATACCGATCACCAGACCCGCGTCGCCAAGACTATGGTCATGCTGCTTCATATGAATGGGCGTCATGACCATAATACCTACCATTACGATTTGGGTCAGCACCATAACCGTTGTTCCCACAATAAGTCCTGTTCGGTTATGGGCACTCTCAGGGTGGCTTGGGCCTCCCTTCGCCCCAAGATCTTTTCCGTCTTTCGCCTGCAAACTTTTATTCAATCTTTCCCCTTCGTCAATCGCCTTGGCAACGATAAACGGATCAGGGTGAAGAAACAGTAGTAGCACCAGGCCCGCTAACAAATAGGCAACCGCCGCTAGAATAAACGGTCCCGACAAAGCAGGAAGACCGATGGAGGCCGCCATGCGGCCAGTCGGCTCTACCAGATTGGGACCAGCTACTGCGCCAATCGTCGTAAACACCAGCGCTGTACTGATTGCTTTAGCCCGCTGATGTGGCAGTGCCAGGTCTGTACCCGCGTATCTTGCTTGCAAATTAGTAGCCGTGCCTGCTCCATAAATCAACAGGGACACAAACAGCAGCGCTATTTGATCCCAAAGGGCAGAAAACACAACGCCAGCCGCTCCGACTCCACCTGCTATAAATCCCGCTGCCAGCCCAACTCTTCGCCCAAATCGCTGTGACAACCTTCCCACGATAAGCGCCGCTGCCGCGGAACCCAGCGTAAACAAAGCTGCGGGAAGTCCGGAAAGGCTGTCGTTGCCCAGCATGTCCTGCGCCAGTAGCGCTCCGACGGTAAGCCCCGCAGCTAGCCCCGCTCCTCCGAATATTTGTGAGACAACAACAAGCCACAATGTTTTTTTATACAGCTTCCTCTGCTTCTCAGGCGATTGTACATACTCATTTATTATGTCAGAGCGGACCTTTTGCCGTTTCGGAGCCATTGAGGTTTGGTTATTCATATGCATCCTCCTTTTCGGCATCCCTGCCGCTATTTATAATCTCAATCCAATATCTGAATTATAATGATATAAGTCAACCCTCTTCAATCCCTCAAAGTTGGGATATCCGTTTAAATGTTCTCAATTGATTTTGAAGTTAGTCTTATAAAAATACACCTGTGCTTTTATTTTAAATAAAATCTATTTTAAGATAGAATTTATATTAAGGGTCTTGCTAGGGAATATAAATGAAGCTATTAAGACAGGTCATCGATCTTATTATTAAATTATCTTATTATTAAACGGAGTGAAGCTCATGGTTATTAGAAAAGCCGAGATTATTGACTTACCACAAATTTTGCAGTTATACGCCCAGCCTGATATGGATAACGGAAAGATATTGTCTGTGGAAGAGGCGAAGATAATTTTTGAGCAAATGAAATTATACCCGGATTATAGTATCTATGTTGCTGAATTGGATAACAAGATTGTTGGAACCTTTGCGCTTGCAATTATGGACAATTTAGCACATATGGGCTCAAAAACCGGATTGATTGAGGATGTGATTGTATCATCTGAGCTTCAAGGCAAAGGGGTTGGTACTAAAATGATGCAATATGCCATCGAGATATGTAAGGAAAAATCTTGTTATAAGGTTAGCTTATCAAGCAATATAAAGCGTGAAAGTGCTCATGAGTTTTATAAAAATATTGGGTATAAAATTCATGGGTATAGTTTCTTAACTGAAATCGAATAGGATACTTTGTTGAGTGTCTACCATTTCTAATTTAGGTGATCTTATTATTTGAGACGGATTGTAAAACTTGGCTTGACAATCCGTCTGATAAAGAAGTTGTGCCAAGGACTTCCGGTTATAAATTCATATCAGACATGCAGTTGCCCAATCAGTCCACTTTGCATTTGGCTTATTCTATCTGTCATGATGCATTTGTCCGTTTTCTCTCTTAAGCTCATAAGCTACCTGTTAAATTGCCAGATAAGGTTGTATTATCCGGCAGTGTGAGTTCATACATAATTGGACCACTGAACAAAGTGCCTGTCAGCCTACCAACTTTAGGTGTGTAAAAAAAGGCATCCATCATGGCATCAAACAGGCATACCGCCGCAACTCCTCCTGCAAAGGCTCCAACCATTCCCCCTAATATACCGCCTATAACAGCTCCGAGATCCTCCATGATCCAGCCAAATACGAAAGTACCTCCCACCTCTCCTAAAAGGCCTCCTCCTAAAGCTCCTCCCACACTTACAAGAATCTCCGCTCCTGCTCGTATTTTATCCTGTGCTTCTACTAATTGCCAGGTGATAACTCCTAGTGTGAAGACAATTACAGCAGTACCAAAATACCGCATATATGATAAAAGCTTTAGTTTATCCTTACCTGCATACCTCACTACATACGATTCCAGGTTATATTCCTTGCCTTCAATAAAATTATTAAATGTTTTTTCCTTGTATGCAGCCGCATTTCCCCAAACATCTGATGTTTTCTTCGCCCACTCTTGGATAGATTTATTAATCATATCATAGAGGTCCTCTTCTGGATCGAAAATATCAGCAAAATGGGTATTTCTAAATCTCCCAGTTTCAGGATGGTAATCAAATAATTCAATTGAATGACTTATTTTATTTAGATATTCCGCCCTAAGTTTAAAATTCTTAATAGTTTCATAGGAGAATACAACTCCTGCTCTAGCCGCCTTCCATATATCCTGTACCAGTGTGTCTTGTTTGTCTTGGCTCTCCCCGGACTGTTGCTTCTCCATCTGCAGCAGATTGTTAGCTTCTTCATAGGCCTTAGCACAATTCTGTAAATCATTAATCTGAGCCTGTGGTTTGTTATAGCGGAACCGTTCTATGGTGTTCACTTCATTGATATACAGAGCATCAATCAGTGCTTGAGTATCATCAAAATCTAAGGTATAGTTCATCTTCGTTCCATTCCTTTCTTATTATCTATAAGCGCAAATTACTCCTGTATAAATGGACCTTAGTTTAAGAAAGGTTCTGCTATTCCTCAGTTAAGAAATAGCAGGTCTTTCGTGCCTCAATAGAATTATGCTTTTCTAGTAACAGTATATTGGGCGATGGGAGACGTAGCCAATCCTATCATCGAGTTAACAACAAACGTGCCGTTATCAGTATTAGAACTAATTCCTGATGATGTCAGCTTGCTCTCCACATCACTCCATGGCTGTACACCTGGCCAGTAATCTTTGCTTTTAACATCAACATAAGAACTATTGTCTCCGATATATGGATTATCCCAAGCGAACAAGAAGTCTGAGCCTGAATCTCCTCTAAAAACCACGCAGCCCACTGAGCCAGTAAAGATTCCTGACTTTACATGCAAAAATACGCTGTATTCTCCATTAGCTATTGTTAGATCAAAGGGATATTTTTCCGTCTCGCCTGACCAGTCCTTATTGGCCTGATATCTTAGTGTCTCTCCGCTGGCATTAAATATCATTACCAATGTGCTGGCTCCTTGCCCATATTCATTTTTCATTGCATTGACAGCCTTTGTAGCTGCCATCTGGAGCGAATCTCCTCTGGAATCTGTTGCCGTTAACTGCTGCAAGGCTATCTTGGATAAAATAAGCGGTGTTATATTTGCTTCTTTTACATATTGCGGATAACTTTTTACTACATCGCTATTAACTTCATTTCCAATTATCATTTAAATCCCCCTTGATTTTTGATAATATAAATTATGCTATACTAGTCCCAGTGGTGTATTAAATGGACACTATGAAATATAAGTATGTAATAATCTCGGGCTGCCACTTTATCGGCTACTCGAGATTTTTATATTAACTATTTTGATTTTTGGGGGCACGTCATGGCTAAAAACGATAATATGCTAGCAATTTTATGGATGCTGAATTCAGGCATGAAAATTACTGCAAAGCAGATTTCTGAAAAGCTAGAAATCAATATAAGGACGGTTTATCGGCATATTGATGCGCTATGTGCAAGTGGAGTGCCTATCATATCCGACCCAGGTCATAATGGTGGGTATACTTTGCTTAATAATTTTATTAGAGCCCCTTTACTATTTGATATGGAGGAAAAAAAGGCACTCCTGCAAGCGGCTGTTTTTGCAAAAGAAGCTGGATACCCTTTGAGTGAAGCATTAGACAATGCAACAACAAAGTTGAAAATGTATTCGAATCAGGAACAAGAGAGCAGACTTAACCACCATTTAGCCGGTTTTGAAGTTATAAACCATGCGATAAACCCTTCTATTCAGCCGGTGCTGGCGGAATGAATTAGAGCAGGCTATTGAAAAGGAATTGTCGGTAGAAATTGATTATCGTTCGGGTCATGATGAGCAACCGAAAAATCGGATGATAGACCCGTATGGAATGGTCTACTGGAACGACAAATGGTATACGGTTGCATATTGCCACCTAAAAAATGGAATAAGAAGCTTTCGGGTAGATCGGATTTTATCAATCAAGTGTACGCAAAATATATTTAAGCGCCCCGAAAATTTTTCGTCCCGAGAATTTTTTATGAAAAACCTATTACCTGATTTAGTGGGTAAGGAGGGGCTAATTTCTTTAATTATCAAAGGCAGACCAGATGCGTTGGATGAATTAGGTTTGCATTGGTTTTTAGGACATCATCTGAAGGAGCGAACTTCTGATCAAGCGATCTTTTTGTTTGAGGAAAAATCAATTCATAATCAAGTCCCCTATTTTCTCTTATCCTATGGTAAATCCATTCAAGTCATAGAACCACAGAGTGTGAGAGAAAAACTTGCTGATATTGCATCAGAGTTAATGGAATATTATCAACTTTAATGACTTCACTGACAGCAGGTGTCAGTGAAGTTGTTTTATATTGAGGATAGTCATTGATTATCGACTGAGGGTTGGTATACCTTGATAAATAGATTATAAGGAGAATTAACAAAATGAATGAAACAACGAATGAAACAATGAATGAAAAAATGAATAATACGGTATATCTTTATGTGTTTGACACTATGTCAGACTGGGAAATTGGCTACTTAACTGCCGAACTGAACTCAGGACGATATTATAAAAAGGGACTTGCTCCATCAAAAATAGTGACGGTTGGAATTGATAAGACGCCTGTAACCACGATGGGTGGATTAAAAATTTTGCCTGATATTAAACTGGATGAATGTAATATTGAAAGTACAGATGTATTAATTTTACCTGGTGGAAATACATGGACAGAAGCAATGCACCAACCCATTTTAAAAATGGCTGAGAAGTGTTTAAAGGAAGGGATATTGGTTGCAGCGATTTGTGGGGCTACAATGGGACTTGCTCAGTCAGGCTTGTTAAATTCACATTGGCATACAAGCAATGACTTGGAATACCTTAAAATGATCTGTCCCAATTATGAGGGCGAAAAGTATTACAAAATGGAGTCAGCAGTAACAGATGGGAATCTGATTACCGCATCTGGAATAGCTCCGTTGGAATTTTGTATGCATGTCTTGAAAGCGTTGGATGTGTTTTCTTCAAACACATTAGATGCTTGGTATAATCTTAATAAGACACATGAATCCAAATACTTTTATGAGTTAATGAGTTCAATTCAATAAAGAGTTAAGTTGTTCCTGACTTAGAAGATAAAAGTAAAGCACCTTTGTTCGCTGAGAGACTGATGGGACTGAGTCCTTTATGTGAACGAGGGTGCATTATTATTATCAAGTATGATACGTTATTGCGTTATCTTCTTATTACTTATTAGACTTTTTATGAGTAAATTTATGAGAACTTCAACCTTCTTTATTTCATAGTAGATATAGTGTTTTGTTGAGGCACTGACAATTTGGTCATCTTTTTTTCCAATAGGATTTTGGAAGGAGGATATCCTTTGATTTTTTTAAATAGCTTGCTGAAATAGAAGATATCTTCAAAACCGCATTTATATGCAGCTTCCATTACAGAAAACTCTCCGCTAAGAAGAATGTTCTCCGCATTGCTAATCTTCATTTTATTAATATATTCCTTTACAGAAGAACCCGTATACTTTTTGAAAAGTGTCCCGAAATATGGGGGTGTTACGCCTGCGATATTCGCAAGTTCTTCTACTTTGATCGGATTATGGACATTGTTCAGGATATATCTGATAGATTTCTGGATTCTGCTGTCTATGTTCTGAATGTTAATTTTATAATAGAATCGCTTAAAATATTGATGAAGAATCAACAAGAGCAATGCGCGAGCTTTGATTTCAAATCCTGGTTCTTTTTTTAACCACACCATTGTCAGTTCAGTGTATAAAGATATTAGTTCTTCTGAGAAGCCAATATGGGTTACCAATGGGAAAGGTAGCTCAACATGATTCCCCTTAATATCATACAATTGAAAATTAATAGCAAAGCTTTCTATCGGATTGTTTGCATTCGTAGTTGCACTTCGCCGACTGTTTTGTGGAATGCAGATGAGATCGCCCTGATTGACTTCAACATCTTGGCCATTCACTTTGTAAAGAGCTTTCCCGCTTGTGAAATAGGATAAATCAATAAAATTCGTTGTTGCATCTTCAATAAGCCAGTACGGAGTAGAGCGTCTGTTGATGAAATAATGTATTTGAGGATTGATTTCTTTGTAGTCCATAATCATCTCCAAGTTATTTTTGCAAGTTTGATAAACTTCCTTTTCAACTTAAGGAAAGACGCAACATTGTTTAGCTTGGACAAGACAGATTGAGGTGTAACCGCTTTCGAAAAAAATACAAAGGAACTGGAATCCATCCATGGAGTTAATTATAAGGATTGTATATCATATTATCAATCATCATAGCTACTCTATTTATGAATGCGCTTACAAAATCTATTTCTCAACATCAGAGGGAGGTGTGTACTGATCGTCAGACAAGGTGAAAATTAAAAATTGGGTAGCTCTAAAGTGAGATTTTAGAGGTTGCCTTGAGAAAAGGAGTAAAACTAAGATGAACGGTGAAAAGTGTTTAATAAACGTCTCCCGCATTCTCGTAGTCATCATGTTACTCTCCATATTCACGCTTGCTCCCATCCCTGCTGCGGCTACTGCGGATGAAGATGCACTGTCAGTTGAACTAAATAACCTCATTACTCAAGCTGAGGCTCTAAAGGCTGGCAACAAGGAATTCCCACTTCAAGTTAGTCAGTCTGACGATGGCGCCGATGTCAATCAAGCTTTCCCCTGGGTGAGCGCTGAGGAGCTGAAGGAACTTGATCATGCACTTGAATTTGCACGTCATGCAACTCCCCCCACGGAAGAAGCTATAGCTAGTCTTAAGGACGCAATACTGATTTTTACTAGTAGGATTAAATCTGACGGTTCAGATCCCTATTTCCGCCTTGATCCAGGTTCTGGTAAACAACCTGTGAAAATTACAGAGCCCACCAATGACTGGACTGCAAAGAACCCACCACTTGATAGCCGTGTTCCCGTCGACTTTGCTGGTGGCACGTTCGAGATGATTCCTTATCCTTTTGCAGATTCCCAAGGCAAGGCTGATGTGCTACAGATCAATTACGTTCATAACGGAACAGGCAATTTCGGCGGAATGTCCATTCAATCTCCTTTATCCCCAAGTGTAAATGTCCCTGAAGGCGCAACGATTGATTTTGATGTGTACTATCCTAAGAGTGCTCAAGGCAAATTTATGAGGTGGAGAATCAGAAATGCAAGCACTGATATGGATACTTACCTCAGAGAATACGAGTACAACAACCTTAATCCCGACTGGACTGGTAGCTATATGGGTGAAACCTGGTTGTGGAAGCACCACAGTATTACCGCTACAGCAGGCATGTCCTCTAACTTTATTCTTGAGCTCCATGGCGAGAACGGCCGCCCCGCAGAAACCAGTACACTTCTTGTTGGCGATATCAAAATAACGGAACCTGATCCCAATGGTATTCCACTTCCTAGTGTAGTCAACAAGGATAACCAAAGAGCTGTAACACCTTTAAAAAATATTTACAATAAGGAAAATGGCAAGTTCATGGTGGGTACGATTGGAACCGGGGCAGTAACTGGAACTAGAGCCAATCACTATGAAATTTTTGTTGATGGTAACAATCTCAAAGCTGACGCCACTCATCCTCGCGGACCAAACTGGCTAAAAAGCATCACTGGTGAGGCACTGAGCGGTGCAACCACCACCCCTGGACTAGGAGAATACAGTTTCCCGACCAACTCTTATCAAGCAATCAGGGATTCGGGAACTCCTGGACAATACAAATCTCATGGCCATGTTTTGGCATGGTATAATCAGGCCCCTGCATGGATGAGGCAAATGGTTCCTGCAACCATTACATTAGGATATAATGGCACAACGGATTACTACGGATTGGGTAATGGTGTTACAACTACGGTTAAGGTAGACAAAGAAATGGCGAGAAGAGTGCAATTTAACCACACAATGTATGTGATGCGGCACTTCCTGACCACAGATGCGAAATATGGCTCAAGTGTATCCCGAGGTGTAATCCCCTTCAATTCATGGGATGTGCTCAATGAAGAGGTTCACGAAAGCCGTCATAGTGAAACGATCCCTGAGGACCCGAACAGTTGGAGACAGACACTCAAAAATACTAATTGGCTTGCTGCAATGTCCGATGATTTAATTGGTGGAGATATCTCTGAGCATTACATTTATTTGTTGTTCAAATATGCGCACATCGCGGCCCCAAACGCCCAGATGGCTACAGCTTATAAAGCCAACTATGCTGATCTACCCGAGTATATGAAGCTGGATGGAAATGATACCGAAGGCAGCATTGACGCCTATATCGTTAATACTCCTCCCAAGCTGACTTATAACGATTACGACATTTCTAATCGTACGAAGGCGAGAACTGTATACAATATGGTTCATGCACTTAACACCGCTTGGCTCTCCGATCCACTATATGACGGAAGACCCCTGATCGAAGATATCGGGATTCAGGGACATGATTCGATTGGAAAAACCCTTGCAAGCGATAACCAATATGCCCTAGCCCTCTATGCTTCTCTCGTTGACCAGGGGCTTTTGTCCGGCATTGCCTATTCAGAGCTTGATCTTAAAATGCCGACTACGACCCCTGGCGGTGGTGCAGTTGCTCCCGCGACGCTTAATGTCAAACAATCTGATGCCCTTGGTTATCAGTATGCATTGCTGTATAAAATGTTCGACAAGTTCGCCCCGTATATTGATCACATCATCAGTTGGGGTGTAGACGGTTCGGGATGGCAGGGAAGTTATGTGCTGTTTGACAGCCAGAGCAACGCCAATGCTGGCTACTATGGAGCCGCGAATCCAGACAGATTCATTCTTGGGCATTCATATTTAGATGAATTTTATGAAGGTGAGTACGAAAAAATCCAGCGCAATGAAATTGATCTTGGCGATCTTGGAATCTATACACCCGGTAGTGTGAATGCCAACCTGAGTGGTTTGACACTGAGTGAGGGAACACTCCAGCCGACTTTTATCGCAACAAATACTCAATACGATGTTTCCCTACAAGATGCTAACAGCATTAATGTGACTGCCACAGCGGCGAACAGCAAGGCAACGATTAAAGTGAACGGTAGGATAGTCGCCAGCGGTGCAATTTCCGAAGCAATCTCATTGACACCTGGTACAGTAACCGATATCCAGATAGAGGTAACAGTTGGGGAGGGTATCGTAAAAACTTACACCATAAAAGTAACTAATAATAAGACGGATAATCCGTCCAATCCCTCAAATCCATCTACACCTTCAACGCCTACACCAACACCACCAGCACCAGTTGTTCAGGATCAGAAGGTAATTATTCAGCCGACCAAGAAAAATGGAACTACATCACTCTTGACACTGGATTTGGCAAAAGCAAAGGAATTACTGCGGGAAAAAGCCACCATAGACATACCTATGGAGCAAGGAGTGAATTCATATGCAGTAAACTTGCCTGTTGCCGCACTGATAAGTGGAACAAAAGAGGATAAGCTCACTCTTTCCACTGAATTAGGTAAAGTCGTAATAACTGGTAACATGTTGAGTGGTGTTGTTGAAAGTACCAGCAAGGAAGTACTACTGGAAATGGAAAAGGGAGACAAGTCGAAACTCTCAGCGAAGGTGAAGGCGGCTCTCGGAGATAGACCATTCATAAAGTTAACCCTTAAGGTAGATGGAAAAGAAACAGTGTGGAGCAATCCAAATGCGCCTGTAACTGTATCCCTGCCATATAAGCCAACTATGGACGACGAATTGAAGAATCCAGAAAGGATCGTGGTGGGGTACATTGATGAAGTTGGAAATATAACCACAGTACCAAGCGGACGCTATGACTCCAAAACTGATACGGTAACCTTCACAACATCTCATTTCAATAAATATGGAGTTGCTTACGTATCTAAAACATTCACGGATCTTGGAAAAGTAGCATGGGCTAAAAATGCTATCGAAGTACTTGCAGCAAAGGATATCGTTAAGACAGAGGGCAATGTGTTTAACCCGTCATCTGATATTACAAGAGCAGATTTCCTTTATTCCCTTGTCAGGGCACTTGGATTAACTGCAAAAGTAAATGGCAACTTCAGTGATGTCCAGGAAAATGCTTACTACTATAATGAAATTGCTGTTGCCAAAGCTCTTGGTATTGCGAATGGAATAGACAACGAGAGATTTGGCAGTAATAACAAGATCACAAGGCAAGACATGATGGTATTGACAGAAAGAGCTTTGAAAATTGCAGAAAAGTTGAATAGACAAGGTATGATGGCGAATCTAGAGGAATTAGAAAAATTTATCGATAAGTCACAAATTGCGTCCTATGCAGTGAACAGTGTAACGACCATGGTTAAGGAAGGATTGATTGAAGGTAACAATAGTAAAATCAATCCGACTGGATACACAACCAAAGCAGAAGCTGCAGTATTGCTTTATAGGCTGTATAACAAGTAGGAATTCTCTAAATTCCTACTGGGATTAGTATATTATGGCAATCCATTGAAGCTATGGAAACCACGCCAACGATTGTTGGCGTGGTTTCTGCTATGAGCGTGTTTTGAAAGGTGTGATTGTAGAGATGGTTGTACATGGGATAGAGGTCTGAGCAGAAGAGTTCTTTGATCCTTGAAGGTGCCTTTAGGTGTAGATTTTCTGATAAGAACAATATAATATTTAATAAGCCAACCAACCAAATAAACTGTATATTTAAAATTTTTAACTAGTTTAGTTTAAGGAGTCGTCCTATTTGGATAGAAAAAGAAAATATATAAAGATAACCAAATTAACTCTATTAATTATTATTTTACTTCTCGTAGTTGGATTGGTGTTTCCAACATGGACACCTCGAATTGCGGGAGAGCATAGCGTAAGTATTTTAAAGCAGATCAAGATTAATGGAACTGATCATGAAGTCATGATTAGAGGAGAGGATAGACGGAATCCCATCGTAATTTTTGTTCATGGTGGTCCTGGTAGCTCTGAAATTCCTTATGTACGTAAATATCAAGATTTACTTGAAAAAAACTTTACTATTGTTCACTATGATCAACGTGGAAGCGGGAAGTCGTATCACTTTTTTGAGGATTATTCCAACTTGTCTTCAGACTTGCTTGTGGATGATTTATTGGCATTAACAGATTATGTTACGAAGGAATTTGGACAAAAAAAAGTGCTACTGATAGGCCATTCTTTTGGTACATATATTGGGATAAAGGCCGCTGAAAAATCACCAGACAAATTTTTTGCTTATATTGGAATTGGGCAGGTTTCCGATCATCAAAAAAGTGAGTTAGATAGCTTGAATTATTCCATTGAACAAGCAACATTAGCAGGGAATCTAAAAGATGCAGAACAACTAGAAAAGCTTAGAGGCACAATCGAAAAAGGGGAGCAGCTTACGCCAAGAGATATGGTTAGAAAATATGGCGGAGCGGCGAGACTCATTGATGATAATATGGATTATTACCAAGGGTTTCTCTTTAATCCCGAGTATAATTTGCTTGATGTTATTCGCTACCTAAAAGGCGTTTCATTATCTCAGAAAATTTTGTTAGCTGAAGAATCAAAAAATAACATTACCAGAATTGTTGATAAAGTAGAGATACCTGTCTATTTTGTGATGGGTCAATATGATTATATGACATCTGTAAACGTAGCAAAAGAATACTTTGACTCACTCCAAGCGCCGAAAAAGGAGTTTGTCATTTATAAAAATTCTGCTCATTATCCACAGTTTGAGGAGAAGGAGCAATTTGCCCAATGGTTAAAACAAACATGGGGCCAACTATGAACGAATTTACCTTGCTAGCTTGCTAGCTAAATAATATTTAACTATGGTTTACCTCATTGTTACTTATTTCGCTCTCTATAAATTCCTTTGCAATGAGCATAGCTTGAATTATAGGTTCATGACGGTTAAATTGTGAAGTGCCTTGTTCATATTTACTTTGTGCTTTAGTAGTCTTATTTATGATGGAAACGACAGGTGGTAAAGCTTCTCTCAAATCTTTATTTGTATATGCTATTGTTGTATCTGTTTTATCACCTAAAATAAGTGCTTTGGAAATGCAAAGTGCTTTAATTCTGTTTTTTAGGAGCGAGTGTTGAGAGGTTCCCTCTACAAACTTAACTTGCATTTTTTTACATTTAGTAATGGTAGAAGAGATTAAGGTGACTGCATTTTCCAGTTGTTCTTCGTTAAATGTTTTCATGATACCTCCGCTATTTTTAAAATTGTTGAGTTTAGTTAATTTACTTAGATCAAAGCTGACACTCAATTGTTTTCATCATTTCACAAAATCCATGTCTCTCATAAAATCTCATGCCATCAATGTTTTGAGGAAAGACTTGAGTTCTTATAAAATCAACATTTCTTTCCTTACCATACCTTTTACTTGCTTGCATAAGATGTGTCCCAATACCCTTGTTACGTTCATTAACTGCAACCTCTAAATCTTGAATATAAAGTAATGATTGAGGTTTTAAGCAACTAACTGCTTTTTGCTCAAGGATCATAACATGTGAAAAACCTACAATTTTATCATCGTCCTCTGCTACTATAATATTTTGATTTGCACTATTAAATATATTAATAAAAAAAGTATCCTCTCTGTATCCAACAACAAAATGTTCAGGCTGATATTTAACCGCATCATATTCTAATTCTTTATATAGGACTCTTAGCTGCTCAACATCATTGATTGTTGCAATTCTCGTTAACATACCTATCCTCCTTACCCATGCTTTATTTGCTAAATGTAATAATATAACAAACCCACTCCACGACTAATATTAAGTTATGAATTAGAAATAAACAATAGTTACATATGTGTTAAATGTTAAAGGTTATATGTGTTTTCAAACATGTATTGGAGCATTTTTTGGAGTTATATTTGACAACCTATTTTACAAATATCCGTTTTAAACTCTACGGTTCGTGGGTGTGATTGTATAAATGATTAAAATATAATTTTCTCAAAGAAAGGAGCTGTCAGTTTGGATCAAGTTAAAATAGGAAGATTTATTGCAAAATTGAGAAAAGAGAAACATTTAACACAGTGCGAATTTGCTGATATTCTCAGGATTAGCAATAAAACCGTAAGTAAATGGGAATGCGGCAATGGAATGCCTGAATTATCCCTGATGATGCCGATTTGTGATATTCTCGAAATCAATCTTAATGAGTTATTTTCAGGAGAGAAGCTGACTGATGCTGACTATAAACAGAAAGCTGAGGAAAATATGATGAAACTAATAGAAGAAGCTGAGAACATTAAAAAGAACATTGTTGGTGGTGAAGTTTTAGGTAAAGTCGCTAATGTTGATATGAATGTGAGTGAAGTCCATAAAACTAATATTGAGTTCTGGGATACAATCGGGAGTGAGTTTTTGGGTGTAACGGCGTTACCGAACTGGGGAGGTTATTTACCATCAGAGGAGAAATTGAACCTACTTGGAGATTTGTCGCATAAAACTGTACTTGAAATTGGCTGTGGCAATGGTCGCTCCTTAAAATATGTTGCAGATTTAGGGGCAACGGAGTTATGGGGACTTGATATATCTGCGAATCAAATAGAGAAAACAGATCAGTATCTTCAATCCCAAGGAATCAGTGCAAATCTAGTTTGTTCACCTATGGAAGATGAATGTGGGTTACCCGTTGATTATTTTAATTTAGTTTACTCTGTATATGGCATTGGTTGGACAACAGACTTAGATCTAACATTTAAGCGCATTTATTCTTATTTGAAAAAAGATGGAGTCTTCGTTTTTGGGTGGTCACATCCGATTCATAAGTGTGTGTCAGTTGAAGAGGGGAAGCTTGTTTTTAGTAACTCTTATTTTAATGAAGAATGGTATTGTGCTGATATGAGCGATAAAGAGATGATGCTCTCTAATCGTATGTTGAGTACATATATTAACGCTTTGGCTAGAAATGGTTTTGTTGTGGAACAGTTAATTGAAGAAACGGACAAAGAAAAAGCAATGGCATCCCATCATGATTTTGGCAGAAAAGCTTTAATGTTACCAACGGCATTTGTCAGTAAGGTGAGGAAGGCGTAAGGTAAGAATTTTTAGAGTCTAAGGGATACATGGCTTAAAAAATTATATGTGAATAGCAAGTGTTTATAGTTTAAAGCATGGTGCAATGCCTCGATCTATATTCGGAAGGAGAGTAGCCAAATCTTTTTTTATACATCCTTCCAAAGTGTGTAATATCTGAAAAGCCAACCCTCTCCATAATTTCAGAGACAGGTAATAGCGTTTCTTGGAGCATTTTTGAGGCTAAATACAGTCTTAGTCTAATAAGATACTCCATTACGGGATAACCTGTAATTTCACGAAATCTTTCTGTTAATGAGGTTCTGTTGATATGAAATATATCGGTAAGCTCCTGGATCGTTATTTTGTGCATATAATTTGAGTATAAATACAAAATGATTTCTTTGATTTCACTAGGGTCTTTTTCAAGCTTTAGGCTTTCAAGGGACTCATCAATAATTAGTAATCTTGATAACAAAAAAAGCATTTCAATTAAATAAGTTCTGCTTCTGCAAGGCCAATCATGATCCATTTGAATGTCTAAGGCATTTTTTATGTTTTCAATAATATTACTTATTCTGTTTGCATTGCTGGGACCCAGATGGAGCAGACCTATAAATTCATTATTTTTTCTTGAAAATGGATTTAACCAATATAAATCTTGGATTTCATTTACAGATAGCCCATGATCAGAGGCTTTAAATAGCCCATTGTCAGATGCTTTAAGTAGAGGGAAATCGAATTGTTGATTAATGATTTGAGGGTGAAATAGGATCGCCTTACATTGAAGAGAGACTTCTGATTCCAATAAAAATGTGTCACTTTCATTCAGGCAAAGGGCAGACGGAGCTACGATGATGTGCTTACGATCATTAAGATTAAGTATTCCAGTACCAGAGTTAACAAAAATCATTTTATAATGATCTCGCAGTTCTGTACCCTCACAAAAGCAATTTTCATTGGTATGGTAGATAGGAAGCTGATAGCCTTGATAAAATTCCCTACCCTCTGTAAAATACTTACCCATACAACGCCTCCTGAGCAATCATATGTTTAATTATATCACTGCTCAGGAAAACAATATATAACTATCTATTATTTACCAAGTATTTTTAACGCCTCACACAGCTTTAATCCGAAAGCTACTGAAGCATCTGGATTTCTTCCCGTTACAATATTACCAGATACAACAACCTCTTTATCTACATATTTCACACCATTGTTGGTTAATTCCTTAATTCCATCACTCCATGGGAACATGGTAGCTTTTTTATCCTTGAGAATACCTGCTCTTGCCAAAACTGGTGGAGCTGCGCATATGGCCGCGATAATCTTTTTTTCCTTATTTGCCTCCTTCACTAGGCTCCTGAGATCCTGATCCTCCCACAGGGTACCGATCACTCCCGTACCACCCACGATAACAATCGCATCATAATCCTTTGCTTTTGCATTAGAGATCATAATATCGGTGGTATACGTTGATCCATTCAACCCAAGTGCCTTTGATGTAGTACTTGCTACAGTTATTTTGGCTCCGTTTATCTCAAGCAACGTTTTTGGAGCGTATAACTCTACATCCTCAAAGTCCTTTGGAGCGACGACCATAAGGATATTTTTAGAGAACTTTCTAATTTTCAACGCGTCGGAGATGGCGAGTCCAAAGCTTTTGGATGCAGCGGGATTTTTAGCTGTTACTATATTTCCATCCGTAACCGTCTCCTCATTTACATATATCGCACCTCTTGAGGTAAGCTCCTTAATTCCATCATCCCAAGGAAACATGGTCACTGTTCTACCTTTTAAAATTCCAGCTTTAGCGAGAGTTGGGGGAGCGGCACACATAGCGGCTACGATTTTATTTTGAGCATTAAATTGCTGAATCAGTATTCTCAGTTCCTCGTTATCCCATAAAGTCCCGATCACACCTGTTCCACCTGGTATTACGATGGCATCGTAGTCATCTACCTTTGCATCACTAATTTTAATATCTGGTTTGATTTTAAATCCATTAAGACCAATTGCTGTATCCGTTGTTGTGCTAGCAAGGGTTATCTTTGCGCCGTTAGCCTGTAAAATCGCCATAGGTTCAATGACTTCAACGTCTTCAAAATCCTTTGGCGCAATCACCATAAGTACTTTTTTGTGAGTAATTGTATCTTTTGCACTGACGGTATTGATTGGACCACTTCCCAAAGCACCAAGTACCATAAATGAACTCATTACAAAACAAATGACAGTTATAAATAGCTTCTTCATTTTTACTACCTCCTTTTGGTATCCATAGCTTAGCAAATATGAATTTAACCCGTAATAGCGCATTGTCAGAGGTTTTCGGTGTATTAACAGGAAAATAAACCTAGAACATTGATAAAGAGGGAGAAGAAGGATATAGGGTATCATTGGGCTAAAAAATATTAATCCAGAGAAAAGTATCAAACTGCTCCTAGATTTGTATATACTTGCTATATAATGAGTGTGAAAATGTAATGAAATTGGTTCATATCATAACAAGGGGGATTTGTAATTATGGTAACGACCACAGTGAAAAAATGGGGCAGCAGCTTGGCAATTAGAATTCCTTTAGAATTGTCCAAACAAGTACAATTGAATGAAGGTACAGTAGTTGGCCTTGCAATCTCTGAGAATAATGAAATTATTTTGAAACCATTAACGTCTGCTCCTGACGATCAAGCTGTGCTAAGAGCTCATTTTTTGAAGCTACGTAATCAATGTAAACCAGGGATGGAAAATCATGAAGAGATGCTTGCAGAACCTATGGGAGATGAGATCATTTAATGATTAGGTAAAATTTCATTTGTTTCTATTTACATAAAATATTATGTGCTCTCTGAAGCTTGAGCCCTTTCAAACTATGAGTATTAAAAAAGTGAGGATATATTAGCTAAGTTAGTAATTGAATTGATGATTGGTTGATTGAAATTGAAATGGAATCGGTCATTGAACTGATGATAATACATTTTGATTTCACTATGGGGGAGTGATTAAGAAAATGAGCAGTAGAGATAAGGATTTGAAAAAGGGCAATATGTCAGAGGTGCGTAGAGATGGGGACATTATTTATAGAGATATAAAACCCCAAAGCAAAACGATTTCTAGATTGCTTTTACATCTCGAAAACAAGGGGATTCAATTTACGCCTCGTTTTCTGGGCACTAAAAATGTAAATGTAAAGCAAGAGATACTGAGTTTTGTAGAAGGTGAAACAATTGAAGATTATCCAACCCAAAACGACATTCAAAGTAAAATGTTGACGGTTCAATTGGCTGCAAAAATGTTAAGAGCGTATCATGATGCTACCTTGGATTTTGAGAGACATGCAGATGATATTTGGTTTTTAAGTTATGAAGGTAACTTGCAAAAGGAAGTGATTTGTCACAACGATTTTGCGCCTTATAATGTCATCTTTAAACATAATAATCCAATTGGTTTGATTGATTTTGATACCGCATGCCCTGCTCCAAGGATATGGGACGTAGCCTATGCAGTTTATCGTTTTGTACCCCTCAGTATGGAGGTATATGATCCTAATACAAACAAATATCGAAAATATGATAAAATACTAGACTGCTCAGAAAGAGCGTTATTACTATGTACATTTCTTGAAGCTTATGCTCGTGGTATTGAAGATGTTACAACAGTTTCAGGAGTTGAAGTTATAGATGTGTTAGATGTATTAGAAGTATTACAAAATGTTATTATGCGACTTGAAGCTTTGGTAAAGCTTTTTGATGAGGAATGCAGTAAGGGAAATGTTGCGTTTATTAAAATGAAAGCGGAAGGACACCAAAAGTTATATATAGATGAGATCGCGTTTATAAAAGAAAATATGAGCGATTGGATATAAGATTGGAGATTCACATACCAGCCTTTTTTGACACTTATCTAAAGATTTGCTAAGATGATTAAAAACATTTAATTAAATAAAATTAACTAAATTTGTTTAACTATATTGAGAGGTACTAAAAGACATGATAAAAAATGCTATAGCCTATATTGCAAACCAACTATGGATGCAATCAATTAACAATATTAACGCTCAGCTAAGCGAGTCAGAGGCTAAAAAGTTTAGTAGTCAAGATTATTACTACCTTACAACCATTTATTATATGGAAGGTCCTAATTTTTCTGAGGTTGCAGAGAGATTAAATTTAACAAAGCCGGCGATATCGGCAATAGTAAGTAAATTATCCAAAATGGAATTAGTCAAAAAAGTCCAATCAGCGGAAGACAAGCGTATGTTTTATATGTATTTAACTGACAAGGGGAAAAAAATTGTTGAAGGCGATGAAGTATTGTATGAAAAAATAGAATCATTGATTAAAAATACGATTAATGATGAAAATAAGTACAAATTTTTCGAAAGTGTTATTGGGGAAATAGTCAAAAAACTATAGCATTAAAAACCATGAAAATGAAATGATATTGTGGAGGAATTTCAATGTCCAAAAATTTAGAGGGAAAATCGATTGTCATCCTTGGTGCAACTGGTGGGTTAGGTTCAGGTTTTGCAAAAACATTTTCAGAAAAGGGTGCAAGGCTTTTTTTAGTAGGTAGAAATGAGGAAAAACTTAATGATATAAAAGCGAACTTGAATGGTGATATTACTATAGCCACATCCAATTTAACTGATTTTAGCATTCTCGAACAATTATCAAACAAGATCACAGAGTGGTCACCAGAAGTTGACTTAATTATTAATGCAGCGGGTTATGATGTGCGAAAATCATTAGAGGATCATAGCGCTGACGAAATAGAAAAACTAATAGAGATCAACCTTTTAGGAACGATACTAATTACAAAAGGGTTGCTCAAAAATTTGAAGAATGAAAAGGGAAACACAATTATTCATATTGGCGGATTTGCTGACGGAAGAATGGCTTTCCCATATTATTCAGTTGATGTAGCTACGAGATCGGGTGTATTTTCGTTTATCGAATCAGTAAATAGAGAACTGGAAATAGAAGGTAAGGATATAAGAGTAACCTACTTTTGCCCAAGTCCAGCAGATACCGCGGCTGAGAGACCTTTTCATAATTTGTGGAGAAAAATGGGGATAAAGATTGCACCTGTCGAAAATGTAGCTCAAGAGTTAATAAAAACTTATGAAAAGAAAACAACCATAGGTATTATGGGAGGGATCGCTACAAGAGTATTCGCAAAGGTAAATTCAGTAATGCCAAGGTTAGCGGATTTTATCGTGATGAAAAAGTATGGGAAAATGTTAAAAGAATATTTATACAGTAGCCATGAATCCAATAAATTAAACGAATCAACTGAATCAAATAAATCAACTTATCGAGAAAATGATAGTGGGTTAAAAGTGAAGACACCAAGTCAATTAATGAATAAAATTGCTTTGGTGCTTGTGATTCTTTCATTTGTGCTGTATGGATTAGCGATCTTGGTTCCATTTATGTCCCTGTCACTTGCTTACAAGACTACATTAGTACCAGCATTCATTATAGTAGGTGAGATCGTTTGGTGGATTGGAATCGCCATTGTTGGGAAACAAGTAGTGACGAAATATAGGAAGTATTTAAATCCGTGTAATTGGTGTGGAAGTAATAGTAATAAGTCGTTTTAAAAAATAAAGAAATCCAAAAAAGATTAGGAACTTCAACCTAATCTTTTCCTTTAACCGATTAACTAATTAGCTCCGCTAAGTCTAATATCAACCTTCATCAACACATCTAATCGAAGTAGCCCATTGATTAAACGTTTCACATGAAGCGTTTCTATATTTAGCTTAACCTTTCATAATGTTTATTTATTAAAGAAAGAAGGATTTAGGATATCGAAGCTCACCATCAAGTTTAACATCTTCACGAAGGTGGGCTACCATAAAAACTTCATTGGGAACGATAAATTGTATTAATTCAAAACCATAAGGCCTTGCGGGCTCAAAACCGAATTTAGGATAATAGGTTGGATGACCGATTAGAAAAATATGTGAGTAATTTAGTTCTTTAGCTAATTGTAGACCTTTTCGAATAAGTGCACTACCAACACCTTGCTTTTGAAATTCAGGCTTAACTCCAATTGGAGCTAAGATGATAACTTCATGTTGGGTGTCATTATTCACAACTACAGCTTTGCTGAAAAGGGCGTGACCAATGATGAGGGTATTGCTTAAGGCAACTAGTGATAATTCAGGAATGAACTCCTGTGATTCACGTATACGTTCTGATAATCTTGATTCATCTTCACGTTCTCCAAATGCTGTATAGTGTAAATGAAACAATTCATTATAATCTGCTGGTGCTTCTGCACGAATCTTTAATTCTTCTATTATCAATTTTTTTCCTCCGTGTCTATAGTGGCACGGTAAGTAGTTAGGGAACTACACTTCCGCACCTTGAGTAGTAAAGTATAGGTTATCTTGCAAATCAATCATAAAAGCAACTCCTTTGTTTTAGATTATTAAGAATTTAGCACGCTTTCAGCAGAGGGTTCAATGGAAAAGTTGATTATAATTAAAAAATATGTGCAACTCACATTCTATACAACTTTTGGTTATAGTTAATTGAATCATTAAAGCATAAAGGAAATGCATTAGACTTTCCTTCGATATTCAAACGTAAGCCTAACCGAAAATAAGGACCTACTTCCAGAAGGTTAGTGAGCTAATTAGCTTCTATTCTGTAGAAATATACCACTCTATTGTCTTTTTGTTTTGAAACTCTGACGTAAGGATTTCAAATCTAGGCTTGGACAAGTCAATGCTATATTTATCCTGATTTTCTGGCGAGCAGACCTGCTCCCAAAAATCACCGATAAATTTTGCCTCAAATGAAAATACAATGTATTCCCCTTTAGGAATCGTATAGCTAATCATCCCCTCTGGAATCAATCCAATCTCGGTTACCTCAACTGCAACTATAGGAGAGGGTTTATTTCCCTCTACAACCATATACTGATGTTTATTTTTTCTATTTTGAATTTCATCTAATCTTGCACTAAGCAGGTCAAATAATGCATTCTCCTCATCTAAACTCCCACCCTTAAAGCCAATCAGTGTAATCGCTTCCAGTTTATAAGTACGAACTCTAGCAAAATCATTCAAAATAGTCACATCAAACCTCCTTAATATAGTATGTTTTCCAGTTTAGATTATTGAGGGGGGGATGTAAATGTATAGTGTATCCACCATTTACAAAATGCTTACTTTAAAAACAGCAGAAATGGTTACAAAAAAATTGCCTCTATTATATTTAGTATTGAGGAACAGATTGAATATTTTGTAATATTAGTGTGCTAGTTTCTGTTAGAATATAGTAAGCAGTTTAAATTCATTAAATTAATTAATACATATCAGAGCAGTAGAGATTTTTAACTCTATTATAGAAAAGATTCAAATAGCTAGAGAAACTAAAAATAAAGAAGATTAATTAATGAAATTAATGAGATAATTTTTAATCTGTAGAGGAGCTACATAACATGATAAAACAGCAAAAAAGTTGGTGGAAGGACAATGAGATTCCTAATCTTATTGGGCGTAAAAAGGTCGATTTTTCTATCTTTCAAGATGGGTCACATATTCCAACAGACTTTCATGAGGATTTTATGGACGCCAATCAAGGACATTTACCAGGCCCAGGACAGAGTCAGAAGCTAAAGTTAATTTATGAAGATCATACATTTGAAGCTTTATTAATTAGAATACGCCAGGCATCAGGGAGAGAAGTACTTCATATCCGTTATACAGGAAGGCAGGAAATAAAAGAGCTATTAATCAAAAATTTTACTCATTCATATAGCTACATCATGAATGAAAGAGCAAATCAACAAACGGATGAGCAGAAGAAGACACAAGTGAATGTACCAGATGACCAGGCAGAATATATAAATTTTTATGAAACAGGTACTCCATATGAGTACCGTATGGAATTTTTAATTTATACGCATATGCCAAATGTTTGGTGGGTAAATCAGGGAGAAACTATTCAAGCAGCAAAAAAAGAGGGGATCCTATGGGCTCCGCTATTAAATAAAAAAAATAGGAAGGAACAGCATTGGGAGAGAATGCTGGAAGTGAAGCAAGGAGATATTATTTTACACTATTCCAATAAAGCTATTCGGTATGTTAGTCAAGTGACAGATGCGGCAATTGAAGCTTCCAAACCAGCATCACTGGAGCATAAAAGTAACAATTGGGAGGAAAAGGGACGTCTGATCCATACTTCTTACAACGAAATAGTGCCGACTATTGCAATTGAAGATATTAATCAACAGATTATGCAGTTGAATATTACTCAAGGACCCCTTCATTCAGGTGGCGGAGTTAATCAGGGGTACCTTTATAGATTTTCTAGACAAGGTTTAAAAATGTTACAAACTCGTACACCAGAAGTAAACTGGCCAAGTTTTACGATTTTAGATTCAGGAGAGTTAGAGACTTCGTTAATCCAAAGTGAGGTGATACCAATTTTACCACCAAATGATGATAAGATTTCAATGGTACTTAATAAGATCAAGTCTTATATCCAGCAAAAAGGCTTTTTCTTCCCTAACCATCTCATCGAAAACTTCTACCTTTCTCTAAAAACAAAACCTTTTGTTATTTTGGCGGGAATTTCTGGTACAGGTAAAACACGTCTTGTAAAACTTTTTGCTGAGGCTCTTGGTGCTACTAAAGAAAATAAACAGTATACATTAATTCCAGTTAGACCAGATTGGAGTGATCCTTCTGATCTAGTAGGTTACAAGGACCTGACAGGTAAATTTAAGCCCGGTCCTTTAACAGATATTTTAGTTGAAGCGAGAATACCAGAGAATCAAAATAAACCATATTTTATCTGTTTGGATGAAATGAATTTAGCTCGGGTAGAGCACTATTTTAGTGACCTACTAAGTGTATTAGAAACACAAGAGTGGGTAGAAAAGAAAATCAAAACACAAGATATTATTTCATCATCAAGCTTAGACACAACTGAAGATCAAATCAAATACAGTAACCTCTCGATTCCAGAGAATGTATTTTTAATTGGAACAGTAAATATGGATGAAACTACATATCCTTTTAGCAAAAAGGTGCTTGATCGGGCCAATACAATAGAGTTCAATAATATTGATCTTAATCAGTTTCCTATTAATTTACTTGAGCATGAATTGACAGGAGATTCTGATGAGATTAATGGAGCTGTGTCTGAGCACCAAAATAATCATTTTTTATTACGATCCGATTATTTACAACTTATTGATGCATATGAAATGCATAAAGATTTAGTTGTTCGGACTACTGAAAGATTAGTAGAAATAAATGCTCTATTAGAAGATGCACATGCTAATGTAGGCTTTCGTGTTCGGGATGCGATATGTTTCTATATGATCTACAATGAAAGATTCAAGTTAATGAGTGAAGAAGAAGCTTTTGATCATCAGTTGATGCAGAAAATTTTACCGCGTATTCAAGGCAGTAATTCTTCGGTTCGACGTGTATTGTTGGAGTTAATGAAAGTTACTCTTGGGAATAACAGTGGGGTGACACTGAATATGAAAGAACTAATGGATAATGTTGCTTCCGAACTATATTCCAAATGGGAGAGGGGAAAGACTCCACCTAATAGTAAATACCCACAAAGTGCACGTAAGCTTGCTTTTATGCTAAGGAGGCTGGATGAAGATGGATTCACCTCATATTGGCTCTCTTAAAGAGCAGGTAGAATTGCTCCGCGTAGAAACGGAGCTTTTTACTCTTTTCATACAAGGAAGACCCTATCATCCTACGGTTGAAGCTTTGCAACTTCATCGCTCTTCAGATGAAGACTGGCTGAATGCGAAGTTGGGATTTGTAGGCTCGAAGCAGCTTGGTGAGGTCCAGATTAAGATTTTTTCACCGGAAGCTAATAGTTTAGTGGATTGGCGACCAGGGGAGAATGTATTTCCATGTTTCTATGAGACACAATCGTATGAAGTAGTAATTCACAAAAAGAATGGGAGTAAGCTTTCTTTTTTTCATGAGAATGTTTTGCTCCGACAAGCAATTAAGCCTTTAGGTGAATCTATACTTGCAGGTGTTCTAAATTTTGCTAACGAGGTCGGATTAACAGAATGGGAAATCCGTCTTGATGAACAGACCTTACTCCGTGTAGAAATGGAAATTTTTCCATCCAAGATGGATTATAAGCTTGATTATCAAAACATACTAAAAGAAGTAAATGAGCAAATATACAATTTAACTTTTGATTTCCTACGTAAAACCTATCAACTCACAGGATTCCGTGACACACAAAACCAGAGTTTGACAGAGTTTTTTACAATTCTTCAAAATGTGTTTAGACAGCTCTTGAATGCTATTGATCGAATCAACAAGAATCCTAATTATAAATTGATACAGGATTCTCGTTTAGTGGATGCCAATCGGGTTAAAAGGGCAGGAAAACAAAATATACGTGAGCTGACCAAACATCCTGAAAGGTTAATAGAAGATAGGACTAGTGGATTTTTGAAGATTGGTAGCAAAAATTATAGGGTTACAAAATTAGTGGAGGCCGATAAGCAGATTTCCTATGATACTAATGAAAATCGGTTCATTCGCTGGATGCTAGAACAAATTCATAGGAAGCTAAGGGAACTTAAAAAGCGTTGGACAGTTAGAAGTCGGACTCCCGATCCCTTACTCATAAAAAACATTGACACAATGCTTAGCCAATTGCAGACATTGATAAACATGAAGTTTTTACGAGAAGTAGGAGTATTAAGACAAATTTCAGTTTCTCTAGTATTACAAATGGCTCCGGGATATAGAGAGGTTTATCGCTGTTATCTGTTATTGCTTAAAGGATTATCCATTGAAGGCGATCTACTTCGTCTGTCCATGAAGGATGTCGCACAACTCTATGAATATTGGTGCTTCTTAAAACTGAATCAAATTCTTGGTAAGCGATATAAGTTAATAAAGCAGGACATCATTAAAGTGAATCGTAATGGAATTTTTGTAACACTTGATCGTTCCCAGAGTGCCAAAATGGTGTATATAAATCCAGTTAACAAAGAGGAATTTATCTTGAATTACAACACAATTCCTGTTTCAAACAAGATGCCAACACTCAATCAACGCCCTGATAATGTACTTACTTTAAAGAAAAAAGATGCTGGTAAAATTAAAGAATACAAATATGTATTTGATGCAAAATATCGTTTGAATCCAGCATATGAAGGGACCCAATATCATCAATCTTATGGGCAACCAGGACCACAAGAGGAAGATATTAATACCATGCACCGCTATCGAGATGCAATTGTATACCAGGAGGTAGGCACGGGGGAATATGAACGGAGCATGTTTGGTGCATATGTCCTTTTTCCTTATCATGATGAAGAACACTATAAGAATCATAGATTTTATAAGAGTATTGAGCTATTAAATATTGGTGCTCTACCATTTTTGCCCAACACAACAAGCTTGGTAGAATCTTTCCTGGAAGAAATTATTCAGGATAGTCCTGAAAAGGCATTTGAACGGTCTACCCGTCCACAGGGGACTAAAGAATATTATAAAAATCAACTAGTAGGTAAAAATGTTCTCGTTGGTTCTGTTCGAGGGCCAGTGCAAGTAGAAATAGCACTAAAAAACTCCTTTTACCATGTACCGTTAAAGAATCTTTTGAATGTGAATCTGCTAACGCAGATTGAATATGTTGCTATGTGCCAGTCTAGAAAAAAATTTAGTACTTCAGATCAAACGGGAATTCATTGGGTAGGTGAAATATTAGATTGGAAGGTTGTCAAGCGTAAGGAGATTAAGGAAGTACCTTCTCGTCCAGGTACCGAAGAAGAGTTATATGTGCGATTTACGGTTGCAGAGTGGAAACGGTTAGGTTCTCCTATTGCATTAGGAGGACAAGGGATTTATACAGTCCTCTATACTAATAAGTACCTTATGGATCGGGCTTTAGAAATTGCAGAACTAAGATTAGAAACAGAAGAAGACTTAAGGGAATGGCGTGAGAAGCGTCGTAAAGGAAGAGTACAGGTAAAGTTAGATCATAAGCAGTATGTAGATTTGGGCAGTGTTATAGAGATTAGGAATATTTAAGAGTGTATGACTATTAATTAAAATATTATGGTTTAACAAAGAGGTATATGAAATGATGAAAACAATTAAAGTTATTGCTGGAGTCATTATGCACGAAGATAAAGTTTTAATTACTAGACGAGCTCCAAAAGAGAAAATGGCTGGTGGATGGGAATTTCCAGGTGGGAAAATTGAGTTAAATGAAACGCCACAGGAATGTCTCATTAGAGAACTTAGAGAAGAACTTAATATAACTGTTTCTGTTGGTGAATTTTGCACAGAAGTAAATCATAATTACGACGATATAATCATTAATCTTGTTGCTTATTATTCTACTATAGTTGCCGGGGAAATTATGATGACTGTGCATGATAAGTACAAGTGGGTTAGGGTTGCTGATTTACTTCAATATGATCTTCTACCAGCAGACGTTCCTATAGCCAAAAAGATAATGGAGGATTTCTATGAGTAATTTCAATAAATATAGAGTCGGACAAACAGTAACACATGCTGATATTATAGCTGACTTTAAATGTGCAAATATGGGAGGGATGCGTAGGTCTAAAGCTACTAATACGTTAATCTTAATTTCAGATCACACAAAAGGTTTATATGAGGATAAGTGGATCGGAGACATTTTACATTATACTGGTATGGGTAAAAAAGGGGATCAAAGTATACTATTTATGCAAAATAAAACTCTAGCTCAGTCAGATAAAAGTGGTGTAGAAGTTCATTTATTTGAAGTATTTGAACCTACTGAATATATTTATCGTGGAATTGTATCTTTAGCAGATGAACCTTATCAAGAAACACAAAAGGATGATGAGGGTACCCAAAGAAAAGTGTGGATGTTTCCTTTGAAATTACAATCATAACATTACAAATTAGGCGGTGTTCCATGACCTACAGACCTTCAAGATTAAGCGATATTCCATTCATTTCAGAACTGAAACTAAAAATGTTTAAGGAGGTGGGGATGTCGCATTTACTGATTGATAATTTTCTTGAAGAAGTAATTTCTACATACAATACGCTATATACAAGTGGGTCTGCGCAGCATTTTGTAATAGAAGAAGAAGGGGAAATTATTGCTTGTGCTGGAGCGTTTATAAAAGAGGATATTCCTTATTGTTTTTACAAAGATCGTAAGTATGGTTTTATCGGTGATGTTTATGTGGAACCACAGTTTCGTCAAAGAGGGTATGCTAGAACATTAACAAATGCCCTTTTACATTGGTTAACTAATAAGAATATCGTAACCGTAAGATTACTTGCTAGTCATAATGCTCGACATTTATATGAATCAATGGGATTTAAGGGAACTGATGAAATGACTTTTCGGTTTCAAACTGAGTTAAGCTAAGAAATGGTGGACATGATTTTTGAAATAGCCCCTTTTAGGGCTTTTTTTATTTTATCTGATTTTTACCCCTTCAACATTTATGGAATCATTGTACAAAAAATCATATCCATTTCTCCAAAAAGCTCTATAATTTAGGAAAACATTCTCATCAAACACAGATTCATAAACAACATATTTAATTGCTCATTTAAATAAAAATTTACCAAGAAGTACAAATCTCTACACATGGTACCGGAGAGGTGGTGGTGATATGAGTGAAAGCGATATTAGCGACATTAGTGGCATTATAATAATTAGACAATTAAATATGATGAGGAGATGCTTTCATGAGTTACAACCCCGAAATCCCGAAAAACAGGTACGATAATTACGAAGATCGTGAATGGACTCGTCTCGAAAAAGATGGGCACGGAGAACTTCTTTACCATGTGCATTTGGATATACTGAAGCGGTACATTTCTCAGGACGATAAGGTTTTAGAAATAGGTGCTGGTTCTGGACGATACACCAAAGACCTCGTGAAGATGTGCGATGAACTTACTGTAGGGGATATTTCTACACATCAAATCGAATTTAATAAATCGAAAATGAAAGAACTTTCATTGTTTGATCAAGTGAAGAGTTTTTGTGTATTAGATGTGCTGGATATGGGGGATTTTGAAGATGCCTCTTTTGATTGCATTGTGTGTATTGGTGGTGTAATCAACTACCTTCTGGATAAAGAAAAAGACGGAATAAGTGAAATGTTAAGAGTGTTAAAGCCGGGCGGAATCTTAATTGTAGGTGCGATGAGTTTTATCGGTGCATCCCTTTATTATTTAGATGGTATCAGATATGAAAAAGACCAATTTGGTCTTGAGGCTACGAGGTGGCTATATAATACAGGCGTGCAAGATGAAGAGCATTATCCTGTCCCAAGTAAGCATTATGTTCATATGATGAGAAGCTCTGAAATGGATACCTTATTTGCTGATTTTCCTGTCACTGTAAAAGAGCGAAGCTCTGCTGGATTATACACACAAGCTGGCGATGTTGCATTAGAAAATGCCAGACAAGATAAGGAATTTTGGGAGCTCGTTATAGAAAAGGAAATTGCTTTTACTAAACTACCAGGAACACTGGATTGTGGAATGAATTTGATTTATGTGGTAGAAAATTAGGCTCTATTTAGAAATTAGTACTTGTCAACGACTGGAGGCTGGTAGCTACGGTCCAGAGAGTTCTTGCAATTGTTGTTAAAACCAACTTCCTTTTAATGAAGTATAATTATGGATGGAACTTGATTTTAAGAGACAACCTTAAGAATCTCTCTGTCTCTTCGCTAGTTTGGGTTAGTCGTCAGGCACTGATTTCAAGATTGAGCCAAATAAGATAAGTAATTTACCTCTAAGAAAGATTGAAAAATTCAAAATGGAAATAGATATTCCTTGATTATTAGCCTTATGACTGTAATTGTCATGGGGCTTTTTTAATTTCACATCATTCTTAACGATACCCACTATATATAAGCAGTGTATAATAAATACATGGGATTTAATTAGGAGCTATTCTCAGAATTACCGTATAAGTGAAGCTTGCAAAAGTTAGATTAACTCTTAGTTGGAGCAGAGGAGGAAGAATAATCAATGGCATTAAAATTTAAATTTACAAATAACCATGATACGAATAAAAAGTTGTTACTTGAGGAATTGGATTTGTTAGGTTACTCCAAGCGGATGAAAGAGGTAGCACTTTTGGGCAGGCAATCATGGAAGCGGAACCAAAAGGAAGAATATGCAGGGTTGCTTGTGGCACTGCTGGAGAGTGGAACTGCTTATGAAGCACATCTAGCTCTAACGGGAGCCGCTGTGACAGGAGATTCACAGGCTGTAATGCTTGCTCTCAAACATGCTAAGTCAGGGGTTAGGAAACGTGCCGCAACACTTTTAACTGTAGTAGTCACTGATTCTACATATAATATTGAGGCTGAAATCATTACTTTTTCCCTAGAATGTCGTGATCAATTGTTAGATGGCATTGTTAAAAATAACAGACAAGACTGGGCAGAACGTTTATTAGAGCTTGTACTCTCTCGTTGGGGGGCGAAGGAAGCAGGGAAGTTATTGTCTATATGCTCGGAGGAAACGGTCAGCAATAGACTTCCCCAAATCGGATATGCCATAAACAATTGGCGCCTGCTAACCAAAAGACATCCTGATGAGGTCATCAAGTATGTGGATTACACATTGCAGCAAGCTGCTGAAAGTGAAAAATTAAGCTTATGGTGGACATTGGATACAGCGATTGAGGAGCTAAGTGTACAAAGGCCAGCTATGGTGCTAGATTTTGCACTGAAATATGGACCAAGAAATTACATTCATCCAGTGATTAAGCAACAGCTAGGTAGATTAATGTTATTTGATTCCTCAGGGGTATTTGAATTGCTAACTCGTGATGAAATAAGAGGGCATTTAATAGAACAGGGGATGCCACCAGTTGTTTTGAAGAAGCGGTCATGCTTTACTACTGAACAATGGACAGTGCTAGGTAGCATATTGTCAGACAACCCTACTCATCTAGCAAAAGTATTGGACACTCTAGCCCCATCCAAGCGTACAGCAATTTTTAATGCGGCATATCCTGAATATGAGCGAAAGCTTCGGGTTTTTCCTATCTCATTGCTAGATGTTTTGCCCCATCAATTACGTGACAGTGAAGCGAAGCGTATGCTTGGTTTGCGAGAGATTCAGGAGAATGAGGAGCAGATGCTTGAAATTACTGCACGTCTATTGATTGATCATGCTAGAGAGCAATTAGTGCTAGCCACGAAAACGTCAAATGCAAATGAACGCGCTAACGCCTATGGCCGTCTTATACAAAGTACCGCCCTTTCCCGAAGAGGGATGGAGGAGACGCTTCATTTTCTTATTCGGGTTAAAAACGATCAGGACCCCGTTCGCATGGTCGTCATGAGCGAGCTAGCAAATTGCCCTGTTACCTTGTTTAATGAGGAGCAAATCAGTGATTTGACTTTGCTAGTGGATATGGTTGTTGAAGCTAGAGATACTTCTTATGGAACAAGATTAGCAACGGAAAAGCTAGCATTTCGTATTTTTCAAGCACATGTCTTAGAAATGGAAAGTAGTATGTTTGGGTTTGCTTTGTGGGTATTCGAGCGTATGACCATGCGAAGTGGGCAATTTATGTTATTTTCTAGAGATTGGAGTGGTATACCTACTCCTGCGCTGGAGTCTTTATTTGATAAAATCTATGATTTTAGTATGGAGGCAAATAAGCGTGAAAATGATCATGTGATACTTCAAATCGCGGATGCTTTTGGCAAAGCAATTGATCGTTTACCTAAGCTACAGAGTTTGTTAGGTGAAATAGTCAAGAGCAAAAAGGTGTCAAGACAAGCTGTCCGATACTGGTTAGCTCCTTTTGACACAAGAGATGAAAGAGTGAGGGAATTACTAGATTTAGATCCAACCTTTATTGCTTTTTATGAAGTGTTTCAGCATTTACATTTGAAGCGCCAAGAATGGCTAGATCCATTTATTTCGGGGAAAATTTTAAAAGGAAAGCATTTAACAGGCAAAACGATTTACCTAATTCCTGCCCGTGATGGATTTCATCGTTATTTGCCTCGTCAACAACAACAACTTGCTACTCTTCTAGAGCGAGTGGCACTAGATACCAAAAGAAGCTTTTATGAGCGTGCATCAGCGATGAGGAGTTTGGCTTCTCTGCCTGATTACGAATCAGCGCAATGGGATTTGCTATTGCAGGACAAGGAAGTGCATGTTGTGGAAGCGGCTCTGCATGCGCATTCGTTAATTGAGCAACCTGAACAAGCGATTTTAATGTTGCTAGATAATCTTGAAGGAGATCGTGCGCGTGTTGCGATGTATTCCATCCCAAGATGTGCAAGGAGAGTAAATCCGATCTTTTTAACGTCAAAGCTCTCAACACTCTTAAATAGAGATAAGCTGAAAATCACAGTGAAAAAAGAGGCAATTCGACTGCTTGGGTATCATAGAAGTAGTGAAAATCAGGTCTTACTTCTTTGTGAACACGAAAAGCCTAATAATCATAAAGACGTTATTATTGCTATTGGTCATGCGGCAAGACAATATTTGGATTATGAACAAAGTTGGGAGATATTAGAGTGTATGTCTTTATCTTTGGAGCGGGACATTGTGCGTAGCTTATTTAATCAATCACCTGTAGCACTTCCGAGAAAAATGCGTCAGCGTTATTTGCATTTGATAACTAAAGTTACTAGTCATTCTGATCCTGTAGTCGTTAATGATGCTTTTCGTACTATGACTTCCTGGGTTTATGGTAACGAATTTATGATTGCAGAATTTGCAGGTAAAATATTTGTTGATCTACAGAAGAACGGACAGTGGCGAGCTGCTTTAGATACACTCATCATGGCTAGCAGTGAAGGACTTGTGAACGATCGGGTTGTTGAGTTTTGTAGACAACTTTTGAATGCAGGTATGCAGGAACAATGTGATACGGGGAGTAAACGGGATTTGCCTGCAAGACAACGTCTCATAGCTCTAATTGATAAATTAGTTGCTAGAATCCTTCCTGAAAGAAAACGTTTAACTTCGTTATTTATCGGAATAATTGACTGTCTGAAGAAGGATAATTCAATGAAACTGGAAGTTATTCGATTACAATTAGCTATGACACAGTGGGACAATCCTGACCTAGCCACTCTTAACTTGGACCAAATCACTCAAAGTATAGAGCAAGAGCCTCTTTTGCTAGAGTATGTGTGTAATCAGACTAATCATATTGTAAATTCAAGTGTGCCATATTGGAGACCAGAGCAGTTACTTGATATCGTTGTTCGTTTAGAGCAAGACCACAGACTTGCTTCCACTTACGTTGCTCTTTCTTTGTTAAAAATAGCAGGTGTGGCCCTGTTGTGGAATGACACTTGTAAGGCTTTATTGAATAAATTTCGTAATCACGAGCACAGGCTTGTTGTAATAAAAGCGATGAATATTTGGACGGTTAAAGAGTGATTGTTTCAATATTAGTATGGGGACTGTGCATGCTTTTCATGGTGTGAAAGAAACAGAAAATTGTGTGAATGTGTTGCTTAAAAATGACGAGGAACTGACTCTTGTTTGTTAAACAGGAGTCAGTTCCTCATGTTCGCTAATGAGTTATATTTTTATCTTCTAAGCTATCGACGTAACCGGATGCTTCACCTTCGCAGGATACACGTTGTCCCCAGTTGTTCTTACAAACAAACCATCATTAATAATCTCACTTTTGAGTTCAATACCCTTATAATCAGGTGTGAAATGGAAGGTGGCTTTTACCGTATCATTACCGCCAATTGTAGCTAAAATATTTTGAATGTTGCTTTCATTCATTTCATTAATGCTAATAATATCAAAGATGTCCATGTGATTATTTTCCTTATTAAAAATAGCAATGACGTCCTCGTTTTCTAGGTAATAAATATGATCACTAAACACGTTCAGGCAATAATACATGACGATGCCTTTGGTGTTATTTGTTCCGAAACGTTGAGAGACGGGTAATCTTTCTGATGCAAATTTAGTAATCAAACGTAAGTCCTCCGCTTGGCAGACATCTAGTTTTCTAATGCTAGCTTGTGCTAGTGGGCTTGGAGTAGGTGTTGTAACGTTTGTTAAGCTCATTGAAGAGTCTGTAGGAAAATCAAATGGAAAGTCTATTGAAAAAATATGCTCTTCTACAGCTTTAAATCCAAACTTCGGATAAAATTCAAGCACAGTTTCATTAGCAAAAAGATACATGAAATCCACCTTGTTTTCGAATTCCTCTATCACCTTATTCATTAAGTTCGCAGATAATCCTTTTTTTTGATAGTCAGGGTGGGTCATAACGGTTCCAATTTGGATTGCTTTTTTCTTCTCTCCATTAATCACTAACTCCAGCACATTAACTGAAGCATTTGCTATAACCTTCTCCCCTTCAACAAATGAAAAAGGTATGTATCCTTCACCCCAAAAACCTTGCTCATACCAGTCTTCAAAGCTTATATCAAAAGTACGCTTAGCAAGTTCAAAGAAACTTTTTCTAAGCGTCTCATTGTTTTTATAATTCTTTACAAATGTAAATTCCTGCATGTTTTTTCCCCCTTTATATTCGGTTTGGTTTTGGTATACTTCCTGTATATTAACTGGTTTATCTCTTGGTTGCTAGGTAAAGTATGATTATATTTAACAATTTTGATTGTTGAAGCCAATCAGATGAATCGATTTTTATCACGTAGTATTATAATGTGAGTTAAACCCAAGACTCCTTCTGGCGAAGAATTTTTATATCGTTTATACTTGTAAAGCCAGTTTAATTGAGGAGTTGTCTAATTAATTATGAATAAAAAAGAAATAGCACATATACGTAAGCAGTTTAAGTTGGATCACGATCTATTGCATATTTACGATATTCTTAACGTTTATATTATGAAGGAAACAAATGAGGTCTATCATTGGGAGCGTCATCCGTTTGAATTGGTAGATCGAGAGAAGCAAGAGCTGTACATGGGTAATTTTAAAAAATTGCTGATGGGTGAGTTGGATCAGAAGTTGTTTGAGTTGAAATTCCAAGAAGTGGCAGAAGACCCAGCCCAGGTATTGCTTCATCAGGCACTGGCAACAGGGGATCCGGAAGAATGGCAGGATTTGATGATGCTACTCGTGGATCGAATGCTGGTAGATGCTAAATTTGAACGGGATATGGTGGTTACGTTCGTACGTGGACAATATTATTTGCCAACCCATGCTAGAAATGAAGCGACGGAAGAGAGCGAGAAAAATGAAGTGTTTGCCCATCCGTTTATTTTGTGCAGCGTGAATTCCACGGAGAAGCAGCGGAAAACGCTCTTGTTTGATTACGTGGAGAGAGAGTTCAAATACAACGTGATTGTAGATCCCATTATCAAATTAAGCACCCCAGAGCAAGGGTTTCTGTACCCTAGCGTGACGGATAACTACTCCGATGTGAATCGTGTTTTATATTGTACAGGAAAATCAAATTTCCCTGACCAACATTTTGTTGAAAATGTATTGAATGGAGAAAGGTCCGTTACTGCACTGGAGGAACGGGCGATCTTTGAAGATATTGTGAAGGAAGTGGCTGGTGAACAGCTCGACTCGGCTACCATTGCCCATGTATACGAGGAGATCAACCGAGTTATCGAAATTAACGAAGAGTCCAAGGAGGAAGAACCTGCGAAGCTGGATTATAGAGATCTGGAACGTGTTTTGACCGCAAGCGGCGTGGAGAACCTGACGACAGAGAAAGTAGAACGTGCTTTCGAAACCATCGTTGACAACAAAAATTATGAGATGAAAGCGGCCAGTGTTTTACCGAAGTTTACGTCTAAATCTATTAAAATTGAAACCAAGGTGGCTACAATTTCAGTTAGCCCGCAAGACCTGAGACATGTGAAACAGGTAAATTATCAAGGTAGACGTTGCATCATGATTGAAGTGGATGAAGATGTCGTGATTGAAGGCTTTACGCTTAATACAGAAACCTTGTGAGCCAATTTCATCAGACATGTGTGTTCATCAAGACAATATATGAGTGTAATTTAAATTGATTAATAAATAGTGAAATTATCTTACAACGAGCAGAGTACTCTAATATTTAGGGTGCTCTTTTTGTGTTGTGACCTAAAAAGTATATTCCATTCCTGTGCTTGCCCGTTATAATGGTGTTAATAGAGGGGACGGGGGAAGGGGATCACAACGAACATGAGATTCAAGTCATTATGTAAGCGTATTCAGGAGGTTCGGCGTATTCATCATTTTCACTTTCAGGATGATTGGAGTTTAAAAACGAAGCTATACTTACTATTTATTTTTTGTGTGTTGATCCCTGTGTTGGCTACAAATGCTGTGTTTTATCAAAGTATTAAAGGGCAGATTGAGGCAAAGGAGCAAAGCCGCATCAATGAAATGCAGCAACGGATTCGCTTTAATCTTCGCAACAGTCTGGACAACAGCTTGTATGTATCTAATTTTTTATACACGGATGCAACGCTAAATCGATTTATGGAGTCTACCTATCGCAATCAGGAGGACTACTATCTTGCCTATTACGATATGCTAAGTGGCAACAATCTAGTTCGCTATTATTATAGCTATCAGCAGGTAAATCAGGTGACGTTTTATGTTGATAATGAAACTTTTGTGAATGGCGGCAACTTCATCAAGCTAAATGATGAAATTAGAAGCAGTGAATGGTATCAAGCGCTGATGAACAGTGACAATCATATGATGATCTATTCGTATTTTGACAAACAGCAAGCAGAGATGTCGCAAAGCCAAGGTGGACGGAAGGTTAGCATCATTCGCAAATTAAACTATTTCGGGAAACAAAAGGTCGAAAAGGTATTAAAAGTCGATCTCGACTACGCCTTTATTAACAAGTCGCTAAAAAATGAAGGCTCGGGCGGGAAAATTTATATCTTTTCAAATGATCGCATTATTTTCTCAAATGATACAAGGATGAACGAGGCAAGAAAGCCATTTAATCTCATGTCCAGCATTGGGATGGATGCAGAGCAATCCATAGAGTCTACTCCTATCGTATCTGAGGACTGGCAAATTATTTTGCGCGGGGAGAAGCTGGATTTCTTGTCCGAAATTATGGACTCCAGATTTAATCTGATGTTACTCATTATTCTTAATCTGCTAGTACCAACCTTGCTCATTTGGCTCATTTCCAGATCACTTGTGCATAGAGTAGACCGAATAGCGAAGCATTTGGATCAAGTGAAGCATGAGAAATTTGAGGTCATCTCAGGGCCGATTGGCAAGGATGAGATTGGCAGTCTGACTCACAGCTATAACATGATGGTGCTCAAAATTAAAAATCTAATCGAGATTGTATTTAAAGGGCAGGTTGAACGACAGGCGCTTGAACTTTCCAAGAAGCAAGCTGAATTAAAGGCGTTACAAAGTCAGGTTAATCCGCACTTTATGTTTAATACGTTAGAAACGATCCGTATGCGGAGTCTGATCAAGGAGGAGCATGAAACCTCCGACATTATTCAGAAGCTGGCGCTACTGATGCGACAGACGATCAATTGGGGCAACGATCTCGTTACGATTCAGGATGAGATTACATTTGTAGAAAGTTATTTAGTGATTCAGCAATATCGCTTTGGTGAGAAGCTACAATTTGTAATTGATGTTGCGGAAGCAGATATTTTGAAAATGAGAATTCCAAAGCTAACCGTATTAACTTTTGTAGAGAACGCCTGTATCCATGGGATTGAAGGCAGTATGAATGATGGTGTGGTCGAAGTTAGTTTTCATAAGCAAAACGACCAATTGCATATCATGATACGAGATACTGGAGTTGGCATGGAGGAAGACAAGCTAGTTTTGCTCCGTAATTTGATGCTTGATCCAAGTCTGGAGCGACTTAGCGAACTCAGTAGTATCGGCTTTATGAATGCGTATATCCGGCTTCGTATGTATTTTGATGACAGTATACAGGTGAACATAACTAGTGAAAAGTACAAAGGAACAACGATTATGATTCAGGTTCCTCTTATACAAGCATCTTAGGGATAAGGAGTAACAATATGGAAATGATCAACGTGTTGATTGTGGATGATGAGCCATTTATTCGCCAAGGACTTGTTTTATTAATCGATTGGAACGCGCTTGGGTTTCAGATTTGTGGTCAAGCTTCTAACGGAATACAGGCACTGGAGTGTATTGAGAAAGTTCAGCCAGATCTCATTATTTCAGATATTAAAATGCCAGAGATGGACGGGTTACAGCTCGCTAAAGTTTTATATGAAAAATATGACGGCGAGATGAAGCTGGTGTTACTTAGCGGTTTTTATGAGTTTAAGTATGCGAAACAAGCGATTAGGTATAAGGTCAACGATTATATTCTTAAGCCGATTGTTAAAGACGAGCTACTTCAAGTGCTGACAACGTTTAAAAAGATTTTCCGAGAGAGAGTGGAAGAGAAGCGACAGCAGGAAAAACAGGAGCAACTCGTAATGGCCCAGCATGTACAATCGCTTCTACTTGGAACGGCAAATCGAGATAACATTGCTAGTGTCCAAAGTCAGTTCGGCCATGCGAACAAGTTCCGATGCATTATGATAGAAACGGAGTCAGGAAGTGAGCAACAGCAAGCGCAGTGGGGTCTACAGGTAGAAGCAATAGTGAATCAAAATGCTAGAGGACATGGTCTTAAATCGTTCACGGGCGAGAAAAATAGGGTGCTCCATATTATAACGGATGTACTGCTGAGGCGTGAGGGGGTATCGCTCCAGCAGTACGTTGCCCAATTGTATACCGAGTTGAATCGGATCGAGGGATCAATGGAATTAAGGGAATCAAGCGAATCAGAGAAATCTAGGGCAGGGTTTGCCATGTATGTGGGCAAGGAGGTTAGTCGACTGGAGGAGCTACACGAATCTTATTATTCTTGTGATAAGATCAAAAGCTTGCGTTTCTTTAGTGCATATGGACCGATCTACTATTTTGAGCAAATGGATACGACCGTTTTTAGTCACCAGCCTTCGGGAAAAGAAAAACAGCTTTTTGATGAGCTCATTAAGGCGATTGAGGAGTATCGGATGGAGGATATTCGCAGTCATGCTCAGGCTATTTTTCAATTTTTTTTAGAGGAACGAATAGAGCCAGGTATTGTGGGGATCCATCTTCATTATTTAGCGTATTCATTAATTGGGCTTGTTAACACAGACGAAACCTACGATGTAAATCCAGATGTAGAATGGATGCAATCCACGTTTCTTCAGGAAAATTATGCGATGTTGTCGATGGAAGAGAACATTGAAAATTTATTTCAGTTTTCGTATAAATGTGCACAAAAGCTGAAGGAGAAGCACAAGTGGAATGCGATGGGGGTGCTTGCCCAAGTTGAGGCTTACATTACTGAGCACTACATGGAAAGTATTAGCTTGAAGCTACTAGGAGAGCAATTTTACATGAACAGTGCGTATTTGGGGCAGATCTTCAAAAAGCATTATGCTAAAAGCTTCAGTGATTATTTGAATGAGATTCGTATTGAGGAAGCCTCTAGGCTACTCCGTAGAACAGATTACAGAGTGTATGAGATTGCCACCATGGTAGGGTATCGGGATTCTGATTATTTTATTAATCGGTTCGAGAAAATCAGGGGAGAGACGCCAGCCCAATATCGAAAAAGGGCACAAGCGCTATATACTTCAGATTCATCATCCTGCACTCCATAAAGGGGAGCAGGATTTTTTATATAACTAGCTCGTGTCTGAAAAGTTATTACTACCTAGAATTATTGGGATTGTGTCTATAATTTGTCCTGTTGAGGAGTGCGCGTAACAATGATAATTTTAAATCAGCTTTAGAAAGCGCTTTCTAAAGAGCTTCTGATCACATACTTGGCTGGAGGGGTCATGATGAAAAAGGATGTCAGAAAAAGATTTAGGCAGTTGATTTTACTGACTTTGATGCTTACGGTTGTGCTTGCTGGATGTTCATCGGGAACAAAGCCAGCGGCTGAGAAAAGTGCTGATGGCAAAGAATTAAAGCAATTTTCCGCATTTTTTGCTGTACCAGGTAAGATTGCACCTGATGATAACCGCGTGATGAAAGCGATCGAGGAAAAAACGGGTGTACGTGTGACAATGGATTGGCTTACGGGGCAAACTGCAAAAGAAAGAATTGGGGTCTTAATTGCAGGTGGTGAATATCCAGACTTCATTGATGGTAGTGATGGCACGCAGCAATTAGTGTCAGCTGGCGCATTAGTGCCACTTGAAGACTATATCGACAAATATCCGAATATTAAAAACTATTTAGGTGAAGATTGGAAAAAAATGAAAAACTCGACCGATGGTCATATTTACTTCATCCCACAATTCGGAAACATTCAGGGTGAATCGATGGAAGTGACGCATGGCGGGGAAGCGTTTTGGATTCAGAAAGCAGTGTTAGAGTGGGACAATTTTCCGACGATCAAAACGTTGGACCAATATTTTGACTTGATTGAACGTTATAAGGAAGCACATCCAACGATGAACGGTCAGCCAACGATTGGCTTTGAGATTATTTCTTACGACTGGCGTTACTTCGCACTGGAGAATCCACCGTTGTTCCTAGCTGGACATCCAAATGAAGGTGCCGCTATCGTTGATAAGGAAACGTTAACTGCGAAAAACTACAATACAATTCCAGAGGCGAAGGCTTATTTTAAAAAGATCAATGAAGTATATAGCAAAGGGCTAGTTGATACGGAGACATTTACAGCGAACTATGATCAGTACATTTCTAAAATTTCAACAGGACGTGTACTAGGCATGGTCGATCAAGGATGGCAGTTCCTCGATGCAGAGGCCTCCCTTGTGAAGCAAAAGCTGTTTGACAAAACGTATGTACCATTGTCCATTACTTTGTCTGAGGATGTGAAGGGGCGTTACCGTCATAAGCCGATCCTGAACGTGAACGGTGGGCTTGCAATTACGAAGAGCTGTAAAGATGTTGAGGGAGCACTCCAATACATTAACGATCTACTTGACCCAGAGATTGAAGTTCTAAGAACATGGGGACAAAAAGATGTAGATTATCAAGTGGATGATAAAGGTATATTCTCTCGTAACGAGGAGCAACGTGCGAATTCGAAAGATCCAGACTGGGTACTTGCGAATACAGGAAGTCCACTTGTCTATTTCCCACACCATGAAGGGATGACAGCAGACGGAAAAAATGCATTAGATCCAAAAGAACAGCCTGAAGAATACCTTGCTACATTAAATGATATTGACAAAAAAGTACTCAAGGCTTACGGCTATACCAAGTTTACTGATTTCCTAGAGCCTCCTACAGATAACGAACCATGGTTCCCGATTTATACGTTCAATTTTGAACCAAATAAACCAGAGACGATTGCTAGACAAAAGATGGACGATGTAAAACGTAAGTGGTTACCTAAAGTCATTATGACGGCACCTGCCCAGTTTGATCAGGCATGGGAAGAATATCAATCCACACTGAAGCAAAGCGTAGATATTAAAGCTTATGAGGATGCGCTTACCGAAGAGGTTCGTAGACGTGTAGATTTATGGGGTTAATCAGCTGAAGGTTAAAGTAAAGGCTATGGGATATCCTATAGCCTTTCTTATTCAATTGATATGACATATAGATAAAACTAGTAATTAAGGAGAGAGAAGCATGGCCAAAAAGGAGTTGCAGCCTGCGGTAAATACCAGCCATATTCCTTCAGGTAAAAGCTGGTTAAGATATAACTTGTTAAGAATGAAAGGTCAGCGTCAATTGTTATGGATGTCGTTTCCGTTCATTATATTTATCGCCATTTTTGCGTATGGGCCTTTATGGGGTTGGCTAATGGCCTTTCAGAATTTTAGACCGGGGATTGGCTTTATGGAGCAGGAGTGGGTAGGGTTAGATCATTTTATGACGTTATTTACTGACCCTACATTTTTACGTGTCATTCGAAACACATTAGCGATGAGTCTAATCAGTTTGTTTTTAGGGTTTGTGGGTTCGATTGGGCTTGCGCTCTTATTAAATGAACTACGTTTCGTATTGTTTAAACGCGTGGTGCAGACCGTTTCCTACCTTCCGCACTTTTTATCGTGGATTATCGTGACAGGGATCGTGGCGAATGTATTGTCAACAGAAACGGGAATTGTAAATATATTACTGATGAAGTTTGGCTTGATTGATGCACCGATCAATTTTTTTGCCGAACCTAAATACTTTTGGGGCATTGTAGGCCTGTCGAGCATGTGGAAAGAGATCGGTTGGGGAACGATTATTTATTTAGCTTCTATGGCGGCGATTAATCCAAGCCTATATGAGGCGGCTTCCATTGACGGTGCGGGTCGTTTCCGTAAAATGTTTAACGTTACGCTTCCAAGCATCAAACCAACGATTATTATCCTACTCATTATCAACGTGGGTAACGTACTGAATGCAGGCTTTGAGATTCAATATTTGCTGGGCAATGGACTTGTGCAGGATGTATCCGAGACGATCGATATTTTTGTTTTGAAATATGGGATAAATCTTGGTAACTACTCACTTGCCACCGCAGCAGGGATTTTCAAAAGTGTAGTCAGTCTGGTGCTCATCTTTATCGCCAACGGGATTGCGAAGTCTCTTGGTGAAGAGCGGTTGATATGATAAGGAGGTTAAGCTGTGAAGCGATTTAGTGGAAAACGAAGTCTAGGAGATACGATTTTTTCGGTCTCTAATGGCATATTGATGTTACTGGTGATGGTGGTTACGTTATATCCATTTTTAAACACGATTGCCGTCTCTTTTAATAATGGTCTTGATACGATTCGTGGGGGAATCTATTTATGGCCAAGAGAATGGACGCTACAAAACTATGTTTCGGTGTTCCAAAATCCGCATTTGACACAAGCGGCATTTATTTCTGTTGCTAGAACCGTAGTGGGGACGGTGGTGCAGCTCTTTTGTACAGCGATGTTGGCTTACGTGCTAAGCCGGAAGGAATATATGTTTAACAAGTTTGCGACAACGATGTTTGTCATTACGATGTATTTTAGCGGTGGCTTAATTCCCGGGTATATGTTGATTAAACAAATGGGACTTTTGAACAGCTTTTGGGTGTACATTATTCCAGGCTTAATTGGTGTGTTTAATATGATTGTTATTCGTACTTACATTCAGGGGTTATCCGAGGGACTGATCGAATCGGCAAAAATGGACGGTGCAGGAGATTTCCGAATTTTTATGCAAATTGTTTTTCCTCTATCGAAGCCCGTGTTAGCAACGGTTGCCCTATTTATTGCAGTAGGTCAGTGGAACTCTTGGTTTGACTCCATGCTCTATACGGCAGGTAACCGCAACTTGACCACCCTACAATATGAGTTGATGAAGCTATTATCCTCAGCAACTTCACAAGGGGGAACGGTCAATGTGGATCAATATAAAAATGTCACGAGTATGGTGACCCCTGTATCGATTCGAGCAGCGATCACCATCGTGACGGCAATGCCAATTATTTTACTCTATCCATTCTTGCAAAAATATTTTGTTACTGGCCTTACTATTGGTGGGGTGAAGGAGTAACGTAAGGAGTAAATTAAAGCATAAGCATTACAGTCAATTCTAAATATGTGAATATTATTTATGTGAATACTAAACGTAGAACGTCTCTTAAATATTGAACCTCTCCTTAGTAGCCAGTAGCTAACTGGATTGGTTGATCTATTTAGAGGCGTTTCTTTTATGAAAAAATATGGACTGCTCCAAGTTATTCATTTTGGATATATAGTAACAAACCATAATTTGATAAGTTAGTAATATTCATATAGAACGGGAGGGAATGTCATGAGCAATTTAGTTGAAGAAAATCTTAACACAGTAAGACAGCAGATGAAGTTAGCTTGTCAGGTATCAGGCCGCAAACCAGAGGAGGTACAGCTACTATTGGCAACTAAAACTGTGCCTCTTGAAAAGCTACAAATGGCGATGCAAGCAGGCGAGGTGTTGTTTGGAGAAAATAAAGCGCAGGAGCTTCGAGATAAGTTTCCACTTATGGAGCAATACAATAAGGTAGAATGGCACTTCATCGGTCATTTACAGACTAATAAGGTCAAGGACGTTATTAAATATGTGACTTTGATCCATTCTGTTGATCGTTTGAAGCTAGGACAAGTGTTACACCAACAGCTCCTGAAGGAAAATCGAACCATGAATATATTAGTACAGGTGAATACGTCGTACGAAGAAAGTAAGTTTGGCATTGCGCCTGAAGCAGCGGTGGAATTAGTAGAGCAATTGTCACAGCTTGAAACCTTAAATATTAAAGGACTAATGACAATCGGTAAATTAGGGGCTACCAATGAGGAAACAAGAGGATGCTTTCGCTTATTAAAATCGATTCAATCTCAAATTAAACAAAAAAACATCCCGCGTGTAGAGATGGATATCCTCTCCATGGGGATGTCAGGTGATTTCATGGTGGCCATTGAGGAAGGCGCAACAATTATTCGTGTCGGGACAAAAGTGTTTGGCGAACGTTATTTGCCTGATAGTTATTATTGGAATGAGAATGTACATCTAAAATAATTTCTGCTAGTGAGGTAATTCCTGCTTCGATGGCGGCTTCATCTACTTTGGCGAAACCAAGCACCCAGCCTTTTCTTGTGCTTTCTAGCCCATATTGGCTAAGTGGATAAATACGGATACCTCTTTCTAACGCTAGCTTTGTTACCCTTCCTTCGTCAAAGGTTGAGTCAGCTTCAAGTAACATATGAAGCCCAGTTTCAGCACCTGTAAGTGTAAAGTGCTCGCTTAAGCCAGTTGAAATGATCGCTTTGGTCATAGCTGCATGTCTGCGGCGGTAAATATTACGTACTTTTCTCATGTGCCGCATGAACAGGCCACGTTCCATAAAATGGGTTAATGTTAGCTGCTCCATAATTGGCAGGTGGCGGTACGTTAATCCCTGAACACGGGCGAGCTGAGAGATCGCTTCTTTGGAGCCAACTAAAGCAGACATGCGAATACCAGGGGCAATCATTTTGGAAAAGCTTAGCATGTACAACGTGTTTTGTGGACGCTGACTAAATAAAGTGGGTAGTGGATCGCCACGATAGCGAAATTCGCTGTCATAATCATCCTCTACCATCCATAAGCCTTTTTCTGCCGCTAAATGTAGAAGCTGTTGCCTACGCGGCTCCGACATAATTACACCAACGGCACATTGATGTGATGGGGTGACGTAGACAAGCTCAGATTGAGGGTCAATGTGGTCCACACACAATCCATGCTCGTCAACAGGAACAGGTACCACGTTCATATTACGGTATTTCATCGCCATCCATGCCGCAGGGAAGCCTGGGTCTTCAACTGAAACGGTCGCTCCTTCATGCAATAAGGCTTGGGCAATGAGATCGAGACTATGCTGTGCGCCTGAGGTTAATAAGATTTGATCTACGTTAACATGAACCCCTCTTTCAAGTGATAAGTAACGAGCGATTTGCTCTCGTAAGGGCAAAAATCCAAATGCATCACCATAAGCCCAGCTATCTATAGTTGAATCTGTGGACGCATGTAAAAAAGAACGTCGCCAATCCTTCAGAAAGTGTTCATCTAAATAGGGCTCGTGGGGGGTAAAGTCAATTTCAATTGTAGCTTGCTCACGAGTATTACTATCACTATCATTGCCAAACCAGTTGCTTAGATGGCTAAGGGCAGAGTCTAATAACGGCAATGGGGGCAAGGTAGGTCCCTTGTGGGATAGCTCTTCAGCTACGTTGGCGTTATACGTCCATTCACTTACTCTTGTTCCACCACGACGAGAGGTTACAGTATAACCTCGACTATATAGCTCCTCATATACCGTTTGAATCGTGGAACGGGAAACACCAATTAGTTGTGCTAGCTCACGTGTGGGGAGAAGCAACTCACCTGGAGGCCATTTTCCAGTCGTAATATTAGAAATCGCTTGATCAAGCAGCTGTTGCCAAATCGGCCGAGGATCATGACGGTTTACTGTAAGCAAGGCATTTCCCTCCAAATCAGTCAATCCATTTCTAAATATATTATCATGCAAAAATGTTGTAATTACAACGCATTAGAGAAAGGAAGATCACTATGAAGAAATTAGCTCAACAGGACAAAATAATATTTAATGCAATTTCACAAGAACTGTCGAGACAGCACAATAAAATAGAGCTGATCGCCTCGGAAAACTTTGTGAGTGAGGCAGTGATGGAAGCAACAGGCTCAGTTTTGACTAACAAGTATGCAGAAGGGTACCCTGGAAGAAGGTATTATGGTGGATGCGAATATGTGGATCAAGCGGAGGAGCTAGCCATTCAACGTGCAAAGGAGCTTTTTGGCGCAGCGCATGTCAATGTACAACCTCATGCTGGGGCGCAGGCGAATATGGCGGTTTATTTCGCTGCTGTTGAAGTGGGCGACACCATTTTAGGCATGAATTTGGCACATGGGGGACATTTGACACACGGAAGTCCGGTTAATTTTTCTGGTAGGCTGTATAACTTTGTGCCTTACGGTGTTGATGAGCAGACAGGGCGGATTGATTTTGATCAGGTACGACAGCTTGCTCATAAGCATCGCCCACGTATGATTGTGGCAGGAGCTAGTGCTTACCCACGTGTGATTGATTTTGAGCTATTTTCTCAAATTGCAGCTGAGGTTGGCGCACTTTTATTTGTAGATATGGCGCATATTGCTGGCATCGTGGCGGCGGGGCTACATCCAAGCCCAATCCCTTTTGCTCACTTTGTTACGACAACGACGCATAAAACCCTGCGTGGGCCAAGAGGAGCAATCATTATGTGCAATAGCGCATGGGGACAAGCCATCGATAAAGCGATTTTTCCTACGATTCAAGGGGGGCCATTTATGCATGCCATTGCCGCCAAAGCCGTTGCTTTTGGAGAAGCGCTTCAGCCTGATTTTAATTTTTATATTCAAAATGTGCTAGACAATGCTAAGGTGCTCGCTGAGAGCTTATTAGATGAGGGATTCACTTTGGTATCAGGAGGAACAGATAATCATATTGTGCTTGTGGACTTGCGTTCTATTGGAGGTACTGGGAAGGAAGCGGAACGTCTATTAGATGAGGTTGGCATTACTGCTAACAAAAATGCGATTCCACATGATACACAAAGTCCATTAATTACAAGTGGCATTCGCTTAGGTACACCTGCAATGACAACGCGTGGCTTAGGTGGGGCAGAAATGAAGGAAATTGCCAAGTTAATAGGGTTAGTTCTTAAAAATCCTGAGAGTAGTGCGATCAAAGAAAAGGTATCAAAAAGCGTGCAAGAAATGACGGCGCAATTCCCTTTATATGAACAATTACGGAGGGATTGTAGTGGGCTATTATAATTTTAATGCGGGTCCGGGGGCATTGCCAGCCGAGGTGTTGCAAGAGGCTCAAGCAGAATTACGTAGCTTTCAAGGTACAGGTACTTCTGTTATGGAAATTTCCCATCGCAGTAAAGCCTATGAAGCCATTCATTATGAGGCACAGCAACTCATTAAAGATTTGATGGGGCTTTCCTCAGAATATGAAGTGTTATTCCTGCACGGTGGGGCAAGTTTGCAATTCTCCATGGTACCTCTCAATTTTTTAACAGAGGGAAAAACTGCAGGTTATGTCCATTGTGGAACATGGTCGGGAAAGGCTTGGAAGGAAGCTAAAAAGCTGGGGAAAACTACGCTATTAGCAAGTGGGGTGGATTCAGGCTTTAAGAAAATGCCTGATTTAAGTCAACTATCTATTCCAGATCATACAGCCTATGTACATGTCATATCTAATGAAACCATTGATGGTATTCAATATCATAGTTTTCCTGATACAGGTGATGTTCCGCTTATCGCGGATATGTCCAGTGATATTTTTTCGCGTCCTGTGGACCCCTCGCCATTTTCTTATATTTATGCAGGTGCACAAAAAAATCTGGGACCCGCAGGGGTGACGATCGCGATTATTCATCGATCTTTATTAGAACTTATTCCTGAAACACTCCCTGATATTTTAAGCTATCGTACCCATGTTAAGCATGGCTCGCTATATAATACGCCACCTGTTTTTTCGGTATATATGGTGAATCTTGTTTTGAAATGGCTTGTGCGGCAAGGTGGAGTAGAAGGCATGGCTGTTCGGAATCAACAAAAAGCGAAATTACTGTATGATGTGCTAGATCATAGTGAGGGGTTTTATGAAGGATTAGCACATAAGGAGAGCAGATCGTTGATGAATGTTACTTTTCGTACCTGTAGCTCTGAACTGGAAAATAAGCTGCTTGGTGAGCTAGAGCAGGAAGGATTTATGGGCTTAAAAGGTCATCGGGATGCTGGGCATCTCCGTGCTTCCATTTATAATGCGGTTCCTTATACACATTGTCAGGCATTAGGTGATTTTTTAATTGATTTTCAGCGGAGAAATGGGTGATAACCATTAGGCTAGCCTATCATAACGATAAGCAATTTCAAATTGATGATCACAATGCTCCTTCCTATAATGAAGTCAAGTAGCAAAGCTACACTAAAAGATGAAGGAGAGATCGTGAATGGCTCAAGCAATTTTTTATCATGCAGGTTGCCCCGTTTGTGTAGAGGCAGAGCAGGTTGTTGTTGATTATCTTGATACAGGAAAAATCAATACGGAGATTGTACATCTTGGTGCGGTTCCTAATCGGATAGAAGAAGCGGAGAAGGCAGGCGTTAAATCCGTTCCAGCACTCGTCATTGATGGTCAAGTATTTCATATCAATTTTGGCGCTAGTCTGCAAGATGTGAAGGGCTAACAATGCTAGACTGCGAAGCAGGTATCAAGAGGGTATCCACAGCGATACCTTCTTTTCATATCAGGCAAATGACTGTTGAATCGTGATATCTCTCCGTATATAAAGAATCAGTGAATAATGAGACGAAATAGCCGAATGGTTGAAATAGATCAGTATTTTGATTTAGACAGGGGAGGAAACAGAGGATGAGTCATAGTTTAGCAGCATACGAGCGTGCCAAAAAGGTAATGCCTGGTGGGGTAAACAGTCCTGTGCGTGCATTTTCAACCGTTGGATTGACACCTGCTTTTGCTACTCGTGGTCAAGGCTCACGTTTGTATGATATGGATGGCAACGAATTTATTGACTATATCGGATCATGGGGACCGTTAATTTTTGGTCATGCTCGTGCGGAGATCGTCAAGGCTATTCAGGAGGTGGCAGCCTTTGGTACTAGTTTTGGGTTATCTACAGAGCTTGAAGTAAAGATGGCTGAACATATTTGTAATAGTATGCCCTCTATCGACATGGTGCGTATGGTGAATTCAGGGACAGAGGCAACGATGAGTGCATTGCGTGTAGCTAGAGGATATACACAAAGACAAAAAATTGTGAAGTTCCAAGGTGGCTATCATGGACATGCAGATGCCTTGTTGACGAAGTCAGGCTCAGGTGTGGCAACACTAGGATTGCCAGATAGTCCAGGTGTACCAGATAGTGTCGCTACGCATACCCTGACAGCCCCCTTTAATAGTATGGACAGTGTGCGTTATTTATTTGAAAAATATGGGGAGCAGATTGCAGCGGTAATAGTAGAGCCAGTAGCAGGAAATATGGGCGCCATTCCACCTGCGCCAGGCTTTCTCGAAGGTTTAAGACATATAACAAAGGAATATGGTAGCTTACTTATTTTTGATGAAGTGATGACTGGATATCGAGTTGGTCCTAGTGGCGCACAAGGAAGGTATGAAATCATGCCTGATCTTACTTGTCTGGGTAAAATTATTGGGGGTGGCTTACCTGTTGGCGCTTATGGGGGAAGAAGAGAAATCATGGAGCAGGTCGCGCCTATTGGTGCAATTTATCAAGCGGGAACGTTGTCAGGCAATCCCATTGCGATGGCGGCAGGATACACCACTTTAAAATTGCTAGAACAGGATGGGATTTATGAGGAACTGGAGCGGAAATCTGCACGGCTAGAGGTTGGCTTTCTGGAGTGCGCTCAGCGTAGAGGAATCCCACTGCAAATCAACAGGGTAGGTTCTATGTTTTCAGCTTTTTTCGCAGAGCACAATGTTATGAACTACGATGCAGTGCAAGGTGCAAATATGCAGCATTTTATTTCCTATTATAAGGAGATGCTGTCACTTGGTATTTTGACTGCACCTACCCCTTACGAGGTTACCTTTATTTCAGTTGCGCACACCGATGAGGATATTGATAAAACGATCAGTGCCCATGATCAAGCATTAGCTAAAATTTAGCAGTAAAGGATGAGGATGTTGGAGCTTTCTTATATCAGAAAATATTTTCCTATACTTCACCAAAATATTAACGGTTATCCGCTTGCTTACCTTGATAGTGCTGCCTCAGCACAAAAGCCAATTCAAGTCATTAATACTTTAAAGGATTATTATGAGCAAGACAACGCGAACGTTCATCGAGGGGTTCATACTTTGGGTGCACGTGCAACAAAAGCATATGAAGAAGCACGCGCCAAGGTTACACATTTTATTCATGCAAAACGAATGGAGGAAGTTATTTTTACTCGTGGAACCACGGCTTCTATTAACCTGGTTGCTAGTAGTTATGGGCGTGCGGTTTGCAACGAGGGCGATGAGATTGTTATCTCGGCTATGGAGCACCACAGTAATCTTCTACTTTGGCAGCAAGTTGCAAAGGCAACAGGAGCAATTCTAAAATATATTCCGCTTCAAGAGGATGGTACATTTTCAATTGAAGATGCTGCTAGTACAATCACGAATCGCACTAAGCTTGTGGCTGTCTCTCATATCTCCAATGTGCTTGGTATCGCTAATCCAGTGAAGGAGATGGCAGCACTAGCGCATAAGCATGGTGCAGTTATGTTAGTAGATGGGGCTCAGAGCATCGCCCATATTAAGGTGGATGTTCAAGAGCTAGATTGCGATTTTTATGTTTTTTCAGGACATAAAATGTGTGGGCCTACTGGAATAGGTGTTTTGTATGGCAAAGGCGAACTGCTTGAAAAGATGGAGCCAGTGGAGTTTGGCGGGGAAATGATCGATGAGATTGGACTGTATGACGCTACTTGGAAGCAGCTCCCTTGGAAGTTTGAAGCGGGGACACCGATCATTGCAGGAGCGATAGGTTTAGGAACGGCAATTGATTTTTTGGAGCAAATTGGACTTGATGTCATTGAGGCACATGATCAATATTTGACACGTTATGCCTTAGAGCAAATGAAGCAACTGGATGGCTTTACTTTATACGGCCCAGATGAGGGGCGTTGTGGGCTTATTACGTTTAATTTAGGCAATATCCATCCACACGATTTAGCTACGATTCTAGATATGCATGGGGTAGCCGTTCGCGCAGGTCATCACTGTTGTCAGCGGTTAATGAAGCATTTTCAGGTAGGAGCTACCGCACGAGCGAGCTTTTATTTGTATAATACGGAGGCGGAGGTGGAGCAGCTTCTTGTTGGATTAAATAAAGCAATACACTATTTTAAAGAAATGGAAGTGAATTAGAGTGAGGGTGCACTATTTACAGCATGTTCCGTTTGAAACACCTGAAAAAATAGCTGATTGGGTACAGGATAATGGATTTACGCTAAGTGGGACTTTGTTATATGAGCAGGAGCACAGTCAATTTCCGCTTCAATCAGACTTTGATCTGCTAATTGTGTTAGGAGGACCGATGAGCGTACATGATGAAGTAGATTTTCCGTGGCTCATTCAGGAAAAGGAATTTATTAATGAGACCATTGCGCATAAAAAATTGGTGCTTGGCATTTGCCTAGGTGCACAATTAATTGCACAGGTGATCGGGGGGCGGGTCTACAAAAATCCGCATAGGGAGATAGGTTGGTTTCCTGTAAAAATGACGGCGGAGGGAAAAGCTACAAAGCTTTTACAGCACCTACCACACGAATTTATTCCTTTTCATTGGCATGGGGAAACGTTCCAATTACCTGCTGGTGTAAAAAGTGCTGCACTTAGTCTTAGTTGCGCCAACCAAGCGTTTGAATATCAGGGGCATGTTGTTGGACTCCAATTTCATTTAGAGAGCAGTAATGACAGTATTGAAAGGCTGATTAGCCATTGTGGGGATGAGATGACAGCAGGGGCATATACTCAGCAGGCGACTCAAATGTTGGATCAGAGGGCATTACTTCGTCAATCGAATGCTATTTTAGTGAAGCTACTTGACGCAATGGAGGAAAGCTATCGGCTATCAAAGTAAAAATAGCAATACCAATATCAATCTTGGGGAAGAGGTGAGAGCTATCGTTAACTATAATAGAATACCTAACATTTCTTTGCGTGCCACAGATGACTCTTTCGTCAATCTCTCCGAGGGAGGGTTAACTGTGGTTTATGTGTATCCACGCATAAGCCCTGCACAGGGGGGCGCTGTAGCAGGCTGGGATGACATTGCTGGTGCACGAGGCTGTACCTCGCAATCCTGTGCATTTCGTGATCATTTTGCGGAGCTTCAGGAGGTAGGAGTGAAGCGGTTATTTGGTCTTTCTACGCAAAGTACGGATGAACAGAAAGAAGCAGTCCAGCGGCTTCATTTGCCATTCCCATTGCTTTCTGACGACACACTTACCTTTGCATTTGCTATGGAGCTTCCGCTTTTTGAGTTGGCAGGTCAGAAATTTATGCAAAGGACAACACTTATTATTAATAATGGGTGCGTTGAGCATATATTTTACCCGATTCACCAGCCTGAGCAAAATGCCAGTGATGTTATAACATGGCTTGCAGTACAGCAAGCTTAAGAAACAAATCATCTACCATCAAGCATCACCGAGTAGTGAACAAGGTTAACTGTTCACCGTTGCGACTAATTGCTCCATGAATACACGGCTTGCTACACATAAATGCTTATGCTTGCGATAAACAACGCCAATTTGTGTAGTTAACGTGGGGGCTTGAAGTGGAACGGTTACAATATTAGGATTGTTGATGTAATCCAAGTACCCTTTTGGCAAAATCGTTACCCCGACCCCTTTACTCACCATCGTAATAATCGACTCCATTGTAGTCATTTCAAGGACAGGTTGGGGAGTAAAGGATAAAGTTGTCTGACACTGCTCGTTAATGAGCTGCCGTAAAAAATATGTAGCTGGTAACAAAACAGAAGGTGTATTCTTTAAAATATCAAGCGTGACAAATTCTAAGTTAGCAACAGGATGATTCACAGCAACAGCAAGAGCTAAGTTTTCCTCATATAATGGAACAATTTCAAGATCATCATGCTCCATTGGTAAAAATACGATGCCCAAATCCAGTTCATTGTGCAGTAGCCCATTGTAAATATCACCTGTGCGCATACCAAGGACAGATAATTCTACATTAGGATAGCTTTGATGGAATGTCATTACTGTTGGTGCAAGTAAATAATTAATTACGGTTAAGAGCGCTCCGACCTTTAAAGAACCTCGTTTTAGACCTTGTAGCTCACTTATAATGGCTTTGGCCTGCTGTAGCTCGTGAAACACATTATAGCTATGATGTAGCAATACTTGTCCAGCTTCATTAAGCATCGTTTTTTTGCCAACACGATCAAACAAAGGCATCCCGATCTCATGTTCAAGCAACCGAATTTGTTGACTTAGCGACGGTTGAGTAATGCCTAGCTTTTCAGCCGCACGAGTAAAATGTAGCTCTTGGCTCAAAGTGATGAAATATTCTAATTGCTTGAGTTCCATAAGGTGAACCTCCATTATTTTGTACTAGTTACAACGATAAATATAATGATCATAATATTTTCCTATTATTATAATATAAACCATATTGGAATTCTAATGTATTTTTATTAAATAATCATAGGCTAAACTTATCATTACTATATTATAATTAGAATTGATCGTATGGAAGGAAGACGGTAAAATAAGGTTAATAAATGATCCACCTCATAACGTAGTTAACAATTTAAATCTTATGGAGGTATAGCCAAATGGTAAGGCGAGGGCCTGCAAAGCCCTGATTTCTGGTTCAACCCCAGATACCTCCTTTACTAAAATAGCGATTTCCTATATGTTTCTTTGTCCCAGACTCTATGAAAAAAACCACCAGACATTAAAATCTGGTGGTTTTTCACTACTTGACTGCTTAGAATAATGCTATAAATGTCAATAAACATGTGTAAGCTTGTCTTCTGTTTTATAACATAAACCTTTGCTTACTTATTATAATAAGAAGTAGTCAATGGGATAAAGAAGCCGCCATCTACAGGCTGATTCACATCAAATGAAATATTTTTTACACCTGTAATATTTACTTCAATGGTTTGTAGCCCAGCAGCAGGCGTGATGCCTTCTACCTTTTTAAGCAAGGCGTTCGTGTCGATATCTCTAATTTCAAGTGTCTTTACATCTTGGGCGATTGCGGCAAACTGTACGACAAGCTTTGAATATTTACCGTTTGGACTAAGTGCGGTGTACTTAAATTGAGAATTTGGTGCACTATAGAGCACCTCACTATAATCCTTGTTACCTAATTTCGTAAGTGCAGGGTCTTTTGTATAAAGTGTGTTGTTGTAGTCTTCTTTACTAATTGGAACGTTAGTTTGTTGTTGACCAGCGTCATCACCACCGATAATAACCTCTTTTGCTGTAGCATCGTAGCTTACTGGTACATCGAGTAGAGAGGCTACTGATCTTACAGGCAAGTAGGTAACGCCCTTGTACGTGATTGGAAGTATAGTTTGACCGTTAATATCCTTTAATTGAACAATTTCTCCATGAGCACGAACCTTCAAATCCCCATTTAAAAAAGCTTTGATCTCTTGCAGATTGCCACTAGCGAGCGCACCCGCTGTAATCCCAATCAATAGAATGAGTGAGCCTCCGAGTGCGGTTAGCAGTTTTTTCTTCATAATGATCTCCTATCTATGCAATGCTTTTTTTTGAAGAGTATAGCAAAGTTTGTATTTCTAATCAACACATAGTATAAATATCCAGAATTAAAATGTAACTTACAGCATACCAATCAGGAACGAAGACGATGTATATAATTTTTAGGCGTAAGGCGGCTGAATTGTTTAAAATCCTTGATGAAATGATTTTGATCGCAATAACCAAGCTCATAAATATGATCTAGGATATGAGAATACTCATTAACCTCTAGCGCCTGCACCACATGCTGAAATCGCATGATTCGGCTGAATAGCTTGGGAGACAACCCCACATACTTTTCAAAAATTTTGACCATATAACGAGTGGAATACCCACAGTCATTGGATAGATCTGCAATATTGAGGTTTCCACGAGACTTAATAATCCTCTGCGTTGCATGCTGTATCAATGGATTAATATTCAGTTCATCCTTAATATAATCGATGTAAAAGCTTTCAAATGCAGTAATCCGTTCCTCAAAATTAGTTGCCTCAGCTACTCTTGACAAGAGAATAGCTGCATGTGGCAATACATCCTGCACAGGAAACTCTTGACCACTAAACATACCAATAGGATGTTTGAAGAAATGCTCCGCATATCCTGGTAAAAAGCAGATCGAGAAATAATGGCACCCCTGACGAATAAAAAGTCCTTCGGTCCCTTGGTACAAATTACCGCAAAGGTTAGCGGACGGATGTTCAGGATGACAGCAAATGACTAGATGCACACAGCCATCAGGGATAATCGTAGCTTGATTAATATAATTTGCATCTACATAATGTTCAGTAAAAATGAGGCCTCCATTAAATAAAGGTGAGCCTTTGGAGCGTGCTTCAGAAAAAGAGGTTACCACATTCTCTAGCAGGGGTTGAGAAGGTTGATAAATCTTTGATTGGTGTGTAGGTGTCATGAAACATAGGCTCCTTTCTTCGGAGGATCGTTTAACAATTTAATTAAACCAACTTAATCTATTGGAAATATAGATTTTATACTATTTTACTGGTTTCGAATGTATTGTCAATGTCTTTAGTAATATGAAACAGTTCTTATTTTTACTATATTTCTGAAGCCTCGTATTTTAAAATCATTAAAACCACATGTGTTTACTGTGTTTTATGAGTGAAAGGGAGGAATTAGAATGAGCAAGCCAAGTACAGCGCCATTTCGTTTTGATGTTGTAGGTAGTTTTTTACGGCCTCAGGAATTGAAGACGGCAAGAGAAAAATTTGCTAGAGGGGAATTTACAGCAGAGCAATTAAAGGCTATAGAGGATCAAGCGATTACTGATTTGGTGAAAAAGCAAAGGGAAGCGGGCTTAAAGGTAGCAACGGATGGGGAATTTCGTAGAAGCTGGTGGCATCTTGACTTCTTCTGGGGGTTACAAGGTGTTGGTAAAACAACTAACAATTCCACTAGTGTATTCAAAAGTGCAGCGACTCGGTCAGATTCTGCCGAGCTTACAGGCAAGATCAGCGGAGAAAACCATCCCTTCTTGGAGCATTTCAAATTTGTAAAACGTATTGCCGGTGATGATATTGTAGTACGTCAGACAATCCCCTCGCCAACGCAGTTTTTTCATCTTTTAATTTCACCTAAAAATATAAACAATACGAAGCAATTTTATCCTGATCGAGAAGAGTTAATCCAAGATATTGTAAAGGCGTTTAAGAATGTTATCGGAGATCTGTATGATGCGGGTTGCCGTAATGTGCAATTGGATGATTGCTCATGGGGGCAATTTTTTGAAGGCCGCTCTAATGCATTTGATCAGGACAGAAGCACAGATGAACAGCGTAAAGAAGAAAAGCTCCGAATTAATAACCTAGTGCTAGCAGATCGTCCTGACGATCTAATTATTACGACGCATGTATGCCGCGGTAATTTCCGTTCATCTTGGGCAACCTCGGGAGGATACGAGCCAGTTGCAGAGGCTTTATTCGCTAAACAAAACGTGGATGCTTACTATTTAGAATACGATTCTGATCGTGCTGGGGGATTTGAGCCATTACGTTATGTTGGCAATGACAAAAAGGTGGTATTGGGCTTAATCACGTCCAAAACCCCAGAGCTAGAGGACAAAGCCGAGATTATTCAGCGTATTCGTGAAGCTGCTCAATATGTTGAACTGGATCGACTTTATTTAAGTCCGCAATGTGGCTTTGCTTCTACGGAAGAAGGCAATATTTTGACAGAGGAGCAGCAGTGGGCGAAGCTTCAACTCATTAAGGAGATTACGGAAGAGGTCTGGGGCAATAACTAGCGCATATTGAATAGTGAAATTTAATGGTTTGGACAATCTCTATCGGAGCGGGGGATTTTTTTGCAGGAAATAAGAGTAAGTAGTACCTGGCAAAGAGCGGCTGTCTATTATGTGCGCATTCATACTATGGTCAAAGGCATGAATATTCCTCTACAGATGGAATTTGATCAGCATGATGGAGAACAGGCAAAATACATGTTGTTGCTAGCTGGAAGTGAACCTGTTGCCGCGGCTAGACTGAATATTATAGATAGCAATACAGCTAAAATCGAACGTGTCTGTGTTATAGATAAATATCAGGGTAACGGCTATGGACGTATCTTAATTGAAGCAACGGAGCGTTGGGCAAAGGAATTTCAAGCCAAGAGGATCATTATCACAAGCCAGGATCGAGCGGTAGGTTTTTATGAAAAGCTGGGTTATCGTGCGGATTGGGATATAAGTTATGAGCCCTCCTTTATTAAGATTGTTTATATGGATAAATGGATATAACGGAAAGGGAAAATATAAGCCGGTACAGCCGAGGGATAAGTTTACGGGCTGTACCGGCTTTTTGGTACTTTATTTTTTGGAAAAAAAGAAAAGATATTTTATCGTCATTTAGCGCAGTTGTCAATAGCGATAATCCTAATTTGGTGGTTCTGATTTTTACTATCTTTGCAGATCACATTAGTTTAATATCAGTTAAAACACACATGAATACTTGGTATTAATAGGGGAGGTAATTTAATGACAAATGAAATACAAGTTACAGAAGGACAAAACCTGTCGTGTTGTACTGAGCCCTGTGGAAGGAAAACGCTGGGATGAGTCACGATATTGAGCAACGTGTATATCCAGAGAGCGGGGAGGCTACTTCTAACCATAATAGCAAGAGTGATAGGAAGGTTAGTGTGCCTAACTTGGTCATTTGCAATGACTGCGAGGATCGGGAATGGGATCGTGTAGCTGAGTTGATGAGTCATTTTGGTTTATCAAATGCCGCACCAGAGATTCATCGCCAAGCATTTGAAAGCAGTTATGCAGTTACATTTATTTATGACGACGGTACGTTGATAGGATTTGGGCGTGCATTGTCTGATGGTATATCTCAAGCGGCGATATACAACATTGCTGTTGATGAGCGGTATCATGGCAAAGGATTAGGTAGGCTGATTATTAACAATTTGTTGACCTTTGTTGGGCATTGTAACGTTGTTTTATATACACACCCCAATACAGTGGACTTCTATCGTCGTCTTGGCTTCAAATCGATGAAGACGGGATTAGCTCTGTATCGGAACGAACCACTTTTGAGGGAAATGGGATTTATAGAATAGAGGAGGAATATGAAATGGCAGAGGCAGAAATCAGAGTTAGACCTAAAGAAATTGAGCACGAAATTGATGAGCGTGGATTTTTTGTACGGCAAAAAAATCGGTTTGATACTCCGTTTGGCGAAGGTGAAAATAAATTACCAGTAGAAGCGGGACGTTATCGCCTCATTTGGGCAAAAGGTTGCCATTGGTCCAACCGAGCTTCCATCGTACGTGAGCTGTTGGGATTAGAGGATGCCATTAGCATCAATCTAGTGGGACGAGGCAAGCATGAACAGGATTTAGGCTGGGAATTTGTTTATGATGAAAATGGCAAGGACCCTGTGTTGGATGTACAGTTTTTATCTGAGCTTTATGCTAATGCAGACCCAGAATATGCAGGTAGAGCTACTGTACCGGCTGTGATTGATATTAAAACAAAAAAAGTGGTCAATAACGATTATGTGTGGCTAACGAATTATCTGGAAAAGGAGTTTGCACCCCTGCATAAACCAGGTGCACCTGATCTCTATCCAGAGCATTTAAGAGTGGAGATAGACAAGTACAACGATTTCTTATTCGACAACGTTAACAATGGCGTTTATAAGGCAATGTTTGCTCAGACCATTGAGGCGTACAACCATGCGTTCCACCATTTATACAAGGCATTGGACGAAATTGAGGAGCGTCTGGAAAATAATCGTTTCTTGTTTGGGGATTACGTCACAGATTCCGATATTCGGTTGTTTGTTACCTTGGCTCGGTTTGATACTTATTATTTTAAAAATCTAGGACCAATTCGTAATCGCATTGTCGATTTTAAAAATATCTGGGGTTACGCTCGTGATTTATATGAAATTCCTGCATTCAAGAACAATTCCTATCTGCGCGATATGGCACAAAGCAATAAAAAGAAGGTGGGCATCTTTATCGATTATAACACTCGCTTCTGGGATCAGATCGATTATGAGGGAGTTTGGTCTGAGCCGCAAAACCGCAAGGAAAAAAGCAGTGACCCAGAGCATAAGTTTTTGACAAAAGAATAGGGGGATATAGAGATGAAAAAGTGGGGGAAAATCGGACTGGGCATTGTAGCAGCAACATTAACGTTGGCACTTGTCGCTTGCGGAAATGAGAAAACAGCTGAAAAAGTAAATACAACAGCAAATAACACTCAAAAAACTAAAATCACGATTGCAACAGGAGGGAATCCTAAGCCGTTTTCCTATTTAAATGATAGCAATGAATTGGATGGCTACGATATTCAAGTGGTGAAAAAGATATTTGAAGGTTTACCACAATATGATGCCACTATTGAAGCAACAGAGTTTGCTTCCGTATTTGCAGGATTAGATTCAGACCGTTACCAGATTGGTGCTAACAACTTTGCGAAAAATGCAAAACGAGCAGAGAAATATTACTTCTCAGATCCTATTTTCAAAAATCAGTATGTGATCGCTGTGGCTGAAAATCGTGACGATATTAAATCGTTTGCTGACCTTGAGGGGAAGTCAACAGAGGTTAGCTCAGGCGTTAACTATACTGTGGCACTGGAGGAGTACAACGAAACACTTGCTAAAACTCCTGTGAAGCTGAAATATACGGAAGCGGAAATGGTACCTATTCTTCAAAATGTAGAAAGTGGTGTCACTGATTTTAATCTGATCGACAATTCAATGCTTCAATTATATATCAACGAATATGGACTTAAGCTGAAGGCTATTCCTTTGTCTCAGGAGGATTCAGACCGAATCGGCGTGCCATACAGCTATTTGCTGCTCAGCAAAGGTAGCAACAGCGAACAACTACTAAAGGATGTCAACGCTCGGATCAAGGAATTGATTAAAGATGGCAGCATTACAGAAATCAGCCAAAAGTATTTGCGTGGCGACTTTGCTCCGGAAGTGCAATAAGGGGGCACTTAGATGCCAAATATATTTGATATAGAGCTTGTTTTTACGCTGATTCCTAAGCTTTTAAAATATTTGCCGGTTACGTTGTATTTGACGGCGATATCGATGCTGGCAGGGCTATTACTGGGGCTCCTGCTTGCCATTATAAAAATGAAAAGAATACCTGTATTGTACCAAATCGGTACGGTATTTATCTCCTTCACGCGAGGAACGCCAATCCTGGTTCAGCTTTACCTGACCTATGCTGGAATTCCGATTGTACTAAAGTACATCAACTACTATTATGATACAAGCTATAATGTAAATTTAATTCCTGCACTTTTTTATGTGCTATTGGCATTATCATTAAATGAGGCAGCCTACAGCTCTGAAATTATTCGCGGAGCGTTACAATCTGTAGATAAGGGTCAAATCGAAGCCGCACATTCACTGGGGATGTCGCCTTGGCAGGTGTTAAGGAGAGTGATTTTGCCAGAAGCCTTTGTGGTGGCACTACCGACATTAGGGAATGCGCTTATCGGCCTTATGAAGGGAACCTCGCTAGCCTTTGTCTGCTCCGTGGTGGAAATGACGGCGTATTCCAAAATTTTGGCTGGGAACAACCTACGTTACTTTGAATCCTATTGCGCACTGGCACTGATCTATTGGGGACTCACAATTATTATTGAACAAATTATTTCCTATTTGGAAAAGCGACTGGATATAGATTTAAGAAGCGCAAGAAAAAGAAAGGGGGATGTGATCCTTGATTGAAATTAGCGGCTTAACAAAATCATTTCATGGACACATCGTTCTTAACGAGCTAGATTTATCTATTAAAAAAGGCGATGTTGTAGCTGTAATTGGCTCATCAGGTTCAGGTAAATCTACGTTTCTTCGTTCCATTAATTTATTGGAAACACCAGATTCAGGGAGCATTTCAATTGGTGATTTCAAGGTGAATGTCGCTAAGGCATCCCGATCAGATGCGCAAAGGCTTCGTAAAAGTACAGCAATGGTATTTCAGCAGTTTAATCTGTTTCGTCAGAAAACGGCGCTTGAAAATGTGATGGAGGGTCTGATTATCGTAAAAAAGATAGCGAAGGAGGAAGCACGTAAAATTGCTCATCAGCAGTTAGCAAGAGTGGGATTGTCCGATCGGATTAATCATTTCCCCAAGCAACTCTCAGGTGGACAACAGCAACGTGTTGCGATTGCCCGCGCGCTTGCGATGCAGCCAGAGCTTTTGTTATTTGATGAGCCAACCTCTGCGCTTGATCCAGAATTGGTTGGAGAGGTACTGGATACGATTAAGCAGACGGCGGAGGAAGGATATACGATGTTGCTTGTTTCTCACGAGATGAACTTTGTTCGCAAGGTAGCGACAAGGGTGTTATTTCTGGATAAAGGTGTCATCGTGGAGGACGGAACACCAGATGAAGTGTTTGGTTCGCCAAAAAGTGATCGGACGAAGCAATTTCTTGCCAATTACTACCGCAATTTTGAGCCAGAGTTTTCGATTTAATTGATTTCATTAGAAAACCGATGGACATTTACGTTAAGTAAATATTCATCGGTATTCTTTAGCTTAAGGATTGTGTAATGATTTGTAAACTTAGTAAGTCCATTGATTATCAATGGATTATTAATGGATCGGAATTTCTAAAGAAAACGGCGCTTTTACTTTACTAGGGTAAGTTGAGATTCTCATCTCAATCGTATCTTTTAATGCTGCACCATTTGTAATGACACTCGAGACTACAGTATGCTCTTGTTCAGTATCGTTATTTGAACGCCAACGGGTTTCATTTATCTCATACGTCTTTCCCATGCTATCCTTCACTTTGCTAAAAGCGAGAGTGAAATTATTCGACATATCTGTAGGAATAAAGAAATCAATTACTAGATCTTTGCCTTCTATTTTGCTACCAATCATTTTTAAACCCGATGGACCTCCGCTAATCTCTTGTGATTGAAGATCAAGACTAAAATCCAACTCCTTTTTATTTAGACCCGACAAGCCAGAGCCTTGTAATGTAAGCTTTTTAGGAGAAGAGAAATACATGCTTTCGAAATGAATGGAGCGAGTTTCTTCACCTATTGAAGTATCCGTTTTCCATGCAAGACCTTGTTCATCAATCAGTTGCAGATCACTCATACCAAATATTTTTTTGGTATTATTTGCATCAAATTGTACATCAAGCACTAATCGAGTTGGATACATAGTGACTTGTTTGATAAGGATTTTTTGCCCATCTACTATTAGTGTATGATTAATATCAATTATTTTTTTCATGCCTCTGGTTAAATTTTTATCAATTTGAGTTGTCACTTTCCACTCACCTACGTGTTTTTTGTCTTTTGGTTTGACTACAAAACTTAGCTGATCTGGAGGAGAGACATCATCTGGTAAAAGAATATCTATTACATCCTCATAAACTTGATTATCTGAGATGGAGTTAGATGCTAAATAGCTATATCCCACAGGTAATCTTATTCCGTTTTGATCCAGCAAGTCTATCGTATAATTACCTTTCTCTGCGTCCTTCAACCCTTTAATTTTGTAGAAAATAACCATGCGTGACTCATCAGTAATAATACCTTCCACGGTGACAGAAATTCCGTCATGCTCGTCAGTAAGCCCTACTTTTTGTAAGAGAGATTGATCAATTGCCATCATAAGACCTTTGTCCTGTGCAATAATATTAACGATGCCCTCCATGCCTGGGAACTGCTTTACAAAGGATGCAAATGCGGGAGACACACGGATACATCCGGTAAACAACAAAACAAATGCTGCAATTGAGATACAGCTCATAACCCAGCGCATACGGATTTTATGTTTTCGCGTAGCTTGCTTAATTCCACTTTGGACAGCCAAGGATGTTGAACTATTGGGTACTGAAATTGTGTCATATTCTGTTTTGCGAGTCTGGAGTCGGGTTTCCAATGATTCATAGGGATTGTGTTCATCAGTCATAGCTAATTTACTCCTTTCGGTTCAAGTTGGTCACGTAGCTTGCCAAGGGCGCGGTGCAATCGTGATTTTACCGTACCAGATGGGATTTCGAGAATGTCTGCAACTTCAGTTAGTGAAAAGCCTTCAAAGTAGCTAAGAATGATGATTTGCCTGTAATGTGGTTCTAAATCGGCTACTGCCGTTGCGAGATCAGGGTCCTGAGGGCAATCCCAACTGCTAGGCTCCTGAATACTCGTGCCTGTGTGAACATTCGTAATGGGTCTAAACCGACTTTGCCGTTTACGTTCATCTGCACAACAATTTAACAAAATACGGATCATCCACGTCCCAAAGTAGCTGGGTTCTTTCAGTTTTTTTAGATTGCGGTATGCTCGGTAGGTTGATTCTTGTATGACTTCTAGTGCATCTTCCTGATTATGTAAATAAGCATAAGCAATTCGGTATAGGCGGCTCTGATGCATTTCCATTAAGGCTGTAAAAGCCTCCGCATCCCCTTTTTGTGCCGCTAAAGTAAGTTGAGAAGGGGTCACATTGCGCCTCCTTTCATAGAGTAATTTATATATTAGACAGTGAAAGTGACCGAACGGTTCTTGTTATTATAAAATAAATCTAAAAATTAAGATTACAAATAATTGCTTTTATATATGTAATTTAATAGAGTTAAAAAAGAATAGTTAAAATTTAATCTCAAAAAGCACTACATGCTCAAGGGATTACAAAAAATGATTTCACCAACACAAGTTAGAACACTTACAACAAAAAAAGAAAGCACTGCTTCAATAAATGTTTGTATAATTGGAGGTTTAAGTTATGGCACTGGAAAATAAGTTGGGCATTACCGATTCTGCTGAGCTTGCTCGTGTTGAAGAAAAGCTTAGTAAGAAAAAAGCACTTCAACTTTTTGAGACGGGTATGCTGGATACATTAGAAGTTGGCACATTTAGGGCGTTATCCCAAATTCACAATTATCTGTTTGAAGATATTTATGATTTTGCCGGAAAAGTACGTGAGGTCAACATAGCTAAGGGGAATTTTCGATTTGCACCTGTGATGTACCTTAAAGCAGCACTTGAGAATGTTTCAAAAATGCCACAATCCACCTTTGAGGAAATTATCGAAAAATATGTTGAGGTGAATGTGGCTCATCCTTTTCGTGAGGGGAACGGGAGAAGTGCAAGAATATGGTTAGATTGCATCTTGAAAAAGAAAATTAGACAAGTTGTTGACTGGAGTAGGGTGGATAAAGAAGATTATTTGCTTGCCATGGAAAGAAGTTCTATTAAAGACGTCGAGATTAAGGTTCTCCTTAAAGCAGCACTTACAGATCAGATTAATGACCGTGAGATTTATATGAAGGGCATCGACGCAAGCTATCAATACGAGGGTTATTACGTGTATAAGACGGGAGATCTCCACAACGAGTAGTAAATGGAGTGATTGTATATTAATGAAAAAGAGTCAAGATGGTGTTTCTTGGCTCTTTTTTGATTTTTACAGTTTTACTCCCAATAAGGTATACCATGAAAAAGAAACGATTCATTTTTTAAATAGGTATTAACTTCTCGTTGAGCTAATTTATGAATATGGTTTGGTAACCATTCATGAGCATCAGGAAGACCTAACCAGAAATTCATGGTTTCCAATTGACCCGCAATATAAAAACCTTCTAATTGTTCAATATAATTATCAGGTAACGAATAGTACATCGAATAAGATTTAAGTAAATGTTCTCTAAGAGCAGGGTGAATATAAGAAAATGTCCAGCCAAGATCAAATAAATAAAAGCCAAAGCCACAAGCACCAAAATCGATCGGTCTACATTCTTGATCTCGAAATACAAAATTGCTTGGAATCAAATCCGCATGAATCATACCCCAGTTGTTAGGTGTTCTCTCAATGGAGTTCATCATATTGATGATGCGTTGACCAGCATTTAATAAAAGCTCAATATCCCCTGCATGAATAGACCCTAGCTTAGCTTGATCCTTAAGCTTATTAAGGGAGTTTATTATTCGATCGCTATCAAAGGTAGGACGTTCAAATAAAATGGGCGGATTCCAATGAGATGAATGCCTATGTAATTTACCTATCATTTCCCCTATGTACCCAGCATCTTCTATTGAAATAATAAACGGTTTTTGCTCACCTTCCACCCAGTTTACTAAGGTGCATTTTGTGCTGTCCACATTTGTAATAAATTCCTCATGAATATTTTTAAGTGGCGAAGGCAGCGTGACATCGGTTTCCAAAGTTAAGGCGTGAAGCCATATCATTTCTGATCGAATCACCTTTTGATCAGTCCATATACTTTCAAGCGTTTCACTTTTTGATCTATGTAAACGAAGACTATAGATATTATTTTCTAGGTCAGTTATTTTGTAGATCGTATTTGCACTTTGTCCAATAAATTCAATGGATTTATATGTTATTGGATAGTGATTTAAGGCTTCCTGTGCGATGTTCAAATGATTGTCCAAATCCCAATCTCTCCCTATAGAGTAATAAGAATATAGTAACACCACTTATTTATTGAAAGTATGTAGTGTTTGATTATACTTGTTTTTAACCAAGTTATTGTTGTTTAAGGCTGTGTCCAAATATATACAATTAGCAGGAGACATGGTATATTACATATGTTGTATCGTAGTTTTATAAATGTGTAGAGGAGCTGTTTCGTAATGAAAAACACAAAAACTTTTGAGGTATCCCATACTTAAAACTGAATAAGGGCGCATGACTGAATTTTTGTGGGGATTGTATCCCTTTTATTTGGCATGCCCAAAAAAGTATCCTTTCGTGAATATTGAAGCTTTGGTCAAAAGCAACGATGCACACTTCTAGGTGTGTTATTTTTATACTCATTTTTGCTTTATAATTAGACCGCAGCAGACAGCCATGAACGGCTGCTTGCTGCGGTTTTATTGCGTTGCGCCCTATTACAAAAGTATGGACCGTAATTTAGTTTCTTAGGTTTGGTTTTACATTACAAAAAACAGGGAGGCATCCATGAACACTTTTACACTACGTGACTATGGCTTCACGCCACAATATGATTCACTATACACAGATGGAACCTATGCAAGGGTTACCGCTGTGCATAAACAACACTATAGCCTTATTACAGAGCAAGGAGAATGCCTTGCACGACTGAAGGCGGGTATTTACTTCAACAATTGTACCGAAGAATTCCCTACCACAGGGGATTTCGTACAAATTCAATATAATCCTGATGGCGAAAGCCTGATTATTAGAACGTTACCACGCAAATCAAAATTTGCTCGAAATGACTTATCCGGTCATACGGCTGACTTTGCAAAGACCATAAAAGAGCAGACAGTGGCTGCTAATTTTGATTATGTATTTATTATGCAATCGCTAAACCATGACTTTAATCCCCGTCGGATTGAACGGTATCTGGCTTTATCATGGCAGACAGGTGCTATTCCCGTTATCATTCTGACTAAAGCAGATTTGGTTACCGATACCTCACAATATCTCGCTAAGGTGAATCAAATCGCAATCGGAGTTGAGGTTCATGTCGTTAGCGCTAAAACCGGTTATGGCATAGATGGACTTTCAGACTACCTTATAAAAGGGAACACAATTGTATTTCTTGGATCTTCCGGTGTAGGAAAATCAAGTCTTGTCAATAAGCTTGCAGGAAAGGAATTAATGAAGGTGAGCGACATCCGAGAAGATGACAGTAAAGGAAAGCATACCACTTCCCATCGCCAACTTATTCTTCTAAACAATGGTGTAATGATCATTGATACGCCGGGGATGCGGGAGCTTGGGATGTGGGAGGCCTCCGCAGGTATCTGTGAAGGGTTTTCCGATGTAGAACATTACTTTGGGAATTGCAAATTTCACGATTGCAGGCACGTCAGTGAGCCAGGATGTGCCGTCAAAATTGCCATACAAAATGGGGAGTTGCCACGGGAGCGATGGGATAGCTATCTCGCACTCAGAAGGGAAGCGGCATTCGTAGAGGATAAAGCTGCATATATGCGAAATAAAGAAGCTCAGATGGTAGCTTTTAAAGTATTGGAGAGACAGCAAAAAAGGGGAGGAAAGCGTAAATGAGTATAACCTACCAAGAAGCTGTAGCAACAGCACAAAGTGTTTTATTGCCTACAATTAAAATATTATATGGTTTAGAGGATGACTCCATTTCCCAAATTCAACCCCATGAAGGTGGTAGAAATCTGGTCTACACCTGCCATAAAGCAGATGCACGAGATAGGGTCATACGCATCTCATTTCTGGGCGATCGCAGTAAGAATGACCTTCTGGGCGAACTTGAATATATCCGTTATTTACACGAAAATGGAGGAAGTGTATCCAATGTCATTCAATCCAAGAATGAGCGGCTTTTAGAAGAAATTCAGCATGAGGATCAGGTCTTCTTTATCTGTTTGTTCGAGTGGGCCACAGGAGAACAGCTTGCAGACAACCACTACCGTTATCGTGAGGGAGTACCGCTGACTGAATACTTCTACAATTGCGGCCAAACGCTTGGGAAGCTGCATCAATTATCTAAAGCCTATACGCCCACCCATCGGAGATATGATTTCTTTGATAAATACAATAAAAACTATATTGAACAAATAGCACCTAACTTTTTGTCGTCAGTGGTTAAGGAGAAGATGTTCGATATTCTTGAGCAATTACAGGGGCTTAATCGGCATTCTGATCATTATGGCATGGTACATTTTGATTACAGCGACGGAAACTACAACATTGATTATAGTAATGGGCAGATTACGGTATTTGACTTCGACAACTCCTGTTTTTGTTGGTATATGTACGACTTGGCGAGTGTGTGGGGACATGGTGTTGGCTGGATTCAATTCGAAAAAGATGTAAACAAACGAAAGAAATTTATGGAGGAGTATTTTGAGACTGTGCTAGACGGTTATCGCTCTGAGACTGATCTTGATGATGTTATGCTAGAAAAGTTGCCTTTATTTATTCAAACGGCTATTCTAGAAAATCTAATTGATGCATTTGAAGTGGCACAACATAATGGTGAACAATTAGAGTGTGATGAAGAATTAAATTATCTTATAAAATGTTTGGAGGAAGACATTCCGTATAGAGGCTTTTTCCACGACATTTATTTAGCCGAAGCCCCTTTTCAATACATTGAGAATAAATGATAAACAGCTATGATCAGTGATATAACGAATTAGGTAAAAAACCATCGGTGTTCTCCTAGTGCTAAAGGTAGCTTTGCGGAGGAGGAACCGATGGTTTATAGCATTGAGGTTAATTTTTAGAGATCTGCTCCAAGCAACTAATAAATGATATACTTTTAAGTAGATTAGTCTAAACTTTGGAGGAAAACTAGGAGTGGTGTTGCAATGAATATAGAAGCAGTTTTTGCAGAGTTTCCTAATTTAAAATCGAAAGATTTCATTTTGAAAAAGGTTGAAGATATTCATTTAGACGAAGTTTTTGAAATCTATAATAATGACAACGTATTTAAATACTGTGGCATAATACCTAAACATAATAAAGATACAGTGAAGAACATGATAGGCCATTTTGAAAGAGATTATAATAAAAGGACAAGAGTGAAGTGGGGGATTTTTCCCAACTCTGAACCTGAGCAGCTGCTGGGCATTATTGAAGCTATAGATTTTAATCAAAAAGTTAATAGCGTGACGATCGGCTACTATTTAGCGGAATCACATTGGGGAAAAGGGATTGCTACAGAAGCAGTAAAAATATTAGTTGATTTTTTGTTCACAAATGTTAACATTAACAGAATTCAGGCTGAGGTTATGCCGTTAAATGAGAATTCAAAAAAGGTATTATTGAAGAATGGTTTCCTTAAAGAAGGAACCTTGAGACAAGCAACAATCTGGGCAGGTAAAGGAGTTATTGATTTAGAAATATACGGTATCTTAAAACAAGATTATGTAAAATAAAAAAGAGATTGACCTTGCTTCTAAAAAACGTTCATTGTAATAATGAACGTTTTTGCTATTTTTTTACACACTTTCTTTACTAATATATGTTGTATTTTCACGACATTTTTCGTACAATTTGATGAAGTAATTCTGCGCTACGTTAATGTGATTTATCTAATTATGCTGTTAACAGGAATTTGTAGACACAAAAAGGGGAGAATCATGTGGAATCAAAGGAACTATCAAGAGGGCTTAAGCCCCGCCATGTTGAGCTAATTGCACTCGGTGGTACAATTGGTGTTGGTTTGTTTATGGGTTCAGCGAGTACAATTAAATGGGCAGGCCCATCGGTGTTGCTGGCTTATTTGCTAGCAGGGATTATTATCTTTTTTGTTATGCGGATCATGGGTGAGATGCTGATTCAGGAGCCTGTTACGGGATCATTTGCCACATTTGCTCACAAATATATTAGCCCTCTTGCTGGTTTCCTTACTGCATGGAGCTATTGGTTTTTATGGGTGACAGTGGGGATGGCAGAGGTCACAGCGATCGGCATTTATGTTGGTTACTGGTTCCCGGATATTCCCCAGTGGTTACCAGCACTTATTGGGGTGTTCATTATTGCAGCAGCAAATCTGGCGGCTGTAAAGTTTTATGGCGAATTCGAGTTTTGGTTTGCTTTGATTAAAGTTACAGCGATCATCGTCATGATTGTAATTGGAACAGGACTTATTTTCTTCGGCTGGGGTAATGGTGGACAACCTATCGGTTTATCTAATTTGGTGAGCCATGGTGGCTTTTTCCCTGGTGGGATTAAAGGTTTTCTGTTTGCATTATGTATCGTCACCGCGGCGTATCAAGGCGTGGAGATGGTCGGGATTACAGCGGGTGAAGCTGAAAATCCAAAATACACATTAAGAAAAGCGATCAAAAACATCGTATGGCGTATTCTTATTTTTTATGTAGGGGCTATTTTTGTAATCGTTACGTTGTACCCGTGGAATGAGGTGGGCGAGACGGGAAGCCCATTTGTACTTACTTTTGCTAAAGTAGGGATCGTTGCTGCGGCGGGCATTATTAACTTTGTTGTGCTAACAGCGGCGATGTCTGGATGTAACAGTGGCATCTACAGCGCAGGAAGAATGTTGTATACTCTAGCGGAAAATGGACAAGCTCCTGCCTTTTTTAAGAAGTTGTCTAAAGGTGGGGTTCCTCGTAATAGTATTGTGGTGACGATATCCTTATTACTGATCGGTGTTATTTTGAATTACCTGATGCCAGACTCCAAGCTTTTTCTGTACATCTACAGTGCAAGTGTGCTACCAGGTATGGTGCCTTGGTTTGCGCTAGCATTTAGCCAGTTTAAATTTCGTAAGCGTTGGGGTAATGAATTGGCAGAAAATAATTTTAAATCAAAGTGGTTTCCAATCAGCAACTATATTATTATCGTTTATTTAATTTTAGTTATTATTGGGATGGGCTTTAACCCTGATACTCGTTTGCCTTTAATTGTTGGTGCTACGTTTATGGGGATTGTGGTGATATGTTATTTTGTATTTGGGTTAGGGAGCAAAAAGGGAAATGAACAGAAGTAATGATTAGTGGTTGAGATACTATTTTAAATCAACCTGAAACAACCCTAAGGTGGCTTTTCAGCACGCTTAGGGTTGTTTTTTGCTTATAACTTTACAATATATACTTTATTTCTGATCAGGTTTTGGATCTAAAATAGCATAATTTTCCCAAACATATACTTGAGCAGTATTTAAAAGAGACTCATCTACCGCTTTTAAAGCATCAGCAGCAGGTGTTACTAATTCATCAGAGCTCACACTAGAAGCAAAGTGTAAACGTAGAACGACTGTTTTTACTCCTTTTTTTAATTCTGTTTCTACTTTATCTTTATAATCGCTAATCGAAGTAGCCTCAAGTTGATTTTTTACATAATAATCTTCTGCGTTATTACTCGATTGGAATTTGTCGATCTCAGAATCAATCCAATATTCTTTGTTTTCAATTGTATTTTGATTTCTAGCTGTCTCGTCATTAGAGTTATACAAGTAATAAGGGATACCCAAATTGGTTTGATTATTAGTAGCATCTACGTTAAACCACTCATTTCCGATCTTAACCTTATTCCAAGCATGCCCTATTCCATCGAGTGTCCCTACAACTACGATACTTTCTAACCCAGATAAGTCGGACAGCATTTTATAAGTAGAAGCATAGCTCCCGCAGACACCAATCCCTTTAACCATAATACCGTATGTCGTAAAGGAGTCATTAAACTCAGGGTCTGTATTTGTAAAATTATTTTTTTTAGCGTTTTCTAAAGCTGCATTATCATATTTCGTATTATCATTCAAATAATCATAAATGGCTTTTCTCTTTTCCTCGTCACTCATCCCTTGCTTGATGATTGAACCTACAATTTGCTTCGCTTTAGAAATGATTTCTTCTTGTTTTCTTTTAATCTCGTTAGCTGATTCACTATATTCAACGATTAAAGTTAAGGTTTTATAGTTATATTGATAACGCTCTATCCCTAGAATCAATGGGTTTTGGTAAATGACTTTTTTAAATGCATCTTCAAGAGTTGTGAAATTTTGGGCTTCTGGGAATGCCTTTAAGGAAATTTCCTTCTGTCCAGCAATCAAATTTTTAGCTAATACTTCTTCTAAGGCAGAATCCGCGTTTATCATGATATCACCAGTAGCGGGTTCTGGTACGATCTCCTGATTACCTTGGTCTACATTATATTTTGTATTCGATTTTTGCTCATCAACAAGACTAGGTTCCGTATCTGAAATTGAATCTTGTTTTTCATTTATAGTCTCATCTGAGTTTTCTTTCGTTGTATCAGTTGATCCTTCATTAGATACTTCGCTTGACGTACCGTTTGGCATTTCGTTAGAAGTTGCATTAGGACTATCTGATGGTGTTTCCTGAGGTGTGTCTTCATTTAGCATGTTATTTTTACTATCGGTGAAGCTGCTTGAATCTTCTGATTTCGTTGGTTCCTGTTCCTCTGTTGAAGCTGCTGGCTCAGAGGAGGAATTTTCAGGTTGTGATGATTCTTTCTCTGTGTTTTGTGTATCTGGTTGTGCAGGTGCTTCTTGCTCTTGTGTTGGTTCTGAAGCAGGTGCATTTCCATCATTAATAATTGTTGGTACATCAGGTGATGGAACATAAGGTGTATTATTTTCTGGTAAAACGTTACCGTTATTGGCTGTAGCTAACGATTCCTTGGCAAGTTGATCTAAATCCTCTTGTGTCACCTTTTCCACATTTACATAACTTCTAATTGCTGTATCTTTAATGTGAAATGGAATAATCGTAACGCCATAATCCTTAAGTTCGACCTCTGCTGTATCGTAAATGACAGGTTCAGAAGAAATAGAACCGTCGATAAATATAACATTTAACGTACTTGGTAGCATGCTAGTATCACTATAGTTACTTAAATACGTCTTGTTATCTTCTTGCTTATCAATACTCTGAGGCAATTGTTTGGATAATGGGGCTGTTGCTATGCCTTTACTAAAGTTAGATTCTTTGTCTCCGTTAACGGCAGTAACGTAGTATTCACCTTCTAACCCAAAGTTTTGTTGTGAGGTAATGTATTTGTCACTATAACCAAGTCCACCTTTACCTGGTTCAAGAAAGTCATTAAAGGTGGTTTCAGTTGTTGTTGCATGTAACCTAGGAAGATTGCCTTCAAAAGCCTCCTCCGCGCCTTGCAAAGGAAGGTTGCTTGTCTCTCTAAGAATTATTTTGGAACGTTGATAAATTTTATATTCAGTTGCACCTTCAACCTTATCCCAGACAAGCGACAGACGTCTGTCTTTGTCGATGACATAATTTAAGTTTGGAACAGGAAGCTCTGATTTTACCGTGAACGGAATGATAATAGGCTCGTCTAGTAGTGTTAACTGCTCTGCATCTGGATCATAATTTAGGCGAATGTAATAGATTGGGGCGCCACCCCAACTGCTTTCACCTCTCTTTTTCATAGATTCAGATGTTAATACACCCCAACTCATTGGTTTAACCGTAACAGTGTTATCAATTTTGTCTGAAAAGGCATACACTTTACTAGCTTTATACGCTTTAATATCGGTATGTACAGAAATAATATCGTAGGACGTCAAATTTGATTTTCTTAAATCAGCTTTGAACTTAAATTTAAATTCCTCATCTTGTGCTACGTTATACATTGGCATAACTTCTTTGGTGTCAACTGTACCGTATTTCTGTTTTAAAGTTAAAATGGTGGAACCTTTTTTAACCTCTTCAGCTTTTTCGGGTCCTTTAGTTAAATTATTGCTTTGACATCCTGTAAGTACTAAAGTAACTGTAAGTATAATTGCAAATAGTCGTTTCATGCTGCACCGCTTTCTCATTTTTTGAAATTGTTAGCTTGCTATACCTAAAACAATTAGCACCTCCTAGTATTTTCCTAATAACATTTGCTAGTGTATGATCATATAGATGGATTGTCAAGATAAGAGAATAGGTATTCAGTGCTAGAAAATAGAAGAAAAAGGGTTAAATCTATTTTTAAGGTGGATAAAATTTTGAAGAGATCATTTGATACAATTGAAGAGATACAAAGAAGATATGAAGATGGAGGCAGCCATGTCCTGGAGTAAATTAAAACAACAGCTGGAGGAGTTTCTTAGTCCTACATTAGGTGAGAGAGTGAAATACAGCGCAACAAGTTATCGCTATTTACCTGATAAGTCAGGTACTTGTTATCTGGTTGTAGATAAAAAGAACATACTTAATCTTAATGATACTAACAACGCAATAAAATGGTATCAAACCGAGCAGGATGTTAAAAGTGATCCAGATATTCAAATACCGATTAGTAATGAAGAAATAGAAGTGATCCGTAAAGATACGAACGGTTATGTGCCAGAGGATCGTCTTGTTGTTATCGCCAAAGGGAGGAAGCTATCCAAGCTTGCTAAAGACCTTTTACTAGCCCAGTCCGTATTAAGTAAATCTAATTTTACCGCAGTAGCAACTAAGTTTTTATCTACTTCGATCGAAGACAGTCTGGAAAGCGATCATATTTTATTAAATGTGTTAGCGTTGATCGATCGGCGCGTCGGGAAAAAGCGTATACAAAATATGGCTGACAGCATAAAGCTAAAGCATCCGATTGTACAGTATTTTTATGAGCTAAGGCTAGGAAAATTATAAGCAATGGTATTGAATATGGCGATCTCAAATAGTTCTGCTTAACTTAAAGAAATTACAGATTAAAAGAAAAAAAGTTGGGCGGAACAACACTGAGGTGACTCGTGTTCTCCGTCCAACTTTTTTTACATCAATGAATATAACTACAGTTTATTTTTTACTTGAATTAGGCAAGCACTTGTTTAAAATAATAGCCGCCATTGCCGCAGCCAAGATCGGTGAACCTAATAAATATTGCACAAAGGTAGGCAAAGAATATAAGTAATCCTTCGGAATTAACACTAAAGCTAACGTTAAAATCATCGGAATAGAAATGACATACATTTCCTTTTCCCCAATGTGCTGGTTTTTCATCACCTGTATTCCGTTAATCGCGATAATGCCACACACGATGGCGAACACACCACCAATTACCGCAGTAGGAATTGATGCAATTAAAGCTGCAAGCTTGCTAGAAAAACCAAACACAACAAACCATCCACCTACCGCAAGAAAAACACGTCGGCTTGCGATGCCCGTAATGGAAATAATACCTGCATTGGTGGAGTATCCTGTAACTGGAGTTGAACCAAGTAATGAAGCGATAAGACAACCGATCCCTTCTCCGATGACCCCACGATTAATATGTTTCTCTGTCAAAGGCTTATCAATCACATTACTAACAGCAAACCATGTTCCTGTCGTTTCAGCAAGTAATACAAGGTAGATAATGATCATCGTTACAATCGCAGAAAAGTTGAAGGAAAAACCAAAGTCGGCAAAAGGAATTTGCGGCAGGCTAAACCATTTTGCATGTTCAACCGCAGAAAAGTTTAATAAACCCATAAAATTAGCAGAAATACATCCTGCGATTAAGGCAAACATGACGGACATAATACGAAAAATTGATCCTTTTTTACCTAATATTGAGCCTAAAACAACGAACAAAAGCAATACACCTGCAGAGATGAGTGCTAACATGACATTTTGATTAATGTTTGCCCCAGAGGCTTGATAAATGTTGTCACGAATCGCGACGGGTAATAAAGATAAACCTACAATAAATATAATGGTACCACCAACGATCGGGGGAATAAACGATTTTACGATTTTGTTAAATAAACCTGTCATCCCTAACAAAATAACAAGACCCGCTCCAATTAAACTCGCGCCTAAAACGGAATTCCATCCTAATTGCCCACCACCACTAGCCGCATAAATACCAACAATCGCACCAAGTGGAACATATGAAGGGCCTTGAGCAACAGGAAGCTTCATACAAAAATAGCTTTGCACCACGGTAGCAAGACCTGCCGCGATAAAGGTAGACTGAATTAATGCGCCTGACTGATCTCCCTGTAAGCCAATTAACATAGCAATGAGGAACGGGACGACATAGACATCCATCGCCAACACATGCTGAAGACCTAAAAGAGTAGACTTGCCAAACGATAGCTTTTCATCAGGTAAAACTGTTAATTGACTGTGTGTACTTCCATTTGTGTGTTGCGTTGCTGACTGTGATTTCACTGAGATGTGCACCTCTAATTTTTATTTTGTAAGCTAAGAAGTTAAGAGCTAGAAAAAATGATCGTTAAAATGTGATTTAATTTAAAGAGATAAGATTTTTGATCAGGTGTTTTAGTCGCGAGAGTGCACTTTTTCACCTTGTACCCAAACCTCACGGATATTTTCAGGTCTACTTAAATACATGATTTTTTCAAAGATGCCATGCAAATCTTTTCTCTTCGTATCACTATTTTCTCCATCCTTGCCCTTATTATTGACCGTATTAAAAATAGGTAACTTGGCAGAAGGAAGCTTCGTATCTATAATCTGAACATCCCATACATAGTTTGGTTGAATTCGGCCAATCGGTAAGCTTAGACTTTCACCACCACCCGCAGTGGCTAAATAAAATGCCTCATCTATTGTAAGTCTTGAGTTTGGTACCCCACGTTCTTCTGAAGGTAGTGCAGGATTGACGCCATCCTCTAGCATTCTTGAAGAGATTACGGCTTGCCTTACATTATCGAATAAGCTAGGTGAAAACCCGCCTGAAATGTCTGTCCCTAAACCAATGTCGATTCCTTTGGCTTGAAAGCGAGCAGTAGGAATGACGCTATTCGAGAAATAAGCATTTGAAATTGGACAATGTGCAATGGCTGTGCCTGTTTCTGCAAAGAGTTTGGCATCCGCATCATCAAGGAAATTACAATGTGCCATCACTGCTTTGTCTCGTAGTAGTCCAAAGTCATTCAGGGCAAAGGCGTCATTTTTATGACAACGATCTTTTACATAGCTGTGAGCCCAATCGCTTTCACTACAATGGGATTGTACGTAGGCATCATATTTAGCCGCAATTTTCCCCAGTCCCTCTAGTGCTTCGTCTGTACAGCTAGGAATAAAACGTGGAGTTACAACAGGATACACACCTTGTTTCACATTTTTAGCAAGCTTCTGAACAGCGAGAATAAAGTCTTCTGTATCTTGTAATGCTGTTGTTGTACTGGAGTCCCGGTAGTAGTCCGGTGTTTGCTCGGTATCATCCATAACGACCTTTCCAACGAGCGCTCGTTGTCCTTGTTTTGCACAGATTTCAGCTAGTAATAAACTTGCCTCTTTATGGACTGTAGCAAAGTACAACACTGTCGTTGTGCCATTGGCAAGCAGGGTGCTAACTAAATCCTCATAGACCAGCTTTGCAAAATCTAAATCTGCAAATTTAGATTCCAATGGGAACGTGTAGGTGTTTAACCAGTCATAAAGTGGAATATCTAAGGCTGTACCTGATTGAGCCCACTGTGGTGCATGTACGTGCAGATCCACAAACCCTGGGAGTAAATATTGACCTTCACTTAAGCGGTGAAAGCGGTCTGTGCCTTGATAAGCTTCTATTAAACCTTGATATTCCTCATCCTGTGGTGCAATGACCTTCTCAATGATTCCATCCGCATTAATCGCAAATAAATAATCCGCTAAAATTTCAATTTCTTTGGGAGACTTACTGGAAAAAGCAGTACCTTGAAACAATAACATATATTGATCCATATATATCCCCTTAACGTTCGTATTTTTGGTGCTTTTGTTATTATAATTCTCTAAAAGAGATTAGTCTATAGGAAAAAGGCGAATATATAGATGATTAGTTTATCAGTTAGGGAATAACTTTAGGCTATTTGATATAAATATTAGATGCAGACAGTAGCTAATAGCGGCCAGAGCATTTCTATACCGCTATTTACTGTAGATGCTAAGGCGTTGGGGGTTGCGAATTTAGGGCTGTTACCACCCTCTATTCCTGAGCAAGCATTAGCTAAAACGGATGGAGCAGCTGCAAAAGTATCGCATTTTCGGGGGATTTACGGTGCGTTACAAAATAGAATGGAGCACTCCTTAAACAATGTAGGGAATTCGTTAGAAAACTTAACTGCTGCCGAATCTCGTATTCGAGATGCAGACATTGCTAAGGAGATGCTGGATTATACAAAATCAAATATTTTAACGCAAGCGGCACAAGCGATGTTAGCGCAATCTAATCAAAGCTCACAAGCTGTATTGCAGTTATTAAAATAAATGATTTGTGTTTACACTTCAAAAAATAGTACAATAAAATAAGAATGTTTGTTCCCTTTTTTGGAGGAGTTGACGCCTATATGATTCAGTTGACGAAACAACAAGCACGCCAATTTTTATTATTAAAGCATGGACTAATGAATTCATATCGATTCGTTGGAAAACAAGGCGTTGTTGATTTTGTGTCTCAGGTCGGGTGCATTCAATATGATCCTATTGATGTGTGTGGGAAAAATGCTGAGCTTGTATTACAGTCACGAGTTAAAGGATTTAATAAGGAAATGCTGGAGGAATTATTGTATCAAGATAGGTTGTTAGTCGATTATCCTGATAAAAATTTAGCGATTATACCGCTAGAGGACTGGCCCTATTTTGGGCGCTACAGGCAAGCTGCGCGCCAACATGAACAGTCTTTTCCACAGATGAAGGATTTGAAGGGGCAAGTTTTAACTTCTATCCAGAACAACGGTCCATTAAGCTCACAGGAATTAAAATTAGATGGAGATTTTACTTGGCAATCCGCGATTCACTGGAGTGGTGGCACTAATGTATCTCGTTCAATGCTTGAGCAGATGTATTCGTCAGGGGAATTAATTATCCATCATAAAAAAGGAACACGTAAGTATTATGATGTTGCCAAAAACCATATCCCACCCGATTTGTTAAATGCGCCGGAGCCGTTAGAGGATGAGCTTCAGCATTACAAGTGGCGTGTACTCCGTCGAATTGGCGGTGTTGGCCTGTTATGGAATCGTGCATCAGATGCTTGGCTAAATATTTGGGGTTTAAAAACGGCACAACGCAATGAGGTTTTTCGTCAATTGCTAATCGAAGGTGAGATTGTTGAAATAACTGTAGAGTCTATAAAAGACATACTTTATTGCCTTAGTACTGATCTACCACTTGTTGAAGCGGTGCTACAAAATCAAATTGCAATAACACAACAACGTTGCGAGTTAATTGCTCCGCTGGATAATTTAATTTGGGACCGAAAGCTGATCCATATGTTATTTGACTTCGACTATATTTGGGAGATATATACCCCTGCATCCAAACGGAAATTTGGCCATTATGTGTTGCCTCTATTATATGGCGATAAATTTGCGGGAAGGGCTGAAATCGTTGCCAGGAGCAAAGAGGGAATCCTTGTTGTTAAAGGAGTATGGTTGGAGAGTGGCATTAAGCTAACTAAAAAATTACGGACAGCGTTGAAGGATTGTTTCCATAGATTTGCTCTGTTTAATGGCTGTCAAGTCGTAGAAATAGAGTCTGAGCTTCAATTGTAATAAAGAGGAAGGCGCTCACAAGCTGAGCGTCTTTTTTTCTCTTAAAATAAAAGGCTTAACTTAAGAAACGGTACTTGACAATAAGCTAACGAAGCGAAGGAGCAGGGAGATGGTGGAAAAGCGAGAGCGCCCGCCTTTAAGGTCACAATTTCATCCATTCAATACATGTTATAAAGAAAATGGGGCCTTAACAGCGGTTGAAGCCACTCCCTGCTACGTAGCCTCTTACTTCATGATTGTCAAGGACTGATTATTGTATTGAGCCAAATAAAATACTTCATAAAAAACATAAAACATGCAACAATACTAAACAAAGCTGCAAGAATTAAAATCTCGACAACTTTTGCATCAGTGGGTGCAGGAATGTTTGTTAGTAGTAATCATTTGGCACTTGAATAGCACGATTTATGATGAGGAGAACATAATTATGCGCAAGAAATCTTTAGTATTTAAAATTAGTGCGGGGACTTCAGTCGTCATGATTGTTCTTCTTGCTGTCATCATTACAAGCAATCTCTATTCACTCCATGTGATCAGAACGAATACAGTCAATTCAGCCATGAATGAAATGAATATTCATATTCGTGACATTAACCATTCTTTAAATAATGCAGTGAAGGATTTAAATGATGTCGCTTTGGATGGTGTAAATGATATTACGAGTTTAAATTCGGGCAGTGAGTCAGAAAGATATTTTGCTGCGATGAGATTGTCTAGTATTTTGGCGGAAAGAATAAGCTCCAGTACAACGACAGATGCACTCGCTGTGTACAACAAACAAAATGACAGCTTAATTCTTTATAGCAGTGGTAGATTAACCGCTCAAGATAAGGTGATCACATCTGATGTCATTAGGAACAAGCTATCAAAACAGAAATATACGCTTCAAGATTTATGGAGTACGATCTCTATTAATGGAAAGCTCTATTTTGTTAAAGGTTATGATTTCTCAGGTACTTTAATTGTGTCCTTGGTTAATGCGGAGACATTGCTGTCATTTATTAATGTGATGGATAATAATGCCGATCAGCAAGTCGTTTTAACGGATATGGCGGGCAACTTTTTATTTACAGCAGGGAATATGAATCTTTCAGACATCACCTACCCATTACCCAATGACAGTCAAGTGGTGAACAGGCTTAACGGAAAATACTTAATGATTTCAAGTGATCAGGAGACAAGCTCTACGCGGTTGTCCATTATAATCAAAGAAAAAAGTATATTGCTTGGACTTGGATATATTCAGTGGATTATCGTCTTTTTAGGTATCGTATCCTTAGTTTTAATGCCCTTTATTATTAATTATTTGAGAAAAGAAATCATAATCCCGATTCGTGCACTTGTTGTGGGAACAAAACGATTAGAGCAGGGCAATTTAGATTATCAAGTCGAAGGAAGCGGGAAATCACTTGAATTTCAAATTTTGAATCAATCCTTTAATTCTATGGTTATGGAAATCAAAAGTCTAAAAATAAGTCAATATGAAGAAAAAATTGAACTACAAAAGGCAGAGCTAAAATACCTACAAATGCAGATTAGGCCGCACTTTTTCTTAAATGCACTTACAACCATTCACAGCTTAACGTACAAAGACAAAAATGAAGATATTCGGAAATTCATTGATGCCTTATCCAATCATCTTAGATATATGTTTAAGGGCGGCTTAAATAAAGTCCCGATTGCTGAAGAAATTGAGTATATTAAAAACTATTTTTATATGCAGGAAATTCGCTTTCCAAATAGCATTTTTTACGTATTTGATGTAGAACCTACAATTATGCAGGAGGCGATACCTCAGTTCATTATTCACACATTTATTGAAAATTCATTTAAACATGCCATGACGTTGGATGAACCACTTTCGATTTTTGTTAAAATAAACCAAATTGATTTTGAGGGAAAAGAAGCCATTTTAATTGTCATTGAAGATTCTGGAGAGGGATTTCCAGAGGATATTTTGGAACAGGTAAACCATTCTGATGTGGTTGGCTCAATGGATGGCTATCGAATTGGCATCTCGAACATTAAAAGGACATTATCGTTATTGTATGGAAAAAATAACCTTTTAAAAATATCTAATGTGGACGCATTAGGAGGAAAAGTTGAAATCATTATTCCGATGGAACAGGAGGACTAGCTTTGAAACTGCTTATCGTGGAAGATGACCTGCTTACTGCTGAGGTTGTTCGTGATTCGATTGATTGGGGCAAGCTTGGTATTCAGGATGTGAGAATCGCACATCATGTTGCTGGCGCACAAAAGCGCTTTGAGGAAGAGCCACCAGATCTCGTTTTATGTGATATTGAAATGCCTAAGGAATCTGGTCTGGATTTATTAAAATGGGTGCGTTCACATCAATATAAAAGTGAATTTATCTTTTTAACAAATCATGAAAATTTCCATTTTGCCTCTACCGCCTTGGAATATAAAGCAAGCAGTTATTTAACTAAACCTTTTAACATTGAGAAAACTGAAATGGCTGTTTTAAAAGCGATCGAAAAAATTAATGAGGAAAATCGGCTTCAGCAGTATAGCGAGTATGGGCAATATTGGCTAGAAAATAAAAAAATAATTTTGAGGAATTTTTGGAGAGATCTTTTATTTTCTAAAATTCCATCTGAAAAATCAGCGATACAACATGAAATAACAAAAAGAAATCTCTCCTTGGACCCTGAGGGCAATTATCATTTAGTGCTAGTCAGTGTATTAAAATCAGAAAATCCAACCGGTTCAACCTTGGATGATCCTAGCTTTGAATATATTTTAAAAAAGATGTCTTCAGAAGTCATTGTTAGTGAAATGGACTTTCAAAATGTTATTTATTATGCAACAGATCGCAACCATTATGTTGCTGTTATTATCCATGACAAGGTGACGGACAAGCAGGTGAAAGATAAGTGTGAAGAGTTTATCGAAATCTGCAAACAATATTTAAAGCGTATGGTCGCTTGTTATATATGTAGCAATGCTACACACCAGTCACTTGCTAAGGATCGAAAGCGATTAGAGGAAATAGATCAAAATAACTTCACATTTCGCAGTAAAGTTTTTTATGAAAATGATGCGGAGGTTGTTAATTTTACAGGTCAATATGAGCTTGATGCTACAGCGCTAGAAGAAATGTTTGCAAAAGGCGAAAAGGTAAACATCATCAATTTTATCAAAGATAAGCTTGAGCTGCTGGCAGCTAAAAATAGTTTAGATGCATCAACGATGTATTCGATTCATCAAGATTTTATGCAAATTGTATACACCTTTTTATACAAAAAGGAGATTCAAGCGCACAAGCTGTTTTCGGATAAAATGTCGCAAAAATTAAACGTAAGTGCCAACAATTCTGTGTTTGACATGATGAAATGGGTCCACTTTATTTCGACAAGAACTCTCGATTACGTAGAGGAGGTTAAAAAATCAGAGAGCATTATTGATAAAGCGAAGCAATTTATATTGGAGCATTATATGGAGGACATTTCTAGAAATGATGTCGCAGCAAGTGTTTTCTTAACGCCCGAATATCTTGCTAAACTGTTTAAAGCCGAGACGGGGATTGTTATTAAGGATTTTATTCATCAATACCGGATTGAAAAAGCGAAGGAATTGCTAAGAAACGGGGATACTAGTATTAGCATGATTGCGGCTCAGGTTGGGTTTGATAACTTTTCGTATTTTTCTACCGTTTTTAAAAAGCTAACAGGGGTTAGTCCCCAGACTTATCGCAAGGAGGATGGAGCCTAAGCTACCATCTTTTTTTTATAATCGCTTAAAAGTAAAAAAGTTCCCCTTGTTTTTGAAAGCGTTTAATTGAGGGGAACTACTATAATTACATTATATAAAAAAAGCTCAACTTTAATTTATAACTGCTGAGGGGGATTCAGATGAAAAAATTTAAAAAGCTTTTGAGTGGGTTAGCTATTGTTGCACTTTCCACTTCATTACTATCAGCGTGTAGCAGTGGCAATTCCAAAAATTCCACAGACGAAAAGCAAAGTAATCCGGATGAGATTGTCTATTCCTTTGTTACATTCAATAAAGTCCCTGAGGATACCAGTAAGGTAGAGAAAGCCATTAATGACATTACAATTCCTAAAATTAATGTGAAAGTAAAACTAAAGCCGATGGCGATTTCAAATTATGCACAACAAGTCAATCTTGCGATACAGAGTGGAGAAAAACTTGATATTTTCCATACTTTAGGGGATTTGAACCAATATATCTCAAAAAATATGGTGATGCCGCTAGATGACCTACTTGCTAAAGATGGGCAAGAAACAAAGCAGATTGTAGGCGAGGATTTCTTGAAGTCTACACAATCCAACGGTAAAACTTATGCGATTCCAGCCTACAAAGGTTATGCGCTTGCGCCGAACCTTGTGTATCGCGAAGATATTATGAAGGAATTGGGCGTTTCTCCAGACAGCATCAAAAGTATTGATGATCTAGATGCGCTTTTTGCTAAGGTAAAAGAAAAATATCCAAATATGGTTCCGATTGCTCCTGCAAATCAGGGCGTATCTGGTGTTTTGAATACAATGGATAACATTGATTATTTGACGGATGACATCTTTAAGCCAACAGCAGTTTTAGTTGGGGATAGCACCAAAGTGGTTAGCTTCTATGAAACAGAACAGTTTAAAGAAAAAATCAAAATCGCAAGAGATTGGTTTAAAAAGGGCTACATTTCTAAGGATGCAGCTACCTCCAACGTTTTAGCAACAGAACTAATGTCATCTGATCGTGGTTTCTCCTATATTGCAAGTTATGCAGGACTTGAATCAGGTGCTCAAATCGCTGCTATGACAGGTAAACCTGTAAATATGGTAAGACTTGCTCAACCTTATCTATCCACGACAAGTGTGAATGCAGTGAGCTGGGCGATCTCTGCAAACAGTGAAAAACCAGATGCAGCAATGAAGTTTATGAATTTAACGTTCTCAGATAAAGACATTGTCAATTTGATCGTGTTTGGCCTAGAAGGAGAAGACTACACTAAAATTGATGCAGATCACGTGAACTTCCCTGAAGGTAAAGATGCAAATACTGTCCCTTATACAGCGCAACTTAGCTCTGGGATTGTAGGCAACATGTTTAATCAGTTTGCATTGGAAGGTCAAAGTATCGCGGATATGAAGCTGATGGAGAGTGAAAATAGTTCATCTGCGAAATCAAAAGCATTTGGCTTCACCTTCGATAGCTCTAGTCTAAAAGCGGAATATTCCTCCGTTATGAATATTATTAATCAATATTTACCTGGACTAAATACGGGTAGCCTTGATCCTGACAAAGAGCTTCCAAACATTATTAGAGCACTCAAGGAAGCAGGTATGGATCGCATCGTAGCGGAAAAACAAAAGCAGCTTGATGCATGGCTTGCACAAAATAATAAATAAGATCAAGTCCAATGAAGTGAAGATAATATAATCTTCACTTCATTTATCACAGCGAAGGGTTTTATTAACCTCAGGAAAGGGATAAAAGATATGGCACAAAAAATTAGACGTAAAAGCGCCAAAAGCTCATTGCCGTTACTGCTGCTTACTATTCCGGGAATGATCTACTTACTCATTAATAACTATATCCCGATGGCAGGCGTTGCCATTGCGTTTAAAAGTCAAAACTTTGCTAAAGGTATTTTTGGTGGAGACTTTATTGGGCTTGATAACTTTGCGTTTTTATTTAAAACCAAAGATGCTTGGATCATGACGAGAAATACGATTTTATACAATTTAGCTTTTATCGTGATTGGTACGATCTGTGCAATCATTGTTGCACTTTTAATGACAGAGTTAACTAAAAAATTTCTATCAAAGTTTTATCAAAATGCACTCATTATTCCTAGTGTTATTTCGACCGTTGTCATCTCATATATCGTGTTTTCATTTTTAAATTCGGATTCAGGTTTAATTAATAAAACAATTCTTAGTTTCTTTAATCTACCGGAGATCTCATGGTATTCAGAAGCAAAATATTGGCCCGTCATTATTGTGCTGGTTTTCATTTGGAAAACGGCGGGGTATTCCTCCATCGTCTACATGGCAAGCATTGCAGGGATGGATAAAAGTATTTACGAAGCAGCAAAAATTGATGGCGCAGGCAAGTTTAGACAAATTAAGGACATTACACTTCCCTTGTTAAAGCCAACCATTATTATTATGACCTTGCTGGCTGTAGGAAGAATTATGAATTCAGATTTTGGTCTCTTTTATCAGGTGCCTATGAATTCAGGGGCGTTGTATAACACGACGCAGACGATCGATACCTTTGTTTATCGGGCGATGATGCAGTTGAATGATACAGGTATGGCTGCTGCTTCCGGATTATATCAGTCACTGGTCGGATTTGTATTAGTGATGGTAGCGAACGGGATTGTGCGAAAAATAGATTCGGATAACTCTTTGTTTTAGGAGGCAAAGCAGATGACAGAACTTCAAACACGTGGGGAGAAAAGGTTTACGATTTTTGCTGAAGTGGCAATTATAATTCTAGTTATTTTAAGTATCGCCCCCATCTTATTAATTTTTATTGCTTCATTTACACAAGAAAATGAATTGATTGCCAATGGGTATAGTTTTTTTCCAAAAGCTTTAAGCTTGGATGCATACTCTTACCTGATCTCAGAATCTAAAACGATCTTTAAAGCATATGGGGTATCCATCCTCGTAACGGCAGTTGGAACCTTGCTAGGTGTGCTCATCACAGCGATGCTTGCTTATCCGCTTTCCAGAAGTGATTTTAAATATGGAAAAATTATTTCATTCCTTGTATTGTTTACGATGCTATTCAGTGGCGGTATCGCGCCCGCATATATTATGTGGACAAGAGTATTCCATATTAAAGATTCGATCTTTGCATTAATGATTCCCAATTATTTAATGAATGCGTTTAACGTGTTTTTAATGACAAACTATTATCGCAATAATGTGCCAGGCGCTTTGATAGAGTCGGCTCAAATTGACGGAGCAAAGGAACTCAAAATCTTTTTCAAAATTATTCTTCCTTTATCTACACCTGCGATTGCCACGATTGGTATTTTTACAGGGATTGCATACTGGAATGATTGGATTAACGGCTTGTATTACATTACTAAACCACAATATTATGGAATTCAAAATTTACTAGTAAGAATGATGGACAATATCCAATACCTGAAATCTGGGGCGGCGGGTTCTGCGATTGGTGCTGTAGCGGTGCAGCTGCCAAGTAATGCGGTACGGATGGCTTTAGCCGTAATTGGTGTACTTCCGATCGTCATTATTTTCCCATTCATGCAAAAGTATTTTATTAAAGGTGTCGTTGTGGGTGCGGTAAAAGGATAATCAATTCATTTAATTAGGAGGAAATAGAATGAAGGTACAACAGGTGATTGATGAAATTTTAAATCAATTTGGTGGCATTAAATTTGAACAGACGTGCGATCAGTTGATGAGTGGAAGTCCTGACACAGAGGTGACTGGAATTGCGACGACATTTATGGCAACAGTGGAAGTGATTAATCAGGCGATTGAACAGGGAGCCAACTTAATTATTACGCATGAACCCACGTATTACACTGGACGGGATACGACAGAGTGGCTTAGTGATGATCCAGTATATTTACAGAAAAAAAAGCTGATTGATGATCACAATATTGCGATTTGGCGTTTTCATGATCATATGCATGCAGCACCTACAGACTTAATTTATGATGGCTTGATCAAAGAAATCGGATGGAAGGATTATTTAATTGAAGGGCAACAATATCCACACAGTTATGAAATTCCTGAAATGTCGTTAGTGGAGCTAAGTAACTTTTTTAAAGAAAAGCTAGACATGCAGGTCATTCAAATTGTTGGATCGCCAGAAACGAAGTGTAGACGAGTGGGGATTTTAGTGGGTGGCGGAAGTCTTGGACTTGGCACAGAAGAGATGCCGATGAAGTTAATGCGGGAGAAGGATTTGGACGTAATGGTCTGTGGAGACATCATTGAATGGACGTTAACTCCATATGTACGTGATGCTGCTGCGCTTGGTATGAACAAAGCGATGCTTGTATTAGGACATGAGCGTAGTGAAGAAGCAGGGATGAAATATATGGCGGAATGGTTAGCCCCGATGCTTGATGGTGTGCCTGTTCATTTTATAGACTGCAAAGAACCGTTTACTTACTTGTAAGCAAAGGAGTTTTGGGGAATGGCATATGAGGAAAGGGTCTTACCTGAACTACGAGATATATTGAATAATGCGCCAAGGTTTGATCTGTCTAAGGATTTAGATAAAATGAGAGGCTTTCAGCCACCCAAGCTGGAGGGATCACCTGATGTAAATATCACCATCCGTCATTTTCAAGGTTCAGAATCTGAGCTAAGGGTGAAAATTTATGAGCCCAAGAACAGAACCACTTCAGTTTTACCCGCCGTTTACTGGATTCATGGGGGTGGTTATGTATTAGGTAGCCCTGATGGGGATGACGGATTTTGTGAGTACATGGTAAATGAGGTTCATTGTGTTGTGATATCAATTGACTACCGTCTTGCACCCGAACATCCTTATCCAGCGGCGATTGAGGATTGTTATGCTGGTCTGAAATGGACAGCAGAGCATGCCGATGAATTGCAGATTGATCTTGCAAGGCTTGCCATTGCAGGTGCAAGTGCTGGTGGCGGATTAACAGCCGCGTTGGCGTTAATGGCTCGTGATCGTGGGGGACCGCAGATTGCTTTTCAGATGCCTTTGTATCCAATGTTAGATGATCGTAATGAAACCCCATCTAGTTATGAGATCAACGAAGAAAATATGCCATTAGCGTGGAATCGTGAAAGTAATATTATTGCATGGAGCATGTATTTAGGCACCCATGATCAGGTCGCACAGGATAATCATAGTGTTAGACCAGATGAGGTTTCACCTTATGCAGCGCCAAGCAGAGCTACAGATTTAGGCAATCTTCCACCTGCCTATACGTTTATCGGTCAGCTTGATCCTTTTAGGGATGAAGCACTAGATTATGTTGCTAGACTTGCACAGGCTGGGGTACCCGTTGAATTTCACTTATATCCTGGATGTTTTCATGGCTTTGATGCGATCTTCAATGAGGTAGATATTAGCAAACGAGCTAGAAGTGAGTGTATACAGGCACTAAAAAGGGCTTTAGAACATGGAGAAAAGGAGTAGATTTTGATGGCATTTTTTCAAGTGAACTTTTTTTCTAAGTCATTAAAAAGACAGGTTCCGTTTACTGCGTTTGTTCCTGTGGATACGCTAGAAATTCCAGGGCAAGAGCCAGTAGAGCGGGGGCCTATAAAATCCCTTTATTTATTGCATGGCTATGCAGGCAACCATATGGATTGGGGATTAGGTGCTAAAATTCAGGAATTATCACTGATTCATAATATCGCTGTGTTTATGCCAAGCGGAGAAAATAACTTTTATTTAGATGATAGTGATAAAGGGGAGCTTCACGCTGAATTTATCGGAAATGAGCTAGTTCAATTTACAAGAAAAACCTTCCCTATTTCTTCAAATAGAGAAGATACATTTATCGGTGGATTATCTATGGGGGGATTTGGGGCATTGCGTAATGGCTTAAAGTACTCCCAGCACTTCAGTAAAATTATTGCCTTATCCTCCGCCTTGATCACACGTAATATCGCAGGTATCCCGAAGGATTACAAAGACCCTATTGCAGACTATAACTATTATCGAAGAGTGTTTGGCGACTTAAATGAGCTACTTGGGAGCGATAAAGACCCTGAGGCGTTAATTCTTAATCTGAAAAAGGACACTGCAGAGAATCCTGAAAAAACATTGATTCCTAACATCTATATGGCGTGTGGAACAGAGGATTTTTTATTGAAGGAAAATAGAGCGTATCATGAATTTCTTAAGCACGAAGGTGTAGAGCATACCTACATTGAAGCGCCAGGGGTGCATGATTGGAAATTCTGGAATGAGTATATTGAAAAAGCGATGAAGTGGGCAACAGTATGAAGCTAGAAGCGGAATTGGTGCTTGAGCTCGAAGTAGAATTAGGACAAACGCAAGAGGTAGGGGATACGCCAAAAGGATTGTTAAGGCTGATACCGATTACAGGTGGGACTTTTTCTGGGCCTAATATAAAGGGCAGCATTTTATCAGGTGGGTATGACTGGAATACGACACGTCATGATCAAACAGCACATGCATTTGCTAAATATGCGCTTCAAACTGATGATGGGGTTGTTATCTCCGTTGAAAATGAAGGTATTTTGCCATCTGAGCCTCAACTTAGTCCAACCAGTCAAAGCAATCAAACCAGTCAATTTAGTCACTCTAGTTTAATTAAGACGACAACCCGTTTTGAAGTCGCGGATGGAAAATACGACTGGCTGCGTAGTGGTGTTTTTGTCGGAAGCTTGGAAGCAGGAGCAGGTACAAGTGAAGGTACAGGTGCAAGTGCAACGGAAATACCTACGGTATGCATAAAAATATATAAATTGAAATAGGTGTTGTGATGTTTACATTTGACGAGCGTTTTACTTTTTCCAAAAAAGAAAATGATCTGTTGTCCATCGGTGAGCTTTTAATTGATATGATCTCAGATGACTATGGGGACAATTTTGAGTCTAACACTTATCATAAATATTTTGGTGGTTCACCAGCGAATATTGCAATGAATACAAACAGGCTCGGCATACATGCTAGACTTGCTGCGGCTGTAGGTAAAGATGGGCTGGGGAGCTTTTTGATTAATCAAGTTGAGGATGCTGGTGTCGATCCTTCTCTTATACAGCAAGTACAATATGCCACGAGTATGGTGATGGTCACGAAAAGCATAAACACGCCTGTCCCGATCTTTTACAGGGGGGCAGATTACCAACTAAGCTATACTGACGAGCTTGACCAAGCAATAAAAAGCTCTAAAATCGTTCACTTCTCCAGTTGGCCTATTTCCAAAAGCCCTGCACGCCATACGATCGAAAAAGTTATGATGACTGCAAGTGAACATGGTTGCCTAGTCGGCTTTGATCCTAATTACCATCCTATGCTGTGGGACAATGGAGAGGCTGGGCTTGCCTATATTAAGTCTATCGTAGGTAAGGTTGATATTGTAAAGCCTTCCGAAGATGATGCAGAACGATTGTTTGGAAAGGACACTAATTTAAATCAAATTGAAAAGTTTCTTACGCTAGGTGCCAAACTGGTCATCATGACCTTAGGTAAAGAAGGGGCAATCGTCTCTAATGGCAAAGAAACTGTGGAATTTGCAACACTTGCACATAAAATCGTCGATACTACTGGCGCAGGAGATGCATTTTGGTCAGGGTTTTATGCAGGGTTCGTGAAAGGATATACCTTAAGGGAAGCTTTAATGCTTGGTTTTGCAGTCAGCGCATATAAACTGAAGTTTATGGGGGCTGTCGTAGCTTTGCCTGAGCTTGAGGAAATTAAGAAAATATATAGCTTATAGTGAAAAAAGTGAAAAAAGTGAAAAATAACTGAGCTGCGCTAATCAGGAGGAGAAATGTGACATGGCAGTAAAAAATAAAGTACAGCTTATTACTTATCCTGACTCTATGGGTGGAGACTTAAAAACGCTACATGAACTATTAAAAAAGCACTTTTCGGACATATTTAAAGGTGGCATTCATATCCTTCCTCCTTTTCCATCCTCCGGAGATCGTGGGTTTGCTCCGCTTACCTACTTAGAGATCGACCCTGCTTTTGGAAGCTGGGAGGATGTTAGTGCCATTGGCGAAAGCTTTGATGTGTTGGTTGATTTAATGGTCAATCATATCTCTAGACAGTCTAAGTATTTCCAAGATTTTTTGGAAAAGGGCAGACAATCGGAATATGCCGATCTGTTTATTACGTTAGATAAAATTTGGGCGGATGGACAACCAGTTGATGAGGACATCAATAAAATGTTTTTACGTAGACCACTTCCCTATTCTACCTTCCAGATTGAAAATACAGGTGAAGAAGAGAAGGTATGGACAACCTTTGGCAAAACCGATCCGTCTGAGCAAATCGATTTAGATATTCATTCAGAGCAGGTAAAGGCGCTTTTTAGGCAGTTTTTTGAAAACTTCAGTAAGCATAACGTCAAAATTGTGAGATTGGATGCAGTTGGTTATATTATTAAGAAGCTAGGGACAAGCTGCTTTTTCGTAGAACCTGAAATCTATGATTTCCTAGATTGGATTAACGAGCTTGCAAGCTCTCTTGGTATTGAACTGTTGCCCGAGGTTCATTCCCACTATTCCATTCAATATAAGCTAGCTGAGCATGGCTTTTGGATTTATGACTTTATTTTGCCCTACACGATATTGGACACTTTAATCGGGCAATCGAACGAAAAGCTTTATCAATATTTAGAGAACAGACCTGCTAAGCAGTTTACGATGCTGGATTGTCATGACGGTATCCCTGTGAAGCCAGATATGGATGAGCTCATTGATCCTAAAGAGGCTAGAAAGTTAGTGGATGTATGTCTGGAAAGAGGAGCAAATCTTAGCTTGATCTTATCTGACGAGCATAAGTCTGAGGATGGCTTTGATGTACATCAAATTCGTTGCTCCTATTATTCGGTTTTAAATCATGATGACGACGCTTATTTGGCTGCTAGAGCTATTCAATTTTTTGTGCCAGGCGTACCACAGGTTTATTATGTAGGACTTCTTGCTGGCGAAAATGATATCGAAGCCGTTGAAAAATCAGGTGAAGGTCGTGAAATTAATCGACATAACTTTACTGTAGAAGAAGTTGAGGTTGCGGTACAAAAAAGTGTCGTTCAAAGACTCATGCAGTTGATCCGCTTCAGAAATGAATACGATGCATTTAATGGAGAGTTTAGTATTGTTCCATGCCCTAAGGATGAGGTTATACTTACATGGAAAAAGGATACATTATGGTGTACCTTATTGATTAACTTGCAAAGCAATCGTACTATTATTAAATATATTGATGATAACGGGCAAGAAGTCGAATATTTGGTGTAAGCCTATATGAGCGTAGCGTTTAACTAATAGTGTTTTCAAAACTTGCAAATTTGTATATAAAGTGGGCGTCCCTTAAATGGGATGCTCTTTTTTGAGCTTATATGGAATACCGGGAAGCATTGATCTTAATGATTAAACAATGTTACACTGTCATAGATTATTTAAGTCAATTTTAAATTTTTTAGAAGTTATAAAAGCTTATTTAACACAATTTTTGGGACAACGGTCCTGTAGCTATAGAGGAGATTTGAAATGTTGAAGGAAAATTTTTGGCGTGATTTACCACGACCCTTTTTTATATTAGCACCAATGGAAGATGTAACAGATGTTGTATTTCGCCATGTTGTAAGTAAAGCAGGCAAACCCGATATATTATTTACAGAGTTTGCGAATACGGAAAGCTATTGTCATCCAGAGGGCCATAAAAGTGTGCGTGGACGTTTAGCTTTTACCGAAGATGAACAGCCGATTGTCGCTCATATTTGGGGAGATAAGCCTGAATTTTTTCGTGAGATGAGCATTGGGATGGCGAGGGAAGGCTTTAAGGGTATCGATATTAATATGGGTTGTCCTGTCGTCAACGTCGCCGAAAATGGCAAGGGAAGTGGCTTAATTTGCCGACCTACGGTTGCCGCGGACATTATCCAAGCCGCTAAAGCGGGAGGATTGCCTGTAAGTGTTAAAACAAGACTAGGCTTTACTGCCGTTGAAGAATGGCGTGACTGGTTAACCCATATTTTACAGCAAGATATTGTGAACCTATCGATTCATTTACGGACAAGAGAAGAAATGAGTAAGGTGGATGCACATTGGGAACTGATTCCTGAGATTAAAAAGCTTCGTGATGAGATTGCACCACACACGTTGCTAACGATTAACGGAGATATCCCTGACCGTCAGACAGGACTTAAGCTGGCAGAGCAATATGGGGTAGATGGGATTATGATTGGACGAGGTATTTTCCAAAATCCATTTGCGTTTGAGACTGAGCCAAAGGAGCATAGCAGTGAGGAGTTGCTTGATCTGCTACGTTTGCATCTTGATCTTCATGATCACTATTCAGCCCAGATTCCACGATCCTTTAGCGCACTTGCACGTTTCTTCAAAATTTATGTGCGTGGGTTTCGAGGGGCAAGTGAACTAAGAAATAATTTGATGAATGCTAAGTCGACAGATGGGGCGAGAGCGTTGTTGGATGAGTTTAGGTAAAAAAACGGCAGAAATGCCGTTTTTTCTTTTGTTATTGCACACCTTTATCCTCCACCATATTCGCCTGCATCACATCTTGCCAATTCGGATTATGCATCATCTCGGCATCTTCATCATTCTTGCCATAAAATGCCTTCTTAGCTTCTTGATCATTTAGCAGATGAGCCCTCATCCATGCAGTCAAGTAACCCCGGTGATTGCCACCATCACCTTCTATTGCCGTATGTGCTGCACCTTTTGCCATTCCCATCATAACGGGTGTGTTCGCGTTAGTATGTTGTAGTGCGTCTTGATTGCTGGATAGTGGTGATATTAGAAAATCTCGTGTACCGCCCATAATAAGAAAAGGAACCCGAATCCGTGCTGTATCGTACACATCCTCTGGATCACAATACTTCAAATCAGGTAGAGCAATGGATACAATCGTTTTAATTAAAGCTCCATTTTTAAAGCTGGTATGTGCATTAATGACCCCGGTTGAGCCTTGAGAATGTCCAGCTACGCCTATTTGATCTACATTTACTTTTTGATAAAACAAACTGTTTACTTGTTGATTTTTACCTACCAAATAATCGATTCCCTCCATAATTTCGTTACCTGTTCCTGTTGTTTTGCTATAGGAATCGATCACAATAAAGCCCCAGCTAGCAAGATGAGTAAGAATTTCGTTGTACCGATCAGGTGTTGCATCTGTTCCATTTCCCCAAGAAATTATAGGATAGGTTTCGCTCACTTGAAATGCGGGATAATAAATTCTAAATAAATCCTCAGTGTTCGTTCCCTTCACTTCTTCTATCTGTACATCATAGCTCCCCTGTTGTGCATAACGCTGCTCAATACTTCCTTCTGCAAGTGATGGCACGTTGGAATGGATAATTATTTGCATGAAAATTGTAAGTGGGACTACCACGATAAGAAAAACAGCAAGTAACCATAAAATCCACTTTCGTTTTTTAAAGAAAGACATAGGTGTGACCTCTCGATCGTTTATGTTGTGAATTATTTTGCATCAATTACAGTGTGAATGATTAGATAAATGAGGCTTTCATTAAGGATATGTATAGGATAATTTCAGGTCTTGGGGAACTTATCTAACCAAAAAAACCGATGGGAACTTTACATTCGTAAAATTTCGATCGGTTTTAGTCTTTAATCATGGTCTCCAGTTTGCAGAATCAAATCAACTAAGCCTGGGAAACGGGTATTTAGATCATCCTTTCTAAGTGAATAAAAGTGGTGTTTCCCTTCGATGCGTGGCTGGATAATGCCTGCTTCACGAAGCAGTTTGACGTGGTGGGACAACGTTGATTTAGAAATATGGTCGACTTCAAAAGCGGAGCAGTGCATCTCGCCCGAACTAGCTAGACAGTACGCAATCTTCATGCGTAACGGATCACCTAATGCATTACACACCGTGGTCAGGCTCATCTCTGAAGTTGTAGGTATCGGTAAAGTTCTCATAAGGTAGATACTAGCACATTCGACATCTCCTTTCAATGTTCGAAAAATTTCGATCTATGTATTGCGTTGCTCATATTAAGTGTGTTATAGTTCTTTTCATATCTTTATAGTTCGAAATTATTCGAACCGATAAATCTATACTTTCACAAAGGGTATAGCAAATACAGGAGGTCATAAAAATGACAAATACAGCGACTGCTGGAAACACTACTAACTCTGTAAACACGGATAAGAACATCACAATGTTAAATAACTATTTCCGTTTGTTTGATGCTTCTCGCACTGACGATCGAGCTATGCAGGACTTGTTATCCTTATTTACGGAGGATGTCGAAGTTATTTCAAACGGTAATAGCCGAACAGGATTCGATGTGGTTATTAAAACTATTTATGAGTACAACAAAGACATCAAACATATGTGGGATGCATGGGTACTTCAGCCTGACGGTAGCTATAAGACTAACTGGGCAGTATGTGGACAAGCGAAAGATGGCACGGTTTTTACCAAAGAAGGTATAGATATTATGCGTTTAAATGAAGAGGGAAAGATTATCTATATGAAGAACGTGCAGACGACTGAAGAAGCTTACAGTGAATATATTTCTTAAGGAGAAATAATTTCATATGACGATATTATTAATCTTGTATTAAAAGATTTGCTTATGACGTATCGATTATATTAAAAAGATATTGAAGCATCAAAGTATAAAAAAATCAGAAAGCATGAACACCTTTAGAAGGGATTCATGCTTTCTGGATTTTTTAATTGCACCCCGTTATCCTCCATCAGTTTCGCCTTCCTCATATTTCCCGAATCACATCCACTCAATTCACATTATGCGTCATCTCAGCATCTTCGCCATAAAATGCCTTCTTAGCGATGATTGCCACATTCATTAACGCTCTATAATTGAAAACGATTATCATTTAAAATAAATAGTAGAAATCTAAATGAATCGAAAGGTCTAGGTATAGAATGAAGCAGAAAATAAAAACTGGAATTCCGTTTCGTGATTTTCATTTTGTTATGAATAATATTCAGTTGTGTAATTCAACTCTTGATTTAACAGTGCATCAAAAACCGCTGTTACATACGTTATTACTAATCACTGGAGGTCAAGGCAACTTAAAAATAGAGAATGAAAGTATAAAGCTCCATAGGGGGGCATGCATCTATATACGCCCTGAAATCCCAATGGTTTTTGCTCAGAAGAGTGATGAACCACTTGTCTATTTTAAGCTATCATTTTCCATAAATTATATAGATGGATCGGATGCTAAGGAAGAAAACGATAACGTTACAACCGTAAGGCCGCTTAATCAAAATGAATGGCTCCATGATGGCCTCATGGAAAATTTACCTACTCATATGCTTGAGAAAAAAATGCAAGAATTGCTACAGTACTGGGATGAAGAGGATGAATGGCTACAGATCCAAAATCATTTTCGTTTTCAAAATCTGATTTATTTTATAGTTGAGCACATGGGAAATAGGGTAGGGGAGAAAAATGCAAAGTTAGCAGTGGAGCGAACAATTCAGTACCTACAGCAACATTACCGAGAAGTTTCTAATATTGAACAATTAGCACAGATGGCTAACATGAGTCGCCGTTGGTATAATACGTTGTTCAAGGAAATGACTGGACAAAGTCCAACAGAATATTTGACAGAACTGCGTATCAATCGAGCCAAGGAACTGATGCATATCGCAGGCAATCGTCTTTACGATATTGCACGCGAGGTTGGTTTTCAGGATGAACATTATTTTAGTAGAAGGTTTAAACAATCTGTAGGTGCTTCTCCTCGGCATTATATTATGAATCGGCGCCATTTAGGCATTTCCGTTACCTATCCAGAGCTTTTGTATTCGATCGGCGTTACACCGATAGCTGCTCCTGTGGGAAATGATGATTTTCCAGAGTACCTTAAAGAACCATTTTCAAATATTTCACGTTTGCCCTGCACGAGAGAGCTAGATTATGACACAATTCGTAGCGTTAAACCTGATCTTATTTTAGCCCCAATGTGGAAAGATCAACAAAATTACGAAACACTTTCTAGTATTGCGACAACCGTTCTACTCCCTGAAAGAGACAATTGGCGTGAGGAACTGTGTGATATTGCAGAAGTGCTGGGAAAGAAAAAAGAGGCTAAGCATGTAATCCAAAATTATGAATATCAGATTGAAATTGCCAGAGTACGATTGCGTGAGATTTTACAAAATGAGTCTGTGGCATATTTACGGGTAACAAAAAATGAGGCAGTTATTTATGGAAGACAATCAAGCAGAGGAAAAATGCTTCATGAGGAGCTAGGACTCCAGACAATGCCTGCATTACACAATGAGCAATTAGGCTATACATTAGCAAAGGAATCATCTTTTAAATTCGATGCAGATCATATCATTCTTCATCTCGATCAGCCATCTCACAACGCACAGAAAATGTATGTACAATGGGCAAGAGGTAACCAAGCTAATAATGAGAAATTATTTAAAGGAAAATCAATTTACCCAGTAGGTGGAATGCATTGGTACAACTTTTCCTTTTCTCCACTAGCAACATGTCTTGCTATCCAAGAGCTTATTTCTTGTCTGGAGTCTAAGAAGAACATAAATCATGTGTAGCTCATTCTCAAAACTCCAACTTATCGTTCCTATTTCTCCATACACTGTGGGCATGTATTCGTTTATTATGATAATGATAATTATTATCAACTTATTATCGACTTATCATCAGCAAATGACATGGAGGATTATGTAAATGAAACGAATGGGAAGCAAGGTTGCTTTATTAGCATCTATATTGTTATTACTAATAACTACAGCTTGTAGTACAGAAGGAAAAGAGCAAACATCAGCTACGGACAAGCAAAGGGTTGTAGAAAGTGTTAAAGGGCAAGTCTCAATCCCTGCACATCCTCAGCGGATTATAGCTACTACGGTCACATATCCTGATTATTTATATGCACTAGGTATAGTTCCAGTTGCGGCTGAGAATTATCATGAACAATTTGCATCCTATTTTCAAGGTGCCTTTAAAGATGTGATTAAGTTGGGAAATGGTACGGGTCCTAATTTTGAAAAAGTGCTGGCTGCGGCTCCTGATCTTATCATTGCCTCTGATTGGCGAGATGAAGCTCATTATGACCAGCTTACACAAATCGCACCTACTGTTTTGCTGAAAAGTCAGGAGGAGTGGCGAGATGAGCTACGCGAAATTGCAAAGGTACTTAACGTCTCGGATAAAGCCGAGCAAGTCATTCAGAACTATGACCAGAAAATAAAGGAAGCGAAGGAACGTCTGCATACTTTAATTGGCGACGAAACAGTCATTTATATGCGAATAACGCCTAAAGGTAGTGTTATTTCAGGACCGCTATCAGGCAGAGGAAAGGTCATTCATGAGGAACTTGGCTTAAAGACAGTAGATGCTTTTCCGAAAGATGAGGCGGGTGTAGAAGTGTCTTTGGAGATGCTTCCAAAATACAATCCAGATCATTTTATTATTCAAGTGGATCGTGGTGGAGATGGGGAGCAGGCGAGCAAAGCATACGAAGCAATGGCAGACAATTCACTTTGGAAAAGTCTGAAGGCAGTCAAAAATGGACACGTGTATCTTGTTGGAGATAATGAATGGTTTAACTTTGGCTTTTCACCTGTAGCAAATGTGTATGCGATCGATCAAATTATAAGTGAATTTGAAAAAAGTAAATAAGATAAATAAGATGGCGAAAAAATAAAAAATAAATAAACAAGATGGAGATCGAGATGATGTACGATGAATTGAGTCGTGTTATTCGGGAAAGACGTTCCATTAGGAGATATAAGGGGCAAAGCATTCCTGAGTCAATAATGTATGAATTACTAAATGATGCTGTATGGGCCCCGTATCACTCTGCCAAAGAGCCATGGCGTTTTATTCTTTTTTCCGAGGAAGGCAGACATGCCTTTGCACAAGCAGTACTAACAACCTACACTACTGAGGAGCTAGAAAAATATGGTGAGAGTGCAACGCGGGATTATTGTGAGAATGCGGCGGCACATTTAATTGTAGTTGTTAAGGCGGAGTCCCGTCCTAAAGAAGCTGAAGAAGCATTACTTGCATGTGCAGCTTTTATTCAGAATCTTCAGCTTTTGGCATGGAATCGAGGGATTGGTATCGTGTGGAAGACGAATGAATATAATGAAGACCCACGTTTTCATGAAGCGATTGGTGTTAAGCCAGGTGAGAAGATCGCGGGAACTCTCCATATGGGATATTATGATGCGGAGAATATACCCAAATCTCGTCCAAGACGTAAGGCTGAGCAATTGACTGTATGGCATAAGGAGTGCTCTAAAGAGGTTTAGGTTATATGGCAGCTAAACGAGGTTACTTCCTGATTAGGAGTACCCTCGTTTAATGTATAACTTTTTTACACATTTTGCTTTAGTTGATTTAGTTCTCTCCGTAGCTTCCTACGAAATCCTAAATTCGCTGTGTCTACAGCATGATCAGCACTTTTTGCAGTTGCTGAACTACATCTTTTACACACTGTTACTGTTTTACCTTCCGAATTGGTCGCAGAATAAAGCAACTTGATCCGAGTGGAGAGGCAGATTGGACAAGTTCCTCTTCCTCTTGACGTTGTGTTCCATAAGCCTTTACCACGTTTTGTTTTAGCCATTAGGGCCTCCTATAACTGAATTATAGTGTTATCATACTATGCAGAAATATCCAGTTAAAGGTAAATAATGATTATAGTTAAAGTATCCTGTTAAGGTCTTGGCTAATTATTATTTGTTATTATGTTCCGCTAACTGTACCTCAAAGCCGTCTGGGTCAAGTATATAAAAGAAACTTAAATTGGGATTAGGTGCAATGGGGCCGCGAGCTACTGGGATACCTTTGGTTTCTAAGTAAATCATAGCCTTATCTAATGACTCAACCTCAAAGCCAAGGGAAATCCCACACTCTGGCTTCATCACTTGCTCACTTCCTTGAATAAGCTCTAGCTTCGGTTTCCCATCCATACTTAACATCGCGATTTGCTTTCCTCTGCTCTCGAATCTACGTTCAATAGGAAGTCCTAATACTTGATTATAAAACTGTAATGAAGACTCAAGATCGTGTACCCTAAGCGTAATCCAATTTAGATGTAAATTCATCTACTAGAACACTTCCTTTATACTATTTCGATTCCATCAGTGGCAATAAATATCCATAATTCTCTTCTCTCATCTTATCTAGTGGAATAAATTTAATGGAGGCACTGTTGATACAATAACGTTTACCTCCACGATCGGCAGGTCCATCGTCAAACACATGACCAAGATGGATGTCACCTGCTCGACTCCTAACTTCTGTACGCTCCATCCCGAAGCTTGTATCCGTTTTATACGTGACTACCTCAGGTGCAATTGGCTTCGTAAAACTTGGCCAGCCACATCCCGAATCATATTTATCTACACTAGAAAACAAAGGCTCACCCGTTGTAATATCGACATACAAGCCTGGTTCATAATTGTCCCAATATTCATTACTAAAGGCGCGCTCCGTATCATTATTTACAGCGACAGCATACTGGGCATCGGTTAAACGTTCCTTTAAGACTTCGTTTGTTGGACGTGGGTACATTGCAGGATCAATTACAATTTCTTGTTTATCCAAAATACTTAAATCAATATGGCAATAGCCGTTTGGATTTTTTTCTAAATAATCCTGATGATATTCCTCAGCTAAATAATAGTTTTGTAGCGGCCCCACTTCCGTTACGATCGGTTTGTCATATTTCTTTTGCTCTTCAGCTACGGCCTGTTGAATAATTTTAGCATCTTCCTCAGACGTATAATAGATCCCTGATCGGTATTGAATACCTTGATCATTTCCTTGCTTATTTAGACTAGTAGGATCAACCACTCTGAAATAATATTCAAGCAATTTCTGTAGATTTACTTGTTTTGGATCGTATTTTACATGGACAGTTTCCGCAAAGCCACGGTCACCTCGGATCACATCCTCATAGGTAGGCTGCTCACCTTCTCCATTGGCATAACCAGAGGTGACATCTTGAACCCCGTGAATTCGTGCCATATACGCTTCTACTCCCCAAAAACAGCCACCTGCTAAATACACCTCTTTTAATTCATCCTCATTGACGGTTACTATCGGTTTTTGAGGCGAGGGGGCAGTAGCAGTTTTGCTCTCAGCTTTACTACCGCAAGCAGATAAAACGATAATCATTGTAATGAGGCATAAACCTAACACACTACTTTTCATCAACTTCATATCGTTACTCCTTCCTCACTTCATTCCGTTTAAAGTCTTAACAATTTGCTCATTGTCGGCATGACCTGGTTGTGATTTAGCCAAAATACCGTCTGATCCAATATAAAATGAACTTGGGTAAGCTCTGAGTCCAAACTGCTTAGCCCATTCTCCATCCTCATCTAACAGGACAGTTAAGTTACTGTACGGCTGCCTGTTAAACCATTCAGTAAACTCTTTAGCAGATTTCTCCCCTTTGTAGTTAGGCGTCACGATCGTTACAATTTGAAAATCCTTTTCCTGTCCTGCTAATGTATTGAGGTCTTCAAGACCCGCAAGGCAAATCGAACACCAAGAAGCCCAATATTTCACATATACTTTTTTACCTTGAGCCTCCTTTAGCTGAAAGGAGTTGCCCTTGAGATCATTTAATACAAACTGTGGAGCGGCTTCCCCTTTGTTCATAGTAGCTTGTGCCCCCATATTCGTGCTTTGTGAGGATTGTTTGGTGCCACAGGCGGTTAAGATGGATAATAAGCTACCTATAATAAGCACATAACCAAGCCATTTCCATGTACGTTTCATCTTGTGTCCCCCTAATTTTTTCCATCATTATTGAAACCAGCTTACAATCATATTAAGCCGATCGGTCATCAGCAAGACGCCCATCACAATAAGCATAAGGCCTGAGCCTACTTTGATTACACCCATGTATTTATACAAACGACGCACCCGTTTAATAAAAAATTGTGAAAATAGTGACATGATCAAAAAAGGAATTGCTAAACCCAACGTATAAAGGAGCATCAGTAATCCTCCATAAGTAGGGGAGCCCTCCCCCGCGGCAATACCAAGTACAGCGGCTAATATAGGTCCGATACATGGCGTCCATCCAAAACTAAATGTCAAGCCGAGCAGGAATGCGCCAACATAACTTCCTTTGTTAGCATGGTTACTAGATAGCTTACGTTCTCGCTCTAACCAAGGAAACTTAATCCATCCTGTTTGGTAAATCCCAAATAAGATAACGATAGCTCCGCAAAATGCAATAAACTTGGAGCTTGAGATCAAATTTCCAAGTACACCAGAACCAAAGCCAAGTATAATAAATACGACGGACAATCCAAGCACAAACAACAAGGTTCTTACAAAAAATCCAGCTCGAATCGTAACCGAGTCATGATTTATATTGCTACCCTCATTAACGATATTTCCCGACAAATAGGATACATACACTGGTAGTAACGGCAAAATGCAAGGGGAGAAAAAAGAAAGTACCCCTGCTCCAAACACACCAAACAGAAATACAAAATCAATAGTCAAATCAATCACCACCTAACTAAATGCTTAGTCAACGCTAAGGATCAGCGACTGAAATAAATCGGAAGTGTGAACCAGAAGCAACTGCCGTTTCCTATAGTGCTGTTCACCCCAATTTCACCACCATGCAGCTCAACAATAGACTCTGCAATGGCAAGACCAAGTCCTGCGCCACCATTATTTTTGCTACGTGCTTTATCAATTCGATAAAAACGTTCAAATATACGTGAGGTTTCTGTTTCTTCGATGCCTTCTCCTTCATCTTTAACTGAAATTAATAAAAATTTACCCTTCTCTGTAGCGGATAAAACGATTTTCCCTTCAACTGGAGAGTACTGAATTGCATTTTGTAGTAAATTAGATAATACTCGCTTAATTTGTGCAGGCATCATCAGTGCAGCAGGTAATTTATGTGGTAAATCAATTTCAACATCAAGCTTTTTCTCAGCGAGATGGAAAGAGAAGCCTTCCAGCGTACTGAGTAACAACTCATCTGCATGATATGGAATAGGCTCGAACACATCGCCTTTTGCTTCTAAACTCGATAATTCAAATAAGTCCTGAATAAGTCCTGCTAATCGCTTTGTTTCTAATCGAATCGTTTTGAGGTAACGCTCAAAGGTATCCTTGTCTTTAATTACATCATCCTCTAAAGCTTCTACAAAGGATTGGATGGAGGCTAGCGGTGTCCGCAAATCGTGGGAGACGTTTGCAATTAACTCCCGTCTTGCAGATTCAGAGTGATGTAAATTGTTGAAGCTTTCCTCTAATTTTGTGCTCATCGTGTTAAATTGTGCTGCGAGAAGCTTAAACTCTTGGGGGCCGATTAAGGGGACTTTGGTATCGAAGTCCCCTTCGGCAATTTGGATTGTTTGCTCTGTAATTTGCTGTATCGATTTCTCTAAAGGCTTTGTCATCAAATATTGAAGGATGAAAGAGAGGACACCCACCCCAACGGTTACACTAGACAACCAATACAATTGCTCAATAGAAAGAAACATTTTATTATAGCTAACAAATAAACAAATTAATAAGACACCAATCCCTGACAGGCTCGATAATAATAAGTAAGTACGTAGCTTCATGAGTTACCATCACCTGCAAACTTATAGCCTATACCCCAGACTGTTTTAATATACTTTGGCTCAGAAGGAGTGGGTTCAATCTTTTCCCGTAATCTCCGAATATGCACAGTCACTGTCGTTGTATCTCCCTCATAGCTAAAATCCCATATTTTACTCAATATCTGTGTTCTAGAAAACACTTGGCCTGGATGACTTGCTAGTAGATATAGCATTTCAAACTCTGTGACAGTTAATTCGATTTCATATCCATTTATCTCTACTTTGCGCTTCCCAACGTCGATAGTAAGTCCTTCATATTTAATGGTATGTTCAGATGCCGTAGTTGGCGAGGAATTTACATAGCGCATTCGGCGTAAGATTGCCTGTACACGTAACACGAGTTCCCTAGGACTAAAGGGTTTGGTCAAGTAATCATCTGCACCCATCGTCAGTCCCATCAGACGATCCTGCTCTTCACCACGGGCGGTCAACATTACAATCGGGATATCTTCAGTTTGCCGAATCTCACTACAAACCTCCCAACCACTTTTACCCGGCATCATCAGGTCTAATACGATCAAGCTTGGACTTTGACTGTGCCATAACTCGATGGCTTCTAAGCCGTCTTTAGCAGTAATAACTAAATAACCTTCTCGTTCCAAATACCTGCGACAAACATCCGTAATATTTGCATCGTCATCAGCGACTAATATTGTTTCATTCACACTGAATCACCCCATAATTGAGAAAAATAAATTTGACTTCATCATACCATGGGCTGATGCTGCTGCGCAGTTTGTTTACTTCTATTTCATTGAAGCTGTAGGCTTCATATATTGATTAACCAATTTTATAGTTACATAAGTGCTACCCTTAGAAATCGTAGGGGCAGTATCTAATTTGATTTGCTTCCCATTTATGACTACCTTTTTTGACCCGATCCAAAGTTTAATATTTTGGCCCGTCGGCTTCATGTCATCCTTCATCATCTTATCGTCTTTCTTGTCCATGTCATCCTTCATCATCATGTCGTCTTTCTTGTCCATATCATCCTTCATCATCATGTCGCCTTTCTTGCCCATATCGTCCTTCATCATCGTATCGTCTTTCATACTCATGTTGTCATCTTTCATCATTCCATCCATCTTACCTTTGTAAACTAAAGTGACGGATCTTTCTTTACTGTTCCACTGTACGCTATAGCCATACATTTCTGATGTCTGTCTTAAATTAAGTAGCTCCATGCCGTTCTTTTTCATCGTTTTCATTCCTGCGGCACTGGTTAATCCAGAAAATGTAAGTGAAAGGATTAATACCGCTGTCATCAATAATGTTTTACTAGTTTTTCTTTTCATCATTTTATTCAGCCTCCAATATTGGTTTTCTTTCATGGTTAGATTAAATAACAGAGCTTACGATTGTCTAAGCTAAGTCTTACAATTTTATTACGATATTTTTGGATTGATCATTTTTATGTACTTTGGATAGATATAAACAGTCCAAATGTTGATATACTAGCAAGAGTTTTTCATTCACTTACAAAATGAATATTGAAGGAATGAAAAAAAAGAGAGAGAGGAAGAGGAGGTAGGAGAACGATGAGAAAACATACATCTCCTTTACTACGTGGGCGTGATTTAATATCACCCACGATTGCGGCTTTAATATCGGTGATTGTTAATTATGGAGGAACCTTTATTCTTGTATTTCAGGCGGCAAAAGTTGCGGGTTTAAGTCCTGAAATGACTACATCATGGATTTGGTCGATTTCCATTGGGGTCGGTATAACTGGGATATGGCTAAGCTATCGATATCGGGAACCAATTATTACGGCGTGGTCTACACCAGGTGTTGCATTTCTAGTGTCAGCGTTGGCTGTCACCCCTTATCCAGAAGCTATTGGCGCTTACATGATTTCCGCAGTAGGATTCATTATTTTAGGTTTAACGGGGATGTTTGAACGTTTTGTTCAGCTTATACCTTCTGGGATTGCTTCAGGATTACTAGCTGGAATTTTGTTGCAGTTTGGTATTTCTGCATTTGAAGGTGCAAAGATAGATCCGATCCTTGTCGTTATATTGTTTGCTTCTTATATTTTATTAAGGAGATTTACGTCCCGCTATGCGATTGTAGGTATTTTAGTCATCGGAATGATTTATTTAATGAGTACAGGTAAGGCAGATTTCAGTGCCATTACTTTAACCATTGCATCACCCGTGTTTGTCGTTCCACAGTTTTCGTTACATGCTATATTAGGAGTTGCACTGCCATTATTTATTATTACATTAACTGGGCAATACATGCCGGGTATGCTTGTCTTGCGGAATGACGGTTTCAAAACGAGTGCAAATCCAATTTTAATTGCAACAGGCCTGGGTTCTCTAATTACAGCACCTTTTGGTTCACACGCATTTAATGTAGCTGCGATTACAGCGGCGATTTGTACAGGGAAGGATGCACATGAGGATGCATCAAAACGCTATATTGCAGGAATTGCTTGCGGAGTTTTTTATATTACTGTGGGCATTTTTGGTGTAACGTTAGCTGCTTTATTTCTAATTCTTCCTGCTACATTTATTGCAACATTAGCAGGACTCGCTCTAATTGGTACGATTGGTGGGAGCCTTGCTAATGCTTTGATAGAACCAAAGGGTCGTGAGACCGCATTAATTACGTTTTTAGCAACAGCAGCAAATGTGACCTTGCTTGGTGTTGGTGGTGCATTTTGGGGACTTGTTGCAGGGTTGTTAGCGCATCTACTGATTAATGGCAAATCTCCATCCTTTAGTAGGTTTTTAAGAAGGTAAATCGTGATGAAGTTGTAAAATCAATAATTTATTGAAGGTTTGAAGTGAGCTCAAGCCATTCCCTCTTTAAGATGGCATATTGAAATGTATTTTCATATTTTGGTGTGCCATCTTCATTTTTAGTAAATGAAATATATTCAATAAAGCAACCTTCCTTACGCATGCCTAACTTTTCGAGCAGCTTTTGTGACCGTAAGTTATCATCCTCAACATAGGCATACACTCTTCTTGCGTCTTTCTCCATAAAGAGATACCTTAAAAGTGCTTGAGCACTTTCAGTTGCATATCCTTTTCCTTCGTATTTCTCATTAAAATGCCATCCAACACTATAAGTATCAGGATCCTCCTTCATCAAAAATAACTCGCCAATAAGTTGATTACTTTCCTTTAAAGCAACTGCGATATAAGTGTCATCCCAACTTCTTTTTTTAACCTTCAGCAATGCTTCCTCAAAGGATGAATTTTTATCAATTAAGAAGCAGTTTACTCTAGGGTTTTCCGTATATTCTAACAATCCTTGTGCATCTTCTGTAGCAAAGTTTCTTAATATTAAACGATTTGTTTCAAATTTAAGCATAGGTGATATTCTCCTTTACTAGGTCGTGTCTGAACAGTCATTCAAGGTCATCTGTTAACGCCTTTTCGCCCCTACTTCGTTACTTTTCCTTGACTTACCCCGGTAAGCCTGCGTAAAAGTGCCTTGTATAGATCTATTTTCCCGTCTCATTTTCTGTTTTTGAAAAAATTTGGACTAACTTATCCTTATAAATATAACCGAAGATGAAAGCGACCACAGAGATGACAGAAATAATGATCGCTGATCCGTATTGTTCTAAATGAATCGTGGAGCCAACGGCAACTGAGCCGATAATCCATGGTAAACGTGCGACAAGCAGAATGATGAAGAAACGCAAGGAACCTATCGACGTTAAAGCAGCCACGTATACGAGAAAGTCCTTTGGTAACCCAGGAATAACGAAAAAGATAAATAAAAACACGGAAAATTTCTTTTCGTCGTTTATGAGTGCCATCCACTTGTAATCTTTCTTTTGTAGTAACTTTTCAATGTAAGAGCGACCAATAAAACGAGTAAAATAAAATGCCATCGCTGAACCTAACACCATACCTATCGTATTATATAACGTCCCAAGACCAATACCATAAATGTAACCCCCTGCAATTTGGACGACTTCTCCTGGAATAGGTGCAATTACAATCTGAAGAACTTGAAAGAGAATAAACATAATCGGTCCCCAGCTTCCTGTAGAACGAATATATTCTCTAAAATTATCCATGGAGGATAGTATTTTTAAAATTTCAGGCGAATAATAAATAAATATGACGATTGAAACTGCTGTTAATATCAGCAAAACTATTTTAAAAATATTATTTTTTGATAAATGTCGCATCGCACTGCTCCTTACATGACGGTGATTATATTTTAAGTATAAGTTGATTTCATTAAGAGTTATCTACATTAATTCTGAAGAATTCTTAAGTTTATTGTATAGACTGGTGGACATCATGACCAAACATTATACTGGACATGAACGGAGGGATCGTATGGGCAAGCAAATTTTAATTGCTGATGATAATAGTGAAATTAGAGAAATCGTTAAAATATTATTAGAAAGTGAAAACTATATCGTCATTGAGGCAGTGGATGGTCAAGATGCGATAGATAAAGTTAATGAAGAAATTGATCTTATCATTTTAGATATTATGATGCCTAATAAATCTGGTCTAAAGGCATGTGTAGAAATTCGTGAAAAAACGAGCGCACCTATTTTATTTTTAACAGCTAAAACACAAGATTCAGATAAACAACTCGCTTTTTCGTCTGGTAGTGATGATTTTTTGTCTAAGCCTTTTTCCTATACCGAACTTGTCGCTAGAGTCAAAGCATTGTTACGTAGATATTATGTTTATCGTGGAAAAGAGAAGGTAGAGGAATTTGATAAAATTATTATTAAGGATCTCATTGTGGAGCAAGATGCGAAAACGGTAACTGTAGGTGGAAAGGAAATTGCACTCACAGAGATTGAATTTAACATATTGCTCTTATTAGCTAAAAAAAGAAGAAAGGTATTTTCAGCAGAAAATATTTATGAAAGTGTGTGGGGACAACCTTATTTTTATACCTGCAATAATACCGTCATGGTGCATATTCGAAATTTAAGAGGAAAGTTGGAGGATGACCCGCAAAACCCTAAATATGTAAAAACGGTTTGGGGGAAGGGGTATAAAATTGAATAAGTTACTCATCGGAAAAAAGCTGAAAATAAAATTAGTGTTTGCTTTATTGTTTTCCCTACTTGTTTTTATCGTATCATTTTTTGTTTTAGAAGCAGTTGGAGAAAGTATAATTAATAATTATTTGAGTAAATCCACCTTTGTTGAAAAAAGACAACAAGATGCAATAGACCGCTTTAACACCTTTGTTAAAAATGAGCAAATTTCAACCAAAGATCATGAGCGATTATCGGCATGGATCAATAAGGAGAGATATTTAAATTTATATCTTTTTGCAGATAAAAAGCTAGTTTATTCATCAAACAACACAGAGCCTGCGCCTGCCATGAATGAACAGCTTCTAACGCAAATCATCCCATCAAAAATCCCAATTATGACAATAACGTTTGCGGATCAGGATGCAGAGGTTTATTTGGTTGGTTATTATGAATATCAGTATTCCAACCTCATCCTTCTTTTTTGCCTCTCTATGGCAGGTATTTTATTTGTCGTTTCATTTCTGTTTCTCATTAACAAAAAAACATCCTATATCGGTGTGCTGGAGCGCGAGATCAAAATACTGGAGGGTGGCAATTTAGATTATTCCATTACCGTTTTAGGCAATGATGAGTTATCTTCGTTAGCTCAAAGTGTAGATGAGATGCGGCAATCGTTTAGGGAACGACTGGGTAGTGAAGAGAATATAAGGCAAGCCAATCGAGAATTAATTACGACGATTTCCCATGATTTGCGTACGCCGCTTACTATTTTGTTAGGTTACATGGACATTATTCAGCTTAATAAATATAAGACACAGGAGGACCTAGTACAATATATCCATAATAGTAGAGAAAAGGCGTATCAGATTAAAGCACTAACGGATAAGCTGTTCGAATACTTTACCGTTGCTTCTAACTCTGAGGAAGAGGAAATCGAGTTTGAAACGTATGAGGCATGTGCATTGATGGATCAACTCATCGAGGAGCAGCTATTTGTATTAAGTAATATGGATTTTAAATTTGAGATGGATACAAAACCTGAGGAAGGTTGGCTTGAAGTCAATCTGGTTTCTATTCGTCGTGTGTTTGACAACATATTTTCCAACATTCAAAAATATGCAAATCCGTCACAGCCTATAAAAATTAGCTATTACATGGAACAGTCAATGTTCCACCTACTTGTGCAAAATGCCGTTAAACAGGTGGATAAGAAAAATGATAGTAACGAAATTGGCTTGGTTAGCTGTCAAAAAATGATACAGCAGCTTAATGGAACGCTAAGTGTTGTTAATAATGAGGAATTATTCACATTACACATCACACTACCTATTATGATGAAAAAATAAATGTGAAAAAATAAAAGGGCTCAATCTTGAAACCAGTACTTGACGTTAACCCAAACTAGCGAGGAGACAGAGAGATTCTGAAGGTTGTCTCTAAAATCAAATTCCACCAGCAATTATTCAATAAAAAGGAAGTTGATTTTAACAACAATCGTAAGAACTCTCTGTATCGTAGCTACCAGGCTCCAGTCGGTGTCAAGTGTTTTTATCATTTACTGGGTCTTCGATATGCACCATCACTTTGACCAAATATTCATTTGGATTTTGGATCGAGATCTCATCCAGCAAATATTCCTCGTAAGCATCCCCAATGATGACGTAATTATTTTTTTCAATATGATCAAAAATTTGCGGAAAAATTTTATCTGTATCTCCATAGTCTGCTCTGCTATAGGAAACTAAATAATATCCCTTTGGCATATATGCTTGCTTGTGAAAATGGGTCTCCATATAGCAATACGTATAGGAAATCTTATCCCCGTCTTTCTTAAGTAAGCTCTCCTGCGGAATAATAACTCCATTTGGATATCCAATCGGTGCGTTTTCTTTATGGAGACGGAATTGAAAATCCTTCCATAGCTCTTCTGGAAATTGTTGTTTGTTCGTGTCCATACGGATGCTCAAAAGTATAGGTGTTTTGTTTTGCCAAATAATATTCATCTCATTAATATTGACCTTCAGCGAATGCTCAATGTTCCCAGCGCGCTTACTGATCATTTGCTGCGCTCGTTCTAGCTTTGCAATTTGCAATTGGATCAGTTTCTCTTGTTTATGTAAAAGTTCAAGTGTACTGGCGGGTGTGCGTTTGCCTAAATGAGCTTGAATCTCATCCAACGACATGCCAAGCTCCTTAAAAATAGAAATGACACCAATGGTATCTAGTTGGCTGCGGTGGTAGTAACGGTAGCCATTGTCTGCTACCCATGCAGGCTTAAATAACCCAATTTGATCATAGTAAATGAGTGTTTTGCGTGGTATTTCTACCATTTTAGAAAATGCACTTATGGATAATAGGTCATTCTGATGCATGACTGAAGTTAACCTCCTAAAAGAAAAAAATAAAATTGACTGTATAGTTACTATACAGTTTATAATACCATTTATCCATAACAGATGTGATATAGGCAGCAGTAGATAAAAAGTGTTGACTATCGTGTGGACTATTAAAAGGAGAGAGAAAATGATGCTTAAAAAATTGCTGCAAAGTTTGAGAGAATATAAGAAGGATACATGGCTGACCCCTTTATTTTTACTTGGTGAGGTTGCAATGGAGGTTATTATACCCTTACTGATGGCAGACCTAATCGACCAAGGGATTACAGGTGGAAATATGAATATGATCGTTAAATACGGTTTGATTCTTGTTTTATTTGCACTGGTATCACTTTTATTTGGTGCCCTTGCGGGAAAATATTCGGCAATTGCCATGTCGGGCTTTGGGAAAAACCTACGTTATGATCTGTTTCGTCATGTCCAGCAATTATCCTTTTCCAATATGGACAAATTTTCAACGTCGGGTATTGTGACACGCTTAACAACAGATATTTCGCATGTGCAAAATGCTTTTCTAATGATTATCCGCATTGCATTTCGTAGTCCTGTGATGATGATTTTTGCAACGATCATGACTTACCGAATTAGCCCTACAATTGCGGGCTGGTTTCTAGTTGTCATTCCAATTCTAGCGATTGGTATTTTGTTGATTATGAAATATTCCTTCCCTGTCTTCGAACGTGCCTTTGATGGTTATGATGATTTAAATAAAGTGGTACAGGAAAACGTACGGGGAATTCGCGTAGTGAAATCCTATGTACGAGAAGAGCATGAAATTTCAAAATTTAAAGCTGTATCTCAAAAAATATTTACACTCATGTCAAAAGCAGAACGCATCTTGTCTTATGAATTGCCTTTAATGAATGTCATCCTTTACGGTGTGATGCTCTTAATTTCTTGGATTGGCGCAAAGCTAGTTGTAGGTGGAACAATGACAACGGGTGAGCTTACGAGTGTGTTCGCCTACTCCATGCAAATTTTGATGAGCTTGATGACACTCGGGATCGTCGTTATTTTTATTGCGATTGCCCGAGCTTCTGCGGGACGGATTAATGATTTATTAAAGGAGCAACCTGAGATTACAAGTCCTGCTTCACCAGTAACACAGCTTACAACAGGGGATGTACAATTTCGTAACGTGTCCTTTCGCTATTCAAGTAAAGCAGACAAATATGCGTTATCCAATATTAATATTAACATTAAGTCTGGTCAAACGATCGGGATTATTGGAGGCGCAGGTAGTGCAAAATCTACACTGGTGCAGTTAATCCCACGTCTCTATGATGCAAGCGAAGGAGAAGTGCTTGTTAGCGGTATTAATGTGAAGAACTATGATCTTGGTGTGCTCCGAAGTCAAGTTGCGATGGTGTTGCAAAAAAATATTTTGTTTGAGGGCTCGATTAAGGAAAACCTTCGTTGGGGCAACGAGTTGGCTACAGATGAAGAATTGATTGAAGCATGTAAGGCTGCTCAAGCACACGATTTTATTTCGACTTTTTCGAATGGGTATGATACACATTTAGCACAAGGAGGAAGCAATGTTTCTGGAGGTCAGAAGCAACGGCTTTGTATTGCAAGAGCATTACTAAAACGACCAAAAATTCTTATTTTAGATGATTCCACTAGTGCTGTTGATACGCGAACAGATGCGATGATTCGTAAAGTATTCAAGGAAAGTATTCCTGATACGACAAAAATCATTATTGCACAGCGACTCGCTTCCGTAGAGGACGCAGATCAAATTATTTTATTAGATGAAGGGAAAATGGTTGATATCGGTACACATGAGGAGCTACTGGGCAGAAATGAAATTTACCAAGAGGCTTATTATACACAAATAAAAGGAGGTGAGGAGCATGTCGAGTAACAAGAAGCTGGAGAATACAAAAGCTGAAACTATGGAAGCAGAGAACATAAGCTATATGAAGACGATGAAGCGACTCTTATCCTATTTTAAATTTTATAAATTTAAGTCTTGTCTCGTGCTAGTGTTTGTATTAATCAGTGGCGCAGTCTCCGTCGCCTCCGCAACCTTTTTAAGGCTGCTTATTGATGACTTCATTGTGCCATTACTTGGGGATCAAAATCCAATGTTTAATGCTTTGTTCCAAGCGTTAACGATCCTTGCCTTGATTTATGCGGCGGGTGTAATAAGTACGTTTGCGGCTAAAAGGCTCATGATTACAATTTCCCAACAGATTATGAAAAAAATTCGTGATCATTTGTTTGCGCATATGCAAAAGCTCCCTATTAAGTACTTTGACCGCAAGGCACATGGCGATATTATGAGCCATTATACAAATGATGTGGATACACTTAACATGATGTTAACGGACGGACTCCCCCAACTGCTATCCACCTTTATTACTGTTCTAGTGGTGCTTGGCACAATGCTATATTTAGATATCCCATTAACGATCGTTGTATTATTAGGTGCAGGACTTATGTTATGGGTTACCAAAAAATTTGGCACAAAAGCAACCGAACACTTTTTCAAGCAGCAGGAATCGATTGGTGTCGTAGATGGTTATATTGAGGAAATGATCCATGGTCAAAAGGTGGTTCAAGTATTTAGCCGAGAAAATAAAACGATTGAACAATTTGCAAAATTAAATGATGAATTGTTTGAAAGCTCTGCTACAGCCAATAAATATTCCAACATCTTGATGCCAGTCAATGCTAATATTGCGACCTTAATTTATGTGCTTGTGGCGATTGTTGGGGGCGCGCTCTCGATCTCTGGCTGGGATAAAGGATTGACGTTAGGAAGCATTGCAGCCTTTCTAAGCTTATCTCGAAACTTCACGATGCCGATTGCCGAAATATCCTCACAGGTAAATATGTTTGTGGTGGCATTAGCAGGGGCACAGCGTATTTTTAATATGATGGATGAAAATCCTGAAGAGGATGAGGGGCGTGTCACACTTCAAAAAGAAGAAAATGGTCGTGGGTGGTCATGGAAGCTGGAAGATGGCTCTCTCGTGCCTTTAATGGGAAAAGTGGAGCTAAAGCAAGTGTCCTTTTCTTATGATGGAAAGAAGCAAGTGCTTCATGACATTACGTTATATGCTAAGTCTGGACAAAAGCTTGCTTTTGTAGGGGCTACTGGGGCTGGTAAAACCACCGTCGCTAATCTACTGAATCGCTTTTATGATATTACCGAAGGTGAAATTATTTATGATGGAATCAATATTAAGGCTATTAAAAAGGCGGATTTGCGCCGTTCATTAGGAATTGTTTTGCAGGATACGCATCTCTTTTCTGGAACGGTGGCAGATAATATTCGGTATGGCCGTCTCGATGCCAGTGACGAGGAAGTGAAGGAAGCGGCGAAGTTATCTTATGCTGCGAGCTTTATTGAACGTTTGCCAGAGGGGTATCAGACGAAATTAGACGGAAGTGGAAACGGACTTTCCCAAGGACAAAGTCAATTGCTGGCGATTGCTAGAGCGGCGATTGCAAATCCGCCAGTCATGATTTTGGATGAAGCCACCTCTTCCATTGATACTCGAACAGAAGCGTTAGTTCAATTAGGAATGGATAATTTGATGGAGGGAAGGACAGTATTTGTCATCGCCCATCGTCTATCTACGGTTAGAAATTCTAATGCCATTATGGTGATGGAGCATGGACAGATTAAGGAACGGGGCGATCATACGCAGTTGATTAGTGAAAAAGGAATATATTATCAGCTTTATACAGGCGCTTTTGAGTGGGAGTAAAATCGCTAGATAAACATAGAAAAGGGAGAGCCAACATAATGTGGTTCTCCCTTTTTGCCTATTGTTGCGCGTAACCTTACTTTAGTTTATGGCTCCAAGCCGGAAATTAATTGACCATTAAGATATCCAGTTACTTTGTCGTAACTCGCAAATTGATTGCCTGTTGCTTTAAATGAGTAATCGTTGGTTTGATCGTAAGCAGACCAGTTTGCCTTAGAGAATCTGCTATGAACTTCTGCACTTTGTCCAGGCTGGAGTACCCCAGCGGCGCTCGTAAAGCCAACTTCTACATAATAATCTGCCCCTGTTACCGGCGTTTCCAATTTAACAAATGTGCTAGTTACATTTTCATTACCAATCGTAGCCCAATCTGTCCAGAAGTTTTGTGCTTGCTCTCCGTCAATCGTGTAATAATAACGAAGCTTGACATCCTTAAGCTGAATTGGCTCATCTCCCGTATTCACTAGCTTAAATTTAGGTGAGATTCCAGAGGTAGAGCTACCAGTATCCCCATTATAAAATTGTACATCTAATTCTCCACTCGGAATTGGAATGTTACTGTCAGTCACAGTGATGGTCAAGATTGCAGGTGTTCCGCCATTAAATTGGAACGTAATGTTATGCTCCCCAACAGGCAATGAGGCAACATAATCCTTACTTAATGTAACAGAACTCTCATTAGCTACATAGTCTTGGCCTGCTACTAGCGGTAAAGTTCCATTCGTAAGGTTAATTAATTCATGTCCGTTTAGAGAGAGGCTAATGACAACATCCTGTGGATCGGTTGCCCCTTTGTCAAAGGTGACCTTTTGTGGTGAGATTGTTGCGCTTGGTGAACTATCTGTCACCTTAACTTTAAGCGCAGGATCATTACCTTGGTTAAAGTCAAAAATAATGGAATGCTCACCAACAGAAAGTCCATTCAAAAACTCTTTTTTGAGTAACACTGTGTTTTGGTCCACAGTATAATCTGTATTTTCGGTTAATGCTTGGTTGCCAAGCTTGAGTCCATTCAAGGTATTGCCGTTAAAGTTGATCGTGACGACTTGATCCTCTGGATTGGTCGCATATTTATCAAATTCAATGCTTTTTGGTGAAATGGTTGCACTTGTTTGAGGGTTTTCAGCATTTAAGTCAGGTAACTCATCTAATGTAATGACATAGTCGCTTTGATACAGTTCTTTTAAAGTAGCTTTAAAGTTATAAGCTTCATCCATCAGGAATTCACCATACCAAGGGCAGAAGTATAACCAAGCTGCTTTTTCATCCAGCAAGTTTTGTAGGCTTGGAACGGTATCGTTTTCCGTCATTGCTACCATTTTAGTTCCTTTAGTCAAATCAACAAGCTGATAAAAAATCGAGCTAATCGCATCTTCATTTGGCACACCCGATAAGCCATCATCTCTGTTGTAGATCGTATTATATTTATCAAAGCCTACAATATCCACTTTATCATCACCAGGGTACCATGCAGGAGAGGTGCTATACACATAACTGTTATAGGTCCAAATTAAGTTGTGCAAGCCATAGGTTTCGGTTAGCTCCTTATAAAGCATATTCCACAAATCCTTGTACACCTCAGCACCACCTGATGCCCACCAGAACCATGCACCTTCACCATTTAATCCACCGTTGCCTTCTGCTTCATGATAAGGACGGAAGATAACAGGGACGTTGTTTTCCTGCAAAATTTGCAGCTGCTCTGCGAGGTCGCTGATCGTCATTTGCACATATTGATATTCCTTTGTGCCTGGGATCACAGCATTTTTCGTATTAAAGTTTGTTTCTGTAGGCTTATAAGTGGCTTCCTTCCAGTCTACAGGGTCCCCAAGCTTATAGGTTGTAAAGTTCCTTGGTACATTAATATGCCAAGAAGCCGTTGCAATCCCACCGCGGTTTTTAACCCAATCGATCATACGCTCTGTTGTGCCATCATCCCACCCATAAAGCGGGTTATAGTTCATAAGATCAAAGCCACGGATTGCAGGATACTTGCCACTTAAATTATAAATCCAGTCAAATTCAAGCTCATAATTACCATCATTTCCGCTACCGTATATTTCCTGCTGTCCCGAAAGCATATTTTTACCATACACTTCTGTTAAGTAGTCCATCAGTCGTTGTGTTGCAGGTGTTGCTTGCTTGTCAGATAAAATAGGCTCTACGTTGAGCGGATCAAGATTTGCGACATCGACTGTAAAGTTATCAAAGTACGCAAAGCCCCAGCCCGCTTTGACTTGAATGGTGTTTATTCCTTTATTGAGCTTATGGTAGCCAAAATTAAAGTTAGTCCATGATGTAGTGTAGGGGAGCATGTAAGAGCCTTTTGATTTGCCGTTAATATTTAAATATTGGAGTCGGCCTTCCTTGCTTAACTCTTGCATAAAGGAAGTGGAGATCGTATACATCCCTGTTTCAGGCACAGTGACATCAAACGTGATCGTACCTGAGCTTTGCATCCACACAAACCCAGTTCCAGTAAAGCCAGGCTTAGGTACTCCATAAATATCTGTGGTGACTTTAAGGTCTGGAGTAAGCTGAGCGTCTTCTGCTTCTAGCTTAAATAAGGGGGTGTCTGCATGCGCGGAAGGGGGTGAACTAAAGCCAACAACGCCAAATACAAGAGTCACTGCTAACATCATTGCACTTGCTTTCTTGAACCAATTCTTCATCGTCAAAACTCCTTTTCATTAAAATATGAAAATAGTTTCACTTTTGTTGATTCATGGAAGCGATTCCAATCTAAACATAGCATAAAGACCAATTTTTGTAAATATAGTAAATTAGTAATGGTTTTAAGGAAAGAAGCATGGAATTTAACAAGAGTAATCTAAAGAAAGTGTATGATATTCCATGCTATTTCAATAGGAGGGCAATGCACTACGGTAGGAGGATAGGAACCTCCTAATAGTTAAGTTGGAGGCGACTATAAATGTCACATTTTATATATAAACTAAGTTAACTGAAAAAAATGTGTTGGGCGTTGATACCAGTCTCAGTAATATCAAGTAGCCCAAATGAATATTTTTTCTCACGGCGCTTATCCGTTGGTGAACCTGGGTTAAACAATAGAATACCATTTTCATTCCGCATCAAGGGTTGATGTGAATGACCAAATAAAATTATATCTACTTTTTCTCCTTCAAAGGCGAGTAATGCATTTCCATCGGTTCCTTTACGAGAATAAGGGGTATGTCCGTGGATTAATCCAACCCGCTTTCCCTCCAAGGTTAACAACTTTTTTTCGCCAAACCGTTCAATGATTTCATACCCATCATTATTACCCGCAATTCCATCTACAGGGGCTAACTGAGCTAATTGATCATATACGTCCATCACGACCCAATCTCCCAAATGTAAAATTAGATCAACCTTACTAAATTCCTCAATCAGCTGCTGAGGTAGTTTTTTGCCTGCACGAAATATATGTGTATCTGAAACGACGCCAATTCTCATAATTATCATCTCCTGTATGTTAAAATTAAAATCTCAAGTTATGTTGCTATTATACCCATATTGAGCAGTAAAGTTAAAATATACATGAGAGGAGAACCTAAATGAGAACTTTTAAGAAAACAGTAATGCTTATCGTTATTTTAGTTATTATTTTAATCACTGTAGTTGGTTTTTCTCTGTATCATGCTCCTGTTACCGTCGTGAAAAACTATATTCATCAGGGTTATGATGCTAATCCAAAATTAATAAATGATGAAATTGTCAAAAATTTTCTACTTTATAACAAGCAAAATAACTTACCGGAGCCAACGATTGATGTTAAAACGGTAAATCGTACTATGAAAACTGCTCAAATCTTAGCTAATTTCGAAATTTTTACTTATGATTCAGATCATAATCCTACAAATATATATTCAGGGAGTCTTTTATTTTCACTAGTCTACTCTAATTGGAGTTGGGAGATTGATTCGATAGAGGTTATGAAAGAGATGGGGAAGTGAGAATATTAAATTGATTAGTGAGGAATACAGGCTATTTTTTCTGTAGGGTCAACGTCCATTCCTACCGTTGGGAAAGGTAAGTCTAAGTGTTACTATATTCCAGAATCATGAAGTGTTTAAGTTTATTGTTCAACTTAGATTCTTATATGAGTCTAAGAATATTGTTCGTATAAAGTCAGGATCTGGTTTATGTACTCAAGAAATTAAATGAATTAAAGAAGTTATAATTAACAAGTAAAAAGCAAGGATAGGTGGTATGCCTCTCCTTGCTCTTTGACTATGATCGACAATGTTCAGATACTATTGAACCACTGCGAATATGAGCTGGGATCCAGTAACCGTGTCTAAAGTGTCCTCTGACCCAATGTGCAGTACGTATGTGTGTACACACATGCGTACTTTTCGGGAAAGAACAGTAAAGTTTACTCATTTTTACCTCTCCTTACTTCAGCTGATTAGCCTAGTAAGGAAACAAATAGTATATTATTTTCAGTGTATGTAGTACATTTTTTTAGCTAGGATCCAAATTATTTTACATAATTTAACATTGCATTTTGCTATCTATTTTTGATAAGATGTGATCATTAGCATAATAAATAGTAATACACTTTATTATTAAATGTTGGCGCATTTAATAATATCCTAAAGAAAATAAGTCTATTCTGTAACCCCACTAAGCCTACTGATCTCGCAACAATTTCAGTATAGGTTATTTTGTTGTGGGTGTCAAGAGAAAAACACAACATATTGTGTTTTTTTTTCTTGAAATTGAGTTTACCCACCATATGTGGTATATAACTCGAAGAACCTTAATTAAAATCTATATTCTGCATGGATGAAGTTAAATGCTTGTCAAGTAGCCATAACTACTACAAATATACTAATGAAACATTACAGAAATTAAAAGAATACCGATCCAGTTTTCTTTCAATAATTGACCCAGAGAAGCTACATGATGAAATAGATACAGGACTTCCCCAAGGAGCATAGACTATTTAATATTTAAAATATACTTCAAAATACTATTATAATCCCAACAAAAAAGGACTTCATTAAAGTCCTTTTTTTGTTGGGATTATAATAGGGAAGTGTATCCAGATCTCTGTTAGCTTACTTTTCAGTAAGTACATTGGGGAATTTCTGCCTCCTCTAATGATTCTTAAATATACTATAGGTAAAAATTTATTAAGTAATTTATCTATGAGGAACTATTGTTTTACGTGTGGAATATAATGAAGAATTTTGAGCATTACTGGAGATATAGAAAAAGGAGAATTTATACTTTTTCTCCCAGCAAAGTATTCACTGAAATATCAAGTGCCTTCGCAATAATGACAACCTCATAATCTTGGACAAGTCGATCTTGTCCCTCTAATCTAGACAGACTCGTTGGACTAATATCCAGACCAAGTGTCTGCAAACGAGCCAAAAATTCTTTTTGTTTCATTCCTTGAGCTTTCCGAATTTTAGTTACACGCTTACCTATAATATTTTTGTTGCCAATTGGCTCTTTTCTATGTCTCATAAGTAGCACCCCACAATTTTACCCAAATTGTAAGTGATCTTTTAGTTGTTTTAATGCGAATATCGGATTAAAATGAAATAAACCGATATTCGCATTAAATTAAAATCACTTAGATATCTATGTGCTAAAAAAGTGAGGGATATTCATGTCTGATCTGCTTAGCGATTTGGAGAAGGAACGAAGCAAGTTGAATGAGCTTGGTAAAAGATCATTTGAGCAAAATATTCCACTATGCCATAACAAAGAGCTTCAAGCACAAAGTCAGCGTGTAGATGAATTACTTTTGAAGCTTTATAAAAGAAAAAATGCAAGCAGGAGAACATAGATTAAAGGTGTAGGAAGGGGACAAGCAATGCAATTGCCGTTATGGCTAAGTCAAGCAATACTAAACAGGTTAGATGAAGTCACGGCCACAATTGAGAATGAGTCCAAATTACGAGAGATACGGCGGGAAGAGCGTAGAATGTTTTATGACATGTTTGAAAATAAAAATATTGTACAAACCCCTGAATTCAGAGCATGGGAAGATCAGCATCATTATAGGCAGTCGTTAATTCAAGAACAGCTCTACAAGCAGGGCATGGAGGATGGCATACAGCTTTCCTATTCTTTATTGAAGAATATAATAGAATAGTAAGTTTAAATATTATTTTAATATTATTAGGCTCATTCTTAACACAATCGCAAGAACGCTCTGGATCGTAGCTACCACCCTCTATTTGCTGTCAAGTACCGATTTATTAATAGAGCCTATTATTATATTGTAATTAATTCAATGTTTTTGTTTTCTATATATAAAGGAGGACAAGACGTAATGACAGATATCCTTTTTAAGACAGAAGATTATATTTTTAGCTACAGAGTTGCGGGTATTCTGATTCATAATGGGAAAATACTACTGCAAAGACCTATTAATGATTCGGGGTACTCCTTTCCTGGCGGACATGTCAGCTTTGGTGAAACTAATGAGCAAACTCTTATACGAGAATTTTTGGAAGAGATAAATGCGAATATTACTGTGAACGGATTGAGATGGGTAGGTGAGAACTTTTTTTCTTGGGGAGGCAAGCCCTGTCACCAAATTTGTTTATTTTTCGATGTTTCTCTTAAAGATGAATCAAAAATACCACTGGATCATAGTTTTTTTGCGATTGATGAATGGGGAAATGAGCAGGCTAAGCTGGAGTTTTCTTGGATCTCACTAGATCAAATTGCGGACATAGAACTCTATCCGTTGGATACAAAAGAATTGTTACAGGCTTACAGCTCTGAAATAAAGCATTTTGTGTACAAACAGCAATAGAAATAGGCAATAGCAGTAGACTAAATAGTCCGTGCTTTCTTTGTACCAAATACATGGATGTTTACAATTAAGCTAATAGTTTAAGTGAACGATATAACGGTTGGGAAAAAGAAGTTGGAACAAAAAGAAGCTAAGAGGTCGTCTTAGCTCCTTAACTTAGTATATTCAGCTTTAGTATATTAAACTTACACTTACAATTTATAAAGCACTTTTTTTCTCAACTAAGTTATCTGTCTTTTTACGAATCGGGGAAATAAACCAATAGGTCATACCTACAAACATAGATCCGCCCACGATATTACCTAATGTAACAGGAATCATATTGTGTAGCCAACCAGCAAATGTGATTGTTTCTGGATGTTTTGGCAACATCAGTGCCAAGCTCAATAAGGTCATGTTTGCAACACTATGCTCGTAACCACTCGCGATAAACGCATATAGGCACCACCAGATAAGAACAAGCTTAGCGATATCCTCTTTGGTACGATTGCTCATCCAGATTGCAAGGCAGACAAGCCAGTTACACAAAATTCCGCGGAAAAACAACTCCATAATCGGGGCACTCATCTTTTTAGCTGTAGCGGCATAAATGAGATGCTCTGCACCAGCGGCGCTAAACAATCCTGAGCCTACCACAAGGAGGGAAAGCACACATGCTCCAGCTAGATTGGCAAAAAATACGACGGTCCAATTCGTAAGCATATCGCCTACAGTCGTTTTTCGAGCTAATGTGCTTGCGGTAAAAAACATGTTGTTGCCTGTAAATAGCTCTGAGCCTGCAAAAATAACTAATGTGAGTGCTAGACCAAAGGACATTCCCATAACCATCGGTTGTAATGGTGATTTAACGGCAGCTAAAGGAGCCCCAACGCTAAAAATAAGAATGATACCAAGTCCTACATAAGCCCCTGCAAGCATCGCCAATACAAAATATCGGGAAAAACTCGCCTTCATCATCTCTTTTTTCTTTACTGCTGCATCCGTAATTGCTTCTAAATTTTGTGTAAACATGATATCCCCTCCGTAGTTGGACAGCTAAAAAACATTTTCTCTAATTGGTTCCCATGTGGTTCCTAAGTGCATAGCCTCAAAGCATTACTGTTTAACTATTGTGCATTTTTTCACAATCTAATTTATATTTCATAGTTTGCTTGATCTAAAAAAAATACGCTGTGCGTAGGATCACAAAAAATATAACAAAATTAAGACAATTAGACACTCGATATTAATATTAGTAAAATAAAAGAGCAAATTAAACTGAATATTTGTATGGAAGGAGCACCTATGGCTAAAAAGAGAAAAACATTACCCAAAGATTTCTCCGAGTTGCTAGAAACCGCTAATATAGAGACGTTAAAGGCAGTTTATGAAAAATGTGAGTTAGATGCCTATGATGGCTCTAATAAGGAGAGCGCACTATTTTTACGTCATATTCCAGATGAGCTTGTAAAGTGGCTTGTTGAACAAGGAGCAGATATCAACCATCGGGATACGTATGGCAAAACAGCACTTCATGCTAAGGTAGGACGTGGAGAAGATATTGCTTTGCTTGTTGAGCTTGGGGCAGATATTAATGCTACTAGCAGATGGGGGGATACCCCTCTACATATCGCTGCAGGTTACTTTAAGGCAGAACCAACTCAACAGCTCATTAACTTAGGTGCAGATATTACAATCAAAAATGGAATGAATTACACGCCACTAGAAAGTGCATTAGCACGCTGTTCTAATATCGATATTGTAAATATGGTTAAGGTTGCACAGGTATTTCTAGGCGCTAATACACCAATTACTAAGCCTATGCAGGAGTCAGTTATGGCAATCGGAGAACGTTTTGAATTCCATCGAGATCATTTTAATAAAGATTATTTACAAGAAACAGATGAAGCGCTAAATGAGTTGTATGAAATGTTTGGTGTAATCCCAGTTGGAAAAATTAATAAGCATGATGGAGTGTCGCCAATTGCAGTGCACAGTGAGACATGGCAGCAGCAACACCATGAATTGTGGGAATACCTTGTTCCGGGAAGTGGGCATGCAGATACGATTCAAGGAGAGATCATTCGAATTACGGGTCGAGTCTCCAATGAAATTATGAATAACGGTGGCATCAACTGGGACAAAGAGTATAAAAAGATGCTAAAAGCTTTGCTTAATTATTTAGAGATAGGGACACCTTTAAGCGGGCAGGATTTAGTATCAGCTGCTCAAGCAGTAGCAGAGCTACAATCTGGACAAGGTGACGATGAACCCGCTTTGTTATGCCATTTAGCGGTCAAATGGGTGCTTGCTAATCCACAGCCGTTAAAGATAGGTATGGTAGATTATCAACGTTAGCATTTAGCGAGTATAGAGTTCAGCAAGTTGCAGACGACAGTTATCCATTTACTTAAATGATAAGTGGGTACTTGCCGTCCTTTTTTTGATGTGTCTAAAGTACATGAATGTCCGTTAAATATACTAAATACCCCTCATTACCTTTTATAAAATCAAACATAATCGTAAAATCATTTAATTCACCATTACTTGTCAGATCATATTCAGCTCCGTACCCACTCCCATCATTATATTCGTACACATCAAACCGATGGTTGGAAGGAAGCGTAACCTCATTTGGATTGTCAATCGTTAAGTAAGGTTCATCCTCCATATTCAGCTGTAGAAAAAGTTCTAAATCCTGCTTGCTCCAAGCATTACTATAGTTAGAAGCATCGTCAAGCATCAGGTATGCCTCATTTAATTTTTTTACGGATAATTGTGCTAGAAAGTCCTGTATAAAGCTTAAAAATACCTTATCGTGTTCATGTTGCTCTTCATTATTGTAAGGAATCATTAGAAAGCCTCCTGATCTGATCTTTGTGTAACTTTCCTTGGATGATAACAGCTTTAAATGAAAAAAAACAATATCTCAATAACAGTTACTTTATATTATTTCAGATTGAGATAACAAATAAAAAGAAGAAGCTAACAATTTATTAATTTTTAAAGATGCACAGTTTTTACGTATGATCATGAAATGAATGAAGGGAATTGGGAATCAGATTAATTCCTTTTTATAGCATTGGCAATGGTAATTATTTTTGATTAAATTCAAAAGAATCTCCTGATTTTCCAGTTTGTTGATGAAGCACACCATACACATTGGATCTAACTAGTGTCATTAAAAATGGCAATTAGATACTACATAGGTGCTGGTGTTTTTTTTAATGTTTAGATATTCCTATATTTTTCATATTATCCTGAATGAAGGAGGTTAAAAGGGTTTTTTTGTCGAATAGGTCCAATAGATAGAATAGTCTATTTTAGTGGAACATTATGGTTGGATGAAGGGAATTTGTCCTAGGTAAAAGGAGTGAGGATAGGCAGTGGTAATAATAAAACTATAGTAGAAAGAACATCTCAGTATAGCAATATACATAGTTTTGGGAGCGAAAAGGAAAGAGATTTGATTTAAGCAATCTTAAAGTTATTTAATTTTTTCAAAAGATTTTAATCATTATTGTATTTTTAAATATTAAAAAAGGAACAGCAAAGGAGAATGGCAATGAATAAAAAGGCGATCAGTATTATTTTAGCGATGGCGTTGGTAGCTGCAAGTGGAGGGGCGCTTTGGGGTAATGGGAATGAAGTGAAAGCGCTAGATAGTGAGAAGGCCGGTACGTCAGTGATGTCAACAACAACGGTGGAGAATAATGGTACAGAAACTAAAACAGATATAGATACCTCGGTGGAGAAGAGCAGCAATAATGGAGAACTGACAGACAAGGATCGTACTAGTCGAGAGAAGAGTGGGGAAAAAGATAACGTAAATCAGGAAAGTAGTAGCCAAATGTCTGACGTAACGACTCAGCAAGTGACTTCCTTTTCAGATGTGAAGGATACACATTGGGCGAAAAAAAGCATTACAGCTGCGATTGAAAAAGGTTATGTAAGTGGCTACCCAGGTGGTGTATTTAAGCCTGAGCAAGCGATTAAACGAGATGAATTTATGAAGATGGTGGTTACGGCTATGAAGCTACCTGTTGAAACAGAGGGAGCATCTACATGGTATGAGCCTTTTGTAAAAGTAGCAAAAGAAAACAAGTTATATGTGAGTAGTGACTTTTCAGATAGTGATCTAGGTTGGAATAAAGTTATCACCCGTAAGGAAATGGCACGCATTGCTGTACGTGCAGGACTTGGAGAAGAAGCAAAAGAGGATAGTAAATGGATGTATTTAGCAACCAAAGCAGGCTTAGTTACAGGGCTTGGTAAAGGGGAGCTTGGCGAAACAAAGACAACCACCCGTGCGCAATCGGTAACGATTATCGAGCGTATTTTAGCTGTGAAAAATGGCGAGAAGTTGCCTGTAGATAAATATGCAGTAGGGAGTGCAGAGTTAGCCTGGCATGGGACAAATATATTTACGGTGATGCCTGAGATTATGGTGACGAAGGAAGAGGATTATAAGGGGAAGACGATTGAGGAAATGTGGCAGCAAGATAAAATGACAATGACGTCAAGAGATGGTCTATATAAAGGGGCTTTGGACGCTGTCATTGCCATCGATTTAGAAGATCAAAATGATCCTAATTTGAAGCTGTTGCCACCAGTGAATGAATTGAAATGGTTTAATAATTCGGGGATTATTGGAGGTGTACCTGAAGAAAAAAACTCAGTAAACAAATGGAAAAAAAGCTATGTGCTCTACTTTAAGACAAGTGAAATCTTTAATAAAAATAAAGAGAAGTACCATTCTGAATATAACGGACCTTCTTATGTCATGTATGGTGTTGATTCACCCGATTTGGATAAGTTTTTTTCAGGGACATTAAATAAAACTGCAAGACTTTGGTATAAAAAATATAATGATATACCAGCAATAATTATACCAAAAACAGGTTGGATTCAAAATCGCAAATTAAAAATTGATATTATGGCTCCAGCTAATGCAGGTTATTTGTACCAAGAAGCTACAGTGCTAGAGCTAGACGGTCCAAAGTATAAGAGAAATTAATTATAGTGTAGTGCCACCCGTTATAAGGAGGAAAGCATGGAAAGTAGATCATGGCTAAACATAGTACTAGTCTTTGCTTTATTGGTAACTTCTCTACCCATATGGAACTCCACCCTAGTAAAAGCAGTTGGAGCTAACCAAGAAGCTGTAGAAGTTGCTCATCCAGTAAAGAAAATAAAGGATTATGAGGTAAATGGCGATATTCGTAGGGAATATTTACCTGAAGAGAATAAATTTAGACTGGAAAACTATAAGGGACCTCTTTCTAAGATATACAAATATAAACCAGAAATAACATACAAAACAGACGCATATGACTCTATATTTACTCGATTTCCAAATTTAAAAGCAATAGTCAATGAAGATGCAGGTATAGGGAATAAAATTACAAAGATTGAGTTTCTTAAAGGTAATGAAGTGGTCCAAACACAGATAGTAAACTCTCAAACATTTAAAGCAAATGTACCCTTAAAGCCTGAAAAGGTTCCAGTCATATCAAAGGATAATAAATCTCCTTCGGGAGCATACATTGCATTTAAATTAGTTGGTAAAAAATGGGTGATGTGGTATACATCAAATTGGATGGAAGAAGATAAAAGTAAAAGAGTAACACCAACTAAAATGAATTCCGGTATTGATGCATATCCAGGGACTTATTTTACTCATTTGGCGAAATTTGTTCGACAAAAGTCTTATTATAATGAGCGGTATAAAGATGTGGGTAAGTTTTTTGAAGAGTGGATAGATGAGAATCCAACACTTTTAAACCAATTAAATGCAGGTGCTGCTACAGATAATCCTAAAAGAGTAGAGGTAGAGTACGAAAGAAATAATATACATTTTCCTTATTATGGAAATATTATGATAGATGGACAAACTTATCAAAATACCTGGGAAAAGGATTTAAAGGTTACATCACTTGGGCATGCTGAGATTTATTTCTCCCAGCATTATAAGTCAAAGGGTTATTATGAACCAGGGAAATACTTGATGGTATACAACTCATCCTATATGTACACCATCAGAGCCCAAAGTTATCGCTATCCTGATCGGATAAGGGTGTATACAACAAAAGGCAAAGGTGATACGCCAAAAGACCCCAAGTGCACAGAGGAACGCGGACAAGAAGTGAGTGGAAAAGATTTAGATCCCAATGTAAGTGCAGTGATTTTAGCAGACCAACGCGGATCAGAGCAATTTAACGTCCTTCAAGGCATCCCCACATCCGAATCCCTGTACGGCAATGTATTCGCTAAAAATTACTTATATCAGAATAAATTTGTACAGATGACAGGGAAATGTATCTTTGAGGTTACGGTCAATAAAACCTTTACGCTACAATGGCAGGAAACAACAACCGTCACCGATGCTAACGGGAATAGCATTG
>NZ_JBCMOR010000002.1:0-58188 GCF_050461185.1 Paenibacillus turicensis
TACTATGTTGGGAGCATATCAGAGAACCTTAGAGTGGGTCACTTCTTTTTTCTTTCGATGTATGTTAAGAGCGTAATAATAAATGCTGCAAACATAATGACATCTGAAAAAGAGAAGTTCATACGGTACACCTCCTTTCTGGAGGAGACCGCACCCACTCAAGGTGTGTTGTACAAGCTAAATTATACCATAGGGGTCTGCATTGAAGCAGGCTCTTTTTTAATTCTATGAGAAGGAGTGGGTCACCTTGGCAATAATTAAAAAAATCGATGTTCAAATTGACTTAACACAACCCGCAGAAGAGCTTATAAACGTGATATCCATAGTACTTGGTTATTTTCCACAGCAATCTGAGCAAATTCTGTTATTCTTAGATCAATCTGTAGGAGAAGCCTTGTTAGCCCTTCAACGTGACGAGGAAAGTAATGTAAAAACTCTGAATGATGAATCATCTCAATGAAGAACCAGAAGTGCTTGATTAAAGGAGATAAACCTATACCTTCACTTGCTACTGCTTCCAACAGTAACAAATACAAAAAAGCTGAACGGAAAACCTTACATTTTCCGGCCAGCTTTTCTAGTTCCCTACTAAATATTGTTACTAAAATATCCCCTTACTTTACCTCTAAATCCTTAACCTCTTCATAAATCGCTTTGAACTCATCGTTAAATTCCTCTGCAACTGCTTTAAAAGCAGTGATGTCAAATTTGGAATCAGTGTCTAGTGGTTTGATGGGGTTATCCTTTGCTACTTTAAGTAGTTTATCTGTTTCCTCAGAAACCTTTGCCCACAATTCTGCTGCTTTATCAAATTTAGGACCTAATTCAGTTATTTTTTGATCATACTCTGCTCTATTTTCAATTGCTTTTTCTATATTTTGAATGACAGTATCGATATCTATCTCTTTGCCATAGTTCCCTGTTCCTTGCTGTAAATACGCTTGAATTTCCGTAAATCCATTATTCGCAATGTCTCTCACTAGAATATTTCTTGCATTTGACATAATGAGTAGATCTCTTTGAATTCGCGCAGGCGAGTTAGGATCATAATCCTCCATACCTTTGCCTTCAGTATTGTTGTTGCTGTCGCTGTCGTTATTGCTATTGCTAGAACTGGTGGACTCCTGATTTGATGATGGAGTATTTGCAGACGATTCTTTAGAATTTCCACAACCCGTTGTTAACACAAGCATACTAGCAAAACAAATAAATAAAATTTTCTTCAATGTTGAAGCACCTCCAAAATATGTATTTGGTTATACTACCAGTATTAGGAGGAAAGTACCATGAATTTTTTGGGTTAAAATGAGAATTTAGACATAAAATCTATGAATGACGAACTATCAATTACAATTACTCACTAAATTTGCCCACAACTTGCCCACAAACCTATGCTGAAATTACATCTTTTATGCCGGATTGCTATTGCAAAAGTGCACAATAATATATTTTTTAAAACTTAGTTTATTCACTTTACAAACTAAGTTCCGCGTGTTACGATGAAGTTGTTAGAGGGTAAGTAATTGGTGTGTTGTTAAATAACAACATACTTCCATAGAACAACTATGAAAGGGCTTACCTAAACCCAAATAATAAATAGGGAGGACTCTATTGTGAGTTATTTCAAGAACGTAAGCAAGATTCAATTTGAAGGTGCAGGCTCCAAAAATCCGTTAGCATTTAAGCATTACAATGAAAATGAAGTTGTAAATGGTAAAACAATGAAGGAACACCTTCGTTTTGCGGTTGCATATTGGCATACATTGACAATGGATGGTAGCGATCCTTTTGGTAAAAGTGTAATGGTTCGTCCTTGGGAAACTGTAAGTGGTCTTGACTTAGCTAAAACTCGCGTAGAGGTTAACTTCGAATTCCTAGAAAAATTGGGCGCTCCATACTACTGCTTCCATGATCGTGATATCGCACCAGAAGGCAGCAGCTTAAAAGAAACAAACGAAAACTTGGATGTTATCGTTGGTAAATTAAAAGAAGGCATGAAACAAACAGGCGTGAAATTGCTATGGAACACTGCAAACATGTTCTCTAACCCTCGTTTTGTTCATGGTGCAGCAACTACTTCTAACGCTGACGTATTTGCTTATGCAGCAGCACAAGTGAAAAAAGGTTTGGAAACTGCTGTAGAGTTAGGTTCTGAAAACTATGTATTCTGGGGTGGACGTGAAGGTTACGAGTCCTTGTTAAATACAGACATGGGTCTTGAGCTTGACAACTTAGCTAGATTCTTTAACATGGCAATCGACTATGCGAAGGAAATCGGCTACACTGGTCAATTTTTGATCGAGCCTAAACCAAAAGAGCCAACAACTCACCAATATGACTTTGATGCAGCAACTACCATTGCATTCTTGCAAAAATATAACTTAGACAAACACTTCAAATTAAACCTTGAAGCTAACCACGCAACACTTGCGGGTCATACATTTGAGCATGAGCTTCGTGTAGCTCGTATTAACAATATGTTAGGTTCTGTAGATGCGAACCAAGGCGATCCATTGCTTGGTTGGGATACAGATGAATTCCCTACAGATATCTATTCTGTAACTTTGGCAATGTATGAAATTTTAGAAAACGGCGGAATTGGTTCTGGTGGTGTGAACTTTGACGCGAAGGTAAGACGTGGTTCATTTGCTCCAGAAGACTTGTTCTACTCACACATTGCTGGTATGGATACCTTTGCTAAAGGCTTGAAAGTAGCAAGCAAATTAATCGAAGATAAATTCTTTGAAAACCTACTTGCTGAACGTTACGCTAGCTTCAAGACTGGTATTGGTGCGGACATCGTTGCAGGCAAAGCAAACTTCAAAACATTAGAAGCTTATGCTCTTGCACAAACTGGCGAAATCCAAAACAAATCCAACCACTTGGAATTAACTAAAGCTCAAATCAACGAATACTTGTACAACACAAAATAAATTTTGGTTGAATTAACTTTGTTCGACTTAATGCAATCATATTGCTTATACAAACTATAAAAGAAAAAGAGGACGCCTGTCGTCCTCTTTTTTAAAGATTAGTGACCTTGATACAGATAGATATAATTAGATAGTCATAGATATAAAGTATAGATATGCACATAGACTTAAATATATAGATATAGATATAGATATAGATATAGATATAGATATAGATAGAGACATAGAGATAGAAATAATAACGGAGAAAAATAACTTAATGCGCAAAAACTTGAGCCTAAAAATATAAAAGGTTTTAAAGTTTAAAGTTTTTTTGGATACAAAATGGAGCGGAGAAACACTTAATTTGAACGGAACAGTTATTTTTAGATGGAGAGTGAAAAAGTATGAGTTATGTGATTGGGATTGACCTTGGAACAAGCTCAGTAAAAACGGTACTCGTTAATAAGCAAGGGGAAATAAAAGCAGAAGCAACTCGTCCATATCCATTAATTCATGAGCGTCCTGGCTACAGTGAGCAAGATCCTCAGGAATGGGTAAACGGCTCGATTGCATGTTTGCAGGAGCTTTTGAAGGAAAATGCAATTTCTCCTGAAGAAATTGAAGGGGTATCCTTTTCTGGACAAATGCATGGCCTTGTATTACTAGATGCGGACAACAATCCACTTCGCCCAGCAATCTTGTGGAATGATACACGTACAACGAAGCAATGTCGTGATATCGAAGCAAAATTAGGCTCACAGTTGCTTGAAATTACAAGAAATGCAGCATTAGAGGGTTTTACCTTGCCAAAAATTTTGTGGGTGCAAGAAAATGAGCCTGAAATTTTTGCTAAGGCAAAGCAATTTGTATTGCCTAAAGATTACTTACGTTACCGTATGACTGGTAAGGTAGATATGGAAATTTCCGATGCAGCGGGAACGTTAATGTTAAATGTTGCAGAAGGAAAATGGAGTGAAGAGGTTGTTACTGCATTTGGTCTGCCAGAAGGCTTTTGCCCGCCAATCGTAGGAAGTACAGAGCTTACGGGTACAGTAACACCAGAATTTGCAGCACTTAGTGGGTTGTCTACTTCGACCAAAGTATTTGGTGGTGGTGCAGATAATGCATGTGGCGCGGTAGGTGCAGGTATTGTCCGTAAAGGGGATGCACTTTCTAGTATCGGTACATCTGGTGTTATTTTGACCTATGAAGAAGATAAAAATAAAGATTTTGCAGGAAAAGTACACTTCTTTAACCATGCACATCCAGGTGCATTTTATGCGATGGGCGTTACATTAGCGGCAGGCTATAGCCTAAGCTGGTTTAAAGAAACATTTGCTAAATCGATTAGCTTCAACGAGATGTTAGCACCTGTTGCTGATGTTAAGGCCGGTTCAGAAGGTCTATTGTTTACACCTTATCTTGTAGGGGAACGTACACCTCATGCAGATCCTGCGATCCGTGCAAGCTTTGTGGGTGTGTCTGGCACACATGAATTAAAGCATTTTGCTCGTGCAGTTATGGAAGGAATTACATTCTCACTCCAAGAGTCCTTGGAGTTGTTCCAACAAGCAGGAATTACAGTGGAGCGTGTCATTTCCATCGGGGGTGGCGCAAAAAATCCAACTTGGCTACAAATGCAAGCTGACATTTTTGGTAAAACTGTAGTTTCCCTTAAAAATGAGCAAGGCCCTGCGATGGGTTCTGCAATGATGGCGGCTGTGGGCTGTGGTTGGTTCGATAGCTTAGAGGCTTGTGCAGATCAATTTATTGAATATGGCGCAACCTATGAGCCTAATGCAGACAATGTAGCAACCTATGCGAAGCTATTTAAATTGTATCAACAGGTCTATACCCAAACGCGTGAGTTGAATGAAGGGTTACAGGAATTCCGTTAAAATATAGGAAAGCTTCTACTAAAATGAGTGGCTTTGAGCTTCAAATTTTAAAACTCAAAAAAACCTTTAAGCCTATTTTGTAGTAGGCTTAAAGGTTTTTTAATGACCTTTTTTACATTAAGATAAGTTATCTTTTTATCTAGCCAAATTAGCATGCTTACACATTTTATTTAGTATTGACATACAGTAAATTTTACCGATTCTCCACGTACCCCAGATTATATGAAATTTCTTTAGCAGTGGATAAAATGTGATCTACAGTAAATCCCTTTTCCTCTTCTTTATACAGATTAGAAGGGATTGCACAAATAATACTCCCTATGACTTTGCTGTTGGCATCAAAAATAGGAGCCCCAATACCGATAGACTCACTTTTACGTTCACTAAGCGTGTAGGAATAACCCTGCTCTCTAATCTCCTGTATGTCCATCCATATCTGTCTACCTTCTTGAGATGAGACTTGCTCCTCCTTCAAAATTAAAGTAATTTCATCCTCACTTAAATAGGAAAGTATCGCTTTGCCACTTGCACCAATATGGATAGGATGAAGCACACCTAAATCTAATCGATATTGCAAAGCGTTTGCGCTATGAACGCCAGCCACAAATGAAAGTTTCTTATGTTGCTGCTGATATAAAGCTAAGTAAACAGAATGATTTACCTCTTTGGCAAGTTCTCTTATATAGGGCTCGGCTATAGACTTTAAACCGAAGTTTGCACTTATAAAAGAAGATAGTCTCATCCATTCATTTCCAATTGTGTATTTGTTGCTCTCAGGAATCACCTGCAAAATATGCTCTTCTTTTAGTGTCTTCAAAATGCGATGAATAGAGCTAGGCGGACTTTCTAAATAACGGGCTAGTTCATTCACGCCCCATACCATTTGTTTATCAATAAAAGCCTTCATTACATTTAATGTTTTAAGTGTTACGTTCGATTTATTTTCCATGTGTACACCTTTCTAAATTCCGAAAACTGTATATTGATTATAATGTAAGCGTATGCTAATATCCTAATTATAATCTTAATCAGTTCCACAATCAAGAATACCATTCCGTTATTCGGAATNNATTCCGAATAACGGAATGGTATAAATTTTTTTACAACAGGGGGATTCATATGAGGTTAGTGAAGTTTCATTATGCATGGGTCATTTTTATTGGATGCTGTCTTATTTCATTTGTTGGATTTGGGCTGACAATTAATACGGCTGGATTATTTTGGGGAGGCATGAGTGCTGACTTAAATTTATCGAGAGCTGAAATCGCTCTCAATGCTACATTTGGTGGTATAGCAGGTGCGATATCTTTATTATTTGCAGGGACACTTTTTAAAAAAATAAATACAAAGCTTCTTTTGACCACTTCTTTTGCAATTACAGGTTTATGCTTTATTGTGTGTTCTTTTATTCAATCCGTAATTCCCTTTTACTCTATTAAAGTCGTATTAGGTGTAGTGCAACAGATTTCGATTATTATTTCTATCCCTATCCTGCTTGGAAATTGGTTTGAGAAAAAGCTAGGCTTGTTATTTGGAATAACCGGAGCATTAACGGCAGTTGGTGGAGCTGTTTTTAATCCTATCGTCAGCTATTTTATTTTAGAATATGGTTGGAGAAATGCATATATTTTTGTGGGTGTAGTTAACCTTCTTTTATTATTACCAGTAGGTCTGCTTATGAAATTCAAACCAGAGAATGGTGTATTACCTTATGGGAAGGAAGTAGTACAAAACGAGGATACTAATCAACATGTACAGCAGGATGAAAATCAAGGTGTGGAATTAGAAGGTATTACATTTAAGCAAGCTTTAAAAATGCCTACTTTTTATTTATTCATTTTAGCAGTTATTTTCTTGCAATCAGCAGGTTCCTTAGTTCAGCATTTACCAACCTTAATCCAAAACTTTGGTTTTGAGCTGACCGTTGGTGCTAGTGTGATGTCTGCCTTACTTATTGGAGCCGCAGCAGGTAAATTTATTATGGGATTTATGATTGATCATGTAAAACCTGTAACCGCTCTCATTGTCTTCACGTTAATAGGTGCTCTAGGATGGTATAGTACTGGAGTGTTTAAACAAGCGATGTATTTGAATGGATCTGGATTTGCCAGTGGTATGGGTCAAGCTATAAGTCTTATTGCTTTGCCGTTATTGATTAGATATGCATTTGGCTCAAAGGATTATAGTCAAATTTTATCCGTTACTTTAATGTTTGGAGCTTTTTCAAATGCGATATCAGTGTATATCCATGGATCACTATTTGATCACTTTGGCTCCTATTCAGTTTCAATTATCATGAATATTACTGCCTATATTTTAGCATTTTTATGTCTTGTCCTAGCTATGAAGATCAGTAGCAAAAATAAAAAGGTTTAGTTTGGAGTGGATTCTGGGATCAGTAAAGGGAGGGGGCTATTATGAAGAAATTTAAGATAGAACCACAGTTATTACCAATAGTAGAAACAATTCAAAATGAAACGGGTAAGGGGGAATATGGAATTGAGGGGGTAGAGGAAGTTATGGTTCCCATGTCTGATGGGATTAATCTACACACCTACATTTATGTTCCGAAACAAGGAAACACTTGGCCTTGTATTCTAATTAGAAATCCCTATCCTCACAATCAACAGTTTCTTGAAGCCTGTTATACGCAGTTTGTGGAGCATGGTTATAGTGTTGTTATTCAGAGTTGCCGCGGAACAGGTGCATCACAAGGAGAATGGGAGCCATTTGCTAATGAACGTCAAGATGGAATAGATACTTTACAGTGGCTTATCAAGCAAACGTTTCAGAATGGAAATATCGCTTTATTTGGTCAATCCTATTGCTCGTTTACAACTTGGGTGATGGCAGACGCTTTTCCTCCAGAGGTTAAGACAGTTTTTTTAGACCTTTTTGGTATTGATCGTTACGGACAAATGTATATGAATGGGATGTTCCGTCATGATATTTATACTTCTTGGGCATTTGCTAATTCTGGGGTTCAGACCCAGTCTGATCCTGGTGAACTGTATCATCAAGCGTTGAAGATTACTCCGCACAATATGGCGGATTCAATTTTGCTCGGTAAGGAGTTACCTTTCTATCAAAACTATATTTCAGAAACGAATCGAACCTCACCATATTGGCAAGAGGGGTTATGGGCAGATTTGTTAAAAATTCCTGCAAAAATCAATATTCCTGTTTTTATGGTTGAAGGTTGGTTTGATCATCATCTTGAAGGAGCAATAAAAGGATATGAACTACTTTCTCCAGAAATAAAAAATGTAAGCCGATTAGTAATTGGACCTTGGGATCATATTGGAAATTCGCCTGGAGAGCTTGATTACCCCAATGCAAATATTTTAGGAACTGCACGAATTAAGGCTGGGCTAGAATGGTTTGATATTCATTTGAAAGGGAAAGAGTCTCAATTAAGTCCAGTCACCTATTATAGGATAGGGGCGAACCAATGGGAAGAACTTGATTGTTATTCAAATACAAGGAAGTCATTGCGAATGTATTTATCCCAAGAAGAGGACTTGCCTGACATAGGGCTCAAATTAACTCATGGTATTCCATCTTCTCCAACGTCGGTTTCCTATGACTATGATCCATCTAATCCTATTGGTACGTATGGAGGCAGTGCGTTATTAGCTTGGATTATGCCAACTTTTAATGGTGCTCCTCATGGATGTTTGTGTCAACCAAGCTACTCTGATCGAAATGATATTCTACGATTTGATTCTGAACCTTTAAAAGAATCGCAATTCATTACAGGGAAAATTAGGGTGAAATTAACAGTGAGTACAGATGCTGAAGATACTGCATTTAGTGTAAAAATACTGGAAGTATTAAGCGATGGTCGTGCATTTAACATCGTGGATGGCATCACCTCCTTAACATACCGCAATAACAGTGATGAGCCAATAGATTATGTACCTAATGAGGCGGTTTCTGTCCTTATAAATATGTGGCCTACAGCTTGGAAGCTACAAGCAGGATCTAAGATTAGGGTTGAAATTACTTCTTCTAATTTTCCTGCCTATCATGTTCATTCAAACATAAAGGGGCAATGGGCATCAATAAAGGAGCACAGAGTAGCTAAACAAACCGTGTATCTCAATACTAAACATAGTTATGTTGAGCTTCCCAATTAAATAATTAATGATAATTATAGGAGAATATGCTTATGTATTTTGTATTAGATATTGGGGGTACATTTATAAAATATGCATTAATGAATTCTGCTGGGGATATTGTTAGTAAAAATAAAACGTTGGTACAAGGAACCAGCCTGCAGGAGCTGCAGCATACCCTTTATTCAATTATTGATTCACAAAACCTTAAGGATATTAAGGGAATTGCACTTAGTTGCCCTGGCACGATAGATGTGGAGACGGGGATGGTTTATTATGGGGGCTCTTTTCCTTCTCTTCATCAGGTTAATCTCATTAAGCTGTTTGAAGATCGTTATCATATGAATGTATCGGTTGAAAATGATGGAAAATGTGCTGCATTAGCAGAGTTGTGGCTTGGTAGTGTGAAGGATGTTAAAGATTCAGTGGTTTTAGTGTTAGGGACTGCCATTGGTGGTGGCATTATTATAAATGGTGAGTTACATCGGGGGAAAAACCTATCTGCTGGAGAGGTTAGTTATGTCATGAGCAACATGTCTGCAATAACCCAGCAAGCAACATTTTTTGGATTGGAATGCTCCACAGTTAAAATGATAGAGGAAATTGGCGCATTAAAAGGGATGAGCCCTCCTATAAGTGGTGAGGCTGTATTTGATTATATTAATGCCGAAGATACTGATGCTATGCAGATATTTGATCAATATTGCTGGAATATAGCGACACAAATTCTAAACCTACAATATATTTTAGATCCGGAGCTATTTGCGATTGGTGGGGGGATTAGTGCGCAACCTATTGTGATTAAGCGTATTAACTGGGCTATATCAGAAATCAAGAAACAAAATCCGTTTCACGTAGCAAATCCCCAAATAACAGCATGTACATTCAGAAATGATGCTAATCTTTATGGTGCTTTATATAACTTCTTTTTAAGACATGAGAAAAAGCAAAAGCAACGCTGAATGTTTATACTGTAGATGCTCATACTTAGGTAAATAATTAATGCCTTCATGATGAGGTACAACCTGCTATCATGAAGGCATTTTAATTTTCCTTCAATAGCTTACTTATCAAGTAACTTTAACGCTGCATCAAGCACTTTCTCCCCGTTCATCATTCCGTAATCCATCATGTTAATCGTTGTTACAGGAATATCTGGATACGCCTTAGAAAGCTCACCTTCTGCATGACCCATTTGTGGCCCTAACATAATAATGTCAAAAGGCTTTTGACTTTCGATATCACTTTCTGCGGCTGCATCAATGACGATTTCTAGTCGTTTATTTTTTGCCGCTTCTTTCATTCGTTCTACCAACATACTTGTAGAGAATCCACCTGCACATGCCAATAAAATTTTTGTCATCTTATTTCACCAAACCTTTCACGTATTGTTCTAATTCCTTACGAGCTTTAGCTTCTTCCACAAGTTCAACAACCAGTTCACGTACTGTTAAAGCATTCATTAAATGGTCTTGGGCGTGGATCATTAAGATCGAAATATCGGTTTTTTCGCCACGACCTTCAGCTTGGATTAATTGCGTTTGTACTTTATGTGCGGCGGTTAAGTTGTCTTTGGCTTCCTTCAAAAAATGTGCAGCTTGCTCGAAATCCCCTTCGTGTGCAACACGAGATGCTTTCAAGCTTTTACTTCTTGCCTCACCGCTATTTGCGATAATTTGCATAATAATATGTTCATAATCCATATGGCTTCACTCCTACAGTAGGTTCTCTATCTCTTTCATGAACTGCTCAAAGCTGGTTACTTGCAGTAACGTTTTACGAATTTCCTCTTTCTCCATCATCAAGAGCAGTAATTTGCTAATTTCCTTGTGGAGAAACAATTGACCTGCCTTTAGATTAATGATGAAAATAAATTGAACTTGTTTCCCCTCATACACGATTGGTTTTTGTAATAAGGTCACATTAATACAATCTTTAACTGCACTCATTCGCATGGGGTGTGGGCCTGCTACACCATTTGTATAGATCGTTGTAAACTTTCCTTCGCGTGCTAATACCTGCTCTACAAATCCTTCCCCTGCAAATCCATGAGCTACAATTTCTTCACAGCGTTTGGTCAACAAGTCCACGTAATGATCAGGTCCACTTAAATGGAACAATTCAGGTCTGAACAGCTCTTTAAAATCGATAAATTTATAAGAAGGTTGTTTATGATTGATTTGAATTGCAATAATCTCTTTAATCCGATGTAATTCTGAATCGTCCAACAAATGTTTAATATGAATGACGGGTTTATCACTCTTATTCTCTTCAAGAGGAACGGTTGTTAAGATGAGATCAATCGGCTTGGACAAAATTTCTGTAATTTCATTTTCTGAAGCTGTAATGACAGAGGCATTAGGAAACACGGATTCTAGCTTTAGCCTAATTAAGTGTGCACTACCGCCACCAGTAGAGCAAATGACAGCAATACGTTTGAATTGCTCCAGCTTTTGTTTCTTCATCCGTTCTAAATGGGTGGCAAAATGAAGAGCAACATAACCAGCCTCATCTCTAGACATCTTAAAGCCGTATTCCTCCTCAATAATCTCTGCAAAGCGAAATGAAATTACAAACACATTCGCATATTGACTATACACATCTTCAACGATTGGATTACTGAGCTGTAAATTATAGTAGAGACGATTAAGCAGTGGGAACATATGCAGCAACAATGCTTCTCTCAGGTGCTCATCCTCATTAAAACTAGTTAAAAATTCTTGATCAAGTCGCTGTAAAATCGAAGTAATACCTTCTCTAAGCTGCTTTTTCTTATCATGACTAATATGCTCGGTAATGGTTTTTCCTGAAATATGCAATGCTAAGTAATCGATTTCATCACTTGGTAGTGAGATTTGGTAAAACTCATGAACCCAGACCGCGATTTTCCCAGCAATATCCCGATATAAAGGATCAGGGGTTTTTGGCATCGCCTGACCAGAAACAATAAAATTGTGCTTTGTTACCCGATAGAGCAAAATAAATAGATGTGTAACAATGTTATTCAGGAAAACATCAGAAATCTTCAAATCCTTTTCTTTTAACACCTGTAAAAGATAAGCCTGTAGTCTCTCCGTATCAAACTCATGTCGGAATTGTTCATACTGCGCAGATGGCATAATAAATTTATTGTTATTTAGAACAAAATGCGAAAACGCTTTCCGATAATTTTGTTCATCTCCTTCAATCCGCATACCATAGTAGACACGACGATTTAAAGTGAGTGAGAAATTGGCTAGCCGTTGCTCTACTTCTTTGAGATCGGAAATAATTGTCGACTTACTAATCCCCATTTGAGAAGCTAGTTTCCCCATAGAGGTATAACTATTATTTTGAAGCAAATAAAATAGTAGATAACGCTGGCGATCCTCCCTATTATCGGGATCAATGAGCTCTGAATTAAATCGTCCTTGCTTGTAATACTGATTGAACTTGTATTCATCTACAATTTCTAGCTGGTAACCTTGGCCGCGGATCACTTTAATGTTAAAGCCATGGCGTATACCAGTTTTTTCAAGAGAGCGAATAACATCTCGCAAGGTTCTTTCTGATAAACCTAACTGAGCGGTTAACTCTGTCATTTTTACAGGAGAATACTGCGCAGATAGTAAAATGCTAATAACTCGATGTTCCCTCATTTCATTCCCTCATTTATTTGATACTAGTATCGTAAGCAACAACGTGCTGGCCATATGTATATCATGACATGTAAGCGATTAATTTGAATAGCCTGTATTCTGCATTTTATAACGGCAAAATATAGAATATATCTTACTTCGGAAATACATATATGATTTAACTATAAAGTTTTTGCACCTCGTTTTGAAGTCAACGGAGAATAGGAGCTGATGGGGGGCGTTTAAGATTAGATATAGAAAGGAATACGGAGTCCTAAAGGGTACTTATTACTGGCTAAGAAAAACTGAGAGGAAGAATACACATGAATAACACTTCAACAAAATTCAGTAAAGTTTTATCTGCGGTTACTGCTTTTAGTAAAAATAAGTATGTGAAGTCCGTTTCAGATTCGATGATGACTCTGATCGGGATTATGGTATTTGGATCATTTGCCGTTATTTTGAAGGCGTTTCCAATAAAGTCAGTTGCCGCTTTCTTTGAGAATATCGGGATTGCACCTTATTTTGGCGCTATTTATAATTTGACCATTGGTGCGATTTCGATTTATCTCGTATTTCTCATTGCGAAAAATCTAGCTTCAAAATTTAATTTTGGCGATGACAGCACGACGGTTGGTTTGATTGCCATTATGAACTTTTTAATATTAACGCCGCTAGGTAACTTTGTTTCTGGGGAATCCAACGTCACTGCGATCCCTTTAAAATGGTTAGGTACAAGTGGGATGTTCTCCGCAATTATCGTTGGTTTACTTGTAGGTAGAGGGTATGTGTTTATTAAAGAGAAAAAATGGACGATTAAAATGCCGCCAGGTGTCCCCCCGATGGTTTCTCGTTCATTTGAATCATTGATTCCGACAATTTTGTTAGGAACATTATCTGCGATTATTGCCTATTTATTTAGCTTAACTACCTTTGGTAATATGCATCAGCTTATGTTTACTGTGCTTCAAAATCCGCTTCAAGGCATCGGCAGCTCCATTTGGGCTATTATGTTAATTATCGCCTTCCAGCAATTTTTATGGTTTTTAGGGATTCATGGAACAAACATAATTACCCCTGTTGTAGCGCCTATTCTAATGGCATTAAATGTGGAGAACCTATCTGCGTATGAAGCAGGAAGAGAAATGCCACATATCGTTACGCATGCCTTTGTAAACATTGTATGTTGGGGCGGTACGGCACTTGGGTTAGTCATTTTGATGTTATTTGTTGGCAAAAGCAAACGATATAAAGAGCTTGGTAAATTGTCGGTCGTGCCTGCGTTATTTGGGATCACTGAGCCAGTTATTTTTGGGACACCGTTAGTATTGAACTTTAAAATGGCAATTCCTTTTATATTTAACAATTCAATATGTTTAGGACTTGCATACTTATTAACAAAAATTGGATTAGTTGCTCAAACAATTGGTGCGCAAGCCGTATTTGGTTTACCGTTAGGGTTCCATGCGAGTGTTGGTGGCAGTGTTTCCATTATCATTTTGCAGCTTCTTATTCAGTTAGTGTTATCTCCAATCCTATGGTATCCATGGTTTAAAATGCTTGATAAAGAAGCAGTAATCGAGGAACAAAAAATTTTAGCACAGTAGGTGAACATAATGTTATATCCAAAAATGAATGAGACTAGATCGTTAATTGATTTATCAGGGTTGTGGAAGGTGCAGATTGAGAAACAGGGGACGAATATTGACCCACGCAAACCACTTCAAGAAACAATATTGATTGCAGTTCCAGCCTCCTTAAATGATCAAGTCATTGATGAGGAGATTCGTAATCATGTGGGGAACTTTTGGTATGAGACAGAGTTTACTTTGCCTTCTAGCATCTACAATGAAAGAAAAGTAATTCGTTTTGCATCTGTAACCCATAAAGCGACTGTATTTATTAACGGAGAAAAAGTGGCTGAGCATGTTGGCGGATTTACACCTTTTGAGGTGGAAATAGATTCGTATGTAAAACTAGGCATCAACAATTTAAAGGTATGTGTTTCTAACATATTAGATGAAAGTACACTACCGTGTGGATTTTATCAGGAAATTAACGGCAAACCCTATGTCACACCACGATTTGATTTTTATAATTATTGTGGGATTCATCGTCCTGTTAAACTGTACACCACCAATCACACTCATATTGATGACATCATCATCCATTATGATTACAAAGATGGAGAGACGAGCGTTACACCAGAAGTAGCGATTAGTGGTGAATATGACAAGGTGACGATTGAAATTTTGGATGAAAATAATGAGGTTGTTGCCAAAGCTAACAGTTTAAATGAGGGCTTAATCATCTCAAATACTCATTTGTGGCAGCCATTACAAGCTTATTTATATAAATTGAGGGTTTCCTTATATAATGCTAACGGTAATTTACTCGATACCTATACAGAGGAATTTGGCGTAAGAACGGTAAAGATCGAAAACAATAAATTTTACATTAATGACAAGGAATTTTACTTCAAAGGTTTTGGTAAACACGAGGATTTCCCTGTGTTAGGCAAAGGCTTTAGTTACGCTGTTACCAATTTAGATAAAAATCTGATGAAGTGGCTTGGAGCTAACTCTTTTAGAACCTCCCATTATCCTTATTCAGAAGAGGAGATGATTTTAGCCGATCGTGAGGGGATTGTTGTTATTGATGAAGTACCTGGCGTAGGCTTATTTACGAATTTTCATGTTGATGTGAACCTGAATACAAATACAAAAAATACGTGGCAAACGTTGCAAACCCATGACAATCACAAAAATGTGATTCAAGAATTGGTCAAGAGAGATAAAAACCATGCGTGTGTAGTAATGTGGGCGATTGCCAACGAACCTGCAAGTCATCAAGAGGGAGCAGGACAATATTTTAAACCGTTAGTGGAATTAACGAAGAAGTTAGATCATCAAAAACGCCCTGTAGTTATCCCAAACATTGTTAATGCAACACCAGAGCTGGATCAAGTCACTGAATTTGTAGATATCATATGCTTGAATCGCTATTATGGTTGGTACATTCAACATGGTAACTTAGATTTGGCAATTGAAGGGCTGCGTAATGAGCTGAAAAAGTGGCATGCAAAATATCCGAATAAACCGATTATGTTCTCGGAGTTTGGGGCAGATACGATTTCAGGACTGCATTCGCTATATCGAACCCCTTACTCGGAGGAGTTCCAGATTGATTTTTATAGACGGAATTTTGAGGTATTAGATGAATTGGATTATATCGTGGGAGAACACCTTTGGAATTTTGCGGATTTTGAAACGGCTGCGAATATCCGAAGAATCGATGGGAATAAAAAGGGAATCTTTACTCGGGATCGTAGACCTAAGTCTATTGCATTTGAGCTTAAACGTAGATGGGAAAAGCTGTAGTTAAAGCTACAATATACATTTCAGACACGACCTAGCCTTCGAGTCTACTCTTTGTAGTAGATAGGGGGCTTTTTTTCATATCTACCTTTCTAATGTTTTCTAATGATACCTTTTTAAAATTATGACTTATTATCGGTTTATCATTTTATATTTAATTTAGTGTGATCCGATTAAAATTTGATCTCGTCATACTTTCACCATGTTCAGCCTTTGCCCCCTCCTCCATAATATGGATTAGGGAAACAATCGTTTATACCCTTTACATGTATGATTTATTAATTTCATGCAGGCTAAACTAAAGGAGGAACAATCTGATGACTCAAAAAATCATGTTAAAAACGTTCGTAGATATGGCTACATATATGGAAGGCTTTGAAATCGTATCGTTCAGTTTAGGCGAAAATGGATATATTTATATATTGCTGATTGATAAAATTCCCGAAAGGGAAAAAGGCATGTTTGTACAGACTTCTTTAAATCAATTTCGTACTTACAAAATGCTTATTTTTAACCAATTCCAAATTCAGGATGTAATTTTAACAGGAGAGAAATTTAATTATCACTACCTACAGCCTATAGGTGAAGAACGGTTATTGCTTGTTGGCGCAAGAGCTAGAAAATATCAAAACCAAGCTTCTTATCGAGAATGTGACTATAATGCTAAGGTATGTGATTTTGACGGGAATATAATTACTGAATTTTGCCTCGGAGATGGTATACAAGATGTACAGGTGACAGCAGGAGGAACGATATGGACAAGTTACTTTGACGAGGGGGTATATGGAAATTATGGTTGGGATGAACCGATTGGAGCAAGTGGGCTTATAGCTTGGGATGAGCAAGGCAACAAGAAGTTTGAAAATAAAGTAGCAGTTATTGATGACTGCTATGCGCTAAATGTTGTTAGTGAGCATGAGGTTTGGTTTTATTATTATACTGATTTTAAGCTTGGCTACATTCAAGGAGGGACAGACCAACCCGAAATAACATTTATGGACCCACATATCTCTGGGTCATCTGGATTTTGTACCGATGGTGATTACTTTTTGTTTGATGCAGGTTATGGGAAGCATGGCACCTATATTTTAAAGAAACTAGCCAAGTCCGGAAACCTAGTAGACAAAAAGAGGATTCAGTTTGTAGATGAATCAGGAGAAAAACTTGTTCGCTCATCACTAAGGAGAAATCAATTACTGTTAAATCAGGGTAGCAGAATGTATTTAGCTCAAATTGATCAGATTATAGGATAATTCCAGTGAGTTAGATCGAAGAACTTATCATTAAAGTAGAAGAATGAGGGGGGGCTACAAAACAAATATTTTGTAGCCCCCGCCTCATTTTCCTTATAATTCTTTTTGAGTCTAAATCTTTAAAGGTTAATAAAGTAGTGAGAGTAGTTTCTATGCCGCTTAAGTTAGCTACCTTTAATTCTCTTGCATAGCAAGATTAGCCAACGCAATTGCGCCTAAAAGCCCAGCATTATCACCTAATCCAGGTGGCACGATGTAATTATCGATGTCAACGTTTAAGCTAGGGTGCTGAATATAATTTTTTAATAGTGCTTTTAGTTGAATAGAAATCATAGGGAATAGGTGTGTTTGCTTCATTACGCCGCCGCCCATCACAATTTTTTGCGGAGATACAATAAGCACATAGTTCATGAGCGCTTGGGCTAAATAATAAGATTGCATTTCCCAAGCTTCATGATCGTTAGGTAAATCAGATCCGTGTGCAACCTGCCAGCGCTTCACAATAGCGGGGCCTGCGGCTAAGCCTTCTAAGCAATCGTGATGATAAGGACAAGCGCCCTCAAAGGTATCTTTGGGATGTCTACGAACAAGAATATGTCCCATCTCAGGATGAGATAAGCCATGAATGAGCTTCCCCCCAACCATAGCCCCTGCACCAATTCCAGTCCCTACGGTGATGTACAGACAGTTGTCCAGGCCTTGGGCAGCGCCCCACAGCGATTCACCTAAAGCGGCTCCGTTCACATCCGTGTCAAAGCCAATTGGAATGTCCCAATGGGCTTGAAGAGCACCAATCAGATTAAAATTGCTCCAATGTGGCTTAGGTGTTGATGTGATGTATCCATACGTTGGACTACCTAGAATTGGATCGATCGGTCCAAAGGAGCCAACGCCCATGGCATCAATTGTTTTATCACTAAAATAATCAAGCACGTGCTTCATCGTTTCTTCTGGTGTAGTTGTGGCAAAGCTAACGCGATCTAATAGTGTCCCATCTTCAGTCCCAATCCCACATACAAACTTTGTGCCCCCAGCCTCAATTGCACCTAAGATTGTCACAATAATGAACCCCCTAACTTGATAAGTTTAATAATTTTGGCCCAATCTTGAAATTAGTGCTTGACCGCTAACCCAAACTAGCGAAGAGACAGAGCGATTCTGAAGATTGTCTCTTAAAATCAAATTCCATCCATAAATAGACTTTAATAAAAAGGAATATGATTTTAACACAATCGCAAGAACGCTCTGGATCGTAGCTACCAGCTCCTATCGTTGTCAAGCACTAATTTCTAAGTAGTGCCATAATTACTAACTAATTTTATAATCTTCTATGATTTCAAATGAACGATTGCAAGTGGCGTGAGCATTGGTGTGTTGTTTTCTATATTAATAGTAATACGCTCAACTTGATCTTGACCATCTGGGATAATTAGTGGCGTAATGACAGGATAACCCGCCTGTTGAATTTTATCGATATCAAAGGATAATAAGAGCTGTCCTTGTTTTACTTGATCGCCAACCTTTACATGGAGCTGGAAGCCATCACCTTTTAAACCAACGGTGTTAATTCCAACATGAATCAGCACTTGCACCCCTGTGGAATGCTCTAACAAAATGGCATGTTTGCTTTTCTCCATAATATGTGCGACTTTACCAGAGAAGGGGGCTAACACTTTACCTTCACTAGGCTCAATGGCAAACCCTTCTCCCATAGCTTTACTTGCAAATGCCTCATCAGGTACTTGCTCTATTGGAACGATAGTACCAGCTACAGGTGAAATAATTTCGATTTCTGTAATTTGTTCTTTTTTCTTAAACCAGCCTAACATATCATTTCCTCCAATCGTAGTTTGCAAAAACTTATGTCTAGTTAGTTCACTAAAACTTAATTGTAGAAGCGTAATTGCAGAACATAGCAGTTAGTGTTGCTATTATTATAAAGTATATTAACCATGTGGTAACGTTACCACATTGAATAATTGAAAAAAAAGCAGTTTTTATTAAATAATGTTCATATTTTAGCACACTCATTTTTGTTGTCAACGCTTTCCGCGCTCAACAATTCATAGCTCATGGTGTGGGTTTGTGGTGTTGAGACCCGTTTTTCAATCCATTCTACTAAATTCGTAGCGGCATGAATGCCCGTGGCTTCATAATCGAATTTAATGGTTGTTAAATGAGGTTGCACAATTTGAGATACGTCATATCCACCAAAACCTGTAATCGATAGCTGTTTTGGAATGGAGAGACTTAACCTTCCTGCGGCCTTCATCACACCTAAAGCAATATTATCGGTTGCACAGGCTATAATCGAAGGGGGATTATGCTTGTTATTTGTTAAGAAATTTAGAGCTTTTTGCTTTGCATCATCGATTGAAAAGCTTGTTTCAACAAATGGAATTGAATTTAATCCATGCTCCTGCATCGCCAACATGAAACCTTGCTTGCGTTGAACACCTACTGCTTCGTCGACCTCAGACACACCAAAGTAAGCAATTTGCGTATGACCTTGTGCAACGATATGTTGTGCAATCGTGTAGGCGGCCTGATAGTCGTCTTGGATAACATAAGGGAAATTGGGATGCTGTTGTCCGATCAACATGCAAGGAATGTTGATTTTGTGTAGCGTCTCAAGATGCTGCTTCGTGATTTGGGTTGCTAGCAAAACGATCCCCGCCACCTTTTGGGTAGCAAGGCTATACAAGCTTTCAATTTCTCTGTCCAAAGCCTGTTGGGACGTATGAATAAGCATCTGCATGTCATGATTTTTTAAGGTTGCGTCGATGCCATTTAACATTTTTGACACGGCAAAAGAATCTAACCTTGGCACAATTATCCCGATTAGATTGGAACGCTTTCCTTTCAAATGTTGAGCAAAGTTATTTGGCTTATAGTTTGTTTCCTTGATTGCTTTTTGAATTTTTTCTCTAGATACATCACTAACGTAGCCCCCATTAAGAAAACGGGAAACGGTGCTTGTTCCTACGCCAGCTAGTCTAGCAATATCTATAATCGTAACGTTCATCCTTGAAATCCTTTCCTCCTATTAGCATGCAAAACTTATTTCCGATATTCAGTGTAGCAATTGATGTTTTGCTGATATAGTTTTAGTTGCTATTGTACGGAGTGTTATTGCACAATCTATCATACTTTAAATACCCTATTGCTGATCTAAAAAGCGGGTTGCCTCTTGATTAATCATCTTTAAATCTATTCCTTGCTGAGTGGCAGCAAAAACACAACCACAATAACATTGTCTAAAAATATCGTATTCCTTGCACATTTCAATCGACCGTTTATAGCCATTGTTTTTCTTAAAATCACTAGGTAAATATTTGACATCATATATTTTTTGAACATCTAAGCCAATTTCATTGACGTGTTGACTGTTCTTTTTCGGAGATAATGTAATGGCACTGCCGAAGTAATCAAAATTAAGCTCTAGTGCTTTGAGTGCGGAGGATTCCAGTCGCATCTCGAAGCAGGCGGTGCATCGTTTGCCACCTTCAGGCTCATCTTGTAGCTGTTCCTCCTTGACCCGTTTCATAAAGGCATGTGGCTCATAATCTGCAGCAATAAAACCAACTTCACTCCCTGTGCGGTCATTAAAGTTTTCAACAAATTCCTTTTGCACAATTTTACGACGTTGGTATTCACTTTGTGGATGAATATTAGAGTTGGCAAAATAAATGGTGATATCCGCGTATTGCACCAAATATTCTAACGTATATGTACTACATGGGGCACAACAGCTATGAATAAGTATTTTCGGGCGTTGCTCCGCTTCCTTCCAATTTGACATCATTTTTTGCAATACAGTATCGTAATTAATTTTTTGATCCCCATTCATTCGATTTAAGATTTGTTCTGAATTAATCATAATTACTCCTTAGCCATATTAAAATCACATGCAAGACGTGATATTCGTTGCTTCGTCGTTTTATTGTTTTATTATGACAATAACGCTTTGAATTATGGAAGTCAAAGATAATGGTTATAACGTCAATCTAGACTAAGGTCGAGCATTTTTTCAGTCTATAGAGGGGGGCTGTATCATGTCATCATCTTTTATACTGTTTATAGTATTAGGAAAGAGGGGCTTACCATGAAAAAACAAAGTGCATTGCAGGCATGGATCATTATGCTGTTATCTTTACCGAGAGGGATTATAGCATTTGTTGTTGCAATTACGGGGATATGTATCAGCCTACCGTTAATGATTGTATGGATTGGATTTCCATTGCTAGATATGACGTTACGCATTTGTCAGTGGCTGTTAGGGGAAGAAGAGAGGCAAGTTAATCAATGGCTACACAATGAATCTGATGCACATGACAAACACAATCAAAAAGCTCAACAGGCTCAACATAAACAACAAAATCAACAGAACCCATATTCATATGAACTTGTAGATCAAGTACATAGTGAACAATCTAATCAACAATACAGTGAATTATATAATGAACTAGATCATCAAGCTACAAGCTACAAATGGCAGGGCTTTAGCAGCTTGTGGTCCATGCTACAGGATCGTAGAAGCTATCAAGGGTTGTTTTATTGCATACTACAGCTACCAGTAGGTATCATTAACTTCACTTTTGCACTCGTGTTTCCTTTGACCTTTATCGCAGTGATGTTAGCACCAATTGCAAATTACTTTAGCCTTCAATATTTTTCATTTGACTTATTTGAAGGAAATACCTCACTTCTTACTTACTTATTACCTGCCCTGACTTCATTTGAGCATTCTTTAATCGTGGGTGGAGTGGGCATTGTGCTAGTTTTATTGATTCCTACAATGTTTCGAGCATTTGGGCGCGTGTATACAACTTGGATTAGAATTATCGCAAATTAGAAGAGAATGGAAATGATCAATTAAATATAGTGATATATAGTTTTAATAGAAAAATATAGCCCGTAAGCTTTTCGTTTAGAAATGCTTGTAGGGCTTTTTATTTTGGCAAAATAGGCTAACACATAGCATGAATAAGTTGCATAGGATGTAAGGTGTAGGAATTAAGTTGATTTTTGAAGGGAGCTTGCATCAAATGAACACAGCACATAAGCATTATTTTGTTCGAGGGAACACAGCACTAGGTCTTCATAGTTTAGTGGACTCAGCATATCGTGGACTAGGTACAGTTTATGTATTACAAGGTTATACAGGGGGAACAGCATTAATATTAAAAAAACTAGCGCAGCACCTTGAACACCAAGGACATAGCTTGCACCTCATTCATGATCCTTTAAATAGTGAACTACTAGAGGGGATTATCGTTCCAAACCTGCAAATTGGCTTCATTGATGAGGAAGCCTTACCACAAGAGCCTAATAAGATAGGTGGAGTCGACATACAGGTTGTTCCAGTTAAGGATTGTTATGATGTAGGCAAAATTACTCAGGCCTCACAAGCATTAACTCGCTTACAACAGCAGCTTAACGAAGCTTATGACACTGCTTATGCTTCTTTTCTGAAGACACTAAGAATTCATGACGAGTGGGAAAAGTATTATATTGAGCACCTAGATCGAGAAGTGATGAATGAGCTTGCTACCGTGTGGGGAGATAAATATTTAATTCAGAATGAAGCATTCACGACAGCATCAATAAATCCCGACAATTGTTCTATTATAAATGCTCCTACTACAGTGCATCGTTTTCTTGGTGCAGCAACGTATACTGGAGCTGTAGATTATGTGATGAATTTGACGGATGATCTTGATAAAAGATTTTACGTAAAGGGACGTCCTGGCTCGGGCAAGTCTACTTTATTTAAAAAGCTAGCCTCCATTGCTCAGGAGCGTGGCATCAGTACGGAGATTTATCATTGTGGTTTTGACCCGAATAGTTTAGATATGTTAATTTTCCCCGAATTAAGCTTAGCTATTTTCGATAGTACTGCCCCACACGAGCATTTTCCATCAAGAGATGGAGATGAGATTATTGATGTGTATCCTCTAGCAATTACACCAGGAACAGATGAAAGGTTCGCAGAGGAGCTAACACCTATAAAACAACGTTATGCAACCTCAATGAAACAATCCATTGCTTATTTAGGTGAGGCGAAGGAAATAAAAGATCGGATGGCAGACGTGTATTTGGCTTCTCTTGATCTAGATTTATTAACTGAGTTACAGCAAAAGTTGAATCAGCAATTTGAGATGAAAAACCAAGACTAAATTACAGTAAGAACAACTAGAAATAACACGGACCTAAAGGGGCACTTTTACGAAAAGATGCTCCTTTATTGTGATCAAAATGAGTAAACGAAGAAAATTCACTGAAAATTCTTACTTTTTTTTGTAATGAAAATAATAACTTGAAATATGCAGAAAATTACAAAGAATTTAAAGGGATATTTTTATGTTTTCATATAAACTCACTTGTCATGTAAGGGTTCAAAGAACCAGCTCACAAAATGATATGGTAAAAAAGATGTGTATATTAGTCAGGCCCTAAGAAGTTGAAATGGCAAAAAAGACCTAAACTATAATTACAATTTATTGGAATTAACCCTTAAAATAACTGTAATATCTAACAATTTATTTTATAATCTAGGAGGGTATATCTACTATTTTGTAACTAAATACAGCATTTAGGAGAAGGTATATGTACCCAAGACATCTATGAATTCAATCTAAAATAAGGAGTTTTTAAACATGCAAACATCAAATAAGCCCGATGTAAGAGACTGGTTTCCAAGTGAAGATGGTAACACTCAAAAACGGGAAGAAATGATGAAACTAATAGAACAGCTTATTACAGGTGTAGACGAATTAAAAAATCCTGATGGTGTTAATTTAAAGGGGAATAAGAAGCGAGACGGTAATTTTTATGGAGAGTTAACCAAAGAAAGCTACATACCCCAAGTAGGAACAGCGATGGAGGAGGTGAACACACAATTATTAAAGCTGTTGCATGGTCATCCATATCATACTAAATATTTCTTTACGAACATTTTACCGATGGCTTCGATGCCAGGCATGATGGGAATGCTTACTGCGATGTTAGTAAACGGGAACAATTTGTGGGATGTGTATGGACCTGCAGGTGCTGAAGCAGAGGTTAGAGTGACAGCAATGATGTCAAAGCTGGTCGGCTATGATGCTGAACAAAGTGGTGGCTACACAACGTGGGGAGGACAAGGTGCAGTATTTTCTGGATTAAGAATTGCGATTGCTAAACATGATCCACAAGCACCACAGCATGGCGTTCCAGGAAATTTATACGTCTTTTGCTCGGAGGCAGCACACTATAGCTTGTTCAAATCAGTAGAAGCTACAGGAATTGGCAGCAACCATCTTGTTAAAGTCAAAACGTTATCAGACAGCTCGATGGACACAGAAGATCTAGAACGTAAAATGAATCAGGTTATAGCTAGTGGTGGAATTCCAGTATACATAGTAGCCACTACAGGAACGACAGATGCAATTGGTATTGATGATGTTTCTCTTATTCGTCAAGTTGCTCAAAAGGTAACTGAGCAAGCAGGTTTAGCATGTCCACATATTCATGCTGATTCCGCATTAGGTGGGTTTTTCGCCGTATTTAATGACTATAATTTGAGTAAAAACGAACTTGGATTTAGCGCAGGTGTGCTTGAAATGGTGGCTAAGCTACAAGTGAAAATGAGACATTTACATCTTGCAGATTCCATGTGCTTTGATTTCCAGAAGCTAGGGCAAACTCCGTATGTATCTAGTTTGTTTTTGGTGAAAAATGCAAACGATTTTGGATTGTTAGAGCTTGGAGAAGATGAGACACCTTATGTGGGGCATCGTGGTTATGGTGATTATCACACCGGCTACACATTAGAATGCACACGTATGGCTAGCTCGATTAGCATGTATAGCGCATTGTTAGCCTTTGGAATTGAAGGTTATCAGCGGTTATTTGGTCAATTTTTAGAGGTTAGCTATGAATTCCGTAAGCAATTGGTAGCTAAAATCCCAGAGGTTGATATTGTAAATCCTGATAATTATGCCATTTCCACTGTCTTTCGGATCTATCCGCCAAAAGCTCCAAGGTTCCAAGATGAAGTTAAAGGCACTTGTTCTATTGATGATATCGAACAAACAAACCTGTTAAATGAGCGTCTTTTTGAAAAGCTAGGACAGCAAAGAGACCAAATGTTTTTTGGAGATACAAAAAAGCATTTAATTGTGAACACCTTAGAAGATCAAAGTATTCCATTGTATGTTAGTAAGTTTTTTGTTATTTCACCACATACCAAGCCAGAGCTTGTTACTGAGGTTGTAGACTATTTGAAGGCATGCGTAACAGAAGTATATGAACAATTTGTTAGTACTGTGAAATAAGTCTATCTAGTTATGTAGCTATGATCGAACCTAGGAGATGAAAACAACATGAGGGAAAAAATAAAGAAAAATTTATTTGGTACTGTATCCTCTAAAATTATGATGGGCAGCGCATTAACGATTGTCATCACAGTTGCATGTTTTATCGGTTTATTAGTTTTTACTACATCTACGTTAAGTGGAAAACTAAGTGATGAATTAGAAACGCGCTTAAAAGGCAACATCCATACTGTATCAACACAATTAGAGGGTATAAAGGGCAATTTACTTGAAATCCCTAACACTGATAGCCCAACTTATAAAGAAGCAAGAGCTTTAATGGATAAATTAAAGCAAGAGTATAATTTGCAAAATGTATTTATTTTATCTAATGAGGGTGGAAAAGAGCGTATTATCGCATTATCAGATACACCGGATGACTTTAATATGGATTACACCTTCTCAGCTGATATGAAAAGAATGCTTGAAACGAAGCAACAAACCTTAAGCAAAATTTATGAAGACGAATATGGGATTCATCAATCCATTTTTGTACCGTTAAAAAATAGTAAAGGTGATGTTGAAGGACTGTTAGGTATTGACCTTGATGCAGCGGTAATCCCTAATACGATTTCCAGTGTAACTTGGTATACTGTGGTGATCTCAGTAATATTATTTGGAGTTGGTTTATTGCTTGCTTTCCTACTTGGACGGTTGATTGCGAAGCCAATTAAGAACTTAATGCATGTTACACAGCAATTTGCAGATGGAGATATGTCTCAATCTATTGAGGTAACAGGGAATGATGAGATTGCAAGATTATCACAATCCTTCCAAGTGATGAGCACAAATATGAAACAGCTTATTGGACATATTTCAACCTCATCTAATGAAGTGGCAGGCACAAGCCAACAGCTACAACAAGTAATTGAAGAGTCAAGTGCAAGTGCTCAGCAGGTTGCTGAGTCAATGAACAATATGACGGAGGGAATTAACGAAGTAGTAGAATCTATCGGAAATAGTACGACTTCTGTGCTGGAAATTGAAAAGCAATTGTCCGGTGTAGCTACTGAAGTCAACGACATGCAGCTCATTGCTAGAAGAGTGAGTAAGAGATCCTCAGAAGGACAAGATATCGTTGAGCAAACCTTAGAGCAGATAAATAAAGTTGAGGAGGTTATGCAAAACTCAGAGCAGATTGCAGGGCAATTACAGCAAAACTCCATTAAAATTGGAGAAGTAATTGGTATTATTACCGGTATTGCTGAGCAAACCAATTTGCTAGCCTTAAATGCCTCAATAGAAGCAGCAAGAGTAGGAGAGCAAGGGAAAGGTTTTGCCGTTGTTGCAGGGGAGGTACGTAAGCTAGCAGAGCAATCCGCATCAGCAGCAGCATCAATTACTGGCTTAGTTGCTGGTACACAACAAAATAGTAACCTTGTTATTGAAAGTATTAATGAAGGTAGTCGTGCGATTGTTGAAGGTCAACATCTAATGAATACTACTTATGAAAACTTCCAAGGGATTTTCAAGGGGATTGAAGAGTTTACTAATCGTACAGAACAGCTCTTAAATTCTTTAGTATTAGTAGAAGGATCTTATCAGAGTATATCCACTTCTGTTCAGCAGATTTCTGGTATTACGCAAGAACAAGCAGCTGCATCAGAGGAAGTTGCAGCCTCTTCTGAAGAGCAAAGTGCAGCGATGGAGGAAATTTCAGCAGCAATTGATCAATTATCCTCTTTGGCACAAGAGTTGCAAAAGGCGGTTAATGTATTTAAGCTGTAGCATCAAGCTATGGATGTGATCATGTGATCATCAATATGACACGTCAATAAAAATACTATAATCAAAGAGAGGCTACCATTTTTACACTGGTAGCCTCTCTTTTGTATCCTAACAACTTCTATTGTTGTATTCCTTCTGTTGTCGCGTCTTGCTTTATTATTTCTAGACGTCTAAAGCGATGGGGCTCCTTATCAAGCAAGGTAAACATTACACCATCATGCTCTAACGTTTCCCCTTCTTCCATCTCTGGGTGCATCCCATATAGCCATCCACCAATGGTGTCTACCTCAGCGGAGTCTAGGTTTGTTAACAATGTATCATTAATTTGATTAATGGCAACTTTACCATCTACGATTAAGTGGTGATCACTTAGCTGCTGAATAGGTTGCTCCTCTTCAGTGTCAAATTCATCACGAATTTCGCCAACAATCTCTTCAAGAATATCCTCAATTGTAACAAGACCAGATGTACCACCATATTCATCAATTAGGATCGCCATGTGGCTACCTTCTTGCTGCATTTTCTTCAGAAGTTCATTCACTGGCATTACCTCTGAAACCGCCATGACTGGGCGAAGAATCGAGGAGATTTCTAAATTTGGATTTCCCTCATAAGCTAAGAAAAATTGCTTTGTATTTATAACACCGATGATATTATCCTTATTACCTGATACGACAGGGAAACGAGTATACTGTTGTTCAGTAATAATAGATAAGTTTTCCTCGCGTGTTTTATCTGTATATAAGCAGATCATATCGGTACGTGGAACCATAATTTCCTTAGCAAGCATATTGTCAAAGGCAAAAATACGGTTTACATAGCCGAATTCACTTTGATTAATTTTTCCACTTTCAAAGCTTTCATTAATAATAATTTGTAGCTCTTCTTCGGAATGGGCTTCCTCATGCTCAGAAGCAGGCTTAATCCCTACCAATTTAACTAGCTGATTCGCAGAACCGTTTAATGTCCAAATAAATGGCTTCATTACTTTTGTAAACAAAATAAGTGGTTTTGCAGTTAACATCGCGACTTCTTCTGCTTTACGGATTGCAATAGTCTTTGGTGCTAACTCACCAACAACGACGTGAAGATACGTAATAATAACAAATGCAATAATAAAGGATAATACCCCAGTAATTGCAGTTGGTACTTGTAATTGGTGGAAGATAGGTCCTAATAAAGCTTCTATGGTTGGTTCACCTAACCATCCTAGTCCTAAAGCTGTTATTGTAATACCCAACTGGCAGGCTGATAAATAGCCATCTAAATTTGATGTTACTTGCTTTACTGCTAATGCATTTTTGCGTCCTTCCGCAATTAACTGATCAACTCTACTACTACGTACGCGGACAATCGCAAACTCTACGGCTACAAAAAATGCTGTTGCAGCAATAAGCAATACAACTAAACCCAAATTTAATGTCAAAAACCTGTCACCTTGCATTATAAACATCTACTCCTCTATTATGAATAATTTGATAAAAACTTATAATCATTATAGCGGATAGCGCTAATGAATGCGAATGCCATAAAAGGGGTATATCGTTCATAAATGATTTGTTTTGCACGTCTAACATTATAAAAATTTATACTATATCAACTTTACGTGTTTAATCTAACCATTATGAGTATTTTTGCTACAGTTTTGTTATGTAAGATGCTGCGAAACCAAGTAACGGAAAAAATTGTAGCAATAGCTTAATACCTTTATATTTTGAGCTGGTTGATGATTCAAGTTAATCACGTAATAAATGATAAGAAAGAGGATTAGAATTAACGGTAACATCGATATTGCAATCGGGAAATATAAGTTTGTTCGACCTGCTAACATAATTCGTATATTACGTGATTGAACATCATCAGGGTATTTTTGATGTAGCTTTTGAATTTTACGTGTAGCAAAGCATAAATAAATATGATTGGCCAAACAAGCAAACATCCCTCTTAATAGTAAAAAGACAACAATTAGTTGTGAAATGACAAAAAAAGGATTGATACTATGCCAAACGTAAAGGGTAGCAGAACATAAAAAGGCTAGAAGCAAGGACAAATAAACAATTAAATAAGCGTACATCCCCCGATAAATCAACCAATAGCCACCAAATAAAAACGCGGACCAATTCCAATAACGAGATTTTGTACAATTTTTCATATAAAAATTTGTATTTGTACCTACAAATAATCCAAGCTCATGGTTCAAAAACAAATTTAAGTTAGCGCTTTCATTATTTGAAATGTCCCTTTCTTTTCCGCACATTGGACATGCTGGAGCATCTGCTTCATAAAATTCGGAACAATGATAACAATGCATGGGAGACCTCCGTTTAACTTTAGCACAATATGATTTCATTATACCTAATTTTATGACATTTGAGAAACAAAATTTGACAATTTTCTCGCTATATTGCTAAGTTTTTTTAGCCATAATGCCGTAACGCCAACAGGGTAAGATTTCATATTATGAATTAGAACTAGCCTTTATGTTTTTTGAGCAAGCTATAGGGAAGATCAATCTCATTAGGATTGGGGTGAGCCAATTGTCACTACAGAGGGGAACCGATGTTAGTATACATGATGGTAATCTTGCCGAGCAGTTTGTTTATGATGTTTACGATGGGGATGACTTAGGAGTTACCTATCATCGAGAAGGAACATTTTTTAGGGTGTGGGCACCAACCGCTTGGAAAGCAGAGGTTAGCTTGTACTCAGATTGGTCTTCAGTTTCAGGTGAAAGCTATATGATGCAAAGAGATCAGGGGGGTACATTTGTCTGTTACATTAATCAAAACCTCCGTAATTATTTTTACACTTACAAAGTTTGGATAGGTGAGCAATGTCATGAAGCTGTTGATCCATATGCGGTAGCCGTAGGGGTGAATGGGGATCGAGGAGCGATTGTTGAGTTAGAGAACACAAATCCAATGGGCTGGAAAAGATTAAAACGGGATTCATCATTTAAGCCTGTAGATGCTGTTATTTATGAGTTGCATATTAGGGATGCTTCTTATGATGTTCAATCTGGTATGTCTCCAAGGGGGAAATATACTGCATTAGCACAACTGGGGACAAAGGGACCCTATGGTATAAAGACGGGACTTGATTATATTAAGGCATTAGGGGTTACGCATGTGCAGCTATTGCCTATTTTTGATTATGCTACGGAAAGTGTCGATGAAACGAAGCTGGATCAGCCTCACTATAACTGGGGATATGATCCTAAAAACTACAATGCACCAGAAGGGTCTTATTCAACAAATCCTTATTGTCCAGAGGCTCGGATTCGTGAACTCAAGCTTATGATTCATCAGCTCCATAGTAAAGGTATTTCTGTCATTATGGATGTGGTTTACAATCATATATTTGATGTCGCTAAAAGCAGCTTCAACAAGCTGGTTCCAGATTATTATTTTAGACATTTGCCAGATGGTAGCTTATCTAATGGTTCGTTTTGTGGAAATGAATGCGCTTCCGAAATGCCTATGATGTCTAAATTTATTGTGGACTCTGTCGTTTATTGGGCAAAGGAATATCATATTGATGGTTTTCGTTTTGACCTGATGGGCTTGCTCGATATCGCCACGATGAGTGAAATTCGTAGAAGGTTAGATGAAATAGATCCATCGATTATAATGCTTGGTGAAGGCTGGAATTTGCCTACGGTATTACCTGAAAATAAGCGTGCCGCACAGCGTAATAGCAGTTTATTGCCACGGATCGGACAGTTTAGTGATTTATTTCGAGATGCGATCAAGGGCAGTAACTTTGATGTATCAAGCAAAGGGTTTATTCACGGTGAGGAAGGACTTGAAGCTTCCATTAAAAGTGGTATTGCTGGTGGCATAAAGTATAATAGGCAATTGTCTGGCTTTGCATCTGAGCCTGAACAGACCGTCAACTATGTGGAGTGTCATGACAATTTAACGTTATGGGATAAACTAGTTGCAAGTTGTCCAAATGGAAGTGAAGCAGATTATCGCAAGTTACATCGATTAGCTTCAGCTATCCTTTTAACAAGCCAAGGCATTCCTTTCCTTCATGCTGGCCAAGAGTTTATGAGAACCAAGCAAGGTGTGGAAAATAGCTATAATAGCTCTGCGGAGATAAATGCCCTTGATTGGCAACGTTGTGCTCAGTTTAGTCATGATGTAGCTTATATGCAAAGTCTAATTTCCTTTCGTAAATCACATTCTGCCTTCCGTTTACGTACGTCTGAGCAAATACGTAACCATTTATTTTTTGAACTTTCACCACCTCGTAGTGTTGCTTATACACTGCGCAATCATGCGGGAGGGGATTGGGACCTTCATCTCTATGTTATCTATAATGCAAATACAGAGCAGATTATAGTGCAGTTGCCTGATCTAGGTTACGGATCGTGGAAAATTCGTTATGGTAGCGAGCATGTGGCGCGCCTAACCAAAAATGAAATGGAATTACATGAAATTGGAATGGTTGTTCTTGCATTTGGGTAAAAGCTAAATCCGAACTATTACGGAGTTCAATTAGAATTTCCTGAAATAGTTCGGATTTTTGTTATTTGGTAGTCGGAAGTGGTTGTTCTATTACTTGTTGAGCAGCAAACGTGTGTACATCTTCATAGAGCCGTACTGTAATCTCTGGTCCAGCCTCATGAGTGATGATGACCTTTTCTTGGGACACATGAACTTGCAGTCTAGCATGACGGAACATAATTTTAAAGGAAAATGCAGTCCATGAATGTGGAATAATCGGAGCAAGACACAGCATATCCTTCTGTACCTTCATTCCACCAAATCCTTGTGTAATTGACATCCAAGTCCCTGCCATACTCGTAATGTGACAACCATCCTCTGTATCGTTATTATAGTTGTCTAAATCCAACCTCGAAGTGCGTAAATACATTTCATAAGCTTTATCTACATATCCTAATTCACAAGCTAAAATGCTGTGAACACAAGGGGATAGGGAGGATTCGTGAACTGTAATCGGTTCATAGAAGTCAAAATTTCGTTTTTTTATTTCAATGTCATATAAATGCCCTAAAAAATACAAACCTTGCAAGACATCAGCTTGCTTAATATAACAAGAGCGAAGAATACGATCCCATGACCAATGTTGATTGATAGGCAGATGGGCAGGAGATAGCTCCTTCACAGGGACAATTTCTTTGTCTAGAAATCCATCCTGCTGCAAAAATATGCCTTGCTCTTCATCCACTGGATAATACATGTGATCAATAATATGTTGCCATTGCTTAAGCTCCTCTTGTTGTATTGCTAGTTTATTTACGAGCAGATCATAGTCAGCGGCATGAGATTGACGGAACATCTCTAATGACCGTAATGTGTATTCCAATGTCCATGTTGCTATACGATTGGTGTACCAGTTATTATTTACGTTATTTTCGTATTCATTTGGCCCCGTAACCCCTAACATCACATATCGCTGTTTGACCTTAGAGAATTGGACACGTTCTTCCCAAAAACGCGAAATTTCAATCAGCACGTCTAAGCCATATTGATACAAATAGGCCTCATCACCTGTATAATTCACATAATTATAAATGGCATAAGCAATTGCGCCGTTACGATGTATTTCTTCAAATGTAATTTCCCATTCATTGTGGCATTCCTCACCATTCATGGTCACCATAGGATAAAGTGCACCCTTGCTGAATTCAAGCTTACGAGCATTTTCTTTTGCTTTTTCCAAATGATTATGACGATAAATAAGTAAGTTGCGAGCTACATGCTCATCTGCTGTGCTTAAATAGAAGGGAAGACAATAAGCTTCAGTATCCCAATAGGTGCTCCCACCGTATTTCTCCCCTGTAAAGCCTTTAGGACCAATATTAAGGCGATTATCCTCACCCGTATAGGTCTGATACAGCTGGAAAATATTAAAGCGAATGGCTTGCTGAGCAGCTAAATCTCCAGCAATAACGATGTCGCATTCCTTCCAGTGCTCTCCCCATGCTTGCTTCTGCTCTTCAAGTAAAGCTTCAAAGCCGATTTGAATTGCTTCATTCACGAAATGTAGTGCTTGATTAATGAGCTGTGACGGCTCATAATCTCGTGAGGTAACGTTAGCGACGTATTTATACAGTGTGACCGTTTCCCCTTGTTGCGTAGTAATTTCAGAGCGTACACCTACATATTTATCCTTTTCAATTTGCTCTGAAGGTAAGGGGTGTTTAAGCTGAACATCATTATGAAATAACTTTGTATGCATCGCTGAGGTAAGGTGGAAATCAAGCTTTTTAGTTTTAATAGTTAAATAGCTACAGTTAGCAGCAGTTTGTTTATTTACCTCTACCCAAAATTTTTCATCGTAGTTAGCATCCTTATTAGAGACATCACCATCTAGATAAGAGGTTAAAGCCAGCTTGCCAGAGAAATTTAAAGGGGTGATTTGGTACTTAATAGCCCCGATTTGACGTCTCTTTAAGCTAACAAAACGTGTTGATTTAATTCTAACCTGTTTAAAATTAGGTAACTCAACAGTGCATTCCCTTAAAAGATAACCCGCCTTCATATTTAGCTCTCGTCTAAAAGAGAGAATTTTGCAGGTAGCTAAATCAAGGGTCTGATCATCAATATTGACATCGATTCCAATCCAATTTGTGCTATTAAGAACCTTCGCGAAATACTCAGGATATCCGTTTTTCCACCAGCCCACTCTTGTTTTATCGGGATAATATACACCTGCCATATAACTTCCTTGTAAGGAGGAGCCACTGTACCTTTCTTCAAAATTAGCACGTTGCCCCATGTATCCGTTTCCAATGCTGAAAATACTTTCAGATAACTCATGGTGATTAGGATGAAATCCTTCTTCAATAATGGACCATTCATCTAATTGCAAATACTGCTCCATGCCTATTCTCTCCCATTCCTTTGGTAATAGTTTGGTAATTATTAAGTAATAGTCAAGCTTTCTAATAAAGTGGGTGACATTGCATTTAGTGAAGGAACTACAAGATCGGCGTCTTGTATTATCTCTGGATTTCCTACGCCAATACAATACATTCCGGCACGTTTGGCTGCTTCAACACCCGCTACTGCATCCTCAAATACAACACATTGTTTTGGTTCCACCCCAAGCTGCTGGGCGGCAAGTAGAAATACTTCAGGATCTGGTTTTGCAGACGTTATACATGTTCCATCAACAACAACATCCAGCTTATCGATAAGTTGAGTGAGGGTAAGAATAGTTTTAGCATTTTTACTAGCAGAGCCAAGCCCTAGCTTTAGTCCCCGTTCTCTGCATTCGTTTAAAAACTGCTCTACTCCAGGTAAAAGATCATTTTGATTCATACGTTCTATATATTCCACATACCAACGATTTTTGCGCTCGGCGAATTCATCTTTTTGATTAGCGTCAACAATAATATTACCTTTACTGAGTAAAATATCGAGGGAGGCCATACGACTAACCCCTTTGAGTGCTTCATTATCATGAGTTGTAAATTCAAAGCCAAGCTCTGCTGCAAGTCGCTCCCATGCGAGAAAATGATAATGTGCTGTATCTACTAAAACTCCGTCTAAATCAAAAATACATGCTTTTATCAAATTCATCCTATCACTCCTTAATGCAAACGTTTGAACTGTGAAAGAAAATAGAGAAACCAGTAAGTTCTCTATTGTTGAGGCAAGCTATATATAGATGAGTCTCGAATCATAAGACGATGGGGAATAATGTGTCGTTTTTGCGTAATCCCCTTTCCGTCCTGCTGAATACTTTGAATTAATAAACGTGATGCAGTGTAACCTAAGTTATAAGTTCCAATATCCATACTACTTAAAGGTGGTGTCGCTAGTTCAGCTAATGGAATATTGTTAAAGCTTACAAGGCAAAGATCCTTAGGGACGTTATAATGAAGCTCATGTAATCCTCGCAATACACCAAAAGCTACAACATCATCAATGACAATAATTGCAGTTGGTCGATCTGGTAGACTCATAAAAAATGACATAGCTCGATAACCGCTATCCTGCAAAAAGTCGCCTTCTACAATCCATTCCTGTCTTGTTTCTATCCCGGCATCAGCTAAAGCATTCATATACCCTGTTAAGCGATCTTGAGATACGACAAGCTCAGAAGGACCACTGACAAAGCCAATCCGTTGATGCCCGAGTGAAATTAAATGCTGTGCAGTATCATATGCGGCTTGAATATTGTCGGTGTCCACGGATAATATATCCGGATACTGCTCACTACGCCCAATCAATACAAACGGATAATGGTTATCTCGTAAAAAATCAATGACAGGATCATTAACTCGAGAGTACAGTAAAATGACGCCATCAACTCTACGACCATTTAGCAGTCTGGAAATCCCCTCAAGCTCTTCTTTTTCATTAGAGCCAGAACTTAATAATACATCGTATCCCATTTTTCTTGCATGTGTCATAATCCCTCGAATTAATTCCATAAAGAAAAAATTAGAAAATAAATCTTCGGCTGATTTAGGTAACATAATGCAAATTGTATTCGTTGTTTTAGATACAAGGCTTTTCGCCATTATGTTAGGATGATAACCAAGCTCACTCATTATTTTTTTTACTCTTAGTGATGTTTCAGTGCTAATTTTAGGATGATTAGACAATACACGAGACACGGTGGAGGGTGAAACTCCAGCCTTTTTGGCCACATCCTTTATCGTAACGGACATAAAAATCCTCCTTGTTACAAAAGCCATTAAATCTTCCTTAAATGTAAAGACTAGGCTCCTTCTTCTCTGTATTGTATAGCATACGATTTAATTAGTGCAAACGATATATTCATTTATTCATATCTTAGTTAAGACGTTTCAAGATTACATAGTCATAAGCACCTAGTGTGATTGGCAGCCCTGAGCCTGATGGGCAATTGCTTTTATTATGATGCTTCTTCTGGTTCATAACATCTTGCCATTCTGTATGGTCAACAGGTAGTAAGATAGTTTGCTTCATATCCGAGTTGTTTATTACGACCACAACAACTTCATCATCTAGCCTACGCTCATAAGCTAGTATGTCACCACCAGCCTCAGCGATTAGAAAACGGACGGAACCAGATTTGAGTGCAGGCGATTGCTTACGAACCTCAATTAACCGTTTATAAAACTGCAAAAGTTGTTGATCCTGTTTACTCTCGTCCCACTCCATACATTTTCGACAATCGGGATCATCTTCTCCTGTTAGCCCAACCTCATCTCCATAATATATGCACGGCACGCCAAGATAGGTGAACTGAATCACGGCGGCTAACCTCATTTTGAGCTTGTCATCTTGACAAAGTGTAAGCAAGCGTGGGGTGTCATGACTATCTAGCAAGTTAAAAGTGATCTCACTTGCCTGCTTAGAATAACGCGCCAACTGCTTACCCATTGCATGTGAAAATTGTTCTGCATCCAGCTTATTTTTAGCAATAAAATCCCAAACGGCTTCTGTGAAAGGATAGTTCATTACGGCATCAAACTGATCACCTTGTAGCCATGCAGTTGAATCATTCCAGATCTCGCCTAATATATAGGCTTCAGGATTTGCTTGTTTAACAACATTTCGAAATTCCCGCCAAAATTGATGATCAACTTCATTGGCAACATCCAATCGCCAACCATCAATCCCCACTTCTTTAACCCAGAATTGTGCTACATCCAATAAATACTTTTTCACTTCAGGATGCTCTGTATTTAGCTTTGGCATTGTTGCTTCAAAAGCAAACATATCGTAGCTATAGTTGTATGCGCTTTCCTCTAAGCTTGTAATCGGCCATTGATGGATATGAAACCAATCCTTATATTTCGAGGACTGCCCATGCTCCAGTACATCCAAAAATGGAGCAAACCTACTGCCTGCATGATTAAATACAGCATCTAGCAAAATACGTATTCCTCGTTCATGACACGCCTGAACTAACTTTTTCAATGTTTCAATGTCACCAAAATGAGGATCAACCTTCAAGTAATCGGTTGTATCATATTTATGATTTGTGTTCGCTTCAAAAATAGGTGTGAGATAAAGTGCATTAACACCAAGCTGCTGCAAATAATCCAAATGTAGTAAAATTCCTTGTAAATCTCCACCAAAGTAATTGTCTCTTGCAGGAGTACCACCCCAAGGGAGAACATTTGGAGGATCATTAGTAATATCTCCATTCGCAAAACGTTCCGGAAAAATTTGATAAAACACAGCATCCTTTACCCATTCTGGTGTCGTAAATATATCTACCGGATTAAGGAATGGATATTCAAATAATGGATTTGGTGTTTGAGGACGTTGTGGTGTGAAGCCATGTTCAGTCATCCAAATTTGGTCAGCTTCTGATTTTAACTGAAAAGCATAACGCAGACGACGATGAAGTGGCTTAATCGTACATTCCCAATAATCAAATAGCTCATCAGCAATGAGCTTGTTCATGGGAATAAGTTCTTTCGTTTTGTCCCAAGCATACTTGTCTCCTGCAAGGACTGTGACCTCTTTAAGGTCATTTCGTTTAGAACGTAATCTGAGATGAATGGTCTCTTTATCATACGCATACGACCAATTCAGCTGTGGACGGTGATAAATCGCTTCGAGAAACATTGCACTTCAAACCTCCTTGGCTTTAAAGGGATAATTAGACGTGATCAAGGGTGTAATATTCTAGCTGTTCCATTATTTGCTGTGAATTATAGCATGAGTTCAAACCTTTGCACAAGATAGTAGAAAAGTAATCAATGAGCCATTTTATATAGATAGAGAACTCAAAAAAATATTTTTTTCAATCTAAAAAGTGGAGTAAATTTACGATTAACCTAGTTTTCAAGAGGAAATTTAAGAAATTTTAATGAAAAACGGTAAAAATGACCAATGCAAACGTTTTTGTAATGTAAAATGGTGGTGTATTATATCCTCAAAACATAAAGCGCTTACATATACCATCTATGTTTATGCAATCGTTTGCGCTTATATTTTTAAGTTATTAACCTATCATCATCAATAGGGAGGGGTTAGTTGTGAAGAAAGTGAAGAAATTGAAGAAACTGATGGTTTTAGTCGTTGTTATCTCGTTAATGTCAATGATTTCAGCATGTGGGGTTAAGAGTAGTAGAAATAGTAGTACTGATGCTTCAAGCACTAATCAGAGTGGAGCTAATCAGACTCAAGCTAATGATAGCATCCAATCGGCGGAAGACCTTAAGCCTGAGGAGGGTGCAGAATTACTTGTTTGGGATAGTAAGGATGAAAAAGCCTATACCAATGAGGTTGTGAAGCGTTTTGAACAAAAATATGGGGTTAAAGTGAAAATTGAAGAGGTAGCTCCCCCTGATCAGGTTGGGAAGTTGACTCAAGATGCACCCTCGGGTTTAGCAGCTGATGTTCTCGTTATTCCGCATGATCATATGGGGAATGCGGCCGTATCGGGATTGCTATTAGCCAATGATGTATTTGCAGATGAGACAAAAAAGAACAATACCGAAGCCTCTATTACGGCATCCACTTATGATGGTGTGTTATATGGCTATCCACGCGCAGCAGAAACAACCGCATTATTTTATAACAAATCATTATTGCCTGAACCACCAAAAACATTTAATGAAATTGTGGAGTTCAGTAAAACTTTTAATGACAAAGGTAAAGGTAAATATGCATTAATGTGGGAAACAGGCAACATGTATTTTAACGGTCCCTTTGTTTTAAGTACAGGTGGGTACATTTTTGGTGATAACGGGACAAATAAGGATGACATGGGTCTCGCAAATGATGGAGCAATTGAGGGACTTAAATATTATCAAAGTCTGAAAAATATTTTGCCAATTAACAGTGGAGACATAAATCCAGATATTAAACGAGGCTTATTTAGCTCAGGTGATGTAGCAATGGACATTAATGGACCATGGGAACTAGCTGGATACAAGGAAATGTTAGGAGATAAATTGGGTGTTGCGCCGATTCCTACTGTTGAGGGTAAAACTGCAATTACATTTTCAGGGATGAAGGTGTGGGTTGTGAACTCATTTACCAAATATCCTAATGCAGCTAAACTATTTGCTAATTTTGCTTCATCCAAAGAGGCACAATTGATTTTGAATGAAAAGGTAGGAGCTATACCTACTAATCTTGAGGCACTAGAATCAGATCAAATTAAAAATGATCCGTATGTATTAGCTTTTGCTGAACAAGCCAAAAATTCGATGCCAATGCCTTCGATTCCAGAAATGGCAAATGTATGGGCACCTATAAATGCTGCATTACCAGAAATATGGAATAAGAATGCAGATCCTAAAACTGCAATGGAAAAAGCAGTTACGCAAATTAAGGATTTGAATAATAGTACTTCTAAATAAAGAGGTAGCAAGGAATACCTGCCACGCCATTATGTCTGTGTGTCAGGTATTTCCTTCATTCCTTATGGAGAGGAGTAGCGGAGGGCATGAGCAGGCATCGGTTGAGAGCAACGATTTTGTCAGTGCTAAGCATGGGACTTGGACAAATCTATAATCGGCAAATCATCAAAGGATTGCTGTTTTTTATTTTTGAGATTTTTAGTTTTACTTATTTGTTAAGAAATCTGCCCACAGCAATATGGGGAATAGTCACCCTTGGAGAGGTTCCGAGACGACTTGTAAAGGGAAAGTGGTTAGAGGGTGACCATTCCATATTTTTAATGATTCAGAGTCTCATTGTGTTGCTTTTTTTAGTTGTAGTCATCGTAGCTTATATTATGAATATTCGTGATGCCAACAAGATTGGGAAGCAAAGAGACGAAGGCAAGAAGTCATATAACTTTAAAGAGACAATCCGCTATATATTGGACTATAAATTTGCAGTTACTTTTCTAACTGTTCCAGGTATTGGGATACTTTTCTTTACGATCATGCCAATTATCTTCATGATTTTGCTTGCATTTACGAATTATTCTGCACCCAAGCATATTCCGCCAGCTATGTTAGTGGATTGGGTGGGATTTGATACATTTAAAAGCTTAGTTTCACTTAAAACATGGAGTCATACTTTTTATGGTGTACTCACTTGGACAATAATATGGGCAGTTTTATCTACAGTGACCACCTATTTTGGAGGATTGTTAGTCGCATTGCTTATTAATCAGAAAGGGATTCGCTTCAAAGGTTTTTGGCGGACCATTCTTATTTTGCCTTATGCGATTCCACAGCTCATTTCATTACTTATTATGCGTAATATGTTTAATGGTGAATTCGGGCCAATTAATCAGTATTTTCGTTACTTTGGTTTAGAGGGCTTGCCGTGGCTAACTGATGAATTTTGGGCGCGAGTAACTGTAATTGTTGTAAACATGTGGGTAGGAATCCCTGTTTCTATGCTGTTAATTATGGGGGTATTAACCACAATTCCAAGAGATATGTATGAGGCAGCGGAGGTTGATGGCGCTACAGGCTTTCAAAAATTTAAAATTGTCACGTTACCGATGATTTTATTTACAACAGCTCCAACACTCATTATGCAATTTGCAGGTAACATCAACAATTTTAACGCGATCTTCTTACTTACCGGCGGTGATCCTGTAAAGGGAGATTACCAGTATGCAGGCGCAACAGACTTGCTTGTCACTTGGCTATATAAGCTGACGCTGAGTCAAAACAGATACAATATGGCTTCCGCAATTGGCATCATTATTTTCCTCCTTATCGCATCGTTTTCGATTTACAATTATCGCCGAACCAAGTCATTTAAAGAGGAGGATATGATCCAATGAACATAAGAAAGCTAAAAACGAAAGCTCGTCTCTCTCTTAGTTATATCACTTTAGTTATATTGTCAGTCATTGCGATCTATCCTGCCTTGTGGATTGTTTTAGGATCAGTAAGGCAAGGGCGCTCATTGTATAGCAAGTCACTTATTCCTGAAAGTTTTACATTAGAGCATTATCGCGATTTATTTACGTCTGATACGATTTTGTATGGTACGTGGTATATGAACACCATCAAAGTATCCATATTATCGATGCTGTTAGGCGTTATATTAATCATGCTAACGAGTTATGCCGTTTCACGTTTTCGTTTTCGTGGCCGGAGAGCTGTGTTATCGACAATATTAATATTAGGAATGTTCCCTGGATTTATGAGCATGATTGCCATTTATTTGTTACTCAAGGAATTAAACTTACTTGATACACATCTTGCACTCGTTTTGGTGTATGCTGCTGGAGCCCCGCTTGGAGGCACATTAATTGCTAAAGGCTTTTTTGATACCATTCCACGTTCATTAGATGAAGCAGCAAGAATGGATGGAGCAAGTAATTTTAAAATTTTTTCTTCGGTTGTATTGCCTTTATCAAAGCCAATTATTACTTACCTTGCTCTGACCCAATTTGTGGGTCCATGGGTAGATTTTATTTTTGCTAAATTAGTACTCCGAAGTAAGGAAAATTGGACTGTTGCGGTAGGCATGTGGGATATGGTGAGGGAAAACCAAAACTCTCATTTTACGATGTTTGCTGCGGGTGCGGTCTTAATAGCTGTGCCAATCACAATTTTATTTATGTTTTTACAGCGTTTGCTTGTTGATGGCTTAACTTCGGGAGCAAGTAAAGGATAGCCCTCAGTATGTGAATTCTAAATAATCCAGTAGAAAGGAGGTGTATCGCTTTATCTAAAAATTTGGCTTTTGGCTTGGCTTGTCATCTAGGGGAATTTCACTTGAAAAAAGTATAAAAACCTTGAGAGGCGGCTTGATCCATGAAACAAATGTTTAAAAAATCATTCATGTCAATGAGTACCTTTATTTTTCTCCTTGCATTGTGGCTTAATCCAGTCATCACCGTTCCATCGGTAAGTGCGGCACCTGACACCTCAGTTCTTAATAAGCAAGGTTTTTCCACAGATGTGATTTATCAGATCGTAACGGATCGGTTTGCTGATGGAGACCCATCTAACAATCCAACTGGGAATGCCTATTCCCCCACACATTCGGACTTGAAGTTATATCATGGTGGGGACTGGCGCGGAATCATTAATAAAATTAATGATGGCTATTTTTCAGGAATGGGCATTAGTGCGTTATGGATTTCCCAACCAGTTGAAAATATTTATAGTGTCATTAACTACTCAGGTGTAAACAGCACCGCCTATCATGGCTACTGGGCTCGTGATTTTAAGCGAACCAATCCGGCATTTGGTAGCATGGCCGACTTTCAGAAGCTCATCGATACTGCACATGCACAAAACATCAAGATTATTATAGATTTTGCTCCAAACCATACCTCACCCGCCTCTGAGACGCAACCATCCTTTGCAGAAAACGGAAAGCTGTATGACGATGGTAATCTGATTGCAGGATATACAGGGGATACAGAAGGTATTTTTCATCACAATAAAGGAACAAATTTCTCCTCACTGGAGGATGGGATCTATCGTAATCTGTATGACCTAGCAGATATTAATCATCACAACAACAAAACAGATGCGTACTTTAAAGATGCAATTAAAAAATGGCTCGATATGGGCATAGATGGGATTCGGGTAGATGCAGTCAAGCATATGCCTGCTGGATGGCAAAAAAATTGGATGGCTTACATTGCGGGGTACAATCCAGTATTTACGTTTGGTGAATGGTTCCTTGGCGTTGGTGAGCATGATTTGAATAATGTTAAGTTCGCTAATGAATCTGGTATGAGCTTGCTAGATTTTAGCTTCGGGCAGAAGGTTCGACAGGTGTTCCGTGACAATACGGATAATATGTACGGCTTGAATAATATGCTCACCGAAACGCAAGAAGACTATATGCATATTAATGATCAAGTCACCTTCATTGATAATCATGATATGGACCGCTTTAAGCTTGGTAATAATGATCGTCGTTTAGAGCAGGCGTTAGCCTTCACGCTCACATCACGTGGTGTGCCAGCGATTTATTACGGAACAGAGCAATATATGACAGGCAATGGCGATCCCAACAACCGTGCCTTTATGACCAGCTATGCTACAGATACTCCAGCCTATAAAATTATTGGCAAGCTAGCTCCACTTAGAAAGTCCAATCCTGCTCTCGCCTATGGTACGACCAAGGAGCGGTGGATTAACAATGATGTTTACATTTATGAGCGTAATTTTGGTAACAGTACAGCGCTCATTGCTATTAATCGTAGTGCAACAACTGCAGCTGCGGTATCAGGCTTGCAAACCTCGCTTCCTGCTGGTAATTATAAAGATGAACTAGATGGAATGCTAAATGGCAACAATATAACAGTAGGGGCCACGGGGACGGTTACCGCCTTTAACCTGCCTGCAGGATCTACTGCAGTATGGCAATACAGTGGTGATCAGGCGACCCCAATCATTGGTAACATCGGATCAGACCTCGGAAAAGTGGGTACAAAGTTGACGATTGATGGACGTGGTTTTGGTAATTCAAAAGGTAAAGTCTATTTTGGCACTACAGCAGTGACCGATAATGAAATCTTAGCTTGGGAGGATTCTCAGATTGAAGTTATCGTTCCCCAAGCTACACCGGGCCCTCAAAATATCAAGGTGAGCACTGCAAATTCCTTGAATAGCAATAGTTATGGAAGCTTTAATCTGTTAACCGCAGATCAAGTAAGCGTCCGCTTCATTGTGAATAATGCTCAAACTGCTTTTGGCGAAAATGTTTATTTAACAGGAAATGTTGCTGAGCTTGGTAATTGGAATCCAGATAAGCTTATCGGTCCTTTCTTTAATCAGATTATTACAACTTATCCATCGTGGTATTATGATGTGAGTGTACCGGCTGGAACCGAACTACAATTCAAGTTTGTTAAGCGTAATGGTACAACACTAACTTGGGAAAACGGCAGTAACCACAGTTATACAACGCCAGCTAACGGGGTAGGCACAATCGTGGTTGATTGGCAGCAATAATTGAATTCATTTAGAAAGTATTAGAGTCCAGCTAGTTGATATATTAGCTGGACTTTTTTTAATAAAAAAATTTTTAACTCATAGGTTGATTAAATTAAAATATACTATAAACAGAACAAACAGATATAATTTGAAAACTTTTTGATACTTTTCATTAGGTTCTCCGTATAATAAGAATAACGAAATCAATTTCATTGATTAAAAGATATAAAAGGTGGTGTATATATTAGGATGATGTCATGGATATCAGAGATGGACACTTGGGTCATTTGGCTAATTGTTGTTGCTGTATTGCTGCTTGTTGAAATGATGACGTTAACATTTTATCTGCTCTGGATCAGTATCGGTTCATTAGTTGCATTATTCATTGCACTCGTGTTGCCTGAAGCGTACTTATTACAAATTGGGATTGCTGCCATTATTTCATTAATCTTAACGATGTTTACGAAACCCCTTTCTCAAAGGCTGCGTACCTCACAAGGCTTTAAGGATGAAGGAACTGAATTGATAGGAAAGCAGGGTATTACAATTGAAGCCATTCCACAAGGTGGGTATGGGATCGTAAAGGTTGGCGGAGATACGTGGAGTGCAACATCAACGCAAGCGATTGGTAAAGATCAATTTGTGCGAGTAGTTCATCGTAGTAGTACAATAATTGAAGTACAAAGATGGGAGGAAATAATTTGATAGAACTTATTGTAGCAGTAGCGATTATTTTAGTCGTAATCGTCTTTATTTCATTAACGGTAAAGATTGTACCTCAACAACGGGTGGGGGTAGTGGAAAGATTAGGTAAATTCCACAGATTGCTTAAACCAGGTCTTAACATTTTGATTCCGTTTTTTGACCATGTTCGGGTGTATCACGACCTTAGAATTCAACAAGCAAACGTACCTCCACAAACCGTTATTACAAAAGATAACGTTCAGGTACAAATCGATACGATTATCTTTTATCAAGTGGTAGGTCCAGAAGAAGCAACATACGGTATTTCTGACTATGTATATGGTGTACGTAACATTTCTACAGCAACGATGCGTCAAATTATCGGTAAGCTTGAATTGGATGAGACATTATCTGGTCGTGAAAAGATTTCTACTGAAATTCGTATTGCGCTGGACGAAGCAACTGAAAAATGGGGCGTTCGGATTGAGCGTGTAGAAGTTATTGATATTAAGCCACCAATTGATATCCAAGAAGCGATGGATAAGCAAATGAAGGCTGAGCGTAATAAACGTGCGATTGTTCTTGAAGCAGAAGCAGCCAAACAAGATATGATTTTGCGTTCTGAAGGGGATAAGCAAAGTAAGATCTTGAAGGCAGAAGGGGACAAGGAAGCTCGTATTCGTGAAGCGGAAGGTTTCCGTCAAGCTCAAGAGCTAGAAGCATTAGGGGAAGCTGCGGCAATCCAAGCGATTGCGGAAGCAGAGAAAAACCGGATTCAGTTATTGGTGAATGCTGGTCTTGATGAGCGAGTGCTTGCTTATCGTTCCTTTGAAGCATTACAAGAAGTGGCTAAGGGCCCTGCGAATAAAGTATTTATTCCGTCCAATGCAATTGAAACACTAGGTAGCCTTGGTGCCATCGGAGAATTATTTAAGGCAGGTAAAGACGGAAAATAAGTTAGGGATATCTGAGGTAAGAACAACTTAAACCTTTTAAGTACGACATTATAAAAAGTGGAAGGGCAACACTAGTGGATTACTCCAATGGGTGTTGCCCTTCTTAATTATTTATTGAGCTTTTCCTTCAGGCGTTCGATTTCATCATTTACGGCTAAGCTTTGGGCTGGAGATGGCTCAGTATACGATGTCGCATGATGATAACCCATAACCTGACGTTCAGCCTCCAGCTCTTCAATTTTTTCCTCCATACGGTAGAAGCCTCTTGCTGCCTCACCTTGATGAATACCGTAGCTAAAGCTAGGTTGATCTGTCTGTTTAGCCGTTTGCTCATCGACTTTACGTGCACGTGCAGCAAGCTCTTTGCGTTTTTCCTTTAGCGAAATCAATTCTTCCTTTGCATTAGCTAAATGAATTTCTAGTTCAGCAATTCCTTCCTGCGTAAATTGGATCGCTGAGGTATATTGTTGTACCTTCTCTTCATAGGCTATTTTAGATGCTGCTAAAATGCGTGCTTGCTCCTCGTTGCCTGCTTCAAGTGCTGCTAAGGCAGCAAGCTCTTGTTTTTCACTTGAATTTTTAGCGTCGGCAAGCTGACGTTCTTGAACCTGCAAGCGAATTTGTAATTGCTTTAGACTTGCTTCTGCCTTTTGAATTTCTTGCTCATGATTTCTTAAATATTGACCTGTCATCATTACAGGATCTTCTAATTTGTCTAAAACTTCATGGATGCTTGCTTTGGTAAGATTAGATAATCGTTGTAAAATACTCATAGTGTGTTTCTCCTTTATATTTAGATTTTATCAATTAGTTCAATTAGTTCATGAAGGGATCATCAAATTCAGGATGTGACCAGTGATTAATGGGTTCCTTTGGTACAACTAATGTTGCTGCAATGTACAAGAAAATAAATGTGCCAAAGCTCATTAAAGCAAATACAAGGGCAATTAAACGAACAAAGGTAGCATCCACATTAAAATACTGAGCAATTCCTCCACACAAGCCTGAAATTTGTTTATCCCTTGCAGAACGGTAAAATCTTTTCATCGCCAACACTCACTTTCGTTTTTATTTATTTTAAAATTAATTGTTTAAATGGTCGTCTACACTGTAAAGTGTTTTCCTTATGTACTTATTGTAGCTAGTAATCTTTTTTTACAGAACGGACTAGAGATGGTTTTTAAACTGGACTATAGTCGAGGAGGGAGTTACTTTGCAGGTCGGGGATGGATCATTTGATAAAATATTTTAGGTTGATCTAATATTTTGGGTTTTTGCAGTGAAAAATAGGAAGGACGTGGGACTGAAATGAGTATTGCAGTCATTTATGGTAGTTCAAGAGAGGATGGAAATACAGAAGCATTGGCGGAGGTTACTTTAGAAGGAGTGCCACATGAAAAAATTATACTTAGAGAAAAAAATATTTTGCCCATCCACGATCAGCGCCATGCAGAGGGAGGATTTGATCCCGTAGATGATGATTATGATGCAGTAATCAGCGAGGTTCTTAAGCATGATACGTTAGTATTTGTAACGCCTGTGTATTGGTATACTGTCTCAGGACTGCTTAAAAACTTTATTGATCGTTGGTCGCAAAGCTTACGTGACCCTCGTTATGATTTTAAAGCGTTGTTATCGCAAAAAAAGGCTTATGTCCTTGTCGCAGGTGGGGATGATCCTAGAGTAAAGGCATTACCTTTAATTCAGCAGTTGAAATATACATTTCAATTTGTAGGTATGGAGCTTGCAGGATATGTCATTGGTAAAGCGAGTAAGCCAGGGGATATGAAGTATGATAGCAAAGCATTAACTGAGGCAAAATGGTTAAATCAACAATTCAAAAATTTATATTAAAATATAGAAACGAAAAGCCAGTAGGTAGCTCGCTATTTTCTAAAGCGTTCACTCTGCTGGCTTGTTTTATACATATGCAATTTCTTATTTTGAACGGCGTAACCCAACCCATAACGCGATGAAAGAAAGAAGTAGTGCGCCTGCCGATAATATAATACTGATCCAGGGGGATACTGATGAAGAAGCTTCTTTTTCTACATTACTTGAAGAAGTGACTTTATCAGTACTATCGCCATGATGTTCACTATGGGAATGATTATGATCTGTATTTGTGTCTGAGACATTATTAGATTGATTAGCTGTAGAAATTGTAGTTATAGAATAAGGGGTTGCCGATCCTGCCCCACCCGTCCAGCTGACAGTTGTGCCATCACTATAATATTGAATCGCATTCCAAGCTATCGTTGATGCTTTGTCAGGGTTTTTAGCGATAAACTCGAATTTTTCAAATTCACCGGGCTGAATGCCATCCTTTTTTGCTTCCCATGTGATGGTGCTTACTTGTTGATTTTTTTCATCCTTGCTAATTGTAGCGCTCCACTCTGGCATAGAACGGGTTAGCTCAAGTTGCACACCATTTGGTATTTGGACAGTCACTTTTGTTGTGGCAACCTCCTTTTCGACGGGTACAGTAACAGTGTATGTCTCCCATGTATTTGTGGTTGAAGTTGCTGGCTTTACTGTAACATGCGCACTCGCTCCAGTTGTAAATAAAAATAGTCCAAGTATAAATATAACAACAGCAGTTAATTGTTTCTTCATAAAAAACATAGTAATCCCCTTTTCTTTAGTTTCTTTAATTTATTTAGTTGTAGATTAAATAGAATAGCTTGTCTAGGGTAGGATGTCCATCATTACTTTTATGCAAACAAATCCAAATTGGAAAATAACCTTCAATCAGACCCTAGTTATTTAAAAAATGTCTTGGTTAGTATAAAATAGTAAAGACATATACTGAAGGAGGAATTTTAAGTGGCAACAAACATCAAAGTAGGTATCGTAGGTTACGGGAATTTGGGTCGCGGCGTAGAAAAAGCACTCAAACAAAATCCTGATTTTGAACTGCGCGCGATTTTTTCTAGAAGAAATCCAGATCAAGTGGCAGCATCTCAAGGTGTTGTTCATATTTCTGAGATTGAGAAGTATAAGGGCGATATCGATGTGTTAATCCTATGTGGAGGTTCCGCTACAGACCTTCCTGAGCAAGGGCCGGAATTGTCTGCATTATTTAACACAGTGGATAGCTTTGATACACATGCTAAAATTCCAGAATACTTCGAGCAAGTAAACGCAGCCGCAGTTAAAGGTGGCAATGTAAGTGTAATTTCAACCGGATGGGATCCAGGATTGTTCTCATTAAATCGTTTGTTAGCAGAAAATGTGCTTCCTGAAGGTAAAGAATATACGTTTTGGGGTAAAGGGGTAAGCCAAGGTCATTCAGATGCAATTCGTCGCGTGGAAGGTGTGAAGAATGGCGTACAGTACACGATTCCAGTAGATGCTGCTGTTGAACGTGTACGTAATGGTGAAAACCCAGAGTTATCTACAAGAGAAAAACATTTGCGTGAATGTTTTGTTGTTGCACATGAAGGTGCAGATACTGCAAAAATTGAAGCTGAGATTAAAAACATGCCAAACTACTTTGCAGATTATGACACAGTGGTTCATTTCATTAGCGAGGAAGAGTTAAAAGCAAATCATGGCACAATGCCACATGGTGGTATGGTTTTAAGAAGTGGACACACAGGTGAAAACAGTACTCAAATCTTTGAATTTGGATTAAAGCTGGACAGTAACCCTGAATTTACGGCAAGTGTGCTTGTAGCTTATGCGCGTGCAGTGTACAAGCTATCTGCAAAAGGGGAGTCTGGAGCTAGAACGGTGTTTGATATTCCATTTGGTTTAATGTCACCATATTCTCCAGAAGAGCTTCGTCAAAGATTACTGTAATTAAGACAGTATGTCGTAAAATATGCTAGGCTCTTGGGCTTAGTCTTAAAATAAACATAGGATTCTTTAGTGGAGTTGGGCTAAAAGAATTCTATGTTTTTTTTGATACTTTTTACACCTTCATTCGGTTGTATCATTGTGAGGGGGGAGATTACAATGCATGAGCAGTTTGCTTTCATGTATGACACATTGTTTGATGATGTATACAGATATGTGCTTTTTAAGGTCGGGAATAGGTGGGTAGCTGAGGATTTAGTGGGTGACATTTTTCGTAAAGCCTTTCAGCGGTTTGATGTTGTAGGTGACATTGAGCTTGACCAACAAAAGGCATGGCTGATGACGATTAGTCGCAATACGGTCATTGATTATTATCGTAAAAAGAAGGAAGTTCCTTATGGGCATGATCCAGAAGTCTTTGGTTATGGTGAAATTGTTTTGGATGTGGGAAATTCGAATGATAACAAGCAGGAGTGCCTAGAGCAAAGCCTATCCAAGTTAAACCCACAGGAAAAAGAAATTATTAATCTTAAATATATTGTGGGCTTAAAATATTCAGAAATTAGCGAAATGACTCATAAGCAAGAAGATTGGCTTAAGATGAAGTCGCATCGAATTAAACAGAAAATGTTAATTTTTATCCATCGTTGTATGGGAGGTGCCAACCATGCGTGAGGATCAAGCCTGGAAGGAGATCGTTGAACAGCTGAAGCATAGCTTACCTGTTAATCCGGAGTTTAAGCGTTCCCTGCGAGCTAGCTTGTTGAGTGAAGAAAATATAGGAAAAGTAGACGTTGATCTTCTCCATGAGAATGAGCTAATTGATGAGGCTACTCCTTCGCATGGGAGAAGGCAGAATGAATATCAGCGTACCCGCCAGCGTAGATATTACTGGAAATGGGGTCTGGCGGTTGTTGCCGCGGCTAGTATTCTACTTACTTTCATATGGACAATGAAGGAACAAGACAATCATGTGCTTGCCTCATCTTTACACTTATTCGAACAATATTCCATTCATGAGCAGTTAGGGAATGAAAAAAGTGAAGGTATGGCGGAATATAACGGAATTTTATACTTACCTATGAAGGAAAAAGGCTTATATCAATTAAACGAGAATAAACTGGCAAAGCTAATCGAGGGTAACATTAATTACGTTAGAGTATCGCCTAATGGGGAGCAGCTAGTCTATGTCCAGCAAGATGAGTTGTATCTTTATTCTACAAAAGACCGTCAATCAGAATTATTAATTAAGCAAGGTAAGGGCTTAGGGAAGTTAGAATCCCCTACTTGGTCCGCGGATGGACAGGAACTGTTATTCGTTAGCAACGGAAATAATAGTAATGAAATTATTAGTATGACTTTAGCAGATAGGCAGTGGAAAAAAATAACGACAGGGAAATCTCCTAACTATGTAGCAGGGCAAGAGGGGATATTTTTCGAACGTAATCATCAAATCATTTACTTAAATTTAAATACGAAGGAAGAAAAGGTGCTTGATTCTGGGCAAAACCCTGCTGTTTCTAATGATGGAGATTACGTGGCTTATATCAAATCAGAGGGTGAGCCAGAGGTGCAAAATTTATGGATTGCCGATTCCAATTTTAAAACGAAAAAGCAAATTACTTCAAATCAGCTTATGGATTATGCTTATGACCCTAATACTGGCGAATACATGGAAGGTAAGCAACAAGCAAGATATACACTAGATCAGCCTGTCTGGAGTAATGAAGATAATCGATTATATGTATATAAGGTTTTTCATACCAATGAGACGTGGCGGAAGCTAACAAGATTAGAGCTATCTACAGTGAAGCTTGCCCCAGGTGATATTGTAGGTAATTCCATTGCAGCTTTGATTTATCGGGATGAAGAATTGGCTCATTCATTTTTTAACTTTGATCCTGGCTATTTAAAGGGTACAAATCCAAGACAAATCGGTTATCACATTAATGAAACTATTCAGCAGGGAGCAAAAACGATTGTAGATGCCGACACCTATTTAGCTAACGCTGATCCTTATTATGAGATTGATAAACAACGATATACGGTCGTGGATACGCCAACGGGCTATAAAATTAGTGCATTACAATCCCTAGGTTGGCTAGAGATTACGGATCAAAAGGATGGTATCTACTTAACAAAATATGCACCAGGCGAGGATAAAGTTGTGTCGTCTAATAGTAACGAAAAGCCTAAGGAGAAGTCATTATTACTCCTACACGATCACATTCCACAACAGCAAGGGTGGACAAATGGGGCAGTTACTAGTCTGCAATACAACGAGAAACAACAACATTTATTTTTTGCATTGACTAGAACTGCAGGAAAAGATACAAAGATCGTATTGTTTGACTATGATTTAAAGGAAAAAATATTCAAGGAGTATACGATATGGCAAGGGAGTGGAACAGGTCAAACTGTATTATTACAAATTAATGAGGAACAACGTTACGCTGCGGTAAATATAAGCCTTGAACATCAACGTGGAGACCTGCTTATTATCGATTTGGTTAACAACAAGACGGTTTCGATGGCGGATTATACACAGCAGGATGGAAATGTATTAGTGCCGAGATATTGGAACAACGATAAATTTATTTTTTATGCTGAAGAGGAGAATAGGGATATATTTTATTCTTATCATCCAAGAGAACAAAACCAATCTCATTAAATGATTCACTAATTAATTAAAATTAAATGCATTTCAATGGAAAAATCCTGATTTTTAGCCTTAATTTTAAAGGTTGAAAATTGGGGTTTTTCATTTTTCAAGTGATAAAAATCACGTAATATAGTTTTTATATGACAATTTAATGAATTTATTAAATAAAAAGCTTAATTGTGAACAAATTTCGAAATCGGGTTATTTGGCTGTATTTGGGCTTAAATCGCTGAATTTGAGGGAAAAGTGACAAAAGGGTACGAGTTGAGGTATAATAAATGGAATTAAATTACATAATTTACTTTCTCTATGCTTTGAATTTATTTAAAGGCTTTCATAACATAGATTTTAGCTAAATAATAATAAACATGCAAAAAGATTAAAAATTGATGTTTGTTAAATGGAGAAAGGGGTATCGGTATCTTATGAAAAAGCTGCTGGCTATTTTTTCAGCACTTCTTGTGCTCCTGACCGGTTGTAATTCGCTAGCCGTATTAAATCCGCAAGGTCCGGTTGCCAAAACTCAATCAGACGTTATTATCATGTCTATTTTGATAATGGCGGGTATTTTGCTGGTTGTGTACATTTTATTTGTTGTGTTTCTCACTAAATATCGTGCATCTAAGGCAGCACCAGATTATGAACCACCACATGAAGAGGGGAACAAGTGGCTGGAGATTATTTGGATTACAATTCCTGTCATTATTGTTGCGTTTTTATCCGTTGTTACATTGCGGAGTACCTATGCGGTGGAAAACGTACCAGCTGGATATGAGGATCAAAAGCCATTGGTCATTTATGCAGCATCCTCCAACTGGAAATGGCATTTTAGTTATCCAGAGGAAGGGATTGAGACTGTAAACTATGTCAATATCCCAACACACCGTGCAGTTGAGTTCAGACTTTATTCGTATGGTCCGATTACAAGCTTCTGGATTCCACAGCTTGGTGGTCAAAAATATGCCATGAGCGATATGGTTAATAAGCTGAATTTAGTAGCTGAAAATGCTGGATCGTTTATGGGGAAAAATGCGAACTTCTCTGGACGAGGATTTGCAGATATGGAATTTGAGGCACTTGCTTTGACCCCTGAAAAATATGATGAGTGGGTTAAGGAAGTAAAGCAAACCGCTTCTGAGTTAACAGAACAAGAGTTTAAAATGCTGTTAGAGTCTGAGCATGTTGGACGGAAGACTTACTCTTCTACGCATTTAAGCTTTATGCCACCACCTGAAGGTGAATATGGCGGTCATAACCATGGTGGGGATTCATCTCATACAGGAGACAATGATTCCAAAGATCATTCCGATATGGACATGGATCACTCTGATATGGAGCATAAAGACGATCAAATAAATACCAACGGACAACATGATTCTGATCATAATGGTAGCCATAATGAGGGTCATGATCATAGCGAAGTTGGCTCATCAGATAAAAAATAGTGTGAAGGGGGTTAGCATCATATGAAATGGGACGAATTGCTCGTCACTGGAGAACCGATGATTTATGGCGCTCAAATTAGTATTTTGATTGTGTCTTTAGCCATCGTTATTGGTTTAACCTATTTTAAAAAATGGGGTTATCTCTGGCGTGAATGGTTAACGACTGTAGACCATAAAAAGATCGGTATCATGTATATTATTAGTGCATTAATTATGCTATTCCGAGGCGGCGCAGATGCCATCCTTATGAGAGCACAGCTAGCAGTTCCTGAAAACGGATTGTTAAATGCACAGCATTATAATGAAATATTTACAACACATGGTGTAGTCATGATTTTGTTTATGGCGATGCCATTTGTTATCGGTTTAATGAACGTTGTAGTGCCTTTGCAAATTGGGGCGAGAGACGTTGCATTTCCACGTTTAAATGCAGTAAGCTTCTGGTTGTTTTTTGTAGGCGCAATGTTATTTAACATTTCGTTTGTAATAGGTGGCTCACCAGATGCAGGTTGGACCGCGTATTTCCCACTTGCGAGCCTAGAATTTAGTCCATCTGTCGGAAATAACTACTATGCGATTGCATTGCAGATTTCTGGGATTGGTACGTTACTAACAGGTGTTAACTTTATCGTTACAATTTTGAAAATGCGCGCACCTGGTATGACATTGATGAAAATGCCAATGTTTACTTGGTCTATTTTAATCACCTCCGTCATTATTTTGTTTGCTTTCCCTGTATTAACGGTGGCATTAGCCTTAATGGCCTTTGACCGGCTATTTGGCTCTCAGTTCTTTACGATGGCCAATGGCGGGATGGATATGCTCTGGGCCAACCTGTTCTGGGTATGGGGGCACCCTGAGGTATACATTGTAGTTTTACCTGCCTTCGGTATTTACAGCGAAATTATCGCTACATTCTCACGAAAAAACCTATACGGTTATAAATCCATGGTATTTAGTATGGTTGTAATTTCCATATTATCCTTCCTTGTATGGGCGCATCACTTCTATACAATGGGACATGGCGCTACAGTGAATGGCTTCTTCTCCATTACAACGATGGCGATTGCTGTTCCAACCGGTGTGAAAATATTTAACTGGCTCTTTACGCTGCGAAAAGGGCGAATAGAGTTTACGACGCCAATGTTATACTCTTTAGCATTTATCCCGATTTTCACCATCGGTGGAGTAACAGGGGTAATGCTTGCGATGGCAAGTGCGGATTACCAATATCATAATACGATGTTCTTGGTTGCCCACTTCCACTATGTATTAATTCCAGGTACCGTATTTGCAGTAATTGCAGGCTTCTACTACTGGTTCCCTAAATTGTTTGGGTTCCGTCTTAATGAGAAGCAAGGTAAGGCTGCGTTCTGGACGATTGCAATCAGCTTTAACGTTACGTTCTTGCCGTTATTCTTCTTAGGTCTAAATGGGATGACACGACGGATGTATACCTATTCTGCAAGTACAGGCTTTGGTCCGCTCAATTTGATCGCATCTATTGGTTCTGTAGGCTTGCTGATTGGATTTATGATTCTTGTGTACAATATTTACTGGAGTTTCCGTTACGCACCAAGAGACAAGACTGGAGATCCTTGGAACGCACGTACACTTGAGTGGAGTACACATAGTCCTGTCCCTGAGTATAACTTTGCCATTGTTCCTAAGGTGGAGGGGCTTGATCCATTCTGGGAGCAGAAAAAAGGTGGTAAACAGCTATACGAAGGCGAGCTTGAAGAAATTCATATGCCAAACAATAGCGGTCAACCGATTATTTTATCTGCGATATTCTTTGTTTGGGGCTTCGGGATGGTATTTAGCTGGTGGCCTGCGGTTGTTGTATCCACGATCGGTATTGTAGTGATGTTAGCAATAAGATCATTTGAGAAGGACCATGGTCATCATATTCCTGTTAAGAAAATTAGAGAAACTGAAGAACGATTGCGGGGTGAAAACGCATGAAAGTAGATCATACGCTACCGCTAGAATATAGCACAGAGGATAATAGCAACAAAATTCTTGGATTTTGGTTATTCCTTGGCGCAGAAATTGCGTTGTTCGCTACTTTGTTTGCCGTATATTTTACCCTTTGGAATCGTACAGGTAGTGGCCCAGCGGGTAAGGATATATTTGAGATCACGCCTGTTTTGCTTGAAACTTTCTTGCTTCTAACAAGTAGTTTCACTTGTGGCTTGGTTATTAATAGTATGAGACATAACATGAAAAAGGCAGCAATGACTTTCTTGGTCATCACGTTGTTGCTTGGTCTTGGCTTCCTAGGTATTGAGATTTATGAGTTCGTGACGTATGTACATGAAGGTGCTACGCTTCAGACAAGTGCGTTTTTATCCAGCTTGTTTGTGCTGCTTGGTACACACGGTTTGCACGTTACGATGGGCGTATTATGGGGCCTTGCACTATTAATACAAATTCGTAGTCGTGGATTCAATCCTGTAACCGCGAATAAGACATTTATTTTTTCTCTGTATTGGCACTTCCTTGATGTTGTTTGGATCTTTATTTTTAGCTTTGTTTACCTGAAAGGACTGATGTGACATGAAGAAACTTTTCCCGCTTCAACATGTAATGGGTTATGTGTTCTCGTTGATCCTTTCTGCGGTTGCACTGCTGGCTGTGTTTGGTGATTTGTCCTATACGTGGGGCCTGGTCATTTTGTTAGTATGTGCAATGGTACAAATGGGTGTTCAGTTATTTTTATTCATGCACATTAGCGAGAATAGATCCAGAGGAACGTTGTATGTGAATATTGCTTATGCTATGTTTGTGGCATTAGTTACGATTTTCGGAACATTATTTGCGATGATTTGGGGCTATAATCTTCCTTAATGATGAGAAAAATACCTTTGTTGCTTAAGAGCGCAGAGGTATTTTTTTACCTCTTTACATACCCCTAGGGGGTATAATATAATATGAATATGTGAAACATAGCGGAGAAGGGAGATGGTCTTGTGGCAAACCTTAAACAAAATCCTGAAACCCATTGTGAAAATCACATAGATGAGGTCAGGCATAGTCATCATTCTGAGGCAGTAAAAAACAACCTGATTTCTCGATTAAATCGGATTGAAGGGCAAATACGTGGCATTAAGGGTTTGATTGAGAAGGATACGTATTGTGACGATGTCCTAAATCAGATTGCAGCGGCACAATCCGCACTGAACAGCGTAGGTCGCTTATTACTTGAGGGACATATGAAGAGCTGTGTCATTGAACGGATTCAAGCTGGTGAAGAAGAAGTGATTGATGAATTACTGTCTACAATGAATAAATTAATGAAATAGTATAGGAGGAATGGAAAATGAAATCTGTAACTTTAAATGTAGAAGGTATGAGCTGTAATCATTGTGTAAAATCTGTTGAAGGCGCAGTTAGTGGCCTAGGCGCAGAAGCGAAAGTGGATTTGGCTAATAAAAAAGTAGAGGTTAGCTTCGATGAAGCAAAAACCTCAGTTGAAGACATTAAAGAAGCCATTGAGGATCAAGGCTACGATGTAGTTTAATGATTTCAATCTGTTAGCGATTGAGTTGGAATTAAAAGGACAACTGCGAAGGGAAAGTTTGCAGTTGTCCTTTATTTATTTTGTATGATTAAATCTACTGACAATTTTCAATCCTTGCTTCTGTAGGATTGACTGTGCGTTATAAGTAAATTTATAAGTTGTAAAATTTTTTCGTATTAAGCCTAATTTGCTCACATACCTCATGAAGTGGTCTATGACATAGTTGGGCATAAAAGGAAGCGGATTCATGAATCATAGAAGGGTGTGTCATTTGTCCAGCAAAGGGACCTTCAAATGGCCATGGCCCGTCCGTTTCAAGCATCACTTGTTCAATAGGATAGTGAAGGGCAATCTCTTGGATTTCCTCCTCGTACAAAATATCCGGTGTGAACGATATATAATACCCACGTTGTACCATCCTTTGTAGTGTCGCTTTAGAGCCTTTAAACCAATGAAAATGGGCTTGCTTTATGCCGTATTCCTCTAACAGGTCACAGACGATATCTGCATCTTCATATACAGCATGGAGAACCACTGGTTTCTCATATTTTTTAGCTATCTGTAATAATTTTTTTAGCCACATAATATAGGGTTCAATTTCGAACTTCTCTCCATTTTGAATCGCTTCCATTTTTGTGTAATACGGTAATCCAATTTCTCCAATCGCAACCATCTCTGTAATATGTGTCTCCAGCCACCTTAAAAGCTCTTGTTGCTCTCTCTCATCTGGCAGTTTTTGCTCTGGGTGAAATCCACATGCAACATAAACAAGTTGTGGAAATTGTTGGCTTAATGTTAAATTGTCCTTACTAGATGCTAAATCCATCGATACACTAATGACTGAATCCATATTAGAACTTAATAAAGATTTGGTTATATTTGCTATGGACTGTTTTGGATATTTATCCAAATGAATATGGGCATCAATTAACGATATGGTCATAAATTAGTAACCTCGATCTAATGTTTTCTTCATTATACCGCGGATTTCACTGTTTTTATTAAAAAAAATTAATATAAGCAAATGATGTCGTACAATAACAATTATGC
>NZ_JBCMOR010000003.1:0-1152 GCF_050461185.1 Paenibacillus turicensis
CGTACAATAACAATTATGCGACCTTTCTATGAGTCTATCATGAAAAAAATGGAATGCTTTGTTGTTAATACATATTATAGGACATTTGCGTGGATGTCGTATAGTCAAAAAGTATCAAAAATAGACAAAAAGCACTATATTATTTGATATATTCGTCTAAACTATCCTGAACGAAATCAGGAGCGGCTTTTTTTAACTGTTCTACAGTATGTAGGTAACGTTGCGTTGTATTGATATGAGTGTGCCCTAATGTTTCTTGTACCTGTTGCAATGACGCCCCTTCTAATAATGCTAGTGTTGCATTTGTGTGTCTTAACCAGTGAGGGGTTGGCTTTTTAGTTAACTTACAACGTTCACCAGCCGCTTTAATAATTCTTTCTACCTGTCTAGTTGTAATAGGAAACAAAAGAAAATCTTCACTTGGCTCCTCGAGTTTAGAAGCTGCAAACGTATGCTCCTTAAACAATTCCCATAATCTTTTCGGTACTTTAACCTCCCTTGTCTTGCCACGCTTAGCTTGCGTAATTGTTAACCAAATAGACTTACCCAATGCATCTGTATGAAAATCTCCCCATTTGATCCGCGTTAACTCAGAAACACGTAATCCCAGAAGGACTAAGGACAAGCCAATTAAATAATTTCTTAGACTGTCATTATAAAGAACGTCTAAAAGTTGTCCAACTTCACGCTTTGTTAAATAATTTCTTCGACTTGTGATTGTTGTGGGCGGAATTCGAGTGGTTAAGGTAGGATTTGTAGCGAATAGCCCTATTCCATCCTCGCTTCCCCATTTGTAAAATGATTTTAAGGGAGCGATAAAAGCAGCGATACTCGCAGGTGCCAGCGCCCTTCCATCTTCCCTATAATTAGCTTGACTTAGATACAGTTTATATGCCTCAATTTCCCGCCAAGTTACATCTCTAAGCTTTTTCCCCGCAATAAATTTAGAAAAATGATAAAGGGCACGAGCATAATTTTTGCGTGTATTAGGTGCATTCGTACACACTGATAAGAACATTTGAATAATCTGCTCATCACTATATGTCGTTTCATGCGGATAGGTGTCTAATGATGTAATAAAATTTGAATTTAATTCCATCCGATATGCCTCCTGTTGTCATATTCGTGTCGCATAATTGTTATTGTACGACA
>NZ_JBCMOR010000004.1:0-79419 GCF_050461185.1 Paenibacillus turicensis
ATCTGACGAGATTAATTCGTTGAAATGAATCTACTTATTTTTGAATTCCACTTTCGTGAAATTCACTCACTCGTTGTTTAGTTTTCAAAGATCAACTTTGTTACTTTTTGTTGATTCGCTTAGTTAAAAGCTTTGTTTCAGTGTTAACTGCGTTCTCAGCAGCAACTCTTATAATATATCATCTTTCGATCGGTTATGCAAGTCTTTTTTTCAAAAAGTTTTTTTAACTTCTTTTTTAAAGACTGTGTTTCGCGACCGGACTTATAATATATCACATGTATTTCTATATGACAAGCCTATTGTTAAATTTATTTCACTCTATATATTTTGTCAGTAAGTTATATTGTCTTCAGCATGAAACCCGAATTTATAACTACATATAATTATCCCTCATATTTTACTGCTAAATAGTATAGTAAACCAGCGAAGAAACGAAATTAACCTGACTACACTTAATCCATTACAGAACACAACTATTCTCTAAACGCCGGTATAAAAATATAACCCGAACTATTCTTAGAACGCCGATAACAGGCTCCAACAATAATTCGGGCTTCAAAACCAAGCTTAACTTCATTTATATTTCATCATTTATATATAATCATTTATATTTCATCATTTATAGCTACAAGACTTATGACTAATCTAACGCAACAGGTCTCATATGAGGGAATAGCAATACATCACGTATGGAAGCCGCATCAGTTAATAACATAACTAAACGGTCGATCCCAATCCCTAAGCCTCCTGTTGGTGGCATTCCGTATTCTAAAGCACGAAGGAAATCTTCATCCATTTCATGTGCTTCATCATTACCATGCTCACGTTCAACTAATTGAGCTTCAAAGCGTTGACGTTGATCAATTGGATCATTAAGCTCACTAAATGCATTTGCATGCTCTCTTGCAACAATAAACAATTCAAAACGATCCGTAAATCTTGGATCAACTTCATTTTTCTTAGCCAATGGAGAAATCTCAACAGGATGTCCATATACAAAGGTTGGCTGAATGAGTGTTTCTTCAACAAACTGTTCAAAGAACGCATTTAAAATATGACCAAATGTCATATGTGGCTCAACTGGTACTTTATGTTCTTTTGCAAGTGCATGAGCCTCTTCGTTTGTCATTTCAACGCCAAAGTCAACACCAGTAACTTCCTTAACAGCATCTACCATAGAAATACGGCGCCACTGTGGTCTTAGATCCACTTCATGACCTTGATATTGGATCACTTGTGTACCTAATACTTCTTGTGCGATATGGGCAATCATATTTTCAGTTAAAGCCATGATGTCTTTGTAGTCAGCATAAGCTTCATACAATTCGATCATCGTAAATTCTGGGTTATGACGAGTAGATACCCCTTCGTTTCGATAAACACGTCCAATTTCATATACCTTCTCTAATCCACCTACAATGAGACGCTTTAAGTGAAGCTCAATTGCAATACGCATGTAAAGCTGCATATCTAAGGCATTATGGTGTGTAATAAATGGACGCGCAGCCGCCCCACCTGCAATACTATGCAAAGTTGGTGTTTCTACCTCTAAATAACCTAAAGAATCCAAGTAGCGACGCATAGATTGAATTATTTTAGAACGTTTAATGAAGGTTTGTTGTACTTCAGGGTTAACAATAAGGTCAACATAACGCTGACGATAACGAAGCTCAACATCCTTTAATCCATGATATTTGTCTGGCAATGGGTATAGTGATTTAGACAAAACTTCGATATCAGCTGCTTTAATACTAATTTCGCCGGTCTTTGTCTTAAAGATCTCACCAGTAACACCTACAATATCACCAAGGTCTAACAGGTTAAACGCAGCATACTTCTGCTCAGGCACACTATCTTTACGTACATAAATTTGAATTTTTCCACTTAGATCCTGAATGTGTGCGAAGCTTGCTTTACCCATTACACGTTTTGCAATTAAACGTCCAGCGATGGTAGCATGTACTGCTTTTTCTTCTAGCTCTTCTTTTGTAAGAGCATCATACTCCTGCACGATATTTCCAGCAGCATGAGTTCTTTCGTATTTACCTCCAAATGGATCGATCCCAAGTGAACGAAGCTCGTCCAATTTATCGCGACGAATTTGTAGTAACTCACTTACTTCTATCTCTTGCTCTTGTTCTGGCTGATTATGTTCTTGACTCATTTCTTGCCCACTCCTTACAAGCTATTAGTAAACTCATATTACTGACATTACACATACGTATCCATATGTAACTATCGTACCATTAATAAACATGCTGATAAACAGCTTGGGATAAACAGTGAAAGAAGCCTCCCGCAGGGAAGCTTCTTCATCTGCTTGTTCCACCTTACTTCTTGATGTCTACAATTTTATATTGAATCACACCAGCAGGAACAGCAACGTCTACGGTAGCGCCTTTCTTTTTACCTAGAATTGCTTTTCCAACAGGGCTTTCATTTGAAATTTTATTTTGTAATGGATCTGATTCAGCAGTTCCTACAATTGCATATTCCATCGTATCACCAAATTCTAAATCCTCAACGATGACAGTTGAACCGATGCTTACAGTGTCTGTATCAATCTCATCATTGTTAATAATACGGGCATTACGCAACATTTTTTCAAGTGTAATAATACGTCCTTCAATGAAGGCTTGTTCATTTTTAGCATCTTCATATTCAGAGTTTTCACTAATATCACCGTACCCAATTGCAACTTTAATCCGCTCAGCGACTTCACGACGCTTTACAGATTTTAAATTTTCTAATTCCTCTTCTAGTCTTTTCAGACCATCCTGCGTAAGAATAACCTCTTTATCGCTCATCTCAACCAATTCTCCTGTCATGGAAATAATTTTGTAACCAATCGCACGAACGACGGGCTTACTACTATGTCAAAACCCGTCAAGGGATGTATACACTCGTTTCCCCAAAGTTCTGAAGGCTGCCGCAGTGGCAGCGACCGTATGATTCTAGCATCATTTTGAGAATATCGCATGCAGTTCTCACGAAGAGGAATGATCTCCTTCGTGCTGTGGAAGTTATCCCCTGAGGCGAATTTATATTGTGAAATTATAGGTGAAGCACTGCGAAATGTCAATGACACCTCTTTTTGCAAAAGGGGTGAAATTTATAGGAAGACTTTTTATACTAATGTCTTTCTATTCAGCTTATGCGGATTCCTCTTCAAGATGATTGTTTCGTTCCATCTCGTTAGCGAAATTTTCAAGAATTTGTACCATTTCATTTCGTCTTGTTTCTTCCATAATGGCATCTTTAATACGTGCCGCGCCTTGAAATCCCTTTAGGTACCAAGCTAGGTGCTTTCTCATTTCCTTCACAGCTACCTTCTCACCCTTTAAGTCGGCTAGTCGATCCATATGAAGAATAGCAATTTTAATTTTTTCATTGAGACCTGGCTCAGGTAATAATTGGCCAGATTTAAGATATTCTATGGTGCGATACAACATCCACGGATTCCCTAGTGCACCACGTCCGATCATAACCCCATCACAACCCGTCTCATCTAACATACGTTTTGCGTCTTCAGGGGAACCTACATCCCCATTACCAATAACGGGAATAGACACACTTTCTTTCACTTGACGAATATAATTCCAATCTGCAGTGCCTGTATACAGCTGTTCTCTAGTACGACCATGTACAGTAACCGCTTGAGCGCCTGCTTGTTCTACGGCTTTGGCATTATCAACAACATAAATATGTTCTGAATCCCAACCGATTCGCATTTTCACTGTAACTGGTTTACTTACAGCTCCAACAACCGCAGATACCATTTCAAAAATTTTGTTAGGTTCTAAAAGCCAACGTGCGCCTGCATCACATTTTGTAACCTTAGGTACAGGACAGCCCATATTTATATCAATAATATCCGCATTCGTTTCTTGATCAACCACTTTTGCCGCTTCTACTAATGAAGCACGGTCACCACCAAAAATTTGTAAGCTGAGTGGTTTCTCTCGTTCGTCTACAAATAACATCTCTCTCGTACGCTTATTGCCATTTAGGATCGCTTTATCGCTCACCATTTCCGCACACACAAGACCTGTTCCAAACTCTTTAGCAATGAGTCGAAATGCCGGATTACATACTCCCGCCATTGGCGCAAGTACAACCTGATTTTTTAACTCAATATCGCCAATTTTAAGCATAACAACCCTCCTAAAGGTTTAATTAAAGCTACTAACATACTACTTTATGATTTTAATTCATCTAAACTTATGTCTAAAGTATTTGCAATTTTATTTAAAATTTGTTCCTCTGCTCGGCGATTTCCTCGTTCAATTGCCCCTAACACAGCAAGGGATATCCCCACCTCTTTGGCGAATTCCTGTTGGGTGTAGCCCTTCAATTTTCGGAAGGCACGAATACGCTGTGCCAATTGCAAGTTTTCCAAAAGGTAACCCCTTCTTTCCCTTTAAGATCAACAAGTGTATGCTGCAGTTGTATATACAATGGATCTAATTCATCTTGTTCAACAACATCACTTAAAGGCACAAGGACAAATGCACGTTCAAACATTCTTGGATGAGGCAAAATAAGCTGTGGTGTGTCCATCACTGTACCTTCTACCCATAATAAATCAAGATCAATCGTTCTAGGACCATTTACAATAAGCCGTTTTCTGCCAAGTTCAAGCTCTAAGGACAACATCTCAGCTAGTAATTGTTCTGGGGATAATTCACAAGATACGGCGATGACCATATTTAAAAATAAATCCTGCTCCAGATAACCTACGGGTGCTGTCTCATATAAATTTGAACACCGTAGTACAGTAACCCCTTCAAGTTCATGTAACCTAGCTATTGCTTGGCGTAAAGTCTCTTCCCGCTCTCCAATGTTGGAGCCTAAAGCAATATAAGCACGTTTTGATTTTGTCTTCTGCTTTTCATTCATCGCGAGTACTCACTTTCTTGATCTGTGTAGCTCAACAGTGACACCATCGAAGTGAATATCAAATGGTGGGTGAGGTTTAGTCACCGCTACAGTTAGTGCATCTATCCTAGTATAAGTGTCGAGCAACTGTGATGCAATATGCTCAGCTAATGCTTCAATTAACTTAAAGCTAGTGCCTTCCACAATCCCTTTGACTAATTCATGGATTTCCGCATAGTTAATAGTAGCATTTAAATCATCATGATCTCCTGCTTCTTTTAAGCTAAGCTCCAATACTAAATCAACAAAAAATTGTTGTCCTAGCTTACGTTCCTCTTCAAAAACACCATGATAACCATAATATTGCATCTTACGTAAAATCATTTTATCCAAGCAAGCTCACCTCTCCCACGCTCTCAAAATTTCACTCTGCCTTTAAAAAGGTATTATTGATTTATTGATTTACTGATTACACGTATGCGATCGCATCACACATTTTAACTATTTGTTTAATTTCAGCTATGTCATGTACACGAACAATTTGACAGCCTTGTGCAATCCCTAAAGCTACGGTAGCTGCTGTTCCTAATAAGGTGTCCTGTACATCAACTTCTAACGTAGTTCTTATAAACCTTTTCCGTGATGTCGCCAAAAGCATAGGATATCCTAAATTGACAAGCTCATCCAACGATTTCATCACTTGGAGATTTTCCGTATAGTCTTTGGCAAAACCAATTCCCGGATCTAAAATGATTTTCTCTTTGTTCACGCCTGCTTCAAGTGCAATAGAGACACTTTCGAGCAAATCAGACTTAATATCGTTCATAAGATGCTGATACTGATGCTCCTTACGATTATGCATAAGTATAACTGGACATTGCTGCTGTGCAGCTACTTTAGCCATGTTCGGGTCAAGCTTAAAGCCCCAAACATCATTAATAATATGTGCGCCCGTACGAAGTGCCTCTTGGGCTACGTTTGCTTTATACGTATCAATAGACAAAGGAATATGTGGCGCGTAGCGATGAATAGCTTCAATAATTGGGATGACTCGTTCTAGCTCCTGCTGTTCACCAACTGCTTGATGCCCAGGTCGTGTAGATTCCCCACCAATATCAATGATGTCTGCACCCTCCTGAACCATCTGCAAAGCACGATTGAGCGCCACATCTACAGAGTTATATTTCCCCCCATCGGAAAAGGAGTCAGGTGTGACATTAAGAATGCCCATAATCAATGTTTTATGTCCTAACGCTAGCTCCGCTTCCCCCATTGAATAATTACGATGATAAATATTAATGTTCATTTCTTATCATTCACCTCTAATATTCAGACTACAGAGATACAGTAACCTAATTTCACTACAAAGGACACATACAGAGGTTAACCTGCGTGCGTCCTATACTTGTGTTATTTACTATTTTTAAGGCTCAACATATTAATCAGTGCTTGACAATCTTTGGGGTGGGAGGCTACGTAGCAGAGAGTGGTTTCAATTGCTGTTAAGGTCCCGTTTTCTTTTATACTATTGGAAAGATGATGAAAATGAGACCTTAAAGAGGTTTATGCTCTCGAAGTATCTTTCTTACAGAAAGATTGTACCGCTATCGCTTTTCCACCATCTCTCTGCTCCTCCGCTTCGTCTGCCTATTATCAACCACTGTTTTAGAGGTTGAGCCATTTTTAAGATTTTTAAATTGCTATATTTTTATTTTACTATAATAGATCTTTTTAAAAAGTTACGTAATATATCATGTCCATGTGCAGTGATGATCGACTCAGGGTGGAATTGTACGCCTTCAACTGCATATTCCTTATGAGCTAAACCCATAATTTCCCCCTCTGCGGTCTCAGCTGTAATCTCAAGACAATCAGGTAAGGAACTACGCTCTACAATTAAAGAATGATATCTTGTCGCTGTAAATGGTGAAGGTAAACCCTCAAATACAGATTTATTGGTGTGAATAATAGGTGACGTTTTCCCATGCATTAGACGCTCAGCGCGAACAACTTCGCCTCCAAAGGCCTGTCCAATCGCTTGATGACCTAAGCAAACACCGAAAATAGGAATTTTACCTTTAAAATGGTGAATGACATCTAGTGTAATTCCTGCCTCATTTGGAGTACATGGCCCCGGTGAAAGCAAAATATGATTAGGTCGTAATTGCTCAATCCCTACTACATCAATTTCATCATTTCGATGTACAACTACTTCTTCCCCTAACTCACCTAAATATTGCACAAGGTTATAAGTAAAGGAATCATAATTATCAATCACTAATATCATTTCTCTTCATCTCCTCAACTCGAAATACGCCTAAGCTCTGCTCTGCTAATGAATACTTTTTTTGCTAGTATACTATATAACCACACGAAATTGGACATTTCATAAAAAATAAAAAATAAACCCTCTACATGAATCAGACACAAGAGGACTGACCCAAATTAGTAGAGGGTGCGCTTAAGTAAAAAGATTATGAATTAAGCTTCAAAATTATAGAGTGGTGTACTGAGGTAACGTTCGCCATTACTTGGAATAATAACGACAACACGTTTTCCTTTACCTAACTTCTTCGCAACCTGCAATGCAGCTGAGACCGCAGCACCAGAGGAAATTCCAGATAGAATCCCTTCTTGTCTAGCAACGATACGCGCTTGCTCAAAGGCATCATCATTTTCGATATGGATAATTTCATCATAAATATTTTGGTTTAAAATTTCAGGAATAAAGTTAGCGCCAAGTCCTTGAATTTTATGAGGCCCTGGTTTACCGCCAGCTAATATTGGAGAAGCCGCAGGCTCTACTGCGTAGATTTTAAGCTCAGGGAAACGTTTCTTTAATACTTCACCCGCACCGCTAATAGTACCTCCTGTACCAATCCCTGCTACGAAGGCATCTAATTTTCCATCTAAAGATTCGATCGCTTCTACAATTTCAGGGCCAGTTGTTTCACGATGGATTTTTACGTTTGCCTGATTGCGGAATTGGTCCGCTAGGAAGTAGTCAGGGTTCTCCTTTAAAATTTCCTCTGCTTTTTTAACTGCACCGTTCATTCCTTCGGAACCTGGTGTAAGCACAAGCTCTGCACCATAAGCACGAAGTAAGTTACGACGTTCAATACTCATCGTTTCAGGCATAATGATCACCGCCTTGTAACCCTTTGCGGCTGCAACTAATGCCAAGCCAATGCCTGTATTGCCACTTGTTGCTTCAACGATAGTTCCACCTGGCTTCAATTTCCCTTGTTTTTCTGCTTCCTCAATAATGCTATATGCAATCCGATCCTTTACACTTGAGCCTGGGTTTTGATATTCCAATTTCACATAAATTTCTGCACTGTCCTCGGGGACAATTCGATTAAGCTTTACTAGTGGTGTTCCACCAATCAATTCAGTAACATTATTGACGACCTTTGCCATTAGAAGTCCTCCTAAATAAGTCTTGTATTTTAACATATAATCAATTTCCGAGTAATCAAGTTGGTTTTGTGATAATATTATCAACTTGAGTTATATTTGTCAAGCTGAAACCACATAGACGATTATCGAAAATAAGGCTATTCCTATATGAACTTAAGAAATTTTAAACTAGTCACTCATTATCTAATTTATTGTGATATAACTAAATAAAAGGCAAGCTGGGAGGAATTCCTATGGAACTAGATACGGAATTAGGTATGGGGCTTCAATTCAACAAAACTACACATTACCCTCGCGGACTTATTTTTGATTTACTACAGGACGCATACTCTTTTGACGCTCGTTACGAGCAACATTGGAGTACGAACTGGCGGGAAGCGGATAACTTTATGTTCGACAATCCTATAATTGCGGAAAAGTACTCTTTTGTAACTACATTAGATGGAGAGCCGATTGGGTTTATCGTTTGGGACCCACGCAACCTGCCTACCTATGCAGAGCTTGGACACAATTGTATTCGCAGTTTACATAAAGGAAAAGAGTATGGAAAACGACAGCTTAGGGAAGCAGTGAGAAGAATAAGTGAAGCTGGTGCAAAAAAAATTATTGTGACAACTAACGAGGGACTTATTCCCGCACAGCGGAATTATGAACATATCGGTTTTCAGCTTATTCGAAAAAGAATCAATGAAGATAATCCCGATTGTGCAGGTCAATATATGGACTATGAACTTCAAACGAATTCGAATAACAACTATGTATGAATCAAATAACTAAATTTAGGTATAAAAAACCCCAAGAAGGGAGAGATCATTTACAATTCAACACTTCTTGGGGGGTAAGGGTAATCCGATCGTTTACGAATTAAAATGTGTTAACAGCTCTTTTAGCTCGTCTGTTGTCACCACGTAACGCTCTCTACAAAAGTCGCAAATGACCTCTGTCTCCTCTTGCTCTTCAATTAGTTCCATCAAATCTTCTTTACCTAAACTAATTAACGTATTTTCTACACGCTCACGTGAGCATGTACAGGAGAAATGGATATCCATCTGATCAAGCACCTTAACGTCCGGTAGTAGCCAAGCTAACATTTCCTCCAAGCTCATACCTTGATCTAATAAAGAGGTAACAGGTGGCATTTGTCCAATCGCTTGTTCAATTTGAGTAATCTCAGCATCTTTTAACCCTGGAAGTAATTGAATAATAAAGCCACCAGCGACGATAACCGAGTTATCTGTATCTACTAGCACACCCAGACCTACCGCCGAAGGCGTCTGCTCAGACAATGCAAAATAATACGTAAAATCCTCACCAAGCTCACCTGAAATCAAAGGAACACTACCATGATACGGCTCCTTTAAACCAAGATCCTTAGTCACATTTAAAAATCCAGTTGTACCTACTGCTCCTTTTACATCCAATTTTCCTTTACTATTACTAGGAAGATGGACATGTGGTTCCTTGACGTATCCACGTACTTCACCTTTAGCGTTGGCATCCGCAACGATATGTCCAATTGGGCCATCGCCCTTTACCTTCACAGTGAGTTTTTCCTCACCCTTAAGCATTGCCCCCATCATTGCTGCAGCCGTAACTGTACGTCCCATAGCCGCAGTAGCAGTAGGATACGTATCGTGCCGACGCCGTAATTCCTCCACCAAGTTCGTCGTAATCACAGCAAAGGCTCTAACCTTGCCATTAAAGGCTGTCCCACGAATTAAAATATCTTTATTTTTTATTTCACTCATATCCTTCATTACTCCTTCACATACTGATGGTATCTCCACGCTTTTAATTATTGATTACGTTCATATATTATACGGAGTCCATCTAAGGTTAGCAAAGAATCTACTTTATGAATGGATTCAGCCTCGCTCGCAATGAGACTTGCAAGCCCTCCCGTAGCAATCACAGTTGGTGTTGTCTCCATTTCCTTCGCTATTCGCTTAACAATGCCATCAACTTGTCCTGCATAGCCATAAATGATACCTGCCTGCATCGCACTCACCGTATTACGGCCAATGACCTTCTTTGGCTTTTCCAGTTCAATTCTTGGTAGCTTAGAGGCTCTCATGTACAATGCTTCTGTTGAAATTCCAATGCCAGGAACGATAGCCCCGCCTAAGTAGTTACCTGCTTCATCAATACAATCAAAGGTAGTCGCTGTTCCAAAATCCACCACAACTAAAGGCCCGCCATACTTATCAATCGCTGCCACCGCATTTACGATCCGATCAGCACCAACTTCTTTTGGGTTTTCATATTTTAGATTCAGCCCCGTTTTAATACCAGGACCAACCACGAATGGCTTAAGCTTTAAGTATTTTTCACATAATTCCTCTAACACATGCATTAATGGTGGAACTACAGATGAAATGATGACACCTTTGAGCTCTTGCTCAGGCACACGGGACATCTGGAACAGATTATGAATCATCACACCATATTCATCTACGGTCGCCTGCCGATTCGTAGCAAGTCTAAAGTGGTGTAGTAAAGCTTGATTTTTATATATACCAAGCACAATATTTGAATTGCCGACATCAATAACTAGGAACATTAATGTTGCTCCCCTTTCTTTTCATTCAAGTCCAGACTTATATCAAGGTTATCAAAGGAATAGGTAAGTTTGCCAACGGAAATAATATCAACCCCAGTTTCAGCAATTCCCCGTATTGTCGCTAATGATACATTGCCTGAGGCTTCAATCATAACATGTGGAGCAAGCCCCCGAATCTCCTTCACCGCAATTTTCATTAATTCTGGCGACATATTGTCTAGCATTATGATATTTGCTCCCGCCGCACAAGCTTCCTTAGCCTGTTCCAAATTTTCAACCTCTACCTCAATTGTCATCGTATGCGGAATTTGCTCACGGGCAGACTTCACTGCAGCTGTAATCCCCCCTGCGCCTTTAATATGATTATCCTTAATCATCACGGCATCATACAGCCCAAAACGGTGATTATGCCCACCACCTACACGAACTGCATATTTTTCAAGCCATCTATGACCTGGTGTTGTTTTTCTTGTATCCACAAGCCGCACAGGAAGTCCTTCTAGCAGATTTACATATTGGCGTGTTACCGTAGCGATACCAGACATTCGTTGCATAAGATTAAGTGCCAATCGCTCGCCAGTTAAAATACTATGTGTACTGCCCTCTACCTGTGCCACAACTGTACCATACTCCACTAAATCGGCATCTTGTTTGAGTGCAGTAAATTTTAACGTAGGATCAACGAGCTTAAATACAAGCTCTGCAATGGGAAGTCCAGCTATCGTTCCTGCATCCTTGACATGAATTATGGCAACAGACTGTCGATCTGCTGGAATGGTGGCCCTACTAGTAACATCGCCAGAACCGATATCCTCTTGGAGCCATCCCTTTATCGTAGCAATAAGTCCATCATCATAGCTATTTAATATCATCGTTTATTTCCTCCATCATTCCTTGTGTACGATGCTGTAAAATATGTCTTTTCCACTTCACATCATCACGGAAAGGAAAGTCTTCTCTATAATGCCCACCTCTGCTCTCCTCACGCATCAAAGCCCCCTCAACGACAAGCTGAGCACTTGTTAAAAGGTTGGCAAGCTCCCATTGCTCTCTTGTATGCAGATCATACTGGAACCACTCTTGCTCCTTCATTAGCTTAGTACGTGCCTGCAATAAACCTGCTTGGGATCGTTTTAATCCTGCTAGTCTTACCATAATCCGCTGTAATTTCAGTCGGCGCTCAGATGCAAAAGCTCCACCTGCTTTACGATCATTTTTTATAGAAATATGTAACGTTTTCTCAGAAAGGGGTGATAGCTCACCAATCGCAGTCGCAATTCTTTTACCAAAAACAATCGCTTCGGATAAGGAGTTACTTGCTAGACGGTTTGCCCCATGTACGCCTGTTGAAGATACTTCACCACAAGTAAACAAGCGAGAGAGGTTGGTTTGGCCATTGATATCACTTTTTACCCCACCCATCATGTAATGAGCTGCGGGTGCAACCGGAATCCAGTCTGTTGTCATGTCTAATCCATATTGAATACAAGTTGCATAAATCGTCGGGAATCGATGACGGATAAGCTCAGGGGACTCATGGGTAATGTCCAAGTACACCATATTCGCATGTGTCTCCTCCATCTCCTGCACAATCGCCCTCGCGACGATATCACGTGGGGCTAGCTCTAACCGATTATCATACTTGTGCATGAAGCGTTCACCCTTTGTATTACGCAACACAGCGCCTTCCCCTCGTACTGCCTCAGAGATTAAAAAACGGGGTGCGCCAGGGTAACATAAAGCTGTAGGGTGGAATTGGATAAATTCCATATCTCTAATTACAGCCCCTGCCCGGTAAGCAATGGCAACACCATCGCTAGTGGCAATTTCAGGATTGGTTGTGTAGCGATATAGCTGTCCAGAACCACCCGAGCACAAAATTGTAGCTCCTGCCTTCACAAAAACTCGTTCACCATCAGGCTGCTCGATTAACGCTCCTAGACATTGCCCCTCCTCTGTAATTAAATCGATAACAAAATGATTCTCCCATACCGTAACATTGGGGTGATTTAACACTTGATACGATAAGGCTCTGACGATTTCATAACCAGTAGCGTCCCCATTGGCATGTAATATACGGCGAAAGCTATGCGCCCCTTCACGAGTTAAAGCCAACTCCCCTTGCTCAACGTCAAATAAAGTTCCCCATTCGATTAATTGCTGCACGCGCCGAGGCCCCTCATGAACTAACACGTCCACTGCGGCTAAGGAGCACAGCCCTGCACCAGCATTTAGTGTATCCTCCTTATGAGAGGAAGCCGAGTCCTCCTTGGAAATAACAGCCGCAATACCCCCTTGGGCATAACGGGTATTACTCTCAAGTAACGTATGCTTTGTCGCTAAAATCACTTTTTTATCACTACTTATTTCAAGTGCTGCATACAGACCCGCAATCCCTGAACCCACCACAAGTACATCTGTTTCAATCATGCTCATATCCGCTAAATTAAAATCTACTAAATATTGTGGAATCATAAGTACCGTCACCTATTATAAAAGAGTAGCGCACAATACAATAAGGATTCAGAAAACTGAATCCTTATTTCACTTGTAGCATACGCTCTAGGGAAATACGAGCCGCATCAGCCACAGCAGGGGGCACATAAATTTGCGGCTGCATCGTTTCAAGACATTGAACAAGCTTTTTCAAATTATTCACTTTCATATTAGGACATACTAGAAATCGACTTGCAAAAATAAATTCCTTATCAGGACTATCCAGACGAAGCTGATATCCCGTACCATCCTCTGTCCCTACAATAAACTTTTGTTTTGAAGAATGCTTACAATAATCAATAATTGCAGTTGTACTACCTACAAAATCACCCATGGCAACCACTTCAGGGCGACACTCTGGATGCACTACAAATTCTGCATCAGGATGCAAAGCCTTCATCTCAACAACATCTTTAATGGTGAGCATATCGTGCGTGTTGCAATACCCTTCCCATATAATCATCTTTTTATCTGTATGCTGCTGCACATAATGACCTAAATTTTTATCTGGAACCCAGATGACTTCCTCTGCATCAACAGCGTTAATGACCTTGACTGCATTCGCTGACGTACAGCAAATATCTGTCTCTGCCTTAACATCCGCTGAAGAGTTTATATACGTTACGACTTTGGCATTAGGATGCTTTTCCTTGAGCTTGCGAAGTCCATCAACATTTACCATATCCGCCATGGGACAACCTGCGCGTTCATCGGGAATAAGCACTGTTTTATTTGGCGCTAAAATTTTAGCGCTTTCCCCCATGAAATGGACACCACAAAACACAATCGTTTCAGCATCAGTGGAAGCCGCCTTCTGAGCAAGCAAAAAAGAATCGCCTCGAAAATCTGCCACCTCTTGAATCTCATCACGTTGATAATAATGTGCAAGTATGATGGCATTACGTTCCTTTTTAAGCTGAAGTAATCGCTGCTTTAGTTCCTGATTCATTGCTGCCTTTTTTTCCAAAGCCAAAGCTTCCACCTTTGTTCCCCCTCAAAGTACGTATTTTTTTTCACGAGTTATCACAAACCTCTATTCCATTCATTTCATTCACGAAATAGACACTTTCATAGTTAACAACTAATTTACACAAGGACGCATAGACTGTCAATCAACAAATAGATAAGTTTTTATTCATTATAAATTTTAAACCCAAGCGATGACATAACTGCTTCTCATTCACAGTTACGTCATGGCCTGGGTTTTCTATAGCTGAGATCCTATGATCTCAGGATTATTCTATATTTGCTTCATGACTATTTATTACTCAATAATATTTGTAACAAACAGACGCCTATTGTTATACGCGATGATGCTAACTACTGCAAGTAATAGTCCTGAAATTACAAAAACACTTCTGATTCCTAATAGATCTGCTAATAGACCAGTAATAAGAGAACCGATACCAAATATACCTGTACCGATAGCCCCTAATGAGGTGTAGACGGTAGCTAGCTGTCCCTTTGATACACTTGTTTGTATAACCATTTGTTGAGGAATTCTTTTAATTTGTCCAAAGAGCCCTACACCAAGGGATAAAACTAAGCCAATGATTGGAGTACTATTTAGGCTAAATAATAGTGTGAACAAGCAGCTGATTAGGGAGCCAATAAAGATAAACGATCTCAGGTTCCTTTCCACAAACGCGGAATATTTAATACAATAGGCACTCCCTAAAATCAGGCCTAGAAAGTTAGCCCCATTTATAAATCCCCACCATTGTTCATTCACGTGTAAAGCCTCTTTAACAAAAATATATAAAATAGCGGCAATCCAAACCGTCGCGGCAATGGTTTCTAGAAATTCTATCCAGGAAATTCTCGTTAGTACGGGTGTATTAAATACAGTCCTCCAACCCTGCTTAATCATTTCTAGCTTACCTTTTTGCTCTGTAGATACTGCAGTGTGACCAACATTGGTTAAAAGACAAAGTAATACGCTTGAAATTACAAACAAGCACCCAACTAGCCAAATAAGCTCTTGAGGGCTCATTATAATTAGCAATGAGCTACCTACAAACCACATGCCTGCCTGTATAACCTGAGTAACAGTTTCAGCAATACCATTAGCTTGAATAAGCTGCTCAGGCTTAACGTAATAGGGTGTAAGTGTCTGCCTAATCGGATTAGCACAACCATCAAAATAGGCAATCAACCCTATTAAAACAAAAATAAAATAATAGTTGGATTGTGTTAAGCCAATCAGCATAAATCCTAAAATAAAAAGCAAAATTGTTTTTCCAATTTGCGAACCAGCAAGTAACCATTTAAGATTATATTTTTCAGTTAAAAGAGGGGTCAGAAGACTGGATATAAACATAGAAGTAGCGATCGTAAATGGGACAAATGATGCTGCAGTTGCAGAACCCTTTAACTTGAAAATGATATTTATAACACTGACTATATATAATACATCACCAATATTAGCAAGTGACTGACCTAATAATAATAAAGAAAAGCTTCTATTTAATTTCAATGTATATCCCCCAATATTTCAATCAAATGTTTTTTGAATTGAGGGAAATGTTAAATTGGTCTAATCATTTTAATGTAGCTCCTATCACATACGGATAAATCAGGGGGATATAGATTTATCACAAACTTCATTTCATCCATTAATAATTGTAATGCATTATAACACAACAAAAAAACTATTGTAGGAACAAAAAATTCCCAAAGACATGTGTCCTTGGGAATTTTATTTATCATTTTATTTAAACGGTTGGTGTACCTCCACCATTGTTACCGTTATTAGAGCCATTCGAATCATCATTTTGATTGTTACCATTGCTACCTGACTCATTTGGTTCATGGTTCGGAATGTCGCCATCAGGAATGGAAGAAGCTTGATCTTCTGATTGTCCTTGGATACGAACACGAACATTACCAATGTTATCAATGATCGGCTCAGACGTTTCAGAAGGAGTGCCTTCAGAACCGTTACTAGAAGCTCCACCATCACCATCAGTTGGCGGCAATGAACCCGTTTCGATTAAGGATTTAATTTGCTCAAGCTCAAGCGTTTCCACTTCAAGCAAGGTTTCAGCAATCAAATGCACTTCTTTAGAATGCTTCGTTAAGAGCTCTCTACATCTTTCATAGCTGTCACGAATCATATTTTGCATTTCTTGATCGATTTCGTAAGCAATTTGATCACTATAGTTTTGCTCATGACCAAAATCACGACCTAAGAAAACTTGACCTTGAGAGCTACCAAATTGAAGTGGTCCCAACTTGTCACTCATACCATATTCCATAATCATGCTACGCACGATACTTGTTGCTTGTTGGAAGTCGCTATGAGCACCTGTTCCAATCTCACCAATAAAGATTTCCTCCGCAACACGTCCACCGAGGAGACCTGTTACACGGTCAAGCAACTCCTGCTTCGTCATAAGCATACGATCTTCTTTAGGCATCATAATAACATATCCGCCTGCACGGCCACGTGGAACGATGGTAACCTTGTGCACCATATCAGCATGCTCTAGGAAATAACCAACGATGGTATGACCGGCTTCGTGGAAGGCAACGATACGTTTCTCGCGGTCACTGATGACACGGCTTCGTTTTTCCGTACCAACCACAACGCGATCAATCGCTTCATCCACTTCACGCATAGAAATATCTTTGCGATTACGACGTGCAGCTAGCAATGCCGCTTCATTCAATAAGTTCTCTAGGTCTGCACCTGAGAAACCTGTTGTACGTTTTGCAATAATATCTAGACGAACATCCTTCGTTAAAGGTTTATTACGTGCGTGTACGTTAAGTACCGCTTCACGTCCCTTAACATCTGGGCGATCAACTGTAATTTGACGGTCAAAACGACCTGGACGCAACAACGCTGGGTCCAAGATGTCTGCACGGTTCGTTGCAGCAATAATAATAATACCTTCATTGCCACCGAAACCATCCATTTCAACGAGCAATTGGTTCAAGGTTTGTTCACGTTCATCGTGCCCACCACCAAGACCTGCGCCACGTTGTCTACCTACCGCATCAATTTCATCAATAAAAATGATACATGGTGCTTCTTTTTTCGCATTTTCAAACAAATCACGAACACGAGATGCCCCGACACCAACAAACATTTCTACGAAATCAGAACCTGAAATACTAAAGAAAGGCACGCCCGCTTCACCTGCAACTGCACGCGCAAGCAACGTTTTACCTGTCCCTGGAGGACCTACTAGCAGCACCCCTTTAGGAATTCGAGCCCCTACTGCATTAAATTTACGTTGATCCTTCAAGAAGTCAACAACCTCAACAAGCTCTTGCTTCTCTTCATCTGCCCCCGCTACATCCTCAAATGTAACCTTCTTCTTCTCAGCATTGTATAAACGGGCTTTGCTTTTGCCAAAGTTCATGACCTTGCCGCCGCCACCCTGTGCCTGATTAAACATGAAGAAGAACAAAATAAACAAAATTGCCATTGGGATAATGGAAGTCAGGAATGTCAGCCAAATACTTTCACCCTGCATCTTTTCCCATGTCATTTTAATTTTATTTTGGTCACTATAATCAGTGATTTCCTTAAGAACATTATTATCAAAAGGAATATACGTGGAGAAATTTTTTGTCGCGCTTTCGCCTACGGCCTTTTTATACTTCCCTGTAAGGCGATATGCATAGCCGTCAAATTTACCGGTAATCTCCTCAACATTGTTAGCTTTAAGTTCTTGTCTAAACTCATCATATCTAGGAGTTACGGTTGCCTCAGTCCCACCGTTGAGAATACGGACTATGCCCACCACGACTAAAAAAAGTATTAAATAAAACCCAGAATTCTTGATGAACCGATTCTTCATCCCCAACCTCCTCTCAAAACCTTATGTTATTTTACCATAGCCAATTACCATTTTACAAAATAGCACTATAGTATTATTAACCCAATTTTCAACACCTCATTATTGCTCGTAAATCTCTGGCTTCAATACCCCGATATAAGGTAAATTACGGTACTTCTCGCCATAATCCAATCCATAACCAACGATAAATTCGTCAGGTATTAAAAATCCAGACCAATCTGCTTGAAGATTTACTGTTCTGCGAGCTGGCTTGTCAAACAAGGTGACAATCTTAACAGATTTAACTTTTCGACGCTCAAGTACGTCTATTAAGTAGCTGAGGGTTAGACCACTGTCGATAATATCTTCGACAATAAGGATCTCACGTCCTTCAACAGATGTATCTAAATCTTTAATGATTTTAACTTCTCCTGATGATTTTGTAGATGTGCCATAACTTGATACAGCCATAAAATCAAGCTCCAATGGAACTGTAATTTCCTTTACTAAATCAGACATAAAGATGAAAGCACCCTTTAAAACACAAATAACTAAAGGGTTACGTCCCGCATATTCCTTACTAAGCTGCACACCAAGCTGCTCTACTTTTTCCTTAATTTGCTCGGCAGTAATTAAAATTTCTTTAATATCGTTTTGCAAGTCAGGTAAACCTCCTACGTTATACTATGAATGCCGGAATGAAGCGATAACTTATTATGACATCTCGCCCTCCGAAACTAAAACCATTCGCACAATGGAAGTTGTATGTTGATGCAATGTAGCTAATGCAGAACGACGAATACCTGCAATCCATATAATACGTCCTAGTGCATCACTGATAATCGGGATATGAGGACGAAGAGAAGGTGGAATTTTATCATCAATAAAAATATCCTTTACCTTTTTACTTCCGTTTAGTCCCATTAATCTCATGCTATCTCCCGGCAACCGAGAACGTATAGTTAGGGGATATTTTAATTCATCTGCATCAAAATAAGCTGTGTTGTTCGCTGACGAAATTATTGTATCCATACCAGAGCCCGCCATACACTGCGTAATCATAAGTTTTTTCCTTATTTCTGGAATGGAAACTTCTTGCTCGTCTTGATCGATACGATATGTATAGCCAGCTACATTTGGATCCGACACATCTTGTACAAATGAAATAATATCATATTCCCTTACACAACGTAGTCTACCTCCAAGATCAAGCCTCCAGTTTATAGGATTTTCTCTTAAAATCCTTGACCGAATGTCTTCAATCTTGATAAAATCACTTTCTTCCATTTTAAAAGGCGAATAATTTAATATTAGTTTAATCAACCTCCGTTGTAAAGCGACATGTAACAACTGAAATGACTTCGCGCTGAAAGCAAGTCCATGTTTAATCTCAGATATGAGCTGTTTATACAGCACCTCAGTCTGCTGAGCCATATAATCATCTTCTGTACCCACAATTTCAGCCGTAGTATTTAGCGCACTTGCAAGCCTTTCATTATATTGCCCCAAAAAAGGCAACACATCCAATCTGATTGCATTACGTGTATATTTATTAATTAAATTGCTGCTATCTGTTACAAAAGCAATTTTTTCTTCCTCACATGCAGCAACTAAATCCTTCTTATACATTTGTAGGAAAGGACGAATAAGTTGAAGTTTTTGTTCAAGCTTTTGTTCATGCTGTGGTGCTACTCGTTTAATTCTCATCCCTGCTAAACCAGTTGGCCCACTTCCCCTTAGTAAGTGAAGCATAACCGTCTCCGCTTGATCATCTCCATGATGAGCTAGAGCAATGCTAGTTGCTTGGTGCTTCATTGCAACTTCATATAGGAACTGATAACGGACTTCACGTGCAGCCACCTGTGTTCCTTTACCAGTAAGCTTCATATAGGCAGGAACGTCAAATTGACCTAATTCAAAGGAAATACCCAACTGATTAGCCAATTCACCTACAAAGACAGCCTCTCTGTCCGATTCTTCACCTCTAAAACCATGATTCACATGGGCGCAGACAAGCTTGAGATTATCTTCTAATGCTAAATGATTTAGAACATGCAAAAGAGCCACAGAATCGGGTCCCCCTGACACTGCGACTATAATACAACTACCTTGCACCCACAATTGGTGCTCTCTCTGAACTTGGCGTACATGCTCAATTAGATGGTACATCCCTGATTGCTTCATGTATTGACTTACCCCTATTCTTTTTTAAAAGCTTAAACTGACATAGACAGCACCTAGCAAAAATACTAATGAGGCCACAAATGCGCCTAACATCCATCTTGGTGTATTTCGCTCTTTACGCCTTGTTTTCACAGAGGTCAATAAAATCTGGTCCTTCCACAATTGGCAAGCTTCATGTGTACTTTTAAAATCACCATGTAGTGCCTTAACCAACCATGCCTTATAAGGTTGTAGCTCTGACTCTGAGTCAATAATGCTTATTAGATCCGCAGTACTCCGCGTCTGTGGTAATTGCTCTGCCATCCTCTTTAAAGAAGGCTCTACGAGCATATGTAGCGTAATTACTGCAAAGGAAAACCAATCATAGGATGATTCTGCTACACGACTCCCACTATTCCAAAAGCCACGATCGTACCACTCTGTATATTGCTTCACACTTCGTCCAATCGCGCTGACCCCACCGTAGTCAATTAACTCCACTTCTCCGTATGGAGAAACGATAATATTTTCAGGTTTAAGGTCACCAAATACCCAGCCTGCCGCATGCAATTGTTGAAGCTTACGTAGCAAGCTATAACCTGCAACTCGCATCCATTTAGGACCACGATGCACTAAAAATGCCCGCAATGCATCCCCCTTAATGTAACGCATAACATAAAAAGGGGTTGTACCCTCTTGTGCGATATAATCATCTACTTCCAATAAATAAGGAAGAGATTCTGCAGAACGAATAACAGCCGTAGCTGAGTCCTTGCCTTGCTTGTGTAGCGCTTTTAAGTTATTGATCTCTGATTGGATATCAATGTTATCAAATCCCATTTTTAACGCATATTGCTTACCGCTATCCACTTTATTGACCAAATATACAACGCCATTTGCCCCTTGTCCCAATAAGCGTTGTATCACATATCTGCTGCCTTTAAAACGACCAGTTATTAAAGTTCCCGGGGACAGACTAAGTTTAGATGACAGAATCACCAAACACCCCTTCTATCCTAAGATTTCCTCAGACCACAACGGTTGACTCCCTGTCCCAAGTGTACCACATCGGAAGAACTCGGTCACCTTATGAATCGCTGGGCCTGTCGGTGTTGCACCTCTCGTCGTCAATTTGCCAAATATATTTTTGATGGAGTTAAGATCGGTCGTCCAGTCGATATCCATTACTGCCTCTTCCCCACTATGCGCGCCAGGGAAATGGAATACTGCCAGCCTGCTATCCCCTTGTCTTGCACCTAAGCTAAGCATCATATCATGGATGGCATTTTCTACAGCCGCAAGCTTGGGCTTCATACTTGCACTTACATCAATGAGTAATACGACATCTAAAGGATGCGTTTCCGCCAACTCATCAATGACCTCTACAACCTGTGAACGTGTGTCTGGTGCTAAGTCCTCCAATGTTTGATCCCCTAAAATATGGCGAAGCTCGCGATTTACAGCCATTTGAACGGTTTGGACAACCGTTTTGCGTGTCATCATTTGCATCGTATGGGCTAATTTTTCTGTTCCTACAAGCTGACTCATTCCCCCACCCGCTTTAGCAATCTCATTAATTTCGAGGCTTCCAAGCTCGCCAATTGTCCCATAATCTACAATACCAACTACATTAACAATAATTCCTTCTTGCTGAGCAATTGCCGCTGCCATAACGGGGCTTTCTCCTACATTAGAGCAACCATCTGTAATAAGCATAATTTGCTTCATAACGAAAAACCTCCTAGTTTGAAATCTACGACTCTCTCATTTCTATTATTTCCAGAGTTCGCGAGATTCAAACTAGCAGGTCAAATTAAATCTACTAGCTATACTTTTAATTTTACAACAAGCTCTTCTAACCGGTCTGCCACCGTATTCATTTCATGTGCTGTCCCAAGAATCTCATCTGAAGCATCACGCTGACTCACAGATTTTGATTCAATTTCACTAGCAAGCACAGCATTACGCTCTGCAATGATAGAGAGCTGTTTAATGGCAGATGTCACCTGCTCCGTTTCCGCCACCATTTGCTCCGTCGCTGCGGATACCTCCTGAATTTGGCCTGTGACCGCTTCTGTCACCTCTAGCATACTGCCAAATATTTGTCCTGTATCATGGACAACACCGATGCCCACCTCAACACTACTTTGCCCTTCCTTAATTGCATCCACAGCCGTTAACGTCTCTGATTGTATATGATGCACAAGGGATGCAATCTCTTTAGCGGAACTTCCCGATTGCTCTGCTAGCTTCTTCACCTCATCTGCAACCACAGCAAAGCCCTTACCATGCTCGCCTGCACGCGCAGCTTCAATGCTTGCATTAAGTGATAACAAATGTGTTTGATTCGCAATTTCCGTAATGACAGTAACAATTTCCTCAATTTGACGTGAGCGAAGTCTTAACTGTTCTATAGAGTTCACGGATTGTGAGACAGATTTATGAATTTCATCCATTTGCATAATTACAGCAGCTACATTTTTACCACCTTTCTCTGACTGCGACTTCATCCGTAAAGCAGACTCAGACACCTCTGACGTACTGCTAGCGATTGTATTAACACCAGATGATATTTCCTCAAGGGACGTAACCCCTTCTCCAATTGCAATGCTTTGAATGTTAATCTTTTGAGAAATCTCCTCGATATTGTTCGTAATGGCTAACGAGCTTTCATGACTTGCTTCAGTATTTGTAGATAAATGTTTAGACTGAGCAGCTAACTGCTTAGACACATCCTTGATCATCACAACTAAGTTATTTACATCATGAATGGTTTCATTAAATTTTGTACTCACCTGACCTAATTCATCATTGCTCGTTTTAAGTCGCACACTAAAATCGCCTTGACTCAGTTGATCCATTGCAACCATCATATCTTTAATTGGAGCAAATGTGCGCTTTGTCATCCAGTATTGGACGATCAAGGCTAATATAACAGTACAGAGCAAATAAATAGAAGCATATAGAATTAGCGAAGCTTGTCCTTCTCTAATCAAACTTGCATCAACATCAATCCCAATATAGGCAATGATTTTCCCGCTTTTGTCCTCAACAGGGGTAAGTACAGTTAACCATGTTCCCTGTTGATCACTAAATATACGTGAATATGTAATCTCTTTACTATTCAACATCTTATTAACCGCATTAATATGCACTTGGGAGTGCTCAATTAACCCGCCAAGCTCTAATTTATTATCTTTCATTGTCTCTTGTGTTTTCGTAGGGACAGAAATTATTTTTGTTTTATTGTTTTCTACAATCTCCGCACCGTATAAATAAACCTGCGACAAGTTAGGATGGCTTTCAATCAACTCATCTAATATATTTGTCATTCTTTTTTGCGCCGATGTTGTAGGATAATTGCTTTCTATCGCACCTTCTACTGTTTCCAAGCTAACTCTTTTTTCAAGCGCAGCAATAACTTGACTTGATTCAGATTCTAACTGCTCCGTTAACACATCTCCTTGAATATAAAAGCTAGCCGTAATAAGAATAACTCCAGTTAAAATGATCGTAACACTGGATAACAACATATTTTTTGATACAATACTTCTGGACCTTAGTCGTTTAGAAAAATTAAGTTTTGGAAATTGAAATGCCTTCATTGAAATTCTCCCTTAATAACTTTTGTATTTAAATTTATAGATACATCCATCCTGTAAGCTACTTCCTAGCATGTATCCCCCTTTCAACTTTTCAATATAAAAAAATGACCTATAGCTAAAAAGACGCTACAAGTCATATTAAAGATACGAAATCATATCATACAACTGGCTGACAGTCCCTTGTAAAAGGAATGGAGTCCCTCTAGCTTTGCGTCACTATTTTTCAATAGTTTTGCCTTTTGCCCTTTTAAATTGAATTGTTAAATAAACTAGGACAATTTTACTACATTTATTGAAACTTTACTATGCAATTCAAGCTAATCCATTGCAAATTGCCCATTTTCAGCATTATTTACTCACACCAAACTTAGCTGCAATCGCCTCATATTCACTTTTAGTGACGGGAATCACAGTGCCATGACGTGGACTTTTAGGTAACGCATAGTTTGCTGATATTGTCCATTTCCCGGAATTAAGGTCACGGGTTTCAAGTGGAATGTAACCTCTACCTCTAAATTCATCCACAAATAGATACCACTTATCTTCTGTATTTGATTTAAATACAGTAGGTCCTTCGACACCTTTAATCTCACCCGTACCTTCCTTAATCAAGGTTTGATTTGTATCAAAGATAGAGTCCAGCACCTCATGAAATACCATTTTACCGTAAGGAGAGGCGGCTCCATACTCGCGTTCATCCTTCGTAAAACGGTGAATTTTACCGTTATGGGCAATCATCGTAGTATCAATGGTGGAATATCCATAGTCCATATACACCTGTGGCTCTGAAAAAGTATTAAAATCTCGCGTTTTGCTATACATCATTTTCTGGTACCCATCCCCACCGCTACGTGTACCCTTTTCAAACAAACGGGATGCCCAGAATACAACATATTCGCCACTTTGCTCATCATAAAAAGCCTCAGGTGCCCAAGTATTGCCTGCTTCTGGCGGTGCAATTTCAACCTTTCTTGGCTGTGACCACGTTAGCAAATCATTGGATTCCCATACGATAATGGAGCGGCTCCCCTCAGATTGAGCCCTGCCCCAATCCCAGTTTCCATAAATTTTTAGATCGGTCGCAATCAAATAAAACCGATCACCCTCAGGGGAACGAATTAGAAATGGATCTCGAATGCCTTTTTCCCCTAATGTAGAGGTCAAAACAGGCCTTCCACCATTTAGTTCTCGCCATCTTAACGGGTTATTTCCTTCACTTAGAGCAAAATATACCTGTTCACCATGTGGACTATTTTCTCCAGTAAAATAGGTAAAAATGTAGCCAGCATAAGCCTCTGTAGCACTCTGCTCCTTAACAATAGCCCTTTTTGCATGCTCATCATTATTCAAAACGGTCCCTCCCTTAGCTCCTGCTGTTCCTGTCAAAGTAACTACTGACTGCGCAGGGATGACGACCTCAAACACGTCTCCTTCACCTAGCATAGCATCGTCGCCACGTGCCAAGTCGAATTTACCATTTGTGATAAATGATTGGAGTAAAGCGACTTTGCCTTTTAAACCAAGGTTCTGAAGGCTTACGTTCACCCTTTTATCGCGATAGCTATTATTAACGAACACAGCAGTTACGGTCTGATCAACATCGTGGACATAAGCGGAACCCAGTAGCGTACTGTTAGAGTCCCTACTTAAGCCTGTTAATTCGATACGCTCAGCGCCAGGGCGAATAAATTTACTATAGTTTCCTAACGCCCACAATATTTTGGATGTCAAAATATTTTGCTCATCGCCTACCTCATTGTAATCGGTATAAATTAAGCCATCCTTGTAATCTACCTTGGACACAGCTGTCCACCACTGCCATGCGGACGCATTTGCCTCTGCTAAGTCAAAATGAATCGTTTTTGCCACTTGTAGCGCAGGTTCAATGCCAAGATCACGACCAGGGCCATAATCACCTAAAATGCAATATTCAGTCACCCAATACTTAGTGTCAGGACCATAATGAACAAGATTATCATGAAGAATTTGTCTCAGCTTAACTAGACGATCATCACCAGGCTTACTATAGTCAGACCAGTAGGAGTGAGAGGCGATTTTGTTGCCCACTGCCTGCTTCAGCTCTGGATCACTAAGTAAATCCTTAATATATTCACGGTATTTGCCCGTCCCTAGTTTATTAGCACCACTTGAATACGTACCACTGCCTGCAAACTGCTTGTAATACTTGTCATCTAGCAATGACGTGATTTCTACGCCATCAGGCGCGCTAATTTTGGCTTTAAGCTCACTCTGACCTAGTTGGCGGTAAAGTTCTAAAATAACACGTTTAAGATCGTCATTATTATAGCGATTGGCCTCCTGCCAAGCGTTATTCCAATCCCAAGTTGGTTCATTAATAGGGCTAATATAATCGAACTCTAGTCCTTGGTTTTTAAAGTGTGTAAGCACATCAATCAAAAAGCTCGCAAATGGCTTTTCATAATTTGGCTTTAGGTTAGTAGAGCCCGACTGTGGCTCAGGCTGGGCATGGCCATTTTTGGTCATCCAAACGGGTGGACTGTTCACAAACGCGATCAAGGTATCTACACCACGATCCGCCGCTGCTTGAAGGAACCATTGCTGCCCCGCTTGCTTATTCCAATCATAACTACCATTCTCTGACATTTTAAAAGCTTCTGCTCGTCGCCAAGGGTCGGGAATTCTATCTTTATCGGTTTCCGATGATCCCGCCCCAATATTAAACCGCCACGCCGATAAACCAATTCCTTTCTCTTTAGAAAACAGTAAATCTGCAACTTTATTCCTGTTTTCCTCTGTCCATTGCTTCCCTATGGGGTCCATGGACCAGGCATCGGATGCACCAAAATTATCAATCGTTTGATGCTTAATGTTCCCATTGATGGTTACTACAGCATCTGGTGGCGTATGCTGCTTCACAGGCATTCCCTCCTCTTTTTTGCCACTGGAGCTATTTTTGATTTCAGAGCCTTGGGATAGCTGTGCGACTAACAGTCCTAAACACATGACAAGGGCAACAACAATAACAAACATTTTCTTTTTCCTCATCTTTTTCCTCCTAACCGACTAGGCCCGAACGCTCAACACTTTCAACAAAATAACGTTGAACGAACAGGTACATAATGATAAGGGGTAAAATCGCCATTAATACACTTGTGTTCATCATCATCGACATGAAAAATGGATCTTGAGTATAGGAAGATGCCGCCTGCCCGCCCCCTGTCAGGAAGGTAGCAATCGCATAACCTGAGGATGACATCATCGAGGACATCACCTTTGGTGCATTCAAATACATATTGGTGAAAAATGAATCATTCCATTGCCACACAAATGAAAACAACATCACTGTGACCATAGAAGGGATAGCATTAGGCAAAATGACACGTCTAAACGTCTTAAAATAGCCTGCGCCATCAACATACGCCGCCTCTTCAATTTCACGCGGAATGCCTCGGAAAAATTGACGGAAAATATACACGTAGAGCCCTGTTTTAACGCCCATTCCTAGCAAGGAGGAAATAAGAAATGGCCAATACGTATTAATCATATTGATCGGCTTAGCTCCAAACAAATCAATAATTCCAAACAAACTAAAATTTTTGAAGTTTAAATAAAGTGGAACCATGATCGTTTGACTTGGAACTAGAATCGTAAATATAACTGCTCCAAACATTAGCCCACTTCCTTTAAACTTAATTCGCGCAAATCCATACCCTGCTAGCACACACGTCATCGTCTGAAGCAGCATAACGCCACCTGATAAGAGAAAGGTATTTGTTAGGACACTTGGGTAATTCATGGCTTTGTAGACAAGCTTAAAGTTATCCAGCGTCCATGTTTTTGGAATCCAGATCACGGTGGGATCGTATAGATCAGGCATGTTCTTAAACGCAATCGAAATTTTAAGCAAAATAGGATATAAAATAACAAACGAAATACCAAATAACAAAACAAACCGCACAATAATCCAGAGCCATTTTTTTAAAAACTCAAACCAATAGGCAGATGAGGCAAAACGTTGCAGGTGTCCCTTTGTAGAGGACTTTACAACGGTTTCCGTTTTCATAGGGTTCCTCCTTTCAAAGCGCTAATCTTGATAAAATACTTTCCGTGACACCAATAGGGTGGTTATCCATAATACAAAGGCAATAACAGCAAAATAAATCCAAGCCATGGCAGCACTAAGTCCAAAGTTATAGCTCTTGAATGCGGTTTCAACAACGAGTCGACTTGTTTTATCACTGATAAAGCTATCAATGATGGTGTAGACTAAATTGGTCAATATCAATGGACTAATCATCGGAAAAGTAATTTTCCAGAACGCCTCGTAACCTGTAGAGCCTTCAATTTTTGCCGCCTCATACAAGGAAGGGGAGATAGACTGTAATCCCGCTAAAAAGATCAATATTTGCACACCTGACTGACTAACAATTTCATAAATCCGACTCACCGCACTAGTAAAATACTGTACCAGCACTGGGCTCATACCCGAATCAAGCAATAAGGCGGTTAACTGTAAATTTTTCATAAGCGATAAGCCGCCGCCTGTTGAATCATTAGCACTGCGTACGACGGATTGCATTAGATCGCCGCTTTCAATGCTGGCAATAATGCCTGAGGCTAAAATTACTGGCAAGAAGAATACCGCCCTCGCTAACACCCGCCCTCGAAATTTTTGATTTAAAATGACGGCGAAAAACAGACTAAAAATAATAATTAACGGTGTATTTACAACAATATTTACGAAGGATTCTGTTAGAGTTCTGACATAGGATTCATGTGAAAACAAAGCTTCCTTATAGTTTTCAAGACCAACAAAGTTTAACGTAAAGCCTTCGTCAGTCACCTTTAATTTGCTCAGTCCATAGCGGAATGAAGAAACTAGCGGTGCTAGAAACAGAAATATGAAGCCAATAAACCAAGGTAAAATGAAATACAACCCATAATATCTGTTCTTTTGCTCAAGAGATAGCTTTTTGATTTTCATTCTCTAATGTCACCTCCAACCCAGTAGCTCTTGGGCTCTACGGTCACACCATTCATCTTTACTACAGCATCATTATAATTAACAACGATCCTTTTCCCCTGTTCAAAGGTAGTTTGGTATACACCCTCAGCCAATTTTTCATGCTTTTGAATGACTTGACCTTGCACATCGTGAACAACACCATTGAGTTTCTGATACAGCTCTGCTGCCTCATTAATCCAACGTCGGTAATCCGCGGAGTAAAAGTGGTCAAAGTCCGTCATTTTAATCTCGGAAGGATCAGCATAAAACCACGTGTAGTGCAAGGATGAGCCACTTTCTAATGCCTTGAGAAAGGTGACTGAGGCATCTTGATCATCTCCTAAATTCCATGCTTCACCGGTATATTGAATCGAGCCGTGATACACCATTTGAAAAAATGGAATGGCCTCATCTGTAATGTTGAAGCGACTATTACTGATGGGTGCATTTACAATATGTTTCGTAAAGGGGGTAGCATATGCATTTCCACCTTCAATAAGAAGGTTAGGTGCTGTTGTAGTCATTTGCTTTAGCTGATCTATAGCAACGCCTTTGGTTTCTTCGCGATTGATGACGTCTTCTCGGTTAAAATCAGAGTTAAGCTCATTACCTAAATCCCGAAGCGATAAGCTAGGTAGATTTAAACTGCGATAATCCTCGAGGAATCCACTTACAATTTGCGGGATAACCTTTGGACTAAGCACATAACCGGGATCAACCTCATCATTTTCCCACAATGTCGATATTCTAAAAGGATACACCGTGGCTAACTTGTTCGTGATCAGACGTGAGGCGTAAGCTTTCTTAAAACCCTTTGCGTCAGGAAACGATTCCATGAAGGACACGTCAGGATAAAGTCCAATATTATTAGATTTTGCATACGACTGTAGCTCAGTTAACCCTTTTCTTCCTCCTAGCTTGGAATCAACGGAAACACTATTAGGCAGGTTATGGTGAATGCCACCATTAAACCACCCTGTATAACGAAGCTGAATGCCGTCGATGCCAAGTCCCTGCATTTCTGTCAGAATCTTTTGTGCCTGTTCAAAGGTGGTTAACGACTCATAAGCATGATAAGGGATACCTAGAAAAAACTTTTTCTTAGGAATGCCGCCGATGATCTCCACATAAAAGGGAAGCTTGGTATTCGCCTCTAGTCTTGTGAGCTTCTGCTGTTCTTCTAAATAGTTGCGGTAGCTTTCCGCCATTCCAGAGTAGCTAGCATGATCTGCTCCCAAAAATTGATAAGCCACTGAAATTTCACTATGAAAAGGTTGGGATTGAAACTTTTTGACGGTACTAGAGCGCCAACCATTGGTAAGCGTAACCTCTTCTACATTGTTTAAAGTAAAGCTTGGAAACACCGTATTATATTGATTCAACCTTCCGCTGACATCTGCTTCAATAGACGCCACTGCATCCCCCTTTTCAATGATTGCTAAAAAAGCATGGTTTTCATATTTCATACCAAAGACGGGGAGTCTTGCTACCTCATCCTTTTGATTTTTCATAGGCTTATAAAAAGTTTTGTCCATACCATACAAAGTAGCATTATAAGGAGCCACATTCGTTTTGCCATTGTTAAAATAAATGAGAGAACCTGATCCGTCTGGCACAAGGCTATATCCCTGATCAGAAAACCCACTTGCCCCAAAAAACGGCAATACGGATAAGGTTTGAATTTTCATCGTCTCCGAATACTGAATCCCTTTTTCAGGAACGCTAACCCTCAATTGCTTCCCTTCAAGGCGATATTGCAGGGGAACTATAATGTCGGATAGCTCACCCTGATCTTCTCCATAAGCTGCCTTATCAATCGCGATCTGCGCCTCATCATAACCAACCTCCTTAAAAAGCCCCGTAACCTTACTCAAACCAACCCCTTTAAGGGATGAGTCTCTTCGCTCATAACGTTGGCTGCCCTCATCTAGTCGAAACCGCTTCAAAATTTCCTTTTTGCCTTTATCGTCAAGCTTATCGAGAATTAGACTTTGGAAGCGTTCAACACTAATCCACTTGGGGATTGCATCAATATCACTCTTAACCTCGCCTAACGTATAAATAATGTCCATGCCACCGTCTACCTTCTTGACTTCAAACTGTTGGTTTTGGACGCTATGGGTGTAATTATCATATTTCAGTGTATTGCCAGCAGGATCATAATACGTGAGCTCAAATTGCACATTTAGCTTATCTTTATTGTAGCCCGTTGCGATGTTATCCTTGGCGCGATCTTGCGGATTAGAATACCAGATGACACCACTTTTTTTATCAAAAACTGCAATTTCAGTGGAAATAGGATGAAGATATAGAACTAATGCTTCATTTTCTGCTACGATCTCCATTCCTTTGATGTTTACTGCCTTTTCAGCAGTCTCTTCTGCCAATGCTGCCTCTGTCGCTGTCGATAATGTCTGTTCATATTCAGACTCCTGCTCAGCTAACGTTTGTAAATTAGATTTTGCCGCATTCATGCTTTGGGTAATAAGTAAGCTACTTATGATCACTGTAGTCATAAAGATGATAAGCTTTTTTTTCAAGGTGTAGTCCCTCCCTTCTTAGACTATCCACGTAACGATAGCTCCTGATAGATGGTGTAAATAAAGCTAATGACCTGCTGAATCAGGTTAAAGAACAGTAAACTTAAAAAAATAATGATGCCCATTACGACCAAGGTCAGCAGCATCGTTGTTAGTGTTTTAGTTACTGTATATTGATGCACGGTCATTGTCCCGATAAATAAGAGCCAGAGAAACCATATTAAGGCGAAGGAATCCAGCAAATAATAGAAGGAAGCTTCACGTAGCGTAATGACATTGCTGAGCAAAATATTTGGAATATTAACCAGCACTAGCGGTAACATCGCATATCCAGTGGCAATGACAATCTCCATGAATTTACCTTCACCATCCATCAGCGTGGTCAGTGACCAATTAGCGATACACCATAGCAAAAAAGGAAGAACAATATACTTTAACTCATTAATGCTATTTAAAGACAGCGGGTAATTATAGTTGACAACATAACCTACATATTGCCGCTTCAAAATCATCGTTACAGTGACAATGAACACCATGAAAACCGCAATGCGAAGCTTCCCTTTATTTTCGTATTTCAAATCCCAAAATCCATCAAAGGGGTGATTGGCGACATGAAGCAAGTACTTGATATCTTTAAGAAACGACATCCTGAACTCCCCCTTTTTTTCTTGACCTAGCGAACCGTCTTCCTCCAACGACTAAGATTAGTAACACGATCGCTCCTGACATGTAAACGCCAAAATATTCTCGCATATACTCTCGGCGATATTTAGTTAACGCCTTGGAATAATACTCCCGATCGTTACCTAGCTTTAAGTAGGTCATCGCTTCCCTGTATTCCCCTTGTCTAAGCATCGATTTGCCAATTCCCACGTACGCCATTTCATAGTTGGCATCTAACTGTAGCACCTGCTTCCACAGCTCTGCCGCCTCATCATGCTTGCCTGAGCTGTATAGTCGGTTCGCTTCGCCCACTAGACGCCCAAATCGAGTCGCTTTGAATTCTGTAATCCATCCTAGGTCGCGATCCAACACATAAATGGCATCGTCATGACTTTCGATCGCTACAGGATTACGAAACGTACCTAATTGATCCCCTAACTGACCTATGACATACAGCAAATTCCCATCTTCGTTATAGGTAAATACACGTCCACGAACAGAGTCTAATGCTCGATATACCCCATTGCCAGCAATATCAATGTCTATAAAGGAGGAGCGATTTTTCGTTAAATCTCCAATTGGGGCAAACTCACCATTTACTCGCAACACATCCACACCTGACGGATTAAGCTTTTTCACTAATGACAGCGATTTTTTGTCCGCCGTTGTTGTATAAATAAAGCCATCCTCATCTACATCTGCGTTGTTAAACTCTAGTGGGATGAACCGCGCCATCTTTTCCCGTTGTGCCTTTGTCGCTATCGATTTCCAGAACAACTCAACAGGATCAAATTGTACGCGGTTAGTCCCCATAAAGCCGGTGAAGTTCCCGTCACTATCAAACTCGATTAAGCCCTCATAGACACCTCTTCCTACGACATAAATTCGACCTGCCTTATCGACAATGACTTTCCTCGGGAAATACTCAAAGCTTTCACTAATGACATCCGCCTTTGGCGCACCAATTTCCCGAACAAAGCTACCTTCCTGATTTAATTCAATGATTCTCCTATTTTCGGTATCTGCCACATAAATTTGACCTACTGTTGTAACAAATAACCCTTCAGGCTTGTTAAATCCATCCTCTGTACCATCGTTCACAAAACTCTTGATTTCACGAACTTTTTCCCACTTCTTATTTAAAATAACGATACGGCCATTACCAGAATCCAGAACGTAAATTAAGCCATCGGCTGATACAAATAGGTCTGTGGGGGATTGCCATGCGCCTGTCCCTACATCGTCACCTGTGATCGCTCTAGAAGGAAGATAAGCCACTGGCGATTTCACTGACTCGCCCCAATAGTTGTAGGTATATCCCTCGTATGGCGCCGCCTGAGCTAATTGTGGGCTTAATCCAGCAAGCAGCAAGAAAGCGGACAGGATCAGTAGTAATACTTTTGCTTTCAAACCTAACGCCTCCCTCGCTTTAATCCTTCATGCCAGACGTTGCCATCGTTTGAATCACATTGCTCTGCGATAGCAGGAAGGTGACAATCGGCACCGTCATCATAATGACCGCAACGGCGGAACCAACACCTGCCCGAGCAATCCCACCCGCTACAATTTGGCTCATCGCATAATGCATCGTCTTAAGCTGCTCACTGTAAATAAAGCTGCCTCCGTCTGTCCCCCATAACATTTGCATCATTAAAATGAGCAGGGTGAGCCATGCGGGTTTTACAAGCGGCATCACCACTTTGAAAAAAATGCGATATTCACTTGCTCCATCGATTTTTGCTGCCTCTAGCAAAGCATCAGGGATTTGCTCCATGAACTGCTTCATCAGGTACAGTCCAAGCGGATAAGCAAAGACCGGAATAATCACCGCCTTATAAGAATCCATCCAGCCTAACGTAGACACAATCATATAGTTAGGAATCGCGGTAACATGCGGCGAAAACATCAGTGCCAACACAATAATCGAAAACAAAACCTTATGTCCGCGGAATTTATGCTTTGCTAGTGGATAAGCGGCCGCGGAGGCAAATAAAATATGTCCAAAGGTTCCAATCGCAGTAATAAATACGGTGTTAAAAATATATCTGGAAAAGGGCACCCATGAGTTTTTCATCACCTGAAACAAGTCGCCAAAATTTTTAAACGTTGGGTTGCGAACAAATAATGTTGGTGGAAACACAAACAGCTCATCCAATGGCTTAAATGCGTTATTTACAACATAGATGAGTGGAATCGCCATGAAAGCACCAAAGGCGCCAAGTAACAGGAATAGCAAAAGGTCAACTTGCCAAGAACGGTTAATTTTCCGCTTAAGATGTACATTCAGCTTCATCCGCTATTCCCCCACTCTCTTCAACAGCTTTTGTACAATCAAGTTGGAGCCTAACATGAGGATGAATAATACAGTCGCAATCGCTGAAGCGTAACCCATTTCAAAGCGAATCGTTCCGTAATCCATTAAGTGAGTTACGATAGTGTGTGCCCCATACTGAACGCTTGGGAAACCAGCTAATGCCGTTGCTACATCTGCTACAGCTAGTGAGGATGTAATCTGAATTACCGCACCAAACATTAATTGGGGTTTCATAGACGGTAACGTAATATACCATAGCTCCTGCCAGCGGTTTTTCACCCCGTCCATCGCACCCGCTTCATACAAGGTACGATCCACCGTCTGCAAGCCTGCGATAAAGGCAAGAAAGCTAGTGCCTAAGCTAAGCCACAACTGAACAAGCATAATGATGCCCAGCATATATTTAGGGTCTTGCAGCCATAAAATTGGCTCATAAATCAATCCTATTTTCATTAAAAAGCCATTCATAATTCCGTAGGAATCACCAGAAAAAATAATTTGCCAAATAAAAAATACGTTTCCCGAAATAGACGGGGCAAAAAATACTAGCGTCATAAATGCTCTGACCTTTGGATTCAGCTCATTAATGAGCCATGCAAACACAAAACAAGAGATATAACTGACAGGGCCTGTAATGACGGAAAAAATGATCGTATTTTTGACCCCGATTAGAAAAACATCATCATTCCAAAGCAGCTTAGAATAATTTTCCCAACCTACCCAACGTGGAAACTCCAGCATGTTAAAGCTTGTAAAGCTAAAAAAAATCGAGACCAAGATAGGTAAAACAGTAAATACGCAAAACAACAACATATAAGGAGTTAGCAAGACATACAAATGCTTATCTCGCTTTACGTCTTTAACAAATAGGTTCCACTTTCTAGGCAAGCCTGCGGGCGATTTCTGGGGCCGGCTCATCGGTTCAGCTACAATTTTAACTTTTTGCAAAGGAGTCCCTCCCTAGTGCCTTCAGTCCAAATTAAACTCTTTTCGTTTTTGCTCGATTTCATAATCAATTTCTTGCACATAATCGTATAGAGCATCCGTCGAGTTGGTTCCGTTATTCACCACTTCACGTAATGCATTATCTAAATGTCGTCCTGTAAAGTATCCTCCTGGTACCTCTGGAATTCCCTTTACCCATTCCCACTGCTCTTCGAGTCTGCGGTAGTCACGTGTTGGCCAAGGTAATTCTTGAAGCGCTTTCACGTTTGCCGTTGGATAACGTGCTGCCGCTCCCATCAAGCCCTCCATCTCACGTCCAAAACGAACCTGTGCATCCTTACTGACCCACCATTTCATAAACTGCCAAGCGGCATCCTTATTTTTTGCCTGCTTTAGCATCACCGTTGCCGTTCCACCACTCGCTACGTCTCTGCGTATAGTGCCATCTGCTTGCTTGGAGCCAGGTACAGGTACGAATTCCCATAATCCTTTGATCTCTGGGGCAGATACGGATAAGTAGTTATAAAACGTGTAATCTTGAATGCCTACTGGCATTTCACCTGTTCTAAAACGCATCGGAAAATCAAAAATAAGTGGCAATTTGTAGCTCGTATAGAAATTGGTCCAAGACTTAAATGCCGCTAACCCCATTTCTGTGTCTAGCCCACTTTTTGCACCCTCATTCAAATAAAATGAGCCATCCATTTGATATAACAGCATGGCATAGGCGCGATTCACCTCAAGCACAGGAACCCCTGTAGTCTGAGCAAGTGGGAATGCAAAATCCATATTGTGCTTCTGTAGCACTGGAATTAGCGCATACACATCGTCCCATGTCTGTGGAGGCTTTACATTAAGCTGCTCCAAAATATCCTTGCGGTAAAAAAGCATATTAAAAATTTGTTGCTCTGGTAGTGCAAAAACTTGATTACTATAACGATAAGGCACTAGTGCACTGTCCCTGAACTGCTTGATGACCTCATCATAACCAGGGTATTTCGATAAATCCTCCGCGGCGTTTCGCATTCCAAAGTTAACAGGAACATCGTTGCCCACCTGCATCGCTACATCAGGTCCTTCTCCTGCTAATGAGGCACGTAGCAAAACATCGGCGTTCACCAGCTTCAAATTAACACTAATGCCAGTTAGAGGTGTAAACGTATCGTCGATCATTGCTTTCAGCACCTGTGCCTGATCTCGACCGGTTCCAATCCACACATCTATCGTTTGATCTGCGGCTGTCGTGGTCCCAATTGTGTTGTAGTCTTCAAAAAAAGAATGAAGGAAGGAGGAAATTTCATGTCCGGCCTTTTTAAGTCCAGAAGCATTGGCAGCAGGTAAATCGATATCTGTTGATGCTAACGCTAAATAATCAATTTCAAGAGGTTGTTCGCGCACCTCTAAAATCCAAGAGCCAACACTACCGACGTTAATTTTGAATTGAGAAAGTCGTTTTTGCACCGTATCTGGTTTCTCTGCTAGATCAGCTAATTGATAGGCGGTTTTATTTAAAATTGCGGTCTTATCACTTTTTTCTCCCGTCAATGCAATCAGTGCTTCAGATACTGCATATAAAACATCACTTTGCTCCTTAAATACCTTTGTCATATCAGGAATTTGTTTATCTAATTGATAATCACGATAAGGATCAGGTACATTTCCTGTAATCATCAATATTTTTCGATACATTGCATTGATCTCTAACACGCTATTTTCCACCTGACGGATCAGCGGTGCGATTGCGCCCAGACTCACCTCAAGCTTTAATTCGTGCTTACCCTTAGTCAGATAAAAAAGGTACGGCTCCTCACTTGTACCAAGCACGTTCATCTGCCAATCGGAGTTATAAAAAAATGGAATTTGAAGCATTTCCTTAAATGGGACCTCTCCATCAATTTGCAAGGACCGCGTGGAATAAATACCACGCAGCAATTCCTGTCTGCTCTTAATTGCAATTTTGTATAAACCATCCTCAGGAACTTCCATCTCCCATGCGATCCACTGACCAGGTATTCGCCAATTGTTACCCCCAATCGTATTCATACGAATTTTTGAAACGTCATAAGGCTCTGTGGATGGACTCGACCGATCTGTAATGGGATACAACGTTGGAGAGGATTTATACACAGCATCTTCACCTTGAACTTTAATGAGATGTCCTATTGTTTCCTTGTAGCCCTTGGAATCAAATTCCTTACTTACCTCTTCGTAGGCAGGAGGCGATTTATAGGGATGTAACTTTATTGAATCAATCACCATCGGTTCTCTCGTAGATATAAGGGTCACCGTATGCTGTCCTGCTGAAAAATAAAACCGATAAGGCTCCTCATAATAGCCCTCTGTATCTCTAAATACCGCCTCCTGCCACCTTGGTGCCTCCACTTGACGTGGACGTAAGTCATTACCTCGGCTATCCTGTTCAATCTTGTTTTTTTCGTTAGCCCAGACGCGATGAAAACTTAAATTACGTGCACTGCTAAATGGAGTTTGACCATCAATAAGCAATTCTCGCTCGATTGCAGAGCTCTTCCCCTCAATCGGAAAGTATCGGAGTGTCATATGATACATCCCTGATTGCGGGACATTCAGCTCCCACGTTACAGAACCATGCTCCTCCGTACGAAGAAACTTACCAACTTCCCCTCCAAGCTCAGTAATCAATTGAGGACTCATGTCCTTAGCGACAGTATAGTTAGCCCCTTGTATGAGTATTTCATCACTTGGCTGTGGCTCATTTTTATGCTTCCTCAAATAATGGTCATAGCTGTTCTCATCGGCAGAACCTAAAGTCTGCTCTGAATTTAGCAGATCAGAGGTTAAGCTTACGTTGGCATGTGTATACTTTGCTCCTGAATGAGAAATAGGGAAAAGCATGACTACTAAGATTGCAGTGATAAGAAGCATACAGGTGACCGTCACTTTAGATAATGTAAGTTTCACCCATTTTCCCCCTTTAACTGACTAGCTAGTGATGATAATGGAGATGTTATTATCTCGTTATTTTTTTTCCTGCTCTACTTCCCCACGTAATACTTTTTCAGCTGCTGCTTGTGCAGGTCCAACAATTTGGGCAACACCAGTAGAAGGCGTTACTGTACCCTTCACGAATTTTTCAGTGATCGTATCCAGCTTCTCCTTTACGCCAAGTCCACCAAAACGCCCTCCAAACACACGTTGAACCTTCCCATTATCATTCATCGCATTTGCAATAGAGGCTTCATCAGGAAGGACATTTTCCAGCCACAGTCGGCGGTTTTCTGACCAACGATCGAAGTCTTGCAAATCCTCCCACATTTTCACAATTACATCTGCATCCTTTACACCTTTAGGAATAACATAAACTGCAGTTTGGCCCACCTGATCGTAATAGCTTGTCGCGGCAGGACCTTTTGGCATATATACGTAACCCCACTCATCCTTCAGCTTATCAAGAATACGTCCTTCGATTTCCCACAAACCACCGGGGTACATTGCAATTTTTCCTTCTGCAAAATATTTAGCAGGGTCCTCCCAATCGTTCCCTTCATTTGGCTTAATGACCTTATGTTCGTTATAAAGACTGTATAGGAAGTTAAGCGCTTCCATAGATTTAGGCGAATCAAACATCACCTTTTTATTCGCCTCATCATAGATTTGACCGCCATTGCTAGCAATCAACATGTCTGACCATACATAATGAGCTCCCGCTAGGCCGTATTGACCTGATTTTCCATCACTTTTTGTGCCTTTTGTTAGCTTCTTAGCCGCATCCAGCATGCTATTCCAGTTCCAGTTATCCTCGTCCATTAATTGCTGCGGGTCCTTCAGACCTGCTTCCTTAAAAATACGTTTGTTATAAAACATGCCTGAATCGTTGGCGTTATACCAACCTTCCAGACCATAAATCTTATCGCCACCAAAAGATAGCGCTTTCACAACATCAGGTGCAATCCGTGTCTCTTTGAGGTAGTCATCGAGTGGCGTCAGGAAGCCTCCTTGCATAAGTCCCCAAATAAAACCATCAGGTAGGCGAACAATATCTGCAAAAGGCTCGTTTGCTAACACAGAGGAGGATAACTTCTCAGAAGTGGACCAATATTCAGTTTCAATATATTTAATTTTTACCTTGTATTTTTCTTCAACTTTTTTAATACGCTCACGTGCTAACTCATCCGCCTCAGAATCACCCTTTGGCGTTGCATCCCACCAGTGGGAAATTAATATTTCACGTCCACCCAAATCATACTTCTCTTCCTTTTCAGCTTCTACAGGTGCGGTTACTTCTTTGTTGTCACTCTTATTTGCTGGTTTAGGTGTCCCTTCTTGTGTACTGTTTCCACCACTGCAAGCAGATAGGATAGTGATTAAAGCCAATAACATAACAAGTAAATTCGATTTCATTTTTTTCATCTCTTTCACTGTTAAGCACGCTCCCCTAAAGTTTAGTTAGAAATCCGACTCAAGCATTTTAATGGAATACGCTAATATGCTCTAGATGGCCCTCCCCCTAACTCAGATTATGATAAAATTCCCTTCAAAAAAAGCATTGATATAACTAATATATTTTAATGTAAGGGTTTTCATGAAACCCATTTCATTATATCCTCAATTTCCCTTTTTGGTCAATAAAAAAAGCCGCCAATACCGCCCAAACGGTTGGAGGCCTTATGTTCATAAAGAGCAATCGAAAAATACATCAAGTTAACTTACTGATCTTGGACGTTCCACTGAGGATACACCGGGAATATGAACCGTAGACCACTGTGGCCTTGTATGATCTACCCTTGCAATCACCACCGTCATATCGTCATGGATCACATTACTCTGATAGCGAATAACGGACTCTAATAGGCAATCTGCCATCACCTGTGGGTCATCATCCTGTACTTGCTGAATTAAGCGTTTGATCCACATCTCTTTATTTACGGCGTGGCCTGGTGCATCATAAATGCCATCTGTCATCATAATAAGCGTATCCCCTGGAAGAAGCTGGACAGTGACAAGGTCAATTTCTATATCTTGAATAATACCAATAGGTAAATTGCTTGCTGAGATTGGAATAACTTCATTACCTCTCTTAATAAAGCTTGGTGAAGAACCAATTTTCATAAATGTAGTCCGAGCTGAGTATTGATCAATTAGTGCCATATCCACCGTAGCATATACTTCATCGGGAGAGCGTAGCATTAAAATAGAATTCACAGATTTAATCGCAAGTGTCTCATCCATACCAGACTGAAGGAGCTGCTCTAGAATCGTAAGGGCTGTACTGCTCTCAATTCGAGCTCGTTCCCCATTGCCCATCCCATCACTAATCGCTACAGCATACGTGCCATTGCCAATTTCCATCGCGCTATAGCTATCCCCAGATAATAAGTCGCCCCCTTTAGCTGTACCTGCCATTCCGGTATGCACCTCAAATAGCTTGGCTGATTTCAAAGTAACAATCGCTAATCCTTCCTTCCCTCCTAACGGCGTCTCCTGCACGACCGCAATATGCTCGCCTAAAATATCTGATAGTAAAGGGGCTATAATTTTGCGACATTCGTCATAACCACGTGTGTACGCATGAATCATTTCAATTTCGACGCTACCATGGTCAAGATTAATAATGTCTATGTTATGGATGGATAAGCCCATTTTCTCAAGCGCCTCTCTAATTTGCTCCTCCTGCTTAAATAAAGCTTGTCCTTCACGTTTAATTTCCTTGGCTAAATCCTCCATTACCTGAGAAACACCAGACAATTGCTCCGCTACTAGCTGCCTACTATCATAAATTTGCCGCTTCCAGTGCATGTCATGCTGGAACATATCATATTGAGATTTCATTAGACCAAGCACCTGATCACTTTTCGCACATATACGTCTCCACCCAGTAGGGATGTCCTTCTCTGACATTTGTGGATCATCCTCTACCGCCGTCATCATATCTGTCATGTACTTATAGGTCTGATAAAATTTTTGATCCCAGCAATTATGTCGTTTATGGCACGTTGCGCAAGCCCCTTCAGTCACTGCATTCATAAAATGATCCATATCCTGATCCCGCTTCGCCATTTCGCCAGATGTGGACATGACCCCAAAGCTTTTTGATAGCTGCTTAAACACCTCTGAAAATTGATTCACTCGCTCCGCAGTAATATCACGTACTCTTCTCGCATATTCATATTGAGACTCTGTATAATCCTTTGTCCCGGGTACATATTTAGAAATCATACTAATCATACTTGCAGGTGTCAGTAGGAAGACGGCAACAGCGATACAGCTTTCCCATGTCGATAACATAATGTCAGCTTGTCCAGGTAAATATACCGATAAGATCGAAGAGCCTAATAACATACCAAAGCCAACCGCCCATTTCTTCCCTTCACGAACCATCCCTGCTAGCATACCTGCAAAGGCTAACAAGCTCATTTGATATAATGCGGATGTATCTGCTAGGCTCAAGATTAAGCCAGTAATTACGCCAACTGAAGCACCTAAGGGCGCTCCACCTACTAATGCAAATACTAGAATCAGATAGCGAGATAATATATGCTCCACAGACAACCCTGAAATTTCCCATCCTACAGAACCAGTCATCACAGACGCAAGTAAAATGACGAGACATAATATTTCTTCATGCTTTAACTGGTAATGCTTCTTATGGTTGGATAATACGGGGATCGCCTGCATGAAAACTAATGTAAGTACAAAGCTTAAAATGGCATCCATCGTCATCATGGTTAAGCTATACCATGTCATTGATGAACCAATAACCCCTTCAAATAGCCCTACAAAAAAAGTAGACGTAAAGACCATCAGCGGCGCATATGAAATATCCGATCGGTCAAACGATTCTACACCTTTAAGAATAAAATAAAAAATGAGCAGCTCGGCTGTAATCGACAACGCATGTATCGTAGAACCGGGTATCATTAATGCACCAGCTATAATGGACACACCGGTTAGGAATGTCATATCCCTTCTCATAAATACGATAACTGCAAAAAAAGCGGCCGCAAATGGTGATAACTCGCCTAAGATGGTTGCTTTACCTAACAGAAAACCCATAAACATTAAAATCGCATTCCACTTGTTGATCGAGACGATTTTTTTGAATTTATCGAACGCGGGCAAACTATTGTTTTGCCTTTTTTGTACGTCTGAGCGTTTTGCTTTATTCCGTTTAAAGCTTGGAAATGTAATGGCATTCCACTTTTCCATCATTTTTAGCTCCACCTCTTTTGGTTTTTAGTAAGGTATGTCCCATTATAGGTGGATGACTTCAGAAAGTTTGTCAAATGCAGGAGGTAACATAAAAGAAATTTACGACAAATTGAGCCTAACCTAAAAGAAAACACGAATGTAAGCCTACTCTATGCTCAAACGGGCTACTACGTGCATACGTTCGCTTAATAAAAAAATAATTTTAGCTCTATACCGCATCATTACAGACTCAATTAGCTAAAAACGCGTAATAACCTGTCGTCAAAAGAGGGAAGACGACAAAAAAATTTTAAAATTATTTTTGGGGTTTATATTTAAATTGTGGTAGACAAGCAACTCACACAGACTTTAACAATAAAGTTTTCAATAAAAGAAATCTGGTTTTAACAATGATCGGAAGAACCCTCTGTTTTGTAGCTTCCATCTCTAGCCTTTTCAACCACAATTATATTTAAAACACAAAAAACCGTAGGCAATAACACTGCCTACGGTACGTCTGATTTATAAAGTTAGATTACATACGTTTAGCTCCGCGTCCTCCACGTTTGCCTTCCGTATTTTTCTTCAAAGAAGATATACGCTCTTCGCTATCCTTAAGGAAACGAGAAACCTTATCTTCAAAAGTTGCCTTTGTTGCAGGTGGCTTAAATGAACGTCCACCACGGTCACGATTAAATCCGCCGCCTCCACCAGAACGTTCTCCTTCACGACCGCCTCCGTTAAATGGACGGTCTGGTCTTGGTGCACGAGGTGGTCTAACAGCTTCTACCGGTTTGTCTACGGCCTGTTTAATGGAAAGTCCGATCTTGCCGTCCTTATCGACATTAATTACCTTCACGGTAACTGCATCGCCTATCTTCAGATGATCATTGACGTCTTTCACATAGTTATCGGCGATCTCCGAGATATGAACAAGACCCGTGACACCTCCTGACAGATCCACAAATGCTCCGAAATGCGTGATGCCTGTCACTTTTCCTTCTAACTTGGTGCCCACTTCTATTGCCATAAAATAAAATGATCCTCCCTTGAAAATATACAGCCAGGCCTTAAAGTCTTGACTGCGGTGATTTGATTATAACTCAATGAATGAAATAAGGTCAACAGACGTATATCCCCTAAGGTTAATCATTTTTGTGATTCATTACTAGGTATACGCACAGGAAGTTCACCGGGCTTATATAAACCGTATTTTTTCATCGCAATTTGCCCAATATACTCTGGATCCTGTAAGCGACTAATCTCATATTTTAATTGCTCTAGCTTCTGCTGAGTTTCGTCTAAGGAAGCCTTTGTTTCACTAAGCTGTTGAGACTTTCCAGAAATCTCCTCTGCTTGTACATAATAAGTATAACCTGCCCAAGCTAGAAATAAAACTATACATGTCGCCCAAATTTTAAGCCGTCTACGTGCGCCAGCAGCATTGGCTGGAGTGTTAGGCTGGTTTTTTTGATTTTTTTTAATTGATCTGACCGAGCCCATCAAGACACCTCCATACATCATCAATTATTAGGAAAAAGTTTAGTCCATATTGTTACAATTTTATTCCATATGCTGTTTACCCATTTAGGAACAAAGAAATGTTTCCATAATGGCTTGGTTGCCCACGCAAAAAGCTTCCAAAGTGGAATCACTGTTATTTTACTTATTATTTTTGCAATGTTTACAACTACAGTCCACAGCCATAATAACAGCACCCTTAAAACTTTAAATAAACCAACTAATGGTGTTATGATCATAATGCTAAATATTTTTAGGATTAAGTTATAAATATATGAAGTCACCTTTATTAAGGTTACCACAATTTTTTCTGTGATAAAACTAAGAAATAAAAAATAGATCCATACACCTATAAAAAGCCCCAAAAATACGTAAAAACGAAGCTCGCCAAAGTTGCTGTGATATAAATTATGAAAGACAAATAATGCTGCCGCAATCCAATAAACGACATCAAGCATATGATTAATGATATTGGCTACCTGTAGCCTGCCTGACACAATTCGATAGCTATCATAGATTACCCCCATTAATGCACCGGAAAACATCATCCACAATAAAGTTATCCACTGCATATGTAAATTCATCGGAGTAACTTGCCAAGCCACCCTTTACTAGATGACTTTGAACCAGGATCTATATATGAGAGCGAGTGGACTAAACCCTCAATACTTACCAAGCCCTGCTCCAGGTCTAAGTTTTTAATATGCAAATTTTGTCCTTTAATCGTTAAGTGCCCCAACTCTGTCTGCAGCAAAAATTCTTCATTATCGAAACTTTCGACATTTATTACGCCACTAAGCTCAAGTAGCTTGCGATGTAACAAATGTAATTCCTGACGTTTTCCTTTATTTTGTTCAACCATAGCATGTACCCCCCCTTCTTACAGATAGCTTATGGGGTACTTTGTCCATTTAGAACAGGAAGACAAAAGAAAAAAAGCTATTCGCCTTGATTTACAACATCATAAACAACAATATAAAAAAACGCACTCCAACATTGGAGTGCGTAGCATCAACCTGCAATCATTAAAAATCGAGGACGTTATCTTTAGCTATAGGCTCTTCCTTCACTAAAGTATACATCGTAGCGGCCTCTTCTTTGCGGACATTATCCGCTAAACGTTCCACGCGGACTGTAACCAGCTTTTGTCCAAACTGTACAGTTAGCTCGTCCCCAACCTTAACCACCGTACTTGGCTTGGATTCGCGTCCATTGATAAGGACTCTCCCTTGTTGTGAGATATCCTTAGCCACAGTACGCCGCTTAATCAGTCTTGAGACTTTGAGGAACTTGTCTAATCTCATTATTTTACCGCTTCTTTTAGCTTGTTACCTGCTTTAAATGCGGGAACGTTAGATGCAGGAATTTCGATTGTTTTACCTGTTTGTGGGTTACGGCCTGTACGACCAGCACGTTTGCGAGTTTCAAATGTACCAAAGCCAATCAACTGTACTTTATCTCCACCTGCTAATGCTTCAGTAATTTCACCCAAAAAACCATTTAATACAGACTCAACGTCTTTTTTTGTCAATCCGCTTTTGCTGGAAATGTTGTTAATTAGATCTGTCTTGTTCATAATTAATGCCTCCTAAATAATTGAAAATAATAGTAGTGCTATAAGTAGAAATGGAATTCTACTCATTTTTAACGTTGGTTGAACCAATTTTATCATAAGGTTTTCAAGCTGGACATACAATATATAGTTTTATATACTGCAAAAAAAATGAAATTGATTCACTTGTATGAATATTCTTTCTACAACTCAAAAATCCTGCTTGGTAGATCATAATTATTTTGTAGTCGCCTTGGCTTCATTCCATAGCTCATCCATTCTAGCTAGACTAGTTGCCTTCAAGGACTGTCCCTCTGCTGCTAACTTATCCTCAATATAGTGAAATCTAGCCTTGAACTTCCCAATCGTTTTGGATAAAGCCTCTTCTGGATCAACATCAATGAACCTAGAAACATTGACAATTGCAAATAACAAATCACCAAGCTCCAAAGTTTTCTCAGTTGCACTATAACCTTCAGAAATGGCTTGCTTTAGTTCTCCTAGCTCTTCCTCTACCTTAGCCCATGCACCGTCCAGATGATCCCAGTCAAAGCCAACCTTAGCGGCCTTTTTCTGTAATTTATAGGCCTTCATTAGGGCAGGCAAATCACGAGGAACCCCATCTAGCGCAGATAGCTTCTCAGGTTCAATTCCCTTAGCACGCTTCTCTTCCGCTTTCATCGCATCCCAATTTTTTAGTGCAGCCTCGGCATCCTCCGCACTAAGGTCACCAAACACATGCGGGTGTCGATAGAGCAGCTTTTCATTTAGACTTTGAATGACATCATAAACACTAAAAGTGCCTGTCTCTTCTTCCATCTGTGCGTGAAGCATAACTTGAAGCAATAGGTCCCCAAGCTCCTCCTGCATATGATCTGGATCATCCTCATCGATCGTTTCAAGCACCTCATACGTTTCTTCGATCAGGTTTTTACGAATGGAAGTGTGCGTTTGAGCGATATCCCATGGACAACCACCGGGACTACGCAATATTTGAACAATTTCATGCAGCCTTTCAAAGCTACGCACCTGCAACGCCTCATCCAAGCTTCTTGGGACATAAATTAACGACAAATTGCCATACCCCGTATTTCGATCAAGCTCATATAAAGGAATACGAACGACCTGCTCCTGTCCCTCTACCCCTAATGCATGAGCAACCACGACCTCATAGTCATCGGGGAATACCTCCATTAGACTAAGCTTCACATCAGATGCCGTAAAAGTATCATACACTTGTCCAATCAACGTATGAAGCTTCGGATTAACTTGACCCGTGATGACTGTAGAAGCATCAAGTAGCTGAAACCCATCTATCGGATCAAAGCCAAGACGTAAAAATGCCTCATCCAAAAAGCTTTCTCCGCCTGTTATATGCAGGGTGATGCCTTCTAACGGACAACGCTCCATTAATAGCTGTACAGTTGACTCTGCCACCATGGGATGCCCTGGAACAGCGTACAGTAGCTGCTCTCCCGCTGGTAAGTCCTTTGCATAACTGACCAATAGATCAGCAATTTCTTGATACACCGAAGGAAAATCTTCATGCTTCTCATACACATGGTCAAAGGAAGTAAAGTCGATCCCATCGTTCTCTAGCCAGCTAATGACTGGATGATCCTTACTGCGTGCATATCTATGCTGTGCGCCTTGTAGCTGCTTTAAAATACCAAGTGTGAGTCGATCAGGATCACCAGAACCTAAGCCTACCACACTAATCATTGCTCCCATACCTTTTCCACACTCCCGTTCCACTCATCCAAAGCAACAGAATTATACATGCTTCCTGTGAGATTATACATAAAAGTATACGCCATTTACAAATTTATCGTTTGAGTTTCTCTATCAGCTTTACAAGCTTTGGACCAATTTTAGGCAGTGTTAACAGCTCCTGCTGACTAATAAAGTTACTTTTTAGTAAGGTTAAACCAAATAATATGACACCTAAACAAACCCCCACTAAGCTATGGACTAAAGCGATAATACGCTTTTCAGGCAATAAAAAATAAACGAACATATGCAAAATAAGCAAGCCTATGGACATCGCTAAACAAGCAAGCATCGGCTTCATTAAAATTTGACGTAAATTGAGCTTAATTACTTTTAAACGCCAGAGTAGATAAATATTCAGCCCTGCTGCTAACATATAAGCCCCAATCCCTGAAATTGCCGCGCCATCCCTCCCAAGTAACGGGACAAGAATAAGGTTCAAGCCTAACTTCATACTAGCTGCAATTAATAAATGGACAGCGGGGGCATGCGCTCGCCCTATTCCTTGTAAAAGTGCCGCCGACACGTACGCTAACGCCCCTGGGGCTGCTGTCCAGGCAATCCAAGCAAAAGTCCCTGTTCCAACATCATCCTTGTATAACATGACGTTAATTGGCTCTGATAGCAATGCTAAGCCCATAGAAGAGGCCAGCCCAATTAACCAGCACCAACGTAATGCAATCGTGCTTTGTTGCCGAATCCCATCTTGATCGTCTACAAGCTTGAGTTGCGCTAATCTAGGAATAAATAATACAGATAATGAGGAAGCGATCATTGTCACTAACTGCACCAAGGGAATCCCACGGTTATATACTCCAATTTCATTCATTGCATAGGCCTCGCCATGAATGTCGCCTAATAATCTAGGCAATGTAAATGTATCCATTAGACTAATCAAAGGAACAGCTAAAGCTGCCAAACAAATCGGCCACGCATAACGTAGCATTTCTTTTAGTAATGCATAATTATTTGGCTTAGATGCATGCTCTGCCTCATAGTGGAATTGAGTTGGAGTTGGAATTTTACTTATTCCCCGTTTATATTGAATCCAATAGAGCAGCATGACAATCAATCCTGCAAAGCCACCCACCGCTGAGCCTGCTAACGCCCCACCAGCAATCACATCATCACTAGCCTGTAGACGATGAAAATATAAGAGCAGCACAATCATGACACCTACGCGCACGAACTGCTCAATCACCTGCGATATCGCAGTGGGTACCATATCCTGTAATCCCTGAAAATAACCACGCAAACCTGCACTTAGAGGTACAAATAATAAGGCAGGGGCACATGCTTGTAGTGCTGGAATGATCGATTTCGTGCCAATGAGCACAGAAATTAGCGGCGCACCTAAATATAACGTAATGGCACTTAAGCTACCTAAAATAACTAGCACCCATGTCGCTATTGATAAAACTTGACGTTGTCCCTGTCCTCGCCCATTGTGAGCAAGGTCTCGCTCTGCAACAAATTTAGCAATCGCGGTAGGGAAACCTGCCGTTGCGATAATAATTGCCATATTATAAAAAGGGTATACCGTATTATAAATACCAAAAACACCATCGCCACCAATATTTTGCAAAGGGATTTTTTGCAGTGTCCCTAATAACTTCGTAATAATAGCCGCCGCTGTTAGTACTACTGCACCTTTAAGCAAGCCGCTGGAGCGTTTTTTATTAACATGATTATTTTTATGCATTATGTACATATCCTCCATGCACTTGTCATCCTTCATCATTATATGACGAAATTGAAGCAACACACAAAGGACATAAAAAAATAACACTCCCACACCATAGATTCAATATGAACTGGTGTAGGAGCGTTATTTCATCATTGTTCCATTTGCTTAGCCAAAAATCCGGCTGCAGTTTCAGCCATTTTGGACTCAAGCTCAGACATTTTAACGTTTTCTTCTCTGTTAAGCAGAATCACAGTACCAATTGGGTCACCGCCAGAAATGATTGGGGCGATAACAAAAGCAGAGATGCTTTCAGGATGATCCTTGTACATTTCATAAGTGCCTGCATTACTTTGTACTATAATTTTGCGACCTTCCATACTGCTCTCTAACATTGCGCTGATCGACTTGTCCAAGTATTCCTTCTTGGAGGTCCCTGCCACAGCAATAATCGTATCACGATCTGAAATTAAAGTAATATGACCAGTGCTTTCATACAAAGACTCCGCATATTCCTTAGCAAAGTCGCCAAGCTCTCCAATTGGAGAATACTTTTTCAAAATTACCTCACCATCGCGATCCACAAAAATTTCTAAAGGATCCCCTTCACGAATACGTAAGGTTCTACGAATTTCCTTAGGAATAACAACGCGACCCAAATCATCAATACGGCGTACAATACCTGTTGCTTTCATTTACATGTTGCCCCACTTTCATCAAAGTTTAAACTTCATCTAAAAAAGCATGAAAGAAATCTGCTTAAATTGTGTTCGCTGTGATTCTGACCATAGTATTCATCCGTTTCCAAAGATTTATGCAAACAGTGGTGAGAAGTTATAAATATTTGGTTGTTAATAATACTTGGTTGACAAAATGGGGTGGTAGCTACGAAACAGAGGGTTGTTTCGATCGTTGTTAAAACCAGATTCTTTATATTGACGATACACTTGATTGTTACAATCTGGTTTTAAATACGAACGTTTCACTTCTCCACAATCCCTCCGTTCCTTCGCTAGTTTGGGCTGGTTGTCAACCAATTATTAAATGATCAACCAAATATTTATAGGTGAAAGTAAAAAGAGGATATAAAAAGGGCCAGGCAGATAACCTTACGGTTCTTGCCTAGCCTTTTTAACAAATAATTATTTGCCACTGTTTGTTTTTTCAGAATTTGTCTTATCTGAATTAGTTTTATTTGCATCTGTGTTCCCTTTTGTATCCTTGCTGTTACTGCTGTTTTGATCCTTTTTATCATTGGTTGCTTTATCGTTGCCTTTTTCATCTTTTTTTGTATCTACCTTAGGTAGATCAATTTTTTTGATGATCTTATTTGTAACTTCACCAGAAATAAATTCATCCAGCTTTTTAGAAGCAATTTCTGTTTTTAGGACATCCTTCTCATCCTGGCTTAAATCATCAAGCTTTTTCTCTGTACGATTTTCAACCAAAATGATGTGGTACCCAAATTGAGTTTCAACAGGCTCGCCTACTTTACCGATAGGTTGAGTTAATGCTGCTTCCTTAAACTCAGGAACCCAGCCACTTACATCTGCATTTTCATACAAGCCACCATTTTTGTTAGAGCCTGGATCAGAGCTGTATTCATTTGCTAATTTAGCGAAATCCTCACCCTTTGCCAATCTTGCCTCTAGCTCCTTAGCGAGCTTTAAGGACTCCTCTGAAGTGCGAAGGTCTTTGCCTTCAGCGTCTTTAAGACCAAGCAAAATATGACGAACACTTGCTTTTGTATATTTGTCTTTTTCAGCTTCAAATTGAGTTTTAACCTCATCATCTGTAACCTTGTTAAGCTGCGTTTGTAAAGCAGTGTAAGCACGTAAGAAGTAAGTTTTAAATTCATCCTCAGTTACCTTTTGCGTATCTAACGCTTTTTTAAATGCCTCATCGCCACCAGCAGATTGCTTCATCGCTTCAAACTGCTTGTCCGCTTTTTCCTTAGCTGCTTTTTTAGTTGCATCGTCGGCATTTTTCTCTAAATACGTGTAGCCAATCATTTGCTTAATCAAGAAATCATGGAATTCATCGGTTTTAATGTAGCTTTCGTAACCAGGCTGAAGTACAAGCAAAATACGTTCCTCGAGATCAAACTGAGATGCCGTAACCTCACCCCCATCATAAGTTGCGACTACGTTTTCTTTCTTACCACATGCTGCAAGTACAGAGAACACCATAATTGCCGTCATGGCAACTAATAGCATCTTCCATTTCATTCGTTTATTTTGAGACATTTTGTAATTCCCCTTTCGATTTTAACGAGCTAGTCATCGCATCTAAAAACTGTTCTAGCAGCTCCATTAAAGCTTTATCTTCCAACCCTTTAATTTTTAAATGGATAGTTAGCTGTGCGCCTTGATTAAATTGTACACGTCTTCCATACATATTGCCAACTTCGACAATCCTCGACGGGATTAGCTCTTTTTCACGACCGGCCTGGAATTTAAGGATGAGATCATCCCCACGACGTTGAATAGAATCAATGCCAAGCTCTCTGCCATAAAGCTTCACTCGACTGACAGATAATAAATTATGCACAGCCTCTGGAAGCTCTCCAAAGCGATCCAGCATTTCGTCCTCTAGCTCAGAGACATCATCAAATGAAGACACCGTTGCTGTCTTTTTATAGATTTCAATTTTTTGAATACTGTCATAAATGTAATCAGAAGGTAAATAAGCATCAATACTTAAATCAATGGTTGTATTTACCACATCCTGTGTAGGATTTGCTTCACCTAGCATTGTGACCTTACGGTTTTGGATCTCCTCTGCCAGCATTTGTGAATACAGATCAAAACCGACGGAGGCAATAAAGCCATGCTGCTCAGCACCAAGTAAATTTCCTGCACCCCGAATAGACAGATCCCGCATCGCAATTTTGAAGCCTGATCCAAGCTCTGTAAACTCCTTGATCGATTGTAGACGTTTTTCTGCTACCTCTGTTAAGGACTTATCGCGCTGATATGTGAAATAAGCATAAGCGATCCGATTTGAACGTCCTACGCGTCCTCTGAGCTGGTAAAGCTGTGATAACCCCATTTTATCGGCATCATGGACAATTAGTGTATTTACGTTAGGAATATCGACGCCTGTTTCAATAATACTTGTACTTACCAATACGTCATATTCCCCATCAAGAAAATCAAGAATTGTTTTTTCGAGCTCCTGCTCTGACATTTGGCCATGTCCAATCCCAACTCTAGCATCAGGTACTAAAGCAGAAATCTGTGCAGCCATCTCTTGGATACCTTGAACTCGGTTATAGAGATAATAGATTTGACCTCCACGCGCCATTTCACGCTCAATGGCCTCACGAACAAGTGCAAAGCTATGCTCAACAACATAAGTCTGCACAGGGAATCTATTTTCAGGCGGTGTTTCAATGACAGACAAGTCACGTACACCTAACATTGACATGTGTAAAGTTCTTGGAATAGGTGTTGCTGTTAACGTAAGCACGTCTACATTGGTTTTGAGACGCTTCAGCTTCTCCTTGTGCGTAACGCCAAAGCGCTGCTCCTCATCCACAATAAGTAAGCCCAAATCTTTAAACACAATGTCTTGAGATAACAAACGATGGGTACCAATAATGATGTCCACTGTCCCGTTTTTAATCCCTTTTATCGTTTCATTTTGCTCCTTGCGACTACGGAAACGACTCAAGGAGTGGATTTGAATCGGATAGCCAGAAAAACGCTCGCGGAACGTTTCAAAATGCTGTTGCGCCAAAATGGTAGTTGGCACAAGCACCGCGACCTGCTTACCCTCGATTGCCGCCTTAAACGCTGCACGAATGGCGACCTCTGTTTTTCCGTATCCAACATCCCCACATAATAAACGATCCATCGGACGTTTCTGTTCCATGTCCCGTTTAATTTCTTCTATCGCCCTTAGCTGATCATGTGTCTCATCATAAGGGAATATCGCTTCAAATTCCTGCTGCTCAGGCGTATCCTTTTCAAAACCAAAACCTGCTGAGGCTTGACGATCCGCATAGAGCTTAATAAGTTCGTCGGCAATGTCTTGCACAGAGGAGCGAACTTTATTTTTCACCTTTGTCCAATCGTTTCCGCCTAGCTTATAAACCTTTGGCTCTTTATCCTCTGCCCCAACATATTTTTGAATGAGATCAATTTGTTCAATTGGAACCGATAGTTTGTCTCCACCTGCGTACATAATATGCATGTAATCTTTATGAATACCTGCAACCTCTAGTGTACCGATGCCAATATATTTCCCAATCCCATGATTTTGATGAACAACATAATCACCAATCTTTAGTTCGGTGTAGCTCTTAATCCGTTCCGCATTATCCATGCTTTTTGTTGTTTTACGAGTTTTTCGTTGCTTTTGAGAGAACATTTCTCCTTCAGTAATGACAACAAGATGGATTGAAGGTAACTCAAAACCAGACTGTAGGTTCCCTTGGATAATTGTTGGCGCTTCGATCGAATAGTCATCTAATACGCGGCGCATTCTTTCCATGCGTTCCGTCCCACTAGCTAACATCACAACATGCGCACCACTTTTTTTCCAACGCTCCATTTCAGATTTAAGCACATTCATTTGGCCATGGAAATCCTGCATAGTTCGGCTTACAAAGTTTACGATATTTTGAGGCTGAACATGAGGGACCTGACGTAAAAATAACGATAAAAATAAAGTTTGAAAAGGACGATGATACAACACACGATCACTTTCATGTGCAAGCTTAAGCTCAGGCAGACTTTTACCATTTTGGAATAGGTTAAGATTCCATTCTGTTTCATCCCGCTCTAGCTGCTTGGCTGTCTCTAATAAACGTGCAGGCTCATCTAAAACAAGCAACGTATCAGGCGACATATAATCATATAAAGTATGGTGCTCAGGATAAATTAAAGAAATGTATTTATACATCTCAGAAAAATAAATATGCTGACGCAGCATCTCTATTTCTCTAGAGACTTCTTCCTTGAGCTTTTGCTTTGCTGTACGATCAGTCATCTTTTCAAGCTGAATCTCTAATCTTGCAAATACACCCTGTGCTGCTAACTCCAAAGCTTGACCTGAAGCAATAATTTCCTTACAAGGTGTAATATTAACTTGCTTGATTTGGTCAATAGAACGTTGATCGGTAGGATCAAATGTACGAATTGAATCAATTTCATCATCAAACAATTCTATTCGATATGCTGAGCTTGCTGTAAGTGGGTAAAAATCTATAATTCCCCCACGCACACTCATCTCGCCTCTAGACTCGACACGTTCTACACGCTCATAGCCTAACTCGATCATGTTGGATAAAAACGACTCTAGCTCAAGATTACCGCCCACTTCAAGCTTAATATAGGCTTCTGCCATCACTTTCGGAGACGGAATAAATCTGCGCACACCAGAATAAGGCACCACAACAATCCCTCTAAAGTCTTGAGCGCATTGTAATAGTACCTCTATTCGTTGTGCTAACATTTCTGGGCTAGACACAGCGGATTCCGCCGCGACAAGCTCATTTGCAGGGTATAATAAAACTTGTTCGTGCGAAAGCGCTTCCTGTAAGTCATCTGCAATTTTTTGTGCAGCAAACATATTATGTGTAACTACTAGCATCGGTCGATTTGCTTCTTTGTGAAGTGCTGCTAGCATAACTTGTCTTGATGAACCCGATAATCCCGAAATCAATTGCTCCTTCATACCAGCATTAACGCCAGCTACAGTTGTTGCAAAATCGGAATCCTTTGAGAATGTTTCTAAAAGTGATTCTAACAAATGAGGCACCTCTCTTACTAAAAAATCCTGAATCAAAAAGGAGCCTTAGCAACCTGCCAAGACTCTATCACAAGCATAAACGAAGCTACCCGACATGCGGTTCATAGCTAACGTTCCTGCGGTGAATATAAGCCAATTTCTAGCTATTCAAACTCTTTATCACTGTAGTGGATTAGAGATCAAAGCAAGCTCAGGGTGATTGCGTAATGCTTCTGAGCAATACTCACATGTAACCTTGACGTTTATATCACCATTTGAATCATAGGCTATTATATCTCTCCGCTCATCAGGGGTCAAGGAAGTGAAGCCTAGCTGTTGCTCTGTCACTTGCGAATCTTCAAGTCTACCAACTATCGTATTACAATGCCTACAAAGATAAGTTATAGCCATATATATGCCTCCTGAAGGAATGTTATGCCCTCAGTATGCCCTAAACGGTTACGGTTTAGCCTTTGCTAGCCATTAAATTTAGCCATTGTATGCTCAAAGGAGTTGTTTAAACTAAAGGTAACTGCATCTGCTGCCCGCTCAATACTATCTTGAAGTAATGGGAGCTCTTTTTTTGCAAATTTACTTAGTACATAATCCACGATGGCATAGCCAGGCTCAGGTCTGGAAATTCCCATTCTTACTCGATTAAAGGTTTGAGTGCCTGTATGCTGAATAATGGACTTAATTCCATTATGTCCACCTGCACTTCCTTGATAGCGAAGCCGAATCCTTCCGACCTCTGTATCTAAATCATCATAGACTACAAGCATATCTTCAAGGGGCACCTTATAATAATCCATAAAAGCTCTGACGGATTCACCTGATAAGTTCATATAAGTCATCGGCTTAATCAAGGCTACCCTTACCCCATCGATCGTCCCTTCGCCAACCAACGCTTTACATTTACTTTGTTTAATCGCAATGTTATGTCTGGACGCAAGCTCATCCAGCGCCATCCATCCAATATTATGTCTTGTTTTTGCGTATTGGCTTCCTGGATTACCCAGACCAACAATCCACTTCATTTAACCCATTCCTCCTAGCTACAATTTTGAAAATAACGATAGGGGTTCCAGTCACCCGAAGGAAACTGCAACCCCTGTATTTATCAAAACAGGAATCTTATTCGATTTCGAATAATTTACTGATGGAGAGCTCTTCATGCACACGAATGATTGCTTCCCCTAGTAGCGGAGCAACAGATAAAACTTTAAGTTTGTCTGTTGGATTAGGATGAGTAATCGGAATCGTATCCGTTACAACAACCTCTTTAAGCGGAGAGTTCTCAAGCCGCTCCATCGCAGGACCAGATAGGACGGGGTGAGTACAGCAAGCATACACTTCCTCAACTCCACCTTCCTTGAGTGCATTTGCACCAAGAACAATCGTACCTGCAGTATCGATAATATCGTCAATGAGGATCGCTGTCTTACCCTCGATATTACCAATGATATTCATCACTTCACTCACATTTGGCTCAGGACGGCGTTTATCAATGATCGCGAGTGGCGCATTAAGGAAATCCGCCAATTTACGAGCACGAACCACACCACCATGGTCAGGTGATACGACAACAGGATTGGTAATATGCTTAGAGCGGAAATATTGAGCAAGAATAGGAACACCAAGCATATGATCTACTGGAATATCAAAGAAGCCTTGAATCTGCATCGCATGCAGGTCCATTGTAATGACGCGGTGAGCGCCAGCTTTTTCAATCAAATTCGCAACCAGCTTTGCTGTAATCGGATCACGAGAACGAGCCTTACGGTCTTGACGTGCATAACCATAATAAGGAATAACAACATTAATACTCTTAGCTGAAGCGCGTTTTAACGCATCGACCATAACAAGCAGTTCCATCAAGTTGTCGTTAACCGGTGCACAAGTAGATTGCACAATATAAACATGGCAACCACGTACACTCTCAGATAATTTGACCTGAATTTCACCATCGCTAAAGCTCATTGTCTCAGAATCGCCCATAGGAATCCCGATATAATCCGCGATTTGATGAGCCAATTTAGGATTAGAGTTACATGTGAATATCTTCAGTTTAGAATCACAATAAGTCATAAATTAAAAACCCTCCGTGCTAGTCTTTGAAATCAAACTTTTATGCAAATGAAAAACCATCATTTTTACGATTCCTGTGTTCTTTGCTTTTTAGCTTTAGCGCGAGCACGAAGCTTGTCCGCATATCCCGCTTTATTTTCCTGCCGTGATCTTGCAATGGCAAGATCGCCAGCTTTGACATCATGAGTCACGGTTGAACCAGCCACTACATAGGCACCTTCTCCAACCTTAACTGGAGCAATCAAATTAACGTTACTGCCAACAAAGGCATCGTCGCCAATTTCTGTCATAGATTTATTATATCCATCATAGTTGACTGTAATCGCACCACAGCCGATATTTACATTTTTGCCAACCTTTGCGTCACCTACATAGCTGAGATGAGAAACCTTCGCACCATCATCCAGTGAAGCATTTTTGATTTCTACAAAATCGCCCACCTTCACATGACTGCCTAGTTTCGCCCCAGGACGCAAATAAGCGAAAGGTCCCACCGTTGTACTAGATCCAACAATTGCCTGGTTTAGTACAGAATGTTTCACCTTCGCACCATCATCAATCTGGCTATCTTCAATATCTGCAGAGGGACCGATTACACAATCTTCTCCAATTACACTCTTACCAGAAATAGAAGTCCCTGGATAGATCACTGTATCTGATCCAATTGATACATCAGCACCGATATACGTTGAAGATGGATCTATAATACTTACACCATTCAGCATATGCTTTTGTAATATACGCTGACGCATTAAACGTTCTGCCTCAGATAACGCTAAACGATCATTTACACCGATCGCCTCGGCATAATCTGTTGTCATATACCCTTGCACAATTTCGCCTTCATTTACAAGAATACCAATAACATCTGTTAAATAATACTCTTGCTGTGCATTTTGGTTTGTAACCTTGTCTAGCGCAGCAAACAGCTTCACGTTGTCAAAACAATAGGTGCCTGTATTGATCTCATTGACAGCATCCTCTTCTGGGGAACAATCCTTTTGCTCCACAATGCGAACAACAGCACCATGTTCATTGCGGATAATTCGTCCCAGTCCTTGCGGATGATCAGTATTAGCCGTAAGTATTGTTGCTGCTGCATTATTTTTAGTATGCAAGTCAATTAGAGCTTCTAGGCTTTCTGGTGTTACAAGTGGTGTATCGCCACACAAAACAAGTGTGATTCCTTCTTCCGAACCCAGAAGTGGCTTGGCCTGCTTCACTGCATGACCTGTGCCTAATTGCTCTTTTTGTAGCACATATTCTACAGATGTGCCTAGATAAGACTGCACTACCTCAGCACCATGACCTGTAATCACAATACTGCGTTCACAGTTGACTTTCTGTACCGCGTCTAGCACATGACTGACCATCGGTTTGCCGCACACAGGATGAAGCACTTTGTATAATTTCGACTTCATTCGCTTCCCCTGACCTGCAGCCAGAACAATCGCTAACCTTTTCAAGGCCCATGCCTCCTTCTACTAAACTCAATACTGAATATATCTCATTTACGAGAAAAAGAAAAGAGAGCCATAAAGGATGGCTCTCTTTTCTCAAACCCCAATTAATAAAAAAACCGCTTACTGACGCTTATGCACCAGCTTCAACAACAACTTCTTCATGCTCAGCAGCACGCTCGTATTCAGCCAAAACTGCAGCTTGAATCTTCTCGCGAGTGCCAGAAGAAATTGGATGCGCGATATCCCGGAATTCCCCGTCCGGAGTGCGCTTGCTTGGCATTGCCACGAACATCCCATTGTTTCCATCGATGACACGAATGTCATGAACAACAAATTCATTGTCGATGGTAATGGATGCGATCGCTTTCATTCTCCCTTCGGAGCTGACACGGCGAAGCCTTACATCCGTAATTTGCATATGTGTTCACCACCTTTTTCCATCAGAGACTTGGTGTAATATTCCACATAGCAAACGGAAATCCTTTTTTTTCATCAAATAAATATCCTAAAATCAGGAATTTTTTTTATTAAACAGACTTTTCGACATCGTTCGTCTTAATCCCATAAATATCCCTATAAAATCGACAATTTTTTAAAACTTACCATCGGTCAAAATAATTGCCTGGTTCAACCATTATTTCTTTGCCTTTTGCATCCACTGCACGTAAGCTTGCTAAGCTAACATAATCATGAAGTAATCTTTGCTCTGATTCTACTTCACCCGACTCAACCAATACGCCAACACCTGCTACTTCCGCATTAAACTCTGCGAGTAAATCGACCATACCCTGAATCGTTCCCCCCGCCTTCATAAAGTCATCGACGATTAATACTCGTGAATGCTCCTTTAATGCTCTGCGAGATAACGTCATCGTATGAAGGCTTTTATGCGAGCCTGATACGTAATTAATACTTACGGCAGAACCCTCAGTAACCTGATGGTCTCTACGCACAAGGACAACAGGAAGGTTTAATTCTGCACCCGTAGCATAAGCAAGTGGAATCCCCTTTGTTTCAACCGTCATAATACAGTCAATACCTACACCGGCAAACGCAGTTGCAAACAGCTTACCTGCTTCGTTCATTAAAGAAGGTTGTCCTAATAAATCTGACATATATAAGTATCCGCCAGGTAATATACGATCTGGGGAAGCTAGCTTAACACACAAATCTTGAATAAAAGCTAAAGCCGCAGCTCTTGCCACCATTGGAATATATTTTACGCCACCCGCAGCTCCTGCTTGTGTATTCAGTTCACCAATTCCTTCAAGTTCAAACACTTCCTTGATAATTGCCAGATCTTCACTAATGGATGACTTTGCAGATCCATAGCGCTTGGCAAAATTAGTTAGCGGTATCAATTGATGAGGACGGGACAATAAATACTGAGTCATATCTACTAAGCGTGCGCTTCTTTTTAACTTTGTCACGAAGCATCCCTCGCTAAATCCGAATATTTTATAGAAAATATACCACTTTTATACGTGTTTTTTCAAGTCTAATGAAGAACTTAATAAGCGCACTGCATAAACTTCCTTACAAAATCCTCGTAATCCATTATAAATTCTTGGAACCTTAGACTCCTTAGAAACAAGTCCAAACACTGTTGGGCCACTACCTGACATTAATACGCCATCAGCCCCAAGCTTTTGCATCGTTTCCTTGAGATGAGCCACCTCTGGATACATTTGAAGCGTCACTTCCTCAAGTACATTTCCAAGCTCACTACAGACGTTATGGAACGATTTGGATTCAATTGCCTTTATCATTGCCTTAGCCGAAGGATGCTGCTTGATTTCTGTGCTTCTTAGTCTGCCATACACATCTGCGGTAGATACATTAATCGGTAGCTTCGCTAACACGACCCAGCATTGTGGAGGGCTAGCGATCTCCGTTAGAATCTCACCGCGACCTGTCGCAAGCGCAGTGCCACCTGAGATGCAGAACGGAACATCTGAGCCTAACTCCGCTCCAAGCTCCATAAGCTCCTCATAGGGGATGTTTAGCCCCCACAAGCGATTTAAGCCACGAAGAGTAGCTGCGGCATCACTACTGCCCCCTGCAAGCCCTGCAGCAACAGGGATCTTTTTATCAAGGTGAATGTATACACCTTTGGTGACGTGATAACGCTCTTTGATTAATTTGGCAGCTTTAAAAGCTAAATTTTTCTCATCTAACGGAATATATCCTGCCTGACTCGAAATAATAATCGTATCTCGAGGAAGCTCACTCATTTCTAGTCGATCTGCTAAATCAACCATTGTCATAATCATTTCTACTTCGTGATAACCATCTGATCTTTTATGTAATACATCTAGCATTAAATTAATTTTTGCTGGAGCCTTCTCATAAATTTTCAAGGTATTCACCTACCTTTTACATTTCCATCATAACCTGCTTAATATAGACTTAACATATTATAAAAAAAACTACCACTCACGTCTACGTGCAACACTTGAAATAAAAAATAAATGAAGCCCCAAATGGGACTTCATCGTAAAATTTATGACTTGCGTGCAGCGGCTTCCTCAGCAATCTGAATCGCTCTTTTAACCATATTTCCTGCATCCTTTGCCTTAATACCGCCCCAGCCTTCCTTTTGGACAGTATCGTAAATACCAAGGTCCTTTGCCACTTCAATCCTTAACTGCTCTGACATCACTCTGCGACGATTTCTACTCAATGTAAACCCTCCTCACAGCTTTATTTCATAAGTTCAAATGAACTCGGTTATAGTATGAGGCTTACGGCTGCGTAACATGCAGTGGAAAATAATCCATTCCATATAAAAAACGGCTTACGCCAAAGCGTAAGCCGCAAATGCAAAAAACATGATGTTTACGGTTTAACATACGGAATTCTAACTTCATCATTGGCTTCACCAATCATAACTTCCACCGATGAGGTTAAAATGTCTGCATAACTGTAAGAAACACGTTTAAGTGTCTGATCTTCTTCATCCAATTTCACGATAAAAACGGATGGATACGTCTCTTCAAGAACACCTGTACGTTCAACAGTCTTACGACGACCACCATTCGCCCGAAGGGTGATTTTTTGACCTACGTGAGCATCAAGACTGTGCTTAATATCATTCAGCGTATTTTTAGCCATTGACTGTGTCCACCTACTTTCTTTGCCTATTATACAACAAAGAAGGACAGGTGTCAAATTTTAATAAAAATATTATTATATCAGCAGTAAAAAAGTATTGTCAATGATTTTTTTTGAACGCTTTGGTTTATTGTGAAGGTACAACATTTAATTTAGAGAGATCATTAAACCGCGGGAACCCCATACGATAGCTTCCCCTTGTTTCAATTCCACCAATTCCCTGCAAGCCGCTAATCGTATTATTGAGCACTTCTCGCATTGGAATCGCATCTCGAATCGAAGTAAATGAAGCTCTAGCCGCAACATAAACAGGATCAAGAGCATGAATCAATACACGAGCAGGAGAGCTAGCAAAGTTAGCCCCCGCTTGAAGCAAAGCCTCAAAATGGGATTGGCAAGCACCTGCGATGACCGTTAAGGCATCGAAGTTACGCTCATATTTCCGTGCCTCTTCAACTGCATTCATGAAATGAATTGAATGTTTGTAGCTGCTTAGATTATACAAGTCATTATTAGGGCGATTTTTAAGTACACCATCATGTCCAGTGATCACAACAACATCCGGTCTTATTTTAGGCAAAAGTTGACTTAATGCCGAAGCCATCTGTGTTTCATTCACATAATAGCCATGTGCAGGTACATGAAGCTGCTCATACAAGCTAAGACTCTTTTTTAAATACCGCTCATCGCCATCCAAATGCAAAACCTTGCCTGGTACTTCAAAATAGGAATCAGACTTCGCCTCAAGCTTCCATTCAGCCTGAAGCACCTCCTGATTGCGCTGCATAAGCTCCAGACGTTCCTCGTGAAGACGCTCCATGGATTCCGTTGCCTTTATAATTGCTCTTTTCCCTCGTTCACTGGTAGAAGATAACTCCACTTTGATTAAATCATTTATGGGTGCATCTGCCATCAGACGAAATTCTGTTCCTTTAATAATTGCTTTACGAGCATCCAGTTCTTCTACGCGGAACGTAATATCCCCACCATATGATCTACGAACAACCCAATCTCCTAATTTCATCAGTCCACCACCTCTATCCCATCCTATGGGCTAGTGCGGGGAAACGTTACTTCAAACCTGCTTGAAATAAAATATTACTTAGTACGGCGAATTCCTCAATACTTAACGTCTCCGCTCTTCTGCTTGGTGTAATATTCGCTTGTGCTAATAGCGCTTCTAATTGCTCACGGCCTTCTCCTGGGAAAAAGCGACTCTTTAAATTGTTTGCAATCGTTTTTCTACGCTGAGCAAATGAGGCTTGCACTACTTCAAACATAAACGCTTCATTATCAACCTGAACTGGTGGTGCTTTACGAACAGTTAACTTAATAACAGCTGAGGCTACATTTGGCTGAGGGATAAACACACTAGGTGGCACGATACATACAAGCTCAGGCTCACTGTAATATTGAACTGCGATGCTAAGGCTCCCATAATCCTTACCACCAGGAGAAGCTGCCATGCGCTCAGCAACCTCCTTCTGAATCATAACGACAATATGCTCAAGCGGTAGCTTTTCCTCCAAAAGCTTCATAAGGATCGGAGTTGTCACGTAATAGGGCAAATTTGCAACAACACTGACACCGTCCACGTCTCCAAACTGCGCTGCAAATAAAGATGCAAGATCAAGCTTCAGCACATCACCATGAACGACATCTACATGAGGATAGGGTTCAAGCACCTCGTCCAAAATCGGCAATAAACGTTGATCAATTTCCACTGCCGTTACTTTTTTAGCCTGCTCAGCAAGCTTCTCCGTTAATGCACCAATTCCTGGACCAATTTCAAGTGCCCCCTTACTCTGATCCAGATTCGCAGCATCTACGATTTTCCCTAAAATATTTTGATCAATTAAAAAATTTTGCCCAAGACTTTTTTTAAATGAAAAGCCATGTCGATTAATAATTTCCTTCGTACGACGTGGTGTAGAAACATCTTCCCTCTTATTCATTCTCCGTATCCTCCAGCCTCTCAAGTGCGTTTAAAAACTCTTCCCTGCTTATTTTAAAAACCGTCAGCCGTTTAAAAAATTGTTTACCATTACAATAACCAATTCCTAATAATTCACCCATAATTTTTCGTCTCTCAGCGGCAGCTGGATCACAAATGAGCCCAGCATCAATGAGATCGCTCCATTCAATCATCCCTTGCTCCATACCCATCTCGCTACGAACACGGCTTAGCGCCTCTCTAATCGCTTCTGGTGATGCATTCTCTACGCCAATATCACCACGATAGGTTGCTTCACTTTTTGTTAGAAAAGCGTGCTTACAGCCTGGGATTCGATTTGCAACAATTTTACGTATACGTTCACCTGCATGATCAGGGTCTGTAAATATAATGACTCCCCTACGCTCGTGGGCTAATTCAATCTTTTTTAACGTGGTTTCATTAATAGCGGACCCACCGGTTTCAATCGTATCTGCTTCTACCGCACGACGTATCGCCACCGTATCATCGCGTCCCTCTACCACAATCACTTCTTTAATCAACCTATTACCCCCTACCTAGCCTAACCATCCACTTACAAATCAAAATATCGACTTACAACAAAAAAAGAAGAGGATATCCCTCTCCTTTAATATATCACATATAAATATCAACTCATTAATTCAGCTCTGGTTTGTTTGGACCAATGACATACACTGTACGTCCTTTTTTACGTCCAAAATTTTTAACATCTTTTAAGCTGTCATAATAGACGTCCATAATTTTACCTTTAATTGCTCCACCAGTGTCTTCTGCACGACGGAAGCCAAGACCTTCAATGTACACCCACCATCCAAGTGGAACAAGAGATTTATCCACAGCGATCGTTCTACCCTCTTTTACTCGGTTTCCTGAGGCTGTTTTTGTCCCAATTCCATCTTCCTGGCTGGAATAAGCAGTAAGCTGAACATTTTTTAATAGCTTTTTATATTTAAAAGAGACGCCGCCTTTATTTACAGATCCGCTATCGCTAATATCCACCTCGTCATTATTACGAGAAATGCTTGCAGCAAGAACGGCTGTTTTTGGCTCAGGCTTTGTACCAACTGCGATCACTTTTGTTTGTGCAGGCTGGTGAACTTCCTTACCTAACCAACGCTTGGATACAAATACCCCGTCTTCATATACTTTTTCGATATTATGCGTAACTACGCCTTTAGCACCTTCTGCAAGGATCTTCGTCTGACCTTTCGTCAATTTAGGATCCGCAGTTTTCACGATTGTGAAAGGAACTTCTTCTTTTGTTTGTGCGGTTCTTTTATCCACACGAACAACTCGAATATTCATATCAGCACTCAAAGCAGTGGTTAAAGCAGGTGTAATTTTATCATCAGGATTAATTTTAACACCGATTTCTTTTATAGCACCTTCAACATTTCCTTGTGTTGTATAATGCGTTTTGGTTGTTCCATCGAAAGACATTACGACTGGAATTGCTCGCTCAATTACAATTCGATCGCCATCCTTAATTTCATCAGTGAGTGCGATAGATACGTTATCCTCAGCCCTTAGATTAACCTTTTGTTCATCCAAAACGGCCTTCACTGAATCCTGTGATGTCTCCACATTTTGTATTGCGCCATCCACAACCAAGTATACACTTTTCTTACTATGACCATTCACCCAGATTAGCACGATTGTAGCTATAGCGATAATAGCTAGCCCAATTACTATAACCTGACGAATATTTTTGGGTCTCCACTGCATTACGTAAGACATGCTGGATGAGCGTGATCCATGGGTATTGTTCTTAGAGAAAATGCCCATATCTTCTCTCCTCCTTCATAGCCAAACTACTAACAAAAAAATCAATGAAGCACGTTAATAGGGCTACAATTCATAATTACGAAATGCACACATTTCCTGCATCTCGCTCCGTCTCCAGTCCAATCTGTTGCATCATCACCACCTTTGTTTTCCAAAGTATGATGAAACTATCACAATTATTCAAAAATAAAAGAAGCCTAAAGAAAGAGTTAGAGGAACTCCTTCGTGGCTTCTGAAAATTCCTGAAGTAATAGGATGCACGAGTTGCCTCTCTTAAGACGCCTACGAGGTTAGCTGTCGGGTTCGGACAAAAGAGAGCTGCCCTTTCTCAGTTCATTCGCTCATGGCGCAATGACCTCGATTTCACCCCTATGACCCACATACAGAAATCAATTATAGCTCGTAAAGTAAAAAAATTAGGCAAATTACGTTTACAGCTATATTGGTTCCCCCGTTCTCTGTAACAGAGATTCAGCGAGACTGGTTACGGAAACATTAATCCGTGTTATTTGGATTACTGAAAAGATTCTATCCTGTTTAGATGCAGGTTGTAAAGGACGAATCAAGAACGTTTTTTTAAAAATATGGTTAAAATATTGTAATAAACTCCGTTTTGTTGGTTAAAAAGCATTAATACTTCGCAAATACTCATTTTTTCATCGGGTTTTCTCCCGAATTCATCAAATGGAAAATAGTTCCAGTGCATTTTTCGTAGTTATTTGGGCTATTTCTTCCACAGAAATCCCTTTTAATTCTGCCGCTGCCTCTGCAACTAGACGGACATAAGCGGACTCGTTTCTCTTCCCACGAAATGGATGTGGCGTTAAATAAGGGGAATCCGTCTCAATTAGAAGACGATCTAATGGCGTGTTTACGAGCACCTCTTTAGGCTGCTTTGCATTTTTAAACGTAATGGGTCCACCAAAGGATAAATGGAATCCCATATTTAGACACATTTTAGCAATTTCCCAGCTTCCAGAAAATGAATGGAGAATTCCACCAACTTCACTTGCCTTTTCCTCACGTAAAATTTTCACAACGTCCTCATGTGCATCCCGATTATGAATACAAATGGGCTTATTCAAGCTGCGAGCTAGTCCAATCTGATTACGAAACACCTCGTGCTGAACATCCTTTGGTGACGTATCCCAATAATAATCCAAACCAATTTCACCGATCGCGACCACCTTATTATGGCTACATAATTGTGCAATCCAGTCTAAATCCTCTTTTTTCATCGTAATTGCATCTTGCGGATGCCAACCAACAGCAGCATATATAAAATCGTATTGCTCTGCTAGCGCCATCGTCGTAGGTATTGTTTCACGATTAAATCCAATGTTAACCATGCGGGTCACGCCATTATCTACTGCACGTTGAATCGTTTCAGCACGATCCTCTTCAAATTGGATTGCATCTAAATGTGTATGCGTATCAAATAACATAGCTTTAAATCCTCCTTAACTCCATTGCTCAAATAGTGCAAAAATATCGGCAGGGAAATGTGACTTTAACGCCAACACTTTATCATGCGGAAAGTACAAATGGTTTTTTCCCTTATGTAAACCACTTATAGAACGAACAATGTCAGATACTTCTGAAATTTCATGTAATCTTTCTTGACGGTCCAGCAATAAAATTTGTTTTTTTAGGTTATCATTATCTGGACGAAACACATCATAAGGTAAATCTGTTGGAAAATCAATTTCCAAATCATATTCAGGATTTAATCCAACTTCTACAAAAGTATCCTTTATACGATCGATTGTCTCCATATCCAACGCATCTATTTCTACATATTTATACAATTTACGATCTATAAATCTGGCACATAAGGAAGACAGTAAATCATCACCTTCATTACGCCATTGCATAAAGGCAGTTTGAATTAAAGCTTCATCTAATAGTAGATAATCCTTTACAGATATTTTCCTCCCAAATAAATGAGGTAATGGATGCGGTAAAAATTTAAATTCAAACCCTTCCAGAAATAACTCACCTGCTCTACGGAAAATCTGCTTTAAAATAATATCTGAGCTACGTGTCACTGGATGGAAATAAATTTGCCAGTACATTTGGTAACGTGACATTAAATAATCCTCAACCGCGTGCATGCCCGATTGTTTTACAACGATTCTCCCTTGATGAGGCCTTAGCATTCGCAAAATACGGTCCATATCAATCGTGCCATAATTTACACCCGTAAAATAAGCATCGCGCAGCAAATAATCCATACGGTCTGCATCCAGTGGACTAGACACTAAATTAACAATGATTGGCTTATCATAGTCTTTTCGGATAACAGCAGCTACCTGTTCAGGGAAATGCTCACCCATTGTTCTTAAAACAGACCCAACCTCTGTATCTCCTTTAATAATTTTAATCGTCCATTCTTCATGATTCATATCAAATGCATCTTCAATCGAATGTGAAAAGGGACCATGTCCTAAATCATGGAGTAAGGCTGCACATAATGCCACGAGGCGTTCCTCTTTAGGCCAATCAGGATAATTGCCCCTCTCGAATTGGGAAATGATCCGTCTAGTAATTTCATATACACCTAAAGAGTGTGAAAATCGGCTATGCTCAGCACCGTGGAAGGTTAGGTATGATGTACCCAGCTGTCTAATTCTCCGTAAACGTTGAAATTCAGTTGTATTAATTAATGCCCATATGATCTCATCTTGTACATGGATGTAATTATGAACAGGGTCTTTAAATACTTTTTCTTCGAGTAGTGGACGATTCATGACAACACACTCCTTTAATATATGTTTTTTTATACATTTTGATGACTACTTTTGATAGAGTTTGTCTTCTTTTGTCGAATAATGTCGATTATTGAAACTAGATAGAATGAATTATTAATAAACTTTAATAATTAGCTTTTCCCTTGATACATCAATGTTTTGTAACACCCTTTATAATTTTTAATTAGTAATTATAAAGAACTCTACCATAAATAGGTTGACTGATCTGGCAATGGTTGGTATTATAATTATCATAAAACAAAGAAGTTTGTCGAATAATGACGTATTTAATTTATAGCGAAAGGGGTTATCATCAGTTATGATGAAATCAACCGGTATTGTAAGAAAAGTAGACGAATTAGGGCGCGTAGTTATTCCTATTGAATTACGTCGTACTCTAGGCATCGGAGAAAAGGATGCGCTTGAAATCTACGTTGACGGTGAACGGATCATGCTGAAAAAATACGAGCCAGCTTGTATTTTCTGTGGCAATGCCGAAAATGTTATTTATTTTAAAGGTAAAATTGTTTGTCATGACTGCGTGACGGAAATTCCTGCCCCTGTGACAAATTAAGATTTTTAGTATATAATAGATTTACTTAAACTGTTAATTCTAACCTTTTCATATCTCCTTGGGGTCTTCTATGGTAAGTATTTTACCATATGAAGACCTCCTTTTTTTGGAATTCATTTATAATTCAAGTAACAGATTCTATTTATTAAATACTATAACAAATTTTAGGACTATTCTAACAATGCCTGATAAACATCACGTTTGGATAACTCACGATCCTTAGCTACCTTTTTCATTGCCTCTTTACGTGAACATTGATCCTGCTGTTCGTAATGAGTCACGTGTGCCTCCAAGCTAAGCTCTTTCCACCATGCCTCTTTTTTCTCTCTAATAAATTCTGGGTTGGCCCCTTCCACCACTACGCAATATTCCCCAATAGGCGGGTATTCCTCAAGCCATGTTAGGACATCACTTAAACTACCTCTTGCCATCTCTTCATATCTCTTCGTCAGCTCTCTTGCAAGGACAATCTGCCGGTCCCCCCATACTTCTAGCATGGATTGTAGCATTTTAATTAGGCGATGAGGAGACTCATACATAATTAATGTACCTTCATAGTCTTGAGCTTGAACTAGCGTTGCTTGCCTATCCTTGTGCTCTCTAGGTAAAAAACCTATAAACTGAAATTGATCTGTAGCAAGACCTGATACGATTAAAGCAGATAGCGCCGCATTTGCACCTGGAATTGGAATCACAGAAATTCCTTGCTCTAACGCCAGCTTCACTAAGTCGTGGCCAGGGTCAGAAATTGCAGGTAAGCCAGCATCACTCACTAAGGCTAAATTTTTTCCTTCTATTATAAAGCGAATTAATTCCGGTCCACTTGCTGCTTTATTATGCTCATGATAGCTAAGTAATTTAGCAGGAGTGATCTCATAATGTGTAAGTAACTTCCTCGTCTGCCTAGTATCCTCTGCAGCAATAATATCTGCTTCTTGTAAAATGCGGATCGCCCTATAAGTCATATCCTCTAGGTTACCAATAGGGGTGGCCACCAAAAATAATTTACCCATTCCATGTGCTTGATTATCCTGATAGCTTTTTTGTACACCTACACTCATCTTCTGTCCTTTCCTCCTTTCTTATCTGAATAATAAATATCCATAAATTCATTGCCATATTTTCCGTCCTGATCATATACCACTAAAGGAGGTAAAATTCTTACCTCTGGTTTACCATCCTTTAAAGCCTCAATCAATACCATATTCGCTTCGGCATCAATTCTAGGATGAATAAAACGAATACGTTTAGGCTCCAGACGGTATTTGCATAATATAGTTGTAATTTCAGCTAGTCTCTGAGGACGATGCACCATAAATAGCTTACCACCTGCCCGCAAAAGCTGTGTCGCTGTAGAAATGACCTCCTCCAACGTACATTCAATCTCATGTCTGGCAATCGCCTGATGACGGTTGAGCTTGACATCACCACTTGTAACAGGCATATAAGGCGGATTAACGGTAATTACATCGTAATAACCATGGCCAGTCTCATTTACTAACAGTCTCAAATCCCCTTCTCGAATGCTTACCTGCTCCTCTAGCTCATTCATTTGTACACTTCGTCTTGCCATATCAGCAAGCCTTGGCTGTATTTCAATACCTTCAATCTTTGCTTTTGTGCTTGTCGTTAACAATAAAGGAATAACACCATTACCTGTACACATATCCAATACTTTTGCTGAGTTAGGTATAGAAGCGAACCGCGCGAGCAATACCGCATCCATCGAAAAGCTAAACACTTCACGACTTTGAATAATACCTAATCCATCAGTTAATAAATCATCAATTCTTTCTTGCCCATACAACGGTACTTTTATCATGCCAACCTCGTCACTTTCTATAAAATCATAATACGTATTTAAGTATCCATCTCTGCCAACATAGTTATGTCTTTTATCTTAAAAAAACCGTAGGAACAATTCCTACGGCTTGTTATTTATTCAGAAAAGAGAGACAAAACAGACAATCGCCTTCTGTTCGTAAATGCCCGTAATACACATTACAGATATGGAAACCTTCATGATACAACCTAGCAAGGTTATCATAACCTTCTCCAACAATATCTATAGCTTCTTCCTTACCTTCGGGTGACGCTTGTTGTTCTGAGTCCTTCTCTCCAGAAGGAGAATCTACACGAGAATCACCATGGTCCCGTTTTAAAATTTTCCGAAGCTGCTCATTTTCGAGCAATAGCTGTTGATTTTCTTCAACGAGCTTCTTTACCTCTAGCTTAAGCAAACCCAATTCGCCGTGAATTGATTCCATTTGCCCCTCTAATTCTTGCATGTGTGTAAAAATATCTTTTTTCTTCAAGTGCCCACCCCAGAGTCATTCTCTAAAGTCTATCTTGAACATCCTTATTTCACAACAACATCATCTAAGAGAAGTTCCTTGACCTTGCCAATTTCAAACAATTGTACATGTACAGAACGAGATTCAGCGTTTAATCCAACCACCTTACCTTCGCCCAAAGAAGTAATCACTAACTTACCTACGGAAGGAAGTTCTTCCTTCACACTTTCATAATTATCATGCTCAAATTTCAAGCAACACATCAAACGACCACATAGTCCAGATATTTTTGTTGGATTCAGTGAAAGGCTTTGATCCTTTGCCATTTTAATGGATACTGGCTCAAAATCACCTAACCAGGAGGAACAGCATAATATACGTCCACAAGGTCCAATGCCGCCTAGCATCTTCGCTTCATCACGCACACCAATTTGTCTTAACTCGATGCGAGTGCGGAAAATACTTGCTAAATCCTTCACTAGCTCACGAAAATCGACACGTCCTTCAGCCGTAAAATAAAAAATAATTTTATTTCGATCAAACGTAAACTCCACATCAACCAACTTCATCTTCAAATCATGGTCTTTGATTTTATTTAAACAAGTTGAGAAAGCATTCTGAGCTGCTAGCTTATTTTCCTCCACCACACTAGCGTCCGAATCGTCAGCAATTCGAATCACCTTCTTAAGCGGAAGCACCACGTCAGATTCATCTACTTGCTTTTTACCAATCACGACTTTACCATGCTCGATCCCACGCGCCGTCTCTACAATAACAAACTGATCCTTTTCGACGGGTAGTTCTAGGGGATCAAAATAATATATTTTGCCCGCTTTTTTAAACCGGACACCTACTACAGTGTACAAAAACTAACCCCCTCGTATAGCACCCAAGCTTATCAATTTAATTTCATGCATATTTATAAAACCTTTATGCGGGAGAAAGTTTGTTTCCCTTAATATGACATAGAAGAATGACGATGATTCATCTCACCTAAAGAAATTAGAAACTGCTCTAGGCAAAGTTGGCCATTCATATTTTGTCGCAGCTTTCTTTTACTTTGTGCTGCCCATGACATGGCTTCAATCCACTGCTGTGCATTACGGGAAGAGGAATGGCTGGATATATAATCCAACTGATCCATAAAAACAATACCATCATGTCTATGATAGAGCGATTGGAGCATGTCCCTAAGCCATAAATGGAACAGGCTAAACAACATATCCAAATGATCGCCCAAACCTGCTTTAAAAATGCTCTGTTGAGCCGTTACTAAGGGAGAACCACTACGGCCTGTGGCCTCCTTCCCTAATTGTAACATTACGTTTCTGATTTCTGCAAACCAATTCTGACTTAATAAATCACGACAAGCACTTATTCCCGCCACTAAATGTACTGCACACCTTGCTAAATTGACAGGATAACCTTCATCTACTAAAATTTGCAGCATCTCATCAGGAGCAAGGGGCGTAAATGGCACCCATTGTGCTCTAGATTGTATCGTTGGTAATAATGCTCGTCCATTATCTGTCATCAATATTGCAACGGCTGGAGCTGGTGGTTCCTCCAAAAATTTGAGAAGGCTATTAGCAGCTTGTACTGTCATTTTTTCGGACTGATCTATCATGTAGACCTTATAATTACCGGCACTTGCTCGATAAGAAAACAATCGTTGTAAATCACGAATTTGTTCAATTTTAATACTAGCTGTTCCCTCAGGCTCGACAAGATGAAGATCAGGATGGTTCCCATGCTTAACCTTACGACAAGCTAAGCATACACCACATGCCCCCTGCTCTTGTCGATCTTCACAGACTAAAGCATTCGCAAATGCCATTGCCATCTCTTTTTGCCCACTGCCTGGTGGTCCACTAAATATATATGCATGTGACACCTGATGAGTACGAAGCCCATTTTTCAACATCGTCTTCGCTACATCTTGTCCAATAATATCGTCAAATGACATATTGTAGTCAATACCTTTCCATGGCTACAATTAGAAGCTTAAATTAATGAGCAACCCTCTAATTTCGCCAATTTTCTGCAATAAGTCTATTTTACCTTGCTCGCTGTTTAGCAGTTCATCCGCCATTTCAAGCAAGGCTGCATCTACCTCATCAAGCAGCTTATATCGCTTACTACGCCCACGACGATCCCATCCTCTAGACTCTTTGATTGTAATGCCAGGGCGTACAGTATCCTCTAGAAACTTTTTGACAAGAAGGCGATAGGCCTTTAACTCTCTAATCGTCATAGATCGAGCTAGGCGATCGCCTTGAGTTTGTATTTCTTTAAATCTACGATCCAATTCTTGCTGTGTTGCCTTCTCACCATGATAGTTCATCGCATCCGAGAAGCTTTTTGACTGAATGGGTCTAGCAGCATTATCCGTCACACCTAGCCCGCTTTTAAGCGGCCTATATCCCGGATTAATTTTCAAATGAATCACTGCCTATCTACATATATTATCTGTAGTATTTATACTAACATACTAGAAATGTTCAAATTGATCTACTGGAAGTACAAAAACTGTCGCCCCGCCGACCTGCACTTCGACTGGTAGTGGTAAATAGGAGTCTGTTGTCCCACTCATCGGAGTAACTGGTGTAACCAATTGCTCACGGATTTTACAGCTGTTTCGAATGACTGCCATGACAGATTCTACCTGATTATCATCTACACCAATTAAAAAGGTAGTATTTCCTGCTCGTAAGAAACCCCCAGTACTTGCTAATTTAGTAGCTCTATAGTTTGCCTTTACAAGTGCGCTGGACAAGCGGTTACTATCCTTATCTTGAATAATCGCAATAATAAGTTTCATATGCAGTCCCTCCTTTAAATTTCAAAACGTGAATTTAATTTTTATTATTTGACATCGCTACTGAAAATTCCTCTAATTTCGCAATAAGCAAGCGATTCATCTCAGTAGCAACCTGTTCGATATCTCTGGCCGCATCAATCTTTTTAATGCGATTAGGGTACATCCCTATAACCTTATTATAACCCGCTCTGACCTTTTGGTGAAACTCTATACTTTCAAGATCTAAACGATTTATTTCTCTTCCCTTCTCTGCTGCAATTCTAGCTAATCCATCCAAAGGGTCCATATCTAAATAAAACGTAAAATCAGGCATATATTGGTCAATCGCAAAGGCATTTATTGATAATACCTCATCTATACCTAAACCACGGGCATACCCCTGATAAGCCAAGCTACTATCAATGAAACGGTCACACAATACTACCTTATCTTCTTGTAAAGCTGGTGCTACCTTCTCAACTAGATGTTGTCTTCGAGCAGCCGCATACAATAGAGCTTCTGTTCTCGCATCCATCATCGTGTGAGCGGAGTCTAAAATGACTTCACGTATTTTTTCTGCAATCATAATGCCGCCAGGCTCACGAGTAATAATATAGCTTATATTTTTCTGTTCAAGTGTTTGGGCGAGCTTTTTTAACATCGTTGTTTTGCCGACGCCTTCTCCACCTTCAAGCGTAATAAATAGTCCTTTTCCTGCCATGAATAAACGGCTCCCCTTCATTAAAGCTTACAAACCTTAATCATTTTCAAACTAGGATCACAAGCACCTAGGCTGGTTGCATTTAGTTCTCTTAATTGCATTATACGCTTTAGTATGTGTTCTGTAATCAATTCTTGTGGATATAATAATGGTATTCCAGGTGGATAAGGTATGATCATCTCTGCAGATCTTCGACCAACCCCTTGCTCAAGCGGAATCATTTCCGTATTTTCATCTGATATAACAGATAAGCTAAACTGTACAGGCTCAAATCCCTCTTCTTCCACTACCCAATTGTTCCACGTGAAAAAATCATTTGCTTTATTTTCTGTTTCTTCCATACTAAGTTGTTTCAAAGCTGCTAACAGCCTATCGGCATCCCTTGTTGTAGTTCCTTGCCCTAAAGCAAACACGACATAATGCTCATCACACATTTCAGGTATACAGCCCATCTCGCATAACCTGTTTTGTAATTCGTAGCCACTACATATCCCTAATGCATCACAAATTACAATTTTCAAAGGATCTTGTTTATCATATGCACTATAGACGTTCTGTGCTCCTGCCTGCTGTGCATCTACCTTATATCCAACGTCCTGTCGTTCCTCTGCCCTCTGTATTTCTGTTATCGTTAGGTCGGGACTAAGTATACGATATCGCTTTAACTGGTCAATGCCTTTACGGAGCATCTGAGCAGCTATTAACGGCTCTGTAAAAATAGATTCCCCTTGCGTCTCCAACATAAACCTAGTAATGTCTAATGAAGCCATAATAGGATAGGAAGGGCTTGAGCTTTGAATCATCGTTAAACGTTGTGCCAACAATGTGCGGTCTATATACTCCCCTTGAATATGTAGCATTGAGCCCATTGTCATGGCGGATAACATTTTATGCGTGGACTGAACAACGCCATCTACACCAGCACTTAATGCACTATTCGGAAAATCACCATGTAATCCAAAATGGGCACCATGTGCTTCATCTACAAATACAGCAATATGATAACTATGACAGAGTTCCACGATGTTAGCTAAGGTAGAAGAAACCATACCGTAATAGTTAGGTTGTGTTAGCAATAAACCCTTCGCATTTGGATAACGTTCTAAAGCCCGTTGGATGGTAGTAATAGAAGGAATAGTTGCTAAGCCGCTTTCTTGATCAATTTCAGGCGTTAAAAAAACAGCTTTGGCATGTGCAAGCATTAATCCATGTATCACCGACTTATGTACATTTCTTTGCACTAGAATAATATCGCCAGGGTTGGTACAAGCACTTAAGATTAAAGCCTGATTCCCTGCTGTACTCCCACCTACTAAAAAAAAGGTCTGATCTGCACCAAAAAAACGTGCCGCGTATTGCTGAGCCTCTAATATTTCCCCTTCTGGTTGATGTAAATTATCTGTACCTTCAATTTCAGTAACATCAATTTCAAGGATTGGACCAAATATTTCCTTTATCTCCGCGATCCCTAAATAGGCCACTCCATTCTTATGGCCTGGTACATGAAAAGATATATCTTTTCTACTTTTATAATGTAATAAAGCAGAAACTAACGGTGCTTGTATACTATTTGTGCACTGATTGCACTTATCTATCGACTTTTTGTCTACCATGTATAAATCCTTTCAATATATCATCAATGATGGAAGTACTCCCTCTAGTTTACCTTTGTTAAGTTCCCCTGCCAATATAAACAAAAATAAGCCAAAACAAAAGGACCTCTTCTCCCATAAAAAGAATCGGCCCCTCTAAATATCATCATACATTCTCTTTCATCCAAATCTGTTTCATGCGGTGTATAAAAAAATGATATTTCTCCTCTTGTACGTCAGTACGTACCATCTCACTCTCGCAAGCATCACATATAAACTCAGAAACGATATGAATGCCATCTTCCTTTTGCTGTCCACATATAATACATGTGCATTTGGCAAGCTCATTCATTCACGATCCCACCCTACTCGTTTTACTATTAGTATGACACAGTTTCTATGAATTTAAACCCTTTCATAGTAACTGAATTACTATATACTATGTAGCACTAATGTTATAGGTGTCTGTACAGCATTAAATCTCAATTATTTCTCCACTATTTCCGATATACTAATTACAAGCCATTCATTACAGGCCATTCATTTTTAACTTAAACGCAGTAATATAACGTTAGCTTAAGGGGGATTGTATGATTGATGACCGATCAATCCAATTCAAATGCAACATTTTATCATTATCGACTACTTAAAAAAATAATATTTCCTAAATCGTTTTTATTAAGTTATGTTATGCTACCGATAATTTGGCTTGCTGCCGAAATGATTGTAATTAGCTGGACAAGTATTTTCTATTTTATTATTGCTATGCTTATAACAGCTTGGATTCAATATGTTATTGCAAGATCTATCCTTATAGTTATTAATCATTCTTACCATAAGCGCTGGAAGTTTTCTTATCGCTTACCTTGGATCGGTTATATGCCAGATCAATATATTCCATACTCTAGCTTTCGTAAAGTTCATCTTCATACAGCGTGGATCGGCTGTATCATCATCGTAGCAATTATTCCTTGGTCTCCCTTTGAATTTATGTTCTCATTGCTATTCTGGCATTTATGGCTTATGGTGCCTAAGCAGTTTACGATTACAGGGTTAAAGAAACAACCTAAGGATGGTGTACTAAAATTAAATGAACGAGACTTGTCCTACTACAAGCCATAATGACATAATGCCATTCATAACTTTAACTTAACAAGAACTAATTTCTCGCTTAATCAAATCTATTTTCATATTAACTTTCATAACCATTAAATTAAATTAATAAAACGGTCTATTCCCTAGTGTAGCGGAATAAGACCGTTTATCATTTTAAAGCCTAATGCTAGGCTAATATAACAATGTGATTAACTGAACTATAACTTTTGATATTATGGGTTGCTATCATTATTCTCTGTCTGCCCATTATCGTTATCATCACTGCGATTCTTACTAAATTCGCTACTTTCAATCCCTTGAATGACTAGGTTACGATCCTGTTTTGGAACTAAAATCGTAAAGCCATTCTCCTGTACAGTTACTTGGACTATTTGATTGCCCTTTTCATATACAACAGTATTTCCTGCTTCAGCACTTTCCTTCTCTACCCAACCCCAGTCCAAAATGGTTTGCTGGTATTGTTCTGGAATCTTACCCTTTTCATGAAGGCCACTAAAAGTATATTGAATATAACGCATCTCAGAATTAGTCAGCATAGATTCAGAATGGGTTGCCTCTGCAGGTACGGGAAATGTCTTCTCCACAACAGCTCCTACATACTCATCCCAAGAAGGCTCAGAAGAACCACAGCCTGTAATGACAAGAAGCATGAACATGAACATACATAAAACCATACATGACATGTACTTCGTTTGTCTCACATTGATTCCCCTTCCCTCAAAAAATTATAGGTCAAATTTCCTACCTGAATAACCTACACTTTATTATAACGATAACCACCCCGATAGTAATGACAAAAAAGTTACATTCATTTTGAAAGATACTATCTATTTTCAGTGACTTTCACAAAGCTGTGTAATCAACTATTCAAAAACCTTGCTATCACTAGGGATAACCTTGGCAAGAGGAAATGAAAACTCTGGGAAGCCAGCAACATATGGCGTGTAATCATACAATTGGAAATATACAATTAAATTACCTGGCTCGATATAAAAATCAGCTTTCTTATCAATTCCTTTAAAGCCACCAAAATATTCTATACTTTTCTCAAATTGCTGTTTAATGCTCTGATTGATGTCCTTCAGACTCTTATTATTTCCGACCACATCGGTAACCGTTAATTGCTTGCCATCCTTCAAAGAGAAAGTGAGCGCCTTGCGATAGGTCATGCCATGTGCCCCACCTGTAAAATCGTATTGCTCTAGAATGAGAGAAACAATACCCTTTTGGTTATACGTTACGATATAGGAGCTACTAAACAAATATGGACTATTAATCTTATCCCTTTCTCTTAGATCCATCTGCTCCTTTATTTCCTTCTCGTATGCAGCAATCACATCTGTTATTTTCTGATTAATACGCTCTTCAACCTGACTATCTTTACTATAATTAATTTGTGGCCACGCTAGGTCTATATCAGTCCCATTTTGGCTTTCTGTTTTAGTCTGAGTCGTAAATGAAACATCATTTTGTTTAGCTTCTTTAATACTTACAATACTATCCTTTGCATTCAAATTAGCCTCATAACCTAAATATTGCTTTAATAGCTGGGCTGGCACATAAAAGTGTCCATTTATATTAATAGCTTGGAGATCGTTTAAATAGTATCCATTTAAAGTTAGGCTATTGTTATCTTGAACATCTATCGTAAACTGATGAAAATCTTCACCAATAGTATACATTTTCTTCGTGATATCGTAGCTTAATGGCATCTTTAGTGCATCTCGTAAAAAAGTAATTGGTACCCATGTCTTTCCATCCCTAAATATGCCATTGGCTTTAAACGTCGTTCCGTTAGATGCTGTCCCATTATATTGAATTGTGATTATAGAATTAACTGCTGGTGCTACCTTTCGTTTTACAACACCAGTCGCTTTATAATCATGTGTTATAAGTGATGGTGTGGATGGTGCTGCTAAACCTTCCCCACTTTGTAGCCCTAGCCCTCCTAGTAAAACTCCAGTAGCTAAAATACCTCTTTGCCATGCAAATCTAGTCTGTTTCTTTATCATGACTAAGCTCCTTTCAAACCAAATAATTTTCAACTATAGATGTTACAGATTATTTGATTAATTAATTAATTTTTTTGTTGTTTCTAGTTTTATTTATGATTTGTAGTCGTCAATACAATAAGTTGTTCTACATTGGATATTATAGCTAATAATTTTATAAAAAAATTAACATTTACCATGACAATTTAGACTTCTTTTAATTGAAAATCTATCATTTTTTTAACTTAACATTCATTCAAATAGAATACTTTGTAACTATTAAAATCCATAATAAAAGATAGGTAGCTACAGAGAACTTTATTTATTTTAAACATAAAAAAACCACCACCGGATGATCGGCAGTG
>NZ_JBCMOR010000005.1:0-263986 GCF_050461185.1 Paenibacillus turicensis
AAGTAAGGATACGTATGAAGGACAGATTAACAATCCTCTAACGTTAAATTTATTTACGTATGTGCATAATAGTCCGTTGATCTATACTGATCCAAGTGGACATTGGGCTTTTGTTATTCCCGCTATAGAAGCAGCAATGCCTTACGTAATAGGAGCAGTTACAGTACTAACTGGCATTAAGGTTGGAGTAGATATAAATAACAAGGGAGTCAATGGATTTGATACGTACCAAAGCAAACCAACTATAATTCAGCAGCCAAGGGTGAAAGCAAAGACGCAAGTAATCACAACTCCCCCAATAACTAAGAAAAAGGTGACTGTAAGTCAGCAACCAAAAGTAAAACAAGGACCGATAGTAAGTCAACAACCAATTATTAAACAAAAGCCTGTAGTTGTGCAGGTCAGAGGACCTCATAATTGGGGGAATAGAGCTACATTGCCAAGACATGTTAGAGATCATGGATCTGATTTTAATATTACAAGTCAGGATGAATATGCTTATCGAGCAAATGAATTTTTCCTTAACAGAGGAAGATACCGAGTCAAAACTGATGAAAATGGTATTATTAAAGTCTATGAGCCCCAAACGAATACTTTTGGTGCATATAACCCTGATGGAACAACAAAAACTTTTTTTAAGCCAACTTCGCCAACATACTGGCAAAGACAAAGGGGAAGATAAAATGAAATATTATTGTTTAGTTTGTAATTATGATGGTCTTGATGAAGCTCCTTATAGTGATGTAGGAACTCCTTCTTATGAAATATGTCCTTGTTGTGGCTTTCAGTATGGCTATCATGATGATGATGAGAATGATGAAAAAGAAAAACATTATATTGAATGGAGACAGAAGTGGATAAAAGATGATTATAGATGGCGTGACGAAAGCACATTACCAAGTGCAGACTGGGATCCTGTTGAGCAACTGAAAAGAATGAAGTAAAAGAAACTTAAAATCCATAATGAAATGACATTAAACTGCATCTCAATAAAGTTGAGATGCAGTTTATCTTTGATAAGTTTCAGTACAATGATACTTTTAATTACTTTACAAACTATAGCTATGAAAAGACACGGATTAGTAAAGTATAAACGAATGACTCACATGTTATTACAGCAGAGGACAATGCAAATGCACAATATAGCTTTAACCCAGAAGGTAAGCTTCAGCGTATCGTTTATCCAAGATTGTCAGATGGTAGCTATTTAACAAGTGATTATAGTTATGATGGAATTGGTAGATTAATTAAGGTAAGCAATAAAAAAGGAACAGTAATAGTTTCTGAGTTTTCCTATGTCTATGACAACAACGGTAACATAACAAGCATCAAGGATAGTGTAGGGACTACTAATTATCAGTATGATAAGCTAAACCGTTTGATTCAAGTGAAACGTCCTTCAGGAGAAACTATCGTTTACACCTACGATGCGAGAGGAAACCGCAAAACCCTCAAGGGTGATAGTGGAATGGTGGACAGTAAGGAACAAACGTATACGTTTAATTTGTGGGATCAAGTGAGTAAGGTGGTTAAGGATAATACGACCACTGAGTTTGAATATGAAATGGAAGGTTTACGATTAGCCAAAACGAAGACGACAGTAAAACCAACTAATAGCGATCAGAATAGTAACAGTCAAAACCCTGCATCCTCAGTTGAAAAGGTGCGTTACGCATACAATAATGCGGGTAAAGTAATTTCTGAGGCAGACGCTAACAATAAGGCTATTGCAAATTATACATGGGGTCCAGATCGACTACTTGCTAAACGGGATGTCAGCACGAATAAAAAGTATTTTTACTTGTATAACGGTCATGGAGATGTTGTACAGTTAATAGATGAGTCTGGTCAAGTTGTGAACCATTATCAATATGATGAATGGGGTAACATTGTTGAGCAGGAAGAAGCAGTTCGCAACGATTTTAAGTATGCAGGTGAAATTTTTGATAATGAGACCGGATTGTATTACTTACGAGCAAGATATTATGATCCTGCTATTGGGAGATTTGTAAGTAAGGATACTTATGAAGGAACAGTCACCAATCCACTAAGCTTAAATCTATATTCTTATGTTAGGAACAATCCATTAACTCATGTTGATCCAAGTGGGCATGATGCAATTATGATTACAAACCCAGATCTAGCCTTCGGTCTAGGACATACCTCGATACTTATCGAAAATAGTGACGGCAAATGGCACTATTTTTACTGGGGAGATGAGAATGTCCAATTAAAACAAGTGAGTAATGAATATCTTACTGATTTAAATAAATTTAATAGTTGGGGTAGTAATACAAAACTAAACGATTCATCAGGAAAAAAAGTGGATCTAGCAGGATTTAGTCAATCAGGTTATACCTCATCAACGTATATACAAGGAGATTTTTCTTCAAGTTATAGTGAAGCTAAAAAGCTAGCTAAAAGTCATTCAATTGACGATCCTAATAAAGATTATAGTTTGATTAAAAGAAACTGTTATATTGTCTCTTTAGATTTATTGAGTAAAGGTACATTATATAACGGAGTAAGTGCATCGCGTTTTACAACGTCAGTAAATATCCAAGTTAATTCATTAATTGGAGGGAATTCCTTAGGTGGCATTGTAGGAGCTAAGTCTCCGAATATAGGAGCAGCAGCATTGAACCAAGTATTCTATAATAGTGCATTTACTCATAGTGATTATCAAAATCAGTTAAGAGATGCAAAGAAAGGATATGAATCGGGAAATTGGCTTACAAAGATAATCCAAAAAGCAGGTTATCATCTTTTTAGAATTAATACTCTATTGGGTAAATAAAGGAGGATGAACATATTATCAGAAAGATAAAAATAATTTCAGTAATTGTAGTAATTTTAGCAATTGGCTGTTCTATTTATTTTATATTAGAAGGTACTCCTTGGGGAAAATACAAATTTAGAAAACAAGCCGAAGAATATTTGACAAAGGTTTTTCCCAATGAGGTAATTATAAAAGTAGAGGATCGGTATAGTTTTAAAGAAATGGATTATCGAACTAGGTTCTATACTAAGTCAGGAAATATAATATCGATTTATTTGGGAAATGATGGTAAAATAAAAGGTTACATTAGCAAATAAAGGATTTTATCATCTTGTATTTATTGGTGTTTTACTTTTCATAGATCTTTTGTTGAAGCATCTATGGAGAAATATAGATTGAAAAGAATATTAAGTGAAGACTCGGATGCTATTGTTTAACCGAAAAGAATTAAGTAGGAGTTTTTAAATACAACTTTAAGTTATTAATGGAATTCCACTGAACTGCCCCCGAATAGAGAATCTATCTAAACAATTTTAGGGGCAGTTTTTATCTTATTAACTATACATATGGGGTACATTATAAGTATGATTTGTAAGTTTAATTAGATTCAAAAATTCAAAAAAGTGAATTGCTTATATTTTCTTATTTGTTGTCACTTATTGTCAATGGAATTTATATTTGAGGCTCGCTCTACGGGAAATAACAGTTTAAAAATTTAAATATAAACGACTACATTCCACAGAACGTAGCCGCTTATTTCAGTCAATTCGAAAAAAAGTTGTTTTAACTGCTCTTACTTGTTAACGTAATCAAAAATAAAGAAACTATCAATAGTACAAGACAAAATAGCGGAAATACAAGTATTGAACCTGTATGAAGTAAACTAATCAAAAACGTACATATACTAACAATGATATAGTAGCCTAAACTTAAAAATGCACCAGCTGTTCCTGCTGCTTCTCGAAACTTAACTAAGGCTAAGCTCAAACAGTTGGGTAAAGCAATGCCTATACCAGCAAGGATTATGAAAATACCAGCAATATATAATATTACTTGAATAGCTTGAGGTAATAGCAGGAGCGCAGTTGAACTAAGAAATACAGTGCCTGCTATTGATAACTTGATTCCATTTTTAATAATTGTATTTGGCGATTGATTTTTTAATGCTCGACTAGATAACCAAGCCCCTAAAATCGTTGCTGTAGCAACCACACAGCCCATAAAGCCATATTTACTTTGACTAAAATGAAACTTCTCCATGAAGATACCGGGAGCTTCAGCATGGTAGCTAAACAAAATACCATTAAATATACCGATTAGTATACCAAAGGTTATCGTATAGGGATCTACTAAAATCCGTTTTCCAATTGCAAGGATTTCCTTAGTATCAAAGCCTGTATGATTAGGCTGTGATGTTTCCGGTAGACTTTTCAAGCTCCAAAAGAGTAAACCCATTCCCATCAACACTAAAGATAAAAATACAGTACGAAAACCGTAATATTGCCCAATGAAACCGCCAAGTAATGGTCCGATGGCTGGTGAAAATGCTAAGGCAGCTGAGATTTTTGCAAAAAGCTGGTGTCGCTCGTTACCGTGGTAGTTGTCTCGTAAAATCGTTTGAGTCGTAACAGATCCAGTGCTTGCGCCAAAGGCTTGAATTAAGCGTCCAATGAAAAGCATAGCAATATTGCTTGAAACTAGGCAAAGTAAGCACCCAAGGATATAAATAGCTACACCAAAGTTCATAGCTTTGCGGCGACCTATATAGTCTGAAATGATTCCCCAAAAGAATACACCAAGTGCAAAACCAAGAAAATAAATACTTAAGGTGGTCTGAGCTACGTTTAACGTTACTTGATAACCTTGAGCAATATCTGTTAAAGATGGCGTGTAAATTGTTTCACTAATTTGTGGGAAACCAACAAGGCAGACAAGTAAAGCCAAGCTGATTTTCTGAGTTTGTATTGTTCGGATGTTTTTTTCCATAAATATTCTCCTAATGAATTATTTATATGGGGAAAAAACATCCTTTGAAGGGAAACGGTGGGATCATAATTTTTATCCTGTCATAATAAATCATGAACATCACCCCTTTCTTAAAACATCAAATTAAATCGTAATGCATTTTCTGAAATATGTCTACGAGATAGAAATTGATTTTAAAAAGGTAGGGAGGTGACACTTTGCAAAAGAAGAGAATCTGGAAGAACATCACTACATTTCTGCTATTGATGTTGCCAAGTATACTTGTGCAATATATATTAATAAAACTTTTTCCTTATACTGGGCTTGCAAGAATTGTGACAATACCGGTGACAATTATTATTAATTCGTTATTGATTGTTGTATGTATAGTGATATGTAAGAAATATAGATATGGAATACTAAGTGTAGCAGTCACATTGGCTTTAAGTATTTGGATTACCATTGCCCTGTACCCACAGGAATCTAATCCTTCGGTTTATACTCAGAGTATTGTAGCTATAAATGCTATTTCGGATTTTGACCATATAACACTAGAGGATTTAGAGGTAAATGGTCATAAGAATAACCCCAGATATATTGTTGCCTTATATAAATTTAAAGATCAATTACTTTTGAAGGGAACATATCAACTTTATCAAAACGAAAACGTTTATTTTTACAATTACAGTATTAATAATTTGAAAGAAATTCCCTCCAAGCTAATTGGGTATCATAAAGTGATGTGGTGGTATCTTGAGATTGTAAATAAAGGTGGGTAATTAAGATAATGTAAAAGGCCAATAAAAAATAGCTTCATAGAGAACAAATAGGGAGAGAATAGAAATGAAATATTGCTGTTTAGTATGTAATTATGATGGTCTTTATGAGGCTCCTTATAATTTGATAGGAAATGCTTCAGATGAGATTTGCCCATGCTGTGGGTTTCAGTATGGCTATCATGATGATGATGAAAATAATGACAAAGAAAAACATTATAATGAATGGAGGGAAAAGTGGATAAAAGGTGGTTATATATGGCGCTCCAAAGGTAGATTACCAAATAAAGACTGGAATCCTGTTGAACAACTGAAAAAAATGAAGTAAAGGATTACTTCAAAATATTTAATGAAATGATATCTCTATTACATACAAGGTAGGTTCTAAATGAAAAAACTTTTTGCTTGGATTCCAATTATACTTTTCACTATATTCATCGCATTTTTCACCTTGCCTTGGCTACTCATAGGATTAGGTGGTTTATTAGAAGATGACCCTCCAGTTCCCCAAGTTAAATATGCAGAATTTCCAGTCCGTTTGGAATATGAAGTTAATGGACAGAAAAAAGTAGCTACAGATACGGTGATTTGTGAATATGATGGTGTTGGTTGGAATGAAGGCCAAGGGAAGCATCGTAAGTGGAAGCAACGTTTAGCAAGTGGGAATGAAGATATTTTGTTAGAGGTGATAGATGAATCAACAGGGATATATTTCCCACCTGAAACTGCTGATTATTATATGGGTGATCTAAAAGACTACGTTATAGGTGGAGGGCTATTCCCCGATGCTCTGTTGTATAAGATACAAGGTGATCCAAATGATTTTAGTATAATACGTGCAGATGAATTACTTGAAAAATACAAAATTAAGCTGACTAAATTAGAGGATAGTCCGCCAATTAAAAATAGCTTTGTGGAGGAGAAATAATGGAAATTCGTCAACTGCTTCCGAAAGACAAACATGACTTTGACAGTGTGAATAAGTTAAAAGAGTGTGATAAGGATACTTTAAGAAAAGTTATACCTGATTTACTTATCTGGCTACAGGATACAAACTGGCCGATTTCATTTGCAGTGAGGGATATTTTAATTCAGTTTGATAAAGAGCTAATTCCACATTTTAAGCAGATACTGAATTCCAACGACGGAATGTGGAAATATTGGATTTTAACCAAGTTAGTAAATAGATTGACTCCAGATGTAAGAGTCGAGTTAACACAAGAGCTTAATAGGTTATCTAATGATCCAAAACCATATGATGTAGATGCGGAAGTTGATGAGGCTGCACAGGAATTATTACAAGGCATGAAGTATTATTAGTATTATTAGGTTAATATAAAAACTGCTTGCACCGCCCTACATAATATGGTATTCTAATTGTAAATTTCAGGAATGTATAGTAACGGAAGCACCGTTCAAATATCGATCTTAACAGGTCGGTCGTTGAACGGTGCTTTTTTGCGTTCTGAGAGAGGGGAAGTGATTACGTGGCTATGATCAAAATGATACTTGCGTGTCATGACGAGCAATACATTGAGCCTTTTTTACATTACGTTCGCTTTAGTGAATATCAACTGCAAATGAGTGTAACTGCTTTTAGCCAAAAGGAGGCTTTTATGCAGTACATGGACGAGCTTGGCACAAATAGTCATGTTTTACTGACTGAACCTGAATTTGTTGATGGACTCACTGAGCTTAAAAATGCGGTTCATATTTTTTATTTAGTAGATGAGCTCATTCAGGATGAGCTTGATCGTGAGGATGAGATTCAAAGCATTTATAAATATCAGCCTTTACCGAAATTGTTAACTACCATATTAAAAAGTGTGCCTTCAAGTAAAACCATACAAGCCAGAGGGCGGAAACTAAATTGTACTGCTACTTTATTGACGATATGTTCAGCTCAGGGGGGAGCGGGAAAAACGACAGTTGCTCTTAATTTGTGCAAGCAATTTAGTATGCAAGGGATTCGTGCCTTCTATTTAAATCTTGAAAATATATATTCAAGTCCATTAATTGAGCATGTTATTCGTACTACTCAAGTTACCCAAGCCATCCAAGCAACAACGCAAGGGTTAGGATTATCTCGTTTACTATACGATTTAAAACGCCAAGAAAAAGATATTAATTTAGGGAAAAATCAAACACAGGAACAAGCAGACAAAATACCATTACTAGCTTATGTGGATCGTTGCGAGTGGATACAAGCAGATACTTTTAGTCCTGTACAAAATCGAAATGAAGTATTGCAAATGGAAATTGCAGATGTTAACGCAATAATTGATTTAATTATGTCTAGTGGCCTGTATGACATCGTGATTGCGGATGTTGAGTGTGAGGAAAATGCTAGGACAACAACCTTGCTAGAGCGGTGTGATCAGCACATTTGGCTTATAACTGAGGATTGGAGTGGTTTTCAAAAGGCACAATATAGTTGGAATTTATTAGACGAAGCTATAAAAGAAAAGACGTTATTAGTGCTTAACAAACATACAGGTCAAGCTACATCTGATCATTTATTAGACGAACTCAGGCCTAGTTTGAAGTTACCACTAATCGCTGGTTGGAATGAAAAGTCTCAAGCCAAGGGAGTGTTGAACTCCCCTGATTTTCAACGAGAAATTTTACGACTTTGCCAAAAGGTTTATAAACAGGAGAGCTTAGCATGAATGAAGAGCTATTTATAACGCTACGTTCTGAAATTAGATTTAGTCTTGATGTGACTGCATCGTTAGATGATGAAGGACTTTTAAGGCACATTGAAGATCGCATATTAGGGGATGATAGACTCAAAAATATCACCTCTACTGAAAAATGGCAGTGGGTTCGACGTTTATATGATTCCTTTCGTGGGTTGGATATTTTACAGCCGCTAGTAGATGATCACAGCATTACAGAAATCATGATCAATAGCTATGATGAAATTTTTGTAGAACAGCAAGGACAAGTTATCCAATTACCGCTGAGGTTTGAATCACAAGGAAGGCTAGAGGATATTATTCAAAGCATTGTAGCTAAAGTGAATAGAGTTGTAAATGAATCCTCACCCATCGTAGATGCAAGATTGAAAAATGGATCACGTGTCAATATCGTGTTGCCCCCAATCGCATTAAAGGGTCCAACGATGACCATTCGTAAGTTCCCTGAAAATCCAGTTACGCTAGAGCAATTAATAAATTGGCAATCTTTAAGTCAAGAGGCAGCTGAGTTTTTAAAAACTTTAGTTCAATGCAAATATAACATTTTTGTAAGTGGGGGTACTGGGTCAGGGAAAACTACGTTTCTTAACGCATTATCGCAATATATCCCAGCGGATGAAAGAGTGATTACGATTGAAGATTCAGCGGAATTGCAGATCAAAACAGTACCTAATCTTGTATCGATGGAAACAAGAAATGCAAATACAGAAGGAAAAGGTGAAATTACAATTCGAGAATTGATACGCTCATCATTACGAATGCGTCCTAACCGCATTATTGTAGGTGAGGTGCGTGGTGCAGAGGCGTTAGATATGCTCCAGGCAATGAATACTGGACATGACGGTTCGTTTTCGTCAGGGCATAGTAATAGCACTAAAGATATGATCAGTCGTTTAGAAACGATGGTTCTGAATGGTGCAGATTTGCCACTACATGTGGTACGTCAGCAAATTGCATCTGCTGTAGATATTATAGTCCATTTAGCTAGACTGCGAGATCGTTCTCGTCGCGTTGTTGAGATTGTAGAGGTGGCAGGATTACATGAGGGGGAGGTGGTGTTAAATCCACTTTACATATTTCAAGAGGAGGGAGAGCAGGCAGAGAAAATCCAAGGAAAGCTGTTAGCAACAGGTAATGCTCTTATTTACCAAAACAAATTACGTATGGCAGGTATTTCGGAACATGATTTTGCTCATCTGTGCGGACATGAAAAAGAATATGAAAGTGATTAAGGGAGGAGAAGCTAATGCTACAATTTATAGCTAAAAAAAGACAGTATTTTAGGCATTTAAAAACTTCATCTCCAGCCTTATCTTCTGCTTCACAATCTACTGGTTTGCCTGACTATACTGTGCATACGCTAACTACAAAGCAATTTATAATTGCTATTTTTGTAGGAGGGTTACTGCTGGTTGGAATAGGTTATATATTTTTTCACTCTATTGCGCTTAGCTTGATTTTATCGATTGGAGCATATAAAGCGCCTAGACTAGTTAGTAACTATTTATTAGAACGCAGAAAAAGTGCCATAAGCTTGCAATTTAAGCAAGCATTATATTCAATCTCCTCTTCATTAGCGGCAGGACGGTCTGTTGAAAATGGATTTGTAAATGCGATTGAGGATTTACGTTTGTTATATCCTGGTGGGGACAACGACTTAATTAAAGAGCTATCTATCATATGTACAAAAATGCAATATGGACAACCGATAGAGGAGGCTTTACAGGATTTTAGTCGGCGAGCAGGTAATGAAGAAATTACGAATTTTGCAGAAGTATTTACAACCTGTAAGCGTTCAGGTGGGGATTTAGTAGAAATTGTGAGAAGAACATCCACTATTATTACGGAAAAACTGGAGATTAGTCAGGAAATAGGTGTCATGATTGCCCAAAAGCGTTTTGAGGCTAAAGCTATGATTTGTGCACCCATTGCTTTTTTAATTTTTATGAATGTTAGTTCACCCGATTATATGATGCCAATGCATAGTGGAGTTGGGATATTCATGTCCGCAATCGCCTTAATCATTTTGGGATTATGTAGCTGGTGGATGCTCAAAATAATGGATATTAAACTATGATCAATTAGAAGAGAGGTATTGCACAAAGGGATGAAAGAAAGCGATTAAGATCGCGATTAAAGAAAGGGATTAAAGATAAGCATGAGCGTTGTTGTCATTATAGCTTCAGTCTTAACATGGACTTACTTATACAGCCAGTCTGCTAAAAAATTTAAAGAAATGCTTGGGTTAAGGATGAATGGAATCAAACTGCAAAAGCTTGCTCAACCCATGCTGTTTATATTGGATAAAATCAAAGTTGCTGGGCGTTTCCCATTATTTTTTTACAAGCTGCAACAGAGTATTACTAAGCTAGAGGGGCAACGTTATTCTGTAGATCTGACATTTTTATTTATAGCTGAAATGATGACCTATAGTTGGGGGATCATGACACTTGGGGCTATATTGTCTGCTATCCAAGATGGTGATATGACGATGCTGATTATAAGTTTGTTGCTTGCTATTATGCTTCCAGTTGCTCTTTTTAACGACTTGTCCAAAAAAGTAATTCAGCGAGAAAGATTAATATTGCTAGAGTTACCTGAACTTTTAAATAAAATTATATTGCTCGTAGGAGCCGGATCGACGGTTCAACAAGTGATTACTCAATGTCTTAAACGTAGGGAAAATAACAGAAGTCATCCACTTTATAAAGAGTTATTTCAACTGCAAAAGGATTGGGAGGCAGGATATTCTTTTCAACAAGCACTCGAAGCATTCAGTAAGCGATGTGGTGTACAGGAGGTTGCGGTTTTTTCAACTACGCTTTTATTAAACTATCGACGAGGTGGACAAGATTTTGTCTTATCTTTAAAGGAATTATCTCATTCATTATGGGAAAAACGGAAAACTGTAAGTAAAACATTAGGAGAGCAGGCCTCATCGAAGCTTGTGTTCCCGATGGTGTTTATTTTTATTGCGCTCATTATTTTGATAGGATCGCCAGCATTTATGATTATGAATTTCTAAATAAATTATTGCTCTTTTTCAATCAGTACTTGACGAGTGAGGTTGGTAGCTACGATCCAGAGAGTTCTTGCGATTGTTGTTAAAATCATATTCCGTTTTATTGGATTAAGTTTAGGGTGCTAGCGTGCGTAGGTGTAAGCACTGATTTCAAAATTGAACCAAATATTTAACTACAAATTATTTAAGGAGTGTTTATATGTTAACAATGGTTTTTCGGAAATTAAGAGAGCTTGGTTCAAATGAGCAAGGATTAGGGATGTTGGAAATGATTTTAATTATTGCCGTTATTGTGATTTTGGCAGGGATTTTCCGTACTCAACTCAAGGATATTATTAATAGCTTGTTGGGTAAGGCAAAAACCAAATCTGAGAGCTTCATGAACGATAAATAAATGGGGACTGCGGCGAAGCTTTTTCGTAATAGGAATAATATTCGGGATATAAGAGGGAGCTTTACTCTTGAGGCTTCACTTGTATTGCCAGTTATTTTTATAGCCATTTTGCTGTTATTGTTTTTTTGCTTGTATTTGTACCAAAATGCTTTTTTGGCTCATTCGGCGGCGATTGCTGCCGATCGGGCTAGCTATGTATGGGATAACAGCTTCCGAGATCCAAAAACAGGAGCAATTACTTCTTCTAAAACTGACTCATTATATTGGAGATTGACTAGTGATACGATGCTGCAAAGTATTTTTTCGTTAGGGAGTAGTGGGGTGAGTAGTGAAGCTGCATCAACGTTACAATTGCCTTCTACAAAAGGTGAAAGCTCTAACAACTCTTTACCAATGCAAAAGCTACAGCGTGTCGCAGCACAGTTACCAACTGGGTTTAGAGGTGATATGAGCTATCAAAATAAGCTACTTATTCGAAAAATTGATGTTTCCTTACAACGACTCGTTTCTTTAACGCCATTAGATAAAATTATCGGTGATTCAACACAAATGGGTTATGCAAGCTCGTTTATTGTAGAGCCCGTTGAGTTTATTCGCACCGTAGAATTAGGCAGATATTATGGAGCTAAATTTAAGGCAAAGTCAACAAGTCCAATTCATGTTAAGCAAGTGGAGGCAGGGGCAGCATTACGTTTATTTGGCAAATAAAAAGCCATTTTCTTTGCAGGAAGAGGGGGAGTAAGAGCTATGTTTTCACAATTAAAAGCGATCTTTTCAAAGCATTATCAAGCTGAACGTGGTGCAGTAACGATATTTTTAATTTTAATGTTCACCTGTATATTCGCTTTTGTTGCCATCTTTATCGATTTCGCAAGAATATATGCTTTGCAAGCAAAAACAGAATGGTTATCTCACGCTGCTTCTCGCTCCCTTCTCTCTGCTTATGATCCACAGCTTGCTGATCAATATGGATTATTTGCATATGGTGAAACTAATGAAAATGACATTGTATCAAAGGTGCTTGAGCAAAGCTACAAGCTTTCTAAACGCAAAAATAGTTTACCCCTTTTAGGGGATGCTCTAGGATCCTCTACTATCGAGATGACGAGGCCCCTTGCTACATATAGCATTTTTGAAGCTCAAATTAGGGAGCAAATGAAATATAAAGCACCCATTGATTTTACGCTTGATATTATAAATGCTTTTAAACCAATGGCGGATGTGATGAAGCAGGCTTCCCATACGGTTGATATTTTAGAGCGACTACAGAAGCTTTATGATGAACGTGAAAATCAACTAGATGAGATGGTTAAATTGCAAAAAAAAGGGGCTAACATGATTTCGCCAATTTCAAGATTAGTATCTGATTCATTACAAAATCTTGTTAGCTCTTATCCTAGTTATCAAGGCTGGTTAGAGCAGGTTGCAAGCTGGGATGATCAAGATTCATCCTCTGATAATGAAAAAGAAAATGCTAGATATATGGAGAAGCTGCGAATCAAACTATCAATATCTAATTATCAAGCCAATATAAATAGCATCTTTAACAAAATTCAGTCAGCAAAGCAAAAGGCGATTGAAAAGCATCCTAATTCTCTAAGAGAAGCTATTGAAAGGTTAGAGGAAGCCCAATCATTAAACGCACAAATGGAGCAGATGATTAAAGAATCGGAGCAAAGACCTCAGCAAGATGGATACAACACAGTAACACAGTCAGCAAGCACAAGTGGGAACGAAAAGGTTGACGGTGGGGAGGCTATTTCTCAAATTAGAGGAAGGGTTCAGTCTTTAATATTACCTGAAAAAATGTTCATAGCTTTTAAGCAAGGAATCGATGAGCAAGCAACTTTTTTTAATACTTTAAACAGCCAAATAGATATTTTACTGTCGCAACAGGAAGCTATTATTTCAGGTACAGCACTAGCTGATCATTTCCAAAGCATTTCTACTAATACCAACGGGCAAGTAGAGCAATATTTACGTTATTTTGTGAAAAGTAATGCAGAAAATAAAATACAACAAACGATCCAAACGCTAAACCAGCATCGTAGTTTTGATAATGAAAGGAAATCAGCAGAAAAAACAGCAAAAACAAAATTGAGACAGTTCAATTCTATTCTTAGACAACTCAAATCGATAACTTCTAGCTTTAAGGAGCATCAGGACAAGTTTAATGAGCTTGAAAAATACTATAAACACATTCAGGAATTTAATAACAACCTATTTTCAACAAAATCTACTGATAACAATATAGAAACCGACCCATATCAAGAGGGTAGACATGCAATGAGTAGCATGGACTCATTTTACGGTTCATTAGCGCAAGTGATGTCTTCGATATCGCAAAACAGCTTTGAAAGTGAGTATATCGCCAGTTATTATTTCCATTTTGATGTCACTGTATTGGAGGGGCTTTTTAAAGGAAATGGGGTGGGTCCATTACAAGCCTATAGTGATAGCTTTGCCCCCAATAAGCAGGAGATGGAATATATTTTATTTGGCTTTACTAATCCTATTGGGAATGTAGCAGCAGCTTTTGGTGAAATTTTTACACTTCGTCTTGCGATACGGACAATGGAGGGCTTAATTAAAAATGTGGACAAACAACACCCATTATTAATTTTAGCTATGGCGATTTTATATGGAATTGAACATGCATTAATGGACATTTTGACTTTATGTCATGAGGGAAATGTGGAGGTTAGCGCCTATTTAAAAGCTAATGTGACCTATCGCGATCATTTAAGAATACTATTATTTTTGCATGGAAAAAGTGAAGCGAGATTGGCACGAATGTTAGCTGTTACAAGAATGAATACAAGCATTGATTTAACACAAAGAAATACCTATGCCATATGTAAAATGACAGCATCTATGCCTTTATGGTTTATGCCCGGCGTCATTTCTATGTTGGAATGGTCAGGAGTTATACAGGGATATGTAGAGGGAGGGCGTTATGCGGTGGTTAAACAGGCGGATTTCTACTATTAGAGAGATTACAACTTTTAAATCTATAAGAAACATTAGGAAAAAGGAAAAAGAACTAAAAATTACTCAGATACGAGGAAGTGTTGTACTAGAAGCCTCCTTAGTGATGCCGATATTCATTATGTTTATATTTTTCCTAATATATATCGTTCAAATGACAATAACGCTTGGGCAAATGTATACCGTATCTGCAAATGCTGCAAAATTAGTAGCTTCACATATTTATCCTATTTCTGTCGTTGTGGAAAATCATAACACCGCTTCTAATTCTAACATAAACCCTAATACGAGAACTGATGCTAACTTAACTCAAAACTCAAGCTCTACGAAAGCTACTTGGAGCATACCTAAATTATCACTCTCAGAGTGGAGTACACAATATACAAGTAAACTTCCTGAGCCACTATCAAGTTGGATGAAAAGGGCAGTAGATAAAGGAATTACTCCATTAGAAGAAATGAAAACGCATGTATCAGAAGCTGTGCTGGATCCAATTATTAAGCCATTATTACGACCACTGCTAAAATACACAAGCCTACACGAACCTCGGCTACATGTTAGCTCTATTACAATTCCGGACTTAGGCAAGGGAGAACGCCCGTATATAGGCATTGAACTTAGTTATGAGTTGCCTATTAAAGTCCCTTTCACCTCAACACCTATTTTTTTGCAAACTAAAGCAGTAGAAAGAATATGGATTGGTGACACAGGTGAAGGGAAGAATCATGACAACAACGGGAATTTAAATGACGACTCGATGGGGACGCCTGCAACGATCTTATTAAAGCCAAAGCCTGCATACATAGGTAGAAAAGCAAAGGTTAAGGCAAAAGTAGAGCCGGGTACAACTGCAACGTTAATCATTTACTACAAAAGTGGGGTCAGTACAGCCAAATATTTAGGTGAAGCAACCGCGGATGAAAACGGAGTTCTTGAATGGGAGTGGCTAGTAGGCGGAAATACAACCCCAGGCTCGCAAGGCACGTTAGTTGTTGAAACTGAAACGGGTGCACGTACAGTAGACAATTTTAATGTATCTAACAAAGAATAAGGGGGAATCAAGGAAATAATGCTTTTACAATACTGGGGCTTTTTCTTATTGCTGATAATTTCATTTGTAACAGATATTAAGTCTATGAAAATTCCAAACAAAATAACTGTTCCTGCAATGTGTTTAGGTGTGGCTTTTCATTTTGTTGTTGATGGTCTTACAGGGACTTGGCGTGCCCTTGAAGGTGGTGCTGTTGGTTTTGGAATTATGCTTATTTTGTATTTGTGTGGCGCTGTAGGCGGTGGAGATGTAAAGCTATTTGGGGCTATCGGAACGTGGGTAGGCACATATTTAACTTTGACCACAATGATGTATTCAATATTTGTTGCGGGTGTGATCGGTCTTTTAATTTTACTTTGGCGTAGAGAGGCCTTGCAACGTATTAAACGTGTTTTTGTGAGTATATTTGGTGCAATTTTGCTGAAAAGTATCGTGCCAATTCAAGCAAATGCTAAAGGACAGCTGCAGTTTCCGTTTATGTTAGCTGTATTGCCCGGTGCAGTTATAGCCTTTTTATATTTATAGTTTCGTCTACTAGGGAGGGAGATTAAGTTGCATACATTTAAAGTGGATTTTATCCGAGCAGGTGATACATTAATGGTGCTGAGTACAGAAAACGGAATAATTTCAAGTGATGTCAACCATGTTGAACGTCAAATGTTAAGCTCTTCTATTTCAGGACTTCTTCCCATACATATTGATGAAATTAATTTTAAAGTTTCATTTCAATATGTCATTACAGGTAAAAAGATGTTATCCCAATGCTTGAAAAGCGATAAATTAAACTTGTCACAATTGTATAGTTTGTTGCTACAAATCATTACAATATTAGAAGACAGTAAAAACTATATGCTGACACATGACAATTACATATTAGAAGAGGATTACATTTTTGTGGAAGGGTCATTATCCTGTGCCGCCTTATATTTAACCTATGTTCCACTTAACTTTTCCAAAGAAATAAAGAAACCGCAACAACCTATTCAGCATAAGTTTTTGTCCTTGGTCACCTCGCTACTTTTGCATGTTCAAAATATGGAGGGTAATGGGGTACAGCAATTACTTGCGTTATGCAAAGACGATATCTTCTCTTTTCAACAATGTAAAAAGCTGTTGTTAACTTTGTTAACTGATGATTCACCTCAATCACATCAACGACAAGATCCACATTCATCAAAACAACATCACTCATATGAAGCAAGTCAATCACATCAGCCCTTACAAGGAGAGTTCATAGATCAGCAGTCGCCCTTTAAATTTAGTAGTAGCGATCCCGCCCAAAATCAGAATGTAGTTGCTCCTGTCGATTCCCCACTTTTTAATCAACAAGATCAAAGACAGATACAACGCTCCGTTCCCTTAACCTCAATTGATGAAGAAGATAGCCAATCCCTAAGGATAAAGCCAATGTATATTTTGTTAGGTGTAGTTATCGTAGATGCTTTATGGTGGAGGTTTGTTTATTTAAATCATCAAGGAAAAGTGAATTTATATATTAGTATAGGTGTTACGATCCTACTTGGAGTAGCGTATTGGATATTAACTAGTAAAAATGATTTTTTTTCAAAAAAAGAAAATGAATTTGAACAGCAATGGAGATGGAACAACAACTCCAACGGATCGTCAGAGGAACAAAGCTATTTAGGTTTGGTGAACGAAGTGAAGTTAAATAACAACCCTACAACTTTAAATGATAAAAAACCACTTGATAACAATTCTGTTGAGAACGGTAATATGAAAAAAAGCAACCCAAGCAATCTACCTATACAAAGCCCACCAACTGTATTATTACAACATGGTAGTAATTCCACTCAAAAATATTTGGAGCGTTATGGGATTGAAGGGGGTACACCTGAAAAAATTTTAATAGATCGTCGTCATTTCATCATTGGTAGGGACAGTAAGCTAGCGCAATACATTGAACAGGTAAGTGGGGTTTCTCGTGCACATGTAGAATTAAACTTAACTTCTGATCAATGCACACTAAAGGATCTTGGCTCAAAAAATGGCACAAAGTTAAATTCGGAGTGGATAGCGCCATATAAGGAGTACCCCATACAAGTAGGAGAACGCTTTGTTATTGCTGGTGTCACTTTTAAATATTGTATTTCGTAGCAATTTGCTCTATAACCTTGATTTGGTATAGATTTATTACTCTAATAAAGCTAAAATAAGGATTAATTTTAAATTAATTGAGTAGTAGTCGTATTCAAAATTTAGGGAGGCAATAAAATGCTAAAAATTGGTTCTCACGTTTCTTTTTCAGATAAAGGTCTTATTTCAGCGACGGCTGAAGCTACTTCTTACGGATCAAGCTCTTTTATGATCTATACTGGAGCACCCCAAAATACTCGTCGTAAGCCTATCGATTCTATGAATATAGAGCAAGGCAAATTGGACATGCAGGCAGCAAACATTGAAGAAATTGTTGTACATGCACCTTATATTATTAATCTAGGTTCTTACAAAGAAAACACGTATGAGCTTGCTGTTGAATTTTTGCAGGAGGAAATCCGCCGTACACATGCGATAGGCGTTAAAAATATCGTGCTTCATCCTGGGGCATTTACAGATAAAGATGCTGAATATGGCATCAATCGAATTGCAGAAGGGTTAAATGAAGTTTTAAATGGTGTGAAGGAAACAGATGTTAATATTGCATTAGAAACGATGGCGGGAAAAGGAACGGAAATGGGCAGAAGCTTTGAGGAGCTTGCTTCTATTATTGATAAAGTGGAGCGTAATGATCGCTTAACCGTTTGTATGGATACCTGTCATATTCATGATGCTGGTTATGATATTGTTAACGATTTAGATGGGGTACTAAAGAAGTTTGATTCTTTAGTTGGTTTAGATCGAATTGCAGTTGTTCATATTAATGATAGTAAAAATCCGTTAGGCGCAGGGAAAGACCGCCATACTCCGATTGGTTCAGGTTATATCGGCTACCAAACTATTCATAACGTTGTTCACCATCCACTACTTCAGGGTAGACCGTTTATTTTAGAAACACCTTGGATTGGTAAAAATGCAAAAACACAACGTCCGATGTATGAAATTGAAATTGCTTTATTGCGTGGTGATGTTGCTGCTCGTTTTGGCGAAGGCTTTTTAGGTGAGGTAGAGCTATTAGGACAGTTTTACAAGAAGCAAGACATTGACCCCAAATCCTATGTGCTAGATGTTTGGAATGTGTTAAAAAATGATGCAAAAGCTAAAAAATTAGATCCACGTGAGCCATTAGAAAGACTTTATGACCTAATCACTGAAGCTAATTTTTTCACAAACCATTCCGAAGAGGAAATAAACAAGCTAATTATTGCTTGGTTAGCTCAAGCCTAATATAAGAATTTAATGTTAAGATTTTATGATTTAACACTTTTGAAACTTATTATATGTAAATAATGAACTATTTTAGATCATGTTATGGGGGAAGAGATAATTTCATGAGTATTCATAAAAAAGGGAACAGCACTAAAACAACACATGAAAATCGCGCAAGAATGTTAATTTCATGTCCAGATGGTCCAGGGATCGTAGCTACTATTTCTCAATTTCTACACCAGCATGGTGCTAATATCGTGCAATCAGATCAATATACGATTGATCCTGAGGGCGGTATGTTTTTTATGAGAATAGAGTTTGATTTATTAGGATTAGAGCAAAAAATTGATATGCTTAAACAGGATTTTGCTAGCATTGCTGATTCTTTTCAAATGGAATGGAGTATTCACCAACTAAGCAATAAGAAGAAAATTGCGATTTTTGTATCAAAAGAGGATCATTGTCTTGTAGAGCTTCTATGGCAATGGCAAGCAGGTGATTTGGATGCAGACATTACAATGGTTGTAAGTAATCATCCCGATATGAAAGAATACGTAGAATCCTTTGGTATCCCCTATCATCACATCCCAGTTACTGCAGATTCAAAGGCAGAAGCTGAGGAAAAGCAGTTAGAGCTTGTTAATGGCAAGGTGGATTTAATTGTCTTAGCAAGATATATGCAAATTGTTTCTCCTGCTTTAATTGCACCTTATCGCAATCGGATTATTAACATCCATCATTCCTTTTTACCCGCGTTTGTCGGTGGAAAACCTTACGCACAAGCTTATGAGCGTGGTGTAAAGATTATTGGTGCGACTGCTCACTATGTCACTGAAGAGCTAGATGGTGGTCCAATTATTGAACAAGACATTCAACGTGTAAGCCACCGGGACGATGTTAATGAGCTAAAACGTATTGGTAGAACGATTGAACGTGTTGTATTGGCTCGGGCTGTAAAATGGCATATTGATGATGCAATTCTTGTTCACCAAAATAAAACGGTTGTTTTTAATTAGATTAAATTGGCTCTATTTAGAATTTAGTACTTGACTACGATAGGAGTCCGGATGCTACGATCCAGAGCGTTCTTGCGATTGTGTTAAAAGACAATCTTCAAAATCGCTCTGTCTCTTCGCTAGTTTAGGCTAGCGGTCAAGAACTAATTCCAAGATTGATCCGATTAATTTTAGCTTAATTTGAAAAAGCTAAAACTAATAAGAAAACGTTGGCAAACATCAAAATGAAATGGTACAATAGATAAAGTCAAAATGATCTTTTCAAATTGAATGTTTTGAACTTCAATTTTGTATGCTTTTACAATCTAAGGAGGAAATCAAAAATGCCACTTTCAGACAACAATACGATTGATAACTTGTCAATTACTACGATCCGTACACTAGCAATTGATGCTATCGAGAAAGCAAACTCAGGTCACCCAGGAATGCCAATGGGTTCAGCTCCAATGGGTTACCAGCTTTTTGCTAAATCAATGGTTCATAATCCTGACGCACCTACTTGGGTTAACCGCGACCGCTTTGTTTTATCCGCAGGTCATGGTTCCATGTTATTGTATAGCTTGCTTCATTTAAGTGGATATGACTTATCTTTGGACGACCTTAAACAATTCCGTCAATGGGGAAGTAAAACTCCAGGTCACCCAGAGGTTGGACATACTGCTGGTGTAGATGCTACTACAGGTCCACTTGGTCAAGGTTTGGCTATGGCTGTGGGTATGGCTCTTGCTGAAACTCAATTAGCAGCTACTTATAATAAAGATGATTTTAAAGTTGTAGATCATTATACTTATGGTATTTGTGGTGACGGAGACTTGATGGAGGGTGTGGCAAGCGAAGCTGCTTCTCTAGCTGGTCATTTGAAATTGGGCAAATTGATTTTCTTATATGATTCCAACGATATTTCTTTGGATGGTAAATTAAATCTTAGCTTCTCTGAAAATGCTCGTCAACGCTTTGAAGCTTATGGCTGGCAAACATTGCTTGTTGAAGATGGTAATGACCTAGCAGCAATCGAAGCTGCAATTGAAGAGGCAAAACGTGATACTGAGCGTCCTACTTTAATTGAAGTTAAAACTGTAATCGGTTATGGTAGCCCTAACAAGCAAGGTAAAGGTGGTCATGGTGGTACTCATGGTTCCCCACTTGGTAAAGACGAAACTAAATTAACTAAAGAATTTTATAAATGGGTTTATGAAGAGGATTTCCATGTACCAGCAGAAGTACGTGAGCACTTTGCTACAGTAAAAGCTAACGGAATTGCAGCTTATGACGCATGGAACGAAAACTTCAAACAATATAAAGCAAAATATCCAGAATTAGCAGCGCAATTTGAAACTGCAATCGCAAATGAATTACCTGCAGGCTGGGATAAGGATCTTCCTAAATACAACGCTGGAGACAACGCTTTGTCTACACGTGTAGCTTCTGGTAATGCATTAAACGGTCTTGTTGGCAATGTTCCTCAATTGCTTGGTGGTTCTGCTGACCTTGAAAGCTCTACAATGACTCATCTTAAAGGATTGCCTGTGTATACACCAGAATCCCGCGATGGTCGCAACATCTATTTTGGTGTTCGTGAGTTTGGTATGGCTGCTGTTATGAATGGTGTAGCACTTCACAGCGGACTTAAAATTTTCGGCGGTACATTCTTTGTGTTTACTGATTACTTGCGTCCAGCAGTTCGTCTTGCTTCCATCATGAAAACTCCGGTTACTTATGTGTTAACACATGATAGTATCGCTGTTGGTGAAGATGGTCCTACGCATGAGCCAATCGAACAGCTTGCTTCCTTGCGTATCATTCCAGGACTTACAGTAATTCGTCCTGCTGATGGTAATGAAACTTCTGCTGCTTGGGCTTATAGCGTTGAAAACAAAGAAAACCCTGTGGCATTAGTATTGACTCGTCAAAACTTACCAATTCTTGAGAAGAGCGCAGAGCTAGCACGTGAAGGTATTAAACGTGGTGGTTATGTGATTTCTCCTGCAAAAGGTAAACCAGTTGTTCAATTAATTGCTACTGGTTCTGAAGTGCAATTGGCAGTTAAAGCTCAAGCTGCGCTTGCTGAAGAAGGTATCGATGTTTCTGTAGTAAGCTTACCAAGCTGGGATTTATTTGATAAGCAATCACAAGAATACAAAGATTCTGTTATTCTTCCAGATGTTAAAGCTCGTGTTGCAATTGAAATGGCACATCCATTTGGTTGGGAGCGTTATGTTGGTGAGAAGGGTTCAATTATCGGCATTAACACATTTGGCGCATCTGCACCTGGGGATAAAGTTATGGCTGAATATGGCTTCACTGTTGAAAATGTAGTTAAACATGTGAAAGACCAATTAAAATAATTATTGGCCTAAATAAATTAAAAAAGAAGGCATGTCCGACTATCGGATTTGCCTTCTTTTTAAAAATACAACTTTAGTGGATTAATCCGCTAATAAATACTGGGCAGCTATATTTAAGCTAATTACTAATTACTATCTACTAATTACTAGCTATTTGCTAATAGCTCTAGTTAATTATTTTGATTGTTCACCGATTTTTTGATGAATCCAAGCTTCATATATTTTAGCAACTGCGGAGAGGTCTTCTTCACCAAAGCCTTGTGTTTCGCCTGCTTGGAATAAGCTTTTTGCAACATTAAGCATTGGTGTAGGGATAGATGCTTGATCAGTTAGAGCCGAGGCAAGCTTCAGATCCTTGAGCATAAGGGATAATGAAAATTGATTGGTGAAATCGTGGTCGATTAGCTTTTGACCCTTTAATTCGGCTGCTTTACTGCCTGCTGAGCCAAGCTGTACGAGTTCAAGAAAAGATTGTGCAGGAATGCCTGATTTAGCCGCAATCGAAAAACCTTCGATCAAAGCTAAATTATTAATACCAACGATCGTATTATGTGCAAGCTTAGCAACGGAACCACTACCGTTATCACCCATATGAATAATTTTTTGCCCTAAAGTTTCAAAAATATCACGCTCTGCTTCAAGCACATCATATTTTCCGCCTACCATAAACACTAGAGTACCACCTATGGCAGCAGGAGAGCTGCCTGTGACAGGAGCATCAAGGAAATTAGCACCTACTGCTACAATCTTTTTAGCTAAAGATTGACTTAGTGCTGGAGAAATTGTACTGCAATCAATTACGGTTATCCCTGCTGAAATTCCTGCAAGTACACCTGCTTCGCCTTTATAAACGGCAGCGATAGAATCATCATTACTTACCATGGTAATGACTGTGTCTACACCTAAAGTAGCTTCTTTGGGCGTATGTGCAAGCTTTGCTCCTTGTTCAACAAGAGGAAGACATCTTGCTTCCGTTCGGTTATATACAGTCACTTCATATCCTTCTTTAAGTAGGTTGGACGCCATGGGTGCGCCCATTGTACCTAAACCAATAAATCCGATTTTTTTCAATTTGGTCACCTTCTTGTAAAATTTGGACGGTTGTCCGTTCTTTTTATTTTACCATGTTACGTGACAGAGTGTGTAATCAGTGTGTAATGTGTACTTGTCTTCAATCTAAATTTACAGTATCCTAGTTTTAATAGGATAGAAGGTTCAGAAGATTTAAAGTAAATCTTTTTTTATAAATAAAACTATTTTGGTGATGGAGGTATTCTTGGTATGTCTAAAAAGGTAACGTTTGATTACAGTAAAGCTCTACAGTTTGTTGGTCAACATGAGGTAGATTATCTTGCAGAATACATTAAAGTTGCTCATGAGCAGCTACATAAGGGCACTGGTGCAGGTTCTGACTATTTAGGATGGATTGACTTACCTTCAAACTACGATAAAGAAGAATTCGCTCGTATCAAAAAGGCAGCAGCTCAAATCCAAAGTGACTCCGATGTTTTAATTGTAATTGGAATCGGCGGTTCTTATCTTGGTGCACGTGCGGCAATTGAAGCCTTGTCTCATTCCTTCTATAACGAATTACCTAAAGAAAAACGTAAAACACCTGAAATTTATTTCGCAGGAAACAATATCAGCTCAACTTATATGAACCATTTGCTAGACCTTGTTGACGGTAAAGACTTCTCTGTTAATGTTATTTCTAAATCAGGTACAACAACTGAGCCAGCGATCGCTTTCCGTATTTTCCGTGCTGAGCTAGAAAAGAAATATGGTAAAGAAGCAGCTCGTAAACGCATTTATGCAACAACAGATCGTGAAAAGGGTGCGCTTAAAAAGCTTTCTAATGAAGAAGGTTATGAAACCTTTGTTATTCCTGATGACGTAGGTGGACGTTATTCTGTGCTTACAGCAGTAGGTCTTCTTCCAATCGCAACTGCAGGTATTAACATTGATGAAATGATGCAAGGCGCTGCTGAAGCTGCTGTAGAATTTAGCAATCCAAACGTTGCTGAAAATGCAAGCTATCAATATGCTGCTGTACGTAATGCTTTGTACCGTAAAGGTAAAGCTACTGAAATCCTTGTCAACTATGAGCCATCCTTGCACTATGTTTCTGAATGGTGGAAGCAATTATACGGCGAAAGTGAAGGAAAAGATTATAAAGGTATTTTCCCTGCTGCAGTTGATTTCTCAACAGACCTTCACTCTATGGGACAATTTATTCAAGAAGGAAACCGTAACATCTTTGAAACTGTTATCCAAGTAAAAGAAGTACCAAGTCATATTACGATTGAATCAGATCCTGCTGACCTTGATGGACTTAACTTCCTTGCAGGACAAACAGTTGATTTTGTAAATAAAAAAGCATTCCAAGGTACGTTACTTGCACATACTGATGGACAAGTGCCTAACTTGGTTGTTAATGTAGAAGACCTTACTCCACATTCCTTTGGGTATTTAGTGTATTTCTTCGAAAAAGCTTGTGGTATTAGTGGATACTTATTAGGGGTTAATCCATTTGACCAACCGGGTGTGGAGGCATACAAGAAAAATATGTTTGCACTTCTGGGCAAACCAGGTTATGAGAAAGAAAAAGCGGAATTGGAATCCCGTCTTTCTGAATAAGTTTACATTCTCTTTTTGAAAAAGGAGAGATTACAAACGCCAGAGGAGCAGTTCGCCGGTTTAACGGTTGAACTGCTTCTTGGTACATTAGTAAGGATGAGGAAGATGTTGGAATCATATAAAAGTGTACGCCAAGCAGGCAATAAAGAAATTGTGATCAAAAAATCAAGATTTATTGGTTATATCAAGCCAGTGGATACTGAAGAAGAAGCGATTTCTTTTATTGATGAAATAAAAAAGAAACACTGGAATGCAACGCATAACTGCTCCGCCTATATGATTGGGGAGCGGGATGAAATACAGAAGCAATCTGATGACGGAGAGCCTAGTGGTACAGCGGGTAAGCCGATTTTAGAAGTGATAAAAGCTCAGGGTTTAAAAAATGTAGCCATTGTTGTCACGAGATATTTTGGTGGAATTATGCTTGGCGCTGGTGGATTAATTCGTGCTTATAGTGATGGCGCGGTTGCAGCTATTGAGGCAGGAGAGGTTGTTCATTGGGGGTTGCATCGTCAAATTTTTGCTGAGCTAGACTATACTTGGTTAGGCAAAATGGAAAATGAATTACGTAATCGTGGAACAAAAACTGGGGAAACTCAGTTTTCAGACAAAGTCACATTGTTATGTTTGCCTAGAGAAGGTGAGGCAGAGGAGTTTAAGGCTTGGCTTGTAGATATTACGCAAGGACAAGTTATTTTGACGGAAGGTGAGAAGCTTTACTTTGAAATATAAGTAAGGACGGCATTGCCGTTTATGCTTGTTGAAGGGGAATAAAGCCTATGGCTAGAAGAGCAGTAGAACAGGAATTGTCGCGTGAACGGATTATGGATGCTGCAAGACATTTGTTTATTACGAAGGGATATCGTGGAATTTCCATGCGAAGTATTGGACAGCATTTAGGATACAGTCATGGATCACTATATTATCACTTTAAGGAAAAAGCAGAATTATTTTATGCCATTGTCGTGCAGGATTTTAATCATTTATCAGATATGTTTCAAAAGGTGCTTACATCGCCTACAAAAGAAGGCTTATCTAAGCTAGAGCAACTCATGCTGGAGTTTATTAAGTTTGGTGTTCAAAATCCTTATCAGTATGAAATTATGTTCATGCTTCGTGACGAAGAAATTTTATCTTATTGTCGAAGTGAGCAAGCAAAATGTTTAAATCGATTTGACATCATTGTGCGCCAGTTTTTGCATGAGGAAGGGCATACTTTGGAGCATCATCCTTCATTTCCACTGAGCATTTTTCTAAGCCTTCATGGCTTTATATCCTATTATATTCAAGATCGTCTAACCTTTGATGAAATAAAACCAGCAGCGATTGCCCACGTCCAAATGCTAAGTTATAGATTAAAAAATGTATAATATTATTTTAGTTAATGACTTTAATACACTGCACTATTACTACTTCTCATTAGTACATTGATTTTGAAGAATATGTAACTAAAAGTGAATGGAAGCGTATTTCTATTAAGATGATAGAAGTGCGCTTTTTCCTTTTATTTGATGTTGGGTGGGTGTATAGTAGTATTAAAATTTTTTTATATGGCTTTATTCGGTTCTATTTATTAATCAGTACTTGACAGCGACTAGAGGGAGTCTTCAGAATCTCTCTGCCTCGTCGCTAAAGTGGGTTAGCTGTCAAGCAATGATTTAAGAATTATACCGATATTTTAGTAAAAAAATTTTAAGTTTAAAAAATTAAAAATTAGTGGAGGGTAAAAAGATGATGTTTTTAAAAAATAACTCTATTTCTGACTCACTAAGTTCGGTACATACTTATACTAGTTTATCTGCGCAAGAAATTTATGAGCGGCATTTTGATGCAAGATATAATGAAGTTGAGGAACAGATTCAAGCCTTCGTTCACGATAAAGATAAAAGTGAGCTAGAGACGCTTTTATTAACAAAAATAGACAATTCAAGGCAGCTAGCACTTAATGTTGAGAATGCTTTACCTTTACTAGGCATACCTGTAGCTGTAAAGGACCTTTTTCACGTAGATGGATTTGCTACACATGGAGGCTCAAAGCTTCCTGCTGAAGTGCTTACAGGTAATGAGGGATGGGTTGTAAAAAGATTGCAGGAGCTAGGTGCTTGGATGATGGGGAAGACAATAACAGAAGAATTTGCTTATGCTAGCGTTATCCCTACTAAAAATCCACATCATCTTGCGCATACCTCTGGAGGTTCGAGTGCAGGATCAGCCGCTGCTGTAGCTGCAGGTCTGAGTCCACTTGCTATCGGTACGCAAACGTTACGATCTGTTACGGCACCTGCCTCATTTTGTGGTGTTGTAGGGTTTAAGGTAAGCTATGGTCGTGTGCCACTTGATGGTTGTCTTTTAATGTCTCCTTCCTTTGATACCTTTGGTATGTTTACACAGGATTTAGAAAGTATGAAGTATGCTGCAGCATGGTTAGTACCACAATGGCAAATAGTAGAGCCAAGTAGAAAGCCAGTGTTAGGGATTCCTAAAGGCGTATTTATGGAATTACTTGAAAAAGGTGTTTATGAGATTTTTATGGATAAAGTAGAACAACTCACCCAAGCTGGGTTTACTGTAAAACAGGTTGAAATGCCGTGGAGTAATGATTTATTACTTGGCTATGACATGTTAAATTTAGCTCGTGGTGAATTGGCGCTGGGTCATAGGGATTGGTTTGCTAGTTATGAAGCCAGTTATGGGGAAGCAGTCCAGCAAGCGATTGTAGCTGGTAAAGAAATAGATGAACAACAGTTAAAGCAATTCCGCAAGGACCAATTAGAGCTTCGCGAACAATTGCAGGCTTCTGCAAATATAGAAGGTATTGATTTATGGATTTCCCCTGCACAAGCTGGGCCAGCTCCTCTCATTGGTGGACCTACGGGCTGGGCAGGAATGACATCGATTTGGTCATATGCGGGTTGTCCGACATTGAGTTTACCCTTGATGGAAATGAATGAATTGCCACTCGGTTTTCAATGCATTGCTCCTTATGGTAGAGATGAGCATTTGTTAGCGTATTCTAGTTTGATTGATGAAATATTAAAGACAAAATAAAACTTAAAGGAATTTAATTGAAATGAATAAGACAATAGATACTTTAACCTTTTGGGGTACTGGGGATGCGATGGGGGTTCCCCGTGTTTATTGTGATTGCGATGTTTGTCAGGAGGCTAGAACCACAGGGATTAATCGCCGCTATCGCTCACTTGTTGAGGTATCGGGGAAGGACGGACGATTTTTAATTGATTGTGGTCCTGACTGGAGTACTCAGATGGAGGCGAATAAGCAACGTTTCTTGGAAAATATTGTGGTTACTCATGCGCATTTTGATCATATTGGTGGCTTGCCACAGTGGGCTGATGCCTGCCGATGGCTTGGGCGCAAAGGTAATCTCTATGCTCCTAGGGAAGTATTAGATGTTATTACTGCTCAATTTCCCTGGCTTCCTAGGCAGCTAAACCTATTTCCGATTGATGAGGGACTAAAGCTAGCGGGTTGGTTAATTACAGGCTGGAAGGTCAATCATGGTAAAAACGGTTATTCGTATGCCTATCGCTTTGAAAAACAAGGCTTTCACTGGGTATATTGCTCGGATGCCATTGATTTAACTGAGCAGCAAAAAGTGTTATTGAATGAATTAGATTTACTTGTATTAGGAACTAGCTTTTATAAAGAAAATGCCGAGTTTGCGACTAGGTCGGTTTATGATGTGGAGGAAGCGTTACAATTATTATCTGAGGTCAAGCCTAAGTATACGATTTTTACGCATCAATCTCATGATATTGATTTAGGACGTCATCCTGCTTTACTGCCTAAACATGTTCGATTTGCATATACAAATATGGAGATTAAATTAAGGCTCAACACAGATATCGGTTCTTGACAATCAATGAAGTAAGAGGCTACGTAGCAGAGAGTGGATTCAACCGCTGTTAATAATATTGAACCTAAATTAATTAGTGGGTTTAGGCAGTCTGTTGATCACTATTTTTGAAAGCTTTATTTAAATTAAGGTGTAACGTTTTGATTCCATCATCCGTTTACGAAGTGTATCAAGGGAAATGAAAGGGGGCCCCAATTCCATGACCTTTGTAGCTACCGCCAAGCCTGCGGTGATGAACTCTATTCAAAACGAGCTAGAGCAGGCACTACCTGCACTTCGGCGCTATTGCCTATCGCTGACATGTAATGTTTGGGACAGCGAGGATTTGCTCCAGCAAACACTGATGAGGGCGTGGCCCAAATTACAAAGTAAAACATCTACGCTTCATACCGAAGCTTATTTGATTACGATTGCTAAAAACTGCTGGATTGATGAAATGAGAAAGCAAACCAATGCACGTAGCTTTATTTCCCAATTGTCATCGGATGAATCAAACTTCATTGCAGATTGGGAGATAGAGTGGAAGGTTGAGGAAGCATTGGAGATACTTATAACTTCCTTGCCTCCTTTACAGCGAACCGTGTTGTTATTGCGGGATGTATTTGGGTATCCAGGTCCAGAGGTAGCAGATTTGCTATCGACGACAGAAGGGGCAGTGCGTATTGCACTACATCGAGCAAGAAAGACACTTTCTCGAATACAATCACGGGAACAAGTAACTTCAACCCAAAAACAGCAATGTAAGCATGGCGATAAAAAATCAGATCAATTACTTAAATCGTATCTGCTTGCATTTAGAAGTGGCGATATGGCTTCAATTGTAGAGCTAGGGCTACAGGATATTGTTGAGCCTGCGATTGCATTGGCATCTGTAGTAGCAAACAATACATCTACCGTTTTGAGTGAGTCTCTTGAGGCAGGCTGGCAGCCAAAACCAAATGCTTCGTTAAGGAGATGGGAAAATGATGAACGCAATTCCTTATGTAGTGGAACAAACAAGCCTTGGAGAACGCAGTTACGACATCTATTCTCGGCTGCTTAAGGATCGTATTATAATGGTATGCGGAGAAATTGGAGATCAAATGGCTACAGCGATTGTAGCTCAGCTACTCTTTTTGTCTGCAGAAGATCCAACCAAGGATATTCATATGTACATTAATAGTCCAGGTGGTGTTATGACGGCAGGGTATTCGATATATGATACGATGCAGTTAATTAAGCCAGATGTAACTACAACCTGTATCGGGATGTGTGCTAGCTTTGGTGCGATTTTGTTAATGGGTGGCGCAAAAGGCAAAAGGTACATTTTACCCCATGGTGAAGTGATGTTACACCAGCCATTAGGAGGCGCTAGAGGGCAAGCCTCGGATATTTTGATTCACGCTGATTGGATTATGCGCACAAGAGAAAGGGTAAATGAGCTGATTGCGGATCGGACAGGACAACCGTTAGAAAAAGTCATTAAGGATACGGATCGAGATCATTTTTACAGCGCAGAAGAGGCTGTGGAATATGGGCTTGTGGATCAAGTGATTACACAGGTATAGAAAAAGTAGCACAAATACAAACATAAAAAGGGAAATGTATCGGAGCTGCCCTCCGTCTACATTTCCCTTTTTAGTTCATGAGTATGACTTATATTTGGTGGATGAAGTTGATTAAGCTTGTACCCAATCTTGAAATTAGTGGTTGACGGCTAATCCAAACTAGCGAAGAGACAGAGCGATTCTGAAAATTGCCTCTTAAAATCAAATTCCATCCATAAATAGAGTGTATAAAAAGGAATATGATTTTAACACAATCGCAAGAACGCTCTGGATCGTAGTTACCAGACTCCTAAAGTTGTCGAGCACTAATTACTAAATAGAGCCTAAGCTTGTAGCACAAATTTATCAATCACATGCTTCACACCATCATCATTGTTGCTTGCGGTAATATAATCTGCCACTTTCTTAAGGGCAGGAATCGCATTTTCCATCGCTACTCCTAATCCTGCGGCTTCAAGCATTTCATGATCGTTCCAGGAGTCGCCAATTGCAATCGTTTCTTCTAATTTACAGCCGAAGTGATCCGCTAGGAATCTAAGCGCATGTCCTTTTGTGCCTTCATAATGCATGATCTCTAAAAAATTAGGTTTAGATTTAGTAATGTGCACTTGATTGCCAAGTAATTCACGTAATACAGGTGCAAGTTCATCCAAATATTCTGGCTCATCGATGATAAGCATTTTAGGTGTTGGTAGGGGAATAAGCTTAGCAAAGTCAGGCTCTACATAATATTTTGTTTTATTTAGCCCGACATAATCAATGAGCTTCTGATTTTCTTCACGTGCATATAACTTATCATCAATATAGGTTTGCAAATGAAGATTGTGCTCTAGACAATATTGAAACAATTTTTCCGCAGCCGCTTGTGGTACATAACGTTCGTATAACACAGCCTCGTCTAACAGATTTTTAATTAAAGCACCCTGATACGTAATAATCGGTACATTAAGTCCGATTTGTCTTGCGATCGCTTGGGCAGAGGCATAAGCTCTACCTGTTGCTAGCGTGACAACCACATTCGCTTCAATTGCTTGCTCCAAAGCTTTTTTTGTTGCAGGTGTAACTTCCTTTTTATCATTAATTAACGTATCGTCGATGTCGATTGAAATCAATTTGTACATGTTGTTCTCCTATCCAAATAGTCATTTGTTAATTCTCTATATGATATCAATCTTATTCCTCTAGAAAAATAAGACCAATAAAGTCCTCTTTTGGAAGATTGCCAAAATAATGCTTAATATCAACATCAGCCAACGCTGTTGTGACGTCCTCTTCTGTGTAGCGAACCCCTCTAAGCTTATCTTCAATATCGGTAACATCACCAACACCAAAAAAGTCGCCATAAATTTTTATTTCATCAATATTCCCATCTTTAATATTCATGCGAAGGTCGATGATGCCTACAGGGAATTTTTTAGAGTGCTTTACATTTGACTCAGGGGATAAACCGTAGTTCCAATCCCAATTTTGATAACGCTCTGCCGAAATTTCATGGATTTTGTTCCAATCCGCTTCGGTTAATTCATATTTAGGCACGTCTGCTACATTCAAACCAAAAATATGTTGTAGTAAATGAGCTCTGAACTCTTCAATGGTCATCTTTTGCTCTAAAAAATCAATAATATTAGCGACACGACTGCGAACAGATTTTGTGCTTTTAGATTTAAATTTCTCCGGATTAGCGTGGAGTGAGGCGCCTACATGCTCTAAATTGAGGTTAAACATTAAAGTTCCATGACTAAACATACGTCCACGTGTTGAAAATTGTGCGTTACCTGAAATTTTTTGCTCGCCAACCTGAAGGTCATTACGTCCAGTTAGCTCAGCTTTTACACCAAGAGCGTGTAAGGCCTCTACAACAGGCTCCGTAAATTTGCGAAAGTTGTGGAAGGATTGTCCATCGTCTTTAGTAATAAAACTAAAGTTTAGATTGCCTAGATCGTGATATACTGCACCACCGCCAGAAAGGCGACGAACGACTTTGATATCGTTTTCCTTCACATATTCATTATTGATCTCTTCAATTGTATTTTGGTGCTTCCCAATAATGACAGAGGGCGCATTAATATAAAATAACAAATAGCTATCCTCATCCATCGGTAGGTGCTTAAGCGCAAATTCCTCAATTGCTAAGTTAATCGCAGGATCTGTGATCCCTTGGTTGTCGATAAAACGCATGATTTCCACTCCTTTATCTTTATATGTAACAAGCTAGTACGAAAATAAAACTCAACATTATATATTGTAAACTAATTTAGGGCTTTAAACCAAAGAAAAGTTATAAAAGGATGTAGTAAAAAAGTCTCTAGATCAAAAAGTGGATCGTTAATTTATATTAATAAAATCGTGATGAAAATTGAATTAATATGTAAATTAGGTATTCTATCACAAAAAACAGAGAAAAAATTCATTGAGTTAGTAAAAATGTAATAAATTGTATTGATATAAAACGAAAGTGTTGGTAATATCATACTGATAATAGTTATATTTTACTAGTTTAGGAGGAGTTTAAGTGGCTAAAATTTTAGTTACACCAGAAGAAATGGATCGTATTGCAGGACAATTTAAATCAGGTGCTCAACAGAGCCAAGAGATTGCATCAAGACTTAATACAGCAATCCAATCCATGCAAGGACAATGGGAAGGGATGACACAAAATAAGTTCTTCCAACGTTTTGAAGCAGATAAGAAAAGTATGGAAAAATATATTGAGATGCTAACTGCTGTTGGAGAAGAGTTAACTGAAATTGCAAAACGCTTCAGATTGGCAGATCAACAAAGCTAATTTTTTGCTACATACTTTTTACTTGCTACAATTTAAAAAGATTAAATAGGTCAGACCAAGTGATGGTTTGGCCTATTTGATCATTAGAGCAGGACACAGCAACTAGATAAGATACAAAATTTAGTAAAATATGATTAAGGGGTTAGAAATCGTGAGTTACGAAATTCGAGCTACCGCAGATACACCTGCCTTATTAATTTACCTCATAGATATTAGTGGGTCGATGACACTGGAGTTTGAAGGGCGACGCAGGATGGACATTATTAATGAGGCGTTGCAATCGATTATGCGTCAAATTGTTTATCGCTCTACGAAAGGAAACCATTTATCTCCTCGTTATCGGATTGCGATCTTGGCTTATAGTGATGAGGTATATGATTTGTTAAATGGTGTAAAGTCTATTGACCGTATTGCAAATCGTGGTCAGCTTCCGCAATTATATCCAAAGCGTTTTACGGATACTGCTAAAGCCTTTAGACAAGCACTAAAAATATTACAAACGGAAATGCCAACGATGGGCCAATGTCCTGCACCAATTATTTGTCATCTAACCGATGGTGTGTACACAGGTGAAGACCCAGAGCCAATTGCGAAGGAAATTATGGAGTTGTCTTTGCCAGATGGCCCCGTTTTAATAGAAAATATTTTTTTAACAGAAGAAGCAACACAGGGGAAGGTAAGAGATGCTAAGGCTTGGCGAGGTATTGTACCTAATCAGTTTATGCCAGATCCTTATACAGAAAAGTTAATGCGGATGTCTTCCATCATTCCAGATACTTACCGAGATATGATGCGAGAATCTGCATATTCCATTCAAAAGGATGCACTGATGATGTTGCCCGCAACGAGTAAGGATTTAATTGCCTTGGGCTTTCAAATGTCAGCGGCAACGCCAATTCGATAGGGGGCTTTTTAATTGAATCAGACATGGATTACATTAAGTATGGATGGGGTTAGTGAAAGTAAAGATATGGCGCTCCCTAACAATATTCCGCTCCATGATTTGCTTGATCTTATTTTTTCATTAGCTACAGGCTGGTTGCCGATGGGAATCAAAAAAGAAGAGTTTAATCCCTTCATTAGTTCAGGTGATGGTAATTGGCAGCCGATTTCCTTAGATGCCACTTTAGAGGAATTGGGGATATTGGATGGGTATTGTTTGAATTTAGAACGTTCTCATACATACTCAACGTTATCCGACTAATCTATTGGAATTGAAGCTACAAATCTATCGTTATAAAGGAGATAACAAAGGTGTTTGCAGATGATATCGAACAAGAGATATGTATCCGTAACCGTACCTATAGGCTAGCAGAGCATCCTTCATTTTCTGGCGTACCCTTTGGGCAAGAGGGTAGACAAGGCACCGTATACAAGCTCATCGATGTGGAAGATGGAAATGCGGTTGCGTTAAAAATATTTCGTCCTGCTTTTAGACAGCCTACCTTTCGTAAATCGCTAGAGGTGCTACACACCCTTTCTTCTATACCAGGTTTAGCTGTAACTAAACGTGAAGTGCTTAATCCTGAAGAGGATACCCCATTGTTAGAGCAAAATTCTGATCTACTATACAGCGTGATGATGCCGTGGGTGGAAGGAAAGACATGGAGTGAATGTAAGCTTGATGAGACAGCGCTGTTACGAGAAAATGGCTTTGAAATTGCGTTTGCTTTTGCAAAGGTATTAATGAATTTGGAGCAGGAGGGCATCTCTCATTCTGATTTATCAGGGGCTAATGTATTCGTAATACTTAATGAAGATGAAGATGGCTCCGTTGCGATTGAGCTCGTAGATATTGAGGATATTTTTGCACAAGGAATGGTAGAGCCGGAATATGAAATACATGGAGAATCAGGTTATACGCCTAAGTTTCTTCAGGAGGATTTCCTTTGGGACAAGGATAGCAGCCGTTTTGCAGGTGCAATTTTATTAAGCGAAATGTTAGGCTGGCATTCTAGCCAAGTACGTGAAATTTCAGCAAGTGACAGTTACTTTGAACCGCATGAGCTTCAGGAGCAATGTGAACGATATCAGATTTTACATATGACGCTAGAGCAAAGCTATGGTGTTGAGATCGCAAGTTTATTTGCGAGGACTTGGAATGCAGAATCGATGTCAGAGTGTCCTGCTTTTGGTGAATGGATGATCGCCTTATCATCGTATCAGAAACAATTGGCTTCCCATCAAGAAGAAGTGTTAGCCCAGCAAAAGGCTGAGGATAGGAAATCAGAAAAAAATGATGAAGCCTCTGATGAAGTACCTGATGAAAGTTTCTTCCCATTTGTTGTTGGACAACAGGAACAGGATGAAGAAGTCAATTCGCTTAAGGAAGAGGAACCAAGGGAAATAAAGCCTTTTTTAGCACCAGAGGTTTACGCTACTTTGGCAGAAGCACGTTTATTAGAGCAAAAAGGTAAATTGCCCTCTGCACTGTGGGAGTATGGAAGGTTAATCGAAAAAACGTCACCTTATCCAGAAATATATAAAGAGATCGAATTAGTGATGGGTATGGTTCAGGAAGCAATAGATGAGTCTTTGTCTGCGAAACAGGAAAAGACAGGTGTATTTAATAAATTTGGTAATGAACAAGGTACAGCTCGACCAGATGTAATGTATAAAAATATTTGGATCATTGTATGGGTTGCCTCAGGTTTATTGGTTGTAATTGCATGGATCATTTATTTACTAAAATAAGGAGTGAAGAAATATGACAACAGAAAGCTACACGTATGAGATGACAACAAAGGAATTTTTCTTTTTAACGCAAATGTTAGGCTTGAAAAACATAGCAGGCTATAGCGACCCATATAAGGGATATTTAATGGAAGAGCTTGAGGAGGAATATAGTGAACTGCAAGCGGGTTTGGTGAGCAAGGGCTGGCTTAGGATGGAGCAAGGGCAAGAAAATGAAGAGGATCAAGAGAAAGCTGAGAGAAAAGCAACCTACACTGATATGAATGAAGCTTTAGCCTTGTGCTTAGCGATTACTGGAAGCTCACAGGTAGTGCAATTGAGTAAACAGGTTGTAGGTGGTGAGGATTACAAAGGATTTTTGTATTTCCATCCAAAATTAGTTGTAGAAGTAGTATATAGCGAGTCAGGTGAAGTGGCGGTAACGCCGGTATCTGACCCACTTGGGACGATGGATGCGTTACGTGGATTTTTCCCTTTAACCTTACGTTCTAATCGTACCTTTAAAAAAACATTAACCGAGTGCAACTGGGCGAAATGGACAGAGCTAGGAAAGGAAGGCCAATTGGAATTACTGAAAGTGCAGGGTGGAGCTAGTTTAGATCAAGCAGAAGTGGAGAGTGTGGTGGAAGCTTTTGCAGGAATACAACGTATAGGTAGTATGATTTTCTGGAAGGCACATGGTGAAGCATGGGAGCAGGAGGGCTACCATTATGTGCAAAGTGGTGAGGAATTGTACTTAGGCAGAGAAACTAAGCTTGATATAGATACGAACACAAACCTGGAGCTTTCAGCGTACAATCCTGATGTGATATGGGAGAGATTACTGAAGTTTGCAGCACAATTTGGTTTAGTGGAAGAGGAGGCGTAAAAGATGAGTAAAAGAATAAAAATTGACCCAGCTCATTTGAATGAAATTGGAAAAAGATTTATAGCTTGCAGTGAGGAAAACATCGCGATGGCTAATGAATTAAAGGGACTTATTGATGGACTTGATGGGCAATGGGAAGGGAACACAAAGGAGCGTTTCCATCGAGCCTATCAAGATGCGGATCAGCAATTAGCAGGTGTATCAGCAATTTTAAAACAGGTTGGGGAAGAGCTTAATGCGATTGCTGAACGATTTAGAGTCGTGGATGAAACCACATATTCGGGATAATAGTCTTAAATATCGTAGCTTAAGAATAAGAGGATATAGAGTATTGTTGATCGAGGTAGGGAGTGAACATAATGCCAATTCAAGCAGATGTAGGTCAATTGGAAAGATTAGCAAGAAAGGTGCGCAATTACAGTCAAACCGTAGCTAGGGAAACTAGAAAAATAAACGATAATATAGCGGCAATTGTATGGAAAGGGAAGGCACATGATCGATTTCAAACAGAATTCAGACCTACCCAGCAAAAAATGACGCAGGCGGCACGTGATCTAGATGAGTTTGCAGCCCGTTTAGAACGAATTGCAGAGGCGTTCCGTCAGGCAGATATGGCAGAGGATCGCCGGAGAGAAGCAGAGGCACGGGCAAGACGAGAACAAGAAATAGCGGTAAGAGCAGCATCACGTAGCCGAAAATGATTAGAAAGCCGTAGAGCATTGCCCTATAAGAGCAGATGTAACCACAGCAGATGGGGAGGAGTCCCACAATGAAAATTGAAGTGGATATCTCCGATGTCAAACAACTAGGAAAACAGCTCAGAAGGTCGGAGAATGAAATTGAACATATATTATCTCAACTAAATCGTGAGATGGGTCAACTTAGCTTGCGCAGTCAAGGGCGAGCAGAGGTGGATCAGTCATATAACCTAATCAAGCGTAGCTTACAGGAAATAGAGCAAAGTCTTGGAATATACGGAGTTGCGCTTGACAAAAAGGCTGACGATTTTAAAGAAGCAGATGGAAAAGCACCACCACGCGATTGGAGCAAGGTTTGGGCGGTTATAAAGATGGCTACAAGCGTTGCTTTAGACTTTATTCCTATCATTGGTAATGTGAAGGGTTTCATTGAAGCCTTGGTGGGACGGGATTTGATTACTGGTGCGGAGTTAAATTGGTATGAACGTGTCTTGTCCGCGTTAGGACCCATTGGTAAAGGTGCAAATAAAGGTGCAAAACTACTTAAATTCACAGATGAAGCAGTTAATGGGGTTTCAAAGTTTGTTAAGACAACTAATACTGTTGTTCGTGTTACCGATAATAGTAAATCGGTTGTTGAAGGCTTTATTGGTCGAGATTTAATAACAGGTGATGAATTGACACCTGCTCAGCGAGCCATGTCCTTTTTACAGGGTGGGAAAGTGTTAAGTGAAGGGAAGCAGAGAAATGCTTTAGGTTTTGCAAGTGAATCAGCAGACGCTAACAGACGCTTTAAGCATGCAGATGATGTGAGTGGAGCTTTTACTGAAGGCAGTCATAAAAAAGGAAATATAGCTGATGCGGGTGAGGCTATTGCAGATCGAAAGCATCATACTGATGAAGCTTTGTTAAGCGCAATGCCTGGGGCTGCAGCGGCAGCTGCAATGAGTCAGGGTAATCGGAAAAAGGGTGACCTGAACACGCCTAATCAGACCAATACGGGTAAGGAGAGAACTACAACTGAGACTCCATCTGGAGATGGGAATAATGCATCATCTACGCTAAGCAATCCAGAACAGAAATCTAAAAAAATGAAGGAGAATAACGTTAAGAAGGAGATCAAAAAGGCGGACCCTATTCATACTGGAACAGGTCATCAATTTATGACACATCCTGCCTTAAAGTTATATGGTGCTGCAACTTGGTCATGGGAGTTAAGCTATAATTCTGGTCTGCTCCAAAAAAGCGAGTTAGGTTTAGCATGGAGTCATAACTATGGAATGAGGTTAGAATTCAGTAGTCAGAATGATCAAAGTAATACACAGGCCGATGCAGGAACTGGTGCAGGTGCACATACAGATGCAGATGATAGTGTTAAACAAAATGAACAAATTAAAGAAATTACTGTTTTTTGGAATGCAGGAAGACGTAATACGTTCCAGTTACATGGGGATGGAAATTACTATAGTAAGGATACGGATGTGCTCCAAGATAAGCTGTGTCCTATCTCAAATGGATACGAGCTTGTTGAATATGATCGTCGTGAGCGTTACTTTTTTAATAAAAATGGAATATTAGAGCGACATGTGAATCGGGAAGGACTAGCTTTAATTGTTACTCATAATGAGCAAAATCAATTGATTTGCTTACAAGATGAGCTTAGCAAACGACAACTTCATTTTACATATGATCATAATGGCTTGTTGTTTGAAGTCAGTGACGGCTATCGGAGTGTGAACTTTACTTATGATTCAGCGGGCTGGTTGGCAAAATATCAAGATGCTGAAAACTATATTACCCTTTTTAATTGCGATGAGCAGGGACGTATTTTAACTATTCATAATGAGGATTATCTTGAGTTAAGAAATGTGTATGATCCTGACAATCACCGTATTGTAGAACAATATGATGCCAAAGGGAATGCAACAAAGCTATCCTACGATTTTGATAGTCGCCCAGGTTATCTTATTACTACAATTACGAATCGTGTTGGCGAAGTAGTGCAAAATGTATTCGATGAAAACTATTTACTTCTTGAGGTCATTGGGAGTGAAGGGGTTACGGATCGTTTCACCTATAATGAGCATGGACAAGAGCTTACTCACGAAAATGCATTAGGTGAAATAAGCACTAATACTTATGATGAACGTGGTAATTTAATCTCAACTAAGGATGCCTTAGGCAACCAGACAAGCTACAAATATGACGATAAAGACCTATTAATAACCCAAGAGGATGCATTAGGTGGAATTACAGAATACAACTACGATGAGCAAGACCGTTTAATCGAGGTTAAACGTCCAGACGGTGCTTCTTGTCGTTGGGAATATGATCTGCAAGGTAAGCTGATCGCTTATCAAGATTATGCAGGCAATTTTAATAAATATGAATATAACGATGACGGTGTTATTAAAGTTATTGAGGATGCGGAAGGCCGTCGTACCTTTGCTTTGATAGATGAGGTTGGTCGAATTACTTGTGTTAAAGATTCTGTTGGTGGTTTTACTGAACGGACTTACAATGCAAACGATCAATTAGTGCAGGTTCAGGATGCTTTGGGGCGTTGTTGGCAGCATACGTATGATAAATATGGGCAGTTGGTAGCAATCACTAATCCGCTTGGCGCACGCACAGTATACACCTATACCCCTGCTGGTCAGATTAGCACTGTGACCCATCCTTTGGGTGGCGTAACTACATATCATTATGATGCAGAGGAACGATTGATTGCGGATATTGATCCAAATGGGGGAAAAACATCTCTACATTATAACGAGTTAGGCTATGTAACGAAGGTAGTTGATCCACTTGAAAGAACAATAAGCTATCATTACGATCCTACAGGACGATTAGAAGCAGTTAAGGATCACGAGGGACAGATTGTCCAGAAACTAACCTATAATGCCAATGGTCAGCCGATTGCGATTACGAATGCATTAGGTCATACAACACAAAAACGATTTAACGCATTATACCAACAAGTAGAGCAAATAGAAGCGGACGGAGTAAAAACGACCTATCACTATGATGCTGCCGCTCGTTTGCAGGAGGTTGTTCAGGGCTTATCACCTCAGTCTTTATTGGGTGTAGATGCAAAGGATACAATAGAGGCAGAAAGTGAGGATAAGAAGGAAGCAAGAGTTGTCCAGCATTATGATGCGGAAAATCGGGTTACAATGTATAGGGATGCCAATGGCAATGAAACCTACCTAAACTATGATCGTACTGGTAACTTATTAGAAGAAACAAATAGCTCAGGATTTTCGCACAAGTATACTTATGATGAACGAGGTTGGTTAACCTCTAAGGAAAATGCGCGTGGTCAGCAGCAGGACTATAACTATGATCTTGCGGGACAGCTTACTCATGTAGTAGATGAGGTTGGACAGGTAGAGCTTGAGTACGATGAAGCTGGTCGCTGGATTGTTGGAAAAGAATGCGAGCAGGAAATACGTCGTAGCTATGATTTAGCAGGCAGATTGGTTGAACAATGGGATGTATGGGGTAATCGGATTGGCTATCAATATGATAAAGCAGGCAACCTTACCGCATTAACTTATCCAGATGGAAAAGTAGTAGAGTATAGATATAATCTAGCAGGGGAATTAACTGAGGTTAAGGACTGGGCAGGACGATTAACTCGGTATCGCTACGATACCAGGGGTAGACTGATCGAAACTAAGCGTCCAAATGGAACGTGTGAGCAGCGTAGCTATGATTTACTTGGACAGCTGTTGCGTCAGCAGGATGCTAACGCCCAGGGGATTATGCTCCAAGATTTAAAATATGAGTATAACGAAGTTGGGCAAATTGTCCGAGAGCAAAATAAGCAATATACGTATGATCAGCTTCGCCGTTTGGTGAGTGGGGCAAATCAAGGAACAATTACGTACTATCGTTATGATCTTGGTGGGAATTTAACGAAGCAAGAGAAAAAGGGGAACCAAGAGCAACGAGAGAGTCAAGACCAACAAGAGAAACGTGGGCAACAGGAGAACCAAAGAGAACAGGAACAACAAGAGCAACGGGTGCAGCAAGTTGGACGGGTGCAATTTAATACAGAGAAAGCTCAGTCCTTTAGCTATAGTGCTGACAACCGCTTAAAATCAATAGGGATTTACCCTACAGAGTTAGATGCAGACGGTAACCTGCTGTACATCACAGATGGTGAAAAGATGGCAGCCTACACCTACGATGCTCGTAACCGCCTCATCAAAAGTGGACGAATGAAATACCGCTACAACTGGCGTAATGAACGTATTGAGACAGTCTGGAAAGGCAAAGTAACTCGGTATGTTGTGGATGATTCAAGCGAATTAAGCAAAGTGCTGATGGAGCAAGATGGTGAAGGTAAAGTTATCGCTTATTATGTATATGGTCTAGGTCTGATTGGACGAGAAGATGGTGCAACAGGACAATATCAGAGTTACCATAGTGACATACGTGGAAGCACCACCTTCCTGACGGATGAGCAAGGAAAAATAACTGATCGCTATAGTTATGGCTATTATGGTGAAGTGTTAGCGCATGAGGGAAGCACCCACCAACCATTTCAATACAATGGTCGAGACGGTGTCATGCATGATGCCAATGGTTTATACTATATGCGAGCAAGGTATTACCATCCAGAACTCAAACGCTTCTTAAACCGAGATGTGCTAAAGGGAGACATGTTGGAAGGACAGACACTTAACCGCTATGCTTATGTCAATGGCGATCCAGTGTCGTATGTGGATCCGTTGGGGCTGGAGAAGCAGATGGTTAAGAGTAATAGTGTGGGGTCTGGGGGGATTCAGACTGGAGGTCGCAGTAACCTCTCAGTAAATGAATACTTCCGTCAAGAGGCTGAAGCATCAAAAATGTATGATAGAATAAGAGTATCAACCTTAGATGTTCAGAGGATTTCAAAGAATACAGGAATTACAGAAGCCCGAATACAAAGAATCAAAGATCATGTATTTAATAATGAGCATATCAAATCAAGTGGTAATGGAAGATTTGATCCTGATTATGAAATTGCACAAGCATGGACTAGATTGCAACAAGGAAATTACAATACGAAAGATATTGATTTATTGAATCATGAATTGTTTGAATCAAAGTTTGAAGGTATATTTAAGACAAATTATGAAACGGCTCACGATGCTGCTGTCAGGTCGGGTCGTCCGTGGGAGATAGAAGATTAGGGGGATTATAAATGGGAGCTTTTGTATTACTCTTGAAAGACTATGAAGATGAATCAGTTGTGATTTATAGATTTGGTCCCAAAAAAGAAATAATGGGAAAGATTCAATTAAACAAAGAAACTAGAATGTTTGCTGAACTAGAACCGATTAACAATCCAAATCATTCAAATAAATTTTACTTTGATAGAGCGGCTCAAAGAATGGCGAGATGTTTAGTTAAAGAGGGCGGTGTATTTCCTGAAAAAATGACTTTTGAATCCTAAGGAATATCAACTTAATTCGCATCGTTTCTTTTAAGGTTTCTTATCTTAGAAGTGAGGTGACGAATTAACTCATTATTTAACCAACAGTAAGTTATAATCAATGTAATACTGGTAAGAAGTTTTAATCTATACATTATTAATGGTTAAATTTATAGACTCAAACCCAGTTAAAGTAAAAGCAGGTGCTCAAGAAAAACACATTCTAAATACTCCGAATTATAATCAGGAATTAGCAAATGGAGAAAATAAGAGTATTCTCTATGGGGATAATAAAACAGCCTAGGGATTACTTGATGATTTTGCAGGAAAGGAAGAATCCTAGGAAACGGTAATAAAGAAAGAGTAGATTTTGGTCAACCAATTGGAAAATACCGTGATCGTGATGCTGGTAGATATATTGAAACTAATAGAGGATTGATTCATTACGGAAAAGACGGAGCACATAATGTGTCATCAGAACCATTATAGTATTAAAAAGGATGATATGCATGGAATAAGATTCCTTAATATTAGTGTTGAAAAAGAATAAAGATGATAGTTTATATAAATTGTTAACGGAAAAAAAGGGTAAATTAACTGAGGTTTCTTTATATGTTGATCCACCAAGTGCAATTTATTTAACTAATGGACAATGTGTTTGGAAAGACACAGATTAAAAAAAAGTATATATAGTATCAAATAACTACACCACAACTATTAGGTTTAACTAACAATGGGGTGTAGTTATTTTTATGGCGAAGTATTAGCGCATGAAGGAGTACCCACCAACCATTTCAATACAATGGCCGAGATGGTGTCATGCATGATGCTAATGGTTTATACTATATGCGAGCAAGGTATTACCATCCAGAACTCAAACGCTTCTTAAACCGAGATGTGCTAAAGGGAGACATTTGGGAAGGGCAGACACTTAACCGCTATGCTTATGTCAATGGCGATCCAGTGTCGTATGTGGATCCGTTGGGGCTGGAGAAGCAGATGGTTAAGAGTAACAGTGTGGGGTCTGGTAATGCAGGATGGTTATCAGGAAATAACGGAGAGGTAAATTGGAAAAGTAAACCTAACTTTGGTCATACTTTTGATACACATGGCATGGGGAAAAAGAATCTAGAATCATTAAAAGGACGAGCAAGAACAGTAAATGAATTAGGGAATATGACAGAACAAGGACAATGGCTTAATAATGAAATAGTTGCTGATTTTTTAAATTCACATGGTAAAATTGATAAGCCAACTATAGTAAATATTCCACAGGGATTGGGTCAAATAATAAAGCCATCGTGGGATATAATACCAGCAGAAAGAGCCGTTATTATTCCTAATTCAAAAACAGGTAAAATAAAAACTGCATACCCTGTAAGCGATACATTTGTTTTAAAATGAAATCTACAATTGTTAGATAACAGGAGATATAATAATGTTTACAATGTATTTAAAGAGTAAAAAAGAAATTAAAAATATGATAATTGAGCAGCCGAATTATGATTATGAGCTGGATAACGAATCGAGTGTATTATTTGATATCTGTAAATATCTTCATCAAACTAGGAGTATTGAATTTATTGTTGAAGGTTTCGGAAGCGAAAGATGGCCTGTAGACTGTGAATTTGATCTACCATCAGTTATTGAAGAATTGCCAAAAATTATTCAAAATTTTAATAACAACCAATACAATTGTATCTTAGGTTTTTATGAGCAAGGTGTAATGAGGGAAATAATTATAAGCGATAAAGGTGATGGAAATTTACTATTAGAGTGTAAAAGTTTAATACCAGGTTTTTTACCCAAACCATCATGTATAATCATGGATAAGTCAACTGTAAAAAAAATGTTTGAACAAATATTAAGAACTTTTATTAATTATAGTAGATTAGTATGCCCAAATTTATTAAATGAACAGCTATTTATTGATTGGATAACTAAGTTTAATATCTCTTATCTACTATAGTAGACAAAATGCTAAAACACAGATCAATTATGGTTAGGTACCACCATAATTGATCTATTTTTATGATTATATTCATTTTTTCTCTTAGTTTCTAAATCAATACTGTTTATAGAAGATTTTCCTTTATTAAGTTTTGATTCCAAAAAAATAATGAATATTTATATTCAGAGGTTGGCTCAAACGCTTCTAAAACTGAACACAATACTATTCCCTAATCAAGTGGAATATAATTTAAAACAAAATATGATTAAATATGTTAAAGAATGTGATTTAATATTAGTATCAGAGATACTCCTATGGGTAGCCATCATATTTTTATTAATTTAGACGACGTTACTGAAAAACAATGGAATCCCCAAACTTCCTTAATATAAAGGTGATTAAGCATGAATAATATAAAGTCAATTGAAACCGAACTAAGTATCATTCTCCCTGAAAGCCTGAAATCTTTCCTTATGACCAATCCTTTAAAAGATACAAGATGTAGATTAGTTTTGAAAGATGAAATTATTATGATTAATAAATTTTTAGGTCATGAGGGCGAAGAGAACATATCTTCTGAAAAAAGACTTCATGGTGATTTATTAGACTACGATACTATACCTATAGCAGTAACAGAATATGACGATCTTATTTGTTTGTACTATGAATCTGATGATAAAGAGCCTAAAATAGTATACTTTTCATATGAATTAGCTTTAGAGGATATAAATGAATCTTTATTTGATATAGCTATCAATTTTGAGGATTTTTGTAAAATGTTGGTCCCTTATGGAGGCTAAATACTGGTATTAATCTTTGTCTCAGTCTACATCTACGTTGCAAGCGAACTAAACAAAGTGCTGCCGTAGTAAGATGTTGAAGGTAAAGTCAAGCGGGTCTATGTCTAATTGGAAAACCTTATGTAGCTAGAGTGATATTTAAAGCTGATTAAGGGCTTAGGATTAAGAATGGCTTTCCATCCAGCAGTTTTCATCCATCTGGTGTAGGGAAATAATAAAAAGGAGAACAATCCATGGAGAATGTATCCCCAAAGTATGTTACTAAAAGTGCTATTGAAGGTCTAGTGCAAAAAATCAAATTACCTCCTCCTGATGAATTTTCACAAGATTGGGAATATGAAGTGTCTGATCCTTCAAGAATTAATGAGTTTTTATATGCTTATAAACATATTGAATTAAACCATGATGAGAAATTTGCTTTGATGATTATTATTATTTCATCACTAAATGATGCAATAGTAGAAGGAAAGACAGAAGACAAATGGAATAGCTCGATCCAATCTCTTCTTCTCCAGGATCTTGATATACATAAAAATACTATATATTATTGGGCAATGTTGGACGAGGAAGATATAGAGAATTGTTATGCTGTGACATCATTTATGAGAGAGGTAACACATAAAATCCGATATTAAGATTCCCAGAGGAGTACAGCCATTTATGAAGAATATATAAAAGAATTAAAATCTCAATTAACAAAAACCCAATCTCAGGAGAATAAGAAATGAATCAACTTAAGAAAATTCTTATTATTGAAGATGAACAAGATATTGCCCGAATTATTAGAGATTATGTTAATAAAAACGGATATGACGCAACCATAACTACAAATGGAAAAGAAGCTTTGGGTTTGATTAATTTGCTACAACCAGATTTTATTATTCTTGATATTATGCTCCCTGATGTTGATGGTATTGATTTATGTCGCCAAATTAGAGAGAACAATAATGTCCCTATTCTTATTTTAAGTGCTCGCGGTAGCGATACAGACAAAGTACTTGGACTTGGATTTGGTGCCGATGACTATATGACGAAGCCATTTTCATTAAGTGAATTGTTAGCAAGAATTAAATCCAATTTGCGTAGAGTTGAAAGCATGATAGGTCCAAAGTCAAAACAAAATGAACATGAAGACATTGTAAACTTTGGAGACTTGTCTATCGATAAAAAGGGATATAAGGTAACGAAGAATGGTATTGAAATCTCGCTATCTGCAAAAGAACTAGAGCTGCTATTTTTTCTATCCAAACATAGTAATCAAGTGTTTTCTAAAAGTCAGCTTTTGGATGCGGTATGGGGCTACACTACATATGGTGATGAAAGCACGATAACTGTTTATGTTCGAAGAATACGAGAAAAGTTAGAGGTTGATCCATCCAATCCTAGGTATATTAAAACAGTCTGGGGTATTGGTTATAAATTCAGCTTCGATGAATAACACGAAGGATTGGAGCACTCTATGTATTTAAATGATTGGTTAAGAAAATGGTATATTGTCACTTTTATTTGTCTATTCATCATGATTGGATGTGGGGCAGGCTTACTGTGGGAAAACTATAGAAGTGAAAGCGAGTTTAGCTCTCAACCTGTAGTTAATAAGGTAAGAATCCAAGTGAGTGAGATTATGCTTTTTCTGGAAAAATTTAATCACGAGATTGATACAGATCCTAAAATACAAGAAATCCTTCAAGCCATGTCTCAAGATTACCAAGTAAGTTTAGTTTATGCGGCACTGGATGGCCGAATTATATTCAATTCCTCACCCAACAACTCCACCCATCAAATCGATTTAAAGTCGTCAGTTCATTATGATTTATATCATGCAAAAATTAATAAGGATACGTATAGCATCGCTTTTCCTGTGGTAGATGAGGCATCTCAAAATCAAGTTGGAAATGCTATTTTTGTGTTGCCTACAAGTCGTGTCTTTGTTGAGAAATCCCACGCTACAGCTCTTTTTTTATTTATAATGATGACTTCAGTATTGTTCATTCTTTGTGGACTCCTGTTTCTTCTTAGAAAAAAATTTAAAAGGGATATTATTCAGCCCATTCGTCATTTAAAAGATTACTCCGAAGCTATAATTAAAGGGAACTACGAGCAAAAAATCACATCTCATTCTATGGATGAAATTGGTGAGGTTTATGCGATGTTTGATCAAATGAGAATGGAAATTTTGCATCATAGTGTTCAAAGAGATGAACAGCAGCAAGCGCAGAAGGAACTAATTTCGAATATCTCCCATGAAATAAAGACACCACTAACTACGCTGAACGCATACATTGAAGCCCTACGTGAAGGGGTTTGCTCAGATATGTCAGAGGTTATGGAATATGTTGAGGTTATGCATACGAATACAGATAAAATGACGAGATTGACAGAGGATCTACTCTTGCACGCCTTAAAAGAATTAGGGCAAATTTCAGTGACCCTTACGGAGCAGTATAGTCGAGAGCTTATGCATAAGATTTTACAGCCGATTGGCCATTATGTTGGTACGTTAGGCGTTTCTTTCGTGGGGCCATCAGACATTCCCGATGTGTTAATCCTTGCGGATGCTAATCGATTGGAGCAGGTGATTTCTAATCTCGTTACAAATGCGTTGAAACATACATCAGTGGGGGATTTTATACGTGTTGATATAGTGGTAGAACAGGGGCATCTGAAAATAATGATAGAGGATACAGGTAAAGGTATGCTGCCTCAAGATATGCCTTTCGTTTTTGATCGTTATTTTAAAGGGAAATTGAATAATAATGATACACGAAATGAAGGATCTGGACTAGGCCTCTCCATTTGTAAACATATTGTTGAAGCACACCATGGTACCATTTCTTTCAAAAGTATTCAAGGCAAAGGCACGGTATTTCATTTTACGATCCCGTTATGCTAGTTATCGCTGTAATACTTTATTAATATTTAAATCATTTTTTATACATAAGTGCCCTTTACAATGAGAATACGACTTAATTTCAGGAGGGTTCACATTTGTTAAAGAAAGTCATTATCCAAGCCAAAAACCTTTGCAAAACTTATTCCACTGGAAGTGAACAATTTCATGCCATCAGAAATCTAGATTTAGAGATTTATGAAGGGGACTTTACCGTTATTATGGGGAATTCAGGGTCCGGTAAGTCCACATTGTTATATATGTTAAGTGGACTTGATTCTGTAACGGTTGGAGAAGTTTATTTTAATGGACAACGTATTGATAGCTACAAAGAGAAGCAACTAGCAGAATTTAGGACCAATAGAATCGGATATGTTTATCAAAGTATTAATCTTGTACCTGATCTCACTTTGTTTGAAAATATCGCATTGCCAGGATATATTGCGGGACAGCCCAAAAATGAAGTGAAGCTTAATGCGCTTTCCTTAATGAAAGCTATGGAAATAGAGAGCCAGCAGGATCGTTTACCCTCTCAAACTTCTGGTGGGCAACAACAAAGAGCGGCAATTGCCAGAGCGTTAATCAATTCTCCTGATGTTATTTTTGCTGATGAGCCGACAGGCAGCTTGAATTATGATCAAGGCGTTGCTGTACTAGATATTTTAACGGATATGAATCGTAAGGGCCAATCTGTAGTTATGGTAACCCATGACATTAAAGCGGCTTGCCGAGCTGATCGTCTGATTTTAATAAAAGATGGAAAAATAGCGGATGTGCTAGAGTTTGATAAATTTAATAGAACTGATGTTCAAGATAGAGAAGCAATCATATTTTCTTACGTTTCAGGAAAGGAGTAGATGCTAATGTATGCAGTTTACTCTCTTTGCTTAGCGAATTTAAGAAGAAAGAAGATACATAATGGATTGATTGGCTTACTCATCTTCTTATCGACACTACTCCTTGCTACATCAGTAACGGTTATATTAAATACAAATAATTTATTTACTGATATGCACAATAAAACACATGGCTCTCATGAAATGTTGACTTTAGGAGGAGAGCTACACGATCCGCAAAAGGTAAAAAGTTGGTGGAATGAACAACGAGGGGTTACATCAACACAATTAATCCCTTTTAGAACTTTATCAGGAGTGACGGTTCAGGGGAATAATGTATCATCAGAAAGACTTTCAAGCTTAACTATATATATGATGAATACGCCTAATCGTCCTTATGTTGTGGATGAGCTTTTATTTGCACAAGGACAAGAAAGTTTGAAGCCAGAAAGAGGTAAGGTGTGGCTTCCCACATCTATTGCCTATTTATATGATATTTCAGTAGAAGATACACTTGGGTTTACATTAGGTGAGAAACAAATTGAATTGGAAGTATCTGCTGTTGTTGTGGATATGCCCTTCGGAGCTCCCTTTCCCACATCTGTACGTATATGGATGAATCAGCAGGATTATATTGAACAATTTCATAACACACAGAGCAAAGATGAGTATATGTTAGGTCTTAGATTTGACGATTATACTGTTAGTTCAAGCTATTGGGAACGATTTGAGCAAGACATGGGTATTCCTTACCTTGAGTCAAAAATGAATTTTGAAAGCATGTCTTCTTTTTATCTAATTATGAACAAAGTGATTGGATTTATTATGATTTTTCTAGGCATTGTGATGATGCTTGTAGCTTTATTTACGATTGGATTTACAATTTCAGATGATATCTTGTCTAACTATAAAAAGATTGGTGTGATCAAAGCATTAGGGTTATCTTCTAAGAGATTAATGGGGGTCTATTTAGTACAATATGCATGGATCGCCATCATCGCGATTATACCTGGAATAGTGGTAAGTCATTGGTTATCTAGATTTATCGTAGAAAGTGCACTTTCATCGCTGAAGACGGGAGCTATGGGGAATACTCTACAAGGGAACCTTATAGCAGTAGCAGTCGGGAGCGTTGTTCTTATCCTCGTCTTATTGTGTGTGCTGTTTTATTCGAATAAGGCTCGGCTGGTACAGCCTATGCAAGCTATTCGATATGGTATGTCCGAAAGTGACAATAGCATTTTAGCAAAGCGGTTAGCTGGAAAAGCAAACAAAATAATTTCTTTCGAAAGGACTCCGCTCACAATTGTTATTGGGCTAAGAAATATATTGAAGAATAGAAAAGCATCGATTCTCATGATATTTCTAGCTACCATTGTGTCAGCTGTGCTGGTGTTAGGATTTGTTTTATTGCATAGTATTAGTGCTATAAAGCAGACATCTCCATTATGGGGATATGACTCATCCGATATTTCACTACAAATTACTGACAAGGAAGCCTTCTCTCGAACTGAGTTTGATCAAATGGTATTGTCTGATCCTAGAATAAAAAATATAGGCTGGGCTGGGTATGTAAATGGTGTTGTTGCTCCAGAAAGGAATTTGAGCTCTGAAAATTCAACTGGCCAAACCATGAATTTTCAGATAGATATTTTGGATGGAAATTATGAAGAGATTGGATTTACCACAATAAGAGGGAGGAATCCCCATAATAAAAATGAAATTGCCATAGGATTCAATGTAGCTAAACAATTAAACAAAGAGGTAGGAGATGTTGTAGAAGTCTATATCGAGGGATACAAGCAAACACTAACGGTTACTGGAATTTATCAGTCTATAGCAAATATGTCATATTCAGCAAGAGTTGCAGTGGATGTAATCCAAGTCATTCACCCTGATTATAATCGATTTATTGCAGCTTTTATTAATTTACAAAATCATCAAGACATTGACCAGGTTGTAAATGAAATCAATGAGAAATATAAGGATTCAGCATCAGCAGTTACGCAGCAAACGTTATTAGAAGCAGTATATAAACAAGCGTTTGCATTATTAATCCTGCCAATGAGTATTATGGGACTGCTATTTACTGGAGTTACGATTATTATTGTGTTCAGTATTAGTCGGATTAACATCAGGAAAGAGAGTAAAACCTATGGCATATACAAATCTTTAGGACTAACTTCAACTAAAATTCGATTGTCAGTCACTTTAGGGATCGTAAGCCTTTCATCTATCGGGGCGGTTATAGGGATTATTGTAGGCGTTTATTTGCTACCCATTATTCTCGGAAGTATACTCTATGATTATGGTATTGCCGAAATTCCTTTAATACTCAATTGGGGAGGTATTATTGCTTTTGCTAGTGTGACTTTGATTTCGGCAGGGCTTGGCTCTTGGGCTTCCTCAAGAGTGGTAGCGAAAGCTTCCCCACAGATTTTGGTGATAGAGTAATAGTTATATATATAAAACAAGTCGGAGGCGCGAATAGTTATGCGTCCCGACTTGTTTTTAGTTGTATTCTCCTATAAATAGGATTACAAATATATACAAAATAATAGTAATATCTTAGTATTTTATGAAAGTTCTTAGAAATTACAAAAAATTATACCTCCATCTACATAATTCGACAAAATCCGCAGAGAATTAGTGTTATAATTTTCCTACTTATATGATTCTTAGGTCTTATCCCGATTTTCTGAGAGTTCATAACTTAAATCAACTTACTTAAATAGGTCAAAAGGGTTACATACACATCTAAATTGAACAGTCATCTTAGATTCGACATCACTGATTTCGCATAAAATTAACGCAGGAATAGTGAGCGACACTTGCTATCCCTGCCTTTTTAAGTTGTTTTTTAAAATGTATTACAGTATTACACATAATTTAATTCTAATAGAAGGTGGAAAAGATCATGATGGATGTAACGTGGTTGCTTTATGGTGCCACATTAGTAGTTGTTCTAGTGTTATTAGGTATGTGTGGAATGATGTACATGCGGTGGAAAACACAACTGTATAGTGGTTTATTTGCAGGAGTAAGCTTAGCGACATTAGCTGTGCTCGGTCAAGTCCTCATTCCAGATAAATTTAGTTCATTTTATTTGTTTTTCTTATCGCTAAATACATGTGGCTTTATAGTCATCCAAATTGCATTATTCCGTTTGTTACATACAAAAAGAAATGATAAGTTATACGTTTATTTGGCTGGAACGGGATGCACGTTAGTTGTGGCAGCAGTTTCCTTGTTTCTACCTCCATCGATGCCTGCTTTGCTATTGCTGTTTATTGTAAGTGGAGTGACTTTATATTCAAAATTCAAGCTGCTTGCTGATGAAGGCTTATCACATAAACATTCACTATCACTAGTATTCTACATAATTAGTTTGGGTGCTTATACAGCAGCTACGATGGTAAATTTAAACTTATTGTTAATGCTGAGTCTATTGTTTATGGTAATGGCATTTTATATGATCTGCATGCAACTTTTTGAGAGAGTCATTCATATTATGCAGGCGGCAGCTTATACTTCAACGCGTGATGATGTAACGGGATTATACACACGCAAACATTTTTTTCAGCAGTCACAGCAGCTTTTGCAACGTGGACATGCCTATGGCGTCATTTATCTTTTAATTGACTTTTCACAAGAAAAAAATGCAGGTATGCCTGTAGATGATCGATTCGGGGTAATTGGACCGGTTGTGCTTAAATATTGTGATCGCTATGGTATAGCCTGTCGTTATGAGCAGGAGGGAGTTGCTTTATTAGTAACCAAGGCTGCGATGGAGCTACCTAACTTATGTGATTCCTTGAAATTAAATATTGAAGCCGAAATTCATAATCAGATTGCAACTGGCTACATGGAAATTGAAAATGGAGCAACACTTGATGATCTTTTACAAAGAGCTAGAGAGGGTGCTATGAGAATGAAAGAAAATGGATTGGATAAAATTTTTGATATTGATCATAGTCGAATTTTAAATTGATGAGGTGTAGGCATGAACGCAATTATTGTTACTAACAGGTCGGTTCAAGAGGTACGTAAAGCGATCGGTAGTGCTGATATTAGCTATGAGAAGACAGGGAGATTTGAAGGTGGAGAGTTTCTTGAGCATTGCTTATCTGTCGCTAAAATCCATGTGGAGGCATTTATATTAGATTTGGATTGTGCGGAAACTGCATTTATTTTAGAAGGAATCCGCCAATATCGACTACTTCGCTATGATACACCTATTATTGTTATAGCCTTAGATCGACATAACGAAGATGGCTTTGTGCGCCAATTAGGAGAGCAAGGCATTAAAGTTATTAGTACAGAGCCAGGTACTTCAATTAAAGCGGTATCTAAAGCATTAACAACGCTATTGCCACAAAACACACAGCAAGGTCAGCCTTTACCTGAAAAGGAAAAAGATCCAGATGAAAGTAACATAGAAATGGATCGCATCCAAGATAAGATTTATCGCTATACTTCTAAAATTCAAGGTAATAGTCATAATGATTCAACAGACGCAATGAACTTGGAGTTGCCGGATCTTCCTTTCCAAGAAAAAATTTTAGTACAGGAGCGCATTATTGGCACGATTGTAGTGGCTGTAATGGGAGTCGAAACGAAGCTTGGCTGTACACATTTTAGTATTATGATTGCTAATTATTTAAACCGCAAAGGTTATACAGTTGCTTTAGTAGAGGCAAATGGCTCTAATGATTTCGCACAGGTTGAAAATGCTTATGAAGGGATCAAGGACTATAACAATCCTACAACCCAATTTAGCATAAATGGAGTTACTTATTATAAAAGTAATCATGACAAAGATATGAGTGCATTAATTGCTAAGGGGTATGATTACTTGATTTTAGATATCGGTGGCTGTGAAGAAAGCGATTGGAGCGAGGAGTTTTTTAGAGCAAATGCTCAGTTTATTTTAGGTGGAGGAAGTGAGTGGAGGCAAAATAAGATTAGAAGATTTCGAGAAAAATATCAAAAGCTTGATCAATCTAACTGGTTTTATTGTATCCCTTTTATTGGCAGTCAGAGTGTGAATGATATTCGTAAATTGTTGCCAGGTAATTTAGTGTTTTCGATTCCAGCCCATGCAGATCCTTATCGAACACAAGGTGATAGCGATTCAATGCTTTCCAAAATTATGAAGCCTTATTTAGGTATCAAAAAAAGGTCGCAACAAAATAAAGGTTGGATTTATGGAGTTATTGGTGGTTGCGTTATTGTAATTATTATTTTAACTATATTGCTAGTTTTAAAGTAATAAGAAACTAATTCAAAAGTAACAAGAAACTATTAGAATAAATTTCTTTTTCAGTTTAATATAAATTGCATTTTGAGTTAAGAGTCATTTTTTGATAAAAACTTTCAAAATTAATCTAAAAAAGAACTAAAAATACAAAAAAATATATAAATGTATATTTTTCAATATTATTATATGCTATAATTTTCCTAAATATAGAAATCAATAGGTAATTAGTAGTTTTTTTTGAGTGAGAGGAGATTTATTCATGTCAAAAATACGGCTGCGGCAAAAGCAATTGCTGTTAGCGGGGGCAATCGGCGGGACTATTGTTCTACTTTTAACTTTAGGAGGCGGGTATTTATACGTTAGTAAACTACAAAGTAAATATGAAATGAATATTGTTGAATTAGAAAATAAGCTATCTGTTGCTGAGAAGCAATTAAATCAGGAAAAAGAGACTGTTACAGTCTTGAATGCAGATTATCGGGCAGGAGAAATTTTAAAAGAACAGGATTTAGTTACCGTTTCACTACCTAAGGTAGCTGTCCCAAAAAACTTTGCAAACCTGCAAGACGCGGTTGGTAAATATATGAAAATCGATCTAGATAAAAATGCTTTGGTTACAAAAAATATGTTGTATGAAGAGGGAATTACCCCTGATGATTTGCGGAATCAGGAGTTTAGACTCATCCAGCTTCCGATGAAGCTATTTAAAAATGATTTTGTTGATGTTCGGATTAAGTTTCCTACAGGTCAAGACTTTATCGTATTATCCAAGAAAAAGGTTGAGGATTTGAATAACCAAACGATTTGGTATCACATGAATGAAAAAGAAATATTGACTATGTCAAGTGCTATTGTTGATGCTTATCTTCAAGATGCAACTATTTACGCATTAAGTTATGTTGAACCTTATTTACAAACACAAGCTATCATCACATATCCACCTAATCTGAAGGTGCAGGAGCTTATCTCTAGTGATCCTAATATAGTCAATGTTGCAACAATGTATTTAGAAAAAAAAGCAAGAGAAAAGCTTGAGAGTGACATGAAATCGATGACAGATGAAGAAAGACAAAAGTATTTAAGTGGTAAAACTGCAGAGGAACAAAATAATGCTGGGGTAAGTAATTATAACGGAGAGCAGCAAAATAATACTTCTGAGCAAAACTCGTTATTTAATTCGAATCAAAATGAAGTAAAACCAAACCCTGATAACATTTTTAAAGATCATAAATAAAAATAGATAAAGAGATAAAGGTGAAACTAGGAAGGTGCAGTATGAAACAAATTTTATTTATAGGTATGACCGATAAAACAGATTTATTGTTTTATATTTCTAACCTTGTAGCTTTAAAATTTAAGGTTTTACTAGTAGATGCTACTAAGCATCATAACTATGAACATACCTTTCCGAGATTAGAGATGGACGCAAGTATTAATCAACATGATTTATTTGATATTACTGAGCGTGTAGCGGATAAAAATCAATTAGAAGAGATAATTGCAAATACAGATGAGAGTTACGATTACATTTTTATTGATCTTGATGATTCTAAATCTATCAATGAATGGTATGGTGTGAATCATTATGTGCTAGTAACAACCTATGATAATAGGGAAATTCAAAGAAATCTAGTATTACTTGAAGCCTTATTTGATGGGGAAAAAATAGAGGATCAAATTCCATTTACTAGATTGATTTGTGAGGCAGGACAAACATTTCATGAAGATTATTTAGATACTGTTTATGAAAAGCTTCCGATTACATGGTCGGATACATTGGTTTATTATCCAGATGAACGAGATATTACAGCTAGAATCAACAATCAAGGAAGAGCAAAACTCGATGTATCTAGATTATCTAAGGAATACAAGAAAGTATTGATCCAATTAGCTGCTTCACTTGTTGATTTAAACTTCAATGATGTTCGCCAGTGGTGGAGACAGCTAGAAAGGAGATGATTTTATGGCTAAGGTATCTTTTTGGGGCGTTCAGCATGGCTTAGGTACAACGAGTAATACTGCGGCAATAGCAGCGTGGCTTGGGTTTGAGTATCAAATGAGAATTTTATTGTCACAACCTCAAATGGCGGATACTACGTTAGAACAATGCTTTTTTAAAGCAATCAATCCGTATAATAGACAAATTCATGAGTTTTCTGGAACAGGTATTGATGCATTAGAAAGAGCAGTTCGAAGTAATAAGCTGGAACGCGACACGATAAAAAACCATGCATTAATTTTAGATCAAGGTTTTGATCTCTTAGAAGGAACAAAAAGATTAGATAAGCTTCAATTTGAAAATTCTAACGATGCTCTTAATATTATTTTTGATACAGCACAACAATATTATGAGATGGTATTACTAGACGTCCATAGTGGTCTTGGCAGTAAGCTTGCGTTAGAAACGATTGAAACCTCAGATTTAGTCGTCGTTTGCTTAAATCAAAATATAAACATATTGGATAAATATTTTAAACAGCAATTCAAGCCAGAGTCGTTATCCCGTATTCCGCACCTTGTTTTACTGGGACAATATGATGAGGAGTCGAAATATAAACTAAGAAATATTGCTTCTAAATATAAATTCAAAGGTAAATTATTAGCTCTTCCATATAATACTGGCTACAGAGATGCTATGAATGATGGTGATCTTAAAAACTTCTATATCAAACACCGACACATTCAGAAAGGAAATCTTAATTTTAAGTTTTTTAGTCAGGTTCAAAAAATTTCTAATGTAATCTTGGAAGAGGTCGGACTTAATCCGAAGCAATATGAAGAAAGAAGGCTACAATAATGAGGGTACCCTATAGTATTAATATTCTCATTATTATGTTGCTTTTAGTAGGACTTTTAGTGTTTTTATTTGTAACACTAAGACGTAAACCACATGTCAATAAACCTAGAAATAATGACGATTTAGAAAGATATGATTTAGACCAAATTTTACAATATGTCAAAACTACAATAAATGAATTCGTAAATAATTCTTTATTAGACATGGGTTTTTCAGGCGAGGAATATTTAAGACGTCAAGCTGTAGTTGCTGATTTACGCAATGCAATGAAAAACGCAACAAATGGTGACATTAAGGAAAAAATATTTTTAAAGCAATATATCTATGATTTGCTGGAGCGTAAATATGAGTTAAATGCAAAAAATATCGATTATATTATCCCGTTTCATGATGCCGATCGGTTAACTTCCAGAGATAAATTTGATATTTTGCTACATTACTATAAACAGCAACATGGCTTTCAGGCCCTAACAAAGTTAATTGATAAATATAATCTTGATGTGACTAAAACATATATTGAAGAAGGTACAACAAACTCCTACGTCATTACTGCTGAAGAAATCGATAAAATTTACAACAAAGAAATACATAACACACTTGAATTTAGAGATAAGCTTATGATTATCGTTCAGCGTATTTATTCCAAATATAAGGGTTTTGGTGTGATTGATGAAATTCGAGATATGGCAATTGATGGTGTATCGGGTGGAGTATCAGGCATTCCTGCTTCAATGCAAATTGTTGAAGACGAAATGGAATTAATGCAGGGCATGAAGCAATCTAGATTTGCCGGGCACCAAAGCATATGGATATTTTTTCGAGGAAAATCCATTCATCTGTCCTTCCTTAGTTTTGAAACAGAACTTGAGTTAAAGCGGGTATGTCAAAACATTTATAAATACAACAATCCTGGGCAATTAACTGAAAGTAATGGATTTATTGTCAACGAAATGAAGGATGGTTCTCGGGTTGTTGTTGTGAGACCCCCATTTTCGGAAAGCTGGGCTTTTTTTGTTCGTAAGTTTGATTTGCCTAATATGACGCTGGAAAAATTAATTTCACCTTCAAGTGGAGAAAATGCGGAAATCCCCCGTGAAATGATTAAGTATTTAATGAAAGGGGCTCAAGTTGTCGCCTTTACAGGCCCACAGGGTTCAGGTAAAACCTCGCTTATTATGGCGGCAGTCAAATATATATACGCTACATTGACATTGCGTATTCAGGAAATGACCTTTGAGCTTCATTTAAGGCGTTTATATCCGGAAAGAAACTCGTTAGCATTTCGAGAAACGGATACGATTTCGGGGCAAGCTGGTCTAGATCTACAGAAAAAAACAGATGGTGCAGTGAACATTTTAGGTGAGGTTGCAACAGATCCTGTTGCGGCTTGGATGATCCAAATGTCTCAGGTAGCAAGCTTATTTACGATTTTTACACACCATGCAACATCAGTCAGGGAATTAATATGGTCATTACGTAACTCTTTGCTAAAAACAGGTGTATTCCAAAATGAACGTATAGCAGAAGAGCAGGTTGTGAATGCAGTAAAATGGGATATTCATATGCGTAAAGAGCAGGATGGTAGACGATATATTGAAAGAATAACAGAAATCATTCCTGTTACTTATGAATCCGCATTGCTTGAAGGTGATGCAGATATTGCAGCAGGAGATACTTTGGAGCATAAGCTAGATGCATTAATTCATCTACAAAGGGAAGCCTATCGGCGAAGTAATGGTAGAGTTTGGGTTGCACACAATATTATTGAATATCGTGAAGGCAAATATGTTGTTGCTAAGCCAATTTCTAAGCAAAAGATTGAGGCCATGCTTTTTAATATGAATGAAGAGGATCGTATTCAATTTAAAGGCTTTTTAGAGCAGTATTGGGGTGAACGCCATGGATAAGTGGTTATGGGTATTGCTATTATGTGGTTCAGCAATCCTGCTCTCTGGTTCTTTTTTAATCTACATGATTGCAAAAGAGCGAAAGCGACGTAGAAATTTTGGCAGTGTGTGGACGATTGGAAGCACTAAACGAAAAGTCCCTGCTGCGGTAATGGTTTTTTATCAAAAATGTTATATTCAGCTTATCAAGGTCCCTATCTTTAAAAAACAAATTTTAACAATTCGCAAACGCTTAATTGCCGTTAATACGTATGATGAATTTACACTTCGCAAAGAAACAATACGGATTACACTTTGGTCATTAGGTCTTGCTAGTGGATCAATCATTTTATTAGGTATATTAAGCCAAAGCTGGATGGCAGTATTTTTTGGGATTTTGGCTGCTTTAGTTTTAAATGAATTAATTATCGATATATTCGTAAATCGAATCGAAGATAAGCTCTTAAAACAATTTGCACAATTTCTAGAGGATCACCGACATTGTTATCAAGAGCTAAAAATGGTAGATGAGGCCGTTTATCAAGCTGCGGAAGCTTCACCACATGAAATTAAACTACAGGTTGAGCGTATTCATGAAATATTAATCTCACATGAACCTGAAAAAGAATTAGAAAGCTATTATGCAGTAGCTCCCAATCGATATTTAAAGGTTTTTTCGGGTATCGCTCATCTAATCCTAGAGTATGGTGATCGAACTATTAATAAAGGATCGATTTACCTGAATTCTATTAACAAGCTTGTCCAAGAGATTAGATATGACTTAATGCGCAGACAAAAGTTGCGTTATCGCTTAGGTGGGATGACGATGATCGCTTTATCACCGATTCTGATCTCATTTCCATTGGTACGTTGGGCTGAAAATTATTTCCCGATTACAAAAGAGTTTTATCAGAGTAAGCTTGGTTTTCTAATCAGACTTGGCATATATGCTATTTCTGTTATTAGTTACGTATTGATTCGTAAGCTAGCTGAAAATGATGAAGCTAAATATGTTCCAAAAGCGCCAAAGCGGCAATGGGAAAAAAAAGTGTATACGTGGCGGCCAGTCAAGTGGATTATTGATCAGATCGTACCTGCTGTACAAACAAGTAAGCATTATCGGATGAATTTGCTACTTAAGGAGGCGAATTCACCGTTACGTATAGAGTGGTTTTACATTCATCGAATTTTTGTATGTATAGCTGGATTTATAGCGGTTATTGTGCTCTCTGTATTTCTTCATTTTCAGGCAGTATATAACGTTTATCATAATCCAACGAAGGAACAGGTTAGCATTCTTGGATATATGAATGAGGCAGAACTTAAGGAAGCAAACAAGCTAACTGAGTTTGATAACAAGGTAATGGAGGAGGTAAAGAAGGAGGGAGATACAAGCTGGGATGCTATTAGTAAGTATGTTCGACAACATGCTGAGGTTCCATTAACCGATGTCGCCCACATTGCTACAGTTAATCGGATTGATGGGAAAATCAAACAGATTAATGGCGAATATTTTAACTGGTATGAATTAGCTTTCGCAATTGCGCTAGCTGTTACTGGCTATTATTTGCCGCTATGGATTTTACAATTTCAGAGACGTATGCGTGCATTGGAAATGCAAAATGAAGTTGATCAATTCCATGTTCTTATTTCAATTTTATCAGAATTCGAACGAATTTCAGTAGAGACGATTTTAGAATGGATGGAGCGTTACGGTATTATTTTCAAACCGGCATTACAACGCTGCTTGCTAAACTTTGATAGTGGGTCTGAAGAAGCACTAAGTAACTTGATGATTGAAGCGCCTTTTGATTCTTTTGTGCGAATTGTTAGAAGACTAGGACAAGCAGTGGATAAAATTACGATTCATGAAGCGTTTGATGATTTGGAAATGGAACGTGAGTATTTTAGCGAGCAAAAAAAGGAACGCTTAGAGCGACTTATCCGCAAAAAGGTTTCTTGGGGTAAACTGATAGGCTGGACACCAGCTGCATTGTTAATTGGATTATATTTAGTATTTCCATTTCTATATATGTCATTTAATCAGCTTGGTCAGCTATCAATCCAAATGCAAAGCATATAAAGTTTTATCACTTAAGCTATAGGGACGAGGTTAAAAATTAAATTATAAAATATGAATATTTAAGGGAGATGAATAAGTATGGAAGAAAATACTGGCGTTGGTATTCGAGTAGCAGCAGGTATCTTTTTAACCATCATGTTAATAACAATTGTGGTGATTATTACAATATCTTCTCAAGATGCAGCCAAGCAAGGGCAAACAAAGATGGCATCCATTACTACACAGCTATCTGATACAGAATTTAATACGTATAACAATACAACATTATCTGGAAGTCAGGTGTTGAATGCAGTAAGACAATATATGAATTTAGAACAATTTGGGATTAGAGTGACAACAGGAAAAAAAGCAACTTCATTTTATGGTAATGAGTTCAGTAAAAATGGAGATAATTGGCAAATCAGTAATGCTGATGATAAAAAGAATTTAATTTTAACTAAGGCTGAGAATCAATCTGAACCAGAATATATTAACCCTAGTGGAAAATTTAAATCAACTATTGTCAGAGATCAAAATAGTATGATTCGCGGTATAATTTTTGAACAACAATAACAGTAATTCTACTAAATAGGAGCACATTATGAACGAAAATTTAGAAAATATGTGGTTCCTCACAGCGGAAATTTTTATTTTCGTAGTAGCTAGCATTTTTGCGGTACAAAGTATAACTAGTCAAGAAAAGACGCTGGAAGTCTATTATAAAGCTTCTCAATTAGAAGAACGTCGTATATATACTAGTCTTGAGGTGAATCAAGAAGAGTATTATACAGGGGCTGAGGTATTACAGAGCATTTATCAAATTAACAGATTAAATGTAGATATTAAGGTAGATGCTCAGGTTTTTAATCGTTATTTAGATATTGAAACAACAGATGTAACTGGCATTGATTTAAAGAGACTGTATAAAGTTTCTTATTTACGTGATCAAAAAGGTGTTTTGCAAACTATTGTTTTTTCCTAGAAGGTGGACAAATGGAATTTTCCTTATCCAAAGTCATCGCAGTGCTAATTGCCGTTGTTTTATTGTTTGGTTACCCTCTGTATCAGCAGGCACAGCGTCAGGATGAATTAACAGAGTTAGTCGTTCATGGCGCTGTGACTGAGTTTGTTGATGCAGTTCGTACTAAAGGCTATATTACGCCACAAATGTACAATGAATTTAATCGTAAGCTTGGCGCAACGGGAAATCAATATGATGTGCAAATGGAGCATATGCATAAAAGATATAATCCGCTATATGCTGACCCTAGTAATCCGAGCTCAACATTCGATAATAACTTTGATATTTATTTTAACGGACATTATACGGAAGAGATTATGAATGCTCTTTTTCCTAGTGACAAAAATTCAGCAGGCAGATACCCGACAATAGGCACAAATTATTCAGGCATAAAAGCAGATCCAATGTCAGTAGGTGACTTTTTTACAGTAAAGGTTAAAAATATTAATCGTACCATGGCAACAATTTTACGAGACTTTTTTACAGGTGGCAATACAGGGAGCAATACAACACTGTATATCCCTTACGGGGGAATGATTATTAATGAGGATGACTAATTGGGCAATTTTATTTGTATGTATTTTCATTCCATTTTTTTTGATTTTAGATTTCCATACTTCTCAGGCTAAGGTTGCTGAGACATTGAATCGGGAATATACATTTGCCCTTCGCACAGCAGTACAGGATGCTGGAATTGCACTAAGCTCAAATGAGATGCAGCAATATGAATCAAGCTATGAATCTTTTAAATATGTGAAAGCCAATAAAGACATGGCGATTGATGCTTTCTTTAGAACGTTATATTTGAGCTTTGATGTTACCCATAATCGCGTAGGGCAAGGAGCTTTAGCGAGTTATGTACCTGCTATTTTAGTGCTTGATTATGACGGATACTATATTTATGCGGTAACGGAATATAGAGATGCACAGGGACAACTGAATTATAAGCATATGTGGGGACCTAAGAAACCTTATGCCTTTGCGGATGAACAAGGCAATAGTATTAACTTTACATTAGATGACTATTTATTTGCTTATGATGCGACCAGTAAAAAGTGGGTAAAGGGACTTTTAAAGGATATTAAAGATACAACCAATATTGCATTATTAAAAAATTCTAGCAATTTTGAAACACAGCGCAGAAGCACCATTGTAAAAAGTATTCAGAAAGATTTAGCCTACTATATTAATAAACATAATGAGTACAACACCCACTATGGGGTACATTACAATTTTAAACTGCCGCTCATTCCTGAAGAGGAGTGGGTTAATACTATTAATGATGTTGGTATATTTGCCTTTATACAAGGAATTCCAGTAGGCGATCAGATTTATAACAATTATGCATTTGGTGGGGGGAGGCTTGTTAAGAAATCATCGATCCATGGAGGAGTCGATCCTGCAACAGGTTATAAGTATTATTATCAATCACGGTGTACTGTTCCGTATCAGCCTGTAGAAATTTTTGATCATAAAAAGGATGCAGCAAAAGCTGGTTATTTTCCCGCGGAATGCGTAAAACCATAATAATTCTATGACAGTTTAATGATTGTTCAAATGATAGTTCAAATGATAGTTTAATGTACTTTGGAAGTGAGTGATGGATGTGTCATTTTTTTATTACAAAAGATCACCTAGAATTTTAGAGGACCCTGCTCATGAAACAGTAGAATTGATTCGTCCTCCTTCTGTACCGGAACCCCCTGCATTAAATTTAATATCGATTATGGTGCCTATTATGGTCACAGTTGCAGGTTCAGTAGCAATGATGTCCTTCTATAGTAGCACTGGTAATAGCCGCTATGCGACAGTACAGATTATTTCATTGTGCACAATGGTAGCGTCATATTTCATTCCAGTATTGGTGCATTTTCAACAAAAAAATAAACACCGAGCTAAACTTAAGAAAAGAGCAAGACAATATGATGAGCATCTTGATGAAAAACGTACCCAAATGCAAGCTTGGAAAAACGAGCAAGTACTTAACTGGCATCGAAGCCATATGGAGCCTCAATTTTGTATTCAAATGCTGAAGGATCGTGCCGCCTCTATATGGGAGCGTATTCCTCAAGATGATGACTTTTTAGCTGTTCGCACAGGGATTGGAACAGTTCCAAGTGGTTTTGATATTAAGGCACCCAAGCAAGAGGGATTAGATAAGGACCCTTTAGTTGCAAAGGCGATTGAATTAGCTGATCGTTTTTCAACCATTGCTAACGTTCCTGCATTGATGGATTTGGATCGTTATCGCGTTGTTGGCATCGTGGGTGAAGAAGAGGAGATACAAAGCTTCTGTAGGAGTGTAATTACACAAATTTGTACAGGGCATTCTCCAGATGAGGTTAAGCTTGCCGTGTTTTTAAATCGGATGCAGCATCCGATGTGGGATTGGGTAAGATGGCTTCCTCATATTTGGGATGAGGGTAGGAAGCGTAGAAGTATTTTTACAGAGGGCTCTGATCATGCCGCAATGCTTGAACAATTGTTTACAATTCTCCAGCGTAGAATGTGGCGGACAGAAAATAAGCGGGAACGTAGTTTGCCTTTTTATGTTACTTTCCTTCCTCATGCTGAGATGCTAGAGTACGAGCCAATTTTACCGTTGTTACTTAAGCAAGCACATATGGTAGATACTTGTACGTTTGTAATGGCTCAAAGTCGAGACGAGTTACCTAAGGAATGTCAGCTTGTCGTGGAGTTAAAAGACGGTGAAGGTATTATGCGTTCTACGAGTGTAACTGGTTTATCACAGGAAGATAGCAAAAAGAAAACAAACTATGTTCAACGTTTTCAAAGTGATGTGATGAGCTTAACCCAAGCACAGCATTTTGCTAGAAGCATGGCCCCTTATCGGGTAAAATCACATGCGGCAGATGAAATTATTAATGTACTGACTTTATTCCAACTTTTTAATATTGAAACCACGAACGAACTTAAAATAACAGAGCTATGGCAAGAACATCGTTATCCTAATACACTCCCATTCCCAGTAGGTGTACGTGGGGGGAGCAAGCCAGTATATTTAAACCTTCATGACAAAATTGAGAGAAAAGGTCATGGACCACATGGTTTGATGGCAGGTACGACGGGTTCAGGTAAAAGTGAAGTAATTCAATCAATGATTGCTTCGCTTGCGGTGCAATATCACCCACATGATTTAGCACTTATGTTAATTGACTATAAGGGTGGTGGGATGTCCAATACGTTCGCGGATTTACCCCATGTAATTGCTACTATCACGAATCTAGAAGAAGAAGGCTTGATAGAGCGTTCTAAAGTGTCCTTAAAAGCAGAACTAAAACGTCGTCAAAAATTGTTTGTTGCAGCTGGTAATGTCCAGCATATTGATGAGTATTACAAAACAGCATGGCGCGATAAGGAACCACTTCCTCATTTATTTATCGTCATTGACGAGTTTGCGCAGCTTAAAAAGGATCAGCCTGAATTTATGAGTGAGCTAGTTAGTATTGCTGCTATTGGCCGTACATTAGGTGTTCACTTATTACTAGCTACACAAAAGCCAGGTGGAGTCGTGGATGATAAAATTTGGAGTAACTCCAGATATCGTGTATGTCTACGTGTACAGGATGAAGCAGATAGTAGAGAAATGTTAAAAATTCCTGATGCCGCTTATATTACTAACCCTGGACGAGGTTATTTACAGGTGGGGAGTAATGAATTGTTTGAAGCTGTGCAGTTTGCATGGAGTGGTGCGCCATATCGTCCTGGACAAGCTCAAATCAGTGATGATATTAATTTATACACAATTGAACTGGATGGATCAAAGGTGAAATTAAAAGATCCACTTGCCCCTCAACTTGTGAAGAAAAGTAATGATGATGGGTTAGAAGAAAAGCAGTTAGGTGTGCTAATTAAGCATATTGCACAGCAAGCTCAAATGAGAGGGATACACAGATTGCCTGGTCCTTGGTTGGAGCCATTACCTCGTGAGCTTATTTTGGATGAGCTTGGAGATGGTGATTTTAGTCCGCTATCTTCCATGCCTACAAAAATCCTTTATCCGAAGGTAGGACTTGTGGATGATGTTGCTAATCAAACTCAATTCCCATTGTATATAGATATTGAATCAGGGCACTGGATCGTATTTGGTATGCCAGGTACTGGAAAAACCACCTTTATTCAAACCTTGTTATATTCCTTAACTCATTCTACAACACCGGATGATGTGCACATTTATGCATTAGACTTTGGCCGCATGCTAAGAGACTATGCTTTACTTCCACATGTTGGAGATGTCATTCAGGATGACCAAGAAGAAAAGGTTGGTAGATTGTTCCACTTCCTAGAAGAGCAACTCCGTTATCGCAAAGGTTTATTTGCTGAGATTGGGGTTAAATCAAGACTTTCCTATTGTGAAGAAACAAAATCAAAGCTTCCTGCGATTGTGATTATTATTGATGGTTACTTAAGCTTTAAAAATCAATATGAACTTGCACATGAAAAAGCAGAAATTTTGATGCGTGAAGGCGCAAGTATGGGCATCTATTTTATTCTAACCGTTAATAGAGTATCAGATATTATGGATAAGATAAAAAGTAACTTCCCCAATGCGATATCTTATCAGCTAGCTGATAGTGGAGATTACCATTATGCTGTTGGTCGTTTAGGTGCTGTGCCTGGACAACTTCCAGAGGGAAGAGGGTATGTAAAAGGAAATCTTCCTCCGTTTGAGTTCCATACAGCTCTACCGATTGCAGCCGAAAGTGAGTCTGCACGTGCACGTCAGCTACGCATTGATTTTCAAAGTATGGATGAACGTTGGCATGGAAATAAGCCAAAAGAAATTCGTATTTTGCCTGATGTCGTTCCTTTACAGGAAATGTGGGACTTGGAGTTGGCTGAGCAAGTTGATGAGACGAGCATTCCTGTGGGTCTTACTGTAGATGAACTAGCTGTATTTAACTGGAACTATGAGGATGGTCCGTATTTCATGATTGGAGGTAGAATGGAATCGGGTAAAACCTCCTTGCTAATGACGATTGCTTTAATGTCTGCAAAAAATTATTCGCCGGATCAACTAGAAATCTATATGTGTGACTATCGTCGCTCAACACCAGGTTTAGGTTTACTTAGTGAGGTGCCTCATGTTAAAGGGTATGCGACTGATGATACATCACTAGAAAATATGCTTCAACAGCTGCGAAATGAAGTGCAACGAAGAACACAAGAACGTATTACTGGAGAAGAAGCCTCGACTTTGTTGCTGTTAATTGATGATACAGATGTGATGGCTAAACGAATATCAGGTGCTTATACTTTAACGGAGCATCTTGAGTATATTACTCGATATGGACAAGAATGTGGTGTTGTTATCGTTGCTGCTGGTGGTGCAAATGAACTAAATCAAAACTGGGATGCATGGATGAAGGAAATTAAAGCTGCTCAAATTGGTTGGTTGCTGGGAACAACTGATTTAAATGAGGCACAGTTATTTAATATTAAAATTCCTTATGATCAAAGTGGGAAGGTGTTACCTTCAGGACAAGGGTTTTATATTAAGCGTAAGCTGACCAAGGTGAAGGTGGCCCATGCCTTTGCAAATGGTGCTGATCAATTATCATTACAAATTAGTGATATAGAAAATATTCAATATGCTACAAAAGTTTCAATTTAGATTTGGGAATTTTGATAATAGTGTAAAAAGTTACAAAAAGTTCAAATGTGCACATTGATTTAAAACTATATGTCTATTACTATAAGACTATAAAAGTTATTTTTTTCTAATTTAGGAGGTTATTATCATGGCTAAAATTTTAATTACTCCAGAGGAAATGGACAGAATAGCAGGTCAATTTACATCAGGTGCACAGCAAAGTCAAGAAATTTCAAATAGTCTTACTAACGCAATTAATAATATGCAAGGGCAATGGGAAGGGATGACTCAACAAAGCTTTTTCCAACGTTATGAAGAAGATAAGAAAAAAATAGAGCAATATATTGAGATGCTAAAGACAGTTGGAGAAGATTTGAAGAAAATTGCTGAACGCTTTAGAATGGCAGACCAACAAAGCTAATTTTATATTTTCATCGATAAAGACTAGACCAGAAGAGTGGTTTAGTCTTTTTTTACTATTTTTAAAATCTATTAATCTAAGTAAATATTTGCATGTTTTACTTAACAATATAAGTATTATCCTAATGTCGTGATATTGATGGCTAGATTATAAGGAGTGAAGGAGAATGGAAACAGAAAGTTTAACGTATGAAATGACAAATAAGGAATTTTTCTTTTTAACACAAATGTTAGGGTTATCAAAGATCGCAGGGTATAGCGACCCTTATAAAGGCTATTTAATGGAAGAGCTTGAGGAGGAATATAGTGAAATTCAAGCCGGCTTAGTGAACAAGGGTTGGCTGAAGATGAACCAAGGTCAAGAAAATAAAGAGAAACAAGAGGAAAAAGCTAACTACACCGATATGAATGAAGCGTTAGCATTATGCTTAGCGATCACAGGGAGCTCGCAGGTAGTGCAATTGAGTAAGCAGGTTGTAGGCGGAGATGACTATACAGGTTTCTTATATTTTCATCCTAAATTAGTTGTGGAAGTACTTTATGGCGAATCAGGTGAAGTACAGGTAACGCCAGTATCTGATCCACTTGGAACAATGGATGCGTTACGTGGCTTTTTCCCTTTAACCTTACGCTCTAATCGTACATTTAAACAAACATTAACTAAGTGTAACTGGACACATTGGAAAGGGTTAGGGGAAGAAAAGCAATTGGCTTTGCTGCAATCCCAAGGGGGAACGAGTTTAAATCAAGTAGAAGCAGAGCGTGTGGTACAAGTCTTTGCAGAGAGAGAGCGTATAGGCAGTATGATCTTTTGGAATGTGTGTGGTGAAGCATGGGAGCATGAGGGGTATCACTATGTTCAATGTGGCGAGGAGTTGTACTTAGCTAGAGAAACCAAGCTTGATGTAGACAAGGAAACAAAGATGGAGCTATCCGCATACAATCCTGATTTGATATGGGACAGATTAGTGAAGTTTGCAGCACAATTTGATCTAGTTGTAGAGGGGGTGTAGAAATGAGCAAACGAATCAAAATTGATCCTGATCATTTAAATGATATCGGTAAAAAGTTTATAGCTTGTAGTGAGAAAAACATAGCCATGGCGGAAGAATTAAAAGGACTTATTGAAGGACTCAATGGTCAGTGGGAAGGGAATACGAAAGAGCGGTTCCATCAAGCTTATCAAGATGCAGATCAGCAATTAACCAGTGTCTCTACAGTACTACAGCAGGTTGGTGAAGAGCTTAATGCCATTGCAGAGCGATTTAAGGTTGTAGATGAGAGCACATATTCAGGATAAATGAGTAAGCTAGGCTGATGGGTGCTCATGTAACTTCAATTAATTAGAACACGTAAAGTAAGGACATAGCCTGTAAGAATTTTAGTAGTGCAAGGGAGGGGTAAATGATGCCAATTCAAGCAGATGTATATGAGTTAAAAAACTTGGCTAGAAAAGTCCGTTCAAATAGTCAAGCCATTGCAAGGGAATCTCAAAAAATTCAAAGCAAGATGGAAGGATTCGTGTGGAAGGGTAAAGCATCTGATCGATTTAAGATGGAGTTTAAGCCAACAGAGGAAAAGATGACAAAAGCGGTACAGAAATTAGTGGGTTTTGCGGAGCAATTAGAACGAATTGCAGAAGCATTTCGTCAAGCAGATATGGAGGAGGATCGTCGTAGAGCAAGAGAGGAACAAGAAAGAAGAGATCAGAAGCGAGCGGCAAGAGAAGCACAACGACATAGAAAATGATTTGAACTCAACTCAGTAAATTAAGAAATGAGATCAATAATAAAATTTTAAAAGGTCGAATGTAGAGTACAAAGTACTAGTGTTCGATCTTTTTTGTACATTTTTAAACAATTACATAAAAATAATAATTATTTACATAAATCGACAAAATAAACACTTTGAATATGATAATATTTTCCTATATATGGTTCCTCAGTATGATAAAGAGAATAGAACAGGAGTGTATAAAATGAATAAACGTAGTATATCAGCCATCATGATAGCTTCTTTATTACTAAGCGGTTCAGGAATACCGATGGCATTGGCAGAATCAGTTACAGATCAACAAGCAACTACTGAAGCTAGTGAGAGTGTAAAAACTCAAGAATCTAAAGCTCAAGAATCGCCCTTTACAGATATTCAAGGTCATTGGGGGGAAGTAAGTATTAAGCAAGCCTTTGAACAAGGATACATAAGTGCTTCATCTAATGGCAAGTTTAATCCCAATCAATTTGTAACAAGAGCTGAATTTTTAAAAATGTTAATTTTAGCACAGAAGGAAACGGTTGAGTCTGCTGGGCAAGGCCAAGCGTGGTATAGCCCATATATTACGGTAGCAGAAAATAAAGGAATTTATAAATCAGGAGAGTATAAAGCTGAACAATGGACAGGGCCGATCACACGTCAAGAAATGGCTAAAATGGCTGTTAGAGCGATTAGTACAGAGAGCAATGATAACGATGAGATGTACGTTGCAGTGCAAAAAGGGCTGATTAGCGGAACTGGGGATGGGAAGCTAAGTCCAGAAGGAAAAACCACTCGTGCACAAGCCATCACAATTATAGAGCGAGTGTTGAAAATAAGCGAAGGCGAAAAACTCCCCGTTGATGATAAAGCATTATCAACAGCAGAGCAAGTAAAAAACGCACCTAAAGACCCATGGGGTAGAGCAATTAGAACAACTAATTTACCTAAAAACTATAAAGATTTTCCTTATATATTAGCCGATGCACCTAATGAGTTATATGATTTGAAGCATGATTACAAAAGCTATAATTCAAATCTCACTCCAATTCAGTTTTTAAAACTAGACGGCTATAAAAAGGAAGATATAGATAAATGGGCAGAATATGTAGAACAATTCGTTTATCAGATAGTAAATGTAGACTATACAACACTAGATGAACAGTGGGGAAACAAATTGACTTCTGTGATGAATAAATCAGCTGCACTGAGTAAGGATGTAGCTAATTATATTAAAGAAGCAAAAGAGAATAAGGTTAAAATTGTTGGTACTGTAAAGGCAGAACCTTCAATCGTATTCTTGGATGGGCCTAGTTATATGCGTGTACATTTTACATTTAAAGTTTCCAGCTTTGAAGATCCCAAAAAAGCGATATTTTATGAAGACTGGAAAAGTAAAATAAAAATTAAAAAAAATGTTGAATATGAAGGATATTCGAATATATCATTAACTACCGCTGAATATGGGGCAGTTGGAGATTTATCTCGTGCTAAAGTAGCGGTACTAGCCTCTTTATTCAAGGAAGCAAGCTATAAACCAAAACAATGACAGTAACTAATATATCTTCTAAAAAGGAGCTATTACTGTTAAATGAAGATAAAAAAAGCAGTTAAATTTGTTGTTGTAAGCTTTGTTTTATTTCTTATTGTAAGCTTTAATCTTAATTTGAAAGCCTATGCTGAAAAGGCTAATATCTACTTTGAAGACGGAACTGGAAACTTAAAAATTGAAGTTATGTCTCATAAGGCCTCATCAAAAATTAGATTCCGTACAGTGGATTGGATGGTTACCACAAGATCATCTTGTTCACCTAACAAAACTGAATGTGAGCCAACAAATTATATAAAGGTTGGTTATGATACTAAAGGAAGGGTAGATAAGGATCCTCCAAATCCAAAACCAGGCGAAGAATTCATGTCAACATATACACTTGAACGTGCTGTTGTTAATGAAATTTTTAAGACATTACAGGATCGAACCCCATCTTTTTACTTCCATGCAGTATTAGAATCATATAATTACCCTGCTGGTACATTAAGGAAAGGGCCATGCTATAAATTATCGTGCATAAAAGGCGCTGAGAGCTGGGCTAATCCTAAGGATCTTGAAAATTATTATGACATTGACATTCCAGATAATGAAGACCATCCATTTAATATTATTACACGTGTGTTAGATAGAAATGGTCAAGAAGTATATATAGATTCAAAAGAGATAAAAAAGTATAAGCTATTTGTTGACATTAATTACGAGGTACCAGCGGAGTTTGATTATAATGGACAAAAAGTGCCCCTTCTGGAATCCTTTTTAAAACCAACAATATACAATAATGAAACAGAGATCCTTTTTAAGGATGCTCAACATAGAGATTGGAACTTTATGATCTATCCAGGTGGTACAGATATAGTTATGACATATATTCTTGGAGAAGTGCCACCACCTAATAAACCTCCAGGAAAATGTCAAATCAAAATTAACACACCAACTAAAGGTCAGACCATGCCAGACAAAGTAATGGACCCTTCTGCTACAGCGGTACTAAAAGCGGATATTCGAGGTAGTGAGCAGTTTAATGTCCTTATGGGGATACCAACCTCGGAGAATCTGTATGGTAATGTATTCGCTAATGAATATTTATTTCGACAAAACTGGGTAAATATGAGGGGAGACGTCTCTTATGATATAGATGTACTAAAAACATTTATTAAGACATGGACTAGAAAAGGGAAGCCACCAACAAAAGATGATCATGGAACTCCAGATATTCCAAGGACAAAAATCGAACATAAAAAAGAAACAATCAAAGTAAAAAGAGATTATCGCTATTGGCAAATTGACAATTTAGAAGTATATGGGATAAATAATGCGATTCTTTCCAATTATGCTCTAGGTGGGATGGGTGGAAGCGTTACACTGAGTCCTGAGGGGTATGATCCACCAAGAGTAGCCTCACTGCATAGTAAAAAAGTAGAAGATCATGTTATTCCTTCACCATGTGATCAAATTGATTTAGGTGAACAAGATGTGCCAGGTGGATATAACGAACCCCCATTACCTAACTATATGCCTGAATTTAAAGCTAAAGCTGAGGAATCCATTGAAGAAAACAAAGTGAAAAATGACTATGTTAATTTTAATGGCGATACGATTATGGACGATCAGGAAGCCACCACTACAACACCTACACCAAGCTCCATCCCCAAACCGTCTATCATTCATCAAGACGTACTTTATCAAAATCAACTCACAATTAGCAATTCACTTACTAATAAAGCAAATCAACCTACAACGGGGATCATAAGCTATAACTTATTATCAGGTAATATTGGGGGAGGGAAAAATGAATCCTTTTCCATTCCAAATATAAATCCAGTGACAATGCATACACCTGTTGTGAATTTTTCGGCCGTTTCTGATGACCAACGTCATAACCAGAAAAGTAATCCAAATTTAAAGCGCTCAGCTTTAATTTTAGAACGACCGTTTGTGGTAAGAATCCCAACCTCAGGACAACATTTACCGGAAAGTAGTTATCCTGGTTATGGGAATCGTGATTACGCTAAATATTTTAAAACGAAGCAGGTTCGGTTTCCATTTGATGTGTATGATGCAACCCAAACTATCTTTCATCCTAAAGATACATGGATTGATATTCCAGTGGAGCAACTAGAAACTACCTTTTTCTTACCTGTATGGGTAGATGAAGGAGATTATCAGGTTTACTTCCGCAATATTGCTGAAAATGCACCAGATCATTTACCTTATCAATATGATGCCAACCTAGATTTAGTCAATCATGTTGCGGCAGATGAGGTGGCAGTTGAGGTCATTGGGCGACTATATGATTTTCACATTACAGATGTTGCTGATTATAACTGGGAGCGTGTATTCAGAGTCGCAGTGGGAAGCAGTGAACGAACAGGGATTTCCTATTGGATTGGTGATAAAAATATTGATGGAGATCGTAGAGGGAATAGTAGTCCTTACATGTTGTCCATTTATCCTGGTAGTCATCCATTACAAGGTTATAAAAATGCAGTCATTAAAACAGGGTATCACTTTAAATTTGATCTAAAAACAAAAGGAAATATGTTTGGCCAACAGGATGGAATACTGATCACGCCGCAATTCCGTTATGCCAGTAAAACAGGGAAGGACTATGGTGACGTAGATTTATATTATAGCACTGATCAGAAGCCTTTTGTGAAAATAGGCTCTAAGCAAGATGTTGTACAAAGATATACGATTTTGAATGAGCGACTAAGAAATGTTCCAGTACAAGAATTGATAGATAGTGCTAAATATGAATATCAATACGAAACTGAAATTAAGCAGGGAGGTAAAGTAGCAGGATTAACAAAAGAGTCCTATATCGATCGTTTTATTAATAAACAAAGCAAACAAAAAACACCAATTGGAAGCTATAGCTTGTTGTTATTGCCAAGACAGCTTGGAACGATGATAGGTCCTAAAGATTGGTATTTGAATAACACGATGCCAGCCTCAGTCAATCAAATGAGAGCCAATGTCGCTGTACAGCGTTGGTATGGGGAATATAGCTTGCCTGCTGCTCCGTATATCGTAAAAAAGGGGACAAACCTTGGACGATATGGGACTTTAGATGATAAGTCAACGGTATTTTTGCAAAACAGTGATCCAGATGGTTTTATTATTGTTAATTTTAATATTGAATCGATTCGAGATGGCAATCTAAAGGAACCTCATTTGCAATATATTCATGCACCGATGATGAATCAGACAGTGGGAGAAGGTGCAAACAAAGAGAAATATCTAAATCAATGGTTAATGGAAGGCTTCCAAAATAAAATTGTAGATGCATATGGAAACCATTTCAACTTAATTGAGGGCGATACTGTTTTCTATCATGGAAACAAATCAAACCGGGATGATTTTGGTTCGTATATTACTCACTAATTTAACATTAGACAATAACTAACTGATTTCAACTTACAATTAACTTATAAGTAACTTATAAGTTAATTTTAAATCGTCATCACTCCTAATTTTCCCTTAACGATTAGAACTGTTTCTAATTAGGATTAGTTGATTGTTAAGGAAGAATGACCAACTAAATTGGAAGCTAATCGTTTAGATTTAAAAGGTCGAACGCAGAGTACAAAGTACTAGCATTCGATCTTTTTTTTTGTTCAAATATAGAAAAGTTTAATGAAATTCATGAATGCTTACAAATTCCGACAAAATAATCACTTCAAATATGATAGTATTTTCCTATATATGGTTCAACAGTATGATACAGAGAATAGGAGAGAATAAAATGAAAAAACGTAGTATGTCTGCTATTATCGTAGTTTCTTTGCTCTTAAGTAATCCAGGTATACCTATGGCATTGGCTGAATCAGGTACAGATCAACAAGTGGCTACTGAAGCAAGTGAGAGTGTTAAACAAGAACCTAAAATGCAAGAATCTCCCTTTACAGATATTCAAGGTCACTGGGCAGAAGCAAATATTAAGCAGGCTTTTACACAAGGATACATAAGTGCTTCAGCAAATGGGAAATTCAATCCCAATCAGTTTGTGACACGTGCTGAATTTTTGAAAATGTTGATTGTAGCACAGAACATAACGGTGGAGTCCGCTAATCAAGGTGAAGCTTGGTATAGCCCTTATGTTACAGCAGGCGAAAATAAAGGGATTTATAAATCAGGAGAATTTAAAGCTGGGCAATGGACAAGTTCAATTACTCGTCAAGAAATGGCTAGAATGGCAGTTAGAGCCATTGGGTCTGAGGACAAAGATAACGATGAGATGTATGTTGCAGTGCAAAAAGGGCTGATTAGTGGAACTGGAAATGGAAAGTTAAGTCCAGAGGGAAAAACCACTCGTGCACAAGCGATTACGATTATTGAGCGTGTTTTGAAAATAAGCGAAGGCGAAAAACTCCCCGTTGATGATAAAGCATTATCAACAGCAGAGCAAGTAAAAAACGCACCCAAAGACCCATGGGGTAGAGCGATCAGAACAACTAATTTACCTAAAAACTATAAGGATTTCCCGTATATATTAGCCGATGCGCCGAATGAGATGTATGATTTGAATCATGAGTCTGCCTTTCCTGAGAAATTAAAGACTCCAGTTCAATTTTTTGAATCCGATGGCTTCAATAAAGCTGGTATTGATGGTCTTGTAGAGCATGTAGAACAATATGTAAATCAAATTGTTAATGTAGACTATACAACATTGAATCAGGCTTGGGCTGATAAGTTAATTGCTGTCATGAATACCACAAATAATGCAAGAGCTGTAAAAGAAGAGGTTGCCAAATATATTAAGGACGCCAAAGCGAATAAGGTGAAAATACAGGGAACTGTAAAAGCTGAGCCTTCGATTGTTTTTATAGATGGATCTACTTATATGCGGATATATTTTACTTTTAAAGTTACTGATTTCAAGAATAAAAACAAACCAATTTTTTATGATTCAACCAAGATTAATATCAAAAAAAATATAGAGTATGTTGGATACTCTAACATTGCACTTTCCACACCTGCTTTTGGTGTTGCCGAAGGCGATTATTCTTATACTGTTGTATCGCTTTTTGCATCTTTGTTCGAAGAAGCAACATATCGACCTAGATAAAATAGAAGCTTAAGCTATACCTTCCTTAAGGAGAGGTTTCATGAAGATAATAAGATATTTATTTTATATAGTATTAGGATTCATCATACTACAGCTAACTAGTCAATTTTTTATTTCAAATGTGAAGACAGCCAAAGGAACAGAAATTTATTTGCATCTGCTAAAAATATGAATACTTACAAATTTCGACAAAATAAGCAGTTTAAATATGATAATATTTTCCTAGATATGGTTCAACAGTATGATACAGAGAATAGGAGAGAATAAAATGAAAAAACGCAGTTTGCCAGCTATTATGGTGGCTTCTTTACTCTTAAGTAGTACAGGTATACCTATGGCATTGGCTGAATCAGGTACAGATCAACAAGTGGCCACAGAAGCAAGTGAGAGTGTTAAACAAGAACCTAAAATGCAAGAATCTCCCTTTACAGATATTCAAGGTCACTGGGCAGAAGCAAATATTAAGCAGGCTTTTACACAAGGATACATAAGTGCTTCAGCAAATGGGAAATTCAATCCCAATCAGTTTGTGACACGCGCTGAATTTTTGAAAATGTTGATTGTAGCACAGAACATAACGGTGGAGTCCACTAATCAAGGTGAAGCTTGGTATATTCCTTATGTTACAGCAGGCGAAAATAAAGGGATTTATAAATCAGGAGAATTTAAAGCTATGCAATGGACAAGTTCAATTACACGTCAAGAAATGGCTAGAATGGCAGTTAGAGCCATTGGGTCTGAGGACAAAGATAACGATGAGATGTATGTTGCAGTGCAAAAAGGGCTGATAAGTGGAACTGGAAATGGGAAGTTAAGTCCAGAGGGAAAAACAACTCGTGCACAAGCGATTACGATTATAGAGCGTGTTTTGAAAATAAGCGAAGGTGAAAAACTCCCTGTTGATGATAAGGCATTATCAACAGCAGAGCAAGTAAAAAACGCACCCAAAGACCCATGGGGGAGAGCGATTAGAACAACTAATTTACCTAAAAATTATAAGGATTTCCCGTATATATTAGCCGATGCGCCGAATGAATTGTATGATTTGAACCATGAGTCTCCCTTTCCAGAGAATTTAAGAACTCCAAATCAATTTTTTCAATCGGATAGTTATAATAAAGATGGCATCGATAAATTGGCAGAGTATGTAGAGCAATTTGTAAATCAAATTGTAAATGTAGACTATACAACATTAAATCAGAATTGGGCTGATAAGTTAATAGCTGTTATGAATCCTACAGATGATCTTAAAGAAGATGTTGCTGAATATATTAAGGATGTAAAAGCGAACAAGGTGAAAATACAGGGAACTGTAAAAGCAGAGCCTTCAATTATTTTTATAGATGGCTCTACTTATATGCGTATATATTTTTCTTTTAAGGTAACCAGTTTTAAAGATCAAAAGAAACCTATATTTTATGATTTTTGGAAAAGTAAAATTAATATCAAAAAAAATATAGAGTATATCGGATACTCTAATATACCACTTTCTACAATTGCTTTTGGTGTTGCTGCAGATGATTATTCTTATACTAGTGTTTCGAATTTAGCATCTTTGTTCAAAGAAGCAACATATCGACCTAAATAAAATAAAGTACTAAAGGCTTACTTATTTTAAGGAGAGCTTCATGAAGATATTAAGGCAATCATTTTATATATTATTAGTTTTTATTGTATTTCAGTTAGGTAGTCAAAATTTCAGTTTAGATGTTAAGGCAGCAAAAGGGACAATAATTGAATTTGAACAAGGGACAGGGGATTTACTTATTTACGTTGACTCCCATAAAGCGCAAGCTGGGATTAGATTTAGAACTGTAGATTGGATGGTCACAACCAATCCATCTTGTAAAGGAGGCGATTGTAAGCCTTTGAACTATAAAATGGTTGGTTATCAATCTAAGGGGAAAACGACAACAATACCTACTAATCCCAAACCTGGACAAGAGTTTACCACTGTATTTAGACTTAAGTACGAAGATGTTATTAACATGTTTGAAGGCTTCAAAAATCGAACGGACTATTTTTATTTTCATGGCTATCTTGAATCCTATGATGCTCAAACAGGAAAAAAAAGAAAAGGACCATTTGATACGTTAAATGGGATTAAAGGTGCAGAAGGATGGAGACATAAAGGGGATTTTAAAAACTATTTTGATAGAAAAGTTCCAGATGGAAAACACCCACTTACCATTTACAATCAGATTATTGATAAAAACGGAAAAATAATAGTACCAAAGAAATTAAAAAGAGTTAATGGACAAATGAGCGAGAAATTGTTTATAAAAATCAATTATGTCGTTGAGCAAACTATGGAATATAACGGTAAACAATTACAGTTGGTTGAATCCTCTTTAAGTCCTAAGAAGAATCCTACAAAGGACAACACAAAAGTCAAAAAGGCCGACGACAGAAATTGGAATTTTGCTCTTCCTCCCGGTGGGTCCGATTTAGTTATCACGTATTTACTGGAAGATAATCCTCCTCCACCACCAGGCAAGTGTGTAATTAAAATCAATTCCCCAACTAAAGGACAAACCATGACAGACCAGGTCATGGACCCTTCTGTGAGTGGGAAACTCAGAGCGGATATGCGAGGGAATGAACAGTTTAATGTTCTTATGGGAATTCCCACGTCTGAGGATTTATACGCAAATGTGCTTGCTAATGAATATTTGTTTAAACAACAGTGGGCAAACATGAGAGGGAATGTCACGTATGATGTTGATGTAATAAAAACTTTTAATAAAGTGTGGACGATAGAAGGAGAAGAAGCTACTGACACAGACCCTGGAACTCCAGATATACCTATGAGAGTTCCTGAACCTGTAAAAGAAACGATTACAGTAACAAGGGATTATGCTTATTGGCAAATTGACAATTTAGAAGTATACGGGATAAATAATGCGATTCTATCAAATTACGCTTTAGGTGGGATGGGTGGAAGTGTAACATTAAATCCCTATGGGTATTACCCACCAAGAGTAGCTTCAATGCATAGTGACGATGTAGAAGACCATGTCATCCCGTCACCCTGTGATGAAATCGACCTAGGAGAAGAGGACATAGGCGGAGAAGGAGAAACTTCAGAACCTTCCTTACCCGACTACATGTCAGAATTTAAAGCAGAAGCCGAAGCGTCGATTAAAGAAAATATAGTCAAAAATGATTATGTCAATTTTAATGGAGATACAATTATGGACGATGAGGAAATGGAGACTACAGGTCCTACACCAACTTCCATCCCAAGACCGTCTATCATAGATCAAGATGTACTCTATGAGAATCAACTTACAATTAGTAGATCACTTACTAATGAAGCAAATCAACCCACAACAGGCGAAATTAATTACGAGTTGTTACCAGATAATGTAGGGGGAGGGGAAGATACAACTTTTCCGATTCCAAATGTAAATCCAGTGACAGTGCATACGCCAGTTGTTAATTATTCGGCCGTTTCTGATGATCAACGACATAACCAGAAAAGTAATCCAAATTTAAAGCGCTCAGCATTAATTTTAGAACGACCGTTTGTGGTAAGAATCCCAACCTCAGGGCAACATCTACCTGAAAGTAGTTATCCTGGTTATGGGAATCGTGATTATGAAAAATATTTCAGAACGAAGCAGGTTAAATTCCCATTTGATGTGTATGATGCAACCCAAACTATCTTTCATCCTAAAGATACATGGATTGATATTCCAGTCGAGCAACTAGAAACTACCTTTTTCTTACCTGTATGGGTAGATGAAGGAGATTATCAGGTTTACTTCCGCAATATTGCAGAAAATGCACCGGATGATTTACCTTATCAATATGATGCCAACCTAGATTTAGTCAATCATGTTGCGGCAGATGAGGTGGCCGTTGAGGTCATCGGGCGACTATATGATTTTCACATTACAGATGTTGCTGATTATAATTGGGAGCGTGTATTCAGAGTAGCGGAGGGAAGTAGTCAACCAACCGGGGTATCGTATTGGATTGGTGATAAAAATATTGATGGAGATCGTAGAGGGAATAGTAGTCCTTACATGTTGTCCATTTATCCTGGTAGTCATCCATTACAAGGTTATAAAAATGCAGTCATTAAAACAGGGTATCACTTTAAATTTGATCTAAAAACAAAAGGAAATATGTATGGACAACAGGATGGAATACGGATCACGCCGCAATTTCGTTATGTCAGCAAAACAGGGAAGGACTATGGTGACGTAGATTTATATTATAGCACTGATCAGAAGCCTTTTGTGAAAATAGGTTCCAAGCAAGATGTTGTACAAAGATATACCATTTTAAATGAGCGATTAAGAAATGTTCCAGTACAAGAATTGATAGATAGTGCTAAATATGAATATCAATACGAAACTGAAATTAAGCAGGGAGGTAAAGCAGCAGGGTTAACGAAAGAGGCCTATATCGATCGTTTTATTAATAAACAAAGCAAACAAAAAACACCAATTGGAAGCTATAGCTTGTTGTTATTGCCAAGACAGCTTGGAACAATGATTGGTCCAAAAGATTGGTATTTAAATGGTGCAATGCCTGCCTCTGTCAATCAAATGAGAGCCAATGTCGCTGTACAGCGTTGGTATGGGGAATATAGCTTGCCTGCTGCTCCGTATATCGTAAAAAAGGGGACAAACCTTGGACGATATGGGACTTTAGATGATAAGTCAACGGTATTTTTGCAAAACAGTGATCCAGATGGTTTTATTATCGTTAACTTTAATATTGAATCGATTCGAGATGGCAATCTAAAGGAACCTCATTTGCAATATATTCATGCACCGATGATGAATCAGACAGTGGGAGAAGGTGCAAACAAAGAGAAATATCTAAATCAATGGTTAATGGAGGGCTTCCAAAATAAAATTGTAGATGCATATGGAAACCATTTCAACTTAATTGAGGGCGATACTGTTTTCTATCATGGAAACAAATCAAGCCGGGATGATTTTGGTTCGTATATTACTCACTGATTTGATTAAACTAATATTTTATGAAGAAAGTGTAATGTACACCATGAATTACTTATAAAATGCATATATATAAATCATAGATTGTTTATAAAAGACGCATATAACCCTTAACGACTCAAACCATCTATTTCAATAGATTAGTTGATCGTTAAGGGTTACTTTTTAATTAATTCTCTAAAATAAACTCGTCCAAATTTGTGATAATATAAAAATAACATATGTTTGTTCAGGATTCATTTAAGGAAAGGAATTACCCCAATGTATCTAAAGCTTAACGAAAGTGAATTTTCATTGACTGCTGAGGGAACGACGATTCAGTTGTTTGCTAAAGAGTTTGCACTGTTACAATTTCTGTATCTTAACCAAGGACATGCATTTAGCCGGGAGCAATTGTTAGATAAAGTATGGCAAGGCGAACATCCAACAGATCGAACAGTGGACGATCATATTTATCGATTGCGGAAAAAATTGAGCCTTTTGTCTGGAATAGAAATTGTAACGATTCGAGGCTTTGGATATTCCCTAAGAGTTCATACATTACATAAAGCACAAAATTTAAAGCCTACTTTGCAAGATTCTGAGTTAAATGCAGCCATGCGGGATGTTTTTGTGAAATATCATCAGTATGGTCAAGGAAAATCAATGTTAGTGCTCGCGGATCAACAGGACTTATTAGGGTATGAGGTTGATAAATTTTATGCTGTATATATTCACTTTGTACAAGGTGATTTGCAGTGGTTATTGTATACTAAGGATGTCGCAATTGAAGAGCGGTTGTATTGGCTATTGTTAAATTATATGTATCTAAGTGAGCCTAAAAAAGCACTTTATTATTGTGAGCTTGCCTTGAAAAAGAATGTATTAGTGCCTTCCCAACATTTAGAGCTGGAAATCTTAAATATTATTGATCTGTATGCCTTAAGTGGGAAAAAAGATGAAGCGTTAAAACGACTTGAACTTACATACAGCTATTGTGAGCAACCTGAGATGAGCAACTTTTATTTATCGACTGCAATCACTGAAATGTATGTACATTTATTATATGAACACCCAAATGAACTAAGATTGAGCCAACTAGCAGAAGAGATCGAGCACCTTTTATTAGAAAAACCATACTTACGAGAAACTGGCAGTTTTCAGGTGATTAAAGGATTGAGCTTATTCAAGCAAAAGCAATGGGAAACAGGACAGTTATTGGTTGATAAAGGGTTACAGATTATGGAGCTTTCAGGTTTTGTACCTTTATATTATTTTGCATTATATCGTGTATATCACTACACAATGAGATTTTCAGTGAAGGGTAGTCTACAAAAGAAGTATATTGGACTATATGAAGCTGCGAAGGTTAAAAGGGATTACACTGCGCTATTCCTCCAACTTGAAGAAAAAATACACAGGATGTTGGTTACCCTCTGATATTACTCTGACAATCCATAAGTACACTTCATACGATAGTAATTTTAGTGTCGTGATGGAGGAGAAGATATGGATGAAAAGAGTGGAAACAATGAAAAGCAGAATGAAGAGCATGAAAATTATGAAGAGCCCAAAAAGTACAAAGATTATGAAAAGTCTGAAGAGGGTAAGAAGGGTAAACCGAAAAATAGAGGTTTATTAAAAAATCAGACCTTTAGAAAAGTTTTTATTGTGTACATGCTTACTACCTTTGGGGATTGGTTTGATGCGTTAGCGATTCAGGTTATTGTAGGTTATCGCTGGGGGGTTAGTCCCTTAATGTTAGCGTTGATTCCAATTGCAATAGCATTGCCAGGAGTATTACTTAGTTCAGTAGCTGGAGTTGTTGCAGATCGAATTTCTCAAGTGAAAATAATGCGGGTTTGTAATCTGCTAACTGCGGTATTGTCGTTAACCATATTTGTTGCGCCTAATATGATCTGGTTACTTGGTTTGTTAGCTGTGCGTGCAGCGATCTCAACAATTTACGTTCCTGCACAACAAGCACTTACGAGAGTAATTGTAAGGGAGGATCAAATTTTACAGGCTACCTCCTTTAATGGTCTAGTCAATCAGGGTTCAAAGATAGCAGGACCTTTGCTAGGTGGATTTGCCCTACTTTTACTTAGTCCAGAATGGTGTATTTTGTTTAATGCCTGTGTAAGGTTTGTTTGCTTTTTAATGTTATTTTTAGTAAAACCACCAGCATATCTAGTAGTAGGGCCAGAAGTAGAGCCACAAGTACAAATAAATGATCATAGTGATGCCTTGGTTGAACAAAAAAACTCTTTTCGGGTAATGTGGCGTGAAGGCTGGACATTCATATTTGGTAATAAATTATTAAGAAATACACTTTTATTTGGGTTCATAGGCACAATTACGATCCAAATGATTGATTACCAATTTACAAGTTTATTTCGAACTATTGCACCAACACAAGAGTCATTTTTAGGCTGGATGGTAGCGGCCTCAGGACTTGGTGCTGTAGGCAGTATTTTGATGATGAATAAAATGAATAAGATGAATACGACGTTAAATTATGGCTGGCGATTAGGAACTGGGTATATTTTAATTGGCATTTCAATAGTAGGTTTAGGTATGCTGAGTGTAGGACAATCTTTATTATTGATTCTGCTATTAGGTCTAGTGCTAGGAATAGGAAATGGGATATTTTTTATTACATTTAGTTATTGTCTACAGAAGGAAACCCACTCTAGTATGATTGGTCGTGTATTTGGGATACAAAGTACTTTACTAAGTATGGTTATGTTATTAGCACCTTTATTAGGTGGGGGGTTAGTTCAGCTTAACGGTGCACAAAACATATTTGTTGCGTTAGGATTACTTGTTTTATGTATTGGACTGCTAGGTGTCGTATTCAATACAATTATTTGGCCTCACCATTTACAAAGGGAGCATAGCAATGAAAACAATCAAGTCAAGGAATACAGTGCCTAAATTTATTTATATGTATGCCTGTCATGAAACTGAGCAGGAATTATGCAACATGGAATTAGAAAGCTTGCTAGGAGTTGGGATAGGCATTAGTAAGGATTCCAGTAAAGAGAATAGTCGTTCCTATATTTTTTCTGACATCAACCTTGAGGATAACCGTAGTCCTTTTATTTCGGCAAAAATGGAAATTTTGTATGAAACCTCTTCACTAGAGGAACTGTTGAATGTGATCCAGACATTGGAGCTTGCGGAGCATCAGACCTTTAAGGTGCATTATTTGAAGCAAGGTGAAGTCAAGGAGTATGATCAACGGCGTAATATAGAGCGCAGACTTGGAGCCGTTATTCAAGGTAAAGCAAGCATGAAGTCCCCAGACATCCTGTTTGGAGTGCTCTCTGCGTCAGAGCCTGAACGCTGGTATTTTGGAAAGTGTGTGGAAGCAACCTCACCTTGGCTTACTCATAAGCACAAGCCCCAAAATTATTCTACAGGATTAAGTACAGTAGTGGCTAGAGCGTTAGTGAATATCGCTGCACCTCGGATTGAGGGGGTTAGAGTGATTGATCCATGTTGTGGTATGGGCAATGTTGTGATTGAAGGCTTATCCATGGGAATGAATATTGTAGGTAGAGACATTAATCCATTAGCGATTCGTGGGGCAAGGACAAATTTGTACCATTTTGGTTATGGAGATTCATTAATAGTAGAGCTTGGAGATTTACGTGATATTACTGCAAAATATGATGCGGCAATTGTAGATATGCCTTATAATCTGTGTTCTGTCATGTCCATAGAAACGCGTCAGCAAATGCTAAAGGCGGTGTTTCGCTTCAGTGATCGTACAGTGATTGTGTCTTCTGAGCAGTTAGAGTTAGATATTGTTCAGGCAGGAGGACATATTCAGAAGAAATGTACAGTGAGGAAAGGGTCGTTTGTTCGATCGGTATGGTTGTGTTGTGACCCCATGGCTAGGATGTAGTCTTTGACTAGGTTGTATATCAGTCGCTTTTGACCTACAATTTCGGTAAAATAAGTGAGGAATACAAAGAGAACGAAAGTTGAAAGGGAGAGGAATAATGAAAGGTTTTAAACAAAAATGGGGAATTTGGCTCGTAATCTTGGTGCTTACAGTGACAGCAGGCTGTGGGACAAGTAAGCCTGGGGCAAAACCAGACAACCAAAATAAAACTGCTCAGGAGCAACAACAAAATTTAAATAAAGCTACTCAAAATAAAGAAGCAAATCAAAGCGATCAAATAAAAACGACGTATCCAATCACCGTCAAGGATGCAAAAGGCACAAGTTTAACATTTGATGCTGCACCACAAAAAATTGTTTCTTTAGCTCCTTCGGAAACTGAAGGCTTGTTTGCTATAGGATTAGATGAGCAAATTGTGGGCGTATCGGATAACGATGACTACCCAGAGGCTGCAAAAAGCAAGCCTAAAATGGGAGGCTGGCCAGTCAATGTTGAAGCTGTAGTTGCTGCACAACCCGACCTGGTATTAGCAGGAGATTTGGTTGACCCAGCAACGGTAAAAAGCTTAACTGATTTAAATATTAAAGTATATCAATCCAGTACAAATTCATTGGCAGAGGTGTTAGCTAATATTAAGACGGTTGGTGAAATTACAGATCGTCAGCAGCAGGCAAATGAAGTGGTGAAGCAAATGGAAAAAGAACGTGATGAGGTTGCTGCTGCGGTAAAAAGTCTTAAGCCAGAGGAAGTTAAAAAGGTATATATTGAATTTTCAAAAGGCTGGACCGTTGGTAAAGGTGTCTTTATGAGTGAAATTTTATCACTAGCTGGCGGTGAAAATGTGGCGTCGGATATTGAAGGTTGGGCTGAGATTAATGAGGAAAGTATTATTAAGGCCAATCCTGATGTCATTTTATATGCTAAAAATTCAGTGGATGAAAATAACAAATCATTAGCTGATATTATAAAAGCCCGTAGCGGCTGGAAGGCAATTACTGCGATCAAGGAAAATCGCATTGTTGGTTTAGATGATAATTTACTTAGTCGCCCAGGCCCACGTGTTACGCAAGGCTTAATTGAGATGACAAAAGCTATTTATCCACAACTGTTACAGCCATGAGTGATAAGCTAATGGGGAACATGAGTCACAAACCAATGAGGAACATGAGAAACAAATTTGCGGCTTACGGAATAATTGGAGTAGTTATACTCCTTTTTTCTTTTACCCTTTGTGTTGCTTTTGGTACAATACATGTGCCCGCAAGTGAAATTATTTCTATCCTACTGCATCGCATTGCTTGGTTAGGATCTTATATAACTCCTAACTGGGACATTGCATCAGAACAAATTGTACTTCAGGTACGATTGCCTCGCGTAATATTGGGATTAATTGTAGGGGCTTCACTTGCTATCGCAGGAGCCTCTTTTCAAGGTGTGTTACAAAATCCGTTAGCTGATCCATTTACACTCGGGGTGTCCTCAGGTTCTGCTGCTGGTGCTGCTATCTTAATATTTTTTGGTTGGCAATTTTCGGTTGCAGGTATATTTACATTGCCACTCGTCGCTTTTGTTATGGGGGCAGGCACCTTGTGGGTCGTTATGTGGTTAGCGAAAGACAACGGAAAAATACCGATTCATAGTTTAATTTTAGCAGGGGTAGTTATGCAGGCTTTTTTAGGAGCCATCGTCTCCTTCCTTACGGTCATGTCCAAAAAAACAGTAAATGAAATATTATATTGGACCATGGGCAGCTTGAGCTTGCGGGGTTGGTCTTACGTCTATATTTTGCTACCCTATCTGATTGTATGTGGATTGTTTTTGTGGAGTAAGGCACGTATGATGAATTTAATGTCGCTCGGAGAACAGCAAGCTGCATTCACAGGTCTTGACGTAGAGCGTACCAAATGGCAAATTCTATTTGCGGCTACACTGTTAACAGCGGCGGCTGTTTCTGTATCTGGTATTATCGGCTTTGTTGGTCTTGTTGTGCCACATATGCTAAGATTGCTGATTGGACCGGACTATAGGCTCATTATTCCGCTATCTGCAATAGGAGGTGGAGTCTTTATGATGTGGAGTGACCTTGCTGCTCGCGCATTACTGGCCCCAACTGAAATTCCTTTAGGGGTAGTTACTGCCTTTTTTGGTGCGCCATTTTTCGCTTATTTATTATACAGTAATAAAAAACAACAAAGGTTGACTCAGCCATGACTCATAAAGGTAACAAAGCTAAAGCTACAGTTAAATATAAAGATAAGCTTATCCTTGATGTTCAGCACATAAGTAAATCATATGCGCAAAACAAAATATTTCGTAATTTGAATTGGACTGTTGAGCGTGGACAGTTTTGGGGTATTATTGGGCCAAATGGCTGCGGTAAAACTACATTACTACATCTAATTTCAGGTGTGGAAAAGTTGGATGAGGGTCAAATTTTGCTTGAAGGACAATCGGTTCATAAATATAGCAGGAAAAGCTTAGCGCAAAAACTGGCAGTGTTGAAGCAGGATGGGATTCCTCCCATGTCCTATACAGTTAGAGAAGTAATAGAAATGGGAAGGTTTCCATTCCAAAGCTGGCTTGGAAAAGAGAAACAACAGCAAAAAAATGACGTCGTTGAGGAAATTTTGCATTTGCTTGATTTGAAAGAGCTTGCTTCAGTCCCTTTACACCTGTTAAGTGGGGGACAACGACAACGGGTTGCACTTGGCAAGGTTATGGCACAAGAGCCGAAGTTAGTACTGTTAGATGAACCCACTACATTTTTAGATCTTCGTTACCAGATGCAGTTTATGGAATTAGTTGCTAAGTGGCAACAGGAGCAAGGATTGACTGTAATTGCGGTCATGCATGATTTAAATTTGGCTTCCCTATTTTGCAATCAATTACTTTTGTTGTCTCAAGGTGAAATCTATGCGCAAGGCACACCTGCTGAAGTCCTTTCGCCGGAAGTTGTTCAATCTATTTTTGATGTCTCATCACTTGTTGCTATACATCCTAAATATCAATTACCTCAGATTATGTTAAATAGGAAACAGGGTAAGGACTAAATTTATGTTTAACGATTACTACTCAGGATTTAGTGCCACATGAAAATTAAAGTAAGAGGAGCCTTGAAGGGCTCCTCTTTTGATCTATTCAACAAACATAAATCAATGCTTGGTGATTCTAAGTTTTCTTTTTTATAACTAACAAACTAAACTTTAAATTTAAGAATTGCTTCATTTAACGAAGCAGCTTGTTTTTGTAGCATAGCTACAGTTTGTGCGTGCAGCTCCATTTCAGCCAATTGGCGATTAGAGTTTTCAGTAATTTCCTGCATTCCATCCAAGGATTGCGAGGTAATCGTTGCAGATTCTTCTACAGAAGCAGTAACCTCCTGACTTCCTGCGGACACCTGCTGCGTGGAAGCGGAGACAGCATGTATAGCCGAATTTATGCTTTCAATCAGACCGGCTAATTTCTCAAATGCATGTCCTGCTTGTTCTACTAACTGAGCACCTTCATCAACCTCTTCGGTTACATTTTTCATCGCTGAAACGCTTTGCAATGATTCCTCTTGAATGCTAGCAAGGTATTCTCCAATTTCATTGGTCGCTTGACGAGATTGTGCTGCAAGTACTCGAACTTCCTCTGCAACAACAGAAAAACCTTTGCCATGCTCACCCGCACGAACTGCTTCGATCGCCGCATTAAGTGCTAAAATGTTAATTTGTTTCGTAATTTCACTAATCTTATACACAACCTGAGCAATAGAATTCGCCCGCTCACCTAAAACAGAGATGAAGTTTAGGGAGATATCCGCAGATTGTTTGACATGTTGCATTTGTGTAATGGCTGTTGCAGATAATTCATTGCCTGTTATGGCTTCGCTTGAAGCGGTTGCGATTTGCTCAGTAACATCGGTACATGCCACTGCAATGCTTTGAATCCCTTGAGAGATCTCTTCCATCGCCCTAGCGTTGTCTACAGAAGCTGATGCAATTGTAGTGCTTCCTTGCTCTACACGTTGTGCTAATTCATTAGAGTGTGCTAAGGCCGCTGTAAATGTATTGGTGGATTGAGATAATTCATGAGCTCCCTCTGCTACAGCGTGAGAGGTATTACGAACCTGTGCGATCATATTTTTAAGCTGTTCTGTCATGACAATAAAGCTTTGTCCTAGCTGAGCGATTTCATCTTTTCCTTTTACTTCTATTGTATTGCTGAAATCCCCCGTAGCCATTTGCTCCGTTACAGTAACTAGCTTTTTAATTGATTTTGTAATTCGATTACTGCTGAAATATGCAATAACCATCCCAATGACAACAATTAAAATTGTAATCCATAAGCAGATTGAAAAAATTAAATCCTGTTTCTTTTCAATAAAGGTACCGTCCATTCCTACAGCTAAAATAAGAGAACTGCCAGGAATTGCAGTATAAGATGTTTTATGAGAGCCAAAATCATCCCTGTATAACGGACTGATTTGCAATTTGCCTTTGAGTGAGCTTTTTAATGCATTTTGAATCTCAAGCTTGTCCCCAGGCTTCATGACAGACTTTTCATCCTTTGCAATTACAGTAGCGACATCATCTTGATATTGAATTATATAAGCGGTATCAAGTCCAAAGCTTTCAACACTTTTAGTTAAATAGGATTCCACTTTAAATCGAGAGTTTTCACTGCCACTGGAAAGCTGCTGTGCCGCTGTTGTGTCTAAATTTTTGTAAATGTCTTTGGAGCTAGTAGCCAGAACATTATCAAACTGTGGTAAAACATTTTCGGAAATAATCCCCATTGCAACATAATAAAAGCTAATACTAAATAAAAGTGAAGATAATACAAGAACAACGGTGAAGGTAGTCATGAATTTGTGACTAATGGACTGTTTGATTTTAGGCCTTTTCAGTTTTAAAAATTTAAACGGCTTAATTTTGAACATGGAATCCACTCCAATCTCCCTAAAAATTTCTCTCTTTTCTCTCTTGTTCTATTTTACCAATGGTTTATAAGCACTAGTTTACAAGAAAAAACCAATCTTGCCTATTACTTTTGTGAGGATTTATGAAATAAACTGTAGATTCCTGACGTATGGTGTGATATTCTAGGATTTGCTATGAATAGCCGCGGTTCGTAACCATCCCGCGTAATCAAAACTAGGAGGACATAAGAGTGTTTAATTTTGGTTGGGGAATTTTATTTGTATTAGTAAATTTTTGCTTTTTTCTAGCATGCTATTGGTGGTTTGGGAAAAAAGGATTATATGCCTGGATTGGTATAGCTACAGTCATTGCGAACATACAAGTCGTGAAAACTATAGATATGTTTGGCATAGTTATGACACTAGGAAATACGCTTTATGTTAGCTTATATTTAACTAGTGATTTACTTAATGAAAAGTATGGTCGGAAAGAAGCGAAGAAAGCAATATGGTTTGGCTTTTTTACGTTAATTATGACTACAGTGTTAATGCAAATGGTATTAGTATTTCAGCCTCAGCCTGGTGATTTAGCACAAACCTCTTTAAATTCGATTTTTGGATTAATGCCAAGGCTTGCATTAGGTAGCTTAACAGCGTATTTTGTTAGTCAATTTTTAGACGTAAGATTGTATTCGTGGATCAGAAAATTTTATCCTAAGCCACACCAGCTCTGGATTAGAAATAATGGTAGCTCGATGCTAAGTGCTTTTGTAGATACATTAATATTTTGTTCAATTGCATTTATTGGAGAGTATAGCTTTTCGGTTTGGTTAGAAATTTTGTTTACAACCTATATCATTAAATTTGTGCTAACCGCAGTAGGTACACCCTTCTTGTACATTGCAAGAGGTTTTCATGATAAGGATGTACAAGCACACGATTAAAGGATATAAGGGTATGTAGTACTGAATTAGATAAATATAAAAAGATTATTGTTAGATGATAGAAGGATAATAGATTAATGAAAGATAGATGATAGAAAAGAGAGCTATAGTCAGCGCTTCAGCTGATATAACTCTCTTTTTCTGTATTCAATTTCAAATTACAATTGGATCAGCTCTTTTGGATAAGAAGTTAATACTTCTACACCGTCTTTGGTTACAAGCACATCATCTTCAATTCGTACGCCACCCACACCTGGAACGTAGATTCCAGGCTCAATTGTAAAAACATTTCCTTCGGCTAGCAAAACTTCATTATTACCATGCACAGAAGGGAACTCATGTACATCAATCCCTAAACCATGCCCTAATCGGTGAATAAAGTATTGCCCATAACCGGCTTGCTCAATAACATCACGTGCTGCTTTATCGATTGAAGCAAAGGTCACGCCTGGCTTTACTGCTTGTATAGCGGCTTCATTTGCTGCTAACACAATATCATAAATTTTTTTGCATTCTGCTGAAGGCTCTCCTAACGCAAAGGTACGCGTAATATCAGAAGCATAACCATTAGCGTAAACACCAATATCAAACATGACTAGATCGCCTTGCTGAAGCTTACGAGTTCCTGGCACACCATGTGGTAGTGCTGTTTTTTCGCCAGATAGGACCATGGAGTCAAAGGAGGGACCATCCGCACCAAGCTTACGAATTTGGTATTCTACTTCTGCTACTAGCTCATTTTCAGTCACACCTTCAGCGATGTGGGGGATTGCATTGCCTAACACTTGTTCAATCAAGTCTACAGCATGACGAATTTTAGCGACTTCATCTTCACATTTGCGAACACGTAAATCTCTCAGCCATGGACCAACGTCAAGATATCTAGCGAAGGATAAGCTAGACTGAAGATGTTCAAATACAGCTAAAGTCATATGCTCCTTTTCCAGTCCTATTGTTCCTAAAGGTCCTTTAATTCGTTGTTTGAGTAAATGATAAGGGTTATCTGTATCTTGATGTGTAATGATCTCGCGAATGGTAGAAGACTCACGTGCTGCAGTCTCGTCTAAAGCTGGAACCATCATAAAAGGATCATTGCCAGGTTGAAGAATTACACCTAAAAAACGTTCATGTGGGTTGCTTAGAAAGCCAGTTAAATAATAAACATGCTTGGGATTAGTAATGAGGAGCGTGTGTATCCCCATCTCAGACATTTTCTTTTCTAAATTGTGCCACTTAAAATTCATTGATTATGCCATCCTTTCCATTTCCACTAAAATAATATAGTTATTAAACGTAAGGTAAAAGTATCCTAATGATGTTCAAATAAATCGTAAAGCTCTTTTACAAGGTTAGGAGGACATTTTCCCTGCAAAGCAGTGACTAAATTTTGTGCGGCTAGTAACGCCATGGCGTCTCTAGTTTCTTGTGTAGCCGAACCGATATGTGGTAAAAGGACAACATTAGGGAGTGTAAGCAAAGGATGACTTGGATCAATCGGTTCTTTCTTAAAAACATCAAGTCCTGCTGCATAGATTTGTTTGGTTTGCAATGCTTCAACTAATGCGTCTTCATCTACCGTCGCTCCGCGGGATGCATTAATAAATATGGAGGTCGGTTTCATTAAAGCAAATTGCTCCTTGCCAATCAGATGATACGTATCTTTAGTTAAAGGTGTCATTAATACGATAAAATCTGCCTCAATTAGTAGTTGCTCTAATGTACAATATTTTGCATCTAACTTGTCTTCTAGTTCTGGTTTACGGCTTCGATTATGATACAAAATATTCATGTCAAATCCCCATTTTGCTCGATGTGCTACAGCTTCTCCGATGCCGCCCAGTCCAACAATACCTAAAGTTTTATGATGGACATCAAGCCCAAACATGGATTCTGGCAAGCTACTTGTCCATTTTCCTTGTCTGATGTATTGATCCATTTCAGGTATACGGCGGGCAGTTGCTAACATAAGAGAAAAAATTAAGTCAGCGACAGTTTCATTTAGAACACCAGGAGTATTGGTTCCTAACACATTTCTAGCTCTCATTGCTTCGATATCAAAATGGTTATAACCTACGCTTAAGGTGCTCACCACCTTTAGTTGAGGGGCGTGAGCAAGTAATTTTTCATTAATGGTATGACTTGCGGTCAGCAGTCCATCAGCTTTAGGTAAATGCTCTAAAATCATATCCATTGGCATAGTGCCTTGATCCTCCCACTTTATATAACGACAATGGTCGGCAATAAATGTCTCTACATGCTGAGGAATTTTTTTTGTGATCACTACATAGGGTTTCATGGGACATAACTCCTTTGTCTAATTACAAAATATGACTAAATCGTTCAAGTTATTTAATTCACTATATTATTTTATCAAAAAAGAGGGATGAACACACAATCGGATTGAAGATTCAACTTTTGTACAAGGCGAATTATACCAATATACTCATTTACAAAGAGTAGAGGGTATCAGATAATAATGTGAAAGGGTTTTACATATATGTATAGAGTCATAAGTAGCAGATACAAATGATCTATATTATGTAAAAATTTAAATTGAGAGGAGACTTGTTTTGAAATGAAATCAGTAGCTAAATGGTTGGCACTTCCTTTAATTGCTTTACTAATCATTTCTGGATGTACTGCGGTGGGAGGATTAGATATTCAAAAAGCAATTCAAGCAAACCTGAAAACAACATCCAGCGAATCTAAGCAAAGTATCAAATTTGAACTTGAGCCAGCATCAGATAAGCTCACTAAAGAAGATAAAGATATGATTGCACTTATTAATTCTACCGAGCTTCATATTGACAGCGCAAAGGTACAAAGTGCTAAAGAAATGTCTATCAAAGGCGATATTAGCTATTTAGGCAAAAAGTTGCCTTTCCATTTATCCATGGATGAAAAAGGAATGGCGATTCAGCTTGAAGGAGCCAAAAAGCCTTTTTACATGTCGCTGCAAAATAGTAACACAGCAAATTTAGATTTTAAAAAGTATGAGGAACAGGTTCAGGCCTTATCTGCAAAATTTTATGAAGTTATTTTAAAGCATACTCCAAATCCTAAAAATATTTCAGTCAAATCCGCTCAGGAAAATATCAATGGGCAATCTACTAACTTAACTCAACTGCATGTTGAATTAAATGGGGAAGAGATTGTAAGCCTAATTAAGCCGTTTTTAACAAGTTTAGTTAAAGATGAAGCAGGTTTGAAGGAATTAATTGGTGTGTTTTTTGATTTCCTTGATAGCATGGAGGAGGGGGCAGGCGCTGCTATACCGAATTTAGGCAATAAAGAAACAACGGTTGCGATGGCTTATGGGATGATTCAACCTGCGCTAACTAAATTTTTAGCTAATTATGATGAGCAAATGGCTACAGTATTTAAACAAATGCCACAATTAAATACAGTGCTCGGGAAGGATACAGTATTAAAAGCAGATGTTTATTTCGATAATAGCTTGAAGATTCGTAAACAGCATGTTGAGTTAAAGGTTATGCTCCCAGCAGGTGATTACGTTCCTGTAAAGTCATTTAAAGTGACCAGTGATACTGAGGTCTGGAATGTCGGCAGTGATGTAAAAGCAGATAAAGTAGATCTATCTGGTGGTGCTGTAGAATATAGCTATGATTTAGGAGCTAACTTGACACCAGGGACTGTTTTACGTAACTTTGAACCTAATTCAGACGTGTACAACTTACTAAAAAATAAACTTAAAATTACGAATCAAACATTTATGATTGATTCAGAAAGTGATTATTATAATATTATTAAGAAGCAAGGAACAATATTTATAGCTCTACGTGAAGTGACGAATCCATTAGATGCGGAAGTGAAGTGGACAAAAGGCTCTAAAGTCATCACGATTATTGATGATATTACGCAAAAAGAAATTGTGCTGACTGTAGGCTCTAATGAGGCTGTAGTTGGAGGAGAAACAGTGCAACTAGCTGGACCTGTATTTGTACACAAGGACGGCTCTACTTATGTGCCTTTAAGATTTTTAGCAGAGGCGCTTGGTGGAAGCTTGCATATTGATAGCGGTGGTTGGATTACGATTACCCGTAATTAAGCGTGACTCAGCGCAAAGCATATAGATTAGTAAAGAAATTTAAAAAAACTGTAAAGAGTTAAAAAAGATTGTGTCTCTTGTGGGCACAATCTTTTTTTATGTTTTGAAAATATACAGTGTTTGAATGGTTGACAATAAGAACAAGAAAGTATATTATTTTTGTTAATCGTAAATATTACTATTAAACATAAATTGATTTTTTAGGAGGAAATTTAATGCGAGTAGTCGTTACTTTGGCATGTACTGAATGTGGAGATCGTAATTACACGACAACTAAAAATAAGAGAAACCACCCAGAACGCTTAGAGTTAAGAAAATACAGCCCAAGATTAAAAAAATACACGATTCACAGAGAGACAAGATAAAATAAAGTGAAGCAATAATAGTTTAATACCATACTATTTCCGAGGAAATGAGTGAGAATACTGTCTAAAACTTATTTAATAAGTTGAATAATCTCTTCTGCTGTTTCTAGTGGTGTTTTGCCCTTCGTATAAATAATATGTTTGGCAAGCTCATAATTAGATTTATGTTCAATAAAATGGGCATTAATAGCTATCTTTTCTCGTTCGTCTAGAATACGTAAAGATTCCTCTTTGTTTTCTGAAGGCAGGATAAGAAATACGTTGCTTTCGTGTAACATTGCATTGGCTACTTCTGAAAATAATTGTTCGTCTTCATACACAGAATGGCCCCCACCAAAGTCTATGATATGGTTTTGATAGTCTTTTAAAATTTGAATTATAGTTTGAGCTTCAAAAGGCTTCCAATATTTATATACCTCTTCAAAGCTAATTGCTCGAAGTGCTTGTTCTTTTTCTTTGCTATAACCAAGCTTTTGATAATAATCCCAACGTACATCATCCACACAGCATCTTGGATAAGAAAGCTTTGTAGAGATAATATCAGCAAGTGTTGATTTTCCAGTTCCAATCGGACCAATTAAAATGATATTTGACATGTTATAAACTCCTTATAAAAGTATTTACATTTTATAATTAAAGCTCTATTTAGAAATTAGTGCTTCAACGATAGGAGTCTGATAGCTACGCTCCAGAGCGTTCTTGCGATTGTTGTTAAAATCATATTCCGATTAATTAAAGTCTATTTATGGATGGAATTTGATTTTAAGAGACAATCTTCAGAATCGCTTTGTCTCTTCGCTAGTTTGGGTTAGTAGTCAAGCACTAATTTCAAGATTGAGCTATAATTAATGTTTTAAATTCTATTATACTTTAAAATCAGCTATGAATAGCAACTTTTAGATAACGGAGCTATGTAAATGATAAAGAGTGAAAACAATGATTAAACTAAAAATAGGTGACATCATCGTTATTGGTGTTATTTTGCTCATTGCAGGAGGATGGATAGCCTATCAGCATTGGGAACAAAATAGTGTAGATACTGCAACTAAGCTAAGCGCAGTTATTACTGTGGATGGAAAGGAATATGAGAAGGTTTCTTTGAAGCAAGATGTACAAAAAGAAATTGAGATTCAAACGGATTATGGTCACAATATTTTAAAGATTTATGATCATGGTATCCAAATGGTATATTCGGATTGTCCCAAAAAAATTTCGATGAAAATGGGGTTTATATCTAAACCTAGTCAAGTTATTATATGCTTGCCCAATCGCGTTTTTGTTGAGATCGTTGAGGACAAGCCATCCTTAGAGGAAGAGCATCAAATTGATGGTTATATTTGATAAGTTAAAAATCCCCCTTCCACCGTTTATACGGAGTAGGGGGATTTTGCGATACAGACCTAAATTTATAAAGCAGACCTAAATTAAAGGAAACTTAGAAACTAACTTAAGGCTCAAGTCCAGAAATTAATGTTCCGTTCAAGTATACAGGAACCTTTTCCCAATCTGTGAAGCTTGTTTTTGTAATATCAAACGAGTAGTCATTTGTTTTATCGTAATTAGTCCAGTTTGCTTTGTTGAAGCGAGCTTGGATTTCGCCAGTGCTTGCTCCTGGAGCAAGTGAACCTGCTCCTGCTGTAAATGAAACTTCTAAATAATAGTCAGCTCCATTTACTGGGGTTGTTAGCTTAACGAATTTTCCATTTACATTACTGGAACCTAAAACTGCATAATCAATGTGGAATTCTTGTGTTGCTTCCCCATCAATCGTGTAATAGTAACGTAAGGTAACATCTTCTAAATCAATACTTTCTGAGCCAGTATTCACGAGTTGGAATACAGGTCTAATCTGATTGTCATTATCACTTGAATCATTGCTACGATATTTCAATACAAGGTCACCAAGTACTGGTTCTGGTTCTGCTGTTGGAGTCGCACTTACTTGTAGTGAGTTTGGACTTGATCCCACTGCATTCACGGCAGTAATGACATAATAGTAAGTGGTTCCGTTTACAACATTAGTATCCGTATAGGATGGAGTAGTTACTGTATCTACAGCTGTGTAAGGACCACCATCTGTAGTGCTACGGTGTACAACATAGTTATCTGCACCAGCAGATTTGTTCCAAGAGAGCTCTACTTTAGCATCTCCTGCTTTAGCTTTAACATTAGTAGGAGCTAGTGGAGCAACATCAACTGGTGTTTCACCACCATTGTTAATCAAACGATCAAATTCAGCATAAGCAGTTGCCATATCTACTTGTGACCAGAAACGGTGATAAGTGAACTCAGGTGCACCATTTTCCCATTTCTTAGTTACAGGATTCCAAGAATCATTGTATTTGTCAACAAGGTATTGCCAATCTGGATCGTTTGTAATGTTTGGACGTAAATCAGAATATCCGATGTAAACTCCATTACCGCCTTTAGCAGGGTCAGAAGGGATACCGTTATTGCCAGGAATTACGTTACCTTGACCAAATAAACCAGACCAACCTGCAGGGAAGAAAATTTCCTTTTCAAAGTAACGGAAGTAGTCATTCCGTGCTTCCTTCGTTACAATACCTTTACCGTTGTTGTAATTCCAAGCGGTATCAAGCAAGTCTTTAGATAAAGTTTTTGCATGATCGCCAAGTGGAGTGTAGCTGCCTGTTTCTGCCTTAGTTCCTGCAGCAAAGAACGCTAAAGCTTTAATATAGCTTCCTAACACACCAGTATCTTGTGTAGGGTCTTTAGTCACTGCCTTTAAGTTGCTGTTAGTTGTTGAGCTTGCGAAGCCATTCCATGTATTTGGTTGGCCACTCCATTCCAAATTACCAGGCACCCAGAATTCACCTGGAGCTGCTGTTGTTGCAACTTGAGCATTTTTTCCGCCTAAAATACGTTGACCTTGGCTATTTAAGTAATAGCCTGCTGCATCTTGTACAGGGCGTTCATTAGCAAATACATAATCTTTAGACCAGTCTACCCAATTTGTAATGACTTGTTTTGCCATTTTAAAGTTTTCAGAGGTTGTATCACCTTTTTGAGCAAGAGTGTAATACAACTCAGCAATACGCTCTACGCCCCATGCTTGCATACCAAACCAGTTGTTGGATGGTGGATCACGGTACACAGGTGCCTCATCATAAACTAAGCCATAGAACGTACTGGAACCAGCAGGATAAGCGCTATAATCACCTTTGAAGCTGTTAGATGCTCCACCAGCAATTGCACCTTCAGCGGATTGAAGCCAAGTATAGAATTCTAACTGACGTTTTAACGATTTCTCCCAGTCTTGCTTGGCAGTAGGAGAAGCAGGGATAAGTCCACCATTAGGATCGGATAAAGCGTATGCAGCCATTACGTTTTGGTAACCTTGATGTGTGTGGCTAGAACCAATTCTCCATGCCCAGTTGCCAGTTTGGCCAAGACCGCCACCCCATGACGTGTACCATCCCATCAAGTAGTGCGCTGCGTCTTTACCTGTTCCAGTCGCTGGGGAGCCATTAGCTCCACTTCCGATTTTTTGGAAATATTTATCGTACATACCATAACGAAGGTAGTCGCCCATCTTCTCAGCTTTCTGCAAATAAACTTGATTGTTATATCCTAGCTCTTTAGCCCAGAACATTGCTTGCACGGCACGAGCGTCTGCATCAGTAGCGTTAGTATAACGCCATTGTGCTGCAGGTGCTTGTGCTTCCTTCGTGAAGATGCTCATAAAGCCTTCGCCCGTTTTACCAAAAGATTTGTCATCTTGGGATGGATGTGGGATCGCTTCCCATACAGACTCTTGTTCCCCACGTTGGAACGTATTTACATAAGTTGCGGTATGACTGCTATTGAGTAAGTTACCAAAGCCATACCAGTTATCTACGTCAACGAGCCAATGCATTAAATACGTTTGGTTGTTGCCATACGTCGCTTTAAGCTCTGCATCTATCGGGTCTTTACCTGCAGCATATTTTCCGTTTAGTTCACTTGGATATTTGTCTGGTTGATTGTATTCAGCAGCATAAGTTGCAGGGCTATTAGGATTATAATAGCTCATCGTAGGTTGTTCCTCTTTACCGTCACCTTCGTTCACTGGGATGATGAATTTCTCCATGTTGTCCCAAGCCGCTTCAAGTGTACTCCAATTACCAGTGTAATGGCCGTATAATGCTTCTAACCACATCCAGTAGCTATAGGCTTCAGAGGTTGTCATATGACCATAATCTGGTGCTTCACTGATTAACGTTTCTACAGAGTGATAAGGAATTCCCTCTGGAGAAAAATATCCATTAGCAGGATCCTTAATCTGATTGTAAAGTGTGAGGAATCTTGTTTCCTCTGGTGATGTTGTTGCTGCCTTGGTGGTGTTAGAGCCAATGAAGCCAGTGGTTAGTGAAAATAACAATGCCATAGTAATGACAATCGAAAATCGCTTTTTCACAGTTTTTAGTTTCATGCATTCGCACCGTCCTTTTAGGAATTATTAGTTTGGTTCAACTCCATACAAGAGTACACTATTGTGGTAAGCTGTTACTTTACCCCAATCTGCGTAGCTTGTTTGGGTTGCACTAAAGGAGTAGTCATTAGTTTTGTTATAGTTGGTCCAGTTCGCTTTATTAATTCGAACTTGAATGTCACCTGTATCCGCGCCTGGTGCAAGATCTCCAGCAGCAGAGGAGAAGGAGATTTCTAAATAATGATCGGCCCCTTCAACAGGCTGTGCAAGCTTCACGAAATTACCAATAATATTAGCGCTTCCAACTGCAGCATAATCGCAATTAAATTGCTGTGGTTGTTCACCATCAATCGTATAGTAATAACGTAGTGTAATGTCTGATAAAGAAATAGGTTGATCAGAAGTATTCACTAATTTGAAGCTAGGGCGAATTTGATTATCGTTTGAACTAGAATCATTTGATTTGTATTGCACCTTAAGTCCATCTTCAACTGGAGTTACTGGCTCAGTTGGTTTTGCACTTATTTCAGCGGATGGAGCTCCATTTCCAATTGCATTGCTTGCTGTAACGATATAATAGTAGGTTGTATCGTTAACAAGCCCTGTATCTTGGAATTTAGCTTCCGTCGTTTCGTCTACAACAGTGTAAGGCCCACCGCTAGTTGTTGCACGTTCTACAACATATTTTGTTGCACCTGCTACTTTATTCCAGGTCAACGTAACGCTCTCATTTCCAGTAACCGCTTTTAAGCCCTTTGGTTGAGAAGGTACGGTTGGTTCAACTGGACCTCCACCATCTGGTAACTGACCAAATACATGAACGCCTTTATCATACACAGGAATGTTAACAGCTTTTAAAGGAGTAGAGCCTGTAGTACCAATTCCTTGGAATGAAAAGTCATTTGTGTTATCCCAGAAGCTTGTAGCCTCAGGTCCTGACATTCTGAATTGGATTTCTTTACGGTGAGCAGATTGACCACCTGGATAAATGTTAGTACCTGTGAAATCAATTGTAGTGTAGTAAATGTGGTTGGCGGCATCATGCACTTTTAAAGGTGATACAGTAGCACCTTGATTGTAGCCACCAGCTTTAACCGTAATATCCTCAGGCCCATAGCCAGCTGCAACCGCTTCACTTAGATCGATATAATAATTGAAAGATAGATCGCTAGTCGCACGTGCTGGCCAAGCGGAACGGTTATTAAGGACCGCTTTGATTTCAACAAAGTTACTACCACTAGCATTGATAGCTGCTTCTACAAAAAATTCATCATCCTTCACTTCTGGAGCAGGGAAGTTAGCAAGAGGCTGTTGACCTTCTCCAAACAGGATATTCATTTTTGCCAAAGCACCTGTAAAACCTGCATTATAATCGGTAGCTACTTCATTAGAAACATAATCTGCAATTGAATCTGTATAAGCATCCGTCTTAGAAGGACCTCCAACTAATGCACCATACAAAATATGACGGTGATTCGCTGGTACAGTTTGACTATCTGCCCAAGAACCATGTGAGGTACGATGATGAGGATGTTCTGGAGCATTATTTCCAAAACCAACAACATAACTGCTGTTGCGTGGATTATCGCCTAACATATAACGAATTTGGCTAACTGCAAAATCCTTTGTAACTTGTTTCATTACAGGATCAGTTACCCAATCCGAATATACAAAAGCAAGGAAGGATTGGTTAGCAGCGTAACGAAGTGCACCCCATTGATCAAGGTGAGCTAAACCACCTGGAGTATAGGTAACTCTTTCACCACTACCATTTATGCCTGTTGTCCAGAATTCCATATTACGTTTGGTAGCATCTACGAAACGCTTTTCTCCTGTAATTCTAGCAAGTAGAAGTTGGGCGCCATAATGCTTATCGTCCCAAGCATGTGTCCATTTTTGTCCCCAACTACCATCTTGGTCTGTACCCCATAACTCACTTGCTGCAATCGCTTTATCTAAATAAGTTTCATCATTAGTAGCTAAATATAACCAAATGCCACCCCAGCTTAACTCATCCGCATAACCACTCCAAGAGTTGTAAAAGGCTTGCGCATCTGTAATGACATCGCTATATTTACCACGGTATTTATCAGCAAAATCGTATAATTGCTTTGCATGCGTTAACAATTTAGTAGAATAGGCAGGATCAACATCTTTAAATACGATAGAAGCAGAAGCTAATGCAGCAGCAGTTTCTGCAGCAAGATCAGATCCAGGGTTTTGTGCATCAATTTTATAAGCAGGTCTTGCCATAGGCATTACTTCGGCAGGGCCCCACCAATTATGATCTGCATTCCCGTTCCCAACTTGGCCGTATAACTCATTAGGTGCTGTGTGCGCCTTAATGAAATAGTCATTAACATAACGAAGGTTATCAAGAATGTAATCTAATTGGCCAGCTTGTTCATAGCCTTCTTTGTATTCATAAACAGACCATGCTAACATCGTTGCGGAGGCAGCCATAGGGAAGCCAAATTTGACGTGATCTCCTGCGTCATACCAACCTCCTGTTAAATCATGTCCTACATCGGCGCCGTCCTGTAGACCTGAATCTCCACGCCATTCCACGCGATTATTATCAGGTAGCTTACCGGAGCGTTGTGCTTCATAGAAATAAATTGATTTTTGCAGTGCCTCAGCATAGTTAAAATCGTTTGATGCTGCTTCGGCAGTAGGGGAGGAGACCAGTCCTGAATAGCTTGTAAGCGTCAACATAAAACTCATGAGTAATATTCCGCTTTTCTTTAACCATTTGTTCATATCAGTAACGTTGCTCCTTTACAGATTAGATTTTAAGTTTCTATCAAGAGGAGTTGTCAGACTGTACTACAAACGACCCTGGCTTCTTAAACGTGTAAGTAACTATTCGTAGTGGAAAGTTATCACAATAGCATTTTCTGGGTGTAAATTCGTAGAATTACTTAAATTTCTTTGTTTTATTCTCAATTAATAAGTGATCACCTCATTTCTATAAAGTAGTTAAGGACAACTTTGTTACATAATATGTTAAAAATTGGTCCTAACCATAATATACCAAAGGAGCTAATTATATACCAGTCGATTCTTCGAAAAAAAGTAGATATTTTGGAAAAAATAGAGAAAAAATAATATTTTAAAGTAAAAAATAATAAGATTTTTATCCTTTACAAATGTATAATAATAAGATAATGACATGGGATTAAATGGTAATTGTAATGAATAAAAAACCTCGCTGGATCAAACTGAGCTTAAATTGCTCTGGCTTGATGCATAGCGAGGTTCTAAATTATTTCATTATTTTACAAATATCATTAGTAAATTGTACGGGGTCCTGTACAGGCAAGCCTTCAATCAGTAATGCTTGATTGTATAACAGGTTAGTATACAAGTTTAATTTTTCCTTATCATTTTCAAATGCTTGTTGTAAAGATGTGAAAATATCATGGTTCACATTGATTTCAAGCACTTTATCTGCTTTTACCTCTTGATTGTTAGGCATCGCATTTAATATTTTTTCCATTTCGATGGTTACTTCACCTTCTGTAGATAGACATACAGGGTGAGTTTTTAACCGTTTGGAAGCTTTAACCTTTTTCACCTTACCTACAAGCAGCTCGTTCATATGTTCAAATAAATCTTTGTGCTCATTTAGCTCTGCTTCTGCATTTTTATCATTTTCATCAGCCTCAATGCCAAGGTCGCCACTAGACACATTTTTGAATTCTTTTTCTTTGTAATTCATAATCATCTTAATTGCGAATTCATCAATGTCATCTGTGAAGTACAAAATTTCATAACCTTTATCAGCAACAAGCTCAGTTTGCGGTAATTTCTTAATACGTTCAATTGATTCACCTGTTGCGTAATAAATGAACTTTTGATCTTCCTTCATGCGAGCGACATACTCGTCCAAAGTGACAAGCTTGTCTTCCGTAGAGGAGTGGAATAGGAGTAAATCCTGTAGATCATTTTTGTTTGCGCCATAATCGCTATATACACCATATTTTAATTGGCGACCAAAGGACTCATAGAACTTCTCATATTGTTCTCTCTCATCTTTAAGAAGAGCTTGTAATTGGCTCTTAATTTTGTTTTTAATATTTTTCGCAATCAATTTAAGCTGGCGATCATGCTGTAATAGCTCTCTTGAAATATTAAGAGATAGATCCTCTGAATCTACTAGCCCTTTCACAAAGCTAAAGTAATCTGGTAAAAGGTCACCACATTTATTCATAATTAAAACGCCATTGGAATAAAGCTCTAGTCCTTTTTCATATTCCTTCGTGTAGTAGTCAAATGGTGTTTTTTCAGGAATATACAAAATCGCGTTGTATACAACAGCACCATCTGCACTAATATGAATATGCTTCAATGGTTCGTCAAAGCCATAACGTTTTTCAAAATAAAACGATTTGTAGTCTTCATCTGTCAGCTCATTTTTATTTTTACGCCAGATTGGAACCATGCTGTTAATCGTTTGTTCCTCAACGTAGGATTCAAACTCTTCCGCATTATCTTCCTTAGGACGTTGACCTGTTACATCCATTTTGATCGGATAACGAATAAAGTCAGAATATTTTTTGATGATCGTTCTTAACGTATATTCGTTTAAATAATCATCGTATTGCTCATCTTCTGTATTTTCTTTAATATGAAGCGTAATTTCTGTGCCCACACTATCTTTTTGACAAGGTGTAATCGTATAGCCGTCTGCACCTGTAGATTCCCACTTATAAGCTTCATCACTTCCAAGCGGTTTTGTAACCACGGTTACTGTATCCGCAACCATAAACGCAGAATAGAAGCCAACACCAAATTGTCCGATAATGTTGTGTCCATCTTTTGCTTCATTTTCATTTTTAAAAGCATAAGATCCACTTTTTGCAATAATACCTAGGTTGTTTTCTAAATCCTCTTGGGACATCCCAATTCCGGTATCGGTGATCGTTAAGGTTCTGTTGTTTTTGTCTACAGCTACTTTAATGAAATAATCTTCTTTGTTAAATACAAGCGTATCATCGGTTAATGCCTTATAGTAAATTTTGTCAATGGCATCACTCGCATTAGAAATAAGCTCTCTTAAAAAAATTTCCTTTTGAGTATAGATGGAGTTAATCATCATCTCCAGCAATCGTTTCGATTCAGCTTTAAACTGTTTCTTAGCCATGCAAATAATCCTCCTCGTGAGCATAAGGTTAAAGACTCAAACTAAATATGTCGTTGTTTAGTGGTTGACAACATTGGTGGTGGAAGCTACGAAACAGAGGGTGGTTTAAACCGCTGTTAAGGTCCCATTTTCTTATTTAACTTGTTTATATGTGATAGAAATGGGACCTTAAAGGCGGACGCTCTTCGCTTTTCCACCATCCCTCTGTTCCTTCGCTATTTGGAGTGGGTTGTCAACCACTAATTTTAAGGCGTCCATTTCAATGTTCCACTATTGCTCTGAACTTGATTTTGTATTTTATAGAAGCGAGAACGCCAATTTAGAAATTGAGTCTGTAAACCATATATAGTTATATTAATTGTAGTGTTAGCACTCTGGTTAAATGAGTGCTAAACATATTTTCATATATTTCCCTAGGGTTTGTCAATATCATGCAACACAAATACGATAAAAACCTTGTTTAATCATATTGCTTGGTACTTACATATCCTATATAATCGGTATAATATAAATCGACTTGTTGAGGTTATTCAGAAGGTCCGTTTCTCAGGAGGCCTGTCAGAACATACCGGAGCAAGGTTCGAGATGTGAAAGGAAATGAATCGCAATGTCAGGAAAGCTTAGAGCAGGAATTGTCGGTGGAACCGGCATGGTAGGTCAGCGGTTTATTGCGCTTTTGGAGAATCATCCTTGGTTTGAAGTGACTTCAATTGCAGCAAGTTCACGTTCCGCAGGCGTTACCTATGAAGAGTCAGTTAAAGGAAGATGGAAATTAGAAACTCCACTGCCTGAAGGCGTGAAGTCCATTATTGTACAAGATGCATCTAAGGTAGAGGAAGTTGCATCTAATGTAGATTTAATTTTTTGTGCCGTAGATATGAAAAAAGAAGAAATCCAAGCCCTAGAGGAAGCTTATGCTTCAGCAGGGATTCCAGTGATCTCTAACAACTCTGCGCATCGTTGGACGCCAGATATCCCAATGGTTGTGCCTGAGTTGAACCCAGATCATATTAAGGTAATTGAACAGCAACGTAAGCGTCTTGGCACATCTACAGGCTTTATCGCAGTAAAGCCAAACTGTTCTATTCAGAGCTATGTCCCAGCGCTTCATCCTTTGTTAAAATTTAAGCCTAAAACTGTCGTAGCTACAACGTATCAAGCGATTTCTGGTGCAGGTAAAAACTTTGATGATTGGCCTGAAATGCTAGATAACGTGATCCCATACATTGGTGGCGAAGAGGAAAAAAGTGAGCAGGAGCCACTTCGTATTTGGGGAGATGCTGTAGAGGGTAAAATCGTTAAAGCTTCTGAACCTCACATTACAACACAATGTATTCGTGTCCCTGTGAAGGATGGACATATGGCTGCTGTATTTGTTTCCTTTGAACAAAAACCATCGAAGGAAGAAATATTAGAATTATGGAGTAATTTTAAAGGACGTCCTCAAGAGCTTGATTTGCCAAGTGCGCCTAAACAATTTATTACGTATTTTGAAGAGGAAAACAGACCTCAAACAAGACTTGATCGTGATATGGAAAAAGGGATGGGTGTATCAGTAGGGCGTTTGCGTGAGGATTCCTTATATGATTATAAATTTGTTGGATTGTCTCACAACACGTTAAGAGGTGCTGCAGGTGGTGCGGTCTTAATTGCTGAACTGTTAAAAGCAGAAGGGTATATTGTGTCACAAGCTTAATAGTTGTGTTATATAAAAAAATTTAAAGAATTAAATTATGGCTCTATTTATAAATCAGTACTTGACAGTGACTAGAAAGTGGTAGCTACGATCCAGAGCGTTGTTGCGATTGTGTTAAAATCATATTCCTTTTTAAAAGACAATCGTCAGAATCGCTCTGTCTCTTCACTAGTGTGGGTTAGCGGTCAAGCACTGATTTCAAGATTGCGCCTATAGTAATTTTTATTAAATTTAATGGTGACTTGTACATTGGACAGTAGAGATGAGATGCTGTTCAATAAGACAAGTCACTTTTTTATTGGTGGCTATGTTAAATTCGTCTGTTGAACGAAGCACTGTCGCTTCTATTTTCCGACCTAAAATCATGCCCAGTGGGATTCTGGAAAATACGTAATCCAAAGCTTGGTGCAATCGCTAAAATATGATCAAAAATATCCGCTTGAATTCCCTCGTAAACTGCCCATTCGGTTTTATTGGTAAAGGCATAGATCTCTATAGGCAACCCTGTCTCCCCAGGGGCTAGCTGTCTGACCATTAAGGTCATCTCTTTATGAATACCAGGATGCTTTTCAAGATAAGCCTGAATATACGCACGAAATACCCCGATATTAGTTAGCGCTCGACCATTTACAAGACTAGAACGATCAACTTCATACCTAAAGTTATAGTCCTCAATTTCTTTTTGTTTTGTTGAAATATAGCTTTGTAGGTATTGAATTTTTTTAAACTCCTCGAGCATTTCTGGGGTACAGAAGCTTATGCTATTTGTATCGATATGAATAGAACGTTTGATCCGTCGCCCGCCGGAATTTTGCATCCCCCGCCAATTTTTAAATGAGTCTGAGATCATTGCGTAAGTTGGGATCGTCGTAATCGTTTTATCCCAGTTTTGAATCTTAACTGTATTTAAAGAAATATCAGTGATACTTCCATCTGCATCATATTTCGGCATTTCAATCCAATCCCCAACCCGCAGCATGTCATTTGAGGTTAATTGAATCCCTGCGACTAAGCCCAAAATCGAATCCTTAAATACTAACATAACTACAGCCGATAATGCACCAATCCCACTCAGTAATATGACAGGACTTTGCCCCATTAGGTTAGAAATAACAAGGATGCCACCAATCATGAAAATGAAAATTTTTATGACTTGAATATATCCCCGTATGGGTCTCACTTTTGAAACTTCAAAGGTTGTATAAATGTCATTGGCTACATTAAGAAGCGCATCTAAAATAATTATGGTCACGATAATCATATACATAATAACAAGCTTAATGATTAGCCCCTGATATGAAGGAAAACTATATGAAAAATAATAAAGGATAATTGCAGGAACATAGTGGGTAAGCCGTTGAAATATTTTACGTTGTAAAAAGTAGCGACTCCACCGATTTGAACCTTTACTAACATATCGAGTAGCGAATTTTAGTGTAATTTTTTTTGCAATGTATTTTGCAACAAGACTCACTACAATGACGAATGTAACAAAAATGATTGTGGATAAATAATCTCCAACCGGTGCTTGAACGCCAAAATCTTCAAGAGTTTTTTTTATAAAATCCATGAAATATCTCCTTTTTCGTATCTAGTAAAATAGCTAAAAATGCACTTTAAGCATTAATGTTTGGAGAAGGGTGGATGACTATAACTCAATATGTTAACGAAATCCAATTTTATCGTCAAGTTGTAACCTATGTTAAACCAAATATGAAAGCGTTTTAAAATGATAGATAAGAGCTTAATATTTTTCTAATGAAGGATGTGGGTACAACGATGAGTTTGACGTTTAAAGTGTTAATCGTAGATGATGAAATTTTTGTGCGTAAAGGATTGTTAGAAATTATTCCTTGGTGTGATTTAAATTTGACCATCGTGGGTGAAGCGGACAATGGACAGGAAGCCCAAGCTATGATCAAGCAACTTGAGCCAGATATCGTTATTACTGATATTCGTATGCCGATTTTAGATGGACTAGGACTCATTCAAAGCGTGGTCAATGAAAATAGTGACAGCACTCCCGTTTTTGTCGTAATTAGCGGATTTCATGATTTTAAGTATGCGCAGCAGGCATTAAGATACGGCGTGTATGATTATATTTTGAAACCGATAGATGAGGAAGAAATGACTGAGGCATTACGCAATTTAGTATGCAAGCTTAATGATAATAAAGCGATAACCCTTTTAAACAAGCTACAATCAAATAGCCTCGTGTTAGAGACTCTGTTACAGCAAAATGTCCACTTGGACAAAGTGGAACAATACGCACATCAGCTAGAGCTTAAACAAAAATCAAGTTTTTTAGTGGTCTTGCTGGAGATTCACACCTACATTCGTGAACAGAGAATTATCCCCATGCAACCAGTTAATATTGAACAGCTACAGCAGATTTTTGATTGTAATTATGAGGCTGATTGTGATGTGTTATTTTTTGAGCAGACTCAGAGTATGGTTGGTATGTTGCTTAGTGAGGAAAAGGAGATAAAGAAGACAGCGTGCTTTTTACATCAAATAGAAGAAATTCGTACAACCCTTGCATGCCATTTCGAGTTTGAATTTAGCCTATATGCAGGAAGTGTAGTCCAGAGTCTACATCTTCTTCATCAATCTTATATGGAAGCAAATGAAGCAGCAAAACATAAATATGCGGAGCACAATAACATTATTTTATTTGAACAAACGAAAGAGAAACCCCTGTATTTGTTTGACATCGATCCTGCTTTAATTAACACATTGATCCTCCAATTAGAAGAGGGGAAGCATTCAGGTTATGTTCAAACGGTAGATAGTATATTTGATATGTTTCAGTCTCAACGCTTTGCGCCCCAAGCTGTTATTCGCTCTTTGACTAGGTGTGTGACAGAGGTGATCAAAGTGATTAAAAATATGGAAGGGTTGGAGGATGAAATTAAAAGCCTAAAGGCATTTGTTGAACAAGATTATGACCACTGTAGCTTAAAAATGCTCAAACAACAGTTTCTAGGGGCAATGAGTGAAGCGGAGCAATATATTACTTCATTACGGAGGGATCAGCTTAAGGGAGGAATTCAGCGAGTCAAAAAATATATCGATGCACATTATGGAGATAATATTAGCCTTAAAAGCATAGCAGCTGACTTTTATATGAATGCCGTTTATCTTGGACGATTGTTTCGTAAGAGCTACGGCATGTATTTCAATGAATATTTATTAAAAATAAGGGTGGAGGAAGCGAAAAAGCTGCTCAGGCAAACTGATTTGCGAATGTATGAGATTGCCGCGAAAATTGGTTTTCAAAACGTAGATTATTTCGTGACGCAATTCGAAAAGCTTGAACACAAGTCACCTACAGAATATCGACACATGCTAATCGACAAGGAAAAGCGAGGGGATTAGATGAAACTGAAAAGCCGACTTAATTATATGAAGCTTCGCGACAAGCTATTATTTATGTATATATTTTCAGTATTTATCCCGATTGTGGCGACCAATATTATTTTTTACAATGTCACTACAGACAATATCCGGAATCAAAAAATTCGTGACGCAAAAATGGCATTAGACAATATTAAAAATGATCTACGTGTGACGATCGACCAAGCGGTTGGCTTATCCTACTCCCTTTATGCCGATCCCGTATTCAATAAAACGATTTCAAGACGGTTTGGCAGTCAGAGAGAATACGTGGATACATATAATTCTTATCTGCGAGGTGCACTAAGAGATTCTAATGAGCAAGGCATACGCTGGTATCAAATTTATAGCGACAATGCTACGCTACTCACTTCAGGTTACATCGATCGCTTAAGTGATGAGATACGGCAAGCAGATTGGTATGTTCAGTCAAAGGCATCCTTTGCCCCTTACCCCGCATTTGTGTACTCCGATCAAAAATTAAGTCTTATTCAATGGTTAAATAATTATCCAACCAGTGGCATTGAACAACTCATTAAAATTGATCTTAATATGGATTTAATTGAGCAAAAACTGAGGAACAGCAATTTTAACGGAAAAGTTTATCTCGTTGACCCAAGGGGGAACATTCAATTTGTAAATAATGTGGAGGGCGCAGAGCTAGAGCCTGCCATGCAATTTGACGCACAAAATCTCCCTAAAAATGCCTTACTATTAGAAGTCCCTTATACTGACATTAATTATTTAGAGGGGTGGAAGCTACAAGGGATTTTGGATGAAAGTATCGTACTGAAAGAGGTGCAAAAATCACGCGCCTTTGTCGTTTGGCTCGCCTGTATTAATTTTATCGTTCCTACTCTTATTATCGCTTACGTATCTAGATCCTTAAATGTCCGCCTTGTCCGTATTTTGAAATATATGAAAAAAGTGAAAAATCAAGACTTTCAAGTGATTCCCGCTGAGGATGTTAGAGATGAAATTGGTCAATTAACGATCGAGTTCAATCGAATGACGGAAACGATCAAAAATTTGATTAACGAAGTGTATGTCGCGGATATTCAAAAAAAGGATTTGGAGCTTAAGCAACAGCAGGCACAGCTTCATGCCTTGTATAGCCAAATTAATCCTCATTTTTTATTTAATGTACTAGAATCGATTCGAATGAGAAGTATCATCAAGGGGGAAAAGGAAACGGCTAAAATTATTCAAAATATGGCGACAGTTTTTCGTAAGTCGATTTCTTGGAATCGCAATGTTGTAACTGTTCAGGAGGAATTGGAGCTAATTAGCACCTTTTTAGATATTCAGCAATATCGTTTTGGTGATAAGCTGACGTTTAGCATTGTCGCAGACCCTGCAATTTTACAGCACAAGATTCCGAAAATGATCTTTTTACCGTTTATCGAAAATGCAAGTATACATGGAGTGGAATCGAGTCCAACTAAGGGCATCATTACCATCCATGTATCGCAGCAGCAGGAGCGGCTTCATTTTACCGTAGAGGACAATGGGATTGGCATTACCCCTAAAAAATTAGAGGAGCTAAAGCGCTATTTACAGGAGAATGATGACATGGGAGAAAAAGTAGGGATGAAAAATGCGCTGAATCGGCTGAAGTTAAGTTATCACCAAAGCTTTACCTTTTCGATCCATAGCCAAGAGGGGGAAGGAACAAGGATTCAAATTACAATTCCATTAGCACAAGGGAAATTAGAGGATAATTAAAGAAGGAATATGTTTTTCAAAGTAAAAGGTATGCTTTGTTGGGTAATTTTGAAAGCGTTTTCCTGATATATTGAAATTGCTAAATAAGTTGAGCAACTTTAAAGGGGGAACAAATGAAAATGCTAAAACGAAAGATGTTATTGCTTGGTATGGTTTTTGTACTCATTGCGGCGTTAGCAGGATGTGGAAAAGGTGATGATACAAAGAAAAACTCAGCTGCAAATGAAAATGATACTTCACCTGTAACCTTCAAATATTTTACATTTGGTGGTGGTAAAAAGGATATCCTTGCAAGCGATACAGATATCGGTAAGGAGCTTCAACGCCAAACGGGTGTGGACTGGAAAATGGAATTTCTAGTGGGAGATGGGGCAACCAAAGCAGGTGTAATGATCGCCAGTGGTGATTATCCCGATATTATTGACTCTAGTGGTCAGATGGCGAAATTGCTTGAAGGAGATGCCTTTATTCCTTTAGATGATTATATTGAAAAATATGGTCCTAATATTAAACGGGTTTATGGTCCCTATATGGATAAATTCAGACAAAAGGATGGGAAAATCTACTTCCTACCTTATGATGCCAACCAAGGTTATACACCAGAGCCTAACGCCTCTACAGGATTTTATATTCAACGTTCCGTATTGAAGGAGTTTAATTATCCACAGATTAGAACACTTGACGAATATTTTGATTTGATTAAGCAATACAAACAAAAATATCCACAGGTGGATGGAAAGGACACGATTGGTTTTGCCACACTTGCAGGAGAGCAAGGGAGCTTCTTTACGTTACAAAACCCAGCGATGCATTTAGCAGGTTACCCTAATGATGGTGCTGTTACCGTAGATATGAATACCCATGAGGCAAAATTGGTCGCGGGATCAGACAACCAAAAAAGATGGGTGCAAAAGCTAAATGAAGTTAATGCCGAAGGTTTGCTTGACCCTGAATCCTTTACAATGAATCGAGATCAATATTTAGCGAAATTAACGTCGGGGCGTGTGTTAGGTTATTTTAGCTATTCTTGGCAGGTTGGGGATGCCACCAACAACTTAAAGAAAGCAGGTATCGATGATAAGCGTTATATCGCCATGCCGATTGTTTTTGATAAGGACATCAAGGATCAATATATCGATCCCCCAGGTTTTGTTAACAATTATGGCGTAGGGATTACCGTTAAAGCCAAAGATCCTGTGCGGATAGTGAAATACATTGATAACTTGCTCAAGGAAGAAAATCAAATTTTGGTGCAGTGGGGCATTAAGGACAAAACGTATGCGGTAAATGAGCAAGGTCGGTTTCATTATGCTAATGATGACCAACGGAAAATGCATGATGACCCTGATTTAAGCAAAAAATTCGGATTTGACTACTTTGTTTACAGTTGGCCTCGCTATGGTAGCTCATCGTTATTGTCAGATGGGAATGCTTATGGACCTGGTAACCAGCCTGAGATTGCCACCTTTGGTTATACCGAAGGCGATAAAATATTACTAGAAAAATATAAGCACAACGTGTTCAGTGAATTTTTTAGTAAGCCTGATCCACGTCCATGGTTCCCAGCTTGGTCAATTGCATTAGAGCAAGGCTCACCAGAGCAAATCTTTATTACGAAATCGGACGATTTACAACGAAAATATTTACCGTTAATGATTATGGAGCCCCCCGCTAATTTTGAAAAGGTGTGGGATCAGTATATCGCTGAATTTAATCGCTTAGATAAACAAACGTATGAAGATACGATTACAAAGGCAGTGAAGGATCGTGTGCAAGGGAAATGGTAATTTTGTTGTCGGAGAGGAGGATGAGCATGTGAAATGAAACAACAACTAAATCCTGCAGGCACGAAGGTTAGCTATGCTATAACAAAAGCAGAGAAGAGAAAACTATTTTTTAAACGATTAAGAGGTCAAAAAGCATTAGCATTTATGTGTATTCCGTTTGTTATCTGGGCATTTGTTTTTAAATATCTCCCTTTATGGGGCTGGAGCATGGCCTTTCAAAAATTTAAGCCCTCCAGAAGCTTTTTTGAACAGGAATGGGTAGGCTTGCAGCATTTTAACATTTTATTTGAAGACAATACGTTTTATCGGGTATTAAGAAATACGTTAGTAATGAGTATGATTAACCTTGTTTTAGGTTTTGTGACTGCAATTACGCTAGCACTTCTGTTAAATGAGTTAAAAAATATTATTTTTAAGCGCGTGGTGCAAACGATTAGCTATTTACCACACTTTATTTCTTGGGTAGTCGCATCAAGCATCGTGCTTACGGTATTATCTCCTGACGGCATCATTAATTTATTACTATTAAAGCTTGGTATTTTGGATAAGCCAATTTTGTGGATGGGCAAAGGAGAATATTTTTGGGGTATTCTCGGGCTCACTGAGGTGTGGAAAAATGTCGGGTGGAATACGATTATTTATTTGGCGGCTATTACGTCCATTGATCCTGCTCAATACGAGGCGGCAGAAATTGACGGTGCAAATCGTTTTCAACGAATGTTAAAAATTACATTGCCAGGGCTCAAGCCGGTCATCATTATTTTGTTAATTATGAATATGGGCAGCATTTTGGAATCAGGCTTTGAACCACAATACCTGTTAGGCAACGGCATGAATCTGGATTACTCCGAAAACCTAGATATTTTTGTATTGAAGTATGGTTTGGGGATGGGCAATTATTCCTTGGGGACCGCCGCAGGTATATTTAAAACGGTAGTCAGCTTTATCTTTCTATTCTCAGCCAATACGATCGCTAAAAAGATGGGTGAAAATAGATTATTTTAACAAGGAGGCCCTGAACAATGAAAGGAGTAAAAAAGAGACGTTCCCGTCATGTCAGCTTGGGGGATCGTGTGTTTGATACCTGCAATATGATTGCCATGATCTGCTTAATGATCGTCACCTTGTATCCCTTTATTAATATGATTGCGGTTTCGTTTAATGATGCTAATGATGCGGTCAGAGGGGGCATCTATTTATGGCCTCGGCAGTGGACCTTTGATAATTACAAGTATGTATTTGGCGAATCAGATATTTATCATGCGACGCTGATTTCAGCACTACGTACGCTCCTTGGGACGGCAGTTTCTGTATTTTGTACCGCAATGCTTGCTTATACGTTAAGTCGGCAGGAATTTGTGTTACGGAAGTCGGTCACAATATTTTTTGTATTTACGATGTACTTTAGTGGGGGATTAATTCCAAGCTATTTGCTTATTCGTAATTTGAACCTCATTGATTCCTTTTGGGTGTATATCGTGCCAGGCGTAATTGGTGTGTTTAATATGATTGTCATTCGCTCCTTTATCGAAGGCTTGCCAGAAGGGATTTTAGAATCAGCTCGGATTGATGGGGCAGGCGAATTTGCAACCTTTGTGCGGGTGGTATTGCCTTTAACGATCCCTGCAATGGCAACGGTATCCTTATTCGTCGCGGTAGGGCAATGGAATTCTTGGTTTGATGTATTTTTATACAACTCATCCAACACGAATTTGAGTACACTGCAATATGAGTTAATGAAAATACTACAGACGACCACCACCTCATCCACTACCTCGATCAGTGATATTTATCAGTCAGCAGATAACACTGCCGTTATGGTGACACCTACCTCCATACGAGCAACGATGACGATTATTGCGAGTGTGCCAATCTTAATGGTGTATCCATTCCTGCAAAAGTATTTTGTCCAAGGGATGACGCTTGGGGGCGTGAAGGGGTAAGAAGAGTTGTAATTTCTAAGCATCATAATTGAAGCTACAAGAAGTAGATGGAGGGACGTTAAATCAATGGATAATCAACAATGTCTCCAAGTTTACTTCTTGTAGCTTTTTAATGGAAGTTTATGTCTCACCATAATAAGACCCAACCATTATAAATATTAATGATTAATACGACGATAACGACACATTGAAATACAAAGGCAACCTTTTGATCAGGGAGAATTTTACTGCTTTTTGCACCTAACAACCCTCCTACAATTGCTGCTGGAATAATATAGAGGAGTACCGTCAGATCATAACGATGGAATCCTGTAGCAAGGGAGATCGTCACTAATTTAGATAGTTGGGAAAAGAAAATCGTGCAAATGGAGTATACCGTTGCTTCTTTAATTGGCATCGCAAACATAAGCATCATAAGTGAAACATTAATGGGCCCACCACCTATGCCTAGCAGACTTGCTAAAAACCCTAAAATTAGTCCACATAACACATACCAAACGATCGTATTAAGGTCATAGCTTTTCCATTCATATTTACTGTACAAAAATGCAAACAGTAACGTAAGGATGGTAATTATAATTTGGATAAGCTGTACCGTAGAAGCATCGTTAAATCCCCATAATAAAAATTCAAAGACGATATTCCCTAATACCCCACCAGCTAAAGCCCCTATGGAAATCCAAATAACTTTTGTCCAGTTTAATTTCGTACCGCTTTTTATTTGGCGTGAGGTAGATACGATTGACATTGTAAATACAGCGACAGTGGAGTAAAAGGAAATGGCAGCAACAGAGTGTGCGCCAATGAAATCAAATATAGGCTTGATGATGACGCCACCGCCCATCCCTGAAATGGCGCCTACAGTGTTAGCTAATACGATTACGATAAAATATAAGATGCCAATCAAATTGCAATCCCCTTAATCTTTAATAATTAATCTAGTATTATTTTTAATACTACAGGCAAGGCGCTTTGATGCTCCGCAACATGAACGGTCAAAGCTTCCTCATTTCTCTCCCATTGGGTTTGTGAGCTAGAACCAAGCACCTCAATGTCTTTAATTACACCATGAAAGTGCGGGGAATGCTCCCTTAATGATTTGATCTCAATCTTGCCATCCTCTGGGTAAACTAACACGATTGCATAAAGCGTGCTACCCTTAATAGTAAAGCGGATATCTTGGGGGGTAAAGATTTTAGGTTTGCCATCTGTAAACTGTCCTTCCTCCACCTGAGTTGGGCCTTCACCAAATATGCGCCAGCAGGATGTGCCGTAAATAGCCTCACCGTTTACTTCAAGCCATCTTCCTATTGATAGCAGTAGTTCACGTTCCTCATCAGGAATTGTACCATCTGCACGAGGGCCCACGTTCAGCAGGAGATTGCCATTTTTGCTTACAATGTCTACTAAATCCTGAATCAACTCGTTAGAGCTCTTGTATTGATTTTCAGGCGTATAACACCAAGAGTTACGTGCCAAAGCGGTGTCAGTCTGCCAGTAATACGTTTTCATATCCGCAAATTGTCCACGCTCTACGTCAGGAACAGCACAGCCAAACATGAAGGCATCATGCTTGTAATTTATAATTCCCTGATAGCCATGAGCAAGAGACTGATTATAATAATAAGCCGCTAGCTTTTTCAAGTAAGGCTTAAAGGCGGTATGCTCAATCCACCAGTCAAAATATAGCACCTTAGGCTGGTAGTTATCGATTAACTCGCAACAACGAATGAGCCAGTCTTCGAGATATTCCTTAGTGGGAGCAGGAGTGGAATACAAGTCCTGATGGTCAGGTTCTGGCATGGACGGCCAGTAAAAATCTCCAAGGACTAAAGGCTCTGTAATGTCTGATTCGAATTGTTTGCCATGCGACATGAAAAACCAATGTTCTGCTCTATGATTAGAGGCAGTGAATACTAGATTTTGCTCTTCAAAGGCGTCTTTCATTTCACCCAAAAGATCACGTTTTGGCCCCATCTCATACGCATTAAAGAGGGATATCTCACTCTTGTACATCTGAAAGCCATCATGATGCTCTGCTACTGGCATTACATATTTAGCTCCAGCCTGCTTGAATAGCTCTGCCCATTCCTTCGGCTGGAAGTTCTCGGCTTTGAACAATGAAATAAAATCCTTGTAACCAAAGCTTGAATGGGGACCATACGTCTCAATATGGTGCTGATATTCCTTGCTGCCTTGAATGTACATATTACGTGGATACCATTCATTCATGAAGGCTGGAACCGAATAAACGCCCCAATGGATGAAGATGCCAAACTTAGCTTGAGTGTACCAGTTAGGAAGCTGAAATTGGCTCAGAGATTCCCAATTATCTTGGTAAGGACCTTTTGCAATCACTGCGTCAATCTGCTCTAAATAGGATAATCTATTCATTATCACAGCTCCATTCCTTGCTTTTTTTTACCTATTAAATGTTGTATGTTTATTTTATCAATGAAACGAGGGAACCCATATGGAGGACATTAACTTTTGTATGTGCATTATTAACTGTCATAACTGTGAGGTGAACCTGTGAATAAGTCCTCTGCGTTGCACAATATGCTTTCAAACCTAGAGCTAGATTTACTAGTGGCGCATTACAGTCAAGTGACACCCCAGTGGAGAGATTTAGATTATTGCCCCGACTACAGTAAGCTTTACTTTATAACAGAAGGAACGGGATGGATTAAAATTAATGGAGAGGAATATTATCCAGAGCCTGGTCAGCTTGTGCTGATGCCTGAGGGTGTTGTGCAATCCTATTCTGTTGCTGAAGGGCAACCGTACCAAAAGTATTGGTGTCATTTTAATGCGAGGATTGGCCATCTGGAGGCATTTCGACAGCTTCATATTCCTTATCTTTGTACAGTGGCGGAAAATGAACGTATTCAAAAAGTTTTTGCTGAACTAGTGCAATATGCAAATTCGGAAGAGGTATGTGCTGGACTGTTAGCGAAGGTCAAGCTAATGGAGCTACTTTCCTATTATTTGCTGGAGCTGACGCAGGGGAAGGCAGGTCAAGAAGGGATTGTTTTGCGGAATCGTACCGCTAGTTCTTGGTTGGAGCCGCTCCTTCAGTACATTACAGACCATCTAGATCGAGATTTAAGCATACAGGAGTTGGCGGCACAAGTATGCTTGCATCCTAATTATTTTATTCGTATGTTTAAGGAGCAGATGGGTGTACCGCCAATTCAGTATATCTCCCGAGTTAAAATGGAGAAGGCTAAGGAGCTATTGATGCAAACAGAGGGGAGTGTAAGCGAAGTAGCACGTCAAGTGGGCTTTCAGGATTATTTTCATTTTTCCAAGCAATTCAAAAAGCTGGTGGGGATGGCGCCTACAGAGTATCGTAGGTATGGATATGATAAAATAGATTCATAATTTCAATTAAACTCACTTGAAAAGAGATGAAATATGATTAAAAAAATTTGGAATTCCCAACTTCAGAATGATTCACCTAGTCCTTTTGTGAAGCAAGTAATTTTACTATTAGAGGAATTTAGTGACTTGCATGATGGTAAAAGTCCCTATACTTTAAATGAGCTCATTACAACTGAGCAAGTAGAACAGTTTGAGCTTAAGACAAAGGTAGACTTGCCTGTGGATTATCGTGATTTTCTTATACATATTGGCAATGGTGGTACACTTCATCGACCGTTCCCTGTTGCTTTGTCTCATGCGAGTGATGCACTCCGTTCTTGTTTACAATCAGAAGCTGTAAATGAAACGTATATTGGCTTGCCATTTGAACCTTATAAATGCAAACTTTGCTTTGATGATAGTTTAGATGAAATCGATGATGATATGGAAGACTATGAGTACGATAAGATGTTACTTGAAGCATTTCATGGCACAATAACATTATATAATGATGGTTGTGGTTATTATGACTTGTTAGTTGTTGCAGGTGAACAGAAAGGTAAAGTGTATGCTATAGATACTTGTAGTGGTCAAGGAATTAGAGAAATCGCAGATTCCTTTGAAGCTTATTTTATGAAATTTATCAAATACGAAATTGAAGAACGACGTGCACACATTGAGCATAATGATAAGTTTGAATGTTTCATTAAAGAGGTTATACCAGGTGGTAATGTTCGTGAGCTTATTGTAACTACCAAGGAGAAAGAAAAAAACATTCAATTTGAATATTTTGCGCCACAGGAGTTTCTTCGTGAAGGAGAGACATCTAAGCTTAATCAAGTGAACGATGCAATTACAGTCTCCTTATTTATGGAGGATAAGTCATATAGTTGCGTAATTATTACCCCATTATTAGCTAATTCCTTGACTTCTGCATTAGAGGAAGCGAATACTTCATCGGATTTTCTGTTAGTAGGTGAGCGTTCTGAGCATGTCATTATTGGAAGAATCAACAGACGCTTTGAATATGGTAGATTGCAGAGTCGTAGCCTTCCTCTATATATTGAATCATTACAGCAAGAAATTTTAATTATCGCTGATGATAAAATAGATTATCAGGTTGGGGAATGGTTGAAGGTAAAGGGGCGGCTTAACGGGGAAATTTATTGAAGGGGATATGTTGAGATAAACAAGGGCGAAACATTAGGTTTCGCCCCATACTCCTTTAGTATATTATTATTTTTTCTGAACAGGCAGCCAAATTTCACTTACATAATCTTCGCTTTCGGTATCCCCATCGGTGTAATATTCAAAATCATAATCAGGGACTAATTCGTAGTCTGATTGGGGCAGCCACTCACGATATATACGCTCCCATGTATCTTGAATCGCAAACGGTACTTTTCCTACACATTTAAAGATTGCCCAAGTATAAGCAGGAACAGTGAGTATCTCAAACCCAGTAGGAATCTCTCTATCTTGTTCATAAAAGCAGCCAATGCCATAACGAAACTCATTACGTCCCGTTTTTGTTTCCTCGCAAATTCCTAGCGCTCCAGGTACTTGTTTAAATGAACCATCTGCAAAATATTGTGACCAAAACTTAGGGATCTCTTGCTCACTCGTATCTAATGTAAATATTTTTGTTTTTGCTATCACCTGAAATGACTCTTTTTGCTCAATACGGTATTCCATTGGAATTCCACCTTCCAGTTTGATTTTAATGAGAAGGCGATTAAATGATTTTAGATTAGAGCCTGCAATTTTTGCTTGACTAGGCGCGATGCCATGAAAGCGGGTAAAGGCTTTAGTAAAGCTCTCAGGCGTATCGTAACCATACTTTAATGCGACATCAATAATTTTGAGCTTGGACATAATCAACTCTTGCCCAGCAAGGGATAAGCGCCGATTACGAACGTATTCATACATCGTCATCCCTGTTAACAGGCTAAAGGCACGTTGAAATTGATAGTTGGAGATATAAATATGCTTGGCAACGTCCTCACATGTAAGCTCCGTAAGTAAATGCGCCTCGATGTAATCAATCGCTTTATTGAGGTCTTTAATCCAATTCATGTGAACCACCTTCTTTCTATAAATAGCTTACTGGAATGCAATGTAATGTTCCTGTCTTAGATTGCTTGGATTTGTCAGTATTGAGCAAAGTGAGGCTAGCTATAAACTTAAAATTGTTTACTTGAGTTGTGACCAATGGTTCCACATTTCAATTGGATTTATTTCATAGATCTCATTTTCTCTATACATAAAATGATGAATAATAAATTCTCTACGAATGGTCGCATAATCGTCATGGTACTGCTGGATAAAAGTGTTGATTTCTTGTTCTGTATACTTTTTAGTTTCATCCAGTTTAGACACAAGGTATTCAAGTACAATCAGCTTTTTCTTTTGACTTGATGGAATGTTTTTAAGCTTCTCATCAGGTGTAAAGAAATTGCGTATAACGGAATCGCGTTGTTTGATTTGCTCCTCAGTTAACATTATTTTTCCTCCATTCTTGTGGGTACTTCGGTATATTAAGTTTGCTGTGGCATCTGCACTATTGTTAATAAAGTAGTGATTTAGTGAGAAATAAATTGTGTTTTTCTCACGACGTTGATTAATAAGACTAGCTCCTGCTAGCTTTGCAACGTGATGCGTAATTGTTGCGGGTGTAACACCTAGCTTTTCCGCTATTCGCTGCCCATTAAGCTCTCCATCAGCTAGCAATATCAAAATTTTGACTCTAGTAGGATCAGCTAGTGCTTTATGATAATTGACGATTTTATCTAATTGCATTGGTCTGATTCCTTTCGATAACATAAATTAAATTTAGTATCCATCTAATTTAATAAATATCTAATTAGATGATTGTTAAATTAGATTCTAAAGTGATAAGTGAGCTTTGTCAATAAGTCAAAATAAAAATAGCCTTTTAGACCCTATAACAAAGAGTTTAAAAAGCTATTTTTTGCTTGCAAATCATTCAATCGTTATTTCCTTTGTTTTTTAATAAAGAGACTCACACATTCCCATATTGTAATTACAATGACGAGTATAGTTAAAATCATAATCGTATTGTTCCCGTTTCTAATAAACTCAGGTGTATCTTTAATGTTAATAAATGCATTACCATTTTTGAAATCTGCGCTTATTAATGCTGAATCATTAAGCATCCATACCAGTAGTCCACCCATAAGTACATTAAATACGAGTTGGACACGGATTAATGCTTTGTTCCAATATTGAACAATGTATTTCCATATAAAAATAATCATTTGGAATAAAACAAGGATTAAAAAGAAGGGCATAAAATGTGGTAAACGTTCTGTATTTAATAATGGGATAACTTGAGAACTTCCTTTAGAACCTAAATTAATATAAATTGCAATTAATTGTGGTTGGAAATATAAAATAGCGGTGGTTAAAATCATCCAACACATCGAAGCAATCGTGCTGCTTCTCTTTATTTTTTTGTTGTCAGGGACTAAGTGAGGTAAATCCTTAATGGACCAGTTTTCCTCTTTGGACTTAATAAGTCCCATAACAGGAGACTTTTCTAGCATTTTACGCTCCAATACTACAAATACAAGTGTAACCCACAAGACAACCTGAAGACCGGCTTCAATTACAACCCCAATACCATTCGTAATCATTTGTTGAATGATGACAGATTGATCAGTGGTTACATTCAGTTCAGGATTAGAAAATAACAAGCCAAGGAAGGTGACAAGAACCATAATTGGCAAAACAATGCTTAACACAAGCTTTAAGACGGAGATATATTTTCCGTAATAGGCTGGGCCGATTAAATAACGTTGATTAGGTTGATATTCCTCAGCTAGCTTCCAAGGATTACCTAGCTCCTGTAATACGTTGATCACATCGTTTTCCTCATAATGGTCAGGAAGCATATCCTCAATATTCGCTCTTAATTCCTTAGCAACATCTTCCTTTGAGCTTTCGGGTAATTCCTTTGTCACCGCGTAAATGTAACGTTCAATTAATTCCATCACTCATTCTCCTCCTGTAGCATCCGTTCTAACTGATTTGAAAGCAACTGCCATTCTCGTTTCAACTCTATATATACTTCCTTGCCTAACTCACTAAGAACATAAAACTTACGTGGTCTGCTTTCCGTTGTATCCCACTCACTGATAAGAAGTTGCTGTTTCTCTAACCTTCGTAAGAGCGGATATAACGTTCCGGCTTCAATCGGAGCCCCTTTATCCTCTAATTTCTGAATGAGGGAATATCCATATTCTTGCTCACGAAGTTGACTTAACACGAGTAATACTAAAGAACCACGCTTTAGCTCAACGGTGAAGGTTTTAATTAATTCCTCTGCCTGACTCAAAACATCATCTCCTTGATTCCAATAATAGTGTATGTCATACACTATTGTCAATATTATAATAATAAATTATTTCATAAATAGTGTGTTGCCTAATGTTAAAATATATATTGCATAATTATTGCCATGTTTCCTAATTATAAAAGTCCATTAATGATCTATTTGTCATTGACTTTAGAACCTATTTCAATCTAAATTAAGGTTGTGAAATTCCATAAATAAGATGAATTACATAGACCATTATCAGAACGTGGCGTAAGTGATGCTAAGAAGGTGACGGAACAACTGAAAAGTGAAGGGATGGAAGGGAAAAGAGTACAGATAACAAATATTAGCGGAGGGATGCGAAAGATGAATACGTTAAATGAGACATTTATTTTAATTTGGTTTTTTCCACTTCTGTTTATTTTCCATGATTTTGAAGAGATTATTTTTGTTAAGCCATGGGTTGAGAAAAATAAGGAGGATTTAAGAAAAAAATATCCCAAACTAGCACAGAAGTTAATGCCACATTTTGAGGGAATAAGTACCTCAGCGTTTGCATTAGGGGTATTAGAAGAGTTTGTCCTTGCTACTTTTATTACAATTCACGCCTACCTATTTAACTGGTATTATGTTTGGATTGGTGCATTTATTGGTTTTACTTTACATCTTGTTGTGCATTGTGTTCAGGCACTAGTGATTAAACGTTATGTTCCTGTGCTAATCACAAGTATCATTTGTCTTCCAATTTGTTGTTATATCATTTTTACCTTTATCAAATTAAACCCAATGACAGGGGGACAACTATTGTTAAGCAGTAGTATAGCTGTCCTTATCATTGTCGCAAATGTTTTTGTTATGCATAAAGGCATGGTGATTTTTGATAAATGGTTAGCAAAATTTCAATCTACTAAAAATTAAGGGGAACTCATGATTGTGGTTCATAATTTTTAGGAATTAAATATATATTTTCGTTCGTATCATTGTCTATTATGGGCTGCTTCACAATTAAAAATTTATCTCCATATGAAAGTACAACACGAATACTAGAAGAAGTATTATCTAAATTAAACTTTTGAACTTGTATTTTTCCTGATGTGGGATCAAACCTATAGATTTCATTTGTATTTCTTTTATAAAAAAATTCATATGGACTACGATCCGCATATTTTTTTATGTACTCAACATCATTCTCATAAAAAATAACTTCATTAGCGCCTTCAGCGTCTTCAACCAAGTTCCCTACAATCGTATGATTAGAGTAATCTGTTATACTAAAATAATGATCAAATACAAAAAATGAACCTACGCCACTTGTGATATCATACTTCTTTAATATATCAGTTATATTTATTTCATTTATTAATGTAAAATCTAAGTCATATTTAGTAATAAAGCAGTTTACATCAGAACCTGAATTACTTTTTTCTATAGCATACAAATAATTGTCATCACTAGTAATGTAAACGAGTTGACGTGAATTAGTATTTTTATCTTGAGGTTTGATCCCACTGTCTAGTCGAACTTGCTTAGTGTTTTTGGCATTATCACGTAATTCTATAAAGGATCTAAACTCACCATTATTTATAGCATTGCCTTGCAGAGATATTAAATTGCCATCTAAATTTGTTAGTGGAATTAGTTTCTGGGAATTTAAATTTTTTGATTCCACATACATTTTATCCTCTGAAAAATTTACGGCGTATAGGTTGTTTTCTAGGTCTGTCCCCTTGTTTAAACTTACATAAAAAAAGAGGGTATCATTTATAAATGTATTACTTATCCCTTTCAGTATGAAATTTTCCACTGTTAAAATCTTTTTTTTACTACCATTTTGAAAGTTATAAATATAAAAATCCGCATTAGATTCGTTAATCTCCATATACAATAATTTTGTTTTATAAATATCAATATACGTTCTCAAAGTAGAACTATCGAAGGTTACATTATATGCTTGGACTTTATTTAATGAGTTGCTGTTGTTATTGGTACCTTTATTATTAGATTGAGAATAACATCCTGATATAAGTAGGATACAAAGTATAGTGAATGGAATTATAAAGCCTTTGATTTTCTTTGTCATTTATTCGAAAACTCCTTCTAAATAGTTGAAAAAGACCAAAGGAGATTACCCCTCAGTCTCTTTTTGGATGTAAATATTATACAAAATTCATATATTGATTTAATACATTAATCCAATATTTACTCTACTATATGCCTTATAGAGAGCAGACGCAGATTTAGAATATGACGAAGATTGCCCACTCAGTCCTGAACCAGAAAAACCAATCCACGGATCAGCCAAAGCAAATGATGACTTATCACTCTTAGCACCATATACAGATACAAAATGGCCATTTGTTGAATAAGGCCAACCATCACTAGTTGAGAAGGTTAATCCAATTATTGGTGCTACATTTGAGTTTGATATTCCACTATACAATGCATTACTCATGCCAGCCGAATTTTCATTAAACCTCCCAGTATATTTATACTTTTTTTGCTGTCTATTAATATATGCCACCATATCATTAATATAAGAGCCGTTAGTGGTAGTATTACAGCCTTGAGCTATAGTTGGTTGATCAGGAGTATTCCAATCGCCAACAAGATAAGTTAATGCTGCTTGAACGGTTGCTGGCCCACAATTATAGCTTGTAATTTGACTGTATATAATGTATCCAGGGAGATACTTCCATGATGCAGATGTTGCCTGAAGTGAGGTACTATGTTTAACCACAGCATCGTTTTTAAAACCTGATTTATGTTGCGGTTTAGCTGGAAGTGCACCTTTTGGAGCTGGGGCAGAATTTAAATCTGAAGGCTGGTGTTCTACTCCAACATATACTGCTTTTGCTTCTACAAACTTCTCTTTAGAGTTCCCTTCTGCAAAGGAAATGCTAGTGGTTGATAAAAACATTGCTAAAGTTAAAGACATTAAAAGTAACTTTTTCATAATTAAATCCTCCGTATTCTAGAATAGTATTTTAGTCGATCCAGCCTGAAAACTACATTAATGTAGCTACGATAGAAACTATAAACAAACCCCCTTTATTCTGATAGATTGTTAAGTGCATTACTTTAAACCATTAATAGTATGTAAGGATACCTATTTAATTCAGGCTTATAATTAATATCATTATATTTAAAAAAAGCCTAAATTAATATTTTACTAGTTAAAATGGAATAATTACACATTTAACTCTTTACATAGTATCATTTTGAGATTGAATATAAAATACAATTTATTACAATTAACTAAATTAAATCAAATTATTGAGATTTATTGGGTTTTTGTTATGCGTTGAATAAAACATTAGATGAAGTATTTTTAGTGGATAAGGAGAGGAATTACTAATTTAAAAATAATGAGGCAATTGGGTGTTGATTTTGTGAATAAAAGGGTTAATGAATCGAAATTTTGCTAGATTGCTAACTAAATTTCAATCTAGCAAAATGTAAGGTAACCTAAATTTCAGGAAAGCTCCAGCCTGCTAAATACTTCAAATCCTTTGCATTTGCAAACGAAACTGCATTAGGCGCTGGTAATGTTGAGGATGGGCAAGTCATATTTCTGGCTACACGTCTGACCCAACTTGTTGAATCGATAGAAGCAACGCTAGTGTGTCTGCGTTCATTTTCACATGGACGAAACTGCAGCTTTAAGTTTTCCTTTGTAGGCATTTCTTCTGTAACGCCATCCAGAAACTCAACTGTAACACGATTATTCTTTGTTTCGTGGCAATACACCGTTATCCACACGCCTTCGCGGATGCGAATAGCATAAACATCCCCCGCTTCAGCAGGACCTTTTCCAGCATCTGGAGAGGATTTAGGCGCCTTGACCGTAGGAAGTCTTTTTTGCTCTAATGCGCCAATTAATGTATGCTTCACTTCAGGTTGCGGCTGGGGGTGATTCTCTAGTACAACATCAGAGGAATCATATTGCTTAAAAATAGAGGTGAGTGTACCATTATTAATTCCAATGGAGGAGTTCCACCAAGCAAGTGGTGCTTGCACCTCAACTCTTGTATTTGGACGTTCATCTCGTTTCTTATATGAAGTAAAAGAAGTCGCCATCCCAGGATAATCTTCCGTATCTAACAATCCGATTAATGCTAATGTCTCTAGTAAATCTGAATAAGCAAACTTATTTTTTGTTGGCAGTAATGCTGCTTTTTTTAATATAGGTGCTGCTTTACTGTAGCGCGTTTCTGGAGGCAATGATCGTATAACAGTAAGTAGCGCGCGAAATGTCCACCTATCATACTCCGTTGGATTTGGAACCATATCCTCATTAGCGAGTTCCCTCAATGCAAGCATACAACCAAAGGGGTTCCCGTCTAGTGGGGTGCCATTCGTCATAAGCCAGTACCACTGTAAACTTGTGTCCACACTGCAAACTGTATCAATTCCGCAAATTTGGCATCTTCCAGAAGAAGGGTAAGGGTTATATTCATGATCAGGGATAACCGTAGCAATGAGTTTTCCTACTAACAATGAACGCCAAATGATAGGTGCGGACCACAACGAGGCAACAAAAGCTTGGGCTGCTTCCTCTAACGTCCAACGCTGTGCTAATTGCTTTAGTTCGCTGAGCACTTCATCATGGTTTGGTTTAACAAAGTGATTAGGTGCATGTCCACAAGCAGTAAGCTGCTCAAGCTCAGCTTTGGTAATCGTGGAGGGAATGTTGTGCACTAATGCATTGTGTTCATCATCATATTTGGAATCTTGATTATAGATTTGTTTTAATAGCCAAAGTTGGTTTACAAAGTCCATGATGGCCCCCCTCTTATTTTGCAGATAGTAATATAAATAAAAAATAAATATGAATTCTAAATTGAAGCTAATCCAAATTAATTAACTCTCGTGAGAAATATTATAAATTTCGAGATTAGGGTCAAAAGAAATGACCAGTAACTCATCAGTAAAATCCTCTGGTAATGAGAAGTCAAAAACACAATCAACATCATAGTTGGCATGTGGTCCAACACTAATTGTACGTGGTTCAAGGTGATTTATAAATAGCTCGGGTGTAAGCTGATCCATCGAATCTATGTTAAACAAGGATAGTAGCTCATCTCCAAGCTCTTCAATATGAAATGAAATGTATTGCTGGATTGTTTCATTTGAGCTAGCAAAAAGTGTAATGTGCTTTTTAGCTTTATGGTACATAACGTCAATTTGTTCGATTAAATTTTGAACCAAATTTATATTTTCTGTACTTAAGAAATCTTCAAAAATATGGAGTACTACAGACGTTTTCTGACCATCTAGATCAAAATTACAAAGTTTATACAGTCCTTGACTGATGGGTACTTCGAGTGTACCAAGTGTGCTTGTATTTATATTTATTAAATCGCTAGCCATTTTAAAAACCTCCTTAATAAGGTGGAAATAAGTTGTACCAACTTAGTAATATTAACCCAAATTTCAAGTATATAATCATACGCCTAATGTAATATTTATATTGCATAATGTAATATATATGTTACAATTGTGGTGAAAGGAGAGAAGGATTTGGAAAATAAGGTGAAGCTTTCGCGAGTTGGAGTGAACTTATCTCAACAACAGTTAGCTGAAAAGATTGGTGTAACACGTCAAACGATTAGCTTAATTGAAAAAGGAAAATATAACCCCACCCTAAGGTTATGCCTTGATATTTGTTATGCCGTGAATAAAACACTTGATGAGGTATTTTGGGTGGAGAAGGAGAGTTATGAACATGAAAAAAATTAAAGATGAACGTTTACAGCTACAAAATCTAAAAAATATTCGCATTATATTCATCGTACAAAATTTGGGGATCATTGGTATTTTAGCTTATGATTATTTTAGTAAAGGTATGGAGGAAATGCGTAATAATCCACTGTGGCTTTTATTTATAATATCGATGATTATTTTAGCATATTTATCCATGAGTATTAGCACCGATTATGAGCGTCAGCCTGCAAACCCTAAAAGGAGTTTAGTGATCTCTTTGGTGGCTTCGGGGTTGATTTGTACGTTAATTGGATTTTTAGTGGCTAAAAGTGAAAGCAACAGAATTTTTGAGGGAACCTTGCTGGGAGGATGTTTATTTATTTGCATACTCATTCCAGTTGTTTACATTTACACTTTAAGAATTAAAGGACAGGAAGAGTAGATAGTGACTCTTCCCGTTACAAATTATCGTTTAACAGCACCATATGAATGTGGTCTTCCCATTTTCCATTAATCAATAAGTAATCGCGGGCTAAACCTTCATGCTGAAATCCTAATTTTTCAACGACACGAAGGGAACGTTTATTTCTTGGCAAAATATTTGCCTCAATGCGATGCAGCTCATAGTTGTTAAATATAATATCGATGCCTTTTTGGATTGCTTCAGTCATATAACCTTGATTGATTTCAGCATAGTCTAGCTTATAGCCAAGATGGCAGGACAAAAAGACGCCTCGAATAATGTTAGAGAAGCCAATCGAACCGATCGTTTTTGTTGAGTCCCCCTTTTTAAAAATCCATACCTTCAAAGCTGTTCCATCCACAATAGATTTGTACTCTTTATCTAAATTCTCTTCATGAAATTCCTTAGTATAAAAGGTATCGTCTCGAAGTGGCTCCCATTCCTCTAAAAAATCTCGATTTCTAACACAATAATCTGCGACAATCTCAGCATCGTTTTTGTCTAATATTTTTAACAACAATCTCTCTGTTTCATATACTCTTTGCATGATGTGATCACGTCACTTTCTTTTTAGTTGGCACAAAAGGCTCATTTTATCGTTATGAATAAGTATTAAGTATTTTATCAATACGAAGCCTTATTTTTCAAGGTTAAATATAGTTTTAAAAAAACATCATTGTATTACTACATATATAGGTATATAATTAGCGGAAATATTTTCTAGGAGCTGAGATAATGAGTGAATCTAATTTTGAACCCATTTTACTAGATTTTCCGGAAAGCTTTGAAAGTGAACGTTTAATTATACGTGCGTTGCAGTGGGGCGATGGAAAGCTTATTAGAGATGCGATCCATGAGAGCTATGATGCTTTAGAACCGTGGATGCCATGGCTAAAAAAGGGAACTACCATAGAGGAGCATGAACTTACTTCACGGAAAGCAAGAATTAATTTTTTAGAGCGCAAAGACCTAAGGCTGGTATTAATCCATAAAAAGACTGGAGAACTGATTGGTTGTAGTGGGCTTCATCGTCTGAATTGGGAGGTTCGGCAATTTGAAATCGGATATTGGCTCCGCACCTCTTATGAGAAGCAAGGTTATATAACCGAAGCAGTTCATGCTATCACTGAGTTTGCAATCAAACACCTTGACGCTAATCGAATTGAAATTTGCTGTGATTCACGTAATGAAAAAAGTGCAAATGTAGCTAGACGTTGTGGCTTTACACTAGAAGGTATTTTACGTAATGATTCCTTGGATGTTAAAGGGGAGCTAGCAAGTACGATGTTATTTACAAAGGTACGGGGATATGAGTTTTAAGTAGGCAAAGGGGGAATCTCAGAGTTTCTTCGAAATCCCCCTTGTTAATATAGATGACTACTTCACCAGTTTCCAGTAGATGAATTCATCATCTCTAGTAACCTCTTTTAATCCAGCCTTTTCTAATATAACAGCAGAAGGCTTGTTGCTAATCAAACATTCAGCCAGAATCACCTTAACCTTTTGTTGTAAGCTTAACCAATCCATGATCGCATTTAAAGCTTCAGAGCCAAAACCTTTTCCTCTTTCATGCTCTACTAATCCAAAACCAATCTCAACTTCGCCATATTCATTAGGTTGTCCATGAAAACCGATGTCTCCAATGATTTTGTTATTAGTTTTGTCTACAATCATCCACGCTTCAAACCCAGTAGGTAATTTACTCACTTCTAAAGAACTGTTTATAATAGGTAAAATATCCATTGTATCTTCTGTAGGCCATTTCTCATCACATTTAATGCCCAAATGTTCGATGTATCGACGATTTCCATTTAATAATGATTTTGTGATCTCCAATGTTAATGGAATTAACGTTAATCTGTTTGTGTTCAAATTGTTTAAATGCAACTTAGTTTCTACCCTTCAATAAATGAATAGCTTATTTGTATCAGTTTATTAGCATGACCTCAAATGTAAACTAGGTCGCAATTGCCGAGGTGACAAGTTAGAAAAATTCGTATAACCCATCCGCAAAATAAACATATTGTTCCTCTGTAATAATTTTTTCACCATAACCATCAAAGAAGGCTTGATAATCGCTTGAAGCTTGAAAAAGATTAGGCTTAGGTCTAGTTGCTAAAGCGACATCATAACGAGGATCACCGTAGGCACCGCCACTCCAATCAATTATGCCGACAATTTTTCCTTGTGCCACTAAAAAATTGTCGATGGTGCAATCGCCGTGAATAAGAGTTTGTGGATGTGAAGAGGGCTGATTTAACTTTAAATGCTCTAATAATTCGGGAGTGCCCTCGGTCGCTTCAAAGTTCAAATTACTTTCAGCTTGTTTTAGCATCTCTTCCAGCCAAGGTGTCTGACGCTTCAATTCTGGGGGACAAGATGTATTATGTATTCGGCGAAGTTCCTCTCCAAAGCTTGACAGTATTTCATGTCTTATGGAAGCATCTTTTTCATCTGTAAGTACTTCACGAATCGTTTCTCCTTGTAAAAATTCCATACAAAGCCATGACTGCATTTCATGAGCCGAATTCGCTTGCTCTAAAAATTGATAAACACTAGGAACAGGAAGCTCAGTATGTGCTAAAACTTGTAAAACTGTGCTTTCCTTTTTTAACCATTCACTATATTGTTGTCCAGTTGCTCTTTTAAGCACAACTAAACCTTTGTCACATTTAACAATTCCTACATTTGATGTAGATCCTTGTCTTGGGAAGGTAATATTATGGATGGTCCCAAGCTCCTTTTTAATTGATTGTGGAATTTCTTTTATTTGAAAGGGGTCCAAGATACTGTTCTCCTTATCTTCATTTTTAATTTTATTATACAATACTTGAAAGGGGGCATGCTCTGATGGTTAATGACGTCAAAGTATTATCCAAATCGCAAATTAGATATGAGCTACCGTTATCAAAAGTCGTTCAAGCGATCAAACACAACAATAAAATTAAAAATTCATGGGAAGTTGTTCAAAATTTTCTGACTTATTGTACGACAGCAAATGTAGATCATCCCAAATCCATCAGGCTTACAATTGATGGGCGACAGGATCGTGAGGTTAATAAGCTAATCCAAGCGGCAACGGAAGCTTTTGGTATATGTGAACAACATTTTGATGGCTCTTATGATTTAAGTCGCTGGCAATTACCCCAATCGAAATTAAATAAAGTCATCGATTTTATGATCAAGCACGAACCTTATCCACAGGCGGTTAGACCGTATATACAACTCAGAATTGATTATGAGTTTTATTTTGTAGAAACTAAATTACAGTGTAGATTACCAGAGCAAGAAGACACCTCGTGTCTTGCTGTAATTTTGCAAAGAAATAGCTGCATATTGCCTGAATTTTGGTTTCCTTTTGCTCAGGTAGATGAATTAAAAAGTTATTTACTTAAAATAGAGCCTTATCTACCCTTTAAGAAGCTAGATACGAAAGCTTTTCGCCTCGTTTCACCTAACAAGAAAAATACCGGAAACGTGAGTAGAAAGTTGAATTTGGATGATTTTTAGCTTTAAACTAAGTTGACAGTATTTAAATTTGTTGCTAAAGTTTTTATTAACGTAATATAAAGTATTTCTGGGAATGTTACCATTTGGGCATAACCTGAGTACGCCACTGTACACTTTTTGTGCGGGCGGTGTGTTCAGGTTTTTTATTTACACTTTTTACTATATCTAATATCTAATCGAGAGGAGTATTACAATGACAAAATCTCAATTTCCAAACGATTTTTTGTGGGGCGGAGCGCTAGCGGCGAACCAATGCGAAGGGGCTTATTTAGCAGGAGGTAAAGGGCTAAGCTCTGTAGATTTACTACCAACAGGCGATAAGCGAAGAAATATTATGAAAGGTGATGTACCTTCCTTTACGCCACTTCAAGGTGATTTTTATCCTTCTCATGAAGCGATTGATTTTTATAATCGTTATAAGGAGGACATCGCTTTATTTGCAGAAATGGGTTTTAAAGCACTACGTGTTTCTATTGCGTGGGCGCGAATTTTCCCAACAGGTGAAGAGGTATTGCCTAATGAGGAAGGTTTGCAGTTTTATGATGATTTGTTTGATGAATTACTGAAGCATAATATTGAGCCTGTCGTAACGCTTGCCCATTTCGATGTACCTGTTGCGTTGATTGAGAAGTACGGTAGCTGGAGAAACCGTAAGATGGTAGAGTTATTTCAGGTTTATGCAGAAACCGTATTAAAACGCTATAAAGATAAAGTGAAATATTGGATGACCTTTAACGAAATTAACATGTTGCTTCATTTGCCGTTCCTAGGTGCAGGGCTTGTATTTAAGGAAGGCGATAATGTGAAGGAATTTCAATATCAGGCAGCCCACCATCAACTTGTTGCTAGCGCATTAGCAGTCAAAGCGTGTCATGAATTGATTCCTGACGCTATGATCGGTTGTATGTTAGCAGCGGGAAGCTTTTATCCGTATACGTGTAACCCTGATGATATTTTCCAAGGGATGGAGAAGGATCGCGAGTCATATTTCTTTATCGATGTACAGTCACGTGGGGAATACCCCGGTTATGCGAAGCGTTTCTTTAAAGATAACAACTTAAATATTGTAACGGAACCGGGCGATGCGGAACTCCTTAAGAACAATACTGTAGATTATATTGGCTTTAGCTACTATTCCAGTCGAACAACAAGTACAGATCCAGAAGTGCAAAAAAATATGACCAGTGGTAATGTATTTGGTTCGATCGCTAATCCTTATTTGGCTAAATCAGAGTGGGGTTGGACTGTTGACCCTAAAGGAATGAGAATTACTGCAAATCAGCTTCATGACCGTTATCAAAAGCCTTTATTTGTAGTGGAAAATGGTTATGGTGCAAATGATATTCCTGACGCTAACGGAGAAATCAATGATGATTATCGCATTGACTACTTGAAGCGCCATATCGCAGAGATGGGTGAGGCGATTGAAGACGGAGTTAATATTATCGGCTATACAAGCTGGGGACCGATTGACATCGTTAGTGCCTCAACGGGTGAGATGAAAAAACGTTACGGATATATTTATGTAGATCGTGACAATGAAGGCAATGGTACCTTAAAGCGGAGCAAGAAAAAGAGCTTTGCATGGTATCAAAAAGTAATTTCATCTAATGGTGTAGACTTGGAAGGGTAATATGTAAACTTCAAAATCATTGTTAAATATAGTGATTTGATGATTGAATAAAAGAGTAGCAAGAGATCAGAAAGTAAAGTTCTGAGCTATCAGAGCTTTCTTTCTCTTGTCTAACTTTTGAGAGTGAAAGCGTTGACATATCAGAGTCTTACAGCTAAACTTAGATCACATTTTGTGTACATAGTTTTTGAAGAGGAAATGTAGCATAATTAAGATGTCATTTATTAGGTTGGGGGTGTTGTTATGAAAATAGCGAAGGTCATTAATAACAACGTAATTAGTGTATATCAAGAGGATAAGACAGAACTCGTTATTATGGGACGAGGGATCGCCTTTAAGAAAAAACCAGGGGATAATGTGGATAAGACCCTAATTCAGAAGGTATTTGCGCTTAAAAATAAACAAACCTCTGATAATTTCAAAATGTTATTGCGTGAGGTTCCGATTGAATTGGTCGAAATTGTTGAGGAGATCGTGAATGATGCTAAGCAAAACTTAGGTAAACAGCTCAATGAAATTATTTATGTTTCTTTAACGGACCATATTAACTTTGCTGTAGAGAGACATCATAAAGGGATTGTTATTAAAAATGCGCTCCTGTGGGAAATTAAGCAATTATATAAAGAAGAGTTTAAGGTTGGACTCAAAATGCTGGAGCAAATTAATCAAAAGCTTAATATTGAATTGCCGGAGGATGAAGCGGCGTTTATTGCGATTCATATTATTAATGCTGAGATGAACGAAGAAGTTAATACAACGATGGACATTACTAGGTTCATGCAACGGATTATTAATATCGTCAAATATCATTTTGGTACTGAATTTGAGGAGGAATCACTGAGCTATTTTCGGTTTATTACCCATTTAAAGTTTTTTGCCCAACGTGTACTTAAGGGTACGCATTATGAGGATAACTATGATCATTTATATAACATGATAAAAGAGCAACATAAAGATGCTGCAGCATGTACTGAAAAAATCAAGGTTTTTGTTGAATCTGAATATGATCATAAGCTGACCAATGAAGAAATGCTGTATCTAACCGTGCATATTGAGCGTGTAGTTAATCGTTAATTTAAGTGTCAAAATAAACCTGTAATTTACGTATTAAATTTGAAATAATCTGTTGACATTGGAATGAAAGCGTTATACTATAAGCCTATATTAAAAATTAAGTATGTAATTAAAGTAATTAAATAACATCGTTTTTGGGATTGTTACTGGTGATGCAGGCAAAACCTGAGTCTTACAAAGTAGTGGACACATTGTCTACTATTTTATAAGGCTTGGGTTTTTATTTTGCCTTCATAATCTAAAAGTTTACTTTTATTCAAAAAAAAGGGGGTCTTCCTATGAGTTATGAAAAATTAGCTAAAGAGATTATTCAAGGTGTAGGGGGAGAAAAAAACGTTGTTTCACTTATTCATTGTGCTACACGGCTTCGGTTTACGCTAAAGGATAATAGCAAGGCAGACAAAGCGGCATTACAGAAAAATGATGGGGTTATTACGGTTAAGGAAAGCGGAGGACAATTACAGGTTGTCATCGGAAATACAGTACCCGAAGTATACAATGCGATTGGTAATGTATCAGGTATTTTAAATGAATCCAAATCCGCAAGTAAATCAAGCGGTAGTGGTGGTCAAGGTGCTAAAAAAGGGATTGGTAGCGTTATTGATATCATCTCTAGCATATTTGCGCCTTTACTTGGGGTCATGGCAGGTGCTGGTATTCTGAAGGGATTGCTACTCATTGCTAGCAACTTCGAATGGCTTCAAAAAACAGATACAACCTATATCATTTTATATGCAGCAGCAGATGCGTTATTTTATTTCCTCCCAATGCTATTAGCGGTGACAACAGCTAGAAAATTTGGCGGAAATACGTTTACAGCATTAACGATGGCAGGTGCATTACTGTATCCAACAATCATTCAGCTTAAAACGGATGGCGTTGCAGCACACTTCTTCGGCATTCCAGTTGTTATGATGAGTTATTCATCTACAGTTATTCCGATTATTTTATCGGTCATTGTGATGAGTCAATTAGAAAAGGTTTGCAATCGTTTTATTCATGAAAGTGTTAAAAACTTTTTAACACCACTGATTTCATTAGTCATTATGTTACCAGTTACTTTGATCGTATTTGGACCATTTGGTGTTTATGTAGGTAACGCAATTGCAGATGGCTTGTTAGCAGCGTTCTCATTTAGTCCATTAATTGCAGGTGCAATTCTTGGTGCAAGCTGGCAGATTCTCGTTATTTTTGGGGTTCACTGGGGTCTTGTTCCTGTATTTATTAACAACATTGCGGTATTTGGTAAAGACGGAATTAAGCCAGCGGCTACTGCTTCTGTATTTGCTCAAACGGGTGCTGCATTTGGCGTTATGCTTCGTACTAAAAATAAAAAGCTTAAAACACTGGCAGGTTCAGCTACAGTGACCGCTTTATTCGGGATTACCGAACCAGCAGTATATGGCGTAACTTTACCACTTAAGCGTCCGTTTATTGCAGGTGTTATTGGTGGTGCAGTGGGTGGTGCAATTATTGGTCAAGCAGGTACACAAGCATTTGCTTCTGGTGCGCCAGGCTTGCTCACATTGCCAATCTTTTATGGACCAGGTGGACAAGGTTTCCCAGGTTTAATTATCGGAATTACCGCTTCATTCCTAGTTTCTGCGATTTTAACCTATGTAATGGGCTTTAAGGATCCAGTTGATGAAACTGAAGATGGAAGCAAACAGGTTGCAAGCTCCAATATTACAGATGTAAGTGTAGCACTTAAAGGTAATGATATTGTTAAAGCTAGCCAAAAGGTATTAAGTCCATTAAGTGGTACTATTCATCCTTTAGCTGATGTACCTGATCCAGCGTTTTCTTCTGAAGCAATGGGAAAAGGAGTTGCGATTAAGCCTTCTGAAGGTCGAGTTGTTGCACCTTTTGATGGTAAAGTAACAGTTGCATTTAAGAAAAAACATGCATTGGCAGTTGTTTCTGACAGTGGTGCTGAGATGTTAATCCATGTTGGTATTGATACTGTAAAGCTGGATGGTCAATATTTTACTTCTCATGTCAAAGAAGGCGATGTGGTTACTGCTGGTCAGTTGTTACTTGAGTTTGATGTGGAGCAGATTGCCGCAGCTGGATATGAGACGGTTACACCTATCATCGTGACAAACAGTACCGATTATGAGGATGTATACGCGCTTCAAAAGGGAGACGTTCAAGTACAAGATGAATTGCTCCAAATTGTAGGTAAAGATAATAATTAATCGTTACAATTAGATACGATAACTAGAGTTCTAAATTTTTAAAAATGGGCGAAAAACACTATGTCTTTTGCCCGTTTTTTTATACTCAGTTTTTAAATCAGTGCTTGACAACTAACCCAAACTAGCGAAGGGACAGAGAGATTCTGGAGATTGTCTTTTAAAATCAAAATTTCACCAATAAATACTTCAATAAAAGGAATTTGATTTTAACAACAAACGTAAGAACTCTCTGTATCGTAGCTACAAGCCTCTAGTCGTTGTCAAGACTGAATTTACTCTAAACTTTTCAGAGATTCGATCATGTTTATATTTTTAACTTTTTTTCGTAACACTAGATTAGATAATATCGTTAGCATATATGCACTCGCAATTGCGATGATAATAATGATTATATTTAAAGAATCTGGAATCTGTTGATGAGTGCTGGCAAGCGCATTAACGACGAGGGCATAAAATTTGCCACCGATTGGGATCGCGATCATAATCGCAAATGTGGTTAAAATGATGTTTTCCCAAAAGATCAGCTTGTTAATTTTATTTTTTTGATACCCTAAAACTTTAAGGGTCGCAAGCTCCCGACTTCGTTCGTAAATATTAATCGAAGAGATCGTGAACATGGAGCTAAAAGAAAGGATTACCGCACAAATTAAAAACATAATAAACATAAAGTTATTTTGCTTTAACATATATTGTCCTATTTCTTTTAAATCACTTTGATCTGAAATGAGTTCAACCTGTTGGTCTTGTTCAAAAAAATGACGGAGGTCAGCCACGCTTGTGGAATCCTTTACTTTAACTAAAAGTGAAGTAGGACTGTACTTTATATCAAATGATGCTAAATAGGTCGGTGTAATATAAAATGAAGGATTTGAATACTGAGAAGAAATACTAACAACGTTCATTTTGATCGACTTATTGTTCATTTCAGGTGTGGTGAATTTGAATGTAACTGTATCTCCTTTTTGAATGTTGTAGGTAGTCGCATATGATTTTGGAACAATCACACCGTGATGTACTAAGTCGATACTTTTGTCATTCTCATCAAAATAATGAATAAGCTTGTTTTCTTTTGGCGTCACAATTAAGGTAGCATTTTCTCTATTATTGTCTGTATGCAGCTCAATAGGCATGCTGGAGAGCGAATAATGACTTTCTATACCTGAAGGTAAGGAGAGCGAATCTGGATTTATTCCAGGCTTATAATCTACCTTTAAATCATACGTATATACTTCATTAATTTGATTGGCTATTTTAAGCATAGAGGCTTGAGTGCCTAAAGCAGTAATTAATAAGGTTGTACTAACAAGTACGCCAATAGAGCTTGCAACTGCCTTTTGCTTATTAAGAAATATATTTCTAAGTATGAGCTTATTGCTATAAGAAAGAGATTTCCATAGTTTAGGTGCTTTCTCTATTAACAGCTTTTTCATTTTTTTAGGTGGTTTTGGTCGCATCGCTTGGGCAGCACATTCTCTTAAAATAGATTTTCCACTTAAATAAACAGAGATGATTCCAAATATACTGGCGATGATCATCGGTGGCACAACCGAAAGCCATGAAAGGGAATAAGTGATGCCAGGCAGTGCATACGATTTTGAACTCGAAGCGGTCACCATTGGAATAAATACAATACTAGAAAGCACACAACCTAAAATTGCTCCAAATATACTTACAAGTAAAGGATAGCCCATATAATGCAACATAATTTTTGAATCCTTTATACCTAATGCTTTCATGATGCCAATCTGGTTACGCTGTGAATCTATCGTTCTAGACATCGTCAGAAATAAAATAATAGCTGAAATAATAAAGAGGACAAGGGGGATAACTTTACTCATCATGCCATTGTTATAAATAGTCTGAGTAATTTGAGTGTAGCCAAAGGAACGTTGTTTACTTATTTGATCCACATACGAAAGTGTATTTGCTTTAGAGAACTCTTCAATACGTTTACCAACCTGATCGATATCTAAATCTTTTTTTACTTTAAGGAGTATTTCATTATAAGAAAGGGTGGTAAAAATATTCGCAATAGTAGCATCTGTCACATAACCAAAACCTTCATTTTTATGATTCTGAGTGGCATTTATCTTTACATATTCTACATTTTCACCCAATCCACTTATCGTAAAATTCACTGTTTTTTCAGGGTATTCGGCACTTTTATTTATCGTTAAGGACAACGTATCGCCAACCTTAAATTGATGTTCTTTAGCATAGTGTGAGTCTAATAAGATTTCATTGCTACTGGTGGGCAGCTCACCTTGGATGACTGTAGGTGTATTAATCGTGTTTTCCTGTGGTAAGGAATGAATGTGTAGTGAAGCCTTATCGCCTTGAAAAAGTTGTGTGGCTTCAAATGTTTTACGAGCCTCAATTTTGCTGATTCCCTCAAGTTTACTTAAGCTAGCTATGTCATCCATAGAAATATCTTTATATAAAACAGTAAGGTCACTTAAATTATGCGCTTGAAAGTAATGTTGTACATAAGCACGTTGCTTACTGCTATAGGTACTTAATCCAGAGTAGAAAAACGCACCAATAGCGATGACTAACATCAATGCAATAAACTGAAGGGGAGCTTGTTTAATTTCTCTTATTAGCTTTTTGAATAATTTCATCTTACCACTCAATCCCTTCAATGCTTTGTTTGTTATCGTTTAGAACAATACTTTCGATTTTACCGCTTTTCACCTTAATAATTTTGTCTGCCATTGGGGCAATCGCTGTATTATGGGTGACTAATACCACGCATTTTTTCGTTTCACGATTCAAGTCCTGTAATAGCTTTAAGACGGCTTTCCCAGTGACATAATCAAGCGCACCTGTCGGTTCATCACACAGCAGTAATAGCGGATTTTTGGCGACCGCTCTCGCGATCGCAACCCGTTGTTGCTCGCCCCCAGAGAGCTGAGAAGGAAAGTTATGTAGTCTATTTTCTAATCCAACTTGATTCAAAATTTGTTTTGGGTCTAAATGATGTTTGCATACTTCAGTTGCAAATTCTACATTTTCCAGTGCATTTAGATTCGGAATCAAATTGTAAAATTGAAATACAAATCCGATCTTTTCTGCACGATAGGTCGTTAATTTTTTTTCATTTAACTTCGTAATATTTTGAGACCCAACGATGACTTGACCAGAGGTTGCCGTATCCATCCCACCAAGAATATTTAAAATCGTACTTTTTCCTGCACCACTTGCCCCTAATATAACGACAAACTCACCTTCTTTAATTGAAAAATCAATCCCATTTAATGCATGAATCGCAACCTCGCCAATCGTGTATTGCTTCGTTACATTTTTAAACTCAATTAGATTTTCCATCAATTTTAGCTCCTTATTTAAAAATTTTATTATTCCATATCTCATTAGTTTCCATATTAAACCAAATGAAGAAAATAACATCGTGCACTCGATGTAAGTTTGTTTCCGTCTTAGGTCGGATTTTCATCTCGGCTATGGGAGTAGTATTGGCGGAAGATTACAGTCTCTATAGGTTAAAAAGTAGGGAAAAAATAGGGCAAAAATAGGTGAAAACAAAAAAAGCATAGGAGAGAAATTCTCCTATACTTTGTGGTTAAAAAAACAATTATTCTACTCGTGGTTCATCGGTTTTCTTGGCTCTACAGTACCAAAGGGATGCTCAGGCGGAGCATAGATCGCATAAAGTTTGAGTGGCTGATTTCCTGTGTTTGTAATATTGTGCCACATTCCAGCGGGAACCATAATGGCGTAACCATCATAAGCCATCGCTTGAAAATCTAAATTTTCCTTACATTGTCCCATTTGAACTAAACCTTGACCTTCTTCAATCCTTAAAAACTGATCTGTTACAGGGTGAACCTCTAGGCCAATGTCTCCACCAACTGGAATACTCATTAAGGTGACCTGTAAGTGTTCTCCTGTCCATAAAGCAGTTCGATAATTGTTGTTTTGTTTTGTTGCTGTGTCAATATTTAGTACAAGTGGTTTGCCACCATAATCGTGTATGTATCCCGTTCCCTGTACAGTCCCGCAACAAGTATTCATGGGCTGACTACTCCAGTAATAGCAAAATCCTGACTCCATGTGAGGTTGCAAGGATTCTGGGTAGGGTGAAGCTTTTCTTGGCGGTTGCCAATATTGTTGTACATCTTAAACGCTCCTTTAGTAGATGATTTTTTATCCTATGCATCTGCCTACTAAAGGGATACAATCACCATCATCCTTGCCGAATATCTCTAACGTTTTTATTCATCAAATGGCGAACGATTTTACTGAAAATTAGCTTTTTAATTAGGCTTAAATTTTGTTGATGTAGGGAAAAAAACTCATCAGGGCTATCAAAGATGCCAAAATCCTGAACGATGCCTTCTTTTTGTACATACGTATCATTTTCATCCCAAAAAATAGCTGGGCTTTGAAAATTATCCGTTGCAACACCATATCCACAAAATGAACCCTTACATTGATCAAATTTTTGCTGAAGCTTTGTTAAATAAGGAATGTCTATGATGAAACCTTCTATATTCAACCACTTTCCATCATATAAAACTTCAATCCAGCTATGGATAATTTCTTGAGGAGATAACTTGTAGTACCAACCAATCATAGCACCTTTTTGTAATTGCTTATGAATCGTAAACCCATGGATTCGACAAGGGATATTGAGTGCTCGTAGCAATGCCATAAATAAAATACCTTTCGTATTACATTGGCCATAACCATCTGTCAGCACCTCTGAAGCAGAGATATAATCACTGCGATTATAGCCAAATTCGATCTCATCACGAACGTAATTATACACATGAAGAATTTGTTCCTTCACACTTAGAGTAGTCCACTTACGACTATAAATTAAATTTTGAATTTTTGGGTGATCGTAGTTTAAAAGTTCTGTTTGTACTAGATAATTTTGCATGATCGACACCTCCTGCCAACATTGTATCGTTAATTTAAGGAGGAAACTTGCAAAAACACGCTATCTTTCCGAATATCCTTTGCAGTCATGCCAAGTAATTTTTTACTTGTATTTGCGAAATGGGAAGGGGTATCAAAGCCAGCTATCATTGAAGCTTCTGTAATACTATGTCCGTTAAAAATGAGATACGATGCCTTTTGGAGCTTATGTAACAAAATATAGCCACTTAGAGAGATCCCAGTGTTTTCCTTAAATAGATGTGACAATCTGCTGTTGGATAAACCGATTTGTTTAGCATAATAACCGATAGAGTGATCAGAATCTGTACAATCCTTAATGGACTGGATAAGCTCTTTGATACGGGGATCAGTCACATCAGGTTGCGTATAATCTAAGTTAAACAATTCCATCAGCCGTTCCAAAAAGAGATGATAACTTTCACTACTTTGGACTAGGGGGAGCTGGGTTTTAATAAATTGAGCGATGGCTCTAAGATTAATGATTCCGATGTGATTTGACTGCTCAGAAGGAAATACAGTATAGGCTTGTTGACCTAAATATTGTTTAAAGGCAGTTGCTATATTTGAAGTGCTGTCCAAAAGAAGTAGCAATAACGGTCGTCCTGATTCTTGTAAACGATGGCTCACATTTGAATTAATAATGATGCCTTCTGTATTTAATAGTTGACCTTCAACCTCAATCTCAAAGGGAGTTTCTATAGCAATTGTCACTTGAATAAAAGAATGCTTATGGAAATCAGCATCAATCGTATCAGAGAGCACCAAAATATGATGCTCTGCGCCATATAAATGCATCAAGTAGCCTTTACCCCCTATATCTAATAATTTATTCCCTTTTATGTTCGTGAAATGCCTTCTAATTGTTGTACGATAAATTCGGGTAGTGGTTCCTTCATCAATTTATTAATGACCTCTTTATTGGCAGGTTTACCCTTTAAGTATTCTAATAGTAGGTCAGCTTTGGCTGTTCGCTCCATAAGCGCATAAGCAACGTACCATACTTCGGGAGCGCTAATCTGAACACCTTGCCAAATGGTTGCAGGTATGGTTGGAATTTTACAAAGTTGCTGGTCATTATAGATTGCGAACTTTCCAAGGATCTCGACTTGTGGATCATCCTCGTGAATAGCTAGCTTATATTTCGTACCAAATGGATATTCAGCACCTGTAGTTTCTTTAATCGTAAAATGCTGTAATGCTTTTAGAATTTGTTCTTTGGGTGCGTCTGTCATAATATCCCAATCATTAATTGTATCACTTAAGCCCAAGCTTAGTAGCATCCCACTACCACCTAATGCATACTTGATGTTGGAAGATTCTAATTGTGAGGTGACAAGCGTTAAATTTTTAATATCCATAGTATAGTACCCCTTAAGTATAAAATGCGTCTTTTGTTTTTTAATTTTCCACTGATTACCTTGTTACCTTCTCATCGTACCAGCTTGGAATTAAGCTTTTAAAGTTATTATAATGCTTTAATGTTTTTTTACATCTAATTTTCATACCGTTAACTTCCTCTTGTCCAAATGGTTCTGCCCATTTAATGGAGTAAAGAGAGGAGTGCGCGGCATATACAGCAAGTGTTTCCCAGAATTCGTCCGGTACAGCATCATCAAAATAAGCATCGATTTGCCCTTGGCAATACGGAATGCTTAACTCATTTGCAAAACTTTCAAGCTTATAAAATTCCTCATACGGGTCTCCAATTTCCCAACGTTCAAGATCAATAACACCAATTCCTCCTTCAGGTGTGTAGATGAGATTGCCAGGGTGAAAATCGCCATGCTGATACACGGGAGGCTGCAACCACATTTTGTGCAAATTTTGATTTACGTATTGGATGATAGCTTCATCATTTGGAATTCTCACATTTGAATCTATATAGCTTTGGAGTTGCATTCTTTTTTTAGGGACCTTAGTTTCTGTTGGTAATTCATCCTTAGGTAGGTCGAGGTTATGTATTTTTTTTAGTATGTGTCCTGCTTCCCGACCTAATTTGTATTGTGTAGCTACATCTAGCTGTGGTAATACATCTTCCAAATCTACACCCTCAACCCATGTTAACAGCATATAGACTTGCTGATTGTCGTTACAGCTACCAAAGTAAATGGGTTTAGACATCGTGAACCCTAATTTACTGTATTTAGAAATGATTGCGAATTCCTTTTCCTTGACACTATATTCGCTTATGTCCGAAATTCTTAATAGTTGTTTTTCGTTATTTTTTGTTTTAATGAAATATTTAGTGTCATTAGAATAACCTTTATTAATTTCTTCAATCGTAAGCCAAGTATCATAATTTGGAATGTCTTGTAACATAGTTTTACGCTCCTTTTAAGAGATTTGGACTCATTTTATAATTATATTGGAGATAGATTATAACATGGATACGTGCCATAGTGTAAAAATTACAATAGAAAAGACGCTCTCATTCCCGCGGATGAAGGGAAAAAGCGTCTTGATTGGAGTATTTAAATTCCTTGATTAATTTTTACACTCGTAATGCACCACGGAAACCTCTTGCAGCATAATAGGATTCGGCTCCATTATGGTATACAAATACAGTGTTATAACGACGATCTCCGAAAATAGCACCACCGAGGTTCCTAATATCTTGAGGGGTTTCTAGCCAACTCGATGTTTTCAAATCAAATTGACCAAGCTGTTGTAACTCGCGATACCCAGCCTCCGTTAAAATTTCGATGCCCATCTCTGAAGCCATCTGTATTGCACTATTTTCTGGTTTATTATTTTTTCTGGAATCAAGCGCTTCTTGATCATAGCACACACTTCTTCGACCCTTTGGACTTTCAGGAGAGCAGTCATAAAAAATATATTGATCTGTGGCTTCATCATAGCCAACTACATCTGGTTCTCCCCCTGTTTTCTCCATTTCATACAGCGACCATAGTTTGTGGGTGTTTTCTTCGAGTCTTTGTTGTAACGTTGTCCATTCAAGAAGTTCATGTCGATTCATATTTTCTTCAAACCGTTTTTTTAACAAATGTAGAAATTCCTCTTGTTGCTCTGGCTGGAGCTGTTTACTAGTGTTGATATTACGATTCGTCAAATTTCTCACTCCTTTACTTAATAGCTTTCCAGATTAGGCAATCATTAATACTTTATTAACAATAAATGATATTTAAATTTAACCATGAAGTAATAAAAAATGACAATAGAAGCATACTATATCTTTAAATATGATAATTCCATTTATATATTATATAAGTTAACTTTACTTTTTATAAAGTATAGTATACACTATTTTTGAGCAAAGGGAGGTGTTCGTTTTGAAAGAAGACTTTGGAGACTCCATTAATAATAAAGTTTATGAACATAGAGTTTTAAGGAGAATGACTCAAAAGGAATTAGCCGATGCTGTTGGAGTTTCTAAACAAACCATTTTCGTAATGGAAAAGAACAATTACTCTCCATCGCTTGTTTTAGCTTATAGAATTGCAGACTATTTTGGAGTGAATATTAATGAAATTTTTACTTACGTGAGGAAGGATGATCATAATGATTGATGTATTAAATCATTGGATGTCAGAAAGCACACAGAATTTCAATATTATTGTTGGTCTAACGATGGCTTTATATGTAGGATCACTAACTGTGCTTTTGTATATTGTTAATAAATTTGGCAAGCCGGATGAAAGAACCAATGCGATTTATCTTAAAATTATTTCCTGTATGTTCACTACACAGCTCATTATGAGTACCGTTTTTATTACATTTGTTGATGGGGATATACAATTTTTCCGCCAGTTCTTTGTTCTATTTCAAGCGGTTGTATTTTTAGTTGGTGCAATTTATGCTTTTAGACTTTATAAAAAAGATTATAAATGATCTTATACAATATTATTAAAATAGGGGGAGAAAATATGTATAATGAGTTGCTCAAGATCGGGCCAGTAACCATTTATGGATATGGCTTAATGATCGCGTTAGGTGTTTTAGTGGCTTATCAGCTTGTTGCTTATCGAGCGGCAAACCGCCAGCTCGAATTATCTCATGTTTATTCTTTGACCGCTTGGTGTCTAGTGGGTGGATTTATTGGTGCAAAACTATTGTATTGGATGACCCAAATCCCAAATATCATAAATGATCCAAAGATTCTTCTGAACTTTTCCGATGGGTTTGTCGTTTACGGTGGGATAATTAGCGGAATTGGGGTTGGTTTAGTGTATTGTAGGATCAAAAAAATTAATTTCCTGAAGCACCTAGACCTATTTGTACCCTCTGTTGCGTTAGCGCAAGGATTTGGAAGAATCGGTTGTTTGCTCGCAGGCTGCTGTTACGGCAAAGAAACACACGGTTGGTTTGCAATTACTTTTCACCACTCTGAGATCGCACCAAATGATGTCGCACTGATACCTACACAAATTATGGAGAGCGTGTTTAACTTTGCCCTTTGTCTCATGTTGATTCTTCTAGCTAAAAGGGTCAATAAAGATGGAGTCGTTGCCGCAACCTATTTGATCTTATATAGTCTTGGGAGATTTATCATCGAATTTTATAGAGGGGATATGATTCGAGGCCAAGTGGGATTGCTCTCAACCTCACAACTCATCTCACTCATAGTTGTTCTAGCAACTAGTTTAGTTCTATTCCTTTTCCGACACCAAAACCAATTGACAGGCAAAAATGTATAAAGTGATGAAGTTATCAAAAGATGAGGAGGAGAGATTAGCATGTCTTTTAGCAACTATGGTGAGCTATGTACAGAGGTATATGAGCTTACGAAAAAAATTGGACACTCGTTGAGTGGAGATATTGAGTTTTATCAAAATAAGCTGAAATCTTATAATGGAAAAGTGCTTGAGGGGATGGTTGGTTCCGGACGAGTTTTAATTCCTCTTTTAGAAGCAGGTATACGAATCGATGGAGCTGATTATTCACCCGAAATGTTAGCGGCGTGTCGTAAGCATTGTGCAGAGAGAGGATTAAGCACTAATTTGTACGAATCCAACCTACAAGAGTTAGCTTTACCACAGCAATATGAAGCAATTATTATTCCTGGTGGTTCTTTTTTGTTAGTTGAAGATCGCAATGAATCTATTGAAGCCTTGAAAAAATTGCATCAACATTTACAACCAGGAGGAAAACTCATTTTAGATCTCTTTTTGCCTGAACCTGATTTTGATGTAAGTAAAGGTGGGGAGGTATCTACTTTTCATTTACCTGATGGGGATCTTATTACATTGGAGCGTAAATTAGTTGAAGCTAATTTCTTGGAGCAATATAAAGTATATTATTTGAAGTATGAAAAATGGCGTAGTGGAAGTCTGCTTCAAACTGAGCTTCAGCGTTTTGCAATGCGTTGGTATGGTGTGGAGGAGTTCAAGCTGCTATTAGCGGAAATTGGGTTCGAGGACATTCAAGTGTATGCTGATTATGATGAAAATAAAGCGCCAAGTGATGCACAGCAAATTTTTGTGTATGAAGCAATAAAGAAGTAGATATTATGTAAACTAAAGTAAAGTATGTGTAACTATAAGAAACTAGCATATTTAAAATTATGATCAAATCCCCGTAAAACATGATAAACTATAAGTTAATGCCACATAAAATTAGGGAAAAGAGAGAAGAATTGTGTCTGAAAAACTTTCAGGTATTTGTGTCTGCGTCATACTTCTAATGTTAACGTTATTGGGCTGTTCTATAAAGGATAGCAAAGACTTTGCTGCTGAAACAAAGCAAGTTCAGCAATATATAGATATATCCCAAATACCAACTATTCAAGGACTTCAAGTTAAGGAAATCGCGGTTAAACTAGATGAAGGTATTGAGCATGAATCAACAGCTCATCAAGGTACGGTCATCATCACTTATATCAACAATAAAGGACAAGAAATAAAAGATGTACAAACAGATCAAGCTGTAAAGTATATTTATGGACCATACGATGGTAAGCAGATCATGAAAATTGAGATGACAAATAGAAAGACGGAGCTTCAAGAAGGTCTTCAGCAAAAAACAATAAATGGATTGCAACTTCATTATACAAATATAAATAATCGATTAATTATTTTCACTGAGTACAAAAATATTTCTTTTACTTTAGAAGGACGCGTAACGGAGGAATTTTCAGAGGAAAAGCAATTTAAATTATTTACAGAGGCGATTTCGAAGCTTTAATTATATAAAAATTAAACTGCACATCAATGATAGAGATGATCACACAAACTATCGCTTTGGGTGCAGTTTTTAGTATTTATTGAGGCGTTCTGTGCTACATTTTTTTGCTTTACTTTAGAGCAAGTTGTGTAGCCAATTCATGCGCCTCTTTGTAGCCTTTTTCTAATACTTCATTTCGATCTAATAGATCAGTTCCTTGCACTCTAACAATCTCATAATCCTCGATACCAAAGAAGTTAAACATAGATTTAAGATAGTTATGGCTATATTCAATCTCAGTATACCAATCGTTGTTGGTATAAATAGCACCACTCCCTTGAATAACAACCATACTTCTTCCGTCCTTTAATAGACCTACCGAACCATTTTCCGTATATTTAAACGTTTCTTTTGCAATCATAATATTGTCCATATAATCTTTTAATTTGGATGGGACATTAAAGTTGTGTACTGGATAAACAATGATATATTTATTTGCACTTTTAAACTGCTTTAATATTTCATTCATACGATCCGTTACTTTCTTTTCCTGTGAAGTTAATGGTTCGCCTTTGCCTTGTTTTTTCCATGCACCTAAGACAGTTTTATCTAACATAGGGACTTCATTTTCATATAGATTTATTTGTTCAATTGACTCTTCATGGGAGTGCTTTTCTTTATATACTTTCAAAAAATAATTCAATACATTTAAACTTGCTGAGGTTTGTGAATCAAATTCTGGGTGTGCATTGATAACAAGTAGTTTACTCATGGACAATTTCCCCCTAAATAATTTTGATAGAGCTATTCAAATTAAGTTGATCATTAATTGTGGATTAAATTAATCGTGGATTAAGTAAGTCCATAATATAATCGCTTTCATTAAATGTCAATTGATTTCGTGTAGTCACTTATGTAAATTGGCAAAGATAAATTTGGTGCTATACTAATTAAATAAACACTTTTTATTATGGAAGTAGGGGATTTTTCTAAATGCAATATAGTGTTATGGTTGAATATGCCTTGCATAGCCTTGTTTATTTAATAGATATTCCTGAAGAAGAAAGTATTGGGATTAAAGACCTTTCAGAATTTCAAGGACTTTCGGAAACCTATCTTTCAAAGGTATTAGCAAAATTAGCTAAAGCAGGTATTGTGAGCTCTACTCCTGGGGTAAAGGGAGGGTACAGATTAGCTAAAGCTCCGGAAGAGGTTTCTTTTTGGGATGTAATCGAAGCAGTTGAAGGAGTAAAGCCGATTTTTCAATGTAAAAACATATTAAAGACAAATATGATGTATGTTGATAAAGAACATAAAATAGATAAAGAAAACAAAGTGGATCAAGAAGCTCAAGAAGAGTCTTCCTGTGCCTGTACCTCAGGCAATACAACTTGTCTGATTAATTTAACAATGCTCGAAGCAGAAGCTCACATGCGTGAATACCTTCGTAAGAAAACACTGTTTTGGTTAAATAAGGAGCTCACTCAAACCTTGCCTGAACATGTGCAAACAGGTACACGAGAATATTTTTTCAAGAATAAAGGAAGGTCAAAGTAGATGACACACATATTTTTGGTTGAGGACGATAAGGCAATTGCTAAAAACCTGACTCTTTTGCTCCATTCAGAAGGATTCTCAGTTACCCATGCCGCTACGCGTAGTGAAGCCATTACCCTACTTGAAAGTAATAAATTTGATTTGGCACTTATTGATATTTCTTTGCCTGACGGAAATGGATTTACGGTTTGTACAGAAGTTAAAGAGACGTTAAATATACCGGTTATTTTTCTGACCGCCTCTGGAGATGAGGCAAGCGTGGTGACTGGATTAAATATTGGTGCAGATGATTATATCACCAAGCCTTTTCGCCCCCGTGAATTAATTGCACGAATTGCAAATGCTTTGCGGAAAAGTGGACGTTCTGCTTCCCATTTTGATATTCATGGACTTCATGTGGATACAGCAAGTGGTGTGGTGAAAAAAAACGGGAATGAAGTATTTCTATCGGCATTAGAATACCGTTTATTATTAGTATTTATTAGCAACCCAAAAGTCATTATTACGCGGGGAAGATTGCTAGATGAATTGTGGGATGCAGCAGGCGAATTTGTGAATGACAATACTTTAACAGTGTACATCAAACGTTTGCGTGAGAAGATAGAGGTTGATCCAACAAGCCCTGAGATCATTTTAACCGTTCGTGGGACGGGGTACAGATTAGGGGGCGAGTAGAGGATGCTTAGAAATAAAGAAATTAGGCAGTTTATGATTGTGTTTGTTCTCCTTACAGTTGTTGCTGTCACGCTGGGGTTTACAATTAATGAGATGGCGGGAATTGTTATCATTACTTTTTCCGTTGTTATTGGTATGCTCTTTTTTAGATTTACTAAAGCACGATACCAAAGCATTGCAGACATTTCTAATCAAATTGATCTTTTGCTTCATAATGCTGACTACATATATATTGGAGATTCAGAAGAAGGAGAACTTTCTATTTTACATAGTGAAATTACAAAAATGACGTTGCGTATTCGGGAGCAAAATGAAGCCCTGAAAAAAGAAAAGGAACATCTTGCCGATTCCCTTGCCGACATCGCACATCAGCTTCGAACTCCACTAACCTCTGCGAACCTCATTTTGTCTTTATTAGGTAACAACCCGGATGAAAACGAACGAAAAGCATTTTTACGAGAAGCAGAGGAACTGCTTGTACGTATGGATTGGCTTCTTACCTCTCTGCTAAAAATATCTCGCTTAGATGCTGGCATTGTCATTTTCCAAAGGGAGCAAGTTGATGTTAGTCACTTAATTAGTATTGCGATTCGCCCGCTTTTGATCTCAATGGAGCTGCATAATGTTGATTTGCATATTGATGTACCAAAAGGAGTAGTCGTTGAAGGCGATTCAGGCTGGCTTTCAGAGGCTATTCAAAATATCCTTAAAAATTGCATGGAAAGTGCGGGAGATTGCGGAAAGATTGATGTTACATGCACAGATAACCTGTTGTTTACTGAGATCATGATCCATGATAATGGTGAAGGTTTTGCAAAAGAAGATTTACCTTATATCTTTGATCGATTTTATCGTGGCAAAAACCCCAATACTACTGGATATGGGATTGGATTGGCGCTTTGTAGAATGATTGTAACCCGCCAAGGTGGAAGCATTACAGCGAAAAATCACCCACAAGGTGGGGCGATATTTACGCTTCGTTTTCCGAAGTAAGAAAATGAAAAGTGACGAATCTCTCACCTGAAAGTCACTGACTTGTAAGATACAGGTTTTATGATATGAGTGAGTAGAGCAAGTGAAAGGAGACTCACGTCATGGAGTTTTTAAAGGTTGAAAATTTATGTAAGGTATACGGTAAAGGGGAAAATCAAGTTACGGCGCTGGACAATGTTTCACTAAGTGTTGAAAAAGGAGAGTTTACCGCCATCATTGGTTCGTCAGGCTCTGGTAAATCTACATTACTTCATATGATTGGTGGCGTAGATGTACCCACAAGCGGGAAGATATTTTTGAATGGCATGGATGTCTATGGTCAAAGCAACGACAAGCTTGCAATATTCCGCAGGAGGCAGGTAGGGTTAATTTATCAGTTTCATAATCTCATACCTACTTTAAATGTAGTGGAAAATATCACGTTACCCATCCTTATGGACAAGCGGAAGGTGAACGAGGAACGGCTTAACGAACTGTTAGACCTTCTTGGCTTAAAGGAACGGAAAAATCATTTACCTAACCAGCTTTCGGGTGGTCAGCAACAACGTGTTTCGATCGGGCGTGCCTTGATGAATGCGCCTGCGGTTATGTTAGCGGATGAACCTACAGGTAGCCTGGACAGTAAAAACGGACATGAAATTATTAATTTATTGAAATTAAGTAATCAAAAATATCGCCAAACCTTGCTTCTCGTTACGCATGACGAAAATATCGCTTTACAAGCAGATCGGATTATTGGAATATCAGACGGCAAAGTTGTGAGAGACGAGCGGGTGCGGTCATGAATATTTTCAACAAAGTTACCCTGCAAAGCATGAAGAAAAGCCGTACAAGAACGATTGTTACGATTATTGGGGTTATGTTCGCCGCCGCCATGATCACGGGAGTTGCCACCTTTGCCACTTCACTTCAAGACTATATGGTAAAAGGGGCAACTATTAATTATGGTAATTGGCACGTTCAGCTGGTAGACGTGGATTCATCCTTTATACAGCAACAGGAGCTTAATAATAGTATTGAAAGAACTGCTGCCTTTGATAATGTTGGTTATGCCCAGCTGGAGGGGGGCAAAAATGCCAATAAACCCTATTTGTATATCGCTGGATTTAGTCCGCAAGCTTTTGAACACATACCGATTCATCTTCTTTCAGGCAGAATGCCTCAAAATAGTAACGAAATTATTGTGCCTTCGCATGTTTCAACAAACGGAGGGGTTAAGCTGGCTGTTGGCGACACGCTTTCTCTTGCAGTCGGAAATCGCATGGGAGGAAATAAAAGGCTAAATCAACATGACCCTTATATTTCTGGGCAAAAGGAAGGCACAACGAAAGAAATTTTCAGGCCAAATACCGAGAAAAGCTACACTGTTGTTGGAATATTTCAAAGACCTAAGTTCGAAGAAAGTTCTGCACCTGGATATACGGTAATTACGAAAGCGAACCCACAGGAAAAGTTGGAAAGCCAAAGCCTATTTGTAACATTAAAAAATCCTCGTGATGCTAAAGATTATGTCAGTAATGCTGCAAAAGGAAAAGCTTATGTCTATAACGAAAATGTGTTACGATTTATGGGAATTACGAATAACGATAATATGTTTAAAATGATTTTGTATATGTTAGGTGCGATTGTGCTCGCGATCATTATGATTGGCTCCATTTTTATGATTTATAACTCCTTTACGATTTCGCTAAATGAACGGACACGCCAATTTGGCATTCTCTCTTCGGTGGGAGCTACGCCAAAGCAATTACGAAATTCGGTGTTATTTGAGGGAATTAGTATTGGTATGATTGGTATCCCGCTTGGCATACTTGTCGGAATCGGTAGCATGGGGTTGGTCATTTCTGCGGTTACTAGCAATTTTGGTAATATGCTCTATGAAAATGTACCCTTAACATTAAAGATTTCTCTCCCTGCTATTGTTATTGCTGCAGTTGTCTCTATGGTCACAATTCTGATCTCAGCTTATATTCCTGCCAGAAAGGCAGCAAACACACCAATCATGGAAAGTATTCGTCAAAGCAATGAGGTTAAGGTGGAATCAAAGGCTGTTAGAACCTCCAAGCTGGCACAACGAATATATGGTTTAGAAGGGATGCTTGCCCTTAAAAACTTTAAAAGAAATAAAAAACGTTATCGTAGTATTGTGTTATCGCTTATTTTAAGTGTCGTGCTATTTATATCGGCAAGTTCTTTTGTCACTGATATGAAAATGACTTCAGAACGAGCCACTCTGTTTACGACCTATGATATTGGTGTCGCTACACCAGAGATCAAGGATAACGAAATGAAGATGCTTTTTGACAAATTAAAAGCAGTGGAGGGTGTATACGAAAGCTCGTATCATGTACTTATGAAGTATTCCCTGACTGCTAATTCGAGCGACCTTTCTGACTCCTACTGGCAAGAAACGGGTGGGAATTCCAATGAGGATAAGGTTAACCTTTCTACAAAAATTCAGTTTGTTGATGACGATACCTACACCAATATAGTGAAGAAGGTAGGTTTACCTGAAAAAGAATATATTACAGACAAAACGAAGCTGATTGCAGTTGCCAAATTAAATGGCCTTATGAAAGAGAATCGGAAGATGGAGGCGGAAGATATTCCTGATTTGTTTAAGTCGTCTTCCATAAAAATATCTGTTGCACAAGAGGTAGGTGGTCAGGTGAAAACAGAACAGGAACAGGTCATAAATCTGACCCTTGTTAATACCGTTCCTCCCGATACCTTGCCAATAATAGATGCTAAGCCCACTAATGATCCATATACCTTTATGATTTTAGCTCCTTATTCACTGAAAGAGAAATTTGAAACGCCTAGCAGTCACGTCGCTGTAAAGGGCATGACCTTTCTTTCGAAAAACGCAACAAAATCAGCAGATAAAATGGAACCAATTATTCAAGGAGCAGCAATTACAGGAGAATACAAGCTCTATAATATTCATAAATTGTTAGATGAAAGTCGCAACTATATATTTATTACTAATGTGTTTGCTTATACGTTTATTGTTATGATTTCGCTTATTGCGATTGCGAATGTATTTAATACAATTTCCACAAATATTAAGCTTCGTCGGCGCGAGCTTGCTATGCTTCGCTCTGTAGGGATGTCTGAACGCAATTTTCAGAAGATGATGAATTTTGAGTGTGCCTTTTATGGACTGCGGGCGTTACTTATTGGGCTTCCTGCTGGAATAATATGTTCTTGGCTTATTTATAAAGGAATGTTTGTTGCTGGTGCGGATAATATTGATTATGTATTCCCATGGGAAAGTGTTGGAATAAGCGTCTTTGGAGTACTCTTTATTGTCTTTGTTACTATGCTCTATGCTATTAGTAAAATTAAAAAAGAAAACATAATTGATGCCTTGCGGGATGATATGACTTAAAATAATACAGACAAAATATAGCCCTTCGGATAGAAGAATCAGTATGTTCCCTATCTAAAGGGCTCAGCTTATTGCTTGTACTTAATAATATCTATTATTTGTTCCATTGCTTTCTTTGCTTCTGGAATCGGGAAGACAGGGAATACATGGTTCATTTTAGGATACTCAAAATAATTGATGTCTACTTTTTCTTTTTCGGCTAAGGCTTTAAATTTACGAGCGTCAGGCAAAAATATTTCATGCGTTCCTATAAATAACGTAATTTTACCTAAACCACGAATCGGACCATTAATTGGGCTGATTAAATAATTACTTGTAGGTGTATCACCAGCATAAGTTTTACCCGCTTCGATCAAAAGCGGTAGATCAAGCATTGGTTCTACTTTTAACAGTGACGATATTTCAGGATGATCAAGGTTAATATCCAGCCATGGAGACAGCAAGATGATATTACCGGGCTGTGGCAGTCCTTCTCTCAATATTAATTGTGATAATGCAAGTGTTAGACCGCCACCCGCAGAATCACCCATAATTACAATGTTTTCAGGTGAAGCTTTAGTTAATAAATCATTATAAATAGGTAGAACGCTATCTAACGCTTCGTGATACGTATAATTTGGTGCTTTCGGATAGATGGGAATAGTTATTGTTCCATTTAGTTTTTGAGTTAATTCATATAAAAACTTCCAATGCCATATCAGCGGCTGTTCAATATACCCTCCACCAGGCAAAAATAAGATTTGTCTCTCCTCTTGCTGCGAAGGGGATTTCATCAGATAGGTATCTACTGAATAGGCACTCGTTTTTGCAATATTGTATTTGCGTTGTAAATTTGCTGGAAGTAAATAAGGAGCATCATTTTCTTTTCTTTTTTTCTCTAAATAGGCAGTAGGATTAACTTCTTTTTTAGTTAATTTTAATAAAAGTTCAACAAGATAACTTCTCAAGCTTCTCATTTTGTTGCCCCCTTGCTGTGAATAACATTCACATTACTTTAGATTTTCCTTTGATATATTTTATGATACCAATATATTGTGATAAAATATATTTAATTAAAATTAATGATTATAAACTTTTATTTAAGGATGAAGTTTCATGAATATAATACAGCTACAATACTTGATTACGGCTGCAACCTATGGGTCCTTCACTAAGGCGGCTAGTGTTCACCACATGACAGTACCCACGATTAGTCAATCCATAAAACAGCTTGAGGGAGAAGTGGATACCATTATTTTTCATCGAACGAAAAAAGGAATCGTCGCAACGAAAGAAGGGGAACTCATTCTTCAACATGCAGCTTCTATTGTTAGAAGTGTCGATTTGATGAAGCATGAACTGTCACTGCTTAAAGAAGAATACTGTGAAAATATCATCATTTCTACGATTCCGGGGCTGGTTCCATTGGTTGTACAAGCTACAATTGAATTTGCTCAAAAATATCCTTTACTTAATGTACAAATGATCGAAGGAGATACACAGACGGTGATGAATCACGTCAATGAAGGGGATGCAAGTATAGGATTGTTTTCTTATAGCTCTAACCAGCAACAGGATAATTCCTTGGAATGGTTGCCTATCATCCAAGGTAAGGCGGCACTTATCGTGAGCAAAAATTCATCACTATGCGTTCTGAACACAATAAGTGCTGAAGATGTTAAAAACGAAGTATTTGTTCTTTATAAGGATGAAGATATTGAACATATAGCTCAGCAAATGCTAGATGAACAGCCGTCAAACCGCATTGCCCTTTCAACAAATAATATCGAGGCTTTATATCAAATGGTTGTTAGAGGAAACACAATTACGATCGCCCCTGATTTTATTACTAAGTTTTTACGTGAGAGTGATCAAGAACAGTTGGTAACGATCCCATTACAACAATATCAGATGGAGGACGTTATTTTGGGACGAATCACTAGAAAAAATGAACAGACGTCAAGAATCGTAAATGAGTTTACTGCTAGACTGATGGAATTATGTAAGGGTAAGTAGCTTGTGTTAATAAACTTTAATAAAAGTTAGGAGGAAGTACAATTGAGAACCTTGTTTCGATATAACTGGAGCGTAAGAGATGATTGGTTTACACTATGCAATCAAATTCCAAAGGAAGAATTGATTCGTCAACGTGTGGGAGGAGTAGGAAGCATCCTTCGTACATTTTTCCACATCATAGATGTAGAATATAGTTGGATTCGCGGAATACAGGGTAAGCCCGATATCCAAGCTCAATTTGAAGACTATCAGTCTATTGAGCAGATGAAAAACCTTTCGGATAGTTGGAGAAATGAAACACAGGATTTCTTAAATACATGGACAAGTAAATTTGAAAAAGAAGCCGTTACCGTTCCATGGACAGAAGGACGTTATACGAAAGGTGAAATCCTGCGTCATCTAATAGCGCATGAAATACATCATATGGGCCAGCTATCGATTTGGATAAAACAACTTGGGTTACAGCCTGTATCAGCGAATGTAATTGGAAGAAATTTATAGACAATTTATTAAGGCTCTATTTAAAAATTAGTACTTGACAACGACTGAAGGATGGTGGCTACGATCCAGAGTGTTCTTGCGATTGTTGTTAAAATCATATTCCTTGTTATTGAGTTTTTCTACTCAGTTAGTAGTCTCTTTAGTGTGTCTATATCGTTAACCGAAACCAATTGCTCGAGATTATTAAATATTTTTTGCTCATCCCAGTTCCACCATTGAAGCTCCAACAACAAATTAATCATCTCATCACTAAAACGCTTCTTTATCATTTTAGCAGGATTACCGCCAACAATCGTATAAGGCTCAACATTTTTTACAACAGTGGAGTTACTAGCAACAATGGCTCCGTCACCAATTTTTACACCTGGCATTATTGTGACATGTTGTCCCAGCCATACATCATTGCCAATTACAGTATCCCCTTTGAAAGGTAACTGTTCTATCGTAGGCGTGACCTTTTCCCAACCTCCAGCAAAAATATTGAAGGGATACGTTGTGAAACCATCCATCCGATGATTAGCGCCATTCATAACAAAAGTAACTCCTTCAGCTAAGGCACAAAACTTACCAATGACTAGCTTATCACCTAAAAAGTCATAATGATGCTGAATATTGTTATAAAAAAGTTCAGGTGAGCTTGTATTATCGCTATAATAGGTATAATCACCAAGCTCAACATTGGGTCTACTTGGTAAATTTTTTATGTAACATACGGTTTTAATATTTTCATTTGGATAAAGCTTATTTTTGTCAGGCGCTATTGCCATACCTACACTTCCTCTCATATGTATTTTAACCATGTTCGTGATGGCTGCCTTATATACTACATCAAAACATATCACTAAAAAATAAGTAAGTCTAATTTCTAGGGGGATACGATGCATTATACTCAAGTTAAGGGAATATTATCGTCCAAAAATGTGATGAACCTATATCGCGGCTGTACGCATGGCTGTATTTATTGTGACTCTAGAAGTAGTTGCTATCAAATGGATCATGATTTTGAGGATATTGCAATTAAAGGAAATGCAATTGAACTGCTAGAGGATACGCTAAAGCGTAAACGGAAAAAGTGTATGATCAGCACGGGCTCAATGACAGACCCTTATATGCCTTTGGAGTTAAAAATAGAAAATACTCGTAAATCACTACAGTTGATACATAAATATGGTTTTGGAGTTTCAATGATCACAAAATCAAATCGTATTTTGCGGGACATCGACTTATTACAGAAGATCAATGAAAAAACAAAATGTGTTGTGCAAATGACATTGACGACTGTGGATGAAGATTTGTGTCGTAAAATAGAGCCAAATGTAAGCACAACAAAGGAACGTTTTGAGGTATTGCTACAAATGCGTGATGCAGGAATACCTACTGTTGTCTGGTTGTCGCCTATTTTACCTTTTATCAATGATACGGAGGAAAATATTGCAGGAATCTTAGACTTATGCATTGAAGCCAAAGTTTACGGTATCCTTTGTTTCGGTATGGGTCTTACATTGCGAGAGGGGAATAGGGAGTATTTCTACAAGCAGCTAGACCTACAGTTTCCTCGTTTGAAGGAAAAATATATTCGTAACTATGGAAATCAATATTATATAGCGAGTCCTAATAACCGAAGCTTAATGAAACTGTTTCAACAAAAATGTCAGAAAAATGGGATTGTGCATGATGTAAATAGCATTTTTGAATATTTGAATACATTTGAAGAAAAGCAAACCTATGAGCAGTTGAGTCTTTTTTAGGTCACCTCTAAATAGCTCAACTCGCCTAACCAAACATCTCCGAGCCTAACACTATAAACAGTATCCTCACCGGTACTTATTTTTATAGTTTCGCGCCTGTAGGCTTTGTTTTTGATTGCTTCGATACTCTTATTAGTTCTAAAACCTAAACCTACATCATCTTGTAATTCAGAAAGACTATAATATTCTGACTCTAGGGCAAGCTCCCATTTAAAGTTGTGAAGATCAGGTAATTTCCCATACAGCTGTGAGGGGAAGGCTTTTTTGTCATTACTTTTTTCAAATGTATTATCGTAAAAATGCAAACAATCACGAAAAGCAACAACAATTTGTGAATTAATAAAATTAGGATGATAGAGCCAAATTTTTAAATAAAACGGTTCATTTAATGTTTTCATTTGCTGATACCAAGCTTGATACACTTCGATCATAGCCTCAAGTAGTAAACGAGAATACCACATCGGAGGATTCCGTCTAGTTAACCTGAAAAATGGATTAATCCATAATTTTACATAATCTCTATTGCTACGTAACAATTCTTCAATGTCCAAATCGATAAATCGTTGTTTCCATTGTTCGATTTGCTTAATTCTACGTCGCCAACCACGGATTTTCTTTTTGTTTGAAGATAGGTTTGCCATATTGTGTCCTCCCTCAATAAGTTCTATCACTTCATCATTATTTTGTAATCATAGACCAAGATGAAATGATAATCACCTTTTAAAAATACTCACGGAGAGTTTTCCACTTATCTCTAAACTGAACATAATAAAATCTAAACTAATCAAAAAACTTCCCCTTATAAAAATTCTCATTACCAAGTTTTTTCGCTGTCATTCTAAATATAACGCAACCATCTGGGCATACAATTTCCTTGCTATATTTGCTATTACCACCGATATTTTCTAAATCGCCACCACTTCTGACAGCCTCCATGATTGGAAACATTGTCATCATTACTTTTGAGCAAATACCTTGTCCATCTGCATTTACAGGACAACCATACGTACAAGTATACTTATCTCCGATTTCCTCGCCGTTTCGGCAATATCGCTCTGTGTGCTCACTACGAAGAAAGCCTATTACCTCAGTTTCCCATTCGTATTCCTCAGCATACCATTTTTTCATGATTAACCTCCAACTTTTATATCAGAATAATTAACAATTATTATGGTAAAGGAATAGAGCGTTTAAAGCTTGATTTCACTTGCTGTATTTGGTTTTCTCGATACTATTATGTTATGAGACTACTTTTTGCTTTTAATCACCCAATCTCCTTCATACAACCATACTTCCTCATCTTCATTCGTTAATTTAACTTCCTGCCAGTCTTTAGGATCATCGTATTCGAAGGTTTCAACAATCTTGTATTCTGAAAATGCCATTTTTGTCTCTGGTAATTTGGTGAAGATATAATTATTTGCGTTTTTCAGTCCCAGAAATTTTATTTTCTTAAGCCACTGTATAGCCGTGTCGAGTTCTCGTTTTCCTTCTAAAATTTGAGTATGAGTCTCGCCCTGAGCAACTTTAAGCTCCTGAATCAATTGATTACGTTTTATTTCAAGCATTTTAATAACGCTTTCCATAATATAATGACCTCCATATAATTATCTTTTCAACCACGCAGAACAAGCGCTCCATTGTCAGATATGTTGATTAATCTTCTGTTATAGAAATTTGACTGTGCGAATTAAGATATGGTGTTATCCCCTTTGCCGTTGCGTATCCAAAGACGAAACATAGTTCGCCCCGCTTCCGTTGGGGCATAAAACAAGCGGGGGAGTTACTCCCCCGCCAATTTAAGTAACACACAGCACTCCACCTGACTCGTCTGCGGAAACATATCAACAGGCTGAACCGATTCAATCTTATAGCCACCATCTAAAAACGCCTTGCAATCCTTAGCTAATGTAGAAGGGTTACAGGATACATAAATGAATTTCTCAGGTTTCGTATACAGTACAGCCTCAATAAAACGTGAATCAAGTCCAGTACGAGGTGGATCGGCAATAATGACGTCAGGCTTGAAGCCTTTTTTAACCCAGCGAGGAAGCAACTCCTCTACATACCCCTCATAAAAGCTCACATTATTCATGTCGTTATTTTTTGCATTATTTTTCGCATCTATGACCGCTTCGGGAATTGACTCAATCCCACGGATTTCCTTCGCATAAGGGGCGAGCCACAAACCAATTGTCCCTGTTCCACAATACGCATCGACAACTGACTCTTGACCAGTCAAGCCTGCATAAGCCCGCACCGTCTCATATAACGATATAGTTTGCATCGGATTAAGCTGAAAAAAGGCTCTTGGAGATAGGTTGAATTTAACTTCCCCAAGTGACTCTTCCATGTGCTGTGATCCCCATAGCAATACTGTTTTAGCACCAAACACAAGCGATGTATTTTTTGCATTAATATTCATAGAAATACCTGTAAGGTTTGCGATACGAATACGTAACTCAGCTACAATTTTATCTAGCTGTGGAATATTTTCGTTAGAAGTGACTAACGTGAGCTGTAGCTCATTTGATTGAAAGCCATAACGTACAACAACGGTACGAACGTAGCCATTTGCCCCACGAGCCTGAGCTTTAGTTACAGGTATTTTTAGCTTTTGTAAAATGGATGTTGTCGCAGCGATCGTTTCATTGAGTTTAGGGTGTTGGATTGGACAACCCGCTATATCAATTAACTGATGAGATTCAGGCGCATATAGTCCAGCAATCACTTTACCTTTTTCTAAGCCTAGCTGAAGCTGCGCTTTATTTCGATAGCCCCAAGGATGCTCCATGCTTAAAATTGGTTTGATTTTAATATCTTGTAAATTCGCATAACGAGCAAAAGCTTCCTTAACGATCTCTTCCTTCGCTAACGCTTGTCCCTTTGAAGATAGGTGCTGAATTTGGCACCCCCCACATTGATCATAAATGGGGCAGGGGGGCTTAATACGTTCTGCTGATTTTTTCTCCACATGCTGAATTAATGCCTCAATAAACTTATTTTCAGAGCGGGTTACTTTTGCTTTAACAACCTCACCTGGAAGTGCGCCGTTTATAAAAACAGCTTTCCGCCGGTAATAGCCAACACCTTCACCATTAATCCCGATTCTTTTAATCGTAACGACAATATTATCGCCAATTGTGAGTTCTTCCGCCGACTCCTTACTTTGAACTCTGTCATTTTGACCTTGAACCTTATCTTTTTTGCTCTTAGACAATTTATGATTAAATTTATTGTTTTTTGAGGTTGGGTTGTTCTTGCCTTTTGTATCCATAATGTTCATTTCTCCATCCTTCATCATTTCTTCATCCACAACTATACCATACTTTTATACTTAAAAAGGTTGCCGATTTCAGCTGTACTTAGGTAAACTTGATTTAGGTATTAAAAAAGTTGTAATAGGAGCTTGGTTTATGAATACGCAAACGGTTGATATGGAGCAAGCACGCTTCTATCTACAAAAATATTATGGTTACCCTGATTTTAGGGAAGGACAACGTCGTATTGTTGAAAGTGTATTGGCAGGTGCGGATACGCTTGGCATTATGCCTACAGGGGGCGGGAAGTCAGTATGTTATCAGATCCCTGCTTTGATGTTTTCAGGGCTAACCCTTGTCGTATCTCCACTTATTTCGTTAATGAAGGACCAAGTAGATGCTTTAACTGCGATGGGCATTCCTGCGGCGTATATTAATAGCACGTTAAGTGGAAAAGAAGTTAATGAGGTTATTCGAGCTGCGCGTCGCTCCCAAATTAAGCTACTCTATGTGGCGCCTGAGCGCTTAGAATTAGATTGGTTCCGTGAGGAGATGAAGCAGCTACAAATCTCGTGTGTTGCTGTCGATGAAGCCCATTGTGTCTCCCAGTGGGGACACGATTTTCGTACAAGCTATTTAGCCGTATCTCCATTTGTGGATGAACTGCCTGTCAGACCGATTGTGGCGGCGTTTACGGCGACAGCTACACCTCAGGTTATGGATGACATGACTAGCTTACTAAAGCTGTCAGAGCCTTCTGTTTTCGTTACAGGGCTTGGACGAGATAATTTGGCGATGACTGTATTGCGTGGGGAAAACAAACGGGAATTTATTTTAAATTATGCCCATACACATGCTCACCAGCCGGGAATTATATATGCTGCAACTCGTAAGGATGTGGATGACCTATATCAACGATTAAACGATAGTGGGGTCCCAACAGGCAGATATCATGCGGGTTTATCTGATCAAGAGCGAGAAAAAAGTCAGGAGAGCTTCCTTTATGATGATATTCGGGTCATGGTGGCAACAAATGCGTTTGGGATGGGGATAGATAAATCCAACGTTCGCTATGTGATTCATTACAATATGCCTAAAAATATGGAGGCTTATGTCCAAGAGGCAGGCCGTGCAGGTCGTGACGGTGATCCAAGTGAATGTATATTGTTATTTAGTGCCCAAGACATCATGACGCAAAAGTTCCTCATTGAGCAAAATCCTCAGGATGAGAGCCGCAAGCATAACGAATATCGTAAATTGCAGCAAATGGTGCAATATTGCTATTCTACGAGCTGTTTAAAATGGGCAATGCTAGATTACTTTGGAGAAGATCATGATAACAAGCCTTGTGGCATTTGTAGCTCGTGTCGAGATGAGAGGGAGTTAGTAGATCGTACGAGAGATGCGCAGATCGTATTTTCTTGTATTCATCGAATGAGAGAGCGGTTTGGTGTATCGTTGATTGCGGCAGTATTAAAAGGCTCTCGAAATAAAAAGGTGCTGCAATATGGCTTTGACCAGCTTCCAACCTATGCCATGCTGAGGGCACTTACGGAAAAACAAATTTCTGAGCTAATCAATTTATTTATTGCAGAAGGGTATTTACGTTTATCAGAAGGTCAATATCCGATAGTTCAATTAGAACCGTTAGCCGTAGATGTTCTAAAAGGCAATCATATTGTGATGATGCGTGCGCCTGAAGCTGAGAAGAACGTCAGTGATTCTAAAAGGAAAAAATCCTATGATACGGGTCCTTCGGCAGTTAATGAAGTGGTGTTTGAACAATTACGCCTCATTCGCCGAGAGCTAGCTGAACGAGATCGTGTTCCATCCTATATCATTTTTAACGATGCCACCTTGCGTGAGATGAGTGTTATTTGTCCAACTAGCGAAGTCGCAATGCTGAAGATTAAGGGAGTAGGGGAAGTGAAATTCCGTAAGTATGGTAAGCCGTTCCTAGACTTCTTTCAAGAAATGGATTAGTGCAAAGATAATAAATCAATATAAACAAAAAAGAGTGGCTGACTTCAAAGTCAATCACTCTCTTCTTACTACTGCACTTTGTTGTTTAGCCAAGTCAAAATATCATCTATTACCTCATCGCGATTAATTTCGTTTAGTATTTCATGCCTTCCACCTTCATACACCTTAACCTCAACATCTCGTAATCCAGCAGAGTGATACAACTGCACAAGTCTTCTTATGCCCGTTCCAAAGTGACTAACAGGATCTTGCGAACCACTCACAATATAAACAGGCTTGTCAGGATCAAGCTGCTGAACCATTGCTGGCCTGTGTAACTCATGTAATAAAGCAAATAAACCTGCAAAAAATCCAGCACTACATAAAAAGCCACAATGCGGGTTCTCCATATAGGCGTCGACTACTTGCTCATCTCTCGATAACCAATCAAATGGGGTGCGTACAGGTCGAAATCTATGATTGAAGCTACCAAAGGAAAGGGCGTTCAGCATTTTACTAGGGTGTCTATCCCCATACCATTGACATTCTAGCTTAGCTAAGCGTAGTGCAAGCCCTGTCAACGGACGAGGACCATTGGTACCGCTTAATAAAAATCCGGTATAGGGATCATGATCAACACACATCATTTTTTGGGTAAGGAACGAGCCCATACTATGTCCAAACAAAAATAAAGGTAAATTTGGATGGCGGTTACTAATCCATTCCCGAATTAATTTCATGTCGTCAAGCATACCCTCTAAACCATTATTTCCCGGGTAACCTAGGTCATCTATGGTAGGTGCAGTTTTACCATGACCACGGTGATCGTGAGCATAAACCATGAAGCCTTCATCGGTTAGTTTTTGAGCAAAAGGAGCATAACGTTCCGCTGATTCCGCCATGCCATGTGCGATATGTACAACACCTTTGATGTTGGTGTCAGGTGGAGAAGGGAACCAATGATAAATATGAACAAAATGACCAACATCGTTTAACAACGTATAGGTTTCTTCTGTCAAAAGATTGCGCTCCCTTCATCATGATATTATAAAAATTATTGTGCTAAATGCACTGGCTCAACAAATTCAATGACTTCCCCATCGGGACCACTGAAGAAAAAGAAGCGATTTCCATTCGGAAGCTCCCGTATTGAGGGACTTAATCCAGCTAAGCCTAACGAAGCAATCCGTTCATATTCTCGTTCGATATGACTAACGGTAAAAGCAATATGATGTACTTTGCCTTCATTCGCTAATGGCTCTGCATGCTTTTTAGAAATAAGCTCAATTTCAACATCGTCTTGTCCAGGGAATGCCATAAAAGCAAGACGTAACGTATCTTCAATTTCTCCAATAGTATGTAATAATTTTAAGCCAATAATCCGCTCGTAAAATTCAATCGAATCCTCTAAAGCAGATACACGAATTCCAATATGCTCAATTTTTCTAATCATCATTCATAACCCCACTTATATCATTAAACTTAACACTTTTTTTCGATTGCAATTAAATAAGGCGCAGTTGGACGTTGGATTTGTTTATACATAATTGCTTGACCTTTAGAGGGAGGAAGGGAGGCAGCCCAAGTCTCTACACTTGCCGCCTCCTGATCTCCGCCTGCATGACCAGGGTATAATACAATCGTTATAATTCCTCGTGGCTTTAATATATTTAAGGCAGCCTCTAATGCAGTCAATGTTGACTCTGTTAGCGTAATGATGGATTGATCACCCTCTTGTGAAGGCAAATATCCCAAGTTAAACATAATAGCATTAACCTTGCCGATTACCTCACTTGGTAAAAACCGCTGCATCTCTGCGTGACTGCCAAGAATAAGCTGTACTTCAGCGATAGGTGTGTCTGCTTGCTGTAGGCGTGCTCCCGTTTGTTCCAGTGCAGATTGTTGAATATCGAATGCAAATACTTTACCTCTTTTTCCACAAATACGAGCTAAAAATAATGTATCTGCCCCCGTTCCCGCTGTGGCATCTACGGCAATATCTCCTGGCTGAAGCCGTTCATTAATTTGCTTCTGAGCAAAGCTTAAAACAGAAATAAAGCCCATTAACGACCCCTCCACATTTTACCTTGCCACGTATCCCGTTGTTTCAGCTCATCATCAATGGCATTTAGCACTTCCCATTTTTTAAGACTCCACATCGGTCCGATAAGTAAATCCCTTGGTGCATCTCCCGTTAACCGGTGCACAATCATTTCTGGGGGCAGAAATTCTAACGTATCCACAATCAGCTTCACATATTCATCTTGCTCCAAGAATCGTAATAAGCCTGCTTCATATTGTCGAACCATCGGCGTTTTGCGCATTAAATGCAATAAATGAATTTTAATCCCTTGAACATCCATTTGTGCAACCGCACGACCTGTATCTAGCATCATCTCATGACTTTCTTGGGGCAAGCCATAAATGATATGGGTACATACTCTTATATTGTGCTTGCGTAGCTTCTCAACAGCCTCAATATAACATGCTGTATCATGTGCCCGATTAATTAGCTCTGATGTAGATTCGTGAATCGTTTGTAAACCCATTTCGACCCATAAGTATGTGCGCTCATTTAATTCTGCTAAATACTCGACAACATCATCAGGGAGACAGTCGGGTCTCGTTGCAATTGATAAACCAACCACCCCTGGCTGCTCTAAAATCGCTTCGTAATATTCACGTAGCTCTTCTACAGGTGCATAGGTGTTAGTATAAGCTTGGAAATATCCAATATACTTAGCTTCAGGCCATTTTATATGTTGGCGATCACGAATTTTATTAAACTGTGTTACGAGGTCGTCACGTCTGCTGCCAGCAAAATCTCCTGACCCACGTGCGCTACAAAATGTACAGCCACCCTTTGCAATAGAACCATCTCGGTTTGGACAAGTAAACCCAGCATCAAGCATAACCTTGAATACTTTTGATCCAAAGGTTTCTCTCATTTCTGTGTTCCATGTATGAAAACGTTTGTCACTCCACAGCTTAGGTGCAGTGTTAGATTGAATACTCATGTTAGCTCCTTTATGATAAGAACAGATTTATTCCACTATTGTAACAAAAAAATATAAGATTAGGGAAATATGAGTGTGCACTTTGTTGCAGTGTCATACAGATTATGTTATTTTGAATGTAACAAAGGATTTTGCTTGTTGTAATGTACATGAATAATGTACATCTTAATTAGAATTATTTAGATGAAAAAAATAGTATGAGGCAAAATCCTCACCCAATTTCGTTGGACCCCAATTCCAAATATAGAAAAAGGAGTTTTGAATACCTGTTCCCCGGCAGATATTTAAGATTCCTTTTTCATTTTTAGGTAATTTATAGGGCTTACTATGATAACTATACAAGCTGAGTCTTTACAAGTAGGGTGGTTTAAGGCACAATATTGCAGTAATGGACTAATATTAGTTATGGACTAACAGCAGTAATGGAATAATAGAAGGCGGAGGAATGACATGCGTTTACGCGGTAGAAAAGGCATACGAGAAAATTTAGAAATGCAAACCGATCTTGTAATTTTAGATCCTAGTAATTATAAAGGACGTTGGGCTGAGGTTTTTGGTAATGATCGCCCCATTTATATTGAGCTGGGTATGGGAAAAGGTCAATTTATTAGTGGAATGAGTGTCAAATACCCAGATGTGAATTTTATTGGGATGGATATGTACGACGAATTAGTACGTCGTTCTAGTGAAAAGGTACGTGCGATTTGGGAAGAACAGGGCGGTAAGCCCGATAGCGTTCGTTTAGCACTTGGTAACATTGAATCATTAGAAGATTTTTTTGATGAAAATGAAATCGAGCGTATTTACCTTAACTTTAGTGATCCTTGGCCAAAAGCAAAACATGGGCGTAGAAGATTAACACACCCACGGTTTTTAGATAAATATAAACATGTGCTTAATGATGAGGGTGAAATTCACTTTAAAACAGATTCACGAGATTTGTTCCAATTCTCTTTAAATGCTTTTGCAGCTAAAGGATTACAGATGAACAATATCTCCTTGAGCTTGCATGGACAAGGGATTGCTGAAAATAATGTGATGACAGAATATGAGAGCAAATTTGTAGGGCAAGGAATGCCAATTCATCGCGTAGAGGTTGTGATTGGAGAAAAAGCTCTAGCTCGTTATCATAAGCATAAAATGGATCAATTTTAAATAAAAATGGGTTGTTGTCAACTACTAATTTTAAGACTCTACACTAAGTAGGAGCTTGGGGCCAGTCCCTTTGTTACCTTTACATAGGTAGAGTTTTTTATTTATTTTTATAACTATCCCATCCCCAAACTATAAACGCGAGTAGGCTTGCAGACACACCTAACACACATACCCCACTCCACCCCCACCAGACATAAGCCTGAGTAGCAAGTATAGAGCCAACAGCACTCCCAATCGAATAAAAAATCATATAGGCGGCGGTTAATCGACTTTGTGCCTCTGGACGAGCTTTGTAAATAAGCCCTTGATTTGTAACATGCACCGCTTGAACAGCTAAATCAAGTAAAACGATACCGATAATGAGATACCATACGGAATGATACAGTAGATGAATAAGCAGCCATGACAATACTAGTAAAATTAAGGATATACCAGTGGTTATACGAGCATACCCTAAATCAGCTAATTTTCCAGCAGAAGTAGCAGCAAGCGCTCCCGCTACACCTACAAGTCCCAAGGCACCAATTTCGGTATGTGACATCGATAATGGGGCACTACTTAATGGCAATACCATCGCTGTCCATAAGCTACTAAAAGCGATAAAAATGAACATGCCTAATAGCGAGCGAATTCGTAAAATGGGCAATTCTTTATATAAACGAAATAAAGATGTAATCATTTTAGTATAGCTAAGCTTTACTTTAGGTGTATCTTGTTTAGGTAAAAACACAAATATAGCTACACTTCCTAAAACTGTAAGACATGCCGAAAAAATGTACACAGACCTCCAACCTAAGTGATCATTCAGAGTACCCGCAACAGTGCGAGCAAGCAAAATGCCAATCACAATCCCACTCGTTACAAAGCCTACCGTATGCCCACGTTCTTTGTCCGAGCTAAGGGATGCGGCTGTGGCAACAATCGTTTGTGCAACGACTGCCAATAATCCAACCATTGCAATCCCAATAAACAGAAATAAGCTTGATGACGAAAAGGCAACGATAAGTAATGCAATAACAGATAATAACATCTGGACAGAAATCAGCTTGCGACGATGCAGCAAATCCCCTAAAGGAACAAGAAACAGCAATCCTAATGCATAAAATATTTGAGTGATCATAATTACAATACCAATGGAGGAATAAGAAATCCCTAAATCAGTAGAGATGGAATCTAATAAAGGCTGAGCAAAATAAATATTAGCTACAGAAAGTCCACTACAAAAAGCTAACAAAACCACAACAAAACGAGATAATTTTATCTGTGAGGCTGTACTTGAATAGCTGAGGGAGTTCACAAGCAAAACATCCTTTCTTTTTTGTACCGATCGATACAAAATGTTTTGATTATCATATCCCGATTTATAATTTTATGTCAATAATCTAAAATAACAATTTAATTTTCACCAATTCTATTCTGGTGATTTGACAGACGCCTATGGAGTAAATAAACTAATTATTATAAAATACTGTTTGATACAAAAAGGTGGTCAGAAATGGTCAGAAAACGGGAGTTTGATACGGATAAAGCACTTGAAGCGGCAATGGAGGTTTTTTGGGAAAAAGGATTTGAATCCGCCTCGTTAGTCGATCTTACAAATGCGATGGGCATTCAACGTCCAAGTCTCTATGCTGCTTTTGGGGATAAAAACGAGTTGTTTGAAGCTGCTCTACGTCGCTATAACACTTGGCATGCCGCTTATATAAGATCATTGCTTCAACATGCCTCTTCTGTAAAGACGGCTTTTAGAAAGCTCTTCGAACAAATTGGTACAGAAGATACAACGAACACATCAATTAGGCGAGGGTGCTTTTGTATAAATACAATGGTGGAGCTTGCACCTCACCACTCTAAATTTGCAGTACTTACACGTGAGCATCAAATGTATTTAGCAGCTATATTTAAAGAAACGATTGAGAGAGGACAAAGGACGGGGGAGCTTTCAGAAGTGTTACAAAGTGAAGAACTGGCACATTCGCTTGTTGTTTCCATGATTGGTTTGACCGTCCTAATGAAGTCAAGACCTGATCCTACTTTTATTAAACAAAGTATTGAGGCAGCATTATCGTTTTTAAATACAAAAACGTCATCCACTTAATAACATGGACGACGTTTTTTAAAATTCAAATCACTGTAATTAACGATATAAATTAGATAAGAGCTAAATAAATATGGTATTACTTTTACTTTCCAATAAATCAACAATGACTTTTGCACTTTGAGTCGGATGGAATCGTTCGATATCTGCAAGCATCTGCTCTCTGGTTGCACTCACCTCATCGTAATGATGAATAAGCTTTTCGACCCATGCCGTAATGTCATCCAGCGAATGAATGGGTGTGCCCCACCCCTGTGCTGAGAAATAGAGAAGGTTTTCTTCTTCTTGTCCCGGCAAGGGCTTATGAAATAACATCGGTATTGCCTTTGCTAACCCTTCTGAGCAAGTCATTCCACCAGGCTTCGTAATTAATAGGTCAGAGACCTCCATAAGCTTATCAATTTCCTTTGTAAATCCTAGTAGCTTTATGTTTTGATGCTGGAATCTAGGGTCACTACCTATTTTATCCATTAATTTAGTATTGCTACCAAAACAAAAAATTAGCTGAAGATGTTCTTTATACTTTACAAGTAGATTGTTTACAGCTTCATCCTTCGTTAATCCCCAGCCTCCGCCCATAATAAGTATGGTTGGTATGTCATTTAAACCAAAACGATCTCGAATATCCTGCTTACTGTGTCTTTCCCAAAAGTTAGGGTGGACGGGAATACCCGTAATTTCAATTTTAGATTCACCAACCCCACGTTCAAGCAAGATGGTCTTAACCTGGTCAGTGGATACAAGATATCGATTTACCTCATCACTGATCCATGTTCCATGTGCATCGTAATCGGTAATCACAGTGCATAAAGGAACCTCTAAGCCATGTCGCTTCATCCGAGAAATAACGGCGCTTGGAATAGGATGCGTGCATACTATGACATCGGGATGAAGTTGATCTATAACTAGCTTCGTATGTGTATAAAAAAGTTTATGAAGTGCCAATGTTGTTAGACGATTTAATGGTTTTTTATAATTACTACGATACATCATACTGACAAGACGAGGTTGAGAAGAGACCGTCTTTTTATAAGCTGTAAGAATAAGTGGTGCTACTCTTGGATTAAGAAAACTGCCTAACTCCAGTACCCTTGTTTGTACATTTGGCGATAGCTTACGTAAACTGCTTGACAGTGCATAAGCAGCTTGAGTATGCCCCGCCCCGAACCCTTCAGATAAAAGTAAGACTCTTTGTTTGTTCACTTTAGTTTCACCTTTTCCCGCAAGGTTTTCCTGAACTTAACAATATAACCTTTACGTCCAGAATGCAACCGTACCCACTGCAACGGATGTACCAATAATTAGTCCAGCAAGTACATCAGAAGGATAATGCAGACCTAAGTATATACGTGAAGTCCCAACCAATAGTGCCAACGGTGCTAATATTATAATTAAACTAGGCTGAGCAATCATAAACGGTATTGTCACCGAAAAAATAGCTGTCGTATGTCCAGACGGAAAGGAATGGTCCTTTAACGGATTTTTAAACGTATTTATTCCAGGCAAGCTCAAATAAGGACGTATTCTGGGATACAGCTTTTTAGCAATTGCAACTGGGATATGACTTAATGCCAAGGCTGTAAAAGCTTGCAACCCAACTTTGCTCCATGCTGGAGAAGCCAATCTCCAGATTAATAATGTGATGGCAATTGTAAATGTTGCACCACCTAAGCGCGTAAGATTAAACACCCAAAAATTCAAAAATTTGCGATGAAACTTCACATTAATAGCAATAAATAATTTACGATCGAGATTCACTAAACTCTGCAGCCAATGACGCATTGAATGCCTCCACTTCTATTTTCAACAACGAATAAGCTTCTTTAGTATAAGTATTTCATAATACCCTTACATTTATCATATTTTGATTTGTGGGTGTTTTCAACAATTATATATCAATAAATCACGAACATCTGATTCAAATGATATCAAATTAGTTTAAAGGAAACTGTGCGATTTGGTAAACTTTTTTGCTTTTTTTACGTTTGTATAGATGAGCGACATAGTTTTGTTAACGAGAATGAAATAAAAAGTGACTAAACTGATGAAAATAAGACCTATACTTATAAAAAAGCAGGAGGTGACCCCAAGTTACGCTCGGAAAACACTATGTTTGCGCTTTTTTTAAAGAATAAAGCCTAAAATCCCCTTTGACAAAGTAGTCAAAGTCGTGGAAAATCGTAATGCATTAATAATATTGCTGTGCTAAAAATAGAGAAATTTTACTTAGTCAGTAATTTTGTTTACAATATCTTAGTGTTGGCAGTTCATCGCTAATGTAAAATCAAATGTAAAACAAAAACAGGGTCATTATTAAAACCTCAGCTGTTAGAGAAAAAAATAAAATGGGGTTTAAAGGGGGGCAGTGAATTATGGTCGACACTATACTGATATCTCTGCAAATTATTTTAGCAGTGGTTGGTGTGTATCAATTCGGATTATCATTATTTGGCATGTATAAAAAGAAAAATAAAAAGCAATATGAACCAAATAAATCATTTGCTGTTCTAGTTGCAGCACACAATGAGCAAGAAGTTGTAGGTGCGCTGATGGAAAACCTTAAGCACCTAAATTACCCGAAGGAGCTGTACGATGTATTTGTTATTTGTGACAACTGTACCGACCGTACAGTAGAAATCGTGCGTAGTCATGGGATGAATGCTTGTGTGCGTACGAATCCTAACCTTCGTGGTAAAGGTTATGCGATTGAATGGATGCTTAAAGAGCTTTGGAAAATGCCAAGACAATATGATGCTGTTGTCATGTTTGATGCTGATAACTTGGCACATCCTGACTTCCTTCGTGAGATGAACAATGATCTTTGTGAAGGGGCTCGTGTTATTCAAGGCTACATCGATACAAAAAATCCAGAGGATTCTTGGGTAACTGCAGCCTACGGTATTTCCTATTGGTATTGCAACCGTTTGTGGCAGCTTTCTCGTCACAACTTGAAAATGGCTAACTTCCTTGGAGGCACAGGCATGTGCTTTGAAACAGAGCTTCTTAAGGAAATTGGTTGGGGGGCTACTAGCCTCGTAGAAGACCTTGAGTTCACGATGCGTTGTGTAGAAAAAGGAATTAACCCTGTTTTTAACTATGATGCAAAGTTATTTGATGAGAAGCCATTAACATTTAAGGCTTCTGCACGTCAACGTCTACGTTGGATGCAAGGACACTTTACCGTCGCACGTCGTTACTTTTTTAAATTGCTTTGGCAAAGTATTAAGGAACGTAGCTTTATTAAGCTAGACATGGCTTTGTATGGGGTTAACGTGTATATCGTGTTGATTACATTTTTACTGAGTGCGTTTATTTGGGTGGATCAATCCATTTTGGAAGGCCCTCACTTTAGTACGCTGTATGGTTACTTCCCATTGTGGATTTCCTTTATTGCAATTGCTGCGAACGTATTTACTTTCTTAGCGGCGATGATACTTGAAAAAGTTACTTATAAGAAAGTATATGCTTACCTTGTTTTATTTCCGATTTACCTTATTTCATGGTGGCCAATTACGTTTTATGCATTTTTCACACAAAACAACAAGCAATGGAGCCACACCAAACATACACGTGTTGTACGTTTAGAAGAGGTTCAAAGCAAACAAGGCTAAACATTTGAAGCTTAGAAACTAGACATAAATTTAATTTAAGAATAGTTTGACAAATATGTTTTATATGTGATATATTGTTTTGGTGATGTTTTAACGAAAGTAATGGATTGTAAGTAGAGGCGTTGACTTCTCACCTGTTCAGCTATTGCTGACTGGTTTGATCCAATGATTTATGAATGTAAGTTCATGATGAATTGATCAATTTGGGATGCAGCCAGAGGTTCTGCATCCCTTTTTAATTTGCTTCTATAGTGTTGTTTTAAATCTTTTTGGAGGTGGATAATTATCAGTAAGGAACATTTGATCAATGATGAAATACGAGCTAAAGAAGTTCGTTTAGTAGGCGCTGAGGGTGAACAAATAGGAATCAAACCTATACGTGAAGCACTACAAATGGCGATTGATCTTAATCTGGATTTAGTTAATGTTGCGCCAACGGCAAAACCGCCAGTATGTCGTATCATGGACTACGGTAAATTCCGTTATGAAAACCAGAAGAAAGAAAAAGAAGCTCGTAAAAATCAAAAGATAGTGGACATCAAGGAAGTATGGTTCCGTGCAAATATTGAGGAGCATGATTTCCAGACGAAACTTCGTAACGTGATCAAATTTTTGAAAGATGGCGACAAAGTAAAATGTTCTGTCCGTTTCCGCGGACGTGAAATTACACACGCCGACATCGGGAAAAAAATTCTGGACCGCGTAAAAGATGAAGTTGCAGATCTTTGTACAGTGGAACGAATTCCTAAGTTGGAAGGTCGCAGTATGATTATGATTCTTGCACCTAAAAACTAAGTCAAGTTTCAAGTATTGCTCATAAACATTGAGGAGGAAGTACAATGCCTAAAATGAAAACTCACAGCAGCCTAAAAGGCCGCTTCAAAATTACTGGAACAGGTAAAGTAAGACGTTACAAAGCAAACCGTAACCACTTACTTTCCCACAGAACTAAACGTGCTAAACGTGTATTAGCAAATAGTCCTGTTATGTATTCTGGTGATGTAAATCGTTTGAAACAACAATTAGCTAACTTGAAGTAATTAATCACACATTATTTTTTGAATTATTAGGAGGTTTATTGATATGGCAAGAGTAAAAGGCGGATTCGTTGTTCGTCGTCGTCATAAAAAAGTATTAAAGCTTGCTAAAGGTTATTTTGGTTCTAAACACCGTATTTTTAAAACTGCAAATGAGCAAGTAATGAAATCTATGCTTTATGCATACCGTGACCGTCGTCAGAAAAAACGTGATTTCCGCAAATTGTGGATCGTACGTATTAACGCTGCGGCTCGTATGAACGGTTTGTCTTACAGCAAATTGGTACATGGCTTGAGATTGGCTGAGATCAACATCAACCGCAAAATCCTTGCTGACCTAGCTGTAAATGATATTCAAGCATTCAATTCTTTGGCTAACGTTGCTAAAGAAAAATTGAACGCATAGGTTTAATGACCATAAAGAGATTACTATTGACACTAGTCATGGTAATCTCTTTTTTAATTGTTTTTTACATATTTTAAAGGTGTTTTTTTATGTTATATTAGGAAGAGTCCGAAAAGTGTAAGTCAACACGACCTAAGACTATGAATTTTTGGGGGAGGGTTTACTTTGACAATAGAAACGTGGATAGATGCAGATTTTTATGGATGTATATTGATAAGAAAATCAGAGCATATCATTTTCCAGAAAGCATTTGGTTATGCAGATATGCCTAACAAGGTGCCTAATACATTAGAAACAAAGTTTCCTACGGCATCTGCAGGGAAGGTTTTTGTAGCTACAGCTATTTTGCAATTAATAGAACAACAGAAATTGAGCTTTGAAGATACGATTGGACAGCTTCTATCGCATATTGATTGGAAGCTCATTGATACAGGGATTACAGTTAGACAACTACTTAATCATACCTCAGGTATACCGGACTATTTTGATGAAAGTGTGATGGAGGAATATGCTGAATTGTGGAGGGATTATCCGAACTATAAAATAAGAACTTCAGCCGATTTGCTTCCACTGTTTATAAATAAAGAAATGATGTATCCACGAGGCGAGAAGTTTCAATATAACAACACGGGTTATGTTGTGTTAGGTTTAATCATAGAACAAGTGTCAGAAAAGCCATTTGATGAATACTTACAATATAACGTATTTCAACCCTCAGGTATGATTGATACAGGATATTTTGAGCTAGATCGCCTTCCTGCTCGAACTGCTAATGCATACATTTATGATGAGGCGCATGACGAGTATTATACGAACATTTATAGTATTGATGTAAAGGGAACGGGTGCAGGAGGAGTGTTTACAACCGTTTTAGATATTGATAAGTTTTGGAGGAAGCTACTTGCAGGTGATCTAATTTCTTTAGATATGCTACAACAGATGTTGTCATTGCAAGGTGAGGATGAACATAGCAATTATGGTTATGGCGTATGGCTTACTAAGCGTGATTTCAGTAATACGAAGGTAGAAGATGCAACATTTATCCCTCATTTTGAGGGGTGCGATCCAGGAGTAAGCTTTAAATCAAGTTATGATATTGCTAACGATATTACCATTACGATCGTAAGTAATGCAGGAAATGATGTATGGGATATGCACAGAAAGATTAAAGACGAGTTAGTGAAAAATGGTACTTTAGAATAGAACACATTTAAATAACTATTATAACAGTGCTGCAAAAGTTAGCTAAGAATTAGCTAGCTTTTTTGCATTAATTAGATTCCATTTTATCTAGGATCAACAATATAAACAATTTTAAAAACGATAATCTAAATTTTTTTTCATCTCAAAGCATTGTATGTGGGATAAGTTTTTTGTCCGACTATAGCCGAAATTAACATAAAAACGCTCTGCTCTCGTATTTCCTTGCTCCACCGTTAATTTAGATGATGTGCACCCTCTTGAAGCAGCGAAATGTTCAGCGTGTGCGATAAGTGCCTTTCCGATTTGTCGTCTGCGATATTGGGCTGATACAGCGATCATATCGATGTATAACAGTTTGCCATGAATCATAAAATGAATAAATGCAATAGGATCACTTTCATATTGAAGAGAGCTGACTAGCGTAGTACCACGGGACATTCGTTTAGGGAGATCTGATATAACCTGATTTAATTCTTGCGCAGACAGATGAGAGTAAGGCACAAGCTCTTGTTTAATTAATTGATAAATGATGGGATCATCCTGTTTGGGTCTTCGATAACGAATCATATGACTCAGAGTCCTTCCTAGCCTAAATTCATTTTTTTAAAAGCATTTTGTTGCATTATGCATAAAATAATAATTATTTATTATTCTATGAAAGTATGGGCGATGGAGTGACAATCAAACAGTGGTAAATTAAATTGTTTCGATTAGGTATTGACTCTCGATGTAAACTAATCATATAATGTTCCTAAACATTTTACGTTATAGTTCATCGGCGATGATGAGGACGAAGTTTTAAGGGCTCTTTGCTCAGAGAGTGATGGAATAGCTGAGACCAATCACCATAATCCCTTAATTACGAGCTCACCTCGGAGCTGTTTTCCTGAAAAGCTTTAACACGTTTAAGAAGTTTAGTGTTAGCTTATTAGGGGAAATCGTTAGGTCTACGTTATAAGACCACGAGTATAATAAGCATGTCTTATTTGTTTATTTGACTCGTTAAGGCTTAGTATTGTGAGATACTAGGTAAATATGGGTGGTACCACGGAAGATAATAACCTTTCGTCCCTCAGTAGCAGAAGTCTGCTCTGATCGGGATGGAAGGTTTTTTTGTTTATCGCCAATTAACAGCGTTAAGGATAGTGTGGTTAAAATAAACCACCTAATTTTGGAGGGAGGATAACTGATGAGTACACAAATTCCAGTAGAAAAGTCTAAAGAACAGTTGCGTGAGAAATGGATGAAGCCAGAAGTCATTTCTGGTTCGGAAATTTTACTTCGAAGTTTGCTTTTGGAAGGTGCTGAATGCGTCTTTGGTTATCCTGGCGGTGCAGTATTATACATTTATGATGCTATGCATGGATTTAGTGACTTTAACCATTTATTAACGAGACATGAGCAAGGTGCAATTCATGCTGCTGACGGATATGCAAGAGCAAGTGGTAAAGTTGGCGTGTGTATAGTAACCTCAGGACCAGGGGCAACCAATACGGTGACGGGAATTGCAACTGCATTTATGGATTCAGTACCGTTGGTTATTATTACAGGGAATGTTGCTTCAAGCTTAATTGGGACAGATGCATTCCAAGAAGCGGATATTACAGGAATTACGATGCCAATTACAAAGCATAGTTATCTTGTACGTGATGTAGCGGATTTACCACGTATCATTCACGAAGCTTTTCATATTGCAAATACCGGCCGTAAAGGTCCAGTACTAATTGATATTCCGAAGGATGTATCCAATCAAACAACGTTGTTTAACCCAGTACAATCCGTTAGCTTAAGAGGTTATAACCCGACTGTTGTTCCTAATCGGTTACAGTTGGATAAGTTGGTAGCGGCAATTAAGGAAGCGAAGCAACCCGTAGTAATTGCAGGTGGCGGTGTAATATACTCTGGTGCACATGAGGAGTTATATGAATTTATTACAAAAGCACAAATTCCAGTAACTACGACCTTGCTTGGTTTAGGAGCTTTCCCAACAGGTAATGATTTATGGATGGGCATGCCTGGGATGCATGGTACGTACACAGCCAACCAAGCAATCCAACGTGCAGATTTGTTAATCAGCATTGGCGCTCGGTTTGATGACCGAGTGACTGGAAAGCTAGACGGATTTGCACCACATGCCAAAATCGTTCATATTGATATTGATCCTGCGGAGATTGGTAAAAACGTAAAAACAGATATCCCAATCGTAGGTGATGTAAAAACTGTCCTACAGCAGCTAAACCCAATGATTTCAAGTGCAGAATTGGCAGATGCTTGGCGCAAGGAAATTGTACAAATGAAGCAAGATAAGCCTCTGAAGTACAAGGACTCAGATACTGTGCTTAAGCCGCAATGGGTAATTGAGCTATTGAATGACACTACAAATGGGGATGCCATTGTATCCACCGATGTAGGTCAACATCAAATGTGGGCAGCTCAATATTATAAGTTTAACCACCCTCGTTCATGGATCACTTCTGGTGGTCTTGGTACAATGGGCTTTGGTTTCCCTTCTGCGATTGGTGCTCAAATGGCACATCCTGATCGCCTAGTTATTTCGATAAATGGTGACGGCGGTATGCAGATGTGTGCACAGGAGTTAGCGATCTGCGCCATTAACAACATTCCTGTTAAAGTGGTTGTTATTAACAACCAAGTGTTAGGGATGGTAAAACAGTGGCAAGAGCTTATTTACGACAAAAGATATAGCCACGTTGACCTTGCAGGAAGTCCTGATTTCGTGAAGCTGGCTGAAGCATACGGCGTAAAAGGCTTAAGAGCCTCTAACAAAGAGGACGCTAAAAAAGTTTGGCAGGAAGCCTTGGACACACCAGGTCCTGTGCTGGTAGAATTCGTAGTCAGCAAGGAAGAAAATGTATATCCAATGGTTACCCAAGGTTCTACCATTGATCAAATGTTGATGGGGGACGATGAATGATGAAAAGTCATGCGATTGCAGTATTGGTAAATGATCAGCCAGGTGTTTTACAGCGGGTATCTGGTATGTTTGGTCGTCGTGGGTACAACATTGAGAGTATTACCGTAGGGCAGTCTGAAGAAAAGGGCTTATCTCGGATGGTCATTGTCACCTCTGGTGATGATCATACCGTAGAGCAAATTGAGAAGCAGCTATATAAGCTTATCGATGTGATCAAGGTTGTACATTTGAGTTCTCGCCCTATGGTTGGTCGTGAATTGGCACTTATCAAAGTGAAAGCTGAGCCAACAGAAAGACCAGAAATTATGGGACTTGTTGAGACATTCCGCGCTTCTGTCGTTGATATTGGAACAAGCTCAATGATGGTACAGGTTGTTGGTGACACAACCAAAATTGATGCTATGATAGAATTATTAACTCCTTATGGAATTCGAGAATTAAGTCGTACTGGGGTTACAGCAATGATTCGTGGGAATGCTTAGTCAGAATAACTAAGTCCCAAAATTAGTATGTAAGTTTCGTAATGTGATATGCTGAGCGCATAAGCTTTTAAATAAATACCTGATAAGCGGGGATTTGAGAAGAAGAAATTTAATATAGAAATGAATTAATTTTTATGCAAAACAAATGAATAAAAATTCAGGTTCAATTTTGAAATTAGTGCTTGACCGCTAACTTAACTAGCGAAGAGACAGAGAGATTCTGAAGGTTGTCTCTTAAAATCAAATTCCATCCATAAATAGACTTAAATAATAAAGGAATATGATTTTAACAACAATCGCAAGAACTCTCTGGATCGTAGCTACTAGCCTGCAGTTGCCATCAAGCACTAATTATTAAATAGAGTCGCAATTCAATTTTTAAAATTCTTCATTTGAAATACCCGCTTATCAGGCGGACAAATTCATAAGGGAACAATTGTTACCCAAACTCTAGGAGGCTAATAAAAATGGCAGTTACATTGTACTATGAACAAGATGCAGAACTAAATGTATTACAAGGGAAAACAATCGCAATTATTGGTTATGGTAGTCAAGGACATGCTCATGCACAAAACTTGCGTGAAAGTGGACTAAACGTTGTTATTGGTCTTCGTGAAGGTAAATCCTTTGATAAAGCTAAAGAAGATGGCTTTGAAGTATTATCTGTGGCTGAAGCAACTTCTCGTGCAGATGTTGTCCAAATCTTAATGCCGGATGAAACTCAAGCTGCTGTATATCATAGCGAAATTGCACCAAACCTTAAAAAAGGTGCGGCATTATTGTTTGCGCATGGTTTTAACGTACACTTTGGACAAATTGTACCTTCCAAAGATAACGATGTATTGCTTGTAGCTCCTAAATCTCCAGGTCACATGGTACGTCGTACTTATGTAGAAGGTTTTGGTGTTCCTGGGCTAATCGCTGTTCATCAAGATGCGACTGGAAATGCGAAACAAATTGGACTAGCTTATGCAAAAGGAATTGGTTGTACTCGTGCTGGAGTTATTGAAACGACCTTCCGCGAAGAAACAGAAACAGACTTATTCGGTGAGCAAGCGGTATTATGTGGTGGCGTAACTGCTTTGATCAAAGCTGGTTTCGAAACACTAACAGAAGCAGGTTATGCTCCTGAGATGGCTTACTTCGAATGCTTGCACGAATTGAAATTAATCGTTGACCTTGTATATGAAGGTGGACTTGCAACAATGCGTGACTCCATTTCTAACACAGCAGAATATGGTGACTATGTAACTGGACCACGTATCGTTACTGACGAAACGAAGAAGGCAATGAAAGAAGTATTATCTGATATCCAACAAGGTAAATTTGCACGTGACTTCATTCTTGAAAATCAATCTAACCGTGCATTCTTAACTGCAACTCGTCGTAATGAATCCGAACATCCAATTGAAGTTGTAGGTCGCGAGCTTCGTGGCTTGATGCACTGGATCAAAAACTAAAAGCTGAAAATTTGGGTTTGATTGATTAAGGCGTAGAGAGAAGTGCTACGAAACAGAGGGTTGTTGCGATCGCTGTTAAAGTCCGATTTTATTTCTCAACAATCCCTCTGTCCCTTCGTCCCTCTCTACGTTAATCAAGCACTAATTTTAGAGAAGACAGAATCTAAAGAACCCAGAAGAATGCGCTGTGCTGAATTTGCACAGTCGCATTCTTTTTTTGTATTTTGGGAATTTTGATGGTGTTGGGTACTGCCAACATTGAGTAAGCTACCAAACTACGGGGGAATGAGTATCGGGTGGAAAGTTTACGGACCACCTTTGAAGCTGTATTTATACAACTTAATAAATTCAAATTAAATATAGCTTCAAGAGTGGTTGGAACCCGATGCTCATTCTGAATATAGCTTCAAGAGTGGTTGGAGCCCGATACCCATTTCATTAGTCATAGGTTTAACCTATTAACCTAATAGATTCTATATCTTTGTATATTACGGTTACTTATGATAAAACAATAAGATAAGCTACTTTAACGGATATAAATAAATGCATAAAAATTCAAGTTTATTTTATAAAAGGAGTTGTTCACTTATGTCAGATGTGAAAAAAATAGCGGTTATTCCAGGCGATGGTATCGGTCCTGAGGTTGTAGCTGAAGCTGAAAAGGTATTGCAACGTGTAGAGGAATTGTTTGGTTATCGTTTTGAAACTGAACATGCTTTGTTTGGTGGGATTGCGATTGATGAGAAGGGGACTCCGTTACCTGAGGAAACACTTAACGTGTGTAAAAATGCCGATGCTGTATTGCTTGGTGCAGTGGGTGGACCTAAATGGGACAGCAATCCAAAAGAGTTACGTCCTGAAACTGGCTTGTTAGGTATTAGAAAAGCATTAGGTTTATTTTCAAATTTGCGCCCAGCGGTTGTATTTGATTGTCTAAAGGACGCTTCGACTTTAAAGCCAGAAGTATTAGAAGGCACTGATTTAATCGTTGTACGTGAATTAACAGGTGGTATTTACTTTGGCGAAAAGTTCCGTAGAGAAACTGAGTTTGGTCAAGAGGCAGTGGACACTTGTGCTTATAACGAAATGGAAGTAGAACGAATCGTACGTCAGGCATTCCAAATTGCTCAGAAGCGTAGCAAACGACTAGCCTCTGTAGATAAAGCAAATGTATTAGAATCCTCACGTTTGTGGAGAGAGGTAGTCATTCGTGTATCTGCGGATTATCCAGATGTAGAGCTTGAGCATGTATTAGTAGATAACTGTGCAATGCAGCTTTTACGTCGTCCTGCTAGCTTTGATGTTATCGTAACTGAAAATATGTTTGGTGATATTTTAAGTGACGAAGCGGCAATGCTTACAGGTTCTATAGGAATGTTGTCCTCAGCTTCATTAGGAGAAGGAAGCTTTGGCTTATACGAGCCGGTACATGGTTCTGCTCCAGATATTGCAGGGCAAAATTTAGCTAACCCAGTAGCAACAATTTTGTCTGTAGCACTTATGCTACGCATGACGTTTGGTTATAGCGATGCAGCAGATGCGATTGAAGCAGCAGTGAAAAATGTATTGGATGCAGGACATAGAACAGGAGATATTGCTACAGATAAAGCAAGTGCGATTGGCACAACCCAAATGGGTAATCTAATTGTGGCTGCAATTCAAAAATAATTCAAAAAATGTTCATAAATAATTGCTTATTTATAATAATTATAAAAAAAGATTGATTATAATCTTGACTTTAAATATGGTGAATGATAACATTTTGTGTGTAGCAATTGATGTTACAAAATACATTCTAAATACAAGAAACAGTACATGTTTCTTACATATTTTAAAGGAGGATTTACAATGGCAGAACGTTTAGTAGGAAAACTTGCTCCAGATTTTGATATGGCAAGCGTATCAGGTGATGGTAAAGAATTTGGACGGGTTAAATTGTCTGATTATCGTGGTAAATGGTTAGTATTTTTCTTTTATCCACTTGATTTTACCTTTGTATGTCCAACTGAAATTACCGCATTGAGCGAAGCTTATGAAGAATTCAAATCACTTGACACTGAAGTACTTGGTGTAAGTGTAGACTCAGAGCATAGCCATAAAGCTTGGATTAACACACCTAAGGATAGCAATGGTCTTGGACAACTTAACTTCCCTCTTGCATCTGACATTACTAAGAGCGTTGCTCGTGATTATGGTGTACTTATTGAAGAAGAAGGTGTTGCACTTCGTGGATTGTTCATTATCGATCCTGAAGGCGAACTAAAATATCAAGTTGTTAACCATAATGATGTAGGTCGTAGCGTAGAAGAAACACTTCGTGTTCTTCAAGCATTACAATCTGGTGGCTTGTGCGCAATGAACTGGAAGCCTGGAGACAAAACGTTAAACGGCTAAGCTCAAGCTTCTTGTTGTAAGAATATACCCCTTACTATACTGCTTATTGCGTATAGTAAGGGGTTTTTTCCTCCTAATCCCATAACGTGCAGGAATTAACATGTTGAATATAGAATAAGTGATTATAAATATGGATAATTTGGTAAGAAGGAAGGGTGACAGGAAATGAGCTTTTGTTGTGGAGCGAGCATGATAGGGACAAAAGGAACAATGAAGCATTATCATACTAAAGTTCATAATGTCCCATTACTATTTTGTCCTGTATGTCAACGCGTTGAAGTTCACTATAAAGTAGAGCATGAATATGAGATTTTAGCTGAATATAGTCATGATGACGGGATAACAGACATTGATTTTGAAGATTTTGTATTAGAGCATGAAATTTTAGTATTTGATAATTGTGTAAATGTAGAAGGGGAAGACCCGCTAGAAATTGTACAAACACAAATAGATATGAGTCTTGATTTAATGACAATGGCGAAAGCCCTTAAGGATCTAAAATGGGAGTACCAGCTTAAAAGACGTTTAGCCGTAATGAGTCTAAAAAAAGACAAGCTGATGCAGAAAAAAACAAGGGATAATTGATTGTGTCCCTTGTTTATCAAACACTCACATCTTATGTTTATACCCCTAATTGACACCTCTGAATGACTACTCCACTTTTTTCCTTAATTAACTTTTTATATTAAACTTTAATTTGTAATTATGACTTGAAAATTGTTTATTTTTAGTTAGAAATCATAGTCTTTTTTACTATTTTTAGATGAAATTTTTGCTTTAGTGAGGATATCGCTTTTTTCGACAGTATCTCTGATTGACGTGATTTGGGCTCCACTACTATGATTAGAGTATAGCTAATTTTTAACATATTTTAGCTTGCTTTAAAATAATATTTTGCAGGTGAAGAGGCATATTTTTGTCTATGTTCTTACATAAATTTGTATCCGCTTCAGTAAAACCTGCAAAATGACAGCATTTGCTTAGACAAGCAAGACGGCAAGTCAGGCTTGAAAAATAAGAAGAAAGGAGGAAGGCTGGAGAGTTGTAGCATATGAATATCCCGAAACGGCGAGCATGACGGTGGTATGTTAACCTATGGCTTGGGTCTGAGCTTCTCGGGTAGTGATCGTATGTTGTCGGTAGGCAAAGTACATCATTTTGAGAACAGGGGGAACCAACTTGTTGAGTGAATTTCAGGAAACACTGCTTCAATCGGTAAAAGCATTCCAATCTACACAGCTTGTTAAAAATAAATATGAGAATGTATTGCAACATTTAGACAGTGGAATCATGTTATTTGATTGTGAGGGTGTTCTTACCTTCGTTAACGTAGAAATGGCCAAGTTAATTGAAATGCCGCAACAGTCTTTAATTGGGTGTAATCTGCTACAAATAGTAAGACATCCACATTTAAGTCGTTTCAAGAAAAAGCAAGTACTAGAGATCTATAGAGAAACTATTTTAAGATGCAAAAATCAATATGAATGCACCGATGAATATGGTAGGAATTGGTTGATTTCAGTTGTTTATGACGATCAAATGGATGGAGATGTTCTTCTAAGTATTAAGGATGTATCCGATTATAAACAAATTGAACAAACCGCCTATCACAATGATAAGCTTGCCATGTTAGGTAAAATTTCTGCTGCAATTGCTCATGAAATAAGAAATCCTCTAACCTCTATACGTGGTTTTATTCAATTGTTACGTCCGCATTTGATTCAATTAGGGCGTGATGAGTATGCACGTATTATTTTAAATGAAATCGATCGAGCTAACGATATTATCCATGAATTTCTTAACTCGTCAAAACCGTCTGTAATTCAGAGAAGCATCGTTCATGTGCCTTCTTTATTAAGTGAAGTTACACTACTGACAGAAAGTGAAGCTTTAATGAAGGGGTGTACAATAGAACTCATTTTACCTGAGCATAGTCAAAATATGAATGTATCTATTGATGCAAAGCAAATTAAGCAAGTGTTGCTCAATATGATAAAAAATGCAATGGAAGCCATTGATGAAGTAATCTCAGCAGATCATGAAGGTCATATCGTGATTAGTGTCGCTACAGAAGGTAAATATGCCAAAATCATTATAAAGGATAATGGAAAGGGAATAGAAAAAAGCATATTAGGTCAAATGTTTGATCCTTTTTTCACGACAAAGGAGCATGGGACAGGCCTAGGCTTATCACTTAGTCATCGTATTATCCGTAATCATCTTGGAGATATAACAGCAACTAGTATATTAGGTTTAGGAACTACATTTGAAATAACGTTGCCATTGGTGTGAATGCTGACATAAAATCATAAAACACATGAAGGGGCGATGTTAAATGAGAACGCTAACGGTTATATGTTTATACAAATTAAGAGCTTCAACGTCATAATTGATGTTGAGGCTCTTAATTCATTAGTCATTTATGATTAGGGACATGTCGGGGAGTTTTATCAGGAAATGTAGATGTACTTTGATGACAAGAGGATGGTGATGAGCTACAAGAACTACCTAAGCTACAGCCTGCACACCCACTTTGACCGGCCTTCTTTCGTTTAATATACCGGTAGAAAGTGAAGCCCATAATTGTAGCTATAATAAAAATAATTATAAAGTCAGCCACCGTTTATCCCTCCATTAAAATAACTAAAATTAGTTAACCTATTCCTATGCCAAGCATACGTCCAATTTGATAAACTATCATAGAGATGAGCCAAGCGATTCCACATTGGTAAGCTACTGTAAACAACGTCCATTTCCAAGAATTTAGTTCTTTTTTAGCTGTTGCAATTGCAGCAACACATGGGGCATATAGTAACACAAAAACCATGACAGAAAATGCAGCTAATGGAGTGAAATAGGATTGTAGTGCAGCACTTAATGCAGTCGTTAATTGTTCTGTTCCTACATTTACATATAAGATTCCTAATGTACTTACAACCGCCTCTTTGGCGATGAGTCCAGTTAATAAGGCTGCTCCAATCTGCCAATGCACCTCTCCAGTGCCCTTGATAGAGCCAAAACCGTTCCAGGAAAAGATAGGCGCAATAAAACCGCCAATAACGCCAAACATACTATTAGCAGAGTCATCAACTTGCTGAAATGAGAAATTAAACGTTTGTAGCACCCAAATGACCACAGTCATCGATAAAAGTACAGTTCCTACTTTAATCACATAACCTTTTGCCTTTTCCCAGGTGTGTCTGGAGATTGCATTTAGTGTAGGGATACGATAAGGAGGTAACTCCATTACAAATGGTGCGGCATCGCCCTTTAAAACCGTTTTATTAAGAATTATACAAGACAACATTGCAACAAGAATACCAAGGAAATAAATACTAAACACAATTAAACCTTGATGTGCTGCAAAAAAGGCACCCGCAAACACCGCATATACTGGAATTCTAGCACTACATGACATGAAGGGCATTAAAGTGATCGCTAGTCTTCGGCTACGCTCATCTTCTAACGTCCTCGTTGCCATAATTGCTGGAACAGCACAGCCATATCCCATTAGAAGTGGGACAAATGCTTTACCTGAGAGCCCAAATTGCCGGAATAGTCGATCCATAACAAAGGCAACTCTAGACATGTAACCAATATCTTCAAGTAAGGATAAGCATAAAAATAAGATTACAATTTGTGGTAAGAAGGATAATACGTTTCCGACGCCTGTAATAATACCTCCAACCACAAGACCTTGGATTAAATCAGAGGCACCAATGCTCTGTAGGAGGTTCGTAACTAGCTCTGGTAGCTGTTCTGTGACCAGTGCTTCAAATGGATCTTTAATATAAGCTCCAATGGAACCAACAGCAGTTTCAAAAATAAAGAACATAATAAGGAAAAAGATCGGTAAGCCTAGTATTCGATTCGTAACAATTTTATCTATTTTATCTGAAAAGGTAAGTGTTCCAGGGGGATGTCCTTTAATAACAAAGCTTTGAACGATGTTAGTAATATAGGAGTAGCGTGAATCAGCAATAATGACATCTATATCTTGATTGGCTTCAGTTTTTGCCCTTTGGATAAGCATATCAATTTGTTTTGTAAGTGTAGAGCTGAGCGTGAGATGATCTGTAATTTTGTCATCTTCCTCTAAGAGCTTAATCGTGTAATATAATGTATGGGAATATCCGTTTTGGGAAAGTAAGGTACTGATTTCCTCAATACTTTTTGCTAAGGCAGGATGATGGAAATCGTTTTTCATTATATTTGAAGCTTTAGGTTTGAGGGCGATGGCCTTTTGAATTAATGTTTGTACGCCATGCTTTTTAATTGCAGCAATTGGAACAACAGGGACACCTAACTCCTTTTCTAGGTTAGCAATGTCGATTTGATCACCACGTTTTTCGATTTCATCCATCATATTCAAGGCAATAATCATGGGAATATCAAGTTCAAGTAGTTGAGTCGTTAAATACAGGTTTCGTTCAATGTTAGTTGCATCTACAATGTTGATAATGGCATCTGGCTGTTCAGCTGTAAGGAAATCGCGCGAAATGACTTCTTCTGGTGAGTAGGGGGATAATGAATAAATACCTGGGAGATCAATAATGTAAAGATCCTCTTTGGTTTGCTTACACTTTCCTTCTCTACGTTCAACTGTAACCCCTGGCCAATTCCCTACATGGGCATTATTTCCTGTCAATGTATTAAATAATGTAGTTTTACCACTGTTAGGATTGCCAGCAAGCGCAAATCGATAGCTCATGAATGTTTTCGTTCCCTTCTAAAAATATAGTTCTATTTTGCAATCATGATTTGATCTGCCTCAGCCTTACGGATGCTTAGCTCATAACCTCTAATGTGAATTTCTATCGGATCGCCAAGAGGTGCAACTTTACGCATAATGACTTGTGTACCTGGTGTAATGCCCATATCCATCAATCTTCTGCGAATAGATCCTTTTGCACCAATGCTTGTAATCAGGGCGGTTTCGTTTGGTTTAAGCTCTTTAAGTGTCTGTGTCATGCTCAAATCACCTCCGTATATGTTTAGAGATTGATAATCACTCTCAATTAGATTTAAAAATAATATATCATGGCAATATATTGGCTACTGTGACAATTATCACGAGCTTTTACTTTACATTATGAATGGGGTTCAAGTAAGATGGTAAATAACATAAACACTTGGAGAGGATATGGACGATGAAATTAAATCAGAGTAAAATTGTAGACTGTACGATTCGTGATGGTGGATTGGTGAACAATTGGAACTTCAGCATTGAATTTGTGCAAAAGCTGTATGCAGGCTTAAATGCGGCTGGCGTTGATTATATGGAAATTGGTTATAAAAATAGTCCTAAGCTATTAAAGGGAGCAGATTCTGCAGGCCCTTGGCGCTTTTTAGATGATGATTTTTTACGTAAAGTGATTCCTGAAAAAGGACATACAAAATTATCCGCACTTGTCGATATTGGACGCGTAGATGCTAACGATATTTTACCACGAAGTGAAAGCATGATCGACCTGATTCGTGTTGCTTGCTACATTAAAGAAGTAGATAAAGGCTTGCAGCTTGTGCAGCTATTTCATGATCTTGGTTATGAGACAACGATTAATATTATGGCGTTATCGAATGTGATGGAGCATGAGCTTCTTGAAGCGTTTGAAATGATCAAGGATAGTGTCGTAGATGTTGTTTATATTGTGGATTCTTATGGTAGCTTGGATTACAAGGATATGGAGCATTTGATTAATAAGTTCAAAAAGTATCTACCTAATAAGCGCCTTGGCGTGCATACACATAACAACATGCAGCTTGCGTTCTCTAACACGCTCGTTGCGGCTGCAAATGGTGTTGAATTGTTAGATGCTTCAGTATTCGGCATGGGACGTGCAGCAGGAAATTGCCCTACAGAGCTGTTAGTCACTCATTTGAAAAATACAAATTATGAATTACGTCCGGTCTTACAAGTATTAGAGGAATTGCTTGTTCCATTACGTGAAAAGGAAGAATGGGGCTACAACATTCCTTACATGATCACGGGAACGTTAGATGAGCATCCTCGTTCTGCAATGGCGCTTCGTGCTTCTGATAATAAGGATAAGGTTGTTGACTTTTATGATAAGTTAACGACACCAGAAGTTAGCTTTGAGAAGTAAAGGTTGAAAAACATGAGGTAAGTAATAAAAAGTAAGAATTAAGAAATAAGCATTAAGAAGTGAAAATTATCTTGATTAATGTTTACAAATCCTCTAAATCGGATTTTGATGTAAAGGTAGTGCATCAAGCCGTTTTAGAGGATTTTTGTGTTATGTTTCACGTATTTTAAATCATTGGTAAAAAAATTAGGAGAAAAGTATTGCATAAATGTGTTGAACGTGATATATTATTTCTTGTCTTCAAATGGTGAAAGTTAATCGCCTTTGACTTCGGGATGTAGCTCAGCTTGGTAGAGCACCTGGTTTGGGACCAGGGGGTCGCATGTTCAAATCGTGTCATCCCGACCATATATAAGATTATGCGGGTGTAGTTCAATGGTAGAACTTCAGCCTTCCAAGCTGATAGCGTGGGTTCGATTCCCATCACCCGCTTCATAATGAATGCTTAAAGACCCTTAATAATAAGGGTTTTTTTGTTTTCTGGAAATAAAATAAATTATTTTATTTTGGAAAAAATGCCAATTTTTTAAACCCGAGTAACCTATCCAAGCACACTATCAATCTTTGAATATACTATCCTATCTCAATCAATAGGAGGTATAATCAAAATGCCAATATTTCTTGATGCTAGAACTTCACAAAATGCTAGCTACGCTAACTCTATTGCCTTTCCTATCACTGTAATTAATACGCCCCAATTATTTGGTCAAATTGGACTTTCCACAACTGGGGTAGGTGCAAATCCTAGAGTCCTGTTAAAAGGAACGATTTCAGTTACATTACCTTTGGCACTTGTTGGAATAACGATAACAGTTGTCAGAGGCACATTAGCAACAGATCCACTTATTTATTCAGCAACATCTACATTTAGCTTAAGTGTTCTTGCACCACAAATCATCACATTTTCTGCAGAGGATTACAATCCACCTATCACTTCCTCAACACTGGCTTATACAGCATTTGTTAGCTCTAACCTACTTGGTACGGTGCGGGTAGGTCCAGAAAACTTTGATGGTTTGCTTGCCTCTGATTAAGTAAAATTATATTGAACTTTGAATTAGAACACCTCCTTCGCCTTTACTGGCAGGGGGGGGTTCTTTTTGTTGATGTTCTTTTATTTTTAAACATGAAATTAATCCAAATTGGGAACAGTAATCTTATACTTTTAGTGGTATTTGAAACGTGAAGAAAAAGATTGAAAATTTATGAAAGTTGCGTCATAATACGTTTCTGGAGTTATTATTTTGGTAGGAGATGAAGAAGGGCATGTTCGATAAAATAAAGAGATTTTTAATAGGCAGGCCGATGAAATCAACGGAGATTGAGGGGGAAAAACTAGGTAAATTAAAGGCACTGGCTATTTTGTCATCTGATGCCTTATCTTCTGTTGCATATGGTACTGAACAGATCCTGATTGCGTTGATGGCTGTTGGTGTATCGGCTTTATGGTACTCTATTCCAATCTCAATTGCTGTACTTGGATTACTAACGATTTTAATCATCTCTTATCGGCAGACAATTTTTGCTTATCCTGGTGGTGGCGGAGCATATATTGTTGCTAAGGACAACATTGGAACCTCATCCAGTTTGATTGCTGGTGGCGCATTACTTGTAGATTATATTTTAACGGTAGCGGTAAGCTCCTCTGCAGGTACTGATGCGATTACATCCGCATTTCCAGCGTTACATGACCACCGAGTGGCTATAGCACTAATTATGATTATATTTTTAACGATTATGAACTTAAGAGGGGTAACAGAATCTGCATCTGTATTGGCAATACCGATTTATCTGTTTGTCGTGTCAATCTTTTTTATGATCGGATATGGCATGATTAAATACTTTACAGGTGGCGCTGTAATGGCATCCCATGAAATTCATGCGACTGTTTCAAATGTTAGCTTGTTCTTATTGCTTAAAGCATTTAGTTCAGGCTGTTCGGCGTTAACTGGAGTTGAGGCCGTCTCAAACGCGATTCCTCACTTCCGTAAACCAGAGGAGAAAAATGCGGCGGCAACACTCATGATGATGGGGATTATTTTAGGGTTGATGTTCATTGGAATAAGCTTACTTGCTTATTGGTTTGGTGCGGTCCCAAATCCGAAGGAGACAGTTATTTCCCAAATCGCGGCAGGTACCTTTGGTAGAGGTGGAATGTATTATTTTATACAAGGAATTACAGCAATCATCTTGTTCCTAGCCGCTAATACGGCTTACTCCGCATTTCCTTTATTGTCCTTTATGTTAGCGAAGGATAAGTACATGCCACACATGTTTATGGTGCGTGGTGACAGATTAGGTTTTTCTAACGGGATTTTATTTTTAAGTACCTTTTCGGCTATTCTTGTCATTGCGTTTGAGGGACATACAGAAAGCCTAATTCCGTTATATGCGGTGGGGGTATTTATTCCATTCACACTATCTCAATTTGGGATGATGCTTCGTTGGATTAGACTTAAGCCTGAGGGTTGGGTAGTTAAACTAATCGTAAATACGATTGGTATGCTCACCACATTATCGATAACGCTAATTTTTATCACTACAAAATTTGAGCGTGTATGGATCGTATTTATATTTTTGCCAATGATGGTATATGTGTTCCATCGCATTCGTACGCATTATGATAATACAGCAGACCAATTGCGTATTGATCTTGAAATAGATAAACCCATTGCAAAAGGAAATACAATTGTTATTCCAATTTCAGGCATCACGCAAGTAGTTCGAAATACGGTTAGCTACGCTAAAACTTTATCTGATACTGTCGTTGCCGTATACATCGGGTTTGATGATGAAGGGATTCAGAAAATGGAGCAAAAATGGGAGCAATGGAATCCTGGTATTCGTCTTATCGTGCTTAAATCAAGATATAGAAGTATTATGAGACCACTTATGAAGTTTATTGAAACCGTAGAATGGAAAAAAGCAGAAGAAGATCATATCACAATTTTGATCCCGCAGTTTATTACCAAGCATTGGTGGGAAAACCTGTTGCACAACCAGACAAGTATAATGATGCGAGCGTATTTGCTACGTCATAAGGATGTTATTGTGACTACCGTACCTTTCCGCTTGAAGAAATAATGATCACTTTATAGGGCTCTATTAATAAATCAGTGTTTGACAGGTATATAGGGTGGTAGCTACGATCCAGAGCGTTCTTGCGATTGTGTTAAAATCATATTCCTTTTAATTGAAGTAAACGTATTGGTGAAATTTGATTTTAAAAGACAATCTTCAGAATCGCTCTGTCTCTTCGCTAGTTTGGGTAAGCGGTCAAGCACTGATTTCAAGATTGAGCCTTTTAATGGAGGAAGGCTACGGTACAGAGGGTGACTTCAACCGCTGTTAAAGTCTGATTTTCTTGAATTAAATGTATTAATAGATGAAAATCCAACTTTAAAGGCGGCCGCTTCGCTTTTCCATCATCCCTCTGCCCCTTCGTAACCTGCTTATGTTACTATACAAAATTAAAGAACGCTCCTTTCTTATGGCTGAATCATTGATTTTCTTGCCATTGGAAGGAACTTCTCATATAATAAGTAAACAAAGGTAAATGCGTGGATAGAGACAAGTAAGTTAGCGACCACTATACAGGAAGAAGGCATAATACTGAGATTGCCTTTATGGACTGGACTAACTGAAATTCCCTCTGGAGCAGTGGCTTGAACAATTAATCCTCATAAAATCCTTTTCAAGGATGGATGAATTCATTAGAGCTAACCGGCTGGCGAACCGTTATTTCGTAAAAGTGAGAGCAATTAACGATGGATATGACATAATAGCTCTAACAAGGGTGGTACCGCGGTCTTTTCGTCCCTTTTTTGGGAGAGAAGGCCTTTTTTTGTTTGTCATGGAAAGAAAACATAAGGGAGGACATGAAACATGAAGGAAAGATTAGAAGCGCTAAAGCAAGAAGCAATTGCAGGGCTTGAAGCTGTAGCGGATGCAAACATTTTAAATGATCTACGTGTTAAGTATTTAGGGAAAAAAGGAGCACTTACTGAAATTTTGCGAGGAATGGGCGCGTTAACCGCAGAGGAAAGACCCATTATCGGTCAAGTAGCGAATGAAGTACGAAGTGCTATTGAAGGGCTAATTGAAGCAAAAAATAATCATTTCCAACAGCAAGAAACGTTAGCACGTCTTGCAAATGAAAAAATTGATGTAACCTTGCCTGGTAGACAACCAAGACAAGGTGGAATTCACCCGCTAAATCAAGTTATTCAGGACATCGAAGACATCTTTATTGGAATGGGTTATCGGATTGCAGAAGGACCAGAGGTAGAAACAGATTATTATAACTTTGAGGCACTAAATTTACCGAAAAACCACCCTGCACGCGACATGCAAGATTCCTTTTATTTAACAGAAGACCTACTTATGAGAACTCAGACGTCTCCTGTTCAAGTAAGAACGATGGAAGCGATGAAGGGTGAAGTACCCGTTAAGGTGATCTGTCCTGGACGTGTATATCGTCGTGATGATGATGATGCGACACATTCCTTCCAGTTCCATCAAATTGAAGGTATTGTCATTGGACCTCGTATTCGTATGAGTGATTTAAAAGGCACATTGCTGGAGTTCACTCGTAAAATGTTTGGTGAAGATACGCAAATTAGATTACGTCCAAGCTTTTTCCCATTCACAGAGCCAAGCGTTGAGGTAGACGTAACCTGTATGAAATGTCATGGAGATGGCTGTCGTGTATGTAAACAAACCGGCTGGCTTGAAATTTTAGGAAGTGGCATGATTCATCCACGTGTACTTGAAATGAGTGGCTATGATCCAGAGAAAGTCAGTGGGTTTGCATTTGGTATGGGCGTAGAGCGGATTGCAATGCTGAAGTATGGTATTGATGATATTCGTTATTTCTACAACAACGACTTACGTTTCTTAGGACAATTCAAGTCACTTTAAATGTTGGGAAAAGGAAGGGGATTATTATGAAGGTATCAACACAATGGTTGGCTGATTATGTCAGTCTAGAGGATGTTAACATAGAGCAATTAGCTGAACAAATTACACGTTCAGGTATCGAAATTGATTCAATAGAAAATCGTAATCAAGGCGTAAGCAAGGTTGTTGTTGGTTTTGTGAAATCGAAGGAAAAGCACCCTGATGCAGATAAATTGAATATTTGTAAAGTTGATGTAGGTGCTGAGGAAGAATTGCAAATCGTGTGCGGTGCTAAAAATGTAGATGCGGGTCAAAAGGTTCCTGTTGCACTTGTAGGCGCTAAAATGCCAGGTGGACTTGAAATTAAAAAAGCGAAGCTTCGTGGCGCATTATCTCAAGGGATGATTTGCTCTGCGAAGGAGCTTGGCATTAACGATAAGCTTCTGCCTAAAGAAATCCAAGAAGGGATTTTGGTTTTACCTGCTGAAACTGAAGTGGGTACCGATGTTATTTCTTTATTAGCTCTTGATGACCAAGTGCTTGATTTTGATTTAACACCCAATCGTTCTGACTGCTTAAGCATGTTAGGAGCGGCGTATGAGGTAAGTGCTATTTTAGGGCGTGAGCTTGCTTTGCCTCAGCCTGATAAGGAACTAACGGAAGTAGCAGAGCCAACTGCGGATTTCATTAAAATAGGTCAACATGATGCCGAATTGTGTAGTCATTATGCAGTGAGACATATTTCTGGCGTAAGTATTGCACCTTCACCATTATGGTTACAAAATCGCTTAATTGCAGCGGGAATTCGCCCGATTAATAATATCGTAGACGTTACGAATTATGTCATGCTTGAATATGGGCAACCGTTACATGCGTTTGATGCAGATACAATTGCAGGTCAGACGATTGGTGTGCGTAAAGGTGAAAATAAAGAGAAATTTGTTACATTAGATGGTCAAGAGAGAGAACTTGATGAGCATGATTTGCTGATTGTTGATGGTAACAACGCTCCGATTGCATTAGCAGGTGTGATGGGGGGGCTCGCAACAGAAGTTACGAATCAAACGGTAAACCTCGTGCTTGAATCGGCGAAGTTTGATGGAGGAACTGTTCGTAAAACATCCCGTAAACTAGGTCTTCGTTCAGAAGCGTCCCAACGTTTTGAAAAGGAAGTCGATCCAGCACGTGTAATTCCAGCTTTGAATCGCGCAGCGGCTCTTATTGCTAAGCTTGCGGGCGGAAATGTTCATAAAGGTATTGTAGAAGCTGTGGGTATGTCACAACAGCCAGTTGTGCTTCAGCTTACAGTGAATAAAGTAAACGACTATTTAGGCACAAGCATTTCAATGGAAGAAATCAAACAAATTTTTGCGCGTTTGCACTTTGACCATAAAGAGCTTGCTCAGGATACATTAGAGATCGCCGTTCCTACCAGACGTGGAGATATTACACGTAATGTAGACTTAATTGAAGAAATAGCTAGACTGTACGGCTACGACAATATTCCTGTTACTCCTATAGAAGGTCCGGCTACATTAGGCGGATATACAGCAGCTCAGCAGCTTAGACGTAACATTAGGGAAATGTTATCATATGCGGGTTGGTTTGAGGTTATGGGGTATTCGTTTATCCGTGAAGGTGAAGCTCTTAGATTCCCACAACGATCTTCTAATCACCAAGAGGTTAAGCTTGCAATGCCGATGAGTGAGGATCGTAGCGTCATTCGTAGTAGCTTAATTCCAGGATTAGTTGATATTGCAACGTATAATCACAATCGTAAGCAAAATAACTTGGCAATTTTTGAAATCGGACATGTATTTGAATCTGAAGAAGTGAATCTTACAAAACAACCTCAGGAAATTACGTTGTTATCTTTACTTTTGAGTGGAGAGCGTGAAGAAAAGCGTTGGAATGTAAGCTCCCAGCCTGTTGATTTCTATGATCTTAAAGGTGCAGTAGAGGCTATATTTATTGGATTAGGGATTGAAAATCAGATTAGCTATGAAGCGAATGAGCCACAAGGCTTCCATCCTGGACGTTCTGCTTCAATTTATTTAAACACAGAGCAAGGTAAACAGCATATTGGTACACTTGGTCAGCTTCATCCTGAATACCAACAAGAGAAAGAATTGCCTGACACGTATGTGGCGGAAATTAGCTTAGAGTCACTGTATACGTATAGTGGGCATGTCGCGGTTTATAAAGATTTACCACGTTTCCCTGCCATGCAAAGAGATATTGCACTTGTGGTGGATCAAAATGTAGAAGTCGATAAGTTGATCACATTAATTAGACAAGAAGCAGGACAATTGCTTGAAGCTGTGGATGTGTTTGATGTGTTTACAGGTAGCAAGCTTGGTGAAAATAAAAAGAGTATTGCCATCTCCCTTGTGTACCGTCATAAAGAGCGTACATTAACAGATGAAGAGATTACTGCCTTACATCAAGAGGTCGTTTCATCGCTTGAACAAACTTTTAACGCAGAATTAAGAAAATAGCAGGATTTTATTAAAGTCACATCGAATCTTTGTAAGTGTAACTGATTCGATGTGATTTTCGTTAACATTGTATAAATCCCATTGAATCCTTAGCTACTAGTTTAAAATCCTACACATCTAGACATCAGCGTAGTAACGAAGGAGGAACAAAGCTTTGACGACCCCTGAACGCGTTAGTATAAATGTAGAAATTTATGGAACCTCTTATAAAATTGTTGGCAGTAGTGCTGAATATATGAAGAAAATTGCTTACCGAGTTGATGAGCATATGCATGTCATTGCCAAAATGTATCCTCATCTTGATACATCCCGTTTGGCAGTACTTGCCGCAGTTCGAATGGCTGAAGAGGCAATGAAATCAGAACAGCTTGCTGTAGACTTGGAGCAGCTATCTGAGCAACATCAAAAGCTGAAGCAGGAGCTTTCTGTTAATCATGCATTGTTAGTTAAGCAAGAAAACATGAATAAAAGTATACAAGAGGAGCTTCATCAAACCAAAAGTGATAAAAAATCGTTATTTGAGCAGCTTGCGACAAGCAATCATAAACTCAAAGAAAATGAAGATGCATCGCAAAAGCTTAACCAGCGGGCATTGGATTTAGAGCGCCAATTAGCTGAGGTACGTTCTAGTAATACGAAGCTCCAAAGTAAGCTACGCATTGTAGAGCATGAAGTGAAGCAAGAAAAAGACAAGGCAATGAAGTTAAGTGAACAACTAAAGGATGTACAGACACAGCATGCTGCTTCGAAGGATGCTGTAGCTAAAGGCAAGGAGCATCAAACTAAGTTAGAGGAGCAGATTAATTCACTGCAATCCTCAGTTGAGGCTGCTAAAGCTTCCTTGTTACAGGAGCAGAAATTGGTTCATGAAGCTAAACAACGTGAAGCACAATTAAAGGCAAGCTTAGACGAAGCTCAAAAAAATGAGAAGACATGGCAAAAGTTAGCAGAAAATCGCAACATGGAAATAAGCAAACTGGAGAAGTCTGCCCTTGATCTCGCAGCTTTACAAGAACAGCTTGGTCAAGATATCCAAGGACTGACGAAGGAAAAAGGACTACTCATTAAGCAATTAGATGAACTAAGGGCTGATGCGGTAAATAATGCAGACCAGCTCAAAATAGCTCAACAGAAGCTTGAGCAGGAAGTACAAGGTAAGCTTAAGCTACAGCAAAAACACGAAGCAATGCTTGAAGCAAAAAATAAGCTAGAGGATAAGCTGTATGAGATGGAGGCGAGCTGGCAACAAGCAGCTGAAGAGCTTGATTTCATGACGGTTCAAGCCCAAGAACAAGCCCAAGAGCTGGAGGAATTGCGTAAACGTGAGGCGGATTGGCAGCAACAATATGAGAATGCGAAGAAAGAGTTAGCTTCATTCCATGCGCGAGAACATGAGCTAGAAGCTGAGATTAATCAATGGGAAGCTCAAAGTGCGGCTGGAAGCGAACGTATGACACAGCTATCCTCCCAATTTGAAACTATACAGCAACAAAAGGAACAATTAGAGGCACAGCTTAGTGAAATTACAGATGGTTATGAGCTAATTTCTCATGAATACCGTTTGCTACAGGTGCAACGTGAAGTAGATCTTGAGAAATCTAAGAAGCTTGAGCAGGAATATGAGCATCTTCGGGATGATTATGCTAAATTACAAAATGAATATAACGAGTGGATTGAATTAATTGAACAGGATCAGAAGCAATAGCATATGATTTATGAAATTAAGCCCCCGTTATACCCGGGGGCTACTTACATGTTGTGCAAGGTTAGCGCGAGGAGTTGCTCTTGCCAGCTTCAAATGGTGTTGAAACGGGAATAAATAGGTCAATAATGCCAATAACTAATGCTGCCAATAATGCGCCGATGATGGAGACGCTAATACCGGACACAATAAACTGGGCAAGCCAGATTACTAAGGCACTAATTAAAAAACCTACAATTCCTCGACCAAATGGGGTAACTTTCTTGCCAAATATACCTTCAATTGCCCAACCAATTAAAGCGATGACAAGTGCCAACATTAAGGCACTTCCAAAACCGCCTACGCTAAATTGCGGTACGAGCCAACCCACAATCATCAAGACGATTGCAGATACGATAAATCGAACGACGTGTCCCAAAAACTGCATGTCTGAGCCCTCCTTAAAGATATGTTAAGTCCTGCACGTTATTATATTGTTCTATAATGTCCAATCTTATGTGTTAGGCTTGTTGTATAATTCCGTAAATTGCTGTGAATAGCGAGAATAAGGAAGCTTCGGTATAATAAATAAGGATAGCTCGAAGGGAGTTGACTAAATTTGGAACAAAAAGTTTTATCTAAAATGGAGTATCACAAAATAATTGAAAAGCTAATAAAATATTGCCAAACGGCTTTAGGACAAGCTGCTGCAGATTCTTTGCTTCCCTCTAATGATTTAGAACATATTAAGACACTTTTGCAAGCGACAGATGAGTCGTGTAAAGTAGATCGTTTACGTGGTGCACCAAGATTTGGTGGAATTGTAGATATTTCATTTTCAGCAAAACGTGCACGTATCGGGGGAACATTAAATCCCCATGAATTATGGGATATAGCAACAACACTCGAAGGATCACGTCGGGTTAAACGTTATATTGCAAGTATGCATGAAGAAGATGAGATCGAATTATTGTACAAGCTTAGTGATGACTTAACTGAACAAAAACCGCTTGAGGATGCCATTAAGCGTTGCATTAATGAAAATGCAGAGGTTCTTGATTCTGCCAGCCCAGAATTGGCACAAATTCGACGAGACCTTCGAGGTGGAGAGGTTCGTATCCGTGAAAAATTAGATGCCATGATTCGTTCATCTTCGGTTTCTAAAATGCTACAGGATCAAATTATTACCATTCGTGGCGATCGTTTCGTAATTCCGGTTAAAGCGGAATATCGTGCTCATTTTGGTGGGATTGTACATGATCAATCCGGCTCTGGAGCTACTTTATTTATCGAGCCTGAATCCATTGTGGCTATGAATAATAAGCTACGGGAAACCAAGCTCAAGGAAGAAAGAGAAATTGAAGTTATTTTGCAAAAATTAACGGCACTTGTTGGTGATCAGACAGAGCTTTTAATGTACGATTTGGATATTTTGTCAGAGCTTGATTTTATTTTTGCCAAAGCAAGATTAGCGCGTGAGATGAAGGCTGTTCTTCCACGTATGAATGATCGAGGTTTTATTAAGCTCAAGAAGGGCAGACATCCTTTAATTCCAGTGGAGCAGGTCGTTCCAATCGATATGGAGCTTGGCAACCAATATAGCACAATCATCGTTACAGGGCCAAATACAGGTGGTAAAACGGTTACGTTAAAAACAATTGGCTTACTCAGTTTAATGGCGATGTCAGGTCTGTTTGTGCCTGCGGAGGATGGGGTACAGCTATGTGTTTTTGATGCGATCTATGCGGATATTGGAGACGAGCAAAGTATTGAACAAAATTTAAGTACATTTTCAAGTCATATGACCAACATCATTTCGATGCTTGGTGAAATGACCTCTAAAAGCTTAGTTTTGCTAGATGAGCTTGGTGCAGGAACTGACCCTGCTGAAGGCTCGGCATTAGCTATTGCGATTTTGGAGCATATTCACTCACTTGGAACAAGAATGGTAGCTACAACCCATTATAGCGAGCTTAAAGCCTATGCCTATGAACGCAAAGGTGTTATTAATGCAAGTATGGAATTTGATGTGAATACTTTAAGTCCTACGTATCGTTTATTGGTTGGTGTACCTGGACGAAGTAATGCGTTTGCTATTGCTAGCCGTCTAGGACTACCTGAGCACATTCTTGATTATGCACGTGGGGAAGTAAATGAAGAAGATACGCGTGTTGAAAATATGATTGCCTCTCTAGAGCAAAACCGTTTAAGTGCTGAGCAAGAGAAGCAAGCTGCAGAGCAGCTACGTAAGGAGTTAGAGCAGCTTCGTAAGCAACATGAAGTGGAGCTTGAAAAATTAGAGCAACAACGTGACAAACGGATTATAAAAGCGGAAGAAGAAGCTAGAGCTATCATTACAAAAGCTAAAAGCGAAGCGGAAGGCATTATCGCTGATTTACGTAAGTTGGCGCTAGAGGAAGGCGCTTCAGTTAAGGAGCATAAGCTGATCGCCGCTCGTAAACAATTAGAGGAAGCAGAGCCTGCTCAACGTAAAAAGGTAGGAGCAACTCGGAAAAGTGGCAAAGTGCCACGTACAATTGGTGCTGGTGATGAGGTTATGGTATATAGTCTCAATCAACGTGGGTTTGTAGTCGAGCTTGCAGGTACAAAAGAGGCGGTAGTGCAGCTAGGTATTATGAAGATGAAAGTAAGTGTCGATGATCTGGAATTAGTAGCCGCTGCACCTGCTCAGGCACCAGTACAACGACAAGCAGCAATTTTAAAACGAACTAAAGATCGTGTATCCAGTGAACTTGATTTACGAGGTGCTAATTTAGAGGAAGCTTACTTAGAGGTAGATCGTTTTATTGATGAAGCCTTTTTGGGTAACCTTGGACAAATTAGTATCATTCATGGTAAAGGAACCGGCGTATTACGGACTGGTATTACCGATTATTTACGGAAGCATAAGCATGTAAAAAGCTATCGTCTAGGCAACTATGGCGAAGGTGGCAACGGTGTCACCATTGTTGAGCTGAAATAAATTAATAATGTGAAAGGTGGCACACAATATGGAAGCAACCATTTGTCCTTGGTGTCAGACAGAAATTGTATGGGATGAGGAATTAGGACCAGAAGAGGAATGCCCCTATTGCCATAATGAGTTGGATGGTTATCGCACATTAACTTTTGATGTGGATTCTGCTGGATCTGAAGAAGAGTTAAACAATTATGGAGATGAAGAGGGAGGACATGGTCATTTATATGCTCAAAGTGGAAAAGGTGCTTCACATTTATTCCACGCAGCAGGACATGATCCTTTAGTGTATGAGGCAGCAGTTGAAAAGCTACTGGATACCCAAGACGTTGTACCTGAATGTCCTCATTGCCGAGAATATATGATTTTTTCAGGTCATCATGTATTAGGTGAAAATGAATTTAAAGCTGCCATTCTTCCAAGCTATGACAAACCATTATTACAATCTAAGCTACAATATAATGTATTTGTTTGCCCTTCTTGCTTTCATGTTAGTCAATTTTTAGATGATAAGGATCGTCTTCCTTTTATGAAGGCAATCAGTAAAGAAGAGGATTAAAACAATTTACGCAACGACAAAAAGAGGACTATGCTTAAGTCCTCTTTGTCTTTCTAACCGAATTTCTATTGAGTGTAATTACATCGTAAGCCTTATTTTTTTGAACCCCGCATTAAATCAAACATCGCAGCATCAGGTCGATCTTTTCCACTGATCAAGTCCGTTAGCAAATTGGCTCCAATCATACTACATACAGTGCCATTTCCGCCGTAACCTTGCAAGAAGTAGCAATTTGGATATTTATAATGTGGGCCAATGAAGGGTAATCCATCTCTAGTTCCACCAAAAACAGCTCCCCAAGAATATTCTGACTTAGCCTCTGTGAACATCGGGAACATTTCATGTACTGTGCCTAACAGTTGTTCGCTTTTATGAAGATATCGTCCTTCTTCAAGTCCATTTGGAGGTAAAGGCTCATCTAATCCACCTGCAATAATTCTACCATCCTCTGAGGTGCGGATATAAAAATAAGGTCGTGCTGTCTCCCAAATTAAACAATCCTCAAACCAATGGCTGTGTAACTCAGGAACGATGTCAGTAACAATAACGTAAGAAGCAACAAGATCTGCGCCACGATCTGGTTTAAATTCCTGCGTAGTATACCCTGTAGCAAAAATGACCTTTTTGCTTTGAATACGATGTTTACCTACATAAACAAGGACATGATCATTTTCACATTTCAGACTATTTAGCTTACTTTTTTCAAAAATTCTAGCTCCATGTTTAGCTGATAATTGGGATAACTCCTTCACAAATACATAAGGATTTGCTTTGGCATCACCACCAGTATAAAGGGCAGCCTCATTCTGAAAAGGAAAATGAGATTGTAATTTTTGTTTGTCCCACCATTCAACAGGGAATTTAAACCTTTGTAAATTGTTATATTCCTCTTGAAGCAGTCTTACATCTTCAGGTGTACTTGCCAAATATAAGCTATTTCTAGGAAGCACCCTTGCGTCTTCAGACAAGGCTGAGCTAATCTCAGTAAGCTGCTTAACAGCATCCAGTGATAGCTGATAAAAGTGTACAGCAAGCTCTTCACCAATCGTGTGGATAAAGGAGGTTAACATTTTATCACTGCAAAATTGTAACAACCCGGTATTTGTTTGTGTGCTGCCACTCGCAATTTCATTTTCTTCGATTAGTACTGTATCAAACCCCTGCTTGGATAGCTGGTAGGAGCAAGTGACCCCACCCATTCCTCCTCCAATGACAAGTACATCACAGGAGATGTCCTCCTGTAGCTGAGGATAATCAATTTTTTGATTTAATGTTGTAGTCCAGTAATATTGACCATAATGTAGCTTCATAAGGTCCACCCTCCAGCCAAACTAAGTAATATTTGCATCTAAATAATGAAGCGGTTTAAATATACTTCCCTATTTATTGTTAGAAAATCCATTCAAAATTACACATATCTAAAAGACTTATTACGCATAATACCGTGTGAAACGTAATTAATTTTCAGGAGGGAATACATTCATGCAAATGCAACCATTGTCAGGAAAAGAATTAGACTACATTTCCGATTGTTTATCTAATGAGGACATGCTTATTAAACTATGCGCATGTGCTTCTGCAATCAGCAAGGAGCCCGCAATTAAGCAAGCAATCTCGCAACAAATTAATGCCCACCAGCAACATATGAATACGTTGCTTAATACCCTTACTTCTCACCAACAGCTTGCACCAACAACGACCCACTAATTTAATTTTTTGAAGGAGGATAATATCAACATGAATACAGGAATGAATCATATGGAGCTATTACCTGAGGAAGATTTGCTTAATACAATTTTGGCTGATTTAAAAAGAACGGTAAGAGAATATACAACAGCAACGACAGAAGCGGCATGTCCAGAAGTTCGTCAAATGTTCACACAATTAACTGACGATACGTTAAAGCTTCAAGGTCAATTGTTCCAAGTGATGTCTCAAAATAACATGTACACAATGCCTTCAAAAGCACCACGTACAGCAGTGGATAAAGAGGTACAATGTGCACAAGATACGATTCAAAAGGCTGGACAATTTGTACAACAAAGAAGTGGTGCAGGAGCACAAGCATTTGGTCAACAACAAGCTGGTGCGATGACTACCCCTAACCATTTAGTTTAAATAAAAGTTTGTTTTTATAGATGTAAAAGAACTTCACAGAACCGTCATTCAAAATATCTGCAGTTGCAAAAGTTAGCATTTTGCTAACATAATGTGATGCAGTTTTGTTTTGGTGACGGTTTTTGCTTTTCACTTGGGGGTAATTCATGTAATATAAGTATTAAATCTAGTTTTCAAAAACCTGACAAGCGAAGTGATTTATTACACGGGAATACATTCAGGTGGATGGAAATAATGTCTGGAGGATATAGCATGAAAGAATTAAGTCCATTAAAGCTTAAGTTGCTGGATCTTCTAAGAGAGGATGCGCGTAGGAATCCAGTATTGCTGGCGACCTTGGTAGGATCATCTCTTGAGGAAACCAAGCAAGCCATCGCCGAACTTGAGGCAGATAATATCATTGTAAAATATGCTACAGTGGTTAACGCCCATAAGTTAGGGGATGAAAAAGTAACCGCGCTCATCGAAGTTCAAATTACACCTCAACGTGGACGTGGCTTTGATGCCATCGCTGAACGTGTATATTTGTTCCCACAAGTTAAATCTGTATATTTGATGTCAGGTGCTTATGACCTATTAGTTGAAGTTGAAGGACGCAATCTACAAGAGGTTGCCAGCTTCGTTTCCGATAAATTATCACCATTAGAATCTGTATTATCTACGAAAACACATTTTATTCTTAAAAAATATAAACAAGACGGGGTCATTTTTGAAGATCCAGAAGATGATCGTCGCCTGTTGATAACCCCGTAAAGGAAGTAATGATATGAGTGGAAATGTAGAGCAACCGCATAGTTCAATGTCTTCTTATCTTGCTCCATTGGTTCGAGATATTCAGCCGTCTGGCATTCGGAAGTTTTTTGATTTAGTGAGTGCCAACAAAGATATAATTACACTTGGTGTGGGTGAACCTGATTTTATTACACCTTGGCATATCCGTGAGGCTTGTGTGTACTCATTGGAGAGAGGGTATACAAGTTATACCTCTAATGCAGGAACACCGGAGCTTCGTGAAGCAATCGCGAACTATTTAGATCATTCCTATCAATTAAAATATAATCCTAAAGATGAAGTGTTAGTGACGGTGGGTGCAAGTGAAGCAATTGATCTAGCTTTACGTGCATTGATCGTGCCAGGAGATGAAGTGTTACTTCCTGTTCCTTGCTATATTTCTTATAGCCCTATTATAGACATTAGCGGGGGGAAAACAGTAGAAGTTGCAACCTATGCTAAGCATGATTTTAAAATACAAGCTGAACATTTGCTAGAGCAAATTACACCGAGATCAAAAGTACTTATATTAAACTATCCGAACAACCCAACAGGTGGGGTTATGTCTTATGAAGACTGGCTTCCTATTGTGAAGGTTGTAGAGGACAATGATCTTATCGTCATTAGTGATGAAATTTATTCCGAGCTTACTTATGGTAGCCATCATGTTAGCTTTGCATCAATGCCAGGAATGAAGGATCGTACGTTATTAATTAACGGCTTCTCAAAAGCATTTGCAATGACAGGTTGGCGTATGGGATACGTATGTGGACATCCTGACTTAATTTATGCTATGTTGAAGATTCACCAATATACAGTGATGTGTGCACCAGTAATGGGCCAAGTCGCTGCTTTAGAAGCTTTAACAAACGGGATGGAAGATAAGGATCATATGGTGGAGTCCTATAATCAACGGCGTAGACTAGTCGTCCAAGGCTTAAGGGATATTGGTCTTGAATGTCATGAGCCGAAGGGAGCTTTTTATGCGTTCCCGAATATACAATCTACGGGACTTACCTCTGAAGAATTTGCTGGTCGTTTGTTAACTGAAGCTAAGGTTGCGGCAGTTCCAGGCAATGTGTTTGGACTAGGTGGAGAAGGCTTCTTACGGTGTTCCTATGCTACAGGAGTGAGCCAACTTAATGAGGCTTTACAACGAATGGGAGATTTCGTGTATAAGGTGAAGCAAGGCTAGCAATTATTCACGTTCATAATGCTTAAGGAGGGATTACTTTTGGATTGTGGTGAATGTGATCAATCAAGCATAGATGTTAATCAATGGCTACAGAAGGATAACAGCATGATATCACCACAGGGAGTAAGCCTAGAGGAAGAAATACGATTGCTTAGAAAATGGATGGAACGCTTAGTTGATGAGGAACAGTCCTTTACTACAGAGGTTGTCATTGCAATCAGTACTCTTCTTGACCTTAAAATTAATGAATTTATGAAAAAGCAGGAGCGATGAAGTTTGATTTATCATTTGTTTTTTATTAACCAAGTTTTAATTGCGCTTGTCATTTGTCCAATTATTGCTTTAACAATTGGCTTCCTTATGTCAAAGTTTAATAAATCAAAAAAGGTAGCATTTGTTATAAGTTTTTTGTTACCTTTAATTTATACAACCTATGATTTGCCCACATTTAAAGCTAATATAGGTGCATGGTTCCTTTGGGGATTGATGTATGTTGGATTTGCGTTTATTGGTGATAAGCTAGCTACAAATCTTTTTTCGAGAAATCGATAATTCGTGTTTTTGATGAACTGATTTAAATATTTAAACTTTACACTCTTTCGTAGGTAAAAACTTACGAGAGAGTTTTTTTATCGGGCTTATCAAAGAAAGCTGATCATTATGTTGAGGCGAACAACTCAGGTTAACAAAAGACTATAAAGGAGATGATAGGAATGCCGATTTATACTAAGACTGGAGATAAAGGGAAGACCTCTGTAATTGGAGGAATTGTGGATAAAGATGATATTCGTGTTGAAGCTTATGGTACAATAGATGAATTAAATACATTTGTGGGTCAAGCTCGAAGCTTGCTTCAGGAACAGCCCTCTTTTTCTGATTTAGCTCAGCATTTATTACAAATCCAACATGAGTTATTTGATTGTGGCTCAGATTTAGCATATATCTCTTTAGAAAGTAGTCGCTATAAGGTTACAAGCTCACTTGTTGAGCGGTTGGAGCATTGGATTGATACGTATGAGCAACAAAATACTACACTGGAGAAATTTATTTTACCGGGAGGCACTCTGTTAGCATCAAGCTTACATGTGTGCAGAACAGTCTGTAGGAGAGCCGAACGGAGGGTTGTTACACTTGGACGCGAAGTGAGTATAAATCCTGCTATTGTGCAGTATATGAACCGGTTATCTGATTTCTTTTTTGTCGTTGCACGGATTGCAAATGTGAGATCAAATGTACAAGATATAGAATATGAACGAAGTGGAAAGGTGTTTAGCAACAACTCATGACACAATATTATAAACCAATCGAATATGTGGTAACCTCAGAAGAAGAAGGCTGGATTTTAAAAAATGTTCTTCAACGTAAATTAGGCATTTCTCGCAAACTGCTATCAAAAATTAAGTTAACTGAGCGTGGCGTAATGCTTAATGGAGAGCGCGTTTATATTAGTGTCCCTGTCACGGCTGGTGATCGGGTGGAGATTTCGCTACAAAAGGAAACGTCAGATGATATTTTGCCACAAAATATAGCGTTTGATATTATTTATGAGGATGAAGACATTCTTGTTGTAAATAAAACAGCAGGAATGATTGTCCATCCCACGCATGGACATTATACGGACACGTTAGCGAATGCAGTCGTTTATTATTGGAACCAGCAAGGGCAGCAATTCCGTTTCCGCCCCGTACATCGCTTAGATCAGTATACAAGTGGATTAATTGCGATCGCCAAAAATAAATATGTGCATCAGCATATTTCTGAGCAAATGATTGCTGGTACTGTGCTGAAAAAGTATCAAGCATTAGTGTATGGCAAATTACCGCAAAAGAGTGGGAGTATTGATGCACCTATTGATCGTGATCCTGTTGATCCGCATTTAAGAATAGTTAGTCCAACGGGACAAGCTGCATTTACAACGTATGAGCTTATAGAGCAATATAAGGACACTGCGTTTGTTGAGCTACAGCTTGGAACGGGGCGTACACATCAAATTCGTGTGCATATGCTGTCCATTGGACATCCTCTAATCGGGGATGAAATGTATTTTGATACGACAAAACAGCAAGAAAGTCTGGAAAAGTTAATGGGTCGTCAAGCTTTACATGCGTACAAATTAGGTTTTGTACATCCGATTACAGGCGAAGAAATGTTATTTGAAGCGCCTTTACCATTAGATATGTTTCAATTAAAAAAAGAATTAAATTAATGGTTTTATTTTGAAATCAATGCTTAGATAATAAGCATAACTAGCGAGGAAACAGAGCGTTTCTGAAGATTGTCTCATAAAATCATCTTCCATCTATAAATATACTTCAATAAATAGGGCTCAACTTAGAAATTGGTGGTTGACGGAAAGCAAACTAGCGAAGGGGTAGAGGGATGGTGGAGAAGTGAACACGTCCGCCTTTACAGACTGTTTTTCAACCGATAAAAATCTAATTCAAGAAAATCAGGCTGTAATAGGGGTCGAAGCCACCCTCTGCACCGTAGCTGCTTTCCTCGGAAATTAGCAACCACTAATTTTTGTTTTGAGCTATAAAAAGGAATATGATTTTAACAGCAATCGCAAGAACGCTCTGGAGCGTAGCTGCTTATTAAACATGATTTTATTTATAGCCAGTAAATTAAAGGAGAAGATGATTATGAGTCAACTTATCGTTTATCAATATCCAAAATGTAGTACATGCCGAAAGGCAGTAAAATGGTTAGAAAATCAAGGTCATGAGCTACAATTAAAACATATTGTGGACACACCACCATCAGAAGAGGAATTAAATCAATTCATATCTCTTAGCGGCTTAGAGTTGAAAAAGTTTTTTAACACTAGTGGTGAGGTTTATAAGGAATTAGGGCTAAAGGACAAGCTTGCTAGTATGTCCGTACAGGACCAAGTAGCTCTGCTCGCACAGCATGGCAAGCTCATCAAGCGTCCGATTGTTAGTGACGGTAACCAAGTAACGGTAGGCTTTAAAGAAGAAGAGTATAATGAGAAATGGGCGAAATAAAGGTGGAAAATGTGATGAATGACAAAAATGAGCTTTCAAATACCCTCATTGTCATCGATGGATTTAATTTGTTAAGTAGAGCTTATTTTGCAACCTCATATAATCGCTCTGAGGAGCAGCTAAAAAATAGTCATGGTATATACACCAATGCGATTCGTGTCTTTTTTCAAAAGATGATTAATTTAACTAAGGAATATCAAGCTTCCCATTTGGTGGTTGCTTGGGATGTAAAACGGGATGAAACATCGAGAAGACAAGAGTTTGATTTCTATAAAGCAACACGTGGCGAGTTGCCAATGCCTTTAATTGAGCAATACGAAACGTGTCATCAAATTTTAAGTGAAATTGGTGTAAGGCAAATTGCGATTGCGCCACATGAAGCGGATGATGTCATCGGAACGATAGCTACAAATTGGACGTCTGGTCACTGTTTTATTTATAGTAACGATCGTGACCTGTTTCAATTATTAAGTGATACTACCTCACAAATTATTGCGAGCAAGCAAGGGGAATATGTATACGATATCGTACAATTTACTGAGGAATATGGAATCGAAGCTAGCCAATGGGTAGATGTGAAGGCATTGCTGGGAGATAGCAGTGACAACATTCCGGGTTGCCCAGGAATTGGTCCTAAATCAGCATTGCCATTAATTCAGTATTATGGTTCAATCGAGCATTTATATGCCAATCTAGATGATTTAGATGAGAAATTTAATCGTCATAAGAAAAAGCTGGTTGCAGGAAAGGAATCTACATTAATAAGCAGAAGACTTTCCGAAATTAATTGCTGTATTTCTGAGCTTGCGCATATTGAGGAAGAAAAACTTAGACTCAATATTGACCGCATTGCTTTAATGAAGCAGGCAACAGAGCTAGAGGTACGTTTGAAGCTAGATGTTGTCTGAGGATATTGACAGTATTTTCAAACCTGTTATTATAAATATTAACAGTATAAAGACGAAAGGAAGCACCTTCTCTTGCATTTGCTAGGGAGGTGCTTTTTTTGATGCTTAAATTTAATTTCATAATCAATCAAACTAACACATCCTCTGCAAGAGCTGTTAAATTTTAATCCTATAGGAGGAACAAACAGTGAGAATTGTATTTTTAAACAGCTTGGAGAAAAAGCAAGGAGATGATGTGAGCTCTATTGCACAGGTGTGGATTGCTGAAGAAGAGGGAATATGGCGGATGGGCTGGAATGAAGCAGAAGCAGATGATGAAAGTGAGCAGGTATGGTACGAGGGCACGTCTTGGTCGGAAATGCTACACAATTATCGGTATGAGCTTGCTGTCAAATTAAGTGAAGGGTTTTATCCCTTAATGGAAGGCTTATGGAATGATAAAGAAACGATTAGCAGCGGAAGAGTTTTTACACAGAAACTACATTACTATTGTGAGCTAAATGTAAATCATGAGGTATATACAGAGCTAAATGCTTGGCGTAGAAAGAAAGCAGCAGTAGAGCATAAAGCGGCATACTTTATTGCAAACAATCGTTTGCTTTTATTTCTTAGCGTGCTTTTACCTCATAATGAAGAGGAATTAATGCAAGTTCCTGGCATGGGCAGTGGTAAGATACAGGCATTTGGAAGTGAACTTATCGGTATTTTGAAGGCATATGAAAGGAATACTTGCTTCCCATTAGATTGGGTAGACAGTGTGATTGAAGAGGAGGATTTTAGAAATTGGCTATATAAGCAAAAGCAGCTTAAATTTAAAAATGCGAAGCAACGATTTGCTTGGCGACAAAGCATTTTAGAAGGAATTGAAGATGGTTTGAATTTAAGTGAGCTAAGTGCTAAAACAGGCATAGAGCGTCGTGACCTCATTAAAGAGCTTGAGGAGCTAGAAAAGCTAGGCAATCACGTTGAAAAGCTCATCATTCTTGAGTTACAGGAGGTTTCGTTAGAGGATCAGCAATGGGTATGGCGTTTATATGAGCAGTTAGGTGATACATTTTTAAAGCCAATCTTAGAGGAAATGTACGGAGACGAGCTAGAGGGGATTCCTGCGGGGGTAACACTTGAAGCCCTGTATGAAAGATTACGATTGATACGAATCAGATATAGACGTAGCAGTATTGTTAATGTATCAGGGGCATAAATTCACAAACGATAATCGAATAAAAAAGCCTTCAACCCACGATTCCGTGTGTTGAAGGCTACAATATTTTAAATCCAGTCTCGTTTACGGAATAAGTAATACATCCCAGCACCTAACACTAGCATAATACCAAGGACAATAAAATAACCATACTCAGAGTGAAGTTCAGGCATATTATCAAAGTTCATTCCATAGATCCCTGTAATTAATGTAAGGGGGATAAAAATCGTTGTAATTGCTGTAAATACTCTCATTATTTCATTGGCTCGATTGGCGATTGCGGATTGATAAGCTTCTCGTAAGTTGCCCATTAATTCGCGGAATGTTTCAAAGTTTTCTGATATTTTTACGGCATTTTCATATATGTCACTAAAATATTTTTGAAGCTGATCATCAATTAAGCGTAAATCTTTTTTATTTAAAATGTTAATCACTTCTTTTTGAGGACCTAACATTTTTTTGAGCCACAAAATTTCACTTCGTAGTCCAATAATTTCACTTAAATGAGATCGCTTAGTGTGCATTAAAATATCTTCTTCCAGCTTTTCAATTTTGTTCTCAATTCTGTCGCCAACAATAAAATAGCTGTCTACAACTAAATCAATCAAATAATAAAGGAAGCGGTCAGGCTCACTCACTTCTTGCTCCCATAAGATTGGTTTTACGGTACGTAGCTCATTAATTTTTTGCTTAGTGACTGTAATAATATAATGACGACCAAGGAAAATATTTAATGCTCGTAAAAAAATCTCTTCATCATCATAACGAATACTATTAACGACAATAAAATAATGATTATCATACGTTTCAATTTTAGGACGTTGCTCTTCTTCTGTTAAACAATCTTCCACAGCTAAATCATGTAATAAAAATAATGGCTGTAATAGGGCTAAATCCTCTACATCAGCATCAATCCAGTAAAAACCGTCCTCTGGTGCAGTTGTAGTTAGCTCAAGATCTTCGATTGGTGTAAACATACCTGCTTGTACATGCCGAATCTTCATTCCAAATTCCTCCCTTATCCTATAGTGTTTCCCAAAAGAAGCACTATAATTGGCACAAAAGAAGAAACCTACAGATTTCGTCATATCTAAGACAGGAGATCTATATTAGAATGAACGGAAAAAGGAAAGTGCCCCAATCAATCCATGAGCGCTCTGCTGATTCATCTTTTGTGCATTTGTCCTTTTAACTGGGGCATTGCTCTCTCGACTACTCGGGTCGCCTTCCATCTTCGTAATTCACCTCTTTGCTTATCTTCTTGAAACACTTGTCTAGTATACCGCTCCATCATGCTAAGTTTCAAGCTATAAAACGTCAATTTTTTGTACAATCTACGGAGATGTCACTTTGTTATTGTAAATTTACGAAAATTTCTGAAAAAGAATTTAACATTTCCACTATAATATAAGCTATAACTCAAGAGAATGTGACGATATATTTATACAAAATTTATTTGTTCTTGACGAGAGATAACCTGATACATTAAAGTGTATACAAAGCAACAATTTTAAAAATTAAATAAGCGAATTCTTATCAAGAGTAGGTGGAGGGACAGGCCCGATGATACCCGGCAACCGGCATATTATATGTACGGTGCTAATTCTTGCAGAGCATAGTGTGATGACGTTTTGTCATGACTAGGGGTTTCTGAGAGATGAGAGAGGAGCATAATTGCTGATACAAGACCTTTCTCTTTGGAGAAGGGTCTTTTTTGAAGTTATGAGTAGGTTTTCACAAAACAACAAACTACTAGGAGTGAGCTTATATGCCGATTAAAGTGCCTGATCATTTGCCAGCAAAAGAAGTGCTTGAAAATGAAAATATATTTGTAATGGATGAAAGCCGAGCATATCGACAAGATATACGCCCACTTCGTATTGCTATTTTAAACCTGATGCCAACAAAAGAAACAACAGAATCACAAATTTTGAGATTACTCGGAAATACGCCTTTACAGGTTGAGATTGTCTTATTGCATCCAAAGTCACATACTTCTAAAAATACATCTCATCAGCATTTAGAAATGTTTTATAAAACGTTTGATGAAATAAAAAATCGCCGTTTTGATGGGATGATTATTACGGGAGCTCCTGTGGAGCAACTGGAATTTGAAGAGGTTAACTATTGGGAAGAATTAAAAGAAATATTCCAGTGGAGTAAAACGCATGTAACCTCGACTTTGCATATATGTTGGGGAGCACAAGCTGGGTTGTATCATCATTTTGGTGTGAAGAAATTAGATTTGCCTCAAAAATGCTTTGGCGTGTTCCCTCATCAAATTAATATACCTAACGTGAAGCTTATGTTTGGTTTTGATGAACTTTTTTATATTCCTCATTCAAGACATACGGATGTCTCACGCGAGGATATTGAAGCTGTACCAGAACTACAAATTTTAGCTGAATCCCAGGAAGCAGGTATATTTCTTGTAGCTACAAAGGATGGAAAACAAATTTTTGTAACAGGTCATGCGGAATATGATTCTGATTCTTTAAAGTGGGAATACGACCGCGATGTTGCTAAGGGACTTCAAATACAATTGCCAGTAAATTATTATCCTAACAATGACCCTACTAAAAACCCACCTTCCATTTGGCGGGCCCATGCAAATTTGCTGTTCTCCAATTGGCTTAACTATTATGTATATCAAGAAACACCGTATGATATTGACCAACAAATGGAGTTTGTATACGAAATCTAAAAGCTCATATAACGCTCATATAAACAAAATATGGAGGAAACTACGTTGAATGATAAAAAAATGCACATTGAAAGTAGATTAGCACAAATAGGCTCAGTAGAAGAACCAGTAACAGGGGCAATTAATTATCCAATCTACCAAGCCACCGCTTTTAGACATCCTAAGTTAGGACAAAGCACTGGTTTTGATTATGCTCGCACAAAAAATCCGACACGGTCTGTGCTCGAAGCAGCGATCGCGGATTTAGAATCAGGAGATGCGGGGTTTGCCTGTAGCTCCGGTATGGCAGCACTACAAACAGTTTTTACTTTGTTTGCTCAAGGCGATCATTTCATCGTTTCTTTGGATTTATACGGCGGGACATATCGGTTACTTGAACAAATTCTTTCAAAGTTCGGAATTAGCTCCTCTTACGTAGATACAAATGATCTAGCGGCATTAGAGGAGGTACGACAGCCTAATACGAAAGCAATTTTAATTGAAACACCAACGAATCCTCTAATGATGGTGACAGATATTGGGGCTGTGTCCGCTTGGGCTAAACAGCATCGGCTTTTAACAATAGTAGATAATACTTTACTTTCTCCTTACTTCCAACGTCCGTTAGAGCTAGGTGCAGATATTGTGGTTCATAGCGCAACGAAATACTTAGGTGGACATAACGATGTACTTGCAGGCCTTATTGTTACTAAAGGAGAGGTTTTGTCTCAGCAGGTTGGATTTTTGCATAATTCCATTGGTGCAGTGTTAAGTCCAACGGACTCGTATCAACTGATGCGTGGGATGAAGACATTGGCATTACGCATGGAACGTCATGAGAGCAATGCACTTACTGTTGCTAAGCATTTAAAAGATCACCCACAGGTCGCTGAGGTATTTCATCCTGGTTTTGAAGATCATCCAGGTTACGATATTCAAAAAAAGCAAGCGAGTGGCAATACAGGGATTTTCTCTTTTAAGCTAACAGATGCTAGATATATAGAGCCGGTTTTACGACATATTAAATTGGTTGCTTTTGCTGAAAGTTTAGGTGGCGTTGAGTCGTTGATGACTTATCCTACAGTGCAGACGCATGCTGATATTCCACTTGAGATTCGTGAAGCAGTAGGTGTAGATGATACACTACTTCGCTTCTCTGTTGGCATTGAGCACGTAGATGATATTATTGCTGATTTAGATCAAGCACTAGAAGCAGCTCATCGTGAAATACAGGGGAAATGATATTATAGCTGATATAGGTCAGGCACTTCAAAAATGAATGATTTTTTAGCACCTTGTCTGTTGTGAATGTGACGGGTGCTGTTTTTATGCTCATGATTATGATACGATATTAGCCGTAGTTATTTTAAATTTATATTATATTTTTGATAGAAGTAAGGAGGCGCATATAGTATGGCTGCTATAGATCATATTTTAGATAAAGCACTTCAAGGACAGCGCTTAGATGTAGAGGATACGATTGCATTATTTGAATCAAATGAAATAGAAAAAATAGGACGTGTCGCTAACATAATAATGGAGCGTATGCATCCAGAGCCAATAACGACATTTGTCATTGGACGAAATGTGAATTATACAAACATCTGTGATGTATATTGCCGTTTTTGTGCTTTTTATCGTAGACCTGGTTCTGATGAAGGGTATGTATTACCTGATGAAGTTATTTTTCAAAAAATACAAGAAACGATTGATGTGGGTGGAACCGAAATATTGATGCAGGGAGGAACTAATCCTAACCTTCCTTTTAGCTATTACACGAATTTGCTCAAAGCGATTAAAGAACGTTTTCCAGAGATTACGATGCATTCATTTTCACCGGCAGAAATTGTGAAGATGAAGGAAGTGTCAGATGGACTTTCTTTAGAAGAGGTCATTAGACAAATTCATGAAGCAGGACTTGACTCCTTGCCAGGTGGCGGAGCTGAAATTTTAGATGACCGCACTCGTCGCAAGATTAGCCGACTTAAAGGCTCTTGGAGAGACTGGATGGATGTCATGCAAACCGCCCATCGGATTGGGATGAACACGACAGCGACGATGGTTATTGGTTTAGGTGAGTCTATGGAAGAACGAGCGCTTCATCTTATGCGTGTTCGTGATGCACAAGATGAATGTATTCAAAATGGTTATGATTCTGAGGGCTTCCTTGCCTTTATTCCATGGACCTTCCAACCAGATAATACAAATTTGAAGCTTGAACGACAAACACCTGAGGAGTATTTGAAAACAGTAGCGATTAGTCGTATTGTGCTAGATAATATTAAAAATATCCAATCTTCTTGGGTCACTATGGGACCTGAGATTGGTAAGCTGTCACTTCGTTATGGATGTAATGATTTTGGTAGTACAATGATTGAGGAAAATGTGGTGTCCTCTGCAGGCGCAACTTATAAAGTGAATATTGAATCTATTTTGTCTATTATTCGTGAAGCAGGTAAAGTTCCTGCACAGCGAAACACTAAATATGATATATTGCGTGTATTTGATGACGAAGCGGCTTCAATTGAACGTGATTTTACAATGCAAAACTAAGAGTGCTTCCTCTTTAGTAACATTAACATAATAACTATCAGTCAAAGGCTATTCTCTGTAGGTAAAAAGCTACATAGGATAGCCTTTTTTGTGATGACTTGGTAAAGTCATCATAAAAATAATTATTTTTTCCTTTTTTAGTGATTAAAAACAGAAAATTGAATAAGGTTAGAATAGTTCAATTCTGAACATATAAGCTAGCCTTGGATGCCAATATAAAAACTTAAATGAATCAAAGCTTTTGTTAAAAGAATTACTTGAATTCCCTCTCGATTTAAACGTCCTTGGTGTTAGCTTATATTTTAAAATAATTCGAGAGGTGATTAGATGCCAATTCAGTTAAGAAACAGGCTTTTGAATCCTTATTTTGATTCGGGATTCAGTTCATGGTCCTTTGTAAATGCAACATTAAACTCTTATAGAAAAGTGGGTATTCAAAGTGTAGAACTACTAGGGGGAACTCCATCAACATCGTTACAGCAAATCGTATCTGTCACACCTGGTGAAGGCTTGTTTGTGTCTGCTTCATTAACAAAAACGCCTTCAACTAGTGTAAGTCCTGCAGTAGTTATTACAGTTAATTATTTTAATAGTAGTTTGTCTTACCTAGGAGCTGGTTTGAGTTTAGTTGTACCACAGGGCTTTTTTCTTAACTCACAATGGCAGACCGTTGAAGCGGTCACTTCTGTTGTCCCAGCGGGTGCTGCTATGGCACAGATATCGTTTAGTTTGGCTCCTGATCCATCGGTGGGTGGCATCTTAGTTGATAGTGTCATCTTGATGTCTGCTGATGCAGTAGGAGTAATTGGTACGACGGGAGCAACAGGAGCTACTGGAGCAACAGGCGTAGGATTAATCGGAGCTACGGGAAGAACAGGTACGACAGGAAGCACAGGCGCGACAGGCGTAACAGGCGCTACAGGAGTCGGTGTCACTGGAGGTACTGGGGCTACAGGTGCTACAGGAGTCGGTCTAGTTGGAGCGACAGGAAGAACAGGAACGACGGGAAGCACAGGAGCGACGGGTGTAACGGGCGCGACAGGTGTAGGCGCGACGGGAGGCACAGGAGCGACGGGCGTAACGGGAGCGACAGGTGTAGGTGCGACGGGAAGTACAGGAGCGACGGGTGTAACGGGCGCGACAGGTGTAGGCGCGACAGGAGGCACAGGAGCGACGGGTGTAACGGGCGCGACAGGTGTAGGCGCGACGGGAAGCACAGGAGCGACGGGCGTAACGGGCGCGACAGGAGTAGGCGCGACGGGAAGCACAGGAGCGACAGGTGTAACGGGCGCGACAGGAGTAGGCGCGACGGGAAGCACAGGAGCGACGGGTGTCACGGGCGCCACAGGTGTAACAGGTATAACGGGAGTAACAGGCGCGACAGGACCAAATGTGTTGACGGAAGGATTTTCTGCATTTATTTCAACTTTGAATTTGAATGCAAGTGCTCAAATCACTGGTTGGACTGTAACTTCACCATATTTTGACAGTGGTAATTTTAATGAAGTAAGTGGAATTTATACGGTTCCAACTGCGGGAAGATACTCAATTCAGGCTACAATTAATTATGCAACTACAGCAGCCATTGGAGTTTCTCTTGGAGCGGGTATCAATCCAGCCTTTGTTATCCGTAGGACTACACCAGCAGCTACAGATTTAATAACAGGCTTATTCCCAATTCTAAATACAAGTCTCGCCATTTTAACACTTCGTGCAGTGTTAGGTAGTGGGACAGTTACAATAGCCGGAGATGTTGAGCTAAATGCCGGAGATACCATTGTGCTCTTCTATAATGCATCAGGATTAACTATTCCGATTGATATAGGTGGCGGTGCATCACAAGGCATTATTTGGTCCATTCATAGAATAACATAATAATTAAAAGTTTAGCTTAAGCATTAATTACTGATATATACGACAAAAGGGAGCTACCATTGCTCCCTTTTAACTATTTTTTAGAAGAATCTAATAATTAAATGTTTATGGTGTTGTCCAATGCTTATTTAATTGTTGGGCTTATTTATTTTTACGAGTGCCTTAAAAATAATTTAAATAAGGTAAGAATAGTGATTCTTTAACATATGTTGGACTATAGGATATTGTTTGCCCACTCTAAAGGTAATCAAGTAAGACTTTTTCCTGAAGAAAGGAGATCAAATGAACCGTATTTTAATCGCAAGTCCAATTAAGCAAGCTCCCTCAATTTTAAAGCTTTTTTTAGAATCACTTGATGAGCTTGTCATTAATGAGTTTGAGGTTGATTTTTATTTCGTAGATAACAATGAGGAACAGGAATCAATTGATTTACTAGACCAGTTTCAACAAAAGCATAGCAATACAATTATAGTTAAGAATATCTCAACTGAATCCTATCAAAAAAATGAATACACCCATTATTGGAACGATGAGTTAGTTGACAAAGTCGCCCAAATGAAAGATGCAATCATTGAATATGCACTTGAAGCGAGCTATGATGGTTTATTTTTAGTGGATTCTGATTTAGTTTTATCACCTGACACACTATCCAGACTAGAAGCTTCAGACAAAGATATTATTTCTAATATTTTCTGGACAAGATGGCAACCTGACACAGAACCACTTCCTCAAGTTTGGATGATGGATGAGTATTCATTTTCTCAAATTCCAAGCAAAAAGGATGAAGCACAAGCCCAACAGGAAACAGCGAATTTCTTAGAGAAAATGAAAGTTCCAGGTGTTTATGAGGTTGGGGGATTAGGTGCATGTACGCTAATAAGCCACAAAGCATTAGAGCAAGGAGTTCGATTTAAACGTTTGCCCAATGTGTCCTTTTGGGGAGAGGATCGTCATTTTTGCATTCGTGCAGCAGCGCTTGGCATCTCTATGTATGTAGATACACGTCAGCCTGCTTATCATATTTATCGGGAATCTGACATAGAAGGAGTGGAAAACTACAAGCGTGCGCTAAAGGGAGAAGAAGCTGGTGGAATTTCGATTAGTTTATGTATGATTGTGAAGGATGAGGAGCCTACGATCGCGAGATGTTTGGCTTCGGTCCAAGGAATTGCTGATGAAATCGTTATTGTTGATACAGGCTCTACAGATCGAACTAAAGAAATTGCAGCTCAATTTAATGCAAACATATATGATTTTGCTTGGATCGATGATTTTGGGGCTGCTCGTAATTATGCCTTTGATCAGGCAACAAAACAATATATTTTATGGCTAGATGCAGATGATGTGATTCTAGAAGAGGATCGCCAAGCCTTAATTCGTCTCAAGTATGAGCTTTCCTTTGAGATTGATAGTGTTATGATGAACTACAACCTTGCCTTTGATGCCAACGGTAAACCTACCACCAGCCTAAAGCGGAACAGGTTAGTTAAACGATCCAAAGGTTTTCGTTGGATTGGTGTTGTCCATGAGTATTTAGAAGTGTATGGGAATATTATGCAAAGCGAAATTTCGATCACCCATAAAAAGGAAAAAACGTATTCCGATCGTAACTTACGCATTTATAAAAAGCGGTTAGAGTTAGGAGAAAGCTTTAAACCAAGGGATCTTTATTATTATGGAAATGAACTGATGGATCACTTGATGTTTGATGAAGCTGCTAAACAATATGAAGCATTCCTAGCAACAAAGCAAGGGTGGGTAGAGGATCAAATCGCGGCTTGTCAAAAGCTTGCTGATTGCTACAGTCATCTAAATGAGCTTGAGCTTCAATTTCGTTCATTGTTCCGCGCAATGGAATTTGCTCCGCCAAGAGCAGAGGTTTGCTGTAGGTTGGGCGCTTTATTTGTAGAACAAGACCGTATAAACGAAGCTATTTTCTGGTATACGACGGCAACTCAACTAGAAAAGCCGCCCGTAACAGGTGCTTTTATTATTCATGCTTATTGGACTTGGCTACCTTATTTGCAGCTATGTGTTTGTTATGATCGGTTAGGCCAATATGTTAAAGCGAATGAATGCAACGAAAAGGCATTATCATTTCACCCCATTCATCCAAGCATGTTAGCGAATCAAGCTTATTTGGCAAAAAGACTTGAGGAGGTGAATCAGAAGTAATGAATGATGCAGATCAATCCAAACAAGCTAATCCATTAAATAACAAAATAACCTTATCGATGATTGTTCATAATGAAGCGGATCGCTATTTGTCCAAAGCCTTATTAATGCACCGAGAATATATTCAAGAAGCTGTCATTATTGATGATGGAAGTACCGATAACACGGCAGAAATATGCAAAGATTTGCTTCAGGGCATTCCATTACGACTGATCACAAATGCTAAATCGACTTTTCATAACGAAGTGGAGCTTAGAGAACAGCAATGGAGGGAAACAGTTAGCGGTAATCCCGATTGGATTTTAAGTCTAGATGCGGATGAAATGTTTGAGCCGAATGCCAAAAATATTTTACATGAAATTGTATCACAATCTGATTATGATGCTGTATATTTTAGGTTGTACGATATGTGGAGTGAGACTCATTTTCGGGATGACGCTTATTGGAGTGCACACCAGAGCTATCGCCCTTTTTTAGTGCGTTATCGTCCTGAAATTAATTATACGTGGAAGCAAACACCACAGCATTGCGGAAGGTTTCCTTTAGAAGTGACTCATTTTTCTTATTGGTGTCATCCGCTACGTGTAAAGCATTTTGGATGGGCAGATGAGCAAGATCGCCGTTACAAATATGAGCGTTATATGAAGCTTGATAGTGAAATGAAGTATGGTTGGAAAGAGCAATATGAATCTATTTTGGATGAGAGTCCTAATCTTGTTCTATGGGAGGATTAACTTACCCTAGTTCTATGCTTCAATATTTGATATTAGGGAGACCCTGATTAAAGTTAAATAGAAAAGTGAAAAGCTGTTTCTTTCTCTACTGCAAGACAATAATACCCGGGTAGAGACAGGAAACAGCTCTTTTGCTACGATTCTGGAGGAGCCCATAAACTAAACATCGGGAAATTCCTTAATATCCCGAATAGAATAGTGATTATTAACATGACACTCATAAGCGACTTGCTAAACTTTATATATTGCCTTTTATATGTATACATATAGAGTAGGTAGAGTGGAGCAATTACAAATACAAGTGCATTAAATTTAAAGGCTTGATATATATCACCTTTGAGTAGAGAGGCTAAACTTCTTGTGATTCCACAGCCAGGACAGTAAGCTCCAGTCAGCTCATGAAACATGCAAGGAATACCAATGTCTGTAAGTGGTAACCAGACCTTTAAGTATAGCAGTCCTCCTGTTGTCACTACAGCATAAGGGACAAATTTGCCTGATGTTTTACTTTTTATTTTCATCATACAATGACCATTACATAAATTGGTTAAGATCAGACTGAACCAATGCGTAGGTTACTATACTGAATCCAAATAAACCAAGCACGACGTATAAAACAGCGTTGTCACTCTCACGCATACCACGAATAGCTTGGGCTTCAGTAACTTTTTTACCAATTTGATAATGCCATACAATAAACCAAATTCCGCATGTAATTATTCCTAACAGAAAGTATTTGACACCTGTAAATGAATCATCTCCACTTAATGTTCCAACCTCGTTGGTCATGACAATAAACCAGTAAATCCCGTATAGTCCACATGTTACAAGACTTAAAATAATACATACTGCCACATTTCTCTCACTCATCTTAACTTCTCCCCTGTTTGATTATAGTTACTCATTTCATTTAGTTTTTTTGACCTATAGGAAATAAATAACAGTATGATTATATAGTTATAAAGTCATTAAAAACAGGAAATAAAAGGTGTTTTTATGCAATTGTATGACTTATAAGTGAAATAGTTACCATTCGTCCTTTTTGTATATCCCTCTGCTCCCCACCATATACTTTGTAGAGGAAGTGGAGGGAGGATCACATAAATGGGATTGTTTATATTTCGGGTAGTAAGTTTGAACACATTATCAGGCCAACAGTTTGCAACCTACATCACTAAGGAATGTGGAAATAAACAACACTTTCGGCTACATATTTCATCGGAGCAAAATGAGAATAAGCCTTTTCATGAGATCCAAATTTTTATTAAAGATGAAGAAGAAAAGTCACAGCTAGCAAGAGCAGTTGCAAAATATATTGTTAATGAACGTGAACCAGAAATAATACGAGTCATGCTTAAAAAAGAAACCTTAGCACAGGAAGAAGACGACTTTAACAAGTTGTACAATTTCTGTATGGATCTGCTTGTGGATACGAAAGAAAATAAACGTTCGCGTAATTTTAGAATTGAAAAAATCACCACAGCTTGTCTTGACTATTTTAGCCAACATCGATTACTTCATATCGAAGGTTTTGTTTCCTTTTGGTTAAAGGAGTATACTCAGTTATTGCAAGATACGATGCAATATGCTATTGAAGAATATTTGCTTGATCGGCAATATGAAGAATTTATTAGCTTGCTACAATATTTTGTTTATTACCAGGAGCCACTTACCCCAGTATTGCATTTAGTACATGATCATGACAGTGAGTTTAACATCTTAAATGAACAGTTTAACGAAGTTAATGTCAACTATGTTCAAGGGGTAGTTGCCCGAATTGCTGATCAGGAACTCGAAATGGAGGATGCCATTGTCAGCACCTTAATTACCTTATCTCCAGCGAGGATTGTTCTTCATACGATGGAGCCACAAGCTGTAATTATAACGACAATTAAGCGTATATTTGGCGAACGTGTAGAGATATGTACGGGATGTACCACTTGTCAGATGATTCATGGTCAAAAAAGTACAAATTAAAGGAAACAAATGACTTAGATTAGCGTATGGCTTGACGTTTGGAAAACGCAATATTATAATGTTGTGTATTAAAGGCGTTGATAAAGACATGAATCAAAGATACGGACTGTTCCAGAGAAAGGGATCTTGGCTGTAAGTCCCTTCAGTAACCAGCTTTGGTTTACCACTTTGTAGCTGTTTTCCTGAATATGTTTGCTTGTGTAGACACCATTGTTGGGTGTTACCATGTTTAATGTTACTAAGGAAAAACGGGTGATGACCGTTATATCATACTCAATTAAGGGTTACTTGTCTTTTGTAGTGACAAACTAGCTAAATGAGGGTGGAACCACGGGTAAATTAATGCTCGTCCCTTTCCAGGGGCGGGCTTTTTTGTGTACATATAGACGTATATGGCTAGCTAAAATGTCTGTCTTTGGAGCTTAAGTTGCAGTAAAAAACACTACAGTACTAAGGAGGAAGTAAGATGGCAATTTCAGTATCTTTGCCGGACGGCTCTGTTCGGGAATATGTAGAAGGCAACACTTTGGAGGATGTAGCTGCATCCATCAGCAGTGGGCTTCGTAAAAATGCAATTGCAGGTAAAATTGATGGAAAAGTGGTGGACTTAAACACTGCTTTAGTAGATGGAGCAAAGGTAGAAATTATTACACTTGATTCTCCAGATGGTCTAGAAATTATGCGTCACAGTACAGCGCATTTAATGGCACAAGCTGTGAAACGTTTATACGGGAATAAAGCAGTTAAGCTTGGGATCGGACCAACGATTGAAGATGGCTTTTATTATGACATGGAGTTAGAAAATTCCTTGAATCCTGAGGATTTGCAAAAGATTGAAAAGGAAATGGAACGTATTATTGGTGAAAACCTGCCGATCACAAGAAGAAATGTTAGCCGTGAAGAAGCGATTGCAATCTTCACAGAGTTAGGTGATCCTTATAAATTGGAATTAATTCGTGATCTCCCTGAGGATAGTGAAATTTCAATTTATGATCAAGGCGAATTTTTTGACCTTTGTCGTGGGCCACATGTCCCTTCTACTGGCAAAATTAAAGTGTTTAAATTGTTAAGTGTTGCTGGAGCTTACTGGCGTGGAGATAGCAAAAATGTAATGCTTCAACGTATTTATGGTACTGCATTTGTGAAAAAAGCACAGCTTGACGAGCATTTGCATTTCCTTGAAGAGGCGAAAAAACGTGATCACCGTAAATTAGGTAAGGAGCTTAACATCTTTACTTTTAATCAATTGGTGGGTCAAGGTTTGCCGATCTGGTTACCAAAAGGTGCAACTCTTCGCCGTACTTTGGAACGTTATATCGTTGATATTGAGGAACGTCTTGGTTATCAGCATGTGTATACTCCAGTACTTGGTAATGTAGAATTGTACAAAACTTCCGGACACTGGGAGCACTATCAAGAGGACATGTTCCCTGTTATGGAAATGGACAATGAAGCATTAGTGCTTCGTCCGATGAACTGCCCACACCATATGACTGTTTATAAGAGCAGTATGCATTCATATCGTGATCTACCAATTCGGATTGCAGAGCTTGGGATGCAACACCGTTATGAGATGTCTGGCGCATTAACTGGCTTACATCGTGTGCGTTCTATGACTCTTAACGATGCACATATCTTCTGCAGACTAGATCAAATTAAAAGCGAGTTTACTCGTGTGTTAGATTTAATTAAGCAAGTATATAATGATTTTGGATTTGAAGAATATCGCTTCCGCTTGTCTTATCGTGATCCACAGGATACAGAGAAATATTTCCAAAATGATGAAATGTGGAACACTGCACAACGTATGCTACGTGAGGTAGTAGAAGAAGCGGGACTTCCATTCTATGAAGCAGAAGGCGAAGCAGCATTCTACGGCCCGAAACTAGACGTTCAGGTTAAAACTGCGTTAGGAAAAGAAGAAACTTTGTCCACTATCCAAATTGACTTCTTGCTTCCTGAACGTTTTGAGCTTGAATATGTTGGTGATGATGGCTTGAAGCACCGTCCGGTCGTATTACACCGCGGTATTTTAGGTACTATGGAGCGTTTCTCCGCATTCTTGTTAGAGAACTTTGCTGGTAACTTGCCTGTGTGGTTATCTCCTGTGCAAGCGAAGGTCATTCCAGTTTCTACTGCATTTGAAGCTTATGCGCGTGAAGTGGAAGATAAGCTAAGAGCAAGTGGTGTTCGTGCAGAAGCTGATTTGCGTAATGAAAAATTAGGTTATAAGATCCGTGAAGCGCAATTAGAGAAGATACCATATATGTTCGTAGTGGGTGAAAATGAGCAAAGCAGTAGCTCTGTTGCTATCCGTAAACGTGGTGAAGGCGACATTGGGGTTAAGTCATTAGATGAAGCAGTGAGTATGTTAAAAGACGATATTTCTAATCACACGATTTTTTAGAGATAGGAAACAGATCCTACACCTTGTAAAAATTAATATTGTATGAAAATTGACGCATCTGGCAATCCTTTTAGCAAAAGGGAGGGTTTAAGATGCGTCATTTTACGATGTGGAAGTGTGCTGCTATAACTTTATTATTGTTGCCTATGCTTTCAGGTTTAGAGCCGCAAAAGGAGGATGTACAGCAACATAAGCATCAAGCAAGCTTGGGGAAGCTTAACTTTATTGAAGCGGTTAAAGCAAAAGAAGTTGAAGGAGATAAGCATCAAGTTAACAAGAAAAAAATAGCTCCTAAAAAAAGTGATGTTATGACAGTGACTGTTGTAGCAACAGGTTATACTTCAGGGTATGAGTCAACAGGCAAACGACCTAATCATCCAGACTATGGGATAACGTATTCAGGGGTTAAGGTAAGAAGAGATAAAAAGACGGTATCAACCATTGCGGCTGATTTGAAGTTATTTCCGTTAGGTACTATTTTTTATATTCCTGGGTATGGCTATGGTGTCGTTGCAGATAAAGGCTCTGCCATAAAGGGGAAAAAAATCGACTTATATTTTAATACAAAAAAGCAAGTATATAAGGAATGGGGTAAAAAGGAAGTTGATATTCAGCTTATCCGTAAAGGCAATGGCAAGCTAACCGAAGCGATGCTCTTAGAGTTAGGCAAAGTGATGGAAGTGAGCAAAGAAATCCCCGAAGATTTATGGAAAAATGCCATTTAAGTGATCTAGTTATTGTAGCTTTGAATAAATTCAAACCTTTATCCACATAATACTTTACGGGTAAGGACTTGATCGTAAGATTTCGTTCATTACTCGGATCAATTGGATGGAGGTGAATGACAATGCCTAAAAACCAAAGCAATAAACCAGCAGCTTCTCCAGGATACAAAACACCTAACGAGAAGTTTAATGCAGAATTTGCAGAAGAAACAAATGCAACATTGAAGAAAAAAGTGAAAGATTCTCAAAACGCAGCAATGAATCATACTTCTCAAAACCAACAATAATGGTTAGTCAAAGTATGCGTTCTGTATACCATAAATATATGGTACCTATAAAAAAGCATCCTTTTATAAGGGTGCTTTTTTTGTCTGTTAGATTTGTTATGCTTAGCTCGATATATGTTAAATTTTATCAAGTAACTCAGTCTCTAGACCGAGATGAATTTCATTCTCTGGCGCACTTTTGAAGCCATGCTACATCGTGTACACTATACATAACAAGAAATGTTTTGTCAGGAGGTTTTTAATTTGAGAAACTTATTTAGTCGATTTTTATGGGGTTGTTTATTAATTGGACTTGGTGCTTTATTTTTACTTAATCAAACAGGTTATATTAACTTTGGTATTGGACAATTAATTTCTACGTTTTGGCCAGTAATTTTAATTGTTGCTGGTTTAAGTAATTTTATTAATAACGGCTTTAAAGGTGGTAATTTTGTCGGAAGCGGTGTATTAATTATTATCGGGTTATATTTCCTTGGTAGAAACACAGGTTATATCTATATGGGATCTACGACTTTCTTTAATATGCTAATCGCCGCAGTACTTATTATGGTGGGAATTCAAATCATATTTAAACCAAAATCAAACAAAAATAAGTATAAATATGACGAAAAGCACGAGGAACAAAATAATTTTGATTTTGGACCTACACAAAATGAATATATGCCACCACCAGAAATGAAGTCCTCCTTAGATGATTTATTTAAGGAAAAAAACTTTTATGGAGAAGGGCAAAATGAGCAGAAAAATGAATTCCATCAAACTGAACAAGATCCATTTAAAAAATATGAGCAAAAAGGCTTTGGACACAAAAATAAGTCTAACAGCAATGGAAATCAAGAATACAAAAATGTTTATGGAAAAAAAATAGAGAAACATAATTTCATTGGTGATGTTCATCTTGGTCGTGATTATTTCCAATTATACCCTACTAATGTTTCTCACTTTATTGGTGACACGATTATTGATCTTACCAAGGCACAGATTCCATATGGGGAAACTAAAATTAATGTATCTGCTTTTATTGGAGATGTGAAAATATTTGTTCCAAACGATATGGATTTATCAATTAAAATGCAAGGTAATGCTTTTTTAGGGGATATCGATGCACTTGGTGAAAAGCAAGGTAGCTTTTTGGCCAATTTCCAGAAAGAAACGTTACACTATGGGGAGACGAATAAGTCTATTAAGCTGAACGTCAATACATTTATTGGCGACATTAAAGTTAATGTGGTGGGGTAATGATGTTACGTCAAATTATAAAAAATACAAAGTGGGAACTATTACTTTATTTTTTGCTAACTGCAGGACTTTCTGCACTGAGTATGTACATTGGTGTCATTTCCGGGGAAATCACTGTAAATAGTCGATATAGTTGGGTTTATCATATTGCAAGGGTAATCCCCTTTGTACTTATTGCAGGATACATTGCAGGACAACGTATTCAGCGGCGAATTGATCCTCTTCATCTTAATATGCTTCAGGTTGCAAAGGGGAATTTATCTGTAAGAATGCCTGAAACTGTTGATCAAACGTTTGTAAGTCTATATCAGGAGTTTAATACGATGATTGAAGCGGTTGAAAATAAAATGAAGCTGCTTCAATTATTGGGTGAAAATGATGTGTTAGAAAAAGAGCAAATTGCTGAAAAAGCGGTATTAGAAGAAAGAAGAAGAATGGCACGCGATTTACATGATACGGTTAGCCAGCAGTTGTTCGCGATTCATATGGCGGCATCTTCATTGCCAAAGGTGTTAGAAAGTAATGAGGATGGTGCACGTAATGTGATGAATCAACTCATTCAAATGTCTAACTTAGCGCAAAAGCAAATGAGAGCTTTAATCGCTCAGCTTCGTCCTATGGAGCTTGTAGATAAAACATTAGAGGAAGCCTTAGACCAATGGTTCCCTGATTATTGTCGGCAAAATGGTTTGAAAGGAATAAAGGATGTAGATTTACAAGGTGAATTATCTGAGGCAAAGGAACACCAGCTATTCCTTATTATCCAAGAAGCAATTGCAAATATCGTAAAACATGCACAAGCCAACTTAGTTAGCTTGTCTTTACATCAGGATAAACGTCAAGTTGTACTAAGTATTAGTGATGACGGACAAGGCTTCTCGAACTCCTATCAAAAACAAGGTTCCTACGGATTATCAACGATGAAGGAACGGGCTGAGAAGTTAGGTGGACACGTAGAAATCATCAGTAAGCCTGGTGCTGGGACAACGATACGTGTGCATATTCCGAATTTTGAGAAGGAGCAGGGAGGTACAGCGGATGAGTGAGAAAATTAAAATTATGATTGTAGATGACCATGATATGGTCAGAATGGGGTTAAAGACGTATTTAATGCTTGATAATCGCTTTGAAGTAATCGCAGAGGCAACGGATGGTAAAGAAGTTGTAGACATGATTAAGCAAGGTAGGCTTGATCCTTTGCCTGATATTATATTAATGGATTTGATGATGCCGATCATGAATGGGGCACAGGCCACGAAAGAGATTGTAGCGATTCATCCTAATTTGAAAATTGTTATTTTAACTAGCTTTATGGAGGATAATTTGGTTGTGCAGGCGGTGGAGGCAGGAGCAGTTAGTTATGTACTTAAAACCGTCTCCGCAGAGGAATTGATTCATGCTTTAGATGGTGTCTCTAAAGGGCAACCTGTGATGACTGGTGAAGTTGCCCAAGCCTTAACGAGAGGCATACGCCAACAATCAGTACAAAAAACTTATGTTAATCTGACTGATCGCGAAAAGGAAGTTTTATTACTCATTGCAGAAGGAAAAACAAACAAGGACATTAGTGAGGAATTACATATTAGTATTAAGACAGTCAAAACGCACGTCAGTAATTTACTTTTAAAATGCGAGTTGGAGGATCGGACACAACTTGCTATATATGCGCATAGGCAGGGCCTAGTAGGGGGATAAATTGTTTTATCTCCTTTTTAATTGTTTTTAATGTACATTTAAGGTTCGTGGTACAAAATAAAGACAATTAAACAATCAATAATCCCCCTAACGGGGAAGGAGGTATATGCATTATGGAAGATCAAAACAACAAAAATAAACCTGAACAAAACTGGGGGCCTAACGGAAACGATAGACCGCAAGATTCCCCAGAGACTGGATCTTCTTATCATTATTCTTATGGTTCTTTTAAGTCCCAATCCTATAATTCAGAACATGATGCTGTGGAAGGAAAAATGCAGAATGTGAACGATGGAAATGTAGAAATTACACGACCAGAACCGATCAAACCAATTCCAAGCCTAACTTCAAGTGGATATACACCACCAGAAAGAAATTCAACTCCAGGCTCCAACTTAAGTAGTAGTCAAAATGGTGGGAATAATAACTGGCAATACAATCAACGTCCTAGAAAAACCTCCTTTAAGACAATTATTGCTGGAACACTAGCGGGAATGCTGATTATGCTCAGTGGTATGGTTTATGCGGATAAGCAAAACTTATTTACATCAGATGAATCATTAAGTAATGCTGCAGTTCCTGCTTCAGCAAATACCTCTAATGCGACAAATGCTTCTGTAGTATTGCCAATGACTAAGCCAGGAGATGTAACTAATGTTGTAAATCAAGCTGGGGCAGCAGTAGTTAAGATTGAAACCTTAGTGAAGGCAAGCAAACAAAATAATCAATCCGCTAGTCCATATGGGGATGATCCATTTTACCGTTACTTCTTTGGTGACCGTTCACAAGGAGGAACAGATGACAGATCAAATCAAGGCTCAAATGAAGGGAGTAATCCAAATCAATTAGTGCCTACTGGCATTGGCTCTGGATTTATTTTTGATAAAGCAGGTTATATTTTGACGAATGAGCATGTAGTACACAATGCTGACGTCGTTCAGGTTACCTTGCAAGATAAAGATAAACCTTATGAAGCTAAAGTGTTAGGAACAAGCTATGAGCTTGACCTTGCGGTTCTAAAAATTGAGGGCGATAATTTCCCTTCCATTCCATTAGGTAATTCGGATAATACAAAAGTAGGCGAATGGTTAGTTGCCATTGGGAACCCACAAGGCTTTGATCATACCGTAACTGCGGGTGTATTAAGTGCTAAAGAACGTGGTGGAATTAAGATTGCTGGAGAAAATGGCGAAAAAAATCGTGAGTATGAACATTTATTACAAACCGATGCTTCCATAAATCCAGGGAACTCAGGTGGTCCATTGCTTAACCTTAATGGTGAGGTTGTAGGTATTAATGTTGCGGTAAGCTCTACAGCACAAGGTATTGGCTTTGCAATTCCAACATCTACTGTGAATGAAGTTTTAGAAAAATTAAAAAACAACGAAAAAATACCTGAAAAACCAGTTCCATTTATTGGTGCGACTTTAATGACAATGACCAAAGAAGTTGCAAAACAAATGGAAACAGACATTACTGAAGGTTCTGTCGTATCTAACGTTGTTTTTAATTCACCTGCGTACAAAGCAGATTTACAGCCATATGACATAATTACAGGTGCAGACGGTAAAAAGTATTCAACTAAAGAAGAATTAATTGGTTATATCCAAAAGCAAGAGGTTGGAAAAGAAGTTACATTATCTGTTGTTCGTAGAGGAAAAACAATGGATATCAAAGTAACGATTGGCAACAAAAATGATTTTTCTAATCTAGAACAACAATAATAAAACCAATAATTTAATTAACGAGTTAGAAAGTAGCAGACTCACTGTAGTCTGCTACTTGTATACATACGCTATTTATGTACTCCACTATTCTTGTAATTATAATAGGGAAAGATGCAAAAGGTTAACTTGTTTTGATAAAATAAGATGAGATGATGGAATATATCGTTACTAAGGAGTGGGGAAGTTGAGATCGTCTATACTTGTCATTGATGATGATGAAAAAATAACGTCTATGTTACGCCGAGGGTTGGCGTTTGAAGGATATGAGGTTCAAACTGCAAATAATGGTGCAGAAGGGCTAAATAAATTATTATCTGAAGAGCCGGACATGATTATATTAGATGTCATGATGCCTAAAATCGATGGTTTTGAGGTTTGCCGTCGCTTGCGTTCAGCAGGAAGTAATGTTCCCATCTTGATGCTTACAGCAAAAGATGAAGTCGAGGATCGTGTTAAGGGACTAGATACAGGCGCAGATGACTATTTGGTAAAGCCATTTGCTTTAGAGGAGTTAATGGCGAGAGTGCGCGCGCTACTGCGCCGCAAAGAAACGGTGTCAGAAAATGAAGGACAAGGTGGACGACTTGTATTTGAAGATATTGTAATGGATATGGATTCTCGTGAAGTGTTACGTGCGGGGCAACGTTTAGAGCTAACCGCTAAAGAATTTGAGCTACTATATTTGTTTATGCAAAATCCAAAGCGTTTACTTACTCGTGATTTGATTATGGATAAAATTTGGGGTTATGACTACAGTGGTGAATCCAACGTATTAGAAGTATATATTGCAATGCTACGGCAAAAAACAGAAGAATATGGCGGGAAGCGAATTATTCAAACGATTCGGGGAGCAGGCTATATTTTAAGGGGAGATTCTTAATGTCAGTTAGACTTCGGATGACGGCTTGGTATACCAGTATTCTTGCTGTAACGTTAATTTTATTTTCCGGGTCTATCTATGCCATTGTTAGATATAATACATTCCAAGAGGTTAAAAATCGCATCATTGAGCAAGCAAAGGCAATCGATCAATCTAAAAATGTGACTATGCTTCAAGGATGGGATTTAGTTATAGAGGATGAACAAAAAATTAGGCTAGAGGATGCCAGAATATTATGGCAGCTTAATAACTATGTGACAGGTCATTCCAGTCTATCTGCTGGCATGCTTAAGCGAGGAATGGAATTTAAAATTCCTAGTGTGCAAGAGTTAGGGTCTAACGGGATATTCCAAAGTATGATAGATAATGGTAACTATTATTTGCTGTATGAAGGTCCTATTGCATTTCAAGGGCAAATTGTCGGTGTGCTCCAGCTTGCAGCGGATACGAATGCCGAAAATCGATTAATGCAGCAAATGAAAAACATATTGATTTTTGGTTCTTTTGTTACGCTTGCTGTGGCAAGCACCTTTGGTTTATTTCTAGCACATAAATCTATGGCACCGATTGGCAAGGTTATAAAAGCTGCAAATGGGATTCAAACAGGGAACGATCTTAGCGTACGGATTGATTATGATGGACCTAACGATGAAATCGGTCGCTTAATTGGTACGTTAAATCAAATGCTTGAACGAACGGAAGGTTTTTATCGAGAAATTGAGGATGCGTATGCGACTCAGCGACGATTTGTATCGGATGCCTCTCATGAGCTTCGTACACCCTTAACTACAATTCGTGGTAATGTTGATTTGCTTAAAAAGATGTGGGATCAAAACAAGGATGGCAATAGTCATATCGACTCTCAAAAGATGATCGAAATATCATATGAAGCCATTAATGATATTGTAGGTGAATCCCAACGAATGAGTAGATTGGTCAATGATATGTTATCTTTGGCTCGCGCGGATGCGGGCAAAATGATGGTAAAGGAAAAATTACCACTAATGCCATTACTAGATGAGGTTGTGAGGCGCGCTCAGTTTCTTCCTCGTCAAGCAAAATGGCTCCAAGGTGATTTGAGTGCGCTAGAAAATGCGCATGTTGTTGGAAGTAAAGATTATTTACAGCAAATGCTATTCATTTTTATTGAAAATGCTTTTAAGTATACACCGGAAGGTGAAGTTGTTATAGAGGCGGTAGAAAGCCAAGGATACGTAGGAATTAAGATTAAGGATACGGGGATTGGTATGGATCGCAGCGAAATTCCGCACATATTTGAGCGTTTTTATCGTGCTGATCCTTCGCGCGGAATGACACCAGGAACAGGATTAGGACTAGCGATTGCAAAATGGATTATTGATGAGCATCAAGGTTCAGTTGAAGTTTTTACACAACAAGGACAAGGAACAACCTTTGTAATCTGGCTCCCTGTGGTTATTAATGATTGACCTGCTTAAGTATGATGAATTATACTTATCTGCGAGTTCTTCAACATATTTAAATCGACCTATCGTTCAGTCATCCGAGGAGAAGTCGCCATGCAGAAATATATTACACTTTTATTAAATAACATCCATGAGCAAATGGATAGCTGGTTTGATTTAAACGACGTTATTTCTATTACAGAATTGCGTCGCTTTTTACATTCTGTAAAAGGAACTGCGGGTACCTTGCAGATGCTTAGCCTTTCAGTGACGGCGGCATCACTTCTCAATGAGCTGAATAGCTTAGCGATAGAAGAGTGGGAACCGCAAATCCTACAAAATTTTTTGATTCCACTGATGAGGGCTACATATGAATTAGATCAGCAACAAGCTCCAACAGAAAAATCACTAATGACATTAAAGCGTATTCCCCACGTTGAGCAACAGCCGCTCGTGCTTATTTTAGACGATGATGCGGTTTTGTTGCAGTTTTTAAAGGATAAGCTAGAGCTTGAGGGCTTTTTTGTCGTAGCTACTGTGAATCCGAATCAAGCCATCCGCTACTTTTGTGATCTCTCCCCTGACAGTTTAATCATTGATCTTATTATTCCCGAAAAAGATGGTTTTCAAGTCATTGATGCGCTAAAGGAGCGTATTAGTAAAGGTTTAATTCCTACAACGATTATTAGTACAGATACTCGAAAAAGCAGTCGAATTAAAGCTTTTGATATGGGGGCAGATGATTTCCTTAATAAGCCCTTAGATATTGATGATTTATTGGCACGTCTGAAAAGACAAATGAGAAAACGAAAACAACTAGGTAAATTATTGTTTATGGATGAATTGACTGGGGCAATGAACCGTAAATACTTAGATGAAGCCTTTAGACAATTGTGTCGTGATTATCAACGAGAAGCGAGTTGCTTCTCGTTAGCTGTGATTGATCTAGATTTTTTTAAGCAAGTGAATGATCATTACGGACATTTAACTGGGGATCAAGTTTTGCAGCAGTTTGCAGTATTTATAAAAGAAAATATACGTATTAACGATATGCTTATTCGTCTTGGTGGGGAAGAGTTTGTCTTAATTATGCCTAAGATGGATGAATTAACAGTAAAAATGAGGATGGAAACGTTGCTCGAACAATTTTCACAGCTAGATTTTAGCTATGCTAATGAGACCTTTCATGTGACCTTTTCAGTAGGTGTAACTGAAGGACGAGCGATAACGCAACAGGAATGCTACAAAATACTTGAGATTGCTGATAATGGACTGTATTGTGCAAAAAAACGTGGACGTCGTTGTGTAGAAATTGGTAGATCAGGAATCCAGCAAAGTCGTAATTTACGCAAGCTAAACATTGCTATCATTGATGATGATGCCATTATAAGAACGATGCTTAAACAATATTTGACGGAAGATTTGTCGGCGATTATTACAGTAGACATCCGCTCCTTTCGGAGTGGAGAGCATTTCTTCAGAGATCCATGGCATGCGGAGCGAGCACCATTTCTAATTCTTCTTGATGGCATTATGCCTGGGATGGATGGGTTAGAGGTTCTAGAGAAAATTCGTTCTATCCCACATACCGATTTGCATTCTGTTATTATGCTCACTGGACGGAAGGAAGAAAACGATATTGTACGCGCGTTGCAGCTTGGCGCGGATGATTATTTGACGAAGCCATTTAAAATAGGGGAGCTTGGTGCAAGAATTAGACGGTTGCTGACAAGAATGAATTTTATTTAAGGCTCTAATTAAAATTAGTGGTTGTCAACAATAGAGATGGAGGGCTCGAGCCAGAGGGTTCTTCCGATCGTTGTTAAAACTAGATTTCATAGTTATTGCTCTTTGATTGTAAAAATCTAGTTTTAAGAGACGAACATTCCATTTCTCCAGAATCCCTCTGCCCCTTCGCTAGCTTGGGGTGCTTGACAATTATTAATTAAATAAAGCGCCTTATTTAAGGCTCAACCTCAAAATCAGTGCTTGACAATAGGCAAACTAAGCGGAGGAGCAGAGAGATGGTGGAAAAGCGATAGCGTCCGCCTTTAAAGCCCCACTTTTATCATTTCAAGACAGGTTATAAAAAAAGTGGGACTTTAACAGCGGTTGAAACCACTCTCTGCTACGTAGCCTCCCACCCCAAAGATTGTCAAGCACTGATTAATATGTTGAGCCTTATTTAAAGGTGCTTTATTTATATATGTGATACTAGTTGTGTCATATAATTTAAATTTGAGTTATAATCAAGTAGTAGATTATGGAGGTGAAGTAGATGGAAGTCCTTAAAATATCGCCACGAGGTTATTGTTATGGTGTGGTGGATGCTATGGTGCTGGCAAGGCAAGCAGCGAAAAACTTGGATTTACCCCGTCCAATTTATATATTAGGTATGATTGTGCATAACAGTCATGTTACAAACTCCTTTGAGGACGAAGGAATAATTACATTAGATGGCCCGAATCGACTTGAAATTCTAAGTCAGGTTGAGAGTGGTACTGTCATTTTTACAGCGCATGGTGTATCGCCAGAGGTTCGTAAATTGGCCAGAGATAAAGGTTTAACTACAGTCGATGCAACCTGTCCTGATGTAACAAAAACACATGTACTCATTAAAGAGAAGGCAGCAGAGGGTTATGAAATTATTTATATTGGTAAAAAGGGACATCCTGAGCCAGAAGGTGCAGTTGGTATTGCGCCAGAACATGTGTATTTGATTGAAAAGGAAGAAGAAGTTGATAGTTTAAACGTAAAAGGAAATAAGATCGTAATTACGAACCAGACCACGATGAGCCAATGGGATATCAGGCACATTATGAATCGATTAATCGCTAAATATCCCGGTGCAGAGGTGCACAATGAAATTTGCTTAGCGACCCAAGTCAGACAAGAAGCAGTAGCAGAGCAAGCAGGTCAAGCTGATCTTGTTATTGTTGTAGGCGATCCACGTAGTAACAACTCTAATCGGTTAGCACAGGTGTCGGAGGAAATTGCGGGAACAACAGCTTATAGGATTGCTGATGTAAGTGAGTTAAAGCTTGAATGGCTAGAAGGTGTTGAAAAGGTAGCGGTGACTTCAGGAGCATCCACACCAACCCCAATCACTAGAGAGGTTATCGCTTACTTAGAGCAATATGACCCTGCTAATCCTGCGACATGGGAGATTGTCAGAACCGTAAATATGAGCAAACTGCTTCCCCCTGTAAAGAAAGAAAGTAAAAAGTCATAATTTAGGCTCTATTAAATTTAGTACTTGACAACAACTAGAGGGTGGAAGCTACGCTCCACAAAGTTCTTGCGATTGTTGTTAAAATCATATTCCTTTGTATTGAAGTATATTTATAGATGGAATTTCAAGATTGAGTCATCATTTATAAATTGTTTTACTTGATAAGTATGTGCGAGACTGACCTCGATTGGGGTTAGTCCTTTTTTATGTGAAATGATATTCTAATGTAGTTAATTATGTTTATACTTTTTATTATCATGTTGTTGACGAATGTCGGTTAATCATGTAGAATTACTTTAGTGATTAAAAGCTTAAAAGCAAACAAGCATAAAAGCGTCTAAGCGCGAAAATGTGATATAATATAAAAATTGTATTTCAGTGATGCTTTTAAATATGAGAGGATGATTGATTATGATCGTTATTACTTCAAATCAAACGCCACAAGAGCGTGTACAGGAAATTATTGCTTTGATTGAAAAGGAAGGACTTCAAGTTCATGTCTCTCGTGGTAGTGATCGGACTGTCATTGGCTTGATTGGTAGCATCGAGCCAAAATTAGCGGAGCATTTACGTCAATTAAAAGATGTTGAAAGTGTAATAAAAATATCAAAATCATATAAATTAGCAAGCCGAGAATTCCATCCAGAAAACACTGTAATTGAAATTGGAGATGTAAAAATTGGTGGCGGAGAGCTTGTAGTTATGGGTGGTCCTTGTGCAGTAGAATCACCAGAGCAAATTGATGAAATTGCTAGACTTGTAAAGGCAGCAGGCGGGCAAGTATTACGTGGGGGTGCATTTAAACCTCGTACAGGTCCTTATAGCTTCCAAGGGGTTGGCGTTGAAGGACTAGAAATGATGGCTAACGCGGGCAAAAAACATGGATTACTTACGATTACTGAGGTCATGACTCCGGAATATGTTGACGTATGTGCGGAATACGCGGATATTTTGCAGGTAGGTACACGTAACATGCAAAACTTTGACCTTTTGCGTAAATTAGGCACATGTAATAAAGCGGTGTTATTGAAACGTGGCTTCAGTGCGACTTATGATGAGTTTTTAAATGCGGCTGAATATATTCTTGCGGGTGGTAACCCTAACGTGATGTTATGTGAACGTGGTATTCGTACGTTTGAGCAATACACTCGTAACACACTTGATTTGGCGGCGATTCCTGTGTTACAAGGCTTAAGTCACTTGCCTGTTATCTCTGACCCAAGCCATGGTACGGGTCGTCGTGAGCTTGTAGAGCCAATGACCAAGGCTTCCGTAGCAGCTGGAGCAGATGGATTAATAATTGAGATGCATACCGATCCAGATAACTCTATGACAGGGGATGGCGTTCAATCATTATTCCCAGATCAATTCGCCGCTTTGTTGCGTGATTTAGAACAATTAGCGCCATTACTTGGCAAATCCTTTTCAACACCAAAAAGTGCTGTACTCTAATTTAATCTAAATTAAAAATGTCCTTTGTAAGGGAGTGTCCCTTTACTAAGGACATTTTTTTGTTACTCGTAGATATTATCATTTTAATACTTTTATGTATGAATTGTTAACAAAAAATCGTCTTTTGCTAGGGTCTTAAAATACGGCTGGGAACTGCTGGAATTGTACTTTTATACTATTTGTCAACAAGTTTGTACTGAACGTTATAAAAGCTAACATGAGACATAAAAATACCTGACATGGGTATTGACGACTGCTTTTTACGGTTTTATAATGACGACAGAATACGTAAAAAGGATGAACGTTAGGGCCTAAACTATAGCCTAATGTTCGTGATTGGGAGGAAATCACATGTCAGCAGAGCAAGTTCTTAAAACAATTAAAGAGAAACAAATTGAGTGGGTCGATTTCCGTTTTACTGATTTGTCTGGACGCACACACCACATTACTTTACCGGCTAAAGAAGTCGATGAAGATACATTTGTGAATGGAGTTGCTTTTGACGGTTCATCTATCCCAGGATTTCGTGGCATTGAGGAATCGGATATGGTAATGATGCCAGACCCTACGTCCTATTATGTGGACCCCTTTACTGCACATCCAACATTAAATGTGCTATGCGATATTTATACACCAGATGGGGATCGTTATGAGCGTGATCCACGTAGCATTGCAACACGCGCTGAAGATTATCTGAAAACAAGTGGTGTTGGAACAGCTGCATTTTTTGCACCTGAATCTGAGTTTTTCATTTTTGATGATGTACGTTATGAAAGTGGTATGAATAAATCATTTTACGCTGTAGATTCTGAGGAAGCGACTTGGAATTCTGGACGTACTGAGGAAGGCGGAAACACTGGCTTTAAAATCCCAGTGAAAGGTGGATATGTTCCAGTTGCTCCAATGGATCAACAACAGGATATCCGTAGTGAGATGTGTCGTTTGCTAGAAGATGCAGGACTTCGCATTGAACGTCATCACCATGAAGTAGCAACAGCAGGTCAAGCTGAAATTAACTTCCGCTTCGATACCTTGTTGAAAACAGCAGATAACTTAACAATTTATAAATATATTGTTCACAATACAGCAGTTCAATTTGGTAAAACGGCAACATTTATGCCTAAGCCATTGTTTGGGGATAACGGAAGTGGAATGCACGTTCACCAATCTATCTTTGATGGCGACACGCCTTTGTTTTATGAAAAAGGTGCATATGCTAACTTAAGTGAAACAGCACTTCATTATATCGGTGGTATTTTGTATCATGCCCCTGCATTGATTGCATTTACGAACCCAAGTACCAATTCCTTTAAACGTCTTGTTCCGGGCTATGAAGCACCAGTAAATCTCGTTTATTCTAAAGGAAATCGTTCTGCGGCTGTACGTATCCCTGTTGCTGCGGTAACACCAAAGGGCTGTCGGATTGAATTCCGTACCCCAGACTCTACAGCTAATCCTTACCTAGCATTTTCCGCTATGCTCATGGCAGGTCTTGATGGGATCAAACGAAAAATTGATCCACAGGCAGCTGGATATGGACCTTTTGATAAAAATATTTATGAGTTGCCTGAGGAAGAAAAAGCAGGTATTCGTAGTGTTCCGGGTTCTTTAGAGGAAGCACTTCATGCACTTGAAGCAGATTTTGAATTTTTAACTGAAGGTGGCGTATTTACAAAGGAATTCATTGCTAATTATATTGACTTCAAACGTGCTGAAGCAAGAAGTGTAGCAATCCGTGTCCATCCTCATGAATTTAGCTTATATTACGATATGTAATCTAATACTAATAAATCTAATAACTAATCTATTATCTAAATAAGCTGTGCTGTTTACAGAACAAAACCCGTGCTATCCATGCTAACTCTTGATAGAGTTTCGTAGATAGCTCGGGTTATTTTATTCTAATCCATATTTCCCCCGCCACAGGATGCCCGAATAATAAGCTCAGGCTCAACAACGATATTGCTCGCTTCGGCTTGATTGTTGATAAGATCAAATAACATTAAAGCAGCAAGCTTACCGATTTTTTCTTTGTTTTGCCGAATCGTTGTAATCGTAGGTGTAGTATATTGACAGGCTTCAATATCATCACAGCCAATAATCGCGATATCCTTAGGTACCTCAAGTGAAGCTTCCTTTAATGCTCGCATCGCACCGATAGCAAGTAAATCTGAAGCAGCAAAGATCGCTTTAGGAACATGGCCACGCTTCATCATCGTTTTCATTGCTTCATATCCACTTGTCTCAAAAAATGTGTCCCCGTTCATAAACCACTTATCTTGAATCGTAAGGCCAAAGCTTTCAATCGCATTTTTATATCCCTTTTCTCTAATATTGGAGATATGGGATTCCATCGTGCTCCCAATGTAGCCTAACTCACGATAGCCTTGTAAATAAAAGTGCTCCACTACCTTGTAAGCCATATTGAAATTGTCAGACATAATATAGCCTGAGGTTTTCCCGGTTAGTTCGATATCAACACCAATACAAGGAATTTCGCTCTGATCCAGTTCATAAATGGAGGGCTCTAATTGCTGCCCCGTCACGATGATACAGCCATCCACTTGAAAATGTCGACATCTAGCCAAATAATCACCGTCTACTGCATGAGACTTTTCATTTGAAAAAAATAACAAATCATAACCTAATACACCCATCTGCTTCTTAAAAGAGTTAAGCACCTCGATAAAAAAGGGATGTGTGAAATCAACATTTAATTTTCCGGCAAAAATGACCCCGATGAGATTAGATTTTTTAGTTGCTAATGTTTTAGCTGAATTAGAAGGGACGTAACCGGTTTCCTTCATAATTTGGAGAACCCTCGTTTTTGTCTCCTCTGAAATATCACTATAGTTATTAATAATCTTTGAGACGGTAGAGACGGATACACCTGCTAACTCAGCTATTTTTTTAATATTCATTTTCAATAGTACCCTCCTCCATCACAAGTAGTACACTCAACTAATACAAGTATAAGATAGCTTTTTTTAAAAAAGTAAATTTGTCATTACTTATTTAAAGAAATAAAATTTACGAAAATTTTCGTAAATTAGTGTACCTTAATTGAACTATCACGTCAATGTATAGTGTATAACTAAAAACTAAAATGAATGCTTTGTAAAGCATTTGAGGAAATATATAGCTCCAAATAAGCGAAAAACAACTGAAAAATAAGGGGGAAACAAGAGAGAAACAAGATGGAGCAGCAGGCCCGAAAACTGTAGCAAATATAACTTTACAAAACAAAAAAACAGTGTAATAATTTCACTAACGAAACCGTTTTCGTAAAAATATTAAATTTTAAGCATAATATCCGAAAATATTTTCGGAAAACTATATATATTTTAAAATTGGAGGATTGGCAAATGAAACAAGAAAGCTGGCGCTTTAAGGATCGCCATGGTGTTTTTCAATTAAAGCATGGGGACAAAAGTAACTATTTGTATTTTCCACTTGTGAATGAAGCAGGGATGATGTCAGCGGTCACACCTACACTTCATGGTAGCATTACCTCGGGACATAACACATTTTTAATGGAGCCGATCTCTGTAGAATCCCTTCATAATTCCAACGCAGCGAGAAACTTTTGGCTGTTTGTTGAGGGTGAAGGGGCATGGTCTGTTAGTGGGAATTCTGCACAGCAGCAAGGGTTAAAATTCAGTGGGCAAGAGGAGGAAAGTGAGATTGAGGCTGGATTTCTCTGGCATAAGCTTAAGAGAAAACATAAAAGGCTTGGTTTAGAAGCTGAAACAACCAATATTGTCCCCCCAAGTGAGGATCAAGTTGAATTGATGAAGGTGAAAATTACAAATACATCTACAGCGCCAATTACGTTTACGCCAACCTCTGTCATCCCATTGTATGCTCGGTCTGCGGATGATTTACGTGATCATCGACACGTCACCTCATTGCTTCATCGAATATATACCTTATCGTATGGCATCACCGTTAAACCAACGTTATCCTTTGATGAGCGTGGGCATCGGGTGAATCATAAAACCTATACTGTACTTGGGGCAGAAGGTCAGGGGAAAAGCCCTATTGGCTTTTTTCCAATCGTAGATGATTTTATTGGTGAAGGTGGCACATTTAGTTGGCCTAAGGCTGTTGTTGCTAATATGGAGCCAACTGCACATACAGGGGAAGTTATTGAGGGGTATGAGGCGGTAGGTGGTTTGCGTTTTGCTACAGTAGAGTTGGCTCCAGGACAGTCCATAAGCTATATAACGATGATGATGATTGCTGATGGAGATATTGAAGGGCATGAATTAAGAAATAAATATTTATCAGAACAGCAATTTGATAGTTGGCTTACATTAACAGAACAATATTGGAATGATAAGCTAGACGTATTGTCGTTCCAATCTGGTGATTCTGACTATAATTTATGGCTGAAATGGGTCACAATTCAGCCTATTTTGAGAAGATTGTATGGTAACTCCTTTTTACCTTATCATGATTATGGACGTGGGGGTCGTGGCTGGCGTGATTTGTGGCAGGATTGTTTAGCATTAATGGTGATGGAGCCAGCAGAGGTACGTAGTTTACTAATTAATAATTATGCTGGTGTCCGTATTGATGGTAGTAATGCAACAATTATTGGGAGTCAGCCAGGTCAATTTATTGCTGATCGCAACAACATACCAAGAGTATGGATGGATCATGGCGCATGGCCGCTATTAACTACACTACTGTATATTCATCAGTCTGGTGATGTAGATATATTGCTTCAGCCGCAGACGTATTTTAGTGATGCCTTTCATCGACGTTGTCAGGTGAAGGATAAAGAATGGAATGTAAATCAAGGTAATCAGCTGGTAGATCAGCATGGACATATATATAAGGGAACAATTATTGAACATATGATATTGCAAAATATAACTCCATTTTTTCATGTAGGTAAGCATGGAAATATTAAGCTAGAGGGCGCAGACTGGAATGATGGCTTGGATCTTGGTGCAGATCAAGGGGAAAGTGTGGCATTTACAGCTTTTTATGCTAGTAATTTAAAAGAAATCGTTAAGCTATTACTAGATTTGCATGATCGTAGTAACGTTCAGAAAATTGCATTAGCCGAAGAGATGACCATTTTACTAGATACGTTGTCTCGCCCTATCGATTATAACAGTATTGAGACGAAGCAAGCGTTGCTTGAATGCTATTATGATAGCCTAATGCCTTCGATAAGTGGCAAACAGCTTGAATTGGATATTGTTCAGGTGGCTAATGACCTTCATCAGAAATCAATGTGGTTAACAGAACATCTTCGTACAAATGAGTGGATTGGAAATCAGGAAGGATACAGCTGGTATAACGGTTATTATAATAACGATGCTAAACGAGTAGAGGGGGATCATCCTAACGGGGTTCGTATGACCCTAACAGGTCAGGTATTCCCGATTATGGGCGGTGTAGCAACAGATGAGCAAGTTAAAGAAATAATTACTGCTGTGGATTGTTATTTAAAGGATGATGATATTGGTTATCGGTTAAATTCTAATTTTGGAGAGATTCAACAGAATTTAGGTAGAGCGTTTGGTTTTGCTTTTGGGCATAAAGAAAATGGTGCGATGTTTAGTCATATGACCGTGATGTATGCTAATGCACTTTATAAACGAGGTTTTGTTCAAGAGGGGTATGACGTTCTTAACTCTATTTACAAGTTATCTGCTAATTTTCCTGTCAGTCGGATGTATCCTGGTGTTCCAGAATATATTAACGCCAAGGGACGTGGGATGTACACGTATTTGACGGGTTCTGCAAGCTGGTTATTGTTAACTGAATTAACAGAGGTGTATGGTGTGAAGGGGCTTTATGGCGATTTGCAGTTAGAGCCGAAGCTACTAGCACAGCAATTTGATGAAGAGGGAATCGCTAGAGTAGAAACATTATTTGGAGATCGGAAATTACGTATCGAATATGAAAATAAGGAACGGCTTGATTATGGTAAATATCAAATTAATAAACATGAAATTATGCTGAATGGCAATAAAGTAAGCAGCTTGCCTCAGGAGCAGGTGAACTCTGAATTCAAATGTGTTCTTCCACGTGTCTTATTTACTGAGCTTGATGCAGGTCATACCCATACGTTAAAGGTGAAGCTAGAGCGGGTCTGAAGCTCGTCAATAGTTAATTTAAATGAAAGGGTAGCGATGCTCATGTCCTACCAGCTTATGAATGATAGGCTAGCTGTGCACATTGCATTTCCCGGAAAATATCAAGGTGCACGTTTTGATTGGACTGGTTTTATTACTGGAATTGAGCTATTAGACGGGAGTCATCAATATTGTGTGCCTGAAAGTCTAATAGCAGGTGAAGGAACAAACGGAATAGGATTATGTAATGAGTTTGGGATATCTCAGGCGATTGGTTATGATGAAATTTTACCCACTCAGCAATTTTCAAAAATAGGCGTTGGCTTACTAACTAAACCAGATAATCGAGAATATCAATTTGATTTTCCTTACGCTATTGAGCCATATGAGGTTATCGTGGAGCAGATTAATGCTGCAACAATTAAATTTATTAGCTTACCTAAACCTTGCCAAGGTTATGCCTTTCAGCTTAAAAAACAAGTGAACCTAGTCGAAAATTCATTACACATTCACTACGAGTTGCATAATGTAGGAGACTTAAAGCTGAACACAACAGAATATTGTCATAATTTTATTGGTATTGATAACCATGTTGTTAGTGATGAGTATATGCTGAAATTTCCTTTTCAAATTAAACCTACTTATGATGATCCAGAGACGATCCAAAATCTTATTTTTACTAAGCAGCAAACTAGCACTCTAATCTCGTGGAAACAGCCAGCAGTTGCTCCCTTTTATTTTCGCTCTAATACACCAACGAAGTTAAAATCTCCTTGGTTATGGGAATTGATTCACCAGCCAAGTGGTGTCGGAGTGCGTGAGACAAGTCAATTTCCACTAAAAAATGTTGCGGTTTGGGGGAGTGGGCATGTTATCTCTCCAGAAACCTTTATTGAGATTGAGGTTGCGCCAGGCGATGTGTATAAGTGGACACGAAGCTATGAATTTTTTCATTTCTCTGCCTTGATAAAGCGTTAATGTGTCAATTCTGCAAACAATTACTCTTTTAATGCAATATTTTCTTGATGAAGCCAGAAATAGTTGCTATCATTATGTTTATCCAAATGTGGACAAGAAGGATTGAACATGAACTGTTGAAACAAACAGATGAGAGGATGGGGGAAGCAGTGAGTAAGAGAGCTTATAATTTTAATGCTGGACCTGCGGCATTGCCGCTTGAAGTGTTGGAACGCGCACAAGCTGAATTTGTGGATTATCAGGGTACAGGAATGTCAATTATGGAGATGTCTCATCGTGGTGCAGTGTATGAGCAAGTTCATAATGAGACGGCAAGCCGCTTGCTTAATTTGCTTGGTAACCCTGAAGGCTACAAGGTATTATTTTTACAAGGCGGGGCATCTACCCAATTTGCGATGGTACCTATGAACTTGTTAACAGCAGGTAAAAGTGCTGGTTATGTGAAATCTGGAAGCTGGGCAAATAAGGCGATTAAAGAAGCGAAGCTGATTGGTGATACATTTGTCGCTGCTTCTTCTGAAGAGCAAAAATTTTTAGCGATGCCTGATTTAAGCCAGCTTGATTTGCCAGAAAATACGGCTTATCTTCATGTTACTTCTAATGAAACGATTGAAGGAACACAAATTCATAATTTTCCAAGCACAGGTAATATCCCATTAGTAGCAGATATGTCTAGTGATATTTTTTGTAGACCATTTGATCTATCGCAGTTTGGGCTTGTTTATGCAGGCGCTCAGAAAAACCTGGGTCCTTCCGGTGTAACGGTTGTATTAGCGCGCGAGGAATTGGTGCAAAATTCACCGTCTCATTTGTCCACTATTTTACGTTACGATACACATGCAGATAACAATTCCTTGTACAATACACCACCATCTTTTGGCGTATATATGATCAATGAGGTGCTCAAATGGATTGAAGAGCAAGGCTCCTTACAAGGGGTTGAGCAAAAAAATAATGAAAAAGCAAGCTTGCTTTATAACACGATTGATCAAAGTGGTGGCTTCTATCGTGGTTGTGCAGATGTGAATAGCCGTTCTATTATGAACGTCACCTTCCGTCTAGGTTCTGAGGAGCTTGAAAAGCAGTTTGCGAAGGAATCAGAGCAAGAAGGTTTTGTTGGCTTGAAGGGACACCGCAGTGTAGGGGGACTTCGTGCTTCCATTTATAATGCTGTACCTTACAGCAGTGTGAAAGCCTTAACTGATTTTATGAATCGTTTCCAACAAAAAAATGGTTAATTATTAACGCTCTATTTTTAAATCAGTACTTGACAATGACATGAGGCTAGAAGCTACGATCCAGAGCGTTCTTACGATTGTGTAAAAATCATATTCCTTTTTATTGAAGTCTATTTATGGATGGAACTTGATTTTAAGAGACAATCTTCAGAATCGCTCTGTCTCTCCGCTAGTTTGGGCTCTGTTGTCAAGCATTGATTAATATGTTGAGCCATAAAAATTGTACGAAAAACACTTAAAACCTTTCGTTGTTTGACGGCGAAAGGTTTTTGCATTAAAATGTAGTAATTTGCAACTATAGGTTTGGGGTGAATAAGAAAATGGCTTTACATATTGTACTTGTTGAACCGGAAATTCCCGCAAATACAGGGAATATTGCAAGAACATGTGCGGCAACAGGCGTCCATCTTCACTTGGTACGACCACTTGGCTTTCGTACAGATGATGCCACTTTAAAGCGGGCAGGTCTTGATTATTGGTATGCTGTAAATATTGAATATCACGATTCTTTTGCTGAGGTAGAAGAGAAGTATAAAGGTAGCAGATTCTTTTTCTCTACTACAAAAGCAACTAAAAGATATAGTGACTTTACGTTTCAGGATGGGGACTTTTTTGTCTTTGGAAAAGAGACCAAAGGCTTGTCACCTGAAATTTTACAAAATCATCCAGATACCTTGATGCGTTTGCCAATGACAGATAAGGTTCGATCGCTAAATTTGTCGAATTCTGCTGCAATTGTTGTATATGAGGCGCTAAGACAGTTAAATTTTGAAAATATGAATTAATTATTCACAATTTTTGTCGAAACGTAGCAGGAATTAAGAAATTAATGGCGAAATATAGGAAGATCGATTTACTAATTATTTTACATATTTGTGTATTATAACAGGAGAGGTGTGCAAAATTATGAAACCAGCTGGTGTGGTTCGTAAAGTAGATCAATTGGGGCGTATTGTGTTGCCTAAATCTTTACGTAAAAGATATCAAATGAATGAAGGAGATCCTGTAGAGATTTTAGTACAAGGAGATCATATTATTCTTGAAAGATATCGCCCTAAATGTGTATTTTGTGGTTCAATGGTAGAGGTTTCTGAATTTAAGGAACGTACGATTTGTTCTCAGTGTATGACTGAAATGAACCAATTTGCATAATATTCATGTAAGTGAATTATGCTACACATGTGACGCATCCAAGAAATTGGGTGCGTTTTTTGCTTTTTCAGTGTCTGTTTAAAGCTAGCTCATTTGACAACATCTATGAATTCCTTTTAACTTAAATAGATAGCTTAATTAAAGCTAATATTTGCAATGAATGACTAGATATTATTGAATTTCTTACTAATGAAAATACAAGATAGATTGGAGCTTATGGCATGTACCGCAGTTTAGAGGATTGTGTAAATGATTTAGAAAGACATGGTCACTTAATCCGAGTTAAGGAGGAGGTAGATCCTCATCTTGAAATGGCTGCCATTCATATGAAGGTGTATGAGGCTGGGGGTCCTGCCCTTTTATTTGAAAATGTTAAGGGTACTAAATTTCGTGCCGTTTCTAATTTGTTTGGATCAATGGAACGTAGTAAATTTATGTTTAGAGATACACTTGAGTCTGCGCAATCTGTCATTAATTTAAGAGGTAATCCGATGCAGGCTTTAAAAAATCCTTTTAAGCATGTAAAAACGGCATTTTCAGCTCTTCATGCCTTGCCTTGGAAAAAGGGGGGACAACGTCCCGTCATGGCACAGGAAATTAACATATCTGATTTACCTATGATCAAGCATTGGCCGATGGATGGTGGTGCTTTTATTACGCTACCTCAGGTTTACTCTGAAGATCCAGAGCATCCTGGCATTATGAATTCTAATCTAGGAATGTATCGGATTCAGTTAGACGGCAATGATTATGAGCTAAATCATGAGGTTGGCTTGCATTATCAGATTCATCGCGGGATTGGTGTCCATCAGCATAAAGCTACATTGCAAGGTAAACCACTAAAGGTGAGTATTTTTGTAGGAGGCCCACCTGCACATACGATAGCTGCAATTATGCCACTTCCTGAAGGGTTAAGCGAAATGACCTTTAATGGTTTGCTTTCAGGACGTCGTTTTCGTTATAGCTATGTGGATGGCTATTGCATTAGTAATGATGCTGACTTCGTAATTACAGGCGAAATATATCCTGAAGGCACTAAGCCTGAAGGCCCTTTTGGTGATCATTTAGGTTACTATAGTCTTGTTCATCCCTTCCCTGTAATGAAGGTGCATAAAGTATATGCGAGACAAAATGCGATTTGGCCATTTACGGTAGTAGGAAGACCACCGCAGGAGGATACGTCGTTTGGTGAATTAATTCATGAAATTACAGGTGATGCGATTGGTCAAGAAATCCCTGGGCTAAAAGAAGTACATGCGGTAGATGCTGCTGGGGTTCATCCGTTGTTATTTGCAATTGGAAGTGAGCGGTATACACCTTATCAGCAAACAAAGCAACCCGCAGAGCTATTAACATTAGCTAATCGAGTTTTGGGAACGGGTCAGCTTAGTTTAGCAAAATATTTATTTATTACCGCAGAAGAGGATCAAAAACTAAGCACACACAATATTGAGCACTTTTTAACGTATATTTTAGAGCGAATGGATTTGCATCGCGATCTTCATTTCCATACGAATACGACCATCGATACGCTTGATTATTCCGGTTCTGGATTAAACCAAGGAAGTAAAGTCGTATTTGCAGCTTATGGCGATCAAAAAAGAACATTGTGCACAGAGGTGCCAAGTACATTAAAACAGCTTCGTGGCTATGAGTCTGCTAAGTTGGTGATGCCAGGTATTGTGGCACTACAAGGACCGACCTTTACAGATAATAAAAATGAGCAAAATGAGTTGAATACATTAGGGCAAGAATTAGCAAGCAGAGGAGGCCTTGAGGGTTGTCCAATGATCATTTTGTGTGATGATGCTTCTTTCCTTAGTGAGAATTTAAAAAACTTCCTATGGGTCACTTTTACAAGAAGTAATCCATCCCACGATATATATGGTGTGAATAGCGGGTATCGCTTCAAGCATTGGGGATGTGACCAAATGATTATAGATGCTCGTACTAAGCCTCACCAAGCCCCACCTTTAGTTGCTGATCCAGCAGTCGAGAAGGCAATTGAGCGATTATTTGTTAAAGGCGCAAGCTTAGCTCAAGTAAAAATTTAAGATACGTATTTGATGTTAAGAGTGAATAAAAATGCAACATAAAAAAGATATCCCATACGCCAGAAAAGGCAATGGAGATATCTTTTTCTTTGTTATAAATAACGAAAAATTCATTTTAAGGATTGTATTTTTAGGAAATTCATCGTATATTATGATAATGATTATCAGTATCAGTTATGTAAATGGATAAGGAGGTGAGATTGTTGAGTAACCCACACGTAGATCAAAGGTTTAGTAGTTGGTCATATATTTTTATTTTTGTTTTATTGTGTCTGATTGCAGTTTCAGCAGTGTTCTCTGTGTCGATTGGACAAGTTCATATTCCCTTTAATCAGGCGATGAATATTATGCTTCATTCCATCACTAACGGGCACTTTGGCTCATTAGAGCATATTGAGAACCCATCGTTTATAAATATTATTTTGCAGGTTCGTATGCCTAGAGTTATCTTCGCTTTATTGATTGGAGTAGGCTTATCTCTATGTGGTGTCGTTATGCAGGCGGTAGTCCAAAACCCACTTGCTGATCCATACATACTTGGCATTTCCTCAGGGGCATCACTTGGGGCAACCTTTGCAATTTTAGTTGGATTTGGCAGTAGTGCAATACTATCGCAATTTGGAATCGCATTTGGCGCTTTTACAGGTGCATTAATTACTGCTTTTGGGGTGCTGATCTTGTCTAGCATTGGCGGCAAAGCAACATCTGTGAAGCTCGTTTTGTCAGGTGTGGTGATAGGGGCTTTATGTAGTTCATTTTCAAGTCTAATCGTTTATTTTGCTAACAATGCTGAAGGAATTAAATCGGTTACCTTTTGGTCAATGGGAAGCTTGGCATCTGCAAGCTGGGACAAAACGCCGATTCTTGCGACTGTCATTATTGTTGGTGTGATTTTATTTCTCTCCCAATACCGTGTATTAAATACGATGTTGTTAGGGGATGAGTCCGCTGTTACGTTAGGCATTAATTTAAGTGTGTACCGCAAAATATATATGATTGCTACCGCATTAATTACCGGCACGATGGTTGCGTATTCAGGTATGATTGGCTTTGTTGGCTTAATTATCCCGCATATTGCTAGAGGGATATTTGGTGCAGATCACCGCAAATTGATGGCAGCCTCACTCTTGTTAGGCGGATTATTTTTAATATGGTCAGATATTTTATCCAGAACGCTAATCCAAAATGTCGAGTTACCCATTGGCATTATTACTTCTGTCATTGGCTCGCCATTATTTATTTATATGATTGTTAAAAAAGGCTACAATTTCGGAGGGTAATGCAATGGAATTAACTGCAAACGAAATCGGAATTACGCTTGGCAAAAAGGAGATTGTGAAAAACGTTTCAGTCTGGGTCAAATCAAAGCAATTTGTAGGGTTAATAGGACCTAATGGCTGTGGCAAATCTACTTTATTAAAAAGTATTTATAAAAGCTTAATGCCCCAAAATGGAACTGTTTTTTTAGGTGATCTTGATCTACTGAAAACCTCTGAAAAAAAAGTATCTCAGCAATTAGGGGTGGTGAGCCAATTTAATGAAATGCATTTTGATTTAACGGTGCATCAGATGGTCATGTTAGGACGAACCCCACATAAAGGGATGCTGGAAAGCGATAAAAGAGAAGATTATGACATTGTAGAGGATGCATTACTTAGAACTAATTTAGTAGCATACAAGGATCGTAGCTTCTTGTCTTTATCTGGGGGGGAAAAGCAACGAGTAATTTTAGCCCGAACGATCGCACAACAGCCGAAATTTATGATTTTGGATGAACCTACAAATCACTTAGACATTCGATACCAGCTTGAAATTTTGTCATGTGTAAAAGGTTTAAACATTGGTGTGCTAGCTGCTCTACACGATTTAGAAACTGCCGCTTATTATTGCGATTATTTGTATGCGATTAAAGACGGTGAAGTTTATACCCATGGAGCACCTAACGAGGTATTAACACCAAAAACAATCGAGTCACTTTATCAAGTTAAATGTCAAACGTACATTAATCCAGTTACAAAAGGTTTAAGCTTTGCATACGGAATTTAATTTAGGGGGAACATTTTCATGAAAAGAAATCTAGTAATGTTAACGGCAACTCTATTAGCAACAGTATTTGTATTAAGCGCTTGTGGAAGCAAAAATGACACCAAATCAACGGATACAACACAAGTAAATAGTAATGTAGCTAGCAATACACAAAAGGAGTCAACACAAACAAGTTATCCACTTACCATCCAAAACTTTAAAAAAGTTGAAGGTGGAACGACGTGGGAAAAGAAAGAGCAAGTGTTTGATAAGGCGCCAGAAAGAGTGTTGGCAACAACGAAGCCTGCCGCAGAGCTACTGTTACATTTAGGCTTAGCTGATAAAATAGCTGCTGTTGGTGCTGATTTTGGGGAAGCAGACCAAACGGTATCAGCAGAGTATGAAAAATTAAAAAAATTAAGTACCGGTTATATTAGCAAAGAGGTTGCACTTGGCGCTAATCCTGATCTTATTTTTGGTCGTGGTGGCTTGTTTGACAATGCTGACTGGGGTGTAGGAACCGTAGATAGCATAAATGATATGGGTGTAAAAACATATGTGCTAGAGTCATCTGTTACTGGGAGCACTTATGAATCTGTGTATAAGGATATTGAAAATGTAGGGAAAATCTTTAATGTACAGGAAAAGGCAGCAAGCTACATTAAGGAATTACAGGCAAGACAACAAAGTATTGAAAGTAAATTGACGACGATTACCGATCCAAAAACATTTGTCTACTTACACATGTCTGATGACAAAGAAGTTTTTGTCTATCCAGCGGGGAATGAATCGTTTTTAAATGATTCGATGAAGATGGTTAAACTGACTAATGCCTTTGATGGACAAACTGCAGACGTGGGTATAGAGACCTTAATTGCTACCGACCCAGATGTGTTAATTATTCCAAATTGGACAGCAACAGGGGGAGCATCACCTGATAAAATCAAAGAAGGCTTATATAACAACCCTAAGCTTTCTAGCATGAAGGCAATTAAAAACAAGCAAATTTACGCTGTAGAATACAATTATTTATTTGGATATGGCTACAATACGATTGATGGCATGGAAATTTTAGCGAAGGAAATGTATCCTGATTTGTTTAAATAATATTTTAACGAGTAATTTAAATAAGGCTCTATTAATAAATTAGTACTTGATAGCAAATAGAGGGTGGTAGCTACGATCCAGAGCGTTCTTGCGATTGTGTTAAAATCATATTCCTTTTAATTGATGTAAATGTATTGGTGGAATCTGATTTTAAAAAACAATCTTCAGGATCGCTCTGTCTCTTCGCTAGTTTGGGTTAGCGGTCAAGCACTGATTTCAAGATTGAGCCTTAAATAATATAATTTATTTATGCTGAGAGAAACCTTTGTAAATGAATTAGAGTACAAACAATTAAGTTTGTAATCATAAAATTAAAAGGAGATACATCTTAAAGAGGATAAAACTCCTCTTACGATATATCTCCACATGTTTCATATTTGAATTCGTGGTTGACCAACAACCACGAATTCTTCCACTATTTAAAAAATAAAAAATGAGTAGGAACGGCTCTTAGGCTGCCATCAGAAGGGCGATTTACAACCCGATTGTTAGCAACAAGGGAGGAGGAGCCACCACCATCCAAATTGTAGGCATTTTGTACGCCCCATTTGACCATTCTGCCTTGTAATTCCTCTAGCGTCGCTCCTGAGCCACCTCTTTCATCATAACCATCCACTACAAAGACAATGAGTTGGTCATCCTTATAGTTACCAATGACTGTACGTGGTGCACGTAATGGTGAGGTTTTCCATTTATCCGGAATGGTCGTTTTACTTCCATTTTTCATAAGCACGGGGACAAAAGAAGCTCCAAATACAGGGCCAAGTGAATCAAGCTGAGCTTGTTGACTAAATTTGCCGCCAATGAGCTTGCCTTGTTCATTTAATCCTACAAAAAATAAATCTTTATATGTAGGTTCGAAGCCCCCAACATATTTTTTGTCCAAAACGGTAGTGCTTAATGGATAACGTTGCCCTTTGCTATCTGCAAATCCACCCGCATTAATCCCTGCAACTGCGCCAGATCGCTGAACTGCCTGCAATGTCGTTTCTGCTGCACCAAGCTTGTCCTTGGCTAACACCATTTTCATCGCATCGGCTGATTTTAGCTTGATTTTCATCGCATAACCTTCATAGGTGCCTGGTTTAACCTTGTACATCTCAATCCGAATCTTATCACTTTGGATGTTGGCATAAGGCGTTCCCAGCTTTGTTGTAATCCGATTATTATAGATGTTCTCTGGCTGCTCTGCTGTTTTTTTTGATAGCTGGTTAATTGATTTCATCGTAGACGTCGTTTTGTTATACAAATCTACTGTTTTTTTCATCGAGGCGCTTATACTGCGTGCTAAGTTTTCGGAATGCTGTAACTCCTCGTTAATACTGACTAACTGGTTGGATAACGTCTCAGGCTCAGACAAACTTTCATTCGCAGCTAATAATTGAATCGTCACTCCACTAATTACAAGTCCAATGAATAGTCCAAGTAAGGGACCCGCTAATAATAGGAAGAAACGATTTACTTGTTTATGTGGTGCAATCATTTTAATAAGTCCATTTGTGATTGAAGCTTAGAAAGCTGCTTCTTAACATCATTTAATTGAGAATAGAGCTTGTTACTGTTATCCGTTTTGTCATTGCTATTATCCTTTGTAAAGGTGAGCAATTCGTTAAATGTCTGGACTTTGCCCTCTAGCTCCGTAACCTGAGCGGTGAGCAGTTCTATTTTTGCAGCGTTGTCCTTTTTCATGGTATTAATTTCTTGAGTCATTTGTAAATTGAGTTGTTCCAGCATCGATTTCTTCATATAGTTACTATATAGCACTGTTGCTGTAGCACCTAAAATAATTAAAACGATCCAAGTTATTAAAACATTTTTTACGGAAGGCCTCCGATTTCGCCTGTTGTTTGGTGAAGCCAGAGTTGTTGGTGTAGGCTCCGTAGGGTAAGACATTACAATCACCTCTCTATGATTTCCAGCTATTATTTTAACATGACCCTATTCTATTATCAAAAAGCTAACATAGTTTTCCTATTTTATGGGAGAGGGGAAGGAGAAATGGAAGTGTGGCTCAACGAGTTAGTACAACAACTGCCTGCTCATGTTTTGCAAACGGTAAAGAGACATAAAAAACGTGGGACAATGATCTCATTTGCTCAAAATTGTGGGGATGGAGGTGTGGTGCTACCACGAGATTGGGGCGCAAATAGACTAAATGGAGATGAACTACAAAGCTGGTTGTTATCGTGGATTAAGAACCACTTTATGAATGGTAGCATTATGAATACACTATGGATCGCTACTAGTATAGAAAAGTTGTGGAGTCAATTATTAGCGGAGCTTATGCAAAGTGCTGAAGAAGTCTGGATCGTTCCTCCCTTGGCTCCGGAAATTACTAGATTACTGAAAGATAAAAAAGCAAAAATTAAAATAATAAAATCGCCCGTCCCGCTAGAATGGCTTCAGCATCAATATAAGCTCCAGACTCCTGCTTGCATTATTGTAGGCTCAGGCTCACATGAAGTTGTAGATTGGCTGAATTGTAGTGAAATAGCAGAGTTCATAACTTCTAACAAAATCCCCATTATAGTTGATCAAACGACCATGCTACATCCCATCACACTTTCACAATCTCCATTTATGTATGGCGTGTATTCCTTACAAAAATTATGGTTTCCCGATATTTCGTTAGCTTGGGTATCAGGGGCGAGGGAGTTGACAGCACGTGCAAAACACAACGAAGAATTCATGAGTGATAACCAAGGGATTGTGTCTGCACAGCGATTACATTACAAGCTCACTGATCCGTTATTTTCATGGGAAACACATCTGTTACAGTTGGAGGAGATATATGAAGCAAGAGGTAAACTAATGCTACAGCTGATGGATAGTGAGGAATGGCATCGCTGTATGGCTGGCCAAGGGCACATTGTAAAGGAGGGGATATACATTTGGTTCCCCCTGCGTTCAGACTTACAAGCACGTCATCTACTTCAGGCAGCGATGCTTCAAGGCGTTGACTTTTGGTATAGTGAAAGAAGAGACAGAGATGATGACGATGTTACTTCTCAACAAGAGCAATGGCTTCGTCTTAATTATGCTGCATACCCAGAGGCAGTCATAAAAAAAGGAATAAGCATTTTGCAAGAGATTTTAGAGGATTTTACAGCTCGCTCTTGCTAACGTTGCTGGCGTTACTATCGCTGTCTTTGGTCGTTGCGGTGAGATCCCAGCCTGAAATGACTGATGCATATTGGGTTAAGCTATCCTGCCCTAATGCACTAAGCTTATATTTACCTTTGGCTATTCGCTCAAACCATCCATAATAGTTATCACGCAAAATTGCACCTGCTGTTCCAATTCCGCTCTGCGCCTTCACTTGTCTTGGTGCCATAATAGCCCCATCTGTCATCACAAGGGCTATACGAAGTGCCTTTTCCCGATAAGCGGTCATTAGCTTAGTGCCGTAGCTTCCTCCTACATTATAATCGCCTGAACGTTCTTTAAATTCGTGGACTAAACGTGCTGCCTTCTTTGGACTTTTACGAGTAGGGGAGGTGCCGTACAGGTTACCGCTTATATTTGCGGTGTCATTTGCAAGCCCATCCACAGCAAGGTTTTGTTGTGGTGTACACATGATCTCTACAAGTGGTTTTTTTGTTTTATACAAGGTGACTGTAATAAAGCCAAGTCCTAACCTACGGCATAATGACGTAATATCAGACCAACGCTGATTATGAGATCCTTTTTTACTGCGATTTTTTTCCACCGCCACGTAAACGTTTGAGGTTAATTTTTGTCTATCTAGCCCTTGAAGTAATAAAGCAAGCGTAAAGGTTTTTTTGATTTCTACAATTAAAGGAGTATCGCTTCCATCCTTCATTCCAACGAGATCACAATAACGAACTTCACCTTTGATCGTATAACCATGTTGCTCAAAAAACTGTTTAAGTGGTGCATAGAGTTCACTTTCATGCATAACAGCCATAATTGAAATTGTCCTCTCCCTTGTCCATGCTTAGTTCACATTATAGTGTAGCATACAAATATGACATGTGGCTTAACATAAGATGCTTTTAAAAAATGGTCAAGTATTGTTGTTTCCTTGCATAGGTATGTAATACACTTTTACAGATAATTTTGCCCTTTACATATATCAGTAAAAGCTGTCCTGCAATCCACAAATGACAGGGGGTACTGGCATGGATATATTTGATCGTATTTCAGCCTATCGTGCGGAAAGTGATGCACTACAGTGGCATGGAAATTTAAAAAGCTATTTAGAGCTGCTTGCAAAGGATGCTACGCCTGCAATGACCGCTCATGCTAGAGTGTACGAAATGATCAAATCGTATGGGATCGAGGAAGTGGATGGTCGCAAACGATATGCCTTTTTTGAACAAGAAATATTTGGATTAGATCATGCGATTGAAAAGCTAGTAGAGGAATATTTTCATTCTGCAGCTCGAAGGTTAGATGTCCGTAAACGAATATTGCTGTTAATGGGACCTGTTAGTGGTGGGAAATCAACAATTGTTACCTTGTTAAAGAGGGGGCTTGAGCAATACTCTCGAACGGAGCAAGGTGCAGTGTATGCCATTGCAGGCTGCCCTATGCACGAAGACCCATTACATTTGATTCCTCATGCCTTACGTCCGCAAATTGAGCAGGAGTTAGGTATTAGAATTGAAGGGAACTTGTGTCCGATTTGTCAATTAAGATTAGAGCAGGAGTTTCACGGAGATATTGAGCATGTTCCCGTTGAGCGAGTGCTTTTATCCGAGGATCGTAGAATTGGAATAGGTACCTTTAGCCCGTCTGATCCTAAATCGCAGGATATTGCCGATTTGACTGGAAGTATTGATTTTTCAACCATTACGGAATTTGGCTCGGAATCTGATCCAAGAGCGTATCGGTTTGATGGGGAGTTAAATAAAGCGAATCGGGGTTTGATGGAGTTTCAGGAAATGCTGAAATGTGATGAGAAATTTCTATGGAATTTATTGTCCTTAACGCAGGAAGGGAACTTTAAAGCAGGGCGATTTGCCTTGATCAGCGCTGACGAAATGATCGTTGCCCACACAAATGAAGCAGAGTATAAAAGCTTTATTGCCAACAAAAAAAATGAGGCATTGCAATCGCGGATGATTGTTATGCCAATTCCTTATAATCTAAAGGTGTCAGAGGAAGAAAAAATTTATGCAAAGCTCATTAAGCAAAGTGATATGAACCATGTCCACCTCGCCCCACATGCATTGCGATCGGCAGCTATTTTCTCTATTTTGTCTAGGCTAAAGGAAAGTAAAAAGCAAGGGGTAGACCTTGTGAAAAAGATGAGACTATATGATGGGGAAGAGGTAGAGGGCTTTAGGGACGCAGATTTAAAGGAATTACAAACTGAATTTTTAGATGAAGGCATGTCAGGGATTGATCCGAGGTATGTCATTAACCGCATTTCCAGCGCCTTAATTAAACAGGATGTCGCCTGCATGGGTGCACTTGATATCCTTCGTGCGATTAAAGATGGACTGGATCAGCATGCTTCAATTGTGAAGGAGGATCGGGAACGATATTTAAACTTTATTAACATTGCACGTAGAGAATATGATGAGCTTGCCAAAAAAGAGGTACAAAAAGCGTTTGTGTATTCCTATGAGGAATCTGCGAAAACGTTATTTGATAACTATTTGGACAATATTGAAGCGTTTTGTAATTGGACAAAAATTCGTGATCCACTTACAGATGAGGAGCTTGATCCAGATGAGCAGTTAATGCGATCCATTGAAGAGCAGATTGGCATTTCAGAAAATGCGAAAAAGTCATTTCGTGAGGAAATTTTGATACGAATTTCAGCTTATTCTCGAAAAGGGCGCAAATTTCAATATCACCATCACGATCGCTTGCGCGAGGCGATTGAGAAAAAATTGTTTGCAGATTTAAAGGACATCGTTAAAATTACAACTTCAACCAAAACCCCAGACGAAAATCAATTAAAACGAATCAATGAAGTTAGCAAACGGCTTATCGATGAGCATGGCTATTGCCCGATTTGTGCAAATGAACTGCTTCGTTATGTAGGTAGCTTGTTAAATCGATGATTGGAAATTGTGAAAAAATTTAAAATTAATTTGATAAATTATTGCTCAATCTAAATTGTCTAATCTTAATCGTAAAGTTTGAATTATCTTACTAATCAGAACTTGTATACCCATGACTCTCTCTTATAGGGAAAGTCAAGGGTATTTTTTAGCATAGAAATAAGGAAAACAGCAAACATTAATGGTAAATAAAAGTTACGAAATTAGCCTTTGCATATATATTCAAACTATATTATAATTAGTCAGGTTATTGATATTACAGTAGGGGGATCACAAAGAATGAAAAAATGGAGTCTTATTACAATTAGTTTAATTTTATCTGTTGTTATGTTAAGTGCATGTGGACAAAAAGCTGCTAAAAATACAGATTCAGATAAAGCAAACCAACCTAAAAATTCAACAACAAGTCAGGCAAGTGGCAGTAAGCTAACGATTGATTCTAGTAAATTAATTATTGGACTTAGTGCAGATTTTCCACCTTATGAATTTCAAGTTAAATCATCTAATGGTAAAAATGAAATTGTTGGTTTTGATGTAGAAATCGCAAAAGAAATTGCTAAGGACTTAGGTGTTGAGCTTGAAATTAAGGATATGCCTTTCTCTTCTGTTTTAAATGAACTTAAAGGTGAACGGATTGACTTGATCTTGTCTGGACTTAGCCCTACAGAAGAACGTAAAAAGGAAATTGACTTCTCTAACATTTATTATACGGCAGAGCAGGCAGTTGTAACTTTAGAAGAAAATAAAGACAGCTACAAAACGGTAGATGCTCTTAAAGGTAAAAAAATTGGGGTGCAAATGGGCTCCATTCAAGAAGGTATTGCTAAAGAGATCGAAGGAGCAACCTTAACTTCATTGGCTAAAAACTCTGACATTGTAATGCAATTAAAATCAGGCAGAGTTGATGTAGCAATTATGGAAGGTCCAGTTGCTAAATCCTTTGTCAAAAACGTAGAAGGCTTAGTTATAACAGATGCAAAACCACAAGCGGAAGAAGAAGGTTATGTGGTAGGTATTAAAAAGGGACACACCGAAATGGTGAACCAAGTTAACAAAACGTTAGACAGACTTAAGGCTGAAAATAAAATTGAGCAGTTTGTGCTAGAAGCAACAGAGCTAGCTGAAAAAAAATAAAAAACGTAGTACAATAATGACCTAGACAGGAAAATGGCGGTTCAGGTCATTTTCTTTTTTAGTTTGTGAGGGTTTTATTTTGAGTGTGAGTAAGCAGTATGACAATGATAGTGGAATTTTAAATGAAAGCATGATTTAAGCCTGACGGTTCTAATGAAAGATCATATTGTAAGTTTGGATGAGGAAGGAACATATTTATGAAAATATTTGAGGTGTTTTGGGAATACCGAGACTATTATTTATCCGGTCTACAATCTACTTTATTATTAGCCGCTATCGGGGTGTTAGGTGGCTTTATTGTAGGTATAATTGTGGCATTAATGCGGATGTCCCGATTTAAAGTGTTAAAAGCGCTGGGTTCAATTTGGGTTGAGGTATTACGTGGTACACCAATGTTAGTGCAATTATTTATTATTCATTATGGGCTGGCGCAGGCTCTAGACCTTAAATTTACTGAACTGCAATCTGGTGCAATTACATTAATTATTAATAGCTCTGCTTATTTAGCTGAAATCTTTCGTGCGGGGATTCAAGGTGTGGATCGTGGACAATCAGAAGCGGCTCGTTCACTTGGGATGAGTCAAGGGATGACGATGCGTTTTATCGTATTACCACAAGCATTAAAAACCGTATTGCCTGCAATTGGGAATGAATTTATTACAATTATTAAGGAATCTTCGATTGTATACTTAGTTGGCTTTGCAGAAATGATGTACCAAGCTAACAGTATCGTGACGATGACTTATGATGGCTTAACGCCTTATCTTGTTATTGGTATTATGTACTTTATTCTTACCTTTACGTTGTCTAAAATTTTGGGCTTGTTCGAAAGGAGGCTGATGAGTCGTGATCAACGTTAATGACTTGACCAAGAAGTTTGGTAAGCTTCAAATTTTGAATGGGATTAATCTCAATATTACAAAAGGTGAGGTAGTCGTATTAATTGGACCATCTGGATCAGGGAAAAGTACCTTTTTACGGTGTTTAAACCTGTTAGAAGTCCCTACAAGCGGAACGATTTCATTTGAAGACCAAAATATTACAGATAAATCCTATAATATTAATTTGTCTAGACAAAAAATGGGTATGGTATTTCAACATTTTAATTTATTTCCTCATAAAACGGTGTTAGAGAATATCACAATGGCACCAATTAAAGTGAAAAAATTAGACGTACAAAAGGCAAATGAGATCGCCATAAACCTACTGAAAACAGTTGGCTTAGAGGATAAAAAAGATGCCTATCCATCTCAGCTATCTGGTGGACAAAAGCAACGGATTGCCATCGCACGTGCATTAGCGATGGAGCCTCATGTCATGTTGTTTGATGAGCCTACCTCTGCGCTTGACCCTGAAATGGTTGGAGAAGTGCTAGACGTCATGAAAAAACTTGCCGAAAACGGCATGACGATGGTGATCGTAACCCACGAAATGGGCTTTGCGCGTGAGGTTGGCGACCGCATTCTATTCATGGATGGCGGCAAAATCGTAGAGCAAGGCACACCTGAAGAAGTGTTCGGCAATCCGAAGGAAGCAAGAACACGTGACTTCCTGAGTAAGGTACTATAAAGATATTGCAATCCGGTAAACGTGTAATTGCATGATTGTTCATATAATTGTGATTACCTTGAACTAAAGCTCCTTTACTGCATAGGATTATTTCCAGCAGCGAAGGAGCTTTTTTCGCAAAAACACTAGAGATAATCCGAGAGGAAGAAACTCTAGTGTTTTTATTCTTTTAGTATTTTAGTCGTTTACAAATATGGAAAGTGCAACGAAGTGAACACAGATTCCATACCTGTTTTTAAAGCTTGGGGGATTGTGGGATAGTACAATCCCTCCAGCGACCTAGAGAATTCCGAATACAAGGAATCTAATATTTTAGTCGTTTACAAATAT
>NZ_JBCMOR010000005.1:264064-2003938 GCF_050461185.1 Paenibacillus turicensis
AGTGAACACAGATTCCATACCTATTATTAAAGCTTGGAGGGATTGTGGGATAGTACAATCCCTCCAAGCAAGTAGGGCGATTCCTGAATACAAGGAATCGCCCTACTAATGTGGAGTTGAGAAGGAGGTCGACAAGCGGAGCGGGCGCATTTAAATCTGGATTCCTACTAAATTATAGTACAATGAAAGGAATCCAGATTTAAGAGCGCTGGCGGCATCCATGAAACGAAACAACAGTAAGCACTAAATTAATAAAAGATTAAGTTTGAAATCTTTTATTACCATTACTTAAATTCCGAGGTGAGATAGGAATTTCCTTATTATGTTCAGCTACAGTGGCGGTTTGAAGGATTGTGGAGAAGCGGAGCGGCGCATTTAAAATCTGGATTCCTTCCCTAACCCCTTCAAACAGAGGAATCCAGATTTAAAAGCGCTCGAAACAACCTTCAAAACGCCACGCTGCCCAAACATCATAGAAATCTCTTACTCACCTTCACCCCATCATACGAATACAACAGCCCTTTATCCTCCACCATCGTTTCAAGGTGAACCGTTTTTCCCCACAGCACATGCACATAGGGGAGTGTTCTCTCCAGATACTTAAGGTCAAGCTCTGTTCCTTGGTATTGGTGAAGCAATAATAGCTCGCCGTTGCGCATATAATTTCCGTCACTCACAACGATATAAGGAAAACCACCATTGATTCGGCTATTTACTAGTTCGTCACGTACATGTTCCCAAGCTTTATCAGTAATTTTCCATTCTGTGCCTTGCTTTTCAAATACGTATAAATCTAAATCCTCGACTAATTTCTTTGTCATATGATTGCGTAAAAAGGAAGTATCGCTATCAAGCTCACGGACTTCAAATATTTTATCCCTGCCACGGTTTGGTTTCCATCCCAGTCGCTCTTGTTCTTCTTGGGTTGGGTTGTTATAACGTTGTTCAATATCCTCGAAAATTTTCAGCCCTAAGTAATACGGATTTAGCGTATGAGTGGAGGGCTGGACGACAGAGGAGTTGAGCTTAGCGTATTCAATCGTTTCCTCACTGGATAAAGGAAGCTCCCGTATAATACGTTGATGCCAATACGATGCCCAACCTTCATTCATAATTTTTGTTTCCATTTGTGGCCAAAAGTACAACATTTCATTGCGAAGCATACTCATGATATCTCGTTGCCATTCTTCCAATGTTGACGAATACTCTTGAATAAACCAAACGACATCCTTTTCAGGTTTAGGTGGGAAGAGGGGAATTTCGCCTTGATCTTGATTATCTTTTTTCGCTAATTCAATTAATTTCTCCATTTGGCGGCGTTTATTCATATGGTGAGGTTGGATGAGCCCAGGATCAATATGCTCTTGAATAGCGATTACTGCATCAATGAACTGCTCAACCTGATTTCTACCGTACCTTAATTCATAGTGCTTGATCCGCTCAGCCGTGGCAGACATCGTCTCAATCATGTCCCGATTCGTTGCGGCAAAGCGGCAGTTATTTTTAAAGAAGTCGCAATGGGCAAGCACATGAGCCACAATCATTTTATTTTGGATTAAGGAATTTCCTTCTAATAAGAAGGCGTAACAAGGATTAGAGTTAATAACTAGCTCATAAATTTTACCTAGACCTAAATCGTATTGCAGCTTCATTTTATGAAACGCTTTGCCAAAGCTCCAATGTCCAAATCGAGTGGGCATACCATACGCACCAAACGTATAAATCATATCAGAAGGGCAAATCTCATAACGCATCGGAAAATAGTCAAGTCCAAAGCCGTCCGCAATTTCCATAATTTCTGAAATGGCATATTCTAGCTCAGCAAGCTCTGTTCTCACGTTCCAACCTCCTCTTCCTGCTTACCAAAAAAGTGGCTTAATGCACGATATACATCACTTTTTTCCTTAATAATGTAGTGCATAAAGTGATCATGCTTAAGGTGTCGATAAGCACTCATTAAGGTGCTTCCCCGATTGTATTGGTTTACTTCACCATAACCAAACATATTACAACGCTTTAATAGCTCGTGAATGAGCTTGACGCAACGTTCATTATCAGAGGTTAAATTGTCCCCATCCGAAAAGTGAAAAGGATAAATATTGTAGGAGGAAGGAGGGAAGCGCTCATCAATGATCTCCAGTGCCTTTTTGTACACTGACGAGCAGATCGTTCCGCCACTTTCACCTCGATTAAAAAAGTCGTCTTCATTAACTTCCTTTGCTTCGGTATGATGGGCAAGGAAAACAATTTCAACCTGCTGGTATTGCCGCCGTAAAAAACGAACCATCCAAAAAAAGAAGCTACGTGCGCAATATTTTTCGTAATTCCCCATCGAGCCAGAGGTATCCATCATCGCAATAATGACCGCATTTGATCTAGGCTCCACCACATCCTCCCACGTTTTAAATCGCAAATCTTCGGGAGAAATGCCGTGTATGCCTGGTTTGCCTTGACGCGCATTACGGCGTAAATTATGGAGTATCGTTTGTTTTTTATCGATGTTAGAAAAAATACCTGTTTTGCGAATATCATTAAACTGATACGAGATCGTTTCAATTTCATCCTTTTGTTTTTCTTCTATAAAAGGTAACTGAAATTGCTCAAAGATCATGTCTTCAATTTCTTCAACCTCGATTTCAGCTTCAACAACATCGTAGCCAGGTTGATTCCCCGCTTCCCCACCTTGCGTTTTATCTGGGCTAGGGGTGTCTTTGCCTAAAATATCACCCACTTCGCTATGACCATCTCCCTGACCAACATGCTTGTGCTTTTGGTAATTATGAATAAACCGATATTCCTCCAAATTACGTAATGGAATTTTAATCACTTGCTTACCATTTGACAGTATAATATTTTCTTCTGTAATTAAGTCAGGTAAATTATTTTTGATGACTTCTCTGACTTTTTCCTGATGTCTTTGTTGATCCTGATAACCTTTGCGATGCAAAGACCAGTCCTCTCTTGAGACGATAAAGCTATAGGGGCTACGAGAAGATGATGACATAACAAAAACACCTCCCTAGGGTGACTACCGATGTACAATCACTGTACATCAGTATATTCGTCCCTGTGAGAGGATATGTAACAAAAGTGTATGATGTTAATCCTTTTTAATATACATAAGTCCAAGCGTATGAGGTCCACAATGGCTAGAAATGACACATCCTGCTTCTGCAATTGCGATCTCTTTGACATTTGTTTGTTCTCTTAAAATTGCAGCAACCTTTAGCGCCTCTTCTTCGGCTAATGTATGGACAACAAAAATTAGATCAGTGTCCATGTGATGGCGATTTTCTAATGCATTATTAAGCATTTGCTGAACTGCTTTTTCCTTTTTTCCTCTTACTTTATGAGCAGGAATAATATTTCCTTCAACAAGTCTTAACACAGGTCGAATCTGTAAAAGGCTACCTATAAAGTGCTGCATTCCTGAGCATCGACCACCTTTGTATAAATACTCTAATGTGTCAATGACAAACTCAGTTTCTACTTGGTGACGCAGTGATTCTAGCATTGTCACTATTTCATCAGCACTTTTTCCTTCCTCTGCCGCCTTCACTGCCTTCATGACTAGCAGGGATATCCCTGTACATAACGTTAGTGAATCTACAATTTGTACTCTTCCCTCTGGGAATTCGCTTGCCGCAATCACTGCGTTTTGATACGTGGATGAGATTTGTGAGGATAAGCTGATATACACGATATCATGGCCTTGCTCAATGACTGGTGCAAATGCATCCATAAAATCTTTAGGTGTTGGTGCAGATGTTTTTGGCAATTGATTACTTTCGGCTACTCTTTTATAAATATCATTAGGTGAAATTTCGATTCCATCTTTATAGCTTTCCTGATTAAAAACAACGTAAAGCGGAACAATACCAATATCATATTGAGATGCCCAAGATGACGGTAAATCTGAGGTGCTGTCTGTAAATATTTTAGTTTTAGACATAAGTATCTCCTTAGCAATTAGATGATTCAGTTTTAACCTAGCAAAAGCATATTCTAAACGGCTCAATCTTGAAATCAGTGCTTGACCGCTAACCCAAACTAGCGAAGAGATAGAACGATTCTGAAGATTGTCTCTTAAAATCAAATTCCATCCATAAATATACTTCAATAATAGGAATATGATTTTAACAACAATCGCAAGAACGCTCTGGAGCGTAGCTACAAGAATCCTATTGTCAAGCACTAATTTCTGAATAGAGCCTTTTAAATATATCAAATTTCATTTTACCAAAAAAAGCGATTTGTAGCTATTTTCTATTATTATACTATTTTAATCCTCGTTCCGTTGCATTTTTATAAAGGTTCTGGCAAAGTAATTCACTAGGGAGGCGATAAGAGGATGCAAAAGAAATATTTTGTTATTGGTGCCGTCTTAATGGCACTTGCAGTTGGATTAGGTGCTTTTGGGGCACATATCCTTAGTTCCATGCTTAGTCCAAAATCGTTAGAAACTTTTAAAACAGGGGTTCATTATCATATGATTCATTCCATTGGGATATTAGTGACTACGCTAGTTGCAGCACAGTGGCGGACAGACAATAAAAAATTGTTATGGGCAAACCGATTATTTTTAAGTGGTATAATTTTATTTTCGGGTAGTCTGTACGGCTTGTCCTTAACTGGTGCTAAATGGTTTGGACCCATTACACCATTAGGTGGAGTTAGTTTTATTGCTGGATGGCTTATGTTTGCCGTTGCAATAATTAAGAATAAAAACATAACGTAACTTAATTTTATAAAAAGAGCTATCATCCAGCACAAGGGACTAACCCTGTCTCACAAACAGGGGCTAGCCTTATAAGTGAAGGAATGATAGCTTTTTTGAGTTATTTTTCAATAAAATCAATAATTTGATTAAGATTAAACGTATACACTTGTTTTTCATCCACATGATACACATTAATTGCATAGCTTTCAGGTAAAAAGTTAAGGATACGACAAGGAATACTTACTCTTTTTCCACCTTTATCATAAACGATTCTAATAAGTTTATTTTCCGAAATGATTTTTTTAAGCCACTCATTAAAGTCATTACTCATTGTAAAATCGCCAGCAGCTTCTTTTTTTGCTTGTTCTTCTTTTTTAGGTTTAGATGTAGAAGAAGAATTGTTTTTTTGTTTGACATCATTGCTACTTGCAGATTGTTTTTGACCGTTGTTTAATTTGACCTGCTTTTGTTCAGCTAATAAGCCCTCAATAATTTTCCCTAACTCCATTCCAGAATTGATACGATAATCGATAATTTTGTCGGCTTGATTTAATACGTTTAGTAGTTCCTGCAAGGCTTTGGCATTAGAGGAATCCTTCACTAAAATCTCAACATTAAATAGATAGCCTAATCCGTCTTGTGTATTGTCGCTGTTATTATCCATATTTCCCCCAAAAAAACATTTTCAATAATTACTTCATGATGCAAAAAAATGCAAAAAATTGATTTAAATCAAATGCCTTTAATAAAAAAACATATATAAATAATAATATCACCAGTAGGAGTAGGCGCATAGTCCTAAAGCATTTATTTTTATATAAAATAATGTAAAAAGTTTACTATATCAATTCATATTTAGGTTCTAAATTAATTACTGGTTGGTTGGAATGTTCTAAAGGAATGAGCTAAAATAAAATAACGGTAAAAATCGACGAATTGTGCAAAATTTTAAGTGATATTCCGCACAAAAAGTTGATAATATAACCGAAAAGAGTTAATATGATGTGAGAATCAATGATAATCAACTAGAATTATTATAATTTAATAATTATTATGATAATATAGGTGATAGCTTAAAGCAATATAAGTAATCAATATAGGAAACTATATTATTTATCATACTCATAAAAATGGAGGGGCTTAACTTATGTCTACACATTTTCAGGTAGAGGGCTTAAAGGCAGTAATTGAAGGTAAGGAAATCCTTAAAGGAATTAATCTTGAAATTAAGGGCGGAGAAATCCACGCGATTATGGGTCCTAACGGAACAGGTAAAAGTACACTTGCTTCTGCATTGATGGGACATCCTAAATATGAAGTAACTGAAGGTACAGCAACGTTAGATGGTGAAGATCTACTTGAGATGGAAGTTGATGAGCGTGCACGTGCAGGACTGTTCCTTGCTATGCAATACCCAAGTGAAATTGCGGGTGTAACGAACTCTGACTTTTTGCGTAGTGCGATTAATGCACGTCGAGAAGAAGGCAGCGAAATCTCTTTAATTAAATTTATCCGCCAAATGGAAGGCAAAATGAAGGAATTAGAAATGAATCCTGAATTTGCACACCGTTATTTAAACGAAGGTTTCTCTGGTGGTGAAAAGAAACGTAACGAAATTTTGCAAATGATGTTGCTTGACCCTAAAATTGTCGTGCTTGATGAGATTGACTCCGGTCTGGATATTGATGCTCTTCGTATTGTTGCTAACGGTGTAAATGCAATGCGTAGTGAAGAACGTGGATTTTTAATCATCACTCACTATCAACGCTTATTGAACTATGTAAAACCTGATTTTGTTCACGTTATGATGCAAGGACGTATCGTTAAATCTGGAGGTCCAGAGCTTGCTGAACGTCTTGAACAAGATGGTTATGATTGGATTAAAGAAGAATTAGGTATTGTTGATGAAACTGTAGGACAAGAAAACTAAGCGGGGGGGAGAATCGATATGACAACATCAATACTTCTGCCAACCACTTTAGAGGAAATTAAACAAGCCTCTGCTAATCGAGGCGAGCCAGCTTGGTTGACAGAATCAAGAGTTAAAGGCATCACCTTGGCAGGTGAGCTTCAATTACCTAAACTTGAAAAAACAAAATTGGAGCGTTGGAACCTACAAAACTACGGGAGTCTTCAGCAGACAGCCTTGTCTAAGTTAACAGAAATTCCAGCTGAAGCAAGCTCATTGATAGATGAAGAACAACATACAAATTTAGTTGTTTTCCGTAACTCTGGTTCAGTATACACAGCATTGTCTAATGAATTAGCAGAAAAGGGTGTTATATTTACAGATTTGCAAAGTGCTGTAGCTAACCATCCTGAGCTTGTTCAAAAATATTTGCATACAGCAGTGAAGACGGACGAAAATGCAGTTAGTGCGTTACATTCAGCACTTTGGCATGGTGGTGTGTTCTTATACGTACCTAAAAATGTCGAGATTTCAGTTCCACTTCAAAGCATTTTTGTGTTAGATGATAGTAGTAAAGGTTTTGCACCTCATGTTATCGTTGTTGCAGAAGCAAACAGTCAAATTACTTATGTAGATAATTATATTACTGCAGGTAATGTGGAGCAGGTTGTCCATCATGGTGTTGCAGAAGTTTTTGTTGGTGCGGGTGCAAAGGTAAGATTTGCTTCTGTACACCAGTTTGAGCTTGCTGTCACTGACCTAACGTATCGTCGCGCGATCGTTGACAATGATGGTAGCATCGAGTGGATTGTTGGTGAAATGAACAACGGTGATGCAATGAGCGAAACGTTATCCATATTAAATGGAAATGGTTCTACTTCTGACGCAAAAATTATTGCTGTTGGTTCTGGCTCACAGCGTTTGAATTATACAACAAAAGCGATTCATTTCGGTAAAAGCTCTGATAGTCAAATGATTACTCGCGCAGTAATGAGAGAAGAAGCAACTGCAATCATTAATGGAATCACGAAGATTGAAAAGGGTGCGACAAAAGCAAATGGGGAGCAAACTGAAAAAGTGCTTATGTTAAGTCCTAAAGCACGTGGGGATGCCAACCCAATTTTGCTTATTGACGAAGACGATGTTACTGCAGGTCACGCCGCTTCGGTTGGTAAAGTAAACGCAGAGCAGATTTATTATTTAATGTCTCGTGGTGTTTCACGTGCAGATGCAGAGCGTCTAATTATTTATGGATTCCTAGCACCTGTCGTTTCAGATATCCCGTTAGAGCAACTTCAAAAGCAATTACAAGGGTTAATTGAAGGGAAGTTAGCGTAATGAATGCTGAACTAATTAGGGAGCAATTTCCGATATTACATCAACAGGTTAACGGACACCCGCTTGTATATTTGGATAGCGCGGCGAGTTCTCAGAAGCCTAAGGCTGTAATTGATGCGCTCATGCACTATTATGAGTGGGATAATGCGAATGTGCATCGTGGTGTGCATACTCTAGGGAGTAGAGCTACAGAGGGTTATGAAAATGCTCGGATTAAGGTAGCGAAGTTTATTGGAGCTAAGCATGCCGAAGAAATTATTTTTACAAGAGGAACGACAACAGCAATTAATTTAGTTGCTTCATCCTATGGTGAGGCTAATGTTGCGGAGGGTGATGAGATTGTGATCACTCAAATGGAGCATCATAGTAATCTAATCCCTTGGCAGCAATTAGCCCTAAGAAAGAAAGCGACACTTAAATATATACCTATGCAACCCGATGGCCACATCGAGCTTGAGGATGTTGAAAAAACAATTACGGATAAAACAAAAATTGTTGCCATTGCTTATGTATCTAACGTATTAGGTGTAGTCAATCCCGTAAAAGCCATTGCAGAAATTGCACACCGTCACGGTGCTGTAATTGCGGTAGATGGTGCACAAAGTACTCCACATATGAAGATAGATGTACAGGAACTCGATTGTGACTTTTATACGTTGTCTGGTCATAAAATGTGTGCACCTACTGGTATCGGTGCTTTATATGGCAAAAAGCATTTGCTTGAAGCGATGGAGCCGATTGAATTTGGTGGAGAAATGATTAACGATGTAGGTTTATATGAATCTACATGGAAGGAGCTTCCAGGTAAGTTTGAGGGAGGCACACCGATCATTGCAGGTGCGATTGGACTTAGTGCTGCCATTGACTTCCTAGAGAGCATTGGTATGGACGCCATTCAAGCGCATGAAAAAGAGCTAGCTAATTATGCAATGTCACGTCTATCTGAAATTGAGGGAGTTACTTTGTATGGACCACGTCATCGCGAAGTAGGGGTTATTACCTTTAACCTTCTTGATGTTCATCCACATGATGTAGCCACCGTTTTAGATACTAAAGGCGTAGCGATTCGTGCAGGTCATCATTGCTGTCAGCCGCTAATGCGTTGGCTAGAGGCTAGTTCTACGGCTAGAGCCAGCTTTTATCTATACAATACGAAACAGGATATTGACTCCTTAGTAGAGGCTTTAATCCAGACAAAGGAGTATTTTGCCTAATGGAACTGGATGATTTATACCGCCGTGTCATTATGGATCATTATAAAAAACCTCGTAATCGCGGGAAATTGGATGAAAACTCAGTTACAATTGAATTAAACAATCCAACCTGTGGGGATCGCATTTCGTTACAGCTTGTCGTTGAGGATAACATCGTAAAGGATGCACGTCATACAGGGGAAGGATGCTCTATTAGCATCTCTTCAGCTTCCATGATGACAGAAGCAATAAAAGGAAAAACAGTTGAGCAGGCGTTAGATTACGCAGATCGCTTTTCACATTTGATGCAGGGTGAAGAGGTTACATTTGACGACTATGAGGATTTAGAAGCATTATCTGGTGTGAATAAATTCCCTGCTCGAATTAAGTGTGCGACGTTGGCATGGAACGCCTTGAAAAAAGGGATCAATGAAAATAACTAATTATAAGGAGGGTGTTCACTATGGCTAAAAAAGCGCCGGAAATGGAAGAGTACAAATATGGCTTTCGTGATGAGCATAAGTCTGTGTTCCAATCAGGAAAGGGTTTAACGCGTGAGATTGTAACTGAGATTTCACGTATGAAGGATGAACCACAATGGATGCTTGATTTCCGTCTGAAATCATTAGAGCAATTCGAGAAAATGCCGAACCCAGAATGGGGCGGAGATTTAAGCGAGTTGGATTTTAACGATATTCAATACTATGTGAAGCCTTCTGAAAGACAAGGGAAAACATGGGAAGAGGTCCCATCCGAAATTAAGGAAACCTTTGATAAGCTAGGGATTCCAGAAGCAGAGCAAAAGTTTTTGGCTGGTGTGTCTGCGCAATATGAATCAGAGGTTGTATACCACAGTATGCAAAAGGAGCTTGAGGATCAAGGCGTTATCTTCATGGATACCGATACAGCACTTAAAGAGCATCCTGAGTTATTGAAGGAATACTTCGGTACGATTATACCTCCAGCGGATAATAAATTTGCTGCGCTTAACAGTGCGGTATGGTCTGGTGGTAGCTTCATCTACGTACCTAAAGGTGTAAAATGTGAAGTGCCACTCCAAGCGTATTTCCGTATTAACTCGGAAAATATGGGACAATTTGAGCGTACATTGATTATTGCGGATGAGGACAGCTTTGTGCATTATGTAGAAGGCTGTACAGCACCTGTCTATAGCACAAACTCATTGCACAGTGCGGTTGTAGAAATTTTGGTTAAGAAAAATGCTCGTGTTCGTTATACAACGATTCAAAACTGGGCACCAAATATTTATAACTTGGTTACAAAACGTGCAGTTGCTGAGGAAAATGCGAACATGGAATGGGTGGATGGCAACATTGGCTCCAAGCTTACGATGAAATATCCTGCTGTAATCTTAAAAGGCCGCGGGGCAAAAGGTAGCGTATTGTCAATTGCTGTTGCAGGTAAAGGACAATTACAGGATGCAGGAGCAAAAATGATTCACTTAGCTCCAGATACAACTTCCACTATCGTTTCTAAGTCCATTAGTAAGCATGGCGGTAAAGTAACGTATCGTGGTCTAGCTTCCTTTGGACGTAAAGCAGAAGGTGCTAAGTCCAACATTAAATGTGATACCTTGATTTTAGATAATCAATCTACTTCTGATACAATTCCATACAATGAAATCATGAATGATAACATCGTATTGGAGCACGAAGCGACCGTATCGAAAGTATCCGAGGATCAATTGTTCTACTTGATGAGCCGGGGTTTAAGTGAAGCCGAAGCAACTCAAATGATCGTAATGGGCTTTATTGAGCCATTTACGAAGGAGCTACCGATGGAATATGCGGTGGAGATGAACAGATTGATTAAATTCGAGATGGAAGGTTCGATTGGTTAAGGGAAGTTAGATTTTAAAAAAGGAATCCGTACAATAATGTACGGGTTCTTTTTTAGTTACCTTACTAAATTTATCATCTTTTATAAAATTGACCATTGTAAAATAACACTATATAGTGGAATTAATAAAAAGACAACGAGAAGCATTGTGTATCAATGAAAAAAATCTGGAATAATACAACTTAGGGTACAGGTGATAGTAAGGTGGAATCGTGGAAATGAAAGTTAAAAGTTTATTTGCTGTAATAATCATTTTTTTGCATTATCCATATTGAATTTATGTTTAGGCATTAAATCAAATGTTTTTGTTATTGCTGCATTAATTTATGTGATTCTTAGTTTTAAACAGCTTAAAATGACTAAAGTAGATTTTGTTTTTATAGTATGCTTATGTTTAGGAGCTTTTATTGGAATTTACACTATGTTTAATAAGATTTATTTAAATCTAAATAACTGGTATTCCGTATTTTTAATGGGGTTTTTGCTTGTTATATTTATTAAGAAAAAAGATAACATAAAGTAATTTTATTTAAATTAATTCACTACATATACCATGAGGAAAGAGGAAACTATGACTTATTGGACAAGGTTTATTGTAGGTGTTGCGCTGTTTATTCCTTTTTATGCTATTATCAATTATCTCTTCAAACCCTTGAACAAGCTAAGGGAATACAAAAATATACCATATATAAATCAATAGAGACATATTTCCCAATGTTTATTGACCAGCATAAACAGGTGATATAATTTAGTATCATCTATCTTAATACACCAACAAGGAGTGCAACCTATGAATTACACGATGAGTGACAATAAACTAGTTATTGAACCAGGCGTAGGTATTGGAACTATTAAATTAGGCATGAGTAAGGAAGAGATAGAGACTCACATAAATAATTATAAAGAAAAATATGAAAATAGATCCTATCGTGACGAACATGGAAATGAGCTGTACTATGGGCAAATTTTTGAGAGTGGTATTAAAATAGAATATGGTAAACAAGGCACTGTTATTTTTATTGAAATTGTTAGAGAACTGATGACCTTTTTTGATTGTGTATGTTATGACATAGATGTGTTCCGTACGAAAGCAGAGGAAGTAGTGAGTAAGCTAAGTGAGGTTGTGCGTTGTGAGGAAGAAATGGAGGATGAGACGGAATGTACGCTTGAAAATATAGGTTTAAGCTTATGGCGTCCCCACGCATTTAGTGAAGAAGATATGCAGGAAGCTTGGTTTCAGGAGATGTGTGAAGAAAATCAAGAGGAAGAAAAGCGGTATATGTATTTTCAGACTGTAGCCGTTTATCCAAATGATGGTTTATATTATCAAGGATTATTGTAGAATTAAAATTGTATTTAAATATTAAGGCTCTAAATAAAAATTAGTGGTTGTCAACAATGGAGATGTAATCTGTCCCTTCGCTAGCTTGAGTTGGTTGACAACCACTTAATTTAAATAAAGAACCAATATTAAAATTGTGAATTTTAATGTTTAATTCTTACTGATCTAGCGGTAGCTAGTTACAAGTGCTTTCAGTAATGTATTTACATTGCTAGCATGTGGGGTGACAGGACAAACTGGACGATTAACCCCCATTAATGTGTATACGGCTATACGAGCAGCGCGGATCGAATATTCTTCTGTAAAGACCATATCCTCTGGGATTTCTACGAATTGACTTATTAATGCTAAGTTAGTGGAGCCTTCAGGTACGACCTTAGGTCGGTCACTCATGGCTCTTGGTTGGAACTGAGCATCTGTATATGGCAACATACAAGGAATAACATTAACAATATCCTTCTTAATTTCTTCTAGCTCATCATCGAAATGAAGGTGATGCATAAGCTCCGTGAATATTTCCTCACCGGTGCAATCCCGCATTGGTTTTTTTACATAGTCGCCAATTCGGTCTGTATATAATCCATAACCCCAGAAAATCGTTTGATCCTTAGGTTGGTTTATGAAGTGGGGCTGAGCCGCAACAACAATGGATAGACGCCAAGATGAATCTTTAAAGGTCATTAGTGCGCCACTACCAGGAACATTTCTGGAGAACTTCTCTATTTTTTTAAGTAGTTTATTTCCGTTTAGTGTAACTGTGAATGACTCCCAATTTGTTTCTTCAGGATTACCGAAAAATGGCTGTGGATTACCAAGTCCTTGCTTCTTATTAGCTATTTTTGTCCATAGCATACCAGAGATTGGATTTTCAGGAGAATAAGGTGCTGGTGTTTTATAGTTTCCTAACGTGGCTGCATCAGTCATACAACCATTCGTCACAATACAAAGATCGTCAGGCTGGAGTTTAATTATTTTATGTCCACTTTCTTCTTCACAATGAATGGCCGTTACTGTAATTCCATCTCCATCTGCGAAGTCAAGGTCAGTTACGGTACATTTGATCGAAAAGTCAACGCCTGCTTTTTCTAAGTAAGTTTGAAGTGGTAAAATGACGGAATCATATTGGTTGTAAGGTGTTCTTGTCACACCCTCAAGCGTTTGGATGCGGGAGTATTCAAACATCATACGAAGCATATAACGTTTAAATTCAAAAAGGCTAGACCATTCTTGGAAAGCAAATGTAGTTTGCCACATATACCAGAAGTTAGTTGTAAAGAAATGAGGGCTAAACCAGTCGGAGATTTTAACATAATCAAGTTTTTCTTCAGGTGTTACGATCAATTTCGCCATTGCGATCCGATCATGTTTATCAAACCCCATGCTCATCACGTCAACCACTTGACCATCCTTATCCACCAAACGTGCGTTGGAATGAGTAGGATTTTTTTCATCAAAAGCAATAATTTCTTCACTCACACTCATGCCTTCCTGATGAATCGAAGGGATAGTATAAAATAGCTCCCAGAAATTTTCATAGGTTTCTTCATTTAGCATACGCCCACCACGAGCGACAAACCCACCCTCAGGTGTACCAATCCCATCATTGGAGCCACCTAAAACGTGCATACTTTCTAAAATATGAATATTTTTACCTTCCATTTTACAATCACGAACTAAGTAGGCCGCTCCTGATAAAGATGCAAGCCCGCCACCAACAAAATACACTTGTCTGTTTGTATGCTTCATATGAATCATCCTCCTATATTTAAGGTGTTTTCCTTATTATTACAGTAACTTAATTGGAAACATTTACATATGAACAAAACAAATAGAATGTGTAAAAATATAACAGTTTATAGGTTTTGTGAAGGGAAATTAGAAAAAGGGAATAAAAGGGGCTGTAATTTATATCAAAAAATATAAAAAATGTAAAACAGGGGTAGAAACGACGATAGGGGGACACCAAGCAGGAGGTGTCCTGTGGTGTCCCGATAACTATTTGAACTGTCCTTGTGATCTGAGTTGGTTGTATTCATTTAATGCTTCATCTAGTTGCTGACTCATTTGTATCACTTCCCGGTCGGCCAAATGTTTGCTAGCACTTAGTTTATTTAATTCCAACCGGAGTTCCTCAATTTTTCGGATCATCATTTTTTCCAAATTGAACAGCCCCTAGTCCTTTATCGTATCTATTGCTTTTGTATAGAGCTTAATGGTTGCGGTACTTTATACAAAAAACGTAAAACGTCCACAGTGCACTGCGTCCGTATGACGGATATCCGCGAGCCATGAGTTAGGCTTTCGACCCGTTCCGTCGCAGGTCTCATCAGGCGGGTGTCAAGTATATATTTTTTCGATAAATTGTGTAAAAATCCTCCTAATTTAGTCATGAATCAGCAATTTAGACAAAAAATTATTTTAATTTTAAATTGAAGACCACAAGGAAGATCCTTGTGGTCCTGCTTTTATAGCAAAACTATTATAAATTAATAAAAACTCATATCATATTATAAATATACTTCTTGTATCGTAATTTCGGGTTTTCGAGCTAAATCAATAAAGGTGGTGTCAGTTTGTACGAGTGGACGAAAAAAGTCGGTTTGACTAGTCATAACAATAATACCAGATTCACCTGTACTTAATAAGACCTTTTTACCAATAAAGTTAGGAAGCAAATGTTTAATAAGTGCCTGTGTAGGTTCTGGGCTTAATTTGCCAAAGCTAAGTGTATTTAATTCTTTTAAAACAGTAAGTAGCTCTTGCTTTGTCTGATAGATACGATTAGAGATCATGGCGGTGTATACATCGGCTACAGCAACAATTTTAGCATAAGGATGAATGTCTTGACCATGAAGTCCTTTTGGGTAACCGCTTCCATCCTCACGTTCATGATGCTGCAAGGCAACAAGTGCAGAGATTTCATCTTTTGTTGATTCCATAATGATATTATAGCTATACTCAGGGTGCTTTTTAATTTCAGCAAATTCTTGGTCGGTTAGGCGCCCAGGCTTGTTCACAATTGAAGATGAGAGCTTGCTTTTCCCAATATCAATTAAAAATCCGGCTTTGCTTACTATATAGGCTTCCTCGTCACTATAATGGAGCCACTTAGCGATATAATACGCCAGCATACCGACCTGTAGTGAATGATTGTATGTATAATCGTCGGTTTGTTGCTCGTGCAGGAGCAGTAATAAGGAGACAACATCCTTTTGCTCTTCAAGTGTCGAAACTACAGGCTGTAGCAATTGCTCCATCTTGTTGTCTTCATAAGTGCCTTCTGCTAAAACAGTAAGGAATAGATGCTCAAATTGATCTATCGCAAGATGAAATTGCTGATTAACTTTTGTATAGGCTGTATGTGAGGGATGTTTATCAGCAGTGTGCTCTAAATCAATTTTTCTTTCAATAATATCGATATAATCGATACTGTGCTGCAGTAATCTAGCAATAGATTCATGGCTTAATGTTGCATCTTTTCGAAGAACTAATACACCAGCATGATTAAACGTATCATCCTGCAATTGATCGCCTGGAACAAGGTCCATAATATGTACTCTCAATAATACAGCCACCTTTGAATTAAGAATTTTCTTCCATAATATCAAGAAAGAAATAGATTGACAATGAACATTTCAGCTCGTACTTTTTTTAGGTCTAGTTCAGTGTAGGAATGAATGTCGTGTTCCATAACAACATATCTTTTAATAAGAAGACAAAATATTAATAGGAGGTATATAATATGGTGTAAACAAAAAAATAAAAAGAACTAGGATCGTACGTGGATAGGCAAGGAGGGGCACAGGTGTCGGATGAAAATAACATTCATCAATCATTAACAATATTGTATACAAATGACCTTCATAGTCATTTTGACGTGATGCCTCGGATTTCAGCTATGGTTGAAGAACAACGTCAGCAACAACATACTGACGTCTTACTTCTGGATATCGGTGATCATATGGATCGTGCTTTTTTGGAGACAGAAGGTACAATGGGCAAGGTTAACGTAGATGTGTTGAATTTAATGCGTTATGATGCGATTACCATCGGTAATAATGAAGGACTTACTTTTACTCCACATCAGTTAGAAGAGGTGTATAGCCGTTTGGCTTGCCCTGTTGTCTGTGGAAACATTAAGAAGAAAGAAAATAATCACATTCCAGATTATATGAGGTCTGAAGTCATTATTCACAAAGGTAATCTGCGGATCGGCCTAATAGGGGCAACAGTACCCTATACTTTATTTTATGACTTGTTGGGGATCGAAGCTACGGATCCTATCAATACAATTGCTAGCTCAGTTCAGCGCCTACGATCTCAGGTAGACTTAATTATTGTGATGTCACATATGGGTTTACCTTTTGATAAAACGTTAGCGGAGACGGTTGAAGGTATTGACGTTATCCTTGGAGGTCATACCCACCATTTACTAGAAGAGCCGCTTTATATTAATCATACTGCGATCTCGGCAGCTGGAAAGTTTGGACGATATATGGGACGGATCGTATTTGACCAACCTAAACTTGGAGATAGTTTAAAAATAACTGAAGCTCGATGTATTTCCGTTGAGGATGGACCAATGGATGAAAAGGTGAAAGATTGTATTGATTTTCATCATAAGCAGGCTGAAATTTCCATGGGGCAATCCATCGCTGTTATTCCTCAGACATTATCAATTGATTATAAAGAGGAATCACCCTTTGGTAATTTGTTAGCCCAAGCTGTGCGCCGTTGTACAGGCAGTCAAATTTCTATAATAAATAGTGGACAGCTATTAGAAGAGTTGCCAGCGGGCGATATTAGTGAAATGATGTTACATGCTCGTTGTCCGTCACCGATAAATGCTTGTAAAATGACACTACTGGGCCAGGACATTAAATATGCACTGGAACAATCTTTGCTTTCAGAATATTACGATAAAGAAATTTATGGATATGGATTTCGCGGGAAAGTATTAGGTGGAATTTGTGTAGATGGAATCGAAATTATTTACAATCCTGAACTTCCAGACTATCATAAAATTTTGAAAATTTTTGTACAAGGTGTCCCTCTTCAGCTAGAGCAGCAATATAGTGTAGGCACATTGGATATGTTTACGTTTGGCATCGGTTATGAGGGGTTACAGATGGGGGAAGATAAAGTTTATTTTTTACCTCAGTTTTTACGTGATCTTTTAAAGAATGAGCTTCAAACCCTTCATGCTGTTGAAAACAGCACTTTAAAACGTTGGCTTGTAAAGACCGATATATAATATATCCATTTAGGAGGATTTAGATGAGCTTTATAGTTGCGATTATTTTAGGTATTGTGGAAGGATTAACGGAGTTTATTCCTGTATCTTCAACTGGACATATGATTTTGACGACTAAACTGCTTGGTTTTAATGACCAAACGGCGGAGATGAAAACATTTGAGATTGTTATACAGCTAGGGGCAATTCTCGCCATTGCTTGGTTATATCGTGATAAAATAAAACAAATATTAAGTTTTGGCAAAAAGCCAACGCTTTTTAAAAATAGTAAACCAGCAAATGAACTAAACGTTATTCATATTTTTTTAGGGATTGCACCTGCATTATTGGTTGGATTTTTCTGTAGAGACTTTATAAAAAGCTTATTTAGCGCTTCTACCGTGCTGTGGGCACTAGTCGTTGGTGGTCTATTTATGATCTTCGCAGAATGGTATGCTAATAATGTAAAAAAACCTGTATCTAATCAGGTAGATGGACTAACATATAAACAAGCATTATCGATTGGGCTGTATCAATGTATATCCGTACTTTGGCCTGGTTTTTCAAGATCAGGCTCAACGATAGCGGGTGGGATGTTAAGTGGTGCAAGCTATAAAGCGTCAACTGACTTTTCATTTATTATGGCGATTCCGATTATGTGCGCAGTAACAGGCTATGAATTACTGGATTCTTATCGTTATATTACAGGACAAACGGCGGGTGTCTTTCTAATTGGATTTATTGTTGCCTTTATCGTAGCCTATGTTGTTGTTCTAATCTTTTTGAAATTTATTCAACGTATTAAGCTTCGTCATTTTGCTATTTACAGATTTATACTTGCTGCACTATTTTGGTTGTTTATAATGCAATAATAAAGATGCTTTTGATTGATGTGATTATATTTAGAGAGAGATGTGGACTGATTTGCGTTTAATATCTATAAATTCTTTACTGCCTGGCATGCGTTTAGGCAAAAAGATTTATAATGAAGATGGCATGATATTATTATCTGAAAATGCAGAGTTAACTGATTCAATTATTCGCCGTTTAAAAATGTATGGGTTGGATTTAGTTTATATTGCAGATGAGCGTACAGAAGATATTATTATTCATGATATGATTGAGGATGAGACAAGACGAAGAGCACTGAGCGAAATACGTGACAATTTTCGTAAGTTTACAGGTCCTGCTGTGAAAAGTATGACGTATCCTTATTTGGGTAAAACATTTTCGAGCCTTGTTGAATCCATTATGGATGATCTTAGTGCTAGAGAAGATGTAATGATTATGATGATGAATATTAATAGTATGGATCATTATTTGTATCGTCATTCCTTAAATGTTTGTATTTATACTGTGTTGTTAGGACAGATTCATGGCTATTCCAAGGATGAGCTACTTGTGTTAGGATTAGGAGCATTACTACATGATATTGGAAAAACGCAATTACCACTTTCCCTTCTGAACAAACCAGGTAAGCTAACAGACGACGAATATACATTAATGAAAACACATACCGAAGCAGGCTTTAACATGTTAAAGGACGAAGCAGGTATTCCTTTACTTTCGGCACATTGTGCGTATCAGCATCATGAACGTATAGATGGATCAGGTTATCCGCGTGGCATTAGTGGGAACGACATTCATGAGTTTGCGCGTTGGTTAGGGATAGTAGACTCCTTTGATGCGATGACAACACACCGAGTTTATCGTTCAGCCATGTTGCCACATCAAGCGTTAGAGGTGCTATATACTGGCTCAGGTACCTGGTATGAGAAATCTAAGCTAGAAGTATTTCGTGATCGTGTAGTGATTTATCCACTTGGTTTGACGGTGAAGCTAAGCACAGGACAACGAGGAGTTGTTGCAAAAATTAGTAGTGACATCCCTCAACGTCCAGTTATTCGCATCATTAGCGATGAGTATGGCGAGCCGTTAAAGGCACCTATTGATGTTGATTTATCTAGACAGCTCTCGATTACGATTGTTGAGGTGGACGGATTAGGCGTGATGGGCTCCCAACAAAGCCCAAGTGCGTAACAAAATAAATTAAGTTTAAAAAAAGTAAAATAAATAAGGTGAGTGAAAGATGAGAATATTAGAAAACAATACAGGTTCCTTAACACCAATAAGTCCAAGCTATGATCCATGGGACCCTATTGTTTCGCTTCGAGAGTTTGGCAAGCATGTGTTAACAAGCGTAGAGATGACGGTTACTAATTTGTGTAATATGCGCTGTGAGCATTGTGCGGTTGGAGATAGCCTTGTCATGCGTGAACCAGATCAGATTCCATTGTCAGTGATGCTAAAAGCATTAGATGAGGTTGAAAATTTGCGTACGATTAGTATTACAGGTGGTGAGCCAACCTTTAGACGTCAGACCGTGGATGAGAAAATAGTTCCCATTTTAAAGTATGCGCGAGAAAGAGGCATACGCTCTCAAATTAATTCGAATCTAACTTTGGATTATGAACGTTATGAGAAGCTACTTCCTTATTTGGATGTCATGCATATTTCTTTTAACTATGAAGATGAAAAGCATTTCCATGAGGTTGGCTTTGCCAGAAGTGGACATCCCGTTAAACCGGAAGTGGCTTATAAAATGTATGATAAGATGATTGAAAATTCAAAGCGTCTAAGTGAAGCAGGAATGTTTATTTCCGCTGAAACGATGATTAATTATCGTACCTACGATAAATTGCCACAAATTCACCAGAAAATTATTGAGATGGGCTGTCAAAGACACGAGGTACATCCGATGTATGCTTCTAATTTTGCAGAGAATTTGCCTGTTTTGTCTTTGGATAATATGCGTACTGCTATTCATTCTTTATTAGATCATCGTGATCAAAGTTTGTGGATGCTGTTTGGGACGTTGCCATTTTTTGCTTGTAATGATAATGAAGCTGATCGAGCTTTAATTCGTCGTTTATACAATGAACCGATGGTGACTGTTCGTAACGATCCAGATGGACGTAACCGTGTCAATGTAAACCTATTTACTGGTGATGTGTTTGTGACGGATTTCGCTGCAATTCCTGCATTTGGTAATGTATATAAAGGGAAGCTGGACGATATTTTTGCTGAATGGTTAAATGATCATCCTTTAAATAAAACCGTTAATTGTCATTGCGATGTCGTTAGCTGTTGTGGTCCTAATTTATTAGTAAAAGATATGTATTATAAAGATGTAGATTTTAAATCACGAAAAGTGACTAAATTATAGGAAAGAGGAAGGCTTCGTATTATGGAGGAATTTGAGATAGGAAAGTTAATTTTTAACTTGGTCATTGTTTTGGTGCTTGTATTATTAAATGGTTTTTTTGTTGCTGCAGAGTTTGCGTTAGTTAAGGTGCGTCAATCGAGGTTGACGCAGCTGGTCAGTGAAGGGAACCGAAGAGCGAATTATGCCCTAAAGGTAAATCATAAGCTTGATACGTATCTTTCTGCAACTCAGCTAGGGATTACTCTCGCATCGCTAGGATTAGGTTGGGTAGGGGAGCCTGCCATCTCTGAGCTGTTAGTTCAACCATTAATGTATAAGCTAGGCGTTACAGACACTACCTTAATTTCCACTGTATCTGTTGTTGTCGGTTTTGCGATCATTACGTTTTTACACATTGTTGTTGGTGAGCTAGCACCTAAATCGCTAGCCATTCAAAAATCCGAGGAAACCTCCTTGTGGTTATCTGCTCCATTATTATATTTTTATAAAATATTTTTACCTGTCATTTGGTTGCTTAACACCGCGGCGAATGGAATGTTGCGTTTGTTTGGCATTGAACCTGCCTCTGAAGGGGATTCGGCTCACTCTGAGGAAGAAATTCGTATTCTTATGAATCAAAGTGCCAAAAGTGGTGTGATTGATAAAGATGAAATGCAGCTTATGGACAATTTATTTGATTTTGCAGATATGCTAGCGAGAGAGGTTATGCTTCCACGTACAGACATGGATTGCTTATACACGCACTTGTCTTGGGAAGAAAATATGAAAATAATTACCGAGACGAGACATTCACGGTATCCCGTTGCGGTAGAGGATAAGGATCAAATTATTGGCTTTGTACATATTACTGATATATTATTACCTGAATCAGACCAGGAGCCTGATTTGGCTGAAATTGTACGTCCGATCTTAAATGTACCTGAATCAATGGAAGTTAGTCATGTGTTACGTATGATGCAAAAAAAGCATGTGCAAATGACGCTTGTTGTTGATGAGTATGGTGGTACAGCAGGACTATTAACCGCAGAAGAGATTATTGAAGAAATCGTAGGGGATCTTCATGATGAATTTGAGGATGAACGCCCAGAAATTGAAAAAATCGCCGAAGGTGTCTATACAGTAGACGGCCGCTTATTAATTGAAGAAGTCAATGAACTGATGGACATTTTACTTGAGGATGAAGAGGTGGATTCCATTGGGGGTTGGCTGTTTAAGGAGCTAGAAGGTACACCAACGAAAGGTAAAAAGGTTCCGTTTGCTGGCGTCATGTTCGAGGTAGCAGAGGGAAGTCGTTTAAGAATTACACGTGTAAAAATGACAAAGCTTGTTCCTCAAGTTTCTGAAGAACAAGTAGAGGATGAGGATTAGATTGTATTCATTGCTTCCTGCCCACCTAACGTGGGACTGTGGAAGCTTTTTTTCTTGAATATAAGAAATAGAGTGTGTATTATTGATTTTCCTGAAAAGGTTGTCTCCTCAAATCCTTTGGTTTTAGTCCATTTTGCTTTGCTTGGCGGTGCCAGAAAAAATAAGTAGAGGACAAACGCCAAAGAATACGTGGGAAATTTGGCTGAATAAACAGCGATTCCGCACTACTACTGGTAAGAATCGCATTGGAGAGCTGATCCATTGCTCTACCCAAATTTTTTAATGGGCCTTTACCTAGCGGGACTTGATTAAAATAGCTAAGCATTTCTCCTGCCCCTTGACCCACTGCCATCCCAAAACGGAAGGAACAACGGTTACACCAGTTTTCAACAATATTAGCTGCAGTTTTGCACTGTTGCCCTTCAAAAAATCCATTATTTATTAAAGCATAAAGTACAATTTCCTTGTTTGATTGCTCTGTCTTTCGGTAATTTTCTAATTCAACCATCATTCTTAGTAGATGTGAAGGAATCGCATCAAAATATACTGGGAATGCCACTACGATAGCATCGGCTTCGTTAATTTCCTGAAAATGCTCAACCTTTAACTGTTTTACATTAACGCGGTACGAGGTTAATTCATTTCCTTCCGCAATGAGGGGTTTAAGTCTATTAAGTAACACCCCAGAGTTGCTTGATCTACCTTTGGGACTGCCGTTAATCAGAGCAATTTTCATTATTGCACCTCCGTTAAGCTATGAAGAGTGTTATGAAAAAACACACGATATGTAGATGCATCCAAATTTAATGCATTGGCTTTAATCAAAGCATGTGCAGTTTGGCGTTCAGCTTCTGTTATATCTTCTCCATAAAGATGGACAGTGAACTTAAACTGTTGCTTATACCGCTGTTTGTGATGCGTTTCTCCATTTTTTATAACAAAATAGGGCAGAATATAAGATAATGCTCGGTTGAGTACATTACTGACAAACGGGCTATACCCTCCATAAGTGTTATGGCTAATGAGTACAAATTCATCACACGCAGCAAGACGTTCGCCCATATCTTTATAGGTGTCTTTGAGCACACAAGTTCCTGGAGTGCGAACCCAGCAGCCAAAGCAGCCTACACAGTGACGAATCGGAGCATTCCCTCCAATTACCTCATCTGTATCTTTACTGAAGCCTTTTAGCCAAGTGTCATACTCCTGATCGGCTAGATCATGGACAATTAGTCTCATTCATTTTTTCCTCCCGATTGAATAATAGTTTGCCATACTTTTTGCCAATTGCCTGAATAGCGGATGCCACTGCTAGATAACAGGGATGCCACACCATGCACAAGCGACCAATATGCCATTAACATGTTACCATCCATTTCAATTGGAAGATTTAAACTACGGAACAACCGATAACCTGTTTCTTTAAATACTGCAAATGGAGGATAAGTTGGAACATCAACTGGCTCGTCATCAACCTGAATAATAATACCTGATTGGAAAAACAAAAATGGTAAATAAGTAGGGTGCTCTTCGAAAAAAGTAATATATGCTGTGCCAAGCTTTTCCATCGACTTCATCGGATCATCTTGTTCATCAATGGAGAGTTGCAGGGAAACTGTGAACTGTTCAGTGACATGATCTGCCATTGCGGTTAATAGTTCTTGTATATCTTTGAAATGACTATAAGGAGCTGCGTGACTGACACCACAACTGGCTGCGACCTTACGTAAGGAGAATCCCCCGATGCCTTCTTTGCCTATTAACTCAATACCTGATTCAATTAATGTATTTCTTAAATCACCGTGATGATAGGATTTAGATTTCAAAATCCTCTCTCCTTTCTTGAACTTTACAGTGTAAAGATACAGCATAATCTTGACACTGTCAAGATATAGTTTGTTTGAAGAGCAAAGTCATTGATAATGAGATATAACTTTTCTTTTTAATTCATGAATTTAGAATGCAAAATATATGTGATGTAACCTTTCGACATAGTCATCCATCTAATTGGCAGAGGGTCCTCAAAAGGAGTTGAAATTGTTGCAGCAACAAATCGATGTAGAAGATGTAAAACGTGCACAAAAAGGAGATCGCGAAGCCTTCATTCAGATTTTCCGCAAACTGGAGAAGGAGCTATATAGCTTAGCAAAATCGATTGTCAAAACAGATGAAGATTGTGCAGATGTATTACAGGAAACGACACTTAAGGTGTATAAATCTTTGTCTACATTAAGAAAACCAAATTATTTTAAAACCTGGGTTTTTCGAATTTTAATTAATGAATGTAATCAGTTATTACGCATGCGTAAAAGAACGGTCGTGATGGCAGATGTTCCTGAAGAAGCGCCGATGTCCAAGCCGTATAACAATCACACTGATGTAGATTTGAAGGAAGCAGTAGAAAATTTAGATGAAAATTTACGTATTGTGATTTCTTTGTTTTATTTTCAGGATCTATCGATTAAGCAAATTGCGGATGTGCTGGATATTTCTCAAGGTGCAGTCAAAACACGCCTGCATAGGGCTAGAGGATTATTGGCGCAGCAAGTGAAGCAAAGAAGAGAAAGGGAGCTAGAGTATGGGAAAATTTAATCTAGAAAAGGAGCTTAGGGACATTGGTGCATCTAAAACGATGGAGCTTCCTGATGAGCTTCGAGCGCGCCAAGATGCCGTCTACGCTTCACTACTGGAAATGCCCACATCAAGTCGATCTGAGGTAAGAAATGAAAGAGGTTATTTACGGAAATTTTCTATTGTAACAGCGATTGCAGCTACAATCACACTTACAGTAGGGATTAGCAGTGCGATGATCTCTCCAGTGATGGCGTCCACGCTTAAAGAAATGCCAATTATCGGTGGGGTATTCAGGTTTGTCGAGGATATGGGTCTTCAATTTGCGGAAGAAAATGGCTTAACAAATGAAGTAAACCTAAGTCAAACTCATGATGGTATTACTTTGCATGTTCCACAGGTAATTTACGATGGTATACGTTTATCTGTTGCAGTACAGCGTGAGGCAAATAACTATTCAGGTGGGATATTTGATGTTGAAGTCGTAGGGAAAGGCTTCGATACGAAGCATATTTACCAAAAAGGAGCTATTAATAACTTTAAAATGCTAATTGACGGTAAACCTACCTTCCAGTCAGCAAAATTGTCTTTATTTGGAATGCGAACGAACGATCCTGATATGGCTATATTTCAAGTAACTGAAGATACTGGAGCGCAAAAAAGACAACTACCTGATCAATTTACTCTTACACTTATACTTGGGGTTGAGGGCGCTAAAACGCCGTTTACCTTTGAATTTCCTGTACAGAAGCAGACGGAACAATTAACATATCCGTTATCTGTGACCAAACAATCTGCAGACTACAAGCTAGAGATAGCAACGATTCAGTTTACGCCAATGACAACCAAGGTGAAGTTAAATATATTATTGGAGAACGTAATTGAAAAAGATCGGTTAAGAAAAAATAATTTGCTATTTGAGTTATGGGATGACAAAGGAGCAAGGTTACAGCACTTTAGTGGTGGAATCGGAAGGATGGGAGATCAAGGTACTATTACTCAAGAACTATTGTTTGATCGGTTTGAGGAAGTACCACAGGAAATTATATTAAAACCATTCCTCCCTGAATTAGTTGATCCAAGTAAAGAAACAGGACAATTCAAAGTAGAGGCTGACGGGGAAATTGTAAAACATTATTTGAAGGAATTGGAAATCAGAATTCCAGTCCAGTCAGAAGAATTAGAAAAAGTGTATAAATCAAATAACTAAATTATTGGAGGATATTAACATGAATAAAAGTCTAAATAATGGTACTAAGGGTTCTAAAATGATTAAGGTGATGGCAACAACAGCGATTGCGGGAATGTTATTAGGGGGAGCGGTATTTGAACCAACAACGATGTATGCCGCAAGTAAGAAACAAGCAACAACTGTAACTAAAGCAAACGTACAAAATCAGGCTCAAAAAGTGAGTATGACACAAAATGGGATTACATTAACGGCAACAAAAAGTATTTTTGATGGAAACCATGTGCAGTTTGAAGTAAAGCGTAGTGGTGGAGGACTTTCATCTGGAATTACTGAAGGTGTATGGGATAACGAGCAAGAAGAGTATATTTTGTCTAAAGGTGCAATCAAAAACATTCAAATTTTCATAGACGGTAAATCGATTAATGATTTTGGCGGCCTTGGCCAAAGACCAAGTTTGAGTTGGACAAAGGGAGCTGACCTTGATACAGCACAAATCACTCTAGTTGACCCTTCTTGGCTTGGTGATCAGTTATATGCTTTTCCAAATAAATTTAAGCTTACCGCTAAAATAACATTAGAGGGCACCCAGCAACCATTTACATTGGAGCTTCCAATGCAGTTAACGAATAAAGCAAACACGCTTCAGCCTAAAATTACAAAAAGTTATGATGGACTAAGTGTTACAGTTAATAAAGTGAATGCAAATACAAGTTCTACACGCCTTCAACTGATTGAAAAAGGTGTTGAGAAAAATAAGTCATCTAACCTCATGTATGAATTTGTGGACGATAAAGGTGTTGTACTTGATCGGATTAGTGGGTTTGGAACAAATAGTCACAACAAAGCGGGTGACTGGTATCATAACTATGTAGTTGAAGGAGTAAATAAGGACGTTAAATCTATTACGATCAAGCCATTTAAAGGTGAATTAGTAAACCCTGAACAAACATCTGGTCAATTCAAGGTAGATGAAAACGGCAACCTAATAAAGCATTATATTAAGGAATTAGAAATGACAGTAAAATTGAAATAATAAAGAAATAGAAATTGCCTATCCTGATTTGTCAGGGTAGGCGATTTTTGTATGGGCGTTGAAGGCATGCAGCTATAGATGATGAGTGGTATCATTTTCTTGTGCGGAAAAAATTCGTATAAAACAATAGAATTCAGCTCTTTTGGAATCTAAGTTAGAAGCTTGTTTTTCTAATTAATAGTGTAAAATACCTTCAGGGATTTTACATGCTTGTGGTAGAATTTTAATCCTCTGAAGGTGTTTTAATTGACTAATAAGTTTTAATAATTAAATGTAAAATGTTCCTTCAAAGCTAGAAGTGATATAAATCCTATAATAACCGTATATTAATTATGGTCCAATTTCTTAGTCAAATAAATCAACAAGTCATCATCGACAGTCACAGTCTCTCCAGGCGTAACTTCAACGTTCTTATAGAAAACTCCGTGACCATCCATCACATAACCACGATTGTTATACAACTTTTGAGCATTTCCATAGTCTTTATATAGCCCTACTGCTAAACCAACTTGTTTTGATTTCTTGGAGGCTAAATGTTCTAGCTCATCTAATAGTACACTTGCAATGCCTTTTCTTCTAAATTCGGGGAAAACATTTAAATCATTGATTTCTGGAATATTATCTTTTTTGAAATTAGGATAATCAGAAGTAAATAAAAGGTGAGAGCAGCCTGCCAAAATCCCTTCGTAGTAAGCAAATATAGTAATTCTTTTCTCCTGTGTATTTTCTTCTAAGCACTTAAAAAAATAATCTGATTCATACCAAGGGTATCTACTAGACAATTCAAGTCTTAATAAAGAAGCTTCTTGAATAGTTGAAAGTTGTTGGATCGAGATTGGATTAGTCATAAAAACTCCTTTTTCTTTTAATATATTCTAAGGTTTTAATATAAATCACCATATACAATATCTTTTATCTTTTGTGAATTAGGAGATTAGCCTCTATATAATAATAATTAAATAACTATAAGCTATCGTTGGGGGATACATATACTATATATTATTTTGGTTGGATTATTATAGTATATTATATAAATTATACATAAGTTAAGTACAGTGCAGGAACAAGCTATCCTAAAGTGGAAAACTCTTGACGGTGAATTTGCATAGGACTTTTTTTATCCTTCAAAATTTCGGGAGGTATCATGTGAGTAAAATTAAAAAATTACTGCTATTATAGGTTTCATTATTGGCTGGAGTTATATTTATGTGTCTCTATTCATTTCCAAAAGAGATTGACGCAGAACATCAAGCGCAAAAGTTTTTTTGAGGGGGATTCCAGTTCTGTCGAAACGATTACAGTAAAGATAAAGGGTACCTTGTATAGACCGGTTTTCAAGCAACATAGCTTTGAGGGAAACATAGAGATTGGTGGGTATGACTTTACTAAACCCAATCTAGCATGTACGAGCTTATATATTTCCGAAAAGAAAAATGGAGTTTAATTGGGGGAGTATTTTGTATACAAAGAATACTTCAACTCAGGAAATAGTAGGACTTGTCTCCGTTGTTTTTAATGAAGATTTTAATCAGGTGAGGTTAGTTCCCTCTGATAATTTGGAAAAAAATGAGGGGAATAAGCATATGTTTATCGTTACTAGTGCAAAAAATTATGAAGAAGCAGTTAAGCTTGATAGTAATTTGAGAGATACTTTAGGGTTCTAAATACGGATTTGTTCAAAATTATATTATTTCATTAAAAAGGACGTTCCAATCGGAGCGTCTTTTTTAATCTTAGTAGGTGAGTGCGGTGAAAAGACAAAATTGGCTTTATTATCGAACAGGCTAATTATGGCTAATTAAAGCTGTAATTGACCTGTTTTTATTTTTCCATTTTTAGGTTCATTATTTGGGCGAACATCATATGTTTAATATAAGGAAATTATTTCGATAGGAGGCAGTTCAATGAATCAACCTCAGGAACGGCAATATGCGCCCTTTATCGGCCCATTTGATCCATGTCCACCTGTAAAATGTAAAACGTACAGCACTCCACCCCACTTGTTTATCACCTTTCAACCGATGAATCTCCCACAATTTACTCCACAGGAAGCTCTTCGCTTAGGAACGTTATGGCCAGCACTTTACAGTCCTTACAACCCACGACATAGCTATAGAGAGGAGAATGACGACAATGACCTCTAAACCAAACTATGATAAGCAATATTATGAAATGCTGGAAAACCTACAGGCTTTGGACTTTGTTTTAGTTGAACTCAATTTGTACTTAGATACTCACCCCAATGACTTAAAAGCAATTGAACAGTTTAACCAGTTGACACGAGATCGAACCATTTTGGCTAATGAATTTCAGCAGTTGTATGGACCACTTCAAAACTTTGGTCGAGCCTATTCTAAATTTCCTTGGGAATGGTCTAAAAGCCCTTGGCCTTGGCAGGTTTAACCCTATAATAGCTTAATCAGACACCTCAGTTTAATACAAACCAACATTTAAAGGAGGTTTTATAGAGCTTATGTGGATATATGAAAAGAAGCTACAATACCCTGTACGAGTTGGAAAATGTGATGTAGGAATGGCAAAGCTATTATTGGAGCAATATGGGGGAGCAGATGGGGAGTTAGCGGCGGCACTTCGGTATTTAAATCAGCGGTATACGATTCCTGACAAAGTCATCGGGTTGTTAAATGATATTGGGACTGAGGAATTTGCCCACCTCGAAATGATTGCCACGATGATCTATAAGCTTACTAAAGATGCTAGTCCTCAGCAAATGAAGGAAGCAGGTTTAGGGGATTATTATGTTAGTCATGACCATGCGTTGTTCTACCAAAATGCAGCGGGGGTACCTTTTACCGCCTCCTATATTCAAGCCAAGGGCGACCCGATCGCTGATTTGTATGAAGATATAGCCGCAGAAGAAAAAGCACGTGCTACATATCAATGGCTAATCGACATGACGGATGACGTAGATTTGCAAGATGGCTTGAAATTTTTGCGTGAGCGTGAAATTATACATTCACTTAGATTTAGAGAAGCGGTGGAAATTTTGAAGGAGGATCGGGAGACGAAGAAGGTGTTTTAGAAAATTGAATTAAAAGTCTAAGGATTTTATTTGTGTCCTTAGACTTTTTTGTTTAACCTTAGTGTTTAAATATTCAACAGCTTATACGTCGCTTTTCAATCTAAGCCACAAACGTATTCTCAACTCGTTCTGATTTTAGAAAATAGGGTATCCAAATTGCACCTGAAATAATAGCTCCTATCATGCGTCTCATTAAACTTGTGGACTCTGCATCCGTTGCATAAGAGACTTGCTGGAACATAATAAAGTTTATAATTCCCATAGCGATGTTAATAGAGTACATGATCATGATCATCCGAGGAACCATAGCTTTTTTTCTATAAAATTGAATAATAATAAAAATAAGAAATAAGCAAAGAAGAGTACTATAGGTAATTATTAATATAATGTATCCTTTATCGCCACTTGTTAAGAACTCCCAAGCATCTGTACCGGATATTTCTTGCCAAAATTTAATAAGGCTAATTCCAATCGAAAAAAGGCTTAGCAATAACGCAATTTGCGTCACGATTAACCATCCACCTAATCCCGAGATCAAACCAAGTTTAGCATTACCCATATTTTCACTATGTATTTCTGAATTCATTACTTTTAAAGCCTCCATGTTCTAAGTCTATTTTTGCTTGTATTTCCGTTCAAAAGTCCCCTCCTTAAAAAAATAATAGTTATATAGTAACACGTTATCCTAATATTTTCCTTATCTTTTATATATTCTCTTAATCATTCCCATACATTGCTTGACCTAAGTAAATATCATTATTAAATTTACATCTATTAATTTAACTATTTCCTTCTTATGATATATTTCATTGAATCCAGTTGTTTTTTATACTCATATATAAAGATATAAAAAGAAATAAAAGTATTAAAATTGTTCAAAATACAGGAGGTAAGTTAGCGATGCTAAAATTTCCAAAACCAGATGTAGAGCAATTTTTTCAAAGTTATAGTATTTTTTCATTTGCTGTCACTAAGGATGAGGGGAGACTTATTTTTAGTAGCAATCTGAATGGGCAACCTAATTTATGGGCGATGGATCTGCCGGACGGTTATCCTTATCCATTAACATTCATGGATGATCGTTCTACTTTCATCAAGCCTGATCGTGAGGGACGGTTTATCATTACGGATTTTGATCATCATGGCAATGAGAGCTATCATCTGTATGCTCTTCCGCCAGAGGGTGGAGCGCCACTCAAGCTTGTACAGGGTGAAGAGGGAGATAAATTTTATTTCTCACACTTGTCCAAAGACGGCGAACGTCTATATTATATGACCTCTATTGGCAATCCGAATTTTTTAAATGCGCATAGATATAACCTTCTGACAGGTGAAAATGAATTACTGCTAGAGGGAGATACTTCAACTACATTTCTGGTCGCAGTAAACTCTTCTGAAGAGCAGTTTGTTTACAAAAAATCTTTTTCTAATACACATCAGATTAGTTATTTACATTATGATAATAAGGTTATTCCACTTGCTCCCGATATTAATAAGATTCATACTACCCGAGATTTTATTTTTACGAAGCGAGATACTTTACTATTCATTACAAACTACGAGAGTAAATACAAGTATGTGATGGAATATGATTTGAAAGAAGGAATATTCAAGCCAGTTTGTCAAATTAGTGGGGAAGAGATTGAAAATATAAAATGGCATGAAGAATCAGGTACACTCTACATTTTTACGGATAAAGGTATTGAACATAAAATGTATGCTTTAAATGTGGAACATGCAGAGCTGACCGAAATTAAGCTACCAACGGACATTGTGGAGCAAGCGGTTGTTGCTGAAAGTGGAAATGTATACATTTTAGCAAGAGGAGCAGTTGATCCGTTTAATATATACCGTTATTCAGAACAAAAATGGGAGATGCTCACTAAAAATATCGTGATTGGGCTTGGTCCAGACCAACTTGTTTACCCTGATGTGGTTCACTATAATTCCTTTGATGGGTTGGAGATTGAAGCTTTATTATTTAAAGCAAAAGAGGACGTGGCAAATGGGCATACAATTTTTTGGCCGCATGGTGGTCCTCAAGCGTCAGAAGGAAAGTTTTTTAGATCAATGTTCCAATTTATGCTTGCTCATGGTTACAACATTTTTGCACCCAATTTCCGTGGTAGCACAGGATACGGTACAGAATTTGAGAAAATGGTCGAAGGAGATTGGGGTGAAGGTCCAAGACTCGATTGTGTTGCTGGAATGGACTGGCTATTTGAGCAAGGGATTTCAAGCCCTGAGCGTCTTTTTGTTGTGGGTGGTAGCTTTGGTGGCTATATGACGTTATTGCTGGCAGGACGTCATGCTGATTATTTCCGCGCTACGGTAGATATTTGTGGGCCAAGTAACCTATTTACTTTCTTAGAGTCAGTTCCTGAAGATTGGAAACCGATGATGGATCAATGGCTTGGTCACCCTGAACGTGACCGTGAACGGTTGATAAAGGATTCACCTATTACCTATGCTGAGCAAATGATAAAACCGATGATGATTATCCAAGGGGCGAATGATCCTCGTGTTGTGAAGGCAGAGTCTGATCAACTTGTTGCATTGCTTGAGGAGAAAGGTGTAGAAGTACAATATATCGTGATGGAAGATGAAGGACACGGTTTTTCTAAGCGAAAAAATGAAATTAATGTATACCGTGAAATGCTAGAGTTCTTGAATAAGCACCGTGAATAGCTATAACAATATTACTATTTAAACAAAAAACCGATGAACATTTACTATCGTAAACGTTCACCGGTTTTTTTGTCTAGAGGCTTAGGTTATGTCCCAGCCTCTAGTTTTGGGACAGTTGAAGTATTTGTGAAAATTCTAATTCACAAACGTATTTTTAACTCGTTTTGATTTTATAAAATAAGGAATCCAAATTGCAGCGGCTATCCCAGCTTGTATGGTTTCCTTTAATAAACTTGCAACCTCATCTTCCATTGCATAGGTTACTTGTGGGAATACGATAAGATTTATAATCCCAACAGCCAAGTTAACACCATACATAATCATTATCGTTTTAGGAACGAGTGCTTTTTTCTTATAAAATTGAGTAAGAATAAAAATAATAAATAAAAGTAGTAAAATACTATACCCGATAATAAATACAAGGTATATTTTGAGTTCACCTGTTAAAAAACCCCAAGAATTCCCATCTGATAATTTTACCATCAAATCAGTCAATTGGAATCCATTTAGTATTAAGCTTAGAAACAGACCTATCTGTGTTACGATCAACCATCCACCTAATCCCGATTTATTAAAACTACTATTTTCCTTTTTTTCGTTATGTACCTCTAAATTCATTTCTTTTAAAGCCTCCATTGTTGATAAGTATATTTTTTTGTTTATTTCTTAGCCTTGCTTTTGTTTCCTTATTCCTAGTAACTTTCCTTCCAAAGCCCCCTCCTTAAAACAGAAGTAGTTATATAGTAACACATCAACCTAATATTTTCCTTATATTTTATAAATTCTCCCAAACATTTTAATTTCATTTAATTTAGAGAATAACATGCAGGTAATTAGATAGTTCCTACTGTCTCTTTTGATACGTTTATATATTTAAAATTTTTACATTGCAGCTTTTTCTAGTTTATAGGGGATTTATGAATAAGTTGAGGGGGATTCCCTGATAGGAAGAAATAGTGAAAAAAATACATAATGAACCTACTAAGAATGAATAGATTGGATTCCCCATTCAAACCTATTTATTCTGCAGAAAAAGGAGAGAGGACATTATTATGAAAAAGAAATTTGGTTTGTCCTTTTTTAAACCTATTGAAAATTACTCCAACAATTGGTCTATTCTCGAAGAAAAAAGTAGAGAGTGGGAAAATATGTATCGGGGACGTTGGTCCCATGATAAGGTCGTGCGTACAACACATGGTGTAAACTGTACCGGTTCTTGTAGCTGGAAGGTTTTTGTGAAAAATGGTCTCATTACATGGGAAAATCAACAGATTGATTATCCTTCGTGTGGACCGGATATGCCTGACTTTGAACCACGCGGATGCCCAAGAGGGGCGTCATTTTCGTGGTATGAATATAGTCCTTTACGTGTCAAATACCCTTATATGCGGGGCAAGCTATGGCGTTTATGGAAGGAAGCGTTGAAGCAACATGCTAATCCAGTAGACGCTTGGGCTAGTATTGTAGAAAATCCAGAAGCATCTGCATCTTATAAGCAAGCAAGAGGTAAAGGTGGACATGTTCGTGTGAAATGGGAGGATGCATTACAACTCATTTCTGCACAACTTATTTATACGATTAAAAAATATGGACCTGACCGGATTGCAGGCTTTACCCCAATTCCAGCGATGTCCATGTTAAGTTATGCGTCAGGAGCACGCTTTATTTCTATGTTAGGTGGAGAAATGCTTAGCTTCTATGATTGGTATGCAGATTTACCGCCAGCTTCTCCGCAAATTTGGGGTGAGCAAACGGATGTGCCTGAGTCCTCAGACTGGTACAACTCTGGTTATCTGATGATGTGGGGCTCTAACGTGCCATTAACAAGAACCCCCGATGCACACTTTATGACAGAAGTACGTTACAAAGGAACAAAGGTTGTTTCTATTGCGCCTGACCATGCTGAAAATGTGAAATTTGCAGACAACTGGCTTGCCCCACACCCTGGGACAGATGCTGCACTTGCACAAGCGATGACACACGTCATTCTTGATGAGTTTTATGCTAAGCGGCAAGAGCCGATGTTCATAAACTATGCAAAACAATTTACCGATTTACCATTTCTAATCATGCTTGATCCACATGAAAATACCTACAAAGCAGGACGTTTCCTGCGTGCAAGTGATCTTGGAGAAGAAACGCCTCATGCCGAGTGGAAACCTGTCATTATCGATCAAAATAGCAATGAAATTATTGTGCCAAATGGTACGATGGGACAACGTTGGGAAAAAGAAACGAAATGGAATCTCATCCTTGAAAATGAAGATGGAACCGTGATTGACCCAGCAATGTCTGTAGATCGTCAAGCAGATCAATGGTTAGAAATTGTTTTCCCTTACTTCGATAATCGTGGTAACGGAACCTTTACACGTTCTATTCCAGTGAAACAAATCCAATTGGCTGACGGAACAACTCGTTTTGTTGCCACAACATATGATTTAATGCTGAGTCAATATGGCGTTAAACGTAATGGCTCCACAGGAGAAGCAGCTAGTTATGAGGATGAAACCTCATTTTACACTCCTGCATGGCAGGAAAAAATTACAGGCGTTAAAGCTTCCCTTGTCGTACAGATTGCACGCGAATTTGCGCAAAATTCACTTGATACAAACGGTCGCTCCATGATTATTATGGGCGCAGGCATTAATCACTGGTTTAATAGTGATACCATTTATCGTTCTATCTTGAACTTAGTTATGCTAACCGCATCCCAAGGTGTTAATGGCGGAGGTTGGGCTCACTATGTAGGTCAGGAGAAGCTTCGTCCGATCGAAGGCTGGTCATCGATTGCCTTTGCAAGAGATTGGCAAGCACCTTCACGTCAACAAAACGCAACTTCATTTTTCTATTTTGCAACAGATCAATGGAAGTATGAAGAAATGAGCAATGATTCCTTAAAATCTCCAATCGGTGGAGAAATTTCTTATAAGCATCCTGCGGATTATAATGTGCTTGCCGCGCGTTTAGGCTGGTTGCCGTCTTACCCGCAATTCAATAAAAGTAGCTTGGAATTTGCACAAGAAGCCGCAGCAAACGGCAAAGTTACTAATGAAGAAATTATTCAACATGCCTATGACCAAGTAGTTAGTGGTGATACGAAGTTTGCAGTGGAGGATCCCGATGCTCCTGAAAACTTTGTTCGTACATTGTTTGTATGGCGTTCTAACCTTATTTCTAGTTCTGCGAAGGGACAGGAGTACTTCATGAAGCATCTACTAGGTGTTGGTGAAGGCTTACTTTCTATGCCAAATGATGAGGAAAAACCAGAGGAAATTGTGTGGCGTGATGAGGTAGAAGGGAAGCTAGATTTGCTTGTATCCCTTGATTTCCGGATGACGGCAACCCCGATGTATTCAGATATCGTGTTGCCTGCTGCAACGTGGTATGAGAAGACAGATTTGTCTTCGACAGACATGCATCCGTTTGTTCATCCATTTAACCCTGCTATTGATCCACTATGGGAATCACGCTCAGACTGGGATATTTATCGCTCTTTAGCTAAAGTGTTTTCTGAAATGGCGAAAACGCATCTGCCAGAGGTTTATAAGGATGTCGTAAGTACGCCACTTGCACATGATACACCAAATGAGATTGCTCAACCGCTTGGTAAAATCAAGGATTGGAAAAAAGGCGAGATTAAAGCAGAGCTAGGTAAAACGATGCCTAACTTTACAATCGTAGAGCGGGACTATACCCAAATTTATGATAAGTTCGTAACCTTAGGCCCATTGCTTGCTAAAAATATGGTGGGTGCACATGGAGTTAAATTCCCTGTTCATGAGGAATATGAGGAAATGAAGGGAATTAACGGTATATATAGTGACGATACCATCAAAAATGGTTTGCCTAAGCTACACACTGCCAAGCAAGCAGCAAATGCTGTACTTCATCTATCATCAGCAACGAACGGAAAAGTATCGCAACGTGCTTGGGGAACTGTAGAGGAAGAAACAGGTGTACCGCTGAAGGATATTTCAGCAGATCGAGCCGCAGAACGAATTACCTTTGCAAGTATTACGGCTCAGCCACGTGAGGTTATTCCAACGCCAGTATTTACAGGATCTAACAAGTCAGGACGCAGATATTCACCATTTACAACAAATATTGAACGTCTGATTCCTTTCCGTACTTTAACAGGACGTCAGCATTTCTATATTGACCATGAATTGTTTATGCAATTTGGGGAGTCGTTGCCCGTTTATAAGCCAACCTTGCCACCGATGGTATTTGGTCCTAGAGATAAGCAGGTAGCAGGTGGAGAAGATACGCTAGTGCTTCGCTACTTAACTCCACATGGAAAATGGAACATTCATAGTACCTATCAGGACAACCTGCATATGTTGACCTTATTCCGCGGTGGTCCAACCGTTTGGATGAGCAATGAGGATGCAGAGCCATATGGTATTCAAGATAACGACTGGGTTGAAGTGTACAACCGCAATGGTGTAGTAACTGCAAGAGCCGTTGTGAGTCATAGAATGCCGCAAGGTACGCTGTTTATGTATCATGCCCAAGACAAGCATATTCAGGTTCCAGGCTCTAGCATTACGAAAGATCGTGGGGGTAGTCACAATGCACCTACACGTATTCATATGAAGGCAACACAAATGGTTGGTGGATACGCACAACTAAGCTACGGCTTTAACTATTATGGACCGATTGGCAACCAACGGGATGTGTATGTTGCAGTTCGCAAGATGAAGGAGGTTGATTGGCTTGAAGATTAAAGCACAAATCGCGATGGTCATGAATCTGGATAAATGTATCGGCTGTCATACCTGTAGTGTTACGTGCAAGAGTACTTGGACGAATCGTGAAGGTGCGGAATACATGTGGTTTAACAACGTAGAAACGAAGCCAGGTATCGGTTATCCAAAGCGTTGGGAAGACCAAGAAAAATATAAAGGTGGCTGGACTTTACGTAAAGGCAAGCTGCAATTAAAGGCAGGCACAAAACTGTCCAAAATCGCACTTGGTAAAATTTTCTACAATCCAGATATGCCTGAAATGAAAGATTATTATGAGCCTTGGACCTATGACTACGAAAAACTAACGACGTCTGGCGAAAAGAAGCATCAGCCTGTTGCTCGTGCAAAATCGGTCATTACGGATGAATATATGGATTTGAACTGGGGACCAAACTGGGAGGATGACTTAGCAGGGGGACATATTACAGGTCCTCAGGATCCGAACATGGAGAAAATTGAAGAAGAGATCAGATTCAATTTTGAACAGTCCTTTATGATGTATTTGCCACGTCTATGTGAGCATTGCTTAAACCCAAGCTGTGTTGCCTCATGTCCTTCTGGTGCAATTTACAAACGGGATGAGGATGGCATCGTGCTTGTTGATCAGGATGCTTGTCGTAGCTGGCGCTACTGTATGACAGGATGTCCTTACAAAAAGGTTTACTTCAATTGGAAAACAAATAAAGCAGAAAAATGTACGTTTTGTTTCCCAAGAATTGAAGCGGGTTTACCTACGGTTTGCTCGGAAACCTGTACAGGGCGTATTCGCTACTTGGGCGTATTGCTCTATGATGCGGATCGTGTGGAGGAGGCTGCTTCAGTCCCTGATGAGAAGGACCTGTACCAAGCACAGTTAGATTTATTTTTAGATCCAAATGATCCAGCTATTATTGAACAAGCACGCAAAGATGGCATCTCAGAGGACTGGATTGAAGCTGCACAAAATTCACCTGTGTACAAGCTTGCAATTGAATACAAATTGGCTTTCCCGCTACATCCAGAGTATCGGACATTGCCAATGGTGTGGTATGTACCGCCACTTAGCCCAATTATGAGCCATTTTGAAGGGAAAGATTCGATCGAGAATCCAGACATGATTTTCCCTGCAATTGAGGAAATGCGGACACCTGTTCAATACTTGGCTAACATGTTAACAGCAGGAGATACAACGACAGTTAAAGTAGCTCTTCAACGTATGGCGATGATGCGTTCTCATATGCGCTCTAAGTTTGCCAATCAACCTGAGGATGAGAAGCGCTTGGAACGAGTAGGTATGACAGCGACACAAATGGATGAAATGTATCGTCTACTTGCCATCGCGAAATACGAGGATCGTTTTGTAATCCCAACGGCACATAAGGAAAACTATGTAGATCCTTATCGTGAGCAAGGTTCCGCTGGTTTTGGCATGGATTGCAGTGGTTGCAGCTTTGGTTCACCACAACCTGCGAAGGATGACAAGCCAGTATATGATGAGCATTATTACGGGGGGATCTGGCGTGATTGATTTAGTAAAGCTGTCACAATATAAATCTTCCTTTGGCTTTTTTGCTCAACAGTTGGCTTACCCAAATGAAGAGATAATCGGGCAGATGCAGTGGGAGGGGCCAAGTGCCCCCTCCGTTGTGTCCAAGGTTCAGGCGTATATTGAAAACGTACAGCAGCTTGGATTTGACCAATTAGAAGAGTTATATGTGCAAACCTTTGATTTTCAAAAAAAGTCGACCTTGCATATGACATATGCGAAATTTGAGGATGGCAAAGAACGTGGACAGATGTTAGCCAAGCTAAAGGCTACGTATGAAATGTTTGGACTTGAAATTTCAAATGGAGAGCTGTCTGACTTTTTACCTTTAATGTGTGAATTTTTGTATGCAGCCGAGTGGGCGGAACACCCTCTTGCGAAGGAGAGCTTCCAAACGTTGCTTGGTGTATTAGAAGATGGGACCTATGCATTAATGAAATCATTGGAGAAGTATAACAGCCCTTATTATACTTTGATACAAGCCCTCCGCGAAATATTTAAACTATGTATTCAAACGGAGGTGCAACCTAGTGTCGATCTTTGATCAGTTTATGTGGATCGTTTTTCCCTATTTGTGTATGACGATTTTTGTTGTGGGTCATATTTACAGATACAGATATGATCAATTTGGCTGGACAGCTAAGTCTAGTGAATTTGTTGAGAAGAGACAATTAATGGTCGGTAGCTTACTTTTCCATGTAGGGATTATGCCTGTTATTATGGGACATATTGCAGGTCTTGGTATTCCGAAGTCATGGATGAATGCTTTAGGGGTAAGTGACCATATGTACCATATTGGTGCGGTGTATATCGGTAGCTTTTTTGGTTTTGCAACTTTAATTGGGATGCTGCTGTTGACCTACCGCCGCTTTGCTATTAAAACGGTGCGTAAGCTTAGCTCTGCGTCTGACCTCATTGTGAATACGTTACTTTTACTCATTGTAATCATGGGTATGTATTCCACACTTGTGACTAACAAAGTACAACCTGATTTTGATTATCGGGAAACAATTTCTGTGTGGTTTAGAGGTCTTATGATCTTTGGTCCAGATGCTTCACTTATGCAGTCTGTTCCACTATCCTTTAAAATCCATATTGTATTAGGATTTTTAATTTTTGCATTATGGCCGTTTACGCGCCTTGTGCATGTATGGAGTGTTCCCTTGAATTATGCTTTCAGAAGATATATTGTATATAGAAGCCATCGTCAACATGGCAAAAAGCATTAATTAGGAGAAACGCTATGACCAACTCAGCTTCAATTATATATCAAGCTACACTTGACCATATTAGGGAGGCAATCGGTTACGATTTTGCCTCACTTGCTTTTGCCCAATCTGCTAAAGATCAATTTGTCATCACGTGGCAATACGTTTCTGGTAACTTGAATGAACGCTATAAACGCATTCAGCTCCAATCTGGGAAAGGCATCGCAGGGATGGTGTTTAAAACGGGAAAACCGATGCTTGTGCTTGATGTTTCAGAGCAACTCGCACAAAGTGAACGATTCCAGTATCCGATCATCGTATCGGAGCGGTTGTGTAGTTTAGCTGCGATTCCATTATTTGAACTAGATCGGGTCACAGGTGTGTTATTAGTTGGTTATCGAGAAGCGAATAAAATTACAGAATCCGAATTTGTGGAACTAGAGCAGCTTTTAGGAGGTAAGTTTGGTGACTTTGAAGTGAAGGAGTTGACCTTCAATTGAGTAGCTTGCCTATGACATCCTTATCCACGTTACTTGGTAAATTTTACGATACTAGCTTAGCGCCGATTTTTATTTTTGATCGTCATGGTGCAATTTTATCTATGAATCCTGCTGCTGAAGCTATTAATCCAGCCTTTTCACTAGAACAAATTAAAATGAACCCTTCCGATGACTTTTGCCTAATTTGTCGAGGATATACAAGTACAGAGGAAATTATGTCATGTGTAAACTGCTATTTGTCTAATCCGTTAGCAAACTTTACTTCATTCCAAGTGTATATCGATACGAAGGATAAGGGAACGGTCCCCTATTCTGCAAGTATGCAAACAATAGATCATGCGGCAGGCATTAGAATGCTTTTGCTGCAAGATTTAACCAATCAGCTTGTGACACAGGAAACTGTGTATCGTAACTCCATGATTAAAAGTACAATTAAAGCACAAGAGGATGAACGTAAACGTATTTCTCGTGAGTTGCATGATAGCGTTGCACAGGAGCTTATTAGTTCTCTTGTTGATTTGAGACTATTGAAATATTTAAATGTGCAAGATGAAGTGCTTAATAAAGTACAACATACTGAGGCTACACTAAATCGTCTACTAGAACAAATTCGTAATTTATCAGTGGAGCTTCGTCCTGCTTCATTAGATGATTTAGGACTAGAGGCTGCTTTTCGTTCGCATTTTAAATGGGTTGAAAAAAGCTATGGAGTTCAGGTGGAGTTTTTAGCTCAGTTAAATGGGACACGGTATAATAGTGAAATCGAAACGGTCGTTTATCGTATATGTCAGGAAGCGGTTTTGAATAGTGTCAAATATGCAGAAGTGGATGAGGTTAAGGTGCATCTGTTCCAATCAGAAAATCACCTCGAACTTATTGTTCAAGATTTTGGCCTTGGGTTTCAATTAAACAATATGGATTCCAAAGGAACTGGACTTGGGCTATATGGGATGAGGGAAAGAACAGAGCTTGTTCAAGGGTTGTTATCGATCGTATCTGGGTTAGGTGAAGGAACTAAAATTCACTTGCAAATCCCGATTAAAAAGCAACAGCGTATGGCATCCACTTCACCAGAAGGGGGATCATGACATGAGAATTGTAATCGCAGATGATCATGCTGTAGTGAGAAGCGGATTTTCGATGATTATTAACTTTCAGGAAGATATGGAAGTAGTAGCAACAGCGGTGGATGGCATTGAAGCTTACAAAATGGTATCCCTGCATCATCCGGATATTCTTCTCATGGATTTGAGTATGCCGCCAGGAGAAAGTGGTCTTATTGCTATCGCTAAAATTAATGAGGACTTCCCAGACACTAAAATTATTATTTTAACGATGCATGATGACGAGGATTATTTGTTCCATGTTTTAAAAAATGGAGCTAAAGGCTATGTCTTGAAAAATTCATTGGACGAGGAATTAATTATCGCGATCCGCATGGTTTATCAAGGTGGTATTTATATCCACCCTCGTATGGCAACTTCATTAGTACGTGAGTTTGTAAAAAAAGATCAGGAGCTTGAAAAAAATGATCCTTTTGAAAAGCTAACTGCAAGAGAACTAGAAATTCTTCCTTTGATTGCAAAGGGATATGGAAATAAAGAAATTGCAGAATTATTGCATATATCCGTGAAGACGGTTGAAGCTTACAAAGCCAAAATTATGGATAAGCTTGGGTTAAAATCTAAGCCAGAGTTAGTAGAATATGCTTTGAAGAAAAAGCTATTAATTTTTTAAAAAACTAAAATCAATACTTGCCAACGACTGGAAGGTGGAAGCTACGATACAGAGAGTTGTTACGATCGTTGTTAAAATCAGATTCTTTAGAATAAAGTTTTAAAAGTTAGAATCAGATTTTAAGAGACGATCTTCACAATTTCTCTGTCTCTTCGCTAGTTTAGGATAGCTGCCAAGTATTGATTTCAAGTTTGAGCTTTAAAATGTTTAAAAAGCTTTAAAAGACTTTGGATAAAAAATTATAGCTTAATAAGGGGTTTCACTAGGGTAGCGCAATGATCTATAGAGATATAGGGATTTGAACGCCACGTCTAGGGAAACCCCTTATTGTTCGTTGATAGTGTACAGACTTACAATAACGCAGGGGAATCCAATCACATTTCGAATTCTGATAGAAAAGAAAGGTGTATGGATGATTAAGAAAATACAGTTACCATTACAAACATTGAATCTTATTGTTGGTTTTGCCGTATGGGTCATTATTTCTTCTTTAATGCCATTTATGCGTGAGGATATAAACATTCCTCAAAGTCAGATTGCCATTATTACAGCTATTCCTGTTGTACTTGGCTCCATTTTGCGTATTCCGATTGGTTATTATGCCAATGTTATTGGGGCACGTTTAGTCTTTTTAATTAGCTTTATCTTGTTGTTGTTTCCCGTTTATTTTATTAGTGAAGCCTCTTCGGCTACAGATTTAATGATTGGGGGCTTATTTCTTGGTATCGGCGGCTCTGTTTTTTCAGTTGGGGTTACGTCTTTGCCAAAATATTATCCGAAAGAGCGGCATGGGTTAATTAACGGAATTTATGGATTAGGTAATTTAGGAACGGCAGTCACTTCACTTGCGGCACCTATTGTTGCTATTCAGTGGGGATGGGTTACAGTTGTTAAATTATATTTAATTCTTCTACTTGTATTTATCATTTTGAATATCTTTTTGGGCGATCGTAAAGAAACAAAAGTTAAAACATCTATGATCAGCCAAATCAAAAGTGTATATAAAAATGAAAAGTTATGGTTGTTTTCTTTACTGTATTTTATTACGTTTGGTTCATTTGTCGCCTTTACAGTTTATTTGCCTAACTTTTTGGTGACAAACTTTGAGCTGGACAAGGTAGATGCAGGGATGAGAACCGCTGGTTTTATCGCTTTAGCTACCTTTATGCGTCCTGTTGGTGGTTGGCTTGCAGATCGCTTTAATTCTCTTTATCTTTTAATTGTTATATTCTCCGCCTTTACATTAGCGGCGATTCTATTAGCCTTCTCACCTACATTGCAATTGTACACCGTAGGGTGCTTAGCTATTGCTGTTGTAGCAGGAACAGGAAATGGAGTTATTTTTAAATTAGTACCAGAGTATTTTAAAAATCAAGCTGGAATTGTTAATGGAATTGTATCGATGATGGGTGGATTAGGTGGATTTTTTCCGCCATTGTTGCTTTCCATTATTCATTCCATCACAGGCCAATATTCAATTGGTTTTATGTTATTGTCACAGGTTTCCTTAGCAAGCTTAATTTTTGTAGTGTGGATGATTTATCATGACCGTCTTGGCGTTATCTCTGAGGTGTTTAATAGTACAAATCAAGGGATTATCGTGACGGATCAGGCAGGAATTACAGTAAGAGTGAACCCAGCCTTTACCACTCTGACAGGGTATAGCGAAGAGGAAATTCTGGGTAAACGTCCTAACATTTTACGATCCGACAGACAATCCGACTCCTTTTATACAGAAATGTGGAGTAGCATCAAAGAAACAGGGGGCTGGAAGGGTCAAATTTGGAATAAACGAAAAAATGGCGAACAATATTTGCAATGGCTCCATATTAGTGTTGTTCGTAGTGAAACAGGGGATGATTTTCGTTACGTGGGTACTTTTTCAGAGCTAACAGAGGAAGACAAGAAACAGCAATAGAATTGACTTCAAGGGAGGAAAAGCAATGGAGAATCGGTATTCAAGGCAAACCCTTTTTCGGTCTATTGGTATAGCGGGGCAGCAACAATTAGAACAAGCCGTCGTAGCTGTAATTGGTTGTGGTGCACTTGGTTCTGCCATTGCCGAAACTCTAGTTCGAGCAGGAGTTGGGCATCTTCATCTCGTGGATCGGGATGTGGTTGAGTTATCTAATTTACAGCGTCAAGTGCTGTTTAGTGAACAGCATGCCATGGAAATGGTGCCAAAAGTCGTGGCGGCTAAGCAGCGACTTCGTGAGATTTCATCAGATGTGAAGCTATCGATCTATATGGATCATGCAGATGGCGTGCTTATTGAGGAGCTAGCTCAAAAATGTCATATTTTGATGGATGCCACTGACAACTTTGAGACGCGGCTCATTATCAATGATGTCGCACTTAAAGTAGGACGGCCGTGGATTTATGGTGCATGTGTAGGGAGCGCTGGTGTAGTCTTTCCGTTTATACCAGGTGAATCTGCATGTTTTCGTTGCTTGTTGCCGGTTCTCCCCTCCTTAAATGAAACATGTGATACGGTCGGAATTATTGGTCCTGCTGTCCAAACCACGGCTGCACTTCAATGTGTAGAGGCATTAAAATGGTTAACGGGTAATCAGGCTGCAATGATACGGAAGGTACACCATTTTGACCTGTGGAACAACAGTGTGATCGATGTTGGGATAACTCGAATTAAAAGGGAGGATTGTCCATCCTGTGGAGCTTTACCCACCTATCCAGCGTTGTCAGAATCAGAGCATACCAAATTTGTAGTGTTATGTGGCAGGGATACCGTTCAGGTAATTCCCGATTACAATCGAACCATTGGTTTTGATGATGCGGAGACTGTGGCGAAGCTAGCGCAGCTTCCACTGCGGCGCACGCCTTATTTTGTAGAACTGCAAGCTTCACCTTATCGTATGATTTTATTCCAAAATGGTCGGCTGTTAATTCATGGTTTAAGTGATATTAATCTAGCTCGTAGGTTGTATCACCAATTTTTTGGTTGATTGACGTATGTAGAACATATAACGAATGCTAAAGAATCTCAAAGAATTTTGTTGCAAAGAGGTGAATGAAATGTCCGTTGTGTCCTCAACTAAGATGAAGTCGCCACTGGTCGGTACCATTTTAACCGTAAGTGATACGAGAACAGTAGAAAATGATCATGGCGGCGGGAAAATATATGAATTGCTAGTAGAAAATCAGCACATTATTGCGCATCGTATCATTTGTGCAGACTCCATCACAGAAATACAGGAGAAATTAGCAACGTGGATATCTTCTGACGAGATTGACTTCATTATTACGACGGGTGGAACTGGGATAGCTAAACGAGACGTTACGATTGAAGCGGTGGCACCGCTATTGGAGAAGGAAATTGTGGGCTTCGGAGAATGCTTTAGATGGTTGAGCTTCACAGAAGATGTGGGGACACGTGCCATTGCAAGCAGAGCATTAGCTGGAACGGTGAATGACAAAGTTTTATTTGCACTCCCAGGTTCCGTCAAGGCTGTTCAACTTGCGATGAATCGATTGATTTTACCAGAGCTAAAGCATCTCGTTTTTGAAGCAACAAAGCATAAGAAATAAGAAATAAGAGATTATCGCTAGTGCACTAGGCTTGACGCGTATAATCACCACTTTTTCCACCCGTTTTATTCATAAGCATCGTAGGACCGATGACCATTTCTTTACCTGCGGCTTTACACATATCATAGATCGTTAATGCGGCGACGGATGCAGCGGTCAACGCTTCCATCTCAACACCTGTGGCGCCATTTGTTTTAACCTCTGCTTCAATCAAAATGACATAATGCTGACGTTGCTCATCAATTTCCCACTGAAAATGGAGATTGGTGCTTGAGAGTAGGATGGGATGGCACATTGGAATGAGCTGTGAAGTGTTTTTTGCCGCCATAATTCCAGCGACCTGAGCCACTGCAAACACATCACCTTTTTGATTCGCGCCTGCTTTAATTTGTTGATAGATTTGTTCATTTACTGTAATTGAGGAGTGAGCCTTAGCCGAGCGTGCAGTATCCTTTTTGTCTGAAATATCGGTCATTCTGGCACGACCCTGTTCATTGAAATGCGTAAGTTCTGTCATCATTATATTCCTTTCAATAGACCCTTTAAGGGATGTCTTAAAAAGCAGTAATAGTAGTATAGCATACATGAAAGGGGAGTTGAATGTTGTTTGAACATAGACAACCGATCTCTGTAAAAGAAGCGATCTCACGCTTAATGTCACATGTAACAAAAGGTGAAACTGAAACGATTACGCTTGCAGGCAGCTATGGCGCCATTTTAGCAGAATCAATCATCGCCCGTCACGACGTACCTTCGTTTCACCGCGCGCCTTATGATGGCTTTGCTATTTCTGCTCAGGATTCAATTGGAGCAAGTGAAGCCAATCGTATCTCTTTTCAAGTTGTGGATCATATCGGAGCGGGCAGTGTAACAACACGTCAGCTTGTACAAGGACAAGCCGTGCGGATCATGACAGGTGCAGCCATGCCTGTGGGAACAAATGCTGTAGTTATGCTTGAGCAAGCTCAGGAACAGCAAGAGGGAGCATCATTTACGATCCGTAAAGCATTTGCCCCATGGGAAAATGTATCACTGCAAGGTGAGGATGCGAAGCTTGGGGACATGTTAATCGAGGCTGGTGAAGTGATTCACCCGGGAACAATTGCATTACTTGCCACCTTTGGGTACAGCCAAGTCCAAGTTGCTAAAAAACCAATCGTGAGCCTCATTGCGACAGGTTCAGAGCTGCTAGAGGTGGATCAGCCTTTAGAGCACGGGAAAATTCGTAATAGTAACGGACCGATGATTGCCGCTCAATTAGCTAGAATGGGAATCTCCTTGAATTTTATGGGAAGCATGTCCGATAGCTTGCCAGATAGCTTACAAAGTATAAAGCAAGCATTAGAGCAATCTGATTTTGTTATTACAACAGGTGGCGTATCTGTTGGTGACTTCGATCATTTACCTGCGATATATAAAGAGTTAGGTGCAGAAGTGTTATTTAATAAAGTTGGGATGCGACCAGGCAGTGTCACTACCGTTGCAGCTAAGGATGGGAAGCTTTTATTTGGTTTATCAGGCAACCCCTCAGCTTGCTACACTGGCTTTGAACTATTTGCTAGACCCGCTATTTTAAAAAGCATGGGCTGCAATAAACCGTATTTACCTTATACACAAGCGGTACTTACTGAAGATTTCACAAAACCCAATCCATTCACACGTTTCGTTAGAGCGGTATATCAGTTCCAAGACACAGAGGCGACGATCACCCCTGCTGGCTTTAATAAATCCAATGCAGTAAGCTCGATTGCTCGTGGCAATGCCTTTATGGTGCTTGCTGGTGGAACAAGAGGGTATAAAAAAGGCGATATCGTTGATGTGTTGTTGCTAGGTGCTGAGGTTGGAGTAAGTCAATGGCGGATTTAAAAGTTTTGCAGGTTGTTGGCTACAAAAATAGCGGGAAAACAACACTGCTTGCCGCTTGGACAGAGCTGCTTAGTCAACAAGGTAAAAATGTAGCCGTCATTAAGCATCATGGACATGGTGGGGCATTAGAACTGCCACAGCAAAAAGTTGATAGTGTTGTAATGCTAGAGTCAGGAGCCATCAGTTCCCTTGCTTATGGAGATGGATGTATTCAGCTTCATATGCAGCAGCAGGAGGTAGACTTAACTCAATTAATCGAAATGGTTCAATGGTCTAAGCCAGATATTATTTTTATTGAAGGCTATAAGCAAGCGGAGTACCCTAAGGTCGTTCTTCTTCGTCAGCAGGAGGATTGGAATTCATTAAGTCAGTTGTCCAAAATTGTAGGGGTAGTTGTACCCATTAATACTGAATTAGATATTGATGTGGATATGAAGATCGAGCTTGCAAATCATACTGTTATTCAAAGAGAAGATATAAAGGCAACCCAGCAATGGCTACAGAAGTGGATGGATGGTGAGACAGATGAAGATGTTTGAAATTGTAGAAAAGCCAATCGAGGTTCAGCCCTATATGGATGCCGTACTTCATTCTGGTGCTGGCGCAGTGACCGTATTTACAGGTCATGTTCGGGAGTGGACAAATGGAGTTAGGACACTTTATTTATCCTATGAAGCTTATGTGCCGATGGCAGAGAAAAAGCTTGCTCAAATTGGTGATGAAATCCAGGAACGTTGGCCCGGCACGCGCGTTGCTATTGCTCACCGCATTGGTGAATTACACATTTCTGATATTGCAGTGGTTATTGCTGTTTCCTCACCGAATCGAAAAGCTTCGTATGAGGCAAATGAATATGCCATTGAACGTATTAAGCAGATGGTTCCGATCTGGAAAAAGGAAATATGGGAAGACGGCGAGGAATGGATCGGGTCTCAGAAAAGAAAACCAGAGCAAGGAGAGGTTTCGCAATGATTACGATTACGTATTTTGCAAAAATAAAGGAACTCACAGGCAAGGAGCAAGAGGTGCTTCCCATTACAACGATGACAGTTCAGGAAATAAAGGAATGGGTGAGTCAAACCTATATAGGCTTTAGCCAATACGCAAGCTCTGTGCTGGTTGCTTTAAATGAGGAATATGCGTTACCAGAGGATCGCATTCAATCTGGAGATATTGTTGCCTTTATTCCACCAGTTAGTGGTGGGTAATGAAAACTGTTGGGATTTTACTTGCAGGCGGACAATCAAGACGGTTTGGCTCACCTAAGGCTTTTGCAGTAAGGCAAAATAGGTACTTTTATGAGTGGGCTTATCAGGCATTAACCTCCGTTAGTGAGCAAGTGATCATTGTGACCCATAGGGAGCTAATGGAACGTTTTCCATCTCATCTTGAAGTAATAACAGATCATGAGCAGTTCGTTGGTAAAGGTCCACTAGCAGGGATATATACAGCGATGAAACACATAGAAGGTGAGCAATACATCGTATTGCCTTGCGATATGCCTTTGATTACAGCGGAAATAAGTATGAATTTATTAAAAAAAACAGATCGATGTTTTATACAAAATTACGATGTAAGTGCAGTTCAATGCCAAGAACAAGCTCATCCACTTGTGAGTGTGTGGAAAAGAAGCGTTTTGTCATCGTTAGAGGATGTATTATTACAAGATCAGCTTGGTGTTATGAGATTACTTAACCAAGTGCACACGTATTGGGTTGATGGGTTTCAACTCACAGCAGAAGCGGAGCAAATTTTTCGAAATATTAACCGTCGTGCGCAGTGGAGCAATGAACAGGAATAAAGGAAGAGGTGTAGCCATGACAGCCAAAATAGTAGATAAGCTACAACGACCCATGCGAGATTTGCGGATTTCAGTAACGGATCGTTGTAACTTCCGGTGTACGTATTGCATGCCAAAGGAGCTGTTTGGCGATCATTATGCCTTTTTACCTAGAGAAGAGTTACTAAGCTATGAAGAGATTGTTCGGTTAGTCAAATTATTTGTAAGCCAAGGTGTGCAGAAAATTAGAATTACGGGCGGAGAGCCACTTTTACGTAAAAATGTCAGTGAATTAATTCAGAAAGTACACGCAATTGATGGCGTTGAGGATATAGGTTTAACTACAAATGGGGTTCTCCTGCATAAGTATGGGGCTGAGCTATATGAAGCGGGACTTCGACGTTTAAATATTAGTTTGGATGCACTTGATCCAGTTTTATTTGGAACGATGAATGGTAGAGGAATAGATTCGGCTCCTATTTTAGCTAATATTGATTATGCACAGAGACTTGGTTTTGAGATAAAAGTAAACATGGTTGTACAAAAAGGAGTTAATGATCAAGAAATCATCCCCATGATGGAATATTTCAAGCATAAAAAGATTACACTTCGATTTATTGAATTTATGGATGTCGGTAACGATAATGGCTGGAGCTACAAAAAAGTAGTGACCAAAAAGGAAATTTTAGATCAAATAACACAAGCTTATCAGATTGAGCCACTTGATCCTGCTTATTATGGCGAGGTTGCTAAATATTATCGTTATAACGGTAGCACTGCAAAAGTTGGGTTTATTACTTCTGTGTCGGAGTCATTTTGCTCGACCTGTACAAGAAGCAGAATTTCGTCGGATGGAAAGCTATATACGTGTTTATTTGCTTCAGAAGGCTTTGATTTACGTGATATGTTGCGTAGCGATGCAACTGATCAGGAATTAGTAGAAGCTATTCGCAGCGTCTGGGGGAACCGCGGGGACCGTTATTCAGATGAGAGAACAGAATATACAGCAATCCATCGTAAAAAAATTGGTATGTCTTATATCGGCGGATAAGCTAAGGGTAAAATCTATTCAATTTATTATGAATTATTACAAATTATTCTAATTATTCTAAATTAAGAAAGGATTGATACTTATGGCAGTAGGACCATCATTAAGACAATTACATGCACATCATGCGATTCATGAGGGTGGGATAGCTGGAGCAATCGAAAAAACAGAGCTTTATGAGCAGCTTATTCAAAAAAACGAGCAGGAGCTTGCTGGAGAAGCGCTAGAGGAATTGCTAGATTACTGGGAGACACGAATTATTAGTCATGCCGATGCAGAAGAGGATGGATTTTATCAGGAAGTGGTGGAACGCAAACCAGACCTTCAAAATACCATTACTAAATTAATGCGCGATCATGATTTATTACGTATCATCGTGAAGGATATTCGTCAGCTTAGAGAAGCAGATGGACTAGTTCCTGAAATTATGAAAATGCTAGAGTCACTAATCATCGTAAATGAAATCCATAGTCGGGATGAGGAAAAGTTTCTCTTTTAACCTTTGAGTATTGTTTAAAATGATTAAATAGTCTAGCTATGGCTATGAGTTAGGGGGCGATTGCGTTGAATAAAAAAATAGTCATTCCCCATGAGCATGGCGGCTGGGCGATGGTTAGTGTCCCCTTTTTCATTGGAATGGCGGCTGGACAACCTCATTGGCTACACATTTGCTTATTTGCAGGCTGGCTATTATTATATTTGGCATCATATCCATTGTTGCAAGCGGTTAAAAGGACAAAAGAACGGCATGTAATGCTTCGGTGGGGCGCAGGGTACGGGTTAGCGGCGATATGTTGTTTAATTATTCCACTAATGTATTATCCACAGCTTTTTATTTTTGCTGTGCCACTTTGCTTATTGTTGATGATTAATATTTACTATGCAAAACAAAAGAAAGAACGAGCATTGCTTAATGACATCTGTGCCATCTTTAGCTTCTCCTTGGCGGCAGCGGCAGCCTATTTGGTTGGGGGAGGGACTTGGAACCTCACCATGCTGCAAGTTGTTCTAGTTAATTTCGTGTATTTCATAGGGACCGCCTTTTTTGTAAAAACAGTGTTCAGAGAGCGACTTAGTAAACAGTGGCGTGTATATGCTAAAGTTTATCATGTCTTAGCGTTATTGGTACCATTTGCGATTGGACAGCCATGGGTAATCCTTGCCTTTATTTTTCCAGCCTTACGTACCTTCCTTTATGCAGGGAAAAAATTAAAGCCGATGAAGGTAGGAGTACTGGAAATTGTAGGTGCTGTGCAATTTTTAATCCTCTCAATTGTAGTAATCTAGCTTGCGTATTTAATAGTTTATAATTGAATAGATGCATTTTTATAGTATGGGACTAAGTGATAAATCACTTTTGTCACTATGCAATAACACCTTCAAGTTGATTCCTTGTCTTACGACATTCAATCATTTTCTTGAAGGTGTTTTAATTTTCTTCCCAGCATCCCCACCAAGCAATTTTTATTTAGCCGGATATCTCTAAATAATCATGAGGTTATTAACCAAAGATTGGAAACATATATTGAAAACTGACATGTAATAGTGATCTTACATCACTGAAAGCTTACCATTCTACAATTGTATGATTTTTGTAAAACAAAATCAGATTGACAATTCCAAGAGGGGAAGATATATGAATACAACCATATTAAAACAGTTATTTAAAGAACTTTTAGAAATTGTAGCTATACCGGATATCGGATACCATAAATTTGAAAATGGCTGTTTAAAGCCTGTTTATAAGACTGAAACCGATATTCTTGGAATGGAAAAATGGAAAGCAGTACATGAGCAGCAACCTGTGTCGATTAAAGATACGATTGTATTAAGGGAAATCTCACAAAAAAAACAGCCAATTGAAATTTATGATACCAAAAACGATGCCAGATCAGCACATGAATTTTTTCTATTTGGAGTAGATAGTATTTTGATTATTCCGGTTGTAAAAATGGATGAGGTGAAGGGGATTATAAGTATTGTCTCCATTGGTACGCTACATTCATTTACAAAAGCAGAAATCGATGTCTGTTGGAGCCTTTCAAAATATTACTTAAAAGATGTAGTTGTATAAAAAGGAGGGTTATACATGAGAATTGCCAATCAAATTTTAATGTATTTAAAAAAAGTGGGAGTAAACCATGTTTTCGGGATTCCGGCAGGTACGATAAGTCCTCTTATTGATGCATTAAACGATGTTCCTATTCAACCTATTGTTACTAAAAATGAAGGCGGTGCCGCTTATATGGCTACCAGATATGCCAGTGTAAGCAAAAAACTTGCTGTATGTATTGGTGCCGGCTGCGTTGGTGCCAATAACATGATGAATGGCGTAGGGGATGCACATAGAGGTAAGGCTCCTGTCCTGTTTCTTACTGGCTATATTCATAGATGGCAGATTGGTAAGGGGGCAATTCAAGAACTAGATACGGAACAAATTTTTAAGCCAATTACCAAATACAGCAAAACAATATTAAAGGAAGAAGATGTAATGAAAGAACTGGCATATGCAATAGAGACAGCTTTAACTGTTCCTATGGGGCCAGTTCATTTATCAATTCCTATTGACATTCAAAATGCTGATCTGCCACTGCAAATACCCGAATTTCAAGCCCCTATCTATCATTCTTGCATTGAATCAGAAGAGATCATGGCTAATGCCTGCAAGGCTATAGATAATTCTGAAAAAGGGTTGATTCTAGTAGGTAAGGGATCAAGAGGTAACACTAATATAATAAAAGAGTTAAGCACACACCTTAACTGGCCGGTTATTACTACTCCTGAGGGAAAAGGCGTCATAGCTCAGGATTTTCCTTTAAACCTTGGCAATTACGGTTTTGCTAGCACCCATGCCGCTTTTTCTTACGTAAACGATCCTACTGTTGATTGCATTCTTATCTTGGGAACAAGTTTAGGTGAGAGTGCTACGAATAACTATAGCGAAGCGCTCACTCAGGGTAAGAAGGTTATTCATATTGACTGGGATGAGAGAGAACTTGGAAAGGTATATGAAACGCATTTCAAAATCTGCGCTGACTTAGCAACGGCAATACCCTATCTGATTAAAAATACCAAAGTAAAAAATGAAGTCTTTCAAAGAGGGACCATAAATCAACCGTCAAAAAAGATGAATACTGGAGTTAGTATTAAAAAATTCATGGAAGATTTACCCCAATATATGCCTAGAGATACCTTTTACGTAGCGGATATGGGGGAATTTATGAATTTTGCATTTCAATATTTACAAATCCCAGAGGAAGGAGATTTTGAGACGGGCTTAAACTATGCGGCTATGGGATCTGCGATCGGCGGGGCTATCGGAGTGCAAATGGCCTATCCACAGCGAAACGTAGCTGTTTTTGCAGGCGACGGTTGCTTTTTTATGAATGGAATGGAAGTACTGACAGCAGCTGAATATCAGTTGCCTATTATCTATTTCATAATTAATAATGCTATGCTTAGCTTTGTTGAACATGGTCATCAATTCCTCTTTAATAGAGTCATTGAAGATTTTCACCAGAAAAGAATCAGCATCGCAAATATGATGGCAACCTGCGGTCTTAAGACCCTAGTCATCGAGGATAACAGTGAGATCACCAAACTTCCCGAAATTTTAAAGGATAGAAAAGGACCTGTAATTATAGAGATTATGACAGATGGCAGTGAACCTGCCCCAAACAGTGACAGATTAAAAGCGTTACAAAAAGAAAAGTTTACATAAACAATGACGAAGCTTAACAAATGTCCTTTATGGTGTTTTTGCATGATTTATTAAAAAAGCTTGTCATTGTTCAAAGTGAACTGTGACAAGCTTCTTAATTTATATTATTTGGTGTAAATAAAATGTATAAGTTAAAGCGATTTTAAGTAAGAACTTAACTCCGTAGAGGGAGTGACTTCTAGCTTATAATAATCTATTTTTTGTTCATTTTGTATTGAGTATGTGACTTTTACGTAAAGAAGCTTATAAATCGCAAGAAAATGGTTATCAACGGTTGCTACTGCAAGACCAAAGGGCTTACGGATTGACAGGGAATCCTTTGATACGATGACCTTTGTTCCGCCATTAGGAAGATATGGAATACTACTTGCCACAACAGCATTCATTGAATAAATACCTAGCTTATCAGCCATATCAGGATGTAAGGAAAAGCTTAATGTTACTCCCTTTAGATTAATTTTATTATATTGCATTACAACATGATAGCTTAACTCGTTTATGCCATTCTCAGCTTTCTGTAACTGAATTTCAGCCGATAGTTGATAGTCGGTTTTTGGTTGTGAGAACTCACTTGAAGCTGTAGTTATAAAGTGGTCAAGATCCCAACCCTCACGTCGGTATTGCTCCAGAGCAGCTTTATTTTGAGAAGATTGGCATCCAGATGTTATCAAACTAAAAAACATAATAAGTATTAAAAAAACTCCCTTATTGCCTTGCAATGTAGTTATCCCCTTTATAAATTGGTCAATTGGAAATTAAGGCAACCATTGCAAAATGTGATCTACAATTTGCTTCATTTGCTGTTCCCCACTTATTGTTGCAGTTCCATCCCCTTTTTGGAAGCCATAGCTGCCAAATTGACTATGGTTACCCCCTTCAATCTGCTCAAACTTAGTATTCGCAGGTAAATTAACTTTACTTTCTTCATAACGTGCCCAGTTTAGCACCTTATCGTTTGAGGCCACAATCGAGAGCACAGGCAATTTCATATTTGCTAAGCTCCCTTTCTCATCGGCATAGGAGCCGAGAAAAAACACGCCGGAAATTTTGTCTGGATTGGAAACGGTATATCTAGCTGCCATAACCCCTCCTAAGGAATGACCACCAATCACATATTGCTGATAAGGCTCTTTTTTAACAATTTCTTCAGCTCGATCGCCAGCAAGTACAGCTAAATCTAACGGCATTTTTACGATATAAGTTGGATGTCCAGACTGTGCCAAGGCATGTGCAAAAGGAGCATAAGCTTTTTCGTCTACAAGTCCCCCCGGATAAAAAATTACCGCAGGTTCTACAGGATGGATGGGGGTAAAGGAAATCCAATGACTTTGCTCATCAATGGCAATACCCTCTTCTTGCTTCATTTGCATTGCTTGCAGTGCAGTGGGTTCAGGCTGATAAGGCTGTAAATAGATTGCTCCACCGATGACGAGCAGTAATAGGATTAGAAGGAATAACTTCCACCATTTAAATGTAAATATTTTTTTAATCATCTTTCTACCTCTTTAATTAGTTTTGTTTTTATTCGTCGTATTTTTGTAGGTTCTAATTTTGCTTAATTTGATTTTTGTTTGTCAGCATTCATATCTTGCCATAGTGTTATCCTTTTGTCTATTGTATACAAAGTTTTTTTATTCCAGTTTTATGGTATAATTTCGATAGGTTTACTCTTGTTTTTGCAAAGTATAACAAAGCTATTTTGGGTTATTATTTTGTATGGATCTTTTCCATAAAATTTGCGGATGAATAGGAGATGTTAAGGATGACTGAATTCAAACGATTAGGTAAATCTGATTTATTAGTGCACCCGATTGGTGTAGGTGCAAATGCGGTAGGTGGACATAATTTATACGGTAATTTGGATGAAGCAGCAGGGAAGCAGTTAATTCACACGGCTTTAGATTCAGGAATTAACTTTATCGATACTGCCTTTATATATGGCCCAGGTCATTCTGAGAGATTGATTGGTGAGGTAATTTCTGAACGGGGAAAACGTGAGGATGTCATCATTGCTACCAAAGGGGCACATAAAATTGTTGGACAAGATGTCGTCATGGATAACTCCCCTGAGTATTTAACCGAATCTGTTCATGGGAGCTTAGAGCGCCTACAGACAGACTATATTGATTTGTTTTATATCCATTTTCCTGATGAAGCTACACCTAAAGATGAAGCAATCGGGGCTTTAAAACGGTTAAAGGATGAAGGTAAGATTCGTGCCATTGGCGTTTCAAATTTCTCGCTGGAACAGCTAAAGCAAGCTAATCTCCATGGTGATGTAGATGTATTCCAAGGCGAATACAACTTACTAAATCGCTCCGCGGAGCAACAATTATTTCCTTATCTCATCGAGCAACAAATCTCTTTTATTCCTTATTTCCCACTTGCATCTGGCCTGTTGACGGGGAAATATACACCCCAAACAGAAATTAAGGATTTGCGTAAAGGACTTCCTTACTTTAAAGAAGAAAATTTCATTCCTACATTAGAAAAAATTGAGCAACTCAGACCGATGGCAGAAGCGAAAGGCGTGGAAATTAGTCATATCGTATTAGCATGGTATTTAACAAGAGAAGCAATTCCAGCGATTATCCCAGGTGCTAAAAATGCTCAGCAGGTGCTGGCGAATTTAAAAACGATTGATGTCCAATTAACTGCGGATGAAATTTCAAAAATAGATCAGCTTTTTCCTGCATAAACTTGATACCACAAGAGCTTTCTTTCCTATTTTGTCTTAGGGAGAAGGCTCTTTTTATAATTTCGGGACTGATAACGTTATGCACACTACCTCCACGTGCATACAATAATAGGAAAAAGGAGGCGACCGTAGGGATGGAAATAACAAAAGGGATATTAGCACCTGAAACCTCGTATCGCACACCTTATACTCTATTTCGTAGCACGCAAGCAGGGCCTGTGATGATGATTGCAGCAGGCATACATGGGAATGAAACGGCAAGCATACGAGCAGCCCAAAACTTGATCGCCAAATTAAATACAGGAAAATGGGGTCTTCGTCAGGGCACTTTGGTTGTTGCTCCAATTATGAATAAGCAAGCTTATTCAAAGCGAATTAGAGGTGTACCTGATTTAAATCGTACCTTTCCGTACTACGCTGGTGGTTTTGCTACTCACCCGATCGCTAAGGATTGGATGGCATTAGCTCGAAAATATAAGCCCTCGTGGTATCTTGATCTCCATGAAGCAAATGGATTATCACAATTAAATGCAAAATATTTAGGGCAAACGTTAATTGTGAATAAAGGCAACAAAGCAATGGGGAGTGCCAAAAAAATAATTTCACGCCTAAATGGTACAATTTCAAGTAAAGCTCACCATTTTAATTTAAAAGTTAAGCCGCTAGGAGGTTCCTCACGGATGGCAATGGTTCATAGCTTTAAGGCTGCATCGGTAACGGTAGAGACCTGTTGGAGCTTACCTTTTAACAAGCGGGTTCAATATCAGGAGGAAATTTTACTGCAATTTCTGAAAGCTGCAAAAATGCGCTAGTCAGTGCTACTTGCCATAGGGCAATATGTCGCGTTATGCTGTTATTATAATGTTTAATGGATTGGTTAGTATTAATTTATGATGTTGGGAGTAAACGTATTATGTCGATCGGTTTTTTTGATTCAGGGCTGGGAGGTTTAACAGTATTAGCGGATTCTTACAAGGCGATGCCTCATCAGGATTATTTATATATTGCGGATACGTTACATGTTCCTTATGGTACAAAGCAAGCTGAGGATGTTAAAAAATATGTTCTTGATGCCACATCCATTTTAGCAGAGCAGGGGATTGAAGCCCTTGTGGTGGCTTGTAACACGGCGACTAGCATTGCAATTAAAGAACTAAGGCAGCAATATCACTTTCCTGTTATTGGAATGGAGCCTGCAGTAAAGCCAGCGCTTGAAATGAGTCGGCGTGCAGGGCTAAGAGTACTTGTATTTGGAACACCACTTACACTTAAACAACCAAAATATCATATGCTTGTGTCAAGTATTGATGATGAGTCCTTAGTGGATTCAATGCCACTACCAGAGTTAGTTCATTATTGTGAAAGCTTAGTATTTGATGAAGACGAAATGAAGCAATACTTTAACAATAAACTTGCAGGATATGATTTAAATCAATATGGAACGATTGTATTAGGGTGTACGCATTACTCTTATTACCGTCATATTTTAAGTCAAATTGTCCCTACACACATTAAAATTATTGATGGAAACGCGGGTACTGTTCACCGTCTAAGTGAAGTATTAGGACACCCTGAATTGCACTTATCAGAGCATAAGGGAACCGTTTCTTTAATGTGTACGAACAACGATCCTAAATATATTCAAAAGATGCACACCGCATGGAAAAGGTTGTTAGAAAATTAATTATAGTTGTTTATTCCTTTTAAAAGGATTGACAGCATGTAGAAAAATTAGGTATTATATTTCTAAATTATAACAAAGGAGGCCATGAGAATCATGACAAACAATACGAAATTACACAATCAATCTGAATATGCAAGAACCGTTCTCATGGGTCTGATACGTACGACATAATACTAAATGTAGTTCCATTATTTTCTATATCTTGTTAATGGGTGTAATTTAATATCAGAATATATCGCCATGGAGCTTAATTCCATGGTTTTTTTGCGTCCATATACAACATTTGTTATCAGACCCCTAAAAGAAAATAATAATACAATTGGTGGCTCAATCTAAAAATTAGGTGTTGCTAAGGATTTTTAACCCCTAATTTTGGTTTGAGCCGAGAAGGGAAATGAGTAATTTATGAGTTACATTCACGAGGTACAATTACCTGCTGGAAAATTAAAAGTATATATGAATGAAGATATGTTTAATACACTGGATTACAAAGTGTTAGAGATGGCAAATAACAATTTGCAGATCCCTAATATCCAACATATGAGCTACACCCCTGATGTGCATGTAGGAGTAGGAACATGTATTGGTACAACAGCCGCTTGGAACATGGATAATGGGGTTGTATCTCCGTCAATTGTTGGGAGTGACATTGGTTGTGGTATGAGGGTTCATTTGACTAATCTCCATAAAGAGGATGTACAGGACATTAGACTTCGGCGCAAGCTTGTTCGTAGAATTGAACAGTTTTTACCGATGGAGGCACATCAACGTGGACATTTTAGTGATATTCGCTTAGAGCATATTGTGAAAAAAGGCTTGCATGGCCTTCCGTCTAAATATGTTCCTGATGGCTATACGCCTAAAAAGGCAACCTCATTAAGTCATGTTGAGAGCAGTAAGTATGCTTTTGACGAGGAAGTGCTTAATGATATCGAGGATATGACGTGGCATCGTGCGCATCGTCAGCTTGGCACACTTGGAGGAGGAAACCACTTTGCTGAAATCCAAGCGATAGAAATTGCACCAGAGCAACGTGAGATTGCTGAAAAATGGGGGTTATTTGATGGTCAAGTCGTGGTCATGATCCATTCTGGCTCAAGAGCTTGGGGTGGATATGTAAGTCAGGTAGGACTTACTCAGGTACAGAAGGCAATGCAACGTCTTGGCTTAGGGACAAGTGATCCACGTTTAGTGTTTGCCCCAATGAATGAGCCCGAGGCACAAAAGTATGTCAACCAAATGTATTCGGCTTTAAATTATGCGATCGTGAACAGACATTTAATCGCTTATGCTATTCGTGAAGCCTTTTTAGATATATTTGGCCCAAAAACGAAGTTTGCTACCCTTTATGACTTAATGCATAATTATGCTTTAGAAGAACATCATGAGCAATACGGAGATGTATTTGTTCATCGTAAAGGGGCTACGCGTGCATTACCTGCTGGGCATGAAGGCAATCCTAAACCTTATGTAGCTACTGGGCACCCTGCACTCATTCCTGGCTCGATGGGCACAGCTTCGTATATTATGGTAGGTCAGCCAAGTGGCGTGGATAATTATTATTCCATTTGCCATGGTGCAGGCCGTGTACGCTCGCGTTCAGCTACGAAGCGATTAATTACGGTAGATGAGTTTGCAAGTGCGTTAAGAGTAGGGCAGGAGGATGAAATTGTTGTAAATCAGAACTCCTTAGAATCGATTTTGGATGAGTCACCACAAGCGTATAAAAATGTAGATGATATCATTAATAGTGTAACTGGAGCATCACTTGCCAGTGTTGTTGCTAAATGCCTACCTCTTGCCGCGATAAAGGGAGCGAAATAGGGCGAAATTTGTGCAAAAAAAGTTTGAGCACACACAAAAATGTATTATACTATATAAAAACATTGCGACTTGACGTTGCTAATTTGCGTTTTGAAAAGGAGTAATTATTTTGGGAAGTGTACTTAAAACTTTAACTGTAGCCGGTAGTGATTCTAGTGGTGGAGCAGGAATCCAAGCCGATTTAAAAACCTTTGAGGAATATGGTACGTATGGCTTAAGTGCACTTACGACCATAGTGACGATGGACCCTGATCAAGATTGGCACCATCGTGTTTATCCGATTGATGCGGCGTTAGTGGCAGAGCAGCTAAAAACGATTTTAGCTGGTGGTCCTGTAGCAGCGATGAAAACAGGGATGTTAGGTAGTGTGGAAATCATACAGGTTGTTGAAGCGATGATCAAGGCTAACGATCAGAAAAATGTTGTCATTGACCCTGTTATGGTATGTAAAGGGGAAGACGAGGTATTAAATCCAGAAAGTGCAGATGCTATTCGTGATTTGTTGTTGCCGCTAGCTACAGTTGTAACACCAAACCTGTTTGAAGCAGGCGTATTGTCCGGATTGGGCAAATTATCAAGTCTTGATGATATGAAGCAAGCTGCGATTAAAATTCATGAAATTGGTGCCCAAAATGTAGTTATTAAGGGCGGTAAAGCATTAGACGGTGATCATGCGATCGATTTATATTATGATGGGCAAGAGTTTACTGTGTTTGAGACACAAAAAATAGAGCCAGCACATAATCATGGTGCAGGTTGTACATTTGCGGCTGCGATCACAGGTGGTTTAGCAAATGGCTTAAATGTCAAAGAAGCTGTAGCCAAAGCAAAAGATTTCGTTACTGAAGCGATTGCTAGTGGTTATCAATTTAACGAATACGTAGGACCTGTTTTCCATGCAGGTTATCGTTTGAAGCATAAAGCGAATATTTTGTAATACAAAAGCTGTAATACAGCATTAAAATACCGCCTCGATCTAATTTAAGATGAGGCGGTATTATTTTGTTTATGCAACCATAATGCATATTCCAGTGGTCTGCGAATCGCCTGCTGATAAGCCTCCGTATCCCCAGATTGCAGGAACACTTGACGTGCTGGTTTAGGATTGACCTCAATTAGATAAATTCGACCTTGGCGATCTATCCCTAAATCCAAAGCAAGCTCACATAATGCTTCATACGTATCTTCTAAATAAGCAGCAATTTCAAGACTAAGCTGCTCAGCGGTTGTTCTAATTTGCTCGCGTTTTACCTCAGTAAATTTCCATTCTTTTAATAAGTTATCCATCGGAATGGCTTTACCCCCGCCATGTAGGTTGGAGGTTACACTTCGCTCAGGGCCCATACGACCTGCACAACCTGTGACCTGCCATTTTCCATTTCCGTTTTTTTGAACTAGCATGCGATAATCATGTACTCTTCCATTAGGCAACTTGATCTGTATGCCTTGCTGTACTAGAAAACGTTTATCGCCTCGCCAATGAAGCAAATACGATTTAAGCTGCACTAGGTTCACTTTACGTTCAGGAATAATTTGTCTTGACGGTTTCCTACCTTGAATACGGTATTGATTCGGAGACAATTTTTCAATTCTTAAAATGCCTCTGCCACCGGTTCCATTTATGGGCTTAACATACACACATTGATGCTCCTGTAGCATTTCCAAAACATTATTTATATTTAAAAATAGTTTTGTTTGAGGAAGAAAGGGGCGGAATTTACTCTTTTGAGATAACGTTTGATGTATGGTCCATTTATCTCGTAGGGGACGGTTTAAAAATAGTTTATCACGATAACGGACACGGAATGTTTTGAGTTGCTCAAAGCGTTTGCTTTTTTGAATACGACAGCGGTCAAAAATTAATTGAGGAAACTTTTGCCACTTCCTAGACCACTTTTTTGTGCTGGGATTGTAAACAAGTGCCCAAATCATGTCCTTATTCTTATGAACATCCATAGGGGTAAATACAAAAATATCTAAGCCCAGCTTTTGACCTTCTACGATCATTTTTTGATAAATTTGCCTCTCTTCAAGTTGCTTTTTATCGTTCAGGTATAATGTTAGTATACCTAATGAAGGCTGTGGCACACACGATCACCTCTTCAAGTTCATTCAAGCTTAAGTAATCAAACTACGATTTAACTATTATTGGATGGTGGTTGCTGCTTTAAAGTTGGTGTGAGAAGCTTCCATAATAAGAAAAGAATAATGTTTAGAAAAAGTAATCATTTGCGTAGCTATAAGCCCACTATTAAAGCACATTTTTACAGCAGCTTTATTCCACATGGGGACCTGATAACATACAGTTCCTAGTTCTATAAGTTGTCTAGATAATAACTGTGTACCTATGCCCATATTGCGATACAGGGGGTGGACAATAATTAGTCCGATATCTTGACCATAATTTGTTGTAATGGCGAAGCCTGCAATTCGTTCCCCCTCTTCGGTTCTAACCGTAGCTAGTAAGAAGGAAGAGTCTTTTTGATGTAGTTTGGCAGATGATAATTTGTATAGGGAAGGGAATATAGAGTGTGAATCTAGTTCATTACATTTTGCGTATTTCTTATATAAGGATAAAATATGCTGATGAATTTGTTCCCAAGAACCATCTTGATTTATATTCATCGCTCTTATGTTCATGTAGAGTTCCCCTCCCATTCCATTAAATCAAGTCTTTGTGTCAATGTACCTTAAACTTTAAATGAGCTTATTTTAATTTTGTATTTGCTTGGCATTCCGATATAAATAATGACTGTACTGAATCACTCTCTCAAGTGACTTTTTACGAATATGTGTTTCATCAAATTTCATCGGCTTGGCGTTAGCCTCAAAAAACCATAGCTTCCCGTTTCGATCGATCCCTAGATCCATCGACATTTCCCCCAGCATATAACCACAAGACTTCTCTAAATGTTTTGCGATAAGAATGGCACTAGATTTCAGCTTATTCATTAATAAACTGGTCATTTCCTGACCAAAGGAGGAGAGTAGCAGTTTTTCAGGCTCTTCAATACTTCCCCCTTGAGGGACATGTGTCGTAATTCTTTTTAGTCCTGCCAGTCTTGCGCCAATGCCTGTAATCATCCAATTCCCTTTGCCTGTTTTTTGTACAAGTACTCGAAGGTCAAAATGACGATTACGATAGGAGGATAATTCAATCGCCTCCTGCATAATATAGGCACAAGTTCCACTTTCCTTACGTATTCTTTTCCATAGCTTCGGTAGCGAGGCAGTCCGGTATACGATATTTTTGTGGTGATGACCTTGAATGATTAGGCACAAGGGACGAGGACTGGCTTCATCCCACTGCAAAAGCATAATCCCTTTTCCTGCCTTACCACTTTCAGGCTTTAAATATAACGAACCATATTGTTTAAGCATAGCTGCAAGTGACTTGGAGGAAAGAAGACGCTTTGTATCGGGTACAAGTGCCTTTGTGCTTTGGCTTTTTTTGAGCCAGTCAAATAGTCGCCATTTATTAAAAAAGTACGGATTATACAGTTGGATCGAAGGGTGCTCTAAACACTCCTCAATTTTTTGTCTCACCTTAGGTTTATTTTCATCTTCGCGTAATGGGATCCGATTATAGATAACATCAGGTAATGGAAACCAGTTTCTAATCCATGTTTTTTCATTTGGATCATAACCATAACCTTGAACCTTTGGTGAATGTAGCTTTAAATCCTTCACGGTGACTACATATACTAAAGTATTCATTTCACGACCTGTTTTAACGATATCCCGAAAATTAGCATGGTTACCCCTAAATAGCTTTACTTTATCTGACACAGTCAAAATTGCAATGACAGGTCTTTGCTCATCAACAGGGTAGTTCATTATACCTCCCTCCTCCGAAATTTGCTAAGGAACAAGCAATGTTCAAGAATATGCTCAACAGATGCTTTTCCCTCGGCTCGAAGAGAAGGGTGCTTGAAGATAGATCGCCCTGGTTTCGCATTAGCTTCAAACATCCACACTTTTTCGTCTTGATCAATCCCTAAGTCAAATCCAATTTCGCCGATTAAATGTTGATGATGGAGTTCAATGGCTTCTGCAAGTCGTATTGCTACTGCCTTTGCATTTCGTAATACTTCGTCACTTCGAGCGCCGAATGTGCGGCTTAGTGCCTGTTCTGGAGTCAAAAGGGAGCCGCCATTTTTAAGGTGTGTTGTCACGCTACCTTTACCAGATTTTTTAGCGCCAATGCCTACAACAACCCATTGATTTTTACCATTTTTATGCATGTGGAATCTAAAGTCAATGGGGCAACTATCAATTTCAATTAAACGAATTCCTTGTTGTGCTACATATCCACGCAATTGCCCGCCATGACGTGTCTGCAATGTACGCATCAGACTCTGAAACGATTTAAATCTCAGCAGTGCATTGCGATCTTTGTTGCGATAACGAGCGTAGTATCCACTTTTTGGAATATAGGAGAGACGATAAATACCTTTACCGAGACTACCGCTATTTGGTTTGTAATAAACGATTGAATGTCGTTCTAGCATTTCCTTTATTTGCTCTGGGGCTGGATTCATAATCGATTCCGGAACATAACGATTCACAGTGTTATCATTTTCAAGCAAACGATAAATATCTGATTTATTAAAGAAGCTCCAGTTGAAAAAAGGAATTCTCCGACGAGCTAGCTTTTCACGTAATTGGTTAATGGAGTTAGAGGTTTCTGCTCTACGACTAGGAAGACGATTGTAAACGACATCGGGAAGAGGGACGGTCTTACGTATAAACCTACCAGCTTCGTTAAGGAAATATCCGTTTACGGTATCATTTTCAAAATGAATATCTTTAGGTGTAAAGGCAAAAATATAAGATTTTTTATTTCCAGCTCGAAGGAGTTGCTTAATAAAGTCCGTTCTAGAGCCAAAAGGGTTTTGGGCAGAAGAAGTTGGGCCATCTGATAAAACTCCAATTAAGGGACCGATCTGTACTTCTCCTTCTTGTAGGCTTCGCAAAAATACGCTACCAGAGCTAGGCACCTTCATTTTTTTTCTAACACTAGTGGGTAGGTATAAGTGTTTGCCTGATTTGTTGATGGGCTTAAGCATTGCAGGCATCCGCTCGCCACCTAAGCGAAGCTGAACTGATTTTTTTCCTGACAAATTCAAGTTTTTCATTAAAGCACCAGATACATATACGACCTTCTGGGGCTGCTGTGTGAAATGAACGTTGCCAAAAGTCAAGCTCATGAATTTATCCTCCTAAACATTCTGTGTGTAAGCAGGTAATGAGTATAATCAATCAGATTTTCTACTGATTTCCTAGCACTGTCGGCTTCTCCAATCTGGAAAAAGGCAGATCGCCCTGGCTTAGAGTTGACCTCAAGCACCCATACCTTGCCTTGCTTATCTACACCATAATCAATACCAAGCTCTGCAAGACGTCCAAAATTAGCTTCTAATGTAAAAGGGATAATGGTTGATAAATGTGTAATGGTATCCATAATTTCTGTCGCCTTGACTTTACCAAATTCATGAATAAGATAAGAGCGTGCTTTATGGGCTTTGCCTCCGCCATGCAGGTTGGAGGTAAGCGAGTTTTTTCTTCCAATCCTGGCAGCGGCACCAGTAAGATTCCAAGTCCCTGTTTGCTCCTTTTGCATTAAGACACGGATATCAAACGGCTCCTCTTGTATGTTAGTTAAATGTAAATAAGGCTGTAATAAGTAATTTTTGTGTTGTGTAAATCGTTCAATCCAGCTGTAACCTGCACTCGTATTTAAATAACGTGTAAAAACGGTATTTGCCCCACTACGTCCTCTTATAAATAATTGGTCTTTATGCCCTATGGCTTTAATATATAGTGTTCGTTTACCATGTGTGCCACATTGTGGCTTTAAAAAAGCTTCCCCCTGATGAATGGTTAACCAGTCTCCCAATTGATTTTTCCCCTCGAATAATAGCGTTTCAGGTAAATAAGGGGTTAACTCTTTGTTTTGTAACAAAGCTTGATGTACAATCCATTTCCCTGCTAATCCTCGCGTTAAATACATAAACTCGTGAGCTTCCTTTAACTGAGTAAGGCACATCACTTTGGACTGATGTTGTTTGGCGTTACGGGAAAAATATCGATCATATACCACATCTGGCAAAGGGAAATTACCTTTGCGCCAGCCTTGCTCTCCATAACTGTACCCTTTGATGGACTGTTCTCCTGGTTTAAACCATTCTGGACAAAACACAAATACCTGTATTTGCTGCTTGTGTCCTAGCAAGCATAATCTTCGGCATAGCTGGCCTTCAGTAAAGGGAAGAGAGCCGTTGCTTTCTGTAACTAAGATGCCTAACGAGCCTAGCTGTAATTTGCTCATTGTTCTAAGTCCCCCCTAGAAGCCAGATAAGTATCGAGCGTATTCAATAACTTGTTTCACTGAGGGGCGAATTTTACTTGCTCCAATCGGTGTATTATCATTTTTTGATGGTTTAGAATTCACCTCTAAGAGCCATATTTTCCCTGTGTTATCGACTGCGAGATCAATCCCTAATTCCCCGAAATGAGCCGGAATATATTTATCAATCCCTTGAGCGATATCTAGCGCAGTTTTTTGTAGGCGTCCGGCAATTTTACCCTTGACCTGAGCAGGAAGTGTAGCGCGAGCAACCGCTTCTTTAACGGTGCTTAACGTGCCGCCTCGTGCTAAATTAGATACAAAATGCTGACTACCGGCAGTACGACCTACAATAGAAGTAATATTCCATTTACCCGTTAAATTTTTTTGCACTAGGGCTCTAAAATCAACTGGACGATGCTCAATTTCAATGAGATTTAAGCCTTGCTGAATTTGATAACGTGTTGTTTTCATTTTGCCAGATAGGGAAGCAAATAACTTGGCTAAGCTCGTATAGCTTTGCTTGCGTGTTCCTCCAACCTGAGCAGTTAAGGACTGATATCCACCTTCAGTTCTAGAAATGCGGATAATGCCCTTGCCTAAGCTGCCACGGATAGGTTTGAGGAATACAACAGGGTGCCTGGCGCACATCGTTTTGAGCATGGCATAGTTTTTAAATAGATGTGATTCTGGCAAGTAACGGCTTAATGAAGGGTCATGTGCTAATGCATCAAATACCTCGGTTTTATCGAGAAACTTTTCATTAAAGAATTGACTCCCGAAGCTAGATTTTACTTCTTTTAAAAAATGCTGTACGCTAGGTTTGTTCTCTAATTTACGTGAGGTTAATCGATTGTAAAAAACATCTGCTGCAGGTACTGTCATTTTCCTCCACCCATTGTCATACACCCAGCCTGATAACTGACTTGCGTTTGTGCCGATATGATCTGGGGTAAAAAAGTAAACATACAGGCCTTGTTGCTTGCAGGCGTTAACAAGCTCTTGACAAAACATCGTGATTTGACCAAATGGTCTTTCAGGTGTCGCGGGATAATCTTTGCTGATGAGTACACCGATAACGGGTCCGAGTTTAAGCGTCGAAGATTGTGGTTGATAGTGAAGTCTCAACGTAGTTTTTGATAATATACCTAGCTTGCTTGCAAGTCTTGGACTGATTTTGGCTTCTTGAGACTTGCTTAAGGGAATAACTTTAACTCTGTGGCGAGATGCGCCAAAGCTCAGCATCAATGGACGATGGATCGGAATTCTCCATTGCTTGATGTGTGAATCTCCGAGCACAAGGCAGTCATCTTCCAGTAATCCTGAATTCATGATCTGTAATATCATTTTTTTGGAGGACATGAAGAGGGACTCCTTCCAATTATCAAGGCATTTCGTCTTGGGCTATGGTTTACTCTGCTTAATTGCATGTAATGCATCATATGAGGACGTAGAAACCTTGGTGATTAACCTAGGGATGTTATATTTAATATTTTGAGGAGGAAGTTTAATATGAAAATTTATGATCACGCACATGAGCTTGCACGTGCTTTGAAGGAAAGCGAAGAGGTTACACAAATTAGTGAAGCGATGAAATTGATTGAGGCAGACGTTCAAAGTAAAGAGATGCTAGATAATTTCCGCTTGCGTCAAAATGAAGTACAACAAAAAATGATGACAGGCGAAATGCCAGCTCCTGAGGAAATGGAAAAGATGGAGAAGCAATTCGAACTGATCAGTCAGAATCCACATATTCATAAACTATTTGATGCAGAACGTAGACTTAGCGTTATTATTCAAGATGTAAACAAAATCATTACTGATAGCTTAGCGCACCTTTACGGTGGAGAAATGCAATAAACGAAATTATTCACACCTTCTTTTTCTTAAAACGTGGCTCATAATCTGTGAATTGCTTTTAAAAATAGAGAAGCCTAGCTAAAGTTTTATGAATTACTTCATAAAATAGAGAAGCTTGGCTCATATTTCAGGATTTACTTCATAGAATAGAAATATAGTTTAAGAGAAGAAGGAGCTGTTTTGCGATGAAAACGGTCAAAAAACCAAGTAAATTCAAACACGCTGTATATTTAATTTTGGCACTTGCCATGTTAGTTTATGCCCTTCCGATGATTACATTTACATCTGGAGCTACCTTTGTTTCTATATTTGGTATTGTGTGGGCTGCCTTTGCATTTCTTGTTATTGGTGCACACTTATATTATTTATTAGGTGTAAACGAGGAAAAAGAGCGTGCCTTGGATGCGATTAGACGTGAAAAGGCAAGACAATGGCAACATAAGCTAGCAGATGATGCTGAATAATAGAATTGCTGCAAGTTTGAAAAAACTCAAATGATAATGTAATCGAAAATTTAAATCAAAAGGAATACGCCGTCAGTATATACGGTGTATTCCTTTTTTTAATAGCTATTGAATGAATGGATTAATGAATTGCTAAATTATAGTTTATAGATGAATTATATTTTACAGTATGTTTATATAAGATTTCTAACAATAAATCATGGGTATAAAATAGAGTAAAGGTTGGTGTATAATAGGTACAGAATAGTACAGATTTAACTAGGAGGTATAACAGTTGGAAGGGTATGAAGAGACTGTCACCAAGCATGAGCAGTTGCTTCAATATATAGAAGGTCTTCAAATTGGAACTAAAATCTCTGTGAGAAAGCTAGCAAAATCGCTTTCTGTCAGTGAAGGAACTGCATATCGTGCACTTAAGGAAGCTGAAAACCTGGGTATTGTTGTCACCAAGGAAAGAATTGGTACAATACGAATTGAGAAGAAACCTCGCAATATTTCCGATCAGCTTTCCTTTGCGGATGTCGTAGAAATTGTAGAGGGACATGTTCTTGGTGGTGCTGAAGGTCTGGATAAAACATTGCATAAATACGTAATTGGTGCGATGAAAATTGATGCAATGGCAAGATATATTGATGCTGGAAGTATGCTTATTATCGGGAATAGAGAAAATGCACATTCACTTGCCTTGCAGCAGCAGGCAGGCGTGCTAATTACAGGGGGATTTGGTACAAGCCGTGAGGTAAAAGCATTAGCTGATCGGCTCGCATTACCGATTATTTCCTCTCGCCATGATACGTTTACAGTTGCATCCATGATTAATCGGGCTTTATTTGACCGGTTGATTAAGAAAAAAATTATGTTAATTGAAGATATCGTTTCCTTAAAGCCACGTGTGAATTTGCTTAAAATGACGAGTAATATTTCAGACTTTGATGAATTGTCGATTGAAACGGGTCTATATCATTTTCCTGTCGTAGACGAATGGAATCGTGTAATTGGTATTATTAGCCGTAAAGATATTGAACAGCTTCATGGGGATCAGTGCATAGAAAAATATGTAACAAGACATCCCATTACAGTTGGTTTGCAGACATCACTAGCTTCTGCCGCGCAAATTATGGTATGGGAAGGCATTGATTTTTTACCTGTAGTTGATCGTAATCGTAAGTTAGTTTCCTCCGTCACAAGACGTGAGGTATTACAAGCTATGCGAGATGCACGTAATCAGCCGCAGCTTGGTGAAACATTTGAGCATCTAATGTGGAATGGTTTTGCTGAGGAACGTGATGATAGTGGTAAGCTTATTTTCCATGGGATGATTACACCACAAATGTCCAGTGAATTAGGCACAATCTCTCATGGCGTAATCACATCTTTGTTAACACAAGCAGCGATTCGTGCCGCAAAGGATGTTACGGGTGGCGACTATGTCGTTGATAACTTAACGACCTTTTTTGTAAGACCGTTGCAAATTGAAAATCCAGTGGTTATTGCCCCTGTCGTATTAGAAATGAGTCGGAGAGCGTGTAAACTAGAAATCGCAATGACTTATCAGGAGCATGTGGTCACCAAAGCGATGATTACGTTACAATCTATAGATCATTCTTAATGAAAGAAGTAGAAAAATTATATCCTAACAAGGGACTAGGGCGTGTCTAAAAAGTCAGCATGGAGTAGATATTGGCGAATTTTCGCTTCATACAAGGCACTTTTTCGCAGGCTTACCGGGGTAAGTCAAGGAAAAGTAACGCAGTAGGAGGCGAAAAGGCGGGAATAGATGACCCTGAGTGAGTTTTCAGACACGCCCTAAGGTGCTTTTTGCCTTAGTTTCTTATATAAGGACGCATGGATACCCATACCTGCAAGACACCTTCGCTCACAAGCATCGTTTTAATTTGAATCGCATATTCTTTGTCCCGTACATCATAAATCTTGCGATTTAACAATGTGCGTGCCATTTTAGCATCCTCATCAATTTCAAAAATACTTCGTCCGCGTAAAACCTCAAGCTCCTCTTGAAGCTGCTTTGTCACTTCTTTCATCGCCAATTCATCTAAAGGAGGGTCATTTTCTTCAATTCGCACTTTAATTTCCTTAATAATTGTTGCTCTTTTATTATATTTTTTAAGCGTTTTATTATCTTCTTCTGCTTGATGAAGCTGAATTTGCAGATCTTTATTTTGTATCCATAACGTGTTGTAGCTAGCTTGGTAGATAAGATTATAAATAAGGGTTCCAGCAATTATTCCTAATATAAATATCGAAGTGAGATGCATAAAGCGCTGAATTTTTATTTTCCAGGACGACTTATTATCGTTCATCCCCGACTTCCCCCACATGCCCATCTAACAAGTAATGATCCTAAGTGAGCTCCCGCAAAAGCAAACAACAAATATAAAATCTGCTTAATAGCAGGAGATAGATTACCATCAAAAAAGTTGCTTTCAATTACTCTCATCGGATCAATAGTTCCGCCAACTGCTGTAGCAAGTGCCCAAATTTTAATGCGATCAGCAATATCAAGCATCGATTGTGTAGGTGGCTGTAACGATACGATCGCCCCTATGCCTCCAATTAAAGCACCGCCTAACACAATGCCAAACGCAACAAAAAAATCCATAATTGCTTTTGAAATAAATGTACTCATGTTGCTTGTCCCCCCTTTCCCTTACTATCATTGTATGGGCGGAGGTTGGTGTTATATGATAAAATATTTAATAAAACAGCGTTACATTTTGAAGGGTGTTCCCATCGCTCTTAAAAGTAGATTTCATAAATGATTTTTTATATAGGCTCAACATATTAATCAGTACTTGACAATCTTTGAGGTGGGAGGCTACGTAGCAGAGAGTGGTTTCAACCGCTGTTAAAGTTCCACTTTTTTTTATAACCTGTCTTGAAATGATAAAAGTGGGACCTTAAAGGCGGACGCTATCGCTTTTCCACCATCTCTCTGCTCCTCCGCTTAGTTTGCTTATTGTCAAGTACCGATTTTAAGGTTGAGCCTTTATATAAGGAAGAAATCTACTTTTTAAAGGCGACCGCGTTCGCTTGTCCACATTCCTTCAAAACTCCACTGATGTGTTTTCATGAGGTGGGGAGGTATAGATGATGAAATTTCATTGTTCATTTTACTCCTTTGCTTTATAACGCTTAATGATACAATATAGACAATCGGGCACTTTCTCAATTTTGGCTTCTATTTAGAAAGGCCATACTTATGTCCGAGCGGAGTAAGACTAGGACAGAAGGTAGTAGAAATCTAGGGGGACTCCCCATTAAAGAGTGACTTAACTTTAAAAAATAAAGCCCTTACTTTCAATCAATACTTAATAAACAACACCAGCCTAGCGAAGGGACAGAGGGATTGTGGAGAAGCGAAAGCGTTCGTATTTAAAATCGGATTTCAACTATGAGTATTGTGTAAGGAAAGGAATCTGATTTTAACAACGATCGAAACAACCCTCTGTACCGTAGCTTCCACCTCTATGATTATTAAGTATTGATCTTTATGTAGTAGCTTAATTTTTTGTAAATTCTACTTGAAGGAAGGTAAACCATGAGCAGTTTTGTTCATTTACACGTGCATAGTGAATATAGCCTATTAGATGGCGCCGCCAGATTAGAAGAATTAGTGGCTAAAGCTGCTGCTTCTGGAATGACTTCCTTAGCATTAACTGATCATGGCGTTATGTATGGGGCGATCCCTTTTTATAAATTATGTAAGTCACATGGTATTAAGCCGATCCTTGGCTGTGAGGTTTATTTTACCGCCAATTCACGTAAGGAACGGGGGAGCCGAAAGGATCAGCCGATTTATCATTTGATTTTACTTGCCAAAAACGAAACAGGATACCGTAATTTAATGAAGTTATGCTCGATTGGTCATCTAGAGGGTTTTCATTACAAGCCTAGGATCGATCGGGAGGTACTAGACAAGTATCATGAAGGGATTATTTGCCTCAGTGCCTGCTTAGGTGGAGAGGTTCCTCAGCACTTGCTACAAGGAAGATATGAGGAAGCGAAGAAGTCAGCTCTATGGTACAAAACAATTTTTGGAGATGATTATTACTTAGAGCTACAGGATCATGGGATCAGGGAGCAAAAGCAGGTAAATCCATTGCTTATGAAGCTGGCAGAGGAGCTCTCCATTCCTCTTGTGGTAACTAATGATGTGCATTATTTAGAGACAGAAGATGCTGAGGTGCAGGATGTACTAATTTGTATTGGTACAGGAAAGTCCGTTGATGATGAAAATAGATTCAAAATTGACAATAATCAGCTCTATTTGAAAACTGGCGAGGAAATGCAGAAAATATTTCCACATGTACCTCAGGCGATCCAAAATACAATAGAGATTGCAAATAAATGTCAGCTCGAATTACAGTTTGACCAACATATTTTGCCGCGATATGGACCCATCCCCGAAAATCATAATGCAGAAAGTTATTTAAAAGAATTATGCTTTAAAGGGCTACAGGAAAGGTATGAGCAATTAACGATTTGGCAAAATGATGAGCAACGTCAGGAGCTAGTAGCACGCCTAGAGTATGAGTTATCTGTCATTACAGATATGGGTTTTAGTGATTACTTTTTAATTGTTTGGGATTTTATTAGCTATGCACATAGTCAAGGAATCGCAACAGGACCAGGACGTGGTTCCTCAGCAGGGAGCTTAGTTGCTTACGTGCTTCATATTACAGATGTAGATCCAATTAAGTATCAGCTATTGTTTGAGAGATTTCTGAATCCAGAACGTATTACGATGCCAGATATCGATATTGACTTTAGTGATGAGCGCCGAGATGAGGTGATCACTTATGTCTCGCAAAAATATGGTGCCGAGCATGTTGCCCAGATTATTACGTTTGGTACGATGGCCGCGCGGGCGGCTGTTCGAGATGTAGGGCGGGTCTTAGGGATTCCTTTTGGGGAAGTGGACAAGGCTGCGAAGCTGATTCCAGGCAATCCCGGTATGACGATTACAAAGGCATTGCAGCTAAATCAAGAGTTGAACACACTTTACACAACAAATGATCGGATAAAAACGTTGCTAACGATGGCAATGAAGGTAGAAGGAATGCCAAGACATGCTTCTACGCACGCCGCAGGGGTAGTTATTTCACGTGATCCGCTTACAAATGCGGTGCCACTTCAGGCGGGGAGTGAAGAAGCGGCACTTACGCAGTATTCCATGGAGCATCTTGAAGCGATTGGGCTACTTAAAATGGACTTTTTGGGATTACGGACGCTTTCTATCATTGAACGTTGTATGAGATGGATAAAGGAAGAGCATCAGCTTATTCCTGATTTCAAGGTGATTCCAGATAATGATAAGTTAACGTATGAAATGCTTGGACGCGGAGAAACGACAGGTATTTTTCAGCTAGAGTCGGCGGGTATGCGGCGTGTGCTGCGAGATTTGAAGCCAACTGCATTTGAGGATATTATTTCAGTTTTGGCATTATATCGCCCAGGACCAATGGAATTTATCCCTAATTACATTTCAGCAAAGCATGGAGAAACAAAGGTTAAATATCCTCATAATGACTTAGAACCCATTTTAAGTGATACGTATGGTATTATTGTGTACCAGGAGCAAATTATGCAGATTGCTTCTAAAATGGCGGGCTTCTCCTTAGGTGAAGCAGATTTATTAAGAAGAGCAGTGTCGAAGAAGAAAAGGGAAGTGCTTGATGAGCAACGTGGGCATTTTGTGTCGGGTAGCTTAGACCAAGGTTATAGTGAGCAGGAAGCAAATTTAGTATATGATATGATCGTTCGGTTTGCAGATTATGGATTCCCGCGTGCTCATGCGGCTGCCTATGGTGTGCTTGCGTTCCAGACCGCCTATTTAAAAGCACATTATCCTGTCTATTTTATGGCGGCAATGTTGACCGCTGTCATGGGCAGTCATCGTAAAGTTGCAGAATATATTGTAGAGTGTCGCCGTATGGGAATAGAAGTGATGCCACCAGACGTCAATGTCAGTGGGGTTTATTTTACACCTGAACTGAGTCATACATCACATGATAACCTTGATGATCAAGCCCAAGAGGAACAGGGTACGCATGGTAACATCCGTTTTGGGTTAGCTGCGATAAAAAATGTAGGCACACAAGCGATGGAAAGTATTTTACGTGAAAGAGCGGAGCGACCGTTTGACAGCTTGCTTGATTTCTGTCGTCGTGTTGATTTACGTGTATGTAATAAACGTGTGATTGAATCCCTAATTCAGGCGGGGGCATTTGACTCCTTACGTGGTCACCGTGCACAGTTGCTTGCGATGGTGGATGAAACTGTCGAGGCAGCACTAAAATGGCGTAAGGATCGTGATGATTTACAACTGCAATTATTTGATTTTGATGTTGCAGAAAATCTAAATTGGGAAATTAATTATCCTGAAATCTCACCCTATACAATGGGGCAGCAATTGGAGCTTGAACGTGAGTTACTTGGTTTGTATTTATCAGGACATCCATTGGATGATCATGCACAGTGGCTAGAAGCATCTTCAATAGACCGCTTAATGGAGTTAGGAGATGCAAGTGATCATAGCTCAGTAATTGTGGCAGGTATGGTCGTGTCTTTGAAGGAAATTACGACAAAGCAAGGCAAAGCGATGGCATTTATCGAAATTGAAGACCAAATTGAGCGGGTAGAGGTTGTTTTATTTCCTGAAGTATGGAAGCGTGGGGCTAAATACGTAGCGAAAGGTGAATTGCTCATATTATTAGGAAATGTTCAACAGCAGGATGAAGGCTTTAAGCTGTTAGCGGATGAAGTATTGCCACTTGAGCCCTCCAATTTGCATCAATTAATCGAGCGGCGTAATTATAAGCAGAAGCAATCTGATAAACGCTCGAAGCCAACATTTCAGAAAACTACAGCTCAGAAGTCAAGTCAAAAGACAACAACTCAAGGGACAACAATTCAGCAGGCAGCAAAAGAACAAGACAATCAACGTGTCTTCATCAAAATTAAGCAGGAGGCTGAAAATCCCGATATGCTCTCCAGCTTGAGAGCATTGTTGCAACAACATCATGGTACAATGGAAACGGTGCTATTTTACGAAAGCACTGGGAAATTGTTAGCGTTAAATAGTGAGTACAGTATTAAACCTTCTCCTGTTTTATTTAGTCGAATCGAAAGCATGTTGGGAGAAGGAACGGTGAGAGTAAAGTAGAATAAAGGATAATGTCATTAAGGAATATTTAAAAAGTAAGCAAATTTAGGATTGGACTTGCATAGACTTAAACACCTATGTTTCTTAGAAATATGGTATGATGTCAAGACAAGCCTTAGAATGAAAAGAGTGCCTTTACTGCTTAGTTGTTAGCTTTTAGCTAATTCTCCTTCTGTTGCGGTGAATTTGAAAATTATGTTATCATTACTCTATTAAACGGGCACAGGAAGTAAAGGTTAGGGGGCATTGTCAAGGACATGTGGACTGTTATATATATCGCGCCTACCGCTAAAGCTGCGGAAATCATTAAACATAAATTATCGGAAGAAGGGTTCCTCGTCCAGACACGTCCTGCAGGTTTATCCAAGCAACAGTTTGAGATTTTAGTTCCTTCAGGGGAATTGGATGAAATTCAAGAGGTATTGAATTCAATTTTACATCCTAATCATTTCTAACTGTAGGAAGTAGGCAATAAATTTACGGCTGAAGAGGTGTAGTTGTGTTTAAAGACTTATTCCAGAAAAAAAGAAAGTATGCGACCATTCCTTCAGAGCGTATGGTTGGTGACGATCAGTCACAGTTAACTGATCGACCAAAGCGTGAAATACCAGAAGGCTTAATGAGCAAATGCGATAAATGTGGGAGTATTCAATATAGTAAAGAATTAGAAAAAAATCTAAAGGTATGTCCGTCCTGTGGATATCATATGCGGCTAAATGCAATGGATCGGATTAAATATACAATAGATGAAGGCACCTTTATTGAATATGATGCGGATTTAGTATCGGTTGACCCGCTTAATTTTCCGGGATATGCGACCAAGCTTGAGCAGCAAACACTCAAATCTGGATTACGTGAAGCCGTAGTGACAGGCCAAGGCAAAATAGGTGGCTTTGAAACCGTTGTTGCTGTCATGAGCTTTGATTTTTTCACAGGGAGTATGGGTTCTGTTGTAGGTGAGAAAATTACGCGTGCCATTGAGGCAGCTATCGAAAAATCATTACCTATGATTATTTTCTCCACCTCAGGTGGGGCTAGAATGCAAGAAAGTATTTTGAGTCTGATGCAGATGGCAAAGACAAGCAGCGCTTTAGCTCGATTAAGCGAGGCAGGAGGCCTGTATCTTTCGGTCATAACAGACCCTACAACAGGGGGCGTTTCGGCCAGCTTTGCTATGCTTGGTGATATTATTATTGCAGAGCCAGGTGCTGTGTTAGGCTTTGCTGGAAGAATTGTTATCGAGCAAACGATTCGTCAAAAGTTGCCGGAGGATTTCCAGACGGCAGAGTTTAACCTACAGCATGGACAAATTGATTTAGTAGTTCACCGCAAAGAATTGAAATCCATGTTGTCTAAATTGCTTGATTTGCATGGCGGGAAGGGAGAATAGTATATATGGCAGGAGATTTACCTTTTGAAAGCCCCCTTGTGAAGCTTCGGGAAAAAATTCAGGAGTTGGAGCAGTTTGGCAATGAAAAGGGAATTGATTTTAGCGATGAAATTGCACGATTGGAAGAGCGTTATAAGCAGCTAGAGGAAGAAATATATAGCAATATTTCTCCATCAGAGAAAATGTATTTATCTCGCTTGCACCAACGTCCAACCTCGCTTGACTTGATTTCATTAATTTTTGACGAATTTATCGAGTTGCATGGTGATCGCTTATACGGAGATGACCTTGCTATTGTTGGTGGTTTAGCGAAGCTAGATGGCATACCTGTCACAGTGATTGGACAGCAACGAGGGAAGGATACGAAAGATAACATCGCTCGTTTCTTTGGTAGCGCACATCCTGAAGGGTTTCGTAAAGGGCTTAGATTAATGCAGCAGGCCGATAAGTTTAAGCGACCTATTATTACATTCATTGATACCAAGGGTGCTTATCCAGGTAGTGCAGCAGAGGAGAGAGGACAAGCTGAGGCAATCGCTCGTAACTTGCGAGAGATGTCTTTGTTGCGTGTTCCTGTTATATGTGTAGTTATCGGCGAGGGAGGTAGCGGTGGTGCCTTGGCGTTGGCAGTTGGCAATCGGGTGCTGATGCTAGAGCATGCTATTTATTCAGCGATCTCACCAAACGGTGCCGCTTCTATATTATGGAAAGATGCCTCGAGAGCGGATGAGGCTGCAGCCGCAATGAAAATAACAGCGGACGATTTGCTTGAGATGGAGGTCATTGAGGAAATAATTGCAGAACCTCGTGGCGGCGCACATAACGACTATCAGTTTACTGCGGAAGAAATCAAGAAAGCGCTGTTGATTCATTTGAAAGAGTTATCTCTTATGAATAGTGATGAATTATTAGAGGATCGTTATCTAAAATTCCGCAAAATAGGTCAGTTTGCAGATGCAAGTCAACCTAGTCAAGAAGTCCCGTTCAACATGACAAATAATGAGAATGAAGACGTTGCGGAAGCAGAAAGTGAAGAATCTTAGAAATAATTATAGAACTATGATGAATTTCCTATACAAATGTTAAAAACTATAGTAAATTTAATTGTTGGAACAGAACATATAGAGAGAACAAAAAAACGGAGGAAACACAAATGCGCAAAACAAAAATCGTATGTACGATCGGTCCTTCCAGCGAATCGTTAGAAAACATCAAAAAGCTGATTATGGCCGGAATGAATGTTTCTCGTCTAAACTTCTCCCATGGAGATTTTGAGGAGCATGGCAATCGGATTAATACAATCCGCAAGGCGAGTGAAGAATTAGGGAAATCTGTAGCCATACTGCTTGATACAAAAGGCCCTGAAATCCGCACCGGCGTATTAAAAGAAGATTCATTAGAGCTTGTGCAGGATGAATTTATCACTCTAACTACAGAAGAGATTAAAGGTGATAAGGATCGTATCTCTATTACTTATGAAAATCTTCCTAATGATGTAGAAGTAGGCTCTACTATTTTAATTGACGACGGATTAATTGGTCTTACTGTTGTTGATATCCAAGGCACAGAAATTAAATGCCGTATTGTGAATGGTGGAACAATCAAGAGTAAAAAAGGTGTTAACGTTCCAGGCGTTGCAATTTCACTTCCGGGCATTACAGAAAAAGATGCTAACGATATCAAATTTGGGATTGAACAAGGCATTGATTTTATTGCTGCATCCTTCGTTCGTAAAGCAAGTGATGTTTTGGAAATTCGCCAATTGCTTGAAAAACATAATGCATCCCACATTCAAATCATCTCCAAAATTGAAAACCAACAAGGTGTTGACAACTTGGATGAAATTCTTGAAGTTTCAGATGGTTTGATGGTTGCTCGTGGTGACCTTGGTGTAGAAATTCCAGCAGAAGATGTACCTTTAGCACAAAAAATGATGATTGAGAAATGTAATATTGCAGGTAAACCTGTTATTACAGCAACTCAAATGTTGGATTCTATGCAACGTAACCCAAGACCTACACGTGCAGAGGCAAGTGACGTGGCAAACGCTATTTTTGATGGTACAGATGCAATTATGTTGTCTGGTGAAACAGCAGCAGGGAAGTACCCAATCGAATCTGTATTAACAATGTCTCGTATTGCTGAAAAAGCTGAATCTGCATTAGAATATCATGAAATTTTTATGAAGCAAGCAAATGCGCAACAAACAACAGTAACAGAAGCAATCAGTCAAGCTGTAGCGAATTCTGCATTGGAGCTCAATGCTAAAGCCATTGTAACTTCAACAGAAACTGGCTATACTGCTCGTATGATTTCTAAATATCGTCCTAAGTCTCCAATTATCGCAGTGACTACAGAAGATCAAACTCTACGTCGTCTTGCTTTAACTTGGGGGGTAACTCCTGTTAAAGGAAACTTTGCTTCCTCAACTGACGAAATGTTTGATTATGCAATGAAGGGTGGACTTGAGTCTGGCCTAGTTAAAGAAGGAGACCTTGTTGTCATTACAGCAGGTGTACCATTAGGTCGTTCGGGTTCTACGAACTTAATTAAAATTGGACAAATTAGAAAATAAATATAAACCTATCCTTTTTGGAAAAGTGATCGGTTTCTAAGAAGCAACAGTATCCTTAAATGGGTGCTGTTGTTTTTTGCTTTTTTGGCAAAATGGGGGCTAATAGGTTATGATATGAAAGAAAGAAGCGTTAGATAGGAGTGAAGCTCAAGTGTTTGTCAGCGAATTAAGTATTGAACCTAAGTATTCAGAATTTGATATGATGGGTATAATTTATCATGCGAATTATTTAAATTGGTTTGAAATGGGTCGAACGAAATTATGTGCTGATTTAGGATTTTTATATTTTGATATGGAGCAAGCTGGTTATATTTCCCCAGTTCATGAGATGAATGTAATTTATAAGCGTGGCATTACATATGGAGAAAAAGTAATACTTCGCACACGTATTCATGAAAATGGTGGTGTTAAAACTACATATGCCTATGAAGTGCTCGATGGAGAAGGACAGCTTCGAGTAGAAGGCATGTCTTCTCACTATATTGTGAGACGTGAGGATTTCAAGCCTGTTCAGTTTAAAAAGGTATTCCCTGACTGGTATGCTGCATTTGAGAAAGCAAAGACAATAAAGACATTATAAAGGAGTTCTTATATGCGTAAATGGATGATTGCAATTGTCGTACTATTACCAATCTTAGAGTTTTGGGGGTATGTGGAGGTAAGTGAACGGATTGGGATCGGTAAAACACTATTTTTAACTTTAGCCACTTCGATTATTGGTGGTGTAATGATGCAATTTGAAGGACGTAAAGTGGTTGCAGATGCCCAGCATCAAATACGCGACAAACAAATTCCAGGGCGTACGATGCTAGATGGACTTTGTATTTTTGGTGGCGGTATTTTATTGCTTATCCCAGGTTTTGTTACAGATGTGATCGGATTCACGCTTGTATTTCCATTAACCCGTCCGATTTATCGCTTTTTCTTGTTAAAATGGCTAGCTAAAAAAATGAAAGATGGTTCAATTACATATTATCGTCGCTAGGGGTTAGTTAGGGTTAGTATTAGTCAGCGTAGCTTGCCATGTAAAATATAGTTTCGTATATTTTCAAAAATACCAGCTCGATATATAGCACCCGTAACTACAAGAAATACAGGTCCAACAACAAAGCCTAAAATACCAAACATTTTAAGCCCAACAAATAATGAAATAAGTGTAGGCAGGGGCTTCAGACCAACATTAGTTGCTAGTATTTTGGGTTCGATGATTTGTCTAACGACAAGAATGACAGCGTACAAAACAGCTAGCCCTAATCCAAGCTGCAAGCTCCCTGTAACGATAAGATAAATACTCCATGGCAACATGATGGTTCCCGCCCCAAGATAGGGGAGAAAGTCGACTAAGCCAATAAATAAAGCATAAATAAAAGGTGAATCTACCTGTAGTATTAACAATCCAATAAAAACTAAGGAGGCTGTAATAAAAATAAAAATTAACTGTGCACGTAAGTAACCAAAAAAAGCCTTCTGTAAATCACCTCGTACCATCCCCGAAGTTACACGATAATCAAGTGGAATATAGCTTTTGATTCCTTCACGGTAATTTTCCCAATGTTGACTTATAAAAAAAGCTGCTAATAAAACCACACCTACAATAAAGAGAAGATTAGGTAAGGAAGTAATGATATTCACAATACTCCCAAGTAAGGTGGAGATCATAGAACTAATAAATTCACTAATTTTTGCAGTAGTATTATCTATATTTTTAGTCACAGTATAACCGTATCCTGAGTTGTTAGTAGAAAATAAATTGATCTCTGCAATCAAATTTTGAATGTATTCTTGCTGACTCCAATGTATAAAAGCATTTTTCCAATGTAATAGCTGGACCTCAATTGTACTTGTAAGGTGAACTAGCTCTCTAATCAGCTTTGTAATGGCTGCTGCCAAAATAATGATAGCTGCGCCAAAGTATACTAGGAGTGCAACCATAATTGCTAACCACCTAGGTAATTTAGCAGATTGATTAAGCCAACCAACAAAAGGTTGGATTGCATAAGCAATGACCCATGCAATGATAAATGGATAAATATAAGGTAACGAATAAAAAAAAGTGAGCGCAACTGCAACGACAACAACACTTATCCAAGTAAAACGTAACAAACGTTTAGTTATTTGGTGTTGCACCTTGTGTCACCTCCTATTCCGTACAAGCTCTTTATTAGTTATCATATTAATGAAATTGGCTCGATATACTTCCAATCCTTTATAATACAGTTACTGTGACCATTGGATAACTAATAATCGATAATTGATATTAACTAGATGATAGATTGTAGGGAGTGAAGCTATTGTGCTAAAGGAACGAATTGATTATTTGTGCCGAAAAAAGGGGATTAGTCGTAAGGAGTTGGTAGAGGGATTAGTGACTCAGACTCATTTTGCTAATATTTTGGCAAGGCGCTACCCTCTTGCCGAGGATATTGCCGAACAAATAGCCAAGAGGTTGGATGTTACGCCCACATATTTACTACTGGCAGATAAGGTGGATGATGCAACAGAGGCTGAAGCAAACGCCATTTTCGAGTCTCTATTCCAGCCTGCAACTCTGATGGATGAAAGTATGATCGAAAGTATCCCTGATCGGCATGATCCGTTGTTGATTGAATTAACAGTTGCGTTAATGAAGGCTATATATTATCAGCAAATCAATGAGGTAGATGCATTTAACTACATACATCAGTCTTATCTTCAATTTTACTTAAGTAAATATGAGGATCTCAATGATTCAACACTTCCAGCTTCATTACGGAGAGCACTACTATACTACTACATACAACAGGGCCGTTCACAAAGCCGTTTTTATGAGGTTGTAGTTTATGCTGAGAAGCTTGAGGGGCTTATGCTAGAAGGTAGTGAGGCATGGGTTACCTTGCAGCATATTTTAATTGAAGCTTATGTATCTACAAGACAATTTGAAAAGGCAAAGCAGCGTTTTGAATTCACCTTAAATCTGTTGTATCAAAATCGTTGGTTTCACCGCTTATCTGGGCTGTATATCGCTTATAGTGGCAGTTGCTTTGCCATTGGACTGTATGAGGAGGCATTACTTACTCTATCAATGGCAGAGGCGAACCTTGTGTATTCACCTAATCAAGGTGACTTAATGACGACAATTTTGAACAATCGAATTGTAATGCTTACATTAGTGGAGAGATTGGATCAAGCCAAATTAGAAATTGAGCGCTTTGAGCAGCTTGTACAGCAGGAACCAGAGGAAACACAGCTTAAGCTGATGCCAGTCATCATCATATATTATTGTGAAATTGCATGTATGGAGAAAAAGTGGGGTCTTTTAGCACACGGGATTAAGCAATTAAAAAACTATTCGTCGTTATCTACAGATCAAGGTATGGCGTTATTATTTTACGAGAGCCAATTTTCATTTGGACAAAATGATATGGATGCTTTTATGACCTTAGCACTTGAGTGTTTACCTTACTTTGAGCAAATTAGTCACAAGATGAGATTAGAGCAGCTTTATGAGGAATTGGCAGTTGCCTGTGAGGAAAAAAGACGTTACAAGGAAGTTGCATTGTATTATCGTAAACTAGTTTACTTGCTAAAAAATAAATAAAAAGACCTTTTTTTTAAAATGAGTAATCGTAAAATTAAGATTTATTGTGAAAAACGATCCTTTTTCATAAATTTTTTGGTTAAGAAGTATCTCATTTAAGATTTTTTTGAAAAGTTTTGGATCGCCGTAAACCCATTGTTTACTCCCTCGTAGGCACCTTATACTTATGTTACAGGGTTCAAGATTCCCCAATACGAGTAAAGAGGTGTTGTATATGTTTAATTTATTTGGTAAAAAGAAAAAAGATGAAAATCCAATTGATCACGCAGATAAAGTAATGAATAAAGGCTTAACTGGTTTGATGATGAAAGGTTTTGTACCTAAGGAGCACCGGGATCGTATTAATGAAGGGTTAAACTCAGCGAGAAATGCACAGCTTGGCTCAAGTGGTATTCCAGTCGAAGCTACCGCGATAGTTGAAGAAGTTATGGACACCGGAAAATTAATAAATTTTGATCCGATAGTTGTATTAAAATTAAAGGTCACAGATCGAAATGGTAAAAGTCATGACATAACGTTAGAGACGCTTGTTTCTAAGCTACAAATTCCACGTATTGGTGATCGGGTAGGGTTGGGATTACATCCCACAAAACAAGGCGAATGGATTTATATGGGTTTAATATAAAATGAGGATGGATCTCCCAAATTAGGTAAAGGGAGGTCCATCTTTTTACATTTAGAGGATGCTGTACCATGTCTATCAATATTATTAATAAAGTTTATTAAATATTTTAATCCCACTCTAAATTTCATCAAAAATATGTCGATATACTATTAGTTACTTTACTTATATTAGTTTTATATTCAGCGTAGGAGTGGTCAACATGGGAAATAAAAAAGAAACCAAGCAAAGAAATTTTAAAATGACAATTCGTACTAAAATGTTATTAGGCTTTTTATCCATTGTAGTATTGTTAGCGGCCGTGAGCGCGTATTCCGTGAATCAAATTCAGGGAATGACTTCAAAATCAGATCAAATTAACAGTACGATGATGCCTACAGTAACTTTATTAGGCATAATGAATGGGGACGTTTCAGATGTCGAACGTTTCGCTCTAAATATAATTGTAGAACAAAATGCTGCAGAAGTTGAAAAAGCGAAAAAATTACTGGATGAGTTACTTACAAAGATTAATATGGAGCGAGAGCAGTTGAAACAGTTAGTGCCTCTGGTTGATGAGGGCAATGAGGAAATTATGGGCCTGTTGAACGAATTTAATAGTAAATTTGATGAATATTTGATCAAAATGCCTGAGTTTGTAAAGTTAGGTGTGGAAAATAATTATGATGCAGCAAGCAAATTACATGGGGAAGCTTACCCACTGTGGAATACAGCAAATGATAATATTACTCAATTAATTAAGCTTGTGAATGAAGAAGCAGGTAAAACAAGCAATAGCGCACTTGAATTAGCGAAGCAAGCATTTATAGCAATTATTGCTTTAACTATTGTAGCGGTTGTGATTGCACTAATTATTGCCTTTGTAATTTCGATTATGATTTCAAAACCTGTTAAAAGAATTAGTGACGCTGCCAATCAGATTGCGAATGGAGATTTAACAGGAGAAGAGATCACATTACGTAATCGGGATGAGCTCAATGACCTAGCTATTTCCTTTAATACGATGACAACCAATCTCCGGACAATGATCGAAGCGGTTGGGGCAACATCAGAGCAGGTTGCTGCTTCCTCAGAAGAGCTACAGGCTAGTGCGGAGCAAAACACGAAGGCATCTGAGCAAATTTCTGAGATTGTAGAGGAGTTAGCTACGGGCACTTCTGGACAAGTTGATATCGTATCTCGTTCTTCCCAAGCGATGAATGAAATGGCAACGGGTTCAGGACAAATTGCAGAATTGGCACAAAGCGTGTCTGAATCAGCGATTGATGCCGCTAATCAATCTGCAGAAGGTAATGTTATTATTCAAGATGCAGTAGAGCAAATGGGATCAGTTCAGGCATCAATTACTTCGTTGTCCAAGCTTATGATGGGTCTAGGTGAGCGCTCCGCCGAAATTGGAACAATTACAGAGGTAATTAACGGGATTGCGCGTCAAACTAATTTACTTGCATTAAATGCTGCGATTGAAGCCGCTCGTGCAGGAGAGCATGGTCGAGGTTTTGCGGTTGTTGCAGATGAAGTACGGAAATTAGCTGAAGAATCATCAACATCCGCGCAGAGAATTACAGATCTGGTACACCTCATGCAGCAGGATACTTCCCAAGCGGTAGCTGCGGTAAAAGAAAACAGTGTTGAGACTGAAAATGGAATGGAGGTCGTTACCAAAGCCGGTCATGCATTTGAACAAATTTTAAATGCAGTAAATAAGGTAGCAGGAGAAATTCAAGAAGTATCAGCTGGCGCAGAACAGATGGCGGCCAGCTCGGATGAGGTTGTTAAATATATGGAGCAAATTTCTAGCATCGCGATGGGTGCTTCTGAAGGAGCTCATAACGTATCTGCGGCTACCGAAGAGCAACTTGCTTCTATGGAAGAAATTGCTGCATCTTCAAGCTCCTTGTCCCAGATGGCAGAGCAGCTACAAGAGCATGTAAACAAATTTAAAGTATAGCTGTATAGCTTCTGTATTAACCTTTAGAATTTGTATAATTTGAATATTGTATAAGTTTATTAAGCGCCTCTCTCGTCATATTTTCTGATAGGAGGGCGCTTTTTTCCTTATTTTGCTTGCGTTATTATGTTTTTAGTTCAGAGTGAAAAAATAATTTGATATGCAATTTTGTTCACATGCTAAAAAAAATCCAGTATGATATTTTAAAAGGGAATTCGGTTAATTATACATTAAGACATTTATATTTTAACTATTTGCTCATAATAAACAATGAGGGAGCGATGTATTATGACAGCTATGAAGGGTTTGGAAGGTATTGTAGCCGCAACTTCCTCCATTAGCTCAATTCATGCCGGTATACTTACTTACCGAGGTATTAATATTGATGAATTGGCAGAGCATGCAAGTTATGAAGAGACAGCTTATTTATTATGGTATGGACATTTGCCAAATGAAGAGGAGCTTACTGAACTACGGGCTCGTTTAAGCCATCATTCGGCATTGCCAGAACAAATCATACAACAATTAAAAATGTATCCAAAGGATGCTAATCCAATGGCTGTGTTGCGGACTGCGGTGTCTGCACTTGCCTTTTATGATGAGGATGCAGATCATACATCTAAAGAAAGCAATCAAGCTAAGGCAATCAAATTGCAGGCTCAAATTCCTACGATTGTAGCTGCCTATGCTCGTATTCGTGATGGGAAGGAACCGGTAGCACCGTTACCTAATGTGTCAATTGCACACAACTTTTTGTATATGCTCTCAGGAGAACAACCTTCAGAAATTGCGATTTCTGCATTAGATAAAGCGTTTGTTTTGCATGCGGATCATGAATTTAACGCTTCTACTTTTTCTGCACGAGTGACTGTAGCGACCTTAACTGATATTTATTCTGCAGTGACTTCTGCAATTGGGACTTTGAAAGGCCCTTTACATGGTGGTGCCAATGAAGCGGTTATGAAAATGTTAGATGAAATCGAAGTTATTGATCATGTAGATTCTTATATTGAACAAAAGCTAAGAAATCGTCAAAAAATTATGGGCTTTGGTCATCGCGTTTATAAAAATGGTGATCCTAGAGCAAAACATTTGCAAAAAATGTCTTATCAATTAGGAATGCTGCAAGGGGATACAACCTTGTATGATATTTCAGTTCGTGTTGAAGAGTTAGTAACTAAACATAAAGGGCTTAAGCCTAATGTGGATTTTTATTCAGCTTCAGTATATTCTATGCTTGGTATTCCGCGTGATCTTTTTACACCTTTATTTGTAATTAGTCGTCTATCAGGATGGACTGCGCACATTATTGAGCAATTGGATGATAACCGAATTATTCGCCCGCGTGCTGAATATATAGGTGTAGATGGACAGAAATATGTACCGTTGGAGTTACGTTAATTACTATTCTTATAAACTTACATCATGCAAATCGCAATGTAATTATGATATAAAGACATGAATTGTGTTAGAATATAGATCAGGATATATACAAGAGATATGCATAAATCCAAATAAATATTGCCGGGAGGATGTCTGAATATATGTTAAAGTTAGAAAAGTTTGCATTGCCTGTTGAAGGTGAACAAATTCAAATCGTGAATGGTAAGCTTGATGTGCCTAATCATCCTATTATTCCATTTATTGAAGGCGATGGTACAGGTAGAGACATCTGGAAAGCTTCTAAGCGAGTGTTGGATGCTGCAGTAGACAAAGCGTATGCAGGTGAAAAGAAAATAGCTTGGTATGAAGTGTTTGCAGGTGAAAAAGCATTTAATACATACGGGGAATGGTTGCCTGCTGATACACTAACTGCCATCCGTAATTATATCGTAGCAATTAAAGGTCCTTTGACCACACCTATTGGTGGTGGAATTCGTTCTTTAAACGTTGCTCTTCGTCAAGAATTAGACTTATACGTATGTTTGCGACCTGTTCGTTACTTCGACGGCGTACCTTCTCCTGTAAAACGTCCTGAGTTAGTAGATATGGTCATTTTCCGTGAAAATACAGAAGATATTTATGCAGGAATTGAATATCAAGAAGGCACTGAAGAAGTGAAGAAGGTATTGTCCTTCTTACAGGAGCAAATGGGCGTAAACAAAATTCGTTTCCCTGAAACTTCTGGTATTGGTATTAAGCCAGTATCTGAAGAGGGCTCTAAACGTCTTGTTCGTGCAGCGGTACAATACGCTATCGATCATGGCCGTAAGAGTGTAACTTTAGTTCATAAAGGCAACATTATGAAATTTACTGAAGGAGCCTTCAAAAACTGGGGTTATGAAGTGGCTGAAGCTGAGTTTGGTGATAAAGTGTTTACTTGGAACCAATATGATGTAATTAAAGAGCAATCAGGTGTAGAGGCTGCTAATAAAGCACAGCAGGAAGCATTAGATAGCGGTAAAATTTTAATTAAAGATGCGATTGCAGATATTGCGTTACAGCAAGTTTTAACTCGCCCAACTGATTTTGATGTGATTGCAACGTTGAACTTAAACGGAGATTACTTATCCGATGCGTTAGCTGCACAGGTTGGTGGCATTGGAATTGCACCAGGTGCTAACATTAACTATGTAACAGGACATGCTATTTTTGAAGCAACGCATGGAACTGCACCAAAATATGCAGATTTGGATGTTGTAAATCCAGGTTCAGTTATTTTGTCTGGTGTGATGTTGCTTGAGCATCTTGGTTGGCATGAAGCGGCTAACTTAATTTATAAAGGGTTAGAGACATCCATTAACAATAAAACAGTAACTTATGATTTTGCACGTCTAATGGAAGATGCAACAGAAGTGAAATGCTCCCAGTTTGCGGATCATGTTATCGAAAATATGTGATTGTAGTTTGAGCATCCATTTGCTTAAAAAACTTGTACACATACAACAGGAAGCTCTCTACGAAAAATAGAGGGCTTCTTTTCATTATTAGCTTTCATCGTTATAATAGATTGTATAATATAATAATGAATATTAATTAGAAATTGTTTTAATTGCTTTTAGCTCAATTAATTAAAATTGAAAAATGAAGGGAGTATTTTTTCATGTTTAAAGCGATGTTATTTGTACACATTATTGGTGCGTTGGCTTTAGGTTTTTATTTAGTGTTACCTTTTATATTTGCTAAAGTGAATAAGCTTTCTAATCCTGCTCAGGAAGGAACGGTTTCATTAATATCCTCATTAAACCGCTATGCACAGATTGGGCTTGTTATTCAATTATTGACTGGCGGATATATGGTTGGCAAAGGAAAGTTTTCGATTGCATGGATGGTTGTGGTCGTTGTCTTATTCCTCATTATTGGCGCGCTTAGTGGTATGATGGGTAAACCACTTCGTTTAGCACTTCAAAATATTAAGCAAAAAAGTAATGTACAAGCCCATTTAGGGAAACTAAAAATGTTAAGCACAGGTCTATCCATCACCGTGATTGTTATTTCATTTTTTATGGTTTACAGCAAAATTATTTGATTTATCACATAATTATAAAGACCCGAATTCTAGAGGGGAATTTCCCTTTCCATAGAATTCGGGTCTTATTTTTGGAGTTTACTGCTAAATTTTTTATTCCTTCATATCATCTAAATGAGTTAACATTAACTTAATGAGGTCTAATACGAGCTGTTTTTCTTTTGGTGTTCGTTCTGCCATAATCTGATGAATCTGTTGCATGAAGTGATCATCGTTGATCTCGATTGAATCATGTAGAAGGTAGTCTACGGTTACGCCTAGCTGGTTAGCTAATTTAACCAATGTTTCTAGTGATAAGCTACGTTCACCACGTTCAATCTGACCTATGTAGGCATCTGAAACGTCAATCTTTTCAGCGAGCTTTTCTTGGGTCCAGTGCATCTTGTGTCGTTCTTGACGCAACCTGCTCCCTAATGCATCATAGTCCATAACACCCCTCCTATATTTACCTTAGTTAGATTAAGAATGAAATTTAATAAACTAATAGTTTTATTTATGTTTACTATTGGCTTTGTTTGGTCTAATATTGTATTTATGACAAAACAACATGAAATCCATCATTATATTATGACCAATGATAAGGAGCGAAATAACGTGATGTTTTTTCAACAAGATTTCATCGTGTCGGTAATTTTTACAGTCCGTAATGCAGGAATTGATTTGTACATGGCTTTGGAGACAATGAAGGTATGTCACAGTGGCTATGACTACGAGGTTATTATCGTGGATGAAGGTTCAGTGGATGGTTGCTGCGATTTTTTGTTAGATTATAACTTTGCATATCCAATAAAAAAGGTGAAGGCAACAAAAGGAGCCAATGCACGTCATTTAGGTGCTAGTCAAGCACGTGGTGATTATTACATATTTTGTAGTCCAAGGCTGTATTTTGATGATGGGTGGATGACTAAGCTAATTAAACCGTTAGTTAAAGGGAAGGTGTGGGCAGTCTCCCCTTTACTTAAAGCAATGGGACGAAATGAAAGGGATATAACAAGCTGTCTTCCTTACGGTTTCACGAAGTACATAGATCAGTTTCTGAATGGCCCTTCTGCACAGGTTGTGCCTACGTTATCGCAGGAATGCTTTGCGATTTCAGCAGAGGCTTATTTAGATGTGGGTGGGTTTGATTTTCATTTTAACAATAAACAAATTGAAATTTACGAATTTTCGATGAGAATATGGTTATTTGGTGGAAGTTGCTATTATGAGCCAAGTGCGGTGCTCACCTCTGTATTTCGGGTTAATTTTCCTGAAGATTCATTAGAGAAAAGCTGGGGCGAAGATTTATTGTTGATGGCGAAGCTTCATTTTAATGAAACACGTTATCAATACTGTCAAACTATTGTGAAATCCTATTTTATACAGTACTGCAAGCCGCAGGAGGTCACTGAAAAAGTGATACAAAGACGACAATATTATGAGGCTAGACGATGTTATGATGATGATTGGTATTGTCATAAATTTGAGATTGATAAGGTCTTAATGCATGCCAAGCGAATTGGGCTAAATTAGGTGATAGGCATATTCTTGATTAAATAGGAAAGGTTAAAGCTAAGTATTACAACAAATTCCTATAGTCGGTACACCATACAATGTGTACGCATTCAAGAAAGGAGTATCATTCATGCCATCACAAGGACAATCTTCATCACAAAGTAAGCAAACCTTGCCTCCACAGCAACAAAGTAAACAACCTGGTAGTGAGGAACAAATGAATCCTGCACCTCAATTTGAGCGTTTTCCGAACCCACAGGGGAGATTAGCAGGAAAAGTGGCTCTAATTACAGGCGGTGATAGCGGTATTGGTCGAGCGGTATCTGTGGCTTATGCTAAGGAAGGTGCAGATGTGGCGATTGTATATTTAAATGAACATGAAGACGCAAGCAAGACAAAGGAACAGGTAGAGCAGGAAGGACGCAAATGTATCTTAATTGCAGGTGACATCGGGGATGAAGCATTTGCAGGACAAGCCGTCTCTCGCACGGTACAAGAGCTAGGCGGGCTTGATATATTGGTAAACAATGCAGCTGAACAACATCCACAGCAGGATATAACCGGGATTACAGCTCAACAGCTTGAAAAAACATTTAAGACGAACGTCTTTTCTATGTTTTATTTAGTCAAAGCTGCCATCCCACATTTGAAAAAGGGAAGCTCTATTATTAATACGGCTTCGGTGACAGCTTATCGGGGCAATCCATTACTGATTGATTACTCCTCTACAAAAGGAGCGATTGTTAGCTTCACTAGAGCGTTATCTATGAACATTGTTGGCAGTACAGGTATTCGTGTGAATGCAGTTGCCCCAGGCCCAATTTGGACGCCACTGATCCCTGCTTCCTTTGACGCGCAGCAAGTTAGTACATTTGGTGGAGATACGCCAATGAAGCGCCCTGGACAACCAGAGGAGGTTGCACCTGCTTATGTCTTTTTAGCGTCTGACGACTCCTCCTATATGAGTGGACAAGTGCTACATGTGAATGGTGGAGAAGTTGTAAACGGGTAATAAAAAATAGTGCTTGATCACAAGAGAGATTTTAGCTCTCTAATCAAGCACTATAAAATAAAGTAAACAATTTAATTTTTGAGTCTAGAGTATAACTCGATATCATCAAAATAGTGGACAGCATCTTTATCTTGATCATGAGCATATAGCCCATAACTTTCACGATTATCGAGCTTATCTGTTTCTTTTCCAACTATTGATTTTTAAACTTTATAGAGAATTCAAAATGATAACTTAATAAATTTCCCTCTGCTACGTAGCCTCCCACCCCAAAGATTGTCAAGCACTGATTTAATATGTTCAGCCTAAAAAAAGTTAAGTTGACAGACTTGACACTACGTTAATATAGCTATGATACTATTTACATTATTGCAGTTGTTTATATGCACATGTGTTTTGACATGTCCTATTCATGATAGAAAGGTGTAAATGTGACTCATGAGAACGTTCCGAACGAATTTAACGTTAATTATTATGGCGCTGATTGGCTTGTCAATGCTAGCTTCTGGACTTATTTTGGCACAAATCTTTAAAAATTCTCACATTGAAGCGTTAGAACTGAACATGGGTCGTGAAATTAAGCTACTCGAAACTACCTTTGATTTTCATCCTGTTGATGGCTCCCCCCAGGTTACTGAATACTATACGTCTAAAGCAATGGAGCTAGAAAAATTAATTGATTCCAGAGTAACCTTTATTGGATTAAATGGTGTAGTCATTGGTGATTCAGAAATGGATGCAATACGAATGGACAATCATTTAAGTCGGAAGGAAATCATTTCAGCCAAAAATGGAAAAATCGGCAGTGCGATTCGTTTTAGCGATACGATTGGTGAAGATATGCTGTATGTAGCGGACTATGTAAAATCTAGCAATGGATTTGAGGGATACATTCGGTTGTCGATGAGCTTATCTAATGTAAGTGAAGGTCTAAATAAAGGCTGGATGCTTATGGTAGGTGGATTGATCGTGTTATTTCTTGCAGCAGCCATCGTTAGCTATCGGATCGCGGCAAGCCTAACGAAGCCGTTAGAGCACATTACAAAAGTAGCCAACGATATTTCTAAATTAGATTATGACGCACGTGTAAAGCTTACAAGAACCGATGAAATTGGACAGCTTGGGCTTGCGATTAACGGAATGGCAGATAGCTTGCAACAGCAGTTAAAACGAATCCGTGAAAATGAGCATTTATTACAAAGTGTCCTTGCTAACATGACAGGTGGCATTTTAATGATTGACCCGCAAAATCGCGTCGTCTTAATTAATGCTGAGGCGCAACAAATTTTAAAGATGAAGGAGCATCAATTGTTAGGTAAGCCTTATCAAGCGATTAAGCGAAATTATGAGTTTACGAAATTTATAGAGGCAGGGCTAGAAAGCAAGGAACGATTGCAGGAGGAACGCCATGTGTATGATCCAGAGGATCGTATATTACATTTTGATGGTGTACCGATGTATGAGGGAAATGAAAGTAATGGTGATGTCCGTGTGTTTAAGGGCATGTTATTTTTGCTACAGGATGTAACTGATATACGTCGATTGGAAGTCATGCGTAGTGAGTTTGTCGCCAATGTATCCCATGAGCTTAAGACGCCAATTGCTGCGGTTAAAGGCTTTGCAGAAACTTTACTTACAGGTGGTGTTCAGGACGAAGAGACAGCACGTTCCTTTCTCAAAATTATTTATGATGAAGGGGATCGCTTAAATCGGCTTATTGGAGATATTCTTGATTTATCCAAAATTGAATCTAGACGAGTATTGTTAGAGTATGAGCCTGTTCATGTTAAGGATTTATTCGATCGTATTTTTGAGGTCTTACATTCCTCTGCTTCTAAAAAATCAATAAGCATGCAGCATAGCATTGCGGACTACATTTTCATTGAAGGAGATGAGGATCGTTTACGGCAAATATTTATGAACCTGCTGTCCAATGCGATTAGTTATACGCCAGAAGGTGGACGTGTACGTGTTGAAGCTAAAATTGATCATGAAAATGAGGAAAATGAACGGATTATTATTACAGTAAGTGATACAGGGATTGGTATTCCTAAAAAGGATTTGCCGCGTATTTTTGAACGCTTTTATCGTGTGGATAAGGCAAGATCACGAAGCTCAGGTGGAACAGGGCTAGGGTTGTCCATCGTGAAGCATCTAGTTGAATTACATCATGGAACCATTACAGTAGAAAGTAAAGTAGGAGAAGGCTCCTCATTTATTTTAGATTTACCTGTGATGCATAATATAGATTAAAGAGATGTAATCTAGCTGTAATTTCATTTCAAAATGTTATTCACTTTTTACATGGCGTTAACATTTCCGTGATATGCTGTGCAAAGAAAGCTTTTTGTTAGCTATTAATAGCTATTATTGTGAAGGGGGCGCATTCATGCAAAGACTGTTAGTAATTGAAGATGAACCTACATTATCTCGGTTATTATCATACAACTTAAAAACAGAAGGTTATGATGTTACTGTTGAAGAGGATGGACAAGCTGGTTGTGATACAGCAATTAAGGAGCAGTTTGATCTTATCCTATTAGATTTGATGCTTCCTAGTATGAATGGCTTTGAGGTCATGTCTAAAGTGCGACAGGAAGGTGTAAAAACACCTATTATTATTTTGACGGCTAAAACGGCGGAAGAAGAAGTTGTTCAGGGCTTAAAGTCTGGAGCAGACGATTATATTACGAAGCCATTTGGAGTTGCTGAGCTGTTAGCGAGAGTAAGTGCAGTTTTACGTAGAGTATCGGGCGCTCCAATAGAAGAGCCCGTGGTGCACGAAGAAGAGAATGCTTCTAACATTACTTTAGGTGAGTTGAAAATTTACCCAGAAAAATATGAAGTTACACTTGGCGGGGAACAGATCACTCTTCGACCTAAGGAATTTGAAGTCTTGCTATATCTTGCCCGCAAGCCTGGCGTAGTAATGACACGTGATGATTTGATGAATGCAGTCTGGGGTTTTGATTACATTGGTGGTCAACGAACAGTGGATGTCCATGTCAGCTCCCTTCGTAAAAAACTAGAGCTTGACCCTGGGTCTGTTCATATCGATTCCATTCGTGGTGTAGGTTATAAATTAGTCATCAATAAAAAGAAAACATCCACCATTCAGGTCTAGCAATGATGGATGTTTTTTTACATAGTTTTTACATTCATCATCACTTGCATTAACATACGTTAGCTAGACTAGATGAAGTGCTTATTAATTTATAGATTTAGAATTTATATAAATGGTTTCAACAATAGTATTTGACAATAAACTTACTCAGCGAAGGGGCAGGGAGATGGTGGAAAAGCGAGAGCGTCCGCCTTTAAGGTTACAATTTCAACAATTTAACACATATTATAAAAGAAAATGGGACCTTAACAGCGGTTGAAGCCACTCTCTGCATCGTAGCCTCTTACTTCAATCATTGTCAAATACGAATGCAAAATTAAATAACAGATAAATTATAGAAGGGGAATCATATGCAGACTCAACCCTTAATTCATGTGAAAAACTTAAACTTATATTATGATCAATTTCATGCGCTAAAAAATATAAGCCTAGAAATACCCGAAAAAACGATTACGGCGTTCATTGGACCTTCTGGATGTGGTAAATCAACCTTGCTACGTTCTCTGAATCGAATGAATGACATGATCGCAGGAACTCGGATTGTAGGTTCGGTTCAGATCCAAGGAAAAGAGATATATAGTGAGGATGTCGATGTAGAACAGCTCCGTAAGCAAGTAGGGATGGTATTTCAGCAGCCTAATCCTTTTCCGAAAACGATTTATGATAATGTCGCTTATGGACCTAGACTTCATGGCATTAAGCGTAAGGAGGAGCTTGATCAAATTGTAGAGCGTAGCTTACGTCAGGCAGCATTGTGGGATGAAGTGAAGGACTTCTTGAAAAAATCGGCACTTGGCTTGTCAGGAGGGCAACAGCAGCGACTTTGTATTGCCAGAGCAATTGCAGTTGAACCGCAAATTTTATTAATGGATGAAGCCACCTCTGCGCTTGACCCTATCTCTACCCTTCGTATTGAAGAATTAGTGCAAGAATTAAAAGCAAGTTATACCATCGTGATGGTGACGCATAATATGCATCAAGCGGCACGTGTATCTGGGAAAACGGTTTTCTTTTTAAATGGTGAAATTGTGGAAGCCAACGACACTGAGGTATTATTTGCAACACCTTTTGATTCTCGTACAGAAGACTATATTTCCGGACGTTTCGGTTAATGACAGGAGGATTATGATTCATGATTCAAAGAAGAGATTTTGACCACAGCTTAGAGGAATTGCGACAGCTACTTCGGCAAATGGGTGAACACGTTGAGCGTGCTGTAGAGGATGCTGTTTCTGCTCTGCAAAGTATGGATATTGAAAAGGCCAAAAATGTCGTTGCAAATGATATCACACTTAACAAAATGGAAGAGCAAATTATGGAGATGGGCTCTAAGCTCATTGTTACACAGCAGCCAGTCGCCAAAGATTTGCGCAGAATTATCGTTGCCTTTAAAATTTCCAGTGATCTAGAGCGGATGGGCGATTTAGCTGTAGACATTGCGAAGGTCACGATGCGTCTGGAAGGACAAAAGCTAATAAAACCGCTTATTGATATTCCGAAAATGCAGCAATATGTCAATTTAATGATTCGTGAATCTCTTCAATCCTATTTAGATGAAAATACAGATTTAGCTTATAAAATGGCGCAAGATGATGATGAGGTAGATCGCTTATATAGCCAGATGATTCGTGAATTGTATACGTTTATGATCGATAATCCAACGACATTGCAGCAATCGATGTCACTGACATTGGTTGGTAGATATATTGAACGCATCGCAGATCATGCCACTAATATTGGCGAGAGTGCAGTCTATTTAGTGACTGGACATCGACCTGACTTGAATCAGTAGTTAAGAAGAAAACAGTGTAGAAATTGAAGTAGTAGCATAAGGTGAAAAATAGAGTAGAAAAAATAGCACAGTTACACAGAGCAAAACACAGGGGAATTACCTTTCCTTGTGTTTTTGTTTGTCTTTTTCCTTGAATTAACGGTGTTTAACCTTTTTGTTATAGGGAACGCTTGTGTTAGAATGGAAGAAGTGAAAATGTAGTTTTATGAAAGAGCAGGTGTCTAATGAATAAATTAATTCTTATAGATGGAAATAGCATTATTTATCGCGCTTTTTTTGCCATGCCGCCTTTAAATAATAGTAGTGGGCTTCACACCAATGCGGTTTATGGATTTACGAATATGTTTTTACGGTTGATACAGGAAGAAAAGCCTAGTCATATATTAGTTGCATTTGATGCGGGAAAACAGACGTTTCGCCATGAAACGTATCAAGAATATAAAGGTGGACGGGACAAAACTCCAAGTGAGCTGTCTGAGCAATTCCCTTTGCTAAAACAATTACTTGAAAGCTTTGGTGTATCGTGGTTTGAGCTAGCAGGGTATGAAGCAGATGATATTATCGGCACATTAAGCAAGCAAGGTGAAGAGGAAGGTTTTGAAGTACTTGTTGTTACAGGGGACAAGGACTTATTGCAGGTTGTATCGGATCGTGTTAGTGTTGCCCTTACGCGTAAAGGAATTAGTGAGGTCGATAAATATGACCCTGAACAGTTAAATGAAAAATATGGGCTCAAGCCATTACAAATTATTGATTTAAAAGGGCTGATGGGTGATGCTTCAGATAATATCCCTGGAATTCCAGGTGTGGGAGAAAAAACGGCATTAAAGCTACTACATCAATTTGGATCAGTTGAAGGTGTGTTAGCTAACATAGAAGAATTAAAAGGTAAGATGAAAGAGAAGATTGAAACTCATGCGGATGATGCTGTCATGAGTAAACAACTCGCTACAATTTATCGTGAAGTACCTGTTGAGCAGAAATGGGACAGCTTAGTTTATGAGGGTGTCAATAAAAGTACAGCTGTACCGATGCTTCAGAAGTTAGAATTTAAATCTATTTTGGAAAGAATGGCTCCGTTGTTTAAAGACGACGGTGGAGCCAATGAAATTGAAAATGTAGATATGGATGTAGAGGTAGTCATCGTAAATGAAGACACCATCGATCAGCTATTGACAAGCTTATCCCAAATTAAGATGATGTATGTAGAATCACATGGGGATAACCCTCATCGTGCCGATCTAATTGGACTTGTGCTTGCGACACATGAGATAAACTATTATATTTCTCGGGCAATGTTAAAAAATGAGGTTAGCAAACCAGTGCTTGATTGGCTCGGCGATGACCAAATCCCGAAATATGGATTTGATTTACATCGGGCAAATTTAGTCCTCCATTGGGAAGGCATTAAGCTTGCTGGAGAAGCACATGATGTGCAATTGGCAGCCTATTTGCTTGATCCAACTGAATCTAATTATCAGAGTCCAAGTGCGCTCGCAGTGAAATATAATTTGCCATATGTTGCTTCAGATGATGATGTATATGGAAAAGGTGCAAAATTTAAAGTGCCTGATGAAGCAGTGTTAAGTCAGCATTTGGCACGTAAAGCAGTTACTTTACTTAATATCGTTCCTCTACAGCGTGAAGAGCTTGAGAAAAATGAAATGACGGCTTTATTTGAGGAAATGGAAATGCCGTTATCGATCATTTTAGCAAATATGGAGAAGCAAGGAATTGCGGTTAATGAGCAGGAATTGCAGGCATTAGGTCAAGAATTTGAAACTCAAATTAAACATTTGATCTTTAAAATATATGAAATTGCCGGAATGGAGTTTAATTTAAACTCACCAAAGCAATTAGGAGAAGTATTGTTTGATAAGTTAGGGTTACCTGTCATTAAAAAAACAAAAACAGGCTATTCCACAGATGCAGAGGTTTTAGAAAAGCTGGCGCCTTATCATGAGATCATGAAATATATTTTGGATTATCGACAGCTTGCAAAGCTACAATCCACTTATGTTGAAGGTTTAATGAAGGAAATATCTCCAATTACAGGTAAGGTACACACTTATTATCGTCAGACGATTGCTGCTACAGGACGTTTGAGTAGCCAATTCCCCAATTTGCAAAATATACCAATTCGGATGGAGGAAGGACGGAAAATTCGTAAAGTTTTTGTTCCTTCTCAAAAAGACTGGAAGATTGTTGCTGCTGACTATTCTCAGATTGAGCTACGTGTGTTGGCACATATTTCTGGTGATGCTGGCTTACAGGAAGCCTTTTTGCACGATATGGATATTCACACTAAAACAGCGATGGATGTGTTTGGCGTTCCTGCTGAGCAAGTCGACAGCAATATGCGTCGTTCTGCTAAGGCGGTTAACTTTGGGATCGTATATGGTATAAGTGATTATGGATTATCTCAAAATTTAAATATTACCCGTAAGGAAGCAGCAAGGTTTATTGACCAGTACTTTGATGCTTTTGAAGGGGTACGTAAATATATGGATGATATCGTACGTGAAGCGAAGCAAAACGGTTATGTTAAGACGTTGCTAGAACGTCGTCGTTATTTACCGGATATTAATGCGTCTAACTTTAATTTGCGTTCTTTTGCAGAACGGACTGCGATGAACACACCGATTCAAGGGACCGCTGCTGATATTATTAAATTAGCGATGGTATTGATGGATAAAGAATTGAAGGAACGGAAGCTTCAAAGTGTTATGTTACTTCAGGTACACGATGAGCTTGTATTTGAGGTTCCGCCAGAAGAGTTAGAGCTCATGAAGAGCCTAGTGCCTGAAACGATGGAAAAGGCGATTGAGTTATCTGTGCCTTTAAAAGCAGAAGTGAGTAGTGGGACCAATTGGTACGAGGCGAAGTGATTTTAATAGTCTCAAAAATAGAGCTTATAAATAACTGACGTTACGTGTAGCGGGTTGTTACACTCTCTGTTAAAACTAAATTTAATTTATTAAGATAAAAGATACATTGTAAAAATTTAGTTTTAAGAGGCGAGCTTCACAATCCCCCTACACTTCACTTTGAGCTTCATAGATGAACTGACTTTTTTAAGGGAGTCTATATAAAATCGAGCCTAAAGCAAAAAATTAAAATAAAAAAATGAGGTGAGAGAGATGCCGGAATTGCCAGAGGTAGAAACGGTTCGTAGAACGTTAAGCGAGCTTATCGTAGGAAAGCGCATCAAGTCAGTGACTGTATCGCTCCCACGTATAATACAAAAGCCTACAGATTATAAACAATTTGAGCTTGAATTGATAGATCGGCATATTGTGGAAATTGGTCGTCGTGGAAAATTTTTGCGAATTGTGATGAATGATTTAGTCTTAGTGTCTCATTTACGAATGGAAGGCAGATATGGTTTATATCACAGTGATGAGCCTGTGGAGAAGCATACCCATGTCATTTTCCATTTTGATGATGACACAGAGTTAAGATATAAGGATGTTCGACAGTTTGGTACGATGCATTTATTTGCTCCAGGTGAAGAATTTACAATAAATCCTCTTAAAAAGCTTGGTGTTGAACCACTTGACCCTACATTTACCTTAGACGTATTTAAGCAATTAGCTACAGGCAAGCAAACCAAAATCAAGCCATTTTTGCTGAATCAGTCATATATCGTTGGGCTTGGCAATATTTATGTGGATGAAGCCTTGTTTCGTGCAGGTGTACATCCTGAGCAAATCACAGGCAAGCTAGAAGATGATCAGTTACAACGATTGTTTGATGCAATTGTGAGTACATTAAATGAAGCAGTGAATGCGGGTGGCTCCTCCATAAAATCCTATGTTAATGGACAAGGTGAGATGGGCATGTTCCAGCATCTTCTTAAGATTTATGGACGAAAGGACGAGCCATGTATTCATTGTGGGGCCCCAGTACAAAAAACAGTGGTTGGAGGACGTGGCACACATTATTGTGCTCAGTGTCAAATTGCACCGATGGTTGGGTTAGGGGAAGCTCAATGAGGAACCTCAGAAACATTGGATTAACCGGTGGCATTGCCACAGGCAAAAGCACGGTGTCTACCATATTGTCAGATCGTGGTGCGATTATTATTGATGCAGATCTCATTGCGAGAGAAGTGATGCAACCAGGACATGCTGTGTTACAGCAGGTTGTTGATGTCTTTGGTCAAGAGATCCTACTTAACAATGGCGAATTGGATCGTAAGAAATTAGGAAGCCTTGTTTTTGGTAAAGCGGCAGCAAGGGAGAAGCTAAATCAAATTACTCATCCTGCGATCCGCAGTGAAATAAAGGATAGACAAGCTTTATATTTAGCACAACATCCAGATCGGCTTATTGTAAGCGACATTCCATTATTGTACGAGCTTCAAATGGAGGAAATGTTTGATGCTGTGATGGTTGTTTATGTACCAAAACAAATTCAAATTCAAAGATTGATGAATCGAGATGGACTATTACGAAATGAAGCTGAGAAGCGTTTAGCAGCTCAGATGGATATTGAGATTAAAAAAGAGAGGGCGGATATTTTGATTGATAATAGCTTAGGTGTACCACACTTAGAGACTCAAATAGACCGTTTTTGGCAGGAACAGGTTTTATTATGAGATGGTTTCAAAGGAAAAGAACCTTTTTACTGCTTTTTTTATCTTTTTTAGTTCTTCTTTTTTTTAGTTCAAAATGGTTAACTTTGTTTTATCCGATTTATTATAAAGATGAAATTCGTCAACATGCTCAAACTCATGGCATTAATCCATTATTGGTAGCCGCTATTATTAAAGTCGAATCGGATTTTAAACCAGGCTCTGAATCACATAAAGGTGCGTTAGGGGTTATGCAGATTATGCCTGATACAGCAAAATGGATTATGGAAAAAGCTGAATTTAAAAACGTACCCCTTAACAGAATTAAAAATGAAATTGATGAAAACATAAAAATGGGAACCTGGTATCTTGAATTTTTATCTCAAAAATTTGATGGTAATGAAATTGCAATCATTGCAGCATACAATGCAGGACCTACCAATGTGATGAATTGGATTAAAAAAGGAACATGGGATGGGACGCTGGAATCAAGTAAAAATATCCCCTTTGGAGAAACAAGACATTATGTTCAACGTGTTTCTCATTATTACAAGCAATATTGTGATATTTATAAGGAGCTGTAATCTGTGTATAATAAGAAGAAAGCACTGGAGAATTTTCTCAAGTGCTTTCTAGATAAACATTTTTAGAATTGACCAGCTTGTCCTGCTAAGTGTTGTTCAGCTAGGGTTACTAATCTTTTAGTGATGTAACCACCAATAGAACCGTTTTCGTAAGAAGTCAAGTTACCAGCATATCCGTCTTTAGGGAAATTAATGCCTAGCTCTTGAGCAACTTCGTATTTCATTTGCTCCAATGCTCCAGAAGCTTGTTTAACTACTAAGTTGTTAGAAGAAGAATTACTTTGGCTCATGTATGTTCACCTCCTTGCGGTTGGTAAAAGTATTATGTGCCAAGAATGCAAACTTCATTACGTTTTTTTAGAGTTATTTATTGGTAAATAAAAGGATGAATATTTTTTGGGAAATTCGCCAGTGATTTGTGGACTATATAGAGAGGAGTGTGCATATGAAATGTCCCTATTGTGATTATTTCGGTACGAAGGTTTTAGATTCTAGACCCTCTAATGATAATCGATCGATTCGTCGCAGACGAGAGTGTGAGCAATGTAGTCGAAGATTCACAACCTTTGAGATGGTAGAAGAAATTCCGTTGATCGTTGTGAAGAAGGATGGAAGCCGGCAAGAATTTAGTCGTGAAAAGTTATTGCGTGGATTAATACGAGCTTGTGAGAAACGTCCCGTATCAATGGAGCAGCTTGAGGAAATCTCTTCTCAGACAGAGCTTTCGCTGAGGCAAAATGGTAGCACTGAGGTTGAAAGTAAAGATATTGGTGAGCTAGTTATGGAGCAACTATACCCTGTTGATGAAATTGCTTTTGTACGATTTGCTTCTGTTTATCGTAGATTCACGGATATCAACATGTTTATGCAGGAGCTTGAGCGGTTAGCTTCCAAAAACTCAAATGCCAAAAACTAACGGCAAACTTAATACTAAAAGAACACATTTGCGATAAGCGGATGTGTTTTTTTTATTTTTTACATTGCGTTTACAAAACGAATACAGGGAGTTAATGCATGGTTTTTATAATCAAGGTAACAAATAAATCAAGGGGGCAACACTTGAAATGAAAAAATCGTTAATGTTAGTTTTAACTTTAATCCTAAGCGTGACTTTGGCAGCCTGTGGTCAAAGCAATGGTGCATCCAAAAATGGGACTGCAAAGGATGGAAATGGGTCTAAAACTGAAAATACAGCTAAAGGTGAAAATACTACCTCAGAGCTATCTGGCAACTTATTATCTTTAGGTTCTTCTGCTTTAATGCCATTAGTGGACGAAGCATCTAAATCATTTATGGATAAAAATCCGAAAGTATCTATTCAAGTTCAAGCAGGTGGTAGTGGTACTGGTTTAACTCAAGTTTCTGGCGGACAAGCAGACATTGGTAACTCAGATGTATTCGCAGAAGAAAAGCTTGATGCAGATAAAGCAAAAGAACTAGTAGACCATAAGGTCGCTGTAGTAGCCATGGCTGCTGTAGTTAATCCATCAATCACTGTAGATAACTTAACAAAAGATCAGTTGGTTGGTATCTTCACAGGTAAAATTACTAACTGGAAAGAAGTTGGCGGTCCAGATCAAGCCATTCAAATTATTAACCGTCCTTCTAGCTCTGGTACACGTGCTACCTTTGAAAAATATGCGCTTGGTACAAAATCTGCCGATATTAAAGGTTCCGTACAAGAGGAATCATCAGGTAACGTAAGAAAGTTAGTTGCTGATACACCAGGGGCAATTGGATACCTTGCATTGTCATACTTGAACGATACAGTTAAAGCAGTGAAATATGAAGGTGTGGAAGCAACTGTAGATAATGTAGCTAGCGGAAAATATGCAGTATGGGCTTATGAGCACATGTATACAAAAGGTGAGCCAAATGAAATAGCCAAAGCTTTCCTAGATTACATGGTATCTGATGAAGTACAAGATGGCGCTGTAACTAAGTTGGGTTACATTCCAGTAAGCAAAATGCAAATTGAACGTGACATTGAAGGTAAAATTACGAACAAGTAATAAAGCTTATAACAAAAGTAAAATTAGCATATTAGCATGACCTGCATTACATCAATGTTGCAGGAAAAGAGGCGCAAATTAGCCGCCTCTTTTCTGCGCTGGATAAAGGGAGCGGTATGATGGCACAGTCCGGCCAAAAAAATAAGTTACAACATCATATAATTGAAGAGTGGAGAGGGAAGATATTTGCTTCAATCTGTATTTTCCTTTTGATCATTACCATTTTTTCTATGGTGTATTTTGTTGCCTCTAAAGGGGTAAGTACATTTATAACAAACGGGGTTAGCTTAAAAGAAATATTTACAGGTGTAGAGTGGATGCCGGAAGGTGATAATCCTATTTTTGGTGCATTGCCATTTATTTTTGGGTCATTTAGCACCTCCATTTTAGCAGCACTAATTGCGGCACCTCTTAGTATTTGTGCAGCCTTATTTATGGTTGAAATTATGCCGAAGGTCGGTAAAAAATATATGCAACCTGTCATTGAATTACTTGCAGGTATTCCTTCGGTTGTATATGGCTTTGTAGGCTTAAGTGTAATTGTACCTTTTTATCGCAGTGTATTTCCAGGTCAAGGGCTTGGTATTGCAGCAGGGGCAACCGTATTATCCATCATGATTTTACCTACGATAACATCGATTGCCTCTGATGCCTTATCAGCCTTGCCAGGTGGTTTAAAAGAAGCTTCCTACGCATTAGGCGCGACAAGATGGCAAACACTGTATCGTACAGTTCTTCCAACTACGATGCCTTCTTTATTAACAGGTGTTGTATTGGGGATGGCTCGTGCTTTTGGCGAAGCATTGGCTGTACAGATGGTAATCGGTAATGCACCTCATATTCCTAGCTCCTTGTTTGAATCGACATCAACCTTAACTAGTGTAATTACATTAAGTATGGGGAACACAGTTACAGATTCTGTGCAGAATAACGTACTATGGACGTTGGCTTTAATTTTGATGCTAATGACCTTCATTTTTGTATTCTTAGTTAGATGGCTGGAAAGGAGAGCGAGACGATGAATGCAAAAACAGCAGATAAAATCGCTACCACAGTCATTATTGCTATTGCTAGCATAATTGTACTCATTATGGCAGGCTTATTAGGGTTTATTTTATTTCGTGGTGTAGGCCATATTAGCTTTCATTTCCTGACATCAGCACCTCAATCTATTAATGCAGGTGGCGGAATTGGGCCGCAATTATTTAATTCAATTTTTTTATTATTTTTAACGATGATGATTACGATCCCTCTTGGTTTAGGTGCAGGTATTTATATGAGTCAATATGCTAAGCCAGGGAAAGTGACAAACTTTATTCGCTTAATTGTAGAAGTGTTATCTTCGTTTCCATCTATCGTTGTAGGTTTATTTGGACTATTAGTTTTTGTTAACATGTTTGATTTTGGGTTTTCCTTATTTTCAGGTGCGTTGGCGTTAACAGTATTTAATTTACCATTAATGGTGCGGATTACAGAGCAAGGGTTAGCTGGTGTGCCTTTACCTCAAAAAGAAGCAAGCCTTGCACTTGGCTTGTCTAAATGGAAAACGATCAAATCAGTTATGCTTCCAATTGCTATGCCAACGATTTTGACTGGCACAATTTTATCAGCAGGCCGTGTGTTTGGTGAAGCTGCAGCGTTATTATTTACCGCGGGGATGAGTAGTCCTAGATTAGATTTTAGTGATTGGAATCCACTTAATCCTACATCTCCCTTAAATCCATTTCGTCCTGCTGAGACGTTAGCTGTGCATATTTGGAAAATAAATGCAGAAGGCTTAGCACCAGATGCTGCAGAAATTGCTGCAGGTGCTTCGGCAGTGCTCATTATTACTGTGCTTCTATTTAATGTATGTGCTCGTTTACTTGGCAGATGGATGCATCGGAAATTTACAGCAGGTAAATAGGAGGGAAAAGGGATGGAAAATGCTACATTAGAGCGTGTCTCAAAGACAAATCTAGATATTGCCTTGTCAGTAAAAAACTTAAATGTATTTTATGGCGAAAAGCATGCCGTAAAGGATATTTCACTTGATTTTGCAGGAAAGCAAGTGACCGCGCTAATTGGACCTTCTGGTTGCGGAAAATCAACCTTCTTACGTAGCTTAAATCGCATGAACGACCTTGTTGATGGTGCTAAAATTACGGGGGATATTTGGATTGAGGGCGAAAATATTAATGACTCTAAAACCGATGTTGTTTTGCTACGGCAAAAAATAGGCATGGTCTGGCAACGGCCTAATCCTTTTCATAAATCCATTTACGACAATATTGCCTTTGGTCCACGTTACCATGGAATTAAGGATAAAAAGAAGTTGGATCAAATTGTAGAGGAGTCTTTAACAAAAGCGGCGATTTGGAATGAAACGAAGGATCGTTTGCATAAATCAGCGCTTTCCCTATCTGGTGGACAACAGCAACGGTTGTGTATTGCTCGTTCGATTGCGGTAAATCCGCAAATTATATTAATGGATGAGCCAGCCTCTGCACTTGACCCCGTGTCTAGCTCAAAGATTGAAGAATTAATTACAGAGCTGAAAGAGGAGTATTGTATCGTTATTGTGACACATAATATGCAGCAAGCAGCTCGTGTATCAGACAAAACAGCCTTTTTCCTCATGGGTGAGCTGGTTGAATTTGAAGAAACACCAGTTATGTTTACTAATCCAAGTGATCAACGGACTGCGGATTATATTTCGGGTAGGTTTGGTTGATATCAAGGTTTGGTAACATGCTACGTTCCAGAGAGTTTGTCCGAGCGTTGTTTCTCCACAAGCTATCTATCTCTTTGTTTTATCGTTATTAAGCACTGATTTGGCAGTTAAGAAAATAAAGCGTTAAGCTTTAGGGGGAAAGGTAGAAACTAATAATACCCTTAAAACTTAACGCTTATTAAAGTTTTAGTTATATTACCAATAATTAATCAAATTCCATCCATAAAATGGCTTCAATAAAAGGAATATGATTTTAACAACAATCGCAACAACTCTCTGGATCGTAGCTACCGACCGTCGTTATCAAGTACTTATTCTAAATGAGTCATTTATTATTATAATAATGAAATCACTAATAAATTATATAAAACTAACGGTAACACTACATTATTATAGCTATTGTAGTTGTTCCAATATGGATTGAATAACCCACGATTTGCCTCTACCTCTGGTCCTGCTACGATTAAATGTAGGTATCCTGCATGTGTATACAAAATTTTACCTTCATACGTGAGTCCATCCACAGTTTGTACTCGTACGAATTTACCTGTGTGTTGTTTACAAATGGTGTGCACTTCCGTTGTAACCTGTTGTAGCACCTTAACCGTCTGTTCATTGGCTTGATAAACCACTTCGTTGCGTCCTTCTTGCAATGCCATATTATATACCTCCATCGTCGTATTTTCCCTCTGTGTTTATGTTATGCAGGATGAACTGGGGAAGTGCCTAGACATAGAGATTTTATTTTAAATGTGGGAGTAACTACTTACGATTTGCGACGGAAAGGGGGTAAATTAATTTCTAGCCCACCCCAGCCCTCTTGATTTTCTGACTGCTGGGTGTCCTCTCTTACCTTAAGTAATGAAAGAAATGTAAATGCTTGTGCAAGGGTGCTGAATGCAGCACTGATTAAAGCAAGATCTTCTGCGGAAACTTCGTCTGCTAATAAGCTTTGCTCTGGTTGTTTTGTTTTTGTTTTGTTTTTTGCCAAAGGAATCACCTGCTTTTCACCGTATGTACATTATCATATGCATAAAGAGGTTGAATTTGTATAGGCGCATATCTACAAGTGTGGCATAAGGTTTTTCGGATCAGAAATGTGCATTCGCCGTGGCTAAATAGGAGGGACTGCAATATGATATCACATACTCACAGAGGAGGCGAAACGAATGTCAGAATGTTATGGCGGAAATGGTGCAGGTTTGGGTGCAGCAGCATTATGGACTTCTACTGGAACAATTTTAGTATTGTTCATCTTGTTAGTTATTGTTTCTAGAGCATTTATCTAATCCCTACCGTTTGAATAAGCAGTTCGCAATTTTAAAACCTCCGTTCATTATATATGGACGGAGGTTTATTCATGTCTACATTTTAGGTTGGAACGTTTTGCAATCTGTTTCTTCGGAACTGCGAGCATGATTACCTTTGTTATAAACAACATAAATGGATGAAGCAGTACATTTATTACCTGCTGCATGGAAGTTACAACTGTTCACTTCGCATTTTACATCAGCGGCCATGTGAACTCACCTCCTTCCTTGTTATGTAGGATTAACATTTAGGAATGAAGGTATACCTCTTTTCACGTAGGTACTTAAAGGTTAACACCCTGAGGAAATAGTGCGTCCAGCGCAGGACAAGGACGCTTATCAAGATAGCGTTCTAATGGTGCAGGCATGTTGGAATAAATGTCTTTTAAGGAAGTACCCTTATAAATATTTCCGATAATAACAGGATGGCACAGCTCAGAAATTAGGATATCGCCATTACCATGAAGATGGAGTTGTTTCATTCCTTCAATGCAGTGGGAGAAATACACGCCAGGCTGCTCTTTAAAGCCCATGGCATCCGCAAAGCGATCCATACAAGTAAAATACAAGGTAGTATCTTCTTTTTTATTCGCAATTAAATCTTCAACTGATTTTTTTAAAGCATCACGAGCCGCAATGGCCTTCCAGCCGGTATGCCCCATAATAATACTGTTTTGGATTTCATGAGTCCTTACACCCATCGCATATACATGCTCACTAATTTCATGCATATGATGCTCTGTTTCAGCAAACAATAAAGTTTCTAATACAGTATCAATGCTAGTTTGGGCACAATAAGCAATGTTTTCACGAATTTTTTTGTATACAGTTGGGTGGATATTGTAGTACTTCGAGAATTTATCTGCCTCTGTAAAATTAAAGGAAATATGAATCGTGGTGAGACCTGCTTCAGCAAGCGCATCAATCCGCTCTTTATTTAGAAGACTACCGTTAGAATTTAATTGTGTTTCGATACCTTTAGATGCACAATAGGCAACAATTTCAAGACAATCATCATATTTCAGTGTCACTTCCCCACCAGATAGACGTACGCGGCGAATTGTAGGTATGTCCTCTAAAATCGAAATGACTTCTTTGCCGTTTATTGAGTTTCCATCGTTACGTTCATATGCACAGCAATAATCACAACGGAAGTTACAACTGGACGTAACCCCTACCTCTAATGCCTCTAGCGCATAGGTTTCAGGCTTAACTAGCTCAAGAAATTTATATTTTTTTTCACTCAGCTTGTTCATTTTTCTTATGTTACCTCCATTTATCACGTTATCGTCAACTTGTGTTTCATAAAAAAACATCGACCATAGTGATTATAAAGGTTTATTATGCAAGCAAATGTGATCTTTTTAACTGAATCACTGTAAAGATGAACTGAAATTAAACTGAGAAAGAAATTTCCATATTAATTCCCGCCGAGTTGTCACTTTTGTTTTGGTGAAAATTGATTTTAAATGATCTTGTACAGTGTAAGGTGAAATATATAAAGCTTGAGAAATTTCCTTGGTTGAGCTCCCACGTAAAATATGGGTTAATACTTCTCTTTCCCGCAAGGATAAATGATATGCATCAGATAGTAGTGGGATCAGATCATTCGCAGTTGCCTTTTGAAATGAGATCGCAAATTGCAATTTGCCCTCATAATTTAAAAGTGCATTTGCTTCAATAGAAACATAAAATCCTGTTGGTACATAAACAAGTAGATTAGAACGAGAAGGTGAGTTTGCTTTCTCTTCTCCATGACTTGATTTACATAATACACGTATAGAACGTGGTAATGTAGGACCTACGATTTGTTCTTCTGCTCTTAACTGCTCAAGTAGCTCTAATGCGGTCTCATTTGCCCCTATTAGCTCTAATTGCTCTGATAACATCATTATTCCTGTCTCTGATGGAGCATGGCTCCAGTCCTTCTCTACACCTTGCAAATAAAATTGCTTTAAGGAAGCTGTAGTTGAGGAGAGAATCGAATAAAGCCATTTAATTTCATCGGGTTTGAAGTGTACTTGTGTTTTACTGCGAAACAAAGCAAGTTGTCCCCAGCATTTTCCCTCATCCATAAAAACAACCCTTAATTCATCAATAAATCCAGCTGGTTCTAGAATAGTACGATATCGCTCACTTACTTCAGGTTGTCCGTGTGTTGTTTCATATAGAGAAGCTACAGGACGATTCTCCATCATAAGATCAATAAATTGGTTATAGTCATTTACTTGGTACTCATTAGAAAATAATGAATCATGGATTAATTCAATACCCTCATGTGTAACAGCTCCACTAGATAACAATCGATAAGGATCAATTAAGCTAAAGCAATATGCATCAAAAGGAATATGTTTTTTTATTTGTTTTAATATATCTTCCCGATATTGATAGGAGGACTGCTGCGGTGTCACCATTCATGCACACTACCTTCTGTAGTTAGAATTATTAAGGATATCCCAAGTAAATGGGATTGTTATTATTTATTATTTCTATATAATTGAGAATGATTCTTAATTGTACAATATAACGGATTAATAATAAAGCAGATTTCAACGATATTATAAGTAGGGTTAAAGCATGGGCAGGGGGAGTGTATTGCAGTGTCGATAAATTCTACAGAAAAAATGAGCTGGAAAGAGGTAAATGGTCAACATTACACCACAAGTATAGCGGCCAAAATACCAGGTTACAGACTGTTACATGAGCAAATGGCGTTTATGATGCATGCGCATTTAAATGGAGAGGATCACAAGCTTTTAATTGTTGGAGCAGGTGGGGGACAAGAAATAATAAGCTTAGGTCAGCTTAATCAAAGCTGGAGATTTACAGGCATTGATCCTTCGGAATCAATGTTGGCGGAAGCGAGCTTACGCATAAAAGAAGCGGGAATTTTAGAGCAAACGACATTACTTCAAGGCACTGTAACAGACCTGCCACAATCCAATCAATACGATGGTGCAACCTGTATGTTAGTTCTTCATTTCATACAAGATGAACAAACGAAGCTAAACATGCTTCAAGAAATTGCAAGCCGATTGAAATCAGGCGCAATGTTTATTATGGCAACGCTGAGTGCCGATCCTTCTTCCAAGATTTATCCAATTTTGATGTCTGCTTATCGTTCAAGTATGTTATCTGCTGGTATTAGTGAGGAGCATTGGGAGAAGTTCCAAGCTTCTATTGGACACACATCCTACCCAGAACCTTCCGAGCAGATTGTTACATGGTTAGAGCTTGCTGGTTTTGAACACGTTACACGTTATTTTGGCTCATATATGGTTGAAGGTTACGTTGCGATTAAAAAATAATTGGTGTTATAGATGTTGTTTAGATTTAATGAGCCATCATTGAATATTTGATTGTTAATCAGCCAAATATCAGTGATGGCTTTTTTATAACGATTCACTATTTATGGAGTTATCTAACTTTTGAAGGTTGTTGTAGTACTTTTACTCTTATTACGTGTACTTATATGATACAAAATAAACAATAAAATAAACCATAACGGAGTTAATAGTAAAGCAGGACGCGTCTCACCTGCAAACAACATAATAATTAAAATAGCTGCAAACAATGCCAAAACCACATAATTAATAAAAGGAGTTAAAGGCGCTTTAAATTTTGATGTGGCATGGAGCTGTGGAGCTGTTTTTTTATACTTTAAGTGGGAGACAACAACAACGCCCCACACCCAAATGAAACAGATGGCACTAATGGTTGTCACAATTCCAAATGCTTGCTCAGGAATGAGCTTACTAAGTAAAGCACCACCAGATAAAACAAGGGTAGAAATTAATAAGCCATTACGAGGCACATGGTTTTTATTTAGTTTGCCAAAGGAGGCAGAAGCTTGTTTGTTTTTGCTTAAATTGTATAAAATACGGCTAGTTGAGAACATACCACTATTACACGCAGACGCAGCAGAGGTTAATACAACAAAATTGATTATACCCGCCGCAATTGGCACACCCACTAACGCAAAGGTTTTGACAAAAGGGCTTTCAGATGCACTAAGCTGAGTCCAAGGGTTAATGCATAATAACGCTAAAATTGCACCTACATAGAAGAATAATATACGTAATGGAATTTTATTTATTGCAGAAGGAATATTTTTTTCGGGATTAGACGTTTCCGCGGCAGAGACACCAACAAGCTCTACACCAACAAATGCAAAGACAACCATTTGAAACGACAGTAAGAAGCCTGTAATGCCATTTGGAAAAATACCACCATGTGCCCAAATGTTTTGGACACTAACAACGCCAGATTCAGTACGAAAGCCGATAACGAGTAGAACAATACCAATACCAATTAAGGCAAGAATCGTAATAACTTTAATTAAAGCGAACCAAAATTCTAGCTCTCCAAAATTTTTAACCGTCAACAGGTTTAAGCCTAACAAAATAATTAAGCATAAGATTTCAGGTACCCATTGCGGAATATCAAACCAATATTGCACATACATGCCTACAGCAATTACGTCTGCCATAGCAGTCATAATCCAACAAAACCAATAGGTCCAGCCTGTAACAAAAGCAATTTTTGGTCCAAGATAGTCTTCAGCAATGTCAGTAAAAGTCTGATAACCTGCCTTGGATAACAACAGCTCCCCTAAAGCTCTCATGACAAAAAATACTGCGATCCCAACGATTAAATAAGCAAAAACGATGGAAGGTCCTGCAAGCTGAATTGCTTTTCCTGAACCAAGGAAGAGTCCTGTACCAATCGTTCCTCCAATCGCAATAAGTTGAACATGTCTGTTTTCTAGATCTCTTTTTAGTTCCTGTTCTGCCAAAATAAGCTCCCCCTTAATTCATCTACACAGTACGGAATTCAATAAATTTTGATGCTTAAAAATAAAAAAAGAGATTGGAAGTATCCAATCTCATGGTCATAAAAGCATAAATAGTAATAATTTGTTATTTTAAACTAAAATAAATAAAACAAATCATCTATTTCATACTCTTCTGTCCTTTTGCCTGAGATTGTGAACCCTTCGGCGTCATGAAGTCAATCATGATCTCTCCAGAAGCTGCTCCTGTTACAGTGTGATCCGTAACAATCATAGCCTGCTGATTATTAAATTTTTAAGTAATCCCGTCTTTCAATTATTAATTCACAATACTAATCATTAGCGGCTATTTTGTCAATAACATAAATTGCACATTGATATAATTTTCACATAATTTAAATTAGTGGATGACATTAAGCGTGATGGAGGCTACGGAACAAAGGTTCTACCGATCGTTTTTAAAACTAGATTTTTTATGCTAAAAATTGCTCAAAACCAAATTAGTGGTTGCTAACTTCTGAGGAAAGCAGCTACTGCGCAGAGGGTGGCTTCGACCCCTGTTACAGCCTGATTTTCTTGAACTAGATATTTATCGGTTGAAAAACAGTCTGTAAAGGCGGACGTGTTCACTTCTCCACCATCCCTCTACCCCTTCGCTAGTTTTGCTTCCTCTCAACCACTAATTTCTAAGTTGAGCCAATAAATATGGATAAAATCTAGTTTTTAATACGAACGTTTCACTTCCTCACAATCCTTTATCCCTTTGCAATTTTGGTGTATTTGTCATCTCCTAATTTAAATATTAGCCATAATTATATGGCTTAACCTTAAAATAAGTACTTGATAACTAACCCAAACTAGCGAAGGGACAGAGAGATTCTGAAGATTGTCTCTTAAAATCAAATTCCACCAACAAACCTACTTAAATAAAAAGGAATATGATTTTAACAACAATCGTAAGAACTCTCTGTATCGTAGCTGCCACCTAAGTCATTATCAAGTACTGTTTTTAAACCATATTTATGGCTAAATTTAAATCCTTAATCATTGGCTTTAAATTTATAGTCTGTGATTGCGGCTAAGGATGCCTTACTATTTCCTAAAGGTTTTCTGGGTGTTCTGTTTTCTTGGTCTGCGGCTCTAGACTTAGCAACTAGCTCACGCAAAAATGCATTGTTTTCCTCTGCATAATCTAGTATCAATCCAAGTGTAATCAGGACTGAGCCTGAGATGATACTACTAATCCAATAAACGATGGCAGATAGCCATTGAAAGGAGTCATCACCAGTTAAGTAGTTCGTAGAATTCCCATACACAATACCTAAAATAATTCCCAGCACGATTGTAATTTTACCAGTAACATCTAAAAACTTTGGCATATTGTCACCTCAAATCTTTTTTTTACATTCATTTTATACTACAGATTGCTCTGACTCATACAGCTTCAATACCACCTGTTGAATGGGCAGTTCTTTAATGGAAATATCAGAAAAACGGTGATCTCTAGAAATATTTTCGATAAAATCACTAATTGAAATTAAAGCAGTATCCACTTCAAGTGTAATTTGCAATTCAGAGGGTTGATCAACAACTCTCGTATAGTGATTATCAAAAATGGATCCATCAATGGGGTCTGTAAATGTCAGACTGACCTGTTTTTTATCACCTAAAAAAAGCTTGAACTGTGATAATGAATCATCAAAAACTTTTGTGCCATGATTAATGACGATGACGCGATGAGCTAATTCTTCAATATCTTCCAGATCATGTGTAGTTAAAATGCAGGTCATATTATGCTTACGATTCATCTCTCGGACAAACTGGCGAATTTTAACCTTTGCAATGACATCAAGTCCAATTGTAGGTTCATCTAAAAATAAAATTTGTGGCTGATGGAGCATAGCCATAACAAATTCACACTTCATTCGTTCTCCCAAAGAGAGGACACGGGTAGGCTTTTCGATGACTTCCGTAATATCTAGTAACACTGCCAACTCTTCTAGGCGTTGTTTGAAATCATGGTCAGAGACCCCATAAATCGCTTGATTCATGCGGAAGCTATCAATCGGTGGAATATCCCATATTAATTGAGATTTTTGTCCAAAAACTGCGCCTACATGACTAACATAACGTTTTCGATCCTGTGCAGGTGAATAACCTAACACTTTTAGCTCCCCAGAAGAGGGATATAATGCTCCGCAAAGCATTTTAATGGTTGTTGATTTTCCTGCTCCATTGGGTCCAAGCATCCCACAAATTTCCCCTTGCTCTATCGTAAAGCTAATATCATTTACAGCGTTAATAATAACCTCCTCTCGGTAGAAAAAACTTTTGAGGGTTTCGCTTAGGCTAGAGCCTCTTTTGTATGTTTTATATGTTTTATTTAATTGCTTCACGTCGATGATCGGATTCATCCGCCAACCCCCTCGTATAAAGAAATCATATGTCGATATATAAAGGCACCTGCTATCATAAATAATACACAAGGGACCACTGCTATAAAATCTACCAGTTTTATTTCACCAAGTAGGGCGGAGGCGGGTAAAAAGCCAATGACACCAACAGGAACAATGAAGGTAATGAGCGCTTGTAACGCTTTTGGAAAAATTGGTAACGGATACTTCCCAAAATTCAATACACTATCTGCAAGCTCTGGAATTCTTGAATTCCCTACCCATTTAAAGGACATCGCTGCCATCATTAAGGACATCCCTGCCATTACTGCAATACCAGCTACAAAAAATAGTACAAACTGCACCCAAGAAACAAATAAAATAGTACCTACTCCAGTGAGGGAAATAATGAACAGTGCCACCCCACCCACAAATACACCAATACTATCAGGTGAAAACGTGGTAGCAATGATAAAAAACAATGGATTTAGTGGCTTCATGAGTATAACCTCAAAACTACCTTCACGTATATGTGACATTGTTGTCCAAAGTACACCACCAAAAATGAGGTTGGAAAGTCCGCTGGACATCGTAAAGATAGACTGGATTAATAACACCTCGTAGAAGCTCCAGCCTGGAAAACTAGCTCCATTACTATAGATTAACAAGGTGAGAAGTGGAAAGAACACATTCCCTACAAGTGTAATAATACAGCTAACGATAAAATTCATGCGATAGGCTGCAGATACACGTAATGCAGAAAGTAGGCATTGCTTATATATATTAAAAAACCGCTTCATAAATGAAATCCCTTCTTAACCTATTTATGCACCAACAGCAGTAAATTGTTTCATAGCAATACGCCTTACTAGCTCATTTGCGATAAATGTAATAACAACAGCAATCGCTTGAAGTCCAACCGCCTGCCCCATCGTTAAATGGATGCCACCCAGTGAATATTGTCCCGTAAATACCATTGCAGGAATATAAGCAATGTATTGAAACGGTAGAAAAAATTGAATGCTTTGTAGCCATACTGGGAATAAGCTAAGTGGAAGAAGTGCACCAGAAAAAACGCTGGATAGAAGCATAAATGCGCCACGTATTCCATCAGATTGAACTAACCAAAATGACAATAAGCCAATGGTATAATTAACATAAAAATTCATTAAAAAAGCAAGAGTGATCGATAAAAAAGCCCATAAATAACTTGCAGGTGTCATATCTATACGAAAAATAAAAATAAAGATCAGTAAACAAGGAATAAATTCAAATAGAAATCCTAATGAGCGATGGCCAAGCTTTTGAAATAGAGCAAATGAACGATGATGGACGGGGCGTAAATGGAACGTTAAGAATTTCCCAGTTCGTATCAGCATAGATAGGTTCCAATCTGCAAAATCCATGGTGAGATAGCTAATCAGTGTTGTTACACCAAAGTACCTGATCATCTGGTTTAGCTCAAGTCCACCTAAAGTGGAATGATCACCATACACCGCGGTCCATATAAAATATTGCACAATAAAAAAAACTGGACCTACAACAATAGATACCATGGAGTGGGTGCGATAGGCAGCCCACTCCTTATAGGTGACACCTGCTACTGATCTCATTACACGTAACTGATGTCGAATGCTATTCATTAGCTTAGCCCTGACCAAATAATGTTTGTGACATTAAATAAGGCATCTGCATGCCATTCATCATCCATAAACGGTACAAACCAAACGGCTGCGAGCTGCTCTGTAGGATCAATGATCATGGAGCAAGCTCCAGCACCTTCATGACAATAGGTTGTATCGGAATAAAGGAAGGCAGAACCTCTACGCATGTCTAGACCGATCCCATAGCTACGGTCAGGATTGTTCCCTCCCCAGCAATAATCTGGTTTGTCATACAATGTTCTTGTCGTAATTTTCTCTACCGTTTTACGTCCTAAAATTCGAGTGTTATCCAGCTTCCCCATCCCTAGAAGCATATTAGCAAACCGAATTAAATCACTTGGGGTTGAGCATAACCCGCCACCTGTTCTTGATACGTTACTCCACAACTTCTCTGAAGGGGAGAGCTCAGGCTCAATCCCTGCGATGATATTATTTATACGTTTCTCATATTCTCCATCGCGAATGATAAAACGCTTCGCCAGCTCTGGCGTAGGATCAAACATCGTATCCTGCATGCCGAGAGGCTGTGCAATTTGCTCTTCAATATACTGCTCTGCACTTACACCAGTTACCTTCTTTATAATTTCTCCTAATAAACAAAAGCCAAATGAGCAATATTGCCATTCCTGCCCAACGGGTCTATCCACACCACAGCTTAAAGCAGCCTTTATCCAGTCTAACTCCCCATCTTCTGGTTTATAATTTTCAAAATACTGACCGATTAGATCCCAATAATCTCGAAAATAAGGCATGTCGCCTTTCCAATCTGGGAACATTCCAGAGGTATGTGTAAGTAAGCTATAAATATCTATTTTGTTAAACGGTGTCACATCAAATTGCGTCAAAATACTGCCTACAGGATCATCAAAACGGATCAACCCATCTTCAACGAGCTTGGCAATCGCGATCGTTACAATCGCTTTAGTAATAGATGCAATACGATGAACAGTAGTAGGAAGTAACGGTGTATGTTCATCCTTATAGGATAGGGGACCCACCGCACCATGCATAAATGTTTTTCCATATCGAGACACACAATAGGAGGCACCCTGAATTTTTTTCTGTTCTATCAACCTTTGAAAATGACTGTGTAAAACTTCAATTCTTGAAGCATCATACCCCACCTCTTGCGGGGTACAATCTACTTGCCCAGAAGCGTATAACATAAAATTACCACCTTTCTTAGAAGCATAATTTATTTATTGCGGTTATTTTTGTTTCTAACATTGTATCGTTAACTTAATCCTGACCAAATGATATTTGTGACGTTATATAAAGCTTCAGCGTGCCAACCACCATCTACGAAAGGAACAAACCACACTGCTGTTACTTGTTCAACAGGATCAACTAGTATACAGCTAGAGCCTGCACCTTCATGACCATAAGTTGTGGGGGAGTAGATGAACGTACAGCCTGTTCGCATATCAAAACCTAATGCGTAAATTCGGTCAGGATTAAATCCTCCCCAGCAATAATCGGGCGTATCAAATAAAGCTCTTGCTGTAATTTTTTCTACTGTTTTGCGTCCTAAAATACGTGTATCTCCAAGCTTTCCCATCCCAAGCAACATATTCCCTAGCTTTATAAGATCGGGTAGTGTAGAAAATAACCCTCCACCTGTATCTGGCACATGGCTCCAAAGCATCTCTGAAGGGGATTGCTCAGGCTTTTGATCTGCAAGGAGTCCATTAATGAATTTTTCCTGCCGTTCATGTCGAATAATACAGCGTTTAGCTAGGTCTTGTGTTGGGTTAAACATGGTATCCTTCATACCGAGTGGCTTCGCAATTTGCTCTTCAATATATTGTTCAGCACTCATCCCAGTAACCTTTTTAATGATTTCTCCAAGGAAAATGAAGCCAAAGGTACTGTATTGCCATTCTTCGCCGACGTTCCTGCTCATTCCACCGCTTAATGCGGCTGAAATCCAATCAAGCTCACCCTCTTCGGCTTTGTAGCTATCAAAATACTGTTCAACTAAATCCCAATAATTACGATGATAGGAGAGATGTGCTGTGTAATCAAGAAATAGACCAGAAGTATGGGTCAGCAAGCTAAAAATATCAATTTTATTAAATGGAGGGACGTCAAACTGTTTTAAAATACTGCCTACAGGATCATCAAAGCGAATCATCCCATTTTCGACTAGCTTGGCAATCGCAATCGTTGTGAACACTTTTGTGATGGATGCAATCCGGTGTACGGTAGTTGGGAGCAATGGAGTAGTGGGATCGCGATAAGAAATGGGGCCAAGTGCACCTTGCATGAAAGTTTTTCCATATCTGGCTACAGAATACGAAGCCCCTTGGATCATTTTTTCATCAATCAGTTTCTGGAAATAGCTATGTAAAACTTCAATTCTTGATGCATCGTAACCGACCTCCTGAGGTAAACATTCAATTTCTCCTGAAGTGTACAGCATAATATTAGCCACCTTTTTTGGAATAGGGCCTCTAGTACAGCAATCGTAGGTGTAGACCGCATTGAAAGCGTTATCAATGATGAGTATATAATTTTGTGAACCTAGCGACAGTACTAAATAACACAATCCTTCTTTATTATATTTCCATATTTTTCAGATTGCCATGTAAAATTTGTTTAAAAGAAAACTTTACATACTTCAGATAAAATATAGTAACAAGTTAGGTGTCTAAGTACACTTGAAAAAGGAAATATATAGTTGCAGTTGCGTAGTGAAGTGGGGTATAATTACAAATTAGATGCACTAATAATGCACATATAAATAAGGGGCTATAGTTTAGGGGGAAAACAGGTCGCTGGCAGCGATCAGTCGGCGGTTCGATTCCGCCTAGCTCCATTGCTTGTCAGGTTGGAATCGATGCTTAATCGTATCTATTTTGCCTGATTTTTTATTTTATATAAGGAGAAATTAACAATAGCCATTCTATTTCAGAAAATGATTTTCCAGAACGTAACAAAATTATTTTGGAATATATGATTGAAAATGAAAATGTTATTTCTGATCAAATCTTTAATTACAGTGATGAATTTATTCAATTTAGAAAGGATCTTTTTGAGATCTTGATACAAGCGTTAGCACAGTTAAGACCAGAAGGATTTTTTAAATCCGTATATTAAGAATACATATTGATTAATTTTGAAGTAAGAGATTACTATCAAGAGGATGAAATGCTTGAAATTTTTGAAAGGATAAATACAAAAGAAGATTTTCTATCATTTCACTTTCCATCATTGAAAATCTATTTTCCCTTTAAGATTGTCTGTAAACGCCATTTGTCCATCTATCGTTATGACGATTGCTCCCATATCCTTTATTCTACTAACTTTTTGAATAACTGAAGCCGCATCTAATCCAAATAATTTTGTAGTATAGATATCACAGTCCAATGATTTATCGGCAATAATTGTTAACGAAGCGATATTATTCTCGATAGGATAACCCGTTCTACTGTTAAATATATGATGGTAATGAACGCCTTCTTGGTTCAAAACTCTTTCGTATATGCCTGATGTTACGACGGATTGGTTTCTTATTTTGACGATTGCAGCGGCATTTCCCCTAGGTAAAAATGGATTTTGTATTCCTGTTCTCCAGTAATTCTCTCCTTGAGGTGAGTCTCCATAAACAAGCACATTTCCCCCCATATCTACCATTGCTGAGGTAGCTCCATTTTTTTTGAAAAATGCCATAACTTGATCAGCAAAATAACCTTTAGCGATCGCGCCAAGGTCAATCTCCATGTCTTTTTTGGATAATAGAACAGAGCTATGCTCATCATTTAGCTGGATATTCTCAGGATTCAATAAATCCAACACCATCTTAATAGCGTCATCTTCTGGTACATGCGCCTCACTGAAACCAATTCTCCACAGCTTGATCAAAGGACCTATTGCAATATTTAAGTAGGAATCTTGATTTAAACTGTGCTCCTTTCCTATTTTTATGAGGTCATACAACTCCTTATCTATTTTTAAAGGGTGCAATCCAGCTTCTTTTTTTAGCAAGGCAAGCTGTGAATGATCACTATTGGCACTAAAAGCCTCTTCGTAATCAATCAGCATCTGCTCAGCTTCCTCAGCAAGCTTCTCAGCATTTAATCCCTCGATGAACAGGGTAATTTTTGTTCCCATGAGATGTATTATTTTTGTATAACTACTCATGATGGCGGCCTCCTATTTTGCACATGGTTGTCCATGATTTAAAAATGCATTTATAAGGTCATGATCCACGCTTGTTAGCGTTTTTTCACTTTGATAGGCTATAAAATAATCCAAACTCATCTTATCCATTGGAATTGGATATATATTATATTCAGGTGGGCACTCCTTGATATGAATACTCTCTGGTATAATGGTTAGACCCAAATTTCGCTTTGCAAGCTTAAGAACAGTATAAATGTCGTTACTTTCCAACAAAATATTAGGTTGAATCTTATAGACACTTAGTAGTTGGTCTATCTGTTTCCTGATTGCTGAGCCTTTGGAGGTCAAAATCAACTTTTGACTCAAAATTTCCCTGATATCAATTGAGCCTTCTGGAATAATCGCTACATTCTGCTGGTACAGTTCACAGCAACATGGGATAATTGCTCTATAGCTATGCTTGCCCCAGCTAACAGCATTTAAATTGGGAGATATACTACCTGAGTTTTGCCCAATCCAGAAATCCAACTCGTTGTTTTGCAGAAGTTTCTCGTTTTTTTCAGGTAAATCTTCTAAAAGATTTATTTTATACGTAGGATGAAGTGCTAGAAATTCTGGCAAAAAAAGAGGAGTCAGATAGGAGCCAAGACTCGGAAGGATGCCGATTCGTAACACTTGATTGTCCATATCTGATACATAGGTGATCTCTCTAATCAGCTTTGCATAGTTGTTTTCCATTGAAGTCAAATACTGATAATATATTTTTCCCTGCTCAGTTAAGCGATAGGGGAGTTTGTTGCGAGTAATAAGCTCACAGTTAAGTTCATGTTCTACTTTTTTTATCACCTTCGTCAAATAAGGCTGAGAAATATACAGTGCTTTGGCAGCCTTGCTATAATTGCTATATTTTAAGAGAGTATCAATATAATACAAAATATCTTGCGATTGTAGTTTAGACATATCTCTCACCTCTTGTGAAAAAAGTAACAAACATAGGGCTTGAGCTGATTATAACAAATTGGTTATCAAACTTCAATGAATAACTATTAGATCATTAACCCTTGATATGATAGAGTTATGCCAATAGAACATATTTCTTTGAAACTAAGTTAGTGAATTAAATTACAATGTATAGAAAGGGGATTACTATGAATTATTTAGCTATCGTCGGCACCAATTCAGATGTGTCAACGAACCGTATATTGCTGGAGTTTATGCAAAAGCATTTTGCTAGCGAGGTCAAGATTGATTTATATGAAATTAAAGATCTGCCAGCCTTTATTGAAAAAGATGATATAGAGGACGCAGAAGTTGATATTCCTGAGAAGGTACAAGACTTATTGGATCAAATCTCCAAAGCTGAAGGTGTTATTATCGCTACGCCTGAGTATGATCATGCCATCCCAGCCGTTTTGAAAAGCGCTTTGGAATGGATCAGCTACACGACGCAACCCTTGATTGATAAGCCAGTGCTTATCGTTGGTGCTTCACACGGTTCACTTGGCTCTTCCAGAGCACAAGCACATCTTAGACAAATCTTAGATTCACCTGAGCTTGGTGCAAGATTGATGCCGAGCAGTGAGTTTCTTTTAGGAAAATCTCAGAGTGCCTTTGATAGCAGTGGTAATCTCATTGATGCTGACAAAGTAGCTGAGCTTGAAGAAATTTTTAGGGAGTTTGTTTTATTTACTGAGATCACTTCTGAACTACTGTCAAAAAGAACGTTTAAGAAAAAAACGAAAAAATTTACTTGGCAAGAGTAGGGGGCTAATCACAATGAAAATCATAGCGATCGTTGGCACAAATGCTAAAAAATCATATAATCGCAAGCTGCTTCAGTTCATGCAAAAACATTTTAAGTCAAAAGCAGAAATTGAAATTCTTGATATTACAGATGTACCGATGTTTAATCAATCTGATAACCAAACGAACAGTGTAATTATACAAACGTTTAATGAAAAAATTATTGCTAGTGATGGGGCCATTATTGCGACTCCTGAATATAACCATTCCATCCCTTCATCCCTTAAAAGCTTGCTTGAATGGCTGAGCTTTGAGATCCATCCGCTTGCTGGTAAACCCGTGATGATCATTGGTGCGTCGCAGGGAACACAAGGCTCGTCGCGGGCGCAGCTACATCTTCGTCAAATTTTAGATGCACCAGGTGTGGAAGCTAATGTGATGCCAGGGTATGAATTTTTGCTTGGGACTGCACATAAAGCTTTTGATGAATCAGGTAACTTAAACAATGAAGGAACGATTGATTTCCTAGAAATATGTTTTCTACGCTTCCTTCGTTTTGCTAAAATTTCAAATCAGCTTAACGTGGAAGAGGAGTTCACCTATAAACCTGGTGTGTATGAGGTAAATGCGATCGGCCACAGTGGGAATCTTCCAATGAAGGTATCCTTTAGTGAAGATAGAATTGAAAGCATCGATATCGACGCTAAGGGGGAAACCGAAGGGATCGCTGATGTTGTTTTTGTAAGAATACCGAATAAAATTATCGAGGGACAAACGCTAAATGTGGATGCACTCTCAGGTGCTTCTGAAACAAGTAACGCTGTTATTAATGGTGTTGCCAAAGCGGTTAAGCTGGCTGGCGTTAACCCAGACATCCTAAGAAGACGTCCAAAACCTGCTAGCAGTCAGATGAAGGATGATGAAGAATATACATGTGATGTCGTTGTCGTAGGGGGAGGCGGTGCTGGTTTAAGTGCTGCTGCAACAGCTTTACAGCATGGCGCAAGTGCGATTGTGCTTGAAAAGTATCCTGCTGTAGGGGGGAACACGATTCGTTCAGGTGGTCCTGTCAATGCTGCGGATCCTGTCTGGCAGCAACAATTCCATGAGAACCCAGGGGAAAGACAAACGATTGAAAATTTATTAAATACAGAAGAAAGTTTAATTCATCCTGAATATTTGGAGGATTTCCGTGCCCTAAAACAAGAATTTGCAGCTTATCAGGAAAAGTTTAGCACGGAGCAAGCTTATTTATTTGACTCGCCACTTCTACACAGAATGCAAACGTATTTCGGTGGAAAGCGTACAGACCTAAATGGCAACATGATCTACGGACAATATGATCTGGTCAAGGTGCTTACTGACCATGCCTTGGAAAGTGTACAGTGGCTTGAAGATATCGGGGTTGAATACGATAAGAGTATCGTATTTGCGCCAGTGGGTGCGCTTTGGCGTCGTGGTCATAAGCCTGTTAAAAGCTATGGCTCGGCATTTATCCTTGCACTAAGCAAATATGTTGAAGAGAATGGCGGTCAAATTATTACGGATAGTCCAGTCAAACAACTGATCATTGAAGATGGAAAAATAGCTGGTGTTATCGCAACTGGTGTTAATGGACAGAAAATCACCGTACATGCGAAAGCAGTAGTACTTGCTAGTGGTGGTTTTGGTGCAAATACTCAAATGCTGAAGGAATATAATACGTATTGGAGTCATATCGATGATGATATCAAAACAACGAATTCCTATGCGATGACAGGGGATGGAATAACACTTGGTAAGAGTGCAGGCGCGGCACTGACAGGTATGGGCTTTACTCAAATGATGCCTGTAGCAGATCCTGAAACGGGCGAGCTCTTTAGTGGACTGCAAGTTCCACCTGAGAACTTTGTTATTGTTAACCAAAAGGGAGAACGATTCGTAAATGAATTTTCTGGTCGGGATGTGTTAACGAAAGCAGCGATCGAGCAGGGAAGCTTATTTTACCTAATCGCAGATGATGAGATTAAGAAAACTGCGGCGAACACAAGCCAAGAAAAGATAGATCGACAAGTTGAAGCGGGTACGCTCTTTAGAGCGGATACGATAGAAGAGCTGGCAGTGAAGGTTAATATGGACCCTCAGGTGCTTAGAGCTACAATTGACAAGTATAACTCCTATGTCGATGCGGGTTTTGATCCAGAGTTCCATAAGGATACGTTTAGCTTGAAGGTGGAAAAGGCACCATTTTACGCTACGCCTCGGAAACCAGCGGTTCACCATACGATGGGTGGCATTAAAATCGACACTGCAACGCGTGTATTGGATGAAAACGGTCAGCCGATCGCACATCTATACGCTGCCGGGGAAGTAGCTGGAGGTATTCATGCAGGTAACCGTCTGGGTGGTAATGCATTAACAGACATCTTTACTTTTGGTCGAATTGCGGGTAAAACGGCTGTGGAGGAAATGAAATAATATAAATTTAAAAAACGTCATCATTTCACGTGATGGCGTTTTTTTGTTGACATTATTAGTAATTAGTTGATATTAACAACTACAAGCTTCGCGATATCGCTTGCAGGGTAGCAAAGGTATCTTCGTAGCTACGGTAGGCGCCAGCAACCTTGGTCAGCAGCCACTGATCATGCTTTAGGTGATAATGGACGGTGACAGCATTGGGCCACAGGTAGACCCGTTCATCAGCCATCTCGAATCGTTGTAGCTTTATGCCACAGGTTGCTGACCAATGCTCTATTGCATGTGTGGTCAATAGCCTGCCGACGGTAGCGACGACGGTGTCCGTGATATCCCATATATCAACGCTGTCGTGCAGATACCCGCTGTCTTGGTGTAAGGTGATATTCACGGCGTAACCATCATAGTTGTAGGTCAGCACCTTGAGCTTGTCATTTTGCCACAACTCATCTTCCTCTAAGTCTACCTTTCCCATTGACCGCCAGAGGTAGGCAGGTAGACATTTCGCTAGCGTGCCACCTTGAACATACGATTCCATCGAGAGTGAGCGGATTGCTTCCTTCAAAGTAATGTTGTTGTTCATCAGTTCACCAGCCTTTTTCTTGAATTTCAAAATATACTCTAATAAATCGCGATAGGCCCGTAGGGTCCCGCAATAATTTCAATTTTAGTTTCAAAAATATCCGTTAAGATGTCAGGTTTCATCACCTCTTCCACAGTTCCAAAGGCGGCAATTTGCCCCTCCTTCATAGCACAAATTCTATCAGAGTATTTTGCGGCAAAATTTATGTCATGCATTACGGTCAAGATGGTTCTTCCAAATTCATGCGCTGCATATTTCAAATGCTCCATCATTTGCACAGAACGTGCGACGTCAAGATTGTTAAGCGGCTCATCCAAAAGAACGTATTCCGTTTCCTGACATAATACCATGGCTACATAAGCTCTTTGCCGTTGTCCCCCAGAAAGCTCATCTAAATATCTATTTTCAAGCTCAGTCAAGTTAAGAAAATCAATATATTTAGAAATGATGATTTCATCCTCTTTCGTTAATCTCCCTTTAGAATAAGGGAAACGTCCGAAGCCAGCCAACTGCCTCACGGTAAGTCTCGTTACGAAATGATTTTCTTGTCTTAAAACCGTTACGATTTTAGCAAGATCGCTTGATTTGGATTTAGTGACATCCATTCCTGCTACGCTAATTTGACCTTGGTCTAAATTTAAAAGTCTTCCAATCATTAAAAGTGTTGTAGATTTGCCCGCCCCGTTGGGTCCGATAAGAGAAGTTAGTCCAGCCTTTGGTATTGTAATATTTAAAGGTCCGATTTCTACCTCATCCGTATAACTTTTTTTAACATTATCGATTTGTATCATAAAGAACCCTTCCTTAAAATCATAATCAAAAATGTAAGTCCGCCAACTAATTCTATAATAATCGAAACAACACCTTGCGCATTAAAAACATGATACATAATAAAATATGAGCCGGTTAAAATGACAAAACCGATTGCAAGAGACATGGGAAATATGTATCTATGATCATGCGTTTGTGCTGCTTGATAGCTTAAAGTGGCAACTAAAAATCCGAAAAACGTCAAGGGGCCAACTAAAGCAGTTGAAATTGCCATTAAAATAGAAATTAGAACTAGCGTATAAATGACTCCACTTTGATGTTTCGTCCCAAGTGAGGTAGAGACATCCTTACCAAGTGACAGCACATTTAATCTCTTCGCATTCGCAAGTAAAAGGAAGGCGACAACGATCACAATTGGAATAGCAATCGGAAAATAAGCAGCATCGGCATTATTAACGGATGCAAACAATTTTGCTTGTAAAATGTCAAACTCAGACGGTGCAAGCAATCTTCTCATAAAAGAGGATACAGAACGAAGTCCAGCCCCCATAATGATACCAACTAAAAGAAGCAGCTGTAAGTTACCATATTTCCCAGAAAGTAACCATCCATAAAGAATTAAACACACCAAAACCATTGCAATCACTTGATATAAAAATGAATCAACCCCGCTAAAGCTTACAAACACCGTAGCACCTAGAAAAAAGATCGTGCTTGTATGAATGGTTGAATAAATAGCCTCAAAGCCTAAAAGTGATGGAGTTATAATTCTATTGTTTGTAATGGATTGAAAAGCGACAGTAGATAAGCTTTGACAAATGGCAGCGATAAGCATGGCAACAAGGGCAACCACTCTTCTTTTAACGACAGGTACAAAGGAAGGAGAGGTTACAGGAACTGGATTGTTGTAAACGAGTAGCCCAATGGAAGCAAACACACCAACCATTATTAATACTATCAGCAAGATCCAATAAAACTTTTCTTCCTTTTTTGTACGAAAGGCACTAGCTGATCTTTTTTTAGAATTATGATTAGAATTAATTTTAATATTTAGTGGATTACTATTAGCTAGTTCACTCATCTTAGTATCCTTCTTGACCTCCTTTGCCTTAAAAGAATAAGTATAAATACGACGGCACCAACTGTTCCCAGTATCATGGAGACAGGGATTTCAAAGGGCATAATAATGATACGCGATAAAATGTCACAAATCATAATGGCAGCCATCCCTGATAGGCAGACCCAAGGTAAGTTACTTCTAAGATCGTCACCTCGGAACATAGAAACGATGTTAGGTACAATTAAGCCTAAAAACGGAAGTGTGCCAATGACAGCCGCAACAATACCAACGGCTAAAGAAATAAATGCTGTGCCTAATAAAACAATTCGATCATAGTTCACGCCTAGACTAGTAGCCACGTCTTCCCCTAATCCTGCTAAAGTTAAGCGATCAGCAAAAATAAAAATAAGGATCGTAATTAATATAATGATCCATAAGTATTCATACCGGCCAATTTGAACAGATGAGAACGAGCCTGCATACCAGTTTTCGATATTTTGAGTCATTTGGAACACTAGGCCAACAAAAGTGGAAAATGCAGAAACGATTGCACCTAGCATCATCCCGATAATAGGGACAACTAATGACGAACGAAGTTTAACCTTTTTTAGAAACACAAAAAAAATCATCGTTCCTATAAAAGAAAAAATGATTGCACCTGTCATTCTTAGCACTAAGGATGGCGCGGGAAAAAATAAATAGATAAACATAAGTCCCAGTCCAGACCATTCCATCGTTCCTGTTGTGGTAGGCTCTACTAACCGATTTTGTGTAATGAGTTGCATGACTAATCCAGACATTGCCATTGCAGCGCCAGTCAGCATTAACGCGAATGTTCTTGGGACACGCGTGATGAAGAACATTTCCATCCCATCGGCTTGTCCTTTAATGTCATACACGCCAGTAAGTAGTGATATTACACTTAAAATAATTGTAATGATAATTGCAATGATAAAAGGGATCGTCCATAGTTTTCTATGATTATGACGCTGGGGTTGAGCATTCTCAACCCCGGCGTGCTTAGGTATTAAATTTTTTAGCACTACATTATACTCCTTTTATTTCTTACCTAAAGCTGTTGCTACATTATTAATTAATTCGATAAAAGTTTCGATAGATTCATTGGTATAAGTGTCGTTTGGAGCATACACAATTTGCCCTTTAGTAATTGCGGTTGTATTTTTCAAAGCAGGCGCTTTATTAATCACGTCTTGAGCAGGAACGGAATCTTTTGAAGAAGAGATAGCAGCATCACGATCTAATACAAAAATCCAATCTGGATTGCTTTGTGCAATTGCTTCAACCGAAATTTCATCACCTTGATGATCGGAAGAAGATTTATCAACTTCTAGTGAAGGAGCCCAACCAAAAATATCATAAAGTGGTCCCCAGACCCGTCCAGAATGCGGAGCAGAAAATCCGATATTGCCACCAGATACGACAACACTCATGATCTTATCTGTTCCATTGTATGCGGTCTTTGCTGCTTCAATCGCAGTATCTAACTCGGCATTTAACTTAGTTGTATCTTCTTGCTTATCAAAAATGTTACCTAAATTCGTGGTTGCATCCTTAAGTCCTTTAACTAAGTTTTCACCAGGATTGCCTTCTTTGCCAGATACATCGAAATCAAGATCGATCACTGCCGCATTGGGTACTAACTTCTTAATATCCTCGTAAAAGCTAGCAAATCTTTGTCCAACAATGACAAGGTCTGGATCTACAGATGCTAATAATTCAAGATTAGGTTCACGATGATTTCCAATATTTTGTACTGTTTCATCCTTAACATAAGGTGAATCCGCAGGCATAACATCTTTTGGTACAGCTACTAATTTAACGTCCCAAGCTGCTAAAGTTTCAAAAGTTCTGCTATCAAGAGCAACTACCTTTTTTGGATTCACAGGAACAGTCACTTTCCCATGAGCATCTGTAATTTCAATGGTTGATGGTGTAGTAGTGGTAGCCGCATTAGTACTTGTCGTATCTGACTTTGCATTAGAATTAGCAGTTTTACTTGAATTTGAGCATGCTGTCAGCGCCAAAGCAAAGACCGCCACCCAGATCATCAATAATTTTGAAAAATTGTTCTTTCTCATTGTATATCCCCCTGTTTTTGAGCTTGCCTGACAAGCTATGTATTTTTGATAAAACCAATAAATGATATTGATTCTCAATCTCAACGTTTTTCATTATATCAAATTAGGAATATTTTTCAACCCTTCATCGCTTTTTCCTTAGTAACATCATTTTTCAAATGATAACGGAGTGCCCTTTAGTGTGCTGTATTGTATACTGTGAAAGATAGAAACCAATAATAATACGAATAAAAATATATAAATTAAGGCTTAATCTTGAAATTAGTGCTTGACGGCTAAGCCATACTAGCGAAGAGACAGAGAGATTCTTAAGGTTGTCTCTTAAAATCATCTTCCATCAATAAATAACCTTCAATAAAAGGAAGTTGATTTTAACAACAATCGCAAGAACTCTCTGGATCGTAGCTATCAGCCTCCAGTCGTTGGCAAGTACTAATTTCTAAATAGAGCCTAAATTAATTACAAAAACTATATTGATAAGAATGGGGAATAAGTATGACCAAACATAGAATTTATACAACAAGTGTAGCCAGTGTATACCCTCATTATGTTGCGAAGGCAGAGCGAAAAGGGCGTACGAAATTAGAAGTTGATGAAATCATAAGTTGGTTGACAGGTTATAGTCAGGAAGAGTTAGAGTCACACCTAGAAAAGAAAACGGATTTTGAAACTTTTTTTGCGGAAGCAAACTTAAATCCGCTACGATCTTTAATTACAGGTGTGGTTTGTGGTGTGAAAGTGCAGGAGATTGAAGAACCAACGATGCGAGAAATTCGTTATTTAGATAAGCTGATTGACGAGTTGGCAAAAGGGAAAGCAATGGAGAAGATTTTGCGGAAGGAAAAATAAAACTTGAATTAAATTGAAGCGATGTTGTCACAAGCTTATGAATAGCAGTTAGAAGGTGATCTGAAGGAGATAGTATACTGTTTATGAGATTACTGAATACTATGTTTTTCGTTTTCTATAGGTAAATAAAGCAATAATGGAATAATAGATCGGTATACATTCGATACCAAGCCACACTATGCTCGTATAATAGGAATTAAAGTGTAAATTGTAGATGCCAAGATGACGAGAATAAAAAAATGCAATTACGATAGATATTGTCGTTAAAATCGGAACCATATACTTGGTTCCTTTATTTTTTGTTAAATAGGTGGCACATTTGTAAGCTATATAAATTAGAAATGCACTTTGAATGAATAAGGAAGAGGACCAAAGTCCAATGAGCAGTGGGTCTGCGTTGCCGAGTAAGTTATTTTGTGATGATAAACGCATCATTTGAAGATAGGGGTATCTTAGCTCATGCCCTAAATGGACACCTAGCACAACAATAGTTAATAACCAGCTAATTAGAATGAACAGCAATGTAAATAAGCCTGCAAAGATTAGTTTTTTGTTCATTTTTGAGTTTATTTGAATTTCTGGCGCAACAAATAATAGAAGTACCCATAAACCAAACCAGGAGCTTACAAATATAGAGTCCTTAATTGCAAGTTTAAAATCATGATAATGAAGTAATGCAGGCAGTACAGAAAAGTCTGCATTAGGTACAAACAAGTACATTGACAATGCAAAAAAGACGATAAAAACAAGAAAAATACCGTCAGCCATATATATAAGAGTCATGAAATTTAAGCTAGCTGTATAAATAATGACTAATCCAAGAATAATTTGAATGAACAGTGGCGGGGTACCTCTTAAATAATAAGAGCCAAAAAATAAAGTAAACCTTGAATATTATAGGCTACAAAATAAAGACACCAGCACATTAAAATGAATAAAATTAGACGATGTACCCATTTACCAGCGATCTCCTCACCAAAATAAACCCAGGCTTTTTTTGAATTGAGCTTACCGAGATGAATAGTAAAATAAAGCATAATAAAGCTTAATAAACAGCCTCCAATTAAGGCAATCCAACCTTGGTAAGAGGAAGTCTTTATTATGAGTGGAACTAAAAATATGGTCGCTGTTGGAATTAATAAAACAACAGCAAAACGAAATATTTGCCAATTCGTTGTACGCATAAAAAGCACCTCCACATCCTTATTCTTCAGAACCAAAATTATCAATGTAAAATTGAGTACCAACGTTAATTTTTAGTTCATTACTGTAATAATCATCCCATTTATGCCGAACTTGATTCCAATATTCTGGATAATTCCATTCCAATAGCATCCCTAACTGAAAAACATCCGTTTTCATTTTTTGTGTCATTTTAATTGCTTCTAGCAACATGCTAGATATTTTTTCATCAAGTTTACGTAGTATAATTGGGGATACCTTTGCTTTTGCTTTATTTTGACCTTTTGTTAAGAAATCTATATTAATTGGGCTTTTAAGCTTAATGCTAAAGGTAGGACCATTACTTGTCATTTTGACAGAACGCGAGCTTTTAGTTTTAACAAAAAAAGTAGAAGCGGCACTCTGATTGTTGTTCCAAGCTATTGAATAAACAAGCGATTGTGGTTTATTAAGAGACCAAGCAATCATTTCTGCTAGACCTTCCTTTATAATGCCTGTCATTTTCCCTTTATGAAAAAGCATTCCGCCTTGGATACCAACCCATTTATCGTCTTCTTCCTTTGTGGTAGTTGGCTTTTGCTCCTTTACGGACAAATAGTTCATAATATACCCCAAAGAGGCTGTCTCAGCGAATAAACAATCTTTAATCGTTGTTTTAAAATAAAAATCCTCCGAGGCTAGCCCTAGTAATACTTCTGTAGGTGATTGCTCAAAAACAGGGGATAACTTCGTTAGTTCTTTTGCCTTATTAGGAGTAGCCATAACATAGGTTCCAATTGGAAATTCAGGAACTCGCTCAACCCATTCTAATAATTCACTAATTCCTTGACGAGCATATTCTTCACCAATAACAACTGCTTTAATATGAGAAAAACTAAGGCGACGTGTCAATTCCTTTTGAATACCGATAACTGCCTCAGGTATAGTGCGTGCAGTTTTTGAAACAGATTCATACTTTTTCCCGCCACCAGAATTTTCCTGAAACCGAATAGGTAGCGGAGACACGACAGTAACTTCTACGCTATTAGGCTGATTCCCTACATCAACAAATAAACCAAATATAAATGTTACCTCATCGAGTTCTACTTTAGACCAACAACCAGTAAGGCTCAGCAGAAGGCATAAAGTAGTCCCTAACTTTATCCACTTCATGTCATACGTTACCTCCTTGAGTTCAGATCCTTCTTGGATGAGCTTTGTTTTTTCATTATTGGTAAAGGTGCACGAAGAAGTGTGTCTTTCCAATCCTGAATTACAATGGGTGCCAGTGGTTGGAGGTAAGGTATGCCAAATGACTTCAAGTTGGCTAAATGCCCATAAAGGATAAATGTCGCAGCGAATATTCCAATTAACCCCATTGTTCCACCTACTAAAAGTAATGGAAAACGGAGTAATCTAAATGCCAAACCTAATTCCAGATGAGGAATAATGAAAGAGGCAATACCAGTAATTGATACTACAATAATCATAGGCGCAGAGAAAATTCCTGCTTGGACCGCGGCTTGTCCGATTACAATTCCTCCAATAACAGAAACAGTCTGACCCACAGGCTTAGGGATGCGGGTTCCAGCTTCTCGAAGTGCATCAAAGGTCAATTCCATGATCAGCGCCTCTGTTAGTGCAGAGAAGGGAATGTTTTCTCTAGCGGCTGCGATAGTTATGAGTAGATTAGAAGGAATTATCTCAGAATGAAAAGTTGTAATTGCTACATAAAGTGAAGGAAGCAGTAATGAAATAAATGAAAATAAGAAGCGAACCATTCGTATCCAACTCGAAACATAAAAGTCTTGGTAATAATCCTCTGAAGAATGCAATAAGGAGAAAAAAGTAACGGGTGTTACCATGGCAGAGGGAGAACCATCCTGAAGTATGCCAATGCGTCCTTCTAACAGGGCAGCTGCTACGGAGTCTGGTCGTTCTGTATATTTAAATATTGGAAAAAGACCTAAATTATCCTGCTTTAATTGTTCTGATAAAGAGCTTGCACCAAAAATGCTATCAACTTCAACATTTTTCAGTCCTTTTTCAATTTCGTCTAAATTCTCTTTTTTATATAAGCCTTCAATGTAAACGACATAAATATCCGTCTTCGTATATTGCCCAATTTGAAAATGTTTTGTTTTTAAATCAGGGTGTTTAATTTTATGCCTTAATAAAGAAAGATTACTTTGAATATCTTCAATAAAAGCCTCCTGTGGACCAACGACAACAAGCTCATTTTGCGACTCAGAAATGGAGCGCTTTTTGATATTTTGTAATTTCAAAATAATATTGATAAGGGAGTTCATTAATGAATAATATGACTTTACCTTCAACAACAAGATCAATTGCTTTTTTAATGTTATAAACTTTAAGATAAGGAATAGGAAACGCAGATCCTTGGTCTAGTCGTTCTATAAATTCTGACCAATTTCGTTCAGTACTACTTTCGTTATGTAGTGGGGTTCCAATACTCTCCTGCAAGCAAGTCATATCAACAATAGAAGGAATGTAAATGAGCTGACAGGTATGTTCATGAACTTGTAAAACTTGATACACAACATCACTGCATTCCTTTAATTGCTCCTTCAGATTTTCAAGCATATCCTCTGCCATAAATTCATCCCCAAATCTTATTTCCTACTTTGGTAGTAGTTTTCCAATTCAGTTCTTATTTATGCGTTTTAATGATTAGAGTTAGATCATTTTGCAGATATAATTGGAGCGAAACTGAAGGTATATGTTCAGAGGTTTGTTTTTTTCTTTTTCATCCTATATCTTAGAAAGAAAAGAAAGGAGTAGCTGCATTTATGAAATCTGCATCAAGGCTGTTGCAATCTCCCAGTCAAATTCGCTTTCATGCTGCAACGCTGGTTCTTTTTTTTCTTAATGTATTTGTGCTGATTCCTATATTGGCGGCGCCTGCTGAAAAGCTGTATAAATATCTTCTTTTCCCCCCGTTGCTTGTCATGAACATATGGGCATTGCAGCTAATTTTGTTTCCAGTATCTTTGCGGAAGAGCTACGTTTTGTTTAGAGGTGTATTTGGGGTAGTTTGCAGTCTTAGCTTACTTATTGTCATTCAACTATTTGCCTATTCCATGCTGAATCTGGATACTCCACTTTTTGCAATTGGGACTCTGCTTGTATACGGAATCGCACTTTATGACTATTTAAAACGACACCGCAAAAAAGCCAAAGGGCAGACTGACTCGCCTTGGCGTAAGCAGAAAAATAATAATCGGAGTTCGCTCTGGTGGAGTAGATCAGTTGCCTCTTTGGTAGGTCTAGGTTATCTTGTTGCCAATATTACACTTGGTTTTGTTACACAACAATTTGTTGTTGTCGTCCTCATTTTGATCTATGGTATGCTCAGCTACACGGTATTTCATTTTGTGCTGGAGCTTGAACGTTATCTGGTAACAGCTAAGCAATAGCACTGGAACATTGCCATACCCTAAGGAATAGTTAGTTGTGATTCATCATATGCAACAAGTTATTGTAAATTGATAATAAAAATGATTACAGAAGGTGCTATTTTTTATTGTCCCACTAGAGATCTTTAATGATCTCTAGTGGCTTTCATTATTATTCTAAATTAAACAAATATGTGATATTTTTAAAATCAAAATATATACAACTTACTTAGTGTTTTTTTAGAAATAGTCCTTCTTGATTAACTAACTGATTGAGATTTTCCACTACTTCATCAGTAGGTTTGAATATGGTAACAGAGAATTCTCCACCAATACTTATAAGAAATAAAGGATCAGAAAAAAGAATCTGAACTGATGAAAAATCAGTTAGTATAACCTTGCGAATAATATCGTCTAATTTTTCCGGACTAGTTGCTCTAATATCGGTGTTAAATTGAATTTCAAGGTTTTCATTAAATTCTTTTGAGGGTTCCGTTAAATAAATTTTACAATTATAGTAGTAGATAAGTTTTAACATGATCCTAGATATTTTTTTTGAATAAGAATCAAGATAGGTTTTTATAAAAAACTCTTCAAGATCTAGGTATTTCGGATCTTTTATTAAAAACGGGATGTAGTCTATATAGTAATAGTCATTACTTTCTTGTAATTTATCAATCACTTCATACATAAGTTTATAATCAACTCCTATTTTCCTAAAACCTCTCCTTTTTCACCTAATGAAGCAACTCTATCACCAGACTTATCTTTTAACTTCCATTTTCTACCCCCATGACCGGCATTATCCTTATCAATAGACCAGCCACCCTTTTCTTTATAAGCTGTTTTCCCATTTACTTTTTGATCAAATTTACCAAGATCCACATCTCCATTATCATCTCTTAATCTAGAAGGGATTTTAGCCCTTACCGAGGCGATTTCTCGAGCTGTTGAGTCACCTAACCAACTTGTAATGGTATCATAGAGCCATGTTCCTGCAGCAATAGCCACTCCTCCAATAATTATAGCGCCTGTAGCTGCAATAGCAATCTGTCCTATTCCTGGAATAAAGTAAACTGCAGCTGCAGCTGCAGCAGTAGGTTGGATTTTATTGCTAGTAGAAACTTTAACTGCTTTATTAAGCAGTTGATTAAATTCAATTTTACTATAATAGATTCCATTAATAGTGACACCACTATCTGTCACTACTAATCTATTAATATTTTTAGTTTGACTTTTTATATTAACTGATGTTTGCGGGGACTCAGCTGAAACTGTTAAACCTGTTGTCAGTAGCATCGAGATAGCAAGCATTAAAGAAATTGACTTCTTATAATTAATTTTTTTCATAATATTTAACTACCTTTCTTAAATTATATTTTTTAAAAATGGATTATTAGTTTGTTGTCATAATAGTATAGAAGAATTAATTTTCTAGACAGTATCTCCTTTAATAATAATCATAAATCAAATGCTTAATATCAAAAATAAAATTAACTCTCTTTATAAGTAAAGATAACATTTATAGAAAATATTTACACATATCTATTTAAACAAAATATTACTATTTTGTAAAGTATTAGTGTATTAATCGTGAGTAGAAGATATTAGTATATTTATTTTTAAAGTATTTTATCAACTTTTCTTATAACCAAATTTTCTATGACTTCTAATATTAAAGGAGGAATTATTATACGCATGTTAATGATTCCTCCTGAAATAAGCAGAGAATATGTTCAATCATCATTAAAAATATATCTATTTTTTCAAATCAGGAATAGGTGGTATTTTATCTAGCTTCTCAAAGTTCGCAGGGTTTAATTTGAAGCGTCTATCATACTTTTCAGGGTTTGTAATGTTTTCCCCTTCCGTACTTCGCCATGAAAAATAACAAGTGCCACAAATATACACCTCCCAAGCATCTTCAAGAGGTGCTTTTGTTAATAATTCGATCGTTTTAGAGTCACATCTAGGACAAATCATCAATGATTACTCCCTTCTTTAATTAAGCTACGCAAAATTACAGACCACTCTTCAGTTTTTGCAGGTACAGCTAATAGCTCTGTTTCCCTTCCATAATCAGGCGCGACAGGTGTCGTGGCATCAATTACTAATTTAGTATGCATTCCTGCTGGCTCAGATGAGGGATCTAGTGGCATGCCTGGAGCATAAGGGATTTTAAACACATCCTTATCTGGACGCACACGGGTCGTTAACGCCCACATCACTTGTTCTAAATTATATGGATCTACGAATTCATCAACAACGATTACGATTTTACTATAAGGCATACCATGAGGTGTGGATAATAAGCGCATTGCAACTGCTTTTCCATAACCTCCAAAACGGGATTTAGTAGATACAATGACGCCAATTCCATGTGTATACATGGCATTAACGGCTTCCACCTCGGGGAAATCGCGTTTTAATTGATCATATAATGGGATACTTGTATTTAGTGCAATTAGATAGTCAAGTTCAGTCCAAGGCATTCCTAAATACAAGTTTTCAAAAATTGGATTTTGACGATGTGTTATTTTCGTAATTTTAATGACAGGTTGTAGACGAGAGCCAGAGTAGCTTCCAGGGAATTCACCAAATGGACCTTCGATTTCGCGTATGCGGGGCTCAATGTAACCCTCTAAAACAATTTCACTACGAGCAGGGATATCAAGATCCCCAGTCTCACTTTTGGTTAACTCAATTGGCTCACCTTTTAGTGCACCCGCAAAGTCATACTCAGATTGAACATAAGCGATCGGGGTGCTGGACATAAAGCTTAATACAGGATCATTACCTAAACAAATCGCAATCGGCAGGGGTTTATTGTTTTCCTCTGCATTTCTTAGGTGGATAGCAATATCGTGAAAGGGGAGAGGTTGAATAGCAACTTTATCTTTTCCTTTAACCTGAATACGATAAGTTCCTACATTTTGCTCCTCATAGCTATTAGAATTGTTAGGATTTTTACTTACGATGAGTGCTTTCGAGAGATAAAAACCAGCATCAAATTCATTTATTCGGAATAAAGGTAGAATTTCAAATAAATTAATATTTTCTTCAATAATAATCTCCTTTACAGGCGCATTTTTTTTGTCCACCCACATTGGCTTGATTGGATAGTTGTCCCACAAACGTTTCAGTTCAAAAAATTGATCTTTTACAGAGGTATCCTTTGGTAAATTAAGCATTAAGGCATGATTTTGCCAAGATCCATGTACATTAAGAACAAGGGGGGTTTTGTAGCCCTTTATGTTTTCAACAAACACAGCAGGCCCATTTTCCATGTTTGGTGCAGCTCGTCCAATCGCACTTAAATCTGGTTCAGGCATAACTTGGTCATGGATGCGAATTAATTGATTTTCCGATTCAAGCAACTGTAAAAATTCTCTCAAATCTCGATAACCCATTCTTGTATCCTCCTATCATTATTACTAAATCATATTAAATGGAAAATTATACATCTCTATCTAATATACCAAAAAATATGAGGTAAAATATTGATATTTATATAGAATTAGGATATTGTGTTAACTAGGATTTCAATTCCATACCAATTTTTGCGGGGGGACGCTGTGGCGTTGAGAAGGTAAAACCTGACCCTTTGAACCTGTTGGTTAAGACCGGCGTAGGGAAGCATCTGTTTTTATTGTGTTTTGTTCAGAGCGCTTGTCTTAGCGTAAGCAATCCTTTTTTCTAAAAAAGGGGCTTACCATGGGTGGGCGCTTTTTTTTAGTTTTTTTAGTTTTGGCCTATTTTGATTACAAAAAATACTAGGAGGTTTTTGCGTTGAACAATGGAACCTATCTCTTAATTAATAAAGTTAGAGACAAAAAGCCGTTGATTCACCACATCACTAATTATGTTACTGTTAATGATTGTGCGAATATTACATTAGCTATCGGTGCTTCTCCTGTCATGGCAGATTCATCGGATGAGGTGGAGGATATTGTAGGTATATCTTCAGCATTACTACTGAATATGGGGACACTTCATTTTAGAACGATTTATTCGATGAAAAAGGCGGGCAAGAAGGCGAATAGTGTGGGCATCCCTATTGTGCTTGATCCTGTTGGCGTAGGTGCTTCACGCTTAAGAAATGACACGGCATTACAGCTTGTTGATGAGCTTAACATTGATGTGTTACGCGGAAATATTTCTGAAATTAAGTATTTTGCACATTTACACTCAGGGACCAAGGGGGTAGATGCGGCGCAAGAGGATACTCACAATTTGGAGGATGCGATTGCTGTTGCAAAAAAAGTGGCTTTGAAGCTAAAGTGTGTGGTCGCGATTACAGGCGCAATTGATATTGTTTCAGATGGGGAACAAGTGGTTTGCATTAAAAATGGGCATTCAATGTTATCTAATCTAACGGGAACAGGCTGTATGTGCTCTTCACTTATCGCTTCCTTCTGTGGTGGCAACCCTAAGCAGCCTTTTGATGCCACCGTTGCTGCATTGTTGACGATGGGCATTGCAGGCGAAATTGCCTATGAAGCTGCGGGACATTTAGGAAATGGTAGCTTTCATATGGGATTACATGATGCAGTGAGTAAAATGGATGCCGAAATATTAGAACAGAGGGCTAGATTTTTGTAATTATCTCTGATTAAACTTGATTATGGAGGAAAACGATGAATTCATTTTCAAAAGGTTTAAAAGAAAAAGCATTAGGAATATGGGAGGACTGCTACTATCATCCCTTTGTACAGGAACTAGGGCAAGGGATTCTTGATAAAAGTAAATTTGAATTTTATTTGATTCAAGATTATCATTATTTGCTCCAGTATGCCAAGGTATTTGCTTTAGGGGCGCTAAAATCAAACGATGAGGCATTGCTAACTAAATTTAGCACAATTCAATATAGTATACTAAATGAAGAGATGGCATTGCATCGCAAATATATGGCTGATTTTGGTTTATCCCCAGAACATATTACTGATACCAAGCCATCATTGTATAATCAGACGTATACTGCAAATATGTTAGCTGTGGGACAAAGTGGGGGAGTAGATGAAATTATCGCTACGATTCTGCCTTGTGCATGGACATATGCCGACTTCGCGCAACGTTTAAAACTAACGTATTCTGATCGCCTTAAAGAAAATTACTATAAATCATGGATCGATAACTACGCTAATGAAGAGTTTGACGCAACCTTTTTATGGATGTTTGATACTTTAGATGCCTTAGTAGCAGACAAGTCAGAGGAACACCGTCAAAAAATCGAAGATATATTTATTGCGAGTGTTCAGTTTGAATATTTATTTTGGGATATGGCTTATAAAACAGAATTATCGTATAAGTTATAGAGTAGAAGGACTAGACGAACCAAATTCACTGGTATAGTTAATATTTTGTTATTGTAACGCCTGTTCATGAGATGAATGGGCGTTTCTCATTCATGAAAGGAGGGTTTGAAATGGAAAGCACTAAGCATTTGCTTGCACAATATGTAAAGGAGTATATCGCAAGGTGGAATTTCTCAGGTGTAATTTATGTTGTCAAAGAAGGCGAGGTTTTATTACAGACAGCATCAGGCATGGCATGTTATGAATTGGAGATCCCAAACATGATACATACAAATTTTAGTTTAGCATCAATCACGAAGCAATTTACGGCATTTGCGATTATGCAGTTATGGGATCATGGGAAATTAGATCTTCATTGTTCTGCTAACACATATCTACCCCCTAACTTATCCATAGATAGTAGGATAACGATCCATCACCTGTTATGTCATACTTCAGGACTACCTCAATTTTATAATTTTGAAGAGGACTTTTTTGGGGGTTACAACCGAAATACTTATGTGAAGCAGCAATATTTTGATAAATTTATTGATAGACCGTTAGCCTTTAAACCTGGGTCTAAATATGAATATAATAATGCTGGTTACAACGTGTTAGCTTGGATCGTAGAGTATGTGAGTGGGCAGAGCTTTGATCAATATGTGGATGAGAATATATTTAAACCGCTTGGAATGGTGAATACTTTTGTTGATACAGGAACCAATGTCATAAAAAATAAGGCGTTCCCATATGAATACGAGTGGAGTGGTGTAGTAAAAGCGCAATATAGTAATGAAAGATTTACTATCGGCGCAGCAGGTATCGTTTCAAATTGTTTAGACCTGTATAAATGGAATCAATGCTTGTTGCAACAAAAGCTACTCTCTCAGCAAGGGTATGAATTATATTTAAGTGAAAATTTAAATGAATACTGTTATTGACTGGAGAAACAGCATATCCATCAGCATTTATGTTATACCCATGGCGGTGATTACATTGGGGTAATGACGTATATTCTGCATGGTTTTGATGATTTGAGTATCATTATCTTGTCTAATGCTAGCTTCGGAAATCAATATAATATGGCAAATGCACTTTGTGATTTAATATTTACGGGTTCAACAGAAACACCATCAGAACATAAGGAAGTCTCTCTAACAGAAGAAGAAATTGCTAAATATGAAGGGGTATATATCGAGGGAAAGCTTGAATTAAGGTACTCTAATGGTAAATGGTCTTTAAATCGTTTTAATAGTGAACTGCAAATACCTATCATTCCGATTGGCAACCATCAATTTCTAAGAGTAGATTGCGATCAAAGGACACCCTATACGTTAGAGCAAGCACAGGATGGTACGATGTCGTTATGGGGATATGCTAAAAAAACAACTTGATTCCTAACCTTGTTAAATATTATTGATTTCACTCGTAAAATAGTAACCTTTTTGCATAAGCATTACGAAACTCAGTAGGTGTTAAGCCCACTATTTTTTTGAACGATTTCATAAAATTATGGCTGTCTTTGTAGCCAAGCTGTGCTGCAATTTCATTAATATTTTGATTTGTATCTGTTAACAAAAACTTAGCGAGCTCCATTTTTTGCTCTAGCATATATTGCTTTAAAGTGATTCCTGACTTTTGACGGAAAAGATGGGATAAATATTTTTCGTTATAATTGAAATGATTCGCAACTTGTGAAACCTTAAGTGGTTCGCTGCGACTCCATTTAATATAGTCAACGATGTCATTGTAAAGCTGATCCTGTTTACGGAGATTACGGTAATTACGCTCCTTAGATTGTGCCAAAACTTGATTGCTTAACTCACATAAAATGGTAGTGGTCATATAATTGTTTAAGGTTGGTTCATTGTATTCCCGAACGCAATCCTGAAGCTGCTTCATGAGGACAATCATCTTTTCTACACTGACTAGCTTACCAAATTGAGGAATAACAATTTCGCCTTTCCCAGAACGCCTAACACTACCCATAAATTCACCAGTACTATCCCCAATACCAGTATCAATATCGGTTTCAGTATGGCTATCTGTATTAAAATCGATATTTGTAACAGAATCAGTATGAGTATAAGTATCAGATTCAGCATCAGGCTGACTAGTAGCTAAGCTTAGTATTTGTACTGCATGGTCAGTAGAAAAGTGAAGCCAATAAAAGCTACAATCCGAAGATTTGTATCCATATTGGGGGGAAAGGGGAGGTAACAGCAAATATTGTCCGTGGCTAATTGCAAATTGCTGTTCTCCATTGGACATATATAATGTTCCCTTTGTGACTACGACTAGCTCATAATCAAAAAGAATTCGATTCATATGCTTCCAATCTTCAGATGGCGCAACAAACTTCCCTGTAATCTCCATCTTAACAGGCGTATTTACCATGAGACGATATGCAGTCATGTTACTTTCCTCCTTTTCCATACTATAATATTTTTAACTATAGTGGCTCCATCAGTACTAACTTCTAAATAGAGCCATTATAATGGCGTAGCATTTCTATTTCTTCATTATTTCTTCATTATAACTAAATTCATAACTACATTCCCAACTAAAAATAGAGATCCATACTAACCTCATATGAAGTATTTTGTAAGTGAACTGTATACCACCGGAGACTATTATTTCTCTTTAACTATATTGATTTTATAATCCTCAGTATAGCTTGCATCCTCCGCTTTTACTATAATATCAAGCTTAGTCATGCACTCGGTTAGTGTAATCGCTCTTGCTTGGGTATCATCGATCAAAATGTTATTCACATATACTAGCGCATTTTTATGTGTAGGCGTTGCCAACATAGTTACCTCTGTACGTTCAGATGGGATCGTTAATGTATATTCATACCTAGTAGGGTCAAATGCTGTAGACCACACTCCTGTATTAAAGGATAAATGCTTAAGCTGTGCTTGATCACTATAGCTATCCATGATTCGCAAAATATCATAGATTCCATTTCGCTTCCCTGGCATGACAAACCGAACGACAATTTCTTTAATATCCTGGGTCAATGAAGTAGGAATTAAATAACGTTTAATATAAAAAGCTCGCGCCTGCTCGGTCATCAAAGCTTCTGAAGCGATAAGGGTATCATCAACATAAATTTCAATTTCCTTCCCATTATTTCCAGAGAAATAAGTGACAGCTAAATAGTTTGGTTGATTTGCAAGCACCTTCATACGATAGCTATACCAGCCCCCATTTTCAGCTTGTCTTCCGGTGAAGCCGTCCCATACGGTGACTGTTGTATTTTCACCTTGCACATGGTGCTCAAGCTCATATTGATCATTTCCAACTGGCAAGCTGTCGATCGTAGCTTCTGCAATAGTCTGGTTTTGTTTGCTTTGTAAAATATGAGCCTGCAGCTCTGCCGAATCCTTACCTACAAAATTCCAATAGATGCCATAACGTTGCTCATGCTGCTTATAATGTGGTGTAAATTGAAGTTTAGCGTCCTCATCTGTACCACGTAATTCAAATACTAAATCCTCACCAACACGTACAAAGTTTTGATCAAAATTCCTTAGCCATTCCTCAACACTTGTCTTTGTGGGCGTAATAAAATCTTTGATAAGCATGTTTTTAGTAGGTACGCTCACATTTACCCCAGTTGCAGATTGGCTCATATCTGCTGTACCTAGTGCAGCACTAAGGACGACGGGCCCATATTTGAAGCCAAACACATGAGGGGCATCGGGTAATGAATGATAAGTCGCCTTCATAGGCAGTTGAAGCCTGATTTCATCTCCATTTTGCCAAGGATACTGAATAATGGCATAGTTATTTTCTATTTCATAAGCATAGTTTTGGTTATTTACCGTAACGTGTGCTTGACCAGCAAGCCAATCAGGTAAACGTAGACGTAGTGCAAAAGGAGAACTGTCAGGTAATAAAGTGATGCAGAAGGTTGTTGTATCCTTTAAGGGAAGTGCTGATACCTGCTCCAGCTTTACGCCATGTACCTGTGATTCAACGCTTGAGCTAATATATTGGTTCACATAAATATTTTTATCATCATAAAAATAAATGCTGTCATTTAGCTTCGTAAAGCTCTCCATACCTGTTCCAGTACAGCACCAAAAATGATCAAAGGCGGAGCTATATACCTTAAAATAGCCAGTTGCCATCGGCTGGAAGTACATTGTCATCCCCGTATAAGGATGTTGTGAGGAAAGAATCGCATTCATAAATGTATTTTCGTAAAAATCTGCATATTTTATATGCCCTGTTAACTTAAAAAGCTCCTTTGTTAGTTTAAGCATGTTGTAGGTGTTGCACGTTTCTGCCGTAAAGTTAGAGCGTTCTGCATCTAAAATGTCTGGGTCACCAAAATGCTCCCACTCACTGTTCCCACCTGTAATATAACTATGATGATGAACGACCATATCCCAAAATTGCATCACGGCTTGTAAGTAAAATGCTTCGCTTTCCCCAAGTACAAGATACCGATTTAATGCACCAAGAAACTTAGGGATCGTCGTATTGGCATGTTTGCCTTTAAGAATGTCTTTGCCTTCTGAAATCGGCTGAAACAAGGTCAATTCATCAAACTGATGCGCTGCAAATAAATGCTTCTCACTTTTTGTGATTTTATACAGCTCATATAAGCAATCATTCATGCCACCATACTCAACGGATAACACCTGCTGATGTACTTCTGGAGACCAAGCAGAGGCACGGTTGTACACCCAATCTCCAAGCTGATTAACAAGCTTGTAAGCGGTGGTATGCTCAGTTGCTTTGTAGATGGCAACAAGTCCTGCGATAATTTTGTGCATCGTATACCATGGCACCCATGCAGGCTGCTTATTTTCTACATTATCAAAGAGCTGTTCGGGAAACGCAGATAAGTATCCGCTTTCAAATTGACATAACGCTAATTCACTCACGATGTAATTTATTCTGTCTAGAAACTCTGTGTCGTTACTATTTTGATAGGCTTGTGCGATCGCTGTCATATAGTGACCAAGTGTATGGCCTCGAATCTCAGTATTTTCCCAGCCAAGGTAGTTTTCTGCTTTTGGAGCTAACCCCCTGTTATGACGAAAGGAGGATAAAAGGCGATCTAGCTCGTAGCTTTTTAAATAATTGTATTCCTTCTCAAAGGCATTTGAAACATAATCGTCTGTCATCTTTACTTGATTCATCGGGAAGTCTTGTAGCGTTCCCAGTGGAAGTGTCATTAAGGAATTACTTTTTAACATTATCGTTAAGTCTCCTTTTTTATTCTGATGTGATTAGGGAGTGCATTTTGGATAATCGAGCTTAAATACTACGAATTAAGCTTAGCTTTTTCACTTAATAGGTGTAAATGGGGCAACGTTCGAATAAGTGTAAAAAAGTTAGATTTTTTAAATGCTAGTTCAGTTAAGGCTACCTATTTTAGTCGTTTTATTTTGGTGTAACGTTAGAACTGTAAATTGTATATTTTTTTGAGGTGTCTTGTCCTTGACTTGAAATGATATAATTTTAAAGTTGAATTTATTTAAATTTTTAAAATTAAAGATTTAGCTAAGGAGGGCAAGGCGTTGGAACTAGGGATTAGCACCTTTGCAGAGACAACACCCGATGTTGTAACAGGAAAAACGATGAGTCACGCGGAGCGATTGCGTGAAGTAGTGGAGGAAATTATACTTGCCGATGAGGTAGGGCTTGATGTATACGGGGTTGGTGAGCACCATCGTCCGGATTTTGCAGCTTCATCTCCTGCTGTAGTGATGGCAGCGGCGGCATCTCGTACAAAACATATAAGATTAACAAGTGCAGTGATGATTTTATCATCTTCTGATCCTGTACGTGTATTTCAAGATTTTGCAACATTAGATGGTGTATCGAATGGACGGGCAGAGCTGATGATTGGAAGAGGCTCCTTTACCGAATCATTTCCGTTATTTGGGTGTGACTTAGAGCAATACGAAGAGCTATTTGAAGAAAAATTAGACCTGTTATTACAAATTCAGAAGTCGGAAAAAATAACTTGGGAAGGAAAATATCGACCTGCTATACATAACTTAGGTATTTATCCTCGTCCTGTGCAGGCACCACTCCCGATATGGATTGCAAGTGCAGGTAGAAAGGAATCTGCTATACATGCTGGACAGCTTGGTTTACCTTTCGCTTTGGCGATAATTGGCAACGTTCATCCGTCTGCTTACGTAGAGCATGTTAGATTATATAAAGAGGCAGCAGCTCTGGCAGGGCATGATGTCTCAGCGCTCCCGATTGCAACACACTCTCATGGTTTTGTAGCGAAAACCTCTCAGGAGGCGATGGAGAAATTTTTCCCTTCGACACATGCTCGTACGAATGTTAGAGCGGTTGAAAAAGGGTTACCTCCTTATCATCGTGAGGACTTTGATGCCGCATGTCAGTTTGATGGCGCCTTGTATGTAGGTGATCCACGTACTGTCGCTGACAAAATCATTTATCTTCGTAAGCATGTTGGCGTAACGAGATTTTTATTACATGTTCCTCATGGCACGATGCCACATGCTGACGTGATGGAAGCGATCACTTTATTTGGCACAGAGGTAGCTCCTTTAGTACGCAAGGAGATAGCGGAGTGGGAGCAAGGGAAGGAATAGCAAAGAGCTTGAGCTACAATTCGCCCTCTAACCGGGTAATAGCCTGACTAAGGGCGGATTGGCTCACATTCAGTTAACAACACTTTAAATATAATAACTTTAGTTAAATAAAACGAATTGTTATACTAGATATAATCAGTATAGTAAGGATGTGAGGGCAGGCATATTTGGTTGAGGTCTTCACTTTTGTTTGGACGATCTTCTTTGGAAGCGCTTCATAATGGGACAGGCGCCTCTAAAAAGCAAATTTTTCTGGAGCCAATCATTTAAGAGGGCTTCAAGAAACTTATAAAAAATGTAAAAAAGTAAAATAATAGTATAATAGTATAATAGTATGTTTCTATATTGGCTTAAACAATGAACAAACGTTACACAAATGGATACTATAAACGAGGAAAGCAGGGATAAATAATGGGAAAATTTACTGATAAAGTTGCCATTGTTACAGGTGGGGCTTCGGGGATAGGTTATGCAATTGTTGAAGCATTGCTAAATGAAGGTGCACGGGTGGCCATTGCTGATCTGAATAAGGACAAGCTTGCCGAAATTGAGAAAGTCCACGCAGACAGAGTCATTGGCTGTATGGTGAATGTGACGAAGGAAGCAGATATTGAAGAGCTGGTGGCAAAAACGGTTGAGAAATTTGGTGGGCTTGACTTTGCGTTTAATGTTGCTGGTGCCTCAAAGCCGGGAGCGATTGTTGACCAAAGTGAGCAGGATTGGGACTTCACAGTTGACTTGTGCCTAAAGGGTGTTTTCCTGTCCGTTAAGCATGAAGCCAAGTATATGAAGGAAAACGGCGGTGGAGCCATTGTTAACGTGGCATCGCTGAACTCCCATGTTCCAATGTTCTATGGCGCAGCCTATTCCTCAGCGAAAGCTGGTGTAGAGATGCTGACTAAGAATGCTGCGTTGGAACTGGCGCAGCATCAAATTCGTGTGAATGCCCTTTTGCCTGGGTTGGTTGCTACACCGCTGACAAGTGGATTAACGAATGTTGAAGCTATCAATGCAGCTTATATGGAACGTATTCCTATGCGTCGCGCAGCTGATCCTAAAGAAATGGCGGGGCCAGCCCTGTTTTTGGTAAGTGACGAGGCCTCCTATGTCAATGGGGCAAGCCTAATTGTAGACGGGGCTTGGGCTGTCACAGGTTATCCAGATTTGAGCAAATTTATGTAACAATAGATGAAACCGCATGCTTCTCCTGTAATTTTGGTGCAAGCTTGCGGTTTTTTGTTTAACGACAAATGTTATAAAAAAATGTTGACACGCCCCTTGGAATATTATATATTATAGGAGTCGCTTTTGACGAAAGTAAATTAATTCCTTTAAGTAAAGTCACATTAAAACTGATTATTTTATATGTACTTTACACTCATATTGTGGATTGTTAGCTCAGTTGGTAGAGCATCTGACTCTTAATCAGGCGGTCCAGGGTTCGAGTCCCTGACAATCCATAGCAGAGAACGATAATAGATATCGTTCTTTTTTTGTGTTTAAATTTTGAAAAATAATTCTCTTAGCAAATCTGATTATGATTTTTTAGTAAATATAATATGAATAATTGGTAAAATTTATGTTAAAATACATTTTTGGTGTTTGGTTTTGTTAAAATATATATATAAATATAAAATCAACTGATAGAAAAGAGGTTAAATTATGATTACAGGCTTGTTTGAAACACATATTCATGTTGCTAATTTGGAAAGATCAGCAGATTTTTATGAAAATAAGCTAGGATTAACTTTAGCCTATGAGGATAGTAGACGTTGTCGTTTTTATTGGCTTGGTGGCCCTCGAAAAGCGATGTTAGGTTTATGGGAGAAGGAAGCGGATCAAATTATTTCTCAACATTATGCATTTGAAACCTCTAATGAGAAAATGAAAGGTATTGTTCCCTGGTTAAAGGAACGTGGTATTCAAGTACGTAACTTTTTAAATGATGGCACGGAAGAACCATTCGTGTTTGGATGGATGCCTGCTGTTTCTATATACTTCTCGGACCCTGATGGACATTCATTGGAATTCATATCCATTTTACCCGATGAACCTCAGCCTAAATTAGGCGTTGTTGCTTGGAAACAGTGGGAATTACAGCATGGTAGAAGCCTAGAATCTTAAAAGTAAAAAATACTCAGGAGTACAAAGCTACACCTAGACCTTGATATAGACATTAAGTAGCTGTAATGGAATGCATGTACAATGTAAACCCAATACAGCTACTTTTATAGCAGATCACCAATTTTCTTTAACGTAAGCCAAAAACTCTACAATGATAGAAGCAATCGCTTCTTCTTGGGGCAGATGTATGTATTTGCTTGAGTTTAGAATGTCATCTTTAAAGAGTTCAATTAATTGCATTGTTGCCTCTTGATCATCATTTTTTGTTGCCTCCAGTAATGCTATGAATTGACTGTCTGGGATAATTGTTGAAGCATTTTTCTTTTCCATTTATTCACCGCCTGTTGACTCAAATTAAGTTCCTTAGATACTTCTGCCTCAGTTTGATCTTGGATATACAGCTTATGTAAAATTAATCTTCCCTTAGGAGGTAAGCTGCTGATAAGGTCATTAACTAAAATTTTGTTGTCTACTTGCGTAGTAAAATCACACTGTAAATTTGACTGTAAACCTAATGGTAAATAGGATCGCAAACCAGTTTTGGAGCTGATTGTGTTTGTATCCTGATAAGGTAATTCATGATTGCGAATTTTTTTAGCTCTGTATTGTACTCTCCAGCCAATACGATATATTTCTGTCTGATAGGCTTGAAATACACTTTTCTTCTCTTTTAATCTCGTCACAGTTTAATTCCTCCTATTCTTTTTTTTAGCTTCTTTTTTTAATTACTGAATTAATTATGTATACCTATAGGGTAAGGATAAATATATTTTAACAACCAAAAATAGAACATTTGTTCTTATTATACCATATTTTACAATAAGGTTGTAATGTAAGGCAATAAAACTCCTATATATATGAGGGCACAAAATAATCCCTATCTTATATGTTTAAGGAGTGTTAATAATGAAAAAAGTATTGTATGTTCCTTTGGATGACAGACCTGTAAACTTGGACGATGTTATTATGCAAGGGAAAAGTGCAGGGATTTCGGTAATTACGCCACACGCCAAGGATATTAAAAATAGGTTAGATACAGCAATGACTGCTGAGGGTACACGAGTAACAAGTACATATCAACCAAGTTTTGGTGATCCGCAACAATTACGTGTATTTATTGAGCAAAATGCTCATAAAGTGGATGGTTTTATTATTTCAATAGATATGCTTGTATATGGTGGTTTAATTGGTAGTCGTCGTCTTCGTTCAAATGGAGGAGGGGCTTATCCAAATTATGATCCTTCCGCAACGTATTTGTTAGAGGTATTAACTCAAATTAAAGAGCAATATCCACAAAAGCCGTTATATGTAATGGATACAATTATGCGACTTGCGACTACCGTTCAAGTAGAAGGTTTGACGATGGATGCCTATACCGAATCTAGAAGCATAATGCAACAGCCACGTCCTGATGAACAAGATTTTGAGTCAATTTTGCAAGATTATGATAAGAAGGATGATGGAGATTACTTTGAAGAAAGTATCCATTTTAATAAAGAGCAATATTACAATGCACGTCGTCATAAATTTAAAACTAATCGTTATGTTTTAGAGCAGCTAGCGAAGCAAGGTGTCATTGACTTTTTAGCTATTGGTGTTGATGATGCATATGTTTCGGGGGTGCAAGCAAATGAAATTCACTGGATCGAAGGTAAGATTAATGAATGGTTTGAAGGTAATCAAGGGCAAAATCCAGATAAAGCTATTATTTTACCGGATGCGGATGGATTAGGACATGCTTTGCTTGCAAGAATGGCGACTTTTTTATATGGTGTTGATTCAAAATTGAAGTATAACGTAACATACTTTGGGCCACATGGCTCAACGATAATTAATCCATATGAATATATGAGCGTGCATCAGAACATTGTACATCATGTTGATATTATTGGCGGAACATTGGAGTCAGATTCAGAATCAGAGTCAAATCAATATGATGTCCATATCATCGCAATTACCGATCCTGAAGAAAGTCCAGTGGCTGTAGAAGTGATGGAGGCGAACGCCATTAACCAGATTCCAACGATTGTTGTTGATTTTACAGGTGGAGGCGCAGCGAATGAAACTGTAACCACAGCTTTGCTAGACAGCCCTGCGACTGGTCAATTGTTTGGTTATAGCGGCTGGAATACAGCGGGAAATAAGCTTGGTATCGCATTAGGAATGGGACAAGCAAGATATATTTTTCTGAAAAATGAAGAGGCTATTCCTCTATTGAATTCGAGCCTAGCGGCACATGGCTCATTATTGTTTAAGCGTTTTTTAAAGGATTACTATTATAAAAAGCTGGTAATTGCAGTTATCCGTAATGCGTCTAATCAACGTGCCAAATATACTAATGTTACTGGACATCAAAACCTAGTTTTGTTCCATACGCCGACTGAATATACCTTATTTACAGCGATGTTACGTGACGAAATGCAACAAGCTACTGCACAATTAGCTTTACAGCCAGCATTTTCATCAGCGCAATTTCATGAAGCAAAGCAAGTATGGAAAATTGATGGGCATACGTGGCATTATGCGCCTTATGGCGATGTTACACTTGAAGAATCAAATCCAGCATTTACATGGGGACGAGCCTTTGAAATTACGCTCCAGCCACAGGTTGTTTTTAGTACATAAACTTTTGGAATTTATCTCATAGCTTAGAAATAAGCATTTGCAGTCATTAATAATTAACTTATGAACATCAAGGAGCAGTCTCTGGATCAAAAAATGGATTCGGAACTGCTCTTGGACTACCCTTTATCTTTTTATCAGTGGGAAAAATAGTGCTATAATAGGGACGGAATTCTTCTAATCACTTCATTCATATAATAGGGAGATGCTAAGAAAACATGCTTAAGGTGATGAGCTTTAATCTACGAACAGCTACCGTCGTTGATGCACATCCTTGGAATAAAAGATTACCTGTAGCCACTGCGCTTATTGAGCAATATGAACCCGGTGTTATCGGAACACAAGAAGGAATATTGCAGCAAATTCAAGATTTAGATCATGCTTTGCTTGCGTATAGCTGGGTTGGGGTAGGTAGAGAAAGTGATGGGAACGGCGAGATGATGGCTGTTTTTTATCGTCATGATATATTCAAAGTTCTAGACTCGGGACATTTTTGGTTATCGGATACGCCTCAAGTGGCTGGCTCAAAAACATGGGGCAATCATTATCCACGCATGGCAACTTGGGTGAAATTTGAAAATAAAAATAATGGACAGGTCTTTTATTTCCTCAACACTCATCTTGATCATGAAATTGAAGAAGCAAGAGTGCTTGGGGTCAAACTTCTAGCCAATCAAATTAACAAATGGGGCAAAGAATCCGATGTGATTGTGACAGGAGATTTTAACTGTGAAATAGGGACAAGTGCCGCCTATCAAATTTTGACAGACGAAGCACAGCTTAATGATGGAATTCAAGATGCAGAGATAGTTGTGCATGGTGAGTATGGAACCTTTCATGATTATGCTGGGGGTAGTGATGGTGAAATGATCGATTGGATTTTATATCGTGGCGTCTTAACAAGCCGAAGAAGTGAACGAATATTGATACATAAGGGTGGTCAATATCCAAGTGATCATTATCCTGTCATGGTTACATTGGAATAAATTAACTTTAAAATAAGCGTTGACATTAATAAAGTATTAAAGCTATAATGACTTTGAAGTTAATGAATCCGTTTTCTTAAACTGAATGTATCTTTAAGGATTGTTACTGATTATGCAGGCAAGACCTTAACAAGGGGAATCTTTGTTAAGGTCTTTTTTATTGTATTTTTTCAGGAGGTGTTTATGGTGCAAATTAAAAAAGTTATTAACCATAACACAATTACAGCAGAAGATGATCATGGTAATGAATTGATCTTAATGGGTAAAGGGCTTGGTTTTCAAAAACGAACGGGGGATGAGATTGACGAGAGAAAAATTGAGAAGCGATTCTTTCTTGAAAATAAAGGATTGTATGATAAGTTTAAAAAGCTATTAAATGAGATTTCTCCTGAAACGATGAAATTATGTGATGATGTCATAAGTTATGCAAGACGTCAACTCAAGAGAAGCTTGAGTGAAAATATTTACTTATCTCTTCCAGATCATATTAGTATGGCAATTGAGCGTTATCATAAGGGACATCTGGTGAGTAACGGACTAATATGGGAAATCAAACGAATGTACCCTGAGGAATTCAAAATTGGGATATACGGTTTGGAGTTGCTTAAGAAGGAGTTTGACATAGAACTTCCTGAGGATGAAGCTGGGTTTATAGCAATGCATTTCGTTAATGCTCAATTAAATGAAGAAATGCATAATGTGGTGAATATAACTAAGCTGTTAAAGGAAATATTACGTATTGTAGAATATCATTTCAACATTACTTTAGATGAAAATTCCATGAATTATTTTAGGTTTGTTACACATCTTAAGTTTTTCGCACAGCGAATATTTAATCATACTGCTTTAGGCGATAATGATAAGGTGCTGTATGAAGTAGTGAAAAAAAATTATCCGGATTCTTATGAATGTGTGAAAAAAATAAACCTAATGTTGGAAGATAAATATAATCATTTCATGTCTGTCGATGAAAAGCTATATCTGATGATGCATACTCAACGTATTATTAGTAGAGACAACTGAATTTATTAATCAGGAAAGTTACTGTTCGGCAGGCGTGACCTGAATCTATGGATTTTAAGCAAAATCCATAGATTCAGGTCATTTTTTATATAAAGTATTTTATACAAAATTTGTTACAAGCTGCAAACAACGGATCTTAAATATTTTCAAGAGGAGAGGAAACTATGAAGTATAAGCAGTTAGCAACACAAATCATTGAATATGTAGGTGGCGAAGAGAACATTAGTCATCTTATACATTGTGCAACAAGACTTAGATTTACATTAAAGAATGATAGTAAGGCAAACAAGGACAACCTACAAAAGCTTGATGGGGTAATCAGTGTTGTACAAAGTGGTGGACAATATCAGGTAGTCATAGGGAATAATGTAGCTGATGTTTATGCTGAAATTATAGGACAGACTAATTTTCAAAATTCGTCAAATGGTAGTAATGATGGTTCGTCTACAAGTAATGGCTCTCTTATTGGCAAGGCAATTGATTTAATCTCTAGTATTTTTAGTCCGCTATTGGGAATACTTGCAGGCGCAGGTTTATTGAAAGGGTTGTTATCTGTTACAACTACCTTCAACTGGTTAGATCCAGCGGGTGGTACTTACAAAATGTTGTACGCGGCGGCAGATAGCTTCTTCTATTTTCTACCATTTTTCTTAGCTTATACAACTGCACGTAAATTTAAAACTAGTCCTTTTATTGCTATGGCAATTGCGGGTGCATTAGTGTATCCAGATATCGTAGCATTCCAAGCAGCAGGAACCCAGATTGATTTCTTTGGCATACCTGTTGTCTTGATGAAATATTCCACAACTGTCATTCCAATTATTTTAGCTGTCTGGATATTGTCCTACTTAGAGTCATTCCTGAAAAAGCATTTACATGACAGCATTCGTAACTTGTTCACTTCAATTTTATGTTTGGTTGTGATGGTTCCTGTAACTTATTTGGTTCTGGGTCCTATTGGAACCTATGTAGGTACTGGTTTAGCAAATGGGATTAGTTGGACTTATAATTTAAGCCCAATCGTAGCAGGTTTTGTAGTGGGATCTATTTTTCAGGTTCTCGTTATTTTTGGTATTCATTGGGGACTTATTCCTATCATGCTTAATAACATTACGAAATATGGTCGTGACACGATTAGTCCTTTATATGGTCCAGCTATTGTTGCCCAAGCAGGTTCGGCTTTAGGTGTTTTCCTTAAAACAAAAAACAAGAAATTAAAAACTGTCTCTATGTCTGCTTTTATTACAGGTCTATTTGGCGTTACAGAACCAGCGATTTATGGTGTGAATTTGAAATTAAAGAAACCGTTTATTATAGCGTGCTTGAGTGGTGGTGTAGGTGGTGCAATTGCAGGTGCCTACCACGCTTCTGCTGTCGCACTTGTTCCTAAAAGTATTTTGACATTCCCAGCATTTGTTGGACCTGGCTTTATGGGTTATGTTATTGGCTTTATTGTAGCATTTATACTAAGCGTAGTCTTAACTTACATTGTTGGATTTAATGATCCTGTTGATGAAGAAGCGACTACAAAAGTATCTCCAGAAAATACAAGTAAGGAAGTAACAGCGACTACAAAATCGACTACAGAAAATACAAGTGCGGAAGTAACTACAAATCGATCTCCCTACCGTAAAGAAATAGTAGTAAGTCCATTAAATGGGGATGTGATTTCGCTAAAAGAAATGAAGGATGAGGCATTTTCCTCTTTGGCAATGGGGAAAGGAGTAGCGATTATTCCGAATGAAGGAAAGGTATATTCCCCTGTTGCTGGAAAGATTGCGATGGTAATTCGTACTGGTCATGCTTATAGTATTGTTGCTGAAAATGGTGCGGAGCTGCTGATTCATGTCGGTGTAGATACGGTTAAGCTTAAGGGCAAATACTTTAATCCAAAAGTTAAAGAAGGCGATATCGTTAAGGCAGGGGATTTAATAGCAGAATTTGATCTTGAGAAAATTATCGCAGAAGGATATGAAATTACGACACCAGTTATTGTTTCTAACACCTCTGACTTTTTAGATGTAGTCGTTACTAAAGAGGATGATGTTGTAAAAGGCGAGCCTATTTTCACAATTGTAGGATAGAAAAAATAGTAATAGCATGATGATAAAATGTGGGAGGTAATCATATGAGCAAGCTCGATAAAGTATTTCCTGAAAACTTTTTGTGGGGAGGAGCAATTGCAGCTAATCAAGCTGAAGGGGCATGGAATGTTGATGGCAAAGGACCATCCATCGCAGATGTTTCAAGGGGTGGTATTATTTCAGGTGTTTCTGATATGGCTGTTGACCCTACTAAATTTTATGCTAGTCATGAGGCAATTGATTTTTATCATCGTTATAAAGAGGATGTTGCTTTATTTGCTGAGATGGGCTTTACGTTATTCCGTACTTCTATTGCTTGGTCACGTATTTTCCCTAAGGGAGATGAGGATGCACCAAACGAAGCAGGCTTGCAGTTTTACGATGATTTATTTGATGAATTATTGCACCATGGTATTCAACCGATGATCACCATTTCACATTATGAAACACCACTACATTTAGCAAATGAATATGGTGGCTGGGAAAATGAAAAATTAATTACCTTCTTTAATCGTTACTGTGAAGTGATCTTTAACCGTTACAAAGAGAAAGTTAAATATTGGATGACCTTTAACGAGGTTAATAATATGCATAAAATACCATTTGCAACGGGGGCTTGTCGTATTGAGGAAGGACCTGATCGTTTACAACGTCTATATCAAGCTAGTCACAACTTATTAGTGGCTAACGCTCATGCTGTAAGATTAGGCAAAGAAATTATGCCTCAGAATCAAGTTGGATGTATGCTATCGTTAAGTGCCTTTTATCCGAATACATGTCACCCTGATGACGTATTTGAGGCCTATGAGTTTCGAAGAAGATCGTTATTTTATTCTGACGTGATGCTTCGAGGGCATTACCCAGCTTATGCTTATCGAATCTGGGATGAAAATAACATTAAGCTTAATATACGTCCGGGTGAGCTTGAATTAATTCGTGATCATACTTGTGCTTTCCTTGCATTTAGCTACTATTTAAGTTCTACTCATAAAGCAGGCATGCCAATCTTAAGTTCCACTGGGGGAAGCAGGGGAATTGACAATCCTTATCTAGAGAAAACTAATTATGGCTGGACCATTGATCCTAAGGGTTTACGTTATGTATGTAATGAGTTGTATGATCGGTATGAAAAGCCACTATTTATTGTTGAAAATGGGTATGGTGGTATAGATGAAATTAGTGAAGATGGAAAGATACATGATCCATATCGAGTAGATTATGTGAAGAAGCACTTAATCGAGATTCAGGAAGCTATTTTAGATGGCTGTGAAATTTTAGGTTATGCTTATTGGGGACCAATTGATATCGTTAGTGCGGGTACGGGTGAAATGCGCAAGCGTTATGGATTTATTTATGTGGATCGAGATAATGATGGAAATGGAACCTTAGAAAGAATAAAGAAGGATAGCTTTGATTGGTATAAAGAGGTTATCGAGACAAACGGAAGAAGCTTATTTGAATAAAGAAGTAGTTTAAACTTAAAGAAAATGGCTATTCTAACATAGTCATTTTTCTTTATTTATTTGTATCCATTTTACTATGCGACTTTACTATACAACAAAAAATTATGCTATAATCCCTTAATGTAAAAAGATCAAATTTAGAAAGAAGTTGCATGGAATGGAACGGACAGAGCTAACAAATATGTGTATGATTGAAGATCCCGTTACAGGTAAAGTGCTTGTACAAAATCGTATTAAAGGCAGCTGGACAGGTATTGCTTTCCCAGGAGGTCATTTAGAGGAAGGAGAATCTATCGTTGATTCTACGATTCGGGAAATCTACGAGGAAACAGGACTCAAAATTTCTGATCTAACAATGGTAGGCGTGAAAAATTGGTATAGTGATTCTCCGCAGGTGGAGGAACGTTATAGATATATTGTATTTTTATTTACGGCTACTAGCTTTGAAGGCCAATTGATAGAAGGTGGGGAAGAAGGGGAGGTATTTTGGGTACATAAGGAAGAATTACCTACAATGAAGCTTGCGCGAGGGTTTGGCGAGATGCTCGAAGTGTTTATTAAGCCTAATGTAAATGAGCATTATATCTTTATTGATCAGTCTGGAAAACAAAAAGTTTGTTTGAAGTAGTTATAAACGTTATTAAAAATGTGGTTGATAGCGTAAGGCAGCCCAAAGGCTTGTTCAACAGTCCAACACATGTTAATACTTTTGCTTTTTGAGAGCGTATCATTTTTACTTTAGACTGCCTATCACTACCAACCACATTGACTAAAATTCACAATGCTTCATATCTCTCTTGAAGAAAATTGATACTGTCTGCTAATGAAGCTTCAGGTGTACTTTCAATGAGTCCAACTAGGTTGGGCTTTTTATATTTCATGTATTTGAGTACTGGGTCAAAGTTTAGCAACCCTTCTCCAACAGGAACAAAAATAACTTTGCCATCTTTAACAATAAAGTCTTTTAAATGAATGATAGCTATTGCTGGATCTAATAACGCTATAGCTTTTTCAAACAATGACGCTTGCTCTACATAATTGCTAGGTGTTATTAAATTTGCGCAGTCTAAAATGATTTTAAGGTGTTCTGAATTCAGTTTATGCACCAGCTCATGTGCCAGCTCTGCGGTATATAAAGGATGATTGACGCCAGGCTCAATGCCTACCATCACATTATGCTTTTCTGCTTCTTTAACCATTTGCTTAACAGCCTTAATCACAGCAGTAAAGGCTTCCGCTGTAAAGTTCTCTTCACAGTAGCCTTTTCCAATACTTCCTGTTTCGGTGCCGACCATTGTTGCACCCAATGTAGAACAGAGCTGAATATTCAATTTGAATGCATCTATTGCTTCTTTTTGCTTGTTCTTGTCTGGATGGACAATGTTAACATAACAACCTAAAACCTCGATTTCCAAACCTGCTTGCTTAAAAGCCTCACCATATCGTTGTGCTAGTTCAGTATTTAACGCTAGGGGAGAGGGCACTTCTTGTGGAAACGACTTAGCAGCAGCGAACTGAATATGTTGTAGTGAAAAATCACTTAATTTGTGAATTAATTCACTTATATTATTGCATTTCAAATCATGTGCTCTTACTCCAAGCTGAAGCCTAGACGGGTTAGATGGAGGGGAAAAGGATTTGATTTCGCTCATACGTTAATCAGCTCCTGTTGTATATACTGTTGTAAATCCACAAGTTGGTCATTTTGCATAATCGCAGTGATTACAAGCTTAGCAATTTGTCTTGCACCATCCAATGAAAAATGTGTATTATCTGTAATCCCACCAGGATAATTGGGATGTTGAAGAGGACCTAAATGCATAAACAATTGCTTATTAGCGACTTTACCTAATTGGCAATAAAGCTGTTGCGAAGCAGTAAAAATATCTAATAAGGCTGTATTCGTAGCAACCGCAACTTCCCTAGCCACCTTTGGATATTCACCTACTGCCTCTGGATCAAGCTCTCCAGCCTCATTATATTTGCGTCGACTTACAGAAGTTAGAAGGACAGGGATGGCGTGATGGCGGTGTGCAGCCTCTATAAAATGAAGTAAATTTTGACTATATTGAGTATAAGGGTGGGTATAACGTGTCGGGTCCTCCTTTTTTTGATCGTTATGACCAAACTGAATAAAGAGATAGTCACCCGGTTTCATACATTTTTCAATATAATCCAGTCGATTTTCTGCTAAAAAGGATTTTGTACTTCTTCCGTTAATCGCGTGATTTTCAACACGAAGCTGACAACCAAAATAAGGCTGCAAAAACTCTCCCCATCCAGCCATTGGTTTTTCAGCTCCCCCCTTAATTGCCGCGGTAGAGTCTCCAGCGATAAACAATGTAGGTTGCATTCTACTAAACCTTCCTTTCTCCATTATATGTGTTATGACCATTATGATGGCTTCCTGTCAGCCACTAATCCTAAGTTGAGACCTTTTTATTGAAGTCTATTTACGAAGGGAATTTGATTTTAAGAGACAACCTTCAAATCTCTCTGTCTCTTCGCTAGTTTGAGCTAGCGGTCAAGCACTGTTTTCAAAATTGAGCCTCTCTATCCAAATAAATTTTAAATAATGGAGAGGGGAAATGAGAAAAATGAAGCAGAACTTCCCCATCTCCCATCTTACTCATCCTATTTTATTTTTGCGGAAATCCGAAATAGCTTGCTGCGTTTTTATAAGCAATATGTTCGACCATCGAACCTAACATCGCTGTATCATTCGGAACTTCTCCCCGTTCAGTCCATTCACCAATTAACTCACATAATACGCGGCGGAAATATTCATGTCTGGTGTAAGATAAAAAGCTACGGGAGTCAGTTAACATACCAACAAAATGGTGTAATGTACTCTGCTCCGCAAACATTGTTAATTGCTCGCGCATTCCTTTGCGAGTATCGTTAAACCACCAACCAGAACCAAGCTGGATTTTGGCTTTGCTATCCCGTTGATGACAACCCATTAATGTGAGTAGTGTCGGATAGTCTTTTGAATTTAACGAATACAGAATAGTTTGCGGCAAGCCTTGCTCGCTTTCAGCACGGTCTAAAAGCTTAGATAACGAGATCGCAAGCGGTAAATCATTGATACCGTCAAAACCTGTATCTGGTCCTAATGTCTGGAGCATCGGTGTATTGTTGTTACGAAGCGCATGGATATGTAGCTGCATTGTCCAGCCTTTTTGTTCATAAAAACCAATGAGTGCTGTCAATAATTCTGTGCGGTAAGTTGCAATTTCTTGAGGTGTGAGGTCTTGACCCGCTAATTTTTTGCTGAAAATTTGCTCAACTTCATCGGCTGATCCTGCTTGATATTGCAATACATCTAAGGCATGGTCGGACAGACGGCAACCCATACTATGAAAGAAATCAACACGTTGCTCAAGCGCAGATAATAACCTCGAATAGGATGTAATCGTTTGCTTAGACGCTTGCTCTAAGGATTGAATCCAGGAAGTGAAGGCAGGTGCATCAATATTCAAGGCTTTATCAGGACGGAAGGTGGGTAATACCGTAAAGGCATCCTCCTCCTGCTGCAAAAGCTGATGATAACGTAAATCATCGATAGGGTCATCGGTTGTACAAATGATTTTAACGCCAGATGCACGAATAAGACTACGACGCGTAAACTCCTTTGTTGCTAACTTTTGATTTACCTGCTCCCAGATTTGAGGTGCGGTGTTTTCATTTAATAGGGTGTCAACGCCAAAGAAGCGGCGAAGCTCCAGATGTGTCCAGCTATATAATGGATTGCCCAGCGTATAGGGAATTGTTCCCGCCCATGCAACAAACTTGTCGTAATCTGGAGCATCCCCTGTAATATGAGACTCAGGCACACCATTTGCCCGCATAAGACGCCATTTATAATGATCGCCAGCTAGCCAAGCCTCGGTAATGTTAGCAAAATTTTTGTCCTCATAAATCTCTTTTGGATCAAGGTGACAATGGTAATCGATAATTGGCATTTTTTTAGCATAATCGTGGAATAACACTTTAGCTGTATCTGTGGTTAACAAAAAGTCATCGTTCAAAAACATGAATATCGTCTCCCTATGAAATAAAATTGCAGTTTCCTTTTTAAAAATAACCTACAGCGTCACACCTGTTTTAAAAATCGCAAGCTCACGCACGTCATTTTGTTCATTGCGGGTTGGTTTTCCGCTAGCTACCTCGATAATATATTCGATAAACTGTTCAAGCACCTCCTCCATCGGCGTTTCTAGTAAGGTTCCGGCATTAAAATCCATCCAATGCTGCTTGTTATTGTAAATTTGATTGTTCGTCGCTACTTTTATTGTCGGAACAAAGCTACCAAATGGAGTGCCGCGACCTGTCGTAAACAATACAAGATGGCAATCGCTTGCCGCTAAAGCTGAGGAAGCTACGAGATCATTGCCTGGTGCCTGCAATAGGCTTAATCCTTTTTTGCGCAATTTCTCTCCATATTGCAATACGTCAACAACAGGTGCAGTTCCTGCTTTTTGTGTACAACCTAATGATTTATCTTCTAACGTGCTGATTCCGCCAGCCTTGTTACCAGGGGAGGGGTTTTCATATACAGGTTCGCCGTAAGATAAAAAGTATTGTTTAAAATTGTTAATGAGTGCGACGATTTGCTCAAATACCTCTTTATTTTCTGCACGTGCCATAAGCATTTTTTCTGCGCCAAACATTTCTGGGACTTCCGTTAATACGGTTGTTCCGCCTTGAGAGATGAGGAAATCTGAAAATGCACCTAATAATGGATTTGCAGTTATGCCTGAAAAGCCGTCTGATCCACCACACTTTAAACCAACATTAAGCTCACATAATGGAACAGGCTCACGCTTATCATTGATTGCTGCCTCATAAATTTCATCTAATAGCTCAAGCCCTGCCTCGACCTCGTTCCCAACCTCTTGAGCAACTAAAAATTTCACCCTGCTCTCGTCAAATTCACCAAGCACTTCTTTAAACTCTGCGACGATATTATTTTCACAGCCTAATCCAAATACGAGTACGCCCCCTGCATTAGGATGATGAACAGCGTCAAGCAAAATGCTGCGCGTCATTTGGTGGTCATCACCAAGCTGTGAGCAACCGTAAGGGTGCTTGAGGATCGTAATATTGTCAAAGCTACCTAAATCGGTATACTTTTGCTTGAATTGTTGAAGCATTAGCTCGGCAACACCGTTTACACAGCCAACCGTAGGTACAATGTATAAATCATTACGAATACCTACCTTGCCATTTGCTCGACGATAGCCTTGAAAGAACAAGTCTCTTTTTGGATACTTTACAGGGTGGAGCTCTGGCACATATTCATATTGCTCTTCACCTGCAAGGTTTGTTTTTACGTTGTGCGTATGCACCCATTCACCTTGTGCAATTAGTTCCGTTGCATGTCCAATAGGATATCCGTATTTTATCACTGATGCCTCAGCCTTAATGGGCTCTAATGCAAATTTGTGACCTTGAGGAATATCTTGGAGCGCTGTAATTGTAACCTCATCTACCACAACCCTTGTGCCTGCTGAAATAGGGGAGAGGGCAACAGCTACATTATCTCTTTCGTTCATTTTTATGAATTGCCGCATGTTTACACCTCCACTTGAAGTTGTTGTTGTAATACCTTTCGACTGCCTAATTGCACCAGATTCGTGATGTGAGCTTCAATACTTGTGACTAGGTTCGGTAAAGTAGTAAGATCCATTCCCCACAGTGTCGAATTAGAAAGTAATGCCTGTATCGGGGATGGATTACCCCAAGCCTCATCAAAAATAGCGATCACATCATCTCCATCTTGCCTTGAGATTACGTCTCCACGATAGCTGAGCAAAAGTGCTGCAAATGCGAGTGTAAGCAGGGATGGTAGTTGTTTTTTTGTAGCTTCATATCGCAAAAGGATGGGTAGTAAACGAGCTTTGAATTTAGAAATACTATTTAAAGAGATTGAAGTTAGCTCATGACGAACAAAAGGATTGCAAAAACGTTCCTGTACAGCTTTGGCGTAAGCTTGTAATTGCTCTTGTGGTAAATCCAGCATAGGAATAAGCTCTTCTTCGATCAGCCTTTGTACAAATAAAGAAAACGTATCATCCTTCATTACATCCTCCACCGTTTGAAGCCCTGCTAGTAGAGCTAGGGGAACCATGGCGGTATGTGGACCATTAAGCAAATGAACCTTACGCTCACGATAAGGTGTCATGTCGTCTGTAACAACAACATTTAAACCTGCTTCTGCTAGTGGCAATTGCGCTTTAAGGGAGGAAGGACCTTCAATCACCCAAAATAAGAAGGGCTCTGCCATCACCATCAGCTTGTCATGATACCCTAGCTGTGCTTCCACCTCAGTGGCAGTATCTCTTGGATAGCCAGGGACGATACGATCTACCAAGCTACAGCAAAATGTGTTTTCTTGCTCCAGCCAAGTCACAAAACCTTCTCCAAGCTGCCAAACCTCCGCGTATTTTAATACAATTTCTTTTAGCTTTTCACCGTTGCGGTCAATAAGCTCACAAGGTATAATCGTAAATCCGGCTTTACCTAGCTTATAACGTGTATGAAGCAAAGCTGTGAGCTTCGCTGGAAAACTACGTGGTGGAGTATCATTAAGCTGGTCTGTTGGATCATAGGTAATTCCTGCTTCCGTTGTGTTCGATGTAATAAACTCTAGCTCATCTTGCTCAGCTAAAGCTAAAAATGCGTCATAATCTGTATATGGATTTAAACAGCGGCTTACACTTGTTATAATTTCATGACTGTCAACGGTATCACCATTTTCAATACCTTTAAGCAAAATCGTATAAAGCTGGTCTTGCTCCGCCAGCATATCGGCTAATCCACGTTCAATCGGCTGAACTAATACAGCACTGCCATTGAATAAATTTTGCTTATTCATTTGATGAAGCTGCCAATCCACAAATGCACGCATAAAATTACCTTCACCAAATTGGATCACACGCTCTGGAAATTGAGGAAGATGAGGAAAAGTGCTTCTAGATAATGATTTAGCCATCAACTTTGTCTCCTTTTATGGCTCAAAGCAATAATCAGTACTAGACAATCTATGAAGTAAGAGGCTACGTAGCAGGGAGTGGCTTCAACCGCTGTTAAGGTCCCAATTTCTTTATAGCATGTGTTGAAATGATGAAATTGTGACCTTAAAGGCGGACGCGTTCGCTTCTCCACCATCTCCCTGCTCCTTCGCTTCGTTGGCTTATTGTCAAGTACCGATTCTTTAGTTGAGCCATTTTTTATAGTCATAACTTAGTTCATAATTATAAAAATCAAGTTAATGCACACGTTAACATTTTTGATTAAATATAAACGGTTGACTAAGCCAAACGTAAACGCTATAGCTGTGCAACCGTCTCCCGAATCCGAAGTGAAGTTTTAACAAATAGCTGAGTAGGAATTGTACGTGAATCGCTCATTAATTCAATGAGTTTTTTAGTGCCAAGCTCGCTGATGTCGATGATTGGCTTGCGAATCGTAGTTAAGGCTGGATTGCAATAGGGTGCAAACATAATGTCATCAAACCCAATAATGGAGATTTGCTGAGGAACTGAGATGCCGTTACCATAACAAGCCTTCATTGCCCCAATTGCCATATCATCATTACTGCAAAATACAAGTGTAGGCGGGGAGTGAAGGGATAATAGCTGCTGCATCGCGACCTTTCCGCTTTCCATGCTATAATCTCCTGACACAAAGTAGGCTGGATTTAACGGAATTTGATGGTACATTAGTCCATCCATAAACCCTTGCTTCCGTTCAATCGAAGATTTAAAGCCAACTTTGCCTTCAATGATTGCACATCGCGTATGACCTTGCGAAATGGCATAACTCATTGCTTCCTTAACTCCATCCCGATCATTTGCGGTCACATTCATAATGTTATAATCCTCAAGCTGACGATTAACTACAACCATCGGAATTCCGCAGCGTTTTACATGGTAAATGAAATCGTTATCGGCATCACTTTGACTCATCACAAGAATGCCATCAAAGCGTTGGGGGACGATGGTATCCAGGTTATGAATACTATCGATTCCGTTAACGGATAAATTGTAGTTTTCATCTAGCACATGGTTGATGCCCTTAATGACATCCACGAGAAAGCTTGCGGTTGTTCCTTGCTCGATACTGGAAAAGAAAAGACCAATCGTATAGGACTTTTTGGTGACTAAGCTTTTAGCACTGTAGTTTGGCACATAATTTAATTCCTCAGCGATTTTGGCGATACGATCACGCGTGTCCTTCTTAATTAGCGGATTCCCGTTTAATGCTCTTGAGACTGTCGTATGCGACACACCGGCTACCCGAGCAATGTCTTTGATGGTAACCATAATTAATCTCCTTTAGCAATCTAAATGTTAACGATTTCATTGTAATGCTAAAACACAGTTAAATCAAGTAAATTTTAAAATGCACACGTTAAAAAAATCATTGCAAACTTAAAATTGAAAGCGCTATAATTGGGAATGATTACATATTTTAAAGGGGGATGAGGATGAGAAAAGGAATGATGTTTTATAAAATCTTTATTCCAATCACAATATTGGGAATAGGGCTAGTGGCGACACTAGGAAGCTACATTTACATTAGTACCTCTAATTCAGTGATTGAAAAGGTGGCTAGCACGAAGCAAAGCTATATTACACAAATTAAAAATAACCTCGAGCAAAAAATTAGAACGATAGAATACGCCTTTAATACTTATAGTACAACAAGCTCGTTTCAAGAGGTTGTCAACAACCCAATAACAGAGCAGGATTTTAGCGCTTATCGCAACGTAAATACGCAATTAAATTATATTGCTACGATGGGGCTAGAACAAACACAATATACTTTAATTAGCTTAGAAAAAAATTGGAAAATATCTGATGGGAAACTAACTCACTTAACAGAGAATGACAAAGAGGCTTTATATCACAATTATATCAAACAAAAAGATCGAGGACTGTTTTGGACAAAAAGTAAGACAGGGATTCGATTTGTTAATGTGTTACCTGCTTTTTCGTTCAAAAAACAAGCGATTGCTTTATCGGATATTTCCAAACAAACGTTAGACCAAATGATTCGAAGTGATGAAAATTCAGATGTTTTTATTTTAGATCAACAAGGACAACTCCTTTATGAGACTACGCCTGCTGACACCCTAAATATTGGGGCAATGATTCCCTCTCTATTGGAGCAGGATTTAACCGAAAATCATTCAGGAATAATAACCTTGAAATATAAAGAGCAATCCGCACAAATTTTATACGCAAAGTCAGCTTATAATCATTGGATTTATATTACGTTATTGAACCCACATGAAATTACAGAAGCTTTACAAGTGACAAGATATGGGCTCGTAATTATGGGCTTGCTCGTTACGTTACTGGTCGTTATCATTGCTTATTTTACGGCGATTCATTTTACAAAACCAATTCAAAAAATAAAGTCGAGTTTACCTCATAATCTTGTAGCTGCAACTTCAACTAAAAATGAAATAGAATGGATTCTTTCTTCGATTGATCATATTGTGACGGAAAAGGAAAGCCTTGAGCATATGATTGAAGCGGAGATGCCACAATTGGAAACCCAATTTATTTTAAACTTATTTAGGAATCGGATGTCATCTAAGGAAATTGCCTATAAAATGCCGCGTTTTGGATATGAGCATTGGGATCAAAAAAAATATGCAGTGATGCTCATTCAGCTAGATTCGTATGGCGAGTGGGCAAGCTCAGATCGCGATGTATTGCTACTTGCTGTTAATAAGCTTGTTGAGGAAAAGATTCAGGGTGACCGAAGAATGCTACCTATTATTTTAAATGATTATACGCAAGCTACTATTTTATTTTTTGACGGTGAAGAAGAAGAAAGTCGTAAGCAAATTTTGGAGGATGCCCAGCTATTAATTGAAAGCGCCAAGGAATATTTAAATTTATCGATTAGCATCGGGATTAGTTCCTTTTATACAAATTTACGCGCTTGTAAGGAAGCTTGTGAAATGGGCAAGCAGGCTTTACGTTATCGGCTTAATCTAGGTAAGGAATCAATTATTTTCTATGAGGACATTAGTGCGATTGTGACGGGTCCTGTTGTTTTATATTATCCAAAAGAAATAGAGTCGCGTATTTTTGATGCAATACGTCTAGGGGATGAACAGCAAGCCTGTGAGCTAATACCAACACTGTTAGAAAAAATGAGAGATAAAAATAAAAGCTCGATGAATTTTGAGGTTATGCTTGTTCGGTTTGTCAACAATTTGATTCAGCTAGAGCAGTTACTAGGAATGGAAGTGTTAATGCGCCATGATAATGATGCTTTGTATCATCGCTTGTTAGGCATACGTAACCCTGAGGAAATCGAGCGTATGTTAACAGAGCAAGTCATTATTCCAATGGTGCAAAGTATGAAGGAAAAGACGAATGAGCAGTTCAAATGCTTGTCTGAAAAAATAGCAACGATCATTCGCTCTGAATACGATCAGGAATTGTCATTAGAAATGATTGGGGAGCGATTACATTATAATCCAAATTATTTAAGCAGTATTTTTAAAAAGGAATATGGGACAACCTTTAGTGATTATTTAGTGAGCTATCGGCTGGAAATTGCTAAGAAGTGGCTTGTTCAAGGGGATATGACGATTAAAGAAATTGCAGAGCGACTTCAATATCAGAACTCGCAAAATTTTATTCGTTCTTTTCGTAAAAAGGAGCAAATTACACCTGGTATGTATAGAAAACAAAAGCAATCTCAATAGTGAACTGAGATTGCTTTTACAATACAAAATCTTATATTTATTTAGCCCTTCACAGCACCAAGCAATGCACCCTTTGTAAAGTGTTTTTGAACAAACGGATACGCAATCAGCATCGGGATCGTGGCAATTACGATAACTGCCATCTTTACGGTTTGTGCAGGTGGGATCACATCAACAGAGGTGGCTTCCGCTTGCATTCCGCTGGATACGATAACAATTTGTCTTAACAATACTTGAATTGGCCACTTAAGTGAATCGGTAATGTATAAAATCGCGTGCATATATGTGTTCCAATAGGAGACGGCATAAAACAGCGAAATGGTAGCGATTGATGGTAACGCAAGCGGGAGCATAATTTTAAAGAAAACACCAAAATCTGTACATCCATCTATTTTCGCAGATTCCTCAAGGCTTTCAGGCAACGCTTGGAAGAAGTTACGCATAATAATCATATTAAATGCATTAATCGCGACGGGTAATATGAGAGACCAATAGGAATCGATTAACCCTGTGCTTTTTACAACAAGAAACGTAGGAATCATACCACCACTAAATAGCATAGAGAACACAACGATAAAATTAATAGAGTTTCTTCCTAATAAGTACTTACGAGATAATCCATAAGCCATAAGTGCAGTTAATGCCATACTTACGATCGTCCCAATTATAGTTACTCCAATCGAAACGGAAAGTCCTCGAAATATAGTAGGTGTTGACAAAATATAGCGGTAAGCATCAAGTGAAAATGTAGTTGGGAACAAAATGAACTTTTTAGCAACAACCTCTTGGGTTGAAGCAAAGGAGCTTGCGATGATATTTACAAAAGGTAATAAACAAACCAACGCAATGAGTACAAGTAAAGTATGATTCACGATTGTAAAAATTCGACTGCTAAGTGGTTCTTTTTTTCTTAGTGCATGAGCCATGAATAAGCTACCTCCTTGAAATCGTTTACATTTTTAATGTATCAGCAGGACTATGTTCCGTATATAATCAAATCCTTATATGATTTTCAAGGCTGGATAATTGTGGGATAAGAGGGAATAATCATTATCTTTGATATGATCATTAAGCGTGTTGAATTTGTTATAAACCCTTGTAACATAAGGCTTTGTAACCGCTATCATATAATGATTATATACGTAATGCGTCCCTTCTCGTACGCTGATAATGTAATCAGGAATGGATGAAGGAGGCTTAAGAATTTGGAGGGTTCAACAGTTACAGAATTAGTTGCTAAAGTCGACTTAAAGGCAAAAAAAAGAACAGAAAAGCTCCAAAAGTGGCAAGGAATAAAAAGAAATAAATTGTTGTATTTAATGGTTTTGCCGGGTTTTATTTATTTTGTTATTTTTAAATATTTACCAATGGGTGGACTTGTCATTTCGTTTCAGGATTATCAGCCCTTTTTAGGGATTGCTGGCAGTGAGTTTGTAGGCTTTAAGCATTTTATTCGTTTGTTTTCAGAGCCAACGTTTGTGCTGCTGCTTCGCAATACATTAATCCTATTTGCAATGAATATTTTAATTTTTTTCCCGTTACCCATTATTTTATCGCTTATGCTCAACGAGGTCAGACATCGCTTCTTTAAAAATGCAATTCAAACCATCATCTACATACCTCATTTCATGTCATGGGTCATTATCGTTTCGATTTCCTATGTATTCCTAACGGTAGATGGTGGTGTATTTAATGAGATGCTTTCGAGTATTGGCTTACCTAAAATCAGCTTTTTGACTTCACCAGAATGGCTTAGAACCGTCTATATTATGCAAATCATTTGGAAGGAGCTAGGCTGGTCCACCATTATTTATTTGGCAGCGATTACGGTTGTAGATCCTCAATTGTATGAAGCGGCTGAAATGGATGGAGCAGGACGACTCAGAAAAACGTGGCATGTGACTTTACCAGCCATTCGCCCCGTTATTATTACATTATTAATTTTGAAAATTGGAAGTACACTCGATTTAGGCTTTGAACATATGTATCTTTTATTAAATTCCTTAAACCGTGAGGTTGCTGAAATTTTTGATACGTATATTTATACGGCTGGCTTAAAAAATGGACAACTTAGCTTTAGTACTACAGTTGGTTTGTTTAAAGGTTTAGTTGGTCTAATTCTAGTAATAGGTTCAAATAAACTTGCTAAAAAGTTTGGTGAAGATGGCGTTTATTAAATTTATTAAAACTAAAAATTGAAATGAAAGGGAGTCAATTAGTATGAAAAGTATGGGGAAAAAGCTAAGTATATTTGTATTATGTAGCACATTATTGTTAACTGCTTGTGGTGGAGGCAAAAAGGAAGCAGGCCAAAAGGCGGGAGCAGAAACCAATGAGCGGCCAACAATCACTTGGCTAAATGTGCTTCATACTGCATCACCTCCAACAGATACAATCCTAAAAAAGCTAGAGGAGAAAACAAATACAAAAATCCAATTTTCTTGGATACCTGATGCCTCTAAGGAAGAAAGGATTAATACTTCGCTTGCTTCAAACAGCTTAGCAGATATTGTAACTCTAACGGCACTAAGCAACTCTTCCGTTCGTAATGCATTGAAATCTGGGATGTTTTGGGAAGTGGAATCATATTTAAATGAGTTCCCGAATCTCGCCAATATTTCAGAAGATACACGCAAATCTGCTTACATTGGTGGCAAGCTATATGGCATACCTTTTCAAAAGGATTTAGCACGTAATGGTGTGATTATTCGTAAGGACTGGTTAGATAAGCTCAATTTGCCAGTACCCAAAACGACAGATGAGCTGATGGCCGTCGCTAAGGCGTTTACAGAGCAAGACCCAGATGGAAACAATGCTAATGATACAACTGGTTTTATGGATCGTAGTGACCTAATTTATGGCGCATTTAAAACGTTAAGCTCTTATTTTGGAACACCTAACAATTGGCATGTCGATGAAAATGGGAAAATGACCCCAGAGTTTGATACAGAAGCTTATATTAAAACGATGGACTTTATGAAGCAAGCTTATGATAACGGTTACATTAATAAGGATTTTGCAGTAACAGCTAAAACAGATCAACAGCAAAACTTTGCACAGGGCAAAGCGGGAATTTATGTAGGTGCATTAGTGGATGCTAAAAACCTATTGAATATGGCAAAAGGAATTCAAGACAATATGGAGCTTGTTCTAGTGAATGACATTACTTCTACTGGTAATGAAAAAGATAGAGCAATTTGGGCTGCAAACAATGGGATTGGTGGCTTGCTTGCATTTCCAAGATCAGAAGTGAAGGATGAAGCAGAGCTAAAACAAGTGCTTAAATTTGTAAATGATCTTATGGATGAAGATGCGTATCGTCTGATGACCAACGGAATTGAAGGCGTGCATTATAGTATTGATGCAGATAAGGCAGTGACGATTATTGACAATACGTTGTGGCAGCAAGAGGTACAGCCATTCTCGTCTTCAAGACCCAAGGAATATGGCTATGGCATTCATTCAGCTGACCCATTAAAGCAACAATCAGATAAGTTAATTCAAGACAATGCGAAGTATGCAGTGTTAAACCCAGCTTATTCGCTAGAGTCTGAGACTTATAACACACAAGGCTCTGAGCTACAAAAAGAAATTACAGATGCGACCTATAAATATATTCTTGGTAAAGCAGATGTAGCAGCATTTAAAGAAAGTGTAGAAAAGTGGAAAAAGTCAGGTGGTGCGCAAATTATTCAAGAATATGAGGAAGCCTATAGAGCGATTCATAAATAATGCTGAAGAGATGAAACGATAGCAAAAAAGTTTAAGCGAGGTCCAACAAGAGTAGAAATAGTAGATAGAACATTAGGTAGAGTTAGAAGAGATTGGACTAAATGAATTCCCATACTCTATCTCTACCTTTTGACTATCTTTTATCTGTAAGAAGAAGGCGGTTAATCTAAATAATTATGAAAAGGAGTTGACCTCCGCAATGACTAAGGCAATGACTGAGGCATGGTCAGAAAAACTAGCTAAAACTATCATGGAACGCACGCCACGTCTATATGAGGATAAAGTTTATCATGGTAAGTGGTCATATGATTATGGTGTTGTTCTGAACGGATTCCGTTGGTTATGGAACAAAACAGGACGTTCGGAATACCTACAATATATTAAGGATAACATCGATTATTTTGTACAAGAGGATGGTACGATTCGGGGTTATCATTTGGAAGAATATAATATCGACCATATTAATAATGGTAAGCTGCTATTTTTGCTCTATGCAGAAACTGGTCTATCCAAATACAAAGCAGCCGCAGATTTACTAAGAAGTCAACTACAATCCCACCCACGCACGTTGGAGGGCGTTTTTTGGCATAAAAAAATATATCCTTACCAAATCTGGCTTGACGGATTATATATGGGTGCTCCGTTTTATTTAGAGTATCTATTAACCTTTGAGGAAGGTCAAGAGGATGGGGATGCACAGGACATTCATGACAAACTGGGTGATGTAACGAAGCAATTTATTCTTTGTCATAAACATACGAAGGATGCCTATACGGGTTTATTGTACCATGCTTGGGATGAAAAAAAAGTACAGCCTTGGTGTCATAAGGAAACTGGCCTATCTGCTAACTTCTGGGGACGTTCGATGGGGTGGTATGTCATGGCGCTAGTGGATGTTTTGGAGCTTTTACCTGTGACAGACCCTAACTATAACAAGCTTAGAGCCATTTTAAGAGATACGCTTACAAGTGTATGCAAATATCAGGATAGTAAATCAGGTGTATGGTATCAGGTTGTAGATCAAGGCGAACGCAAAGGAAATTATTTAGAGGCTTCCGCCTCCTGTATGATCGCCTATGCAATAGCAAAAGGGATACGACTTGGCTTGCTGGATCATGCATGGAAAACAACTTTGGATAAAGCTTTTGCGGGTATCATTACGGAGTTTGTACTGGAAACTAAAGAAGGCTGGGTTAACCTGAACAAAAATTGTATGGTTGCGGGATTAGGTGGACCTGATCAGCGGGATGGCAGCTTTGCCTATTATATTAGCGAGCCTATCATTTGCAACGATCTCAAAGGTGTAGGGGCATTTTTACAGGCGTGTGTGGAATATGAAAATTTACATGCAAGGGAGAATCTACATGCAAGCATTACAAGTGTTTGATATAACTCATTATGGCGCAACTAGCGATTCAAATAAATTATGTACTGAGGCGATTGCAGGTGCCATCGCTGCGGCAGAGGCAGCAGGTGGGGGAACCGTTTATGTTCCTTCCGGAACGTTTTATACTGGGGCGATTATTTTAAAAAGTAACATTGAGTTGCACCTAAGTCCTGGAGCGATATTATCCTTTAGTACAGACCCTAATCACTATCCTGTCGTAATCTCCAGATGGGAGGGCGTAAAACGTGAAGTTTATGCTTCGTGTATTTATGCTGAGGATGCAGTAAATATATCGATAACAGGTTTTGGTGTGTTAGAGGGGAATGGACAGCCTTGGTGGGATATTTTTCGTAACTCAGTAGATAAATTAGCGTATCCAAGACCTAAAATGATTAGTTTGGATGGCTGCAAGCGGATTACGATTAAAGATGTTACGCTTCGCAACTCGCCAAGCTGGACAGTTCATCCATGTGGCTGCTCCAATGTAACAATTGATAATGTTACCATTTGGAATCCTGCTGATTCCCCCAATACAGATGGAATTAATCCGGAATCGTGTAATAACGTGCGGATTAGCAATTGCCATATTGATGTGGGTGATGACTGCATAGCTATTAAAGCAGGGACAGAGGATACGGCGTATCGTCAAGTCTGTGAGAACATTACGATTACGAATTGCACCATGGTGCATGGGCACGGTGGGGTTGTGCTAGGCAGTGAAATGAGTGGGGATATTCGTAATGTAACGATTAGCAACTGCATATTTAAACAGACGGATAGGGGCATTCGGCTCAAATCCAGACGTGGACGTGGTGGGATGGTCGAGGATATTCGAGTAAGCAATATTGTTATGGAGGATGTCATTTGTCCGTTTATTTTAAACCTGTATTATTTTTGTGGCCCACGTGGCAAAGAAAAATATGTATGGGACAAAAATCCTTATCCGATCACAGAAGAGACGCCTTGCTTTAGACGCATTCATTTTGCAAATATTACGGCACGTCAAGTTCATGCCTCAGCAGGTTTCATCTATGGATTAGCTGAGCTAGCTATTTCCGACATTACCTTTACGGATATTGATATTTCAATGGCAGAGGATGCGGTGCCAGGACGTCCTGCCATGATGACGGGTATTCAGGATATGCATAATCGTGGTTTTTACCTCGGAAATGTTAAGGATATTCGGTTTAATCGCGTTACGATTGAAAATCATGAAGGTGCTGCCTTTTATGTGGAAAATGGAGAAAATGTTGCAGTAATACACTGTGAATCTAAAGGAACACGTCAGCCTGAGGAACTGATTGAACAGGTTAATGTACCTTACGATGCACTGAATCCGATAGAGCAGTAGAAATAGCAGTAGAAAGAGCATTAGAAGGAAGGTAAAAAGATAAGGATGGAAATGATACCATTAGAAAATTTACTTGGTGATCTTCCGCAAAATCAGCCCATTTCAGCCAAACTGTTGCAAAAAACTGAGCAAGAAGGGTATGTGTTAGAAAGCTTAATGCTAGATTTAAACGGGATAGAAAGGGTTCCTGCCTATGTGGCTTTACCGCTTGTAGGGAAGGGGCCCTTCCCTTTAGTTGTATTCAACCATTCTCATGGTGGAAATTATAGTCATGGACGAAAAGAGCTTATCCTAGGTAGTCCATATTTACAGCAGCCTTCGTTTGCAGCAGAGCTAACAGCGATGGGTTATGCGGTATGTTGTATTGATATGTGGGGGTTTAATGAGCGCTCAGGTAAAACTGAAAGTGAGCTTGTAAAAGAAATGTTGTGGCAAGGTAAAGTGTTATGGGGAATGATGCTCTACGATAACATGAGAATGATAGATTATATGATTGGGCGTAGTGATATCGATAATTCCCGTATTGCGACAATTGGAATGTCCATGGGGGGGCTAATGAGTTGGTGGTTAGCTGCATTGGATGAGCGAGTTCAGGTTATTATTGATTTATGTGGGCAGGTGGATGCACATACGTTAATTGCTAAGCGTGGCTTGGATCATCATGGGTTTTATTCTTATGTGCCTAATTTGCTTAAATATTATACAACATTACAAATTCAAGAACGAATTGCGCCAAGACCACGTATGAGTTTAGTTGGTAAGGATGATCGAATGTGCCCAATTGAAGGGGTCAAGCATCTAGCCCAAGGCTTGCAACAGAAATATAAAGAAGCTGGCGTACCAGACCATTTCCAAGCCGTCATTACGACAGGTGGGCATATGGAAACGTTACAAATGAGAGTATTATGGCGGGAGTTTTTGCAGAAGTATTTGTAGTTTGGGAAGAGAAGGAGGAAAGGGGTATGTCAGCAAAGGAAACAACAGAAAGTGAAGGAGAGATATTGCTTGTAGGTCAATCCTCGATTTGTGACTATGAAACCATTCAAGAGGCGATTGATGTGCTGGAACAGCAGTGTGAGCATACAATTAACTCAGCTGTAAAACATACAGTAGAGTCACCAGTAAAACCTGCCGTACTTTATATTATGCAAGGCACTTATGAGGAACAGGTGAGGATTTATCGTTCTCATTTACATATCATTGGCATAGGCAAGGTAACAATTACGGGGAATCGCTACGCTAAAGAAGTGGATCAGCAAGGACAAGAGATCGGAACCTTTGCAACTCCAACTTTTTTTGTTGGAGGTTGTGATGTTATTATCGAAAACTTAGAAATTTGCAATACAGCGGGTCAAGGGAAAGAGATTGGACAAGCGTTAGCCGTATACGCACATGGAGATGAGCTTATTTTCCGTAACTGTATTTTTAGAGGTCATCAGGATACCTTGTTTACAGGGCCACTTCCTCCTGCGCCTAAAAAACAAAGTCATTTTGGGGGTGTGGAGTTAAAGGAGCACCACGTAAGTTATCGTCAATGGTATGATCGCTGTTATATTGAAGGGACGGTTGATTTTATTTTTGGTGGAGCTACCGCTTATTTTGAGCATTGTCAGCTACATAGCTTACGTCATTGCTATGGGGGAGCGGGATATGTGACGGCGGCCTCCACCCCACAAGGTTGTCGTTATGGCTATGTCTTTCAGTCTTGCTATTTGACGGCAGAAGATGGGGTAACGAATGTGTTTCTTGGTCGTCCTTGGCGTGAGTACGCTCAAACGATATTTGTTGATTGCTATATGGGTGAACATATCCATCCTGAAGGATGGCATAACTGGGATGATACCCATAACGAAAAGACTGTAAGGTATAGCGAATACAACAGTAAGCATGTAAATGAAGCTATTAGTTCAAATAGTGAAAATGAGATTGCTACGCGTGTAGCATGGGCTAGTTATGACAAGTCTAATAATGAAGTGTTAACGAAGGAAATGATTTTTGAAGGAACTGAATTTTGGAAAAAGCTTTAGGTTAATGCCTCCACAGTCATTTTTGCACCTAGCTTATACCCCTGTACGAAACAAGCTTTATTTTGCATCGCATGTAGCTCTACCTTCAAATCTAGCATTTGCTCTAGTAATTCAAAGTCCTCAGGACTTAATTTCTTTTTCCACATCTCCATCATGTTAGAGACTTGCCCACTAATGGCTCGATATTGAGGGTCCTCTGGAATAATGTCCTCTTCAGGTGTGATTTTTCCTATGTATAATTGTTCGATTATACTTTTCATAGTAGACCTCTTTTCTGTCCATCACTAACTTTCATTGGCTAAAACAGTTACTTATATTGTATCCTAAAACTATACAAGATGGGGAACATATTTTCTTATTTTATGAGAAATTGATGAAGGGAGAAAGAGATGTGTTTAAATTAAAGGATATTGGGAACTTCGAATCTTTACCTGAAATCGCGGTGCAAATTTATGAGGGAAATGTTGATGCATTACTGCAAGCTTTGGATACTGGCTGGGATATCGATAAAAAGATTGCTTTGAGCAATTCTATTTCATTAATTCCACTTGAAATAGCTATTATTGCGGACAAATTTAATGTCGTTCAGTTCCTCGTTAATCAAGGTGTGGAGTTAAACTCCCTCCATGGTTCTGCCTTTTTGCTAGCCGTTCGTTATGGCAAGGAGCAGTTAATAAGATATGTTGTTGAACATGGGGCTAAGCTTGACCTGCGTAATCATGTTGGTTCTGGCGCATACGCACAGGCTTATTATAGAAATAAGTCTAATATCCCGCTCATTCACGAGCTTGGGCTTGATATTACAGAGCATGGTGGAGAGCTCTGGCGGATGGCGGTTTCTGATCATGATATGAAAACAATTCAGTTATTAATTAATTATGGGGTAGATATTAATTATAATAAGCCTAACATGGTTTATTCTTATGGTGCATCAGCATTAACCGTTGCGGCCAGATATAGCAATTTGGCTATGGTTAAATTTTTAGTAGAGCATGGTGCAGATGTAACATATAAGGAAAAAGACGGAGATCGAGCGTATACTATTGCAGTGAGTCAAAAAAATCATGAAATGGCGCAGTTTCTGAAGAAGCATGAGCCTAAGGAGTTTCATAATCTTGAAAATAAATGGCTTGAACTAAAAAGCTATAAGCTTCCAAAAGAACTTATTGAATTTTTACAAGGGGATCAGCTACGTTTTGAATGTGAAGATAATAATAGTGCGATTCAATATATTGAATTTTATAGTTTAATAGATACGATCCCGATGAAGCTAGGACGAAAAAAAGCACTTCGATTGTCTGCTGATATAGATAGTTATGACTTTGAGATTGTATGGATTCCAAGTAAGAAGCGTATTGGGTTTTATGATCCAGAGCATCAGCAGCATGGGGACATATGTAGCGTTTCGGAGTTTTTGGATACCCCGTTTGACTACTTAAATAAAGTTATTGATGGGGAATTTGACTAATATTAATTGCCCTTCGCTAGTTTGGGCTTGTGGTCATGCACTGATTTCAGGATAGAGGCACATTAGCATGCACGTTTTTCTTTTTGAATAGAAGTTATCTTTTTCTTGTACTGGGTACAATAGGAAGATAGCTTTTTTTCGTTCATGTTTAGTTCATATTGCTGATTTAATGTAACATTATTATTTTTGTTGGGGGTTAACGATAATGAGTGGAAAAAGAAAATCAAAAGCAAAGAAATGGATAGGGATTGGTTTAGTGATTGTGGTAGTTGGAGGAATTGCAGCTATGCAATGGATGAAGCCTAAGGCGTCAGCTTATGAGCAGGTAAAGGCAGAAAAAGGGGACATTGCTACGATTTACTCCTTTTCAGGGAATGTGGAAACAAAAAATAGACAAAATGTGGTCGCAGACAAAATGCTACAGGTTTCAGATATTAAGGTGGCTGAAGGGGAACAGGTTAAGGAAGGCGATACTTTACTAACAACGACGGCTGGAGAAAAAATTCAAGCGAAAATAGATGGAGAGGTCGTTACGATTGCAGTAGAGGATCAGGCGCAGGTGATGGCAGGTTCACCCTTAATGAATATTGTGGACTATGATCATTTAAAGGTAAATGTTAAAGTGGACGAATACGATATTACCTCTATGAAGGAAGGCAAGGAAGCAACGGTTAAGCTTAGCGCACTTAATAAAGAAGTAAAGGGCACTATTCAGAGTGTGGCCAAAGAAGGGGAAATTGTAAACGGCATTACGTTCTTTATGGCAAGCATTGATTTGAAAAAGGATAAAGATATAAAAATAGGAATGTCTGCAGAGGTACAGTTGGCGGGAGAAAGTGCAAAAGGTGTCGTGACTTTACCTATGAACACAATTTTATTTGAGGATAATAACCAGCCTTATGTATTAAAGCAAGGCAAGGACGATAAAGAGATCAAAACTGTAATTGAAACAGGCATTAATGATGGAACTAAAGTTGAGGTCAAAAAAGGAATTGTCGCGGGGGATACAATCTTGTATAAGAAGGTGTCGTCTAGCGGGACAGGCTTCCCAGGCAGATCAGGTTCTATGGGACCTATGCGTAGTGGTGGGAGTGATAAGTAATGACAGAAATTTTAAATATGCAAAATATTAATAAACAATACACCTTAGGTGGGGAAGAACTACACATTTTGCATGACGTGAACTTAAAAATTAATGCTGGACAGTTTTTGTCCATCCTTGGTCCATCAGGCTCAGGAAAATCGACGATGATGAACATTATCGGCTGTTTAGATGTACCCACCTCAGGCACTTATTTGTTATCTGGAAATGATATCAATGATCTCGATGAAATTGAGCTTGCGAAAATTCGAAATAAGGAAATCGGCTTTGTGTTTCAAAATTTTCAATTGTTACCGCGGATGACTGCACTTCAAAATGTGGAGTTGCCGTTAATTTATGCTGGGATTCCCTACGCTAAACGTCAAGAGAAAGCAAAGCATATTTTAGAGCGGGTGGGTTTGGGAGATCGCATGAAAAACTTGCCAAGCCAGCTCTCAGGTGGACAACAGCAACGTGTGGCGATTGCTCGCGCTTTAGTGACGGAACCTACGATTTTGCTCGCGGATGAGCCGACAGGGGCATTGGATCAAAAAAATGGCGCACAGGTGATGGAGTTATTTGAGGAATTAAATCAAGATGGCAGAACCATTGTAATGATTACCCATGATATTCATATTGCTGCTCGTGCCAAAAGAGTTGTTCATATTTTAGATGGACGATTGTCAGAGCAGGAGGTGGAAGTACAATGATATTAGAAAGCATTAAAATGTCATGGGAAAATATTATCCACAATAAGCTAAGATCATTTTTAACGATGCTTGGTGTCGTAATTGGGGTAGCCTCTATTATTGCCTTAATTACGTTACTTCAAGGTGCTACCAATAGTATTAGTGATCAGGTTAAATCATTAGGTGTGAACAAAATTACCGTTAATGCCATGGGAACACCGCTAAAGCAAGGGTTAAGTGAGGGTGATATCGGGGCGATTAGGCAGTTAGACAATATTACTGGCATTTCCCCCACCGTACAAAGTCAAGCAGGCATCGTCTATAATGGAAAAGTAAAAGAAAATGTATCCATATTGGGTAAAAATGAAGTTTATTTTAATACGGATACCAGCTTGCTTCGGACGGGGAGAGTCATTAATCCCATTGATGTTGGGAGTAAAAATAACGTTGCCGTTATTGGTAGCAATATTGAAAAAGAATTTTTTTATGGGAAAAATCCAGTAGGTCATAAGCTAACTATTAATGGAATGACGTATACGATTATAGGCGTATTAAGTCCTGCTAATGAGCTGGGGATTGGCGCTAGCAACGATAATATTGTAGTGCCTTATACGACAGCATTACGGAATTTAAATGTGAAAAACATTACGAGCTTAGACGTATATTTACATGATACTGATTTAGCAGATGAAACGGTAATTAACATTAAGGGTGTATTAAATAAAGCATTTAATTACAAGGATAACGCTTATACGGTCTTTAATATGGGAGATATGATCAAATCATTCCAGACGATTATGTCTATGATGTCTGTGCTTTTGTCAGGGATTGCTGGTATATCTCTCGTAGTTGGTGGGATTGGCATTATGAACATGATGTTGGTTTCTATCACAGAGCGTACAAAGGAAATTGGTCTTCGTAAAGCACTTGGTGCGACACCGGGACGAATCCAGCTTCAATTTATTATGGAATCGATCTTCTTATCGGTGATTGGTGGAGCAATTGGTTTAGTGCTTGGTGCTGTCATTGCTTATGTAGGAACAAATATTATGGATGTCAGCTACTCGCTTGCTCCATCTACGATTGTGTTAGCACTTGGATTTTCGGCAGGAGTAGGCGTTATATTTGGATATATGCCTGCACGTAAAGCAAGCAGATTAAATCCGATAGATGCGTTACGAAGCTTATAAATTGTATAAGGTACAATTAAAGCAAGGAGGGGGAAAATGCTAAATATACTTGTAGTGGATGACAACGAAAGTATTCGAAAGCTAACAACAACCTATTTAAGTCGTGAGGGCTATTATGTGATAACGGCGTCAGATGGGGTTGAGGCATTAAAGGCAGTAGAACAGGAGCATATTGATCTAATGATTGCAGATATTATGATGCCCAATATGGATGGCTACACGTTAACAAGTGAGCTTCGTTCCTATAAGCCGGACTTACCGATCTTGATGATTACAGCGAAAGAGAGCTATGAAGACAAAAAGAAGGGATTTATGGCAGGTAGTGACGACTATATGGTCAAGCCGATTGATTTTGATGAAATGCTGTTAAGAGTAGCTGCGTTGTTACGGCGCGCCAAAATTTCGAATGAGCATAAAATTGTGGTGGGCGACATTACTCTCAATTATGAAAATTTAACGCTAACCTCATCAAAAGTCGAAATGCAGTTACCTAAAAAGGAGTTTTACTTACTGTTTAAGCTACTGAGCTACCCACAAAAAATATTTACAAGGCAAGATTTGATGGACGAAATCTGGGGGATGGACAATGAAACAGATGAAAGAACCGTGGATGTTCATATCCGACGCTTGCGCGAAAAGCTCCAGCATATTCAAGAATTTGAAATTGTGACGGTAAGAGGACTTGGTTACAAGGTGGATAAGCACGTATGAAATTAAAACCTAGAAAGCCAAAGCTTTTTAAATCGATTTATGGAAAATTTACCGTCTTATTTTTATGTATGTGGTGGCTGTTAAATTCAATGGCCTTTGGGGTAGTTATTCATGCGATTTCTAAGCGTTTTTTTATTAATATTCCAATTCGTAATATTGCAATGAATGAAGAGTTTGAACGGGTTCGACTCATTAATGGTGCAGTTTTTCTCTTTACAGCCATCATTGGTACGTTAGTTATTTTAATTTTTGTGAGAAGTATGGTAAGACCGATTAAGCGATTGTCCGTAGCGTCCATGGAGGTAGCAAAAGGGAACTTTGATGTGCAGGTGGATGTGACGACACAGGATGAAATTGGACAACTAACCTCTGATTTTAATTTAATGACAACGGAGCTTAAAAATATTGATGTGATGCGAAAAGATTTTGTATCTAATGTGTCCCATGAATTTAAAACACCAATTACGTCGATTAAAGGCTTTGCAAAATTAATTCGTGATGAGCAGCTCTCCTCAACTGAACTAGCTGAATATAGTGAGATTATTGTGCAGGAAAGTGAACGGTTGTCTGTGCTATCTTCAAGTTTACTTAAACTATCTGAACTAGATAGCCGTATTATCCGAGAGCAGGGAACATTGTTTTCATTAGATGAGCAAATACGCAAAGCGATTTTAATTTTGGAGCCAGTATGGTCAAAAAAGCAAATTGAGTTTGAGCTTGAGTTACCTAAAGTGATGCTTCAAGGGGATGAGTTTTTATTGCAGGAGGTTTGGCTTAATCTGATTCAAAATGCAATTAAATTTTCAAGTGAGGGTGGATTGATCGGCATCTCTCTTACGCAGGAGCAGAGGCAACAAGGTGAACAAGGTCATATTGAGGTTAAAATTAGCGATCAAGGAATCGGGATTGCAGAGCAAGATAAGGAGCGCATATTTGAACGGTTTTTCAAATGTGATCCTGCTCGCTCTAAAGATGGCAATGGATTAGGGCTTGTAATTGTAAAAAAAATCGTGGAGTTGTTTAACGGCACCATTGCTGTAGAGAGTAAGCTAGGAGAAGGCGCTACGTTTATAGTTACGCTGTAGACGTAGACGCCTTTTTTGCATTAGCTATAGATTACTGTGATTAGTATAAAAGAAAAGCGACCCCTAAAATTAGGAGTCGCTATTATTTTTGATCAACAACTTATGCCTTTTGTGCAAAAAATGCGATTGGTGTCGAGCTTCCCCCACCTGCGGTCACTTGAATAGGAACTGTGATAGATTGTCCATTTGGTATAGAGAAGGCTCCAATTTTCACGACTTCTGTTGGCTTCGTTTTGGAAATACCGTTTACACCATTACTTCCTACTTTTACGGCGCCTACAAATAGTCCTCCCCGTGGATTAAGATAAAGATTTACAGTCTGTGCACCAGAGTTATTTTTAATCGTTAAGTTTGTTTTATAGATCCCGCCATAAGCCGCTTTATTTGGCAAAGTACCAGGGAATACAGGTGACTGCTTGTCAAGAACTGAAACACTGTTAGATACACCGTTGCTACCTACGGTAAGTGTTATGTTACTACCTTGGACATCGGCATAGCTCCAAGTTCCTCGTGGGTGTGTTCCTTCGGTATTTACTACAGGTCCTTGGTATGTATTAAGAAGAGCGGAAGTATTTTTCGCCGCAACTGTGCGAATTTTAGCTGACATTGCGGATGCACTAGAGAGGGTGAACTCCATTACGAGTCCGCGAACTTGCCCAGCTGTAAGTGTAAATTCTTTAACAGTTTTTACCGAGTTACTAGGAACACTTACTGTTGTATTGTCTGTAATTAACGTTTGTCCTAGAAGTGCTTTAGAGAGACAAAGACCTGCATTCGTTAGAATATCTCCATTATTAGAGGTAAATGTCGTTTCGTATTTAATTGAACCTACTGTAATTGGACTAGTTCCGCCATTCCCGACAGTTAATCCGTACTTTATAGTTTGTGCAGTATCATTATGATGCCACATAAATACGCGGTAACGTACAGAGGTTGAACTAGGTACTGAATCTTGCCATAGAGTAACGATAGGTGTCGTAAAAGTGCTTTGCTTCAATGGTTCAGGGTTATCACAGACATAAAGGCGTTGCCCTGAAATTGGTGTGAAGCCACTAGAAAGCACAGGTTGTGGAATAGAAGACATTGTGATTGGGTTTAAGTTAGGTTGAGAACAAGACATAATTATTTTCCTCCTTAGGGAACGTTTATTTGTATAATGATTGTGTTGCAACCTATTACATAAGTTGCTTGAGAGTGGAATAAACGGGGGATTCAACCGACAAGTGCTTCTCCCTGACATCTGACAGTTGCCGTTTTTCTCTCTTACTTATAAGGAGAAATAAGGGATCTTTTTACAACCTTAGAATAAAAAGATTGTTTGAGGGGAAGTGGATGACTCATCTTAGTAGAAAATAAGTTAGGAGAAGGCACTACGTTTATATGTAGTGAAGCTATAACGTAGTGCCTTTTTTAAGTTACTTCTATGCCCCTAGTGTATAACGAGGTGGAAATAGTTTAGTGAAAATCTTACGTGTACTGGGTCCAACAATAAGTAATTGTAATGGTAGGGCACAAATAAAATTGGTCCATATTGCGGTAAGATAAGCTTTTGGTAGCTGTGAGGTAAATCCTACGTGTAAGACCGCTCCGTAAAATGACATGAGCAAGACCATACCACTAACCATCAAGCAGGAAATCACCATGATCTTTTTGACCGATATTCCATGTCCGCTAGTTGGAACTAGCTTATTTGCTAAAGATTTTGCGAGCTTGCCCACAATAAATAGGTCTAAAAATAAAGCAACAACAAACGCTGGTATATAACCTAAGACGACACTCCGCCATAGCTGATTTGAAAACCCTTCACTCAGTAATACATTGTATATGCTCATTCCAAGCACCATTAGTGCACACATCATTGTTGTAAAAATTAAGCTTTGTTTTTTGTTTTGTCCCATTATCAAAAAAACCTCCTCTTTTTGTCAACCTAGTTTACAATAAATCTAGTTTTTAATTTTGTCAACTAATTTGACAATAGCTGAATAGTTTTCTTATGATGAATGTAAGTGGAGTATGGGAGGTTATGTTATGACTGATAACTATTTGAATAAACTTAATTTAATCGATTTAATTAGTGAAAAGCATTTACAATTACGGGAAAAAGTCTCCCAGTTAAGTGTAGATGATGTGAATAAAACCGAAGGCCATATTTTAGCTGTATTGGAAAGAGAAACTCGACTGACGATATCTGAAATTAGTAAAATCATTCATATTTCAAGACAAGGTACACATAAATGTGTTCAAGGCCTGTTAGCAAAACAGTATGTTACCATACTGCCGATTGAAGGGAACTTACGGGATAAACACGTAATGCTTACGGAGAAGGGTAAACAATGCTGTTATGATTTACTTCAAATTAAGCAGGAGTTGGAAAATCAAATTGTTGAAAAACTAGGTAAAAAACAAGTTGACGCATTGAAGATACTACTACAACATAATTGGTTAATATAAATAAAAATAGTAGTGGTGATAGCTACGATACAGAGAGTTCTTGCGATTGTGTTAAAATCATATTCCTTTTATTTGAAGTCAGCACTAATTTCAAGATGAGCCTAAACAATTTTATAATAGTTCATTAAAGTAGGAGGGATTTGGTGACCGAAATTAGATATCAACGCTCAATTCTATGGAAACGATTTGGGGGAACACTTCTATTTCTAATTATAGGTGTAGTTTTTTTGGTGGAAGGTTATCGAATGCGAGAGCTACCGTTTTTGCTTATGTTACCCCTCTATTTTTTAGGTATAGTATGTTTTTTATTTACAGGTCCACTATGGCTTTTTTATCTAAAAAGGTTATTTACGTCCAAAAACTACATCATTAGTTTTAATGATAGGGTTGTCCGCGCATGGGGGAAGGAATTGGAGTGGAGTATGATTATTCGTGTAACGGAAAAGGGACCTACGATCGGTAAATGGGGGATGCTAGATTACGAAAGCTGGTTATTTCATTTAAAGGATGGCTCCATATGGCAGGTTCCAACGTACCAATTACTTACGGCTGGAGAATGGAAACAAGCAAGATCGGCCATTCGTCAGCAGGTGCATGAGCGTGGATGGAAAGCGGTAAAAAAACGCAAAAAGATAAACTAAAAATTAAATTAATATGGTGCATACAGTATGAAAGCCTGATTCCTATCATAAATAAATGATAAAGAAATCGGGTTTTTGGTCATTGTTTTGTTCGGCTTTGTATGCTTAGTAAGGTCTTTTTGATTTGCAAATTATAAGTATGGGTAATAGTGATTATTCCTTTAGTTATAGACGTTATTGCATGTGCTTATAATAGTAGATCTTTTACAGGACAATGGAACTAAATTGCTGAATTAACGATTAATTTACATAAGCTTTATGCTAAAATGGAACGTATGATCTCATGGTGAGAGGGGCTTGTGATGTATTTTGGAAATGATTAAACCACCCGCAGAAGTGTTGTATGAAAAAGAATTAGCTGCGTTAAGAAACGAAGATCAAGGTGTCAAGCCACCAAACTGGCTGTTGTCCCCTATTTATGTACGCGATTTTATTATTGGACGTAATCAACCTGCCATACTGGATGGGGAAGAGATTGAAATTACTCGTAAGTTTTATGGGAATGACGTTCTAATTGAGCGTGCAATTGTGACGTTAGCTGGGAATCGGGGACTCATGCTTGTAGGTGAACCTGGAACCGCTAAAACGATGTTAAGTGAGCTTTTATCTGCGGCGATTTCTGGAACAAGTACAAATACGATTCAAGGTACAGCAGGAACGACAGAGGATATGATCAAATATTCATGGAATTATGCGATGCTGCTCGATCAAGGTCCTTCAGAGCAAGCACTTGTTCCTTCGCCACTATACAATGGCATGAAGCAGGGCATTTTAACCCGCTTTGAGGAAATTACGAGATGCCCATCAGAAGCACAAGATAGTCTTATTAGTATTATTAGTGATAAGGTCATGAACATTCCGGAGCTAGGTGAAGGGGTGTTATTTGCTAAACCTGGATTTAACATTATTGCCACTGCAAATATCCGCGATAAAGGTGTAAATGAGATGAGCAGTGCATTAAAACGTCGATTTAATTTTGAAACGATCAAGCCAATTGGGAATGTCAAAATGGAGGCGCAAATTATACAAGCACAAGCAAGTAGCTTGTTAATGTACAGCGGTGTAGAGGCTGAGGTGGATATTGATGTGGTCGAGCTACTTGCCACGACATTTATGGAGCTTCGTACAGGCATGACCAAGGAAGGATATAAGATTGATATTCCGCAATCTGTGATGAGTACTGCTGAAGCGGTGTCTGTTTATGTACAAAGTGCAATGACTTCCTATTATTATGATCAAAAATTTATTAGCTTAAGTCGGTTAGTTCAAAATATGTTAGGTACTGTTGCCAAAGAAAACAGTAAAGATCTTCAGGTCCTAAAAACATACTTTGCTAAGGTGGTAAAGGAACGGGCAAAAGGCAATGAATTGTGGGATGCCTATTATCAAGAGAAAAAATGGATTGAGCATTAGGAGGTGAACAAGCTTGTGCTTGACCTTGACTTTGGCGTTGAACAGCTAAATGAGTTGTTTACACAACATGTATTTAATTTGGAGCAGGAGGTTGTTTATTTTCCGATCCGGCATCATAGCCCTGCCTGCTCTTATCATTTGTTACAGGTATTTGAGCAATATAATCCGGAAATCGTGCTGATTGAGGGTCCTGAGCTGGCAAATAAGCTTATTCCAGTGCTTGCAGACGAAGCAACTAGACCACCTGTAAGCTTGTATTATAGCTATCAGGATGAACAAAATCCCAATAAGCGAGCTTCTTTTTATTACCCAATGCTACAATTTTCACCTGAGTATGTGGTGCTAAAGCAGGCTAGCAAGCAAGGTATCGCTGTGCAATTCATTGATTTGAATTTTCGTCCCAAGAATGATGACACGTTAGTAAAGCTAACAAAAACCTCGTTTCAGGATGAGTCCCTACTTGCCGACTCTCAATTTATGACCTCCTTATGTCATAAACTGCATTGCAGAGGTTTTAATGAGCTATGGGAGAAAGTATTTGAAATTGAAGGGATTACAAAGACACCTACGGCTTTTGCCCAAGAGGTATTTACATATTGTACATTATCTAGGTTGTGCTACACCGATGAGCAGTTAGCAGAAGAAGGACATTTAGCTAGAGAAGCCTTTATGCGTAACTGTATTGAACGGGCTAAGGGAAGTTATAAGCGAACCCTTGTTGTTACTGGAGGCTTTCATACCTACGGTTTAGTTACACCTCCCACATTAAATCAATCAGGGTCAGCAGTAGCAGCTCTCTCAGGTGCTAATACTAATGAGCAACAAGGCGAGGAACAAATTTATCCCATGGTCTATACGTTTCAAGAAGCGGATCAATTAAATGGTTATGCAAGTGGGATGCCTTATGTAAACTATTATCAGCAAATATGGAAGCAGTTGAGTGCTCGCAAGCCAACAGAAGTGTTTAAACAAAGTAATTTGTTTATAATTTCTACTCTTTCAAAGGAGCTTCGCAAAAATGAGGAGAGTATTTCAACCTCAGATGGAATCGAAGCTTATGCGATGATTCAAGGGTTGGCACAATTGCGCCACAAGCGTGAAGGTGGCGTCTATGAGCTACAGGATGGCATCCGAACTGCGTTTGTTAAAGGGGAAGATAGCTTTGCCAACGTAAAGCCTCTGGAGTTATTATCCACCTTGTTAACAGGTAATGAAATTGGTGAGGTTGCACCTAATGAGTTTATCCCTCCGATTGTGAAGGATTTTAAGGAAAGCTGTTCTAACCTAAAGCTACATATGAAAACAACAGGGCAGCATCGTAAGCAGCTTGATCTGTATAGCAATGAAAAGCATCGTAAAATAAGTCATTTATTACATTGTGCTAGCTATTTAGACGTTGGTTTTGCCACAAAAAAATCAGGTCCTGATTTCGTAAACTACATTGATATTCATCGTGTGCGAGAAAATTGGACGTACACGTATACGTCTTTGGTAGAGGCAAGGCTCGTGGAGTATGCCAGCTATGGGGGTACCGTCAAAGAAGCTGTGATGCGAAAAATGGAGGAGGAGCTTGCACAAATTCCTTCTCATCAAAGTAAAGAATATGCCAAAAAGCTAATGGAATCGCACCGAATGGGACTTGAAGCATTATCAGAATCATTGTATATAGCACTTAAGGAAGCTTTACTTCAGGATGGAAGTTTTCTCTCATTATGTGGAACGTTGTCCATCTTAAATCATATGTATAGTCATCGAAGCTTGTTAGGGATCTCTGACGAGTCTTCTTTAGTCCCGCTACTCACACAAGGATATGAACAGGCTGTCAGCCGTCTGCACCAAATTTATCGGAGTCAACCAGATGAACATCGTCAATGTATTCAGGCGTTAAAGACATTAGGTATGCTGGCAAAACGTGATGAGGCTAACTTTGATCAAGAGCGATTGCTTGATGATCTGGCAAGCTTATTACAGTTGCCTGATTTGGCTCCAATGCTAGAGGGAGCTTGCATTGCTATTTTAGCGCAGGCGTATCACAGTCGTAGACCTGAAATTGTCACTAGAGCAAGTAGCTATATGTTAGGAACACCTGAAAAAGTAAAGCTAATAAGTAGTTATTTACAGGGCGTTTTCGCTACGGCTAGAGATGTATTGTTATATGATGATGTGCTTTTAAAGAGCTTAAATGAGTTATTTATGACCTTATCTCATGAGCAGTTTATAGAGATGTCACCTGAGCTGCGCTTAGCCTTCACCAACTTTACGGCGGCTGAGGTGAATCTTATTATGAAGCAAATTGCTGGGTTTCACCAAGTTGATGTGACTGTGCTTGAGGAAAAAGGGATTAGTGAAGCGTTACTGGTTGAAGCGAAGGCACAAGATGAAGCGGTGAGAAGGGAGTTTGCGAAATGGAGCCTCATTTAGATCCAGAGCAAAAAGCGATGAATCGCTGGCGTCTTGTTCTTGGTCCACATGCCGACAAGCTGATTCAGCCTACAGATGGTGAAGGGGAGGAGCACAGGCAGGAGGGATTTGTATATCAAGAAGTGGACGAAGTGCTTAGCTTTTTGTATGACAGAGAATATGGCGAAGATCAAGGTTATCGTAAAGGTGGACAAGGAAAATCCTTACTCACAGTGCCTACTTGGATTAGTAAAGTGCGAGAGCTATTTCCTAAAACAACGGTTGAAATATTAGAAAAGCAAGCGTTAGATCGTTATGGTTTAAGTGAATTGTTATTAGATAAGCGGCTACTAGAGCGATTAGAGCCAAACATGGATCTCCTCAAAAATATAATTCAATTTAAAGGCAGAATGAAAGGGGATGTGCTTCACAGCGCCAAACAAATTGTGCGCAAAGTTGTTGAAGATTTACGTAGAAAGCTGGAGTCACAATCTAGGGCGAGCATTATGGGCAAAAAAAGTCCCTACAATCCAAGTCGAGTTCAATCGTTACGCAACTTGAATTTCAAAAAAACGATTATTAAAAATTTGAAAAACTATGATAAGGCTAAGGATCGCTTTGTGGTAGATCGTATTTATTTTGATGGAAGCATTCAGCCCTATAACAAGTGGAACATCATCATTGCAGTGGATGAAAGCGGGAGCATGATGAATTCGGTCATTTACAGCTCTGTGATGGCGAGTATTTTTTATCGTATCAATGCGCTAAAAACGCATCTTATTATTTTTGACACACAGGTTGTAGATTTAACTGGAAGGCTGGAGGACCCCGTAGATGTATTAATGAACGTTCAGCTTGGTGGTGGGACGCATATTACGAAGGCATTAAGATATGGGGAAGGATTGATTGATAATCCTAGCAGAAGTTTATTTATATTAGTGAGTGATTTAGAGGAAGGTTATTCGATCCAGCACATGTATAAAGCATGTAAGGACATTATGGATACAGGGTGTAAGTTGGTTGTGCTGACTGCACTAGATTTTGAGGGGAGCCCTGTATATAACGAGCATGCAGCCCAAACGTTGACAAACATGGGAGCCAAGGTTGCGGCAATTACGCCTTATGAGCTTGCAGAGTGGATTGGCGAAGTTATTTCGTAAATCTATCGTTTCAAAGTTATAAATTGATTAAGTTTATAATTTTATTTCTTAATAGGAAAGGAAGTATAAGATGAAATCTATTTCTATGGATGTCATGGCAATTGTTGAAAGGTTTGCAAAGGAGTGCTCTGATGAATATTCCAAGGCGATTGATCGTAGCGATCAAATTGTAGCGTATGTAACTGGTGAAACAGAGCAATATCCTGATATTTTGCAAAATTCCAACACATTTCACTATTATACCTATACAGAGCTAGCGAAGTTAAGTAAAAGGGATGATAGCGAAATATTTTATAGAGCGGCGGCTGTTGTTTTACGAGCAAGCACTAAATGGTCACGTAGTACGTATAGATATTATGATGTTTTTTCCCTAAGCTTGGGAGATTCTTTTCAAGTAGATGCCTTGAATGGGAAAAGTAAATCTGATATTCATAAATTTGAAAGCTTGTTATACCGTCTTCAGATGATAAGCAAATATGCTGGTGAAGAGGTTATTAAGGATGAGCTTAAATTTAGAATGAAGCATCATAATTTTGAGGGGAAGGAGCTTTGCTGGGTAGATGAAGGCACTCAGCTGCTAATGCTGTTAGATTTATATGCAAAAATTAATCCTTCAACAGCCGCGGAGTATATCGCTACTTTGCCTCCATTGCTTCAAGCTGTTTTACAAGGGGATGAAAAGATACTACAAAGCTCTCTTCATGATCGTGTATCAGAAATTATACTTCATACATTACCTTTGAAGGATAACGATTCAACACTAAACCTTGCTCCTGATTTTGTACAAGCGACTAGAGATCGGCTTCATCGGAATTATTTTTCTAATGTTAGTGTAGATAAAGAGAAGCAGTTAACTAGAGATGTATTTGAAAGTATTTTGTTGCAGGTTTCTACTGCATTTTTATATCGGATGAATCGTCATGGCGGAAAAAAAGCTCTTTTAGAGCATAAAGATGGAATAGATGAGCAATTGATTTCGGCGCTACAAGTGTTATATGACATGTTCCCATTTGAGATGAGACAAAATTTAGTGATGAAAAAGAATGTTTATCAGGGCGTAAGCCCAGGGGATTTTATAGGCATTTTAAGTAATGAGGAGCCATATGAGCTAATTGAAACTTTGCTAATTGACCTAGATGCACAAAGGCCTTCCTGGGACAATTTGCGTAACAAAATTGTGGGTGATTTAGATCAAGCGTTACGGGCGTATGAAATCGTTGGAAACCCATTTGTTAAGCTGTTTATATATAAAGTTTTAAGTGAACAAAATGAACAGGTGCAAAAGCAACTCACAGGCACTTTAGAGGAGCATGTAATTTCAGCATTAGCCCAGCGAAGAGATATTTCTAGAGTGAGCCCTTATTTTGCTAAATATTTAGAAGGGAAATTGTCGATAGAAGACTTTTTAGAGAAGGGTGATAAGGATAAAGGTTTAAACGGTAAAGAGAATTTATATGACCGTAAGCAAAGACGAATGTTGTTCACCATCGGATTTTTACCAATGGAAAGTGAGCAGTTTCATCGTTTTGTTATGTTGCTTATGCATCCCCAGGTTAATCTTTCATTTGTTATTCGGATTTTAAGTGATGGCTATAAATTTAGTTATTCAACTTTAATAGAGCGATATGAGCATGATGTTACACTAGATGGCAAGGCATTAGTTGAAAGTATTCTCACTCAATCTGAAGATACTTATGGCGCTAACTCAGAGCTACAGCAGCAATTTGGTCATGTTGTTTGTACACATATTGATCAAACCCTTGCGCTATTTAAAAAGCTAGAGACACAATCTAGACAATTTATAATCGACCTGTTATTTGCAAATCGTGAGCGCTTACCACTAAAACAGTTTGCTGAAGCGCTTCGTCTTGGACTCACGGATTCTTCTAAAGCGATCAACAATATTGCATTAATGGAATTTAACCGTAAGCCAGATACCGAATTATACATGCAATTATTTAGAACAGAAAAGAAAGCAACGATCAAGGAAATGGTGCTAAGTGCCATTCGTGGTATGGAGGACAGTAAAGCGGCTTATACTGCATTGTTAAAGGAAAAGCAAAATGACGTTATGAAGGAATTGCTCACTATTCTATTAGAGACAAGTGATCAAGGGATTCATGTTGCCCATGCCGCATTGGGAAGTAGACTAGATGACAAGAAGCAGGCGCGTCTTAGCTTTATTCCTGTAAAGCATATGCCAGCCTTAATGGATCACAATGGAGAGCCACTTGACCACAACATTAAATTATATTTGCTGAGCCAGTCTTTAGAGTATAGTAGCCAGCCTAATTTAACGCTAAAAGAAGTGTCAGCCTACGTGGATCAAGCTTCATTAGCACAATTTGCTGCTCAGCTTTTACAGCTATGGATAGGAGAAGGCGCACCTGCAAAGGAAAAATGGGTGTTATATTTAAGCTGTTTATTTGGGGATCGACAAGTCATGAATACGTTAGGAGATCAAATCAAGGATTGGGCTGAAAATAGTCGTGGAGCGATAGCGGCTGAGGCGATTAGAGCATTATCGTTTATGCAGGATACGGCAGCACTAATGATGATCGATCGACTTAAACGTGTGATCAAAAATCGCCAAGTTAAAACTATGGCTGATGAGGCACTCCAGCTAGCCGCAGAAAATATGAACTTAACTCAAGCCCAGCTTGAGGACAAACTTATCACCACACTTGGCTTTAATGAGCAAGGAGAGCAATCGATTAGCTATGGCGAGCGAAGCTTTACTGTGAAGGTGTCTGCAGATTTACAAGTTGTTGTTGTCAATGAGGAAACAGGCAAGCTGTTGAAAAGTCTTCCGGCTGCAACGCAAAAGGATGACCCAGAGCTAGTTATTCAAGGAAAGGCGTATTTGACACAGCTTAAAAAGGATTTAAAAAATATGGTGTCTCTTCAAGCTTTACGTTTAGAGGAATCATTGTCCAAACAACGATTATGGAGCAAGGAAGATTGGCAGGAGCTTTTTGTAAACAATATCATTATGCAGAAATTTGCGATTGGCTTAATTTGGGGAGTCTATGAGGGAGAAGAGCTAGTAGATACCTTCCGTTATATGGAGGATGGAACCTTTAACACTGTGGATGAAGAGGAATTTGAATTGCCAGCAAATGCAAAGATTGGTCTTGTACAGCCACTTGAGCTGGATGCGGAGACATTACAGGCATGGCAACAGCAGTTAGAGGACTATGAAATTATACAACCGTTTACCCAACTCCATCGACAAATTTATCTTTTGAACGAGGAAGAAAAACTAAATACTGAATTAATCTCAAGTTTGCCGGCAGGAGATTTTTCGCCAACGGCATTCCCGAAAGCATTAGAGAAATTAGGTTGGTATAAAGGTCCTGCTGAGGATGCAGGCTTCTATTATCTTTTATATAAGGATTACGATGGAGTTATTGCTGAGCTAGAATTTAGTGGAACGAGTGTATCTTATTATGAAGGGATGGAGGATATATCCCTAAAGGCATTACGCTTTTTCAATAATAAAAAGACACGTTATCATTATTTCCAACCTAATGATGCGATGAAGCTTAGTATAGTCCCCCCACGTGTGTACAGTGAGACGATGTATGATATTTTGCGTGCTGCTGGTCGCGTATAGCTATAGGGGAGGGGATCGGGGTGGCAAATTCCAGCCTCAAGGGACAGTTTGATTCATTTATATCACGGTGTGAGGATGACCTACTAGTCCGTTACAGTAATAAAGGCTTATTTAATCGCGCCAATAAGGACATAAGTAAGGGTCTAACGGTCACCTACCATTTTGATTTACTAGACAAGGTAAAGTGTGAATTGTCCGATGATACAATCTGTTATTTGACAAATTCTCTGGACACCTGGACATGTAGTTGTCCGTCCTCACAGCTATGCAAGCATGTATTAATTGCTATTTTATACTATCGAGAGAACCATCTTGAAGAAGTTGCTTTAGAGGAAAAGGATAAGACAATAGACTTTAGTTGGCTTGTTACTATTCCATTGACTGAATTGCTTCAATCCTATACGCCTACAATGATCGATGAGGTTGCCTTTCGCCTGCGGTATGACGAGCAATTAGAGATTACAGCATCCTCTTTACTTACGGTTAAAATGGTGAAAAGAGGGGTGGAGGTAGCCTTTACTCCTGAGCAAGGTACAATGCTATGTGCATTAAAGGAACGTGAAGGTGAATTAATTAAACTGGAGGTTCTTCTTAGATATCGCGCTCATCAAGGGATCGATGATTCTCCAGCACTTATTGCACGTAAGGGAGTTCTCTCCTTTCCAGCAGGATTTTTACAGGAAGGTATGGAATTATTAACAAGTATAGTTTGCAATGGACTGACAAGATTGCCAGAGGAGATCACAATCCAACTTGACACGATGTCTGTTCATGCAAGAAGCGCTGATTTACCGAACATCGAACGCGGACTTCATGCTATAAAAACGGAGCTAGAGCTTTATTTTGCCCGTCATATTCGTTTTTCAATGGTTACATTACTAGGAAAAATAACAGAAACGTATCTTGCACTAAAGGCTTTACACAGGCAATCGATTTTGCCAGTGGAGCAACAGCTTGGGGCGAAAGAGCTTGCACAATTAACAGGTAGCTTTCGCAGTAAATATTATGAGGTGCCTATGCTCCATCTGTATGGACTTGGTGCTGAACCATGGCAAAGCAAATCGTTATATAAAGGGATTACGTATTATTTTTATAGTCTAGGGGATGGCCGTATTTACACGTATACTGAATCACGTCCGATTTATTATGACGATATCTCCTTTGATTATGTTAAGTATTATGAAGCGCATTCACCTTGGCAGCTTGATTTATCGCTGAAGCAGTTTAGTAAATCAGAGGTTTCCTTCACGGGGATGAAGGTGAATGAAGAAGGACGGTTATCCTCAAGCGCTACTGCTAAATTAGTTATTTCTGAACGTCAATTCGTTGAGGATATGCAGTTTGGAAGTTATGAGCATAAATCATGTTCTACTTACAACAGTGGGACAACAACCTCCTTGTTTACACGCAAACCACCATCCTTTGTATTGTTTCGTGTACAACAAATTTGTGAGAGTGCTTTTGATCAGAGATCTCAAAATCTCATCATGAATGTACTGCTTGAGGATGAGCAGCATGTGCAGTTTACAATTCCTTTTCAGTCACAATGGGAGAAGGCATTGAAAGTGTTAGAGAAAGCAACCTTCTATGAGAAGCATCGTCATTTTATTGCCTTCGTACGTATAGAGGATGACTTGATTTATCCAATTAGTTTTCTTAGTGGAGGGCATGTCACAAGCCTACTGTTAGACTTATAATTTGGATAAACAAGCACCGTCCATTTGCCATATACTAAAGGAGGGGGAAGGCTTGAACCAGAAGGAAGCTTTAATTAGTACCATTGATGATTGGTGTCAAGAATTACTGCTAAGAGGGATTGATCAGCTTGCGGAACATGATATTGATACTTTAGAGGAAATGAAGCTACAAGGTACTAGCCTGCATATGGACTTCTTAGTTACGTTGCTTACAAGCTTGATTCAGCATAGTCGTGATTACGTATTTGGCGTAGGAAAGCAGCAGGAGGTTGCGCCTATTTATTTTCAAGTTGCCGCTTATGTTCAGCTTCTTCATACAGGATACAAGTAATCGATAATAGGGCGATACACTTATCTTTGGTGGGTGTTTATCGACCCTGTTTTTCTTTTATTTTAAGGATAGGGCTAGAGCATCTTGTAAAGGAATATCATGTTAAGATAGCATGGAAATAACCCGCTTACTTAGGCTGGACACAAATGATTCAAGCTTACATACACTTTAGTAACAAGAAAAGGAGAAAAGAAATGTCAAAAATTCGTAGGACCAAAACAATTGAAGGGGTAAAAGTGCCTGGTTTTATATGTAATGGAGGAAGATACTTCTTTAACTATATTGATGTCTATGAAGATGGCATGGTGAATTGCTGGGAATTAGTAGATTTAGAGGGGCTAACTGAAAAGCTAGATATAGGTTGGCTTGTGCCTAAGGTCCCGCTTGGCGAAGGGATTTCAATCCATGGCTTAGGGTATTATAAACTTGTAGCAGCCGATTGGCAGATGAATAAATCGCGGTATCAGGATTACATTCATGATAAGGTGAGAGGACTCAACCCTTCCTTTACAAATATTTATCAAATTTCTGATGAGGAAAAAAAGCTTTGGCAGGAACGTCGGGTTAAATATTCACCTTCACCTGAAGATTTTGTAGTGACCCAAGAGGTAGGTTATTCAACTGAGCCAGGGGATGGGTTTACTATATTTATGAAGCATCGTGGTAGAAATTACTTAGTTCGTCTCCTTGTTTACCGTCATGATACTGTCATCTGTTATTGCCCTCATTTTGAATTAACGTTTAAGTTAGATCAAATGCGTAAGTTATGGGATGAAGGGATATTTTTTACCTCGGTCAAAACACGCACGCCAATTGTTTGGGATGATTTAGGGGTATTGACGGTGATTGATGGAGGTTATGCTTGTGATGTGGAAGAAAAATTCAAGGAGTTTATGGATATTAGTAGTCGCGTAAAAGGAGAAAAGTCAGTGATTGAAAAATGTAGGGCAGCTTATTTCAACTATTTAGAGTATCCTAATGAACACTCACGGAGTAAGCTTAAGGAAGCTTATGAGCTTGTTCCAGAGCATCAACGCATGTATTTGGGCGATATGGATAATAAGGATTACGATTACGTACGGATTATTTATCATCCAGAGCAGAAACGTGAAGTATAATTATAAAAAAGATAAAGTTTAACTAAAAGCGCCCTCTACTTTTATGCAGAGGACGCTTTGTTTATTTTTTAATAAACACCAACTGCATTATATGCATTTGTTACAGAAGTGACCTCAGCGGAGTTTACACCATACAAATCTTTAGCAGATTGGATGGCAGCTACACGCATATCGCTAAAGTTGGAATATACTGTTAAATAGTAGACGAGTGCACGATAATAGATGCTTACGGCTTTGTCTCTACCAATTCCCGTTACATTGACATTATGGAAGGTTCCGCCTTCAGATAATAAATAAAAGGCTTTGTTGTTAATGCCACTATTTGTGTGAACACCACCATTATCCTGTGAACCAGTATAAAGGTTACTGAAATGATCGGGTTGTCCGTATAATGGAGGGTTAGATAAGGAACGAAGCGCATCCCCTGGAATGTTAGGGGTATAGATTAAATCACCAAGCAACCAATTTGTACCATCGATGGTATTTCCGATAATGTCTGAAATCGATTCGTTTAATGCGCCAGGTTGACCATAATATTCAAGATTGGCTGTAAATTCTGTAACCCCATGTGTTAATTCATGGCCAATAACGTCAACATCGGCAGAGAAAGCTCTGAAATTAACGCCATCCCCATCACCATATATAATTTGTGATCCTGTCCAAGCGGCGTTATTCCAGTTACGATAGTAATGAACAGTTGATTTAATCTCCATGCCTTTGCCATCTAAGCTATTACGATTAAACTTATTTTTGTAGAAATCATATACTCTTCCTGCATAGGCGTGTGCGTCTACACCAGCGCCATCGGTCCAGTTGTTGTTATTAGTGCTTGTTAGTAGAGTTCCAGGAATAGAAGTAGTGTTACGCGCAGTATACGTCGTAATTCCTTTACCACGTGTCGTATCTTTTAGCTGATAAGTAGAGCCACTTTGTGTAGTTGTGAATGTTTTTGTATCCCCTAGTACACCTTTACCTGTGCCTACTGCCGCTCCTATTAAACTATATTTTTGTAATATATCACCACTGACTGCATCAATAAAATAGCGATCACGAATAAGTTCAGGATCAAGCGCAGTGACCTCTGTTACATAAGTGAGCAAAAATTTACCATCTAGTTCATAAACATATAGCTTCGCTTCAGGTGCTTTATCTGGTGAACCAAGTTGTCCGTATTGTTGCTCGGAATCCTTGTTTGCAATGGCGATAGCTTCTTCTGGCAACAGCTTTGCCTCAGCACCATTCGCAATTTCTGCTGCATCAGGGAATACCTTACCTAAATAGGCTGTCACATTTCCTTGTGCATCAAAGTGCACCGTTTGTTGTGCACCGTATACAGGAATATCGCCAACGTATTGTTGGAGCTTATAGTGTTCTGTGTTTGTTTGATCATCTTTTTCTGCGGATTGAATTTTTAGCTCTTGCTGAATTTCTGCTCCTAATTGTAAAGTATCTTTATGCTGTTCCAAATAGCTATACACCTTCTCATCTTGAGATAAGCCTTCTGGTGCAACCCATAATTCATCAATAAAGCTAGGGACTTGCGAGGCTTGTGCATGAATTTCAGATGCTCCTGCCGGTGCCAGTGTTGTTAAAAGCAATGCTGTGGTTACAAAGATGGAAGCTAAACGCTTTCTCATAATATCCACTCCTCTTTAATTTTAAGCCTCTTTTTTGTTTATGGCTTTTGTTTCTTTCTGATCAACACAGGTGCGGCAAGCATAAAGGTTCTTTAAGAGCTTAGAGCAATTCTGAGGTGGTCTTACGAGGTAAACAGAAATACATAAAGCTATAGCTAGTTATGTTATATAAGCATCACTCCTTTCAATGTTAAATCATATTTAATATACCTTGATAGTCGGATTATACTTAGAATGCCAGTTTATGTCAATATAATATTTTTTATGAATTTTATGTATTTAATGTTTAGTGGGAATTATATTTATATATTGACACCGCTTTCATAATTAGATAAGGTAGTAAATATAATAATGGATTGTTACCGTACTTTGTACGGGCGAAACCTGAGCTAAAACATGGCTGCGAATTTTTTCGTAGTATGTTGGTTCAGGTTTTTTTATTTCATAACCCTATAAAAAAACTACAGGAGGGAATAAGTATGGCATTAAAAAAAATGAAGCTAAGCTTCATGGTGGCTATTGTGATGACATTGGTTGTTGCAGGTTTCCCAATTCACACAGTTAAAGCAGAAAACAGTAACAGTAAGGGAACGGTAAAGGGCATTGTTGCTAACACGTATATAGGCGATGGTGGACCGATGGTATATTCATTTGAAATTGAAGTTAACGATATGACTCCTTACCAAGATTTAAAGGCGGGGGATTTCGAAATCACTGGTAATTATGATGGGTATCCTTTAAATAAGGAAGGAAAGATCGCTCAAAATAATTATGAGGATGATGGAATTAAGCTAAGTATTAAAGATAATAAAATTATGTTAGATGTGAAGGCTTTTAAATATCCAGGCGGATATGTATCTGAATTCGAAGTTAAAAATGTAAAATATCCTGAATTATCTTTTAATAAGTCTAACGTTACTAAAGTAAATACAAGAACAGTAGATGATTTTAAGGCAGGTAGCTTTAAGGCAAGTAATGGAATTGAACTTAAATATCGCCTTAACTTAAGTAAAGCAGCTACACCACAACCGCTAGTAGTTTGGTTGCATGGTGGGGGTGAGGTTGGTACCGATAATTTAAAGCAGTTAACTGAAAATAAAGGTGCTGTGGTCTGGTCAGAGTCTGGTCACGATACTTCAGTATTAGCCATTCAATACCCTGAAAATTACGGCTGGGCGATTTATAAAAATAAAGAGCAACTGCCTATCATGGAGCAATATTTTACAGCACAAAAAGAATTAATTCATAAAATGGTAGCAGAAGGTAAGGTCGACAAAAATAAAATTTATGTCGTTGGTGTGTCCAGTGGTGGTGGGGGCGTACTTAGATTTTTGATGCAATATCCTGATTTGTTTGCTGGTGCAATCGCAATAGCGGCAAAGGATACGGTAGCGGATTATACAGGTTCTGTAGAGGTATTTAAACAAGAGCTTAAAAATTTAGTTGATATTCCTTTATGGATTATTCATGCTGAAGGAGATCCAACCACAGATAGTCGAACAAGTAAGCTAGCTTATCAAGCACTAAAGGAGTTAGGGAGCACTAAAGTTCATGCTAAATTTTATAGTGATGAGGAAATGGATGAAATGAGACTATATGGTGGGTTGCGCCATTGGTCGTGGGCACCTGCATTCAATGATACAAAGCTCATCGATTGGTTGTTTGATCAATCTAAATCAGTTCCTTATATTACTGGATTTACAGATGGAAGCTTTAAGCCTAATGCAGTAGTGACAAGAGCACAAATGGCAGCAATGCTAGCTAAAGGGTTAAATTTGAAGCTAATAGATATGGCCCCTGACTTCTCTGATGTAACTAAGAGTTGGGCGCAATCTGAAATTATGCAAGTAGTAAAATACGGTGTGATGAAGGGAATCTCCAAGACTGTATTTGCGCCAGAGCAAAAGGTAACAAGAGCGCAGATGGCTGTCATTGTGGATCACCTGTTGAGCAACCAAGGGACTTCTTCGGCTGTAGGAGCAGAATCAACCACGTTTAGCGATGTACCCGCAACACATTGGGCATACACTGCTATTCAAGCGGCTGAGCAAGCTAAAATAATGCAAGGTTATGGGAATGGAACATTTAAGCCAAATGTAGCTATCACTAGAGCAGAGGCTGTGAAAGTGTTAAATCTAGTTTTTCATCGTGAGCTAGCTCAGCTAGGAGCTATGCCTAGCTTTAACGACGTTCCTATGGAACATTGGGCATACAAATATATTGAAGCAGCTGCAAGACCTTAAGTGTGAATCCATGTCAAAATAACTCCGTTTTGAGGTAAAGGAAAAGTTTCTTTTATTTCTTACGGAGTTTTTTTCTTTCTACTATATGGCTTATCTATAGCTAATCGTAAACTATGCATAAAAATTAATAATCATTGATAATGGATACATTTACATTTTCCTTTAATAGTTGTTACATAACTAGCGCATACTGTTGTTATAGCTCATCCTGATTATTTTCAACTTTTTTTAAATAGCTTCATATGAAAAATAGAGCATTTTTATGAATTTATGAGCATTTCTAAAAATATATTGAGATTTTGCTGACTAAATATCATTTTTTGTCGTTTTTCTTGATTATTTGCGATGTTTTTTGTATAATCAGCTTTGTTGATTTTTTATATGGAACTTTGAGGAGGTATTAATGTTGGGAAAAGCTTTGATTATCGGCGCCGGCGGCGTCGCTAGTGTTGTAGTGCATAAGTGTTGTCAAAATCCGGACGTTTTTGAAGAGATTTGCATCGCTAGCAGGACCATCGCAAAGTGCGAAGCTCTAAAAAATAAATTAGATGGCGGACAAACCAAGATTTCAGTTGCTCAGGTGGACGCTGATAAAACCGAAGAGGTTATTGAATTAATTAAAAATTTTGGTCCGGATGTTGTCATTAACGTTGCGTTGCCGTATCAGGACTTGACCATTATGGATGCCTGCCTTGCTACAGGTGTTCACTACGTGGATACTGCGAACTATGAACCACCTGATACACCTAAATTCGAATATAAATGGCAATGGGCTTATCGTGAGAAATTTGAAAAGGCAGGCATTACTGCTTTACTAGGAAGTGGATTTGACCCAGGTGTTACTGGCGTATTTGCTGCGTATGCTCAAAAGCACCATTTTGATGAAATCCATACTATTGACATCGTAGATGCAAATGCGGGTGACCACGGTTATCCATTTGCAACGAACTTTAACCCTGAAATTAACATTCGTGAGATTACAGCTAATGGTCGTTACTACGAAGATGGTAAATGGATTGAAACACCACCACTTTCACATAAAAAAGAATACGATCTGCCTGAAATTGGGCCTAAAAATATTTACTTGTTGTACCATGAAGAATTGGAATCCTTGGCGGTGAATATCAAGGGTGTAAAACGTATTCGTTTCTGGATGACGTTCTCTGATAACTATCTTAATCATTTGAAAGTACTAGAGAATGTAGGAATGACTTCGATTGAGCCAATCCAATTTAATGGAGAAGAAATTATCCCATTGCAATTTTTGCAGGCTATTTTACCTGACCCAGCTTCACTTGGACCAAGAACAAAAGGTAAAACAAATATCGGTTGTATTATTCAAGGTACAAAAGATGGCAAGCCTAAAACGTATTATGTGTACAATGTTTGTGACCATGAAGAATGTTATGCAGAGGTTGGCTCACAAGCGATTTCTTATACAACTGGTGTACCTGCGATGATTGGGGCAATGATGATCATTAAAGGCATTTGGAATAAACCAGGCGTGTACAACGTTGAGGAATTTGATCCAGATCCATTTATGGATGCACTCAATAAACATGGATTGCCTTGGCAAGAAGATCACTCGCCAACTTTGTTGGATTAGGTGATGGCAATGAATATTGATTTCAGCACTGCACCTACACCTAGTTATGTTGTTGATGAGCGATTATTGGAAAAAAATCTTAAAGTGTTAGACTCGGTTCAGCAAGCGACCGGTTGTAGTATTTTGTTAGCGCTAAAAGGATTTTCAATGTTTTCTACATTCCCATTAGTCGGTAAATATTTAAAAGGAGTTACTTCTAGCTCCTTATTTGAAGCCAAATTGGGTCATGATAAGATGGGTAAAGAGGTTCATATTTATGCTCCAGCTTATGTGCCCTCTGAAATGGACGAGCTTCTTGGTTATGTAGATCATATGGTGTTTAATTCCTTTAGCCAGTGGCAGCAACACAAAGAAAAGGTACAAGCTGTTCAAGGAAAAAAAATTGAATGTGGCATTCGGATTAATCCAGAATATTCTGAGCTTGCTACACCACTTTATGACCCTTGTTCTCCCTTTTCACGTATGGGTACTACACTTGCTAACTTTAAGCCAGAAGAGCTTGAAGGGATTGATGGACTACATTTCCACACGATGTGTGAGCAAAATTCCGATACGTTAGAACGGACGCTTCAAGTGATTGAAGAGAAGTTTGGTCAATATTTCTATCAAATGAAATGGATCAACTTTGGTGGTGGTCATCATGTTACCCGTCCTGACTATGATCTTGATACTTTGATTCGTTGTATCAATCATATTCAAGATAAATATGATGTGAAGGTATATCTTGAACCAGGCGAAGCTATTGCCCTTAACACAGGTTACCTTGTAACGACTGTATTGGATATCATGAACAATGGCATGGATCTTGCGATTCTCGACACATCTGCAACTTGTCATATGCCAGACGTGCTTGAAATGCCTTACCGTCCTAACATTATTGGTGGTGGAGAACCAGGTGAACATGCTTATACCTACAGATTAGGTGGTTTAACTTGTTTGTCTGGAGATGTCATCGGTGACTATTCCTTTAAAGAACCACTGAAACCGGGTGATCGTCTCGTATTTTGTGATATGGCACATTACACGATGGTCAAAAACCATATGTTTAATGGCGTTAACCTACCTTCGATCTGTAGCTACAATGACAAGGATGGTATAAAGGTCATTCGTCAATTTGGTTTTGAGGATTATAGTGGACGCTTGTCTTAATTAATAATTTTATGGAATACTTTTATAGGTAATATAAAGTTGGTTGGAGAACATTTCGTTTTCCAATCAACTTTTTTTGATTGGTTTAACCTTGTTGCTACACCTTTAAACTGTAATTTTCAATACTGTGGTATTTCCCGAATTTAAATCCAACCTCTGGTATTACACCACAAAATGTGAAGCCAAACTTCTCATGAAGCCGACGGCTACCCTCATTCCCTGCTGTAATTACGGATATGATCATATGGGTAAGATTATTTTTTTGAGCCATATCGATGATCGCAGTCATCAAAGTAGTTGCAACACCTTGATTTCTAAACTTAGCTGCTATGTATACCGATAACTCCACTGTGGAATTGTAGGCTTCTTTATCCCTGTATGGGGATAAGCTAGCATAACCAGCGATTTGACCTTCAATTTCCGCAACAATAAGGGGATGGTTGTTACAATTATGCTTATAAAACCATTCAGTCCGTTCTTCGGTTGTCTTTGGTGCTAAATCAAACGTAGCCACGCCATTTAAAACCTCATAATTATAAATCTCAAGTAATTGGGGTAAATCATCTATTGTTGCTATTCTTATTTTCAATCCTCACATCCCCTTTGAATTTTTATTCATTATCCTACCTATTCCTCATATAGTAAAGAATAAATTTGAAGACAAACATTCGTTCCTTTTAAACTGATTTTAGTACTTGCTTACTATTGCCAAAAAAGGAGAAATCTATGAAAATACTTGTTACTGGCTTTACGCCATTTGGTGGAACTTGCCGAACTAGTTTCAGACTTATCTCATTTGGTTAAATTTATTAAATAATCTTACCACATATATTTGTTAAGTAATGATTATTAGGTTGAACTAAATTAGAAGTGAAACGTTCATCTCTTAAAACCAGATTTCAACCATTAAGTTGATATGATAAATGGAATCTGGTTTTAACAATGATTGGAAGAACCCTCTGTCTCGTAGCAACCATCTCCATAATTGTCAATCACTCAACTTTATTTAGATTCAATCATAGTAATTAATTTTAATAAGATAGGAGTAGCACAATGGAAAATCAAGATACTTATCGTTTTCAGGTCAATTTAAGTGGGATGATTAACATTTTATCTAACCACCTCTATAGCAATCCCAAAGTATATTTACGAGAGTTATTGCAAAATGGGGTAGATGCCATTACGGCACGACAAGCACAAGCAGATGAGGACTACATAGGACAAATTAACATCGAAGTGAATGGTGTTGGTGCTGGAGCAACCCTTATAGTAGAGGATAATGGGATCGGTCTAAATGAAGCAGAGGTACATGAGTTTTTAGCGATGATTGGTCAATCGTCTAAACGAGGCGATGATTTTTTATCTAACAATGATTCTTTTATTGGTCGTTTTGGGATTGGGTTATTGTCCTGCTTTATGGTGAGTGATGAGATCGTTATGCTCACTCAATCTGCCAAAGGTGGGCCCGCATTAGAGTGGAGAGGTAAGCCAGACGGTACGTATACGATTCGTAAGCTCGAACCACTATCCCCTGGAACGAAGGTTTATTTGCGTTGTAAAGCAGGTTGTGAAGTTTATTTTGATGAGCAAAATTTGCAAAACTGGCTTTATTATTATGGTGCTTTATTACCTTACCCTATTATTTTGCGTGGTGAGGAGCACACGAGACAGATTAATCCAACATCACCAGTATGGGTTAAGGAGCCACTACAAGCCCGAAATCACCGTGAGGAAGTGCTGGCTTTTGGAGAACAGTTGCTTGGGGAACGTTTCCGAGATTTTATTCCACTCCAAACCTCATCTGGACGTACAGGAGGCATTGCGTTTATATTGCCACATGCAGTGAATCTGAATGCCAAGCGGAATCATCGTGTTTATTTGAAGCATATGCTTGTATCCGAGGCTGCTACAAATATTTTGCCTGATTGGACTTTTTTTGTGAAATGTCTAGTTTGGACAGATGAGCTTCAGCCTACGGCCTCAAGGGAGCATTTTTATGAAAATGAAAAATTAGAGCAGGTGCGTGAGGAACTTGGTGATGCGATTCGTAAGGAATTAATTTCGATGGCGGAATATAATCCTGAACGATTACAAGCTATTATTCATTTGCATGCATTGTCAATGAAGGCGCTGGCTGTGGCAGACCCTGAATTTTATTCTATTATTCACGCTTGGTTACCTTTTGAAACTACGTTTGGGACAAAGTCCTTGGGGGATTTAATTTCAGAGCATAAGCATATATATTTTACTGCTACCCTAGATGAATATCGTCAAATTACGCATGTGGCCTCCGCCCAATCGATGCTTGTTGTAAATGGTGGTTATATATATGATGCGGAGCTACTGTCTGCCTTGCCTTTAATTAATCAAAATATTCAGGTGGAGAGATTGTTACCTGAGGATGTGTCCTTGTCATTCACAGATGTGACGGCAGAAGAAAGAATGCAGTTTTATGAAGCGACTCGTTTTGCAGATAGTGTATTGCAAAAGTTTCGTTGTCAAGTTCAGCTTAGACGCTTTAAGCCTGAGGATATTCCAGTGTTATACACCTTATCCGAGGAATCGGCTAGTCTCCGCTCGCTTGAGGCTGCGAAAGAAACAACAACAGATGTATTGTCGTCTGTGCTTGGATCATTAGGTGCTTCTTTTAAAGATTCTGCATATGCAACTTTGTATTTTAATTTGAACAATCCTGTTGTGGAGAAAGTATTTAATTCTACGAATCGAAATATGATTGGGGCCGCAGTTGAAATGCTATATTGCAATGCCTTAATGATGGGACATTATCCGATGAGTAGGCAAGAGATGGCGTTATTAAATCAAGGAATTGTACGTTTTATTGACTGGGGAATGAGCGTAAATCAGGAAGGTGGAGAAAATTAATATGAATTTTGCTGAAATGGATTTTGATGAATTAATGGAAGAAGCCTATAGCTTGCCCGATGGCAAAGCCAAACTGGACATATTAGAGCAAGCAGTGCGTGTTGCAGATGCTGCTGGAGATATAGAACAAGGCTTTGAGGCGAGAAGTGAAATTGTGGAATTTGGAAGCTTTCATGGTTATCCAATGAAGGCGTTAGTAGCGTTTTCATGGCAATTAGGTCAATATGATAAAAATCCTGAGCTTTTTGATGAATATTCATTATTATGGTCCTACAAATGGGTGCTTGATCGAATTACTTCCTTCGCAGATATTAGTCGTACACAAATTGAGAACCTATTAGCTGATATGAAAACAAGATACTTGGCAGCAGGATATAGTGATCGTACCTATCATTATTATAAAGGACATACATTTACAGAGTTTGGAGAGCTGGAAGCTGCAAAGGCGGAGTGGGAAATTGTACAATCGATGGAACGAGATGATATGAGTGATTGCTTAGCTTGTGAGCAAAATAGATTAGTTGAGTTCATGTCTAGGCTAGGGGATGATGAAGGAACAATCAAGGCTTCTGAACCGATCCTTAAAGGTGGAATGAGCTGTGGTGAGGTTCCGCATGTTACAATTAGTAAAGTATTATTCCCATTGCTTCGTTTAGGACGTAAGGAGGAAGCAGATAAATTACAGCGTAAGGGCTACAAGTTAATTAAAGGGAATCGTGACTTTTTGTATCATCAAGGAGAGCATGTAGGTTATTTAACGTTAACTGACCCGATCAAAGGATTAGAAGTGTTCGAGGAATATGTCGCTTCCTCTATGGATCATGAAGATCCATTAGACGTAATGATTTTTAACGCACATTCTGCTAACCTTTTCAGTAGACTTGCAGAAGAAGATATAAATTATCAGGTTAAATTGCCTACAGGTCATCCATGTGAGCATCTAAGTAGTGATGTGCAAGCCTTATCACGTTATTTCAAGTCATTAGCACTTGCCACTGCTGAAAAGCTAGATCACCGCAATAAAAATAGTTACCATGTAACACTAGTTGAAAAATTATCCACCTATCGCTTACAATAGTACTGATTGTACACTTGTAATAAAGTCCAACTTCTTATTAAGGAGCTTGGACTTTTTTTTCAAAGTAAAGCTATCAAGAAAAGAAGGGAACCAAATGAACAGTGAATTCAATGCAATCGACTTTGATGAATTGATGGATCAAGCGTTACGTTTACCGGATGGGGATGCAAAGCTTGCTTTGTTAGAGCAGGCGGTTAGAGTAGCGGATACGCGAAAAGACATTGAGCAAGGGTTTAAGGCACGGGAGGAAATGGTAGATTTATGCACCTTTAAAGGATACCCTTTAAAAGCATTGGTTGCTTTTTCATGGCTCGTAGGGATGAAGGATAAATATCCTGAGCTGCTTAGTGGTTATTCGTTATTATGGAAATATATGTATATTTCAGGTCATATCACCTGCTTTCCGGAGGTTAATCGAATACAGATTGAAAACTTACTTGAGGATATGAAGCTTCGTTTTGCTGCTGAAGGTTATAGTGATCGTACCTATTATTATTATAAAATGATAGTTTCAATTAGAATGGGTGATCTAGACGAGGGAATTGAATATTATAAGCTTGTGCAGACGATGGAAAGGGATGAAATGAGTAATTGTCAAGCATGTGAACAAGCCTCACACATAGGTGTTCAAGCAATATTAGGTAATGATGAAGGAATATTACACGCTGCTGAACCGATTCTTGCTGAGAAATTAAAGTGTGATGTAAGTTTAGAGACGACTATTCCATTGGTGTTAATGACATTATTACGTTTAGGACTTAAGGAAGAAGCAGATGAATGGCAGCGTAAAGGTTATGAATTAATAAAGGGAAGACGAGACTATTTATTTCAGTTAGGGTTACATATAAGTTATTTGACTTACACTGATCCTATTAAAGCATTGGAAGTTTTTGAGGAAAATGTGGTGCACTCATTAAACCAAGAGGACCCTGAGATTATTATGTATTTTAGTGCCTTCGCATCAAAATTGTTTTCACGTATAGAGCAAGAAAATATACAATTTGATGTGCGACTTCCTTTGGAGCATCCTTGTTTGCATCTCAGTCGTAATGTAGCCCAATTGGGAAAATATTACAAAAACACAGCGTTAGACTATGCTTATAAATATGATCAAAGAAATGGGAACGATTATCGTTCTAATGAAATATTAGAGTTATGCCAGTTCTCAGAGTTAAAATAATTTACAATTGGAGGGAGTATATGGGCAGGTCAAGACGGATGATGACTGCATTAGCAGTAATAACAGTACTAGCTGTCGTTGTAGTTTGGTATACGGGTGTTTTTGATAAAAAGGAGAAAGAATCTTTTGTTGTAAAAGATATATCAGGTGATTCATCCCTATTATCACAGGTCAAAATAAGTGGCGTATTGCGAAATGGAAAGCAAACAACTTTCTTTGATTGGATCGGGCATGAGGTGAAAGCAACCACACAATATTTTCGTAAGCAGCAGCCTATCGAATTAAGACCTTATACATTAGGTGGGGAATTAGGGGTTGGCGATAAATATTATACTGTGTATGGGGAGCAAAACTTTAAAATTTTAGAACAGGATCGAAGTAAAAAAGATGGGGAGCAGACCCGAAGTGCTGTGGTGCCGTCTTCCATAACCTATCAATTGGGAAAAATTAAGGATGACAAGTTGGCAAATACTAAGTTCACCAATCCACTAGAGTATGGATTAACGGATGTGGATGATCAAATGTTTTTTATAGTCCCTAACAATGCAGCTTATGCGGGCGAAAATAGCATTTATCAATTAGATTTTAAGCAGAAAAAAGACAAATCCAACTCGCGCAAGCTTGCTACGATTGATTTAAAGGAGAATGCACTTTCAACTCAGAAGGAACAACCGAGAAATATTGAGGTTTTGGGCTTAGAATCAGTTGGTAAACAATTAGCAGTTGTGATGTCTAAGGATGGAAAATTAGTTATTCAAGCTTATGATAGCGTTTCCGGTAAGGAGATAGGAGTCGTTGAAGTTAACGATGTCTATGTACAAACTGATCTAAATGATAGTGTCTCAAACCCGTCTTTAGAGGGAAAAACAGTTGTGCAATCCTATGGTTATAACGTTTATCGGGATGAGAATAATGGCGTATTGAATTTGAGCTTTAATATCGTGACAGAGGGCCAGGTAAACCGAGATGTATTATTTGTAAGTATAGATATGAAAAACAACGTAAGCTTGCTATCCGTTTTGAAGTCATCTTTTAGCAATCCAAAGGAATCAGCGACTGCTCTAATTGGTGTTAGACAAGTGGCTTACCTACAAAATCATTTATATGTTATACGCATGGAGCAGGAGCAAACAGAAAATCAAAAGGTACAAAATGATAAAGCAAAGGACGCGAAAGAAGATTCCGAGGTTAAGGCCAAAGAAGGCTACAGACATTTGTATGTATATGTGTATAATGCATCCGGTTTACTTTATAAGGGTGAACTAGTGACCTCAATGAATGACGATTACGATTCATGGCTAGAAGATACAGAAGGTTATCATTCTGGGAAATATCGTTTTTTTGAAGACTTGAAAATCACTGCTGTATCTAGATAAAACTCAAACTTTTTACTATATATTAGTATAAAACTAAAAAGAAGAGGATGATAACATGAAGCGTACCATTCAAGTGTATCACTATGATGCTTTCTCAAACACTCCAGATAAAGGAAACCCAGCAGGTGTTGTTTTCCAAGCGGAACATCTAAGTGAAGCTGAAATGCAGCAGATAGCTTATGAAGTGGGATTTAACGAGACCGTTTTTATATTAAAATCGGAAACGGCAGATGTTCGGCTACGTTATTATACACCAGGTCATGAGATTAATCTTTGCGGACATGCAACAATGGCGGCGCTCTATGGTATGAAGAGTCGTGGTTTATTAGAGGGGAAGGAATCCATCACAATTGAAACAAAAGTAGGTGTGCTTCCAATTCAGTTTGAGCGAGATGGTGATACATTACTTATTGAAATGAAGCAGGATCAACCCCGTTTTGTACCGTTTGAAGGGGATGTGGAGAAGCTTGCAGGGGCGATTCATTTAACTACAGATGATATAGACCTAAGTAAACCAATTGTATATGGAAGTACAGGCACTTGGACTTTGCTCATTCCTATACGTCATCTGAGTGCTTTTGCGAAAATGAAACCAGATTCTTCTCAGTTTCCTAATATTTTGTTAGAAAACCCTAAGGCATCGTTACATCCCTTCTGCTTTGAAACTCGTGATGCTGATAACATGATGCATGCGAGGCATTTTTCTTCACCTTATTCTGGGACAACAGAAGACCCAGTAACAGGCACTGCCTCAGGGGTGATGGGAGCTTATTATTTAAACTATGTAGATCAAGAGGCGAATGAGATTCAATTTGTAGTTGAGCAAGGGCATGAAATGGGGAGAGAGGGAAGAGTTCAAGTGAAGGTAAGCCGCGATCAACATGAGATGGACGTTCGAATTAGGGGCACGGCTGTTTTTGTTAAAGAGATGAGCGTGAATCTAAATATTTGAGGTTAAGTTTAGGATCAAACTAGTAATTTATATGATTTTGGAAATATTTTTTAATAAAATAGATATAAATTCGAATAAAGGAAACTTATAGGTGGTTGTAATCGTTGTTATATTGAATGCTATTTTTACTATAAAAGGAAAGAAGGCAATCAATATGAAAAAAAATTCTAATCTTAAAAAAGCTGTAATGCTAGCAAGTGTAGTTGTGTTTGGTACAATTACTATTAGTGCAGCTGTACAGGCAGCGTCATTGCCCACTGCTCAGCAAATCAAGCCATCAGGAATTATTATTACGCCTTTTTCAGTGTTTGATCCTACTTTTAAGAGTTTAGAAAACGGTTCTGCAATAATTTCAAATAAAAAAGATGGTAATATTACGATTAGTGTTGAAACCAATGCAAAATCTAAAGTTTCAACCGTTGGTTTAAGTTTTGTTCTACAAAGATGGGACGGTTCTGTTTGGATTGATGTATATTCTAGTGGAGCCTCTACGAAATCAAATGCTAGTTATCTTATTGCTTCTAATGATAGAAAAGTATCTACTGGATATTATTATAGAGTTAAATCTAAACATTGGACGATTAAAGATGGTGTAAAAGAGCAAGGGGAAAGAGTGACAAATAGTTATTTGGTAAATTAATGTATTAATACTGTAAGTGTTTGTCGATTAGAGTTGTCAACCTAAGATGAGTATGATAGTATGTTATAGAACCAAATAGACACACTTACTAAACATGGATTGTTACTGAAATATCAGGCAAAACCATAAACAGGCACAAGGTGTCGGTTTGGGTTTTGCTTTTGCTTTTTATAGAGTGCAGAGGTAAGCGTTTTTTTCATACTACAAATAGTGTTCTAAGGTGATGGGGATGAGAATAGCTAAGGTGTTGAATAACAACGTCATTACAGTTATTGACGATCAACACAGAGAATCAGTGATAATGGGTAGAGGTATAGCTTTTAAGAAGCAACCAGGGGATGAGATTGAAGAAGAGCGGATCGAGAAGATTTTCACTCTAGAAAATCGAGAAGTTTCTCAAAAGCTCATGACTTTACTTTCTGATATTCCTATGGAGTATATGGATATATCTGATGAAATTATCCAATATGCGCAAGGTGTTTTAGGTGGGAAACTTCATGATAGTATCTATATCTCTCTAACAGATCATATTCATTTTGCAATCGAACGCTATCGGTTAGGTATGGAAATTAAAAATGCCCTTCTCTGGGAAATAAAAAGAATGTACCGTAAAGAATATGCGATTGGCGTAAAAGCATTAGGGATTATTACAGATAAATTAGGGGTAACGCTTCCTGAAGATGAAGGCGGTTTTATTGCGTTACATCTTGTGAATGCACAGCTTAATGTGGAGATGCGAGATACGGTAACGATGACGAATATTGTTAAAGATATTATCAATATCGTTAGAAGATCGTTTGTTATAGATTTAGATGAAGAGTCTCTAAGTTATTATCGTTTTTTAACCCATTTAAAGTTTTTTGCACAACGAATTTTATCAGGTACTTCAAGCAGCAACAAAGAAACTGACAACTCCCTGCATGATATGGTTAAGCAACAATACAGCTCATCCTACGCTTGTGCAGAGAAAATTAAAGATTATGCTCAGAAAATATATGGTCGTTCCTTATCCAATGAAGAAATGTTGTACTTGACGATTCATATAGAGCGTGTAGTTAAAAGTGAATAACAGGATTGTAACCGATCTTATGGGCAAAACCTGAATGTTTATTACTGCAAACGTGACGTTTGAGAGTAATTAAATATTCAGGTTTTTTTAATGGGAAATTTTAGCTTTATACTTTAATTGGTGTTCAGGAGGATAAAAAGATGGATAAAGTAAAGTTGTCCAAAGACATATTAAAGATGGTAGGTGGCGAAGAAAACGTTGATCAAGTGGTACATTGTATGACCCGTCTTCGTTTTAATTTGCATGATGACAAAATTCCGAATAAGCAGGAAATCGAAAAATTAGATGGTGTCATGGGTGTGATGATTAATGGGGGGCAATATCAAGTTATTATCGGCAACGAGGTAGCTGGTGTATATACCGAATTAGTGAAGCATATGTCTCCAACATTTACTTCTAAAGGTGAAACCCGTTCAGAGGATAAGCCTAAAAAAGCTAAAAATCCAGTTAGTGGCGTATTAGACTTTATTTCAGGTATGTTTACCCCAATTTTACCAGCGATCACGGGTGCAGGTATGATTAAAGGGATTTTAGCGATTCTAGTTGCGCTTAATTGGATAGAAGCTACAGGCTCTACTTATAAAATTATGGCGGCAATTGGGGATGGGGCATTTTATTTCCTACCTATCCTGCTAGCAGTAAGTGCTGCTCGTAAATTAGGGAGTAACATGTTTATTGCAGCAGGGATCGGTGCAGCGATATTACATCCAGACATTACTGCATTACTAGGAGGGCCTGAACAGGCAACATTCCTTAATATTAAAGTGATTTCCGCGATCTATTCTTCATCTGTTATTCCAATTGTAATTGCAGTCTGGTTAGCATCCTATGTTGAAAAAGCGATCGATAAAGTAACACATGCTTCCTTAAAGCTTCTTGTAGTTCCAACAGTAACTATGTTAGTGATGGTTCCTATTACCCTAATTGCTGTAGGACCCATTGGTGTTGTTGCGGGTAATGGTTTAGCGGACGGTATTTCTTGGCTGTTTAACAATGCAGGATTATTTGCAGGATTGCTTGTTGGGGGTACATTCTCCTTGCTAATTATTACAGGTATGCATTATGCATTAGTACCTATTATGATCGGATCAATTGCTACTCTTGGTTTTGATTACATGATTCCACTTATGGCAGCGGCGAACCTTGCACAAGCTGGAGCGGCATTTGGAGTGTCATGGAAAAGTCGTAATTCCAAAACAAAAACATTAGCATTTTCTACTGGTATTACTGCTGTAATGGGGATTACAGAGCCAGCCATGTATGGTGTTAACATGAAATTTAAAAAGCCATTTATTGCCGCTTTAATCGGTGCTGCAATCGGTGGGGCATTTATGAGCACGTTTGGCACTAAAGCTTATGTTATGGGTGGATTAGCTGGTCTTCCTGGTATTGCGATGTTTATTGGCCCGACACTTATTTACGCATTAATTGGATTGGTAATCAGTTTTGTTGCAGCAGCAATAATTACTTATGTAATTGGTTTCCAAGAAGATGAAGTCGAGGCTGTTATAACTGAAGTAGTAGCGGAACCAGCTGTGGATGCTAAAAATGTTGATATATCAATAGAGTTAGAGGCTTCTGTAGCAAATGAAGAAGTTTTTAGTCCTATCGTTGGAGAAGTAAAACCATTAAGTGCAGTTCCCGATCCAGCATTTTCTGAGGAAATTATGGGTAAAGGTGTTGCGATTGAACCAATTGAAGGTCGTGTCGTGGCTCCAGTAAATGGTACAGTGTTCTCCGTATCTAAAAGTGGTCATGCCATTGGTATCGTTAGTGATAAAGGAGCAGAAATGCTAATCCATATCGGTATCGATACAGTAAAATTAAAGGGACAACACTTTACTCCACATGTTAAAGCAGGAGCACAGGTTGTGGTTGGAGATTTACTCATGGAGTTTGATCATATCGCCATTAAACAGGCAGGTTATGAAATTATTACACCCGTCATTATTACAAATATTGATCAGTATAATGCATTAGAGCAAAATCAGGTCATTGAAGTAAAGCAAGGTGAACGTTTGTACAGTCTAAAAGTATAAGGCTTTAATAGAATGATAACGTCCTATTAAGTCAGGTAGCTATGGAGAGATTTTCATCTGTAGCTGTCTGACTTTGTGTTTTTAAAGGTGCAAAGGCGTTATTTTCTTTATAAAGTAAGAAGAAGCCCAGCAAAGAAAACGCTGGACCTTGTTTGCAAAAATTTATTGATGGAACGAGCAAATTTTCGTAAATGGGATAATAATTCGTTGAGCTTTATCATCTGCAATTTCAAGTGAACTGTTGTGGACTGCGATCAGTGTACCTTCAAATTTATATTCCTTCGTTTGGACTATAATAGATTGGTTTACCGCTCCTAGCAATTTTTGCTTTGTTTCATAGTCGGGGAAATGGGTAGAAGCTAGTTTTTTTTCAAGATGCTCAACACGTAATTTCAAAATTTCAAATGAGGTTTGAAGAATTCTGATTCGTATACGAATAGGTGAGTTCAATAAAAAACGAAATAAACCCATTGTAAATCCCCCCTTTATTTAGTATTGTCCTAGAAAAAAAGGACTTAATATATTATATGTTGGTAGATTGATAGAAAATTGTATAAACATCATTATTTATAATTTAGGGCATCCTTACAGTGTAATAACTTCAAATGAGTTGCCGTTTGCTTCTAGTTCTAGCAATATGATAGTATTTGTGTATGGTGCTTGAGTATCATTTTAATAGAGAAGGGAGGAGTTACATTGATAAAGCATGTTGTGTTTTTTAAGCTAAAGGATGGCTCAGCTGACAGTATTGAACGTACAGCAACTGTACTAAGAGGACTTGAGCATAAAATAGAGCAGTTGCGCAGCTTAGAGATTGGTCAAGATATACTTCGAACTGAGCGCTCTTATGATATTGCACTTATTGCTGTTTTTGAATCTTTAGAAGATTTACAAGCCTACCAAGTGCACCCAGAGCATCAAAAGGTCATCACTTATATGAATGATGTACGTGAAAGCTCCATTGCGGTTGATTTTGAATTTTAAATTTGCTGGACAGGGGCTTGTTGCTAGAGTAAAGCTACATAGGACTTTTCGCATATCTTATAGGGAAAAAATAGTTTATCTTTTATAGTGTCGGGACAAGCACGACTTGCTTATAATACATTAACGATATAGGCGTTAGCCCTGATAAGGGGTAATGTCAACTAGGGAGAGATGAGACATGAGTCAAGAAAATCAAGAAGTTCAAGTAAACGCTGAAGTAGAACAAAAAGTAAAAAGAAGTAAAGGCTGGGTTTGGGGAGCAGCAATAGGAACTGTTGTCGGCTCTGTAACGGCATTACTGCTAGCGCCTAAGGCAGGTAAAGAAGTTCGTAAGGACATTGCCGTTGGTGCGCGCAAGGCAGGGGAAAAAACAACTGAGGTTGCACAAAAGGTAGGAGAACAAACTGTACAAATTGCAGGTAAAGTAAAAAATACGGCAGACGGTCTTGTACAGGACTTCCAAAACTGGCGTTCTGGCAAAGAGGAAGAGGCACCTGTTGTTACTGTATCCTCAGACAGCACTGAAGCTGCCCAGCCAGTTTTGTTAGGAATTGCAGATGAAGCAGCACCTACCATTGAAGATGTTGTTGTGGTGGAAAGCGTAGAAGAAACAAAAGAAGAAAAATAATAATAGCTCAACTAAGAAATTAGTGGTGGAGAGGAAGCAAAAATAGCAAAGGGGGAGAGGGATGGTGGAGAAGTGAACACGTCCGCCTTTACAGACTGTTTTTCAAACCGATAACGATCTAATTTAAGAAAATCAGACTGTAACAGGGGTTGAAGCCACCTTCTACGCCGTAGCTGTTTCCTCGGAAGTTAGCACTAATTTTGGTTTTGAGTCATAATAATACCAAATAAATAATTTAAGTGGGGGGACCTGTAACATGGGTCTTCTTCGTTATGTTTATTTTGTTATGTTATAAAGAAAAAGGTTACTATAGGTACATTTTAGCTTGTACACACATATAGTAACACAATGAATCATTCGCACAGACTCGGATTCAACTTTATGTATAAAGGAAGCGGTATGTTCGTGGAGCAAGCAATTGCGGTATTAGACTCGGGGGTAGGGGGCCTTACAGTTGCCAAAGAGGTCATGAGACAGCTTCCTCGTGAAAAAATTATATACTTTGGTGATTCTGCTAGAGCACCTTATGGACCTCGCTCGTCACAAGAAGTAGCAGTATTTACAGAGCAAATTGTTGATTATTTAGTCCAATACAATCCTAAAATGATCGTAATTGCTTGTAATACGGCTACGGCAGCTGCGTTAAATATTATTAAGGCGAAGCTGGACGTACCAGTCATTGGCGTTATTCATCCAGGTGCTAGAGCTGCTATAAGTGCAACTAAGACTGGAAAAATTGGTGTGATTGGTACAATAGGGACAATTATTAGTGATGCTTATTGTATAGCACTAAAGGAAATCAATCCAGCTATTGAAGTGTATAGCCAAGCTTGTCCAGCTTTTGTACCTTTAGTTGAAAAAGGTTTATCAGATTCCCGGCAAGCATTAAAGATTGTAGAGGAATCTTTAGTGCAAATGCAGGAAAATCCGATTGATTGTTTAATTCTAGGATGTACACACTATCCATTTTTAAAGTCAAAGATTAAACAAGTGATGGGGGAAAAGGTAACATTAATTAGCTCTGCGGATGAAACAGCAAGGGAGATTAGTGCGGTTCTCCATCAAAAAGGACAATTAGCATCAGGAAATCATATCCCTGTTCATCAGTTCTTTTGTAGTGGGGATGCTGAACTATTTCAAAAAATTGCTATCTCATGGCTAGGGGATCAGATCAAAATTACACCAGTCGTATGGCAAGTACCGGAATGTTTATAATTTTTAATATAAACTTGGATGTTAACCTTTGAAGTGTATCTTCAGAGGTTTTTTTCATTTATTATAAATAATGAGCTTTCTTAGGCTCAATATAGTAATCAGTGCTTGACAATGTTTGGGGTGGGAGGCTACGTAGCAGAGAGTGGTTTATGCTCTCGAAGTATCTTTCTTACAGAAAGATTGTACCGCTATCGCTTTTCCACCATCTCTCTGCTCATCCGCTTCGTTTGCCTATTGTCAAGCACTGATTTTAAGGTTGAGCCCTTTTTTATAGATAAAAATTGTAGGATGAAATTTGTTTATTTTGGAGGATTATAAATGCAATGGATTGCGATGCTTACGATGTTAATTGATCATGTCGGCGCCATTTTTTTTCCTGGACAAGCTGGTTTAAGGATAATTGGCAGAATTGCTTTCCCTATTTACGCATATGCATTAGTTCAAGGCTATCTATATACCTCTTCTCGTCCCAAGTATTTACTGAGGTTGATTGGACTCGCGCTTGTTGCCCAGCTCCCATTTCAGCTTGCCTTAGGGATTAAAGGCTTAAATGTTATTGTGACATTATGCTTATGCTGTGTAGTGTTACACCTTCTGGATAAGTTTAAAAGCACTACGCTTGCTATGGGGGTTACAGTTACTTTTGCTATCGTGATGGAATGGATACCGATGGATTATGGTGCCTACGGCTTATTTCTAGTACTTATTTTTCGTTATTTAAAATCATGGGAGATGGTTTTTGCACATTTCATACTAAATTTAATCTTTTGGTGGTCCCATGGCTGGTTTATTCAGCTAGCAAGTATTGTTCCAACGGTATTTATCGCTTATGGGTCGTTGCTGTGGCATAAGCTGGAGCAAAGGACGACGCCTCGCTGGTTATGGAGGGGGTTTTATCCTGCACATTTGGTGGTCTTGGCGATGATTTCATATTTCTTGCGGTAAGTAGGAAGTAAAAAAATAAGTACATGACAACATAAGAGGGATAGTTGCTGCGTTCCAGAGAGTTCTTACGACCGTGTTAAAACCCAATTCCCTTGATTAGAATAATTAATTGATGGAATTTGGTTTTAAGAGACGCTCTTCAGAATCTCTCTGTCTCTCCGCTAACGTGGGTGTGTTGTCAATTACTTATTTTAAAGAGCACCTACTTAAGCGATTCATGAAATACTTCATCATGCTTAAGACGGAGATAAACGTGCAGGTATAAAAGGGGAGTGGGAGTAATTGAAACATACAACAACGATAGAAGCTGCGTTCCAGAGAGTTCTTACGACCGTGTTAAAACCCAATTCCCTTGATTAGAATAATACATTGATGGAATTTGGTTTTAAGAGACGGTCTTCAGAATCTCTCTGTCTCTCCGCTAATGTGGGTGTGTTGTCAATTACTTATTTTAAAGAGCACCTACTTAAGCGATTCATGAAATACTTCATCATGCTTAAGACGGAGATAAATGTGACAGGGATAAAAGGGGAGTGGGAGTAAAAGTAATTGAAACGTACAATGATGATTGAGGCTGCGTTCCAGAGAGTTCTTACGACCGTATTAAAACCAAATTCCCTTGATTAGAATAATTGATTGATGGAATTTGGTTTTAAGAGACGCTCTTCAGAATCTCTCTGTCTCTCCGCTAATGTGGGTGTGTTGTCAATTACTTATTTAAAAGAGCACCTACTTAAGTGATTCATGAAATACTTCATTCATGCTTAAGACTTAGAGTTATTACTATTCATGCTCAGGAAGGGGAAATGTGTCATGAATAAAAAAAGAGTAGTGGAAGTACAGGATGGGTATCGCTATGAGGATTTAATCCTTCATATTGATCAATTAACAAAGTTGTATCCTTGTCTACATTTAACGTGGATTGGTCACAGTGTACTTGGAAAAAGAATTCCTGCATTACAATTAGGGACTGGAACTGAGCAGGTACACATTAATAGTGCGGTGCATGCTAATGAGTGGATTACAACCCCGCTTTTGCTAAAATTTATGGAGGATTTAGCTAGAGCATGGTGTGACGGAAAGCCAGAGAGCCTAGGCTTACTTTCTCGGATTTCTATTTGTGCAGTTCCTATGGTGAATCCTGATGGTGTGGATTTGTCCCAAGATGGCTGGAATGAGGATACAGCTGATTTGCCACTAACTAAGTGGAACCAAGGAAAAAAAGACTTCTCACATTGGAAAGCAAATATTCGCGGTGTTGACCTTAACGACCAGTTTCCTGCCTATTGGGATGAGGAGGTTGCCCGAAGAGGAGTTTATGCTCCTGCCTCTCAGGATTATGCTGGAAAACATGCACTAAGTGAACCGGAGGCGGTTGCATTAGCAAGATTAACGATAGAAAAGAACTTTGCTAGGGTGTTATCTATACACACACAGGGCAAAGAGCTTTATTGGAACTATAGAGACTTGGAGCCAGCCTATAGTAGTGAATTTGCAGAGCGAATGGCTGAAGCTGGGGAGTATAAGGCAGTTGCTTTAACAGGAAGTGACGCAGGGTATAAGGACTGGTTTATTGCTAAATTTAAACGTCCAGGCTTTACGCTTGAAGCAGGAGAAGGCGTTAACCCCTTACCGTTGACACAATTTGATCACATTTATGAGGAAATTGAACCTATTTTGCTGACATTTGTACAGGGCTAGTTGTGGCAAACATGGGGCAAAGGTGGGATAAGTATTGCAGGATAGGACACGTTTCTTTACAATAGTAATGATAGCTAGCCCAACTATGTGATAGGAGAGAAACGTGATGAGTATAAAAATTACCCGCAATGCGGCAAAGGTTATAAAAAAAGAATTAGATAAGGAAGAAAATAAAGGTCTAGTGCTAAAAGTGTTTATCACTCATGCTCATGGAGATCATGCTCATTATGGTATGGACCTAGTGAAGCCAACGGATAAGGATCATGTCGTTTCAACAGATAAAGAGATTGATGTTATTTATGATCCAACACAAGATTTGCTTGAAGGTGTAAAAATAGACTATTTGTATTTCCCAGAAGAGGGTTTTGTGATTACGAATCCTTCTAAAGGAAACCATGGCGATCATTAAAGCCTTGGCAAAAAGAAGGGATTAATAATGGCAAACGATATACGTATATGTGATAAATGCAATTTTATCCGTTTAAAAACGATGGTTCCTAAGTTACAAAAAATGGCGCCTGATGCTGAGATTAAAATCGGCTGCAAATCCTATTGTGGGCCTTGTGGAAAGCGCGCTTTTGTATATATAAATGGAAGATATGTTAGCGCACCAACAGAGGATGAAGTGATTGAGAAGGCAGCGCCATTTGTGAAGAAGCCAAAACCTTTTAATCCTTTAAAGGATGAATAAAAAGGTAATATATAGAAGATGAATTATAAATAGAGGTATCCCCAAAGCACCATAGAATGGTTGGCTTGGGATACCTTTTATTATGCTGTAAAGAAAATGGGGATGAAAAAAGAGACAATGGCAAGCATTGCCTCTCTTAATTAATGACGTGGGGGTAATGGACCTAAAAATTGTAGGTATTGACACTCGATACGACCATTAAACAATTTACGTCTTTTGTCTGCCTTGCGATTAAATATCTTTTCAAAATGTTCTGTAGGTGTAATTGCAAAGAAAGACCAAGTTGGTAATTCAGCAGTTAATCTGCCTAACTGTGTAATGAGCTTGCGTACCTCCCGATCATCACCAATACGTTCTCCATATGGAGGGTTGGTAATAAAGCAGCCGTAATCCCCCTCAGGTTGGACTTGGATGGCTGGAATGTTCAAAAATTTGATTTCCTTACCGAATCCAGCACTTTTTGCAGAAGCTTGAGCAATTTCAATCGCTGCAGGATCAATATCGCTGCCTGTAATGTTAAGTGGAATATCATCTTTAACAAGGTCAAACGCTTCTTCACGTGCTTGCTGCCATAGCTGTTCAGGAATGACAGACCACTGCTCAGCATTAAAGGTACGACGCAAGCCAGGAGCAATATTCCATGCAATCATGGCAGCTTCGATTGGGAGTGTCCCTGATCCACAGCATGGATCATAAAAAGGACGTGCAGGGTTTTGATTCCAACGGCTTAGCATGATAAGTGCCGCCGCCATCGTTTCTTTTAATGGTGCCTCTAAAGCATGTTTGCGGTAACCACGCTTATGTAGAGAAGGACCTGTAGTGTCTAGCGTAATGAGTGCCTGATCCTTGAGTAAATTCACCTCAATGACATATCTTGCACCAGTTTCGTCAAACCAATCGACATGGTGTGCAAGCTTTAGCTTCTCAACGACTGCTTTTTTCACGATCCCTTGGCAAGCAGGAACACTGCTTAGCTGAGATTTAAGCGAACGGCCTTCTACTGGGAATTCTCCATCCTCAGGAATCCATTCCTCCCATGCAATGGCTTTGGTTCCTTCAAATAATTCATCAAAGGTTAAAGCCTGAAATTGGGCCATTTTAATCAAAATACGATCAGAGGTGCGTAGCCATAAATTACAACGACAAATGTCAATTAAGTCACCTGTAAAGTTTACGCGTCCATTTTCTACAGAAGTATCGTGATACCCTAAATCCTTTAGTTCACGTGCGACTACAGCTTCAAGTCCCATGGGACAGGTAGCAATTAAATTGTATTTTCCAGACATAATGATAGAATCAACTCCGTTTAACTTGTGGGAAAGACATAAAAACCATACAATTCAGTATAGGACAATGTTCACGTATATACAATCGAGAGGAGCAATATTTATGAAAACGCCAGAACAATATGGCGATGAATTATATAAAAAGGATGAGATGCTGGAGCAAGTGAGGGCCTCCATCGTTGAGCAAGGCATTAATGATGTATCGATCACAGCAAGTTATGGTCGATTGCTTACGATGCTTGTTCGAGCTAACTCTGCAACAGCCATTCTTGAAATTGGTGCGTTAGGTGGCTACAGTGGAATTTGCCTCGCTCGTGGACTTAAAACACATGGACAAATTGTATCTCTGGAAATTAGTGCAGACAATGCAAAGCTTGCTCATAGCAACATGGCTAAGGCGGGTTATGGAGACATTGTTACGTATCATATTGGCCCTGCCATAGATAGCTTGGAGAAGCTGGCCCAGCAAGGAAAAAGGTTTGATTTTTTCTTTATTGATGCAGATAAACTCAACTACCCTAACTATTTAGAATATGCAATCTCACTGGCTAACCCTGGTGCAATTATTGCAGGAGATAATACCTTATTACGTGGTAGAACCTTAAATCAGGATAAAAATGGTCCTGCTGTACTTGCGATGCGTCAGTTTAATGAAATGATTGCACGAGATGAACGGCTGATGAGCGCATTTTTACCTTCCTATGATGGGTTAGCCTTGGCTCTAGTTAAGTAGGATGAGGATGAAGGTGTATCGTTAACAAAAAAATCGTAAATTAAGGAATTGCAAAAAATTTGACTTCCAGTCGCTGTTATACTCAAAAGTGTATGATCTTATCTTTACAATGTGCAATTTTGAGTATAAGAGGCTTCTTCCAGTTCAAATTTTTCTCCATTCCTAATTTTATTTACGAGATATAACTTGTTAACGATACCCCTTATAAGGAAGAGGGGATTAAAAAGAAAAGCAAAGCTAATACACAGCCCTATCTTCCTAATGCACAGCCGCCTTATTATATTTGCCATAGAGCTTCATACGCGCCCATAACGTATTTCCAAGCAACAATATGCCTGAGATAATAAATATCCCTTCAATGCCAATGTATACCGCCAGAAAACCACCTACAAGTGAACCTAACATATTTCCTAGTGCCAATGTGCTGGCGTTAAAGCCAAATGCACGACTTTCCATTCCATCTGGTGTGTAATGCCGAATGAGTGCATTCACACTTGGCAACAAACCACCCATGAAAATTCCCATAATAAGTCTAATTAACAACAGCTGCCACACGGTGTGCACAAATGCTTGGGGAATTAATGATGCGGCTGCTCCAATCAAGCATATGGTTAGAATACGATGTGCACCAAGTTTATCACTAAGCTTACCAAGAAACGGGGAAGTAATCATATTAGAGATACCCGTAACGGCTACTGTAAATCCTGCCCACAAGGCTGCATTTTGAGCAAGCCCATGAAGTTTTTCAACATATAAGGGGAGAATGGACATCGGACTAACCATAGCGAACTGCAGTAAAAAAGTAATCGTAAATAATACAATGAGCTGTGGTGTTTTATTAAGCTCACGAAAACCTGCAATTACACTGACCTGCGGAGTATGACTTGCCTCCTCACGATCAAAATTTTCTTTAACGAAAAACAAGGCAAGTAAAGAAGCGACTAATATCAAGGCACCCGTAATATAAAATATAGGACGATAACCGATATTATCAGCAAGTAATCCACCAATGAGTGGGCCGAGAATGGTACCCGCAACCGAACCGGATTGTACCGTTCCCATGGCAAAGCCCATCCGATTTTCGGGTGCAGTGCTAGAGACCAGGGAGACTGCTGCGGGATTAAAGCCTGAAATGACACCATTTAATAGCCTTAACCCTAGTAAATGCCAAGGTGCTGTAGCTAGTCCCATTAATGAGGTGACAATCGCCATTCCAAAGCCAGAGCGTAGGAGCATGACCTTCCGTCCATATTTATCAGCAAGCTTACCCCAGATCGGTTGGAAAATAAAAGAGGTGGCGAAGTTTGCTGCAAATATGGCACCAGCCCATATTGTAATTTCTTTTTCATTAAAGACATTCAGGTCTTTTGCTAAGTAGAGCGATAAGAAAGGAATAATCATCGTCATGCCTGCATTAACGAGGAAAAGTCCAAACCATATAATAGCTAAATTTAATTTCCAAGTTTTCAAAAAATTCACTTCCTAGGTGTCATAGTTTTGTCATGTTCTCATTGTCAATGATGGTTGTTACTGTCTTTCAAAAAGGGCATAATATAAATTAGGCGAAATTATGAATATTGGAGGCCTTTTAGCATGTCAATGTCAACTCATAATCATTTTATTGCAGCATGTCGTAAAGAGCAGGTAGATCAAGTTCCAGTCTGGTATATGCGTCAGGCAGGCAGATACGACCCTGATTATCGTAAAATAAAAGAAAAGTACACATTACTTGAAATATGTAAACAACCTGAACTTGCAGCTGAAGTAACGATGATGCCTGTTAAAAAGCTTGGTGTAGATGCGGCAATCCTTTATTCAGATATTATGAATCCGGTTGCTTCTATCGGAATTGATTTCGATATTGTAAAGGACGTTGGTCCTGTTATACATAATCCGATACGCTCTAAGCAGGACGTTGATGCCTTAAAGCCGATTCAGGTCGAGAAGGATCTAGGACATATTTTAGAAACAATATCTATATTGGATCGTGAGCTTGATGTGCCTTTAATTACATTTGCTGGTGCACCGTTTACGATTGCAAGTTATTTAATTGAAGGACGTCCATCTAAAAATTATATCCGAACAAAAACGATGATGTACAGTCAGCCACAACTGTGGTATGCCTTGATGGACAAGCTTGGAAGTATGGTTGCCGAATATATGAAAGCCCAAGTTCGTAGTGGTGGTAAAGCGTTACAGCTATTTGATAGTTGGGTAGGTGCCTTATCCCCTCATGATTTTGAACTTTTTGTGTTACCGACAATTACTTCTATTTTTGCCGAACTTGCTGAGCTTGATGTACCTAAAATTTATTTTCCAGGAGTTAGCTCTGGTGAGCTTCTACCATCGTTAGGTCATTTACAGGCAGATGTGATTGGACTTGATTGGCGAGTATCAATTTCGGAGGGGCGCCTTCGTACAGGCGGAGCGTTTGCAATGCAGGGGAATTTGGATCCATATGTACTAACTGCACCTATTGATGTAATAAAAGATTATGCAAAGCGTATTATTGATGATGGCATTAAGGAGCCTGGCTTTATTTTCAACTTAGGACATGGCTTGTTTCCAGAAGCGTCCTTGGATAAGTTAAGAGAGCTTACTGAGTTTGTTCAATCCTACTCTAGCGAAGCGTTAAAGGGGATCTGATCTCAATCATAACGAAACAAATTAAGATATAACCTATGACTGGTTGACTATATATTTTGGTGATTCATGAATAAAATGAAGCTTGGAGGAATGAATTTGAGTACAAAAAATGGCGAAAAAATAGGCGTTTTAGTGATGTCTTATGGGACTCCTGTCAGTATGGATGAAATTGAATCGTATTACACGCATATCCGCCGAGGCAATCCACCTACCCCAGAGCAGCTACAAGATTTAACTAATCGGTATAAGGCGATTGTAGGTGGCGTTTTCCCGCTAAGAAAAAATACTGATGATCAAGTCCAGGCATTACAGGATGCTTTAAATCAAAAAATGAGTGAAGCTGATATTTCATTTAAATGCTTTCAAGGACTCAAGCATGCACCACCATTTATTGAAGATGGTATTAGTAACATGCATGCAGAGGGAATTACTCAAGCGATTGGCATTGTGTTAGCTCCGCATTACTCCATCATGAGTGTTGGAAGTTATATTAAGCGTGCTGAGGCACGGGCCAAAGAACTAGGCATCACGATGAGCTTCGTCCATAGCTATCATTTACATCCAAGCCTAATTGAGGCACTTGCTATACGTGTGGAAAGTAAGCTAGCTTTATTTGCAGAAGCAGGGGCATTACGGGATGATGTGAAGGTGTTGTTTAGTGCACATAGCTTGCCTGCAAGAATACTTGAGATGGGTGATCCGTACCAAGATCAGTTGCTTGAAACGTCGAAGGCTGTTGCTGACAAGGTAGGTATTCATAATTGGCAATTTACTTGGCAAAGTGCAGGGCGTACAGCAGAGCCATGGTTAGGTCCTGATATCCTTGATACACTACAGGAATTAAGTACTGAGCAAGTCGAAGATGTGCTTGTTGCTCCAGTTGGTTTTGTTTCTGATCATTTAGAAGTACTTTATGACTTAGATATTGAAGCGAAAACTGTTGCTAAGGAGCTAGATATGCGACTGATGCGGATTGATTCGCTTAATACAGACCCTTTATATATGGAGGCATTAAGCGATACCATAATAAAGATATGGGAGAAGGAATTTTAAATAATGGGTACTGATAATGAGAGTCGTAATATAGTAATTATTGGTGGGGGATTAACAGGTCTTAGTACGGCATTTTATATTAAAAAAAGCTATCAAAATAAAGGGATTGTACCTAACATTACAATCGTGGAGGCATCCAATCGTTTGGGTGGTAAAATCGAAAGCTTGCATAAGGATGGCTTTGTAATTGAAAAAGGACCGGATTCCTTCCTTGCCCGAAAAACAGCTATGATTGAGCTAGCTAAGGAGCTAGAAATTGATCATGAGCTTGTTTCGATGAATCCTAATGCCAAAAAGACCTATATTGTGAAAGATAAAAAACTTCATCCGATGCCAGCAGGACTTATTCTAGGCATTCCAACACAGCTATCTGCTTTTTTAAGCACAGGGCTTATTTCTTGGCCAGGAAAGCTTAGAGCTTTGATGGATTTTGTCCTTCCACGTAAAAAGAGTACAGAAGACGAAGCTTTAGGTGCTTTTATTTCTAGAAGACTAGGACCAGAAGTGTTGCAAAATTTAACAGAGCCATTATTAGCGGGCATTTATGCTGGAGATACCCACCATCTAAGCTTAAAGGCAACCTTTCCGCAATTTGGCGTTATGGAGCAGCAGCATGGTAGCTTGATTAAGGGAATGTCTTCGGGGAAAAAGACACCCACCCCTATGGAGACCCATACAGGGACAAAAAGAAGTATGTTTTTGACCTTCCGTCAAGGATTGCAAAGTCTCATTCATGCGCTCATTCATGATCTTGCGGATACAACTGTGAAGTTAGAAACCAAAGCAACAGCGATCCATGAGTTAGAATCTGGATATCAGGTGGAAACCGATCAGGGTGAAATGTTGCCTGCAGATGATGTTGTCATTACTACTCCAGCGTTTGCGGCATCTACTTTATTAAATCCTTACATCGATGTTACAGTGCTAGATCAAATCAATTATGTTTCTGTGGCTAATGTCGTGTTAGCTTTTGATAAAAGTGATCTTCAAGGCTTATTTGATGGTTCAGGTTTTCTTGTTCCACGAAAGGAAGGACTTGATATTACAGCTTGTACTTGGACAGGGGTAAAATGGCTACATACCTCACCTGAGGATAAGATGTTATTGCGTTGTTATATTGGTCGATCCGGTCAGGAGCAAAATGTATTTTTGCCAGATGATGAGTTAATTGCGCTTGTTCGCCGCGATCTTAAAGCGTTAATGAATATTACAGCAGAGCCACTATTCACTGAAATTACAAGATTACCAGAGTCTATGCCACAATACCCTGTAGGCCATGTGGAGAAAACAGCTCAACTTAGAGCACAATTGTCAGTACGTTTGCCACATGTACACATTACTGGTGCTGCATTTGATGGTGTCGGCTTACCTGACTGTATCCGCCAAGGGAAGGAACTGGCAGAGCAGATGGCTAATCAGCTATAAGGTTAGTAGATAAAAGGTCATAGGTTATTAGAACTAGAGAGGCAATTGGTAATGAACAATTATGTTCATTATTAATTGCCTTTATGCGTGAGAGTTCTACTTATGATCAAGAATTTGATATAATATAGACTCAGTCTTAAAACATGAAGTAATTTTAGGGTTAAAGGGGTAATCTGATGCAGACATCAAGAGCAGAACGAAATAAAAAGAAAAAGAAAATGGATAACTCTCTGCAAAATAAAATTTGGGTCACACTTAATCTTTCTTTGATTACAGCAATTATGTTTCTTGTGACTTATTTTTTAGCGGGCGGAGAAATATTTGGGAAAACTAGAGCGGACTTTATCAATGGTACGAATTCTCAAAAAATAGAGCAACCACAAGCAAATGTACCATCAAACACTTCCCAAAACACACCGAGCAATAGTGAACTCAACTCTAACAATAAGACAGAAGAGACAGCTGTGCCTAAAGAAGAGGAAAAGAAGGAGGATCAGCTTTTATTTCATTTTGCTGGGGATACGATGTTTTCTGGACGTGTCGCTGAAAAGTTAAAAATTGAAGGCAACGATTTCCCATTTCAGCACGTTAGCAGCATTTTTCAGAATGATGATCTTAGCGTGTTAAATTTAGAATCACCGATTACAACAAGAGGGACAAATGCAGAAGATAAGCAATATGTTTTTGAATCCTCTCCAGACATTACACCTTATATGGCTAAAGCAGGCATTGATGTCGTGAATCTTGCTAATAATCATATATTAGATAAAGGGAAGGACGGCTTGCTGGACACCTTTTCACATCTCGATGACAACAAAATTTCTTATATCGGTGCAGGGAAAAATAAAAAAAGTGCATACACTCCTGTTTATGTGGAACGTAAAGGAGTTAAAATTGCATTGCTTGGCTTTAGCCGCGTGTTGCCAAAGATGGAATGGGCGGCAGGGACATTTAGTGCTGGTGTAGCGGAGATGTACAATCCGAAGCTAGCACTTGAAGCAGTGGAAGAGGCACGCAAGGAAGCGAATCTTGTTATAGTGGTCACCCACTGGGGACGTGAGCGTGTAACGAAGCTTCAGGATCATCAAAAGGAGCTCGCTCATGCATTAGTGGATGCGGGCGCTGACCTTGTTGTTGGCAGTCATCCTCACGTGTTGCAAGGAATTGAGCAATATAAGGGGAAATGGATTGCATATAGCATAGGTAACTTTATATTTACGAAAAGTAAGACCGTGGAGACGTGGGAAACTGCTGTACTACAAGTAAAGGCGAACAAGGACGGAATTGTTTCGGCGAAGCTGATTCCTTATGTAACGGGAATTGGTCAACCTATTCCAATGGAAGCAGAGCAAGCGCAAAAGATGTTTAAACGAGTAGAGGGCTTATCACCAGGCGTTACTATTAACAATGAAGGTGATGTGCAATCAACCACTGGAGGAAACAATCAAGCTGATACCAATACAAAAAATGAGAATTCAACTAACTCCATTGATAACTTTGACAACACACCAGATGACTCAACAGATTCAGATTAATTGGACTTTGAAATAGATGAAAACCATTCATTTTGGAGGTGTTTTGCCGTTGAACAACCTATGTGTAGCACATCGAGGTTATTCAAGCTTGGCTCCTGAAAATACAGCGGCTGCGATTTCACTAGCCATGTCATTTCCTTATGTACAATGGGTTGAGGTAGATGTACAATGCAGTATTGATGGTGTACCTTTCCTCATTCATGATTATACCCTTGGACGCACTACTAACGGGCGTGGAGAGGTAAAGGACAAAACATGGGCAGAATTACAGCAATTAGATGCAGGAAGCTGGAAGGGGAAAGCCTATCAAAATGAGAGGTTGATTTCTCTTGATCAATTTTTGGACTTGATTTGTGGACGACTACAGGCAAATATTGAAATTAAGACGCATAATAACTTATATCCTGGAATTGAAGTCAAAGTGATCGAGGCTATAAAAAAGAGACAGATGGAGCACGATGTTGTATTAACTTCATTTGATCCAAACAGCTTATCTAGAGTAAAAGAAATTGATCCATATATGCCAACGGGATTAATTATAGATAGCAATCCAAACGATTTGTTATTACGACTACAGCTTTTAAAGTGTTCCTTTTTATCTATTAACTATCGCCATGTTGATGCAGCCCTTATTGAAAGTATGAGAAGTGCAGGCATAACTATAATGGCATGGACGATCGATGATAAAAAAAGCATGATACGGATGAAGGATTTAAGTCGTGACATTATGATCTGTACGAATGAGGTAGCACTGTGGGGAGAGGTTTTTCAAAACTAATATTGATTACTTAAACTTAAAATGGGAAGTGACTACACTTGAGCTCAACGATTGCAAATGTATATTGTGTTGGAAGAAATTACGCACTACATGCCAAGGAATTAGGAAATGACATTCCTGAGGAGCCGATGATTTTCTTAAAGCCATCCCATGCGATTGCCCCAATGAAGGGGAATATGGTGCAACTTCCTCATGGCGTAGGTGATATTCATTATGAGGCAGAGCTAGTAATAAAAATTGCTCGTCCTTATGAAAAAGGGATGACTGTGGATGAACTTGTTGATGTGATGGCGTTAGGAATTGACTTTACCTTACGTGACGTACAATCTGTGCTAAAGCAAAAGGGACATCCTTGGTTAAAAGCTAAAGGATTCCTTCAAGCAGCACCAATGTCTCATTACATCGCTTTTGATGGTGTGGAGGATGTGAAGAAGCAGGATTTTAAGTTGCAAAAAAATGGAATACTTGTGCAGCAAGGAAATATTTCAAATATGATCTTTTCCTTACAGGAGATTGTTGATTATATTGGTGAAAATTACGGCCTAGGTGTAGGGGATCACATTTTTACAGGCACACCTGCAGGTGTAGGTGCAGTTCATCATGGTGATCATTTAGAATTAATATACGGTAATAACTCCTTAGGAGATTGCCATATTTCAATTGAGCAAAAATCATGATCCTTAAGTTTGTTGTTGGTGCACTTGGGGCTTTTTTTATTTCAGTTTTGGCGTTTTGGAAAGGGTCCTTATCCTTTTCAGGTATGCTGGCTGCGATAGTGATGGGCACTATTTATTATGGTGCTGGTAATAGCTTTTGGTTTGGGCTTTTGTTGTTATTTTTTATTACGTCGAGTCTTTTCTCTAAATTTAGAGGTGAACGTAAAGAAGAATTAGAAAAGTCCTACGCCAAGAGCAGCCAAAGAGATGCCATTCAGGTATTTGCCAATGGTGGACTAGGCATGTTGGCTTGTCTAGCCTATGCTATTTACCCACTTGATTTTTTTATTTTGTTTTTTGTGGGGAGCATGGCGGCGGTTACCGCAGATACATGGGCAACGGAGTGGGGAGGACTAAGTCGCTCACAGCCGATCTCGATTGTAACGTTCCGTAAAGTACCTGCAGGTACTTCCGGAGGGGTTTCTGGATTAGGAACGTTAGCCACGTTTGTTGCTGCTGCGATGATTGGTATTGCTGGTTACTTGCTGTTGTTATGGACAAACATGAATTTATTTAGTCTATCACAGCTGTCTGTGCTGCAATGGCTGTTTATCGTTGTTATTTCTGGTGTTATTGGTGCTTTTGTGGATTCATGGTTAGGTGGAACTGTTCAATTTATGCAAAAATGCACTGTATGTCACAAAGAAGTAGAAGTAGAAGTTCACTGTGACACAGCGACGGTACATTTACGGGGTTGGCGTTGGCTTAACAATGATGCAGTTAATTTAATAAGTGCAGCAATCGCTGGAATAGTTGCTTGGGGGCTGTACTATATCGTAAGCTAGTGACTACTAGATGCTACATTAAATCGCTTTGAGCTTACTTATTGGTCGATCTAAAATTTAAGAAGAGTCTAAGTCTGTTGTATAGAGTAGGAGATTAATGTGAATATATTAACAATTGAGCAGGTAAGCAAAAGCTATGGGGAAAAGGTTTTATTTGGGGATGTTTCCTTTGGGATGGATGAAAACGATAAAATTGGTGTCATTGGAGTAAATGGTACAGGTAAATCTACTTTTTTACGTGTTATTGCAGGTTTAGATGAACCTGATTCGGGTACTATTTCCATTAATAACGATGTGCGTATTAATTTTCTTCGGCAAAACCCAGACTTTGATCCAGAATCTACAGTATTGAAGGCTGTTTTTGAAGGTGGAGATCATTCGTTACAGGTTGTGGCGGCTTATATGGAGACGATGGAGAAGCTTAAGCTTAACCCAGATGATGTACTGCTACAAAAGGATATGACAACATATAGTACGCAAATGGATGCTTTACAGGCTTGGGGATTAGAAAGTGAAGCTAAAAGTATTTTGTCCAAGCTAGGTATCCAAGATTTCACGCAAAAAATGGGGAGCTTATCAGGTGGACAGCGGAAAAGAATTGCCCTTGCTTCTGCACTAATTTTGCCGTCGGAATTGCTCATTTTAGACGAGCCTACCAACCATATTGATAATGCCTCGGTATCATGGCTTGAGAACGTATTGTCGCGTCGTAAGGGCGCCTTGCTTTTAATTACGCATGATCGTTATTTTTTAGATCGTGTATGTAATGTCATGTTAGAAATGGATCAAGGCAGATTGTTCCGTTATGAAGCAAATTATAGCCGCTTTTTAGAGCTGAAGAGTGAACGTGAGGAACGGGAGGCTTCCTCTGAGCAGAAGCGTAAAAATCTGTTTCGTACTGAGCTAGCTTGGATTCGTCGTGGTGCTAAGGCAAGAACTACGAAGCAAAAGGCGAGAATTGACCGTTTTGAGAAATTGAAAAATGAAAAACATGAATTTAAGTCAGATCAGTTAGATATTTCAGTTGCTTCTACACGACTGGGCAAACAAATTATCGAGATTCATGATTTACATAAGGAGATCGCAGGTAAAACCCTTATAAATGGATTAACGTATATTGCTGTTCCAGGGGACCGGGTTGGGATTGTTGGACCTAATGGTAGTGGTAAATCTACGCTATTAAATATGATTGCAGAGTACATTCAGCCTGATGCAGGTGAAATTATTAAAGGTACCACTGTAAAGCTAGGTTATTTCACGCAAGAGCATCAAGAGATGGATGGCAAGCAACGTGTGATTGAATATATTAAGGATGAAGCTGAGGTAGTGACCACTGCGGATGGCTCAAAAATCACAGCTGCACAAATGCTAGAACGCTTTTTGTTTTCGCCAACGATGCAATGGACTCCGATTGAGAAGCTGTCTGGTGGGGAAAGACGAAGATTATATTTATTACGTGTGTTGATGTCTTCGCCTAATGTATTGTTACTTGATGAGCCAACAAATGACCTCGATATCGGCACCCTTACTGTATTAGAGTCTTATTTGGACGAATTTCCTGGTGTAGTGTTTGTTGTGTCCCATGATCGTTATTTCCTAGATCGTACCGTAGATAAAATTATGGCGTTTGAAGGTAAAGGTAACATTGCGGTGCATGTTGGTGATTATTCTGATTATGAAGAACGGATACAAGCGGCTGTAAAGGAAAGGGAAGCCACGCAAAAAATGGAGGCATCCACCAAGACAGCAAAAGTAGATACTTCCTCAGCTAGTGGCACGTCAACAGCAAAATTAAAATTTAGCTTTAATGAGCAACGTGAATATGAGCTTATTGATGAGCAGATTGAGCAAGCTGAACAAAAGATCGCGCTTATTGGGCAAAATATGGAGCTTGCGGCAAGTGATGCGATGGAGTTGTCTCGCCTGATGGGGGAGCTATCCCAAGCAGAAGCAGAGCTAGAGCATCTGATGGAGCGTTGGACTTATTTAAATGAGCTAGCAGAGCAAATTGAGCAGCAGAAGAAGTAATAAAGGTTAAAAAAGGTGACATACAGCTGTCACCTTTTTTTGTTGCAAAATTAGGTTTAAGTATTAATAATCTAACTCGCTAAAGTGATCGGCAATGTGCATAGCAAAGTATTGATCGTATTCTGCTTTTGTCAAATTTCCAAACAGGAGATGGGGCTTCAAAGCACCTGTGTAGTTTTGAAACGTTTCAATGGTATCTAAAAGCTTCTGAATGCTATCCTGTGGGGAGAGTTCAACCTCAAGTTGATCTGCTCCAGGAACATGAGCGGTCAAGCTATGGCTCATAAATCCTTGGCGTTTGAACTTGCGATAAGCAATTTTCCCAATTGTATTGCGGATGAATGGAGACTTCATAACAGGATATCCAGTTATAGAATAGTTAATAGTTTGGGCGCAGTGCAGGCAGATTTCTGAAATATCCCAGTTTGGTGTATTTACAGTTTTAGATTGTTTCAGGCGTAGAAGCTCCTGTTTGGCGTCCTCTAGGGACAAAAGTTTTAATGCTTGTTTCACTATCGGGTTCCTCCTGCACAAAGTTATTTTAAAAGTTTTCGTATCAGATTAAGCTTATTTCCATAAGGCGGAAAAATGATTCCAATGTCAAAACGTGTGCTTTTTTTTAATATACTTTTGGAGTGGGTAAAAAGTTCAAAACTATATTTTCCATGATAAGCGCCCATACCGGAGTGCCCAACACCACCAAAAGGCATGTGGTGATTTGCAGTATGTGAAATCGTGTCATTGACACAGCCGCCACCAAAGGAAATTTGGCTTAGTACTTGTCTCTCTATGTTTTTATCCTCCGTAAATATATATAAGGATAGTGGTTTAGGATGCTCCCGAACCATTTGAATTGCATCGCTAATTTTGTCATATGACATAATGGGAAGTAGTGGTCCAAACAACTCATCTTGCATAGCGCTATTCTCCCAGGAAGAAGCTTCTATTAAGGTGGGTTCTATAAACAAAGAATCCTTCTGATAATGTCCACCGTATAAAATATGATCTTGTTCCTGCTCAATAATGGAGGCTAATCGATCAAACTGACGCTCATTCACAATTTTTCCATAATCATTACTGTCCACGGCAGAATTATTATAAAATTGCTTAAGCACTGCTTTTATTTTTTTAACAAGTTCATCATATATGCTACTGTCTACTAATACATAGTCGGGTGCGATGCAGGTTTGTCCCGCATTAAGAAATTTTCCCCAGACGATACGTTTTGCAGCCAAATCAAGATTGGCAGTGGAATCGACAATGGCGGGGCTTTTTCCGCCTAATTCTAAAGTGACAGGAACTAAGTTTTTTGCAGCGGCTTCCATTACAATTTTTCCTACTGGAACGCTCCCTGTAAAAAAGATATAGTCGACGGGCGCATGGATTAGTAAAGAAGTTTCATCTCTACCACCTTGAATTACGCAAATATATTCTTTTGCAAAGGTTTCTAGTATAAGTTGTTCAATAACGGCACATACATGCGGTGTGTTTTCAGAAGGTTTCAGAATGACACAATTTCCGCCAGCTATAGCCCCGAGTAGTGGTTCAATTAGCAACTGGAAGGGGTAGTTGAACGCGCCTATGATTAGAACTGTTCCATAAGGCTCCTTAATAATAAAGCTTTTAGATGGCTGAAGATGGAGGGGCGTTTTTACTTTTTGCGGTTTTGCCCACTTATTAAGGTTTTTTATTAAATAGCGAATACTATGATAAACAAATCCAATTTCTGTGACATAAGCTTCAAATTCGCTTTTTCCCAAATCCTGATATAACGCATCTGCGATTTTATTTTCATAACGATGAAGCACATCATTGAGTTTTTTTAGCTGTTCTATCCGAAATGAAACACTTTGGGTAGACCCTGTATAATAGTAATCTTTTTGTAGCTTTAAAAGGCTATTTAGCTTTTGTTCATTTAGCTGTTCCATTTTTTTCTCCTCTCGTGAACGAGTCAGTTTAGACTTAAATACAGTCGCGCTCCAGAAGTTCTGTCAGTTGTTTAAGTAACTCTACAGCAGGTTTTAAGGACAAGGAGTAGAATCGCTCTGTTCCTCGTTTCTCCATATGAACCAAGTCTTGCTCCCGCAACAACTTTAGATGATGGGAAACAGCAGGTCTGGATAATACGGACTGCTCTGTAATCTCGCCCACTGTTAAAGCGTCATGCTTGCTAAGTAGTAATAAAATATCTTGACGATGTGTATCTGCCAATACTTGAAAAACTGGAATACACTTACGGAAATGTTCTAACGCTTCTTTAGCCATAACAACCTACCTTCCAATATGTTTAAACATTTAAACGTTTGAGTATTATATTACTTTATCTTATATTTTTAGTCAATTAAAAAAGAGCTTACACGATTGTGCAAGCTTTATTATTACTTTCTTATAACTTGATATACTCTAATCCCTGTAAATAGGGTCTTAACGCTTTAGGAATATAAATGGATCCATCCTGCTGTTGGTGATTTTCTATTAAAGGGATTAAAATCCTTGGTGTTGCTACTGCAGTATTGTTTAGCGTGTGACAGTATTTAGGTTTACCATCTGTATCTAAATAGGCGATGTTTGCTCTACGAGCTTGGAATTGCAGCAAATTGGATGAAGAGTGAGTCTCGCCATAAGCTTGTCGGCTTGGCATCCATGTTTCAATGTCATATTGCTTAAACGTTTTTTGTGACATATCTCCACTACATACGGCCATTACGCGATAAGGTAACTCTAATAATTGTAATAGCTCCTCAGCGTTACGCGTTATTTCCTCATGTAACTGCTGAGACAATGCAAGATCATCCTCACAAATAACCACCTGTTCTACCTTACTAAACTGATGTACACGATATAGCCCATTCGTATCTCTACCTGCTGAGCCCACTTCACTACGGAAGCAAGTAGAAACTGCGGCGACCTTGATCGGCGCTGTTACGTCTAGCTTTTTACCACTATAGTAGCTAATTAAAGGGACTTCTGATGTCCCGACTAGCCAATAATCCTCACCCTCCAAGTGAAAGGACTGATCTTGGCCTAAAGGAAAAAATCCAGTATTGACCATTGCTTCTGTTTTGACCATAAGTGGCACATCCATAAATTCAAAGCCTCTAGCTGCAAGTAGATCAATCGCTAGCTGCTGCACTGCACGGTGTAATTTAAAGCCCATTCCTGTTAAATAATATTGCCGACTACCACTTGTTTTTGTCCCACTTGGGATATCAATCATATGGTGTAAATCACCAAGCTCAATATGGTCTTTAGCTGGAAAATCAAAAGTAGTTGGTTCTAAGTAATGTCGGAGTTCCACGTTATCCTTATCTGATTCTCCGCTTGGAGTGTCTACTGAAATAATATTAGGCACTAGCAGCATTAAAGCTTCATATTGTTGATTCGCTTCTTGCCAGCGAACCTGTACCTGCTCCAATGCTTGTTTATTTTGTTTCATTGTTTGTTTAAGCTGCTCTGCCTGGTGATTGTCTCCACCTTGAATGGCTTGATGAATTTCATTCGTGAGCGTATTACGAGTTGCTCTTAGCTGCTCTAGCTGTTGTAAATGAGTAATCCGATGATGATTTGTTGTAACCAGCTCTTTTACAGATAGTTTAATTCCTTTTGCATCAGCACTATGTTGTACTTCATCCACATGTGCTTCGATCCATTTGATGTCTAACATTTAGCACCACTCCTCAAGTTATTTTGCCTAAAAACACAAAAAACGCCCTCGTCTTTATGGGACGAGGAGCGTTTAACTCGCGGTGCCACCCAATTTGGTCTATTTTAGATTTAAAATAAACCCGCTTTGGTCTGCGATAACGGGCAGTACCGGTTAACTTGGAGGAAACTTATACAAAAGGTGTAACTAAGCCTTCTCTTAACGAAAACGCCTCAGAGTTGGATGCTCTTCAGTGGCATAATAAAAATATGTTTAAATTATTATTTGCTATAATATCAAAACTAATTCAAATATGCAATATAGACTATAATTACGATTCAAGAAAGACATTCTTTAACAGCGGTTGAAGCCACCCTCTGCAACGAAGCCTCTTACTTCCAAAAGTGCCAAGCACTCATTTTTTTGAGTCGTAATTACCTAGCCTCCAACATAAGCGGCAAGCAATTTAGTTGTGTTAAAAATCGCTTCCTTATGTGTACGCTCCATTGCATGTGAAGCATGGACGCCTGGACCAATGAGTGCAGCACGTATGTTGTGACCGCCATGTAGTGCAGCTGTTGCATCTGAGCTGTATCTTGGATAAATATCGACGACATAAGGGATTTCGAGCTGTTTTGCCAGTTCGATTAGCTTGCTAGTCATCTCATAATCGTAAGGACCACCAGAATCTTTTGCACAAATTGAAACATCAGTTTCCTTACAGCTTAAATTGTCACCAATCGCGCCCATATCTACCGCAATCATTTCATGTATGCCTTCTGGAATCCATGCTGTACCATGACCAACCTCTTCATAATTAGAGATAAGGAAGTAGAGATCATGCTGAGGAACCCAGCCCTCACGTTTGCTCGCTTCAAGTAAGCCAAACAATGCAGCTACACTTGCTTTGTCGTCTAAATGACGAGATTTAACATAACCGCTTGGTGTAAATACAGGTCTGGCTTCAAAGCTGATGTAATCACCTACACTAATTCCAAGTGCAAGTACATCCTCCTTGTTATTAACCAATTCATCGATCCGAATCTCCATATTTTCTTCATCACGTTTGTATTCACGAGCATCAGTATACACGTGAACAGAAGGATGCTTAGACAAGATGGTTCCTGTATACACACGGCCATCACGGGTATGGATTTGGCAATATTCATTTTCAATGCTATTCATCATAAAGCCGCCTACAGAGGTTAACGATAGTGTACCATGTGGTGTAATCGCTCTAACCATTGCTCCTAATGTATCAACATGAGCACTAAGCGCAATTTTGCGAGAGGAGTCTTTGCCTTTTAAGCTAAGGATAGCGCCCCCCTTTTCATTTTGAGAAAAAGATATGCCAAGCTGATCTGCTTCCGTCTTAATTTTTTTCATAATATCATGGGTAAACCCACTTGGGCTTGGAGTATCTAGTAGGACCTTTAAAAAATCAAGAATATATTGCTCATTGATTGTTATAGCCATAATGAGAACAAACCTCCTAAATTAAAAAAATAAATACATAATTAATTATTAAACAGGCTGATCGTCTTTTGGTTCTTGTTCAGTAGGGGGAGTTTCCTCTTGCACTGGTAATGTATACCCAGTTACCTCTTGAATATGTACTAATTGACTTTTCAGCGATTTTACTTCTTTTTGCAAACGATAACCCCAATAAATACCAAAAGAACCGACAATAATACCGCCTAATAAAGTACAACCCAAAATAAGCAAAATAAGAGGGAGGGATACGGTTCCAAAAAATAAATTTACGTTAACAGGATTCACGTTCATCACAGCAAAAATAGCTGTAATTAGCGCAAAGATAAGCGCAAAAATCAAAGACCATTGAATTTTCATAAATGTCACCGCCTATTGGTGTATGTGTAAAGGATAACCGCTGATCTGTACATGATTAACATGATAGATCAGCGGTTAGTTGTTTCATTACTTGCTTAATTGCTCCATTTGATCTAGCAACTCTTCAAACACACTCATTGCTTCGCGAATTGGCTCAGGAGAGGACATGTCTACGCCTGCTTTTTTCAAAATGTTGATAGAGAAGTCACTACCACCACTCTTTAAGAAGCCTAAATAACGATCAACAGCTGGTGTACCTTCTTCTAAGATTTGCTTCGAGAAGCTGGTTGCTGCTGAGAAGCCTGTTGCATATTTATATACGTAAAAGCTGGTGTAGAAATGAGGGATACGTGCCCATTCCATCTCGATGTCCTGATCCACAACCATATCTGAACCATAATATTTCACATTAAGGTCATAGTAGATTGAAGATAATGCTTGTGGTGTTAAGGATTCACCCGCCTCTGCACGCTCATGAATCAGCTTTTCAAATTCTGCAAACATCGTTTGACGGAAAATTGTAGTCCGGAATTGATCAGCATAATACGTTAACAAATACATTTTTTGCTTCGGATCCGTTGATTTTTTGAGCAAATAATCCATGAGCAAGGCTTCATTGGTTGTCGAAGCCACCTCAGCTAAGAAAATCGTATATTGTGCATCACGATATTTTAAATTCTCATCAGAGAAATAGGAGTGAAGCGCGTGACCCATTTCATGGGCAAGTGTAAACATGCTGTTTAAGTTATCTTTGTGATTAAGCAAAACATAAGGGTGTGTGCCATACGCACCCCAGCTATAAGCCCCAGTACGTTTCCCTTCATTTTCGTATACATCAATCCAGCGCTTATTAAACCCATCACGAAGCACCTTTAAATAGTTTTCACCTAATGGCTTTAAGCCTTCTTCAATCATGCCTTTAGCTTCTTCGTAAGTAATATCCCATTTGTACTCCTCAACTAATGGCGCAAATAGGTCATACATATGCAATTCATCCACACCAAGTAGCTTCTTACGCAATTTCATGTAACGGTGCATTAATGGCAAGCTTTCATGAATGGTGTCGATAAGGTTGGTATATACCTCTTTAGAAATATTGTCACCGTATAGGGACATTTCTAAGACAGAAGGGTACTTACGTACTTTAGAATAAAACATATTTTTATTTACATTTGCACTTAACGTTGCTGCAATTGTATTTTTTTGCTTTGCATACGTTGCATATACCGCTTTAAACGCACGCTCACGTACTTCACGATGAGGGCTTTCTAAAAATTGAATGTAGCTGCCATGCGTCAATTCAACCTCTTTGCCATTTTCATCTTTGATTTTAGGGAATTTAAGATCCGCATTGTTAATCATGCCAAAAATGCTTTGAGGTGCTTGAGACAAGTTGCCAACCTGTGCCAGTAAGGCTTCTTCTGTTTTTGTTAAGATGTGAGCTTTTTCACGTTTAATTTCTTCTAACGTAAATTTATAATCTGCTAACTCTGGATTTTGAATAAAAGCGTCTAGCTCATTTTCAGGCAAGGATAAAATTTCTGGTGTAATAAAGGATAATGCTTCGCTAATTTCCACGCTTAATTTTTTCGCTTTTTCTACGAGTGCCTGATATGTAGGGTTGGTTGTATCCTCGTCATGATGAAGGTGAGCATACACATATAAGCGTTCAATTTGTAGTGATAACTTATCCTCTAATTCAAACACTGCCTTCAAATTTTGAGCATTATTTAGTTTTCCCTCATAATTAGCAGCATCAGAGTAAGCTTTTTTTAAATCGTTGTAGCTTTGATCCCAAGCTTGTTGGTTTTCAAATAGATCCTCTAGTTTCCATGTGTTCTCTTGTTTAACCTCTGAACGTTTTAAAGTACTCATTGTCGTCCTCCTTTGTTTAGGTAGCTTATTTTGAGACATTGTAGCGCTAGATGTCATTGTTGCAGGTAGACTAGGCACCGAAGATATCAGCATACTGCAACTAAGCATTAAAGCAATAATAGCGACGTTGTTCATTACTAGGGACTCCTTTTAACATAAATTAGCCCTAGTTTGTCCTTTTATTGTACATAATATTTCTGTAGAGGTAAAAGTTTCTTCTCGTTTTGTTTTACAAGGTGAATAGTGTATATATAACCATAATAAATGCAGCGGCAATCATAAATACTGCCGCAGTTGCTAGTCCTCTTTTAAATTTAGGATGAACACTATTTTTAGTCATGAGCAATATAGCCCCTAATGCAAAAGAGGAAATTGTAAATATTACAAGATTAGAACTGTCCATATTTCACCTCTTAAATATTTTTAAAGGCTTCCATAATCTCTTCCCATTCTGCCTCACGTTCTATGTATTGTTCTTTAGGGAAACGATTTTTAGCCCATTCCATCATGGCAGGGCGGCTTAGGAAATTATGAGTTTCCTCGCCCCATTGTTCAGAAATTTCTCTTAGTACGATGTATCTACCCTGAACCTCTACTGTCATCATATTCCACTTATCTTTTTTATATATTTGATGCTTTTTCATCATCGCGTACGCCAACCTTCTTCATTATATTGTGTTGTCTTTTTTAAGAGTACAATCTTAAGAAATGATACCTTAGCCATGACGGGAAAGCAAATAAAACCTTAGGTTTGTCCACTAAAAGTTCAGGTCTATGGAACTGGTTAAAAATAAAAAGAGAGAAAAATGTCACATTGCATTGTCCCAAGTCATAGAGTATAATATGGTTATTCACCAATGATGGTGATTATTTTTAGGAGGTTGTTCATTTGAAAGGTACAGTTAAATGGTTTAACGCAGAAAAAGGTTACGGTTTTATTCAAGTTGAAGGCGGCGAAGATGTATTTGTACACTTCTCAGCGATTCAAGACGAAGGCTTCAAGACATTAGACGAAGGTCAAGCCGTAGAATTCGAAATTACTGAAGGTAACCGTGGTCAACAAGCTGCTAACGTAACTAAATTATAAGATTATTTCCTATCCAGGATGACTTATAAAGTTTAGTTCTAAGCATGATATGAAAGGCACAGCCAGGAGGCTGTGTCTTTTTTTGAGATATATATGAACTTTGTGATCCAACATGTCATACAAGAAGGGGATAAGGAATGAACTGGACAATCGATCAAGTGATAAGACTAAGAATGGCTCGTCAAGGACTATCACATCCTTTAACAGAGGCTACCGACGAGGAAGCCTATCTCTCCATGTTTAAATCACTTCAGCCTGTTGCCCCCGTTTTTTTTGGTCGACCTGGTGAGCCACCTTCCCTCGTACATCGTACAGTTTTTAATGATTCCAATATTGCTTTCTATTTGCGTGAGAAGCATGTGATTGTAAAGTCAAGATTCCAAGATGGACGAGTAGCCTACGTATCGGAGGATGATTTACAGTTGTATGCAACTGCATTTCGAAAAGTGCCAGCACAGATGAGCCAGGTCCACGAGGATGTGTATAAAGCTGTTAAGCAGTCTGGAGGCTTGACTAAGGATCAGTTAAAGGAAATATTACCTTATACAGCAAAAGAAATTGGTGCAGCGCTGCAGGCTTTACAACAAGCATTTTTACTTGTGGAAGAACAGGTCGATAGTGAATGGGAAACGGGATGGCTTGATTTCGCTGAGCAATGGTTTGAAATTCCAACAGATGAGACAAGTCGTCTTGAAGCGATCGAAGAGGTTTTAATCCGCTTTGTTAAAGTGATGGTTTTTACGGATATGGAGCAATTTAAAAGCTGGAGTGGGTTTACAGCTAAAACGATAAAGATGGTTGTTGACAGTGCACTTCAGACCGGAAAGCTTATGGCAACCGAGGTGGGGGGAATAGGAGAAGGCTGGATGTGTGCCACGGATTTTGACCGATCTAGTAAAAACAATCAGGATAATAGTGAGACTGGAAAAAAAGAGCTGAACCCATCGCTACCACGTAGCGTGTTTATGCTGGATAAGTCTGACTTTCTAGTTAGGGCATTTTTATCGCAATTAAAAAAACGCTATAGTGGGAAAGAAGTATTACAATATTTATTGATTGATGGGCAGTTTCAGGGCGCTGTGTTAGGACATTGGCGTATTGGACCTCATGATGTAGAAGATATTATCGTTGATCTCCCTCAGGAGGAAGTAGCGTCGCGAAAAAATGAAATTATCAATGCTGTTACATATAGATACCCTCCTGAATTTAGCAAAATTAAAGCTTATAATGGAGTTGTGATTTAGTTTATTTGTGCAAAAAGTTAGATCATATTATAATATAAGCGCTGATGTCTGTTATTGGACATTGGATTATGATGTTAACTACACCTTGGAGGCGTGCCTTAGTGTTTGAATTTGAGCAAAGCCACAATAAAATACCTCGTGAACCTTTTCGGCTGATGAGTCGGGTGTACAAGTTTATTTTACCGGATGTACGCAAGGAACTAGATTTCTGGAAGCATAATGCTGCACAAATTCCTGATCCTGAATTAAGAAAGCAAGCGTTAGCTAGCATTGCTACTAAGGAGTTTCATTGCCAAGGAGGCAGTGTGTATGCAGCCGCAAACTTGGCGCAACGTCATGTTTTGATTCCTTTAATCGTTGCTTTCCAAAGCATTAGTGATTACTTAGATAATTTATGTGATCGCAGTACTTCAATGGACCCTGATGATTTTCGATTATTGCATCAAAGTATGCTAGATGCGGTAGATCCTAACAGAGAGCCACAAGATTATTATGCTTTACGTGAGGAAAAAGAAGATGGGGCCTATTTGCTATCCTTAGTTGAAGCTTGTCGGTTAAAAATAGCTGAGCTACCTAGCTATGAGACAGTTAAACCTTATATTGTTGAATTAGTATCGCTGTATAGTGATCTTCAAGTGTATAAGCACATTCATCCTAATGAACGTGAAACTGCGCTGTTGAAATGGTGGGAAGATAATAAATACCGTACACCTCATTTACAATGGAATGAGTTTGCAGCAGCAACAGGTTCGACATTAGGTGTCTTTATGTTGTTTTTAGCTGCGAGTAGTAAGACATTACTTGACACAGATGCTAAAAAAATATTTGATAGTTATTTTCCTCATGTATGTGGATTACATATTATGCTTGATTATTTAATTGATCAAGAGGAAGATGAGATTGGCGGAGACCTCAATTTCTGTAGTTACTATGATTCGCGAGAATCGATGATACAACGAATTACGATGATCATTGAAAATGCTAGACGTGATGTTGCTGCTTTACCAGCCTCGTCATTCCATGTCATGATTATAGAAGGCCTTGTTGCTCTATATTTATCAGATCCGAAGGTAAGTCAACAAAAAGAAATACGCGACGCCTCTAGAAAGTTAATGAGAAAAAGTCCGCTTATGCGTTTGTTTTTTTTCGTTAACAGTCGTTGGATTCGCAAACATATATAAATGCTATAGGTTTTAAAGGTTACAGCTTACATTTTAGGAGGAATTCATATGTCACAAATTAAAAAAATCGCAGTACTTACAAGCGGTGGAGATTCTCAAGGGATGAACGCAGCTGTGCGTGCTGTAGTGCGTAGTGGATTATATTATGGCTTAGAAGTATTTGGTATTCAACGTGGATATCAAGGCTTGCTTAATGAAGATATTTTCTCTATGGACATTCGCAGCGTGGGTGACATTATCCAACGTGGAGGTACAATTCTTCAATCTGCGCGTTGCCTAGAATTCAAGACCCCAGAAGGACAAGCTAAAGGCGCACAAATTTTACGTGATCGTGGGATTGACGGTTTAGTTGTTATTGGTGGGGACGGTTCATATCATGGTGCAGAAAAGCTTAGTAAGCTAGGAATTAAAACGATGGGCCTTCCAGGAACCATTGACAACGATATTTCTTTTACCGATTATACGATTGGTTTTGATACTGCCGTTAGTATCGTTGTAGATGCAGTTAACAAACTTCGTGACACAATGTCATCCCATGAACGTGCTTCTGTTGTTGAAGTTATGGGTCGTCATGCTGGTGACATTGCTTTATATGCAGGACTAGCTTCTGGTGCTGAAACGATTCTTGTTCCTGAAATGCCTTATGACTTAAATGAAGTGGCTGATCGCATGAGACAAAACTTTGATAAAGGGAAGAGACATAGCATTGTTATTGTTGCAGAAGGCGTATGCTCAGGAGAAGAAGTGGTTAATGCGATTAAATCTCGTCAACCATCCTTGGAGCCGCGTGCGACTGTATTAGGTCATATTCAACGTGGTGGTTCACCAACTCCATTTGATCGCAATTTAGCGAGTCGTTTAGGTGATTTTGCTGTACGTAGCTTAATTGCAGGAGAATCTAATAAAGCTTGTGGTATGATTGGTGGCCAAATGATTTTGACGGATATCGAAAAAGTGGTATCTACGAAAAAAGTATTTGATGTAGAGCTATACGATTTGGCTTCTCGTCTATCTCAATAAGGTTTAATTTAAAAACCTATTTCTAATGAAAATACTAAAACAGGCACTCACTTATTGCTTTTGAATGTGAATGCCTGTTTTTTGTTAATTTTTAATATGTTAAATGTTAAGAAGGAACAATCTCTGTTTCAGTTCTACGTTGAATTTTCTTCAAACGATATAATAGGAAAACTGCGGCGATCCCTAGACCTGTAATGAGGCCAATCCAGTAACCGTAAGGACCATTTGTAGTAAAGTTTGCTAAAATATAACCAAGCGGTAATCCAATAATCCAATACGCTACTAATGTGATCCAAAACGTGCTGTTGACGTCTCGATAACCACGAAGCACACCTTGTGTTGGGGTTGCGATGGCATCCGAAATTTGAAAAAAGATCGCGTAAATTAAAAAGTGCTGAATAAGATCAATGACATCAAGCTCATTGGAATAGATTGAAGCAACCTCATAATTAAATGTAAGTAAAATAAGTGCAGCGACGAGTGAGAATCCAATGGCTGTAAATATACCTAATTTAGCATATTGCTTCGCATCCTTATGACGTGATGCTCCAACCTCATATCCAACCAAAATCGTTAAGCTGAGACAAATACTTAGCGGGAACATATATAATGTACCAGAAAAATTGTTGGCGGCTTGGTTCGCAGCGATCGTTGCAGTATCAAATTGACTCATAAGTAACGTGATCGCGGCAAAAATTGCTGTTTCGAAAAAGATGGCAAAACCCATAGGCACGCCTATTTTCATAATTTCTTTACATTTCGTAAGTGATAGCTTATAAAATTTATGAAATACACCATAGCTTGAGCAGGCAGGATGCTTATGGACGATAACAATTGCAATGATAAAAATACACCAGTAGGTAAATGCGGTTGCTACGCCAGATCCAATCCCACCTAACCTAGGAAAACCTAAATGTCCAAAAATCAAAACGTAACCTGCGCCAACATTTAAAGGTAAAGTTAATAAAGTGATCGCCATAGAAATCTTCGTTTGCCCAAGTGCATCAATAAAGGAGCGGAGTACAGTATAACCAAACAAAGGGAATATTCCAACAGCAAGTGCGGTTAAAAAATAATAAGCGATATGATGTACCTTTGGATCTAACCCCATATAATTAAGGATGGGACTTACTGTAAATATTCCAACGAGTAATACGCTTAAGCTTACCCCAACCGCTAACCATAAAGCTTGGAAAACAGAATAACCAACTTTTTCCCTTTGCTTCGCACCAATATAGCCTGCAACGATAGGGGTAATTCCCATTAAAATCCCACTAATTCCAGTCTGGATTGGAAGCCATAAGCTAGACCCGATAGCTGCGCCAGCCATATCCTCTTTACTCACATGACCTGACATACTGGTATCGATAAATGCCATTAACGAAAGCGCAGTTTGCGTAATAAATATCGGAATCATAATATGTAGAAATTGTATATACTTTTGCTTTAACGTATAAGTTTGCCTCATTGTAAAACGCTCCATTTCTTATCCATATAAACAGCCGCCCCCTTCAAGAAATAAAGGAAGCGGCTTTAACGCAAAAACATTTGTTCTTGGTATTAATGTAAAAAGCTACTGCTTTGATGTCTGCAAATACTAAAATGAATAATTTCAAGTGCGTCATCTGGTTCTAAAATCGTAAGACCATCACGCAAGATGATTTTGGAGTTTAACTCATCTTCATTCAAGAAGGGTAACATATCAGGGAACCATTTCATGACAATTTGGTGCAGTTTAACAGTCTCTACCTCCATATAAACCACCCTTTCCACCTTAGAATCATTCACATCTAGAATCATTCTTGCAGAGAGATAGCTGATGAGTAGGGTAAAGCATAAATTGCATAAGGCTATTATAACATATCAAATGTAAATTGAAATGGTTGTTTCACTGATTTATACAATGTAAAAAATGTATTATTTATCCTTTTCGGAAGGATCCCATAATTCCCACCGTTTCCACAATGTTAACAAAAGCCTTTGGATCACTTTTAGTGATAATTTCTTTTAGCTCTGCTAATTCATATCGAGTCGTTACTGTCATAAGCATATCCTTTTCTTTATGGGAAAAAGCGCCCTCTGTTTTAATTAAAGTAACCCCGCGCGGAATTTTTAACAGGTGAGATAACATTTCCTCTGTCTGGTCTGTCACAATAAACACAGTAATTTTAATATGGCTGATATGGATGAGATCGATGACCTTCCCCGTTAAATAAATCGATACCATAGAGGCTAACGCTGTATTCCAGTTTCCTTCAAGATACCCCGCAGCCAAAATGACAGACGCATTTAATGCAACCAGCACATTGCCTATTGGGAAATCACGATATCTTGTAATAATGGAGCCAATAATATCGAAGCCCCCTGTAGATCCACCCACTCGAAATGAAATCCCTGCCCCAAGTCCAACAAGGACTCCACCAAATACAGCTGATAAAAAGGTATCATTCGTTAATAAGTTGTCAGGGGTAGGAATGATCGCAATGAACCAGGTTACAGTCGCGACTGATAAAATGGTTAGTCCAATAAATCTTTTGCCAAGAAAAATAATACCTGCAATCAACAACGGAACATTATATAGCAAATATAATAAGCTTAAATCAATGGGAGTAAAATAATTGGTTAACATCGACAAACCAGAAACCCCACCACTAAGCAAATGATGCGGGACTAAAAATAAATTGAAGCCTGCTGCAATAAAAGCGGCTCCTAAGATTATCGTAATGATTTTTCTAATTTCCTTGATCAATTGTGATTCACCTCACAGAAAAATTTAAAAGTAGACGCTTACGTTTGCTGGTGTTCCTTGATTGTTATGTGCTATAATGTTTTAGATATTCTTGAGTACGTGAAATTTTGACAAAATATAGTACCGCTAATTACAGCGGAATGAAATATTGGAATTTGATAAAGGAAATCAAATGCCCTATGTAAACTTTATAGGCTATTTGGATAGTCTATAAACATTCCAAGCGCTACTTAAGAATACATTCAAGAAAGTGGAATGTCCACTACGATAGAAGGAGTATGAAAAATTTGAACACATTTGCAGAATTCGGCCTAGAGCCAAAGGTGCTACAAGCAGTTACAGAGCTAGGATTTGAGGAGGCAACTCCAATCCAGGCGAAATCAATCCCGTTTGCAATGAAGGGACATGATTTGATTGGACAAGCTCAGACTGGTACAGGGAAAACTGCAGCATTTGGTCTACCTCTTATTAACAAAATTGCAAAAGAGGAAGAAAAAATTGTTGCTTTAATTATGACACCAACACGTGAGCTTGCGATTCAGGTTGCAGAAGAGATTGGAAAGCTTTCTCGCTTTAAAGGAATTCGTTCGCTTCCGATTTATGGTGGACAAGATATCGTCCGTCAGATTCGTGCTTTGAAGAAGAAACCTCAGATTATTATCGGAACACCAGGGCGCTTGCTTGATCATATTAACCGTAAAACGATTAAACTAGAAGATGTACAAACTGTTGTTCTAGATGAAGCAGATGAAATGTTGGATATGGGCTTCATGGAAGATATTCAGTCCATCTTGAAGCAAGTTCCTGAAGAACGTCAAACGATGTTATTCTCCGCAACGATGCCAGCAAACATTCGAAAATTGGCAGACCAATTTTTGAAAAACCCAGAGCATGTCTCCGTTATTCCTAAGCAAGTCAGTGCTCCACTGATTGACCAGGCATACATTGAAGTACATGAACGTCAAAAATTTGATGCGTTATCTCGTTTGCTTGATATGGAATCACCAGATCTAGCGATTGTTTTTGGTCGCACAAAACGTCGTGTGGATGAGCTAGCAGAAGCATTACAAAAACGTGGTTACTCCGCAGATGGATTACACGGTGACTTGTCTCAAAACCAACGTGATAATGTAATGCGTAAATTCCGTGATGGCAGCATTGATGTATTAGTAGCTACAGATGTGGCTGCACGTGGTCTAGATGTATCAGGCGTAACGCATGTTGTGAACTTTGACTTGCCACAAGATCCTGAGAGCTATGTACACCGTATCGGTCGTACAGGTCGTGCTGGTAAAGAAGGAGCAGCTTGGTCCTTTGTTACTCCTAGAGAAATCGATCATTTACACTTTATCGAAAGAATTACCCGTCACAAAATTACTCGTAAGCCACTTCCTAGTATTGCGGAAGCGATTGAAGGGAAGCAACGCATTACAGCAGAACGTATTCTTGAGCTTGTTGAAGTTGGTGAGCTTGGTGAATACAAAGGTATGGCGATTCAGCTTCTTGAGCAATATGATTCAGTTAATTTGCTTGCAGCTGCGTTTAAGCTAATTACAGGTGATAAAAACGAAAAGGCAAATATTGAGCTTACACCAGAAGAGCCAATTCGTGTGAAACGTCGTAACCCAGATATCCGCTCAAGCGGACGTAAGCCAAGTGGCTATGGTAACAACCGTGGAGGTAGCTACCGTCGTGATAATCGTGAAGGTGGAAGCCGTGGTGGTTATGGTAGTGGTAAAGGCGGATACAATCGCGATAATCGTGAAGGCGGACGTGAAAACCGTGATAATCGTGGTGAAGGTGGACGTGATTATCGCTCATCTGATCGTAAACCTCGTACAGGCGGAAATAGTAATGGTGGAGAACGTAGACCACAAAAACGTTCAGAAAATACACCTAAGTAATTGTGCATAAAAGCTTAAACTTACATCGTAAGCTTGAGCTTTAAATAACGATAGAAGGAAGACGCAAGTAGAGGTACTTGTGTCTTCTTTCTTATGATTTAATTAGCATCATTTTAGTGAAAAAATGACTAAAATAGTTGGTGGATGATTGTTGATTCATGTATAGTAGTATAGTAGAGATATATAAATATCTGTGAGGGGAGAAATTGTACTTGGAACCTAAAGGAATGATGGGTGGATTTTATAAAATCACCGAATGGATTATGAGAATATCGGGCAGTAACCTACTTTGGCTTATTTGTTCATCTCCGTTTTTGTTTTTCCCGATAACATGGTTGTTTGCTCCAACTGCGGATAAAGAGATTTTAGGCAGCCAGACTTTATTTTTTATGGCAATTTTGGCACCGTTTACACTATTCCCAGCTACCGCTGCTTTGTTCTCAGTTACTCGGAAATGGGTTATGGGTGAAGGTGATGTGGGTGTTACAAAAACTTATTTTAAAGGGTACAAAGAAAACTATAAGCAAAGCTTTTTAGGCGGTATTTTTTATACATTGCTAATCGTGATCATGATTATTGATTATCGTGTATATATGAATCAATTTAAAAATTTACAGCTTCTTGGCATGATTATGCTCGTTTTTTTAATTGTATTATTTGTGTCCTTATTTAACTTTTTTGGTTTGGTAGCACATTACCATTTAAAAGTATCTATTTTACTTAAAAATTCAATTTTGTTAACGATTATTAATCCATTTCGCGTACTTTCCACGGTGTTATGTACAGTACTGTTAGGTTTTCTAACCTACCGCTTTCCTTGGCTGATTTTGTTTGGATTTGTAAGCTTAACCGCATTTGTTGCTTTTTATAATTTTTATCTTGGCCATAACAAGCTACAAGAAAAGGTACAAAAAATGCGTGAAGCTGAGGAACAAAAAGCAGAGGCTAGTGAAACAGAAAATACGGAGATTACAGAAAATTCTGATATCGTAGAAACGCCAAAATTAGATAACAAGTAAGTTTACATTTAGTTAACAAAGTTCTATAATAGATTTACGTCCTGCGATGTACGTTTCGGTTTTATGTTATTTTGAACCAATGACTTTATCTCGGGAGACTTATATTGCAACAAATGACGAAAGGCCCTATCTATATGATGAGGGGACTTCGAAGCTTGTTGCCGCGGTCACCCACCTGCTATGCAGGTTCGAGATAATATAACTGGACGGCATAGGCGGGTCCTATTATGTAATTTAAAGCAACACTTTGTGGGCTCAAGTGATGGGCGTATGGGGTGTTGTTTTTTTATATTTTAAATGGTTACTAGTGTTTCGCTTTTGTTTGTTTGAAGATAATGGTAGACTATATAATTATAAAATGTATTCTTCAAATTAGTGTAAGGTGACGAAGGAGGAAGAACGGGTTGTCATTTAAGAGAGTATTAACTGGCATTATTCGGAGTCAGGAGGGAACAAGCGACCGCGCTAAGGTTCCAGAATTGAAAACAAGATATTATCAAATGAGTAGAGATCGAATGTGGGAGGAAGTTACTTCTGTTTTGAAAAAAATCCCAGGCTACAAGGTTACACATGAGGTTGAGTCTGTGGGGGAAATTATTTTAGAGAAGAAAACGAAGCTAGGAAGAACGATGGATGTTACAGTATCTATCATTTCGACAGGTCCAACACGCACTGCCATTGATATTTATTCAGCAACCCGAGGTTCTTTTGGTGATATGGGTTCAAATTACCGCGTTATTTTACACTTGTTTAGAGTTTTAGATAAGAAGTTTTCATCCTACAAAGTTTCTTAAGTGATCATTGCTATAAACAAAGCGAGTAGGGATTTGTTCTCTACTCGCTTTCGTCTTTGAATTTAGATTTAAAATTTCTTTAATGCCTTATTATGGCTGCTTGTTCTGGTTTTTGAGCTAATTAAGTTTAAGCTAACAGCTTTTTAACTACATGAATTGGCTCATCATAGTTAGGATGGTCAGCCATTTCCTTTAAGTATTCTACATATTGAATTTTGTTATGTTGGTCGATAACAAAAACCGCTCTATGGTCTAACTTGAACTCATCAATTAATACACCATAAGCTTTGCCGAATTCATTATCTTTATAATCAGAAAGTGTGATCACAGATTCAATACCTGCTGCGCCACACCAACGAGCTTGAGCGAATGGCAAGTCAACACTAACGGTTAGGATAACAACTTCCTCACCAAGATCAGCAGCTGCTTGATTAAAACGACGTGTTTGAGCATCGCATACGCCTGTATCGAGAGAAGGCACGACACTAATCAATTTGATTTTTCCTTCATAGTCTTTCAGGGAAACTTCAGTCACGAGGTCTTTGTTAAGCTTGAAATCTGGTGCTGTATCCCCAACCTTTAATTCTGGTCCAATAAGCGTAATCGGATTTCCCTTAAATGTTGCACGAGCTTGTGTCATTTTTATTCTCCTCCTAAGCGTTGTATAATTAATTTGATACAATTTTAATTATAAGCTTTTTAAAAAGGACTTGTCCAATGATTGACTTACAGAAAGGATAGATTACATGATTTTTATTCGGTACGAAAACTGGAAAAGCTATATCAAATATTACCCCATTACATGTTTATTGTTACTTGCCAATGTGTTGGTGTTTATTTTTTTAAGTATAAAAGGTGGATCAACTGATCCTTACGTATTATTGCAATATGGTGCATTAACAAATATTCCACCGTCAGATCAGGAATGGTGGCGTTTAGTTTCAGCAATATTTTTGCACCAAGGGTTTAATCATTTATTTTCGAATAGCTTTTCGATTTTAGTTTTTGCCCCACCATTGGAGCGATTAATGGGAAGCTTTAGATATTTGCTGCTTTATTTAGGTAGTGGTGTTGTAGGGAATGTAATTACCTTACTGTATTATCAAACATTAGACAGAGGTGCGTTGTCTACTGGGGCTTCAGGCGCAGTGTTTGGAGTATATGGTGCATTTTTGTTTATCGCCTTATTCCAAGGAATGAAAATGGATGAGAGCTCACGTAAGACGTTATACAGCCTGTTGATCTTTGGTATTGTATTCTCATTTATTATGCCAAATGTAAACTGGATGGCGCATTTAGGTGGGTTAGCTGGAGGGTTCCTAATTTACGGATTGTTTAGTAAGGGAATTGCTGGGAGGTTTTAAATTAGTAGTTGACAATGAAGGGATGGAAGCTGCGGGACAGAGGGTTCTTGCGATTGTGTTAAAATCATATTCCTTTTAATTGAAGTAAATGTATTGATGGAATATGATTTTAAGAGACAATCTTCAGAATCTCTCTGTCTCTTCGCAATTCATAAAAAGAGCATGGAGAGAAGTAGATGGAAAACGCAAGTTAGTCGAAATTAATTATCAAGATTCTGATTGGGCTAATGGTTACGAACATCATTTCAATAATTTAAAAGCAACTGTTTTAAGTGATGGTGAAGCTATAGGTGCTTTTGATGAAAGTGGAAAATTAATGGGTTTCGCAACAATAAACCGTAAGTTCTTTGGTGAAAAGTATAACTACGTTTTATTAGACCAGTTATTTATATCATTAGAGCATAGAAACAAAGGAATTGGTAAAAATCTATTCTTGCAAATTGCAGAAGTAGCCAGAGAATGGAAAGCAGATAAGATATATATTTGTGCTGGTTCCGCTGAACAAACAATTGCATTTTATTTTGCGATGGGTTGTAAAGAGGCGGTAGAAATAAATAAAGAATTATATGAGAATGACCCAAGAGATTTTCAATTGGAGTTTCCCTTATAATTCTTTAAATACCACTATTCGACTTCGATTTCCTTTACCGTTTCTCCTGCAATAAGTGTAGGTTGGTAATAGGTTTGATTAGGCAGGTCTTTTTTGCCTTGCAGGCTTTTAATAATCCAATCCGCGGCATCACGACCCATCTGCTCCTGCGGATGGGTTAAGGTGGTTAGCTTAATGTTTGCATTTTTAGCAATATAGGAATTGTCTTGCCCGATGATAGATAGTTCATCTGGAATGGCAATATTGAGGTTTTTACAACCATTTACGACCTCTAACCCGACTTCATCATTGTAGCAGACAATAGCCGTTAGCTCATCACGCTGATCGTTTAGAAATATTTCTAAATTTTTAGACAAATTCAGCTTAGAGGCTGTATCAAAAGAAAGCACATGCTCCGGCAGGAAACGTAACTTTGCTTCGCCCAGCGCTTTAATATAACCCTTCATCCGATACTTACCTTGCATATCATCCATTTTGGCAATTATCCCGATTTGCGTATGACCATTCATAATCAGCTCTTTGGTTGCTAAATAACTAGACTGCACATCATCTAAGCAAAAGAAAGGGACGTCTAGCTCCTCGTAATAAGCGTTAATCATCACAAAGGGCACGTCTTGCTCTTTAAACGACAAGTAATAAGCGATGTTGGGGTTATATAAATTACTTTTTGTAGGCTCAATAATTAAACCATCCACACCGTAGGAGAGCATCATCTCTAGCGCCTTTTTTTCCTGAGCGATATCGTTATTGGTGCTAGCTAGCAGTAATGAATAGTTATCTTCGTTTAAACGCCCCTCAATCCCACGAATAATCGACGGGAAAATATAATCGGAAATGTAGGTGGTAATGACACCAATCGTTTTTTTGCTCCCGCCCCCATTTGATTTAGAGCGATATTGGTGGCTTACATAAGTACCAGACCCTTTTTCGCTTCGCAGGAACCCTTCATTCGATAATTCTAAAATTGCCTTACGCACCGTTTGCCGACTGACGTTATAGCTTTCTTGTAGTGCTAACTCCGTGGGTATCTGTTCACCTACTTTATAGGTTCCTGATAAAATATTGCTTTTTATATCATCAATAATGACTTGATATTTAGGTTTCATGTCATTCATCATTCTCATCCTTGTTCCTTTGAAATTTGTACGTACATATCTTAACATGATTTCCGAGCAATGAAAACGTTCATCACCTTGATAATAAAACTAATTTTTGCATATAGACATATTTTAAAATTATTTTATGTATGTATAACTACTACTTTATATTGACAAATGTACGTACAAAAAATATACTATTGCTGAGTATAAGAAAGCGTATTCTTTTATTGTTTGTATAATAAGAACAAAAGGATAATTAGTATCGCCCTCATTTTTTACTGTATCGTTTATGTACAAACTATGCACAGAGAGGAGGCATACATGATTATGAATCATGTAGGCTTAAAGGAAGCGATAGCTAAGGGAGAAACAGCTTTAGGTATCGAATTTGGATCTACGCGAATTAAAGCGGTGCTGATGGATGACCAATTTGAGACGATTGCATCAGGAAGTTATGAATGGGAAAATTTGTTGAAGGATGGATATTGGACCTACAATCAGGAGGACATTATTACAGGACTTCAAACTGCGTATCGTGAAATGAAGCAAGAGGTTGAACAAAAATATGGTCTTATTTTGCAAACTGTTGGCGCGATTGGCTTTTCTGCGATGATGCATGGCTATATGGCATTTGACCAGACAGGCAAGCTGCTTGTTCCGTTCCGTACTTGGCGGAATGCAACAACAGGTGTAGCGGCAAAAGAGCTGACAGAGAGATTCCAATTTAATATTCCTGAGCGCTGGAGTATCGCTCATTTATATCAAGCAATTTTAAATAAAGAGGAGCATGTGCCACAAATTGACTTTGTTACAACGTTAGCAGGCTATATCCATTGGTTGTTAACAGGCAATAAGGCAATCGGAATTGGTGATGCTTCAGGTGTTTTTCCTATAGATGAAGGTACACATAACTACCATCAAGGAATGGTAGAGCAATTCGAAGGGTTGATCGCTGATCGTAATTATCCATGGAGTTTACAAGGTATTCTTCCAAAGGTCTATCTTGCGGGTGAAAATGCAGGTGCATTAACGGAAGCAGGCGCGCGTATTTTGGACCCATCTGGAGACTTGCAGGGCGATATTCCGCTGTGTCCGCCAGAAGGTGATGCAGGCACAGGTATGGTCGCGACAAATAGTGTAAAAAAACGGACAGGGAATGTGTCTGTAGGTACATCTGTATTTGCCATGATCGTGTTAGAAAAGGAATTGTCCAAGGTATACCCTGAAATTGATATGGTGACAACGCCTAATGGACATCCTGTTGGGATGGTTCACGCCAATAACTGCTCTAGTGATTTGAATGCTTGGATCGGATTATTCCGCCAGTTTTCTGAGAGTATGGGTTTTGAAGTAGATAATAATAAATTGTATAGCGTCTTATTTAATAAGGCGTTAGAGGGTGACCCTGACGGTGGTGGCTTGCTTAGCTATGGTTATTTATCTGGTGAAAATATTACAGGTATTGACCAAGGTAGACCGTTATTTGTTCGTTCTCCTGAAAGTAATTTCAATTTAGCTAATTTTATGAGAACTCATTTATTTACTGCATTTGGTGCTCTAAAGCTAGGTATGGATATTTTAACTCATAATGAGCATGTGGCGATTGATAGTATTTTAGCGCACGGTGGTTTGTTCAAAACTCCAATTGTAGGACAAAAAATTGTTGCGGCTGCTTTAAATGTTCCTATTTCTGTCATGTCTACCGCAGGTGAAGGTGGCGCGTGGGGAATGGCGTTATTAGCTTCATATATGAAAAACAAGGAGCAATCCCAAACGCTAGAGGATTTCCTTGAACATAAAGTGTTTAAAGATGTAGAAGGACAAGAAATTTCACCAGACCCTACTGATGTGAAGGGTTTTGACGTATTTATGGAGCGTTATCAAGGTGGTCTAGCGATTGAGCAAGCCGCTGTAGATCATTTGCTAGAGAATGGGAGGGAATAAGAAATGCTAGAACAGCTTAAAGAAGAGGTTTTTCAAGCCAATCTAGATTTGCCGAAGCATGGACTTGTTAAGTTCACATGGGGAAATGCAAGTGCGGTTGACCGTGAACGTGAGTTGTTTGTCATTAAGCCAAGTGGGGTCAGCTACGACACGATGAAGCCTAGTGACATGGTTGTTGTTGATTTTGATGGCAACGTGGTAGAGGGGGAGTTGAGACCTTCCTCAGACACACCAACTCACGCAGTACTATATAAGCATTATGCGGAAATTGGAGGCATTGTTCATACTCACTCGACATGGGCAACAATATGGGCGCAAGCTGGTCTTGATGTACCTGTGATGGGCACAACCCATGCAGATACTTTTTATGGTGCTGTCCCTTGTGCACGTTTTTTGAATCAGGAAGAAATTGATCGTGGGTATGAGGCGGAGACAGGAAATGTAATTATTGAAACCTTCCAGCAACGTGGACTTGATGTAATGGCCATTCCTGCCGTGTTATTGCATGGTCACGCACCGTTTACTTGGGGGAAGGATGTTAAATCCGCGGTTGTGAACAGTGTTGTACTTGAAGAGGTTTGTAAAATGAATTTGTATGCGCGTGAGTTAAATCATTTTGCAAAGGAATTGCCTCAAAATATTTTGGATAAGCACTATCTTCGTAAGCATGGGAAAGATGCTTATTACGGTCAAAAATAATTAAGTTCAAACTTTAAAATCAAGAATTACAATAAGCTAACTTAGCTTACTTTATAGATTGTCAATCGCTGATTATTATTAAAAAATAATTTATTAGGGAAAAGAGGATGGTTTTAATGACAACAACAGCTAAACAATTTTGGTTTGTCGTAGGTTCTCAAAATTTATATGGTCCTGAAGCGTTAGCAGAAGTAAAAGCAAATGCGCAAAAATTAGTAGATTCAGTAAACCAAAGTGGTAAATTACCTTATCCGCTAGTATTGCAAGACTTAGCGATTAGTGCTGATAAAATTACGAGCATGATGAAGGAGATTAATTATCGTGATGAGGTAGCAGGTGTAGTAACTTGGATGCACACATTCTCTCCTGCAAAAATGTGGATTCGTGGTACAAAGCTATTGCAAAAACCATTACTTCATTTAGCAACACAATTTAACGAAAGTATTCCTTGGTCCACAATTGATATGGACTTCATGAACTTAAACCAAGCCGCACATGGTGACCGTGAATATGGCTTTATCAATGCGCGTCTAGGTAAGCAAAATAAAATTGTTGTTGGCTATTGGGAGCGTCCAGAGGTACAACAGCAAATCGCAGATTGGATGGACGTAGCGGTTGCTTATAATGAAAGCTTCAACATTAAAGTAGCTCGCTTTGGCGACAACATGCGTAATGTTGCTGTAACAGATGGCGATAAAATTGAAGCACAAATTCAATTGGGTTGGACGGTAGACTACTATGGCATCGGAGACCTCGTTCAATACGTGAATGCAGTGACAGAGCAAGAAATTGATGATTTGATGAAAGAATATGCTGAAGCTTATGAGTTTGATTATGGAACTAATTCCAAAGAAGCTTGGGAAGCTAGTGTAAGAATCCAAGCAAGCTATGAAATTGCATTAAAGCGTTTCTTGGATGAAAAAGGCTACAATGCCTTCACTTCCAACTTTGAAGATTTACATGGTATGAAGCAGCTTCCAGGTCTTGCGGTGCAACGCCTGATGGCACAAGGTTATGGTTTTGCGGGTGAGGGGGACTGGAAAACAGCAGCACTTGATCGTTTGTTAAAAGTAATGAGTCATAATCAAAACACAGGTTTTATGGAGGATTACACTTACGAGCTAGCCGCTGGACAAGAAGCAATCCTACAATCACATATGTTAGAGGTAGACCCAACGTTAGCCGCTAATAAACCTAAAATTATTGTGTCTCCATTAGGTATTGGCGATCGTGAGGATCCAGCTCGTCTTGTGTTTGATGGTAAAGCAGGCGAAGGTGTAGTTGTATCTATGGCGGATTTTGGTACGCATTATAAATTGTTAATTAACGAAGTGACGGCGTTTGAACCTACGGTTCCGGCTCCTAAGCTACCTGTAGCACGTGTAATGTGGAAAGTGAAGCCAAACTTCCAAGACGGAGTACAGGCTTGGATTCAAAACGGTGGTGGTCACCACACTGTTGTGTCATTAAACCTAACAACAGACCAAATTATTACGTATGCAAAGCTAGTTAACTTAGAGTACGTTGTAATTAAATAAGTTCAGTTTATTATCAGTACTCGACAGCTCTTGGAAGGTGGAGGCTACGATACAGAGAGTGCTTACGATCGTTGTTAAAATCAGATCCTCTAGATTATATTTATGTTTATTCTCTCTGTCTATTCGCTAGTTCGGGCTGGCTGTCGAGTGCTGATTTAATACTTAAGCTGCTATCATTTATTAAGATAAATAATATGAAGTGAGTATCCTAAAAAAGTAATTATTATTTTAAGGGATACTCACTTTTTTATTATCACAACATAAAATAAACAGGAACATTTGTTCTATTTTATTTTACTATATAGCGTAGATAATACAAGCTATTTTTAGGTCTGAAATAAAAAAGAACCGATCCATAACGAATCGATTCTTTGTGTTTAAATTACAAAAATTTAGATTAATCCCTGCTGTTTACAAAGATTAAGACCAAGCGTAATAGCTCAAGCAAGGAGACCAACGCCGCGGCAACATAGGTTAATGCAGCAGCATTTAAAACTTTGCCTACACCACGTTCGTCTTCATTAGTTGCTAAACCGTTACTTAACATAATACGACGTGCACGATTACTTGCATCAAACTCTACTGGTAAAGTGACAAGCTGGAATAATACAGCACAAGAGAAAAATAAAATCCCTAGCCCAATTAAGCCTGTAAAGTTAAATATAAAACCTAAGATTAACATAAATGGTGCAATACCAGAAGCGAAGTTCACAACTGGGAACATCCGATGACGTGCCACCAGCATTGGATAGGATTCCTTATGCTGGATCGCATGGCCTACCTCGTGACAAGCAACAGCAATCGCAGATACGGAACGCTCATGATATACTGGCTCAGATAATCTGACAACACGAGCGATCGGATCGTAGTGATCAGTTAAGCTGCCTTGGATTGGCTCGATAGGTACATCATACAGTCCGTTGGCATCTAACATTTGGCGTGCTGCGTCATAGCCTGTTAGACCATATTGGTTAGGTACTTCAGAGAATTTGTTAAATGTCCCCTTGACTCTAAATTGAGCCCATAAGGATAAGCCAAAAGCTAAGATGATTGGAATATACATTAAGTTAATATACATCTAGGTATCCCCCTATAATTAGTATGAAATTTTAAAGTTAGCTAAACGGATTACTATTATTTAATAAAAATTGTAATGCCTCAATACACGCAACACTTTGTGGTGTAAGGTGCGAAAAAGCACGTTTTGCTTGGTTTGGCTTAAGGTTAGAGATTAAAGGCTCCAGTTCCTTTACTTCCTTCTCTAATTGCTGCATATGAAGCTCAAGCGAGGTTAATTTCTCATTGATTTGCTCCTCAGGGCTCACTTGATTCCATTTAAGTAGCTTTTCCTTAATTTCCTCTAACGTATACTTTTGTGCCTTCATTTGATGAATACGTTTAAGTCGTTTTAAGGTTTCAGAATGATACAGACGATAGTTTTTTTGAGTCCGCTTCTCTGGCGAAATTAGCCCTAATTTCGTGTAGTAATCAATCGTCCGCTGACTAATTCCTGCAACTTTTGACAATTCTCCGATTCGATACAATTTCATAACTCCAATATATTCACCTCATTTTATCCTACTATTTAGTATGGAATTACTTATTGAAATTAAATTTTATGTACTTAATAATACTGCAATTATAACTGTACAGTCAAACGTCATACTTTATAAAAAATAGTGGCTTTCTTAAATGTGTGACTATATATTACATACAATGTTACACAAAGTGCAAATATATGATTTTTTTTCAAAAACCTATTGTGTTATTGGATATTTTGGTCTTATAATCACCTTATAAATTTTATTGTGTAAGGAAACATGACATTAAGGAGTGGGGTAAATGAGAAAAAAGGTACTTTTAAGTCTATTTGGTGGTTTAGCAATGTTAGCTTTTCCGATTTCAGCTTTTGCAGCAGAAGGAGAAGTTAATAATACTGTATTAGAAGTTGGCTTGAATTCTTTATTTGTTTTCCTTGCAGCGATGTTAGTTTTCTTCATGCAAGCTGGTTTTGCTTTATTGGAAGCAGGAACAGTACGAATGAAAAATGCGGGTCACGTTGCGGGTAAAACAGTATTGACGTTAGGAATTACCGTAATTGCATGGTGGGCATTAGGTTTTGGCTTTGCATTTGGCGATGGGAACTCCTTTTGGGGAACAACAGGTTTTATGTTTGGGGGAGCAGGAGATATTGGTTCATTTAGTGTGTTTGCCGAAACGCCTGTACCTTTAATTTTAATGTTTCTGTTTCAAATGGCTTTTGCGGCAGTTTCACTCGCAATTGCTTGTGGTGGGATGGCAGAACGTGCAAAACTAAGTGTTTATATTATTTTTGGACTTATTTTTACCATCGTAATTTATCCAATTGTTGCTCACTGGGTATGGGGTGGTGGCTGGTTAGGTAACCTTGGTATGCAAGATTATGCTGGATCTACCGTGGTTCACTTAACGGGTGCAACAGCGGCGTTAGCAGCAACTATATTGTTGAAGCCACGTCTTGGTAAATATAACAAGGATGGCAAGCCAAACAGTATTCCAGGACACAACCAAGTATTAACGGTGTTAGGGGTTATTATTTTATGGATTGGTTGGTTTGGGTTTAATCCAGGGAGTGCGTTAACACCGCTTGGCGATGGATTTTTTGGATACGTGTTGATGACAACCAATTTAGCTGCGGCTGCTGGTGCGGTTGCTGCACTGTTAATCTCTTGGGCAGTGATGGGGAAATCAGACATTCCGAGTATGTTAAACGGTGTGCTTGCTGCACTAGTAGCGATTACTGGAGCATGTGCATTTGTAGAAGCTTGGGCAGCAGTAGTGATTGGTGCAGTTGCAGGCGTGTTAACCTTCTTCACATCAAGATGGTTTGATCGTGCAGGGCTTGATGATCCAATTTACGCATTTTCAGTACATGGGATTGCAGGCGTGTGGGGAGCGATTTCAACAGGACTATTTGCAACACCAGAGCTTGCTGAGACAACAGGAGTAGGTAAAGCAGGGCTATTTTATGGTGGTGGCTTTGAGCAAGTTGGTGTGCAAGCACTTGGTGTCATTGGTACCTTTGCTTTTGTATTCGTCTTATCTTATGGGATTTTACTAGCAATGAAATACTTCATGGGTCTACGTGTAACTGAAGAGGAAGAAATGATGGGGCTAGACATTAGTGAGCATGGTACGTATGGCTATCCAGAGCAAATGAGCCTTCTTAATTCTCAAATCGTCAGTGGTAACAAAAATCCAGATGTTGGTGCATAAACTATAATAGACTGACATGGAAAAGTGACGGTCCTAGCGAGAAAGGGAGTGCTGTAATGAGTCGTCAAATTACCTCGGCTACTTCTCCCGCCATGCTGAGGATAGCCCGAATGGAAGAGCAAGAAAAATTGTATGAGTTATATAAAGAAACACCAATTCAACGGTGGAATCGTAATGTCTCTGATCTACACGATGCTGTGATGCAACGAGCCGTCGTGTTATGCGAGGAAAGTATGGTACAGGAGGGCTTTGGCCCTCCGCCAGTACCGTATGCCTTTATCGCATTTGGCAGTGCCGGTCGAGAAGAGCAGACATTGTGGAGTGATCAAGACAATGGATTGGTAATTGGGGATGGGGAAGAAGAGGACCAAGTACGTGATTATTTTCAAGCCTTTGGCGATAAATTAGTACAGATTTTAACGGAAGCGGGATATCCTCCTTGCCCCGGAAATGTCATGGTCTCTAATCCAATATGGAGAAAATGCTTAAAGGATTGGGAAAAGCAATTCTGGTATTGGAGTGGGCTACGTGGCTGGGAGCAGGTGAGATATTTAATGATTGCTGCGGATATGCGTTATATTGCGGGAAGTCAGGAGCTTGCGGCGAAGCTAAGCATGGCATTTGCCAAAGTCATTGATCAAGGAGACGAATACGGGGAAGATTTGTCTGCGGCAATTTTACGCAATACACTCAGGCACAAAGCGGCATTAAATGTTTTGGGGCAGCTCATTACAGAGCCAGTCGGAGATCATGCAGGGGATTTTGATCTTAAATATGGATTATATATTCCACTTGTGAATGCAATCAGATACTTAAGCCTGCAATATGGCATACATGCCTCTTCAACATGGGAAAGAATATTGCAGCTACATCAATTAGAAGCCGTCCCGATCCGCTGGCTGGAATCGTGCCGTGAGGCATTTGATACAGCGATCAAGCTTAGATCCATCTCACCTATTCGTAGCGATGACGGATCACTAAATGGTAATAATTATTTACCTCAACTTGTAATTAAACAAAAGGAAGTACGCTCAGAGCTACGTAACGCACTCGGAACTGTACGTTTAATGTATCGCACGCTACAACGTCAGCACCGCTATGCGGAAAGGAAATGGCTATGAAAGATCAAATGAAGGGGAATGGAGGATTTTGGGAGGCGTTAAAAGGCGGAAGTTTATCTCCAAAAATTGCTTCTATGTTAGGGGCGCCTAGCGCTCAGCAAATTGCCTTTGTTCGGTCTTTGACGAAGGGTCAACGAAAGCCAGAGACGTTACATGTCCCACTGTTAGAGCTGAAAACTGTCGTGTTCGATTTGGAGACGACAGGTTTTCATTATCATTATGGAGATGAAATTCTTTCCTTTGGTGCGGTAAAGGTACAAGGGGAGCTAGAAAGTAATGAACAATTTTATTCTTTGGTTAAACCTACATGCACAATTCCGGAACGTATTAGTAATTTGACTGGGATTACAGCAGAATTGACACGGGAGGCTCCAAGCTTACTTGAGGCATTAAGAGAATTTATGGCGTTTGTGGATGATCGTGTACTTATTGCACATGGCAGTGCGCATGATAAAGCCTTTTTAGATGTTGCCTTATGGAAAACAACGAAAGCCCATTTAGGACATCGGGTATTAGATACGATGATGATTGCGCGTAAGCTTAATCCTGATTATAGCGTAGCAAGCTTGGATGAATGGCTTGAATTTTATCATATTCCAATTGCAAGACGTCATCATGCATTAGAGGATGCTAAAATGACGGCAGAGCTTTGGAAGATATTAATATTACAATTACGGGATCGTGGCGTGGTTACGTTAGGAGATTTATATGCTTATTTAAGTAAATGAGTCGCGCTACACTATAAATATTTCAGGAATTTTGTAAAGGAAGTGCGTAATAATTAACTAATGCCCGTCTTAGAAGTAAAACACGACGGGCATTTACGTGTTAATTCCATTGTTCAGTTAATAGAAAGTCACGAATATTCATATGCTTGAGTCCTTCTCTGCTCATATCGAATTCATCATAGGATACAACATACTTTGGGAAATTATCTCGAATCGTATCATATACCCCAAATTCGCGTTGTATTGTTTCCTCTGATGCAAGCAAGTAAGCCACCTGTACATACAGCTTTTGGTTTTGCTTTTCAGCAATAAAATCAATCTCTTTTTCACCTGCTTTGCCAACGGTGACTTTATATCCACGGCGTAATAACTCCATAAAAACAATGTTTTCAAAGATGAGATTAATGTCCTTCATATTCCCGCCAAAGACAGCCTCTCTAATACCATGGTCAGCAATATAGTATTTTTCATTCACAGTAAGAATCTTTTTACCCTGTAAATCCTGTCTGCGGACACGGTAGAATAAGAAGGCATCTTCACAGGCTTTGATATAGTTTAAGATTGTTTCGGGAGCAACGGTTCGTCCCTCGCTTTTGAGGTATTTTGATATTGCTGTAGCAGAGAATGTTGTCCCTACATTAGCCGTGATATATGCAATGATACGCTCTAGCAAGTCAACATCACGGATATTGTTGCGCTTTACGACATCTTTTAGAACGACAGAGTTATATAGATCTTGTAGGTATTGACGGCTTGGCTGCTGCGCATAACGAAGATTGCTTATATAGGGCATCCCTCCTTCAGTCAAATACCGAGTAAACATTGTTTGTGAGTTAGAGTCAGGAAAAACAGTTTGATATAGTTCTGAAAATTCTCCAAAGGAAAAGGGATAAATCACAAACTCTACATACCTTCCAGCAAGATATGTGGCCAGTTCTCCCGAAAGCAACTTAGCATTTGAGCCTGTTAAATAGATATCGCAGTCAAATTCAACCCTAAAAGAATTGATGCATTTCTCCCATCCAGCTACTTCCTGAATTTCGTCAAAGAAAAGGTATGCCTTCCCTTGAGTCTCCTTTACCCTTCTAGTAACTTCCTTGTGAAGCGCCTCGGCAAAACAGAGATGTGCATTGCTCATATTCTCAAAGTTGATAGAAATAAACTGATGTTCACTGACACCGGAACTAATTAGCTCTTGTTGAATCAAATTCAACATGACGGACTTTCCACTACGACGAATTCCGGTTAGAACCTTAATAAGCTCATTTCCTATAAAAGGACGGATACGATTCATATACAATTCTCGATTAATCATGAAGTAGAAACCTCCTTTACTATGTTTTGTTTATCATCATAATACCACAGTTATATCGTAATAATGAAATCGATAATACTTAGTTGAAAGATATAACTTATAAAGTAATGTAACTGATTAAGTGAATGTGAATTAATGTGAATACTTTACTTTCATTTTGATCATAATTTTCAGATACAGGTATCGTGTTCAATCACGATAATTTGAAAATGAAGTAAAGGAATGGTGCATAAATGCAAAGTAAACAAAACAGGGGGATATCCTCTTTTTTTATAAAGGTGGTTACTGTTTTAACTGTTTTCGTATTAATTTGTAGTTTTGGACTTAACGTTAACTCGTCATGGGGTATGGAGAAACGTGTATATGCAGCTGACAATAATCCAGTCAAAGTGGGGGAGGAAGTTCCAGCTTTTTCATTACAAGGGATAGATGGGAAGCAATATACGATTGGTCATCAACAGAATGAAAGAAATCAAGGGATTGTAACGCAAAAGCCGGTTTGGATTCATTTTTGGGCTTCATGGTGTGGACCATGTCAATCCGAGGCACCAGATATTGAGGAGCTTATAGCTAAATATAAAGATAGACTTGATGCGTACGGAATTAATGCCACGATGTATGATAACGAACAGGATGTTAAAGCATTTGTGGAGAAATATAAGCTTACGTTTCCTGTTTTGAAGGATGAGCAAGGAGATATTTTTAAATTGTTCCGTGGAGCGGCACTACCTACGCACGTTTTTATTGACGGCAATGGCATTGTAAAGGAAATTAAAATCGGTTCACTATCAAAGGAACAGTTACAGGCTAAGCTTGATGAGATCGTTAACGATATCAAATAATTTCACTGTATAGCAAATTAAGTATATAATGAGAAACTATATATAGGGCAAGCTCACAATAAAGAAGCCTAACTCGTCATCCTTAGGGATATTATGAGTTAGGCTATTTCTTTTTTTGTATCCTTTTTCTAGTTGACCCTTAAGCTTCTAATGATTAATAAGCCCTTGGCTTACCGAGGAAACATCCTCTAGATTTTCACGTTTTGTTTGTCCAAGTAGGGCATAACGTAAGCTATCAACCAATGCTTCCCAGCTCGCTTCAATGACGTTGCTAGATACACCCACTGTATTCCATGAGTTTACGAAGTCCCTCGATTCAATTAGAACACGTACTTTAGAAGCGGTAGCATCTTTATCATCTAATACACGCACTTTATAATCGGATAGATGGATATCCTTAAGCCCTGGATAATACGTAATTAATGCTTTACGAAGTGCATTATCCAATGCGTTAACAGGCCCATTTCCTTCAGCAGCGGTATACAGGCTATTTCCATCGATTTTCAGCTTTACAAAGGCTTCGGATACAACTGGGTTTCCAGCCACCTTTTCCACAAGCATTTTAAAGGATTCAAATGTAAATAGCTCCTTTAGCTCTCCATTTGCTTCACGAATTAATAGCTCTAAGGAAGCATCAGCACCTTCAAATTGATAACCTTGGTGCTCTAAATTTTTAATGTTTTTGATAAGGTTTTGTGTGCCTTCTTGATCTTGGGACAACTCAATACCTAACTGCTGAGCTTTGGACAAAATATTGCTTTGCCCCGCTAGATCAGACACTAATATGCGCTGTTTATTTCCGACGGTTTCAGGCTCAACATGCTCATACGTTCTAGCATCTCGTAAAATGGCTGAGACATGAATGCCTCCTTTATGTGCAAATGCAGCATTCCCAACATACGGTTGGTTGATGGGCAACGATACATTGGCAACCTCGCTAATATATCTAGCTGTATTTGTAAGCTGAGCTAGCTGTTGCTCAGGAATAACTTCATAACCAAGCTTAAGCTGCAGGTTCGGAATGACAGAGCATAAATTGGTGTTACCGCAACGCTCGCCATAACCATTCATCGTGCCTTGAATCTGCTCCGCACCAGCACGAACTGCACTAATTGCATTTGCTACCGCCAATTCACAATCGTTGTGTGTATGGATGCTTAATTTCGCAGTTGTTGCTTGCCCTTTGAGGATGGCTGTAATGTCATAGACCTCATGTGGCATTGTGCCGCCATTCGTATCACACATTACAATGTGACTTGCACCTGCTTCCTCTGCGGTTTTCATGACCGCAAGTGCGTATTCAGGATTACGTTTGTAGCCATCAAAAAAATGCTCCGCATCAAACAAGACTTCAAGTCCATGTTGCTTCAAATAGGCGATAGAATCATGGATCATTGCTAGGTTTTCTTCCAGCGTGGTTTGTAGTGCTGTATGCACATGGAAATCCCACGCTTTGCCTACTAAGGATGAAGCCTGAGCACCTGACTGAATGATGCTACTCAGATTAGAGTCTAGCTCCGCTTTACTATTTTTGCGTCTTGTATTTCCAAAGGCTGTAATCTTGGCAGACAGACCAAGTTCCTTTACTCGCTTGAAGAATTCAATATCCTTATTGTTGCTCCCAGGAATGCCACCTTCAATATAATGTACACCCAACTGATCTAGCTTCAGTGCAATTTTCAGCTTATCATCAGCTGACAAGCTGATTCCTTCACCTTGGGTTCCATCGCGTAGCGTTGTATCAAAGATGGATAATGCCGTTGACATGGTAGAAGAATCCCCCTTTTGGATGCATTATTATATAAATTTTTATTATTATATCATTTTGACGCTGTAATGTAACACAATCTTTTTTAAATCTTAATTTTAATCCCTATAAAATCTATATGATGTATGGTATTGCCTGCTTAGAACCAAACATGTATTCTTATATATAATGATCAAAATGATGTTCAATGTGACTTGATATTTTTGAAAATTAACTTGAGCCATGACATAAGAGGTTACTTTAAGCAGTAATTTTAAGGGGTTATAAAAGAACTGAAAGGTGAGGGACCGGCGTTGAAAAAAGTAGAAGACTATTATCCGACTCGTGGCAGGGTGATTCTTCATATTGATATGAATGCTTTTTATTGTTCTGTACACGAGGCCGAGGACCCAACTAGGTATAAAGGGAAGCCAACCGCAGTTGCTGGTAGTGTGGAGCTACGTAAGGGTGTAATTGTTACTTGTTCATATACAGCCCGTAGCAAAGGGGTAACGACAGGAATGACCGTAAGTCAAGGACTTCAAAAGTGTCCAGATCTGATTGTCATTCAGCCCAATTTTCATTTATATCGCAAATACTCTAGGGCATTTATGGACATCGCTTATAGCTATACGCCACTTTTGCAAGCAATGTCGATTGATGAATGCTTTTTGGACATTACAGGCTCTAAGCAGTTTGGAACCCCGCTTGATATCGCAACTGAAATTCAAAAACGTGTAGCTACAGAGCTACATTTACCTTGCTCCATCGGCATTGCCCCTAATAAACTATTGGCAAAAATGGCATCGGATATGAAAAAGCCAAATGGCATTACCGTCCTAAGGTTAAGAGATGTACCCCAATTGCTATGGCATCGGCCTTGTCGTGACTTGTTTGGAATTGGACGGAAAACCGCAGAGAAGCTGACGAAAATGTCTATTTTCACGATTGGTCAGCTTGCGGCAACCGAAGAAAAGCTCTTAACGGAGCGTTTTGGCATCAATGGGATCTGGATGAAACGCGCGGCAAACGGATTAGATGACTCACCTGTGATTGAGGAACGTGAAAAAAATAAATCAATTGGTCATACAACAACATTACCCCATAATATTTCACAGCTTGATGAAATTAAGCGGGTGATGCTAAATGTCGCTGATCAAGTGGCACGTCGCTTGCGCAGACAAAATTTAATGGCAGGTACAGTACAAATTACGGTAAGGACACCTGAGATGGTGACATACACAAGATCACAAACCTTACCACATGTCACAGAAATGACAAAAGATATTTATACGGAAGCGTGTCGATTGTATGAACGTCATTTTAATGACGATAAGCCGGTTAGATTGTTAGGCATTACTGTTCAAAACCTAGTTGCTAAGGATGAAGTTGCATTACAGCTAGATCTGTTTGACTACGCAAAGCAACCGCAGAAAGAGCAGTTACTACAGACAATGGACAAGCTAAGAGATAAATTCGGAGAGGATGCAATTATGACAGCAGGGATGCTTGGTGATGATCCTTCCGCTTTAATTCGTAACTATAAGGTGAGAGGTACATCGCTACAACGAGATTTCCTTTTAAAAGAGGAAGAAGATTGATAACAATTATCAGTTGTAATTTTATGGGATTTGGATTGAAATTGGTTTGTATTTATATTATATTGGGAAAGTACTTGTTTAATATTTCACACGGTTTATACCGTTTAATTCAGGAGGAAGAGTAATGGCTAAATATACTTGGGTTGAAAAAGATACCTGCATCGCTTGTGGTGCATGTGGCGCAACGGCACCCGATATTTATGATTATGATGACGAAGGTTTGGCAGAAGTCATCTACAATAATGATGGTAACAAAGGTAACGTTGAAATTCCGGAAGATATGTATGAAGATTTGGAAGATGCATGTGACGGTTGTCCAACTGATTCCATTAAAATTGCGGACGAGCCATTTAACATGGAAGGCTAAGGCTTCTCCATTTTGAGCATAAACAAAGTCAATTTCTGCTTTTTGCGGAAGTTGGCTTTTTTTATTTTTAGTAAAACATTTAGAATGTACCTGTAAAATGCCGATATAGTAGGAGGGAATGGAAAATGATCGTGTTGATTTCATCATTTTTAAATTTTTTGGAGGCATAGATGAAAAACTCAAATTATCTTAAAAAATATGTCGAGGATCATCCTAAAAATAAAATGTCTTGGTATTTGCTTGGCAAGGAATATGAAGCATCGGGTCAAGTAGGTAAAGCGCATTATTGCTATATGAAGGCAGGGGAGGTGTATGAGGCGTTTGAATCTACCTCGATTCGTTCTGAGGTGTTAGATGATTATAAGGAAGGTTTAGTTGAGCAAACGAAACGCAAAGAATCACAAAATAAGCTAGCTCGCAAGATTGGCTTGATTTTATTATTTGTTTTATTGTTGTGGATGCCTTCTGCCCATGCTCCAGGAAGTGATATCGTCATGACAGACTGGGTGGATCAAGGCCAGTTAAGCCAAGATGGAGATTTAGCTGCGGATGTAACATTTTCAGAACAAGAAGAGGCGGCGCAACCGAGTAAACCTCAAGTCGTGATTGAAGGTCCGCTATTTACCGCAAGAGGGTATACGGGAACCGCAAGTCAAAGGATGCAATCCATTGGTAATTTACTAGATACGAGTGTTGATGGTCCAGAGGCTATTCATGTTTTGGGAATGGGGAAATCAGGGGATCATTGGGTTTGGTCAAAAAATATGCCTGTCGTATACGGAATCGAACAAGATAAGGAAACAGGGGTTACGACACTTCAATCCTATGATGAGCGTTACTGTAAATGTGATGTGCCAAATACAACCAAGCTACAAAAGCAAGCCAAAGCGTGGATCAATCGTCAGGAGTCTTTAGCGGTATTATCAACCGCAATTATTTCTTATAAAGAGAACAAGGGCGATTATCCGACTGATTTATCTGCTTTAACTCAGCCGTTCCCTGACAACTGGTTAGCAGGATCTGATACGGTGATGGAGCAGGAGTTTGAACCGCTTCTACATAAAATAATGGCAGCACAGCAGAAGGGAGAAGGGCAAAAATCCAAAGGGGGAAATGCTGAAATTGATAAAACATCAGCAAAAGGTAGTAATCACATCCCGTCAAAAACTCAACAGTTTGAACCCGGAAATGGACCCTATTTCACAAGGCCTTTAGAAATTATCGTTGATAAAAAGCTACATCAATTAATGGTTGTGAGTGGTCAAGTGGTGTTGAGAAGCTACCGAGTTGGACTTGGTGGTGCCAAAACACCGGAAGGAACATTCCAAATCAGTGATAAGGTCATAAATCCAAATGGTCGAAGTGATGGGGAGTTTGGTAGTCGGGGAATGCAGTTATCTGACACCAATTATGCGATTCATGGTACAAACGAGCCTTCGAGTATGGGAAAGGACTTATCGTTAGGTTGTGTGCGTATGTTAAAAGAGGATATTGAGGAATTGTTTGATCTTGCCCCAAAAGGGACGAAGGTGACAATAACATCACAATCCTTAGTTTCTTTGCAAAATGTACCCGAGGACCGTTTTGTTCTCAGCAAGAGGCAAGATCAGACTAATCCTAACAAAGTATATCGTTGGTTAGAATAAATGAATGAAAGATCAAAAATTTAACTAAAGATCAAAAGCAGAGCAAATAAAATAACAAGAACACTAAAAATGGAGCTTACCCAAATGATTGCTTTTTTATTGACTTGTGTTTTTTTATGCTGTGAAATCGTAGGTGGAACTCGTTTTACGGACATAATGATGTGCTCCTCCCATTATAGGCTCTATTGATAAATCAGTACTTGACAAGAGGCAAGAAGCTACGATCCAGAGAGTTCTTGCGATTGTTGTTAAAATCATATTCCTTTGTATTGGAGTAAGTGTAGAGTTGGAATCTGATTTTAAGAGACAATCTTCAGAATCTCCCTGTCTCTTCGCTAGTCTGGGTTAATGTCAAACACTGATTTCAAGATTAAGCCATAATTAATTACTTTATTTAAAGTTAAAGTTCTATATGTGCTGTATAAATTCCTTCTCATTCCTTCTATAATAACAACTGGATTATTGATCTTGTTTTTTGCACAATATTGCAGGTTGAACTTTTCTTTTAGTGCATAAAACGCTAAACTAGGAAGAAGAGTCAGCAAGTAGAGAAGAACGGAGTGAATGAAAGCGTGTTGTATCGTCATATTGGTAAACCTATATTTTTTAAATTAAGTCCTGAGACTGCACACCATCTTGTCATTGATGGTCTACATACAGCATCTAAAGTTCCTGGTGTTACTTCTTTACTGAAGGGAATGTATGGCGTTCCACACACCGATGATATGGCTAGTGATTTATTTGGGATTCATTTTCCTTCCCCAATTGGTCTGGCTGCTGGTTTAGATAAAAATGCTGAAGCTGTGGAAGGCTTCTCGGCCATTGGATTTGGATTTATGGAGGTTGGAACTGTTACACCTAAGGGTCAACCAGGCAATGAGCTTCCACGTTTATTCCGTCTGCCGCCAGATGAAGCTTTAATTAATCGCATGGGTTTTAACAATTTAGGTGCGGATAAAATGGCGGAGACATTAGGCAAGCTCAAGCGCAGAAGTATTCCAGTTGCGATTAACATTGGTAAAAATAAAGTGACACCTAATGAAGAAGCGCATCTAGATTATGCAAAGTGTGTATCAACGTTATATGATCACGCTGATTTTTTTGTGGTGAATATTAGTTCACCTAATACACCAGATTTACGCAAGCTACAGCATGGTGATGAGTTGTCTCATTTATTAAGTGTGGTTAAGCAAGAAATTGCTACCCAAGCCGCTAAACGTAATGCAAAACCTAAAGCAGTACTCGTGAAAATTGCACCAGATATGACTGATGAAGAGCTAAGCTACACAATTCAGGTCATCAATCAAAGTGGTGTGTCAGGTGTCATTGCTACAAATACGACAATTTCACGTCATGGACTTAATCATCCAGCAGCACACGAGGTGGGTGGATTGAGTGGGAAGCCGTTAAAGGAAAGGTCTACTCAAATTATTTCATCCATTTATAAGCAAACGGCTGGTAAATTACCGATTATCGGCTCAGGTGGGATATTTACTGCAGAGGATGCTTACGAAAAAATTCGTGCGGGTGCAAGTTTAGTTGAAATCTATACCGCTTTAATTTATGAAGGGCCTGAAGTAAATCGTAAGCTTCATCGTGAATTGAGAAAATTGTTACAAAGAGATGGCTTTTCTCATATTTCAGAAGCGGTGGGTGCAGACCACCATACTTTGTAGGGCTGTAATAGATAGGGGGCTTAAATATGTTGGACAATCGAGATTGGGATACGTTTTTGTTACCATATGAGCAGGCAGTAGAGGAGCTCAAGGTCAAGCTTAAAACGATGCGTTCCGAGCTTAAAAAACGTGAAGAGTATGCACCAATTGAATTTGTGACAGGGAGAGTTAAAAAAATCTCCAGCATTTTAGATAAAGCAAAACGTTTAGACGTACCCATGGATAAAATTGAAGAAGGCATTGAGGATATTGCAGGGATTCGGATTATGTGCCAATTTGTTGAGGATATTCGTCGAGTGGCAGAGTACATTCGTTTACGCAAGGATTTGTCGGTGTTATATGAAAAGGATTATATTACTAATTACAAGGAAAGTGGCTATCGCAGCTTTCATATGATTATTGAATACCCTGTGCAGACTGCATTTGGGCAAAAAAAGGTGCTTGCAGAAATTCAAATTCGTACCCTTGCGATGAATTTTTGGGCAACGATTGAACATTCATTAAATTATAAATATCGGGAGAGCTTGCCTGGTGAAATGAGAGAGCGTCTCAAAAAAGCAGGCGAAGCCGCTTATGTGTTAGATAATGAGATGTCTAGCATTCGTCAGGAAATTTTAGAAGCTCAAAAAAGCTTTGAAGATGATGCGAATGTCATTTCCCATGTATTATCTGCGATTCATAAGTTGTACTTCCACCACCTCGTATCTGAAGCGATTGAAGCACAGTCAAAATTCAACCAATTGTGGGAAAACCATGATATGGAAGGGATTAGAGAGTTACTAGATGATGTTAAGTCACTCATAAAATCCGTGAAAAAAGTAGATGAACCTGGCGATGAACTATAAGCCGCTATATGTGGCATACTTGGTTTATTTCAATCGGGATCGCGATTACTTTGAATGTCATGAAGTATTAGAGGAATTGTGGTTAGCTGAAAATTATGATCTTCGTTATAAAGGCTTATTACAAGTTGCTGTTGCTCTGTTTCATGTTCGTAATGATAATATTCGTGGTGGGATTAAAATGTTTAAATCTGCATTGTCCTATTTAGCTCCGTATCCCAAGGAGCTATTGGGCATTAACCTAGATAAGCTAAAGCGGGAGGTTGCAGACTATATTAGTAAGCTGTCTATACCAAGTGGGACTGACTTTTATGATCTAAGCATTGAGATCATGGACTCTGCTTTAGCGGCGGAGGTGGCGAGAGCTTCGATTGCGCTTCCGCCACATCTACCACTTCGGACAACATATAAGCATAACAAAAAAAGTGAGTAAAGCATTAGGATCTCCTAGCTTTACTCACTTTTTCTATTATATCTGTATTACGAAAAATTAGTGGTCAAACACTAATTTTAATCATTAAGAATGATGCGAAGCTTCTTGCTTAATCACTACAGGTTCTTCTTTTTTTGAGCTAAGCACCCAACCAAGTGCAGCAATCAAAATGAGAACAACATAAAAGCTAACCTTCCATGCGGTGCTATGGGCAAATGTCTCTGGCAACCAGCCAACAGCAGGGTGAGCCAATGTAATAATTAATAGCTTAACTCCAACCCAACCTACAATACAAAAAGCAGCGATTTCTAAACCAGGACGAGATTGTAGCAATTTTACAAAGAAAGATGCAGCAAATCTCATAATAACTAGCCCGATAAATCCTCCGATAAAGACAACTAAAAATTGTCCACCGTCCATTCCACCAATGTGAGGCAAGCTCGTTTTAGGTAAGGCTACAGCAAGAGCAACAGCAGCAAGTATCGAATCAATTGCAAAGGCAATATCTGCAACCTCGACTTTGAAAACGGTCATCCAGAAGCTAGACTGCTTCCGACTCTTAGCATGTTCTTCCTCATCTAAGATCCCTGCAGCTTTACGCTTACTCTCAATTACTTTTTTAACAATATGATTGCCAGAAATGTAGAGTAAGTATAAAGCCCCAATCGCTTGTACCTGCCAAATATCTACTAGATATGAAATGATAAATAATGAGCCAAAGCGGAAAACAAACGCGCCTGCTAAGCCGTAAAATAATGCCTTTTTTCTTTCCTTATCAGGTAAATGCTTAACCATAATCGCGAGTACTAAAGCATTGTCTGCCGCGAGTAACCCTTCAAGACCTACCAAAACAAGTAGAACCCAACCGTATTCAAATAGTAATCCTAATCCTGCGTCCAATGTAATCTCTCCCTTATCTTTATAGTTTGCTAGGTCCGTTAACACAAAAAAACCTTTACCATCAAGCAACCCAGTATTGGCATACGGATATACTTCATGGTAAAGGTCTCGCTAACATGTAGTTCATGTCAATAAAACCGGAGAGTTGGTTGCTCTCGTAATGACGATTTTATTGTACAGCTACTCCCCTTTACAGGTGAATATTATGTTATTGGAATACTTGCTATATGAGAACAATATAAGATTTTTTCCAGCTTGTCAATATGAATAATAAATATTTTTGAAAAAGGCTGTCCATGTTACAATAATAGTATTGAAAATTTAATAGCGTAGCATTTTGTATATTGTTAAATGCACCATAGAGAGGATTTTGTTATGTCAGTTTCACTACCAGATGAATTTTTAGCTCGAATGAAAGGACTGCTCAAAACTGATTATGAGTCCTTCCTCCTATCGTATGAACACTCCAAATATGTAGGTATACGAATCAATACACTAAAAGTTGACGTCAAGACGTTTAAGGAAATTTCCCCTTTTAATTTAAAGCCAATTCCTTGGTGCCCAAGTGGGTTTTACGTTCATGAAGCGGACAAGCCGGGCAAACATCCGTATTACCATGCTGGCTTATACTACATTCAAGAGCCAAGTGCAATGGCGCCAGCAGAGGCATTAGGAGTGCAACCAGGAGATAAAGTACTTGATCTATGTGCTGCTCCAGGAGGTAAATCCACACATATTGCTGCCAAGCTACAGGGACAAGGAATGTTAGTTAGCAATGATATCCACAGTGAACGAACCAAGGCATTGGCTAAAAATATAGAGCTTTATGGAGTCCGTAATGCCATTGTACTTAATGAATCTCCTGCTGATCTAAGACAAGCATTTCCTAACTTTTTTAATAAGATTATGATTGATGCCCCTTGCTCTGGCGAAGGTATGTTTCGTAAAGATGAAGGGATGTCAGCAGAGTGGCAGGTAAATTGGCGGAGCAAATATAGTGAGATGCAAAAGGAAATTTTGGTGCAGGCAGTTGAGATGCTTGCGGAATCTGGTACAATTGTATATTCAACCTGTACATTTGCACCTGAAGAAAATGAAGCCATTATGGCATGGTTTCTAAGTCAACATCCAGAGTTTTCCATCGTTCCGTTACCCGCTAATCAGGGCTTTGCTAAAGGTCGTCCAGAATGGCTAGATGAATGTATAGATCTAGTTCATGAAGGACAGTTAACTGAATCAATCAGGAGTCAATTAGTGAATTGTGGGAGATTATGGCCCCATTTAATTGAAGGGGAAGGACATTTTTTAACGATATTACAACGTAATCGATCTAATCAATCATCTGGTAGTGAGATAGACGCTCCGATAACTGGAGAAGAAGAAATTGCTGTATACGAACAGCATTTGGATGTAAAGGGCAGAGGCAATCACAAAAATAAGCACAACCAGCATCCACAACATAAAGGTAAAAAACAGGAGAAATCAAAAACAGGTGCGATACTGCAAGAAAGTGATGTGCTTGCATTGTGGCAGCAATTTGTGAGCGAAAATCTGTTAAGTCAACCGCAAGGGATGCCTGTTTTGTTTGGGGGACATGTGTACATGTCACCGCTACTACAAACTAAATTAAATGGACTTCGTACAATACGTCCAGGCTGGTACGTAGGGACGGTTCATCATGGTCGGTTTTCTCCTGGTCACCCACTTGCGACTGCTCTTCGTTGTGACGAGGTGGTTCGTTATGTGGAGTTATCCTTTAACAATCAAGAGGTCATTTCCTATTTGAAGGGGGAAACATTAACGATTTCGCGTGAGCGTATTGTGTGCAACAATGATTCCGTCCCTAAAGGCTACGTATTAGTTACGATTAACGGCTTTTCTTTAGGTTTTGGTAAATGGTTAGATGGCATGTTGAAAAATGAGTATCCAGCGGGTTGGAGGTGGACGTAAGATGGAGGGTCAGCGTAAAAAGCAGGCTCGGATTGATAAAGTATTAGGCAACCTTGGCATCGGCTCAAGATCGGAAATTAAAAAAATGGCGAAGCAAGGTCGAATTACGCTTAATGGCAAAGTTGTTAAGGATAGCGGGACGCAATGCGATCCGGAATTTGATCAGATTCAAGTGGATGGTAGCGATATTGTATATCGTGAGTTTATATATTTAATGCTGCACAAGCCAGCAGGTGTAATTTCAGCGACGGAGGATAAGTTTGATAAGACCGTTTTAGACTTAATATCTCCACAGGATCAAGTGTTTTCTCCGTTCCCAGTAGGACGCTTAGATAAGGATACAGAGGGCTTATTATTGTTAACCAATGATGGACAACTTGCACATGATTTGTTATCTCCACGTAAGCATGTGCCTAAAATATATGAGGCAAAGGTTCTAGGTGCTTTGCATCCTGAGCATATTGAATTATTTAAGCTTGGTGTGACCCTAGATGATGGATACGTTACGATGCCTGCGGCTTTAACGATTGTAGAGCAGGGAGATGAGAACCAGCCTAGTCTTATTTCCTTAACGATCTCTGAGGGGAAATTTCATCAAGTAAAACGAATGTTTCAAGCAATCGGATGTGAGGTTGTATATTTAAAGCGAGTTGCTATGGGGAGCTTGAAGCTAGATGAGACATTGGCCAAAGGGAAATATAGAGAATTAACAGAAGTCGAGCTTCAGCAATTACGGGCATCAAATCAATAAAGTGGTTGGACTTGGATAGGAGGTATAAATAGAGATGAACTATAAACTTATAGCTATTGATGTGGATGGTACATTAATTACGGATGATCATGAATTGACCAAAGGAACGATTGAGGTGATTCAGCAGTTGTCCAATCAAGGTGTGGAAATCGTGTTATGTACAGGTAGAGCACCTAAAATGGCGATACCTCTAATGGAAGAAATAGGACTAGAGGGATACGCCATTACACATAATGGTGCAGCAACAATTGATGTGAAGTCTGGTGCTATTGTTCACGAATTTCCAATGAAGACAACACAATTTGCAAAATATATTGCGTATTGTCATGATAACGGTATTCATTATGATATTAGTACAACTAATGAAGTATATGTAGAACAATTAGCTGAATTAGAAGATTTTAAAAAAGAAATGTATGCAAAATTTTTAATGCAGCCTAAGCAGCTTCCTTCGTTTAACGATATTCAAGAACCGATCGTAAAGATGATGACTGCCGGCACGATTGAGCAAATGGATCAGCTAAGTAAAGACTGGCCAACATGGTCAGACGACTTTAATATTTTGCGTAGTGGTCGATTTTTTGTGGATATGATGGACAGAAATGCATCCAAAGGAAATGCACTTAAAGCTTTAGCAGATTCTAGAGGGATTCCAGCAGAGCAGGTTATGGCGATCGGGAATTACTATAATGATATCGCGATGCTTTCCTTTGCAGGTTTAGGTGTAGCTGTAGATAATGCTCCCGTTGAGGTGAAGGCGGCTGCAAAAGTGATTACGGCTACGAATAATGATGAGGGCGTTAAATTAGCGCTAGAAAAATACTGCCTGAATTAATTTGATGCTAGAAAAAAAGAGCACGTAGCATAAAGCTACATTGCTCTTTTTGTTTATAAGCTACACCGCAAATTATACAAATGCACGAGAAACGATAACGAGTAAAATGAACAACACTAAAATCACGCCAGTGGAAGTGAAGCCGCCGCCAAAAATTTCACCCATGGTTAAATCCTCCCTTATGATTCGAAGATGTTGTTCCCGCTGACTTATCGGGATACCCTATTGTATGTGAGAGAGATTATTTTGTATGGTCAAATACCCCAAGCGCGATCAAAATAGGCGAACATAATGGGAAAAGCTACTGAAAGCATGCTTGGGGTAGTTAGGCGTGCTGTTGCCGTAATCCTTTGGGTAAATGATTTTTAAGCTGTCCTTGACTAGCTTTTCCCCAGCCAAGAGGAAAGGCATCATGCTCAGAGAATGCAATTGCAACAATACACCAGCCAGTAAGCTTGTCATCAACGGCAATGGTTTCGCCGTGAAGATATGAGGTGACTTGGCTCGTATCAAGCACAAGACTATGAGTATGGTGTGCCTCATTAACCTTCACTGCCATTGCTAAGGCGTGAGCAGGGATGAAACGGTTTTTTCGAAATTCACCAAGCTGTAGGCCAGCTCTCGGCAGTTTAAGCTTGTTTAATTGTTTGCTTGTTAAATTGAGGTCATTTGTCGTGGGTAAAAAATATAGATTTTCTCCAAAAAGAATAGGTCTACCTTGTGGTAAATGGAAGTGAGGAATTACTTCCTTGGCCCAAGCTGTATAAGCGTCCCATGCTGTGGAGAGCTCTTTATTGTGTTTTTCCTTAGTTTTGTTCTTATCATTTGCAAGAATGCTTCCGTTACTTGTATTCAGTTGGGCCGTTGCTTCATCCTCTTCAAGTTGTCCATTTTGCAGCAATGCGACATAGTGGCCCTCTCCTTGCTCTAAATGAGGCCAGACCCTATGCTCTTTAATTAGCATCATATTAGGATAATGATCTAAAATTTGCCGAATCATCTCTTCATTTTCTTGCCTATTAAAAGTACATGTTGAATAAGCCAACATACCACCTCGTTTAAGCATTGAGATAGCATCTTGGATGATCCCCCATTGCCTTGCTGCACATTGCTGAACAGACTCAGGACTCCATTCCTTAATCGCCCCTTCATCCTTACGGAACATACCTTCACCAGAGCAGGGTGCATCAAGCATAATCCGATCAAACGTTGCTGGAAAGCGTGTTGCAAGCTCACTTGGGGCAGCACAGGTTACAATTGTATTTACAATTCCCATACGCTCTATATTTTCCGATAATATTTTTGCTCTTGAAGGGTGGATTTCATTACTAATTAAAACTCCACTTCCTTGCATTTTTGCTGCGATTTGTGTGGATTTACCGCCCGGTGCAGCTGCTAGATCTAGAATCGTTTCTCCTGGTTGAGGGTCAAGTAACTCAGCGGCTGTCATTGCTGAAGGCTCTTGAATATAATATAGTCCAGCGGCATGATAGGGGTGCTTACCTGGTCGTTGGTTGTGGTCATAATAATAACCATCCTCACACCATGGAATCTGCTCCAAATTCCAAGCTTGCTGGAGGAAGGAATGTTCTACAAGTTGGCTCTTCATTTTTAAGCGGTTAAACCGCAGTCCATATGTTCTTGGCTCATCATAGCACTTTAAAAATTGTGCGAGTTGCTGATCCCCAAGCATCTGTCTCATTTGTGCTATAAATGCTGTTGGCAACATACCACGAATTGCTCCTCTCATCATAATTTTCCTTTAGCAGTGTATCATATTTTTTTCGATTTAAAAATTAGCTTTTTGAGTAGCACTTAGAGAACATGGATGTTGTCAGTCAGGTATGGCATAATGAAAATAGAAAGTCATTCACGTAAGAAGTTAAAGGAGAACGCTTATGAAATTGTTACAGGCGTTATTTTTCCCTCCAGAGCAGCCGGGAGGGGTATCATCTATGATCCCTTATTTACAGGATCGTTTTGGTCCACCACATTGGGAAATGGAGCTATTTTCTCTTCCTAAGCGAATACGCAACAAAGGCAATCATGATGTGAAATTTGAGACGTTTGATTGGCATGACTATGATTGTCCAATTGTAAAAAAGTATATTCAGACCTATAGAGATTATTATTGGTGGACGAAGCTGAGATTACACCATACTTATGATATTATTCATGCACATCATCCGATTGTTGGTCTTGTAATGAAAGAAATATATCCAGATACACCTGTCATCATTAGCATACATTCTAGTTATGAGCAGGAACTTATTTTAAACGGTAACATTAAGGAAAATGGACTGGAGCATCAATTCCTAACTTTGATCTATAAAGAGCTAGAGCATCGCTGTGATGCGATTTATACAGCTTCGCATTCGTTTAAGCAATATTTAACTCCATATGTTGAAAATGGAGATCAGATTGGTGTTATTCCTAATGGCTTTGATGAAAAAAGATTTAAGCCCATCCCACATGAAAATGAGGTCGCTCAGCTTGTAACAGTATGTAGACTTGTACCAGCTAAAGGCTTAGACACACTGCTTAAAGCTTGTGCGGTGTTAAAGAAAAAGGGATTGCCTTATGTGCTTCATATTATTGGTGATGGACCGATTCGCAAAGATTTAGAAGAAATGGCTCAGCAATTAGGTATTTATGATGAGACTATTTTTTACGGATACACACTGCATCCTGAAGAGTTTGTTCCTTTTTTTGATATTTTTGTGTTGCCATCACGTGCCGAAGCCTTTGGTTCAGTGTTTGCCGAAGCCGCCCTATGCTGTCTAGCCTTAGTTGGTACACAAGTGGGAGGTATCGCAGAGCAAATTAGTAATGGTGTAAATGGTTTATTGACCCCTGCTGAGGATTATGAAGCCTTATCGACTGCATTAGAGTCATTAATTATTGATCCAGCATACCGATATGAATTAGCACGAAATGGTGCAGACCAAGCAAGAAATCAATATTCACTAAATCGTGTTGTTCATTTGTTAAAGGAAATGTATTTGAAGCAGGCCTTATAAAACTGATTTTGGAATTGCAGGAATTTTATTTGACTTATAAGCGATTAGTAAGACGGTCCATAAAGCGCTAAATAACCCAAAAATAGGATATAACAAAGAGAGTAGTGAGCTAAATCCAAATTGGCTTGTGATATAGCAAATCATTAAAATAAAAATAGAAATAATTTTAGCGGAGACAGGGATATATTGCTTAAGCTGTAAGGTTACGCCGTAAATATCTGCAACAAACGTACTGAAAATTTCCATAAAGATAAGGATCACATAGATTAACTGAATGGCATGGCCGAGTTGACGAGCAATATGGCCCATTGGTATTTCAAATTGCATTATGCCTGGCATTTGAGAGGATAATGCAAAATGTGCGGCAAGCAGCATAAAGCCGATGCCTAACCCACCTAAAATGCCACCCCATATAATAACCTTTCTATTCTCAATCATTCCTCCCATCGGTACGAGTACAGCTTGGGACATAGAGAGGTTAAATGAGGTGTATAGAAGAGGTGCAGCCCAAATCGATAACAGACTAAAATCACTTTCAAGTGTTATAAAGTTAGCGGATTGGGGAGAATAAATAGTGTTGATTATAATAACAAGTGAAATAGTTAACATGAGTGGGACAACAACCGAATTTAATTGAATAATTCCTTTCATTCCACGGTGTAGCAAAAAAAATGTACTAATAATGGTGATCCATAAGCCTGTCTGATAATACAAGCCTAGATGTTCAGAAAAAACAGAGCCGGCACCAGCTAACATGACGCTGTTTACACCAATCAAGATGATGAGAGTGAAGAAGCTTAGAATTCTGCCAATGTGTACACCAAACAGTTGGCGGTTCAGATCCTCATAGGATACTGCTTTTATTTTTTGAGCAAGTAGCATCATTTTTGTTCCAAGCCATATGAATAATATACTAGCTAACAAAATCGTGAACGTACCCCATTTTCCATATTGGGTGAAAAACTGCAATACTTCTCTTCCCGTTGCAAAACCTGCGCCAACAACTGTACCAATATAAGTAAATGCAATTTGGACAACTTTTTGTGCATTTTTCATAGTTTTCCTCCCTAAAGATGTGCTATATATAGTACAGGGTATGTTGGACGAGAATGGGACATGACTTAAACTTGTCCCAATAAAAATATATTTCGTAACCTTAACAAGAAATAAAACGTTTATAATTCATACTAGATGTCAGTCTATGCACATTATTATCTTTATTAACTTTTGGCATAGCTGAATTCAGCTTGAGAGCTTTTCCGGAAAGGTGGAATAAATGAATGGGTGTAATTATGTCCTATGTCGCACAATACGGCTATTTCGCCATGTTTGGTTTGCTTTCGTTAGGATTTTTGGGAGTTCCCATTCCCGATGAAACATTAGTAATGGCATTTGGCGGATTTACAGCAAAGGGACATTTTAGTTTTTGGCTTGCTTACTTAGTTACTGTTTTAGGCAGCTTAAGTGGAATGATGCTAAGCTATACGTTAGGTAGGCTTATTGGGAAACCACTGTTACATAAGTATGGTAAGTGGATATGGATTACGCCAAGTCGCTTGGAAAAAACAGAAACTTGGTTTGCTAAATATGGAAATTGGAGTGTGTTATTTGGCTACTTTATTCCAGGCATTCGTCAGGTGACCTCTTATTTATCAGGTGTATATCAGCTTAGCTTGCGTGTATACATAACCTATGCCACGTTAGGCTCGATTTTGTGGTGTGGTACTTTTATGTTTATTGGACGAGCCGTTGGACATCGTTGGCATAAGATTGTTCCGTATTTTTATGGACACAGGCGTTTATTTTATTTCTTATCTATTCTTTTGGTAGTGCTTATCGTTGCTGGTGTTGTATATTGGAAAAAGAGAAAACAAAGCTTAGCTGCTAAAAGTGCAATTTCATAAAATCAGGGAGGATCTAATATGGACAAGTTAAAAGAGAAAATTTTAGAGCATGGGATTGTAGTTTCAGATCAAGTATTAAAATTAGATGCCCTATTAAATCATCAGGTTGATCCTCAGCTTACGATGGAGATGGGAAAGGAGTTTGCGTCCCGTTTTCGTGATGCAGGTGTCACAAGAGTTGTGACTGTAGAATCATCGGGTATTCCAGTAGCTTTTGCCACAGCACTAGAATTAGGTGTACCACTTGTATTTGCTCGTCGCAAAAAAACACTTTTAGCGGAGTCTAATATGCTGTGTGAACGCGTGCCTTCCTTTACAAAGGGAATCGTGACAGATATTTTAATTTCACGCGACTATATTTCAGAAGATGATAAAGTATTATTTATTGATGATATTATTGCAAATGGGGATGCAGCCCAAGGACTCATTAAAATTATTGAACGTTCAGGTGCAGAGTTAGTTGGTGCAGGGATTGTTGTAGAAAAGCAGTTCCAGTCAGGTGCAGGGCAGCTTCGTGAGCAAGGAATCAGGTTGGAGACTTTGGTGGTGATTGCTTCACTTGAGGGTGGCAAAGTAACCTTTGGTTAAGTGAAATTAAAATCAAATATTTAACTCTTTGCAGGCCATCTATTTTTCGTTATAATTAGGATGACTAGGAGGGAGGCATATTGATGGATAATAATAGTGTTGTAGGTAATCATGAATATTTCATATCGAAGTTGCTTGATGCAAAAATAACTTTTGAGCGTGCGCTTGATTGTAAACATACTGAATTTGATGATCTTTATCCCTATATGCTGGAGCATCCTCAGTTTTTCTGGTATAAGCGCTATGTGGCTTGGTCGCAGCTATTAACGATTGCACAAATGTGTGATGATTTATCTATTTCGTGGAGAGAGCAATTTAGCTCTCAGCAGGTCGGTTATATAGAAGAGCGTGTGATGTCTGCAAAGGTGCTTGATTTTTGGTTTGAGAAAAACGATAGTAAAGAACATGCTCAACGTTAATACATGTCATAGAGAACTCCGCTTGAGCTTATGGCGGGGTTCTTTTTTAATACAAGGAGGAACAAGCCATGATTTCTGATGAACAGTTAAATGAATACCGTTTGTCGGGGGAGAAGGTAAGAGTGATGCGTGATTCATTACCTAGCAACGATGTGCGTGGGATTGTGGTAGCTTGGAATGAGGAGCAGGTTGTCATTCGTAGACCAAATAAAAATGTGGTAAAGTTGGATCGCAACTACATTATTCAGCCAGCAAAATTGCCACGGGAGTATCCTTTAACCTAATAAAGTTATGCCAAAATGGATAAAAGACCTATAAACCTATTTGAGTTAGGTTATAGGTCTTTCGTTTATACTGCGGAGCCTGCAGCGCGAGCTTGCTCCTCTAGCTTTTGTGCATTTAACGCAATTTGACTGAAATCATCAATCGCTACGTGTACCTGTTGCTGGCTAAGTTCGATATCTTTTTCGATTTGCGAAATACCAAGCGAAATTTTTTCAATTTCATGTGTGATAGCATCTGTACTTGTTTTAACCTCTGTAATCGAGTTTTGCACCATACCAGAGAGCTTTTTCACCTCTTGTGCTACGACATCAAAACCTCTGCCATACTCCCCAGCATGTGCGGCTTCAATGGCAGCATTAAGTGCTAAAAGATGAGTTTGTGAAGCAATTTCACGGATTGTACCTACAATACTATGGATCATTTTAGCTTCCTCTTGAAGCGTATTCAACGTCTCCATATTGGTGCTAGATACTTCAGACATTTTGTTAATGCTGTCTAATAACTCCCGATTGCGATTGACACCAGTGTCTGAGCGCTTACTTAAATCATCTGCCATCTCCTGTAGCTGGGTAACAACACTCGTAATATTATTTTGACGAGCTGTAATATCTGTTGCGATTTTTGACACACCAAGAATGTGCTCATGTGAGGCATCAAATATAGGCATATAGGTTGCTTCTAGCCAGATAGATTCCCCTGTAGCACTTACTCTTTCAATTTTGTCTTGAAAGCTTTGCCCCGATAATAAACTCTCCCAAAACTTTTCATATTCAGAACTATTTACAAATTTAGGAAAACATAAGTCCTTATGCTTGAGCGCATATAATTGTTCTTTCTCATAACCCAGAGTTTGCGCAAAAATATCATTGACATAAACAATTTTGCGATCAAGGTCAAAACGAATTAAGGCTAAATTACTTTCCATTGCAGCAATAACTAATTCATCTGTGACTACATCCATTGCAATTCCTCCCAAGTTTCTCTAGGCTGTCAGCGAACATCGATATCTTTTTCAAATATGTGGAATAAATGAGTGGGCATTGATCAAGGATCGATATGGGTTGCATGCCTTTTATCTATTATACCTTGATATTCAATAGGAGATAGCAAATGATTTATACAATATTAAGGCAATTAGTCCTATAAAATTAGCTTGCAAATTACATCATCGGTTCAACATGAACCTGAACAAAAAAGATTTCATGTTTTTCTTTTAATTTATCTTCAATGATATCGGCAATTTCATGACTTTCAATGACGTTTAGCTCCCCAGATACAAAAATAGTGATGTCTAAATGAGTCTGACTTCCGTTACTTCTTCCTTTAATTTCTTTAATTTTCAACACGCCTTGTACTTGTGAGATGGTCTGTTTAATATCCGCTAATTGTTTTTTATCAAAACCATCGGTTAATTGGTGTAAGGAGTCATGTAAAATGTCCCAAGCTGTTTTGCAAATAATGAGACCGACGATAAACGCGGTTACTATGTCTAGCCAAGGCATAGCAAGCTGTGAACCTAAAATTCCGATTGCTGCTCCAATACTCACTAATGCGTCTGAAAAATTATCTTTAGCTGCAGCCATAAGTGCTTTACTGCCTGTTTTGAGTGCAAGTCTTTTATTATATTTATACACGCCCCCCATAACTACAGCACAAAATAAGGCCACCAATGCGACCCATGCGTCAGGGGTTTCATGTTTACCTGAAAGTAGTATTTTGCCTGCATTTAATAAAACCTCAATCCCTACCACTGCCATAATTAGTGAAGCGATAAATGCGGCTACAGTTTCTGCGCGGAAATGTCCATAAGCGTGATCTGCATCAGGGGGTTTTCTGGAAATTTTTAAGCCAATTAATACAGCAATGGAGGCAATAATATCTGTTGCATTATTTAAACCGTCTGCCTGTAGGGCGTTGGACATAAATAAAATACCGATCGTTAATTTGAAGGCAGATAACGCAATATAAGCAAAAATACTGACCCATGCTCCACGTTCTCCCTCTTTTAACTTCTCATACGCTTCGTTCACTTTCATTCTCCTCCATACCTAACGTTCAAATGATATGGTTTATCGTACCAAATGAATTTAATGTGGGTCTAGAGAAACGTTGTGGGGCTAGAGAAACGTTGTGAGTCATAGCAAATATTCTGATCATGATAAAACATTGTTGCACATAGGAAAGATTTCAATACTAGTCTTGCATAAGGAGAATCAATTTGCTTTGAATCTACTAAAAAGGGTAAACTATGTAAAGAATTAAATTGGAGCGATGATTGTGAATTCTAAATATACGCAAGTAAAGTCACTATTATTAGTTCTACTACTAATGTTATGTGGTGGATTTATACTAAACTTTTTGATTCAGCTATTTTCTTTTAAGTTGGAGTTTGGAGCTACATGGGGTTGGGTATATAAGCATATTGGGTTATATATTTGTGGGAGCTTATTCTTGTTTTTCCTATTGCTAGCCTTTGCGGCGATTATACCTAATATCTATATTAGTACAGTAGTGATCTCTTTTATCGTTTTGATAATAGGCTTTGCAAATTATAAGAAGCAGTCGACGACAGGTGAACCTTTGTATCCATGGGACTTTATGCAGCTTAAAAATGCGAAGGAAATGACAACCATTACGCAAGGGATGATTTCACCCATCGCTGTTGGCGTGACAATCGTTGTGCTAGGTGTAATTGGTTATGTTATCTATAAACTGCCGACAATACGCATTCGTATTTGGCTACGTGCAGTGATACTTGTGGTAGCCACATCGCTAATTGGTAGCTTTATTTGGGTCGTAAGCACACGTCCTGAAGCAATTGCCTCACTCAAATATAACAATATATTTTGGAATCAGAAGGTGAATTATAGCCAAAATGGCTTTTTATTCGCCTTTACAGGGAATCTCAAGCACAATCTCATGGAGAAGCCAACTGGATATAGTAAGGAAATGATTGAAGCCATTGCGAAAAAATATAGTGATTTACCAGCGTCATCAAGCACTAGCTCTAACTCTCTACCTATGGAGGCTAACATTGTCTACATTATGAATGAGGCTTTCTTTGATCCCACCCGATTAGAGAACCTACAATTTAGTGAAGATCCGCTAAAATTCATTCATGGAGCATACCCAAATAAGCGAACAGGTTACCTGCTCTCCCCTGAATTTGGAGGGAATACAGCTAATGTTGAGTTCGAGGCTTTGACAGGGTTGACGATGAATTTTCTAAATGGTGGGTCGATCCCGTATCAGCAGCGTTTAGTTAAAATGAACGCATTCCCTTCAATTGTAAGTATTTTAAAAGAGAGAGGCTACGGTGCATTAGCTATTCATCCCTTTGACAAAACCTTTTATCAGCGAAATAAGGTGTATCCAATGTTAGGTTTTGATGACTTTATAAGTGAGACGGAAATGAAAAATAATGATCGAATTACACCTAATGGTTATATTTCGGATATGGCAGCAATGAAGGAGGTATTACAGGAGCTTCACTCTGCTAGTAAACCGACCTTTATTCACTTAGTCACGATGCAAAACCATTTTCCTTTTACAAAAGGCTTAAATGGGGACAACTCAATTACTGTAAATGGGATGGATTTAAAATTTAAGGATGAAATCGAGACATATGTGCATAGTTCTGCATTGACGGATGAGGCGATGTCTTTTTTAGCTAAGGAGCTACAGGAGATAGATCGTCCAACGCTGGTTGTTTTTTGGGGAGACCATTTGCCTGCTTTATCTAATGATATCTATGTACAAGCGGGTTGGGAAAATAAAGTTAGATTGAAGCACGAGACGACCTTAATGTATATTGCTAATTTTGATATCGGTGAAGAAGAGATCGGTACGCTCAGCCCTGCCTTTCTTGGGCCTACTGTGTTTGAATTGTCTCAGCAGCCTTTTCCGACCTATTATAAGCTGTTAGCAAAGGTGAAAGCAGAAATAAGTGGTCTTAGCAACAATGTGATGATTAGTTCCAATGGAGGGGAAATTACCCAGCTTACGGATGGTCAAGAAGAACTATTGCAGGATTACAAAATGATACAATATGATATTCTTGAAGGCGAAAATTACGCTGCTGAGCTGTTATTTAAATAATATTTTGTAATATAGAAAGGAAGCGTAGCTGTGAATAGTTTATATCAGGTTGGTTCTGCGATTGCAGGCAGTCAGTTTGTGCTGGAGGAATTACAGAAAACTCACGCATTTATAAATAAGCATAGATTACCTGTCCCTATTGAAGAAAACGATTTACACAAGCAAATGATTGGGTTAGAGCGTTATGCAGGAAGTAACCATTTTGAAAAGGCTCTAGTTAAGTATAAAGGAGTAAATCAATTATTGTTGACGCTCAGTGTCGCGTTGCTTCTGATTGTGTTTGGTATAGCTGGAGTGGAATATATGTCACCAGAGCTAGGGATATGGAAACAGTTAATGGATTTTATGTTTAAACATTTTACGTTATCTATGATAATTGCCGGTGGTATATTTGCCGTTGTAATTGTATTAGCTGTCGTTCGGGGGATTTATGCTAAAAATATATATGGTAAGGCGTTAGATAAAGCTTGGGCATCCATCTATAATCATGTGGAGCAGTCTTAATAGTCTTGATAGTAACCTTAACTTCATTGTTGACGTGAAGCTTAAACCTTTAAATTAACATGTATTAAATCTGAATTAACCTTCTTATCTTGGGGCAGAATTGTCCCCTCGTTGGGAGGTTTTTTTGTTGTTAAATGTAGGACAGAGTAGGGGAAGGTTGACACAGTATAAAGCAACATGTATGATTATTAAATCGTAATAATTACTATTAAGGGAATCCTATTCAGAAACGGAGATGGCTGAGCTATGGAGCAGCAGACAGTTAAAAAAATTCCGATTACCGTGTTAAGTGGTTATTTAGGTTCTGGAAAAACAACATTGTTAAATCATATTTTACAAAATCGTGAGGGCTTGAAGGTGGCTGTCATTGTGAATGATATGAGCGAGGTTAATGTGGATGCGAACCTTGTTAAATCAGGAAATACATTATCAAGAACAGAGGAAAAGCTAGTGGAGATGTCTAACGGCTGCATCTGCTGTACACTTCGGGATGATTTATTGCGAGAGGTTCAGAAGCTTGCTCTTGAGGGCAGATTTGATTATATCTTAATCGAGTCATCAGGGATTAGTGAACCTGTACCTGTTGCGCAGACTTTTACGTATGCTAACCCTGATTTAGATATAGATTTAACTAGTCTAGCTCAGCTTGATACGATGGTTACTGTCGTAGATGCACATCGTTTCTGGAAGGATTTTGCTTCGGGAGACAGTTTATTGGATCGTAATGAGGCCGTGAGTGAAAGTGACCATCGAGATATTGTGGATTTACTCATTGATCAGATTGAAACGTGTGATGTTTTAATTTTAAACAAATGTGACTTGGTTGAGGAAAATGAGCTGTTGAAATTAGAAGGGATTATTTCTAAGCTACAGCCTACTGCTAAGCTCATTCGAGCAACAAATGGTGTGGTTGACCCTAACGAAATTCTAAATACAGGCAGATTCGATTTTGATAAAACTAGTACCTCGTCAGGGTGGATTGCAGAATTAAGCAAGGAGGAGCATACGCCTGAGACAGAGGAATATGGGATTGGCTCATTTGTTTATCGTCAGCGTAGACCGTTTCATCCTACAAGGTTGTATCAGTATTTAAATGATTTGCCTGCACAAATTGTAAGAGCGAAAGGGTTAATCTGGCTTGCGGCGCGTGGAGATATGGCGGCTACCTTTAGTCAAGCTGGGCCCTCGATTCAGTTTGGACCTGCTGGATATTGGGTTGCAGCTATGCCGAAGGAGCAACAACAAGTCTTGTTAGCAAGTGAACCAGAGCTGGCAGTCCGCTGGGATGAGAGATGGGGCGATCGCCTCACAGAGGTTGTTATTATTGGGATTGAGATGGATAGAGATCAAATTGTAAAGGCTCTCGACGATTGTTTACTTACGGATGAAGAGATGGAGCAAAATTGGAATCAATTTTATAATCCATTACCTTGGTTAAGCGAAGAGTTTTTTACTAATCAAGTCAGTGGATAGCTACGTCGGATCGATATGTCCTGTAATTTGCTAGTACCGCATTAAAAATCGCTGTGAAGGGAGAAATAACAATGGCAAAAAAATCAAAGGTTGTAAAGGAATTGAAGCGTCAAGCCTTAGTGACAAAGTATGCAGAAAAACGTAGACAGCTCAAGGAGCAAGGAGATTATGATGCATTGCGGAAGCTTCCGCGTGATTCTTCTCCAACTCGTTTGCACAACCGTTGCGCTGTAAGTGGTAGACCAAGAGGATATATTAGCAAGTTCAAAGTATCCCGTATCGTATTTCGAGAATTGGCACATCAAGGACAAATTCCTGGTGTTAAAAAAGCAAGCTGGTAAAATGATTTTTAGTAATCTACTAGTAATTAGTAACAAAAAACAGTATAATGAGCAATAAGTTTTAGTATGTTGCCTAGAGTTCCGCAGGGGAATGTTTATGAAAATAGGATTTTCCTTGGTCTGGTTCAAGAGGTAGCACATAACTAATAGGTTATGACACGGAGGGATAAAAGCCCGGGAGGATAAGCTGATAAGACACAGCTTGCCTTTCGGGTTTTTATCTTTTTTAGTGATAATAACGTGTTGTATCTTACTTAAGGTTATGAATATTAGAGAAAAAGGGAGAGAGAGATTTGAATAAAACATGGGCATCTGTTGTGATAGCGGCTTTGTTTGAGGTAGGCTGGGTGATCGGCTTAAAGCATGCTACGAGTGTAGTGGAGTGGATCGGGACAGCCATTGCAATTGTAGTTAGTTTTTATTTACTAATCGCTTCATCTAAGGTATTACCTGTAGGGACAGTATACGCTGTTTTTGTTGGTTTAGGGACAGCAGGCACAGTCATTGCGGATATTATATTGTTTAATGCTCCCATTCAACCGATAAAGTTAGGTCTTATCGCGGTATTGTTGGTTGGAGTCATTGGTCTAAAGCTAGTAAGCAAACCTTCAACACAGGAGGTTGATGCAAAGTGAGTTTTGTTTATGTTATCATCGCAGGTTTATTTGAAATGCTTGGAGTTTTAAGTATGAACAAGGTGAACAAGGATCAAAACTGGAAGTCGTTTGTCCTTTTAATAGGTGCATTTAGCTTGAGTTTTTTATTTTTATCCTTTGCTATGCAAACAATGCCGATGGGGACAGCGTATGCGATTTGGACAGGGATTGGTGCGGCTGGAGGAACAATTTTGGGGATGGTCTTTTATGGTGAGCCTAAAAATATATTAAGAATTGTATGTATTGCAATGATATTGTCTGCTGCAATTGGTTTAAAGCTAGTGGAGTAGTAAAGCTAAATAAAATTAAATAACTTTATAAAAGTAACTTGATTAATAAAAATAAGTATGTTAATATAAGTTCATGGAAAACGAAACACAACCATTTGAGGAGGAAAATACCATGTCTAAATTAAATATCGGAATTATTTTAGGAAGCACTCGTGAAGGAAGATTAAGCCCACAGGTTGGGGAATGGGTAAAAAAAATTGCGGATGAGCGTAATGATGCTAACTATGAAATCGTAGATATTGCAGATTATAAATTGCCATTACTAGGTGAAGCAGATGCTACCGAGCAAGCTACAAAATGGAATGAAAAGCTGAATAGTTTAGACGGATTTGTATTTATCGTTCAAGAATATAACCATAGTATTTCCGCTTCTTTGAAAAATGCATTAGATTATGCGCGTGAAGCTTGGAATAATAAATCTGCAGGGATTGTAAGTTATGGTTCTGTAGGTGGCGCTCGTGCGGCTGAACATTTACGTGGCATTTTAGGTGAATTGTCTGTTGCGGATGTACGTGTTCACCCTGCATTATCTCTATTCACTGATTTTGATAGCAATGGTAAATTTACGCCTGCTGATCTTCACTTAACAAACTTAAACGGGATGTTAGATCAAGTGTTGGCATGGGGCGGCGCTTTAAAAACATTGCGTTAATACTTAAAATTAAGTTTAAATAAGAGAACACCCTCTTTATGGACGTGGTTCTAAGCCTATGGCTTGGTAGGAGTCCTCATAAAGGGGGTTTTATTTTATACTTTACATACCCCTAGGGGGTATATTATAATGAGTGAAGAAGGAATGGGGAATACTGTTATATTATTCACTAAATTATACCCCCTAGGGGTATTTGAACTAATATTAGAAAAGGGGACTAGCGATGAGTACACCAAAAGCTGAAGCTTGTGAGCAAACCACCCTCCAAATTTCGGGGATGACCTGTGCAGCATGTGCAACACGAATTGAAAAGGGATTAAAAAAAATAGATGGTGTTACAGATGCAAATGTAAATTTAGCACTTGAAAAAGCAACTGTTACTTATGATCCTAAGCTAACAAATGTATCGGAGATGGAAGGGAAAGTTGTTCAGCTTGGGTATGATACAGTGAAGGAAGCCGTTGAGTTGCAAATTACAGGGATGACTTGTGCAGCATGTGCAACGAGAATCGAGAAGGGATTAAACAAACTGTCAGGTGTCACAGGTGCAAATGTGAATTTGGCACTTGAGACCGCCCATGTTGAGTATAACCCTGCCATGGTGGATGTACGAGATATTCAAAACAAAGTAACACAGCTTGGTTATAAGGCGGAGCCTAAGCAAGAGGTGATGGATGCTGGACAACGAAGACAAAAGGAAATTACAAAGCAAAAACGTAAGTTTATCATTTCTGCTATTTTAGCTTTGCCATTATTATGGTCAATGGTATCTCATTTTTCATTTATGTCGTGGATTTGGTTGCCTGATTTATTTATGAATCCTTGGTTCCAATTAGCACTTGCGACCCCTGTCCAATTTTATATTGGCGGTCATTTTTATGTAGGGGCTTATAAAGCATTAGTGAACAAAAGCGCAAATATGGATGTACTAATTGCACTTGGAACGTCTGCTGCTTATTTTTATAGCCTGTATTTAACAGTAGAATGGGCAAGTAATGGCGCAGGACATCATGGTCCAGATATGTATTATGAAACGAGTGCTGTATTAATTACATTAGTACTACTAGGTAAATTGTTTGAAATGCTAGCCAAAGGACGCACCTCTGAGGCAATTAAGACGTTGATGGGACTTCAAGCCAAAACAGCGCTTGTTGTAAGGGATGGAGTAGAGCAAAGTGTTCCGATTGAGGAAGTTGTGGTTGGGGACATTGTTATAGTAAAGCCAGGTGACAAAATTGCTGTAGATGGTGAAATTATTGAAGGTCGCACTTCTGTAGATGAGTCTATGCTGACGGGTGAAAGCTTACCTGTTGAAAAGCAAACAGGGGATACCGTCATTGGAGCTACGCTCAATAAAAATGGAGTGATCCGTATCGCGGCAACTAAAGTGGGTAAAGATACTGCACTCGCGCAAATTATTAAGGTGGTGGAGGAAGCACAAGGCTCCAAAGCACCTATTCAGCGTATTGCCGATGTAATCTCTGGTATTTTTGTGCCAATCGTTGTTGGGATTGCTACTGTTGCTTTTCTAATTTGGTATTTCCTTGTTTCACCGGGTGAGTTCGCACATGCGCTTGAAATTGGGATCGCAGTGTTAGTTATCGCTTGTCCATGTGCGTTAGGTTTAGCGACTCCTACCTCGATTATGGCAGGTTCCGGTCGTGCGGCAGAGTTTGGCATTTTGTTTAAGGGCGGAGAGCATTTAGAAACCACACACTTAATAAATACAGTTGTCCTTGATAAGACAGGTACAGTGACCAAAGGTAAACCTGAATTAACAGATATTATTGTGCAAGATATCGATGAGCAGTCATTTTTAAGCTTAGTTGGTGCGGCGGAAAAAAATTCAGAGCATCCATTAGCTGAAGCCATTGTAGCTGGGATTATGAATAAAGGGATTGAATTAGGCAATACGGATGAATTTGAAGCGATTCCGGGTTTTGGCATTTCAGCGGTTATAAATGGGAAAAGGGTGCTTGCTGGCACACGTAAGCTGATGACAAAATATGAGATTTCCTTTGAAGATGCTTTGCCACAGATGGAGCAGCTTGAGGAATCTGGAAAAACTGCAATGCTAATTGCCATTGATGGTAAGTATGCAGGCATAGTGGCTGTTGCTGATACGATTAAGGAAACATCAAAGGAAGCGGTTGAACGGCTGAAGAAAATGGGAATCGAAGTTGTTATGATTACAGGAGATAACGGACGCACGGCTGCTGCAATTGCAAAGCAAGCGGGGATCGATCATGTGTTAGCAGAAGTTTTACCTGAAGGAAAAGCAGAAGAGGTGAAAAAGCTACAAGCACAAGGCAAAAAGGTAGCGATGGTTGGGGATGGAATTAACGATGCACCTGCCCTTGCTATTGCAGATATTGGAATGGCCGTAGGCACAGGTACGGATGTAGCGATGGAAACAGCGGATGTTACCTTAATGCGGGGCGATCTAAACAGCATTCCTGATGCGATTTATATGAGCCGTAAAACGATGAGAAATATTAATCAAAACTTCTTTTGGGCGCTTGGTTATAACAGCATTGGTATTCCTGTAGCGGCCTTAGGCTTGCTAGCGCCATGGGTGGCTGGTGCAGCAATGGCACTTAGCTCCGTCTCTGTTGTGCTAAATGCCTTGCGTCTACAACGGATTAAGTTAGGTAAAAATGGAGCATCGGAGTAATAAATTGAAAGTAAAATTTTCTGCTTATGATTACAATAATAGGCAATTGTGATTGTTTGTTCATAATCATTGATTTTTAAAAATTTGTTTGCTACCATACCTATTATATAGCTTTGGAGGTGGTTCGTCATGAACAATATGCGAATTAACTACTCGGTGCAGTTGATTTAATCTGATAGCAGATTGCACACGAGAGGTTAGATATTTGTTATCAGTAAATGAGATTGATTCAACTGCACCGATTTCTATTGTGAGCTAAATAGCTTATTACTGCACTACTGTAGGTTTGTACCTGAAGATGCAGATATAGAAAAGGAGTAGTTTAAAATGAATGAAGTAAAATTACAACAATTAAAGTTAAAATGGAAGCAAGCAGAGGCTCAAGCCTTCAGTGGCTGGGATTTCTCATATATTGCAGGACAAATGATAAGCGCACCCTTACCATGGGATTACAGAGATATTGTAAATCACTATTTAAAGTCAGATTATGAGCTATTGGATATGGGGACTGGTGGTGGTGAATTTTTGCTAACACTTGATCATCCTTATCATTTAACTAGTGTGACAGAGGCTTATCCGCCTAATATAGAAATTTGTAAAAATAAACTTGTTCCACTAGGAATTACTGTGCAAGCGATAACGGATGACCATGATTTAGGATTTGCGGATGAATGCTTTGATATGATCATCAATCGTCATGAGGCGTTTGATCCTAAAGAATTGTATCGTCTCTTACGTCCAAATGGGTATTTCATCACGCAACAGGTTGGTGGGCTAAATAATAAGGATTTGTCTCGTAAAGTTGGAATCAACCGTGAAGAAGGTGACTCTGAACATAATTATTCAGAGCATCATCTAGAAAATAACCTAGATTTACTTCGTAAAGCTGGGTTTAAAGTGTTAGTTTCTAACGAGTATTTTCCGAAGATTACATTTGCAAGTGTGGAAGCTTTTGTTTATTTTGCAAAAATTATTGAGTGGGAATTTCCTCACTTTTCAGTGGAATCTTGTTTTGAACAACTATGTGAGTTACAAAATGAGCTTGAAGTGAACGGACTTATTGTGGGAACGGAGCATCGATTCATGATTGTGGCTCAGAAGTAATTTGAATAAAAAACTATTATAATAGTACAAAAGGATGTTAAAATAAGTAAAAAGCCTATAGTCCCGACTTCACAAGTCAGGCTGTAGGCTTGTTTTATGTAAGCTTGATATGGTAGCTGCATTGACAATATCCATCATAAATATTCTGATCCTCAGTTCAATGTTCTTCATAAGAACAGTACAATCAGGGAGGTACGAAAGAAAGTCCACCTATGGGTGGACTTGTGAGATATTTCCCTCCATAGGTGGACTTCTATTATTGGTGCTCTGAACGTAGCCATTCCAATTTGTTATTTGGATACTAGGCTTACAGTTCTATTATTTTGGTTCCAGTCCACCGTTAATCCCAGACCCTCCGAAATGAATCGAACAGGCACCAGTGTACGGTTGTTCTGAATAACAATCGCTGTGTCCATTAGCAGCTTTTCACCATTTACGGTTGCTGTATTGCTTCCAATCTGGAGTACAAAGGTCTGTTCGCCCAGGACAGCTGTCACTGTTTTCGCTGTTTTATCCCACTTCACGTCTGCGCCCAGCGCCTCCAAGATCGCATTCACAGGAACCATTACACGACCATCTTGTACCAGGGGATTCTGATCCGGGAATGTAATGTTCTTGCCATCCAGTGAGATAGTGATGGTTTGTTCTGTAGTTCCAGCAGAACTGTCTGAGCTTTCCTCATTATCAAATGTAGCGGGCAAAGGTGTCACTTCACGGCCCAGCTGTTCCTGCAGATTGGCAAGGCGGTTAAGGGCAAAGGTTGTTAATGAACCCGATGCCATGGAGCCCATATTTATTCCCCCGCCGCCGAAGTTACCTCCCGGACGAGTTGGCATATTATCGTTGCTGGAAGCTGCACCAGATGTATTGTCCCCCGTAGTTGTCCCAGATTGAGCTGGAGGAGTCATCCCATCCGGCGGAGTGCTGCTTTCGAAGCCCTCTGGCGGTGTCATGCCTTCCATACCTCCCGGTGGAGTCATACCTCCGAATCCTTCTGGTGGTGTTCCCATTCCGCCTGCATCTGTAGTTGCAGAATAAGAAATGTTGGATTCAAATTGCTCTGTTGTGTAAAACTTGGTCGGGTCTGCTTCAATATATGGACGAATTTCATCTGCCAGGCTTGTAATGCGATCCTGAATACCTTCCATATAGTCGGTCAACTTGTTGACATAAGCCAGATACTTCGCTTTGTATTCCGGCACAGCAAGTAAATTATTAATCATTGGGACCTGATCCATACTGATGCCTAGCACAGGCTCGTCTACCGATACATTGGTTGCATTGGTATTCACTGCTGTAGTTGTTGTGCTGGTTGCAGCAGATCCTGTAGTCGTAGTAGCTGCGGCTTGATTACGGCCCCTGCCTCCACCACGGGAATAACCGTTAAAGGACATGTTGAAATCCCAAGGTATAACGGTAAATTTACCGTTGACATCGCTGTACAGCATGTAGTTGTGCCCTTTATCTCCGTTGTAGCTGTCGTAATTGCCCAATACAACGTTGCCAGCAATATATTGAAGAGCGGAATTAACATCCAGCACGCTTTCGATGTTTCCTTTTTCACCTGCTGGCATATCGTTTAAGGTTTTAATGAATTTTTTGAGTTTGGCCTTATCCTTGTCCGTTCCCAGGTCCTTGGTGATCGTGCTGTAATCGCTACCTTCTTCGTATTGAAGATAGCTTTTTTCATCTGTGTCATAGAGGACGCCATCTTTATAGCTCTCACCGTAATTGCGCTCAAGATAACTGTCGTCTATTGCTTCCACCCCTGTGTAGAAACCAACCAGTTCCCCGTTGACATACAAATTGACGTAATTGGTCATAGGCACATTCATGCCAATACTGCGTAGCGCTTCATAATGGAGCACCTCTCGCATATAAGATGGATCGGAATAATTGTTATTCAGTACCATCTTGTCCAGCCCAAGCAGTGTTTGTGTTTTATCATATTTATCGAATTTTAGCCTGAAGCTGTAGCGGTCAGAATCCTTCATAGAAGCAACCGATCGGAGTGTCATGTTTCCTTTGGTGGAAAAACCAACATTGCTGAGCTTGTTGCCATCCACTTCAACACTCACATTTTTGTAATCCTTATCCATCGGGCTTTCTAGCATGCTCTTCCAATCTGCTTCGTCAATCGTAATTTTCACATCAATCACGTTATCTGTCTGAAAGAGCGACTTATAAGCCTGTGTGACACCTGTGCTTTTTGCTGTTGTAGATATCTCTGCGGCCCATGCCACATTCGAGGTCATAACTAGCCCATAAGAAGAGCCTACCAACGTTACGGACAATGCCGTGACTGCAACTTTTCGTAATAAATGATTCAAATGGTGATTCCTCCTTTTGTTTTTCCAGTAAGCACTGCGGCTTGTAAAACCATGATAGAGAATAAATCTTTAGTGAATCTTAAATTAAATCCCACTTCAAATTTTCTATGTAGATGCTGGTACTCCGCTTTTTCAACGAACATCCATTTATATGAAATTTTTGCTCAATTTAAGTTATACTACTTATATAAAGTTATGAAATGCGGTGGGTTATTTGAAGATAGAGCGTCTTTTGTCCATAGTTATTACGTTACTCAATCGCAAACGTGTACAGGCGAAGGAGTTGGCAGATACATACGGGGTGTCCATTCGTACAATTTATCGGGATATAGATACGATTAGCTTAGCAGGTATCCCTATTGTAACGTATCAGGGTACAGGCGGCGGAATCGGTTTAATTGAAGGATACCATTTAGAGCAAGGTTTGTTGTCAGAGGAAGAGATGAAGGATATTGTCATCGGTTTACAAAGTATATCTACAGTATTGGATGAGAATCGGACAAGCCAGTTGCTACAGAGATTCCGCCGATTAAATAGTAATGCGGAACAGGCTTCCTTTGTTATAGATTATTCTGGCTGGAAGGAAGATACGAAGGAAAGTGATGCTCGAAATTATATAAAGTCTGTCATAGATGCTTCTTACATGTTGTCATTTCAATATTGTAATGTAGATGGGGTTAAAAGTGAACGTGTAGTTGAGCCACATACATTGGTGCTAAAGGGTCAACGCTGGTATTTGTATGCTTATTGCAGTGATCGTCAAGCATTCCGTTTATTTAAACTATCTAGAATGGAACAGATAAGTAAAATAGAGCAGCATTTTGAACCAAGAGATATTTCAAAAGAGGTGCTTCCTTGGAAGCCTGAGTTTATTAAGTCAAAGGAATCTGCTTCTCCGATATTACTTCAATTTAATAAACGTGCCAAACATATAGCGGAGGAATGGTTCGGACATGAAGCATTGCAGTTACAGAAAGATACAGGGACATATCTTGTCCATGTTCCTTATCACGAAAATGACTGGTTGTATCGTTTTATTTTAGGCTTTGGTGCCGACGTCGTTGTGGTGGAGCCACTCCATTTAAGATATAAAATTCGAGAGCTGGCATTAGAAATTGCAGATCATTATAATGATCAAAATTAAAAATTAGTGGTTGACAATGATGGAGGTGGTAGCTACGAGACAGAGGGTTCCTCCGATCATTGTTAAAACCAGATTCCTTATTTTTCCACGGCAACTTGAGGGTTGAAATCTAACCTGACACTTTGTTGTCAGCTTACCCCTGCTATACTGTCCCTATCATAAACGAAGGGATGGATCAAGATGCAACAGTTTTGTCAGAGCTGTGGGATGCCGTTACAAGACAAGCATATTTTAGGTACGGAAGCAAATGGTGCGAAATCAGAGGAATATTGTAGTTATTGCTATCAAGATGGCAAGTTTACTGCGCCTAATATGGCAATGGAGGAAATGATTGAAATCGGGGTGTCTGCCCTGCAAAGAGATGGAATGGAGGAACAACAGGCGAGAGCGATGTTAAGTAGTTTTTTACCTAATTTGAAGCGGTGGCGCAGTGAGAGTGAAGCGTTGCCTTCATTACCAATTAAGCAATGTGTGTTACCGTCAGTTAGATTGATTGGGATTTCAGCACGCACAACGAATGAAAAGGAAATGAAGGGAGAGGGTTGTATTGCCAAGCTGTGGGAGCAGTTCTGGAGCGAAGGTGTTCCCCATCGTATACCAAGCTATGAAAGTCACCATCCTGTATACGGCTGTTATATAGATTATGAGCAGGGGGCAGAGGGTGAGTATACAATTTTTATTGGTATAAAGGTGGATCCAGCAGTAGAGTTGCCGGAAGGGTCAGGCCTCAAGGAAGCAGTAATTCCTGACGCTACTTATGCAATTTTTCAGGCAGGAGAAGAGCATGCCTCTGTTGCTTATGCGTGGCAGCATATTTGGAAATGGGCTGAATCGGGACAAAGTAAACGAACGTATACTGGAGACTTTGAGGTTTATGAGCAGGGCAAACCTACACTTATATACATCGCTGTGCAACCATAAATTATGATGCAACAAGACCGAACTATTTTCTTGGAGCTCTGAAAAGAGTTTTGAGAGTAGTTCGGTTTTTTTGTTATGATATACTTTGCAAAGAAGGTTAACTGTACAATGAGTCCAATAGAAATGAGTGAAGCAAATTTGTTTAAAATTATGCTGATTGAAGATGATACAAGTCTATTTAATGAGACAAAGGATCGCCTTGCTGGATGGTCTTATGACGTATATGGGGTACAAAACTTCGGAAATGTGCTCCAGGAATTTATTGAAATTGCCCCGAATCTGGTCGTTATTGATATTCAATTACCACAGTTTGATGGTTTTCATTGGTGTAGGCTGATTCGTTCTCATTCAAAAGTGCCGATTATATTTTTATCTTCCCGTGATCATCCTTCAGATATGGTGATGGGGATGCAGCTTGGTGCCGATGATTTTATTCAGAAGCCGTTTCATTTTGAGGTGCTGATTGCTAAAATCCAAGCAACACTACGCAGAGTATATAACTATAACGCAGACGGTTGGGTAGAGCTGAAAAGCTGGAATCAAGCGACAGTGGAATATGTGAAAAATACAGTAAGTAATGAGTATGGCGTTGCTACCTTGACGAAAAATGAAATGTATATTCTCAAAATATTAATTGAAAACAAAAATAAAATTGTTAGTCGGGAAGAACTGATTACATCACTGTGGGATCAAGCTCATTTTGTGAGCGATAATACGTTAACTGTTAATGTGAACCGTCTACGAAAAAAGCTGGAGCCACTTCACCTTGACGAATATATTGAAACAAAGGTTGGACAAGGCTATATCGCGCTTGAAGAGGTGTCCTCATGATTTTGAAGTATTTAATTGAGAGACGAAACTGGATTTTGTTGTTGTTTGGTTTGCAGGGAATCAGTTTATTGGTTGCTTATGTGGATCAAGCACTTTCTTTTTCCTCGCTTCTTTATATGGTGGGCTTAAATGTACTCATTATCGTTTGTTTTTTAATTGTCAATTACTTAAAAGAAACAAGGTATTATAAAAGTTTATTAACGTGGGATCATACGTATGAGCTTGGGGAAATAGAGGGAAATGCCACTCCTTTTGAACAAATCGTGCACCATGCACTTCAGGAGCAAACGCTACGGTACAAACAACAAATACATACAAATGTAGCGTTATTAGAGCAGGAAAAGGATGAATTGTTAGCTTGGATTCATGAGGTGAAAACGCCACTCACAGCGATGAGTCTTATGCTAGATCGTGTGGACGATAATTCGTTAAAAAATGAGCTTAGCTACGAGTGGCTTCGTATTCATCATTTACTTGATCAACAGCTCCATCAAAAACGTATCCCTTTTATGAAAAATGATTTGGTTATGGGACTTGTGCAATTAGAGGATATTTTCCACTTGGAAATTCAAGGCTTACGTTCATGGTGTATGGCTAAAGGGATTGGCTTTGAGCTTGAGTTGGAAGTGGAGCAGGTAGTTACAGATGAAAAGTGGCTAGGTTTTATTGTGAGACAACTGCTAACCAATGCGGTGAAATATAGTACTGGTTCAGATATTGTGATTCGGAGTTACAAGGATAAGAAAATGAATGAGGGTAAGAAGGAGGAGGAATCTGTTAAGTTAAGTATTTCAGATCAAGGGCGTGGAATATTAGAAAAAGATATACCACGTATTTTTGATAAAGGCTTTACTTCCTCCAATGGACGACAACAGGGGGATGCGAGCGGGGTGGGACTTTATTTAGCAAAACAAGTGGCAGATGCGCTAAATATTCAATTGGATGTGTCCACAGTTTGGGGGGAAGGCTCTACCTTTACACTCACCTTCTCGCAAAAAAATAAGTTCTTGAAAGTGAATGGCATGTGACAATAATGTCATGTGCTTTTTTGTTTTGTATGATGAAACGAAGGAAAACAGTACTGCATATTAGTTATGATGTAAGCATAAAGGAGTGATTGTCCGTTATGTTGATGTTAGAGGCTCAAAAAATTTATAAAGAATACGGAAATAAGTTTAATAAGCAAGAGGTATTAAAGGGTGTAGATTTAAGTGTAATGCAAGGCGAGTTTGTGGGCATTATGGGTCCCTCTGGCTCTGGCAAAACAACTCTGCTAAATGTGTTATCTTCGATTGATCATGTTAGCTCAGGCTCCATTCAAATTGAAGGGAAGGAATTTACGAGCTTGAAGGAAAAACAGCTTGCAGAATTCCGCAAAAAGCATCTTGGCTTTTTATTTCAGGATTATAATTTGCTAGATACATTAACGGTGAAAGAAAATATATTGTTGCCTTTGTCGATCACAAAGCTATCTAAAAAAGAAGCGTTACGTCGGTTTACACGTATTGCCACCCAGCTTGGTATATTTGAAATTAAGGATAAATATCCGGCTGAAATCTCAGGAGGGCAAAAGCAACGTACCTCTGCCGCGAGGGCTTTTATCCATAACCCTAGCATTATTTTTGCAGATGAGCCTACAGGTGCGTTAGATTCTAAATCCGCATCAGATATGCTCGATAAGTTGTCGGACATGAACAAGGAATATCAGGCTACGATCGTGATGGTTACGCATGATGCTGTAGCCGCTAGTTATTGTAGCCGCGTTATTTTTATAAAGGATGGTCAAATTTATACGCAAATTAATAAGGGAGAAGAATCACGAAGCACATTTTTTAACGATATCATTAAGGTTCAGACCGTATTAGGTGGTGTTCACAATGAATCTGAGTGATCTGATCGCCCGCAATCTGAAAAAAAATACAAAAAACTATTATTTGTATGTTTTTGCGCTTATTTTTAGTGTTGCTTTGTATTTTTCCTTTGTCACACTCCGGTTTAATCCTGAAATGGATGAGGTGAAAGGTTCAATCAAAGGTGCCGCTGCGATGCATGCCTCTTCCGTCTTGCTTATCTTAATTGTGGCAGTTTTCCTCCTGTATGCAAACATGATTTTTATAAAACGACGGAATAAGGAAATTGGTTTATTGCAATTAATTGGATTAACTAAGGGTAGGGTTTTTGCCATATTGAGTATCGAAAACCTAGTTATTTATTCAGGCTCGTTATTCATCGGAATTATGTTTGGTTTTGTGTTTTCTAAGTTAATGACGATGATTTTATTCAAAATTATTCAAGTGAAGCAAACGGTTGAGCTACAGTTTTCATTTGCGGCTTTAGAGCAAACGCTGTATGTATTTATAGGTATTTATCTCCTCATTATGTTGATGAATTATGTTTTTATTAAGAAGCAAAGCATCTTATCTCTGTTTCAGGTCTCCTCTAAAGCGCAAGTAGTAGTCAAAAAAATGAGTGCATGGGAAATGGGCGTTGGGGCGATCGGTTTATTGATGATTGCTGGCGGCTATTTCTTATCGGCTAGCATGTTTGAAGAAGATATTAATAATATGAATAAACTGCTAATTACTATGCTACTTATTCTTTTTTTAGTTATCGTTGGAACCTTTATATTTTATAAATATTCTGTTCGCTTTATTTTGAATTTGATTCGGATGAAAAAACAAGGTTATTTGTCTATACGTGAAGTATTGTCTTTGACCTCGGTTATGTTTCGCATGAAGTCCAATACATTACTTTTAACTGTGGTTACTACGGTTTCGGCTCTTGCTATTGGGCTATTATCCCTCAGCTATATTTCCTATTATTCTGTTGAAGCTGTGGCAAAAGCAGCTGTGCCTAATCAGTATTCCTTTCATAAAGCTGAGTTTAGAGATCAATTAACCCATAAATTGGATGAGGAGGGAATAAAGTACAAAGAAACCCATCACCAAGCGATTAAGCTTGGCTTAAACATCAATGATATATTGAAGGGTACAACGGCATTACTTCAAAATAATTTGCTTACAACTGCCTTAATAAGTGATAAAAGTATACAAGGTATGGAGCTAGGGCCTAATGAGCTAATCATTGCTGGGAGTAGTGATGCTGCTCGACGAGTGATTCCTTTAAAGGAACAGGGCCAAGTAGAAATCCAAGGTAGTGAAGGATCGTTGACTTTAAATTTAGTAGATATTCAAAAGCAGGCTGTGTTACCAACCTATTATAATAATGGTGCTTATACCGCAATTGTTAGTGAGGTAACGTATCAACATATTTTAAAGGACTTAAAGCCCAAGTTAGACGGTAAAGAGCAGCTATTGGAGTATTATGGAATAGACATTGTGAATGCTGAACAGCGGGAGAAAAGTAATGAAATCTTTAGTTCACTTCAATTCTCCTCTCCAAATTTCTCTCAACAAGAAGCTGAAGATTATCAACGTTTGAATATGGGGATGATGATGTTTATCGTTGGTTTCCTTGGTCTTATTTTCTTAATCACTTCGGGTTGTATATTATACTTTAAGCAAATGGATGAGGGAGAAGAGGAGAAGGCTAGCTATACCATTTTACGAAAGCTTGGCTTTACGCAAGGGGACTTATTACAAGGAATTATAAGAAAGCAGTTGTTTAACTTTGGGATTCCGCTTGTTGTTGGTCTTTGCAATAGCTATTATGCGATTAAATCAGGCTGGTTTTTCTTTGGAACGGAGCTGAGTACCCCGATGATCATTGTGATGGTGTTATATACCGTGTTGTATTCGGTGTTTGGGGTGTTGTCTGTGCAGTATTATAAGAGGTTAATTAGGGCGTCGTTGTGAAAGTTTTTAAACGGTTCTATTAAAAATCAGTACTTGACGACGCTTAGAAGCTAGCAACTAAGGGCGCAGAGAGTTCTTACGATTGTTGTTAAAGACAACCTTCAGAATCTCTCTGTCTCTTTGCTAGTTTGGGTTAGTTGTCATGCACTGATTTCAAGATTGAGCCATTTAAATGAACGTTTAAATATCACTGTAATAATAGTTAGCGAGCAAAATTAAGATAGATTTAATCCATTTTTATAGTAATACAATGATAACTCCCTAGCAAAATCAGTGTATCGGTCTAATGTTAAGTAATTGTTTATTCCTCCAAACATATTTCTTTGCTTTTTTAGACTTAAGTAATCTTTGAAACGATCTAATACAATGTCAATATTAAAATTATGCTTATTTGCCGCAGTTACAATGTAGTAAATACCAATAAAAATTTCAGATTCTCTTGCAGCAATATACTCAACATAATCCTCTAAAACCTCTACATGTCCACCCATGAGCTGGTACAAATAACGGTTAGCCTCTGCCCATTCTGAAAATTGTCTTATCATAACCTCTTCTTCTGCCAAAGGATGATCTACCCAATCAATATTTTCATACATATCTACATATTTCAATGCTTTTTCGTATTCGCCTAGCTGATAATAAACATCACCATATATGAGATAGGCGTACAAGATGTAAAATAGAAGTGGTTTAACTGTTTTGCGTTTTTGATTGCTTCTACCAAATCGTTTATAGTGCTTCGTTGATTTGTCTAATAATGTAGCCGCATGTTGTTCTACGCTTTTCCATCTGCGTAAAGAAAGGTGTATATTGATTACTTCATTAATTGCATCTAATTGATATTCCTCTTCTAAACGTTCCACATAGGGCTCAAAACTAGTAACAACAATCAAGTTATTGACCTGATCTTCACCTAGCTTCAACATAAACAAACGATACTGACATAATGCTAAACGTTCTGAATGCTGATTACGTTCGCTTTCTGAGATACATTCATATAGTAAAATTGCTGCGTCTTTTTTTCCCTGTTGTCTAAATTCCTCAGCCATATCAAATAGTAATGGGAGATAGCTTAAATTATCTAGCATATTTTTGAGAATTTTTTCGATGTAGTTTAATTTATCTAATTCAGCGCAACGGCGTAGTAGTGGTCCTAACCTTCTCCAATCGGGACTTTCTTGCTCAAAGCATTCCTTTATGTAAATATCGTATAGAAAACCTGAATCACACTGCATTACTTTTATTAATTTATCTAAATATTGAACAGCCACTGGTCTCCTTCCACTAATAATATTACTTATTGTTCCTACATTCATTTCTGCTAAAATAGCAAATTGATTCATGGACAACTGGTTATTTGATAAATACTGTTGTAAGTATGAACGAATGGTAGTAATAGAATTCAAAAGGACCACTCCTTTTAAAATAAATTCTAAGTTTTCTAATAATAATTTTTATATTATCTAACCGTTTTGAATAGGTCAACTTTTACCAAAAAACGATATTATTAGAATTATGCAAAACTAGTATCTTAAAATTACGAGAATATTAGAATTAAAATATTTTTGGTGCGAACCCCAAGCTCACATGAAAATCCCAGGTCCTTCGCACCACGCGCCCCACAAGGGATTGTGGATTTTTTTCCGTTTTTTTGATATGATAAGAGCGCTTTAAAAGTTCCTTCGCACTTTTGCGCCTGAAAACCCTTGTCCCATAAGGGATGAAAAGTGGCGCTGTGTCGCACTCTGTGTGAGTGCGTGGATTGAAATAGATAAGCCTACTGTATCTTGCCGGACCCAGTAGAGTAGCACTCTGTGTGAGTGCGTGGCTTGAAATATCAACACAAGTCTTCAAAGATCCTTTCATTTGCGCCCCACTCTATCCGAGTGTGCGTATATATAGACTTTAATTACTAGGAGAGTGCTACCTTGCTTTATGGTTTTTTGATTTTATTGTTGGGCTGCTTATGTCAAGGTAGCTTTGGATTAGGGATGAAAAAATATCAGCCTTTTTCATGGGAAGCGTTTTGGACTTTATTTTCTGTGGTTGGTATTTTGATCATTCCGATTGCTTGGACTTGGCTGGAAGCACCACAATTTATGACGTACATAATGGAAACAAAGCTAGAGGTATTAGTACTAGCTTCTTTTTGTGGTTTTTTATGGGGGATTAGTGCGATTTTGTTTGGCAAAGCCGTAGATAGTATTGGTGTATCATTAACCTATGGCATTAATATGGGGATTTCTGCATCTCTAGGCTCGTTGATTCCACTAATCCTGTTTGGTCAAATTCCAGTCGCAAGTTCATTTATAACACTGTTACTTGGCATGGTTGTGATGCTGGGTGGAGTTGGGGTTATTACCAAAGCAGGCTTGGACAAAGAAAAACTAATGAGCCAAAGAGAAGGTCAGCTTGTACAACAAGGACAGATGCGATTGGACAAAACACAGGTTCAAAGAAAAGCACAAGTGAATTCTGATGAAAAGACTACCAATAGAGGTTTATCTCAAGGCATCCTCATGGCTTCTTTAGCGGGGCTTGGTTCTGCGGCGATGAATATTGGTTTTAGTTATGCAAATCAGACTTTAGCGATCGCAACCTCGCATGGTGTAAACGCAGTAAGTGCCAGCTTAATTCCATGGGTGATCACATTGTCCGGGGGATTTGTTGCTAACTTTGCTTATTCTTTTATGAAGTTAATTAAAAATCGAAGCTATCGGGACTATGTTGCAGTAGGGGCAGGGAAAGCGTATGGCAAGGCGCTGGCAACGTCTTTGATTTGGTTTCTGGCACTGGGCTTTTATGCAAAAGCTTCCGTCATGTTAGGCCCACTTGGTGCAAGTGTAGGTTGGCTTACCTTTAATGGTCTTGCGTTAATTGTTAGTAATGTATGGGGGCTCCTTGATGGAGAATGGAAAGGGTACGATAAACCTAAACGTTTGCTTCTAGTCGGAAATGCCTTTTTAATTATTTCTTGGATTATTGTTGGTATTGCTAATTCCCTTGCATAATAGGTAAAATCTTAAAGCCTGATTACTAGATTTACGGATTATAAGTTCGACTGAGCTATCTGTATATAAATGATAATCTAGTTTAGATTAGATTTAGCTATTTAGAATCAGGCTTTAATGATGTTAACTACTCACTTTATACTTTTCAATGGCACCTACAATATTACCATCCATCAGTTTACTAACTTTACGTACAATTTCGATTGGATCTGTGTTGGCACCTGACTTTAACCACTGAATCACTTGCTCTAGCACAGCCAATGAATAAAAGTCTGCAATAATTTTACGATCCTCTGTACTTACCCGACAAACATTGCATTCATCAGCTAATTCATTCACAATGCTTATCATCATATGATAAATGACACCATACAAAAAGTTATCAAGATGCTCTCGCCCTAATGAATTAAAGGTGTTGAGGCATATTGTTTTGTTGGTCTGTGTGTAATTAAGTACACTTAAAAAACCTTTCTCCCATTGGGAAAAGCTCCGATATTGCTCTAAACCCTCGATCACTTCAATCTGGTATACCCATCCCAACAGCTCGTATATGTCTTGAAAATGGTTATAAAAAGTATGTCTCGTTACTCCACAATCCGCAGTTAGCTCCTGAATCGTTATTTTATGAAGGGGTTTGGTGAGCATGAGTTTTTTTAACGATCTCGCCAGAGCATTTTTTGTTACGTGAGCATAGCTTGCCATAAGTTACCTCCTAAACCATTTATACTTAGTTCTAGTTTAACAGTCAAATGAAGCTTCCTCAAATTTTGCTACGTTATCTTCCTAATTCAACCTGTCATTTGGATAAAAATCAATGATCATTATTACGCATTACACAATATCGGGATTATGTGTAATTTTGATACAATCTTATTTATATGTTCATGGCTTCTGTTCTAAGAAGTGGATATAGTGAAATTAATTACTAGATATTGTCCTTTGTTACATCACTATTTCATTTCAGAGAGGAAGAAAGACAAATGGGAAACTATCAAAGAATTAATCCAGTTGTACAAGAAGGCATCTCTTCAAAAAAAGCTTATTTAGTTGGTGGTGGGATTGCCTCATTAGCAGCAGCAGCATTTCTAATTCGTGATGCTCATATGCCAGCAGGAAATATTCATATCCTTGAACAATCAGACATTTTCGGTGGGTCAATGGATGGTGCAGGTAACGCGAAAGATGGATATAGCGCTCGTGGTGGACGGGAAATTGAAGAGCATTTTGAATGCTTTATGGACTTGTTTGGCTTCATTCCTTCTTTAACGAATCCACATCGGACTGTGTTGGATGAATTTAGAGAGCTAAACTTGGAGGAGCCGATTGAATCTCATTGCAGATTAGTTGAAAAAGCAGGGAAAACCGCAGATTTCTCTACCTTAGGTTTATCCACCTCTCATGCTTTACAGCTAGGAAAATTAGCGATGTTAACGGAAGAAAAGCTAGGCGCAACTACGATCGAGCAATTTTTTGATCCAACTTTCCTAGAAACAAATTTCTGGTACTTCTGGCGTTCGATGTTTGCGTTTGAAAACTGGCAAAGTGTTGTAGAAGTGAAGCGCTATATGGAGCGGTTTATGCATCTTATTTCTGGTATGAACCAGCTTAAAGGTATTTTGCACACAGAATACAATCAATATGATTCCTTAATTCTCCCATTATTGAAATGGCTTGAGGAGCAAGGAGTACAATTTGACCTTGGACATGAAGTTGTGGACTTTGATTTTGATTTTAATAATGGTGAAACGACTGCAACAGCAATCCATTTAAAAGTGAATGGAAAGCCATCTACAATTAAAACAACTAAAGATGATATCGTGATGTTTACGAATGGTTCGATGACTCAAAACTCTACTAGAGGTGACATAGATCATCCAGCGATCATTAATGATTCCATGACAGATCGTGGGTGCTGGAGTGTATGGGAGAAAATTGCCCCTAGATCGTCTCAATTCGGGAATCCAGAAGTATTTTGTGGCGATATTGATAAAACAAAATGGTTATCTTTTACCATTACTTTAACCGACGATAAAATTTTATTCCCATATTTGCTAGATTGGACAGGAGATTTGCCTGGTATGGGTGGAGTCGTAACGATTAAGGATTCAAGCTGGATGATGTCTTGGACAGCACCAAAGCAACCACACTTTATTAATCAGCCTGATAATGTCAAAGTACTATGGGCATACGGCTTATTAGTAGACGAGGAAGGAGATTACATTAAGAAAAAAATGAGCGATTGCACAGGTCGCGAATTGTTTGAGGAATTACTTTACCATATGGGACTTAAAGATTCCATTCCAGATATTTTGAAAACGACAACTAACGTTATCCCTTGCATGATGCCGTACATTACATCTCAATTTATGCCTCGTGTATTAGGAGATCGTCCAAATGTAGTGCCAGAAGGTAGCACGAACTTTGCTTTCCTAGGTCAATTTGCAGAAGTGCCAGACGATTGTGTGTTTACAGTTGAATATTCTGTTCGCTCCGCGATGATGGCTGTGTATTCTTTACTTAACCTTGAAAAAGAAGTGATTCCGGTCCATCCAAGTAAATTTGATGTGCGTGTATTGTTGACCGCGGTGAGAACTTGTCTCGGTAAAAAAGATTTGCCACTGGACAAAACGCTTGGTGAAATTATCGGGGGAACGGTGTTGTCGAAGCTACTGTAGGTTGATTTATTAAATATGAGAAACTAGCTGGATAAAAGTTTGAGTAAAAAAGTGGGATGAAGTTAACGTTTATAAAGTGAAGTAAAGTGACTTATAAATATTATTCTAGCCTAGCTATATTGAAAGGGAGCAGTCCTGTACCAATATGGTTAGGCTTTTTTGTATGAATTCTTTTTTGTGAAAACTTATAAATTATTCTCTATTTCTTAAATTGCGAATATTTGATTGTAGCTTATAATGTAGCATAAGGGGGGCGAGCATAGATTGAGGATGAAGCTAGCAAAAAGATTAAACTACTTATATTCAGGAGAGATGGCATCTTTTATTTTATTTATACCCTTTAGCTGGATGCTGAATTATTTGTTTCCTCACTTAAAGTTATTTAGGTTATGTTCATTTTGGATTTCTTTTATTTTATTGGAGTTTATTTTGCTTCAAGGCACGATATATTGGGGTGGAAAGCTTAAACGGATCAGAAATAACGAAATACCTGTCCCGCTTGCTACTGTAAAGCAGTCAATCCAACGTTTTAAATTGTTTAAAGTAATAAATATGGTTATCCTTGGGGCTGGAATATTAGCTTTCGGAATTGATTTAGTTAGATGGAATTTGGATTCGACAGTAACTTCTGCGGGACTGTTTGTGGCAATGGGAATCTATACTTTTGCACTTTTAGAATTTATTAATTACTTTTACATACAACTTGCCTATGATAATCTAGCCGACATCAGGAATTTATTTACTAATGGAAGATTAAAGCCTTCTTGCATAAATAAAGAGATTAAACGAAGTATTGAAATTGAGGAATGAGCGTGCAAAGGGAAAGATAAATAGAAAATAAAAATGAGCAGGGGAGGGAAAATAAAGAAGAAAATAAGATCAAAAAAATGAAGAAACAGTTAATTTAACATTGATTATTGTAAGTTAATTGAAAGTTCAAAGTTTGGTGCGAACCCCAAGCTCACATGAAAACACCGGGTCCTCCGCACCTCGCGTCCCACAAGGGTTTGTGGCTTTTTTGGTGTTTTTTTGCTATAATTAAAGCGCTTTAAAAGTTCCTTCGCACTTTTGCCCCTGAAAAACCTTGCCCTGCAAGGGCTGAAAAGTGGCGCTGTCGCACTCTGTGTGAGTGCGTTGATTGAAATTTTTTGGCCCTGTAAAACAAACATGCATAACGCGTCGCACTCTGTGTGAGTGCGTGGATTGAAATCATATTCAATTTTTGTTAGAATATCCGTTTACTCAGTCGCACTCTGTGTGAGTGCGTGGATTGAAATAAAAAGTAGACTGCCCCTATGAACTTGCATCAAAAGTCGCACTCTGTGTGAGTGCGTGGATTGAAATAACAAGCTGAGGGAAATCTAAATCAATATCTGGAAGTCGCACTCTGTGTGAGTGCGTGGATTGAAATAAGGAAGTGAGCGAACGGTGTGATCCATTACTGGCTGGCGCACTCTGTGTGAGCGCGGATTTAGATGGTATTTAAAATGAAACGATTACAATATTCAAAGGGCCACACTCTATGTTACTGTGCAAATAGAAATACTTTAGGAGAATACTATGAATCGTAATAAATCCCCTTTTTCATTAACGTATTTACCTTTACTCATAAGATTGGAATGTCAAGAGAAAACACGGTTACCGCTTTTTTTAGGCTCAACACTTCATGGAATAATGGGTTGGACATTGAAGAAATACAGCCCAGAATCCTACTCTTATTTATTTGAAAATAAACGTATGGGCGGGGGGAAGCAAGATATTGTAAACCCGTATTTTATTGAACCTCCAAGATCAAAAACTCATTTTGAGAAGGGTGAGCTGTTAAGTTTTTCATTTGTACTGGTAGGAAATGCCCTTCATTATGCAGAAGCAGTAATTGACGCGTTACATCAGAGCGAAAATTTTGGGTTAGGTGCTCAGAGAACTCCATTTGTCCTCAAAGATATTTTACAGGGTGCTCAATTTGGATACGTATATAATGAAGCTGGATTAAATAAATTCGCATTGTTGCCTGAAAATATTAATACTTTGTCTGGACATGAACATGCTACTTGGTGTTCTATACATCTCTTAACTCCCCTTCGGATCAGGCGTAATGGCAAGTTGGTTGAGGATATAACTTTTCCAACTATCATTCGTAACATTACAAAAAGAATTGAAATGTTAACAGAACGATATGGAGGTTATATTAACACTGAGCTTGCTAACTCTAGCTGTGAATTAGCACTCTCAGTAAATAGGACGGTTTCAGCTTTACATTTGAGTCAAATGCACCGTTTTTCTAATCGTAAAAATGAATCTATGGATTGGAGCGGAATGCTGGGAGCTTTGCAATTTGAGGGTGATTTATCTCCCTTTATACCGTGGATAAAAGCGGCACAAGTATTACATATAGGTAGAAATTCTACATTCGGATGTGGAAAGATTGATTTGATATATTTGTAGCTACTTTATATTAAAATATTGAATGTATAAAATTAATATATTTTGGTGCGAACCCCAAGCTCACATGAAAACCCGGGGTCCTCCGCACCTCTTGTCCCACAAGGGTTTATGGCCTTTTTGGTGTTTTTTTGCTATAATTAAAGCGGTTTAAAAGTTCCTTCGCACTTTTGCGCCTGAAAACCCTTGTCCTGCAAGGGCTGAAAATTGGCGCTGTCGCACTCTATGTGAGTGCGTGGATTGAAATTCTAAAGTCAACGTAATATGGTTCGTTCCTGTCGTTGTCGCACTCTATGTGAGTGCGTGGATTGAAATCTTCGTCTAATGGCGCAAACTCACGAGACGTTTCGGTCGCACTCTATGTGAGTGCGTGGATTGAAATCAAACAGGATCAAAGAGTGCATGACATTGTTTTGTCGCACTTTATGTGAGTGCGTGGATTGAAATGGATCACGAAATCTCTGTATATGGCAATATGCTGATAGTCGCACTCTATGTGAGTGCGTGGATTGAAATTGCTCCAATAGATAGAGGTGTGATGTCATTAACGTCGCACTCTATGTGAGTGCGTGGATTGAAATCGCATAGCGAATGAATATGAAAAATAGGAGTGATTGTCGCACTCTATGTGAGTGCGTGGATTGAAATTTAGTTGGCTTTGTGGGAATACAGAAGGTACGAGTCGCACTCTATGTGAGTGCGTGGATTAAAATATCATGCCTTCGGTAAATGCCCCTAAATACAGCCCGTCGCACTATATACGAGTACGGCTTTTCTACCTACATTACTCTCTAAACCACACACATGATGCCCCTACTAGAAGAGAGAGCATATTAAGAGAAGCAGGTTAGCTTGTCTCTCTTACTTTCGTTTTATCCATTAAAACACTCTCCAGGAGGCCTTCATATGGACTACATTGCACACATAAGATCAACAGATGGTAAAATTCAGACAGTTGCGGAGCATTTGTTAGAAGTAAAGGCATTAGCAGAAGATTACGGTAGCAAATTAGGCGTTCAGCATATGGCAGGTCTCGCAGGGATGCTCCATGATCTGGGGAAATACACTCCAGAGTTTATGGAGTACATCACACTTGCTGTACAAAATCCAGATGCACCTCCTAAACGGGGGAGTGTAGATCATGCTACAGCAGGTGGAAGACTATTATTTAATTTATTTCATAACCCTGCGGCGAATGGTAAATATACAGCGATGTTAGCGGAGATCATTAGTAACTGTATAATTTCGCACCATGGTTACCTGCACGATTATATTAGTCCTGAGCTACAATCAACTTATTTAAAGCGAGTTAGGGACAAGGAACTCCTTCATTTTGATGAAGCTGTGGAGCTATTTTTTCAGCATATTATGACTAAGGAGCAGTTAGAGCAATATGTTATTGAAGCAAGTAAGGAACTAGAAACTATTTTACATAAAAATGAGAATACACCCTCTGAGCAGACGATTATGCTGTTAACTAAATTTATTTTTAGCATGCTTCTTGATGCAGATCGGACCAATACAAGATGCTTTGAAGAAGCAGAAGAACAAGATGAATCCACCTCTTTTAATGTACAAGTCTTATTTCAAACCTACTATGACCGGCTGATAGATACGCTAGAGAACTACGCAATTCAAGAGGATGCGGACACACCTATCAATAAGCTTAGGGCAGAAATGTCTCAGCAGTGTGAAAACTTTGCAGGATGCCCTTCTGGCATCTATACCTTATCCATCCCTACAGGGGGCGGAAAAACGTTAGCGAGCTTCAGATATGGGTTAAGACATGCAATCAAGTACAACAAGAAAACAATTATTTATGTGGTGCCCTACACTACGATCATTGAGCAAAATGCAAATGAGCTACGGAAAATCGTGCAGGATGACAGATATATTCTAGAGCATCATTCAAACATCGTGATACCAGATCAGGATGATAACAATGATGAAAATGAAGGCATCATGAACTTAAATCAACAATTTCAGCTTGCACGAGATAATTGGAATTATCCGATTATTTTTACAACGATGGTACAGTTTTTAAATGCTTTTTATGAGGATGGCACGCGTAATATTCGCCGTTTACATCATTTAAGTGATGCGGTCATTATTTTTGATGAGGTACAAAAGGTGCCTGTCACTTGTATTTCATTGTTTAATCAAGCGGTGAATTTTTTGGACGAATATGCGAACTCTAGCATTTTGTTATGTACGGCGACACAACCAGAGCTAGATTTTGTAAAACACAAGTTAAATATTCAGCCACAAGGGGAAATCGTCAGTGATTTGCACTTAGTGACCGAAAAATTTAAGAGAGTAAACGTGATTGATCATACAGAAGATGGTATGACTACTGAGAGCTTAACGGAATTTGTATTACAAAGGTCGAGAGAGCACATTAGTATTTTAATTATTTTAAATACGAAAGGTGTCGTTCGAGCTTTATATGACAGGCTAAAGCAGGAGGATAGTGAATTATCCATTTATCACCTTAGTACATCCATGTGTGCCACGCATCGTTTTGACATATTAGACAAAATTAAGGACGATCTGAAAAATAAAAGACCTGTCATTTGCATTAGTACACAGCTGATTGAAGCAGGTGTAGACATCAGCTTTGAATGTGTGATTCGTTCGTTAGCAGGATTAGATTCCATTGCACAAGCGGCAGGGCGCTGTAATCGTCATGGGGAAAACAAGTTTCAACCTGTCTATGTTATTCACCATATGGAGGAGAAAATAGATGCATTAGCTGAAATTCAAAAGGGACAGCATATTACGGGCAAAATATTTACTGATCTAAGACGTAATCCTAATGAATATGGTGGAAATGTGTTATCTTTTTTAGCGATGCGCAAATATTTCCAAGAATTTTATACCGAATTTAACAATAAGCTAGATTACCCGATTGCCAAGCTACAAAAAACGATGACTCAACTTTTAACGGGGACAAAGGTAGAACGTGACTCTTATTATATGGATTATATGTCGAATAATAAGCAAAGTGGCTTGCCCTTGTTTTTAGTTAATAGTTATAAAACCGCCGCAGAGCATTTTCAAGTGATTGAGGAAAAAACAACGGCTGTCCTTGTTCCGTATGGCGAGGGAAAAGAGATTATTGCAGATCTAAATGGTCAGCACAACATTAAGAGCTTATCGGCTTTGTTGCGGAAGGCACAACGTTATATGGTCAATATTTATCCTAATGAAAAAGAGAAGTTGTCTACAAGTGGGAGTCTCGTCAGCTACTTAGATGGAAAGGTATTGGCGCTTAAAGGTGGTAGTTACGATGAAAACTACGGTATAAATCTGGAAGGGGATAGCTTTAGTCCATATACGTTTTAAGTGAAAACTTCACAACGATGAAGCGATTATCTATTACGTAGAATAAACAAGGCAACGCTAGAAAATGGCGTTGTTTTTGTTTTTTTGTCAGTTGACGTCATAAATTGAGAGGGATATTATGGGAATATAGATATATAAAATGGGTCTATTGGATGATATATCTATGGAACCCATCATTTTAATAGAAAGGAGGAAGTGCAGGCATGAGAAATGGAATCGAATTTGTAGTTTATGGAAATTATGCGTTGTTTACAGACCCTTTAACCAAGTTAGGTGGAGAGAAGCTATCGTACAGTGTACCTACGTATCAAGCACTAAAGGGTATAGCGGAAAGTATATATTGGAAACCCACTATTATTATGGTCATTGACAAGGTACGAGTCATGAAGCCGATTCGTATGGAGTCCAAGGGAATACGTCCTATTGAGTATGGGGGTGGGAATACGCTAGCGAACTATACATATTTAAAGGATGTTTGCTATCAAGTGCAATGTCATTTTGAATTTAATCCTCATCGACCTGATTTAGAGCATGATCGTAACGAGCACAAGCATCATAACATCTTGAAGCGTTCCTTGGCGGCAGGGGGACGACGAGATATATTCCTAGGCGCAAGAGAATGTCAAGCTTATGTGGAGCCATGTGTTTTTGGTGAGGGGAAAGGATTTTATGATGACTACCCTGGTGAAATTCATTTTGGCAATATGGTGCATGGCATTAATTACCCTGACGAGACGGGTAGAGATCAGATGGAGATTAGATTGTGGAATTGTACTATGAAGCAGGGTTATATTGATTTTATCGAGCCACAAAAATGTAAAGAGATTCGTCCAGTGAGCGTTATGCATGCTAAGCAGTTTAAAAATAATCAGATACAAGCTGTGGATGAGCTATGGACGCAAATCGAAATGGAGGATAACAGATGAGTTGGTTACTCCGATTATATGAGACGTATGATGCCAACTTGGGTCGAGTTGGTGATACTGAGCATGGCTTGCGAGGAGACTTTACCTTATTGCCGATTTCACATACAACGCAAAATGCACATATTACCGTTGATATCACTGAGGATGGGGAGTTTCATTCGGCAACTCTTAATAGCAAGGAGGATTTCAACACAATTATTCCTTGTACAGAGCAATCTGCAAGTCGCGCTGGCTCTAAAATCGCCCCTTATCCACTACATGATAAGCTCAGCTATGTTGCGGGCGACTTTGTTCAATATGGCGGCAAAATTAAAGGCGAGGAGCCTTTTTCATATTATATTCAGCAACTAGAGGAATGGGCAAATTCACCTTATGCGTGTAGTCAGGTTAAAAGTATTTTTCGTTATTTAAGCAAGCGTACCTTAATCCGTGATTTAGTAGCTCAGAAATTGATATTTTTGGATGAAAATGATCAACTCATTTCTAAATGGGATAAAAAATATGAAGCGCTGTATAAGGAAAAACCAGAAATATTTTCTATCGTTCCAAGTGAGCAGGAAGCCGCCTTTATCCGCTTTAACGTATATTCACCGCACAAAGTACTAGAAAAAACGTGGAAAAGCAAGGAAATGTATGATTCGTTTGTACAGCACTACAGTCATTTATTGGGTGAGATGGATTACTGTTATGTGAAGCGAGAATGGCTTCCTCGTTCTGATAAACATGCTAATAAAATTAGGAATGCGGGAGATAAGGCAAAATTAATTTCAGCAAATGATACCAGTGGCTTTACCTTTCGTGGACGCTTTGTAAATAGCAGTGATGCAGCAAGCATCAGCTATGAGGCTTCTCAAAAAGCACATAACGCACTAAAGTGGCTCATTCAGCGGCAAGGAAAGATTGTAGATCAACGTGTATTTTTAGTGTGGGGAAATGATGTTCTGGACGCGCCAGACCCTAACGTAGATAGCTTTTCCATCGGGATTAATCCTGTTGCTTTTGAAAAAGTAAGCAATACCAATACTCCTTTTGCTAAAGAGGTTGCTAAAGCAATCTCAGGTTATCGGAACAGCTTAAAATCAGACGCTTCTGTTTATATTTTGGAGCTTGATGCGGCTACACCTGGACGGATGGCGGTATTGTATTATCGTGACATGGATAAGGAGATGTATTTAGACAAGTTAGAGGAATGGCATTCCACCTGTGCTTGGTTACATCGTTATCAGCGTGATGAGCAAGGAGAAGTGATTTCATTTTACGGTGCGCCTGCGACTAAGGATATTGCGTTTGCTGCATATGGCTCTAAAGCCAATGAGAAGATTGTTAAGGGCTTAATGGAAAGAATGTTGCCTTGTATTATGGACGGAAGAGCGATTCCACAGGATATTGTAAAAAGTGCTTTTTATCGTGCTTGTAATCCTGTTGGTATGGATAAATGGGAGTGGGAGAAGACACTTAGCATCACTTGTGCGTTAATTAATCAAAAGGAGGGGATTGGTATGGGTTTAGATACAGTTACTCAAGATCGTGACTACTTGTTCGGGAGATTGTTAGCGATTGCGGATGTGCTAGAAAGATTTGCTTTAGCCTCGGATGAAAAAAGAGCCACAAATGCAATTCGTTATATGAATTCTTTTGCGAAATATCCTGCAAGAACATGGGGAACAATCCAAGCGAGTATTCAGCCTTATCAAGCTAAATTAGGAACTCAATTACGTTACTGGACAAGCTTAATTGATGAGGTCGCTTCACAGATTGCAATTGAGGATTTTGATAATCGTCCACTTAGTCATAAATATTTATTAGGCTTTTATAGCCAACGCCATGATTTATATCAAAAAAAAGAGAAGAAATCGTTAGAAGCTGCTGACACATCTGAAAATGAATCTTCTATATAAATAAAAGAAAATCAAATCTATCTAACTAAAAAGGAGAAATGATAAATGTCTACATTAGATCATAAAGTTGATTTTGCTGTTGTTTTGTCTGTAAGTAAAGCTAATCCGAATGGTGATCCTTTAAACGGCAATCGTCCTCGCCAAAATTATGATGGTTATGGTGAAATTTCTGATGTTGCTATTAAGCGTAAAATTCGTAACCGTCTGCAAGATATGGGTGAGAGCATTTTTGTACAATCTAATGATCGCAAAAATGATGAGTTTAGTAGTTTAAGAGAGCGTGCGGAAGCAAATCCTGAATTAGCTAAAATTTTCAAAACAAAGGGAAGCTCCAATGATGAATTTGCCCAAGTCGCTTGTGAAGCTTGGCTTGATGTGCGTAGCTTTGGTCAAGTGTTTGCTTTTAAATCAGATAGCAAGGGTGGTGGCGTCTCTGTTGGAGTAAGAGGACCTGTGTCTATTCATACTGCAACGAGCGTAGCACCGATCGATATAACAAGTATGCAAATTACGAAAAGCGTTAACTCGGAGCCGGGCAAAGACAAAGGCTCAGATACGATGGGTATGAAGCATCGGGTAGATACAGGTGTATACGTATTTTATGGTAGCATTAATACTCAACTTGCTGAAAAAACAGGCTTTACTAACGAAGATGCACTCAAAATTAAAGAGTCACTTATCAGTTTGTTTGAAAATGATGCGTCGTCTGCTAGACCAGAAGGTAGTATGGAGGTTATAAAAGTTGTATGGTGGGAGCATACATCAAAGCTAGGTCAATATTCGGCTGCTAAAGTGCATCGTTCCTTAGATATTAAGCCAAAGGAAGGCGTACAGGAGCCAAAGGATTTTGAGCAGGATTATGATTTTAATGTGCTTCCATTAGAAGGCTTAAAGGTAGAAGTTTTGGATGGCAAGTAATGAATATGATCAGGATTCGGAGTTAATGTTGTCTGGAATTCAGCATTTCCATTTCTGTAAACGACAGTGGGCACTTATACATATTGAACAGCAATGGGATGAAAATGTGCGAACCATCGAAGGGCAATATTTACACCGCAATGCAGATCAACCTTTGACAAGAGAAAAGCGTGGCAACAAGCTTATTGTTAGGGCGATGCCCGTTCGCTCCAGTGAGCTCAACATTACAGGGATTTGCGATGTGGTGGAGTTTGTGGAGGATAAGGCAGGAGTAGAGCTTCACGGGGCTTCGGGCAAATATGCTGTTTATCCTGTAGAATACAAGCGTGGTAAGCCTAAAACAAATGAAGCAGATATTTTACAGCTTGTTGCCCAAGCGATGTGTTTAGAGGAAATGTTATTGTGTGATGTGCCAACAGGGTATCTTTTTTATAATGAAATTAAGCATCGGGTGGAGATTCCAATTTTGCCTGAATTAAAGGCGAGAGTGAAGGAAATGGTGGAGGAGATGGGGCAATATTACTCCAAAAGATATACGCCTAAAGTGAAAACAGGTGCTTTTTGCAAAAATTGTTCTCTTCAGCATATTTGCTTACCAGTGCTTATGAATAAGCAAACTGTAAAACGGTATATTGAAGGGAAAATAGGCGAATGAAAAATTTACTGAACACGTTATACGTCACACAATCTGACGTTTATTTATCACTAGATGGAGACAATGTCGTATTGCTCAAGGAGCAGGAGCGATTAGGCAGGGTTCCTCTTCATAATTTGCAATCTATCGTTGCCTTTGGCTATACTGGCGCAAGTCCTGCTCTGATGGGCTATTGTGCTGAACGGAATATTTCGATTGTGTTTCTAAAGCAAAGTGGTCGTTTCTTAGCTAGAGTGATTGGGTCGAGTAAAGGTAACGTCGTGTTGCGCAAAAAGCAATACCTATTGTCTGAGAATACTAAAGCATCTGCTGTCATTGCACGTAATTTTATTGTAGGCAAAATATATAATCATAAATGGATGCTAGAGCGCATGACGAGGGATTATTCACTACGCATTAATGTAGAGCAATTCAAGGAGTCATCGGCTCAGCTTTCCCAGCTTATGCTGGATGTACGAGCTTGCGACGATCTAGAAAGGTTGAGAGGGCTAGAGGGGCAAGCGGCAGTTACTTATAATAAGCATTTTAATGCTATGATTTTACAGCAAAATGAGCATTTCTTTTTTCACTCTCGTTCGCGTAGACCACCTTTAGACAATGTAAATGCAATGTTATCCTTTTCGTATACCTTATTAGCTCATGATACGGCTTCCGCCTTGGAGGCGGTTGGTTTGGATGCGTATGTTGGATTTTTACATCGTGACCGTCCTGGTCGAGTCTCGCTTGCCTTAGATATGATGGAAGAGCTAAGAGGGATTTATGCGGATAAATTTATCCTTTCATTAATTAATAAGAAGCACGTAAACAAAGATGATTTTGTGCAAAAGGAAAATGGTGCTTGTTATAATTACTTATGATGTCAGTACAACCGATCAAGCAGGACAACGAAGATTACGGAGAGTGTCCAAAACATGTCAAAACTATGGGCAACGTGTACAGCATTCTGTATTTGAATGTATTGTAGATGCAGCTGAGCTAGCCCAACTAAAAACTAAATTGCTTGAAATTATTGATGAAGAGCAAGATAGCTTGCGATTTTATCGACTGGGTAACCAATATAAAAGTAAAGTAGAGCATATTGGTGTAAAACCTTCTATGGATTTAGAAGGGCCTATTATATTTTGAAATTTTAAGTATTGGTGTGGTGCGAACCCCAAGCTCACATGAAAACCCGGGGTCCTCCGCACCAACTTTATTACATTTATTGGAATATGAGCCGATTTGAAAAATGATTTTAAACGAATATAGCCATTTTATTCCTTGGAGTTAACCTTTTATTGGGTTAAAATGCTATTGTTAGTTGAAAAATCGCTGTCACTCCTTACGCAGGAGTGTGGATTGAAATTGAATCATCGCTAGGGAGCGTATAGCCCCCAATGGTCACTCCTTACGCAGGAGTGTAGATTGAAATGTCAGATTTAGTTTGTGTCGAAGGATTTTCGTTTGGGTCACTCCTTACGCAGGAGTGTGGATTGAAATAGAAAAATTAGGATATTGGCGCCGATTTCGTGAGCGTCACTCCTTACGCAGGAGTGTGGATTGAAATAACTTCTCATATTCAAGATCACCTGGTTGAAGGTCAAGTCACTCCTTACGCAGGAGTGTGGATTGAAATGCAACAGGCATTGGCAACATCTCAAAATACAATATGGTCACTCCTTACGTAGGATGCACCTCATCTTTTTTATTGGACACCAAGTCACTCCTTGTACAGGAGAGTTAATTCAAATTAATGTAAAAGGAAACTATCCCTTACTGATTTTTATGAATCCTTACAAAGTACTGGAACTGGTAAAACCTAATTTAGTTAATATTTTATGAGGTGATGAACAATTTTAAATAGAAAAGAAAATATGAGAAATGGAGGCAGTACTGAGGGGAATTTCAAGAAAAAACCTACCTAAACTACTAGGGAAGATTTATATCCCGTGTTGAGGTAGGTTTTTCGTCAAATTTAGATTATTTATTTTATTATTTATATGCTTGTTCTGTTTGTATTTTAGATAATGTTTCTTTGTTATGCGGCCGAGAGGACTCGAACCTCCACGGGGGTAAGCCCACACGGACCTGAACCGTGCGCGTCTGCCAATTCCGCCACGACCGCTTATGTGGTAAGGGTTTTACGCTCTCTGACTCTGAGTTATATTCGATAGTATGCGCACAGATTTCCGATTAGCCCTACGATCAACCCTCGTAAATTAGACGAGGGGATAGGACGTTTGGTACGTCGAAATAAATCCGTGTGCGCCTCAATCGCGTCTGGAATATTTTAGCATAATTGAAGTGTCTTCGTCAATAAAGGCTTACTGCTCTTAATACACTTAACCTTCTTAAGATCGGCTTTTTTTTTTGCGTATTGTGTCTGAAAAACAAGATGAGCATGTTTAAACGTGTACAAGACAACTTTTACTTCACATACATTATTATGATCTTTCATATAAAAATTGTAAGGTTTTGAGTTAAAATATTAAATTGTAAGCCCTTCATTTTAGTAATTTTGTGTTAATATAGTAGAAATTATGACGAGAAGAGGGGAAATATGGTTGTATTGAGAAAGATGAGTGAAGAAGACTTCCAGCATTATCTATCTTATGCGATTGAGGACTTTGCGAACGAAAAAATAAAGGCTGGAACATGGTCTCAGGAAGAAGGTCTTACGTTAGCTAAGCAAGCCTTTAATCGATATTTGCCAAAAGGGATAGAAACCCCGCACGAGCACCTTTATTGTATTGTCCCTAATGAAGGTAAAAAAAAGATTGGGTATTTTTGGTTTCATTATGATGAGGCAGACCAGATGAAATCTGCTTTTGTATACGATTTTTTAATTTTTGAGCCATTTCAAGGACAAGGCTATGGAACACAAACGATGCAAAGCTTTGAGACATTAGCAAAAAATATGGGAATTAAAAAGTTGGGGCTACATGTGTTTGCCCATAATAAGCGAGCATGGCACTTGTACGAAAAAATGGGGTTTCATGCAACAGACGTTACAATGGCTAAATATATCTGATTAATATGTATTCAATAATAAATATTTTATTATAACTAAATACTTTTAACTCTAGCTTTCAAAAAAGGAGAATGAGAAATGAGCAAACAAAGTAATAAAAAAGGAAAAGTGATTTTATTTCAAGGCGATTCCATTACAGATGCCAATCGCGAGCGGGATAACGAAATTCATGGAATTACAGGGCATAGCTACGCGTATATTGTTGCCGCACACTTAGGCCATCTTTACCCAGAAAAGTATTATGAGTTTATTAATCGAGCGATTAGTGGAAACCGGATGTCGGATCTATATGCACGCTGGAATGAGGATGCCATTAGTTTACAACCAGATGTGATCAGTATTTTAATTGGTGTTAATGATGCTTGGCGCACAATGGGGAATGAACCAAGTGGATATACAGACCGCTTGGAACGAGCTTACAGACATGTATTAGAAGAAACAGTCGCAGTATTGCCAAATACGAAGCTTGTGTTGTGCGAGCCATTTATTTTAAAAGGGATTGCGACCGAAGCCCGTTGGGAGGAGTGGCAAGCGCTAATCCAAAAATATCAGGTTATTGTTGCCCAGTTAGCGCAGGAATTTAATGCGGTGTTTGTTCCCCTTCAAGCGTTATTTAATGAAGCCGCTACCAAAAGAGAAGCATCGTATTGGATTTGGGATGGTGTGCATCCAACAAGTGCGGGGCATGGCTTAATTAGCCAGCAATGGTTAAAGGTTGTGGAAGAAAGTAACATACTTTAACGATTGTCCAGTAATTAAGCTGTTTATGATCACTACTGCAACATCAAATAAGCAGATAGCCCAGACGCGATACACTGGGCTAATTCCTTTTTGCCCGAGGGTTTTGTCATATTAAGCCGATCCTTTTCGTTGCTGATATAACCCATTTCTACAATGACGGAAGGGACTTTATTTTGATTAAGCAAATAAAAGGGCTTGCCAATAATAGGGAGAGTCCTTGTTCCATAATATTGATTTAATGCATTTTGAATTGTATAGGCGAGCAAAACACTTCTTCCTTCGTCCTGATGTAATACGAGTGGTCCACCTTTGCTTTTATTTTTCCCCCAGTTGACATGCAAGCTTACAACGACCGATGGTTCTATTTCATCACTAAGCTCCTGCCGTTGTGCCAAGTCACGCATATGGCGTGAACGGGTCCGAGACCAATGATTGTCTTCACTTAGCGCGTAATCTCCAGTACGGTTTAAAACAGCGTCATAGCCTTGACTTCGCAATAGCAAATATAATCGTTTAGCAATATCAAGATTAATATCTTTTTCTAAAATATTTTCAAAGGAAGTGCCTCCATCAATTCCTCCATGGCCAGCATCAATTAAGATTAAGTGTCCAGGAAATGCTTGCTCAACGGCAGAATCGTCGGGAGGAGTAGTGATTTGAGCGGGTTCAATAATATTAGTACCAATAGCAGCAAGGGTGGTATTGTAACTTAGTACTGTCATGGAAAATATAGCAGTTACGACGGTTATCAAAACTTTTCTCCATCTCCATCTAGGTGTGTTAGACAAGTGAATCGCTCCTTCTTATATCTTAGGTTTGCTGTTTATAATGTGGTTGATTTATACACTTTTAATACATTATGATGTTTAGTTCTTTGCTAAACAGCACAAAATAGAAAGGAGAGAGTAGAACGAGAAGGAGAAGGAGGTTAGAAACGATGGCAAAAGATGATTTATTTACGCTACTAACGCATAAGGTTATAAATTACGTAGAAACTCCAAGAGCTGCACGAAAGGAAGCGCGTAAAGCGAAGCTTCAAGTACGTGAGCCTTGGAGTACAAGATGGTTTGGCATGCTCCCAGTATCCTTTTCAATCTGGTGGCGAAAATCTAAAATCAATCGCTGGAAACGTTTACGTTAAAGCTGAACAATTTAAAAGTAAATAGAATTTAAAAAAGTTATTTCGCTTCAAAGCTATTGGTAACGAAATGTCCTGCTGGTAATAAAGAGTCTAAGGCAACAAAACGTGGAGAGGTGATAGTTCCTGCTTGAACGTAGATCACATTAGCATCCCACTTTTGATACCCTGTTACAGGAAAAGGAATTCGATAAGTGCCGTTGCCCTCAGCCTCAGCGCCTACAAAAATAAGCTGCTTATGGGAATCCAAGGCTTGAAGGAAGCTGGATGTTTGAAGCTGTAGTGGTTTCGCAATCATCCATGTAATTTGCTCATATGGATCAAAATCGTCACCGGTAAATACTATAGGTAAAGGTCCAAAATCATCATTTTTAGCAGTATTTATACTCCCAGTAGGAGCAGAATATTTGTGCTGAATGACATTCCAAGATGTTTTGCTTTGGGGGACAACCTCACCAGTACCCGCATGAATAAATTGTCCGTTTGAAAGAGACCATTCCGTCCATAGAGGACCGCCATAATAAGGCTTAGCAGAAATATCTCTCGTAGACAAGCCAAGTAGGCTTAACGCTTCACTCAACCTGTCTGGGTGATAAATGCTATCTTCGCCTGCGCCATATTCAACAAGTACATATTGATTAGCTGGATTAACTGAGAAGACCATGTAGCCTACAAAAGTAGCATGGTTTTCTTTGTCTTGCAAAACAGAGGCAAGCCAGCTATGTGTGCCTGGTCCTAGTGGTTCAACCACAATGTCAGCGCCGACCCATGAAGAGAAAGTGGAGAGCCTCGAAAGCTGATTTGCAGTTTGTTCGGCAAAACGTTGTAATTTGGCTGGAGCGACTGCTTTGTCAATTTGCTCTGAAGCTGTCGCTGTAAAAAAATTGGGTTTAGCCCTCTCAAATGAACGATCAGCAGCACTGGCGATGGAGGTAGATAACCTTATGCCAATCGTTGTCGTCAACATAATCACTAAACTAAATACACTAATCATACTAAGTATTATATATAAAGATTTAGATTTCCTAGGCTTGTACATATGAATCCCTCCCTCACATAATTGTAGTCATCCCCTTTTAAGAAGTGTGTTGCAACTTGTCATGTGTAATGCTGTAGATTGCTTCTATTTTTGCTTTCTTTTAGCGATTACGGTCTATTCGAGGAAAGCTGTCCTCTCGAAGGTGAAATATTCCGCAATTTATAGCGGAAATCATAATTCTTGGCTCATATTGCCATGTAATTTCACTTCGTCTTGCTTCTAGCTGAGCTTTCACTTCTGCTTGCCGTTCTTCATCCTCTACCAGCAGCAAATCCTTGTAATACGCATCTACAAGCTCCAATTCTTCCTGCAGTCTTAATTTCGCGGAGGTTGCCCATGATGTATCTAGCTTTTCTAAACTGCTATATAAATATTGCTCAAGCTGCCCATGCCCATCTCTTAAAGACAACGAAGTTGGACCAATATGAATGTTTTCAGGCAATCGCTGGAGCAAGGGCATATCCATAATACGTTGATCAAATGAAGTATCTATTTTACCGCTAGCCAAAGATATCGCATGAAAATGAAGCTCTTCTCGCTTTAAATCACAAGCAAACTCTACCTTCCAACACACGGCAAGCCAAGGCTCATATGAAGCAGGAAACAACGTCGTTTTTTGCCTTGGACCAGGATCTTCAAATAAATAAACACAACTTCCGCTTTGCTTAACCGCGTTAAAAATTTGTCTCAGTCTAGCACTGCCAAAATGAATGTCCTCCCGCCGAATTCTTCCGGGTCCAAGTACGGGAAGTGGAGGAAGTGAACCGTAATAACGGTTAAGCAGATCAGGCTGACCACTCGTTACGCCTAATGTGTTTGTAGGTTGTGTATTCGTATTCATCTCATCGTAACCTTCTGGATCAAACACAAAGGAAAACGACATCGTTTCAGGCTCTATATTCATTCGATCCACAAAACCCCAATAATAAGGACGATCCGTAAGCTCACGATCCGCCTGTGGTGACAGCTTGACAGTGACATGCCAAGGTGAGTTTTCAATAAACTGACATTGTGTCGATTCTAAATAACTAACGACATATTCGCGAATTTCATTTGACGACATCGTCATTATATTTTTAACCTCCTCACGGCAGATGAATCTGGTACCTGTTTCTGAACTTCCTGTTTAATCTGATTAATAGATTGACCTAATGCTTCAACACGCTGAGATAACTCTTCATCAGAATTGGATTCCAGCATTGCTTTATAAATACTTTTCTCCAAGCCTTGATCTCCATCAAAACGCTCTAAAATAACATCTAGCTGTCCAATGACAGACTCAAACATATTGATTTTTTCGTGTAGCAGATTAACGATATGTGCTTCGATTGTGCCTTCGGTAGATAAATTGAAAATATTTACATCGTTTTGCTGTCCTAAGCGGTGAACACGCCCAATTCGTTGCTCCACGCGCATCGGGTTCCAAGGTAAATCAAAATTGATCATATTGTGGCAAAATTGCAGGTTAATACCTTCGCCACCGGCCTCGGTTGCAATCATCACCTGACAACGCCCACGAAATAAATCCATCATCCAATCCTTTTTCCCACGATTCATACCACCCCGATAAGGAACAGCACTTAGATTATGGTTTTTAAAATAGTTCAGCAAATATTCCTGTGTAGCACGATATTCAGTAAAAACGATTACCTTTTCATTCATTTGAGCAATTAATTCCATCGTTTTTTCGGCTTTAGTGTTGGATTTAATATTTCTGATCTTATCGACAAGTCCCCATATTTCGGCACGGAGAGGGGAGTCCTCAGGTAGCTTTTTAGATAAATTGACTAATGTCACAAACACTGCATCACGACTACTACACACTTCACGTTGCAGTGTTACAAGTGCAAGCATACTGCTGAGATCCGCACCTCCTGCTTGATATTGATCCTTCACAAAAGAAGTAACACCATCATAAAGGGCTTGCTCATCGGGAGATAAGGTGAGTGGAACATTACGAACATTTCGCTTCGTATAATCTAATTCTCCATCTGAACGTCGATTGCGGATCATTACCTTTGCTAATTCCTCTTTTAATTGCCCTTCATTTTTCGGCTTGCGTTTATCCACCACAAAATTAGAGGAAAAATCACTTTGTCCTCCTAAATGCCCTGGTTTTAGTAAAGAAATTAAATTAAACAATTCACTTAGGTCGTTTTGAACAGGTGTTGCGGTTAACAGTAAACAATACTTTTTACGAAGCTGCACCATAAATTGATAATTGGTCGTTTTTTTATTTTTTAACTTATGCGCTTCATCTACGATGACAAGATCATATTCTTGATTAAGCAAAATTTCCTTATGAGGATCTCGCTTTGCCGTATCCATGGAAGCAACAACCACATCGTTATCCCACGAATGCACTTTCTTTTGTGCTGTGGCTGGGATGCCAAATTTATCGTTTAACTCCCTTACCCATTGCAGGACAAGGGACGCTGGGACAAGAATGAGCACTTTACGCGCTAAACCTCGAATGAGATATTCTTTTAAAATTAAGCCAGCTTCGATCGTTTTACCTAGTCCGACTTCATCTGCCAAAATGGCACGTCCACGCATATCAAATAATACTTTTCTGGCAGTCTCAATTTGATGCGGGAGTGGAGTAAGGCCTTGAATGTGCTTGAGACATTGCATTTCTTCAAAGCTAGTTACGAGACTTCTTCGCTCCGCTTTCATCGCTAGCTTGAATAAGCTCCAATCATCCCACGGTCCACCCTTATCCAGTCTTGCTTCTATATTGTCAATCCACGAACAATCCATCGTTACGGGAATATCTGAAATGCTGGAGATCACGGATGGATGAGGCATCGATGTCATAATGAATAGTCCCCCTCTAGGCTGAAATAGAAAAGAAAAAGTTACGTAGGTGTAGTATGGACATAATGCCAGAAGTTCATAACCTATTTTTAAAAGGGGACAGTAAAAAGGAATAGAGAAGTTCAGCCCAGGGCTTAATTCTCTATTCCCTATTTTCTATTTTTTTGCCTATTTCTTAAGGTTTAATTACTCCAACCAAAGGAATATGATTTTAACACAATCATAAGAACGCTCTGGATCGTAGCTTCTAGCCTCCAGTTGTTGTCAAGTACTGATTTATAATTAGAGCCTTTCCACCGTGTCATTTTGGACAGGGTGCAGGTTATTTTCCCACTTTATGCGGATTGCCGAGCTGTCAATAAAATCTTTGCCATCGGACACTTGAAAGTGAAGATGAGGTTCACTTGAATTTCCTGAGTTACCGCACAAGCCTATAACATCTCCTTTTTGGACCGTATCGCCTACCTGAACTGTGACTGAATTTTTCTTTAAATGAGCTAAGTAACTATATTCACCGTCGCCATGCTCAATAATAACTACATTTCCCATTGGCTCACTCTCATTTAGTTTACCAACTGGCTCATTATCTGCAATATTGTTAACAACATGAACAACCTTACCTGTCTCAGGTGCAGTGATCTCTTGTCCAAATGCATAATAGCTTTCATTTTTATTTATATCACCCTGGTAGGAGTATCCGTCCTTCAATTTAACAAAATCATAAGCATAACGTTGAAGTGCTAGCTCGTAGTGATAATTAGAGAGTACATTTTCACCGCCCCAAAATACGAACCAATCCTGTTTAAATGGCAGGGAATAGGTTAGCTTCGTAAAGGCTTCATCCGTATGGGGGTAACGCTCCATAGGCTTTAACAACATACTAGCAATTTCTCCGTTTTCGTTAAGAATGACGTTAAAGCCTTTCGTTTGCTTGCTGTTGCTCCAAGCTTTGTATACGTTGTTATTCATATTGAGTACAGACATTTCCTGCCACGAAGTATTTTCCGGTATAAAGTCCTTTAATGTACGTTCAAAGTCTTCCTTAGACATCCCATTACGAAATGAAGATGTTAAACCTTGATAAATCCGCTCAAAGTCTCTTGCTTCCATCGTTTTAGCTATTTCGTTTTCTGGGATAATTATCGTATCTGTCGCACTCTTGCTTTTTTCCTGATTCTGTTTGGAACAGCCCGTGAACACCACGCCTACTAAGGCTACAATTGAAATCACGATCAACATTCTTTTCATACAATTCCCCTCCACTTTATTTATTTTTTTCACTATATTTAGTCTAAACTAGCAACCTTGTCATAATGAAAACGGAACCTTAACAGTATCTTAATTCAGAGTAAGAAGGAGCTTGGGATATAAAAAATCATGATACAATATGGCTAGAATTAAGGTGGATGATATAAAAGGAGTGCTGTCATGAATGAGCAGGCAATTTTAATCGTAGATGATGAGCGAGCATTGCTAGAGTTACTTGCTACCGTTTTTCGCAAAGAAGGGTTTCATCATATACATACTGTAGCTACAGCCGAAGAAGCGATTGAAGCAGTCCAACATCAAGCGTATGGTGTCATTATTTTAGATGTAATGCTTCCTAATATGAGTGGCATAGAGGCATGTCCGTTTATTCGGCAGTATACAGAAGCACCTATTCTTTTTTTGAGTGCTCGTTCTACTGATTTTGATAAATTAAGTGGGTTCGCGGTGGGGGGGGATGACTATGTGACCAAGCCGTTTAATCCTTTAGAGATCGTGGCGCGTATACGTTCGTTATTACGTAGAAGTAGTAAGTCTATTACGCCTGCAACTGAAAGGAATGCTTTAACTTTTGCACCTTCTCCTATTTATGATTTTGGTCGATTTCAGATCAATGAGCAAGCGGCAGAGCTGATCGTTGAAGGGAAAATTGTTTCGTGTCCCCCGCTTGTATTTCAGCTATTGCTTTTTTTAGCTCGTCATCCTAACCGTGTATTTACAAGAGCGGAATTGTACGAAGCTGTATGGGAGGACACAAGCATTGCAGATGACAACACGGTGATGGTTCATATTCATCGCATTAGAGAGCGAATTGAAGTTAACCCTGCTAAACCCCATTTTTTAGTAAATGTGAGGGGGATGGGATATAAGCTGGTGAACAAAAAATGAATGATACACGAAAAACTAAAACAAAAATGAAAATGAACATTAATAAGATGAACATGAATATTAAATGGAAATTGACGCGAAAGCTTATTTCAGGCTTGCTCGTGGTTGGGCTAATATTATTAATTGCTGCTATAATGACATTGTTTTGGAGTAATAGCAAAATACGACAGATTGAAGCGGCTAGACAATTTGAAAGTGCAGGCTTATCTCAGCTAATCGAAACGTTGCAGCAGGATGAGGGCCGTATTCGATTTGATCCTAAGCTGTTAGAACTGGTGAAAGAAAATGGGGGTTGGCTACAGCGTATCGATCAGGATGGTAAAGTCACAGATTCGTATCTTGTTCCTCCTGATGTTCCTTCCTCGTATAGTCCTGGGCAGTTAACAGGTTATTGGTTAGGGACAACGCCATTTCCATACCAGTTATATTTATGGATTCAGGAGAAAAATGGCGTCATGCATACGTTGCTTTATGGCAAAAAGGACGAAGATCGTTTATTAATAGAACAGTTAGCCGAGAGAACGAAGCTTGGCGTAGAGGGGGCATTACAGCTTTCCTCAAAGGATATAGACCTGCTTATGTTAAGAAAATCATGGTTACAGGTGTTGGATGAAAAGGGAAACGAGGTGACTTCCTATCATAAGCCAGAAGGGGTGACTCGACATTTTAGTTTGCAGGAGCTCGCCCTTCGCAGTGTCTACCCGGATAAATATGGAACAAAGCTTAATACGTATTATCAACACAACAAAGGCTTAACGTGGGTGTTAAGTACACCATTAAATAAAGCCAAACCAGGACAAGGACCGTTAATTGATCCTGAGCTAGCTGTTTTAATTGCAGCTGTAGGCACTTTAATTGGCTTTTCTATGCTTGTGTTCGCCCTATTTGCATGGTGGTTCGGGCAACGATCGGGTGCGCCTATTTTACATATTATGGAGTGGCTTAAGGTGCTAGGAAAAGGCCAATATATCGAACCACAAAAAAAGACCAATTATCCCCATAGTGCTGACAAAAATGGAAAAAGGAAAGGAAACTTTGCTGTGTATGGGGAAGTGCTAGACTCACTAAATACACTAACCTATACCTTGCAACGTGATGCTATCGTTCGGGAGGAGACAGAGCAGGCAAGGAACGAATGGCTTGCTGGCGTATCCCATGATTTAAAGACCCCATTATCTTCTATAAAAGGGTATGCACATATGCTTGAAAATAAAAATTATGAGTGGAGTCAGGAGGAGGTTCAGCGCTTTGCACGCGTCATGCTTAATAAATCTAATCATATGGAACGATTAATTAGTGATCTAACACTTGAATATCAGCTTCAAAGTGGGGCAACACCGCCATATATGGAGGTGGTTGATTTAAATATCTATTTACCTGAAGCATTGACTGGTGCAGGGATCTCTCACGACAATCAAGCTGCAAATATTATTTTTTGCCCAGCAAAAGCTCCTGTCTATTTAAAAATATTTAAGCCATGGTTTCAACGTATTATTGACAATTTAACTGCAAATGCGTTTTTGCACAATCAACGGGATATCACCTTGACTGTAAGCGTGTTGGCGATGGACGCTGGCAAAATAGGATTGAGCTTTGTAGACAATGGTGAAGGAATGGACGATTTAACGAAGGTGAGATTATTTGAACGATATTATAGAGGAACAGATACAGATAGTGCAACAGAAGGCAGTGGACTTGGAATGGCGATTGCCAAAGCATTAGTTGAGGTGCATGGAGGTAGGATTCTTGTAAACAGCGAGCAAGGCAAAGGGACCCAAATCAAGCTGATCTGGGACCACGCCTCGTCTAATTCCATATCATAATTTTTATAAATGCTTAGCAAAGTCAACTAAGTTTTGTGACATCATATTGATTTCATCCATAGACGCATTAACTTCTTCGGTTAGTGCAGCTTGGGTCTGGGTTAGAATCGCCATGTTATTAATATGCTCCAACACAACTTCCATCAGCTGATTCATTTTTACTAAGCTTTCATCAATATGGTTAGTCGCTTCAGCACTATGTAAGGCAAGCTTTCTGACTTCACCAGCAACGACATTAAAGCCAGCACCAAGCTCTCCAGCACGAGCGGCTTCAATCGAGGCATTTAAACCAAGCAGGTTCGTTTGATTAGCGATTTCTTTAATAAAGTTGGAAATATCCTTAGTTTCTTCTACACTTCCCTTTGCTTGTGTTGCTGCTGTGGCAGATTGCTCTTGCGCAGTAGCAAGGTCTTGGGCTTGTAAGGTAACAGAGCTAATCCCGCGAACCATCTCATCAATGGAGGCTGAGAGCTGTTTTGTTTTTTGATTCATTTGCTCTAAAATATAGGCTTTATTTTTCTCATGTGTAATATCTCGAATTGTACCTGCCATACGAATAGGAGTCCCATTGCTATCACGAGCCGCCTCACCATTGGCATGGAACCAACGATACTCCCCATTTTTAAGCTGAAGACGAAACTCTGTACTATATTCTTCTCTTCCCGTATGGTCTGCAATATAGTTTGCTAAGTATCGATTGGTTTTGTCAAGATCCTCAGGATGTATGCGATCTGTCCAGCTTGTCAGCTTATTAGGGAAATCCTGTTCATTTTCAAACCCTAACACATGACGAAACTGTGGTGACCACCAAATTTGAGATCTTGGGTGACCCAAATCGCCTTCATGTATAATAATTTCCCAGGGGGCTTCAACTAAAATTTTATTAATTAAGCTGTAACGGAGATACATATTTTCAAGCTCTGTTTCTTTAATCTTTTGCTCATGAATATTAAACAATGCACCAGCAATAGCGAGGGGAACCCCTTGCTCATCACGGATCGTGGTGCCTGTTGCTCGGAACCAGTTATATTCCCCATTTCTAAGCTGAAGACGATAGGTGATATCATAGGGGGTTTTTCCACTATGGTCTACTAAATGGTCAGCTAGTGCTTTTAACGTATAATCAGCGTCCTCAGGATGTAACCGATTAGACCAGCTTTCTAGGACGTTAGGAAAATCTTGTTCATTTTGAAAGCCTAACATGTGACGGAAATCATCACTCCAGTTGAAGGAGTTTTTTGGATTTATAGGGTCACCTGCGACTACAGACATGTCCCATAATCCAACCTGAATCGCTTTTGTAATTAATGCAGTTCGAATTTCTTTGTTTTTCATGTCTTCGTTAAGTCTATTTATAGTTTTAGCGAAATTTTTAGCAATTTCCTGTACTTTTGGGTCTTTTTCTTGAGCGGATAATTCGAAAGTAGTATTTTTTAGTTCGGTATTCGCTGCAAATTTGTGACTTGCCTCTAACAGGTTGTCCAGTGAAGTTGAATTTGATTTTGAATTTAACGATTTACGAAACATAGACGCACTCCTCTAATAATATAATAATGTAAGTGGAAATAATTGCCTGAAAGGAGCGTAGTGTTAAAGACCTAACCACTTTCAAATTATAATTTATGCGATAATAAACCATTATGTCAATTTGGGAAATAAGAGAGGTAAAGGGTTATGTTGTAATCGTTATCATGTATGCAAATTAATGTAAAACAGGGCATAAGACCTTTTTACTAATTCATAGACAAAAAGTATTGCATAAGATGATAGATATGTTAATATAAACGTATCGATAAACTTTATAACGATAAATGGCAAACCTGTCGAAAGGCAGGGACGCAAAGCTATAGGGCCTGTGAGATGGCAGCCTGGCTACCGAAGGGAGTTTATTTTTTATGCGTAAATTTATGGTATCTTCTCTTATAGTTATGCTTACCTTTTCCTTATTTTTTGGTGGCTTTACCTATGCAGCGGATAACAATTCGTGGCTGAATACAAGTCAATTAGATAAAGGGATTATTAGTATTAATTATAATGTTGAGTCTGGTGCAAAAATGAAGTTATTAATTGCCAAGGGAACGCAGCAATACAGCTATAATTTATTCCAAGGAAAACAAGAGTTCTTTCCACTTCAATTAGGAAATGGCAGTTATGTAATTAGCTTAGTGAAACAAGTATCAGGGAAAAAATATCAGGTAATCGAAAAAGCAAATCTAGCTCTTGATCTGCAGGATAGTAGTCAGGTATATTTAAATTCCATTCAAAATATTAGCTTCACTGATCAAAATCAAGCTATAAAAAAAGCAAAAGATTTAGTCAAAAATAAAGCTAGCGATATGGAGAAAATTACAGCGATTTATAATTATGTTATCGGAAATATAAAATATGACCAGTCACTTCCTTTTAACCTAAGCACAGATTATCTACCTCAAATTGATCGTACCTTTGTCAATCAAAAAGATATTTGCTATGGATATGCTTCACTATTTGCAGCTATGCTTCGGAGTGAAAATATCCCTACTAAATTAGTAATGGGAAATAGTAAATACGTGAAAAACTATCATGCTTGGAATGAAGTGTTTGTAGATGGCAAATGGGTTGTAATTGATACGACAGTAGATGCAGGCTGGAAGGGAACTTCAACTGCATTTGAAATGATTAAGGACACAGGCAAATATACAGCCGTTAAACAATACTAAACGAATTAAATTAAATATTATTTTTAAAAAAATACAAACTGTACGTCAAAAAAAGATTCTAATTGATGTGCAGTTTTTTATTTGCAATGGATAGGCAACTGTCATAAGTAGCGGTATGATATTATATAAATAAGCATTACATTAACAGATTTACGCAATTATTCATTGGCCTTTATAAATTTTTAGGATTAGGAGTTTAGTGAATGAAAGTAATTCTTGTGGATGATGAACAGCTTGCATTAGATTATCTTGAGCGTCAGCTATTAAAAATAAAAGATATTAATATTGTTGGAAAATTTACAAACCCACATGAAGCACTGGAGGGGATTACTCAGTGTGCACCAGATGTGGTTTTTCTTGATATACAGTTGCCTGAAATGAGTGGAATTGAGCTTGCAGATTTACTATTTGAGAGAAATCCAAATTTAAATATCGTTTTTGTAACTGCATATAATGAATTTGCGGTAAAAGCTTTTGAGATCAATGCGCTAGATTATATTGTTAAACCTGTTAGAATGGAAAGACTTATTAAAACAATCAGTCGTATGAAAGAATATCAACACGAAGCACCAAGCATGGTCGAGGAAGGAACAGAGGAGCTTCGCTTACATGTGTTTAGACAAGTTACCCTTAAAAAGGCTAAAGAGTCACCTGTTATTTTGCAATGGAGAACAAGTAAAGCACAGGAGCTATTCCTTTACTTATTACAGCATAGGGGTCAATTAGTACGTAAGTCCTCCTTAATAGATTTATTGTGGCCTGAGCATGAACTATCAAAGGTATATTCTCAGCTATACACTGCGATATACCATATTCGAAAAACGTTATCACCTTATACTGGACATTTTCAAATTATGAATATGACTGAAGGATATTGCCTTGAGCTAAAGGATGTCACGGTGGATGTGGATGAGTGGGAGTACTTTAAATCACAGGAATTGCCACTCACATCAACGACCTTGGAGAGCTATATTAAAATGGAGAAGCTATACATCGGCGACTATTTACAGGAATATGATTATTGGTGGGCAGAAGGCGAACGTGAACGATTAAAAAAGCAATGGCTTGAAACGGCATATAAAATTGCCAATTGGTATATGGAGTCGGGCAATGAAGATAAGGCGATAGAGTACTATAGCAAAATATGTACTAGCAATCCACTTGAGGAGTATGCCAACTATGCGCTAATGAGATTGTATGCGGCAAAAGGTCAATATCATCTTGTGACACGTCAATTTGAGCATTTTAAAAAAATGTTATTTGAAGATTTAAACGAAGAGCCAAGTTTATATATTGTAGAATGGTACGAGAGATGGGAGAATTCCGCAGTTTAATTATTTTTATAAAAAATCAGATCGAAGCTTTATGGGCGTTTACCCATAAGGCTTTTTTTATTGTTCAGAAATTGTATAGATGTGAGATATATCATATTTTTTGGGTTGTGGGCATCATCTTTATGTTGATGTCATATTAGTAACCATTATGAAATTTAGGAGGACTGTATTTAAACATGAGAAAGAAGTATTTTACCTTATGTATGGCATTCATATTACTATTGCACAGTTTTATGGGAGTTATGATACCTGCTGCACACGCAAGTGAAAATGTTACTGATTCACCTGCAGTGGTCATGCCAGCAACACCAAATGAAACTGAGGGACCTACAGATATAATTCCACCTTCTAATGGTGAGACAGAGCAACCAACAGACCAAGAAGAACCTGCGGTGAATGAAGAGGAACAAAAAAATGAAGAGCAACCAAATAAATCAGAAGAGGTAGAAAACCCTGAACAATCAGAGCAATCTGAACAATCAGAGCAGTCAGAGAAACCCGAACAAACTGACTTGGAAGCAACGAAGCCTGAGACAACTGAAAATCCCGCAGAGGCGGTTGGCTTCTCCATTACAGGTGTCACTATTAAGGATAGCAATGGTGTCGTGATTGGCGAAGGTAGTGATGACCAACTTGACCTTAATGCTGCGGTAGAAATTAGTTATAACTGGAGCTTAGCAGATGACCATACCTTCCAAGCTGGCTCTACGTATGAATTTGACATTCCAAAAGCATTTGAAATCTACACAACGATAAAAAATGAACCTCTATCCTTTGACGGAGAACAAGTGGGTACCTTTAATGTAGATACAGATGGGCACGTTATTATCACCTTTAATGAATTTATAAAAAACCACTCTCAAATTAGTGGGCATATTGCGGTAAAAACAAATTTTAGCTCGCACATCATTTCTGAAACCAACAAGGTAGAAATTGTTTTTCCTATTGCTGATAACTTTGTGACAAAAACCGTTTATTTCAAGCCTGCTGGCGGAACGACATTAACGAAGCAAGGTGTTGCAGAAAAAGCAAATAAAATTAACTGGAGTGTGGATGTTAATACAGCGCTTAAGACCATAGACAATGCTGTATTAAGTGATACTATTCCTGCTGGTTTAAGTCTCAATGAAGACGCTATACAGGTGCACCATTTGAACGTGGGCATAAATAGCCCTCCAACATTAGGAGAGTTAGCTACTAATTATGTGGTGAAGGTTGAGAATGATCAGCTACAAATAAAATTTAATGAGCCTGGAATCAACTCTGCCTATAGAGTGACTTATTCCACACCAATAGATCCAGATAGCGAGTTAGCTCAGTTCACAAATAAAGCGACTTTAACAGGAAGTAACATTAACGAAACAACCGCATCGGCTACTGTAAATGTTCATCGCGGTGCATTACTTGATAAAGTGGTAGAAAGTTATGATGCGCCAAACCAAACGGTTCATTGGATTATTAAATACAATTTTGGTCAAAAAACGATCGCAAAACAATATGCACTTTTAACTGACCGTTTTAATGGAGATCAGGAGCTAGTTCAAGATTCATTTAAGGTTTACCGTGTAAGTGCAGACGCAGGAAATCAGCCTAACGAATCTCAGCTTGTAAGTAACTATGTATTAACACCAATTACAAATGATGATGGTAAAAACGGCTTTAACCTACAATTTAATGAGGATATTACAGACGCATATATCATTAAATATGCAACAAAGGCAACGAACCGAGTTGAAGGAAATGGGTTAAACGTAAGTAATAGTGTCACTGCAATAAAACCAGACGGTAATGGATCGGAAACGAAGGAAGCGAGTCAAGCATTAGGGAACGTGATCGGGAAAAAGCAACGTGGTGACGTGGACTATAACTTGAAGCTAGTGGACTGGAATATCTTTATCAATGAAGACAATTATGAAATGAAAAATGTCATCGTTCGAGATGTTTTTCCAACGGGTGGCTTAAAGCTTGTTCAGGATAAATTACAGGTGCTTGATGCAAACGGTGTTGAAGTAGACGCGTCTAATTATGAGCTTGAAATTGGGGGTGTTGGTGAGGAATTTGGGAAGCAAGGCTTTACGCTTCGCTTCAAGCCTAGTTATTCCTTTAATACCAAGCATACGATCAGATATACAACGGAGTTCAACAATGACTGGAAGCATCCACATCATATAAGCAATGCTCCAGCCGGTGGGGAATTTCCGAACCAAGCCATGATTTCATGGGGAGACGATGCTAATGCTCCTAAAAGTATTACAGTAAGTGATACGTTTTGGCCTGATAATTTAACAAGAAATAATGGGGCGAAGTCAGGTTCCTATGATGCAAGATATAAAGCAATAACTTGGGCAATTAAAGCAAATTACAATAAAAAAGAATTAAAGAATGCACAAATTATCGATGTTATTGAGCCTAATCAAGTTTATAAAGAAGGTTCGCTTCATGTATACAAGATGGAATTGTTAGGCTGGTGGGACGGGACTCGTCAAGGTGAATTGGTTGATCCTTCTCAATATGAAGTTATTTCACCTACAGAACAAAATAATCATACTTTGACCGTTAAGTTTAAAAACACCATTAATAGCCCTTATTGGATTACGTTTGAGACAACGCTAGAAAATCAAGTCGTAGATAAAGTTGTCCATAATGAAGTGACCTTTAAGGCGGATGAATATTCTGTAACTTGGGAAGGTTCAGTTAATATCCCTTATGGTGGCGAATATGTTTCTAAAAGTGGTGTACAAAATGATGATGCCCTAGATTGGACGATTTATATTAATCGTGGCCAATCGTATATCAAAAATGCAGTCATTTATGATGAACCAACACCAAATCAAATTGTACTTGCAGACTCATTTCATTTATATAAAGCAGCTGCATCTGCTGATGGCTCCTTAACTCAAACTACCGAGCTTGTAAAAGGTGAGGATTACACACTTCAGTTAGCAAATGATGGGTCAGGACAATTTGTATTGAAATTTACGAAGCCGATCGAAAATCAAGCTTATATTTTAAAATACTCATCACTGATCCACGCAGCAAATGGGGAAATTGTTAGCAATAAAGTGAAATTTGAAGGAGACGGAATAACGGTTGGTGAGCTAACTACAAATAAAGAGATTATTGTTCGTAGTTCATCAGGTTCTGGATCTGGCACAGGGGTTGTCGGTAACTTAGAAATTGTTAAGCTAGACAAAGAGGATGGGAAGAAGTTTTTAAAAGGAGCTGTCTTTGAACTTTCGGATGTAAAAGGAAAGCAAGTTACCTTACAGGCAACAACAGATGAAGATGGTAAAGCTATATTCAGTAAGCTGTTATATGGAAAATATATATTAAAAGAAATTACAGCACCAGAAGGTTATGTGCTTGATCAAACACAGATTAGTGTCACGATCGATAAAAGTATAAAGGATGAGGGTAACGTCTTAACACTTACTGTATTTAACAGTAAAAAGAAAGATCCTAATCCACCAGTGACACCAACAGAACCAAGTAATCCATCTACACCATCTGTGCCAGGCACGCCAAATAATCCTGGAACACCAAATACGCCAGGCAATCCGAGCACAGAACAACCAACAACACCGTCAGAAGAACCAAATAACAATCCTAATCCAGAAATTGTGGATGTAGACGATGACGAAATTCCGCTAGAGGGAGTGGATCCTTCTGAACCTTTACCTAGCGACAAGCCAAATACGAACAAACCTGAAACCAAAAGACCAAATCTCAAAACAAAAACATCAGGTGTTACGTATTTACCACAGACGGGTGAAGAAATTCCTTTAGTGACGTATGGTATCGGTTTTATTCTTTTGACATATGGACTATACCTTCGCTTTAACGTGATTCGGAATCGTAAAAAATAAATAGTTTGTTTAAAGGGATATCTCAGAGTTGTTTTGAGATATCTCTTTTTTTAGGTATTAAAATAGACCTTCTACAAATTTGTTTAGAATTTGTTTAGAAGTGATATTTATCATAGTAATTAAAGTGAATATATATTGTTGTAGGATTTGTATACCTACAAGATTGTTGAGAGATAAGGTGAATGTATTGGAGCATATTGGTATTATCGTGGTTATGATTATTATCGCTGTGTTACTAGTTATGGTGATTATTGTGGAACTCGATAAAAAGAAGCTTAGGGTTTTAGCCTATCAAGATGATGTAACTGGATTATTTAATCGTAATGGCTTAGAGCATTTTTGGAGTCGGTATAAAGGAAAAGGCGAGCTTGCTGTTTTATATCTAGACCTGGATCATTTTAAAACTATAAATGACACGTTTGGTCATCATGTTGGCGATGCATTATTACGGAATGTAAGCACCGAATTAAGTCGGATCACAAATCAAAATCAACTCGCATTTCGCATTGGTGGCGATGAATTCATATTTATCATGAAAAATTGTGAGCCCCACAAGGTGGAGATTCTCGCTGGTCTTATATTAGGTTTAATTAGCAAGCCTTACTATGTAGAGAACCATGAGCTGTTTGTTACTGGGAGTATCGGAATAACAATGACCGAATCAAATAAGGTAGAAAAAACAAAGCTGTTAGCTGAGGCGGATTCAGCAATGTACGCTGCAAAAAAATTAGGAAAAAACTGTTATAGCGTGTATCGGAGAAATCGCCAGCAGTTTATTGAAAAAGTAAAAATGAACATGGAAAAAAATATTTAACTTTTTTTTCAATTTGTTGAGAATTTGTTGAGATAGATAGATCATATTGTTATATGACGACTAATTTAGCAGACAGTTAAAAAATTTACAAAGAAAGGGATCAACGGAACGTGAGGATAAAGGGAAATAAGGTTGTAAAAAGAAGCTTCAAGGTATTGCTAATCACTACTGTTATTTTGTTTCGGGGACATTACGCTAATGTTGCATTTGCTAGCCCAGTAGATTCCCCTGTATCTGTATCATCCCTTTCGCTAAAGCAACTAGCGCAATTATCTTCATTTTTAGGAGTAGCAGGGGATTATAACGCATTTATATTTGGAGATATGAGGCAAAGCTCCGATAGTGAGGGGAGAGTTGCTGTAGGTGGAAACGCAACATTTCATAATTATACGGTAAACTCAAGACTTACTTCAGGTGAATATGCTTTAGTCGTTGGTGGTGACTTAAACTACCAAGGGGGAGAAGTTCAAGGTAGCCACGCGATATATGGTGGGAACTTAATTAATAAGCCTACCGTGCGAGATGGTGAGCTTCATCAAGGGACATCTCCAATTGATTTTGCAAAAGAGGGCACGTATCTGAAACAAACCTCAGATGACCTAGCCAAAAAAGTGAATGTGAATATTGGTGAAACGTATTATAACCCGTATTATTCAGGAATTGAATTAAACGGAAGTGATCCAACCATTAATATTTTTTACATTGATCGAGACATTTCAGAACTGAAAATTAACGTTCCACCGGGCTCCACCGTCATCATTAATGTGAGTGGGGAAAACAGAAGAGTTGGAGGCGGAGAATTTTTCTTTAATGGTCAAGGTGGTGTAAACAATTCAAATGTGTTGTTTAACTTTTATGAAGCTAAATCATTAAAGCTCGAAGCCGTAGGAGTTCGAGGTTCAATTTTAGCGCCACTAGCAAATGTTGAGTTTAACAATGGTAATATCAACGGTACGATTATTGCCGAATCATTATCGGGAGGTGGGGAACTCCACACTGTACCGTTTACGGGCGTGGATCCACCGATTACACCTACGGATCCGACAGACCCGACAGATCCAACGGATCCAACCGATCCAACGGACCCAACGGATCCGACAGACCCAACGGACCCAACGGATCCGACCGATCCGACGGACCCAACGGATCCGACAGACCCAACGGATCCAACAGATCCAACGGATCCAACCGATCCGACAGACCCGACCGATCCAACGGATCCGACAGACCCAACGGATCCAACAGATCCAACCGATCCGACGGATCCGTTGGATCCAACGGACCCGACAGACCCGACGGATCCAACGGATCCGACCGATCCGACGGACCCAACGGATCCAACGGATCCAACGGATCCGACAGACCCAACGGACCCAACGGATCCGACCGACCCGACGGATCCAACCGATCCAACGGATCCAACGGACCCGACGAATCCAACGGACCCGACGGATCCAACCGATCCTACGGATCCGACCGATCCGACAGACCCATCGACTCCTACGGTTCCAACAACCCCAACAATTCCTGATGTTTCAGAGTTTGTGGAGATTGATGATGAACCAATACCATTTGGAGCTGTTGAACAAAAAGAACAACCAGCAGAACCTGAACAACAATCTGAGGATTTAGATCAACCTGTAAATCCTTCTCCTTCTCCAGCAACAGAGGAGATCATCGAACTAGAAGATGAGGAGCTTCCATTAGGTAGCGTAACCACATTGCCACAAACAGGGGAAACAAGTAGCATGCCTTACGTTGGATTAGGATTTTTATTCATCGCTGGTGGACTTTTAATTCGCATGAACAAACGTAATTAATGAAATTATTTTGATTTTCTTAAGAAAAGAAGTAAACGGGAATTCCCAATTACTTCTTTTCTGCCTTGAAGCTTGTTGATTATAAACCATTATAGTCGTTAATGATCAATCAATATAATCAATAGAAATCAATAAGCTTGAGGGTAACCAAAACTGGTAAGTGTGCTAATAACTACTCAGAGTGAAAGGAAGACAAACAGTTGAAGAAAAAACTTTCTTATTTATTAATCATTGCAGGCTTTTGTATCATGCTATTTCCTACAGTAAATGAGTGGCTTGCAGATCAAGAGCAAAATCATTTGCTCGAAATTGCTGAAGCGGGTTCAACCGTATCTGAAAATAGTACGATAGGTCAAGATTATGCTCAAGTTTCTCAGCTACTTGATGAAGGTGTATCCTCCACTGATGAAAATAAAGCACAGCCTATTAAGCTTGAGGAAGGTGTTTTAGGCATTATTTCTATCGACTCTATTGATTTGAAGCTTCCTATTCTAGAAGGAGCAACCAAAAAAAATATGAGACACGCCGCAGCACATATGTCTGAGACGACACCTTTAGGACAAATAGGTAACGCAGCAATCGCGGCTCACCGCGCTCATAAAGAGGGTAGATTGTTTAATCGGCTAGGAGAAGTTAAAATTGGCGATGAAATCATAGTGCAAAATGACCAGCAAAAGTATATATATAAGGTTTATAATATTGTTATTGTGGAGCCTACTGATTTATCTGTCTTAGATAAAAATGGTCAGGATTCTATTGTAACCTTAATTACATGTGATCCTATGATTAATCCAACGCATCGATTGATTGTTCAAGCCAAATTATAATTGTCATATTAAATCTAATTGGGAGCGATAGACAAAATGATAGAGTTTAATGCTCCCTATGTATACATATATAGTTAAGGAAACTGTAGGACTACATGGAGGTGCAAACCAAGTGAGGCCAATCACTGACGAAGTGTGGCAATTAGAATTAGACCAGCAGGATCAGGACCCTGAGGGGCAGTTACGATTGATGCAAGAAAATTCATCTGCGATGTTTGCCCATATGCTCCATCATCCTGAACGTCCAAAAATTTTAGCGGTGGGTGATGACCCCACCAATTTAAAAGTGTTGGATCATATTTTAACACCTGTTCATTATGATGTTTCTTTTGTTACCAACGCAAAGGAAGCACTGGACTTGCTAGACTCACAGGAATGGAGTCTTATCATAACAGATGCTGCGATGCCGCAGCGCTCTGGTTATAAATTAACTAAACAGATCAGGTCAAAGTTTTCGTTATCAGAGCTCCCTATTTTGCTATTAGCAACGTATAGCCATCCTGAAGATATGTATGAAGGATATATAGCGGGAGCAAATGATTATTTAATTAAACCGATTAATAGTTTAGAATTGAAAACAAGAGTACATGCTTTGATTAATGTACAACGTTCTATTAATGAACGTCTTAGACTAGAAGCGGCTTGGTTGCAAGCACAAATACAGCCCCACTTTTTATTTAATACACTAAATACGATTGCTTCCTTATCTGAAGTCAATATAAATAGGATGATTGCATTATTGGAGGAGTTTGGTAATTATTTGCAGGCGAGCTTTCATGATGTCAACCTTCAGCGCGTTGTCCCTTTACAGCATGAGCTTCAATTGCTTCGTTCCTATTTATACATCGAGCAAGAACGTTTTGGAGAGCGATTAAAAGTGATTTGGCAAATTCCAGAGCATTTAAGATTAGAACTACCGCCGCTTTCCATTCAACCCCTTGTCGAAAATGCAATCAAGCATGGAATTTTAGTACGTGCAAGTGGTGGAAGTATTACAATAAGCATTAAAGAATTCCCACAGCTTGTTGAAATCAAAATAATAGATGATGGCGTTGGAATGACGGAAGAGAAAGTACACAATCTGCTCCAAGGAGATAACAAATTGCAGCAAGGAATTGGATTGTTAAATACAGATCGACGCTTGAAACAACTTTATGGACATGGTCTTAAAATCCAAAGTATATTAGATCATGGGACAACCATTAGTTTTAATATACCTAAAAATTAAATTAGTCATCGTTGGTGATAAAATGTACCTTGTTGAAATAGGGATTATTGTCATAATTACCGCAAGTATATATTTGCATATTTCATTTAAACAACGTGCTGTACTAAGAAACCTCGCATATCGTGATTCCATAACAAAGACATTTAATCGTAATGGGATGTTGTATTATATGAAATCGTGTAAGGCTAAAAGAGCACATGCTGTGTTGTACATCGATCTTGATCATTTTAAAGAGATCAACGATACATGGGGACATGAAACAGGGGATCAGTTACTACGTACAGCTACAAGGAGAATAAGGCAGGCCACAGACAATTCTGATCTTATCTTTCGTGTAGGTGGCGATGAGTTTATTGTTTTAGTCCAAACAAAAGATGAGCGGCAGGCTCAAAAAATAGCTTCAGCCGTTCTGGAGCAATTAAGCAGACCTATAGGAATAGAGGATAGGTTTATGGTCCTTTCCGCTAGTATAGGAGTGAGTAGTAGTAGAAGGGGAGTGAGGTTGGGTTCTAACCTTATTAAAGAGGCAGATTTAGCTATGTATCATGCGAAGCAAAAGGGAAGGAATCAAATTGTCTCTGCAAATAGAGATGGGGATAGCCCAGATCATCGAAGTGAATAATCAAGGCTATCCTTTACTTATATTTAAAATTTAAATATATTAATTGTTTTGTTTAACTGCATCACTGCATTTTTCATCGTTTCACTTTCAGCAGCCATCGCCTGAATTGAGGCGATTTGCTCGTTCATAGATGCAGATACCTCTTCTGTTCCTGCGGCAAACTGTTCTGTAATCAAAGAAATGTTCTGAATCGAGTTCGAAATTGTTTTAGCACTTTCCAGCATAGATATACTTTCTCTGGCAAAGTCTTCAACCTGCTTACCGATATATTGGACACTATCAATAATTTGATTAAATACTTGCTCTGCTTCCACCATTAATTGACCTTGTTCTTTTACAATCTTTTCATTTAAAATCATGCTTTCATTAGCTTCCTTAATATCTCGATCTATAATTTGTACTAGCTTAAATACTTCCTTTGTAGATTTTGTTGATTCTTCAGCTAGCTTACGAACCTCATGAGCTACAACTGCAAAGCCTGCACCTTGCTCTCCTGCCCGAGCCGCTTCAATAGAAGCATTTAATGACAATAGATTTGTTTGATCTGCAATTTCAGAAATAGAAGTAGTAATGAGTGTGATGTCTCTTGCACTTTCTGCTAAAGCTTGAATTGTACTTGCCACTTTGCTGGTAGCATCAATATTTTTACGCATACCAGATACTTGACGTGAAATTGCACTTCGGCCTGTTTCCACAAGCTGCAAGGTATCAGAAGAGCGTTGGTTCATCACTTGGGTGGTGGTGGTATAGTCATTAATTTTATGCTCAATATCATTAATCGACTTGGTCATATTGCCGATATCTTGCGAAATTTCGCCAGCTCCGATGGCTAGCTCATTAGAGGACTGACCAACTTGTATCATAACGTCAATTAAGCTGTGATTTTTATCAGAAATAGAGTTACTGGAGTTCATAACTTTTCGAGTGATCTGTGAGGTTTCTTGTAGGATGCTACGGAGCTTATTTACCATACTATTGAAGGAGACGCTTAAATCACCGATTCCACCAGTGGCATTAATACTGCCTGTAAAATCACCTTTTGCAACTCTAGCTGTAGCATGTGAAAGGGTGGTAAAGGAATCTGACAATACATTTCTTAAATAAATCGCAATTGGAAAGGTAAGCGTTAACAAAATCAAGGTTAAAAAAATACCTGTAAATATTTTTCCTACTATTATGAATGTGACCAAGGTTGGGATAGCAAAAAATGCTGCAATAACATAACACGCATAAAATATTTTTTTGGAAAACGGAAGCTTATGAAACCATGCCATAAGAATTAAGTCTCCTTTACTAAATAATAGGATATTTATACCATAAGTATAGCACCACTTTCGTATTACCGGATATATATATTTTGCAAAAGAATATGTTATAAGGTAAATTTAAGTAGAAGAAAAATTGAAGTATATGGTAACTAAAACTTAGAGGTAAATCAATGAGAGGAGCAAGTGGAATGAGTCTGTTCAGAGGTAAGCTTCAGGTTCAGCAATCATCGTTATATGACCAAAATGGTGATAAAATCCAACTTCGAGGAATTAGCACTCATGGGATGCAATGGTTCGGAAATTATGTAAATCGAGATGTGATAACTTGGCTCAAGGAAGATTGGCACATTAACGCTTTTCGGATAGCAATGTATACCGGTGAAAACGGCTACATAAGCCAACCTCATCTCAAAGAAAAAGTAAAAGAAGCAGTAGAAATATGTATCTCCTTAGATTTATACGTCATCATTGATTGGCACATTTTATCTGATAACAATCCAAATATGCATAAAGAAGAGGCAAAGGCATTTTTTGCGGAAATGGCAGGTTTATACCATCAATACCCACATGTGATTTATGAAATTTGTAATGAACCCAATGGGGAGGATGTGACCTGGGAGAAGGAAATTAGACCTTACGCTGTAGAAATTATTGAAGTGATACGTTCCTATGATAAACAAAATTTAATTTTAGTAGGTACAGGCACATGGAGCCAAGATGTTCACCATGCCGCAGATCATCCTTTGGAAGATAATAATGTCATGTATACTGCTCATTTCTATGCAGGCACACATGGTGAGGAGCTTCGAGACAAAATCAGATATGCATTAAATAAAAATGTGGGTGTGTTTGTAAGTGAGTGGGGAACCACGTTAGCAAGTGGGGATGAAGGGGTTTATTTAGAGAAGTCTGATGAGTGGTTATCCTTTTTGGACGAGCATGGCATTAGCTGGTTTAATTGGAACCTAGCAGATCATCCTGAGGATTCAGCAGTATTAGTTCCTGGGGCTTCTGTACAGGGACATTGGGAAGAAAAGGACTTGAAACCAACAGGGAAATATGTACGAGAAAAATTACGGTCTTATTCAAAATAATTATATACTGTTAATAATCACTAAAAGCCCGATGACTTGGATAAAATCCAGGTGAGAATCGGGCTTTAAATATATGTTTTTGATCATAATTTTAAGCATGTCTTGACAATTATAATAATAAAGTTTAATATTTCGTATGCGATACTTCTAGTAAGAAGTATTTAAATTAGTAGCATTTAAAAGGAAGGGTTATAGTTGGTGCAAAAAGGAAATATGCATGAAATTGTCCAATCCTTTAGGGCAGTCAAAAAGTCCTTTTTCCAATTGCTAACGGAGCAGTCAGAGCAAGCTGGGATAACTGGAATTCAATTTTATGCTTTGAAAATTTTATGTAAGGAACCTCAGATTGGGGTTACAGAGCTAGCTGAGCGGATGCGATTAGGCAATAGTACTGTAAGTGGTGTAGTAGATCGTTTAGTGAAGGCAGAACTAATTGAACGGCATCGTAGTGCAAGTGATCGAAGATCAGTGACGTTGAGCTTGACTGAGAAGGGGAAGGAGGTTCACGATCAAACGGACGTAAAATATTCAGGTATCCTTTCTAACGTATTAGAAACATTGGATGCTGATGCAGTGACACAAATGCTAAATACACATCAACAAATTATTGAGTCATTAGAGAAAGCGAGAGAAGAAAACCAACTATGAATATAGCAACTAATAATGCAATTACTTTCAAAAAATGGCCAATTGTAATGGCACTACTTATTGGAGCATTTGTATCGATTTTAAATCAAACGTTAATGAATATAGCTTTACCTAAAATGACAGAGGATCTTGGTGTAAGCTATACAACAATTCAATGGTTATCTACTGGCTTTATGCTAGTAAATGGCGTCCTTATTCCGATAAGTGCCTTTTTAATGGCAAGATTCAGTACACGTAAATTATTTATTGCAGCAATGAGCTTATTTTCAATCGGTACGTTGATTTGTGCGTTAGGAAATAGCTTTCCTGTCGTGTTAATCGGTCGATTAGTACAGGCATCAGGCGCTGGGGTCTTAATGCCACTCATGACCGTTATTTTCTTAACCATTTTCCCGATTGAAAAACGGGGACAAGCGATGGGGATGATGGGGATTGCAATGATTTTTGCACCTGCGATTGGCCCAACCTTATCTGGATGGGTTATTGAGCATCACCCTTGGAACACTTTATTTTGGATTATACTTCCGTTTGCAGTGTTATCGATTGTATTAGGGATTGTGTTTATGCGAAACGTAACAGAAATCTCTAAGCCTAATTTAGATATCTGGTCCGTAATTTTATCCACTGCGGGTTTTGGCGGCTTATTATATAGCTTTAGCCAAGCTGGAAGCTCCGCCAATGGTTGGCATAGTACAGAGGTTATTGTAAGTGTAATCGTTGGAATAATGTCACTCATCTGGTTTATTGTGCGTCAAATTTTTTCCAGTAACCCAATTTTAGAGTTTAGAGTATTTCGTTATAGTATGTTTAGTTTAACGACATTAATTAATGTAATTATTACGATGGCTTTATATGCTGCTATGATTTTGTTACCAATCTATTTGCAAAATCTCCGCGGCTTCACGCCAATTGAATCAGGACTATTATTAATGCCTGGTGCAATTTTAATGGGAATTATGTCCCCAATCACTGGCATTATTTTTGATAAAATCGGGGCAAGATGGTTAGCAGTCATTGGACTTATTATTACGACCGTAACGACATGGCAGTTTAGTAAGCTAACATTAGACACGACATATACACACTTAATCCTTGTATATACAATACGGATGTTTGGTATGTCAATGCTGATGATGCCTATCCAAACAGCGGGACTTAATCAATTACCTGCTTCCTTAAATGCTCATGGTACTGCGATGTCAAATACGCTAAGAACGATTGCTGGCGCAATGGGAACAGCGTTACTGCTCACCGTGATGACAACAGAAACAAAAGGGCAGTTGACTTCATTAATTGGGCAAGCAGGGATTAATCCGAAGGACCCAGCAAATGCAGGGCAAATTGCACAGTTAACTCGTACAGCAACATTGCAGGGGATTGATCATGCCTTTGTGATTGCAACCGCGATTACGGTTGTTGCATTATTGCTATCCTTTTTCATAGGGCAAGGTTCATGTTCAGCGGCAAGAGCAGGGGACTGTGAGTAAAGCTGCTTCAATATCACAATAATAAAAAAATAGGTTACGGCTTAAAGTTCTTTGAACAGTTCCCTTTTGCTTGTAAAGCAAGGGGAGAGACTGTTCTGTTGGACTAAAAGCGTAACCTATTTTTTGCTTTCTACGTATTCAAATGCTTATTAGCTAGCCTAAAACAACATGAACGTGGTGTGTGCCACCATCCCCAACAGGGGTAATGATGTTGCCTGCTACGTCTTGACCGTTCAACGTCAAGCTCTTAACCCCTTTGCTTACGCGATGAGGATTGCTAATTTTGATTACGTATGTGTCACCACGGAATACGCGTGTAATCTGGAATTCCTCCCAAGCTGATGGGATACAAGGATCAACCTTTAAGCCTCTGAAGTCGGCTTGAATCCCTAAAATAGATTGCGTAATCGCTACATAGTTCCAAGCCGCAGTTCCTGTTAACCAAGAGTTTTTCGCTTCACCGTGGCGAACCGCATCTTTGCCCGCAATCATTTGAGAGTAAACATATGGCTCCGTACGGTGAATATCACTAATGTCCTCAAGGTAAGCAGGTGCAATCTTAGCATAAATATCAAAAGCACGATCGCCATGACCCAGCACTGTTTCTGCGATCATAATCCAAGGATTGTTGTGGCAGAAAATACCCGCATTTTCCTTATAACCAGGTGGGTAGGTCGAGATCTCGCCTAAATTTAAATAATATTTAGAGTAAGGAGGCTGCTGCAACACGATACCATATTTTGTATCAAGATGTTCTTCTACAGACTGTAGTGCTTTTGCCGCCTGACCGCCCTCTACACCGATACCAGCCATGACACAAATACCTTGTGGCTCAATAAAGATTTTTCCTTCTTCATTTTCCTTACTGCCGATCTTGTCGCCGTAGTGATCATAAGCACGTAAGAACCAATCTCCATCGAAGCCATGTTCTAACGTAATATCAGACATTTTAGAGATCGCATTTTCAGCTTTTACTGCCTCATCCTCAAGACCACGCATACGGCAAATTTCTGCATAATCAGGACCAACAAACACAAACAAACCAGCGATAAATACAGATTCAGCGATACGGCCTTCAATGTTTGCCGTCGTTTGGAACGATTCACCTGGTTCCTTCGAGAAGCAGTTCAAGTTCAAGCAGTCATTCCAATCCGCACGACCGATTAATGGTAGACCATGTGGTCCTAAGTTATTGGTGACATGCTCAAACGAACGTTTTAAATGTTCAAATAATGTAGCTGTGTTGTTCGGATTGCTATCAAAAGGCACTTGCTCATCTAAGATGCTTACATCGCCTGTCTCCTTAATATAAGCTGCAGTACCAAGCACAAGCCATAATGGATCATCGTTAAAGCCACTACCTACTTCGTTATTTCCTTTTTTCGTAAGCGGTTGATATTGATGATAAGCACTGCCATCCTCGAATTGAGTTGCCGCTATATCGAGAATACGTTCTCTTGCACGCTCAGGGATCTGATGTACGAAGCCAAGCAAGTCTTGGTTTGAATCACGGAAGCCCATACCACGTCCAATCCCTGATTCGAAATAAGAGGCAGAACGAGACATGTTAAACGTAACCATACATTGATACGGATTCCAAATATTGACCATCCGGTTAAGCTTATCATCGTTACTTTCAATTTGGTATTTGGATAAAAGGTTATCCCAGTAAGCAGCAAGGTCAGCAAGTGCTGCATCCACCTGTGCATCGGTTGCAAATTGCTCGATCACCTGAAGTGCTGGTTTTTTGTTAATCACGTTAGGCGCTTCCCATTTTTGTTCCTCTGGATTTTCAATATAACCAAGGATGAAAATAAAGCTTTGCTCTTCTCCTGGAGCAAGTGTGATGTTAAGCGCATGGGAGCCGATCGGGGACCAGCCGCTAGCAACAGAGTTAGAAGCTTGACCTGCGGCAACAACCTGTGGATGCTCAAGACCGTTATATAGTCCAACAAATGATTCGCGATCGGTATCAAAGCCATCGATTTTAGAATTAACAGAATAAAATGCATAATGGTTTCTACGTTCACGATATTCAGTTTTGTGATAGATTACGGAATCCTGCACTTCAACCTCACCCGTACTTAGGTTGCGTTGGAAGTTTGTCATATCGTCTTGTGCATTCCATAAGCAAAACTCAGCAAAGGAAAACAGCTTTACAGACTTTGTGGAATTACCTGTATTTTTGACAACAAGACGATGTACCTCTGCATTATGACCTAATGGGATAAAGGCAAGTTGATTTACTGAGATTCCATTGCGCTCTCCAGTGATTGAGGTATAACCTAAGCCATGACGACACTCGTAAAAATCAAGCTCACGCTTTACAGGCATCCAGCCTGGTGTCCAGAAATCACCATCATCATACAAATAGTAATAACGACCATTAGAATCTAGTGGAATATTGTTATAACGATAGCGAGTTAAGCGACGTAGACGTGCATCACGATAGAAGGTGTAGCCACCAGCAGTATTTGAAATGAGTCCAAAAAATTGCTCATTGCCTAAATAGTTAATCCAAGGATAAGGGGTCTCGGGGGTGTTAATGACATATTCCTTACGAGTATCATCAAAAGTTCCGTATTTCATAAATATAAACTCTCCCTTCGTTTGTGAACGCGCGTTTATTTTAATGAAAATTGAAACCAATATGTATATATTGGTTAACAATCATGAAGCTGTGAACACGATTCTCGAATAATAAATTTGGTAGGGAAGCTCATGGTGCTAAAACTAGTGGATTCATCCTGACATAAACTTATTACTTTGTCTACTGCCGCTTTTGCCATTTCAGCAATAGGTAAACGTACAGTCGTTAGCTTAGGATTAATATGGGAGGAAAGGGAAGCATCATCAAAGCCAACAATGGATACATCAGCGGGTACCTGTAGACCTGATGCATTTAATGCTTCAATGGCGGCAATCGCCATAGCATCATTAGCGCAAAAGAGGGCTGTAGGTAGCTCACCTGTTGCAATTAATTTCTCCACTGAAGTGTAAGCGGTTTCCTTCAAGAAGTTACCCTCTAACACAAACTTTTCTTCAATAGAGAGTCCATATTTTTGCATCGTATCCTTGTAGGCCATATAACGCTCACGGCCAGAGAAAGTATCCATCTTTCCACAAATTATCCCAATATCCTGATGACCTAGCCCAATCAAATACTCCATCGCTTCGACAGTACCTTCATAATCTCTTGAATTAATAATTGCGAGGTGGTTTTTATCAAGGTGTTCAGACATAATTTCAGAAATATTATAATCAATAAGTACGAGGGGGGCATCTTGCTGCACCATCTCTGACACGAGATTGATATCATTCTGAATCCCTACTAAAATACCTCCATCTATTCTTTTTTGAGAAAATGCCTGCTTGACCTTATGAAAGTCATCAGGAGAATAGATCGTATGAATTAAAACATAAAAGCCTTGGGCATTCGCCGTATCCACAACAAGATCAACAATTGGTGCAAAATAGCTGTTTTGATAAATACGGCTGGTATGCTCCTGTTCACTCATACTAATCGCAAACAGTCCAATTGTATCTGTACCTTTGCCTGCTAATGCACGCGCAAAAGCATTTGGCTCATATTGATGCTGGTGTATGACCTCTAGCACCTTCTGACGTGTTGCTTCTGGTACATTTGGATAATTGTTAATGACACGGGATACCGTACTACGGGACACCCCGGCTAATTTAGCAATATCTTCGCTGCGCATGGTGATCCCTCTTTCTATAAACGCGCGTTTATAAAGCTATTGTAGATAAGATTGTTATATAATGCAACAATAACTTTTTGTGTGGAGATCAAAATTTAGAAATCAAAAAGAACAGCTTATTAGCTGTCCTTAGTTGGTAATATAAATCTATGATATTGAGGTTATATTGATGATAATAATTCAGATAAGGTGTGATTGTTTTTAGATAACGCGCCAGCTGGTATTGTATTTTCTATATAACATTTTAGGAGAGCAGAAAGCCAGTCATTATTATAATTCACATGTAATGCATCCCCAATCAGTCCAAAATCATCAGAAATATATCCTGCTAGATCACTTGAACTAGTATAACGATACACCCTTTTATACACACGTTCGCGAAGTAAATCAATTTGCTGATTAGTTATTTCATCTATAAAACTTGTTAGCTTTTTATTAGAAATGTCATCATAGATTTTCATCCATTCATCAGTAAACAGAGCTTCATCCCTATGATCTAGTAAATCATCCACTTCAATATTACTAAATACATGCTCAGATAACAAACCATCCTCTTTAACAAGCTGTATTAATTTGGGAACCAGTTCCTTCGTCATGATGGACACCTCTTATTTTTTGTCTATTTATTTTGTAGAAAATGTTCAATGAATTGCATCGATTTTTCTATATTGCTGCTTCCATCACGGATCGTTAAAATTGCTTTGTCTTTATATAGAGGAAGCGCATTAAATAGCCGATTATCAGAAACATCAATTCCATAAATATGTTCCTTTTGATCCTCTTCATTCAATAGCTTGAGTGCTGTTTTTTCATTAACAAGTGACTTCCATCTGCCTGCAACCTCTTCATCTAAGCTTTTAAAAGCCCCCATTTTGCCTACCCATTCAAACGTAGTTTGATCAGTAACATAAATATCAGGGCGTTCAGTCGCTATAACTGTAAATCCTTTTTGCTGATAGGCTAATGCATCTCCTGTTAACCCGTCTTTATTTGCGGGAGGCATATAGTTAATACTCAACGCAAAACGTTTAAATTGTGGGAATTGTTGCAATAACGCTTTTTCGTAGGCTTCTTCACCACCATTTCTATCATCTACCATAAAATTACCAATATATAATAACGATAAATCAACAGGAGGAAGTGCGGCTAGTCTTTTTTGTTCCTCTCTATGATTGAGGTAGGTAGTAAGGGCAACAATAACGACTACAACACTAATGATGCTAACGAAAACTTTTGTTTTATGTAGTCTAAAAAAATCACTTGTTTTTTCAGCCTGATCTGCAAATTTACCGTATTTGCTATAACGTTCTGCACTCATTTTTTCAATTTCAGCTTGTTCTTTGTAGTTAATAATAAATTTATATGCCTTTAATTGCTGCTCAAAAATTGTTGCCTCTTCCCCAGACTTGCCCTTAGAGCGTCGTAATAACATTTCGAATGTTTTTTCAACTTCTTCTCTGGAAGCGTTCTCGGAAAGACCTAATGTCTGATAAGCCTGCTTTAAGTTCTCCATACCTATTCTCCTCATGTATATATATTAAAAGTTAAGCAAAGCCACGCAATCTACTCTACTAGTTTCATTGTGGTTATTTACGTGAGGTTAAGAGTAGCAAGAATTTATTAAGAATGCGTATAAGCATTATTATACTGTGTAATGGGGAGTAATGGAAACTTCGAGAGGGGAAAGTTTTGTTAACAATAAAAATAAATGAAATGTGCTTAGAGCGTGGTAGCTACGATCCAGAGAGTTCTTGCGATTGTATTAAAATCATATTCCTTTTAATTGGAGTAAATGTATTGTTGGAATTTGATTTTAAGAGACAATCTTCAGAATCTCTCTGGCCTCTTCGCTAGCTTGCATTAGCAGTCAAACACAAATTTAAATATTTATTCTATAATGTAAAAAAACTTTTTTAATCAACCACTAATTTCTAGTTGCAGTAAATTTACAATACTCTACGCATAAACAGTAACATATCATGCCAATAGCCACTATCTACAGTGTTAATCGTTACACCTGGTTCTCCCCAAGTGTGAATGAAATTACCGTTACCGATATAAATTCCAACATGTCCAGGAACTTTGTCATTTGCAAATCGCCCAGGTACTGTGAAAAATAACAGGTCACCCACCTTGAGTTGGTCACGAGATACGGAGACACCTACGTTTGCTTGCTCTCGTGCTAATCGTGGCAGATCACTGCCAAAGCGACTTAATATATGCCGAGTATAGGAAGAGCAGTCAAAGGTTTTGGATTGCTCATAAGGAGGTGCACCAAATTCATAAGGAACACCAAGGAATTTTTTTGCATAGTTGATTAGCTCATCTTGATTTTGACCAATATCTAACACTTTAAAATTTGCCTTTCCTTGCTTTGGCATAACATTTTCATTATTTTCCTTAGGTTTATCCCATGCTTTTACTTGAATCGCCTGCTGCCTAGTATCTGCAACGATATCTGTTTGAAGCAGCTTTGCTAAAGCGTTAGGGGTCATGTATATTTTTTCGTTTAAATAAGTTGGAGCTTGGTCAAGCTGAATTGAACGTCCTAATGACATGGCAAATTTAGAATTAGGCTTCACTGAATACATAACATCAGAGTAACCAATTAGTGCATCTTGTTTGTCCATCTTCATCCGCAAATTTAAGCCTTTTACTGCATCATCTAACGGAATCCAAATCTGATTATTGTTATCTGTATGCAAGTTTGTATTGATTGTGGTTCCAGCGGCAACATTTTTATTCAAAATAACACTTGATCCCTCTGGACGACCACATGAAACAAGGATCATCGTCAAAATAATAGTGGAAATCAGTGTTTTTTTAGTGCGTGTCTTGTTAGCGTTAGTCATTTTGGGCTGCACTCCTTCATTTAGACTGTATTTGAAGTATGCAGAAGATCAAAATTTTTATACGTCATTCACAGGATTTAAATATTTTTATGTAAAATGCTTTAGAAAAAGGGTTTAAAAGCTGAGGCGTCTAACTTAATATATAGTGGAGTGACTATTTTTTTGAATTCTAATCATGGGTTATTATAGGAGGAGTAGAAAGGTATGTCGAAGTACGAAGCTAAAGAACAATTGTTCCAAAATGAAAAGGCTATCGGTTTAAAAGCGGGAAAATATGAAGCTGTTATTTTGCCTGAATTAGGCGGTAACTTAATTTCATTTCGTGATGTCGAAAGCGATTACAAATTTTTGCGTGAACCACTGGAAGGACAAATGGATGACTTTAAAGCACAACCTGGGATTTATGGCATTCCTGTGTTGTACCCGCCTAATCGTTATGAAGATGGGGAATTCCCATGGCGTGGACAGGTTTATCATTTACCGGTGAATGAGGCAGCAACAGGCAACCATTTACATGGATTTTTACATACATCTAAATGGACTGTTGAGCAATTTGGAACTACCGCATCTGAAAGCTATGTTATTGTCCATGTTAAGGTTGATGAGCACCATGAAATGTATCAATATCTTCCTTTTAAATTTACAGTTAAATTAAAATACACTTTAAGCGAATATGGCTTGGCACAACACTTATTTGTTATAAATGAAGGTCAAAATGAGATGCCTTGCTTGTTTGCGTTCCATACAGCGATCAATGCTCCGTTTGCTACAGGCTCTGCTGCTAGTGATTACAAGGTAAAAGCAACGATTGGCGATCGCTGGCAAATGAGTGATCGGATGTTACCTACAGGTCAATATCAGCCGTTATCAGAGGAAGAAAAGCAGCTACAAGGAGAAGGAGTATATCCGTTTTTCACTTCCCTTGACAATCATTACACAGCAAAACCTCAAAACGGCCGCAATGTGATGGAGCTTACCGATACGAAATTAGGCGTTACACTTGTATATGATGTTGGCACTTCCTATAAGCAATGGATGATTTGGAACAACGGAGCAAAGGAAGGGTTTTTCTGCCCTGAACCACAAATTAATTTAGTGAATGCGCCTAAATCATCGTTATCAGCTGAAGAAATTGGTTTGTTTAGTTTGCAGCCAGGTGAAATCTGGGAAGAAACAGCTAGATTTTATGTGAAATAGCATAATACCAAACTCTTTAAGTTAAATAAGTTTAAATAAAAAAAGCGTAAACACAATCAAGTTTTCCACAAACTTGCTGTCTTACGCTTTTTTTATATTTTGGAGCTACATGGATTTACGCCGCCGAATTTCTTCTACAGCTCTTCTTGATGCAGGAAGTGTCTTAATCCCATGAAATTCATCGCGGAACAGTAATGTAGTGCCTTGAATGGCATATACCTTAGATACATTAGCGTAGTATTGATTACTTACACGATAAAAAGCAGGATCGGCTAGCAGGGCTGTAATTTGCTCAGGTGATAACGTCTTTTTTAAACTATAGTTTTTACCATGAAAACAAACCATACCATGCGAACCTAACTTAAAGAAATAAGTATCATGGGGCTCAAGTGCCTCATAAACCGTCTGTTCCTTTAATTCAGCATGCATCATTCCAAATTTCCCCCTTTAGATGATGGATGTAAGCGTTTGCAGTATAACATATTTTTTAAAATTTGTGTAGTCAGACTTTTATATTGTTTTGCAAAAAAATAGAAGATGGTATACTGGTTATTAGTGATGAGAAGTAGTGTTACTTAAAACCTATTAGGAGGCACACCATGTCAGAACAAAATATTTTATTATTCGTTGGATCTTATGCAGAAAAAGAAGAAGCGGGTGTTCATGTTTATAATCTTAATTGTAATAATGGCACATTTACCGCAGTTGATCATGCGGCAGGCATGAAAAACCCAACCTTTGTAAATGTCGATGCAGCAAAGCGCAAGTTATATGCTATCGCTGAAACGACCACTGAGTCTGGAGAACGGACAGGCGAGGTTGTAACGTTTGATATTACAAATGAAGGGCAACTAACAGAGTTGGCTAGAGCAACAACCATTCAGCCTACTGCATCACATATTCAAAGAGATCGCAATAGCAAATATTTAATTTTCTCAGGATATCATGGTGGAAATGTAGGTTTACTCACAATAGATGGACAAGGAGAAGCGGGTAAGCTAGTCGATGAGCAAATTCATAAGGGGCATGGTGCAGAGCCGTCTAGGCAAGATCGCCCACACCCGCATTCCACACTTGCAACACCAGATAATAAATATATTTTAGTTGCAGATCTTGGACTTGATCTAGTAAAAGTATATGCATTAGATCAAGAAAACAATAAGCTAATCTTCCATAGTGAAGCAGCAACACCACCAGGGGCAGGTCCTCGTCATATGGCCTTCCATCCTAATGGTAAGTTTGTATATTCAATTAATGAAGTGAATTCTACAATCACTGCTTTTGCTTATGATGACAGCAAGGGGCAACTGACTGCATTGGATACAGTGTCTACGTTACCAGCAGGCTTTACAAGTGAAAACCTAACCGCAGAAATTGCAATCTCACCCGATGGACTTCATTTATATGGTTCTAATCGTGGTCATGATAGCATTGTCCACTTTAAAATTGATCCAACTACTGGCAAACTGACTCTCATCGGTCATGTTTCTACAGAGGGTGGACATCCACGTCATTTTGCAGTAACACCATCAGGAAAACACCTTATTGTTGCTAATCGGGATGCAAATAACTTAACATTGTTTACGATTGATGATGAAGGTAAGCTAAGCTATACTGGTCATTCTGTAACGGTGTCCAAGCCGGTATGTGTGCAGCCGATTGTTCTATAGTAACTGAAAAAGACCTGTGTTTTCTACTTGGTTAGAAAATACAGGTCATTTTAATGTATTTTTTAATTCATTTTTCAATAACATAAATTACAGGGACTTAATTAATCATAAAGAAATTCTTAATATTTCATAAGATGAGATGAATTACTTGCGTTAGAGGGATAGATTGAATTAAGATGAACAGTATAAGAATAAACAGTGCGGAAAAAGTCGATTATTGTCTTTTCTTGATGTGTCATTTATATGTTTATTTACATAATTATTGTGAGTAAGGGAGCAGAACACTATATATGTCCTTTTTTAGAGAGCTTTTTCAAATGTCTGGATTTCGCCGGTTTTTAGCATTGCTGTTTGTAATTGTGGTGTTGTATTATTCACGTAGCATGCTAAACATGTTTTTAATTACCTTCATTCTTACGTATTTAATCAATCGACTGAATAATTTTATTTGCCGTAAATTAGATAAATTTTTTAAGGTGAATCGAAAAGTTATGGTGGCGCTGATTTATACCATTATCGTGACCTTATTGAGTGTAACAGTTTATAGCTACATGCCTGCTATTATTGAAGAATTAAATGATCTAATAAGAATGGTCATTAGCTTTTACGAAAAGCCACCTGCGGATCTGCCTGACAATATCGTTATTAACTTTTTAGTGGATTCTCTTAAAGAAATTGATTTATCTGCCTACTTAGGTAGTGGATTTGATTTTCTAATGAAAACCGTAACGGACATTGGGAAATGGAGCATTAACTTATTTGTTGCTGTTGTTTTAAGTTTATTTTTCTTGTTAGAAAAAGAGAAGGTCACTTCTTTTACACAAAAGTTTAGAGAAAGCCGTGTTTCTATTCTGTTCTCTGATTTAGAATACTTTGGTAAAAAATTCGTGTTATCTTTCGGTAAAATTATTGAAGTTCAATTTCTGATTGCTTTTGTAAATGCAATTTTGTCTATACTGTTTTTATGGATTTTCGGTTTCCCTAATTTGATTGCGCTTGGGATTATGATTTTCTTGCTAGGACTTATTCCAGTCATGGGTGTTGTTATTTCGTTAATTCCTTTATGTGCAATTGCATTTAAAATCGGGGGCTTAATAAAAATCGTTTATGTACTGGTCATGATTGCTGTTGTTCATGCACTTGAAACGTATTTCTTAAATCCTAAATTTATGTCCAACAAAACACATTTACCTATTTTCTACACGTTCTTAATTTTGCTTGTCTCGGAGCATTTCTTAGGGGTGTGGGGACTAATTTTAGGCGTACCGATCTTTATGTTTTTACTTGATATTTTGGATGTACCAACAGGTCTTCATCCTCCAATTCCTAAGCCTAACTCGGAGTTGGTTATAAAAAATAATGAAGTAGAATAGTGGTAGGTATACATTAGAGCACGTAAAATAGAGCAGAAGAGGCAATGGACTTGTCTTCTTCTGCTCTTTTTTAGCGCTTTTTAGTGGAATGGATTAAGATTTAGAGTCAAAAAATTTAATTTAGATTGAATTGTTTGAAAATTGTGGCTTTGGTGCAGCTTGTTGCCACTTGTGATGAATAGCTCGGTTTAAAACGCTAGGTAATTTCGCTTTTAATTGCTCTGCTTGCTCATGCGTAATTGATTTATTTACAACAGCTTGGTTCAAATGTCCATGCGCAAGTGTAGTTAATCTGTGTATATATTGTTGTTCGGTAATGCCCTTGGACTGAACGATTTGTAGCAAGGTTTTACCTTGTTTTAATTGAGCAACTAACGCTTGAGGCTGCATTCCAATCATAGCCGCGGTATCTTTCACAATAAATCCACCATGTAACTTGTGATGTGAATGATGTTTAGGATGAATCGGGTGCTGTGGATTTGCAAACGTAGTAGGTATTAAGCTCGAAAGGCTTGCCATACTCATACTCATAAGCATGAATGCAATGAGCAACATAAATTTTGTTTTTTTCATGGATGAGTCACTCCTTTTCTACATACCTTGTACAAGGTTGTATGAAATTATACGTAATAGGTGAAAGATAAGGAAGTCGCATAGTGCAGTAGTATATAAGATATAAGGTAAGGGGGAATGCAAAGTGACATTTGGCGCAAGAATGGTTAAAACTGGACTTGCAGTAACGCTGGCATTATATGCTGTAAGCTTATTTGGCTTATCTTCTCCCGTCTTGGCTGGAGTTGCTGCCATTTTTGCCATGCAGCCTTCTATCTATCGATCTTGGCGATATTTAATAGATCAATTACAGACCAATACTTTAGGTGCGATATTAGCCGTATTTGGGGGTATGGTCTTATCCAATGATCCGATTGCTGTTGGTTTAGTATGTATCGTAGTTATTATGATCTGTCTACGACTAAAAATGGGAGATACAATTGGAACTACACTTGTCACGGTCATTGCTGTGATGGAGGCGTCTGGACAATGGGAATTTGCTTTGACTCGTTTTTCTTTAAGCTTAATCGGAATTTTAGCGGCGTTTGTTATTAACGTTACGATAGCTCCACCGAAACCAAAGGTACAATTTAATGCACTTATCAAACAAACCTTTGACCGTTTATCGTTACTGCTTCGTACAGCAATTTCAGATGAGATTAAAGAAACCGTATTCCGACATGAAAAAAGGGAACTGGAAAATGCAATTATATTACTTGTAGATAAATATAAGCTGATGGAGGAGGAGCAAAAGAAGCTCAAACGATCTGTTTTCACACATGCGAGACAGCTTGTGGTGTACAAGCAGATGTTGAATACGCTCCGTAAAGGCTTTGATGTGTTAGATTCGATTGAGCAGCATTACTTCCAAGCGGTTCGCACTCCAGAACTTAATCAAGCCTTTGATTTGCATTTAGAAAAGCTAATTAAGTACCATGAACATATTTTATGGAAATTTGATGATAAGCTAAAACCTAACGATCATGAGGAGGCATGGATCGAACAGGAAAATGATGATTTTCTACGTAAAATGCTAGATAAATATGCCGAAACAAGACATGGCGTTTTACGGTTATCGATTGTTTCTGCTGAAATTTACGAATATGGTCATCAACTGGAAAGACTCGATCGCTTGGCAAGACACTCAGCTACAGAATAGCTTTAAATTACAGACTATACTCAGCAAGCAGTTCAGATGGTAATTTGTTTGAACAATGGATACTGCATTGCAAAGAGGTAGTCTTTTTTATTTAACGATTAAATTTACTAATTATCTAAAAAAAATACCATTATTAATAAAATAAATCATATATAATAGGTTTAAATAAAGCGTTTTCAATATATGGTATGGGAAGGATGAATGATCTTGAGCAATAATAACGTCGTCTGGATGGAAACAACACGTCAGAATTTCTGGCAACATAATAATGAAATTAAAATAAATACCGCAAACAATAACATGACCAGTATGACCAACCTAAAAATAACGGAACAGCAAGGTCGAGTGGTTGAAGGATTTGGAAGCTGTTTTAATGAATTAGGTATGTTTGCTATAGAGCATCTTAGTGAAGAAGATCGTCACGCTGTACTGGATTCTTTGTTCGCCTTAGATGGGGATTGTAAATTTACGTTGTGTCGTTTGCCGATTGGTGCTAGTGACTATGCTCTAGAATGGTATAGTCATAATGAACATGATGATGATTATGAAATGAAGCATTTTTCAATTGAACGAGACCATAAATACTTAATTCCATATATTAAGGAAGCGCAAAAACGAAACCCAAAACTTACTTTTTTTGCTTCACCATGGAGTCCACCTACTTGGATGAAAACCCCGAAAGCGTATAACTTTGGTACATTACGTTGGGAAAAGAAAATTTTAGAAGCGTATGCATTATATTTTGTGAAATTTATACAGGCTTATGAACAAGAGGGAATTAGAATTAATCAAATTCATATTCAAAACGAAGTAGTTGCAGATCAAAAATTCCCTTCATGCAAATGGACGGGAGAGCAGCTTCAAGAGTTTATTAGGGATTATCTTGGCCCAGCCTTTAAACAATACCAGCTTGATACGGAAATTTGGTTAGGAACCATTAATGCTCCTGAGCCTTGGCAGGAATTATTGACCGATACCACCTCAGATTATGATGCTTATGCTGGGCTAGTTTTGAGTGACCCTGAAGCATATCAATATATTCATGGTGTTGGTTATCAGTGGGCAGGTAAACATGCGATCCAGCGCACAGTAGCTAGTTATCCTGAATTACGTTATTTGCAAACTGAAAATGAATGTGGAAATGGAAAAAATACGTGGGAATATGCACAATACGTGTCTACTTTATTCCATCACTATTTTGTGAACGGTGCAAATGGTTATGTGTACTGGAATGCGATTTTAGAGCCAAAAGGAAGCAGTACTTGGGGGTGGGAGCAAAACTCCATGATTACAGTAGATCCTGAAACTAAAAAATATTCCTTTAATCCAGAGTTTTATGTTGTGAAGCATCATTCACATTTTGTCCAAAATGGGGCTGTTCGGTTAGTGACTTCGGGACGCTTTACTTCTAATAGTTTGGTATTCCAAAATCCCGACCAATCGGTTGTGCTGATTGTTAACAATCCTTTAAAGGATGCACAGCAGCTTTCTTTTGAATTTAAAGGGAAAAGTTATCAGCTTGAGCTAAAGCCAGAATCTTTTAATAGTGTTGTTTTATCTTAACAACTTAAAAATATAAACAGATATGTGAAACCCAAAAACTGACCTTATTGCATTTCTGCAAAAAAGTCAGTTTTTTCATTTGTATATGGTGAGGTTAATCGTTAAGTCGAGGGTGGAGTATGGACAATAAAGTTATTTTTATATTGCTTTGGAGTAAGGCCCGTTATTTTTTTAAAAACCTTAATAAAGTAGCTCTGATCATAAAAGTTAAGGACAGCATAAATCTGACTAATACTAAGATCTGAGTATACGATGAGATGCTTGGCCTCTTCTATTTTTTGCCGCTGAATAAATCCAATTAAGGTTTCCCCTGTCTCTGCTTTAAATTTATTTGATAAATAAGATGGATTTATATTTAATTGATTTGCTAGCAGCTCCAAGGTTAATTCCTCATATAAATGATTAAAAATATATTCCTGACACAGCAATACGACCTTCGTGTATTTAGAACGATTCGCTTGCTTTACTCTACTTGTAAAAATCAAGTAAAAATTGTTCCATCAGCTTATCTACTGACGGAATCGTTGCGAGCTCCTCGATATATTGAATATAAGAGTCGCTCAGATTATAAGCAATTTCTGGGTACAGCCCACCTTCAATCGCAGATCTAGTTGCAATCCCAATCGCACTAATCAATATATTTTTAGAATCTCTTAGCGTATCCTTTTTAGATAACTTTCCATAAATACCTTCTTGTGAGTGTAGATTTTTATAGTATAATACCTTCTCTGTATCTCCTAATTGGACACTATGCCATATTTTCTTTTCTGCAAGAAATGAGCTGTGGTAGCTGCTATTTTCACGTTGCTGCATTATGTTAAGCTCAATGATTTCAGGAATTATTGTAGTTTTACTATGCTCATTATGCTTAACTACTTCATTTAAAGACAAAGTTTCATTGTGAAAAAGATAATGAAGAAGTATAGCGGTATGGAATAGCTGGTTTACATCAAACTGTAGTTGATGAGAGAAGTGCTGGTCTAACGTGTTTTTAAAAGGCAAATAGTCATCAATAGAAGGCCATAATAAAATGAGTTCATCGCTACACTCGGGATTGGGTAACATGACTACAGTTTTGTTTAAATGATGCTGATTTATATAGATAAGCTGAATTGGATTACAATTTCGAGCGTAAAAAAAGTGGTCAATGAGTATAAGGGGGAGCGTGCTATGCTCCACAAAAGAATGATTGTTAATAATCAAGATTTCCTCTTGAGATTTATGTATGAAGACGATAGGGATGTTTACCGTGTTATAAACCATTTTGCACATAAGTTTGAGCTCTTTATTTTGTTTGTTCATGTAGAGTAAACTCCTTTAGATTATGAAAAAATAATACAAATTCTCTTTAAATATTACCATAAAAAATAGGGTAATATCTATATAATTAGTTATATAGAAAGCGCTTTCCATATATATTTTATATAGCTAGAGGGGGAAAAGGCGACATGAAAACAGGAAGTAAGGTGCAGGAGGCAAATCAAAAATTGCCACTCATAGAAAATGTAAGCTATGGCTTGGGAGATACGGCATCAAATCTGATTTACACCGTCATTACAACATATTTAACCTTTTATTTCACAGATGTATATGGTCTTGGGGCAGTTGCGGTAGGTACTCTGATGTTAATTGCACGGTTTGTGGATATGATAGATAGTCCAATCTTTGGCGTTTTAATCGATAAAACGAACACAAAATGGGGGAAATCTAGACCATGGATTTTATGGTCAAGTATTCCGTTTTCAATCGTTTCAACCTTGTTATTTATGGGACCGGAATTAAGTGCCTCAGGCAAGCTGGCGTATGCCTACATTTTTTATATTTTGGCTAACATCCTATATGCAGCAGTAAATAATCCACTAACCACGATGTTGCCAAGTATGACAACTGATGTTCAGGAAAGAACGGTTGCCAATACATTTCGGATGTTTGGAGGTCAGGTTGGGGGTCTAATTGTAAACCTATCCTTATTACCGCTTGTTGCCTATTTTGGAGGTGGGGATCAGCAAAAGGGCTTTTTCTATACGATGGGGTTGTTTTCACTTATCGGATTAATTCTATTTTTTATTACCTTTATTAATACAAAGGAACGGGTCCAAAATATATCTGGTGATGGGTCTTTAACTTTGAAGCAAAGCACTAAAGCAATGAGGGGTAATCGACCTTGGTATGCAATTTCGTTGTTTGGTATCTTATTTTTTATGTTATATATTATGAAGATGTCCGCAGGTATATATTACATTACGTATAACATTGAAAAACCAGAGCTAGTTTCGTTAGTTAACACACTTGGTATGTTATCTCTGTTAGGAATATTATTCGTTCCATTTTTAACAAAAAAATATAGTAAAAAGTCATTAATGATTACGGGAATTCTAGTAAATATTGTAGGTCAATTCATTATTTATTTTGGCGGCACAAATATTGTGGTCGTTATAACAGGCACTATTATCGGTTCGATAGGGCTAGGGTTGCCTGCTGGATTATTGTTTGCATTTATGGCAGATACCGTAGACTATGGGGAATGGAAATCAGGCATACGGGCGCAAGGTATTTTAGTATCTTCAGCGGGTATGGGTATTAAATTAGGTTCAGGGTTTGGTGCAGCAATCCCTGCATGGTTGCTTGCAGCGGGAGGGTATGTTCCTAATCAAAAGCAAGCAGAATCCGCATTACAAATGATCACGCTAAGCTTTGTATGGTTACCTATCATAATTTGGTATTTTGTCTATCTTGATTCTAATATTTATTAATAAATGGGAAAAACCACACCATGAGATTGTGGCAGAGCTTGCTGCAAGAAGAGTTTAAATTTACACATGAAATTAAAGAAATGATGGATAAGGAAAGAGGGAGTCATATGTATCTAGCTATTGATATTGGGGGTACACTGATCAAGCATGCCCAAATGTCTGCTACAGGGGAGATGATCAGAAAAGGGACGACCCCTTCAGATCGAGAGGATTTGTCCACATTTCAGACAAAACTGTTTTCAATCATTGATGCGTATCGCTTAGAGGGTTTAAAAGGAATTGCAATTTCTTGTCCAGGAACAATTGATGTAGATACAGGTATCATTTATTATGGCGGATTACTCCCTTTTTTACATGAAGTAAATCTGGTTGAAGTACTTGAGCGGAAGTATGGTGTGCCTATAACGATTGAAAATGATGGGAAATGTGCGGCTTTAGCTGAGTTATGGTTAGGTAGTATTAAAGAAAAGAAGCATGCCGTAGTGCTTATCCTTGGAAGTGGAATTGGTGGAGGGATTATTATGGATGGAAAAATCCACCATGGTGCGCATCTTTTTGCCGGTGAGGTAAGTTATGTGATGCATGATATTAATTTTGAAAATATGCAAGGACGATATTTTGGTCTGGATTGTTCAGCTGTGCAAATGATAGAGAAAATTGCGACCATAAAGGGACTGGGTGATAAAAAAGATGGGGAAGCGGTATTCCAATTCATCAAACAAAATGATGATCAGGCAAATAAGATTTTTGATGATTATTGTTTACTGTTAGCTTCACAAATTATAAATTTACAATGTATTTTAGATCCCGAATGCTTTGCTATTGGAGGTGGTATTAGTGCACAGCCTATTTTATTTGAACGAATAACATGGGCTATCAATGAGGTGAAGCGTGCTAACCCACTTCTTAGAGTTAATCCAGTTATTGTTGCTTGTCAATTTAGAGGTGACGCAAATCTTTATGGTGCTTTATATCATTTTATACAGCAAAAGAGTTTGAGGGTTTGAAATAAAGGAGTAAAATAAAAAAACCGTTCTCCACAAAATGGAGGTGGGTTTAGTCCCACGTTAATCCATTTTAAGAGAAACGGTTTTTAGGCATAAAAAAAACGATGCTTAACATCGAAATTAAGGTTGTTATTTATAAGGAAAATTGGTAAGATAATAAATGGACTGCACAATTTAAATATAGTCACACATTACTATTGATAATAGTATAACATGCTTATTTTATTGTGTCAAGATGGGTTTTGAAAATAACAATTGAGGTGTAAACAGTATGGATAAAAATGATCAAGCTTGGCAAGAGGAGCAGCAACGTGTTAATTATGTACAAGATTTGATTGTATCCAAAATAAAGACGTTGGAGCAAGAAGCTAGTACGATGCGTGATGATGTCGTCTCGATGAGAAAGGATTTTTGGGATGAGGTTACCGTCAACTTTAGTGAGGCAGATGATTTAGGAGAAACCTCTACAAGCTTGCGTCAGCAATCACAAGTATTATCACAACGCGAAAAAAGTCACCAGCATACTTTTGCAGCATTAGATAAAATGAAGCGTCTACAGCAGTCGCCTTACTTTGCAAGAATTGATTTTGAGGAGGAGGGGGAGCCAGCTGAAAGTATTTATCTTGGCATAGCTTCCTTGCTGGAGGACGATGACCAACAGTTTTTAATCTACGATTGGCGGGCGCCAATTTCAAATTTATATTATGACAGTGTGCCAGGGGAAACGTCTTATGAAACCCCTTCAGGTACAATTTCAGGCGAAATGACGTTAAAACGTCAGTTTGTTATTCATAATCGCAAGATTAAAGTAATGTTTGATACTGGAGTTACAATTGGAGATGAGCTGCTACAGGAAGTGCTAGGACAAAGCTCAGATGCCCAAATGCGTAGCATTGTAGCCACGATTCAAAAGGAACAAAATTTAATTATTCGTAATGATCGTAGTCGTCTGCTTGTTGTGCAAGGGGCGGCTGGAAGTGGTAAAACCTCTGCGGCGTTACAGCGTGTTGCTTATTTATTGTATAAGCATCGTGGAAATCTTACAGCGGATCAAGTCATTTTATTTTCACCAAACCCGATGTTTAATAGCTATGTTTCCTCCGTTTTGCCTGAGCTTGGGGAAGAAAACATGCAACAGTCTACATTCCAAGAATACTTAGAACGACGTCTTAGCAAAGAGTTCCAACTAGAGGACCCGTTCGAGCAGATTGAATATGTGTTAGCTAAGGATGCCAACGAAGCTGAATATCAGCATAGAATGAGTGGTATTCGTTATAAATCCTCAGTGGATTATCTTCATGCTATTACAAATTATAAATTACATTTGGAGTCTTCAGGTATGTTATTCCGTCCTGTTCGCTTTCAAGGGAAGGTGATTGTGAGTAGCGGGGAATTAACGAAGCGTTTTTACGAATTTGATTCTGCGATTACGTTAGCGAATCGTTGTGAATTGCTCAAAGAGTGGGTTTTGAAGGAATTGGCTCAATTTACAAAGGAAGAAGCAAAGGAAGCATGGGTGGATGAGTATATTCAGTATTTGAGTAACGAGGATTACCAACGTGCCTACTCTCGCATGCGTCGTAAGCAACATGGGACCGAGATTGGGTTCGAGGACTATGAGAGTGAACGTGACATTTTAGCCAAAATGGTCATAAGCAAACATTTGAAGCCACTTCGAAAATGGATCAAAGGGATGCGTTTTGTAGATATTGTGAATTTGTATAAACAGATGTTTAAAAAGCCTGAGCTCATTAAAATATTAAGTGAAGGTGTAATTCCCGAAGATTGGACCCAAATAAGTGAAGCAACTTTAAGTAAAATGAGTAAAAAAGAGTTGTTTTATGAAGATGCAACGCCGTATTTATACCTGCGTGAGCTTGTGTTAGGCTTTCGCTCTAACAATTCTATTCGCCATGTCATTATTGATGAAGCGCAGGATTATTCACCATTCCAGCTTTATTTTATGAAGCGTTTATTTCCGCGGGCTAGAGTTACTGCGTTAGGTGACTTTAATCAAGCGATTTATGCCCATTCGTCCGTGCTTCAGCAGTCAGAGCTTATTGGTGATATTTATGGAGAAGAGGAGACGGAGCTTATCACTCTTACACAAAGCTATCGCTCCACGAAGGAGATTGTTGAATTTACGTCTAAGATGGTTGAGCATGGTGAGCATATTAAGCCCTTTAATCGTGGTGGGGAGAAGCCAGAGCTCTATCCAATGCAAAATGTACCTGAAATGCTGAATTCCATTAGCAAAAAGCTATCACAATTGCAACAGCAGGGCTTTGAAAGCATGGCAGTCATTTGTAAAACCGCTGCTGAGGCTAAGGCGGTGCATGAGCAATTGTCTGCAAAGCATGAGGTAAAATTAATTAAAAAAACAACCCTTTCCTTTGAAAAAGGAATCCATATTATCCCAGCTTACTTAGCAAAAGGTGTGGAGTTTGATGCTGTGCTCATTTATAACGGCTCAAATGAAAGCTATACACGAGAAAGCGAAAGAAAACTATTTTATACTGCTTGTACTCGTGCGATGCATTTACTTCATATTTTTTATGTTGGGGAGCCAAGTCGCTTTATGCTAGAGGCCTCACCTTCACTTTATAAAATGATAAAGTAATGATAATCACTATGTATACGCATAATGTAATTCATTAAGAATAATTTCGTATTAATAAACCACACTAACCTTTAATAAGTTGATTATCGACTGAATGATTGTACAAAGCAGTTGTCATTACAATGTAATTAACATTACAGATGACTAGTGGCAACATGCAGTGTACTTAGAAAGGTTGGCGCTTGGTTATGGATAACAAAAAAGGGGATTTATTTGCACTTGCCTCCATTCCGCTTATTATGACCTTGGGCAATTCCATGTTAATCCCTGTTTTGCCTTTAATAGCAAAGGAAATAGGAATTTCCTCTTTTCAAGTAAGCATGCTGATTACAGTCTATGGCATCGTTGCAATCCTGTTAATCCCTATCGCAGGTTATTTATCAGATCGCTTTGGACGCAAAGTGGTCATTATCCCTAGTCTTATCATTGCTGGGGTGGGTGGTGCGATTTGTGGAGTTGCAGATTGGTTTGCAAATGGAATGACTGTATATTGGATTATTTTAGGGGGGCGGTTTTTACAAGGCATTGGTGCCGCTGGGGCTTTCCCCATTGTCATCCCTTTAGTTGGCGACATGTTTGAAAGTGAAGAGCAGGTAAGTCATGGCTTAGGTATTATTGAAACGTCGAACACATTTGGTAAAGTGTTAAGTCCAATTCTAGGCGCTTTACTTGGGGCTTGGATCTGGTATGTACCTTTTCTTGCGATTCCTGTATTGTGTATTATTTCATTAATTCTTGTTATTTTTATGGTGAAGGAGCCAGAGCATAAGGAGCCGCCACAGTTAAAGCAATTTTTAGGGTCTGTTAAGGCTGTGTTTAAGGATAAAGGACGCTGGTTGTATGCGATTTTTATTATCGGTGGCATTTGCATGTTTTTATTGTTTGGTGTGCTGTTTTATTTATCTGAGAAGCTGGAAACAAGCTTTAACCTACAGGGTGTCGTAAAGGGACTAGTGCTTGCCATCCCCCTTGCAGTGTTATGTCTTGCTTCATATTTTACAGGTAGATGGATTGGTGAAAATAAGCCGCTTATGAAATGGCTTGGTGTAATTGGCTTAGTGTTAGCTACCGCGGCATTGTTTGGTGTAAGCTTCTTTAGTCAAATTTATTTTGTAATTGCTTGCCTTGTTGTATGTGGGCTTGGAATTGGGATGGTGCTTCCGAGCTCTGATGCCTTAATCACTGAAGGGATTGAGAAAAAGCTCAGGGGGACGATTACTTCAATATACAGCAGTATGCGTTTTATTGGAGTGGCTTTGGGCCCGCCCGTCATTTCGCTCTTAATGCAGACAAGTCATGCTACTATGTTTAGTGTAATTGGAGCTGTTTCTCTCATCGGTGTGTTGTTGCTGTTGTTTATGGTGAAGCCGGAGCCAGACGACAAAGGGGAGAAAAAATCTAAAGGAAATACAAAAGGAAATGCCAAAGGGACTCAAAAACGAAGTGTGGCAACGTCAAAGCCTCGACTTCAGTAACTCTATACCTGTCTCGGATCAGGTTCATGGACTAATAATCAAGCTCTAGCTTATGCTTTAAACTGCATGGGCTGGAGTTTTTGCTATTTAACTGTACGCCTATTTCTGCTATTATATTTCGTGAACTGTTCGGTTAGGTTATGTTTACATATATCAAGGAGGTTATTAGATTATGAATGCAAAGCAAGCGGCAGGATATCGTGCGGCAGAATTCGTTGAAGATGGCATGGTGATTGGACTTGGGACAGGCTCCACTGCATTTTATGTCATAGAAAAAATTGGACAACGTGTAGCAGAGGGGTTAAAGGTGTCTGCAATTGCAACCTCTAAGGCTTCCGAGGAGTTAGCACGTAAAAATAATATCCCTATGATCGAAGCTGCGGATGTGACAGAGCTTGATCTAGCGATTGATGGTGCGGATGAATTTGATCCGAGCCTTGCCTTAATAAAGGGTGGCGGCGGTGCATTGTTACGTGAAAAGTTAGTTGCAATTAACAGTAAACGCTTTATCGTCATTGCTGGTGAAGATAAACGGGTTGAGCATTTAGGTAAGTTTAAGCTACCTATTGAAATTATTCCTTTTACGTATGAATGGACGTTAAATCAATTACGTAAAAAATATGATATTCCTTTTGAAATGCGGATGAACAACGATGAGCTATATGTAACGGATAATGGGAATTATATCGTAGATGCTTCCTTTGAAAAAATCGAATCACCTTCAGCTCTAAGTGAAGAATTGAAAGCGATGGTGGGGGTTGTGGATCATGGTTTGTTCGTGGATATCGCTGAGCTTGTCATTGTAGGTTATGACGATGGCACTACAGAGATTGTTTACAAAAAATAATAGAAGAATATTTATACAGGGAAGAAGAAAAAGGGATTTTTCTTCTTCTTTTTTTTGTTTTTATGGGCTCAATCTTAAAAACGGTTCTTGACAAAAAGCTAACGAAGCGAAGGAGCAGGGAGATGGTGGAGAAGCGAGAGCGCGACAATCTTTCTGCAAGAAAGATACTTCGAGAGCATAAACACTTTAAGGACACAATTTCATCCATTCAACACATGTTATAAAGAAAATGGGGCCTTAACAGCGGTTGAAGCCACTCCCTGCTAAGTAGTCTCTTACTTTCTATGATTGTCAAGAACCGATTTCTGTGTTGAGCCCTTTTTTTGTCAATTTTGTGTTTTTACATCATGAAAATATAAATGATTATTAGAATTAACAATAAATCGCTATGATGTTCCCATCGCTAGAACTAGTAAAAGGGGGACTAAAGTATGGTATCGGCAGAACTAATGACCGATTCAAACTTAACATCAAAGGAACACGCAGAAGGTCAAAATAGTGACCCATCATGGATCCATACAAATGACAGGAAGCTCATTACCCATTATGTGCCTTACAGAAAGGTGCCAATTATAGAGAAGGGAATGTGCTGCAAGGAGCTATTAGCTCTTATGAAAAAAGAGGTAGATATCCCTTGTGTAATTGTAGTTGAAAATGAGCAACCGCTAGGAATAATTATGAGAGATAATTATAGTCAGCACTTTACTGGCAGATTTGCGGCTGCTTTATTTTATGATAAACCTGTATCCATCTTTGCAGACCTACATACGTTAGTGGTTGATATTGAAATGCCTGTTGTAAAAATAATTAATCTAGCAATGATGCGGGAGGACGAGCGTTTTTATGATTGCTTGCTTGTGACAGAGGGAGAGCATATCCTTGGTGTACTTACTATTCGTGATATTTTAGCCGTAATGCAGCAGATGCAAAAGGAAGCCGATGAACATCGGACAGATGTAGTAAAGCAAAGCTATGAAGGAATTCACCAGATCAAGTATACAGTAGAATTAGCCGTGCAGGAAGCGATGGACAGTATAAGCCTAACCCATGTTATGAATGAATGGTCAAGGCAAGGCAAGGTAGCCCTGGAAGATGTGTTGCTTTCATATCGTGCAGTGGAGCAAAAAATGAAACGTCAGCAAGAACAGATGACAGCACTAATTCAAGCGTTAGAAAATATTGAACAAATGGCAACTTCAATCCGTCTACTCGCAGATCAGAGTGGATTGCTTGCCCTTAATGCCTCTATTGAGGCAGCACGAGCGGGGGAACATGGACGGGGCTTTCAGGTGGTATCGCATGCTGTAAAGGATATGTCTGAGCAAACTAAACAATTTTCAGCTCAAATTGCAGGTTTACTTACAGAAATTGAAAGTAAGCTTAACGATACGGTTACGCTGTCGGATCAAAGTATGCTACAAATTAGTGATAGTGCAAAATACATTACCGCTGGAAGCGAAGCCTTTACGCAGTTACTACACGCCGCAGCACAAATCGAATCTAAAAACAATGAGATGTCTTGCTCTGCTAAGGAGGCAGCTCAAAATGCCGTTATGATCGCAGACGAGCTAGAGAAAATGCTTCGTTAAGCTTGTTCTAGCTCAATCTAGCTTGATTATGGTAATCTTGCCGAATCTTATTTATCCTAGCTTGCTCTAGTTATTTTAAATCTCCATCGTATACAGCACTATTTTACCTGTACTTTGTCTGCTTTCTATAAGCTGGTGTGCAACTGCGGCATCTGCTAGAGACATTTTTTTGCTAATTTTAATATTAAGTTGCCCACTTTCTAGCAGTCTAAAAACTTCTTTGGCGATATCCTTTAGTGACTCTGGTTGCTCTTTCCGTGTTGTCGCAAAACTAAAACCAAGAATAGAACGACAGCTTGAATGCAGTTGGTCTGTAGAAAGCTGGGCATATGTTCCGCTTGAGTTGCCAAATACAACTAAGCGACCATACTTACATAAGCATTGCATGCTTTGTGCTGTAATGGAGCCGCCAACAGAATCTAGGACAATATGAACACCTTTGCCATCGGTAAACTCTATCACTTTGTCTGAAAATGATTCATCTGAATAGCACACAACGTGATCAGCACCAGCTTCGAGGGCAACTTGATATTTATTTTCATGACCAACAGCCCCAATGATCATATTTGCACCTAATGCCTTCGCAATCTGTATTGCAGTTGTGCCAACACCACCAGAAGCAGAATGAATCAATACGTTATCTCCATCCTTTATTTTAGCGATGTCTACAAGTAATTTATAAGATAAAAAGGAAGCGATCCCACATGACCCAGCCACATCAAATTCAACCGAATCAGGCAGGCCAAACGTTAGATTTTCATCGGCAACAACATATTCAGCATAGGACCCCTCATGAGGAAAAGCTAAAACTCTTTGCCCAACAGAAAGGGTAGTGACCTCATCTCCAACATGTGCAATGATACCCGCAGCCTCTAATCCTGGAATAAAAGGGAGTGTTTTTTGTCCTTTATTTCCATACCTTGCTTTAATATCTCCAAAATTAACACTTGTTGACTTGACAGAGATCAAAACCTGCTTCGAACTCATCTTAGGGACATCAACATCTACGTATTTCATATGCTCAGTGGAGCCAAACTCGGTGATATGAATTGCTTTCATTGGATAACTCTCCTTATTTGCTGGAAGTATGCATTCTATGATTTTAATTTACTTGATTGAGATTGACGATACAATAGTAACGTTTTATAATATTAATAAATTCATTAATCAATTAATGTTTATATTAATCAATGGAAGGTGGCTTTTTAATTTGACTTCACAAGGTATCCTTAATGGAGATGTACGTAAGGGCGTTATTGATAAAAATATTTATGGTCATTTCTCTGAGCATCTAGGACGTTGTATTTATGAAGGCATGTGGGTAGGGGAAGATTCTAAAATCCCGAATACAAAGGGAATTCGTAATGACGTTTTGGAAGCGCTTAAAAATTTATCTATTCCTGTGCTTCGTTGGCCGGGTGGTTGCTTCGCGGATGAATACCATTGGAAAGATGGGATTGGTGCACCTGAAAATCGTAAAACGATGGTAAACACACATTGGGGTGGCGTCGTAGAAAATAATCACTTTGGTACACATGAGTTTATGATGCTTTGTGACATGCTTGGCTGTGAGCCGTATATTAACGGAAATGTAGGTAGTGGTACAGTGCAAGAGATGGCGGAGTGGGTAGAGTATCTTACATTTGAAGGTATTTCTCCTATGGCTAAATTACGTGCTGAAAATGGACGCCAAGAGCCTTGGAAGGTGAAATATTTTGGCGTTGGTAATGAGAACTGGGGTTGTGGCGGCAATATGCGTCCGCAATATTATGCTGATCTTTATCGTCGTTACCAGACCTATGTCCGTAACTATGGGGACAACAAAATTCATCGTATTGCCTGCGGACCTAACGTAGACGATTACAATTGGATGGAAGTACTGATGCGTGAAGCTACACCTTATATGGATTCCATTACGTTGCATTATTATACTGTTCCTGGCCCACGTTGGGAGGAAAAGAGATTTGCGACTGGCTTCGCTGAGGATGAGTGGTTTGAGACGCTAGACAAAGCATTGCATATGGATGAATTAATTACACGTCATAAAACGATTATGGATAAATATGATCCTAACAAACGTGTAGGTTTGATTGTAGACGAGTGGGGAACTTGGTATGAAGTTGAGCCAGGAACTAACCCAGGATTTTTATATCAGCAAAATAGTATTCGGGATGCGCTTGTAGCGGGTGCTACGTTGCACATTTTCCATAATCATAACGATCGCGTGCGCATGGCGAATTTGGCGCAACTTGTTAATGTATTACAGGCCGTGATTTTAACAGAGGGCGACAAAATGCTGAAAACACCAACTTATCATGTACTTGATATGTTCAAGGTGCATCAAGATGCAGAACGCCTTGATTTATCCCTAACAGATACTAGCACTTATAAGTATGGAGATAAGGAAATTCCAGAGGTGTCTGTGTCGGCATCTATCAATGCAGAAGGAACGATTCATATTAGCTTGTGTAACTTGAATCCAAATACTGCATCTAACGTTTCACTACAGCTTCGTGGTGTAGCAACGGATAACACTAAAATTACAGGAACTACGCTGACAGGTGATAGTATGGACGCGCATAATACATTTGATCAAAGTGATCGTGTTGCGCCGAAGTCATTTACAGCGTTTAAACTAGAAGCAGGAAGCTTAAGCATTGAGTTGCCAGCCATGTCTGTCACTATGCTTGAACTAAAGGCTTAATGCAAAGCAGACAGGAGGGGAGTGTCATGACTCAAGGATGCAAAGGATGCAGTCCAGAATTTAAAGTTACAGATGAACGTATTCGGCGTATTCTTGACCAAGCCTCCTTATTTCCGCCTGAGCGTTGTGTATCAGATGAACAATATCAAGCGCGTTTGGCTAAATGCGCGGATTGCCCTAAGCTACAGGATGGGATCACGTGCTTGTTATGTGGTTGTCTAATTCCTGTCGTTGCGAAATGGAAGGATCGTAGCTGTCCCATGCCAGGAGATAACCGATGGGAAAGTGAGCTAACCAGTTAAATCATAATTAAAGAGCCTACCCTTTGTAGTGGATAGGCTCTTTGGTGTATTAATAATTACTCTTCATAATACGTTTTAAAAGTAATATCCTGATTGTAGTTGCCAAAGCCTTTACCGTACAAAGTAAAGCCACCGACATTTTTGGCATCATGTTCAACAGCAAAACGTAAATTCCAACTGTTACGGGTTTGCTTTAAATCTTGAAGGCTCGTTTGTGAAATTTGTTGACCATCGATAAACGTACCTTCATCGCTAATTCGTATAATTTTCAGCAAGCCATATTGATTCGTATTGTCGGACCACCATTTAGGTGTATACGTGCCACGACCGTTTCCAGAGTCACCAGGGCTAGTCCAGAAGCCAAGCGGAATATCGTTTAAGTAGAAAGAAATATCTGAGGGCCAATTTTCAGCGATGCCAGGCGCTTCGGAGCTAATTTCCATTGAAATTTCAATTTCGGTTAAACGTTGCGAGGACAACACGTAGTTTGGAATGTGATATTCTACGAAACCTGTTCCGAACCACAAAATGTTCGCATCTACCCGCTCTGGATCATAAAAATAACGGGGCTCATCAAATTGACCGATAACTTTTTCTGTTGTTGCCAAGCCACAGGTAGGCTCTACTGCAAACTTCATGTAATGCCCGACAGGAATAGACACTTCATGGAAATGACGCATCGTTGTATTTTGAGTAGGAAATAAAAGCTGAACTCCTTCTACACAAAGGCGATTAATTTTATGCGTACCACCATTAATACGCTCAAGCTTAGATTCGACAATGCCTGCTTCTTGAAGCTTGCGAACATGAGAGGTCACAATAGCGCTACTTATATGTAAATTGGCAGCGAGGTCTTTGTTATTCATAGGCTGTTTAGCTAGCAATTCGATCATCTTGAGTCTAACATCACTAGCAAGCGCTTCATATAAGGGCAGCCATTTTAAATCGGTTGAAGCTTGAATCATGTATCATTCCTCCATGAATTAATAATTGAATTATATCATTAATGAATATATTAATCCAAGCGTTAATAAAAATACGAAATTAAGTATAGGCTCAATACAATAATCAGTGCTTGACAATCCATGAAGTAAGAGGCTACGTAGCAGGGAGTGGCTTCAACCGCTGTTAAGGCCCCAATTTCTTTATAGCATGTGTTGAAAGGATGAAATTGTGACCTTAAAGGCGGGCGCGTTCGCTTCTCCACCATCTCCCTGCTCCTTCGCTTCGTTAGCTTATTGTCAAGTACCGATTCTTAAGTTGAGCCCAAATATAGGCTCTTTATTTAGAGCCTCTAATATGAATCCAAATTTTTAAGATAAGGATGGTATAAAAAATGGGAACACAAATGAGTAAAGTTGCTGTAACGCCACCTATGGGCTGGAATAGCTGGGACTGCTATGGGGCTAGTGTAAACGAAGAAGAGATTCGGGGCAATGCCAAGTATATGGCTACACATCTAAAGCAATATGGGTGGGAGTATGTCGTTGTGGATATTCAGTGGTATGAGCCAGGTGCATACTCTCATGAATATCGTTCATTTACTGAGCTTGAAATGGATGAATATTCTAGACTTATGCCTGCTGTGAATCGCTTTCCGTCTGCGGAGGGTGGCAAGGGCTTTAAACCGCTTAGTGACTATGTACATGATTTGGGTTTAAAGTTTGGAATTCATATTATGCGTGGTATTCCTCGCCAAGCTGTTCACAGAAATACTCCGATTTTAGGAACAACAGTTACTGCACGACAGATCGCCCATCCGAATTCAATTTGTCCATGGAATACAGATATGTATGGGGTAGATTGTACAAAAGAGGGCGCACAGCAATATTACAATTCATTATTTGAGCTATATGCGCAGTGGGGTGTTGATTTTGTCAAGGTAGATGATATTGCCGCTTCAAGGTTATATGGTATTCACGATCAGGAAATCGAAATGATTCGTAAAGCGATAGATCATTGTGGGAGACCGATGGTGTTAAGTTTGTCCCCTGGGCCTGCACCAAGAGAAGAGGCTGAGCTGTTAACAGCAAATGCAAATATGTGGAGAATGACGGATGATTTCTGGGATTCTTGGCGTTTGCTCGCGGATATGTTTGAGCGTTGTGAAAAATGGGAAGGGATTAGCGGGGAAGGGAATTGGCCTGACTGTGACATGCTGCCTTTAGGAAATATTCGAGTACGTACTCATTCTGATCATGAACCTAAATGGAGTCAATTTACAAAGAATGAGCAAGTAACGATGATGACCCTATGGAGTATTTTCCGTTCACCTTTATTTTTTGGCGGGGAACTACGTAACAATGACGAGTGGACACTAAAGTTAATTACGAATCCTGAAGTCATTAGAATCACGACACATTCCAATCAAAATAAGCAAGTATATCGTACTGATTCGCAAGCGGTATGGACTGCACTTGATGAAGATGGAAGTATTTATGTAGCGATGTTTAACCTTAGTGAGCAAAAGGAGCAAGTAAAGGTAAACTTCTCTGAGCTAGGGTTAGCTGAGGATACAAACTATGCTGTTCGCGATTTATGGCTAAGAGAAGATGTCGGAACGAAATCAGAAGTGTTACAGGTAGAGTTAGCAGCGCATGGAGCAGGTTTATTTAAACTTACAGCATAATAAAGGCAATAGCAAAACAAAGGCCAGATGTCCAATCACTAACGCTTTCGTTTAATTAAAAAGGCGTTATTCGCAAGCTCAAAGCCTACTTTAGGATAATAGTCCATTGCAGTGGGCGCAGACAATAAAAGCAGTGAAACCTCATCGCCAAGATGGTCACGTACATGTTGAATGAGAGCTTCACCAATCCCTTGCTGTTGGTGTGACTTAGCGACTGCAAGATCAGATAGATAACAGCAATAGCTGAAGTCACTGATCGCTCTAGCCACACCAACTAGCGTATCGTTATCCCATGCCGTATATAAAATATCACAATGCTTTATCATGTTGCTAATTCGCTCAGGCTGATCAAGGGGACGTTTAATGCCAGATGAACGAAATAACTCAATCAACTGGGTTGCAGTAATTTCTTGCCCTATCTTATATGTAATCATAGGTAGGCATTCCTCCTTCATTTAGTGAACATTATTATATATAAAATGTGATCATGCTTTTTTTCTATATCTTTGACTTTTTAAAATTGGGCTTTTAATTTTTCCGAAACTATAATTTGCTCTTGCTTTAGCTCATGGAGTGCATGTAACAGTACGTTTTTTTCTTCCTCGTCCTTAGTTTGACTGATTGCAAGGAATAAGCTGATCATATTCGTATTAATTTCATCGAGTCGATCCCATAGCTTTGTGGAGGTAGTGTCACTTTCAACATCTTTAATACCCTTAACTTTCTCAGTACCCTGAATATACTTAATTTCCTCAGTAGTTTCATTTAAAGAAAAATTAGAATTATGCAGTTGTTTTAACTGTTGAATAATCGCTTGTTGCCATTCTACATCATGAAGCTGCTTTGCATAATTGAGTAAATCTAGGTAATCATTAACGGTCTCATACATACTATAAACGGCTTTTGACATGATGCCAACTCCAATCTTAATTTATATTTACCGAGTATTATACTAGGAATTATGTGAATTGCAAGTAATTTCGGTTGGAGAGTATGTAGTAATTTTAAGGAGATAAAAATGGCTAAATATTTTTATTATACAGGCTTATTTTTGAGCCTGCTTTTTCAGGTGTTTTTGGAATTTCTTTTCTCCTCGGATATTCCTATTGCAATTAACAACCATGAATTAAATTATTTTGTGATTTATTCGGTATTAATTATTGCTGTCTTCCTTGTATTAAAAAAGATCCCTGGGGTAGAAAATAAGAATATATTTTTAATTACCTTTAGTTTTGTCTGCTTGTGGTTACTTATTTCGCTAAAAATATTAGATTTAGTAGAGGTTCCTCCTTACCTATATATAATTAATCTTGTAGGTATATTAACACCTTTAACACTTCTGTTGGCTTCACTCATTAATAGAAAAAGAGATTTGTAGACCGGGAGGATTAACCTATAGGTAATTTTGTCCCATAAAAATGAAAAGAAAGGAGGTTATTTAAAACTATCCCCTTTCTTTCTTATGATTTATCCTTCTTCAGCTAACTAACTCAATAGTGATAGGGGAGCATCAGCGGGGCGTTAATGGAATGTAAATTTTACTATTTGGTATTTTTATGGTACAGTTTCATGCGAGATAGTTGGATAAGAGGTGAAAGGCATGTTAGTTAATGTTTCTTCAAAGGTAGAAGAGGCTTCAATAAAGGAGCTCCTAGAATATGCAGTATTTGCTGATCCAGATGCTTTACAGAAGGTGATGAAGCAATATGCTGAAGATGACCGTATTTTATACGCATTAGAGGATCAGGAGGAATACGTAGCATTAATAGGTGTGAAACCCGCTAAAGACGGTATCATGGAATTAAAGCACCTTGTTGTACGTCCTGACGAACGGATGAAAGGGTATGGACGAGGCATTATTGTGGAATTGCTGTTAGAAGAAAAGCCAGCCGTACTAGAGGCGATAACAGATGATACCACTGTGGATTTCTTCCGCAATCTTGGATTTCAAATTATTGATTTCATTGATGAGTCTGGCAGAGAATATTATAAATGCATCTATGATGCTGAAGATGAAGAAGATTGATAATTAAAGTAATTTGATAAACGAGGAAGAGAATAACAAAGGTAGGTTCCGTGAAGGAGCCTACCTTTTTTGACTATAAATTTAAAGTATATGTCATAGGGTTAAATTCAGCCTGTCATCTTAGCAAAATTACAACGGAGTGCCCATTTACGTTCTTTGCGCTTTTGATATTTTGGCAATGCCCGATAAATACCAGCACCTTCTGTCCAAGCTTGCTTTGCTTTCTCGTTATGACCCATGTTTTTGTATAATTTGCCTAGTAAGTAATATGCCTCGATGGACGAGGAATTAATTTCACTATATTTCGCCGCATATTGTAGAGCAAGCTCAGGTTCACTTGTTGCAAGTGTTAGTGCTAATTGCAAATAAGGTTCACCGTATTTTACACGATCATTCATAGCTAATGCTTGACTAATATCCCGCCTCCCCTCTGTAATTAACCCTAATTTTAAAGCGCTAATTCCTCGATCACTCCAATAATCTGCCGAATTTGCGAGTGCTTGTTCCACACCAAGGAAGATGTCATAGGCTTCTTGATATTTCTTGCGTTCCATCAATAGTCTTGCCAGCTCTCGTCTGGAAGAGACATCATGTGGACTCATCGCTATCTGTTGACGTAGCTTAGAAATTTGCGATAGTCGCTTAAAAGGCTTAGTTAAACTAGGGAAAATTCCAACAAAGCTACGATCTAAAATATAAATAATAAAAAGGACAAGAAGGATCGCTAGGATCGGATTGCCGGTTAACCATGATAATAAGAAAAAGATGCCGAGTTTGCTCAAGCTGTAATCACCTCTTAAAAAATTTTAATACGTTGTTGTGGTTGCTTCTGGAATTATATCACAATATAGTAAACTACATAACTCCCTTGTTTTGCTGAAAGATGCATTAGGAAATGAAGAGGTGTATATTGAGAGTATAAAGGTAATGAAAGTAATGAAAGTATAACAGATATGATGGAAGGGATGTGGGCCCATGCATAAGCTCGTATTAATTAGACATGGCGAAAGTAAATGGAATCAAGCTAATCTTTTTACAGGCTGGACGGATGTGGATTTATCCCTAAAAGGCGTACAAGAAGCACAGCAAGCAGGCAAATGGCTCAAGGAAGAGCAGTTTGTATTTGATATCGCCTATACCTCTTATTTAAAAAGAGCGATTAAAACGTTAGATTATGTACTAGAGGAAATGGACTTGTTATGGATTCCAGTACATAAGACATGGCAGCTTAATGAACGTCATTATGGTGCGCTCCAAGGGTTAAGTAAAGAAACCACAGCACAAAAGTATGGGGAAGAGCAAGTGATGTTATGGCGTAGAAGCTATGATGTGCTTCCACCAGCACTTACGGCAGACGATGAGCGTTATCCTCGTCATGATGTGAAATATAAAGACCTGCCAGATGAGGCTGTACCCACAGCGGAAAGTCTGAAGGAGACCGTTGTCCGCGTAGAGGATTACTGGGAAAAGGAAATTGCCCCGCAAATAAAGGAGGGCAAAAAGGTCATTATTGCTGCGCATGGCAATAGTTTACGAGCATTAATTAAATTTTTGGAAAATTTAACTGCGGATGAGGTCATCGATCTTAATGTACCTACAGGGACTCCTTTAGTGTATACATTAGACGAGCATTTACATCCGATTGAGAAATATTATCTTGGTTCTGAGCAGCATGTTGCTCAAAAAATTAAAGAAGTTGCGCATCCAGATAATATCATGGAATAACTAAATCACATAAACGAAGTGAGATTTAATTAATATGAAAAAGAAAAAGAACCTTCACTACCATTAATTTGTGGTGCAAGGTTCTTTTCAAGTGTAAGGTTCCTTTTAAATCCTTTGCTAAAGGAAATTACATCAAATCATAAACATAAAGCACATTAGCGGTAGCGCCTTTTTATAGTCCTTACCAACAACCAAGTAAGCAGAACCAAATAGAAATCCATAAAAGGCAGTAAATAAACCTGCTTGAATACTCCCTTTTGAAACGATATGCATAAGTCCCCACGATAAAGCAAGTACAATCCCACCATAAGGGAACACCTCATTATTAAACCACTTTTCACAAGCACGTTGACCAAAAATAACAATGAGAGAAATTAAAAAAGCCTCAAGGACATAATAAATATATTGAAAGCTAAATTTTAAGCCTCCTAGTGTTTGATATTCTATCCACGGCTTAAAGCCACCCCAATCGATGTAATGCGCAATTACGGATACGACCATACAAAGTAAAACGCCTATGTATTGCCACTTCTTAAACTTACTTGTATATCCCCATAAATCAAAATCATATTTGTTTTTTGCTAACTGAATGAGCAATATCCCTACAGCTAACCATAAAATACTCGTGATAATCCAATGAATAATATGTTGTGCCACAGTAAATGTGTTCATCTGCATTCCAAAAAGGGGTTCGATGAGATTTACTAACACAAGCTCTAAACCGATACCTGCAAATGCGTATAAAGCTAAATATAAATAATCAAAACCTTTAATTTTCTTTTCCATCATGAGAAGTAACCTCCATTTAACTTTACACAAGATTCGCTTTATTGTATCTGATTTTTTGGTACATGACTGTGCCAAATTTATCACTATGTTCATCATTAAATCATGTTATTTTAATCATATTAATAAAACTATTTTATTATATTGACAGATTTTTGTTATAGGAGTATCATGTAGCGGGTGTTGCTATTAAAGCTTACAATTAAGTTAGAAACAGGAAATGCAAAAAAATACGACAAAAAGAAAGTGATACTATGGAGACCGCAATCGTAAAGAGGAAAACTCAAGGTGTATTAACGAAATACTTGTCAGGTAGCTCAATGGATTATCGTCAAATTATTAGTTTGTTTATCCCGTTGTTGATTGATCAGGCATTTATAGTTGGTCTTAACATTTTAAACACATCGATGATTAGCTCCTCAGGCGTAGAGGCTGTAAGTGCTGTCAATATGGTAGATTCAATCAATTTATTTTTACTTAGCGTCATTATTGCTGTTGCAACAGGTGGAACGGTAGTGGTAGCCCAATATAAAGGGAGTCGCAATGATGTTATGGTATCTAAGTCCGCAGCAGGAACCGTATCGTCTGTGGCTTTGCTGTCCTTTGGAATAGGCTTATTTATTATCGTATTACATAACCCTTTATTAAATCTTTTATTTGGTCAAGCAGACCCTTTGGTTTTTGAGAACGCTAGAATTTATTTAATAGGCAGTGGCATTTCTTATGTTGGGATCGGGATTGTTGAGGCGGTGTGTAGTGCATTAAGAGGGATTGGTAAAATGCGTGCTTCCCTCGTATTATCGCTTATTATGAATCTCGTATACGTTGGCTTAAATATGTTATTTATTCATGGCCTTCATATGGGAATTTACGGGATGACGATTTCAGTGAATTTGGCAAGATACCTTGCCGCGGGGTGCGCGATTTATTACTTGATTCGTGTCGATCATAGCTTACATTTGAAGCTAAAAGAACTGATTCATGTTAATTTAACGATGCTTAAAAAAATTATGTTTATTGGTTTACCGTTTGCGGCAGAACAGATGTTTTTTAACGGCGGTAAAATTTTAACTCAAATTTTTATCGTTAGCTTAGGGACAAATGCGATTGCAACAAATGCGATAGCGGCCTCATTATCGATGTTATTTCAAATCCCATCTAATGCACTGATGTTGACCTTAATCACTGTCGTAGGGCAATGTGTGGGGCAAAAAAATATAGAGGACGCAAGAAAGTTTATTAGGTCATTTATATGGTTGTCCTCAGGCTTATTGTTGCTAATGGGGCTACTCTGCATGCCATTTTTCAATACGCTCATTTCATTTTTTCAACCACCGCAAGAGATCGTCAGTGATATATTTTGGATTTTAATGATAACATTGATTGGGCAAATTTCGTTATGGTCGATTAGCTTTATGACGCCAGCAGCTCTTCGCGCCGCAGGAGATGCTAAATATACGTCGATGGTTTCGATGTTAAGCATGTGGTTATTCCGGGTTGTGCTTGGTTATATATTAGGTATTACATTAGGATATGGAATTATGGGCGTCTGGGTTGCGATGAATTTGGAGTGGGGCGTCAGGGGATTGTTGTTCCTACGTAGATATAAAGGTGAGTTGTGGTATCAGCATAAATTAATTGATTAAACAAAAGAGAATGATGTAAAAGAGAGTGATAGCGGGGTGGAAGGATGAAAAGGTTTGTAGATCAGTTAGGAGAGCCGTTTTCTTTTTATTCCATTCTATCTGAAGGAGCCCCTGTTGCAGTGCGATGTCCGAATTGTCAAGGTTTAGCCCGAATTATAAAAGTGAAAAAGGAGTCTACTTCCTTTATTCAGGTGCATTGCACACAATGCATGTATGTTCAACGAGAGCAGGCTCAATATCGTTATCGGGCTAGTGGAATATGCGACACCTGTGAACGTTGGTATAACTTGGAGATTAACAATCAACAGCAGTGGGGGCATAAGCATATTCATATAAAGTGTCCCTATTGTCATGAGCTAAATCAAACTGTCTTACAAAAAACACAGGTATCATGCTACTACAAAAGTGATATTAAGCAAGGGCATGATCCTATCTTTAATCTGGAATATTACTATAAGGATAACTACCAAGGGAAACCGGTATGGGCACTGAATCAGGAGCATTTAAGTTATTTAATTGATTATATTTCAGCAGATTTAAGAGAGAAACCTTCTCGTTTTATACACCGTACAGCTTCGTATCGCTTACCCAAATATATGAAGTTAGCTAAAAATCGAGCGGGAATTATTAAGCTGTTAACTAAACTTAGTGAGCAAAAATAGGACTAAAAGTCTTGTTTTTGCTTTTTTATTTAAAAAAAATACAAATTACCCCCTCATAAGACCTATTTTTGCAAAGACTACTATAATAATTAATAGTTTTAAAATAGAAATGTTTTCTGTTAGAGAGGGAGTATTAAAATGAAAAAAATGTTCTGTTCAGCGTTATCGATTATCCTGTTGATTACAATGTTGTTTGTACAACCCGTTCATGTGGATGCGGCAAACAAAAAAGCGAAAGCGGACAAAACGGTTAATGTTACAGTTACTTTCGTTAGTGCTAAGCTAGTAGAAAATGATCATGTAGGCAATGAGTGGGCAACCGAAGCAACAATTAATGGCAAGGTGATTGCAGAAGGTAAATCTGTAAAGCTGAAATTAAAGCCAAGTGATAACATCAAATTAAGTGCATATGCAGAAGAGCAGGATAAAATCCCTGATTACAATGAAGAAGAAGCATCCATTAAAGTATCTTCGATTAAAAAGACGCTTAATAAGAAACTCAAAGTGATTGTAACTGAAAATCGGGGCAGATACTCAGGAAACGAGGCGAAATGGGAGTTTACGTTTAAGATTGCAAAAAAATAAGCATTGTTGTGAATGCTATTTTAATCCAGTAAAGTTTAACTAAAACTTTTCTTTACCTTAATGCCCTTTTGCTTTTGTTATAACATGGAATTATGGAAAATAACATTCAAAAACAATGGAATAATAGAACAAAAAGTAAGACCCCTGTCTCCTTCTTCATTCATGACGATGTCAAAATAGAGAAAAATGCGATAGAGGAGCTTGAGCGTCTATTGACTTTAGAACAATACATCAACCAGCTTAAGCAAGCAGATCCTCATTTTTTAGGTCGCAATGCAAAGCTTAGAGAAGTTGCCATTACGCCGGATTTTCATAAGGGTGCAGGTATACCGATTGGAACAACGATGTTTACGGAAGGGTTTGTCATTCCACAAGCGGTTGGAAAGGATATTAATTGTGGAATGCGATTTTATACGACGGATTTGAAGGAGGAAGAGATCAGAGCACATTTGCCACGTCTTGAATGGAAGATTAGTCACGTCTTTTTTGAGGGCGGACGTGATATCCCGATGACATCTGTGCAACGTGAGGCTATTTTAAAAAGAGGATTAATTGGAATACAAGAATCACATGCAACGCTTAAAAATGAAGGAATCTGGAAGTATTATGATGCGAAGCAGCAAGAGTCTGATTTGTCGAATGTGAACAAAATGGGTTCCTTTATCACCAATGAAGCGCTTGGCTTTGAGCAATTTATCGGTACTACTAGCTTAAGTCGGGATGCACAGATTGGCTCGATTGGTGGGGGCAATCATTTTGTAGAAGTGCAAAAGGTAAAGAGAATACATGACCATGCTATTGCAAATGAATGGAACATTCATGAGGGGCAAATTGTATTTATGATTCACACTGGTTCAGTTAGTGTTGGGCATCAAAGTGCACTGTATATTAAAGAAATGATGAAGAAAATTTATCCGTCTAACCTAACTCATCCGGAAAACGATATCTACATTTTACCTAAATCAGAACGTTATGAGCAGGAGTGGCAAGCGTTTTGGAGCCTGCTGCATAATGCCGCTAATTTTGCGTTTGCGAATCGTCTTTTTCTTGGTTTGATGCTGTATAAGTCATTATCTGAAGAAATAAGAGACTTCCATTATGAATTGCTGTATGATGCTCCGCATAACTATGTGTGGGAGGAAACAGTGGATGGCGTAGAGGGCTTCTTACATCGTAAAGGCTCATGTACAGCGAAGTCAGCAGAGCAGATGAGTGCCACTCCTTTTTATGCTACGGGTGAACCTGTTATGATTCCTGGCTCCATGGGGGCGCATAGCTTTTTATTAGCAGGCAAAGGAAATCGTGATAGTCTGTGTAGTGCTAGTCATGGCGCAGGACGACAACGCTCGCGAGGAAGTTCACTTCAAGTGGATGATGCCTTGTTCAGACAATTTATAGAGAATTTCACGATTATTAATCCGATTGATCCGAAGCGTCCTGATCTACGAAATCGCAGAGATATTATACAGAAGTGGGAAGATGAACTGAAGAAGGAAGCCCCCTATGCGTATAAGGATATTACGTCTGTCATTCAGTCCCATATCGACTATGGGATGGCAGATATTGTAGCTGAGATGGAGCCTGTTTTTACGATTAAGGGATAGGACATCCCCTGCTCATTCTCTGTTTATATTTGATATAATATGGAGAAGAAGTGGGGGATGAAGCTTGAAGCAAACGGTAGGCTTATTTGCGCATGTGGATGCTGGCAAAACAACTTTTGCAGAGCAATTATTGTATATATCTAGCAGTATAGGACAAGCGGGCCGAGTAGATCATCAAAATGCTTTTATGGATCGTCATGTGATTGAGAAAGAAAGAGGCATTACGGTTTTTGCAGATCAGGCGATATTAAGCTGGAACGGAAAAACCTTTAATTTGATTGATACACCAGGTCATGTGGATTTTTCATCTGAAATGGAGCGGGCAATGTCTGTTATGGATTATGCGGTGGTGCTGATTAGTGCTGTAGAAGGTGTGGAGGCACATACGGAAACGGTGTGGGAGCTTCTTTCTAAGCGTCACATTCCAACTCTGTTTTTTATTAATAAGGTAGATCGTGAAGGTGCAGATATAGATAAAGTGCTGAGGGGAATTCATCATCAATTGACGACACAGGTTAGTGATTTTACTAATCAAATTGCTGCTAGAAGTTTTTTAGAGACTTGGACAGAAGAACAGGTGGCCTCTTTAGCCGAGCAAGATGATGAAATTATGGAGAAATACATAGAGGGTAATTATGATCTAGCACAGGATACTGCTTATTTCCGTCAGCGATGGATTGCTAAATTTCAAGCAGGAGAGCTATTTCCGTGCTTATCTGGATCAGCTTTGTCTGGAGCAGGGGTTGAAATGTTTTTAAATATGCTAGAAGCAGTGACTAAAGATAGAACTGAACGAGTTCCTGAGGGTTCTGTTATGTCTGATCAGTCTAATCTGATTAAAGTTGACCATGAATCAGCTACAACAGCTCCATTTGTAGGGAAAGTGTATAAAATTCGTTATGATAAGCAAGGCGTTCGTTATACGTACATGAAGGCGCTCGCGGGTTCATTAAAGATAAGGGACACAATAAGTTACCACACGGCTACAGAGAGCTTTCATGAAAAAATAACAAAAATTGTGCTTGTTCATGGGGAAGAGCTGAGGTCTGTTCAGGATGTCCAGATGGGTGATTTATTTGCGGTATGTGGTTTAACCGCTTTACCTGCGGGGGCTGTCGTTGGCAATGAACAAAAAAATGTTTCGTATGAACTAGAGCCAGCCCTTCGTGCACGTGTCATTATTTTATCGAAGGAGCATCCTCGCATCGTTTGGTCTTATTTTTGCAGATTAAATGATGAAGATCCTGCTTTGCAGGCAAGCTGGTTTGAAAAAACGGGGGAAATCCATATCGCGGTAATGGGTTTGATACAACTTGAGGTGTTAATACGGGTTGTGTTAGAGCGGTTTGGCGTTGCGATCGCCTTTGATCATCCAGAAATTATTTATAAAGAAACGATATCAAGTTCAGTATTTGGTTATGGGCATTTTGAGCCATTAGGACATTATGCAGAAGTCCATTTAAAGCTGGAGCCAGGAGCAAGTGGCACAGGAATTGTAGTGAAAAATGATTGTCATCCTGATGATTTAGCAGTGGGATACCAAAATTTAGTGCTACAGCATTTACAGGAAAGGGAGCATCATGGCATGCTAACGGGCTCTGCATTATCAGATGTTGTCATTACGTTAGTAAATGGACGTGCACATGTGAAGCATACAAGTGGAGGAGATTTTAAAGAGGCTACTTATCGAGCATTACGTCAAGGCTTAGAAAAAGTAGAATCTATATTACTTGAACCTTATTATGATGTGAAGATCACAGCTGAGTTAGATCGGGTTGGTAAGATTATGCAGGACATCAGTGAAGCACATGGAAAATTTGAACCTCCAGATCTAAGTGATACCCATGCCATTATAACTGGAATTGTACCCGTGTCAGCTTGGCTAGATTATGGAGTAAAGCTTGCCTCATATAGCCAAGGAAGGGCAACCATGGGCTTGAAGCTAGCAGGTTATTTTCCGTGTCACATGCAAGATGAGATTATACAACGTATAGCCTATCGAAAGGATGCAGACCCAGAGTATACATCCAGCTCGATTTTTTGTGCAAAAGGTCAAGGGTTTTCTGTCCCTTGGGATGAAGCAGAGGAGCAAATGCACGGACTGTAGCTTTGTAGTTTAAGTTTACTTTTTCCTATTTATCTCCTAGTAAATAGCCGATCACAATCTCATTCACTTGATCCGCGATCTCGTGATTAATTCCATGACCGACCTGTGGGAAAAATTGTGCGTTCATTTTATATTGTAATAAAGCCTCTTTTCCGCCTAGTTGTGCAAAGGGGTCATCTTCTCCAACTAAATACAAGGTTTTGTCACGGATTACTTTAATTTGCTCTTCATTAAAATGTACAATTTTATGATAACGCATAGCCATATTGTTAAAGCCTTTGAGAAGATAGCAGTAATGTTCAAATAGGGTGGGATCATCTGTAAATATGCGGTGATTAGCGCCCGTTAATTTTCGTAAAAGTCGAGTTATATTATTTTTAGTCGGAAATAGGGCTTCTGGAAGGAAGACCTTCATCATAACTTTCATACTACCAAAATTACCAATAGGAAGAGAGCCAGCCATACAAACTAGCTTTATGACTTGATCTGGACGCGAAACCGCATACTTTTGTGCAAGATACGTGCCGTTAGATACCCCAGCCATATAAACTTTTTGTAACGAAGAGATTGAAAGAAGTGAAAGAATCTCATCAATCCACTGGACAACGTCAAATGTGGCATTGTAATTTTCGTTCGGACGACTTTTACCTGGCCCACCAATTGTGTCAATCGCAATCACTCGAAAGTGTTCTGATAGTGCTTTCGCGTTATACACCCACATCAGCGCTGAGTTATCGCCGACACCATGAAACAATACAAGCGGGGGAAGGTGCTCTTTGCCACACAGTATCACATGTGTCATCCCATAGGAGGTATTCAAGTCTCGTTCTTCTAAATCTACATTCCATAACTTAAGAAACTTATCATAAGAAGACATCACATTTTGTTCAGCTTTGCTATTTTTATAAACCTTCATGATATTCCACCCCTTGCCGATTAGTGCTTGTAGCAACCAGTTGTTCAAGGTAATCGTTCCATCGTTCATAGTTAATCCCTAATCCTTGAAAGCAAAATTGAACAACATTCCTCACACTTTGAACTCTATCTTCTACTAGGTTTTGTTTTCCCTCCATGAGTTTTGCATATTCGAAAGCATTAGCGACAAATACAGACCAGAAGCTATTTGCAGCTTGATCTGGATTCGTATCGGGGATGATTTTCTGTGTTACTCCTTCGCCAATTATAGTTGCTAATGTCTCCTTATGTAGCTTAGATTTGAGTACACCCTCATCCCAGCCCTCAGTCCCAAATACAGCATAGGCATCAAATGGAACCCGTATACTGAACTGCAAAATACGGGGATTTTCTTCATTGATTACAAACATGTGATAGCAATAGTAGACTAGGCGTTCTACAGGGTTAAGACCTTCTGATTGTGTAACAATGTTGTTGGAGAGGGCATAACTCTTTTCAAACATGACGGTAAATAGCTCCCTAAACAACTCCTTTTTCGTCTTGTAATAATAATACAGTAGACCTTTAGCTAACCCAGCTTCCTTCGCCACCATATCCATATCTGTACCATGAAATCCAAATCGAATATATGTAGTCAAGGCAGCATCAAGGATTTGCTGACGTCTTGCTTCTCTGACTTGTTCATTTTTCTCTGCATTTCGTGCCATCATTTCACCTCGATTAGTTATTGACTTAATTTCAAGTCAATTTAAATTATAGACGTTTCAATATATTTCCACAAGGGGGAAATTTATTATAATCGGCTCAATCTTAAAATCATAAGAAAGCTAATTAGGAAAGGTTATAAGAGAAGTAAAATAAGATAAACATAGGAAAAACCTGTTCGGCTCCATAAAGATTGGGAGATGTGTCTTAAACTTACCTTGTAAAGCATACCTATTAAAGCATAACTATGAAACAAAGGGAGGGTGCTTTAAATGGAATTGAAGGTTGCAAATTACTTTGAATTAAAGCAGCAGCAAAAGGAAATCGAAGCGAAGCTTGCCGTATTGCGGGATGACATTGTGAATTACCTTGTGGAGCAAGGTACATATGAAACACAGGTTGGGGAATACAAAGTGAAGACAATTGTACAGCAACGACATGAATATGATGATCAAAAGCTTCTGGAGTCATTACCTGATCCTGACTTGTGGCGATTATTATCTAAGGTGGATAATCAAAAGCTTAAAAGCTTGCTCAAGCTAAAGGTATTGTCGGAGGAACAAGTCCAGCCTGCGCTGACGGTGAAGCAGGTGACGGTGTTGCAGGTGGAGAAGGTTTAATCTAAAATGTTCCCCCATGAACCTTCCATCTCGAATTTAATAAATCGGTTCATGGGGTAAGCTTATTTTTTAAATATTTAATCAAGGCGTTAGTAAAGCTATCAATTCCTCTATATCGCTCCGAATATCATCATCCCCATGCTCAGCTAGAATCCGCTTGAACACAGGTAATGCCTCCTGCAATAACACATAACTAAAATAGTAGTAGCTACGAAAAGCTTGGATGTCGTAACCTATCGCTTCTTCTTCTTCCCATTCGAGCTCATCTTCCTCTTCATCCACAGGCCATAAATATTTTTCATCAAGTAACATGTCCATCGTTTTAACCGCTATGCTGGAATCTAAACTTAGTTCTTCAATAGGAATAACCCCAGCAACAGCGAGATACAAGTGAACTTCATCTGCACTGATTTGTTCAGGTTGCTTTTCTCTAAGCTCTTGGAGTAAAACTCGCAATACCCATGGCGTTACCTGCCACAAGGTGCCTTGATGCTCAATAAGTTCACTGATTTTTCGATATTTTTTATCAGCAATAAGCTGTGGAATCTCAGTTCCTCTACCATAGGCGGTGGTTATTCGTTGCCAAGGAATGCTACCTAGTGTGTAGGTCATGTCATGGGTCTCCATTTCTATAGTGATTTATTATAAGAACTAGCTGTACAAATATAATACTATAAATGATAATCGGATATAAAATTTTGGGTATGTAAGCTCTTACTCTTTCGATTAAAAGGACAAATATAGGATATTGTCGAATACAATTAAAAAAAACCAAATTAGAGCTAATTTAAAAAAGAGGGCTATTATGGAATTTAATTACTGCGAACAATGTAAGGCAAGGGGTAGAGATATAGAATGTAGATATATCTATGTTTTAAAGGATGTTTTTGGCAGGAAATACTTGCATCAATCGTGCCCTGACCAAGAGTTTTGGGGTAAGGGAAATAATGTTGATATGACTTTTGTTAATTGTGATAATAAAGACGATATTCTTGAAATAGAATTAAAATCTATACATATAGAGTTAGAAGAAACCAATAACGTTGCCCACGACAAATATGAGAAAATATTACAAGAGGATTTAATAAAGGTTATAGATAGTTGTATTGCATTAGAAATTGATATTTCATTAAAAAAAAGCTTGAATTCTTATATATATAAAACAAAAATAAAAAATCAATTAGTTTTTGAAATCGAAAATACTAATTTTAATAGTGAGGAGCTGGAGCTTCCTAAAATATATGAAAATGATGTTTGTAAGATTATTTTGAAAGATATTCCAGACAAATTCAAAGATGAACATTTGCTGTTTGCAATCTCTCCCCCGCCTAACAAGGAAGGCGATTTAAAGAGCTTATCATTATGGGAAATTGACACACTGATTAATGATGTGAGCAGGATTGGTGATAAGATAGCTGGTTATCTCACTGATGAAAGTGTTAAGAAGAAATACAAGATAGAATATAGTAAAAAAATAATTTTATTTACAATAGAATACACAAAAATATTAGGTTATTTCGCCAATATTTATAATGAAATTTATGATAATAAACTTTATGAAAAAATATTGCAGGATATATGTGGTAATATCCCTTTGTATGATTTCTTTGATAACATTATCGTGGCAATAGAACCAATTGAAAGTGATAATACTGTATATATCATTATGTAAATAATTATTTAGATGATTGACATTTCACTAATTTAAACATATAGTTAAACCACGAACAATTAGAAATCTAACTATTTGATTTGCTGTAAGGAGGAACATCAATGCTTCGTAAAAACACACCTTATTCAAGTTTATTTCAATCGATTGCGATCAAGGTCAAGCGTAAAGCGGATGAGCAGACCTCACATTTAGGATTAAACGCACAGCAGGCTAAAATGATTGGTTATATTCATGAGCATCAGGAGAAGGGTTTGATCCAAAAGGAGCTAGCTGAACACTTTGATCGTCGGGGTGCAACGATTACAAGTATGCTGCAGGGGCTTGAGAAAAACGGCTATATTGAACGGAAAATTCAATCGGATAATGAACGACAAAAGAAACTTTACGTCTTACCTAAAGGCGAGGAATTGATTGAGCAATTTTATACCAGCTTTGGTCAGGTAGAAGAAGAGCTTACACAGGCACTTACACCACAGGAACGTGAAACGCTGCTAAGCTTGCTTATCAAGGTGAATCAAAACCTGTAATCATGTAAAAGCAATAGCATATAGCTATTGTTACCCATTTACTTAGAATTCTAATTGTTATAAATCTAACTATTAAGGCGAAATGAGGAGTTAATATGGAAAAAATAGAAGTTTCTAATTTATCTTATTTAAAGGATGTGCCGATTCGTAAAGCCATTGCCCATTTATCCATACCGATGATTATCGGGATGTCAGTAGGTACTTTTTATAACATTATGAATGCCTTTTTCATTGGACTTGTTAATGATACTGCAATGTTTAGTGCGATTACATTAGGCTTACCTATTTTCACCGTACTAATGGCGATTGGAAACATGTTAGGTGTAGGGGGCGGGACTTTTATTACCCGATTGCTTGCTAAAGGAGATATGAAAGGATCGGCACGAATTGCAGGATATACCTTTTATAGTTGCATAGGAATTTCCGCCATCATTGCCATCTTAGCACTTTCATTCACAACGCCATTAGTTGAACTTTTGGGAGCAGATGCGCTAACCTTTGACTATACAAAAACCTATATGTTGATGCTTCTTGTTGGTGGAATTACGGTAATATGGAATTTTGCTCTAGAACAATTAGTACGAGCAGAAGGGGCATCCAAGGAATCAATATATGGCATGTTTATCAGTATTGTTGTTAGTTTAATTTTGGATGTGCTTTTTATTCTTGTTCTTAATTGGCATGTATTTGGTGCGGCATTGGCGATGATCCTGGCTAACTTAGCATCAACCTTATATTACGTTTATTTTTTACATTTTAAAAGTGAATCGATGCGAGGTTTTCTTGTACCTCACATGATTTCCATTAAGGATCAACTTGAAATTTATAAAATTGGTGTATCTGAATTATTGCAAGCTTCATTTCTTATCGTTACAGCGCTGTTACTGAACAATTTTTCTATGGGGTATGGCGAACATGTAGTTGCCTCCTTTGGCATTGCATTACGTCTCTCACAAATTCCTGAATTCGTGACGATGGGCATCTATTTAGGGTTGATTCCGCTAATTGCATATAATGTGTCTAGTGTTAATCTAATTCGTCTTAAAGAGGTGTATCGTTACTCAGCATGGCTAATTGGCAGTATTGCAGGTGGATTTACATTGCTAGTCTACTTGTTCAAGGATACAGTGATTGGATGGTTTTCTAATGATCCTAATGTACAGCAGGTTGGGACATCCATTTTGATAGCAATGCTTGTCTCTGCTATATTTAATGGCTTTGCAGGATGGTTTGGTGGCATTTTCAAAGCTGCAGGAGAGGCGATACCTGCTAATATTATGGCGATCTGCCAAGGCGGATTATTTATTCCGGTCATTATTATAATGCACAAATGGTGGGGATTAAGTGGGTTTATCTGGTCTACAACCATCACTGAAGTGATTGCATGTGGAGTTGGAGTTGTTTTATTTGCTATTCATTACTATAAGCTTATGACTAGAGCGAAAATACAGCCCTCGGCGATATGAAGGTATACAAGATAAAAATTGCAACCGATTTAAGAAAATATAAAGCGCCTACTCGAGGCTCCAAACGATGGAAGAGCTTGCCAAAATACTTTCAGTTGTCGAAAGTGTGAATGCCTATCTTAAGAAATTTTTTTCAATTAAATAACATAAGGCACCGAACAGGTCTAAAAAGCTAATGCACATTTTTATTTTGTAAGGTTGGTTTACAACTGAACAAAGTTAGCGCGTGACCGTCTGAGTTTTAAACAACAAGAGAAACAGTAAACATTTCAAAAATCTACTCGTCAGATTAGGTTAGTGTGCGATTCTAAAACTAATGCATTATGAAATTAATTCATTTAATAATTTAATTAATTTAAGGTATAAATTTATTTATTTTGGTAAATATAACTTTAAAATAATTGAGGGATGTGTGGTTCGTGCTTTTAACAAGGATACAAAAGATTATTGACGAAACAGTGGAAAAAATAAATAATTCTTCTGACATTACGAGTGATAATTCTAAAGATATTCAATCGATAATTTTAGATGCAAAAAGTCGAATTAGCCAGATCAAGCTCGAGGATAGTACTGAACTCCATTCAATGTCTCATCGGAGTATCTCAACTCGGGTGCTACGGGTACCACCTATTCATGTACCCCCGGTTGATTTACCTGTTCATATTCCTACACCAGAAGAAATCCGGGAAGCATTAGAAAAAGCAGCCAGGGACAAATTAACTAAAGAAATAAATAATGCATTTGACGAAGTGAGAAATAGTGTTCCAAATCCGAGTGATGAAGCAAAAAAAATGTTAAATCAGCTTGAAGAATTAAAAAAACAAATCAAAGATTTTTTTGATGTTAAAGGACTGTTAGAAAAAGCAATTAAGGAAGCAGAGGGGTTATGTGAAGAATATTTAAAAAGTAAATTAATTCCTATTGAGCAGGCGATTCCTGTTAAATCAATCCCTGAAGTTAAATTAACCTTAAATGAAAATTCTATAAAATGTGATGTAGTCGTTTACTTTGTTGAGACAAATTATACTGGAAATAAACCACAAGAGGATTTTCTTACAAAGATTTCTGCTTTTATAGAACAAATCATAACTAATTTATCTGTACCGACAGTACTGGTTAATACTACTTTAGGAAATATTGAGGATAGAATTAAAAACGAAATTGAATCACAGAAACAAGCATTAATAGAGGGAATGTTGGCAGCACTATTCGGTGATTACTTAATGGTATTTAATAAATTTAGAGAAATTGCAGGAATATAAAAAGAATATAGAAAAGGAACCACGCCCAATATGTTCTAGGGCATTCCTAGACTGGTTGAGATAGTGATTCACCCAACGTGGTTTTTTCACAGCATTACAACCTCAGATTGATATCGTGTAAGGTATTCCTGAAAGGAAGGCGTAGTGTAGCAAAATCGTGGTTAAAGCCCTACATGCGGGACATATTATGTTGAGTATCAAAATTTTTGAAAAAGATAATAGGTTTATCTACTGACGTGTAAGTTGCACGTCTTTTTTTAATAGATAAGACACAGGTGTGTATAGTGTATATAAATATATTATTGCAATATGCAAAATACAAATTTACAAAAGAAACAAAACTAATATATAGTATAATTAGAAATAAATAGTTTTTATAAAAGAGGAGGAATATGATGAAACGGAAGAACTTGTTTACAATGGTTGTTGCAATTGTTTTGATGCTCACTAGCATGCCTACTATTTTTGCAGCCTCATCTACCGTAACCATTCCCCAGCTTAACTATTTTGTTCAACATGCTTTAAGTAATAATGACACAGTAGACTTTAAGTATACCAATTCAAGTACAACAACTCAGACTGCTGTTTTTCGAATTACGAACGCTAATTATAACGATAATAGTACATCCCAAGTCGCAGGAAAGTTACAAGGAGAATATTATCTCGTTTATGCCAATGGCTCAAGCATCAAATTAGGAAATATTAGTGGTACTAGTTTATCGGGTGGTATTTTTAATTATTTGGCGCCAAACGCCTCACTCGTAGTTAAATTAAAAAATGCGCCAACTAGCACGCTTACTGCATTCAAAATAAAATTTGACAAGCAATAGTAATAAATGTGTGTTTTTTAAAGCTCAAAGATGACCTTCATCTCTGGGCTTTTTTTATTTTCTAGGCTATTGTATATATAAGTTATGTTCTAATATGAAGTAAGTCATATTTAAGGATTCAAAAAATGCGTCAAATCACAATGACGTCATGTCATAATCTGTATAATAGATAAATTGAACAAGAAAAGACGATGAAAGATCTTTAGACAGTCTTCTTTTCTATGTTTTAGGAGAATAAATGATGCAAAAAAAAGTGGATTTACAAGCTGAGTTGGACCAGATACGCGCTAACTTCCAATATGAGTTTATGGCGATTGCTTTAGTTGAGCCAGCTGAGTTTGATTATTTAATTAAATGGAAATACGTATCTGGCAACTTAAATGATCGGTATAAGCAAGTGGTGTTGAGATCTGGCAAAGGTGTACCTGGTATTGTATTTAAAACGGGAAAACCGATGTTTATTCCTTCTGTGGCGGAATGTATTGAACCAGATAGTATTTTTAATTACCCAATTATTAATTTTGAGAAATTAACAAGCCTTGTTGCTGTCCCGCTATGGAATGATCAACGCGTCGCAGGCGTTTTATTAGGTGGGTTTCGAGGTAAGCAGCAAGCAACCAAACAACATTTACAGGACCTACTTGATTTAGCTCGAAGTGGGATCGGTGAGTTGAATGGAAAGGAGTTAACTACAAGTTGATTTCACACATAGGGAAAGATCAGTTTAATGTCATGATGAGTAAGCTATATGAAAATACGATGGAAGCTATCTTTTTCTTTGATCGTGAGGGAAAAGTGATCGCCATGAATCCTGCTGCTGAGCAAATTGTAGATGAGGATGTATTAGAGCGCGTATCTATGGGGGAAGAAAAGGCGATTTGTGGAACATGCAGAGGATATACAAGTGAACAGGAAATTCGTACCTGCAACGATTGTTATATGAGCCGTCCAGATTTAGCAGACATGAGTTCTTTTCAAGTTTTTTTGCAAACTCAAAATGGTGGGATCGAGCCCTTTACCGCTTCTTTTCACAAGCTGGATGATGAGAGTGGAATACGTGTTCTTATGCTAAAAAATTTAACGGCCCAATACCAAACACAGGAGAGGCTATTTCAAAACAAAATGATGAAGCATGTCATTGAAGCACAAGAAAATGAGCGTAAACGAATATCTAGAGAATTACATGATAGTATTGCACAAGAATTGATGAGTGCTGTCGTTGATATGCGCGTGCTCAAATATATGACTCAGGATGAAAGCTTGCTCACAAAAATGCAACATACCGAAGCAGCCATGACAAGGCTACTAGACGATATTAGACGATTGGCGGTAGAATTACGGCCTGCAACCTTGGATGATTTTGGACTTGTGGCTGCTTTTCGCTCACAGTTTAAACGCATCGAGCAGAGTTATGGCTTGACGATTCATTTTACCTCTGACTTGTTGCACAAGCGGTATGAAAGTGAAATAGAAACGGTTATTTATCGTGTATGTCAAGAGGCGGTATTTAATGCGATTAAATATGCCCAAGTGGATACGGTGCAGGTATCTTTATTTGAGCGTGATCATAAGCTACAGCTCATTGTAAAGGATGAGGGAATCGGATTTGAATTAGGCAATACACCCCGAGGTACAGGGCTTGGCTTGTATGGGATGCAGGAACGTACGGAGTTAGTAGGTGGTGTATTTAAAGTAATTCCTATCCCTGGCAAAGGGACAACCGTGCATTTACAGGTTCCAATTGGAGATGGGAAAGGAAGGAATGATCTTCTTTATGAAAATAGTCATCGCGGATGACCACGCTGTGGTACGAAGTGGTTTTTCAATGATTTTAAATTTTCAAGATGATATGGAAGTCATCGGTACAGCGGCAGATGGCGTCGAAGCCTATGAAGTTGTTGAAAAATATAAACCTGATATTCTTATTATGGACTTAAGCATGCCCCCAGGAGAAAGTGGATTGATTGCGACAGGTAAAATAAAAAGTGATTTTCCTGATACGAAAATTATTATTTTAACGATGCATGATGATGAGGAATACTTATTTCACGTTTTAAAAAGTGGTGCGTCAGGTTATATATTAAAAACAGCGCCAGATGAGGAATTGCTGCGTGCCATTCGAATGATTTATGAAGGAGAAAGATATATCCATCCTAAGCTGGCGAACTCCTTTGCTATGGAGCTGATTAACGATGAAAATCAACCTCACGGTGACGAATTATTCGAGAAATTATCAATGAGAGAGCTGGAAATCTTACCTTTGATAGCGAAGGGGTACGGAAATAAAGATATCGCAGAGATGTTATTCATATCTGTGAAGACAGTAGAAGCCCATAAGGCAAAAATTATGGAGAAGCTAAATTTACGAAGTCGTCCCGAGCTTGTGGAGTATGCACTTAAGAAAAAGCTACTTGATTTTTAATCTAATGATTTGGCAATAAGAGGGTAGTGCAACAAGGGATGTAGATGAGGGAGGCCATGAAATGGAAGGGATTTTGTATATTGCCCATGGTAGCCAAAAAGGTGAAAAAAACGAGGCATTACGAAACTTTGTAGAGGTATTACATGAGCAGGTTGGGAGTCAAATTCCTTATCGAACTGCTTTTTTGGAGCATACAGCTGAAAATATTGAAAATGAAGCAACCGCTTTAATAGCACAAGGTGTCAATCATCTAATTGCAGTGCCATTACTATTGTTTGCAGCTACACATGCACTTAAGGACATTCCAAATGAAATCGAAGCGGTGAGACAAAGTCATCCTGAAGTAGTGTTTTATTTTGCAGATACGTTTGGTCATCGGGCAGGAACTAGTGAGATATTAAAAGAGCGGATTGAGACAGCACTACAAGCGTGGACAAAGAATTCAAACAATGTGGAGGTCGGTCAAGAGTCACAAAAATCAAAAAAACTGCAGACTGAAGAATCTCTTGCTGATGCAAATACTATTTGTATTATTGTTTCTCATGGTACGAAACGTTATCCTACGCCACAGGTGCAATTAGAGCAAATTTGTGCAAGCATAGAGGCACAAGTACAGATCAAAGTTTTACCCGCTAACATACGGGGACACGAGCCTTTTCTGCCTTTAGCTGTAGAAGCTATGAAATCCTATGATCACCTTATTGTTGTACCCTTTTTTATGTTTGAGGGGCATCTGGTGGATGAAATTACACAAAAGCTACAGAAAGCAGCGTTAGAATGTAATTTTAATGGACTTACAATCACAGACACGTTGGATTTTGATCCACGCATGATGAAAGACATCGCTTCAGTCATTGTGGAAAGTAGGAACTAGTCATGTATCCTGTGATGTTAAACTTACAAGAAAAACAAGTAGTCATTATCGGTGGTGGCAATATCGCAGCGCGAAAAATTGAAAAATTAAGGGAGACAGGCTGCTATATCACCGTGGTTGCCCCACACATTGCCCAGGTCATCTCAAATGATCCTGCTGTGGAAATCATTCAGGCATCCTATGATAAAAAATATATTGCTGACGCCCAGCTTATTTTTGCTTGTACAGATAATAAAGTGGTCAATCAGCAGGTTGTTAACGATGCAACTAAATGGCAATGGGTAAATGATTGTAGCCAGCAGCAAAATAGCGACTTTTTTAATGTGGCTACGGTGGCTAAGGACGATATCGTGATTAGTATTTCTACTGTTGGTAAGCAGCCAAGCACTTCAAAGCGCTTAAAGAGTGAACTGCTTGAATTTTTGGATAAGCAACATAATCGTGACAATTTAAGTACAGAAAACAACAATGAAGAACATTTAAAGTAGGCGTAAATAGCTGCTTTAGATGTTTTTTAATTTTTATTGCAAGTGAAAAAAAACACAATATTAGGACTTTCCCTAATAGGATTATAGATTCCGATATGATACCCTTTAATTAACTAAGTGAATAATATCACAATCGGAGGGAAGCACAAATGAAACAAAAATTAGTCCTCATAGGTAACGGGATGGCTGGTGTTAGAACGATAGAAGAAATATTAGACCGAGATGCAAACAAATATGACATTACCATTATTGGTGAAGAAAAATATACAAACTATAACCGAATTATGTTGTCCAATGTGTTACAGAAAAAAATGACTGTAGATGAGATCATTACAAATAGCGAAGCATGGTATCAAGAAAATGATATCGAGTTAATTAACCATGATCCTGCGGTAGAGCTAAATACAGCACAAAAATACGTTGTAACGGCAAGCGGCAAAAAAGTTGCTTATGATAAATGTATTATGGCAACGGGTTCAAGATCGTTTATTTTACCCATCGAAGGGTCACAGCTTGAAGGTGTAATGGGCTTCCGGACAATTGATGATACCGAAGAAATGCTAAAGATTGCCCGAAATTATAAAAAAGCAGCAGTAATTGGTGGAGGATTGCTTGGCCTAGAGGCAGCAAAAGGGCTTGTTGATCAAGGGATGGATGTTACCGTTATTCATTTGGAAAAATGGTTGATGGAGGTTCAGCTTAATGAGCAAGCAGGAAATCTACTTAAAGCTGATTTAGAAAAGCAAGGCTTGAAATTCCTCATGGAGACGAAGACGGCTCGCATTACAGGAGATACAAGAGTGACAGGACTAGAATTTGCTGACGGTTCAAGCCTTGAAGCTGATATGGTTGTGATGTCTGTAGGGATTCGTCCTGAAACAACAGTAGCTAGAAATGCAGGATTAGAAGTAAATCGTGGTATTGTCGTAGATGATTTCATGCACACTAGCGCACCAGATGTATATGCAGTAGGGGAATGCGCTGAACACCGTAAAACAGTATATGGCTTAGTTGCTCCTTTATTTGAACAAGGTAAAGTTCTTGCTGATGTATTAACGGATAAGGAAACAGCACCGTATGAGGGTAGCACGATGTACACAGCACTTAAAATCTCTGGATGTGATTTATTCTCTGCAGGTGAAATCAAGGAAACAAACGAGATCAAGGGAATTGAAGCTTATGATGGCTTAGCAAATAGCTACAAAAAGGTATTTGTTAAGGACAAGCAAGTGGTAGGTGTCGTGTTATATGGCGATACAGCAGAAGAAAACCGTTATTTAAAAATGCTGAAGCAAAAGCTAGATATTTCTGAATTCACTTCTGTATCGTTATTATCCTCTGGGGATAATTCCGTTAGCGATGATGTAACAGCATGGGCAGACGATGAAACGGTGTGTGGCTGTAATGGGGTTACAAAGGGAACAATCCTTTCTGCTGTACGTGAGAAAAACCTTACTTCTGTGGCTGAAGTGACAAAATGTACGAAAGCTGGAGGCTCTTGTGGTAAATGTAAAGGCTTGATCAATGATCTACTCGTACATGAGTTAGGAGATAAGGTTTCTAGTGGACCAACAGGGATTTGTGGCTGTACAGACCTTTCTAGAGATGAGATTGTATTGCAAATTCATGAAAGAGGCTTAATGACCTCACAGGAAGTATACGAGCAGTTGGCGTTCCGCAATCCAGAGGGTTGTCCTAAATGTCGTCCTGCTATTAACTTCTATTTGAATGTTGCATTTCCAAATGATCATATTGACGAGCCCGCTTCTCGTTTTGTCAACGAACGGATGCATGCGAATATTAACCACGATGGTACGTTCTCTGTTATTCCAAGAATGCGTGGCGGTCAAACGAATGCACAGCAGTTGAAGCAAATCGCTGAGGTTGCAGAGAAATTTAATGTTCCACTCTTGAAGGTAACGGGTAGTCAACGTATTGGATTATATGGTGTGTCAAAAGAAGACTTGCCTAAAATTTGGGAAGAGCTAAATATGACATCCGCTTCCGCATATGCCAAAGCAGTACGTTCCGTTAAAACGTGTGTAGGTGCAAGCTTCTGTCGTTTTGGTACACAAGATACGATGGGACTTGGCATTAAGCTAGAGGAACGCTTTGAGTTTATTGATACACCACATAAATTTAAAATGGGGGTATCTGGTTGCCCACGTTCTTGTGTTGAAAGTGGTGTGAAGGATTTTGGAATTATTGGAGTAGAAAATGGTTTCCAAATCTTCATTGGTGGTAACGGCGGTACAGAAGTAAAAGAAGGCACGTTGTTAACGACAGCAACAACAGAAGATGAAGTTATCGATATTTGTGGAGCATTCCTTCAATATTATCGTGAAACAGGGATTTATGCAGAACGTACAGCACCTTGGTTAGAAAGACTAGGCTTTGAAAATGTTCAAAAGATTTTACTAGACCCTACAGAGCGTAAAAAGCTTAACGAAAGATTAGATGAAGCTACGGCTGGCAAACGTCAAGATCCTTGGAAAAAAGTTGTGGAAAATAAAAAAGCACAGCAAGAACTTTATACAGTGGGGAGAGTGTAAAGAATGGTCAAAGAAAAAGTGTTTGTTGCGAAGCTAGAAGATCTCTTGCCTCGAATCGGTCGTGAAATTATTATTGAAGGCAAAAATATTGCGTTATTTCGTCTAAGTGATGATCGAGTGAAGGCAATTGAAAATCTTTGTCCATACACACAAGCTCCACTTGCTGAAGGAACCGTTTCAGGGGAATATGTGTATTGTCCATTACGTGATTATAAAATTTCGTTAATCGATGGTCAGATTCAAGAGCCTGATGAGGGCAAAGTGGCTACGTATGAAACGTTTGTTGAAAATGGCAGTGTCTACGTAGTGGTGTAATTATGAAAACTACAGGGAAAGTTTATTTAGTTGGTGCAGGGTCTGGTGATCCAGAGCTATTAACGCTAAAAGGAAAACGTCTGTTAGAGCAAGCGGATGTCATCATCTACGATCGACTAGTGAATCCAATTTTGCTTCATTTAGCTAACCCTCATGCTGAATTTTTATATTGTGGAAAAGTACCTTATGCTCATGCGATGAAGCAAGCGGATATTAACCGCAAAATTATTCAACATGCAAAAGAAAATAAAATTGTAGTTCGTTTGAAAGGTGGCGACCCCTCTATTTTTGGTAGAGTAGGGGAAGAAATCGAACAGCTAGAACGCAACCAGTTAAGCTATGAGCTTGTTCCTGGTATTACAGCCGCTTCAGCTGCGAGCAGCTATGCTGGATTTTCGCTCACACACCGTGATTTTAGTGGACGTGTAACTCTAGCAACCGCACATAAGCAACTAAATGAGATGGATGGGAGTCATTTTGCTCCACTCGTTCAGGGTGGTACCTTATGCTTTTATATGGGAGTCGAAAATTTAGCATTAATTTGTGATAAGCTACAAGGTTATGGTGTTTCCTCAGAGATGCCGATTGCGCTAATTGAATGGGGAACGATGGGAAGACAAAAGGTGCTTACAGGTAGCTTAGGAACGATTGTAGATCAGACCAAGCTAACAACAATTCAAAATCCTGCTATGATCGTGGTCGGGAAAGTCGTGCAACAACGAAAGAAGAGTAGCTGGTTTGAAGAATTACCGTTGTTTGGCGAACGCATATTGCTAGTTTCTTCTACTAAATTAGAGTGGGATGAGCTAATTGATTATACTTCTCAAGGTGCAGATGTCTGGAATTTACAGGTTGGAGGTAATCGGGACTTGCGTTTTGATGAAGTAGCACACCGTTATTTAAGTGAGCAAAGCTTCACAAGTGTTATTTATAAGGATGCTACGAATTCGAGTGGTACGAAAATGAACGGTACGAGTATTAAAGATAAGAAATCTAATGATACGTTAAAGGAAGCTTATCAATCATGGGTACAAGAGCATCCGCTTCCGATTGAATATCAATGCTTGACTCCATTTAGAAATAAACAACATGTTGAATTATGTCATGTGGTGACAGGGTAATTGAAGAATTAAAGAAGCTTCTTGGAGTGGGTACTCCAGGAAGCTTTTTTGTATGCTTTTATAGCTGTTGTTTATTAATGAGAACGTTCCAAAAATTCAAGACGATTACCAAAGGGATCATGAATATAAAAGCGTGTAATTCCTTCTTCAGCTCTTGCTTCATCATCAATAACGGGGACATCGTTTTTAAGTAAATAGGTTCGTAACTGACTTAAGCCTTGAACGTGAAATGCGGGATGAGCTTTTGTTGCAGCAACAAAATCGCTTTGAACGCCTACGTGGACTTCATGAATCCCGCACTGAAACCAAGCTCCACCACGTGGTTTTAAAGGTTCAGGTTTTTCAAGTTCTGCCCAACCTAATAGCTTATTAAAAAAAAGACGAGCTTTTGCTTCGCAACCTTCAGGTGCTGCTAATTGAACATGATCAAGACCATTAAAAGAATAATTCATATCCTCTCTCCTTTGATTGTTTCACTTGATGAAACTTAGTTTCGTTTTATGAAGTTATTGTATATGAATATGTTGTAAAAATCTAGTACTTATTTTGTCTATACACCTTGTAATGACAATTCGAACTCCATTTATTGAAATAGATTCTTTTAGAGGGAAATAATTCTAAATGACGAATATGTAGTGTTAAATATTAAGAATAAAAAAGACTATGGAGGGGAGAAGTATTGTGCTAGAGGAAATTTTCAAGCAGTTTAATGCGAGTTCTTCATTGATTTTGGTTGTTACAATTTTATTTTATGTAGTTGCTTGGTTGTACAAAGAGTTTAAATCGATGCTGGAAAAGGATCATCAAAGGAAAGTGGCTTTTGTTCAGAGGCAATTAGATTTATATTCATCAACTGAGGCATCAATTGCACAGGTTATACATAGACCCGATGATTCAAATGCAATACATAATTTGTATATCAAATTAGGGGAAGCTAGCTCTTATTTTTCTGATAATTTACGTGCGGTCATTCGTGATTTTTATAAGCAAGGAGATCATAGCATTTTAATGATGATCGGGGCAATATCCGCACCATTACTTATTATATGGGACATAAGATTGTCAATTGTGACAATGGTTGTGCAAATTGTGTTATGCATTATGTTATATAGAACAAAAAGTAAGACATTAATTATTATTTAAAACCTTTTAAAACTGATAATATGAGTAATTTAGGAATAATTAGGGCATAAGTAAGATGCTAAAGGAAATTACGAATACCTTTATTACCAACAAGTGATAACAAGGGGGACAACAAGATGAAGTTTGCTAAAATACTTTTAACGGCAGGGATCGTTGTAGGATTATTGTCTGGCTGTGGTGGTGGGGCTAATAAACCAACTGATAATAAGACAGCAGGTAATAAACCAGCAGAAAACAATCAAACTGCCAACCAGCCTAATAAAGGACAAACAGATGTACAAACCTCTGCTTCTATCGTAAATGAAGCTGCTGCTTTCAAAAAAGCAGTAAGTAAGGATGGAACGTGGATTATTGCGATTTTAAATGATCTAACCATTAACGAGGAAGTCACTGTAGCGGGAGAGTTTCATGACAAAGGTCAAGCTGATCGCGAAGTTTACCGTAAAATTGCATTATACGCCCAAGATGCAGATCACAACATTACAGCAAGCTATATGCTAACTGTACCTAAGCTGACTGTACAAAGTGAAAATTTAAGAATTCAAGGTGGCATGGTAATGGGCGATGTGTATGTGGAAGCGAAAGGTTTTAATTTACACGAAACATCAAGCATCGAAGGAAATCTTTATTTTGCGAATGATGAGGTTAAAAATGCAGCCAAGATTGATGGTAAAGTAACTGGAGCAACAGAGGTTAAAAAATAGAAGGACTTAGAAATTGTGAATATAAATCCTGTAGAGTAGAACTGCTTAGCGGCTACATTACAGGATTTTTTATATGGTAAGGTTTATTTAGAAGCTCGCTATAATTAGAGGCAACTTTTTATCTTCCAAATTCGTTTTAATTAATGAATATATTTATGAATTGGAGGAGAAAAATGAAACAACAACGTCCAATTAAATACATCTCTGTATTCATTGTTGCATTTTTACTGTTAACGACTTTTTTACAAGGAGCTAATGCTGTTGAACCTGTGCAAAACACCCCAACACTTTTTAACAAAGCTATATTTAAGCAAGGAACGTTTGGTTTTGCTAATTTAGATGGGTCGAAACTTTTGGTAGATTATCCCCAGGAGCAGGAATTAAAATGGTCACAATTAAACATCGCTGTTGGGCACAAGGGGCAACGACTTAAAATAAAATTAAAAGGGAAGCAAAAGGAAGTTGAAGGAAGTAATGGAAGACAAACAGCCTATAACTTCGATAACCTTCCTGGGCTAGTTTATGAGGTAGTTGAAGGAAAGGCTGAACCTAATGAAACTTATTTTATCGTGAAGGGTTCTGCCCTTACAGAACGTATGTTGGTGGAATTAAAGTCAATCAACAAAGAAAAAGTTACTACAAACATGAAGTCTGAGATTGGAAAGCTGAAAAAGCGAGCAGTAAAAAATGTTTGGCCTTTAGAGAATGTAAGAGGGTTTGGGAAATTGTATTTAGTTGAATTTAAACCTAAAGGTAACAACATGCTTGCAAGCATTGCGTTAAAAACGACAAATGGATGGGTATTTAAAGATTACCCTGCTAAGTTTAAGGATAATTCTGCTTGGCGGATTGATGATGGTGGAGAGATTACTCCAGATATGTTCACTTTTACGTTTGCTGCTCGTACATCGCAGGGGTTTGTTATCGGAGTACAATGGATGGGAGCTGAAGGGGAAAGTACTTCGTTTTTAGAGTTTACAAAGATGATCAAAGGGAAGAAGGGAAAGAAAGCGAAGCTAACCGAACTTAATAATGTTCGTTATGGGCGCTATATGATGCCGAGTTAGTCTAAATAATCCTAAGGTAACCGTATTTATAAATAATTATAAAAATAGAGATGTCTTGGTTATCTTATTAAGATGACTAAAGACATCTTTTTTGATGTCTCACGTTATACTTTTAATAAACTACAAACCATATATTAAAATCCTGTTTCTTTTTAGTGACTAAGATCTAAAATCTCCGGAATTTTTGTTCTATTGAATACAATTGTAAAATAAATGATAAATTTGTAAATTAAATGATGACTTTTTTGTAATTATGTATTAAAATGATAATGAAGTTAAATTATGGATTATGAAACAGAGAGGAGGAAAATGGAAAACGCTTTCTTTTAACATTATACAGCAAACTTAATTTTACAAAAGGATTTATTTTACAGCATTGAGTAGTCATCCTTGTATTCACTTTAGGAGAAGAAAGGTGGTTGGAAAGCATCAACTATGCTGGAAGCCAGCGAGTTACCTTTTAATCCAAGTGATCGTTCCTATGAAAGGATTGCTAAAGTAGGGACAAGCTAGAAAAATACAGTTTTTGAAAGGTGCATCCATACTTCTATGTTGTAAATGCTAACATAGAAAACAGTGTTTAGATCTACAAGTTTAGTCCTCCCTAGTTTATTAGATTAGCTACTACTTAGCTAACTTACAAAGCCCAATAATGATAGTGCAATTCTCACAGCACAAAGTGCAAATATTGATAACGTAAATTGTAAGCGGTTTATTAATTGGATAATTAATTATTGTTCGCTTAGATACGTTACTAAAGGGATGAGAAGAAATTTGCTATGCATTATTGGAGAGGATGGATTGTAGTGTGATTCTATTAAGTGAGACTCTATTAACTACAATCAAATGCTAGTTTTGATTCTAACACTGTTCTGAACAACATTTTACATTGAGGAATTTAAATAATTATTAGGAGGAAATGAAATGAAGCTAAGAAGACTAAGGCTATTAATTATGGCATCACTTTGTTTTATGTTAGTTTTTGCTGAGGCATCTACGTATGCAGCAACACCTGAAACGATTTATGGTAATCAAATTGGGACTCATGATGGATATGATTTTGAATTTTGGAAAGACAGTGGTAATGGAAGTATGACCTTAAATGCGGGTGGTGCATTTAGTGCCCAGTGGAGCAACATCAACAACATTTTGTTCCGTAAAGGTAAAAAATTTGATGAAACTCGTACACACCAACAGCTTGGTAACATTTCCATTAACTATGCAGCAACATATAATCCTAATGGCAACTCTTATTTAACTGTATATGGTTGGGCAGTAGATCCATTAGTAGAATACTATATCGTAGATAGCTGGGGAAGCTGGCGCCCACCAGGTTCTGGCTCTAAAGGTTCAGTAACCATCGATGGTGGAGTATATGATATTTATGAAACAACACGTGTAAATCAGCCTTCCATTAAGGGAAATACTACTTTCCAACAGTATTGGAGTGTACGTAGAGATAAACGTACAAGTGGTACAATTTCCGTAAGTGAGCATTTCAAGGCGTGGGAAGCCCGCGGTATGAAGATGGGTAAAATGTATGAGGTTGCTTTAACAGTAGAAGGATACCAAAGTAGCGGATCAGCAAACGTATATCAAAACGTGCTGACTGTAGGTGGAGCAAGTAATCCAGGTAACCCTGGCAACCCAGGTAATCCAGGTGGCAATGTAGTTAGAGTTGAAGCTGAAAATATGACCAAAGGTGGCCAATACACTAGCAATATTACGTCACCATTTAATGGAGTTGCATTATATGCCAATAACGATTCAGTGAAATTCAACCACAACTTTACAAGTGGGACGAATAGTTTCTCTCTTCGTGGCGCATCCAATAACTCAAATATGGCGCGTGTTGATTTGAAGGTTGATGGCGTTTATAAAGGAACCTTCTATTATGGAGGCAGCTACCCTGCTGTATATACGTTGGATAACGTAAGCACAGGCACTGGCAATAAGGTTGTTGAGCTAGTTGTAACTGCGGACGATGGAACTTGGGATGCATTTGTTGATTATTTAGAAATTCATTAATACGAATTATGTGGTAGTAGATGGGGTGGTCTAAGAAATCATAACGATTTCTAGACCACCCCTTATTTTTTGCTATTGCCCCTCCAGTTACTGTAGGTATTATACTAGGATGAGAAAGGAGAGTGAGCTTTGAAACTGGAGTATACAATAGGTGCTTTTGCAAAAATGACGGGGATTCCAGTACGTACACTTCATTATTATGATGACATTGGTTTATTACAACCCAAAAGGCAAGCAAGTGGACATCGTGTTTATGGCACAGCGGATATGATGCGACTTCAGAAGATTTTAAGCTTAAAGTCAATGGGCTTTACGTTAGAAAGTATTAAAGAATTATTAAATCAACCTAAGTTTGATCTAACTTTTATAGAAACACTTAAAATGCAACAGCAAGCTTTGGAAGCGAATCGCTCACAGATTGAGAAGTCACTTGAAATGGTTTCACGTATGATTACAGTTGTACAGCAGGAAGAAAGTTTAGAACATGATCTATTGTTTAGCTTAATTCGCAATATGAGTGTAGAGGATCAGCAACGAAAATGGGTTGAAGAACATTTTTCTATGCGTGCAGCAGCATCGCTATTTGATCTACCTACAGAGCTAGCAACAAGACTGGACTTGGATACGGTTCGTTTTGCTAGAGATATAAAGGCTTTGCAGGGTCATCCAGTAGATTCACCAGAGGTGGAAAGAGTGATTGGAGAATATGTGAAATATGCATCTGATTTTTTTGACTCAGAAGCCATTGCTAATTTCCATCATATAAATGAAGAACAATTTGATCAGCTAGATCAACTAGTAGATATGCCATTTAGTGAGGAAGAATTGACATGGTTAGATGCAGCTTTGTTACATTTCACAAGTAAATACGGTCAAGTTGTAGATAATAAGTTGATTTGGAAGTATGGATAGAACCTTAAGACTCGGAGGTGCAGAAATGAGCAAAAGAAAACAACTCAACCTATTAATGGATCGGATTAAAGAGCAAGCAACGTTTAATGGAGGAATTTTAGTGGCAGAGCGCGGGGAGATTGTACTAAATGAAGTCATGGGGATTGCAGAATTTAGTCCTGAAAATAACCGGCCGCTAACGCTACAATCTATGTATGAAATTGCCTCGGTTTCTAAGCCGATTACAGCGCTTGGCATTATTAAACTACACCAAGCAGGAATGCTAGAGTGGGATGATCTAGTATCTAGATGGTTACCTGAGTTACCCTATTCTGGCATCACAGTTACTCATTTATTATGTCATACTTCGGGATTGCCCGATTATATAGAGTTATTTGCTAAGGAATGGGATCATACTAAAATTGCAACGAATGAAGATGTACTGCAAATGTTAATAAATCATCGTCCTGAGCCATTATTTGCACCTAATGAGGAATGGATGTACAGCAATACGGGCTACATTATATTAGCACTTCTGATAGACAGAATTAGTGGGTTGTCTTATGGAGAGTTTCTTGCACAGCATATTTTTTCCCCGCTTGGAATGACCCGTAGTGAGGTGTACAATCGGCGCGTCTCTAAGTCACCTGTCCCAGAAGATTTTGCTTTGGGATATGTTTACCGAGAGGATGTTGGTCATTATGTACTTCCAGATGAGGTTACAGAATTAAATTATGTATATTATTTGGATGGCCTACAGGGTGATGGGATGGTAAATAGTACGCATGAGGATTTGCTCAAATTGGATCGAGCGTTATATCAAGATGATTTTATTGATCCAAAGCTACGTGATCTTATGTTCGCTCCAGTTAAGCTTAATGGTGGTGAATCCTTTGATTATGGCTTTGGGTGGTTGATTGAAAACCACGAACGATTAGGCAAAATCGTATATCATAGTGGGGGTTGGCCAGGGTACTCTGCGATGTTTAAACGTTATGTCGATCAGGACTTTACACTCATTATGCTCCAAAATGGAGAACGAGAATATAGATATACGCATGAGCTTATACACAGTATAGAGCAAATTTTGATGGGACTTCCTTTTGAAGCACCTGCGCCGATAAAAGAGCGTATATTTATTCCGTTATTAGTAGAAAATTATAAATCTCAGCTTGGGACATATCAGTTTAATGATGAAGGAAAGACCTTGAATGCTATTATTTTTGTTGAACAAGAACAACTATATATAAAGCTCTCAAATGAAATGGTGTTAAGCCTGCTTCCGCTTAGCCCTACCCGTTATTTTGAGCCACAGACTGCAACAGAATTAGAATTTGGGGAGCTCCATTCTGGTCAAACGACTCAGTTGATCTGGTATGAGGGTGAAATACAAAGTATTGCTAAGCGCATAATTTAAACAGGTATACATTCAATTTTATTATTTATTTTCATGATCATACAGAAGAATGAATACGTATACGTAATATTTTTTATTACGAATACCACATTCTTCTGTTTTTCTATTTAGAGATTACATACTATAATGGTACAATATCTAGATAACAGACTTGGAGGGAATCGGAGATGTCATATGATTTTGATGTTGTCGTTGATCGATCGAGCAGTAATTCGCTCAAATGGGATATAGAAGGGTTAGGCAAAAGATTTAAATTAGAAAACGATAGTGATTACTTGCCACTCTGGGTGGCAGATATGGATTTTAAAGCCGCCCCCCATATTATTGAGGCGCTACAAACAAGCTTAGAGCATGGAATATTTGGTTATCCGATGTTAAAAAAGGATAGTCATGCTGCCCTCATTTGGTGGATGAAGCAACGACATCATTGGGATATTGCTCATGAATGGGTTTCTACAACACCAGGCATTGTACCTGCACTTAATTTTATTATCCGTGCTTTAACGGAAGTTGGCGATGGCGTTATTATTCAGGAGCCTGTATACGGTCCATTCCGCAAAACTGTTGAAGTAAATGAACGTAAAGTTATTAATAATCAGTTGAAGGTAACAGATGGCTATTATGAAATGGATTTTGAGGATTTAGAGGAAAAGGCGAAACACCCTTCTACAAAGCTGCTTATTTTGTGTAGTCCTCACAATCCTGTCGGTAGAGTATGGCATCCAGAAGAGCTAAGACAGCTCGGCGAAATTTGTCAGCGTCATGGTGTCATCGTAGTGTCTGATGAAATTCATCATGACCTTGTTATGCCTGGGTATAGCCATACCGTTTATGCTACATTAGGGGAATCTTTTGCCGCCTGTTCTGTAATCTGCACAGCACCAACGAAAACCTTTAATTTAGCAGGGATGCAGTGTTCTAGTCTGATTATTCCTAATGCTGAAATTAAAAAGAAAATAGATAAAGAGCTTGAAAAGTCCTCCATTGCCGAACCAAATTTATTTGGCATCATTGCGACCTCAGCTGCATATTCACCACAAGGGGCTGCATGGCTAGATGCGATGCTTGATTACATCAATGAGACCCTTACATTTATGGACGAGTTCATTAAGACTAACATGCCTATGGTCAAGCTTCACAAGCAAGAAGGAACTTATTTGTCATGGTTAGACTTCTCCGCTCTAGGGTTATCAAACGAAGAGCTAGACAAGAAGCTAAAAGAGGAAGCAAAGGTGCTTCTTAACCCGGGGGTATGGTTTGGTCAAGCGGGACAAGGCTACATGCGTATTAATTTAGCTTGTCCAAGATCCATTGTGCAAACTGCTTTGGAGCGTATTGCGAAGGTAATCAATAAATAGTTTAATACAAGTAAGCATTAACTGAATTAACTCAAAAACGACTACAGTTTTCATTCTATTGAAGCTGTAGTTTTTTTATACGTAATAACTTTAGTTCCATTCTAGGGAGCGTTATACATAAAAGGTTAAGCTAGTATTATAGACTTTTAAACTATATAATAATGGGATAAAATACCTACCATTTTAATACCACCTATTTTATACATAAAGGATGATACGAGTGAGCGCTTGGGAATTTCTTGAAATCAATCCAACGATGGATGTTAAAGTCATTAAGCGAGCTTATGCAAGGAAACTACGAGATGCTCACCCAGAGGATGAGATTGAGGCGTTTCAAAGCTTACAGGAGGCGTATAAAGCGGCGTTACAAGAAGCCAAATATTTGTCTTCGATTGCAGTAGAAGATGTAGTTAATCAGAATGATAATTTAGATGAAGCTAGTGGGGATGGGCATATTGTCCATTCTGTTCAATCTGAAAGTTATTTAGAACATGACCAAGTTGCGATTACTCTTGAAGAAGATGCACCTACTGAAAAATCAACAAGAGATGAAGAGACAGTGGAGCACGCTGAAAACGGAGAAAACGCTAAAAACGTCCAGCAGCTAGAGCATCCAGAGGACCCTGTGAACGTGGAAAATGAAGAAGACTCCACTTCAAAGGTGACATTTCCCGAATGGTTTATGCATCAAATCCATACTTTGTATCATGATTATAATGCTAGAATTAAGCTGGAAAATTGGCAATATATGCTGTCCTTTGAAGAGGTACGGGATTTTGAGTATTATTCCATCATTAGTAGATCGTTATGGGAATACTTAAAGCAATTTAATCAGCTACCACAGCCTGTACTTAGATTGCTAGAAGAACAATTTAATTGGTTAGAGCAAAAGGATTCTGTACATAGCAGTGATGCAGAAGATCATGATTTTTATGACTATTACTATTATTTAGTGACAAGACCATGGTCTTATGAGTTTCCAGAATTGCTAGAGTTACCTGAAGATATCAATCCAGATGCATTTATATTTTATCGAGAAAAAGCCAGACAAGCCTTATCCACAAACGACCTAGAGCAGGCGGAGCGTTATTTGAATGAAGCCCAAGCCTTGTATGGTGATGATTTTGATGTGCTTCGTTTATATGGGGAATATTTAGTACGAACAGATAGACAAAAGGAAGCTAATTTAATTTATGAGCGATTAATTAGAGAGTTCCCATATGAGGAATCTGTCATGTTACAGTACGGTAATTTTTTAGTTGCTGAGAAGCGAATTAAAGAAGCAATGCGGCTTTATCAGGATATATTGGCTAAGGACAGTAATTCCTTACAAGCTATGACAGGGATTGCATTATGTTATCAGCATTATGGTCAGCTACAAGAGGCGAAGGATATTTTAGAATTAATAAAGGAAGAAAATCCATCTGAAGTCATTGCGCAGATCATGTTGGCAGACTTAACTATGAAAATGATTAATGAAATTAGAGGGAAACTAGCATTTGCAACTGATTTGGTAAAGCTTAAGTATGAATTAGCACAGCTATACTTTGAGACAGATCAATTCGAGATTTGCAGTAATCTATTGGAACAAATAGTCGAACATGGAGGAGCTAATTCTACAATTTATTTGTTGTGGGGGCGAGCACAGCTCAGCTTAGAACAATATGAACGAAGCAAAGAATTACTTTATATCGCTAAACAGTTGGCAGAAGAAGAAGGAACGAATGGCTATGACATCAAGGTTGCACTTGGTGAAGTGTTATTGAACCTTAATCTATATGAGCAAGCTCAGTTGCAGTTAACTGTAGCGTTCGAAATGAATCCTTTGAACCCGCAGGTTAATTATCTACTAGGTAAATTATATTATGAACAGGAACAGTTTGAAACTGCCATATACTATAGTGCAAAAGCAATCGTACAGAATCCGGAGAATTGGCATTTTTATGTGTATCGTGGATTGTCTCTTTTTAGATTGCAACGTTGGGAGGAGACACTTGCGGATGTAAATTTCATGTTAAGTGAATTCAGATTTTATTCATACGCTTGGCTTATGAAAGGTCATTGCCATATGAACTTACAGCAATATGAGGAGTCGCTAGTTGCTTTTCAAAAATGTATTGATTATCTCCATGATAATTATACTTATTTTAATTTGGCTGTTGCTTATGTTAAATTAGACCATTATTCCGAAGCTTTGCTGGCTTTAGACGAATATATGAAGCATTACGACGATATTGAGGGATACATCTTAAAGGGGGATATTTACCGAGCAACAGGAGATTATGAAAAGGCATGGGAGACCTATTGTTTAGGTGTCAAACAGAAGCCAACATCTTATATTATTGTGCAAAGGGCAGTATACACATATATGAATCATATTTTTCCACGAAAAGAAGAACAGGTACTTGAATGGATGGAGAACATTTTAACAGAGTATCCTTGGGATCGCTGGATGACCGTAAATATGATTCGAATTTTGATTAATTCTAAGTCATGGCAGGATGCAACAATTCTTGCTAGTAACTTTTATTATGAATTAGAAGAAGACGATACTGCTAAGGAATGGGCTAGCCTCTACACTGGTGTAGCATATTATCATAGAGGGAATGCAGAGGAAGCTTACTTTTGGTTGCAATATGCACTAAGCAAAGATCGAGAACCTTTTTCCTTGATCTATAGCAGCATGGCGTGTCTACAATTGAAGAAAAATAAGGAAGCACTAATGTATGCTGAGGAAGCAATTCAACTAGTTACAGATAATGCTGACTATCAGCAAGTATATGAGGCGGCGAAGCAAGCGAATCAAGGCATGATGAAAAAGCTGTTATCTAGACCTGTAATCTCATTAAATGAACTATTTACCCTAGTTTTAATTGTACCAGAGGAACCAAGTGAAATTGATAAATTTTTTACAACCTTATGGAGGTAAGTTATGTTGAAATTTAGTAATCCGGGACCTTTTCAAGATGATCCTACTTACAAGGCATGGTTGTGGTGTTTTGCTATAGGAGTAGGAGACTATAACTATTATGGGCATCGTCACGAAAAAAATTATTTGATTCCTGAAACAGAGGAAGGTCGTTTTATACGAATGAATTCCTTGCGTAGGGATTTAAATATTCATACTAAAGAAGATATGATTAGTGCTTTAAATAGACAGGATTGGGATGATCCAAGCGAATTTGATGAAAGAGCTAATTTTTTATCTACATTATCTATGTTAGATCGTAAAAAATTTGTGCAATCCTATGTACAGGACCAGTATGAGTATGAAAAATGGAAATGTGTCCTAGATAACATGGATCGCATACCGAGAGGGGCAACATTAGCAAGAGAATATGCCTTCTTTTTACACTTATGCAGGGCGGCAGCTTATTTAAACTTCATTACAGAAGAAGAAGCTTTTCAGTATGCAGTTCGAGTGGGGAAAAAGATGCAGAATAAATTTTCGAGCTGGTTAGAGTTTGGTTTAGGGTATATCGTAGGCTTCCAATATAGACAAGGGTATTTTAGTGAAAATAAAACCAAAGAGACGTGGGACAATATAAAATATTTAATCCACCACCCAGATAGTCTCTGGAACAAGCTAGATTGGTATACACCACTGGATGTCTAGAATTTCTCAAGTAAGTAGGAGTGTGAAATATGAGTGGGGTTTTGGAGCAGATTCCTAAGTTAGCAGGTGTTCCAGGAATTATACTTTCAATTCTTTTTATTCTTTTTAAAATTAATCCGATAACATTAGTCACCGCTAATCCAGTAGAGATTAAATTGTTGACAAAGGAAAAAAGATTTTGGATAAGGTTGGTTAAGTACATTGGAGAGGTAAGTTTCATACTTTTATTATTGTTAGTATTTACAACCACTGTATTTAATGATAAGTCGATGTATAAACCCATAATAGCAATTGTTTGGGCAATTATTTTAGCGGTTTGGCTATGTTATATCATGGTCATACAAGAAACCACTAACAAAAGGTTGATGGATCTTATTGGTAATTGGAATAAAGTATTGAGTGTGCCCATATTTTTTATATTGTTATGGCTAACAACTGGACTTTATCTTTTTCCTTCTTATTTAGTGGGAACTCAAATATTCTCAGTTTTAAATACTGTTCAAAAAGTTTCAACTAAAGAGGTATTATTTGTTTTGGGAGTTATATCATCAATGTATGTTTTTATGATCATTTTTTTAATAATACCAGTTACCAGAAAATTGTATCGTTTTTTTGACTTTGATAAGGTTTTTCCTAATTTTAAAAATAAATATGTATATATAGAGCTTGAAGAGAACGGAGTTATGAAAAGATGGTACTTGAACTATCCTATTGACAATAAATATTATTATTTAATAGATACACCTTATTTCACATTTACAACCCAAAGCAGATTTATTGAAATTGAAGAATTGTATAATAAGGTTTTGAAGATACATGTAGAGAACAATGAGGGGAATAGTCAGAGCAATCAGGATAGTAGTATAGATAGCTATATTATTTAATTAAGCCACCCTTTGCTTATCTAGTGAAGGGTATATTTTTTATCTTTTCCTATCATTATAATTTTTAGATATCAGATAAAGTACCTTCAATAGTAGAAAAAATCTTTTAAAATTCAAACTTGCGCCTCACGTTACGTTAGCAGATAAAATAAAAACGTAAGTAACTAGCTTAATTTTTCAAAGGAGGAACGCAAAAAAATGAACAGAGACACTCTTCTTACCATTGCACAAATTGCGGAGCAAGCAGGTGTCACCTATCGGACATTACATTATTATGAAGAGCAAGGCTTGTTAAGCCCGATTAGACATGGTGAGGGCGAGCATCGCATGTATGATTTTGACCAAGTAGAACGATTGCAGAAAATCGTGGGTTTGAAATTTTTAGGTTTTTCAATTAAAGAAATTCGTAAGATTTTAGAGACAGATTTATCTGATCAGCAGTGGGCGGACATGCTTGTGGAATTAGAGAAGCAGGTGGTTGCTCAAAAAGAGGGATTAGAGCTTGCACTACAAGCGATTCATCGCATTCAAAGCCTATCCGATTTAGCAGGACCAGAACAGCTTACAACCTTATTAACCTTTGTACATGGTATACAGTCTAGTCATCGTCAGCAAGCTTGGCTGGAGGAGGTCAGGGGCAAGGAAGCTGTAGCTACAATATTTAAAGAATATGAACCTGTTACTGCTCAGGCTATGGATACTTTATATTTAGAGTTTGTTGAAAAAATTAAACAAAAATGCGGTGAGCCTGTAGAGACACCTGAGGTGCAGGAGCTTATTATGCAATATATGAATGCCCAAATGGAGCTTGTGGGACAGGAAGCGATAGAAGCTTTAGGAGATGTAAATGAGTTGGACATTACACAGCTTGAGGAAATGACAGCAGGAACATCGCCGTTTACGTTAGATGAAGAGCAATGGCTTCAGAAAGTGATTGAATATGTCATGAATAAGCAGATGGGAACTGAAACTTGATTTGAGAAATTTATAAATATTTAAATATATGGATATTTTTGTGTGTTAATACGCATCCTACCTATTGGATTAACCCAATAATCAATTAGGAGGAACACAAGTGAACCCACAATTTACAAGTCAAATCAAGCAATGCGAGCAAATTGTGAACCAAATGATGACTCAGACCCAACAAGCTTCGCAAACGTACCAACAGCTTTTACAGCAAGAGCAACAAAATGCAACAAGATTAGAAGAGCTTGCTCAAAGAGAACAAAGAGCAGTACAAGTCATTCAAACTGCATTGCAAGGGCATGACACTGCTATGAAGCAAATGCAACAAATTTTGCAAACGTGTAGACAATTAGAGCAATCTATCTCTAGCGTGAATGCACAATCTATTGCAGGAATCCAAGATTCTGCATCATACATGCAACAACAAAACAATCCACAAGGCTTTAGAAACTAAGCAAGTAAATGTAGGTTATTTATTTGTCATTGAGAAGTGATGTGAGAGGCTGGACATAACCCAGCCTCTTTATTTCAGTTCAGACAATTTTTCACCAGTGATAATTTCAAATAGTTCTGCTGACTTATTGTTCTCTAATTGAGCGTATTTACCTTCAGCGTCTATTACAAGATCTACCTTATCTTTATTTGGACTTATCCAAAGTTCATATAACACTGTTTTTGCTTCAATATTTGGATTTTTAAATCGAAAATAAAATCTGTAATCAGCAGGGCGTTCCATGTCCATTTTTGCATTTTCCCAATGAATATCATTAATTATTTCTATTACCTGTTGAACTTGCTTACTATCACTAATTTCTTTAAAATCTTTATATTTATTTTCTTCAACAATATGCTTTTTAACAATAATATTTTGTTCTTCGTTTCCTATTGGATTTGAACAACCTGTTATAAGAATTGAAAGTATTCCAAAAGAAGCAATTATTAGTTTTAAATACTTCAAGATAATCCCTCCTCTTAATATAGACGTTTATCATTGGGATAATTTTTGAATTCCCCCTCCTTAATTATAGCAAATACTTCAAAATCAATGATTTTTCAGAAAACAGTCTTTCAAAAGATGTTTATGACACTCCGTAAATCAATCCCAATATAGTATGATGAAGTAAGGAAAAAACGAGATGAGAATACGAGATGAAAATACTAGCCCCAACTGTACATCAAGCTATAGGTACAGTTGCAAATTGAGTTCTAAAATGAATGGGAGGCACCACATTTTATGAAGCAATTTTATGGTATGACTGAGCTTGAAGTCAGAGATATTGTTAAGCGGTTTGGACAAGCCCATTTTGACAAAGTAATAAGTACTCTTGAGGAATACGAGGCGAAGTGGAGCCTAACAAACATCCAAATAAAATCAAATTTAACTGCAAACTTAATTTTTACCTGTCATTCAGATCAATTTGGCGATGCGGTGTTAAAGATTGGCTATCCAGCTAGCCCAGAGATTGTGACAGAGGTGAATGCTTTAAAAGAATATAATGGGGGTAAGTTCTGTAGAGTGTATGAATCAGATATTAAAGCAGGTATTTTTCTGGAACAATATATTGCGCCAGGAATTACTCTACGAGCTGAGTCATCGCTAGATGCTAGATTAGCTGTTTTTTGTGGGTTATATCAGGACTTACATATTTGCTCCAAAATAGAAGGGGTATATCCAACCTACAAGCAATGGGTATATCGAATTACCGAATATATGCGCAATCGTCAGGACTGTACTGATCTTTATCTTAAAATGAAAAAAGCAAAGGCAGTATTTGATAATGTCTCGTTAAACTACAACGGAGAGTATTTACTGCACGGTGATTTACACCACGATAATATATTGCTAAACCAAGATGGCGCTTATGCAATTATTGATCCTAAAGGGGTGATCGGTGATCCTGTATTTGACATTCCACGCTTCATTTTAAATGAGTTTGGTAATGAAGTGACTCCTGCCTTACAGTCCAAAGTAAGTTATATTATTACGATCTTAGCGGAGCAACTACATATTCCAAGTCATGTTTTAAAGCTATGTCTATATGTAGAAATTACGATGGCAGTGTGTTGGTGTGCAGAGAGTGGCTCAGACTCATCGGAGCTAGCGAAGTTAATGGAAAAGATTGAACTTACAGAGCTGATTATGGAGTCTTGAGAGCAGAACCGATCAACCAGACTGTGGAGTCTTAACAGATGTAGGAAATTATGAGGGGAACAAATGAAGAAGGCAATTGATGTAAGGAAAGGGGATAAAATGTGATGATCATTGGACTTGTTCGACATGGAATTACGGATTGGAATTTAGAAGGGAAAGTGCAAGGACATAGTGATATCCCTTTAAATGAGGAGGGGCGCAAGCAGGCGCAGTTATTATCGCAAAGAATGAAGGGGGAATCATGGGACTATATTTATTGTAGCGATTTAGGAAGGGCTTCAGAAACAGCTCAATTGATAGGAGAAATAAAAGGCATTGATGTCATCATGGATAAGCGATTAAGAGAAGTACATTGTGGACTTATTGAAGGAACAACTGAAGCAGAACGTGTGAAAAAGTGGGGGTATGGCTGGGCAAAATTAGATTTAGGCATGGAATCTCAACAAGATGTTATGGCAAGAGGGGTAGCCTTTATCAATGATATTGCAGAGAGACATCCCCATCAGAGAATACTTGTAGTGAGTCATTTTGGATTACTCGGATATACGCTAAAAAAGCTTATCCCTCACGAGGATATTGAAGAGCATTTGGATAATACATCGGTAACCATTCTAAAAAAAGGGGAGCATAGATGGGAATGTGAGCTGTTTAATTGCACAAAACATTTAGATGGGGGATTAAACGATGAATAACGTAATACGCATTTTTAATGAAAGCATCGTCCAAAGTAATCTGAATTTTTCAACTAAGCCGCTTTTAGTGGGTGGAATGGCGATGGAGTATTATGGACTGCGTAAGTCAGGCGAGGACATTGATTTAATCATTACAGATTATGATTACAAAAGTTTAGCACAGCAGTTCCCCGAGAAAACCAAAGATCTGTATGGTGATTTAGGTTTGGTTATAGATAAATTTGAAATATGGCGAAGCATAGCCCATCTCGATTATGATTTCTTTATAAAGGATGCCATTGAAGAGGAAAATATGTTGGTAATCTCGATTGATCGCCTTTTATGGAGCCGAGTATGTGCTATGGATGTTGAAAAATATCGGAATGATCTTTTACTAATTAAAGATTATTATTTTCAAAAATATACGAATCAGAAATACCATCAAGAAGCATTGGTACATGAAAAATCTTATGCAAGGATGAATGGAGCTGTTTTTGGTGGTAGATATGAGGATGAATAAGAGAATGAAAAAGAGGATGCAAACGAGGGTTGAAAGCCAATGAGGAAAATTGTAGTTGGTGGGGCAACCTATTTGTGGAGTTATTCCACCGTTAGAGATATTTACTGTAGATCCAAGCTGACGGTTATTACTGAAAATAAGGATATACGATTTATAGCTCAATTTGTTACCAAGGATACTCCGATTTCGGGGAGCCCTTTAAATGAAGGCTTAAGGATGATGAAAGACGATAAGCTATCTTTGATTAATTTTAACCAACCTAAGTATGTGGCAGAGGTTTTACAGTATATCCTTGCTCTGAATTTAGATACGACAGTGAAAAAAGTGTATGAGTTAGATGGCAACAATTTGTTAGTTGATATGGGTTATCGGGATTTGGATGGTTTTTTAGTTTAATAGAGATGTCGCATTAATCCTGTTCAAATGTCGCAAAAGTACATGGAAATGAAGTGTGTAGATACATTATACTCACTTTATGAATTCGATAATGAAAATCATTATCATCTACAAAGGGGAGTAATCAGAATGCAAAAAATGATAAAGAAGCAGGGGACCGAAGGTAAGGGTTACACTGCTCACAAATCACGTTTATTAATGGTATGGATGTTGGCATTAGTACTTGTCCTAACCGCTTGCGGAGCTGGAGCGGGAACTAACAAGGAAGCGCAACAGCCTGAAGCAGATCCAAGCAAATCAAATTCAACAACTCAGGCGGATTCAGCTTTTCCAGTTACCATCAAACATATGAAGGGTGAATATACATTAACTGAGAAGCCGAAAGTAATCGCTGTTCTTGATGTGAAATTTGTCGATCAATTAGTCGCACTTGGTGAGCAGCCAGCAGGTAGTGTAGTGTCAGGAACAAAGGATGAAACTTTCCCTGAATACTTGAAGGACAAGCTAGTGGATGTAAAGGTACTAGGTACTCGTGATGAGCCTAATCTTGAGGCAATTGTGGCGTTAAATCCTGATCTTATTATTATGACGGATTTTCAAGAGAAGATCTACGACAGTGTAAGTAAAATTGCAGATACAATTGTACTTGATTTTTATGAGGATTGGCGCGATACAGCAGTTACAATGGGTAAAATCACAGGTAAAACAACTGAAGCAGAAGCTTTGGTTAAAAATTATGAGGACAAAATTGTGGGGTTACGTTCCAAATTGTCTGCTGAGCTAGGAGATGACACGGTTTCTTTAATTCGTCCAAGAAAAGAAGGCATTCGTGTACATGGTCCTGATCATCGGACAGGCGGTATTCTCTATAAGGATTTAGGCTTAAAAGCGCCTAAATTTGTAACCGATATTAAAGAAGATACTTCTGTTGAAGTTACAATGGAAAAGGTTCCGGATATTGGAGCGGATCGTTATTTCCTACTTTCAGATGCTATGTTTGCTACAGAAACAGAACAACTGACAAGTAGCCCAATTTGGCAATCCATCGACGCAGTTAAAAATAATCGTGTATACAACGTAGATACGCAACTCTGGATTGCTTATTACGGTCCAATTGCGGTCAACATGATCGTAGATCAAGCTGCTGAAGCGTTACTAGGATCGAATTAAAATGGATCATTATCTATCTACTGTTTTGTGGGAGGAATTAGTAGAAGACTATGACATTTTGTATGGTAAGCCACCTGAGGATAGTGTCTGTACAGTTGCTCTAAGTCAATTACATGATGAAGCAACCTGCCGAGAGTATGTAAGCTGGCTTAAAGATTATATTGGTGCACCTGATTTACAGGTTGCTGCTTCGATGCTGATAAAACGATTAGGTTATCTCTGGACAGCACCATTTGTCACTGCAATGACTTTTCATAACGTCAAGCTCTCTTTGGATTTAAATCACAGTTTCCTGTATCATTCAACCTCGATTGTAAATAATGGAGGAACACGTTTTCCTTTTCTAGCTATGGGTGGGCTACAGGCAGAATCTATTGCTAATATTAGTGCTACTGCTAATGTTAGTGCTACTGAAACTGATAGTGCCCCTAGTGCCACAGGTATTGCTAGTCCCAGTCCTTTAATGGAGAGGGACATATGGCGGAAAGAAGTTATCGAAGAGATGTTTGCGGTGCAGGTTGCACCTATGCTACAGACACTTGCTAAAATTGGTCCCGTCTCCAAGGCCGTGCTCTGGGAAAATATTATGGTACGCATAGCTCCGCTTTATTCGGGAAGGGTAGAGGTGCCTGTTCAGGATAAGGAACGAGTGCAAGCAGATTTTGCTTATTTGACACAAATAGCGGATGGGGCATCTTTTGGAGAAAGACGTAATCCATTTACGCGATTTACAGAAAATAAAGAGGATGTTGCAGTAGCAAAAAGCGAACGTATTACTTGTTGCTATTACTACCGGATGTCAGGGGAGTATTGCGTAAAGTGCCCGAAGAAGTGAAATATCAACTAAAGCATCAAGACAAGTTAAGGATTCGAATGTAATTAAACATATCTGGATTGACAATGAGAATAACTCTCAATTAAAATGACAACAGATACAATTTTACCTTTGCTAGAGGCGATTAGGTCAATAAAACAGCATTGAATATGAACGTTGTTCATGACATTCATGATGTTAGCTGACCTTAGCTATAGTAAAGGATGCTATTGTCAGGAGATGAGAGACATGCCACCGCAGGAACAGGAAAGTTTTTGGAGTAATTTAGCGATTAAAACACTTGATGTATATAGCAGTACTTTGCGTTCTGACGGTGTTTGGCGTGAAACTGAATTAACTGAAAATGTGTTACTGCTTGCTAGTGGCGGTGAAGGAGAGCTTGTGATTAATGGTGAGGTTAACCATGTCCAAGCTTCTTTTGCTTGTCATCTGGCTAAAGGGACGTCCTTTACTTTGACTACTAGAGCAGAAAACATTCATTATATTATGATTTTTTATAAGGTATTTTCAATGGTGGAAGATAGCTGGATGTTGAATTTGCAGCAGCGTAACAATCAGCTGAGTAAATCTTACCTTCAGCACCCTGTTCTTAGAACGGAGCTTTATCAATCAGCAGAGACTATAGTTTCCAAATGGAGCCAAGGTGACGGTCTTGAACGTTTCCATATTAACGCGATGCTACAAGGCTTGCTGTATGAGCTTGTCCTCGAGCAAGAACGTAGTCAGGGAAGTCCAGTACCAGACATGGTGGATATTGTGGCTACTTATATCGCAGGGCATTATCGTAAAGAGATGGAGCTGAAGGAGCTAGCCACTCTTGCTGGATGTAGTGTTAGACAGTTACAGCGACGGTTTAAACAACAAAAACAGCTTGCCCCGATGGAATATGTCATTCAGTTAAGGATGGAAAGTGCAGCGAGATTACTTTTATATACGGATGCCCCCATTGGTGAAGTGGCTGAAAAAGCAGGCTACCGTGATACGTATTATTTTAGCAGGGCATTTAAAAAATATTATGGTGTACCTCCGCAGGTGTATAGAAATAATTCAGGGTATGGCTTGCTACAAAACCAGTACCAAGAGTACCAAAACAATAATCATAGCCATAACTATAGCCATAACCAAAGTCACTTTGCTTCTTCGTATATTTCGGCACAAGGAACCGTTATTCGCCATATGCGAGGGGAATATTGTGTGAGCACTACTCCGCTAAAAATTGCGGTTATGGATGTTCAATATGCTGACCATTTGCTTGCTCTTGGAGTGACCCCTGCTGGCAGTGTGGGGTTAGGAACAGTAGGATTGGGAAATGTGGGGTTAAAGGGTTTAGCAACTGAAAGAGGAGTAGATACGGTTGTAGGGATGGAAAAATCAGAAGAAGTTCTGAAATTCCCTCAATATATTCGGGAAAGACTTAATGATACGGAATATCTTGGCACCTATGAAGCGCCAGATTTGCAGGCTGTGGCAAGACTGAAACCGGATTTGATCATATGTACAGAAATGCATGATGCTCATTATGAGGCTCTAAGCCAAATGGCGCCCACGCTGATGTTTAAGCGCAATGAGAGCTGGCAGACAATTTTGAGTTTGTTTGGTGAATTAATTGGCAAGCAAGCAGAAGCTGAGCATATCATTACGGCTTATCATCGCAAAACAGCATTGCTGTCCGAAGAGCTTGCAGAGGTGATGACAGGAAAAAGTGTCGCGTTAATTCGTCCGCGTGAATCCTTGGTGCGTGTACATACAGCCTCTCATCGAACAGGCGCTGTGTTATACCGTGATCTTGGTTTGCCTGCACCTCTCTTTGTGGCAGATACGTCGGATACTGCTTATCATATTCCGGTGGATCGATTATCTACTGTCCATGCCAATCACTACTTTGTGCTAAGTAACGAGATGATGCTGAATGGAGTATCGACAACAGAGCAAAGTGTCCTTGGAATGCTGGATACAGCTAATCAACAACATATTTATCAGGTAGATGCTGCGACATGGATTGGCAGTTATGGCCCAACAGGCATTAATAGCATTGTAGATCAGGTGGCCAGGGTGTTGCTGGCTTGAGTTCGGAAGGGCTTCCTATTTCTTAAATGAAATGAGGAAGAGCCTTCCTTTTTTTATTTCAAATAAGAAAAGGTTAGCATTCATTCTTTATTCATGCGTTATTCTTTTGCTACTTCAGCCTTTTGCTTATAAAATTGTTGTTCGTATATGGAACATTTTAGGTTATTATATGTACAAGAAGGGGGGACTTTATGATTAACGAAGCAGACATACTTAGTGAATTAAACAACAACCATTTAACTAAATTTGATAACATCGTATTCACCCGTGATGGGGGTAGTTTATCCTATATTGTATATTCAAATGAGCAACGTTTTTTTCTGAAAATAATACGACCTGAGTTTTTGGATACCGCATTGCAGTCTGTAGATATTCAATTGTATTTGTATCATAATGAGATTCCAGTACCCCAAATCATTTTTACTAAAGACGATAAACCGTATATTAGTGTGGAGTATGACAATGGAAAACACCTTTACATTTTATATGAATATATTGAAGGTCATGAACCAGATATAAATAAGGATGCAGAAAAGATTGGTTGCTTAATAGGGAAATTTCATTGTACGATGCAGAATTACACTGGTAATTTGATAACTCGCGACAAATCCTACTTTATTGATAGATATATAGAGATACTAAGGAGAAAAAAGTACCCTAATGAAAAGCTGAAAATGTATATAGAGTACGGGGATTTTTTGTGGGAGAAAGTAAAGGATCTTCCCTATGGTTATTGTCATGGTGATCTGAATCGTGGAAACCTGCATAAAACGCCTGAAGGGGATTTGTATCTTTTAGATTTTGATACGTCATGTAGAGCTTTTCCCATGTATGACATCATGATGGTGTGTAATTGTACAGACTATTTTAATTATGACGAAAAAGGATTCAAAGAAACTAGAGAGATTTTCGATAGATTTTTAACTGGTTATTTACAGCATCAGACGCTTTCTAAAAACGACTGGTTTGCATTTAATGATTTAGTTCCTATTTTGCATTATCAGCTTCAAGCTACCATCATTGAGATTTATGGACTTGATTGTGTAGATGAAAAGTTTATAGATAATCAGCTTAACTGGTTACTAGAGTGGAAAAAACAAAGTCAAGTGGAATTAAGTATACCTGAGAGTGTAGAGGAGCAGCTTAAATAACTATGGACTCAACACCAGAAGAGACGAGAACGGAATGTTAAGAATAATATATTGTTTCCAGTAACTAGATAATAAGTAAAAACAGTGAGAACGTTTTACTAAAACTATGATAAAATTAAGAAAGAAGATTTAGGAAGAATTTAAAGGGGGTAGAATAAATGAAATGGCAAGAAGTAAGAGAACTGTTCCCTGATCAATTTGTTCTGGTTTCCATTCTTAATTATCATGAGGAAGATAACAAAAAAATAATAGATGAAGTTGCACCAATTCGTAGGATATCAGCAGAAAATGCTAATAAAGAGTTTTTTCAGGCGAAACCAGGGAATGTAGTGTACCATACATCAAATCAAGACTTTGTAATTCATCTTCGCCAAGATCCCTTAATGAGAGTGAGACGTAAAAGTAATGAAAATTAACTATGACGGACAGTTAATAACAACTTCTGCTCGGATTAGATATATTAAAAGAACAGAATTATATTATTGACTTAAAAACATTACAACTCCGTATATGAACAATCTGTGCAATGGAGCATTAGCCCTCAGTTAATTAGATGAATATTGCATTTATAAATATTTAAAAAACACAAGACCCAACCTAAGATACTAAGATAAGGCTATCTGAGGATGGGTCTTGTCTTAGATAGTTCTGATCAATCCATGCCAGATAAAACTACATGTTAAAGACAAAGATTTTGGACTCATTACTATTGGAGATATTGAATGAACTTTGTATACTTACTAAGTCTTTAATTTAAGCGGAATTATAAATAGAAATGAGAGATAACATGAAACAAATGATGTCATTTATGCGAAACGATAAAGTGAGCTTATTACCACTAGGGATATCTATTTTATTTTTGTTGTATTTTATTTTGTTCTTGGTTCCTTATGCGGAAGCCCATGGTTTTCTTCATGAAAATCTTATTCCAGATGATAAAGAGAAGTTTATATACAGTCTACTAAGTATTCCAATTATGCTAATATATTTGATATATATTATACTCCCTAAAAGAAAGGTAATCTTTCTCAAAAGTATTTTATATCCATTAATCATAATAAATGTATATTTCGGATTTTTCTTGTGCTTGATTTGTGCAGGTGGGGCAGCGCTGTGGTTAATGGTATTTACAATACTTATTCCTATAGTATTAGTTCCTCTTTTCTTCATTTTTGGATTGATATCAGATGTTCGGTATTATAGGAGAAATAAAGTTAATAAAGTTAAACAACAATAGCCTAAGACAGTCTGGATATCATAGGAATGATTGTTATTTTTAGAATACATATGAACTTAGGAAGGAACTCAGTCAACAAACGTTTCAGCCAAAGAAAGCATTAAAACAATATGGATCTGAATATCTCAATATAGTAAAGATAATTAAGAAGTTAAACATCTCTAAATTTGCTGAGGTTGTTATGGGGGCATCGTAGTTGAAATTATATGGAACGAATAAAGGAGGAGACTCAGTGGAAATTGAAATGTCTGAGATTAATCAAATTCTTACTTTATTAGGTTACCACAAAGCAAATATTCATTTACTGGGCGGATATTATAATAATGTTTATGAAATTTCCTCAGAAGTACCAATCATTGTTAAAGTTTATAATAGAGAGTTCGATAATGAGGAGACTATTTTGTCTGAAATCAAATGGACTCAATTTCTTAATGAAAATAAAGTGAATGCAACGATTCCTATAGCAGTAAATAAAAAATCTTATATTAATCACTTGACGGATACTTTATTTTTTGTTGCCTATCAAAAAGTTGTGGGAATTCACATTGATCCTAGCAGTGAAGAATGGAACGAGAGGTTATTTAAGCAATGGGGAAAAGGGATGGGGAAAATGCATTCCTTATCGAAGATATACAAAGGTAAGCAGAAACGGCCAGAATGGGATGAACATAAGATTTTTCAGATGAATATGAACTCTATTGATTATAGAATTAAAGAACGATGGGAGAACTACATTAAAAATATTGAATCAATGAGCCATTCCGAAGAAGTGTATGGGATTATACATGGTGATCTGACTAATCATAATTTTCTGTGTAATAAAGGTGAGATTACGTTTATCGATTTTGGAGACAGTGAATTTAATTGGTTTGCATATGATATTGCTGTTGCTATCTACCATGCATCGCAAACAGTTAAAGATCGAGGTAAGCGTGATCATTTTGCGTCTGAATTTTTCAAATCATTTATGGACGGATATTCAATGGAGAATTCTGTAACCCAAATACTACAACATGTAGATTTCTTTATTAACTATCGGCATCTATATTCATTTATTTATCATAGCCAGTTTTTGCAAAAAAACCAACTAAGTGAACCGCAGATTAGGTACTTAGAAAAGATGGGGCAAAGCATAATTAAACAAAATACTTACTTAGGGATTTCGTTGGTATAACAGGAAAATATAGCAGCGTTACTTTAGAAGCACTAAATTTAAAAGAAATTGGTGTTATTATAATCATTAAGAAAGATTAACTCAAGGCTGGAGGATTTAATATGGATAGCATTATATTTGATTTAGATGGAACGCTATGGGATTCGAGAGATGTAGTAGTAAATGCGTGGAATGATGTACTTAAAAAATATAAAGAAATCAATAAAATATTAACAAAGGAAGATTTCAAAGGCGTAATGGGTCTTCAAATTAAAGAAATTGGAATGAAATTTTTCCCTCATTTAGAAGAGGATATGCAGCAAAAAATATTAAAAGAGTGTTGTGAAGTTGAAAGTCAATATCTTACCAATCAAGGTGGAATGTTGTACGAAAAGTTAGAAGAGACACTTGAAATTTTATCAAAAAATTACAAGCTAATAATCGTAAGTAATTGTCAATCGGGATATATGGAATCGTTTTATGAATATCACAAATTACAGAAGTATTTTGTAGACTTTGAGAATCCAGGAAGAACAGGGCTCTCAAAGGGAGAAAACATTAAACTAGTCATAGCAAGAAATCACTTAACTAACCCTGTTTATGTGGGAGATACTGAGGGAGATCAGAAGGCTGCAAAGTTTGCTGGAGTACCCTTCGTATTTGCCAGTTATGGATTTGGAGAAGTTAGTCATTTTGATTATGAAATTAATAGTTTTAGTGGACTGTTAGAGTTGTTTTAATAACGTGGTTCTATTTATCTCACTTTTTATAATTTGAATGAAGGGAATGAACTGGATGAACCTCGGTGTCGACTCGAACCTGAATAACAGTAATAACATAAAAGAACCAGCCGAACAGCTCATTGAAATGCTTGGTCAAACGTATGATTCGAAGACTATTCAAGACCTGTTAAAACCATTTGGGATTAAACGTATGCCAAAACCAGATAGTTACTTCAACGATGATATCATTTGGTCTGTGAAATCATCTATACGTATCGATGTATACCGTGTGCCTAAAATTAATGACTTGACAGGTCTAAGCTATACGAATGAAGATGGATGGATCATTGGTGCGATTCATTTTATGGCGCCTGGAGCAGATGATAGAATAAAGTCTCCATTCTCAGGGTTCTTACCTAATGGAATTACTATGGAATCCACACCTGACGAGGCAATTAAAGCTTATGGCACACCAGCATTAGATGAAGATTGTGAGTGGCCAGGATTTGCTGGGCGGATTTTGGCATGGCGAAAGTCGGCTATTAATATAGCAATTGAATATGAGGATATAGACAATAATAGAGTGATGAGATGCTATACGGCTTGTTTAGTTGGTTGTATTGGGGCATGGAGAAGTGATAATCCGGAGGTTTTTGCGCCTTGAGTTTGAGTGAAAATTAAATTGAATACTATATCGTACAAAATGGGCTGGCGTGATTAAAATGACGCTGGCTTTTTTATTTTTCTAGGGCGTGATAGATACACTGAAATAACAGAATTAATATAATGGAATGATTTATTAGTAAAGAAGAGTTAAGATAGAAATATGATTGTATAATTGTACCGATTATTGGTTTAAACGGAATTTTATATAGAAATGAGAGATAACGTGAAGCAGATTAGATCATTTATGAGGAATCATAAAGTAAACTTAATACCACTAGGCGTGTCTACTCTAATTCTGTTGTATTTTATTTTGTTTTTGGTTCCTTATGCAAAGGATCATGGTTTTCTAAATAAAAATCTTACTCCTGACGATAACGAAAGGCTTGTATAGGGTCTACTAAGTATTCCAGTTATGGTTTTATATTTTACATTTATTTATATAAAGAAGATAAACTCCATTAAACTATTGTTATAAGAGGGGTTTAGCTTCTTTATAATAAAATCTTTAACTGAGGCGTAACTCTTCTCGCTTCTTCTATTTTTATTGTTTTGCTTTAACATCTTCTATTACAGCTTGGAGTATTTCTAACAAACAATCATGCATTTTTTTCATATTATCATGTATTTTAGCTGCTGGAGTGTAGTCAGTACTACTAATACCTATAGATATTTTGTGTTCTTCATATTTCAAACCAGATGTAATTGTGGTATGAGGATAATTATGGGTAAAATCATTTCTAATAGCTGAACTATGTTTGTATGCGTCTGACTGTAATGCATCATTGAGGAATTGATGAAGATTAGAATCAGGCATTTTTCTTACAGCTGTTTTAAAATCTATTTTTTCTCTTTTTCCTAGAGAAAGTTTATACACTTTGAATAAAATATGCGATAGTATGTCTAGTGCGGAATAGAGTTTATGAAAAAATATATCCACATAGTAGTCAAACATAAATTTTATTGTATCATGTTCATCTCTAAATAGTGGTAAATACGAGAATCCTTTATCTGTTTTTTCATAGAATGGTTCATCTGGAATACCCATTTCAAAATAAAAAGTTGCAAAAGCATAGCTTAAGTATACTTCATTTAAACGGTTTGAAAGTATATCAGACCAAGAATCAAGATCAAAATTCACAAAAAAGTCTCTCATATCATCGGATTTAATTCGAAAGGCACCTGTATCTATGTTTATAGGTTCCTTTAACTGAGAATATATGCGTTGAATGTCTTCAAGGGAAGGTTGTTTTGCAAAAAGATGTTCCATAGAGCACCTCACAAAGATTATTTTATCCAGAATAAACCTTTTAACGGAAAATATCAAAAAAGCTAGAATGAAAGAGGGCAAAGTAGAATTGACTATTAAACAAAGGAAATTTTGATTAATAGAATTTTGACTTTAATTTTAGCAGCATTTGAAATTTTTTATTTAAAATCGTTATTTATTTCTTATATATCGTACATATATCAATTAATCTAAGTCGTTCCTTATCGGAGCGGCTTTTTTACGTTCAAAGGAGTGTTTATATGAGAATCATCAATTGGCTTGTTAAGGTAACATATGGCAGATTAGCAGTGAATAGGAGCGAACGTCGTGGCCAAAAGAAAAAATAAACATTGGCGACCCTATGTTGAACTTAAACAGCTTACTAAATACAAAGGTTGTGTATGGGAGAGATGGGACGGATGTAGCAGAAAGCAGTGTGTTAAGAAGGGAAATACTTCCTAATGTCGAATTTTGATGTCAAAGGGAGGAGTTTTAATGAAATTGGAGTTTTGGACTTTTGTTGCTACAGCTATAACTGCTCTAACTGGCATACTGTTTAATTTCCTTTTGTGGCGAGCAAGTAAGAGTAGTGCAGATGCGGCTAGAAAGAGCGCTGAATCAGCTGATAAGAGTGCTATTGCAGCAGATAAAAGTGTTGTAGTTGCTGAGGAAACTTTAAACTTTAGTAAGCAGCAACAAGCTCGGTTGGATTTAGAAAAAGAAATTATGAGTAGAGAGTATCAAGTTAGGTATCGTAAAGACGCTAATTATCTTTATAATATATTAAGAGGTATTAGTGACGGTAAGCCTAATATACTTGCAATTCAAAAAGGTTATAATATTGGTCAACCAACAGCGTATGAGCTTACTCATTATTTTAATGACGAACAAAGAAAGCATATTCCCCAAATTTGGGAAAGCTACTTAGAACATTACAGTTATCATTGGATGGATGGAATTACAGGTGAAGTGAATCGCTCAAAATACGATTTAAATCCGGGGGCTGTAAGAGCAATGGCTGCAAACTCTGCGAATGAAATTGGGGAACTCATTAAGAAATTGTAGGCCGATTTCAGGTATATTCATTTCAAAGATCCGTTATAAGGATAATAAAATAAAACGTCATGAAAGAGCCGTAACTTCGTTGTACGGCTCTATTTTAAATGCGTCTATATGTAGAAACCAACTCAACTTAAACGATCAGAGCTTTTTGTTAGAAATGGCATTAATAAGAAGTTATCAGAAACAGCATCTATATTTATTCCTAAGTCATAAGATATTGCCTTGAACAGCTCTATTATTTTTGCTTCGATTTTCGCAATTCATTTTTCTTATAAATCTAAGTTGAAATAAAAACTGCTATAGATACAGAAATAATTGCTGAAATTAATCCTATCATTAATTTTTCTATAAATACTTGATTCAATTTATTCTCCTCTTTCTCTCATAATTAGTTATAAAGTAATTATACTGGAGTTTGGAGAATTGTTAAAAGAATTTAGGTTTAGAGCGAATGAATGACAACTATTAAAAATTCACTTTATTTTTTATTATCTTTAATCTATTGACCTAATTAGTTAGTTCCCTGATACTGGAAGAATAAATAATATTTTGGGAGGTTTTAAAGATTGAAGAGAGACATGGAACTTGTTAGAAAACTACTTGTGTTGATTGAAGATTCAGAACAGGGTCATGAATTAATACTTCCAAAGGATATGGATATAAAACTAGTGGCTAATCACCTTGAACTCATGGGGCAAGCCAGTTTGGTAAAAAACAATATTACATATGCCGATGATAAGCCATATTGGATATATACTTCACTTACATGGGGAGGACATGAATTTTTAGATTCTATTAGAAATGAAGGAATATGGAACAAGGTAAAAGATGTAGTAAAATCTAAAGGACTAGAAATAGGTTCTGTTCCTCTTGAAGTATTAAAAGAGTATGCAAAGATGCAGGTAAAAAATATTTTTGGATTATGATGAATGCCTTTAGGTACTTTTTTGTATTAACTTCTTAACCAACTTCTTTTGGTGTATGATATATGATTTTATTGAAAATATGGATGGAGGAATAACAGTTTATGGGTATGGAATTTGAAGGAATTCATAACGAGGTAGTAAAAGCTGGAGCAGCTCTGGTTGGCGGGCTAATTAAGGATACTGCTCAAGGAATTACTGCGAGAATTGAGACCGCAAGATCAACAAAAGACAAAGAAAAGACAATTAACAGCTTAGAAGAGATAATTAATGAATTGATTTCTGATAGGAATAAACTTATTCAGGCGGTAGGTTCATATGAAGAAATGCTGATAACACAAAAGATTACCGATACAGAAATTGATTATATTACTGAAAATATTGTTCCCTTGTTAGAAACTTTGTTAAAGAATCAACCTGATGCATCCAGAGGTCTTGAGTTAATTAAGCCACTTTTGTCTAAAGAGTTATTAAGCATACTTCAACTTCTAGGATTTAATTTCAAAAAGGCAATTGGTGAACCATTGACACAAGTGATCAATTCATTAATTGTTTCAAAAATTGCTATGTCGAGTGAGACGGAATTTGCAATGCAATTGGCGATTGCACAAAGAGATTCTGAATTATATAAAATAATGCAGGATGAAGAATCATTTGAGAGATTTCGTGTTTTAGCAGGAAAAGCATAATTGTAGATATAAAAAGATTTATAAAACTGCACCTTTTGGTGCTTTTTTATTTCGCCAAGACTTGACCACCTTCATTATTTGTCTGATACTGGAAGATGTTATTCCAGAATATAGGGAGTGATCATATGAAAAAGAGATATATAGTGTTAATAGTTATGCTAATTGTAGGTCTATGGCTTGGCTCGTGGTATTTCATCCCTAGATGGTACGGTAAAGAAGTGTTAGAAGCTGGAACATTTGGCGATATGTTTGGTGCTGTGAACGCATTATTTTCTGGCTTGGCTTTTGCTGGATTGATTATAACAATAGTATTACAAAGAAGAGATCTTGATCTTCAACGTAAGGCTATTGATATGCAGACGGAAGAATTAAGAATGCAACGAGAAGAAACTGCTCGATCAGCAAATGAATTAGAAAATCAAAGAAAACTGATGAACTTTCAGATAGTATTAAATACGTTAAATGGGATGTTGTCTGCAAAGAAAGAGGCATATAGAAGTGTTTCGATAAGAGAAAGTCAGGTAGAATTCCATGATATTGTAATTAATATTAAACATGAAATTTGGTTAGAAAAGAAAAGGCATTTATTTAATGATTATCTTTCTGTTTTCTTTGGGATTATACAGTATATTTATCAATCTAAAATAGATGAAGGTCAAAAAAAAGAATTAATCGAAATTGTTCTAATTAATACCACAAGTCTTGAGTATGAGGTTATAATGATTTTTTCTAAAAGTCATCAACAAAGGAAACATTTATTGGAATATTTTAAATTTGGAGAAAAAATCAAAGCTAGAGAATACAGTAGAAATGGAATGTAAAAAAGTTAAGGCACTCATTTGGGTGCTTTTTTTGTTTCAATAAATAAGTGGAGGTAATCATGGAAATCAGAATCGTACCTATAGATCAAATTAATGCAGCAGCCTACAATCCTAGAATTGACCTTCAACCAGGTGATGAAGAATATGGAAGTTAACATGGAAAAGTGATGACGTTGGAAGGAACACATTATTTACACCATACTAAATCAAAAGAAATTGCTGAAAATTTCAGGTCGTTTATGGAAGAAGTAAAAGCAGACAACTAGATGAAGTCCTAACCAAATGGAATCGTGAAATATTTAGTTTGGACTGTCTCCAATTATGGGCCTCTTTGCATACCATGTAGAAATGGGGTGAGACATTTGCCCCTATATCACTATTGGGATGGGAGGGATTTTGCGATGATTGTGACAATAAACGGAGGGACGCTACAGGAGCCATTGAATTTAACTGTGGAAGAGCAGTCGATATTAAATGACAAAAAAAATAGCACAGTTATTTACAATTATAACTCACCACAGGCAGTCGCATTCGAGATGAAGACCAGAGCAAATATTGTAGCAGCTGCAAGGGCGCTGAACAGCAGTGGAGCTAGGTTTGCATCGTTTGCAAATACCAAAGGAAACCCGCAATATTGGACTCGTACTGAAAAGGGAGCATTGCTATTACGCCCAGGTGTGTCTCCCTCAGATGCAATTCAGGATATTTTTAATCAGGGCTCGTTATATGCATTTGAATGTGCAACGGCTACGGTAATTATTTTATATAAGGGGGTATTGGACACTGTAGGAGCTGAAATATTTAACAGAAATTTTGCTCAATTAGAATTGTATGATTGGAATTATGATCAGGATTTGAAGCTTGTATCTTCAGATCAAATTCAGGAGGCTTATCCTGGTGATGTATTATATTTCAAAAACCCCGATGTTGATCCAAAAACACCTGAGTGGCAGGGGGAAAATACGATTTTGCTTGGTCCTGATCAATATTTTGGACATGGAATTGGGATTGCTACCTCTCAGCAAATTATCAACGCCCTTAATTCGCATAGACGACAAGGGAGTACTACGGAGGCTTATTTAATGAACGATGTGGTTCATCCTGATTTCGAATATTTACGTAGTCTCCGATGAGTAGCTTCTTAGGATGTTGTTAGGCAGAGAATATGTGATGAAGCTACTCAAGACTTTTTAAGAACTTATATGGTGTTTTCTTTTGTGCTTATACCTGTGGTTGAGTTTCATTTTTGAAAGTTTTTTATTTCTTTTTCTTGATAAATTTCGGGCTTTGGGTGTGAAAGATTCGGGTTGTGGTGCTACCTCAGATTGTATGGGATCGTGTAAAGGAGCCAACTGTCCATAATGAATTAATTGAATGTGCTGTTGACTTAATATAAACGGGATACGTTGATCGGTGACTGCCCGTAGCTCATTGAACCCAGCATAATGCTCTTTTGGAGTATGTGTCAGATTCAAGGTCATCATTTGAGGGTGTCTGGGATGGCACATAATTTCAGTATAACCATCGGATAACCCATTTAGATGCGTGATTAGACGTGTTGCTCTTTCAGGTGAGTCATAAGTATCTAAAATTAGGTGGTCGGTACATAACCCACTTTGTTGATCGTGAGGCTCAAGAATATTAGGATTTTTGCGATAGGGTAAGTGAAAATTTCGGCAGAATGAGGTTAAAATTTGATGAACCATGGGACTAACCATATGAATATGATGATGAGTGTCTACATGGGTCGGAGCTATACCAGTAGATAGAAGCTTATTATATTGATTTAGCAATTCCTGTTCGATATCGGCTTCAGTCCAATGGTTTTGTTGGGCGGAGAACAAGCCTTCATTATTAATAAGGGAATTAACATGTGGGAAAGAAGTGATTGGTGCTCCTTCGGTAAGATTGAAATGGAGCCCTACGCCTAATTTAGGCATTTGATGAGCTAAAGTAACGGCTTGTTCAAAGTAAGGCATATTGACCATGATAGACGTGCTGGATAATGAGCCGTATTGGTGAGCACTTACGATACCCCGATTTGCTGACTCTGATAAACCAAAATCATCTCCATTAATGATGAGGTATTTTACCAATTAAAAACACTTCCCTTCGAGGGTAAAGATATTGCATTTTATGCTGAACCACTCCTTCAAGTTCTAAGTAGATTTAAAAGACGATTCAATGCTGGATTTGAAGCATGGCGTGGTGGCGCATGATGGCAATGAGTTAGGCAGCACGTGCAAAAAACCGAAGGCTAATGCCTCCGGTTCTGTATGTTTCTATTTTTAGTTTGCAATAAATTCTTGAACCCATTCGCCGTTGTAGTAAGCAACTCCGATTTTCGTAAAGTTGGGACTCAAAATATTTTGACGGTGCCCTGTGCTGTTCATCCAGGCATTCATCACTTCCTGTGGATTTCGTTGCCCTTTGGCAATGTTCTCACCTGCATACGTGTAGCGAATCCCGTAAGCTTTCATCATGTCAAACGGAGAACCGTACGTCGGGGAGTTATGGTCGAAGTATTTATTGTTGTACATATCTTTAGCTTTATCAAGAGCCATATTCGCAAGCGCGGGGTCACTCGCAAGCGTCGAAAGTCCGGCTTTTGCGCGTTCTTTGTTAACGAGGGTCACGACTTGGCTAGCATAGGCAGACGTTGAGGAATTGTTGGCATTTTGGCTATTGTCTGAAGAACCAGTGATTACTCCCGCATTTGTACCCGGTGTCTTGGTTCCTTGATCTCTGCTAGAATCCAATTTATCTCCATTCGAGTAGTCCACACTCGTATTCGGATTATTAAAGAACATTTCTGTCGTGTCCATACCTTGAAAGCTCTTGAACAAATCATTCATGGAGATTCCGAAGTTTTGGAATGTGAACGTTGTATTATTACCTTCCACAGTACTAGGCGCAGCATAAGCCGATCCAGCTCCTGCCATGACACTAAGTGCAATGACTCCAGTTAATACAGATTTCTTAAAACGCATGAAATAATCCTCTCCTTATTTTGGCCTGCGAGGTTAGCTGACGGGTTCGGGTCAAAGAGCAATCACCCGGCCATAATTAATGATGACTTCACCCCGAAAACATTGGGTTCCCCGTGTTTTTGGAAACTTCGGCCTTATTCAATCCCATTAAAATAGGCAGTATATATCATATGGTCTGCCGTCTTTTCTGAGGTTTTTTCATGATAACACGGCTCATATTCCGAGTCATTGCATAAAGATTTCCATCCTACAATCAAGTATTTATACATTTGGTAGGATGATCTAAGGCGAAGGAGAACTGTTTTTCTGAGAATAGCAGAACAAACCTTTGTCATATCACCATTTGCTTCTAATGTTTCGATATTTTATTTTAAAATATTGAAAATTATATTGAAATAATATTTCAATGATGATATTCTTCAATTAGAAAGCGATTTCATAAACGGAAAAGGATGATGGTGAAAATCATGTTAGAACATTTGACAACAGAGACTCGCAATAAGAAGACAATGAACTTGGATGAATTAACACCTCTTGAACTTCTGGAAGTGATGAATGAAGAAGATCAGAAGGTTGCACATGCAGTTAAACAAGAAATTAAGCAAATTGCCAAAGCCGTAGAAGTAATTACAACAGCAATCAAACAAGGTGGACGCTTAATATACATGGGGGCTGGAACGAGTGGACGTATCGGATTGCTAGATGCTGTTGAATGTCCACCAACCTTTGGGACAGCACCTGAAGAGGTAGTTGGGCTAATTGCTGGTGGAGAGCGCGCGTTTATTAAAGCGGTCGAAGGTGCAGAGGACAACGAACAATTAGGGGCGCAAGATTTACAAGATATTAAGCTAACAGCAAAAGATGTTGTAGTAGGAATTGCTGCTAGTGGACGCACTCCTTATGTGATCGGTGGATTAGAATATGCCAATTCTATTGGAACACCTACTGTAGCCGTGAGTTGCAACAAAGATTCAGCGATTGGTAAAATTGCCAAGATTGCGATTGAAGTCGTAAACGGACCGGAAGTTTTAACAGGGTCAACACGATTAAAAGCTGGGAGCTCACAAAAATTAATTTGTAATATGCTTTCAACAGCTTCGATGATTGGGACGGGGAAAGTATATGGAAATTTAATGGTAGATGTACAGTTAAGTAATGAAAAGCTTGTAGAACGTGCTAAACGTATTGTTATGGATGCGACAGATTGTGATGCTGAAACAGCAGAAGACTATTTAAAACAAGCGGATTATAAACCAAAAATTGCAATTGTGATGATTCTTGCTGGGCTTTCTAAAGAAGACGCTATACATCGTTTGGAGGAATCACAAGGGTTTGTTCGTCAAGCAATAAAATAATACGAAAGTAAGAAGGGGGCATAAACATGGGTAAATATCATGATTTAGCAGTCAAAATATTAGGGGCTATTGGTGGCAGTTCAAATGTATCCGAATATACCCATTGCATGACTCGTCTTCGTGTGACTGTTGTTGACCGCAGTCGAATCGCTGAAGCGGAATTGAAAAAAATTGATGGGGTTCTGGGTGTTGTGGATGATGGAACGTATCAAATCATTCTCGGACCAGGGGTAGTGACCAAAGTAACTGAAGAATTTGGCAAAGTGTTAGAAGGAAGTGTCTCTGAAGGTAAAAGTTCAGCTTCGGCTGAACAATTACAAGCAAAAGGCGCAGAAATTAAAGTACAACTTAAAAAGAAGAATGATACACCGTTCAAAAACTTTTTGCGGAAAATAGGAAATATTTTTATACCCCTAATTCCTGCATTCGTTGGAGCTGGTTTAATTGCTGGTATCGGCTCGATTCTAGCGAACAATATTACAGCAGGCAACTTAGACGCCACAACTTGGCAGCAATATGTAACGATATTAAATGTTATTAAAAATGCGATTTTTAGTTACTTAGTGATTTATGTAGGCATTAATGCAGCTAAAGAATTTGGAGCTACTCCTGCACTTGGTGGAGTGATTGGTGGGGTAACGCTCTTAACAGGGGTTACAGCTGAACTACCCATTCATAATATATTTACGGGCGCACCTTTAACACCAGGGCAAGGTGGGATTATTGGTGTCCTAATCGCAGTATGGATTTTATCTATCGTTGAAAGATATTTGCGTAAAGTTATTCCGGATGCCGTTGATATTATCGTTACACCAACAATAGCCTTACTAGTCGTGGGACTGATTACGATTTTTTTCATCATGCCATTTGCTGGATTTATTTCTAACAACTTAATCGGAGCGATTAACTGGACGATAGAAGTTGGTGGTGCATTCTCTGGTTTTGTATTAGGGACAGCGTTTTTACCACTTGTTATGTTAGGGCTGCATCAGGTGCTGACGCCGATTCATATTGAGATGATCAATAGTTCAGGAATGACGTTATTACTTCCGATGCTTGCTATGGCAGGTGCGGGTCAAGTAGGGGCATCCATTGCCTTATGGGTTCGTTGCAAGAAGAATAAATCGTTAACGAACATGATTAAAGGTGCGCTTCCGGTTGGTATTCTGGGAATCGGGGAGCCATTGATCTACGGGGTTACTCTACCGCTAGGACGTCCTTTCATTACAGCTTGTATTGGCGGAGGTATTGGTGGTGCGGTCATTGGTTTATTTGGAAATGTTGGAGCGATTGCCATTGGGCCATCTGGCATCGCGTTGATTCCATTAATTGCTAATGGATTGTGGTTAAAATATGTAATAGGGTTAATTGCAGCTTATGCTGGTGGATTTATAGCTACTTATTTATTTGGTACACCAAAAGAAGCTATGGAAGATCAAGAATAACTGATAAGAAATACTGAGGTGGTTATATTGTTAGGGATTTCAATTTATATAGCGGACCGGACGTTAGAAGAAAACCTGAATTATATGAAAGAAATGAAGGAAGCAGGTTGTACAGAAATATTCACATCCCTTCATATGCCAGAAGATGATATAGAACTACTGAAGGAGAAATTGCTGGAAATCGCAAAGGCTGCTAAACAATTAGAAATGGACTTGATGGCAGATATTTCGGGGAAAGCATTGGAGAAATTTTCCTTCCCCTTTTTATTAGAATCTGGAGTTACAGGCTTGCGAATGGATTTTGGAATTAGGGCCTCTGAAATTGCTGCCTATTCGCATAAAATGAAAATTGCCTTAAACGCTAGCACAATAACATCAGAGTTTTTAGCTACATTAAAAGAGCATGATATTTGTCTCGAGAACATTGAAGCTTGGCATAATTATTATCCCCGCCCAGAAACAGGTCTTGATAAAGAAGACTTTATAGAGAAGAATAAATGGCTGAAGTCTGAAGGATTTACTACAATGGCCTTTATTCCTGGAGATGGTTTGAAGAGAAAACCATTATTTGAAAGCTTGCCTACATTAGAGAAGCATCGAAATCAATCTTCTTTTCTGGCTTACTTGGAATTAGAGAAGGATTGTGCAGTGGACAAAATTTTCATTGGCGATTTAACACTTTCAGCGTGGTCTCAGCATCAATTTCAGTGCTATGAAGAAGGTATTATTCCTTTGCGGGTAACCAAAGAACTGCCTTATGCCTTATGGGATATTACTCATCAAAACCGCCCTGACGCTGCTCGTGATGTAGTTCGCTCTAAAACAGCACGAACAGATGAAGCGCGATTTGTAATCACAAAAAACATCTCGCCTTTGCATACGTCCAAGCGGCCAAAAGGAACGATTACGGTTGATAATTATTTGTATGGTCGCTATGAACATGAGTTGCAGATCACGTTAACGGATCTACCGGCACATGAGGGCGTTAATGTGATTGGTCATGTTATAGAAGAAGACATTCCTTTATTGGACTACATTAGAAAAGGGGAAAGCCGTTTTTCCTTTATAACTGCTACTTAATGAATACTTCCCTCTATTTTGTTACAATAAGGAAAATAAATTAAGTAGAGGAGATAAGGACTTGGTAGTAGGGAGTATGATTTCTCAAATTGAACTAGTACTAAATGAACTGCCAGAATCTGAAAAAAAAGTAGCCGAATATATTCTTGCAAATGCTAAAGAAGTGATGCATATGACCATACATGATTTAGCAACGAAAGCGGAGGCAAGTAGTGCAGCAGTTGTTCGTTTTTGCAGGTCGCTAGGAATAGATGGTTTCCCTGCACTGAAAATTCGTTTATCAGCGGAAATAGAAAACACGCCGCATGTTGGTTATTTTGATGTTGAATCGAATGAATCGGTGCATTCTATCATTGGTAAAATGTTGTCGAATACCATACTGACCTTTCAGAATACGGCCAGTCAACTGGACGCGCAATCTATTGAGCAGGCAGTGAGCCTGCTACAACAGGCAGAAGTTATTTATGTTTACGGGCTAGGTGCTTCTTTTATTATTGCAGAAGACGCAGCACAAAAATGGCTTCGGCTTGGCAAAAATGTATATGCGATTTCAGATCGTCATTTATTAGCCGCGACCATGGCTACGAAATCAGAAAATGCCGTCTTCTGGGGAATTTCGTATAGCGGTGAAACGAGAGAGGTTATTCAATTACTAAGACGAGCTAAGGAACAGGGAATAAAAACAATTAGCCTCACTCGTCCTGGTAATAACAAGCTTTCTCAGCTTGCTGATGTTTCTTTATTTACATCACGTGCGCCGGAAGCACAGCTTCGTAGTGCCGCAACAAGCTCAAGATTTGCGCAATTATTTGTGCTTGATATTGTCTTTAGCGCATATGCTTCTGCTCAGCATGATTTTACTGTGGAGCAGCTAGCGAAGACAAGAAAAATGATTGAAATTTTGAATGATTAAATTGCGATAAAAAGCTTCCGCCAGAGTATGGTGGAAGCTTTTTTTATTGCAAAGTGCTTTAAGCAGATCGAGCCATTCCTCCATTTAATGGTATAATAAATTGAATTCCTTATTTTGAATGGAGGAAATTTTCTGGAAGCTAAAGTAGTAATATTACCCCGAGGGTAGGAAGAAACGAGGGGAGCAAAGGCTTTCTCCATTGATCATTTGGTAATTTATTTTTTTGTATTATAAACTAACATCAAGTATATCTTTTATTTCAACCTTATCTCATATTCACAATTGTCATCACCATGCACATTACATTTCACTTCACGAACCGCCACATTACGGTTCAAAATTTTGCGAAGTGCACCCTCCATAATTGCACCCTCTAGGTCACATACCATTTTTTCATCATCAACAGGTAGCCCTTTACAGAAGCAATCGTCTACGACAATCGTCATGCCTCGTTCGTTGGATTGAGTGATAGATGGAATGCCTATTTTTAAGTCTTTGAACATGTTGAGTAGTTCGTCTACAGTTTTTACAGGTAAGCTTTCACCAATTTTACGTCCAACGGTTAATGTTGTGCCTCTCCCACCCATAGGTAGCCCTTGATACATCCCAATTAAGCGTACAGCTCGGAATAACTCAAGTGGAACGGAATCTCCTAAAATGGAACGATTGATCGATTTCATATCTTCATATTCAAAATTTTTCATGTTGTTTCCTCCAATTATGTCTATTTCATAACCTATCCTGAGTCAAATTATAGAGTAGGTTACTCACGAAAATTGTGATAGAGATCAAAATCAGAGCGAAGCTCATTATTTATTTTAAATTTTAAGTTTCATAGTCCAACTACAATTGAATTGACAGTATCTCCCTAATTGGATAAGCTCAAAGCAAATGATCATTTAGGGATGAGAGAGTTCTTGAAAATGAATAGGTAGAGGAGCGGATATGCGTGACGATTGCACTACTAGTCGTTGATATGCAACAGCAAATATTACAAAATAAAATAGAGGGGAAAATGATAGAGCAAGCTTGCGAGTATATCAATCATGTGTCAGCATTATTACGTGCTAGAGAGCACCTCGTTGTCCATGTACAAGATGTTGAAGGAATAGAAGTGGGTTATCCGCACAATTATGAGCTAATTCCAGAGGTTGATGTTACAGCAGAGGACATTATAATCAGCAAAAAACACTCAAATGCGTTTTGGCAAACAGCGCTAGAGCAAACGTTGTTGGATCATCAGGTGGAGCTTGTTATCGTAGCTGGCTTTGCGGCTGAAGATTGTGTGCTATTTACATATAATGGTGCAATTGAGCGTGGGTTTAATGCAGTGATATTACAAAACGGAATTTTAAGTCAGTATCCAGATGTCATTACTTCCACGTATCGAGATCGGAATTTAATTTCGTATCCTGCGGTGGAGTATTTGTGCAATTTGTATTTGTCGATTGATCAGGATGAGCATAGGGGTGGAACGGATTTTGAGTCGTTGTAGATTTAAAAGTATAGCTTGAAAATTTTTGGTGAAGGGAGTTAACAATGATGCCTTTAGATAATCAGCAAGCACCATCTGACACATTAAGCTTTGATCTAAAGATCAATATTTCTCATCGCTATAAAAATATAACTAGACATCATGGTGAAATTGTTCCAATCATTGAATGGATTTTTATTGTGATTGTTAATGAAGAGCAGTGTGATGAGGAGGAAGTTTTTGTTATAGAACAGTTTTTTGAGTCTTTGTTACACGGTGGAGATTTTCCGATGTTTACCTGTACATGCGGGATTTTTGGATGTGGGGGATATTTCGTAAATGTTGCTCATACAACAAAAGGTATTACATGGAAAATGGAAAATATTCCATTAAAGTTGCTTCAGAATGAGAAACCACCTACTAAGTTTCATTTCACATGGGAAGTCATCACTACAGCAGCTCAGCAACTTCTTAGTCTGCTTGAGGATTTACGCAATATACACATTGAGCATGGGTTAAAGTTTCATTATGATATTAAGGCTTATGAAAAAATCAATGATGAATTACTTTTGTCTTTAGACCCACATACTTAAGCTAATTAAACTATTCTCAGTCCCTAGCCGTATAGACTTAGGTCTTCATGAGGAATACAATCTAAGTAATAGTCACGATACATATACGAAGAGGTGAGATCCAATGAATAAGGTTATGAATATAAATATAGAGTCTCAGCAAAAGGTTGGTGTTGGACGAACCGCAGAGGTATTGACATACGGAGAGGGAAAGGTAGTTAAGTTATTTTATGATTGGGTTCAAGAAGATGTGGTTCAGCATGAGTTTAACATTAGCTCGTTGATTTACGATAGTGGTGTTCAAACTGCCAAGCCATATGAAATCATTAATCTTAATGGACGATTAGGAATTGTATACGAGCAAATTCAACCAGGTGTGACGCTAGTAAAGTTGATTGGATCACAGCCTTGGCGACTAAGTAAATATGCTAAATTGATGGCACAACTTCAGTATAAGCTACATGCGACAGCCGTTTCTGAGATCCCTTCATACATAACTGGAGTGCAGGAAGCATTGACTTCAAGAATTAATCACACAGACCTGTTGGGAGAAGCAGAAAAAGAACAGGTTTTACAGCAACTTAACAAGTTGCCAGCGGAGACGGCATTGTGTCATTTAGATTTTCACCCAGACAATATATTGATAGGTAAAGAGGAGAAGCCTTATATTATTGACTGGACTACATGTGGCGTAGGTTCACCTCTTGCAGATGTTGCACGCACCATACTGATGTTGCAATATGGGACTACTCCAACTCAAAAATCTAAATTCGTTGCGATGGTATCTTCGTTTGCGGGCAAAAAGCTAAGACAAGCTTACGAGAAGGAGTATATGAGATTATCTGGACGTACAAAGGCAGATATCGAACGTTGGTTAGTCCCTGTTGCGGCGGGACGATTAGTGGAGGGGATACCTGACTCAGAAAAAGAAACATTAGTATTACTTATAAAAAAAGGACTAGGGCAGTAATTACTACTGTAATTTCCACCCTAGCCAATAGAGCTCATTGAAGGCTTTTTGAAAACTCATTCAAAACTCATTGATTAGCACTTTGCAATGTCACAGGAGTTAACTTCTTTGCAACCAAAGCAACGTCAATGCTTGTTTCCCCTTTTAAATAACGATCAAAGAAGGCAACTGACAATTGATTGATGCTCTGATGAACAGGTTTTGGTGGTGCTTTTTTGGGATGAAGAAGTGGTGAATATAAATAAAAATCTGTAAAGCTCATATGATTAGCATGATTGATCATGATGGAATAGGCGTCTGCACCTGAAGTTGCCTTGCTCCGTCTGTCTTTTGATTCCGCCCAAAACTGCTCATAGCTTTCTTTTGATCTCCCCGTCATCTCCACAGCTTGATCTAAGGACTGTGTAAACCACTCATCATCGATGCTTTGCTCTGCATTCATTTGCAGATAAGGCTTAGACAGCCCTTGCTCAGGTACAGGTTGACCATATAACACGCCATCCATGTTCACTGCCGCTTTGATTCGAGGTTCCGTCATTAGCAATTGTACAGCGGTTGCGCCTCCAAATGAATGGCCCAATGCGCCGATTTGACTCATATCCATGTGTGCTGTAAGCTGCTTAAGCTCATTAGATGCAGTACCAACAACAGCCTGATTGGAGTTAGAATCATTAGATAAAGCAGTAAGCGAATCTAACACAAATTGACTATCCTCCAACCAAACCTTACTTTTGTCGACATAGCTATCAAACCCAGATAAGCTTTCTAGCTTTAGGGAAATGACCGACTGATCGGGATAAACGACCGCTGCCGCATCATAGGGATGGTCGATGCTCACCACGATATAACCATGACTAGCAAGCTCTTCAACCTGAAATGTATTTTGATTGCGGAACCCTGTTAAGCCATGGGAAAAAAGGAGGACAGGGTATTTGGTTTGAGCTTGAGCTACCTTAGCATCCTTGTAAGCATTGCTTTGTACATATTGTAAATGTGACAATAAAAACGGTGGAATAGAAATCGCATCTCCGACGCCTTCTAGCAATGGAGAGATATGCTCAACATATGGAGCGCGTTGTGCATTTGAATCTAATTCAGCAGGGTACCAAACCTGAATCATCAATTTACGATAATCAGTTGAATCCGATAGATTGGTTGAATCTTTTATATCTTTTGTATCTTTTGAATCCTTTGAATCCATTAAATCTGCCGCTTCTGTTGTATTTGACCTATTCGTATCCACTCTATCCCGATCCTCAAGCATAAAGGAAGCCGTTCCAACCTCATAAGAGCCTGTTGGCGCCTGAAATGAAAATACCGGAAGCAACGAAGGCAACGCGCCTGAAATACTTATGTACAAAATCAAAAATAGCGAACCAAAGCTATATTTAATTATCGCTTTTCTAGCTCGTGGCTTATTGGTTGTTTTTTTCTGTTTAAAGTAGGAATATAGCATGAACATACCTAGCAATAGGGTCATTCCATATATAGGGATGAGCTGCCACCGATAACCCTGGGCGTAAATTTGTACCCCATTCATTAAGAGGGTGACACCAACCGCAATGATTTGTACGACTACATTTTTTCGTAACATGCCTAACAGACCTGCAATTAACATGCCACTGTTAACTATCCAAGCAATTAATTCTAAATTTCTCATGAAACCTCCTGAAGTCAATTTATTAATCTATTAAGTTAGATTATTGAAGCTTTTATGCTATGAAAGCTATTATTTTATTCTATCATCTTCGTCAAACGAGAGCTAATTTCGACAATGTACATGGATATATCGCACTTTTTATCATAAAAATTTACATATAGCCAAAAATCATCCTCTCTTGTTATGATTAGCTATGGACAATCCATGTTGGGAATTCGAGGAGGCTATAGCAAGTGGTGCAACTTGGAAAATGGAATACGCTACGGAATCAAATTTTTTTAGGTTTTGTACTCGTGATGTGTATTATCCTTACACTTGTCGGTACCTTTATGTTCGATCGTGTTTCGATTCTACTGCAAAATAATGTGGAAAAGCATATTCAGCAGACCGCTGTGCAGGCTTCGGGGCAGCTAAGTGCTTTGCTTAAGCAAATAGACATGCTCACGAGCCAAGTTGCCACAGATGCAGCGATTCAATCTTTACTTGCAAAGGAAGTGAAGGGGGAACGGATTAGCTTTAATATGCGGCAAAAACTCCAACAAGAGGTTCGCAAGTATGAGGCGTATGCTACAGGTATACGTTCGATGGAATTATATACGACAGACCATCGAAGTCTAGTGCCGTTATTAGATATTGATTTAACCAACCGAGTATTTGACAAATGGATTCAGGAAGCCAATCTAGCACAAGGCAAGCTGGTATGGCTTGGTCTTGATCCACTGGATTCCAATACAGTCATTGCGATGCGACAGGTCAGGTTAATGGATGATTCATTTACACATGGGGGTTACGTCTTTATAAGAATAGAGAAAAGTTACTTTGCATTATCGGATCGCACCACAACTTCTGGTATGGATACACAGGAAAAAATGGGCTTGTTTGATAAGGCTGGTGGTACGATATTTTCTACACTTGATCACGGCATGAAGTCTAATCAAATGTTGGAGCACAACGGAGATAACATCGAGATTGCTGGGGAGCAGTTCATTTTAATAAAAAGGCACTCAGTAGAGACGGGGTGGCCCCTCGTTATATTAACGCCTGTAAGCTATACAACTGAAGGGATTTCTGTGTTGCGAACCGGAATTATTGTATCAGGGCTAGCAGGTGGCATCTTATTTCTTGTTTTGAGCTTTGCTTTATCTACGATGATTACTAGACCGATCCTTAATTTGATTAAGGTGATGCGTGGCGCTAGATTTGGCAATTTAAAATACAATGATAGCTCACCTACAACCGTAGAGTTACAGGAACTAAATTATACGTACAATCAGTTGGTTGACCATTTAAATGAGTTAATCGAGGTTGTTTATCAGAAGGAAATTATTCAAAGTCGGACAGAGCTAAAGGCGCTACAGGCTCAGATTAACCCTCATTTTTTGTTTAATACACTTGAGGCTTTTTATTGGGCATTAGATGAAAAGGGAGAAGAGGAATTAGCGCAAATTGTTATTGCCATGTCTGACTTATTTCGGTATGTCATCAATAAAACAGAGGACGACGTCTGGGTTACGATTGGCGAGGAGCTTGATCATGCTGCAAGATATTTGAAAATTATGAAAATGAGAATGCTAGACCGATTGTCTTGGACTATTGATATAAATGAGGAGTACCGAGATGTTCCACTTCCTAAGCTGCTTGTGCAGCCGTTAGTTGAAAATGCAATTTTACATGGTGTAGAGCAGCGATATGAGCAAGGGATGGTTCAGATTGAGGTCAAGTCATCTTCGCGTCAAGGTTATATTCTAATCACGATTTCAGATAATGGACCAGGCATGTCCTCAGCAATGCTTGATTCTATTCATTTTGCACTACGAGAAGGTTATGTCAGCTCACCTAAAGGGAACGGGGTTGGCATCGTTAATGTAGAGCGTAGGTTGCGACTTTATTACGGGGACAAAACAGAAGGCTTGATTATTCATAGTGAGGAAGAACAAGGAACTACGATTTCATTTGAAATACCGATGACATGATGTCACCTTATGCCGAAAGGGGATCGAACCATGAAACAAATTTTGATTGTGGATGATGAGCCTAGAACGCGAGAGGGGATTGCAAAAACGTTAAAGATGTGGGCTTCAGGACGATATGAGATCGTTACCGCTGCAAGCGGTATGGAAGCCATGACATGGCTGAGAGCACATGAAGCACAACTGCTAATTACAGACATTAAAATGCCTGAAATGAGTGGGCTTGATCTCGTTGAACAGTTAAAACAGCTTTCCTATATGCCGGTTGTCATTATTTTGTCGGGTTATTCTGATTTTGAGTATGCACGCCGTGCCTTAAAAAATGGGGTTGTGGATTACTTACTGAAGCCGATCGATAAAGGAAAGCTGGTGCAAGCGGTCGAGGGGGCATTAAAAAAGGAAGAATGGAATGAGCAGGTCGATCGTATGAAAAGACTGGTTGATCCTAAATTGCTTGAAGTCATTCATCAGGACAAAACCTACAATTCTCACGTCCAAAAGGCACTAGATTATATCGATGAGCATTTACAGGAGCAAATTTCAATGAAACAAATTGCGGATCATTTACATATGAATGCTAGCTATTTTAGTGTTTTATTTAAAGAACAAACCGGAATTACGTTTAGTGATTATGTGACGAGACATCGCATTCAAAAAGCAAAAAGGCTATTAACAACAACCCATTTGTCAATCTCTGAGGTGGCAGAGCGTGTAGGCTATCAAACGGCGAAGTATTTTGTAAAAGTATTTCGGATGCTAGAGCAGGTAAGTCCAAGCCAATATCGTCAGCAATGGTTAGAGGATGAACAAAAAATCCAATAAAAGTGGTATTATCCCCAATCACTATAACCTTACCGTTGAGACCATACATTGTTAAAATTTGGGTAAGCGGTTTCAAATCCGTTATTCCACAATTTGAAAAAGGGGATGTATAACCTGATGTCAAGAAAAAGATGGAGTATATTACTTTTAACGTTGTGTTTTGCAATGATTGTGGCAGGCTGTGGAAAAGGAAATAGTGAGGGAAGCAATACGAAAGGTAAGGAAGGTGCATCGGAAAGTAAGGTCACGATTAAATTTATGCACCTATGGCCTGAGGGCGTATCCGCAGGACAAAACAAAATTGTAAATCAAATTATTAATGACTATCAAACCGAGCATTCTAACATCATTATTAAGCAAGAAGTATTAGACAATGAACAATATAAAAATAAATTAAAGGTATTATCGTCCTCTAATGAATTGCCAGATGTTGGGGTCACTTGGGCGGCAGGCTTTTTGAAGCCATATGTAGAGGGTAATCTTTTTGCACCTATTGATGATTTACTAGATGGACAACTAAAAGATAAATTCGTTGCAGGCACTACTGAAGCTTATGCGATTGATGGCAAAACCTATGCACTTCCACTAGAGTTTAATATTGCTCCGATTTACTACAACAAAGAAATTTTCCAAAAATATAATATTGAAATTCCACAAACGTATGATGAGTTTAAAGCTGTGATCAAAACGTTATCGGACAACGGGATTGCCCCTATCGCGCTTGGTAATAAAGACCGTTGGACAGGATCATTATGGTATATGTATTTAGCTGACCGTATTGCAGGTCAACAAACGTTGGCAGATGCGATTAGCGGTAAAGGCTCCTTCCAAGACGAAGGTTTGCTTAAGGCAGCAAGTGAAGTGCAAGCGCTTGTAGATAGTAATGCGTTTATTAAAGGCTTTAATGGACTTTCGAATGAAGAAGGAAAAGCAGAGTTTTTAAATGGCAAAGCAGCGATGTACCTGATGGGAACATGGGAGTTACCTAACTACACTACCAATGAAGATATTCCTAAGGAATTCCGCGACAACGTAGGTTTCTTTAAATTCCCAACGGTTGATGGGGGTAAAGGAGATATTAATAGCTGGGTAGGTGGACCAGGGGTAGGCTTATTCGTATCCCAAAACTCCACTGTACAAAAGGAAGCTAAAGCATTTGTAGAATACTTTGTAAGTAAATGGGGCGAGCAATCTGTGACTGGTGCAGGGGTGATCCCAGCTACTAAGGTAGATACCGCAAGTCTTCAGTTACCACAGCTATATAACGATTTATTTAGTGAAATGAATAAAGCAAGTAGTATTACGTTGTTTGCAGATGTGCAAATGACAGCAAGTGCGGCAGAAAACCACTTAAATATGATTCAAGCGTTATTTGGTAAAGCCATCACTCCTGAGAAATTCTCGGAAGAGCATATTAAGGCGGTTGCGGATTCTAAGTAAAGCGACATGAATTGTCGTTCGAGACATGAGTGTACTTTCTTAGCTTAACCTAGCGCCTACGCATGCTGACTAACGAGAGGAGTCGGAGAATATGGACAAAGTGATGTCCAATAAAAAGATGATTGCTTTATATATTTTACCTGCACTGTTGCTCATTATGGTGATCGTGTATGTTCCTATTGTTTTAACCGGTTATTATGGTTTAACGGAATGGAACGGGATTGGTAAACCAAAGTTTTTAGGTATGGAAAATTATATTGAGTTGCTTGGGGATGGAAAGTTTTGGGGGAGTGCTTGGCACTCCCTACTCCTAGCTATTTTCTCTACATTAAGCCTGCTGATTTATCTTGCGGTTGCTATGGTATTAGCGACCAAGATTAAAGGGGCCAACCTGTTTCGCAAAATTTATTTAATCCCAATGCTGTTATCTTCTGTTGCAATTGCACAGCTATGGCTGCGGATGTATCATCCGACTAACGGCATAGTGAATAGCATATTGGAGTCGTTAGGCTTTGCAGATCCACCTGCATGGCTGTCCGAGCCACAACTTGTGTTATTTGCATTGTTTATTCCAATTTTGTGGCAATACGCAGGCTTTTATATTTTGATCTACTATGCTGCCCTTAAAAATATCCCAACTTCCATAGAGGAAGCTGCCAAAATCGATGGAGCTAGCACGCTTCAGATTGCATGGAGAATTAAGCTTCCACTCACGATGGAAGTTATTAAAGTGACGATTGTGCTTGCTGTAGTTGGATCACTGAAATATTTTGATCTCATTTATGTCATGACAGATGGAGGACCTAATGGATCAAGTGAAGTGATGGCATCCTACATGTACCGTACCGCATTTAAATCGTATGATTTCGGATATGGTAGTGCAATCGGATTTTTTCTATTGGTCATTTGTCTAGTTGTGACATGGGTTATTCGTAAATATACAGCTACAAAAGATCCAATTGAATATTCATAAGGGGGGAGCTTCATGAGACCTGAGGCTGCACTACCGCCTGCGGAGCCAAAGCTGATACCGAGTTCAAAGTTGGGAAGCAAAATGAAATATAGTGTTTTGTATTTTATTTTAATTGTTGTTGCAGGATTACAGCTGTTACCGTTAGTCTGGTTATTCTTTTTCTCATTAAAAAATAATCAGGAGGTTTTTAATTTACCGCCTTTAGCGTTACCGACGCATTTTCGATGGGAAAACTATCAAAAGGTGTGGGAAGCAGGCAACATTAGTGTGTATTTCTTCAACAGTGTATGGATTACGGTTGTAGCAACAAGCTGCACCATTATGTTAGGTGGACTAGCTACCTTTGCGATCACTCGAATGAAGTGGAAAGGGAGTTCATTGGCGCTAGGCTTATTTATGGTAGCGATGATGATACCGGTTCACTCCACATTGATTCCGTTGTTTAGTATGTTTAACCGAATTGGGCTCAAGGATAATCCGTTAGAATTAATTTTGACTTATGTCGCGTTTAACATGCCAATTACGATTATGATTATGCTTGGTTTTTATTATGCTTTGCCGAGGGAAGTCGAAGAGGCAGCGGTGATGGACGGTTGCTCCATTAATCGCCTATTCTTTCAAATTATTTTGCCGATGACAAGCTCCGTTATTGCAACGACAGCGATCATCAATATGATCTATAACTGGAATGAGTTTATTTTCGTAAATACGTTTATCAGCTCAGATTCACTAAAAACATTAACCGTTGGGGTACAGAACTTTATTGGGCAATATACGACAGATTGGGGTTCGATTGGGGCGACACTAATGATCAGTATTTTGCCAATACTTATTATGTTCTTATTCCTAAGTAATCGTATTATGGAAGGAATTACTGCGGGATCAGTGAAAGGTTAAAGGAGAGAGTGACGAGGTAAGAAGTGAATCGCTAGAGCTAGTCGGGGGACAGCGATGGATTAAATGTAGTATCATTTAGGCTAGAAGGACAGTATGCAGTGAGTAATATAACTGCTACTACTTTCTAGCTTTTGTATTTTATAAATATAACTACGGCTCTATTTAGAAATTAGTACTTGCCAACGATAGAAGTCTGGAAGCTACGATCCAGAGCGTTCATGCGATTGTGTTAAAATCATATTCCTTTTTATTAGAGTCTATTTATGGATGGAATTTGATTTTAAGAGACACTATTCAGAATCGCTCTGTCTCTTCGCTAGTTTGGGTTAGCGGTCAAGCACTAATTTTGAGATTGAGCCATAAATACATATAATTTGTTATAGATGAGGAGCGATATATAGGTATGGAGCTTCACATTGCGATTTGTGATGATGATCGACAATATGCTTCTAAATTAGAAGACACGTTAATTAAGCTAGTGTCAATGTTAGAGGGCATTCATTTTCATATTGACATATATGAATCAGGGGAAGCTTTACTTAGAGCGATGAAGCAGACAGCCTACCATCTTGTTTATTTAGATATGGAGATGCCAGGGGAAGATGGGATTGCTGTTGCAGAGCAGCTTCGCAAGATGAAGTTAAATATGTTAATTATTTTTGTGACGAGTCATTCCTCTTATATGTATCGAAGCTTTCAGGTACAGCCGTTTTGGTTTTTGTTAAAGCCAATTGAGGAAAAAGAGTTACATATTGCGACGATCAAGGCAATTGAACTATCAAAGCAGCAAAATGATGTATTTACGTTTACAATGAATCAGCAGACCTATCATATAAAAATAAGTGAAATGATGTATATCACCGTAGAACAAGGTAAAAAACTAGTGATTGCTACAGCAAATGAGTCGTATGCATATTACGGAAAGCTAGGAGAGCTTGCATTACAGCTAGAGTCCTATCATTTTTGTCGTATACATAGTGGTTATGTTGTGAATTGGGAGTTTGTACGTGCATTGGGTAAAAATCAGGTAATGCTGACAAACGGTACTACGCTTCCTCTAAGTCGTACTAAAAGTAGCCATGCGCTAAAGTCCTATCATCATTTCATAGAAAAGAGGATGCTAAAATAAATGTGGCAGTTTCTACTGTTTGTGATCGCCGTGTCAATTTTGTTTTATTTGCCACAGGGAGTCACCTTATATCTCTTTTTACAAAAGTTTTTAATTTTAAAGAGAAGTAGGTTGTTTTTTGCGAGTAGTTTAGTGTTATTTTATGTTACGAAATCTTTAATCGGAGCAAGCTTGACGCCAATGGAATCGGTAATTGTTCACTTTATCGTATATAGTCTGATTACAATCTTTTATTTTCATGGTCGCTGGCTGCAAAAAATATTTATAAGTGCTTTTTACACGGTATTTACAGTCATAATTGAACTTATGGTGTGGTTTGGACTTAGCATAGATGGTGTTTCAGGAGTTACTGGAGCTTCACCCATCGTTGGTTTTATAACTGTGGTCATTTTGAGCAATGGACTTTGTTTACTTATAGTACGTATGTTTCGGAATTCTCCTAATTGGGGTGCACTCTCAGATAAGGAGTGGGGGATTTTAATGCTCATTCCTGTTATTTCCTTAGCGATGATTATGGTGAGCTTACAGGACATTCCCGTTTTAAATCAACATAACATCGTTTCTGCTCATTTTTTATCTTGGCAATTTCTAATGACACTATTAGGCTTGTTAATCATTAACATTGCCGTCATGCTTGTATACCATACTTTAATCAAACGGGTACAAAGTGAGTTCCATCATGTATTATTACAACAACAGGTGAAGGAATATAAGCAAAAATGGCAAGAGCATCAAGCGTTATCCACCATGCGTCATGATATGAATCATATGTTTACTATACTCTCCACGTGGCTAGAAAATGGACAGGTACAGCAGGCACAGCAGTCTATTTTGCAATATAAAGCTCAGCATTTAAGGCAAGACGATTTCATCTCAAGCGGTAATATCGTGATAGATGCCATCATAAATGAGAAGCTGAGTGTGGCAAAAGGTCATCAAATTGATGTTCATACCCATTTTCAGGTGCCCCAAGATTTGTCTTTTAGTGGTAAAGAAATAGAGTTGGCTATAATTTTAGGAAATGCATTAGACAATGTCATTGAAGGCGTTTTAAGATTGCCTAGTTCCAGCACTAGATACTTAAATTTAGAAGTGGTGTATAGAGAGGGGATATTGATTATTGCTACAAAAAATCCAGCCATAAATGTTAAGCCAGCTGGACAACGGCAAGAGAATACCTCCTTTTTATCTAGTAAACGAAAGCATAAGGAAAGCGGAATTGGGATTAAAAGTATTTGTTATTCGGTTGAAAAGCTACAGGGCAATGTGAGCTTTAAATATATGGCCGATCATTTTCATATGATCGTAACGTTGCCATGTTAGTAGGATAACAAGGTAACAAAACTATTTACGCCATATAATATGTAAAATACGACGACCTCCCCTAATTGTGAAGAAGGTTATGCTATATTGGTGATCTTCAATTCATTAATTTACCTTCAACAAGAAAGGGAGGAAGACGATGTTAATCTCTTTAATAATAAGCAGTATGTTCCAGCTTATATTGTTTACAGCCATTCCTTTGCTATATTGGAGTATTACAAAACGTAAAGCAGTCCCTGTAGTCCCTTTTTATAAATGGATTGGTTTGTATAGACCTGACTTTGCCTCTAAAAGGCGGATTTTAATTTGCTTTATTACGATTTTAGTCATGTATTGTATCGTTGGTTTAACCGTGTCTATTTACTTGTTAAATCCTAAAAATCTAGCTAATTCACAATTTTATGGTTTAGGTCACGCTGGACTGCTTGCTGTTTTCATCTATTCCTTTGTTCAGACAAGCTTATCAGAGGAAATTTTGTTTCGGGGCTTCCTAACACGAGTGTTTGCAGCTAAATGGGGATTCAGCATCGGAAACACCGTACAAGCTATTCTATTTGGTGGACTTCATGGGGGGATGCTGGTTAACCAGGCGGGTATTGTCCCTACTCTGATCGTAGTGCTGATTACGGGTGGGGTTGGATTTAGTATGGGAATCATGAATGAGCGGTTAGCTGGAGGTTCGATTATTCCAGGTTGGGTATTACATGGAGCTACAAATTTTATTTCATCCGTCATGCTGTTGTACGCTTGGATTTAATCCTTAATAGTGATAGCGGCTCTCACACAATTGGAGGGAGTCGCTATTTTTAATGATCACCATGGTCTATTGCTTGCTAAAGCATCCTGATTTAAGTATTGCCCATATCCCAGCACCGCCGCCAACCAAAAAGACCTCAATTGCGCCCATCCAATGTAGACTCGTGTTGCCGCTAGTTGCTGTAAGCGCGTAGATAAGGTGATGACCTCCTAACATAATACAAAGCAAGAACGAAATAATTGACAGTATTTTTGCGTACTCTACATTTCGTTTGAAAAGCGTGATAATAATACCTACATCAATACCCACATTCCATAATGCAATTTCAGTTTGCCAGCCAGTGCTGAGTCCCCATACCGAGTAATTTTGAGCAATATCTGTGAAAAAGACCTGCCATATAAACGCACCTACTGACATTAGCAAAAATAAAAATAAATAATAAAATAAGTATTTTTCTTTTTTCATTTCTGTTCCTCCTATCCATTCAAGGTAGTATATAGAAATCCAATTATTTACTTTTAAATTTACAAATTATTCTTCTTGCTTACCATGATAAATGTAATAATAGAAAATAAAGATTATAAATTGAGGTGATATTTTGAAATTTGAAGAAGTTCTAACTGTCCATGTTAAAATATTAAAAGCAATCCAATTACAAAATAGTGATGGTGATACCGTCGTCATGATAACCTTCACAGGAGAAGCTACGGGTAAATATTTTAATGGTGTTATCCTTGATGGCGGAGTAGATACGCAGATTATTGGAAAATATGGTGACCGTCATACCTTATCAGCAAGGTATATGCTCCAAGGAAGTGATGAAACTGGACAAAGCTGTGAAATCTATATCGAAAACAATGGGAATTTTAATAAAGAGCTACCTGATGGAGTATTGTTCAGAACTACGCCTAAAATAATTACCAATAGTAAGTCATTGTCTTTTTTGAACAGTGATATTTTGATAGGGGAAGGTTATTCGACTGAAATAGGTGTGGATATAAAGATTTATAGAGTAATTTGTATAAAATAAAAAGCAACAGAAGATCCATTATCTCAAGCGCTTGCCCATAATATTATGAATCATGATAAATGGAGAAGTCTATCAGCAATATCTCAAGGGAAGCTACATGTTGTTGAGGAGATGGAGTGGAACTTTGGAGATGCACATACAAGTGTACTTTTATTAGATAAGTTGCCTATGCTATTGCTTTGATCTACAAATATATAATTTTAGTTTTCTTAAGGGATAGCAAGGCAACGGTCATGTGGTAGTCTTGTGGTCACTTTAGGACATATGTCCTTTTCATCCATTAAAAAGTATCATTTAATAATTACAGATTACAAGACACGTTATAGGAGTGGGGAAAGTGATAAAGGGAATTATATATGCGATTCTTGCAGGTGCATTTATTACATTGCAAGGGGTAGCTAATGCTTCAATTGGTGCACATATTGGAACTTGGCAAGCGGCGACACTAACGCAGTTTACAGGTTTTATTGCAGCTGCATTGATTTTATTAGTAGCTCGCGGGGGCTCATGGCAAGGAATTCGAAAGGTCAAGCCTTTATATTTAATGGGTGGTGCACTTGCAGCGATCATAATTTTTAGTGAAGTGACGGCGATTGGGCAGATTGGAGTAACGTTCACAATTTCTGCATTGCTTATAGCACAATTAACGATGACCTTTCTTATTGATACAAACGGATGGTTTGATGTCATTAAACGTAAGATGGGTGTGTTACATTTCGCAGGTATTGCTCTAATGATTTTAGGTGTTATCGTTTTAAAGCTATAGTCAGAGAAGCACAGAGGATCGGAAAAAGGGAGGTGTTTTCGTTATGAAGGAAGTCCAAGATCAAGAACAGCTTAATGGTTACTTAAAGCAGTTTCAGCTAGAAGAGGTATTTCATGCGCCGTTACGTAGTCATCTTACGCTGTACCATCTTGGCTCTGGGGATGTCATCTGTTATCAGGGTCAACAATCGGAGCACTTATATGTATTAGTACAAGGACGGATTAAAATCTACACTAACTCTCACGAGGGTCAATCCCTAATCGTTTCATTTAAATCTCCATTAGAAATTATAGGAGATATTGAATACATAAGGAAAATCGAAATTATCAATACCGTCGAAGCGGTGACAGAGGTGTATTTAATCGGAATTCCTTATGCTTGGTTAAGAAAGCTTGGTAATGAGCATCCTCCTTTTTTGCGCTTTTTGCTGGACATCATCACACGCAAGTTTTATATAAAATCGGATTTTCTTAGCTTTAACCTTATGCATCCTGTAGAGATTAGGTTAGCTAGCTATTTGCTGTCGCACGTTTCAGAGGAAGCTGCCATAAATGGATCTTTTGGACATGAAGTCATCGGGCTTGCAGATACGGCAAATTTAATTGGAACAAGCTATCGTCATCTCAATCGGATTGTGGGGAAATTTTGTGAAGAAGGTTTAGTGTCACGAGGGGCAAGAGGGACGATATATATTCGTAATTTAGAAGGCTTACAGGCGATGGTAAATGACAAGACAACGCTATAACATAACACCTTGCTATGACATAAAACTTTGCTACAACATAACACTTTGCTTATGACAAATAAGCATTACTATAGGAGAAAGATTAAAAAGAAGGAGAGAGATTAAAAATGATTACTGGGATATTACTAGCAAGCTTAGCAGGACTGTTAGTCAGTGTACAAACTGTATTCAATAGTAAGGTGAATGTGTATAATAACTCGTGGTCTACAACTACGCTTGTGCTTGGCATGGGTTTTCTAGCCTCCTTTGTGCTTGGATTCATTACACAAGGAAGCAGCATGTTCAATCTAGAGGGAATAAAGCTCTGGTATATTTTCAGCGGTTTAATTGGAGTTGGCGTCGTCTTTTGCTTAGTTCATGCGATGAAAAATCTTGATCCCACCTTTGCGATCTCTATTGTGGTGACCGCTCAGCTTGGCACCGCATTGTTGTGGGATTCACTTGGTGTATTGGGACTTGAAAAAATCCCTTTTAGCTGGAATAAGCTATTTGGTGTGATCGTAATAATACTTGGAATTGTGGTATTTAAGCTAGGTGATTTTAGACGTGATCATATTAAAAATCAAGCACCAAGTGCTTAAGTATGATTGTAACCAATTAGGTTAAACAAAGCGAATAAGCGAACGATGTTATATTCCTGTGCAATGAAATTGCTCTGTAATCCTCCCAGTACGCCTGTTTCTTGTGATGTTCGACATGGAGAAGGTATACTGGAAATAAATTGATGCTAATTAAGATTTAGGATAGTTTCATTAAGGTGAGATCTAAGCTGGGGGAGGATAAGCAATGCAACAATGGGAATATAAAACGCTAAAAATTTTGACCCATGGTTTATTTGGGGGACAAATTAGCGAGGAAGATTTAGAGATACAGCTTAATGAACTAGGCGAAGAAGGTTGGGAGGTTGTATCCTGTGTGAATACCAATCAATCTGGGGGTACTTCGCTCAGTGTCGTTGTAATCATGAAAAGACCAAAGGAAGCTTGATACATTAAAAACTTGCAGCCATAGGTAGCTTTTTAAAGCTCTTCCTTTGTCCGCAAGTTTTTTTAGATATTTTTTTAATTCACAATTAGACTAATACCTATATAAATAGCTATTTAATCAGCCCCGCATAACGCAAGCCCTGAGAAATTCCACCCTCATCAACAGAAGCCGTGACATAGTCTGCTAAAGGCAGCAATTCAGGATGTGCATTCCCCATCGCTATGCCAAGCCCAACCTCATCTAACATCTCCTTATCATTTAAGCCATCACCAAAAGCAACCGCATCCGCAGTAGTTAGATTAAGCTTGTCTAACATCGCTTTAATGCCCTCGGCTTTTGAACTTCCCTGAATGGTGACATCCATTGCTTTTTCATGCCAACGGATCATACGCAAATCCCCCGCCATCTCCTTATACAACGGCTCGTCTTCCACCTTACAATTAAGAAATATCTGATAAATATCAGTTTTTTGCCAAAAGTCAGGGTCAAAGCCCGCTTCCTTCAAATGAAGGGAACCTAGTGATTCAAGGACAAAGGGGTGATCTTTTGAATTGGAAAAGTAATCGTCACTTCCCACAAAAACAAGCGCATGCTGGTTACGTTCTGCAAACTCAATTAGCTTCTTGATGTGTTCTTTCGGTAACGTTTGCTTGTACAGTGGTTTCCCTTTATAAACGACATAGGTACCATTTAGACTAACAAAGGAATGAATATCTAATTTCTTAAGTAATGGCTCAAAATTAAATGGTGAACGTCCAGTAGCAATGACAGGTTCAATTCCATTTGCTTTTAATTGTTTAACTGCATCTATTGTATCTTGCGGAATTTCCATATGCTCATTAATCAGTGTGCCATCAATATCAAAAAAGACAATTTTATAGCTCATAATTTAAGTTAAACTCCAATCTTTGGTTGTATATATCATCTTACCATGTAAAAGAACATAATGCTGGTTTCTATTTTCATCTTCCATATTTAGTAAATATAATTTTTGTATATGTTGGGGATATTTAATTGTAATTACAAATGGATGTTTTATTTGCCCTTACCAAGACAAAATAAAGAAGGTGACCCATTTATGCAAGCTTATAATAACTCCAATTCAAACTACAACCCAGGCGATGTCGTTTATGTGATTTATCGTAATCCGCACACACAAGATGTAGCAAATGTACAGCAGGCGGCTGTCATTAACCACCCTGAAAAACCGGGAGAACTCGCCGTGTTTTTATATGAAACCTATTATCCACTCACAGCAGAAATGGCGGTGTATGCAACCGAATCTGAAGCGAATGAGGCATATAGCTATTACTTTGGTGGTGCGGTGGAAGGGAGCTTTCAATGATTGCACCATTTATGCCACGACTCATTTATTTTGAGCCAGATGCGCTAGACTATCCGCTTGGTGTTGAGCTACATGATAAATTTAAAAAGCTGAACGCAGAAATTCGGTACACAACTTCGCATAATCAGGTGCGAAATTTGCCTGGTGAAAGTGACCTACAACGTTATCGGGTCGCAAAATCAACGCTTGTAGTTGGTGTACGTAAAACGTTAAAATTTGATACGTCCAAGCCTTCTGCTGAGTTTGCCATCCCTTTTGCCACAGGCTGTATGGGGCATTGTCATTATTGCTATTTGCAGACGACGATGGGGAGTAAACCCTACATTCGTACTTATGTTAATGTGGAGGAGATATTAGCGCAAGCAGATAGCTATATGAAGGAGCGTGCACCAGAATTCACTAGGTTTGAAGCATCCTGTACGTCTGATATTGTTGGCATTGACCACCTGACTCATACATTAAAAAGGGCAATTGAGCATTTTGGACAATCCGAATATGGGAAGCTACGGTTTGTGACCAAGTTTCATCATGTGGATCATTTGCTGGATGCCAATCACAACGGGAAAACAAGATTTCGTTTTAGTGTAAATGCTGATTATGTCATTAAAAATTTCGAACCAGGCACTTCACCACTAGCACAACGTATTGAAGCGGCAGGCAAGGTTGCTCGTGCAGGATATCCGTTAGGCTTTATTGTAGCCCCGATTTATCTACATGAGGGCTGGAAAGACGGCTATTATCACATGTTCGAACGGCTAGATGATGAGCTAGACAAAGATGCACGAGATGACATTACGTTTGAATTTATTCAGCATCGCTTTACAAAGCCAGCTAAACGAGTCATAGAAAAAAACTATCCGATGACTAAGCTGGAGCTAGATGAGGAAAAACGTAGATATAAATGGGGTAAATATGGTATTGGTAAATACATTTATCAGAAGGAAGAAGAAGAGGAACTGAAGGAACATTTGCATGGTTGTATGAAAAAGTTTTTCCCGCAAGCGAAGCTGGAGTATTTTACCTAAAATTAGGCTCTATTTATAAATGAGTACTTGACAACGACTTGAGGATAGAGGCTACGATCTAGAGCGTTCTTACGATTGTGTTAAAATCATATTCCTTTGACTGGAGTAAAAGTTAAAGTATAAATAGCTCATTGTAGAACAGGGGTCAGCACAGTCTGACTCCTTTTTATGTGAGAATAACCGATAACAAAATGCGATAGCTTGAAAAAATAGTACAAATAGTCATAGTTTTTTTAGAACTTGAATTGAGTTGTGTGATGTAAGTGGTATAAATTGGGAAGCTAAATTTGATATTATTACGTTTACTTTGTAACTTGTGCCTTTGGTACGAATTTATATCACTGATCATTTTATGGAGGTGAATGGCATGGATTTTAGAAAAACATATGATTCAATTCCAACGCAGTTTGAAAAATGGAGACCTCGTTATTGTGACCAGCTATTTGCTGAAGTTATTGAATACGCTAACATTGATGATAGCAAAGATGTACTTGAAATTGGTCCTGGGACAGGACAAGCAACAGCCCCCTTTTTAAAAACAGGATGTAACTATTTAGCAATTGAGCTTGGTCAACAATTTGTGGAGTTTACAAAAAATAAATTTGCTCCTTATTCTAATTTTAATATCATCCAAAATGATTTTGAAACCCATGATTTTGGCACTCAAAAATTTGATTTGGTGTTTTCTGCGGCAACGATTCAGTGGATACCTGAACAAATCTGTTTTCCTAAAGTGCATGATCTTCTTAAAAGCGGTGGAACACTAGCCATGTTTATGACGCGGACTGATGAAAAGACACCAAACGGAGTTTTGTATGATGAGATACAAAAAGTATACGCTGAACACTTCCATGTTGAAACAAAATATACATGTAAATTAGATTACGAACATGCGGTTAATTATGGTTTTGTCGATTTCAATTATCGCGATTGGAAGCAAACAAAAGTATACACGGCTGATCAATATGTTGAGTACCTAGCAAGCACGCAAGTAGAGCATATCACGTTAAAAGAACCACATAAATCTAATTTTTATAACGGAGTTCGTGAGGCGATTACACATGCAGGGAATGAAATCATACTTAATGATACGATTGCTTTATATTTGGCGAAAAAGCCTTAATTATTAGTTCAGAATTGCCTATAATTACGTACCGCTTTTGATTATCGTTTTGCGTAAATTGGGGAGATTCTTCAAAGTATGGATACCACCATTGCAATTGATATTCTTGAACGTAACCTTAATGAGATTGAGGATGAAATTACTACACTTTCTACGATTCGCAGCGTCATTACTACAAGGTTTAACTTTTATAATTTTATACAAAAGGGACGTAAGATGGGGATTTTCAGCCTGATTTATTGTTTCCGATTAAGGAGAAAAATAAGTGAATTAGATTGATCTCGTAGACAAGGCTATTAAAGCTTTGTCTTTTTTTATTAAAAATTTAATTATTCTCAATTATTTTAATCTTGCAATTTAACCGTCTACGGGATTAAGTCAATTTGATATTTCAAAGCTACTTTATTTATTAGCACAAGGCACTCCAAAAGACTTGAAGGGCAAACATGCTCATTCTGAGAAATACTTAATGAAATTCTTTTGCTGTTTGCGAAGGATGTAACCAGATCTTAGATAGAACTTATGTGCACCTGTGCGATCAAAACCAGATACAAGACGTACCCCACAACAACGACATTGCTGTGCCCAATCTTCTATAGCACTTAATAGTGCTTTTCCAATTCCTAAGTTGCGATAGTTTCCATCCACTGCGATTGCCATAATGTTCTTGAGTGGGTCACAATAAGTGCATTCATAATCACTACCATGAATATATCCAACTACAGTGTCATCGACACAAGCGACATATATTTTATCTGTTTCTCTATTAAGAATAATAGATAATCTATTTTTAGTTTTCTCTAAATTGTATTTGTATCCCAATGCATTACTGTTTAAATGGTGGATTTTTTCAAAGTCATTTATTGTACACTCCCGTACATACATCATTCTTCCCTCCTATTTCTAACAAGCAATTCTAATGTTTTAAGGTTAGTGTACTGTAGATTCACTAAAATTCCCATAATTTTATTGCTAATTTGTTTCCTGAAAAGTATAATAAGTATGAAAAGTAGGAAAGGTATAACTAGTTGTATAAGTATAACATTTATGTTGAGTTTGAATTGAAAGCAAAAGAGTTTATTAAAATTTTTTATTTTTAAATGGAGTTTTAATGTAAGTAATAAAACGAAGGAGGCATATTCAACACATGGTTAAAAATAATACATCACAAGACGGAAAGTTTATGAGCACAGTAAAGGTAGGGGAAAAAGGACAAATTGTAATTCCAAAGGGTGCACGTGAATTGTTTGATATTAAGCCAGGGGATACCTTGTTATTGCTAGCTGATATTAATCAAGGGATTGCAATTGTTAAAAATGACTTATTTAAGCAATTTGCAAATGAAATTATTCAAGCACAGGAGAAACCAGAGGAGGCTGAATAAATGAATGCCGTTAGTGGGATTAAAATTGTAAATTTAACTAAAGCCTATAAGCATCGTGTTGTCGTAAATGATTTGAATCTAGAAATTAAGCAAGGCGAATTTTTCTCTTTATTAGGTCAAAATGGAGCCGGAAAAACAACAACAATCAAAATGCTAAGCTGCTTACTTAATCCTACAAGTGGAGATGCATTTTTACTTGGTGATAGTATTACTCATCATGCAACGGCAGTGAAGCAAAAGCTTAATGTTTCTCCACAGGAAACCGCGGTAGCTCCAAATTTATCAGTGAAAGAGAATCTAGAATTAATTGCACGTTTATATGGAAGTGATAAGAAGCAAGCGAAAGTGAAGGCAGATGAAGCGATGGGGATGTTAGGTTTAACAGAGCGAGCGAAAGATCGTGCTAAGAATTTGTCAGGAGGCTTGCAGCGTAGATTGAGTATTGCCATGGCCATCATCACGAATCCTCAGATTATTTTCCTTGATGAGCCTACACTTGGACTTGATGTCAGAGCAAGAAGAGATTTATGGAAGGTGATTTCTGGCCTCAAGGGGAAAATTACAATTATTTTAACGACACATTATTTAGAGGAAGCGGAAAGCTTGTCTGATCGCATAGCGATTATGCACGGAGGAATGCTACAGGCATTAGGCACAGTGGATGAATTACTACAACTAACGAAGCAAAGTAGCTTTGAAGATGCCTTCCTCGTGTTGACAGAAGAAGAAAGTGAGGTGCCCGCGTAATGTTATCAGCACTAGCGACCCGTAATCAAAAAGAACTGCTTCGCGATCCGTTAAGTATTGTGTTTGGCTTAGCACTACCGATATTTTTATTATATTTTGTTTCCGTTTTACAAAAAAGTGTACCTGCTGATGTCTTTAAATTAGAAAACTTTGCGCCCTCGATTGCAATTTTTAGCTTTTCTTTTATATCTTTATTTTCGGGTACGTTATTGGCTAAAGATCGCGGTAGCTCATTTCTAACACGATTATTTGCTTCACCACTATCTTCTAAGGACTATATTTTAAGCTATTCCTTACCATTACTTTTCGTAGCATTACTACAAAGCATTATTTGTTTGACAGCGGCTGTCTTAATGGGACTTCCCGTTACTAGTAATTTAATGTTAACCGTTGTCATGCTCATTCCAATTTCCTTATTGTTTATCGGAATAGGCTTATTGTTTGGAGCATTGTTTACGGATAAGCAGGTTGGCGGGATATTTGCTGTATTAGTGCAGGTAGTAGCTCTATCTAGTGGAATGTGGTTTGATTTAAATCTATTTGGCGGGGCAGTACAGGCGATATGCAATGCACTTCCGTTCTCCCATGCAGTTGAAGTCGCGCGCGCAACAATGGCTGGTAATCTAGATGCAATCATGCCACATATGTTATGGGTGTTAGGATACACACTTGTTATTTTTGTTATAGCGATTATTGTATTTAAGCGTAGGATGAAGGAAGATTAATCAATATTTGCAATTGGAAAAAATCCAAATAATAGTAATGAAATAATTGACGAAGAAAGGGAGCCATATTTTGAAACATTCTGAACTTACCAAAGAAGCCATTTTAGCTGCCTACCAATCTAGATATGCGACAAAGGATTTTGATCCTAATAAAAAAATTAGTGATGAAGACTTTAAGTTTATTTTGGAAACAGGGCGTTTATCCCCAAGCTCCTATGGATTTGAGCCATGGAAATTTGTTGTGGTACAAAACAAGGAGCTTCGTACAAAATTAGCAGAGTGTGCGACAGGAGCAAGAAGACAACTGCCAACAGCAAGTCATTTTGTTGTTATTTTGGCAAGATTGCCTCATGATATGAAGGCAGATTCAGAGTACATTCAGCACATGATGAAGGAGGTACAGCAATTAACCCCTGAAATCATAACGATGAAGCAAGCTACCTATGATGCTTTTTTGAAAACTAATTTTGCGATTGAGGACGATCCGAGAGTGATGTTTGAGTGGGCTTGTCGTCAGACGTATATCGCACTTGGCAATATGTTAACAGCGGCGGCAATGATCGGGATTGATTCCTGTCCAATCGAAGGCTTTAACCGTAAGGCAGTTAATGAATTGCTTATTAAAGAAGGGGTGCTCGACCCAGAGCATTATGGTGTATCAGTGATGGCTGCGTTTGGTTATCGCGCTAGTGAGCCTAATGCTAAAACGAGACAAACCACCGAGCAAGTGGTGACATGGATCGATTGAGGAACCCAAAGTAGATTCTAGTGGATACATGTTCAAATTGATAGACTTATTAAAATATTGTATGATGAGTGAGGAACTTTGGGGGTAAGTGCTAAAGTTTATATTTGCGATGTGAAAGGGTAACTTAAACGATGAATCCAAAAGCTTTAAACTATACAATGCCTGCTGAGTGGACTCAGCATGAGCGTACATTTATTTCTTGGCCAATCGAAGCCTCCATGGTCTATCCAGAGCAATATGAAGCAGTTTGTGCCAGCTATGCAGAAATCATTACAGCGATTGCGGAATTTGAGCCAGTGACTGTAGTGATTAACCCAGATGATGAAGTCCTTGTGCGTTCTTTTGTGAAGCAAGAGAATGTGACTTTGTTACCTATTGAGCATAATGATGCTTGGCTACGTGATAACGGCCCAACCTTTATTCAAAATGCTGAAGGTAAGCTTGCAGGGGTAAACTGGAAATTTAATGCATGGGGTGGAAAATATTCACCTTGGGACTTAGATGATGCAGTAGCTCCGCAAATTTTGAAGCAAGCTGGTGTTACGCAGTTTGATGCACCACTTGTGATGGAGGGTGGCTCCATTCATACGGATGGTGAAGGCACGATTTTGACGACCGAGGAATGCTTGTTAAACAAAAATCGGAACCCTGAGCTTAGCCGTGAACAGATTGAAGCTTATGTTAAGGAGTTCACAGGTAGTGACGTCATCATTTGGCTAGAGCGTGGTTTAAGTGGGGATGAGACAGATGGTCACGTTGATAACATTGCTTGCTTTGTAGCGCCAGGAAAGGTCATTATCCAAGTGTGTGATGATCCACAGGATGAGAACTACGCGATCACCCAGACTAATCTTGCTATTTTGGAGCAAGCTAGGGATGCAAAAGGGCGTAAGCTAGAGATCGTGAAGCTACAGCAGCCTCCTCGTGTAGATTATGAAGGTAGTCGCTTGACGCTTAGCTATTTAAACTTTTATTTCGTAAATGGTGGTATTATTTTACCTGTGTTTGGCGGAACTGCTGCAAAGACAGATCAGATGGCAATGGACACGTTAGCGTCCCTATTCCCAGATCGCCGTATTCGTACAGTGAATGGAATGGGTGTCATAAAAGAGGGCGGAAACGTCCACTGCACGACACAACAAATGCCGGTTGGAAAGTAAGTTGCATAAAAGGATTTTAATGCAAGAGGGCTACTTTTCACACATTATATAAAAGAAGGTGACAGAACAATTATGAGAAATGTAAAAGTGGCGGCGACTCAAATGAGCTGCTCTAATGATATAAATGACAATATTGCGAAAGCAGAAAAGCTCGTTCGTGAAGCAGCTGCACAAGGCGCACAAATTATTTTGCTACAAGAGCTATTTGAAACTCCGTACTTCTGCCAAAAGGAAAAAGCGGATTATTATCCATATGCAACAGAGCTTGAGGAAAATCAAGCGATTAATCACTTTAAAGGCATTGCGAAGGAGCTTGCGGTCGTATTGCCAATTAGCTTTTATGAGAAAAAAAACTATGCACGTTATAACACCGTTGCCATTATTGATGCGGACGGAGAAGTACTTGGTAAATATCGTAAAAGCCATATTCCAGATGGCCCAGGGTATGAAGAGAAGTTTTACTTTAACCCAGGTGATACTGGCTTTAAGGTGTGGAAAACGAAATATGCGAAGATTGGGGTCGGCATCTGTTGGGATCAATGGTATCCTGAAGCAGCTCGCGTAATGACCTTGATGGGTGCAGAATTGCTATTTTATCCAACGGCGATTGGCTCTGAGCCACAAGATGGTTCCATCGATTCAAAGGATCATTGGCAAATGTGTATGCGTGGACATGCTGCCTCTAACTTGATTCCAGTTGTTGCCTCTAACCGTATCGGAAAAGAGGAGGATGAGGACTCCAGCATCAATTTCTATGGTTCATCCTTTATTGCAGGACCTCAAGGGAACAAAATTGCAGAAGCTGGCCGTGACGAAGAAACGGTGCTAGTGAGTGAATTTGATCTTGATGCGTTGGAATCGCAGCGTATTGAGTGGGGCATTTTCCGCGACCGCCGTCCAGAATTATACCGCTTGATTGCTTCGTATGATGGTGATTTGACGTTTTAATCATTAAAAAATGAAGGACGTTAAGTAAGCTCCTTTAATAAAAAAGTTGGTCAGAGAACGTAAAGTTTTCTAGCCAACTTTTTTGTGTTTTTTTATTTTTTTGGAAAATCAAAGAAATTTCCATTGTCACTATCACAGCCAATTAAGCTATAATATTCCTGTCCATTTTCACTTCGTTTTGTTCCAATTTTTTTACATGAGGCACTTGGTCTATTGAGATCACTACCATTAATGTCTAAAGAGTTATCATACGTAAACTTAATACTATCTCCATCGTAGATAAGCTCATAAAAAATAGGATCGCCTTCAATCGTATATTGCGTAATTCGCACCTGATCAGCAGTTTGTGCATTTACATTACGAAGAAACTGCTCCCACTTTTCTACATTCATAACCTTATCAAAGATATGGACAACATCCCCATTTTGCGCCGCTATTTCTGAACCGTAGGGCGCTTTCACTTCTGGAAATGGAGAGTTATTTCGTTGTGAGTTGCCGCTACAAGCCGTCATTAGCAATAAGAAACAAATGATAGCTATCCAATGTAATTTCCGTATCATGGGCAACACCTCCAACTAATCTGACGCATATCACTGTAACAATGTTGCGTGACTAGTCGGGATGAGGGTAAGCAATATACTTTATTTCCAATTTAACAACAGTTTATCTAGCTTATTCAAATCATTCCCTAACGCCTTCAAGGAACCAAATTCAGCTTCAAGTGTTCGTCGCTCAAACGTGATTTTTTTGCTATAATCTTCAGATTTCAATACGCCTTCTGGAGATGGGTTAGACCGAAAAGCAAAGGTAATTTCACCCGCATTATCAATCATACTAAGCAATACTAATGCATTTTTACGTAGCTGCCGCTCAAAGCGGACATCCGAAAATGGAGGTAAGGTACCAAGCTCTGCATTTGAACGTGGTTCATAAAATACCGTTACACCATAAGGTTCCTTCGTTGTTTGTAATGAAATAAAATTTTGGATGTAAGTGGGGTAAGGCGTGTTAAGAGATCCCGCGATTTTAGCTACCTTTGATGCATCCCCAATATAAGGCGTTTTAGCTTGACTTAATACTTCTAAATTGTAATCTGAGTGTAGCTTTTTTAATTGCGCTGTTGTATATTCCACCTGTAGCCAGACAAGCTCCTTACTTTGATCATGATAAATCGCTGTTAATGCAATCTCATTTTTTGTATCTTGATACGAAACACTTTTCAGCTTTTGCTCCCGATCATACCAGGTGCTTTTTTGTTGACCTAGCCGCCCTTCTATATCTGTGAGTGTTTTCATCATAAAAGGAAAAATACGATCCTCCTGATCCACTTTAAAATAAGGAATTGAGGCGCCTTCTGGAGACACTTTCGCTTTAAATGCAACAATTCGACCTTCTAAATTTGTCTGATAGCTGAACTCCTCAAATTGATGCTGATACTTTAATGATGTATTGTTTGGTGTAGGTGTATACAACTCTGTATGAATGTCCTGTTCATTTTGCCCCAGTGAAATATCATTAATTTTTAGTCTAGAGAAGTCATAGTCCACTTGAGATGCTTTAATGCTTGGTGTAGCTGAGCCCACAAAAATTGCACTAACAATGAGCACGAGACTTATGGCTAACATGCTAATAGGACGGGGTTTACGACTTTTCTCAGATTGCATAATGGCAGTTAATCGATCCTTTAAATTATTTTTTTCGGTACTCATCGTACCTACAAACGCGCCTGAAGCTTGCTTAGAAGCCGCTAATGCGATCAGAGTTTCACCATAACCCTGCTTTTGCTGCACATTCATTCCTTTAATGACGGCTTCGTCACAAGATAATTCACATGCTTGATTAAACTGCTTTACTAGCTTGTAAATGATCGGATTAAACCAATGTAAGCATAATGCAAGCTGTGCTATCCATTTGAGCCATAAATCACCACGTTTTAGATGGGTAAGCTCGTGCAAAAAAATGTAATTTAACTGTTGCTCCTTAAATTCACGTTGTGGCAAAATAATGCACGGTTTCTGCAATCCAACCAGCATAGGTGAGGTGATGAGTGCATTTTGAAACACAGGGATATCTAAATGAATCCCTTTCTTTTGTTTTGCTAAAGCTAAGGCGGATAATACCGTCTCATCTTTTACAGTAACCTGATGGATATTTAGTTGTCTTTTAAAATGTAAATAACCGATGATCTTCCAGCCAAACAACAATCCAGCACCTACAAGCCACATTATTGATAGTGTCATCCATAGTGTAGATGAGAAGGTGGATACAACTGTTGTCGATGAAGCAGAGGAAGTAACAGGTGTTGTATCAATCGAGGCCGAAGCACGCTGCTCCTCAGAATCTGTTGGATCAGTTGAATTCACGCTAGTATTTTTATTCACGTTAACTTCAGGTAAGCTCGTTGTTTCTTGTACTTGTTTAGTTTCATTTAAAATAGGTACTAATGAATCAGAAGCTAGATTTTGCTCTTGCAATGGGCTAAACAACGTGCCAATTAAGCTTCCTTCTGGTGCAACTGGAATGACAAGCCGAAAGAGTACAATGAGCCAAATGTAATATTTCCAAGTTTGGGAAAGCTGTTTATTAGCTACTTTTTGCACGATATAAATTAACCCTGCAATAACGGTAGCGGCAAGGGATAGCGATAAACAGACCATAAATAAATCGCTGAAGTTGTTCACTTAGGACCCTCCATCTTGAAGTATTGACTTAGCTCGTTAATGTCCTCATCGCTAAGCTTACCATGCTCCACTAAAGCGGCAACAAGACTTTTAGCGCTGCCTTGATAGAGCTTATCTACCATTTCTTCCATATGGAACGTAGTATATTCTTCCTCAGTAATATTTGCACTATAGTATAATACTTCACGCTTATGCGCTGTAATAACCTCTTTATCTGTAAGCCGTCGTAACAATGTAAGCACGGTGGATTTGCCCCAACCTTTTGTTTGATCTAGTTCTTTGCGAATTAGTAAGGAGGAGACTGGCTCTTGCTGTTTCCATAATATACGCATAACCTCAAGTTCCGCATTGGCAATTTTGTCCGCAAGCATTAAATACCCCATCCTATCTTAAAATAATTAATTGTGTTAAAAACGATTCCGGTTTACAACTGTAGTCTGATGTTAGTTTACAAAAGTAAACTCATGTTTGTCAACCCTAAATGCGTAGATTACAGACTGCATTTTTAGGGTAATTACTTTCAGGAGGGATGGAAATGTCAATGGAAAAGTATAAGTTTAAATCCGCTATTATAGGGGGTGTAGTCGGAGATGCGTTAGGTGTGCCTGTGGAGTTCAGGGCAAGATCAACCTACTATGTTGACGACATGATCGGTTATGGTACATACAATCAACCTCCAGGGACATGGTCAGATGATACCTCTTTAACAATGTGTTTAATTGAAAATTTAATTCATAACCAAGGGCAAGATGAGTTGATGAAAAAATTTGTTGCTTACAAGGAACAGGGCTACTGGACCCCTTATGGTGAAATGTTTGATATTGGCAGAGCAACGGATGACGCCATCTATCGATATATGCATGGTGCACCTGCTCATCGGTGTGGGGGATCACATGAAAGTGACAATGGAAATGGTGCATTGATGCGAATCGCACCGCTAGCTTTCGTGCTTCAAGCTGAAGACTCATCCGTTAAAATTAAGCAGATGGTTGAGAAGTGGTGTGAGGTGACTCATCGTCATGCGCGATCTCATCTTGGCTGTATTTTTTACATCACGTTTCTAATGGGATTAATTCGTGACGATCAACCAATTAACGCGTTAGAGAAGGCGATTTCGTTCTGCAATGATCAATTACGTACAGAATCTCAATATGGGAATGAATTTCATCATTATGAAGCGATTCTAGATCAAAGCTTCTTAACATGGGAACAAGCGCAAGTGAAATCAGATGGTTATGTTGTTCATTCGCTTGAAGTGGCGTTATGGTGTTTTTTCAAGCATGACAGCTATAAAGGGACTGTATTGGAGGCTGTCAATCTTGGCGAAGACACAGATACAATTGCAGCCATCGCTGGAACGATGGCAGGGTTGAAATATGGGCTTAACGGTATTCCCGAGCGTTGGCTACTTCAGCTCGTTCATAGGGATAAAATCGATGCACTGTGTGATCAGTTTGTAATCAGATACAACTAATCTTTGGGGCAATGTACTGACGGAATATATCCACAGGTGGCTTGCCCCGTTTTGTCTGATCACGCGTAATGACGACGACTAGATCAAGGGAAGGGATCACAAAAATATTTTGCCCACCAAAGCCTAAAGCATAGTAATAATCTAGAGAAATACTGTCGCCTTGATTTTTAACCTTATCAACCTCTGGCACATAACTGTCCACCCACCAATGCCACCCGTATTGTCCTCTTCTTGGGGCATTGGTATCTATAAATGGGGCGGTAGCACGCATTACCATATCTGCGCTAATGAGCTGATTACCTTGCCAATTCCCTAAATTTAAAAACAACTGTCCAAATTTCATCATATCCTCTGGTTTTAGCTTTAAACCAAAACCACCTGTATGAATCCCTTGGGGATCATATTCCCATTCGTATTGCGTTATATCAAGGGGCCCAAACAAATATTGTTCTGCAAACTGTGCGGTTGTACAGCCTGCGGCTTGTGAAATTAAACTTGAAAGAAGCTGGGAACAACCTGAATTGTATTCCATATATGTACCTGGTGAATGAGCTAATGGCTGGGATAACGTGTAATCTATCCAATTTGATGTTTTGATCATGTTAGGAAAGGAGTTGATCCCTTTGAATTCCTGCCATCTAAAGCCAGCACTCATGGTGAGCAGATGTTCGATTGTGATTTCTTGTTTCTGTGGATCAGAATCGAGCTGTAGCTGTGGGAAAAAGCTGGCGATTGGTGTTTCAGGTGGCGGAAGCAAGCCTTTATCCATCGCAATGCAAACTAATGCAGACACAATACTTTTGGTACAGGAATTAATTTTAGCAATTTCCTGCTTCAACTGTGATTCTCTATAATGCTCTAAGAGCAATGTATCTTGATAAGCAATAAGGCAGCTTCTAACCTTTAATTCAGTAAGATCATGTACTAAGCTGTTTATTACTTTTTCTAACTTCGCTGTAAAGTTCCTATCCGAGTGCATTTATGTTCAACTCCATTTCTAATCTATGTTGTATGTATATCCATATCTATTATCCATATCTATACTCATTTTCAGATCCTTATCGGAGTCAGTGTTCATATCCATTCTAGTTTTATCGTTAAAATATAGCTTAGCTAATTTTATATATAAAAAGCAAGCCGCAGACACTCATGTGTAAGATGAGGTAAGACGGCTTGCTATGTTGCTCTAGCTTCAATTACTTTAGATTTATTGCTATAAATTATGCAACTTTGATACTATGCATTTTACGAAATAGATAGCATGGAGGCCTGACTTATTGCTCATACCCATCAATGACAAGCTCAAGGGCACCAGTTGCAGAATCAATTAGCAACCCGTGAACAGGAATTCCAGCAGGTAGAAGTGGGTGTTTTTTCACAATATTAACGGTGCCAATAATTCCTTCTTTTTCATTGGCGAAGCCATGAAGCCATTTTTGTAGCTTAATCCCTGAGTTTTCTAACGTACTTAACGTATCCTCAGAGATGCCTCGCTCACGCATGGAGGAGATCACTCGGTTAGAATCAAGTGCAGCCATACCACAGCCTGTATGACCTACAATGAATACTTCCTCTGCTTTAAGCTCGTAAATTGCAACGAGAACACTTCGCATAACACTACCAAAAGGCTGGGAAATGACAGCACCAGCGTTTTTAATAATTTTAGCATCACCATTACGCAAATTCATTGCCCGTGGCAATAGTTCTACTAGGCGGGTATCCATACAGGTGACAATCGCCATCTTTTTACCCGGAAATTTGTCTGTCATATAACTTTCATATTCCTTGTTTTGTACAAACTGCTGATTGTATTCCAGGATTTCATTAAGGTTGCTCATGGGACTATCCCCTCCTAAATAGATGTAGTAAAATAGTAAAATGTGATAAAACTCATTTCAAAATTTGATTATACGGATTGTAATCAGTATCATCAAGTAGGGTACATAAATTTTTTTTAAGGAGTGGAACTGATATGGCTATAAATGTTACAGCAGTATGGGATTCCTTTGCGGCATTATTGTCAAAAATTAGTAGTTATCATGAGGCTGTTAATTTAATGGCATGGGACTTAAGAACAGGTGCGCCAAGAAAAGGAGCAGCAGCTCGCTCCGAAACGATTGGTTTATTATCTACAGAAGCATTTAAATTGCAAACCTCAGCAGAAATGGGTGGATATTTGTCCCAGCTTTTAGAAGAGGATACATTCAAGCAATTAAGTGACACACAGCAACGCATTGTGAAGGATGCGAAAGAAGAATACGATCGTAGCGTAAAAATTCCCGAAGAGAAATATAAGGAATATGTAGAACTAACTGCAAATACAGAAACGTTGTGGGAGGACTTCAAGGAAAGTGGCGATTTTGCGGGCTTTGAGCCTTATTTGACCAAGATCGTAGCGAAGCTTCAAGAGTTTATTGATTACTGGGGCGTTAAGGATACCCGCTATGATACGTTACTTGATATGTATGAGCCAGGACTTACAGTTGAAAAGGTAGATCAAGTATTTGGTCAATTGCGTGATCGTCTAGTGCCACTTGTAACTGCGATTAGTGAGCATGGCCATAAGCCAGACACTGAATTTTTACACAATATTTTCCCGAAAGCGCAGCAAGAAAAGATTAGCCTGTTCCTATTGGAGCAAATCGGATATGACTTTGAAGCAGGCCGTGTAGACGAAAGTATGCATCCATTTCAAATGACACTGAATGATGGCGATGCTAGAATTACAACCCATTACATTGAAGATGATGTGGTGGATGCCTTGTTTAGTTCACTACATGAAGGTGGGCATGCGTTGTATGAGCAAAATGTAAGTGCTGAATTAGCGCGTACACCGCTCGCTCAAGGCACCTCTATGGGGATTCATGAATCCCAATCCCGCTTCTGGGAAAATATTATCGGACGTAGTCGTCCGTTCTGGGAACGTTATTATAGCGATTTGCAGCAGCATTTCCCTGAGCAATTAAGCGAAGTACCACTGGATCAATTTTTCAAGGCGATTAATGCAGTCAAAAATTCTTTGATACGTATTCAGTCCGATGAATTAACGTACAATTTACACATCATCATTCGTTATGAAATCGAAAAAATGATTTTCAACGAAGGATTGCCAGTCAGTGAGCTACCACGTGTATGGAATGAAAAATATCAAGCCTATCTTGGCTTAACACCGCCTAATGATGGTGTTGGTGTACTGCAGGATGTGCACTGGTCAGCAGGGCTATTTGGATACTTCCCATCTTATGCGTTAGGGAATATGTATTCGGCTCAATTTGCAAACACGATGATGAAGGAGCTACCTGAATTTGAGAAGTGGGTAGGAGAGGGCAACTTCGCTCCCATTCGTGAATGGTTAATTGATAAAATTTATAAATATGGTAAGAGCCGTACACCGTCCGAATTAATTGAAGGTGTGACAGGTGAACCACTAAATCCAACCTACTTAGCAGATTATTTAGAGAACAAGTATAAAGAGATATATGGGCTTTAAGATTTGAGGGCTTTAAGTAGATATTAATTTTTAATATTTAAAAATAAGGATGTGCTTTCATCTATAGGATGGAGTACATCCTTTTTTTGTATATATGATTTTTGTGTGTTTGCATTTTTCTATATAGTGTCTTTAAAATCGTGGGATTTGTCCTTATAACGCTTTTAAGATTCGTGGCATATGATGGAGCATTAAATTGTAAATGCATTATGACTACCCTAGATTACAGGAGGTGATTTTAATGAAAAAAGGTGTGTTTGGGATTGTGATTGCAATAACGATGCTTGCTACGCTAATTACGGGTTGTTCGGGAGAGAGTGGTAAAACCGTAATTCGGTTAGGGGAGGTCACAAGGTCTGTGTTTTATGCACCACAATATGTAGCGCTTGAACAAGGCTTTTTCGCAGAGGAAGGCTTGGAGGTAAAGCTACAAACGACTGCGGGTGGAGATAAAACGATGACTGCTTTGCTGTCAGGAGCGATTGATGTTGCGCTCGTTGGCTCAGAGACATCGATTTACGTATACCAACAAGGTGCCGAGGACCCTGTCATTAATTTTGCACAGCTAACTCAAACGGACGGTACATTTTTAGTGTCTAGAGAAGATATGCCGAACTTTGCATGGGACGATCTTAAAAATAAGGATTTCCTAGGGCAACGCAAAGGTGGCATGCCGCAGATGACGAGTGAATTTACTTTGAAAAAGCATGGGATTAATCCACAGCAGGATTTGAAGCTCATTCAAAATATTGATTTTGCTAACATTGCCGCTGCGTTTGCATCAGGCACAGGGGCCTTTGTCCAGTTGTTTGAGCCACAGGCTTCGATTTTCGAATTAGAAGGAAAAGGACATGTCGTTGCCTCATTTGGGACGGAAAGTGGACAGTTGCCTTACACCGTTTATATGGCGAAAGCAAGCTATATCGATAAAAATAAAGAAAGTATTCAAAAATTTACAAATGCAATTCAAAAGGCTCAGAAATGGATAAGTCTCCATTCTCCTGAGGAAACAGCAAAGGTGATTGCGCCTCACTTTAAGGATAGTGATCCTGTTGTGTTAGCCAGTGCAATTAAACGGTATTTAGCACAGCAATCCTATGCTGCCACTCCTATGTTATCTGAAAAAGCATGGAACAATTTGCTTGATGTTATGGAAAACGCAGGGGAGCTAAAAGAACGAGTACCAATGGAGAAGTTAGTTAATAATGATTTTGCTAAAAATGCGGTAAATAGGCACCCATAATATGTCACGGAAGGAGCACGTCAGGATGAATTCTGTTGTTGAAATGAGACATGTGGATCTTGTATATGTCAGTCAGCGTGAAGCAGTTCTGGCGCTGGAAAATATTAATTTATCGGTAGAGCCAGGTGAATTTGTCAGTCTGGTTGGGCCTAGCGGCAGTGGTAAAACGACACTGTTGTCTCTCATTGCCGGATTAATATCTCCTTCCAGAGGAGACGTATTGGTCCATGGCAGAAAGGTAGTAGGCCCTTGTGCAGAGGTTGGATACATGCTACAGCAAGATTATTTATTTCCGTGGCGAACGATATTAGATAATTGTGTGCTTGGGTTAGAATTAACAGGAAGATTAACGCCAGAAAACATTGCCTTCACGCAGGAATTGCTTGATGGAATGGGTCTAGAAGGTACGGCTTCCTTTCATCCTCATCAATTATCAGGTGGAATGCGTCAGCGCGTAGCTTTAGTACGAACTTTAGCGACCAACCCTGACTTATTGCTGCTGGATGAACCATTTTCAGCATTAGATTATCAGACGAAGCTGCAGCTTGAGGATCTTGTTGTAGATATTTTGCAAAAAAGAAACAAAACAGGCATTTTAGTAACTCATGATTTATCCGAAGCGATTGCGATGAGTGATCGTGTCATTGTGTTAGGTGCAAAACCAGGGAGAATCCGAAAATCGTTTAAAATCCCTCGTCATATCGCTCAAATTGCCCCATTTTATGCTCGCAAGGAAAAGGGCTTTAATGAGCTATTTCATGAGATATGGGCGGAGCTTGAAGCCGATCATGAAAGGGAGGGCATATGATGGACAGTAATCATGATATCAATCGGAATACGGATGGGCGTCAGACATGGCTGAATAAGCAATATAATGATCATATGAAACAAAAAAAACGTATCCGTAATGCGGTATGGGCAGTCCAATTTGCTATTTTGTTTCTCGCTACTGCACTATGGGAGTTAGCGGGTCAACTAAAATGGATAGATGTCCTTATTTTTAGTTATCCCTCCAAGATCGGCGGTCAAATTGTAAAGGATGTTGTAAGTGGGGAACTGTGGCCGCATTTATTTATGACGGTAGGTGAGGTAGCCGTCGGTTTTATATTTGGGACGTTGCTTGGTACAATATTGGCGGTATTAATATGGTGGTCACCATTTTTATGTAAAGTGTTAGATCCATATATGGTTGTGTTCAACAGTATGCCAAAGGTAGCGTTAGGTCCGATATTTATCGTGTTATTTGGCGCAGGATTTACGGCGATTGTCATCACCACCTTATCTATTACGGTCATTGTCACGACACTGGTAGTTTACAACAGCTTTAACGAAGTGGACGCCAATCTGGTGAAGGTTGTTCGTAGCTTTGGTGCAACACGCAAGCAAGAGTTTAGAAAAGTGATCTTGCCAGCCTCCTTTCCCACTATTGTATCCACGCTTAAAGTAAATGTTGGTATGGCTTGGGTGGGCGTGATCGTTGGGGAATTTTTAGTCGCTAAAATTGGACTTGGTTATTTGATCGTCTATGGCTTTCAAGTATTTAACTTTACGCTTGTTATGGCTAGCTTGGTGATTATTGCGATCGTGGCAACGGGGATGTATCAGCTGGTGGTGTATGTGGAGAAGAAGTTGGTGAGGCAGTCTTAGGAGCTGTGGGAGAGTATGTGTGTGGATGAGGGATAGGGAGAGAGAAATTAAATATGTATTGAAGGAAAGGGTTTTAAGATGGTACAGACGTCTTAGGGCTCTTTTTTTGTGGGATTGTATTTCCTGTATTTTGAAAAATAGGTATACTGGGGAGGGGAACAAATGAATGGAGTATTTGATAATTCCATAATTTTAGGCATACCGCTAGATAACCCAGAGACTACTCCTAAAGAGGAATGACGTTATGATGTTTGCGTTGTTATAAATAAAGATTTTAATGTTGAAAAACCAGCTTATGTTGGTGAAATTTCTGGTAGGTAATACGTTGCTTTCTTGCTTGACTATACAAAAGAGGCAGTCAGTGAGTTTTGGTGTACTATTTTTTCTGAGATAGAAAGGAATAATCTAACAATAAGAGAACTGCAAACTATAGAAAGATATACTTCACAGAGGATTGATAATCATTTGAAATATAAGTTCCAATACAGTAACGAAGCAGGGATATTTCCTACCTCTTGTTTAAAGGATGAAAAACATGATAGACCCACTATGTATACTGCTATTGAGCCACCACAAGAAAATGACACCGATATGATGTTTAAAGCGAGTGGGCTTACGTTTACAATTAAACCGCAGACGATATGGCTAAACAACACGTTCTATATAATGAAGGACATGAAGTAGTCGCTAGAAGGACTGATAAAGATGATGTATTATTTCGATTCAAATAATCAACCGATAAACTATGTGCAAGTTCATTTGACCTGGAAGATGAGAGAAGAGAATTAGATTGAAACAAGAACTGTTTTTTAAGAGAAATATTTTACAAATACGAATCATTTAAAAATTATATGAATATCTCTATTGGAAATATAAACTTAGATGATAAGTTTGAGGACGAATATAACTATTTTGATTATAAAAAGAAAAGCGCCGATTTACCAAAGTATATTCTATGTTCTTTATTTGTAACTTGGTATATTCATTTGTACAAGTAGAAATACGTAATACAGTAATGTCTTCATTAAATGCTGAGAAACTGAGGAGAAAAACGGATGAAACATAAGTCTAAATCTCGTTCACGAAAGAGTAAAGAATTCATTGTAGTTACTAAGTACCCTGAGAATTATAAGTTATTCGATTTAAGGACTAACAAACCTATTTGCTACAAAGACAGCCCAATAACAGGTGGAGATGCTTCAATGGTTTTACAAGAAATAGATGTCATTGAATCTCGAATTAAAATGAATGGAAAGAATAATAATATAGAATATTTTGCTCCTAATAATGTAGGAATTTTATTATCAATTGCTAATAAATCATTAACTATAGCTAAGACTATGTATGACGAAAACATAAACCCTAAAAGTGTCGATCACAATAACTTTGAAATAGATAAAGAAAAATACGAACAGATTAACATCAGATCGAAAGTTATCTATGATTATATCGAGCAAATTCAGAGTAGTATTGTTTTTGGATACACAGCCCTAGAAGCTTTTGTGAATTTGAGTATACCCGAAAACTACGAATACAGATTTGAAAATACCAAAGGAGTAGTTGAGATTTATAACAAAGATTCTATTGAGAGATGGCTCCCGTTAAAAACCAAAATTATTGAGATTCTTATCCCCATTTATAAAACTAAACCATTAAAACAGTTAAATACATGGAGTAAATATAACGTTTTTGAAGAGCACAGGAATGAAATAATACATCAAAAAACTATTAATCATACAAATTTTTATAAGAAGTATTTTGATGAAAAGATATTCGAATTATGCTCTACTCCTCAAGAGATTATTAAATTCTTTTTTGAAGAACGCAATCCTAAAAATGGTACGAATGCGCTTTGGCCATGGGTGATAAATACCGATAATGAATTTCCGGTTAGGTATGATTATAAATCTGAACATTTTGAAATTGTTGGGAATATTTATGAAGGTAAATCAGAGAAGTAAGCCTACTTCACATAACATAATATTTACGCTGCGGGTATTCGCCCTTGATCCGGCATACGCCGGACACTCGACATGTGTCGAGTCGTGAATACGGAACGTTATACGACAATCTCGAAAGGAAGTCATAAAACTAATAACTTTATTAATTAAAATTGAAAAGAATATAAATAGTGAAATCTATTTTGTAAGAGTAGTAAGACTTAATTATTTTATTAAAAAATTTGATATTGAGGCAAGTTAATTTAACTAATTAAAGACGGAAGTTTCGTCTAGCGCTCAGGGCGGAGAAGCGGTTGAAGCCATGGCGACGCATATCAACAAGTACGACAAACCGAGGAGAAGGAACATAAAGATCGTGCAAAATGTTCAAATATTATAAAAGGAAACAAATGGAACAGTGTCAAAAAGTGTAAAAATAAATGCGATGTAGCTGTAGTTCTAGAAAATAACACTGAACTAGCCTTTTCAGACAATTTCAATTCTATCTAAAGTTAATTAACAAGTTAGTTGAGGGAAAGGATGTTGGATGTCAGATGGTGCGTAGATTACAAGCAATAGAAAATGAGTTAAGTTCGATAAATGAAACTGTTTTTCAAGAGCTTTGTGATAGTTTTTTAACTCTGCGCAATAAGAATTTCTCCTCGTTCTCTAGAATAGGAAGTGTGAGTGGAAGACAGAAGACAAGAGTTGGAACGCCAGATTCATTTTTTTTATTACCAAATGGGAAATATTTATTTGTAGAACATTCAACTAACATCACGTCTGGAGTTAAGAAGCTTAAGGACGATCTTGAGAAATGTCTTGATACGGAGAAAACAGGAATACCGACTCTGGATATTGCGGAGATTATTTTTTGTATCAATTTCAATCTAAATACTAAGGAGACTAAAGAACTGAGTGACATTCTTGAAGGCACAACTATCTTCTTAACGATTTATACACTTGATTTCTTAGCCATTGAATTGCATCTAAATCATAGGGATTTAGTTCATCACTACTTAGGATTGCCTTTTGATTCAGGACAAATAGTTTCAATTACCAAATTTGTCAACGAATATAATCGAGCTTCAAATGGCATAGCGACACCGCTTGATAATAAGTTTGTTCATCGAGAGAAAGAAGTTGGTGAATTAGCGGATGCTATGAACACGGCAGACTTTGTCATTTTAACTGGTGCTCCAGGAGTTGGGAAAACTAAGCTGGCAATAGAAACAATTGAAAGCTTTCTATTAGCCAATACCACTTACCAAGGATATTGCGTATCCTATAAAAATCATACTCTTTTAGATGATCTATTCCAATATTTAGATACAAATAAAGATTACGTCCTCTTTGTTGATGATGCTAACCGAATTGATGCTTTTAATCAAATAGTAGGCTTCTATCGAGCATCTAGGAAAGGTAATTTAAAAGTAATAATTACAGTGCGGGACTATGCATTTTCTGAGGTAGCACGCCTTTGTCTAGAGTTTAAGCCTAGACGAATTGATATTTTAAAGCTATCAGATGAGCAATTAATAGATATGCTGAAAACTGATTCATTCAGAATCATGAATCCTGACTTTCAAAGAGAAATAGTCAGAATCGCTGATGGTAATCCAAGATTAGCTATTATGGCAGCATTACTTGCAAAGGAAAAGCAGAGTTTATATGCCTTATCAGATGTATCAGACCTATTTGACAGTTACTTTTCTACGTTTATCAAGGATTTTAAAGAATTTGCTAAGTTATTAAACATAAAGTGCTTGGGATTGGTTTCCTTTTTTTATACATTACCATATAAAAATCGAGAAATAATGAATCGAATGCTAGAGAACTTTGATATCAATTACTTGGACTTTGTTGATGCTATTGATAACTTGGATAGATTAGAAATAGTTGAAGTACAATTTGAGCATGTAAAGATTTCAGAGCAAAATCTTTCTACGTACTTCTTCTATAAGATATTTATCAAGGACGAGGTATTATCGTTCGATGTTCTGTTGGAAAAATACTTTATAGAAAATGACAAGCGATTCAGAGATTGCATAATACCGGCAAACAATACCTTTGGGTACAATAATGTTATGGGAAAATTGAAACCCAGATTGCAGCGGTATTGGACTATTGCACAGAAGGACCAGGCGTTATCCTTTAAATTTCTAGCGACATTTTGGTTTTATTTGCAAAACGAAACTTTAGAATTCCTTCTCAAAAATATTAATTCTATGCCAGTAGTATCAGTTGAAGAATACAAGGTCGCATATGAAAATAATGCTTTTTCGTATGGCAATACTAATGAAATAATCGACCTCCTAGGTGATTTTTTTCGTTTTCCTGATAACCTGGCTGATTCTTTAGAATTAGCTTTTGAGTTCACTCGTAAATGTCCACAGCATTTACCCGAGCTGATACATAAAATTAGAACTCAATTAGTGTTTGATAGCTTTGACGAAGGAATGGATTTTATAAGGCAGACAACGCTGTTCAACCTCTTAATTAAGGGAGTCAAGTCTAAAGACAAGCTGTTAACTGTTATTTTCCTCGAGCTATCTAAAGATTTCCTTGGTTTTAAATTTCATCATACCAAAGCAGGGAGAAATAACACGATTTATTGGTATGATTTCGAATTGCCTGATATTAATTCTATTCTAATTCTTCGACAAAAGATTTGGGAGACAGTAAATAACAGTTTTGCCGATTTCCCTTCTCAGTCATTTGAGCTTTTAAATGATTACTTAGATGATGGACCAGATCTCGTAAAAGAAATAGCACAGTCAGATGTTAGTTTAATTTTAACAATTATTGAGAAGCAATTTACTTCTAATTCTTTCTTGCATTGTCGTTATGTACAGGATTTAGCTAGATGGTGCAGACGATATGAGGTGTATAATTCAGTTCTAGATGAATTCACTCAAAAATACAGGAACTCTACTTATGAAATGTATATAAATATAGACTGGGATCGTTATCGTGACAGAGAGATATACGAGTTTGATAATTACGAGGAATATGAACGATTGAAAGAAGCTGAAATACGCAATTCTTTTATTTTTGATTCAAAAGAAGAGATACAACTATTCTATGATAAATTCATATATTTAAAACAACAAGCAAAAAATGATTACAACTACACGCGGGTTTTAGACTATATTATTGATGAAAATTGCTTGAAGAATTTTCACTTAGGTACGGCCATTATTAAAATGATTATCGAGACAAACAATACAATCTGTTATCTACCGAGGTTAGTTTTTCGGAATCAACTTAAAGATCCAAAAAGGGCTAGTATTATATGGGGACTAATACAACAATGTCTTTTCGATTTAAAAATACAATGGATACTTGCATTCTTTGAATTCGCAGATGATTCGGTAGTTAGTATTGATGAATTGTTAAAGTCAATGAATAAAACGGAAGAGTCCTTTTATTTGAATTTTGATGGATTGAATAAATATTTGCCCCTGAAGCCAGACTTATTTCAAGAAATTCTCAAAAAAATAACTGAAAGGAACTCTAAAAGTGATGCACGAATAAAGGTTCCTAGGAACCTTTATTCAGAAAATCTAAACCTTTTAGGGGATGATATGGATTTGATCAAAAAATCATACCTACAGCAATATTCCCTACAACCGCACTTTGATTATGGAGGAGCAGGCTTTTTAGAAATCTTAAAGAAAGATTCAAGGTTTTTGGTTGATTTTATAATAGCGTTATATGCGAATAGTGATAATAAACATTTATCTGTCGATCATTCGAAGTTTGGTTTTATATGGGAAGTAGATGGGATTGAAAATGAAATTGCTGAGGTAATCAATGTTATCGTCGAAACCGAGCCATATTATTTCGGTATTCTTGATCATTACTGCAATATTTTTTTCAAAAATATTAAGGACGAGTATCAACTAAAAGCAGAAAAGTTTGTGATAGAGTTTGTAAAGAGAAACTATAACAACACTCTCAAAATGAATATTATTGCTGATATAGGAAGGAATTCTTTGCAACCTGTATTTGAGGACATTATGCTTACGCACATTTCGCTTAATCAGGATCCGATTGACTTTATAAAGATTATGTGGAGTGGTAATGGAGGGACATATTCCGGGGACGTAATTATCGGGGATCTTCAGGCAGCGGAGTGGGGGAATATCTTATCAATTGTCGACAAAGCTGATCTAGGCATAAAATTAATACCTATTAAAAAGGCCATAAATGATCAAATTGATTCTAGTTTGAGATATGGGAATTGGGAAAGGGAACGTATATTTTTAGAAAAGCAATAAAATAAATTTGTGTCTTTGCGCAAACCTCAATTGTATAAACAAGGCTCAGGGATGAAGTAGATCGTAAGTCATAGTTGCAAATATGTTATTAAAAAAAGTTAAGCGCCGCCAGTTGCGTTGGCGGCTTTATTGTTATAATGTCACTCGTTCATTCATTGATAGAATCGAGCTATTTAGTGCTCAATTACGATTATCGGACTTAGCTAAATGTCTGGGGCACTATGAATGCAATAACACTTCTATAAACTCAACAATCGTAAAACCTCGGTTCGCGAGGATATTAGTAAGGGAGTGGAAGTCACTACTTGACTTTACAACGAATCTTGATGGCGGGAATTTAGAAGCAACTAAAACATTATTAGAAAACGGAATTGATAAGATATACTTTTCAACAGCGTTCAAATGGGCTTGTTGGAGAAACAATATAAAAATTGCCGAATACTTATTAGAGAATGGGGTGGATTTCAAAAGTGAAATAACCCCTAAATCAGAGTTATTGTTCTGGATTTGTAGTTTAGGATATAAGGAGATAGTTAAACTTTTATTAGGACTAGGTGTTGACTTTAAAACTCACGTGAAATTCAAAGGGAAAGTATTATCTTATAATGGAAGTCCTTTGGACAGAGCTATTGAAACAAATCAAATAGAAATCGTAGAACTGATTAATGCTAATTAAAATCAGGAGCTTATATAGTAGTGATGCTGTTTTTTTTCGGTTGCTAGAGATAATCAATTGAATATATGTAAGTTAATCAATGAGGGAAAGGGCATCGCACAACACCATATTCACACATCGGACCATTCGGTCCTCGGTCCGCCGCGGCGACAATTCGAGGAAGCTAATTCAGGCGGACACATCAGCACCGACTAAGCGCATCACGCCCGGCTACTTCGTCGCCTTAAGTCGGTGGGACGTCGAGAATACAAAACGTTATACGAAAGGACGAAGTTTATAGAAAGAAATAGTGTGAAAAGTCATTATAATAACAATTTTCACATTATCTATGAGGAGGAAACTATTATCTGGGGTATTATATCAACAGTGTTTAGCATCATAAGTTTAATAGCATCAATAATAGTATTGTATTTTCTTAATGGAAAAACCAAAGTAGACAGTGTTCGGACATTAAGAAAAGTGAAGTTATATATATATATGTTGATTGCAGTCAACGGGATTAGTCTACTTTTCAGACTAATTTAGTTAATAAAAATCTATGGGATTGAAAGTAACTCAAGGCGCCTACGTATAACACAGAATTAGGGCATCGTTGCAAGTTCCTCTGTAACGGATAAGAAGTTGCAGAGAATTGGATTCATGTATCAACCTTGCAAGGCTAAGTCTGCGATGCGTTTCGCATTCGCTTCACTTAAGCTTTTCGGGTTCGTTAATACAGGAACGTTATACGAAATTTCAAAAATTCGGAGGAATATATGAAAGAAGACAAACAATCAAACAGTCTTCAGAACTATAAAGATTTTATTGATGGATTAGTCGAAATTCGGTCTGGAGTATTATCAAGATGGGTATTGACTACTGGGTGGCCAAAGACAGAAGGGAATATAAAAGTTAACGAATTCATTGGTTCGCTGTCTGAAGAACAAAAACAATTACTTGCAGAAATCATTCAACAATCACGAGATGGTGGTATACATGACGTTTTGGTTTACTTAAATGATGAAATAAACCTTAATGGAATGAAATTGATAAAAAATGGCATTGAAATAGCAAAGGAACCGTTTGATTCAGAGATGTATTTCGACTGGGTATGTAGAAGAGAAGGTGATCCGTGGCCAGATTCGGAGAACTAGTGAAGCATCGTACAACGTTATATTCGAGCAGGACTGGTCTGCGGATAGATTTCCGAGGTGAATTTCAGCAGACAACCACTTTGGGGTTCATGAGTACAGGAACGTTAGATGAAAGTATTAGCTGAACATAAAGGAGAGTATAATGAAAGACATAGATTCAATAAGTAAAATTGCTCAGATTTGCTTTTATTTCATTACAATTATATTGGGTTTTCTTACTTTTAGGAATGCAAAGAAAGGATTATTAAATCCAATATATACTGAGTATCATAAGAAAGTAATTGAACGATTGTCTGAAGTTTCCCAAGAACTTGCTAGTGAATTTTATAATGATTCAGAAAAAGATTGGTTCCTGATAAATGATATTACACATGCAGTTGACAGAATTAATGATTTTTATTTAAGGAATAAGGAAGAAATTTTATCCAAGAGAGAATTTCCTTTTTGTGGTTATCCACTTCCCGAACTTTCCTCACATTTGAGAACGTTAATATCAAAAATTAATTTTGATCCATTTATACCTATGAAAATAAGAAATTTAATTATTGAACTTCTTGAAAATAGATTGGAATATACTGAATCTATTATTGTTGAAGAACTGGATAGATATTGTGATGAATTAGCTGAAGGATTGCATACAGAACTTTTTGAGTATAATGATGGATTAGTGCAGACTAGAGTGAATAAAAGATTAAATGAACTAGGATTAGATGAAATTCAAGTTCAAAAAGCAGTAAATGATATTCAAAATGAAATACATCATTATTTTAGATCCTTTCAACCATGAATGTAACTCTAGTAGGCTAATAACATCATCTAACATTGCATTCCTACTGTAGATTTCGCCCTTTATTGCCAATAAGAATTCCCAGGAAGGTTAATCTGGCTATATACATTTAACCAGCTAAGTGTGAAGACTTGTTCCCTTTGTTTACTATAGTTGCTTGAACGTGGCATACAGGAAAGTGATATAAAAGGGATGCAAAAAATATAAAAAAGAGGTGTCATTTCAAATGGATATTGAGATTAAAAAAATAGCAAAAGATCAAGCGGATACTTTTTTGAATTTGTATAACTTATATTTGTATGACTTATCAGAATATACCTGTGAAGACCCAAAAGATGATGGGAAATTTGATTCAACAAATACTTACCTATATCTAGAGAGAGAGGAGTTGCATCCTTTTTTTGTTATGCATCAAGGGAAACCAATTGGCTTCATATTAGTTTGTTCCCCTCTGTTTGTTCAAGAAGGAGTTGATTTTACAATACAAGAATTATTTTTATTAAGGAAATATCGCGGTAATACAATTGCTTCGTTAGGAATAGAGAAAGTATTAAAGCAATTAAAAGGAAAAATTAGTATCGCTCAACTAGTGGAAAATAAACCAGCAGTGAGATTTTGGAAGAAATATTATGAAGAACATAATATTCATTTCTTCGAAGAACGAGAGACTATTGAGATTGATGGCATAGGACTACAAAAAGTGATTTCACAAACTTTTGAAATATGATCTGAAAGTATATTAGAGGAGAATATGAAATGAATTTTGCTATCGTTCAAGTCAGTCAAAATCATAGAGAAGTATTAGATAATCTTATGCAATTTTATAATTATGATTTCTCCGAATTCCTCAACTTTGATGTACAAGAGAATGGAAAGTATAGTCCTTACCCTTTAGATGATTATTTTAAAGAAACAAACCACTATTTTGCTTATGTGATTAAAAGAGAAGACAAGTATGTAGGATTTGTTTTAGTTCGTTTAATAGAAGGCCCTGGAATACGACATTATTCGATTGCAGAATTTTTCATATTAAAGAAGTACAGACGAGAAGGCATGGGAGGCTCAGTAGCAACTGATATATTTAAAAGACATAAAGGACCATGGGAAGTGCATCAAATTGAGAGTAATCAAGGAGCGCATGCATTTTGGAAAAAAGTGATTAATGAATACACGAAAGGTCAATTTGAAGAGCGCATAGAAAATGGAAAAACCATACAAACGTTTGTCAGCTAATTGAGTGAGCAGTACACCTTATATAGAAGGGAAATATAATCCATGATAAAAAACCTTTTATCCCTTGGAGCCCTACTTCTTTGTACTTGCATAATACTGTCAGGATGTAACAGTGGGGTAAATCAACAAGCTAAACAAGAAGCAGAGTCAAAGCAGAATCCAACAGAAAACTCCTCAAGTGATAACTCTAAAATATCTCCATTTTCACTAGAAGACCTAGATATAAATTACAATGGTTTCATATTAAATGATCGTACTCCTCTAAAAGAACTGTCCTCTAAGCTTTCTATTCCAATAGGGAAAGAAACTGAAAATAGTAAGCATATTATATCAGGCAAAAGTAATAATACCAATTTTATTTGGTTACAAGTCTCCTACCCCAACAAAGATAAAGCAGATTTCCTATTCGATTATTTGTATAATGAAACACTTAAAACTGGTCGCATTGTCTCTGTAGAATTAAAAAATATTCCAACTAAAAGAGGCATTACTGTTGGAGATGATTTAGACAAACTAAAAAAGGCCTATGGTGATAATATAGAACAAACCTATAATGGTGAAGCAGAAGACAGTTACAACTTAAAGATAGATAAATATGAGATGCGTTTTATTGTGGAAAAAAGCAGTGAAAAGATCGTAGAAATTTATGTGGATTTTGATCGCAATCGGGCAATGGAAGAAATAGATGTGACGAGCTTGGAAGATTAAGGTACTAGGATTTGACTCTATAACAAGACGAACAGGAGATAAACATCATGAAAGATTCTTGGGAACGATCAAGCCAAAAGCTAAATATTAATGATGAGAGCATCAGAACTATGATTAATCAGGTGTTTAAAAATAGACAACTCGTCAAGATTGAAAGGACAGAAACTGGCCTAAGTAGCGGTATTTATAAAGTACAAGTGGAGGGTATAGCTTCACCCTTCATTTTAAGAATTTCAAATGGTGATGTAGAAGTTGCATCAAAAGAAAAAGCAATAGCTGATAGATTGAGCGGAATTGTACCTGTAGCGGACTACGTTTACTTTGATACAACAAGAAATATAGTAGATTATGATTGGTCTTTACTAGAGTGGAAAGAGGGTGTACTGTTACGAGATATTTTGCAGAAAGGGGATGAACGGCAGATTATGCAAGCGGCAGAAGCTGTTGGGAATGTCTTAGCTCGGATACATTCTCATACATTTCAATGTTCAGGCTCTTTGGCAGGAGATCTATCAATCGTTGATCCTTTTACTATGGGTACAAATGAGTTTAATTCTTTTATTTCAGAAAGTTTGGATGAAGGAGCAGCTGGCCGCTGGTTGGGAACAGAAATGACAGATAAGGTTCGAGCATTTTGTTTGCAACATAGTTCATTATTGTCTAAAGTTTATGAGCCTTCAGTTCTAGTTCATTCTGATTTTAATGGACTTAATATATTAATGCTTGATCATGCTAATCCTATTGAAGTGTCAGCGGTATTAGATTGGGAATTTGCATTTGCAGGAAGACGGTATGTCGATATTGGAAATATGCTCCGATACGAAAATACTAACTCCTTATTTGAACGTCATTTTATTCAATCTTACAGGGATTCAGGTGGGTATTTAAATGAAAACTGGAGACTGATCTCTATACTAGAGGATATCATTGCTTTGTTAGATATATTAAATCATTCAACATCAGACATGCCTAACAAAATCTCAGATGTAAGAAGGCTTATTACTGGGATGGTACAATAAGATTCAATTGAGTAAACAAGGGTTCCAAACTAATCATGATTTACAGCACAGTTAGGAGACTAAGAGTTGAAAATTATAGTAACGGGTGGAGCAATTATACGAGACCAACAAAATAGGATATTGCTTCAGAGAAGATCCGATTATGGCGATTGGGGACTTCCTGGTGGTGGAATGGACGCAGGTGAATCTATCGAAGAAACAATGATCCGTGAGGTGTATGAAGAAATAGGATTAAAAATTAAAGAATATAATTTATATACTGTATATAGTGGTCCTCGTATGAAGTATAGGTACCCAGATGGGAATGAAGTTGTTTTTGTAATGTTCCTATTTAATGCTACAGCTGATTTAAATGGCAAAGTTTTTGAGGACAACAGACTTATTTATAATGATGACAATGATGAGTCTTTAAGGCTTGAATTTAGATTGCTTGAAGATATTAATATTGAAGAGATAAACATAGTCCAAAAACCTATATTTGAAGATTTGAAAAAAGGTATAAAAACAATATTAAGAACTTGATGCTAGAATATTTGTTGGATGATTAAAATGGTCTGTATATGATACCACCTTTAATTTCAAGGAGACTGTTATGAACACAACCATTTATATGGTCAGGCATGCTGAATCGCCTTACGATGAAGGAACGGAAAGAACAAGAGGACTGACGCCAAAAGGTAAGGTTGATATTGAAAAAGCAACGGAGTTACTTAAAAATGAAGACATAGACATGATTATATCCAGTCCTTATGCTAGAGCAATTCTTAGCGTTGAAGGATTGGCGAAGCATTTAAACCTAGAGGTTCAAACATTTGAAGATCTTCGTGAATTTGACTTTGGGACAGAAATGATTGGGTTTGAAGAGTTAATGGCTAGTATAAGCGAGGGCTTTAAAAACCCTGAGTATTTTTTGCCCGGTGCAGAGTCAAATGCACAATGTCAGAAAAGAGCAGTTGCAATTTTGGAATTTATTTTAAATGAGCATAAAGGAAAGAAAATAGCAGTTGGTACGCATGGGCTGGTCATGACTTTAATGATGAATTATTTTGATCAAGCTTATGACTTTAATTTTTTGAATCAATTAAGCAAACCAGATATTTATAAAATGGAATTTGAGGATTTGACATTAAAAGAGGTAACTAGATTGTGGCAGAAATAGAATTTTTGGAAACAATTATTACTCTGGAGTATAATAAGTATTAAAACGTGAACTTGGAATATGAAGTTTTATTTTCGAGTCACGCTAAAAAATCACTCGTAAAAATGAGAAAGACATTTCAAAGCGAATATTGAATTCTTTAGAAAAATTAAAAAATGATCCATTTGAACATCCTCACACAAAATTATAGAAATAAAATTGGAAAAGGAGAACTCATGATACATATTGAAACCTCAAGATTGATTATTCGTGATCTTATATTAAAGGATTGGGTAGATGTGCATGTATATTCATCTAATCCTAAAGTAACGGAGCACATGCTTTGGGGACCAAACAATGAAGATGACACTAAATCGTATGTGAATCAACAACTTGAAAAGCAGCAATCTACAAAGAGAACTGATTTTGAATTGGCAGTCATATTGAAAGAAACCAACCAATTCATAGGTGGATGTGGAATTTATATGAAAGATTTAAATGCTGAAATTGGTTATTGCTTTAATCCAGATTACTGGGGCAACGGCTATGCAAGTGAAGCATCAAGAGCAATGTTGAAGTTAGCGTTTGAACAATTTAAAGTACACCGAGTTTATGCAACGTGTCGTCCTGCTAATATTGGATCAGCGCAGGTTTTAAGTAAAATAGGAATGAAAAAAGAAGGACATTTAAGAGAGCACGTATGGGCTAAAGGAAGGTTTCATGACTCCTACTTATTTTCCATATTAGAAAATGAATACAAAGAATAACTGAGGCGACAATATATGATGAAAATCGGGAATAAGGGTCTTAAATGATTGCAAATGTACTGATAATATTAGACAGTAAAATCCTCAATAATCTCGGTGACCTCAATTTTACCGTTGATCAACAGCTCAGGAAGATCATTTTTAACATTTCCCTTCCAATACTCTCTAGCCTGTTCGATTTTTATGGAGAAGGAAGCTCCGTCTTCCTTTGGTAAAAGCTCTCCGTCTCCTTCAAAATAACTTCCTATCACTCGCAATTTAACAAGCTGTAAAACCTTCCGATGGTATGAGTCAAAAATCTTCTTCCATTCCAAAGCATCTTCATAACTTTTGGTAGCGTATAAGCAGGACAATCTGGAAGGATATGTAGGATATTCTTGTAATCTAACCATTTCAACAATAACCTCTCTAATCGCCCTAATCGTCTGTCCTACATAACCTATGGCTAAATCAGCATTTTCTTTATTTAGCTTTAAACCTTCATCAGTATAATGTCCATATAGTATCTGGATAAAATCTTCACCTTGGGCATTGAATCGTTCTTTCTCAAAAAAGAAATGATATAAGCTGTTTTTTTGGTTATCATCAAAGGTTATTATCTGTCCCAGGGACATTTTCTTTTTAGTCACTAGGTGATAAACATATAGTTCATTTTCCTCCAACATATCTCCCTCATTTCTATAAAATTTCATAAAAATTATTAACTTATTTACTTACTAGAAACAATAAACCCTATGTTTAAAGGTAGCAGTTAAAGGAAATAGGAGTATCTATACTTCCTATTCGACGTTATATTTCTATATTCCTTGAGCACCCCATTGTTTAACCCCACTAAATTTAGTACCATGTTAATATTCATTACACCATAATTCGCATTAATCAAAGGATGGTTCAGATGGGCTTTCGAGTCATAAAAACAGCAGTTGCAACGTTATTAGCTATTTTTACAGCAGATGCACTTGGCATTCAAGGCCCTTTATCCGCTGGCTTGCTAGCGATTTTAGGAGTAGATGTGACACGTAAACGCAGCTTAATGACGGTATCGTCCCGCTTTTTTGCCTCATTATTAGGGCTGCTAATGGCATTTGTTTTGTTCTATTTCCTTGGTTTTCATTTCTGGGTATTAGCGGTATACATATTAATTGCCTTTCCTATTTTATCCAGAGCTCATTTTAAGGATGGAATTGTTACTAGCTCTGTTGTTGTTTTTCGAGTGTTTGGGGGAGAAGCGCTCAGTTTTCATATTTTGCTAACTCAAGTGGAGCTACTAATTATTGGCTTGGGGTATGCGACGTTAGTTAATTTTATTTATATGCCTAAAAGTGAAAGCAAGCTTAAACAGCTGCGTAGTGAAATTGAGTCTTTATTTGCGGTCATTTTCAAACAAATGGCTGCATCTTTACGTGATCCGTATCATGTGTGGGATGGCAAGGAGTTAATTGAAGCGAGTCAGCGAGTAGAGGAAGGAAGATTAACTGCCCACCGTGTACTGGAAAACCAGATGATAAAACCAGACGAGACCTGGAGTATTTATTTTTACATGCGTAGCCAACAGTTGGAACGTGTAGAGTATATGCTGGAATTGCTGTCTCGTGTCTATCAGCGGATGCCTCAAGGGGAAGTCAATGCGATGTTATTTGATCAATTAAGTGAAGATGTGCTAAATGAGGTATACACGGGTCAAACGGAAGAAATGCTACATGAGCTAGAGCAATACTTCAAGAAAATGGAGTTGCCTGCTTCGAGAGAGGAATTTGAGCTTCGTTCTACATTATTGCAATTATGTAGGGAGCTAGATATGTATTTACAGATTGCTAAAAAGCATAAAAAACCTGCAACGGTGTTAAAGCTCGATCAAACCTTAAATTAAGGTTGAGTAAGCGATAAATACAATATTATAAAGTAATAATATTATTATTAACATTAATAACATGCCTATCACCCTATCATAATTATTATTTAGATTAACTAACTTAACAAAAGCAGAGTATAGCTAAAGGAAATCGTAGCCTTAAGTTTTACTCCGCTTTTTTTCTTTCCCCGTTTTTCTATACCTCTACATTTGCTTATTAAATGCGTAGCCATAGTAAATTTTATAGCCGTGGATAAATAGATAGGCACCAACTAAGAGCAAGGTGGACGTCATTTCTGTTCCCATAATGGCAAAAGACAACATTAAAGCACCTAGCATAAAGGTCATGAGATCAAATGCTTTAGCTTTCGCAAGATTGTTTATGGTAACATTACGTTCATCGTTTTGGTTAATTGTATGTTGTTTCTGTAGCTTTGGATTGTTTTTCATTACCTTGTGTGAAATGACATTGCCTACTCCAACACCAAAAAGACCACTCCCGATTCCAATTAAAACAGAAGGCAATCTGAGCATTATCCCTTGTGGATCAGGAACTGATTTTATTAAATACAGACTAGCACCTAATATAACAAGACCTAACACGGTTAGAAAATAATCTTTTGTGCTTTTTCTCATTTTGCATCCTCCTCTTCCTCATAAATAAATATCTCTTCAATTGACATACCGAAGTAACGAGCAATTTTAAACGCTAGTGTAATGGAAGGGTTGTAACGACCATTTTCTAATGAACCGATCGTTTGGCGAGAAACCTCAAGTGTAGCTGCAAGCTCTTCCTGCTTGATTCCTCTTTGCTTTCGTATTTCTTCTAACCGGTTTTTCACGATACACCTCCTTGAATGGAAAGTTTGCTTTCCATATTTAAATCATACTCTTAAATAAAAAGAATGTAAAGTTAACTTTCCATAAATTCATTTGTTTTTATTTTCTTCAATAATATAAAGTAGAAAGGGTCTATTCAGAAGCCAACCCAATCTTAAAAAATAAGCTTGTCCAGCAGTTATATTACTGCTCAAAAATAAGAAGATTTAATTTTATTGTAAAGATAATCAACATTTGCCCATGTCCTGCATACACTTAAGTGAAAGACGTATGGAGGAGGTTCTAAACATGTCATTGAAATATCAAAGTAGAGAGATTATTACGAAAGCGATCTGTGGAAGAGGTCGTAAGTTCTCTACCGTAACACATACCGTTACACCACCCAACAAGCCTGCAAGCATATTAGGTGCATGGATCATCAACCACCAATATGAAGCAGTTGCGGCAGGTGACGGAATTGAGGTTATTGGTACTTACGATATCAACATCTGGTACTCTTATGACAAGAACTCACAGACAGAAGTAGCGAAGGAAACGGTTTCGTATGTAGAAAATGTGCCGCTCCATTTCTTGGACGCCAGACACCGTTCATCATCGGTTGAGGTCTCTGCCGAGGCTACACAAGAACCAAGCACTGTAGAAGCTAGCATTTCTGGCGATGGTCGTGTAGCCATTCGTGTTGAAAGAGAGTTTGCAGTTGAGTTGGTGGCTGAAACAAAACTCAATGTCCTCGTCGTGCCGGGGGGCGACTTTGAAGATAAGGACTTTGATTTTGCTTCAGAGGATGGAGACTATGAGGACTTAGATCCTGATTTGCTCGACGATGAATTGTAAGTGTAACAGCCGCCCTTAGCGGTGTAGCTTAAGTGATTATAGTCTAATATATGCGGCAGGGGCGGCGTCGTCGAGGGCGGTCGCCCTCTTTTTTTGGAAATAAGTATATTTATTTTGAAAATAAAGTTTGGACTATGGCTTGATACATAAAAGTGAGGGATTACAATGTCGGTGCAAATACCTGCAATGATTTTGAACATCAAAACTGCTCAAGAGGCCAGCAGACTAATGAAGCTAAGTCAGCAGCATACCCCGCAATTACGGGTTCATCCGCTTACAAAGAGAAAATTACAGTTTTCACTCAATCGTCTAAATTTTGACGACGGACTGGCTCATGGTGTCTCGATGGAAACTAATCGTAGTGCATGGATTAATGCTTCAGTTAGGAAAACGGAGATTACAAACCGATTGTCTAAAAGTGGGGTCATGGTCAATTGGGGGAAAGCACGGGCTTCTAACGATTACTGCCAGTATTACAAGGTGAGCTTGTTTAGATTAAAGGCGATTCAAATCATTAAATTATCCCCTGCACAGACTCAATTACAGAGAAGCGCTGTTGAGCACACACAACCAATCTGGACAAATCTTGATCAGCTAGATCGGGATTCGAAACGTTGGAGCAAGCTAGAAATGGCAGCGATTCGCGCCTGTTATGCCTTAGGTTTAGATACGGGTGAGGTGACGATTTCAACTGCTGAAGACCAGCCTTGTATTGTACACCATATTATGCCTTATCCTAATTTAGATGATGATAGTACAGCAATTACATATTTAAATGTGGTATCCGAACTCTTAAGTAACATCGAAAATGAAAATAATGAGTGCGTCCAGCGTTCGCTCCAACTTGGGATGGATCCTGAATTTATTTTATTTGATCCTAAGCGTGGGAAGGTGGTGCCTGCGGCTAAATTTTTAAATCGGATCGGAAATGCAGGCTGTGATTCGGTTCGAATTGAGGGTAGATTACGGTTTCCACTTGCAGAGCTAAGACCTGAGCCAGCGCAGGAGCCTAGACAGTTAATGAAGCATCTGCTTGGTAGCTTCCGTACTGCCTACAACATGATTAGCGATCATTCGCTAATATGGCAAGCCGGAGGAATGCCGCGACGGGGCTTTTGCCTTGGTGGACATTTGCATTTCAGTGGTGTGACACTTACCCCCGAGCTACTTCATGTTCTTGATAATTACTTAGCATTACTTGTGTTTGTGCTTGAGGATGAAAGCAGTCTGAAACGAAGACCCCGTTACGGTTTTTTAGGTGATTTTCGCATAAAGGATTATGGTGGCTTTGAGTATCGGACATTGCCTAGCTTCCTCATTTCTCCACTTGTTACTAAAGGGGTGGTGGCATTAGCAAAATTAATTATGATTTATCACAAAGAGCTTAATCTTCGTCCGCTTGCAGATGAAAAGGTGTATGATGCGTTTTATCAAGGGGATCAAGCTGTAATAAGAAAAGTCATCCCCCCGCTTATAACACAAATAAAGTTGCTATTCTCTTACCCTCAATATGAAAAATATATTGCGCCATTATTTCAGACAATTGCTTCTGAGAAAACGTGGGATGAGCAAGCCGATATACGCCAGAGCTGGAAATTAGAAATTATTTTGTAAAAGTACCCCCATCTTTCTGATATAATAGAGATCTATGGTATGATTTAAGTTCTGATTTTTAGCTTGGAGGGTAAAAGAATGGGGACTACATATACTCCAATGATTCAACAATATTTAAGCGTAAAGGCACAGGCACAAGATGCCTTTCTTTTTTTTCGATTAGGTGATTTTTATGAAATGTTTTTTGATGATGCGATCCTTGCGGCAAAGGAATTAGACATTACGTTAACGGGACGAGAAGGTGGCACTGCTGAGAAAATCCCGATGTGTGGGGTACCTTATCATTCTGCTGAAAACTATATTCAACGTTTAATTGAAAAGGGTTATAAGGTTGCCATTTGTGAGCAAGTGGAGGACCCTGCTGCGGCAAAAGGGATTGTACGCCGAGAAATTATTCGTGTGGTCACACCCGGAACCGTGATGGAAGGGAAAATTGTTGGTGAACGTGCTAACAACTATATTCTTTGTGTGTCACAGACAGAGGAGACGATGGCGTTAACAGCCTGTGATTTATCTACTGGAGAGCTGTATGTGACCTCTTCGTTTGCCCGTCTCGAATGGTTAAGGGATGAGGTGGGTTTATATGATCCTGCTGAAATAATTGGAGATGCACGGCTTATTGATTGGCTACAGGAGCAACAATTCGCTTTAGGCAAAACGATTGTATACACAGCATGGGACAAGCCTAAGGAGGAGCAGGCACGCCAGCAGTTTGGTGAAGCAGCGTGGACTCGACTTGAAGAGGAACGTAAAGGTTGTATTGCCTTGCTTGTAGGCTACCTCAACGAAACGCAAAAGCGTTCTCTTGGACAATTAACTCAAATTTCTGCCTATGAGCCCGAGCAGTTTATGATTTTGGACCCGTTTACACGTCGTAATTTGGAGTTAGTGGAAACGGTGCGTGAACGTGCTAAAAAGGGAACCTTGCTCTGGTTACTCGATCATACAGAAACGTCCATGGGCTCACGGATGTTGCGCCGCTTTATTGATAAGCCGTTAATGGGGCGTAGTCTCATCGAGGAACGGCAGGAGGCGGTTGCTCACCTTTATGACGCATTTATGTTACGTGAGGAGCTCAAGCTAGCTTTGCAGGAAATTTATGATTTGGAGCGACTAGTTGGTCGGATTGCTTTTGGTAATGCCAATGGACGTGATCTGGTTGCACTTAAGCTATCACTACGACAAATTCCTGCAATTCGTACGCTTTTACTAGATTCATCCTCTACAACGCTTAAGGCTATCGCCTCCTTAATGGATGAGTGTGAGGATATTGCAGGCAAAATTGAGTCAGCAATTATGGAGGAGCCACCTGTCTCTATTCGAGATGGTGGAATTATAAAGGAAGGCTATCATGCACGTCTTGATGAATATCGAGAAGCAGGTCAAAGTGGTAAACGTTGGATTGCAGAGCTAGAGGCAAGAGAGCGCGCGACAACAGGCATTAAGTCTTTGAAAATTGGCTATAACAAAGTGTTTGGCTATTATATAGAAGTGACAAAATCCAATCTATCAGCGTTGCCAGAAGGTAGATACGAGCGCAAACAGACCTTAGCGAATGCAGAACGTTTTGTCACTCCTGAACTGAAAGAGAAGGAAACGTTAATCCTAGAAGCCGAAGAAAAAATGGTAGACCTTGAGCTTACCTTATTCACAGAGCTTAGAGAATGGATTGCAGGCAATATTACACGCTTAAAGCAAGTGGCAGAGCAAATTGCTGAAATTGATGTTTACCGATCCCTTGCGGTCGTAGCGGCAACAAATGGTTATGTAAAGCCTAAGCTGACCGACGGCTACGAGCTTGTCATTGAGCAGGGGCGCCATCCTGTCGTTGAAGCTGTAATGAAGGATTCTGCGTTTATTGCGAACCATAGCCGTTTAAGCCAAGAGGAAGGCAACATTTTGCTCATTACAGGTCCAAATATGGCGGGGAAAAGTACTTATATGCGTCAGGTTGCGCTCATTACGATCATGGCGCAGATCGGTAGCTTTGTACCAGCTACTCAAGCGACAATTCCTATGGTAGATCGGATTTTTACACGTATTGGGGCGGCGGACGATTTAATTGGCGGTCAAAGTACGTTTATGGTGGAAATGGCAGATATTCAAGTCATGACTGAAAAAGCGACAAAACGTAGCTTGATTATTATAGATGAGCTAGGCAGAGGCACCTCAAGCAGTGAGGGGATGGCGATTGCCCAAGCCGTGATTGAATATGTACACGATCATATCGGATGTAAAGCGTTAGTTTCTACCCACTTCCATGAGCTTGCGCATTTGGAAAGCAGCCTAAAGGGGCTTAGCAACTTCTGTATGGCGGTTCAGGAAAGTGGGGACAAGGTGCATTTCTTGCGGAAGTTGATTCCTGGCGCGGCAGATACGAGTTATGGTATCTATTGTGCAAGACTTGCGGGCTTGCCTGAAAATATTATTGATCGGGCGTATAACCTGTTACAGAGCTTGGAACAGGCGACTAGTGAGGTATCGGCGGGTAAGGAGCAGACCGCGGGTAACGGGCAAGTTGTCGTAGATGGGAAAGAGCCAACGCTACTTGAAGCTACAGCCCTGAACGCAGATAGAGTGGAATCGCCATCCTTGGCGAAGGAATCTAAACCTGAGTATGATGCAGTAGCTACCACGGAAGTAACATTAACAGAAGCAAGATCAGCAGTAACAGCAACGTCTGAAACTCATGAAGAGGTGGTTCAGCTCTCTATTTTTGATGAAGTAGAGTCACCGAAAAAGCACAAGCCAAATCCGAATGAAGCTGAATACAAAAAGCTCATTCAAATGGTCAAAAATGCAGACCTTATGAACATGACACCACTGCAAGCGATGCAGCTTGTTAATGAGTTGAAACAAAAGGTACAGCATTTAAGCTTGTAATTGAATTAGGCTCTATTTAGAAATTATTACTTGACTCGACTGGAGACTGGTGGCTACGATCCAGAGAGTTCTTGCGATTGTTGTTAAAATTAGATTCCTTTTATTGAAGTTTTTTTGGGTGGAATTTAATTTTAAGAGACAACCTTCAGAATCTCTCTGTCCCTTCGCTAGTTTGGGTTAGTGGTCAAGCACTGATTTCAAGCTTGAGCCTGAATATCTTGGTGATTTGAATAATCAAGCAAGGAGGATATATATGGCTAAAATTGCAGTGCTAGATGAACATATTGCCAATCAGATTGCGGCTGGAGAAGTGGTTGAGCGCCCTGCCTCTGTCGTTAAAGAGCTTGTAGAAAATGCGGTAGATGCTGGCGCAACAAAAATCGAAGTGACGACAGAAGAGGGCGGCCTTACTCTGATTCGTGTCGTTGATAACGGTTCTGGCATCGAGCCTGAGGATTGTGAGCTAGCCTTTTTACGACATGCAACTAGTAAAATGGCGCATGAACGAGATTTGTTCCAAATTCGTAGCTTAGGCTTTCGTGGTGAGGCGTTGCCAAGTATAGCATCTGTAGCCAAGGTACAGCTTATATCCTCTAGCAATGATACAGGGTTAGGCCACATTATTGTGGTGGAAGGCGGTAATCTTAAGCAAAATGAAGACATCGCCGCCCCTCAAGGGACGGATATTACCGTAAAAGATTTATTTTATAATACACCTGCAAGACTTAAATATATGAAAACGATCCAAACGGAGCTAGGTCATATTTCAGATGTCATGTATCGACAAGCTTTAGCACATCCGAATATTTCATTTAATTTTCGTCATAATGGTAATACTTTACTTCATAGCCCTGGAAATGGTGATTTGTTACAGGTTATCGCTGCAATTTATGGCATAAATGCGTCTAAAGGGATGTTAAAGGTTGAGGCTGAAAATTTGGATTATACGTTAACAGGATATATTGGTCGTCCTGAGCTCACTCGTTCTAATCGCTCTTCCATCTCTTTAATTGTGAACGGTCGCTATATTCGCAATCAAGGTGTACATGCCGCGATGCTACGGGCATACCATACGTTATTGCCTATTCATCGTTACCCACTAGCTGTTATTAATTTAGATATGCATCCAACGTTAGTAGATGTGAATGTGCACCCTGCAAAGTTAGAAGTAAGATTCAGCAAGGAAGCGGAGCTTAATCTGTTTGTAGAAGAAAGCTTGCGTGCGGTATTGTCTAAGCAGGTGCTCATTCCACAGGTGGTCAATCAAAAAATTGGACGTAGCACATCTGTCATTCAGGAACAGCTTCATTTTCCTAGTGCAAATCACGCTTCAGAAAATACGATGCCAAATGTGGAAGCAAGACAAGGTGCACACGCACCAGAGCATTCTGCACACACTGCATCTAGCGAACGACAATCACCTTTACAGGAAACTTCTAATTCCGATCGAGGTTTTGTGCAGGACCAAGCAACAAGCTACAATGTGAATCCTTTGAAGCCACAAGGGAATACAGCTCCATCAGCTGGGTACACTTCGTCAGGGCAATCTAGCCCATCTAGCCCATCAGGTCAATTGGGTAAATCTACTCCCTTTACACAGCCTCTAGCTCAGAATCAGGAGGTTAATATTGACCCTAGAACATCAGAGATGCTGTATATGCCACCCGATGAACAAGCGCAGATGCCTATTTTCCCAGAGCTATCGCTTATCGGTCAACACCACGGCACATATTTAATTGCTCAAAATGAAGACGGCTTATACTTAATTGATCAGCACGCAGCGCATGAACGTGTAAATTATGAATATTATTATGAAAAATTTGGTGCACCTGAAGATGCATCGCAAGAATTGCTCATTCCGATAACAATGGAATTCACGAGTGCAGAAACTGAGAAGCTAAAGGATCGCTTAGCGTGGTTTCAAAAAGCCGGCGTTATTTTAGAGCATTTTGGTGGTGGAACATTTCGCGTAGTTAGTTGCCCATATTGGTTCCCGCAAGGTGAAGAAGCCTCTATTATTGAGGAAATGGCAGAATGGGTGCTTAATGAGCGTGCGATTGATCTAGCTAAATTAAGAGAGAAATCCTCGACGCTGGTGTCCTGCAAAGCTTCAATAAAAGCAAATCAGAAGCTAACGACAGAAGAGGCTACCACTTTAATTCAGCGGCTAGCGGCATGTAAACAGCCTTATACATGTCCTCATGGTAGACCCATTGTTGTTTCCTTTTCTAGCTATGATCTAGAGAAGCTATTTAAGAGAGTAATGTAGTGTAGTGATGTATTAGTAGTGCATTGGTGATGTAATAAATCTTAATTGGGTATTATTGTAATTAGGGTGTGAAAGGGGTACGAGCAGTTGGTCATTACAACGGGAAGTGATCCGCTTCCTGAAACGCAGCAGCGTGCAAGAGAGTATGCCGTGAAGCTTGGTGTAACGTATGTAGAACGAGGAAGATACTCTGTAGCAGGAGTTTCCAAGCAGGCTGGAGGTCGCAGTGTATTAGTAGTGCTACAGCAGGATATTCGTCTATATCAGCCCGATACTGAAATGATGTTTTTCCATCCTAGTATGGCGTTTGTTAGAGCAAAACGTTACTTCAAGGGTGTTCCAGATGTTATGCTCGAAGCGGCGGGAATTCAAGCGGGTGATCATGTATTAGATTGTACCGCAGGTCTTGGTGCAGATAGTATGATGTTTGCCGTCGGTGTTGGGGAGCAAGGGAAGGTCATTGCAGTGGAGGCTTCGCAGGAGCTAGCAGCATTGCTATATACGGGGTTATCTACATATGCCTCCTCGGTACCCGCGTTTGATGAGGCACTTGCACGAATTGAAGTGCGCCATCAGGATCATCTTAGCTTGCTTACAAAGATGCCTGATCGAAGTGTGGACGTCGTTTATTTTGATCCAATGTTTCGTCATCCTGTGATGGAATCCTCCTCATTGTCTCCTCTGCGTAGCTTGGCAAACCATGCTGCATTGTCTCAAGAGGCGGTAGCGGAAGCCTGCCGGGTTGCTAGACGAAGTGTTGTATTAAAGGAGAAAAAGGGATGTGGAGAGTTTGATCGACTTGGCTTCGCTGTCCAGATTCGTCCACATTCCAATATTGTTTACGGAGTGATTGCAGTTGACCAACAGAAATAAACCTAGGTTACTAGTGTTAGTAGGCCCTACGGCGGTAGGTAAAACAAAATTAAGTATTGAGCTTGCTTCGGCATTGTCCTGCGAAATTATTTCTGGGGACTCGATGCAGGTTTATCGCAAGATGGATATCGGAACAGCCAAAATAACGCCAGAGGAAATGAAGGGAGTTCCGCATCATTTAATTGATGTGCTAGATCCTGATGAAGAATTTTCAGTTGCAACCTTTCAATCATGGTGTCAGCAGTTAATTCCTGCTATTCATGAACGTGGACATTTACCGATGATCGTTGGTGGGACAGGGCTGTATATTGAATCTGTGTGTTATAAATACCAGTTTACTGAAGCTGATGCAGATGAGGAATTCCGCCAGGCGCAGCAGGCTTTTGCGGATGAACACGGGACGCTTGCCCTGCATGAGAAACTTCAGCAGGTTGACCCTGTATCCGCGGAACGGCTACATCCTAATGATGTGCGTCGAGTCATACGGGCATTAGAGATTTTTCATTTGACTGGTGAGACTTTATCGTCTAAATTAAGCACGCAAAGTAAGGAGTCTCCCTATGACTTGTGCTTTATTGGTTTGACAATGGACCGTCAAATGCTATATAACCGTATTGAACAGCGAGTTGACTTAATGATGGAGCAAGGTTTAGTAAAGGAAGTGAAAACTTTACTTGAACAAGGCTATGATCGACGTCTAGTGTCCATGCAAGGCTTAGGTTATAAGGAGATCATTGAGCATCTTGTGGACGGTGTTCCTTTGAATATAGCAGTCGAGAAATTGAAGCGGGATACACGTCGTTATGCGAAGCGACAGTTATCTTGGTTCAGGCATATGAAGGATATTTCATGGATTGATATGGGTGCTCATGAAAATTTCTCACATAATTATGATGCAGCTCGTGCTATAATAGCAGGAAAGTTTCTAAACGATATTGAATATAATTCTAAACACTAATTGATTTTTATTGGGGGTACGGCGAAATGAACAAATCTATCAATATCCAAGATACGTTTTTAAACCAATTGCGTAAAGAAAATATCCCGGTTACCGTTTTTTTAACAAACGGCTTCCAAATCAGAGGTTTCATCAAAGCGTTTGATAACTTTACGATCGTGATTGATAGTGAAGGACGTCAACAAATGGTGTACAAGCATGCAATCTCTACATTTCAGCCACAACGTAACGTTTCTTTGATGCAGGATTCTCAGCAAGAGGGCTAAGTTTTGGACTGAGCTAGGCATAAGCTAGGTCGTGTCTGAAAGATCAGTGAATGACTTTTAGGACACAACAGTTTTTGAAACTTTTTTGATGTGTAACACGTTTAATTGTATAATACAAGAGGAGGAGCAACCCTGAAGCAGTGGTTGTTCTTTTCTTTCTGGTATTGTACTGCTTGGAAAAGTCCAAGCGATAAGGGGGTTAGATTACGATGACTACAAATAGACCTTCCAGAGTGGAGAGAAATAGTCATTCAGACAAAAAAAGAAGTGGCTCACATCAAGGTAGCAGTAGTGGTGGCGGTAATGGCGGCGGAAAGTCTGGGAAGAAAAAGAAGAAGATTACGACCGCTAAAGTTTTATGGACGATGTTTTTTACTGTTGCATTTGCTGTTTTTTGTGCAGTTGCTGGATATTTGTATATTACTGTGAGTGGGGAGAAATTCCTGCAAGCCAATAAAGACCAACTGTTTGTCTATGAGACGTCTAAGGTTTACGATCGTGGTGGTACATTGATGGGTGAGTTATCGGTTGAAAAAAGTGAACCGGTCAAAGAGGATGAAATTCCTGATTTACTTAAGAAAGCATTTGTTGCCACAGAGGATCGTCGTTTTTATGAGCATAACGGTGTAGATCTATGGTCGATAGGTCGGGCAGCGGTGAAGGATATTATGGCACGGGCTATGGTTGAGGGTGGAAGTACAATTACACAGCAGCTTGCCAAAAATATCTTTTTAACCTCAGATAAAACATTTTTCCGTAAGGCGACAGAAATGTCGATTGCGATGGCGCTGGAGCGGCAAAATACAAAAGATCAAATCTTGACCTTATATTTAAATCGTATTAATTTTGGTGGTTCTATATATGGGATTAAAGCAGCATCCATTCGATATTTTGGACAGCCTGATATAAAAAAATTAGAGCTATGGCAGATGGCTACACTTGCAGCCATGCCTAAAGGACCTTCCAAATATAACCCAGTTCGTAATCCAGAGCTATCTCAGAAACGTAGAGGTGTGGTTTTGGATTTGATGGAGCAAGAGGGTTATATTACAGCAGCACAACGTGATGAGGCTAAAGCTATCGTTTATGACTATGTGCCTCCGGTTAAAAATGAAAAATATCTTGCATTTAAAGATTATGTGGTGCAGGAAGTAGAAGAAAAATATGGACTTACAGAGGATGAGCTGAATCGTGGCGGTTATAAAATTTATACAACTATGGATGCTAAAGCGCAGGCAGCGGTAGAAAAGGCGTTTAATCAGGACAGTAACTTTGAGAAAAGTAAAGATGATCAGCAGGTACAGGCTGCAATTACGATTATTAATCATGAAAACGGAAGCCTAGTTGCATTATTAGGTGGACGTGATTACCAGCGTAAAGGCTTTAGCCGCCTTAATAGTCAGCGGCAGCCAGGATCAGCCTTTAAGCCGATCGTTTCTTATGCACCAGCACTAGACACTGGAGCATTTCAATCCAGCTCCATGCTTAGCAATGAAAAGCAATGTTTCGGCAATTATTGTCCACGAAATTTACATGGATACTCCAAGACGATTGATATGACCACCGCAATTACAAAATCGGAAAATATTCCAGCGGTATGGCTACTCAATGAAATCGGAGTTAAAACTGGCGTTAAATATGCAAAAGAAATGGGCATTAAGCTTGATAAAAATGATAACAACTTAGCAATTGCGCTAGGTGGGTTAACAAAAGGAACCAATACGCTAGAAATGGCAGGCGCCTTTAGTACAATGGCGAATTTGGGGCAATATAATGAGCCTTATTCAGTCAAATCGATTGTAGATCATAGCGGTAAAGAGGTATTTAAGCATAAGTCTGATCCTAAACAAGTGCTGAAGGAAAAAACAGCTTATGAAATGACAAAAATGCTACAAAACGTAGTTAATGATGGTACAGGTAAAAAAGCGAGAATAGATCGTCCTGTTGCTGGAAAGACAGGAACAACACAACATGGTATTAAAGGATTGAGTAGCAGTAAAAACCGCGATGTCTGGTTTGTGGGGTATACCCCTGAATGGACAGCAGCCATTTGGATGGGCTACGATAAACCTGACAAAAATCATTTGCTGAACGGAAGTAGTGGTCAGGCCGCTGCCTTATTCGGGAAGGTAATGAAGGAAGCGTTAGATGGCGTACCAAGGAAGGAATTCCCTGTGCCTAAAAATATGGAGCCAGATCCTCCAAAAGAAGAGCCCAAAAACACTTCACCAACTAATCTGACTGCAACGTATAATCCAGATACTTCTACTGTTGCGTTGTCATGGACACCAGCAGGTGAAGGGGAAGTGATCTACCATATTTTCAGAAAAGCAACGGGTGAAACAGAATTTACAAATTATTTAGAGTCTAAGACGCCAGCAGCTGAGGATATAAATATTGTTGAAGGCAATAGTTATCAGTATTATGTCACCTTATATGATCCTGTGACCAACACTGAAAGTGCGCCTTCGAACACAATATCTGTGGATATTGATGTTCCTGAGCCACCTGTGGTCGATCCAGATCCAAACACAAACAACGGTAACCCAAATAATGGGTCCGATAATTCTGGAACGCCAACCACACCTGGGACGCCTGGTACACCTAACCAAGGGAACGGAAATAACCCTGGCAATGGTCAAAATGGGGGTACAAAACCGCCAGAACAAGGTAATGGCAATGGAAACGGAAATGGCGGACAGTCTGGCGGGGGCAACTCAGATGGAACAGCAATTCCGGATCGTGGAAATAATCCAAATGAATCTGGACAGGGTGTTGACAACCCTAACTCTGATCCACCTACGGGTGGAACGGACGGCACAACAAATACAGGTAATTAAAAGTGAAGCATAGGTATTTCCTTACGAGATAAGGAGGTGCCGATGCTTTTTTAATTTCCATTTTGTGAGTTGCTTTTAAATATGGTAAGCTTGTTATACATTGTGTTGAAAGGGTTTAAAAATATGAAGCGAAAATTTGGAGATCGTGCGAACTGGCGACGAGTAACGAAGCGCCAATTTAGATCTAAGTATGTTGAAAATGATGTATTTACAGGGTATGTGACGTATTACCACATTATTTCTCTGCGTGATCCATTATGGAAAACGTATGGGGAGCACACCTTCCGTATCGCTGATAAAGGCTATACGTGGCTACAGTATTATCCTAAGGGGGAGCACTATGTCGTTACCTCAATGTTTGACGACCAAGGAGAAATTGTAGAGTGGTACATTGATGTGTGTAAGCATCAAGGGGTAACGGATCAAGGCGTTCCATGGTTTGACGATTTGTACTTAGATATCGTAGTGCTAAATAATCGTAGCGTATTTTTGCTCGATGAGGATGAATTGGATGAAGCTCTAACCAAAGGCATGATTACAGTGAAGGATTATGATATGGCGACAGAAACCGCCAAGCATGTACTTAACATGATTAAAACTCATAAATTTCCATATTTAGACTTGTCTTTAGAGCATTACAGTAGCGGTTATATGAATGAAGGACCTTTTCAGTCAGGAGGTTGATGATGAGGGCAATTGAATTTGGAGCCAAAAAACGCCCCAAACAGAGGCGCATTTTAAGAGCGTTAATTATTATACTCGTTATTGGTATTTTGTGGGTATTTTACGCCTTGTCGCAAATCGGAAGTGTGATGGGCGACGGTTCAAAGCAATTTTCTAACACAGGGAAAAAGGATGTTGGTATTGTATTAGGAGCCTCGCTATGGAAAGAGGAGCCTAGTCCTGGATTAAAGGAAAGATTGGATCAGGCTCTAGTAGATTATAAGGCAGGGAAATTCACTTACTTTTTAGTCACTGGTGGATATGATACGCCGGAGTCCAAGTATACAGAAGCTGAAGGCATGGCAAATTATTTGGAGAAGCAAGGGGTATCAAAGGAGTTTATCATCTTAGAAAATAAAGCGACAAGCACTTATGAAAATTTAAAGTTTAGCCAAGCTTTGATGAAGGAAAAGAATTTACAATCCGCCCTCATTATTACGCATGACTATCATGGGAATCGAGCGTATGAAATGGCTAAAAGCTTAAATTATACTTCTCCTAGCTTGTCGATTGTCAAATCAGAGGTGCTGAATTCTTGGTATCATACCTCTCGTGAAATTTTGTCCTATACGAAATGGAAGCTACAGCAGGTAGGATTATTTATCGGAATTATTTAGTTTATTTAGTTGTTTGTGAATTCTTCTAATAAGTAAGGACGAGAGAGAATACACTTGGAAGAGAAGGTTTCAAAGAGTAGTCACTCTCTACCCTTAATAAAGAAGGTGATTCATACAATGACAGGGCGTGTTGTAGCTAAAAACGGTTCTGTGGATCATAGACCAGTAGATCATAGACCCTCTAGGCAAATTAATGTTGTGTTGCGTCAAGCTGAGACTCCTGTTGTATCTGGAGCTACCGTAGAGGCAGAACGTGCCACCTCAGCCTCGGCACTTAAGGAGCAGCCTTCCCAAGGTATTTTTAATGAGATCCAAAAAGAGCTTGATGAGCTTGTTGGTCTGGAGCATGTTAAAGAATTAACCTATGAGATTTATGCGCTTTTACAGGTTGCCATCATGCGTTCACAAATTGGGTTACTTGCAGACTCTCAGGTGTACCATATGGTTTTTAAAGGAAATCCAGGTACAGGTAAAACAACGGTAGCTCGCATCGTTGCAAAAATGTTTCAAAAGATGGGTGTATTAAGCAAAGGACATCTCATTGAAGCGGAACGGGCGGATCTGGTTGGGGAATATATTGGTCATACAGCCCAAAAAACACGAGATTTAATTAAAAAAGCTATGGGTGGTATTTTATTTATTGATGAGGCGTATAGCTTGTCTCGTGGTGGCGAGAAGGATTTTGGCAAGGAAGCAATTGATACGTTGGTAAAAGCGATGGAGGATCATAAAAATAACTTTATTTTAATTTTGGCGGGTTACTCTGAGGAAATGGATTTTTTCCTGCAATGTAATCCAGGATTGCCTTCCAGATTTCCTTTACAGCTCGATTTTCCCGACTATAGCATTGATCAATTAATTCAAATTGCGGAAAGCATGGCAAAGGATCGGGATTATATATTAATGCCACAAGCGATTTTAAAGCTAAAGCAATTTTTAATGCGTGAGAAAAATCAAAATGAACGTTTGTTTAGTAATGCAAGATACGTTAGAAACGTCATCGAACGTTCCATTCGGCAACAAGCTGTTCGGCTGCTATCTAGTTATGGCAATCAATCGCCAGGCAAGCAAGAGCTTATGACGATTAGGCAAGAAGATGTTAGATTAGAGTCATGACCACTAGATTAAGATCAATTCGATATAAAAACAGACTCGGTATAAAATCATAGCGGTCAGATACGGTAATTAGCAGTAATATATGGAACTAAAATTTATAAAATGATGCTGTTTGATACAGATAAGGGAGACAGAGACGGAAGATGGCTGTATTTGATACAAAAATTGTAGAGTGGATTGAAGAAGCAGAAGTGCAGGTGGAATCACAATTTCGTGCAGTAGATCGTATAGCTGACTTGAATCAATGGAAGGTCATTGAGGCCTTCCAGAAGTTTCAGGTGAGCGATTTTCATTTTGCAGGTTCAACAGGATATGGATACAATGATCGTGGACGTGAGGTGCTTGATTTAGTATACGCTAAAGTATTTGGCGCTGAATCTGCATTGGTACGTCCTCATTTTGCGTCTGGCACACATACGATTGCAACGGCTTTATTTGGTATGCTACGTCCAGGGGATGGCTTATTATACATTACTGGCACGCCGTATGACACTTTACATAAAGTGATTGGGAAGCCAAACGATGGGACAGGCTCATTGCAGGATTTTGGTATTACATATGATGAAGTGAAGCTAACAGAGGATGGTAGTGTGGATTGGGATGGAGTAGCCTCGAAGCTTACGGATAAGACAAAGGTAATTGGCATTCAACGTTCTCGTGGCTATGATTGGCGTCCTTCATTTAGTGTGGCACAAATCGAAGAAATGATTACCAAGGTAAAGCAGCTAAGTCCAGATTGTTTAGTTTTTGTTGATAATTGCTATGGTGAATTTACAGAGGTTATGGAGCCTACACAGGTTGGTGCAGATTTAATGGCAGGTTCACTAATTAAAAACCCAGGTGGAGGACTTGCGGAAACAGGGGGTTACATTTGTGGACGTGCCGAGCTTGTGGAGTTAGCCTCTTATCGATTAACTGCGCCAGGTATTGGTGGTGAGGTAGGTGCGATGTTAGGGACTACACGTAGTATTTATCAGGGGTTATTTTTAGCGCCGGTGACCGTAGGACAAGCTGTAAAAGGAAGTATATTGGCATCAGCAGTGTTTGAACGTACAGGCTTCACAAGTACGCCCAAATGGAATCAGCCTCGTTATGATTTAATTCAAGCGATATCCTTTGACAATGCAGAGCAGCTTGTTGCTTTTGTGCAAGGGATTCAGCGTGCAGCGGCAGTGGATGGTCATGTCGTGCCTGAGCCTTGGGAGATGCCCGGTTATGAGCACCCTGTCATTATGGCAGCAGGCACATTTATGCAGGGGGGAAGCTTAGAGTTATCTGCGGATGCTCCTGTGAGAGAACCGTATATTGCTTACATGCAAGGGGGGTTAACCTACTCCCATGTGAAGTTTGGTCTGTTAACAGCACTACAAAACATGGTCGATCGCCATCTGTTGTAAGTTTTGCTAACATAACTATTGACATGTCAGGATAGTTGACATAGAATAAAAACATGAAAAATAAGTGGAAGGTTGAGAGCGATGACTGACGAAATTCGCAGAAATATGGCATTGTTTCCGATCGGTATCGTAATGAAGCTTACGGATTTAACGGCACGTCAAATTCGTTATTATGAACAGCATGAACTGATTGTTCCGGCACGTACGTCAGGCAATCAACGGTTGTTTTCGTTTAATGATGTGGAACGTTTATTAGAGATTAAGGGCTTGATTGATAAAGGCGTTAATATCGCAGGGATCAAGCAGGTTATGAATCCGATGAACCGAGAATCGGAAGAAGCAACAGTGATTTCTAAGGACACCGAGGAGAAGCGTAAGGAAATGAGTGATTCTCAACTGTATCGAATGTTGAAGCAGCAGCTAGTTACAGGAAAAAGACCGGGTCAAGTTTCTTTAATTCAAGGGGAACTTTCTCGCTTTTTCAAAATATAAAAAATTTTACCTAGGGAGAGATTTAAGTGGGCTATACAAAAGAAGATATTTTGCGTATTGCAAAAGAGGAAAATGTTCGTTTTATCCGCCTTCAGTTTACAGACTTATTAGGAACCATTAAAAACGTTGAAATCCCGCTTAGCCAATTGCCAAAGGCATTGGATAACAAAATGATGTTTGATGGCTCTTCAATTGAAGGTTATGTTCGTATTGAAGAATCTGATATGTACTTGTGTCCTGATCTTGATACGTGGGTTATTTTCCCTTGGGTAACCGAAGATCGTGTTGCTCGTCTCATTTGTGATGTTTATATGCCAGATGGTACTCCATTTGAGGGTGACCCACGATACATTCTTAAGCGTGCATTAAAGGATGCTGAAGCGATGGGCTATACTTCCATGATGGTAGGTCCTGAGCCTGAATTTTTCTTGTTCAAAACGGATGAAAAAGGCAACCCAACAACAGAACTTAATGACCAAGGCGGTTATTTTGACTTAGCTCCTACTGATCTAGGTGAAAATTGCCGACGTGAAATCGTATTAACCTTGGAAGAAATGGGCTTTAAAATCGAAGCTTCTCACCATGAGGTTGCACCAGGTCAACACGAAATTGATTTCCAATATGCTGATGCAATTCATGCAGCAGATCAAATTCAAACGTTTAAGCTTGTTGTTAAGACGATTGCTCGTCATCATGGCTTGCATGCTACATTTATGCCGAAGCCGCTATTTGGTGTAAATGGTTCTGGAATGCACTGTAACCAATCCCTATTTAAAGGCAATGAAAACATTTTTTATGATGAAAGTGATTCACTTGGCTTAAGTAAAGAAGCGCGTCATTACATGGCAGGTATTATCAAGCACGCACGTTCCTTTGCTGCAATTACGAATCCAATTGTGAACTCATATAAACGTCTTGTGCCTGGTTATGAAGCACCTTGTTATGTAGCATGGTCTTCCAGTAACCGTAGCCCAATGATTCGTATCCCTGCGTCTCGTGGTCTTAGTACACGTGTTGAAGTACGTAACCCAGACCCTGCGGCTAACCCTTACCTTGCACTTGCGGTTATGCTTGCGGCAGGTCTAGACGGAATTAAAAAGGAATTACCACTTGTTGATCCTGTGGACCGCAATATCTATGTGATGTCTGAAGAAGAACGTGTAGAAGAAGGAATCCCAAGCTTGCCATCTGACTTAAAAGAAGCATTAAATGAATTGCTTCGCAATGAAGTCATTACAGAAGCTTTAGGTGACCACGCTTTAACTCACTTCTTTGAGCTTAAAGAAATTGAATGGGATATCTTCCGCACTCAGGTTCATGCTTGGGAACGCGATCAATACATGACGTTGTACTAGAATTAAGACTAATCATTATATTAAATAACACCTCTTTACGTCTAACGTAGAGAGGTGTTTTTGCTGAATTACACCGTTGATTTTATCGTTGTTATGATCCAAGTAAATCCGTATTTATCTGTAACACTTCCGCTTTTTCCGTCTTCATCTGGAGGTGGATTTGTAGACAACTCACTTAATATTACTCCATCCTCTGATAGAGCAGAAATTACTTTTTGTGCACTGCATACCATAAAAATGCTTCTTCACAATCCCCATTAAAACTTAAATATGGCTCGATCATAAAAAGATTCCACTTCCATTCTTAATTTTAGTTGCTTCAAATACCATAATTTAACTTCTATTATATGCCTAGTATTTGAAGGGAGATTGTAAAAAAGCGACATTCTTATCTTAATTCTACTAAGTTGCTTATAAACATACCTAGACTTCTTTTGTTAATCGTTATGAAAGATCTCCTTTAAAATTCGGTATGCTTTGTGTTGATTACGCTCCGGCTGCTCCAACAAAAGTGAAACACTTTTAATAATCCATGGATAGTCGTGAAGTGGCTCTAACGTATCGTGCTGGAACAAGAGCAGAACGTTGATTTTGAGAGCGTCTGCAATTTTCTCCAAAGTTTCAATTTTAACATTTTTTTCTCCGCGTTCAATTCGCCCTATGTATGACCCAGTGCTGCCTATACGCTCAGCGATTTCTTCCTGAGTTAAATTTCGCATAGTACGATAGTAACGGATTCGTTCACCAATCATGTGAACCGTGTTTTTTTCATTACTTTGATTCATTAAATTACCTCCATAACTCCTATATGAAAAGTGTAGACAATGGCTGTAAGCGGGTGGAGGTACATATAACAACTACTTCCTGTCGAAAAAAGGTCTTTTAAGGACAGTTTTGTCGTGATAGGATAGTACTGTGGGGACGGGAATCAGTTTTAAACTATATCATTACATAAACAGAACAAGATATAACTTAAACATTTGATTACTTTTCCACTGTCTAGATACTACCATACTAGGAGGAACAATTGTGAAACAGCTTAAGTTTAAGTGGGGAAGAAAAAGTTTTAAAACTGTAAAAGCAAAAACCTTATTGGTGTTGTTACCAGCATTTCTAGTTACTTTAATTGCGATATCCAGTGTGTCTTATCAGTATGCTAAAGGGATTATTACAAGTATCATCGAAGACAAGATGGATGTACAGCTAGGTGAAGTATCTGCACAAATTACGTCTAGCATCCAAGCACATAGCAAGCTACCAGAGGTGGTTGCGAATACAGTACAAAGTCAAGCCGATACTTATACATTGGAGCAATACCAAACGATTTTAAAAAATGTTTTAGATTCAAATCAAGATACACTTGGAATGGGGATTTATTTCGAGCCTAATCGTTATAAGCCAGATACCCAATTTTTTTCTACATACGCTTACCATGAAGGGGATAAAATTGAGACTACTGAGAAGTATAGCGACCCTTCTTATAATTATGTACAGCAGCCATGGTATACAAACGGTACTAAAGAAAAAAGTATAACTCCTCCTTATTTTGATGAGGCACTTAATTTAACTTTAGCCACTGTAACTGTTCCTTTTTTTGATCAAAATCATACTTTGCTTGGTGTTGTCACTGGGGACTTAAATTTGAGCACGATTCAAAATTATGTGCAAGAGGCTAAGGTTGGCTCAGGGGGCTGGGTTACTTTATATGATGCTACAGGGATGTACTTAGCGGGCCCTGATGAAAATAAATTACAAAAAGTAAAATTAGAAAAGGAAAGCAATCCTGAATTAGCGAGTTCTGCACAAGAAATACTTAGTAATACAAGAGGGATGGTTAAATACACTGAGGGCGGCGAAACTTATCGTGTTTATCACGAAAAGGTTGGGGCTGGGGTAGGTTGGGTTTTAACGATCACAGTTCCAGAAGGACAGCTGTTTAGTCCACTATATACGTTACTAATGTGGATTGCTATTATTAGCCTGATCGGTGTTGTTCTTTCAGTTGCAGTAGTTTTAATGTATAGTTCAAAAATTTCGAGGGACTTAGGGAAGGTTAGTACTTTAGCTAAAAGCTTGTCAGATGGCGACTTTACAGCGCAGCTATCTATACCCGGTGAAGATGAGTTTGCACAAATGGCACATCATCTCAATGATATGACGATAAATATGAGAGATTTGCTTGATAATATCAACGAAAGTTCGCTTCAGATGGCAGCATCCTCTGAACAATTAAGTACAAGCTCTGAGGAGTGTAGCAAGGTAACACAAAATGTTGTATTAGCAATACAAGAGGTAGCCTCTGGTTCAGAGACCCAAATGCAATCCACAGAAGAAGCAGCGCGTGCGATGGAAGAAATGTCTAGTGGTGTTCAGCGGATTGTAGATAGTTCGTTAGCTGCTTCGCAAACGACAGGAGAGCTGAGTGAACAAGCACAGCAGGGTGGGCACCAAATGATAGAAACCGCTGCATTGCTGAAGAAAATGGAAGAGGAGTCCATTCTTACTTTAGAGCTTATTAAAACATTAAATGAGCATTCCCAAGAGGTGGGGAAAATCAGTCACCTAATTTCGGAAATTAGTACGCAAACGAATTTGTTAGCTTTAAATGCTTCGATTGAAGCGGCTCGTGCTGGCGAGCATGGTAAAGGTTTTGCGGTTGTAGCAGATGAAGTTAAAAAATTGGCAGAACGGTCTAAGGAAGCCACAAATGGCATTATTGCATTAATTGATGATATTCAAAAAGGCAATGAAGCAGCATCGAAGGCAATGACTGATAGTAGTGAGCAAATAAGTGAAGGTGCGGCGAGAACGGCGGAAGCGGAGCATATTTTTAAATTAATGATTGAAGGTTTAGCAGACATTACAGTGCAAAGCCATGAAATTTCTTCGTCGTCTCAACAATTGATGGCTGGTGCACAGCAGATTAATTCAACGGTGGATCAATTAGCACATATTGCTAAAGAAACTGCGGGCCACGCGCAAACTGTAGCCGCATCCTCTGAGGAACAGCTTGCTTCTATGGAGGAAATCGCTTCGTCTTCCATTAGTCTTGCACATTTAGGTGAAGGTCTTCAGGAGCAAACCTCTAAGTTTAAAGTAAAGTAAGCAATATATTGCAAAAGCCAAAAACTTAATTAGTATTTAAGAACTCCTTTTATTTTTATATAAATAGATGGAGTTCTTTTTTTGTTATATCCGAGGGCTGGAATGAAAGAATAATTTTTCCTTTTACTGCGCACGCTATGAGCGTACATGATCTTATTATAATTACATAAAGGATGTATAGGATGAATAAACAAGGAAACGGTGCTGAAGGGAAAGAACAAGTGAAATTGACCGGGAATATTGAACTGGATGAACAGCAATTACGTGCTGTCTTTTTGCATTGTTCTGATATTATATTTCATTCCTTTGATACTTATAATGGTACATCTGCTTTGTGCGTATATTGTGCAGGTCTTTGCAATGTGGAGCGACTGGAGCGCCAAGTATTAGCGCCACTACAATGTCAAGATGAAGAGATTGAGTTGCAAAATACCGAACTAGATGCAACAATGACACATCATATTGAACCGTACAGAGCAGAGGGGACACAACAGGATTTGAAACAGGAGCTTCCTGTCTCAGCCGCTCAATTGGTAAGCACTGTGGGGGAAGCAGTCGAAGCCATTTTGGAGGGGGAAACCTTAGTTCTTGTTGCTGGAAAAGCGGGGGGAACGGTATACCCTTTTGTTCAGGATCACTCACGTACCCCAGAGGAGCCTGTTGCAGAATCTACAGTTCGTGGCGCACGTGACGGATTTACAGAGTCTCAAAGTTTGAATTTATCGTTAATTCGCTTGCGTATTAAAAACCCTGCACTAAAAATAAAGTCACAAGTAATGGGAAAATATACAAGCACAAAAGTAACACTTGTCTATATGGAAGGGATAATTACAGATGACTTGGTCAAAGAGGTTGAGGCTCGTCTTAATAAAATAAAGCTGACCGATGTGCTAGAGAGTCAATGTATAGAAGAAGCCATTAGCGACCAGCCTTATTCACCATTTCCTCAAATGATTGCAACTGAACGTCCAGACGTGGTTGTATCCAACCTACTTGAGGGACGTTTTGCTATTTTTGTAGATGGAACGCCGTTTTGCTTGGTGGCGCCAGTTACATTGTCTGCGATGCTGCAATCACCAGAGGATTATTATCAAAACATTTACATTACGATTTTTATTCGTTGGTTAAGATACTTCTTTTATATCATCGCTTTGCTGTTACCCTCATTTTATGTTGCCATTACGACTTATCATCAAGAAATGATTCCTACTGTGTTGATGCTGAGTATTGCAAGGGCGCGTGAGGAGATTCCTTTTCCTGCATTAATCGAAGCACTTATTATGGAGATTTCATTTGAGGCGTTGCGCGAAGCGGGGATTAGATTACCGAAGCAGATTGGTTCAGCAGTTAGTATCGTAGGGGCACTCATTATTGGGCAAGCTGCGACCTCCGCAGGGATTGTTTCGGCCCCAATGATTATTATTGTTGCAATGACAGGAATTGCTTCGTTTATGATTCCAAGGTATACAGCAAGTATAGCTACACGGATTATGAGGTTCCCGATGATGATATTAGCAGGCACATTAGGTTTACCCGGTATTATGTTAGGGATTATATTGCTCGTAATCCATCTAAGTAGTTTACGTTCATTTGGAACCCCCTATTTATCGCCAATCGCCCCAACCTCTAAGTCTAGGTTAAGGGATGTATGGTGGCGGTCCACATCTTGGAAAAAAGGGAGTTAAACGATATGCTCACAGACCAAGGTAAAATTTCAGCCAATCAATTAGCTTTTCTAGTTTTTCCAACTATTATTGCTACTGCAATATTATCAGTTCCGAGTATTACAATGCGTTATGCAGGTCATGACATGTGGCTTTCGCCAATTATTGGCTCTTTGTTTGGTTTAGCAACCATTGGCTTATCCATCGGTCTTCATCGTCTGTATCCTGGAAAAACCCTTATTCAAGCCAGTCCTTATATATGTGGCAAGTGGATTGGGAAAATAGTCAGTTTTCTCTTTTTGTGGTTTTTTCCACATTTAACGGGGCTTGTCATTCGTCAGTATGGTGAATTTATTACTAGTACAGCATTACCTGCTACACCGCTATATGTTGTTATGGGAACCATGGTTATTGTGTGTGCCTTAAATGTAAGGCTTGGAATTGAGGTCGTAGGGCGGACAAGTCAAGTATTTGTAACATTAGTGGTGATCTTATTTTGCGGAATTTGTTTGCTCTTAATTGGGGAACTGGATCCTGCTGAAATTCTTCCTTTTATGGAGCGTGGAGTTTTACCTAGCATCAAAGGGGCGATTGCACCTGCGGCTTGGTTTAGTGAATACATTATTATTGCGTTTTTAATTCCAAATGTAAATCAGAAGCAAGGACTTACACGTTCCATGCTGATTTCGTTACTTGTTACAACAATCGCTATGATTGCTAGTAATTTATTTTGTTTGTTCCTAATGGGAGATTTGACAGATAGCTTTGCCTATCCGTTTATGATTGCGACACGATATATTACGATCGCTGATTTCCTACAGCATATTGAGGCTGTTGTCATTGCAATTTGGATTTTTGGTATATTCGTAAAAATATCTGTATTTCTGTATATATTTGCAACCTCAGTAGCGGAGTGGTTAGGTATGGAGGATTATAAGCCAGTCGTCTTTCCGTTATCCTTTTTGTGCTTAGTTTTTGCCTATTGGGTCGTTTCAGATCAATCTAGTGCAGCTAGCTTGTTAAGTTCATCTGCAAATATATATACGTTAGCCTTTTTGTTGTTTATACCTGCTATGCTGTATGTCGTAGCCCTTTTAAAACGGCTATTCCAAGGGTGGAGTAAGGGAAGTGAACCATCATGAAATCAAAGCAAAAGCTCTTTTATCGACTCTTTTTTATTTTGTTGTCATGTAGCTTATTATTGACGGGCTGTTGGGATCGCAAAGAGATTAATGATTTAGCCATTGTCCTTGCTACTGGGCTGGATTATAAAAATGAAAAGGTACAGCTAACAGCGCAAATCTTTGTTCCCCGCAAAGGCGGAGGGACTGAAAGTGTAGGTAGTACAGGGGGCAGTCCAAGTGGGCTCACGATGATTCATAAAGCGGAAGGCTCCACAATCGCAGAGGCGCTAAATCGGCTACAAAGAAAAGTATCCAGGGAGATGTTTTGGGGACATTGCGAAGTAATTGTTTTTAATGAGGAAGCGAGTAAACAAGGCTTGCGTGAATATATTGATTTTTTTCTTCGTTATCCTGAATTTCGTGAGCATGCTTATGTTTTTTCGAGTGAAGCACCTGCGGAGAAAATATTGGCTTTGCTTGATCCTTTGGAAAGAAGCTCAGCAGAATCATTACGTGAAATGGCAAACTTAGGACTTGGCGCAAAAGTGACGTTATTAGAGCTAGTACGTTCAATCGATGGGCCAAGCAAAACGGCGCTGTTATCTCGATTGTTAATTTCACCACTAGAAATTGGGCAAGAAAAGTTGGCAACTACGCCTTTTTTTAAAGGAATTAGCTTATTTAAGGAGGGTAAATACGTACGTACTGTAGAGGAACCACTCAGTGGAGGCGTATTATTACTTTCAAATGAACTTAATAACTTTATTATCCCGATCAGTATTAAAAGCAGTAAAGGCGTTATCGCCATTCGCTTAAATAAAGCAACGGTAAGTATTCAACCACACATCAAAAATCAAAAGTGGAGTGTAAAGATGCTGGTTAATGCAAGAGGAGATGTTGTATTGAATACAACAAATGTAGATTTGGCAGATCAAAAGGTGATATCAGAAGTTAGACAAGCTTGGAGTGATAGGTTAAAAGAGTACGCAGATCAGGCGATTGTTTTTTCGCAAAATGATTTTAAAGCTGATTTATTTAAAACGTCGGTTCAATTTCGCAGACATTATCCGAAGCAATGGCAAGCGCAAAAAAACAACTGGGAAAAAATATATACAGAGATGGACATTTCTGTAGTAAACAAGGTTGTCATTACCCATACAGGAAAGTCAACGGAACCGCAAGGGGAAGGGAAATCTAACTAATTTAAATATGAATAAGAAATGGAGGCTCCTATGGAAGCGTGGTGGATCATCGGGATTTTATTGATATCAGGGATTATCATGGTGGGAGAAAGCAGTAACTGTCAACAAAAAAGGGCTAAAATCATCATGTACTCCATCACGTTTGGGACGATGATTTTAGCCATTACCCTTGTTTTTCAGCCTAGTTTACCAGGGCCAACGCAGGTCATTAAGCTTACCTTTGGTTGGGTGGATAAACTAATGAAATAGATGAATGAAATAAGGTACAGCAGTCTTGTTTGTCTAAAACAGGCTGTTGTTTTTTAGTTTACAAGCTGAATTTTTTTGGATTAGGTGCTTGACCTTAGGTCTGACCTAAGGTATATACTTGGGATAACTCAAGTGTAGCTGATACAGGAGTGGAAGCACAGCAGGTCAAAGGGAGTATGAGCATATATGAAGGATGAAATTACAATTAGTGAGCTAGCAAAGCTGATGCAAGTGTCTATACATCAAATTCGTTATTTCGAGGAAAAGGGAATTTTGATGCCTGCTTATATTGCAGACAATCAATATCGTATGTATGGGATCGATGAAATTTATCGGCTTGCACACATTTTGTTGCTGCGGAAGATGGGGTTATCTGTGCAGATCATTAAGGAATGCTTAACGGGCTTATCTTCAGTTCAAATGAGATCGCTATTTAGCCAAGCTTTAAGTGATACAGAAGCCGCAATAGCACAGCTAATAGATACAAAGTATTTTATTACAAGGCTTTTACAAGAGCAAGAGTCGCTTGATGATAAGCAGAAGAATGAAGATGAGAATGAGGCATTGTATTCCATTGTTCAGCGTGAGGAGATGGCCTTATCGTTATGGTTTCGGATGGAGGAGCCAGCTACGTTAAATGCCAAGCTACTTACTCAGCATCAAGGAAAAGTACCCAATTTGTTTGAAGCAGATATTCATTATATATACGATCAGTCAGGGGGTGTAGGGATTTATACACCTAGTCATCAAGCAAATGACAATCAAGAAAGTGACAATATAGCAAGTGGTGATCTGGTATTACCAATAGGTACTTACTTGTCCCATCGGTTGTTAGTCACAAATGAGATGGAGCTAGATGAGCATATCTCTCAATTTTATGATCTGGTTACACGTCAAGGTTATGATGAGGATGGACCACTTATTATCGTTGAAAAATCATATTTGTCGCTGTTTACACAACAGCAAATTCATTATGAACTATTACTCAAATTGAAGGGAAGGGGATTACAGTGACCCTATTTATGACTATAGAGCCAGTTCAGCCTGCGCTTTATCCATCTGTAGGCCAATTAATGGCATATGGGTTTGGATATAAAATTGAAAATTTAGCATCCCTTTCTATAGAGGAATTAGGCTCTGCTTTTACACAATTACTTTATTATTTGCCTCAGGAGCCTAACAGCTTGCGTGTTGTAGCTAGGCAGCAGGGAGAGGTGGTAGGCACCATGTGTATAAAATGGAAGTGGATAAAATCTAATGAATCTAATGAATCTAATGGATTTGATGGATTTGATGAACCTAATCAATCTATTGATTCTAGCTGGTGGAGTAAATGCAATAGCATTGGCAATTGGAAATTATTTAAATTGATCACAGGATTGTACCTGCTTCAGCACAGTCCTAAAGTAGAGGAATGCTACATTGAGGATTTAGTGGTTCACCCTCAGCATCAAGGTAAGGGGATCGGGAAACAGCTACTGCAATGGGCTCACCAATTCATGCAGCAATCTGCCGGAATGACTTATCTTAGTCTACATGTTGCAAGCCATAATCATAAAGCGATTCAGCTATATGAACGTTTTCAATTTTGCCAACAAGATTGTGATAGCAGCTTGCTCACAGGCTTATTGCTAGGTGAAAAGAGATGGCACTACATGACCCGCAAAGGAGAACTTTATGCTTAAAAGAAAAAAAATATGGATTTCAGTTCTCGTTACATTGTTTTTATTTATGGGGATAGGCCTTTATATTTTACAGCAAAGTACGTTTAACATTGTAGAACAGTCAATAGAAATTGATGCTCCACAAGGCAAGTTGACAGGTACACTTGCTTTGCCTAAACAGTTTACGGGGAAGTTAGGTTTGGTTTTATTTATTCATGGCGACGGTGCTATTGATGCAACACATAGTGAAGGCTACAAACCGTTATGGGAAGCGCTAGCTAAGCAAGGTTATGCTTCGTTGTCATTAAATAAACGAGGGATTAACGGCTCAGAAGGAAATTGGTTAGATCAAAGTATTGATGATCGGGTTGTCGAAGCGCAGCAAGCATTGGCATGGGCAAAAAAACAGCCGATGATCGATGATACCAAAATGGGGGTATGGGGCGCTAGCCAAGCAGGTTGGGTTATTCCTAAGCTTGCAGGCAAGGAAAAATTAGCTTTTAGCATTTTAGTTTCACCTGCAATTAATTGGCGTACGCAAGGAGAATATAATACACGCAGTCAAATGAAAAAGGACGGCTATAGCTCAGAAGAAATTGAGAAGCAAGTGACGTATGAAAATGAGATTAAAGTGTTGTTAGATAAGAAAGGTTCATATGAGGAATATACGAAGCTTGCGCATAAGGATGATGTGATGTCTAAGGAACGGTGGAACTTCGTAGTTAAAAACATTAATGCCGATGTTACAGCAGATTTAGCTAATTTAAAAACACCAGTGCTGTTATTGCTTGGGAAGGATGATGTGAATGTAGACATTAAAGAAACGGAACAGGTATATCGTGCAAAAATTTCCCCTGATTCGTTGCTTCATATAAAAGTATTCCCTAACACAGAGCATTCAATGTTGCCAACCTCAATTGCAGGCTCGGAGTGGAAAACAGCATTAACCTTTTTATTTGCGCCAAGAAGTATAACAGCAAAGGGGTATATGGAGGAGATCACGCAGTTTTTAGGAAAGCATTAAGCCATGAATTAAGTTCTAAAAAACCTGAGGCTATTCTGCAAAACAACTTCAGGTTTTCAATATTGTTTCTAACAACTAACTTATATAGCAAACACGACACATGGTCTGTGTCGCGTCGTTAAACTATCTTTATCTGATATTTAGCTTTTTAGTCCAACTTTTTCTTTTTTACGCTCCTTAATCATTAAATAAGCGATACTCAATCCTCCAACAATTATCACTCCCGTCGAAATAATACTCACCGAATTAAAAGCATAATTAAAAGCCTCTTTAGCATGATCGACTAGTAAAGCTGCTTGTTGAGTCGGGAGCTTTTCAGAAGCTATTAGCGCTTCATCCAAACTGTCCACTCCCATTGTCTGAGAGAGTCCATTCACTGGAACAAAGCCGCGTGTGTAAAAGAATGCCAATAGACTTCCAAGAATACCTACACCTAATACGCCACCTACTTCATACGATACTTCTTCAGTGGATGCCGCCATACCTGCCTTATCTACCGGCACATTGTTCATTATTGCATTAGAAGATAAAACTCCTGAAGCTCCTAAACCAGCACCTAGCAAGGCCAAAGAGAAGACTTCAAATAAAGTGCCTTGATTTAGTGAAGCTAAGTAGCATACCATGCCCACGGCAGAAAGAGATATTGTGATAAGCAGAGTACGTAATACTGAAAACTTGTGTAGAAAGTAGCCTATTGCAAGCCCAGAAATAAAGGATGACACAGGGATCGCAAGCATGAACAGTGCAGATTTGAGCGGAGAATAACCTAAAACTAACTGATATCGCTGAGTAAAAATCAGTTGAGTCCCAACCAATGCAAATGTGAGAAATATTGCCCCTAACATCCCTCCTAAGAAACGTTCGTTTCTGAATAATTTAAAATCAATTAGTGGGCTACCCATTCGTTTTTGTCTTCTGTAAAATAACACCATTGCAGTGGTCCCAATAACTACGGATAAAATAGCGACTCCAATATGTCCATTTCTCATTGTAGCTTCTTTAATTGCGAAGATCACGCCGATAAGACCTATCATAATTTGAATAGATCCAAACCAATCCCATTTCTTGTTTGAATGGCCTTCATCTTTAGGGACAAATTTAAACGACAAGAAAAAGGCAATGACTACAATTGGCACATTTATTAAGAAAACGGCACCCCAATGAAAGTGTTCAAGCAAAGCGCCCCCGACAATCGGGCCCAAACCTGCACCACCAGAGAAAACAGAACCCCATACTCCAATTGCAAAGTTTCTCTCTTTTTCATCCTTGAAATTAATACGAATAATTGAAAGTGTGGCAGGCATCATCATAGCAGCGCCAACTGCTAAAAATATTCTACCTACTATTAACATTTCCGGGCTTGAGGAAAGGGCTGCTGCAAGGGAAGCTGCACCAAATACCAGTAGACCGTTCATAAAAATACGTTTATGACCAATTCGATCTCCTAACGCGCCAATGCCTAACAAGAGACCCGACATAACAAGTAATTTTTGAACTACTTCTGCTTCAGTAAGTCATTGCTTGAATTTAAGCTTACGAATAGCTCTTGTTTCTTTAAAGAAGAGGGAGGGACAAGGTATAGGAAACACGCCCTACAAGGATACGGATTAGACGTATATAGCTTGGAATGCTCTTTGTACGGAAGTTATTTAATATATGTGTTTGGCAACTGGGCCTACTGTCCATGGACATGCTTCCCTCCTTTTAGTTTCAAATCAAAAACCCCCTAGCCTAGGCTAGAGGGTTGAAAAAGCGCACAAAAAAACGTTTTATCCCCTTAGTCCGAGTTTTGGCACTATACAACGTAAAGGGTTAAACACTTAGCCACCTTAAGAAAAGCCTTATTCCGACAGTTCCTGTTCTACCCATTGGCATCTTTCGATATTTCCGGGCAGTGGCCTATGTTTGTATAGGAGCCTCACCTAACGAGGTCATGTTTTAAATTACTTGGTTTCAACTGCGATCGGCATTGCACTTAAATGCTCATGAATCAACAGCCAGTTGTCTCCTTCCTTCACAAACACATTGGTTGCTCTGCCATATCCACTGGCATAATTCCCATTAATATAGCCTTCATAAAAATATGTATAGGTGCAGGTAGCAGATTCGCTTCCTTGGTGTAGCCATTCTACATCTCTAGCTTCGTAATTTTCCTCTTTTACAGTTTCCCATGCATTTTCAAAAAAAGCTTTAATCTCCTGGTGATTTGTACAGGTTTGACTCGTAAAAAAATACTTCGCATTAGGGTGGAGTATTTTCCTTACTTCTTCAAAATCGTGTGTATTGGTTGCGGCAATGTAATCTTTTAGTATGTTCATGTTAGACTCCTTTTTATTAGATTTAATTTTTTTATTTAAAATAAAGGCTCTATTTAGAAGAAATATGGATTATTGGTCAAGCATTAATTTCAAGATTGAGCCGAATTTAATATATCATATTTTGAAGGAAAATGCCCATTACTCAACAGTTCTGTAACGTTTAATCTCCTTACTTTTAAATAATCATAAATTTATTTTTTTGAAAATGTTGACGCTTTCATAATTATAAACTATACTAGCCTTAATTAAATAACTTAGACATGTGACTGGTAAAGCAGGCAGGATCTAAAATGGACAAAAGCTTATTTTGTCGTTTTAGGTCCTTTTTTTGTACCCTTTTTCCAGCATATGCTTACAGCAAAGGAGAATGACAAATGGATTATAAGCTTACTGCATCTGAAGTGTTGAAGCATGTAGGTGGAAAACAGAATATCTCGCAGCTTGAGCATTGTTCTACACGATTAAGATTTTCACTGCATGATTATAGCAAAGTGGATGTAGACCATTTACAACGTGTTCCAGGTGTAATTGCTGTAAAAATGATAGGTCAATGCCAGGTTGTTATTGGTAACGATGTCGTAGAAGTATACGATCAAATTATTGAGTTGTTAGGGGGCATGGCGCATTTGTCTGAGGCTTCAACCTCAACAAGTACATCCAGCTCAACGAGTTCCAAAAAAAATATCGGAAGTGTTTTGCTAGATTTTATTACTAGTATCTTTTCTCCGCTTATTCCAGCGATTGCGGGTGGAGGGATTTTAAAATCGGTTCTGTTACTTTTAGGATTAATGAAATGGATGGATCCGAGCGGGCAAACCTATCAGCTTTTATTCCAAATTGGGGATGCGCCACTATACTACATCCCATTGTTGGTAGCGGTTACAACTGCTAAAAAGTTAAAGGTGAATCAGCTTGTTGCTTTATCTGCGGTAGGAGCCTTAATGTTGCCGAAGGTAACAGCCATGATAACAGAAGGCGCAATGTTGTTTGGCTTCCCAATTAAAAACATTTCTTATGCGTATCAAGTTTTTCCGGCAATTCTAACGATCCTTTTATATGCTCAGCTAGAAAAGTTATTTACTCGTATTTCGCCTAAAGCGATTCGGATTTTCTTTGTACCGATGATGTCATTAGTCATTACAGTGCCGATTTCTTTGTTGTTATTAGGACCACTTGGTTATACGCTAGGCGAAGGCTTTTCATCTGTGATTGTAATGCTGTTTAGTAAGGTGGGATGGGTAGCGACTGCACTCTTAGCTGCTGTTTTACCGTTTATGGTCTCTGTTGGGATGCACAAAGCATTATTACCATATGCGATTACATCTATTACTTCCACAGGCAAAGAATTATTATATTTACCGGCTTCCTTAGCTCATAATATTGCAGAAAGTGGCGCTTGTTTTGCCGTTGCGATTCGTACAAAGGATAAGGAACTTCGTTCCACAGCCATATCCGCAGGTATCTCTGCCTTGTTTGGGATTACAGAGCCAGCCTTGTATGGGGTCACCTTACAAAATAAAAAAGTGCTAGGCAGCGTCATGATTGGTTCTTTAATTGGCGGAGCTTTTATTGGAATTGTTGGAGTAGAAGTGTATGTATTAGTAGGACCAGGCCTAGCAAGCATGTCGATGTTTGTATCAGAAAGCTTGCCTCAAAATATTATTAATGCTTTTATTGGACTCATTATTTCCTTCGTTGCTCCATTTATTATCTTGCTTATTTTTGGTAAGGATCGTAAGGGTAAAAACCAAAACCAACAGATGGCTACAAATACCGTGCAACAAAAGACGCAAAAAGCACAAGAAGTACAAGAAATTAAAAGTCCAATTATCGGTCAGCAAATTTTAATAGCTGATGTAAATGATGAGGTGTTTTCAAGTAAGGCGATGGGCGAGGGGGTTGCGATTATTCCGTCCAAAGGCGAATTGTATGCACCTGTCGATGGACAGATCGCAGTGGTCTACAACCGAAGTCATGCCATTGCGATGAAAATGGAAAATGGTTGTGAATTACTGTTTCATGTTGGGATTGATACGGTTAGATTGCAGGGAAAATATTTTGAACCCGTCGTCAAAGCGGGAGATATCGTCAAAGCAGGTGAGCTACTGTTAAAGTTTGAAATAGATAAAATTATAGAAGCGGGATATGATCCTGTTACTATTATGGTTGTATCAAGTAAAGATGATTATGACGCTCAGGTGGAACCACTACACCTCTCTAAACGTGAAGTAGGCAATACAGATACTGTGATGACGATAACGACTAAAGGGGGAGAAAAAAATGAGTAAAGGCTTTTCAAAAACATTTTTGTGGGGTGGCGCTATCGCCGCCAATCAGGCGGAAGGTGCATGGAATATAGACGGAAAAGGACTCTCTGTCGCTGATGTTGGTTTGTACAAGCCAAATGTAGATGTAGAGGATTATGAAGGTCACCAAGCGATCTCGTCTAAAGCGATTGAAGTCGCGATACAGGATACAAGTGATAAAAACTACCCTAAGCGTAGAGGGATTGATTTCTACCATCGTTACAAGGAGGACTTGGCGTTATTTGCCGAAATGGGCTTTAAGGCGTTACGTGTATCGATTGCATGGAGTCGCATTTTCCCAACAGGAGAGGAAGCGGAGCCCAATGAGAAGGGGTTACAGTTTTATTTTGACTTATTTACTGAAATGAAGAGACTTAATATTGAACCGATTGTCACCTTATCTCACTATGAAATGCCGTTAGCATTAAGTGTGAAATATAATGGCTGGGTGGAGCGAAAAGTTGTTGATTGCTTCGTGAAATTTAGCAAGGTTTGCTTTTTACGCTATAAGGATCTAGTGAAATATTGGCTAACCTTTAACGAGATTGATAGCATTCATCGTCATCCATTTACGACGGCGGGGATTGTGCCTGATCGTTGTCCTGAGGGCAAAGAGGAAACGGTTGTCTATCAAGCACTTCATCATCAATTTGTAGCCTCAGCATTAGTTACGAAGGATTGCCATGAAATTATACCAGGCAGCCAAGTGGGCTGTATGTTGACCAAGTTAACTACGTATCCTAACACCTGTAACCCAGAAGACGTTGCAGTGACCCTGCAAAGAAATCTTCATAACTATTTTTACGCTGACGTACAGGTATTTGGAGAGTATCCAGTTTTAATTGAACGTATGCTAGAGCAAAAAAACATTCATATTCATATGGAGCCTAACGATCGGGAAATTTTAAAACAACACACGGTGGATTATGTTTCGTTTAGCTACTACATGTCATTGACAGAATCTGCGAAGGAGGGGCTAGAACGTACTTCCGGCAACACGATTATGGGGGTTAAAAATCCTTACTTGCCTTCTACGGAATGGGGCTGGCAAATCGATCCTGTTGGCTTAAAAATTTCATTGATTGAACTATACGATCGCTATAAGAAGCCGTTAATTATTGTGGAAAATGGCATGGGCGCAGTGGATCAGGTGGAGCCGGATGGTTCTATTCATGATCATTATCGGATTGATTATTTTAGAGCACATTTGCAGCAAATGAAGGAAGCGGTAGAGGCGGGCGTTGATTTGTTTGGCTATACAAGCTGGGGCTGTATCGATCTTATTAGTGCTTCAACCTCACAGATGTCTAAACGTTATGGTTTTATTTACGTCGATCAAGATGATGAAGGTAATGGAACGTTGTCACGTAGCCGTAAGGATTCCTTCTATTGGTATAAAAAAGTAATTGAAAGCAATGGAGAAGATTTAGATTAGTGCAAGTTCTTTCTTGAAGGAAGGTGATTGCGGTGATCAAGATTAAAAAGGTTCTCAATTCTAGTGTTGTACTCGTGGAGGATCAGGATCAAAAGGAATATATTTTGTTTGGAAAAGGGATTGGATATGGGCAAAAAACTGGAGATATTGTGCTAGAGGATCAGGCGGATCAAATGTTTGTTCCAGTCGAGCATATTAAAATTAAGCAATATCTTGGCTTGCTAAATGCCATTGCCCCTGTCTATGTTGAGCTAACCCAGCAAATTGTTGTCTATGCAGAGGAACAGCTTCAAACGAAGCTAAATACAGGTATCTATTTTACGCTGATGGATCATCTTAGCTTTGCAGTAGAACGCTTCAATAAACAAATTAATATTACAAATAAAGTGTATTGGGAAATTAAAAATTATTACGCTGAGGAATTTGCAATTGGACAATTTGCCTTGAAGCTAATGAATGAAAAATTAGAGATTAGCTTGCCCAAAGAAGAGGCAGCCAATATCGCCTTCCATTTAATTAATGCTCAGAGCGAAAAAAAAGAGTCACAGGATGCGATGAAGGTAGCCAAAATGATTGGGAGCATTGTTAATTTGATCAGGTATTCGTTGAACCTTGATTTGGATCACGACAACATTCATTACACTCGTTTTATTACGCATGTGAAGTTTTTTGTGGAACGCTTTTATGCGCATAAATTGTTAGATGCGAAGGATGATATTTTATTTAAGCAAATTGCTAATCTTTATCCTGAAGCGATGGATATTGCCTTTAAAGTAAAAGGGTACATCCACCAGCTTAACGAGGTAACGATTCCAAATGAGGAGCTTACTTATCTTGCCGTGCATATTCATCGATTAATATCCTATAATCAGCTTCAGGAATAAGCTGACAGAAAGTTCTAGCAAGAGTCCAGCCATGTTGCTTCTAATGTGGTTGGATTTTTTTTGATGTCAATCATAATCATGGTCTACATGTTCAAGCCTAAACCAAGTGGTCGATTCTTCCATTGAATAAAGAACAAATGTTCGCATATAATACAAATAGGTGTTCGTATATTTGAACTGGAGGATAGATATGACAACAAAGAAACGTACGATCATGCTGATTGATATGCAAAGCTTTTATGCTAGTGTGGAGAAGGCAAAATACCCACAATATCGAGACTTACCTCTTGTTGTAGCAGGGGATCCCGCACGTAGATCAGGGATTATTTTGGCAGCTTGTCCTTTAGCCAAAGCCTATGGGGTGACAACAGCGGAGCCGTTATGGCAGGCATTACAGAAATGCCCAGACCTTGTTATTGTTCGCCCTCATATGGAGCAATACATTGCGAAGTCGATGGAGATTAAGCATATTATTGAGTTCTATACCGATTTGGTTGAGCCTTACAGCATTGATGAGGTATTTGCAGATGTGACGGGATCACTCCATTTTTATAATGGGGATGCGTATGCCTTAGCTAAAAAAATTCAAGCACATATTTTACAGGATACTCAAATATTTGCCCGACTTGGAATTGGCGAAAACAAGGTAGTTAGTAAGCTAGCTTGTGATCTCGTTGCCAAAAAAACGGCGGATGGTATTTTCATTTTAAATAAGGAGGAAATGCACCAGTATATTGGTAATAAACCGATTAGAGGGATGTGGGGGATTGGCTCACGCATGGAGAGACATCTACAAAATATGGGGATTGAAACGATTCAGCAGCTCGCCTCAGCTTCATTAGGCACATTACGTAGACGTTGGGGGGTGAATGGAGAGGTCATTTGGCGTGTGGCAAATGGAATCGATGATTCACCTGTAAGCAGGTTAAGTCATCACATCCAAAAGGATATCGGCAATGCGATGACGTTGCCCAGAGATTATATTCATGCCAAAGATATTGAAATTGTCATTCATGATTTATGTACAGAGGTTTGCAGAAGAGCAAGAAAAAAGGGGGTTGCAGGAGGGACCGTTGCACTAAGTGTGAGTGGGGCTGATTTTAATGTACGAACAGGATTTCATCGACAAATGAAGCTTTGTGATCCAAGCAATGTTACTCAGGAGGTGTATGAAGCGGCTTGCAAATTGTTTCATCTTCACTGGGATCACCAGCCTGTACGGGGCGTTGCGATTAGCTTGTCAGGACTCAGTTGTGACAAAATAGGTCAACTTACGTTGTTTGACGATAAGGAGCATTGGCGTGCCGTAGATCAGGTGATGGATCAAATTAAAGATCGCTTTGGAGAAATTTCAATATTGCGAGCAAACTGTTTAATGCCTGCGGCACAAGCGATTGATCGTGCAGATAAGGTTGGGGGGCATTATAAATGAGTAAAAAGCTTGAAGGCAATGGCTTGTGGGAATCTAGTCGGATGATGTTACCACAGCATAAGGAAGCTATTATTCAAGATTATATGCGGCATGAGCAGCAGGTCTGTCCGATACTAGATGAGCAAGCGCTAGAGCAAATTGAACGTGCAATAATTCGGTCCTTTCGTGAGCGGAGGAAGGTGACACTTCATATATTTAATCCTATTAAGTGTGAGCAAGTAGAGCTAGAGGGGATTGTAGCCACGATTCAAACCGTAAAAAAAGAGATTAAGCTCGCAATAGCGATTGGAGAATGGAAATGGGTGCGGATAGAGCAAATCATTTTTGCAACTATAGATGAAGAAGTAAATGAAGCTTAAGATTGTGTTGAATTAAATCTAGTTCCTATTCGCGATCAAGTGCTTCACTTTATATTTTTATTGCAGAAGAAGTGAGATAGGTCTAGAATAAGAATGTATGTTCTATTTTGAATGGAGTGATGATTGTGCTTCAAGATTTGGATCGGAAGCTGTTACGTTTATTGTTTAACTTTAGTCGTCAGAAGCATAGAATGCCGATGTGGGTAGAGCTAGAATATAAAATGGGGTTAAATAAGTCACAAATTATCATTGGATTACGACGTTTAGTAGAGCAACAATATATTTTTTGGCCAGATAATCCTGATTTAAGTACGATCGTGGTTTTGGAAGTTGAGGATCGGGATAATGTGGCAGGTACGAATAGTGGAGGTACGACCTCTAATTACACTAAACCTAAGCAATATAGCGATAGTAATTTAGATTACTGGACGAAATATTAATATTAGGGTGAAAGGTCAGAATAAAATTACTTAGACTACATGAGGGACCAATTAAAAAGAAAATGAAGAAGGGTACTGACTTAATGTCTAGAAATATATATAATGAATTGAACTCATATTAAATTGAGGATATTGTACTTGATGAAGACTGGAGGCTGTTAGCTACGATCCAGCACAGATAGTATTGCTTTAGTAAAGAGGTGGAAATCATTGAATCACACATACAAAGTAGTTAAAACTAATTTGGAATTATTTGCGGCGGCGATATGTGAAGCACATGTTTATGTCGTGTCGATTGACGAGGAGTACCGTGTTAATTTTGAAGATTTTGGGGGCATAGTGCAATTAATCACTTCAGACATCGTTAGAATTTCAGGAAAAGAATTTTCGCGCAAGAAGTACCAGTTTAGAGTAGAGGTTGCTAATGGAGAGTAGTCATTCGTACGATAGGTTAATAAGCAATAGAAGGAGGGTGCTATGATTATCTAGCTATACCCTTCTTTTTTGATATGGCTTAATTCTTCGTGAAGTTAATCGATAGGTGATCAAAGCAATGATGATATAAAAGCAAGCATAAACTATCCAATCATCAATGTAAGAAATCATCTTTGCAAAATTTTGTGCAGTAAATAAGAGGGGAAGGAGTATAGGAATAATTAATCCTACATAAATGTTTTTGCTAAACTTTTTACATAAGTAACCAACAAGAATTGATCCTAAGGGACCGATTATGAGAGTGGGCAAAAGCGGGTTTAGATTTTTAAACCATATATATAACATGCTTTTCCCTCCATTCCCCTAAATTATCCCATAAAGTAATTTCATTCACAATGTTTTGTTGAGGAAAAACTGGAAGAAGAAACTGAAGAAACGACGATAATAATTCTGAAAAAGCAAAAAAAGAAGGGAGATACCCTTCTTTTTCTACCTTATGTAAATAAATAGCTATCATAATAGCTAATTGTATTAAATCTTAATATCTACATTTCCACCAAGATGAGGTTGCGCACTAGTTTCCATAAGCTTAGTTAAAGCCTGAGTTTGAACGGATGTCTGATCTTTAACCATTTTCATCAAGGAAATACCAACGTCCTGCTTTAAATTAGCTTGTGATAACTGTGTAGAAAGTGCAGCAATATCCATAGCAAAACCTCCTGCCCAAAAACATGTAGTTTAATGAAGTGATGTGAAGTATATCAATACTATATCACGATAAATGCTTAATCAGTAGAATTAAATTTTTTCTGGTTGAGCATACGTTGATATTCATTTAAAACTTGATCCAGCTCTGTACTAATTTTAATTACCTCAGGATCGGTTAATTGCTTTGCTTGAAAGGCATTTAACTGTTGGCGAAGCTCCTCAATTTTCTGTAATATCTCTTTGATTTCGTCCATTTTGATCATATCCTTAGCATTGGATTGAATATCTAAGTAAAAGATAATTCTTATAGCTATCATGACCAAAAGGATAAGAAAATATGACAAAATGAATACCTTACTAATAACTAACTTTAACTAAAATTAGTGCAAGTCGCGGAACAAACCAATAACCTTACCTAAAATACTTACATTTTTCAATAAAATTGGGCTCATATCAGGATTTTCTGGCTGTAATCTAATATGATCACGTTCTTTATAAAATGTTTTTACTGTAGCTTCATCTTCTTCTGTCATCGCAACAACAATGTCACCATTTTCAGCAGTATGCTGCTGTCTAACAATGACGTAATCCCCATTATGAATTCCAGCCTCAATCATACTATTTCCCATTACAGACAACATGAAAACTTGTCCTTCTCCACTATAATGCTGAGGCAGCGGAAAATAATCTTCAATATTTTCAGTAGCTAAAATAGGAACACCTGCAGTAACCTTACCAATGACTGGAACACGCGTCACAGTATGGGCAAATAAACTTACATCATGATCCCCATCTTCTTGAGCAAGTAGCTCAATCGCTCTTGGTTTAGTTGGATCCCGACGAATAAAACCTTTTTTCTCTAGACGATCCAAATGACCATGAACAGTTGAACTAGAAGCCAAACCTACAGCTTCACCAATTTCTCGAACAGAGGGAGGATAACCCTTTAACCGAACTTCACTACGTATAAATTCAAGAATAGCCTGTTGACGGCTAGAAACCTTTGACACAATAATCAACCCCATCTAAATAACGTATTAGTAAAATTATAACATGGAACCCTCGTTCGCACAAACATAAGTTCTATATAAAAACACTGTTGTTATAGGCTTTTTTGGTTTTTTGAGTAGAGAGAGGAGAAAAACCAGTTATTCTATACGTGAAAAAGCATGCGAAAAAATAAGAATATTTGTTCGTAAAAAGTATTGAAGCAAACAAGTGTTCGTGATATAGTATAGAAAAACAGGAACGTTCGTTCGATTCATTCAAAAAAGAGGTGCGATCATGTTAAAATATAGTTCATATCAAAGCATTTATACTTTGCCTGCTTCACAGGACAATTCCACAACTAAGATTTCAAACTTTGCTACAAAGCTAAGTAAAATCAAGAGATTTAAAAGAATGTGGCGGGTTCTGGGGATAACAATCCTATTTATGTTAATCTGCACTGTAGCAGTGAAGGCATTCGAGTCACCTGATAGGGCTAATAATATAGAAAAAGAGATGGTGATCATACAAGCGGGTGACACTTTGTGGCAGCTTGCGACACAATACAAGCCAGAGAAATGGGATACAAGAGCATTTATTCAGGTCATTCAAGAGGCAAATAATATGAAAAATAGTGTTATACATGCAGGTGAGGTTATTGCTATACCGATATTGGACTAAATTTGACAGAATAAGTTCAATCTAAGAATTGTATTTAATGTTATGAAATGCATAAAAAATAATGAAGTTTAATGAGCTTGGGCAGTATAGGTGAAGTTGCCTTGACAAGCTCTTTTAGTCGTGTCAAAGTAAAGGATGAGCGTCTTAAATTGTTGTGAAGTGCTAAAGATAAGTTACAGGAGGAAATTATGGATATTGATGCTTTGGTAGAACGAATTAATCAGCTTGCTCGTAAGCAAAAAGAGTCGGGATTAAATGAAGAGGAACTATTGGAAAGAGCTAAATTACGTGAAATTTATTTACAAAATATTCGTAAAAATTTCAGACAGCAGCTTGAATCCATTGAGGTAGTTGATAAATAAAACAAAGTTTTGTAGGAGGAAAATGAATGGGGTCATTTGATAGGAAGGTAGAACGGAATCAAGTTCGTTTGAAGAAAAAAGGAATTAATGTGACTACAAATCGTGGCTCTGGCGGCGGTGGAGGTACGATGATTGGCTCTCGTGGTGATGGCGAGGTATTTAAAGGAAGAAAAATTATTCTACCCGTCACTTTGAGTTTAATTGCGATTTTATACGGAGGCTTAGGGATAGCTACAAAAGCAACAGGGGCAGACACTGCAATTTTCTGGATTACAATTGTTTTGTATTTGCTCTTGTCACTTGTTATCTTTTTAAGAAAACCATATCTTCGTATTTACAAAAACTTCTTATATACTTCACGTTTTAATCGTGACTTAATGGTGGATGCCGCAAATATTGATAAAATTATCATTAGAAAAGACCAGATTGTTGTTGTGCCTAAGGGCAGAGGATCAAAATGGACGTTTAACCGCATCCGTAATCGTTTTGATGTTGCAGCCATGGCAGCTAGTTTAGAGAAGTTTGGATACACTCATCAAGTTAAAGTTGTAAAAGAATAGTTTTTATTTTGAAAATTTTAAAGAAAATAGAAAATTTAGAAGATAGAAATATTTATATGTAAGATACGAGATAATTTGGGGAGGAAGATGTGTTGTGACGATTAAGGCTGTATGTTTTGACTTAGATGATACTTTATTATGGGACGATAAAAGTGTAACGGAAGCCTTTGAAGCAACATGTCAAGCTGCACACCGGGAAGCAAACGTTGATGAAGCGCAGCTAGAAGCCGCAGTTCGTAAAGAAGCTAGAGCGCTATATGCTACATATGAACCCTTTGCTTTTACAAAGATGATAGGGATTAATCCTTTTGAAGCTTTATGGGGGAATTTTTCAGCAGGAGAGCAGCCTGAATTTCGTCAATTGGAGCAGTTAGCCCCAATTTATCGTGAGGAATCATGGCATCGTGGTCTTAAAGCTTGTGGTGTGGATAATAGAGAGCTAGCTCGTAAGCTTGCAGATCAATTTGGTATTGAACGTCGCAAGCGCCCTTACGTATATGATAATGAAACGTTTAAAGTTTTAGATGAATTAAAAGGCAAATATAAATTATTGCTTTTAACAAATGGTTGTCCTTCATTGCAACAAGAAAAAATAGATGGTGTGCCTGAGTTAACACCTTATTTTGATCACATCATTATTTCGGGTACATTCGGAAAAGGAAAACCAGACTCCTCCATCTTCCATCACGCACTTGAGCTGTTAGATGTAAAACCAGAAGAAGCGCTTATGGTTGGTGACAAATTAACGACCGATGTAAAAGGTTCTCTTAGCGTTGGAATGCATGCAGTGTGGGTGAACCGTACTGGACATATCCGCAATGATGAAATTGTACCAAATTACGAAATTAAACATTTATCAGAATTGCATGATATTATTGCAGACAATGCTTAAATCTAGGCTGATGCAATAACAAAAGAAAGCTCCTTTTGATCCTTAAATGGATTGAAGGGAGCTTGATTGTTTTGCTGTGCTTTTATATTGCTCTCCATTCTGATAAACTAAAGCGTGAACGTTTTGAAGTCTAGATCATGAATGGTAAATTATCTGTTACAGAATGTTGACTAAAAAGGATGATAGTTCATGGAACTTTATTTTTTAGGTACAAATGCAGGAGTCCCTTCACTTGAACGTAATGTTACTTCTGTGGCGCTACGTTTGCTTGAAGAAAGACGCTCGTTTTGGTTAATTGATTGTGGAGAAGCGACACAACATCAAATTTTACGTTCGCCATTAAAGCTGAGTAAGCTTGAAAAAATATTTGTAACTCATTTGCATGGAGATCACATTTTTGGGTTACCTGGGCTTATTTCGAGTCGTGCCTATCAAGGTGGTGATACGCCTTTACAAATATATGGTCCACATGGCTTAAAAGCTTTTATTGAAAATGCACTTGAAATTAGTCAATCTCATATAAACTATGAGCTTGAAATTATAGAGCATGATGGTGGGACCATTTTTGAGGATGACCGTTTTTATGTTGAATCAGCCCTGCTGGATCATCGGATTGCTAGTTATGGTTACCGTTTTGTAGAAAAGGATCAACCGGGTAAGTTAAATATGACATATTTAGATTCTTTAGGGATTAAGCCTGGGCCCCAGTATGGTCAGTTAAAACGTGGAGAATGTGTGACCTCAATAGATGGTACTATTGTTAAGCCAAGCGATGTTTTAGGTGAACCTAAAAAGGGACGTATTGTAACGGTATTAGGGGATACAAGACCTTGTGCTGGAGTAGCGACATTAGCGAAGGGCGCAGATGTATTAGTGCATGAAGCTACCTTTTTACATGAGCTTGCTTCAACTGCTCACACTTATTATCACAGCACTGCCACACAGGCGGCACAAGCTGCAAAAGAGGCAGGCGTTAAAGTTCTATACATGACACATTTCAGCTCAAGATATAAATCTGAAGAGCAATTACAAGCTTTAGCCACAGAGGCACAGCACACCTTTCCCGCTTCTCAATTGGCACAAGAACATGTCTTGTACCCAATTGATCGTACCTAACAACTGCTGAAGCTATCTCATAATTATAGCTCGCTGTTGTTGTAAATAGTGGTTGATAAATACCCGAATTAGTGAAGAACCCTCTATTTCGTAGCAACCATCAACATCTTGGCAACTATTATTGCTGATTTTGAGCTATAATTATTACCCTAATTATTTTCCGGGAAAGCGCAGGAAATGACACTGTTCTTGTACATGCTTCGATGGTGTTCGACGCAAAATAGACAAAATTAAATAGTACTGTTATAGGCTACATAAGGGGGGATTGCCTTGGCAAGCTGGAATGCCTTTTTAATTGATTTAGATGGAACTTTATATCATGGGAGTCGTATTATACCTCATGCGGAGCAATTGATTCATGAGCTTAATCATTGGGGTAAGCCTTATTTATTTGTTACAAATAACTCCTCACGCACACCAGCGGAAGTTGCATTACATTTACGTGAAATGGGTATCCCTGCCTTACAGGAACAAGTTTGTACCTCTGCAGTAGCGGCTGCGGATTATATTAAGCGAACGAAGCCCGCTGCTACAGTTGCGCCTATAGGTGAGCAGGGGCTATTGACCGCCTTGCACGAGGCAAATGTATCGATAGAATGGGAAAAGCCAGATATAGTTGTTCAAGGCATTGATCGTTCTTTTACATATGAAACGTTAAGCAAAGCAATGAACTGGATCGCCAACGGAGCTGACTTTATTTTGACAAATCCAGACCTGATGTTGCCTACGAAGGAAGGTTTTGCGCCTGGGGCGGGTACACTTGGAGCAGCCATTGAAGCAGCTACAGGGAAAAAACCAACAATAATTGGAAAACCCTCTCGCATATTAATGGAGTATGCAATTCATAAGCTACAGCTCCCAAATGAACAAATAGCAGTAATTGGTGACAATATGCTAACAGATATTTCAGCGGGTGCTAATGTAGGATGTGGCACCATATTAACATTAACAGGGGTTACAAATGTCAAAAATTTGGAATCCTTTGAACAAAGGACAAATTTAAAAGCAGATGTGATATGCAACGACCTTACCGAAGTGATTGATTTAATTAGACAGTGAATGAAAGGATAGATAAACATGCCAGAACTACCAGAAATGGAAAATTATAAAATACAGCTTTCTCAACACATTTTAGATAAAAAAATTACAAAAGTAGTTGTAAATAGACCCAAATCCATAAATACAAGTGTAGAGCAATTTGAGGCAGAGCTTCAAGATAGACATGTCATTTTCATAGAACGACGTGCGAAGCATTTAATTTTTCACCTAGATAACGGTAGACGTTTAGTGCTTCATCTTATGTTAGGTGGATTGCTATATTTGGGTTCAGACGAGGATCGCCTTGATCGAACGACACAAATTGAAATCTCCTTTGGTGAAAAAGTGTTGTTCTTTATTGGGCTTCGACTTGGTTATTTGCATTTGTTAACGGCGAAGGAAATTGATGAAAGGTTTGGTCATTTAGGGCCCGAGCCACTACATTCAAAAATGACAGAAGCTAAATTTATTGAGCTAATTTCATCACGTAAAGGAAGCATTAAAACAACGTTAACGAATCAAGACGTAATCGCCGGGATTGGCAACTGCTATGTTGATGAGATAGCTTATGAGGCAAAGCTTAGACCAAGCGTAAAAATTCAAAATTTAAATGAGGAAGATTTACGCGAGCTATACCATGCAATGCGAAAAGTATTGATTACAGCAACACAAGCAGGAGGATACATGGAGTCTCCGCTTATGCAAGGCGATACTTTAACAGGTGGTTCTAATGATTTGTGTGTTGTTTATGATGAGGAGGGCAGTGTATGTCCACGTTGTGGAGATACCATTGTAAAGGGAGAAATTAACGGTAAAAAAATGTTTTATAGTCCTGGCTGCCAGCATGAAAAATAATGTACCTCTGTACGTAGGAGGTCATCACAGTATTCGGACTGGATTCGCAGGTGCAGCATTAACTGCGATGAAGCAGGGAGGGAACTGCTATCAGTTTTTTTCAAAAAATCCAAGAAGTCTTACTGTAAAAGATTTTGACAAAGCTGAGGCCACAAAATGCAAAAAAATATGTAGAGAGAATGACATTCTCTCTGTTATTCATACACCATATCCAAGTAATTTAGCGGTAGAGGCAAAAGCTTCGGATGACCAGTTTGATCGTACCATTGCTTCGTTAAAAAATGATTTGGAAATTAGTGAGGCGTGTGGGTCAATTGGAATAATTGTTCATTTTGGCATTTATAAGGGAATTAATCTCTTGCAAGGATACCAAAATATTATACAATGTATAAATAAAGTGCTTTCAAACTGGCAGGGCAAGTCTATGCTTTTACTGGAAAATCAAGCAGGTGATCATGGAGACATGGGAATCACCATTGAAGAATTAACTAAAATTCGTAGTTTATGTGAGAAACCCGAATATGTTGGGTTTTGCCTGGATACATGTCATGCATTTGCATCAGGAATGTGGGTTGGGGATCAGGATAATAACTTTGTCCAAAAGGCTCAAGAGTATAACTTTTGGGCGGATGTCAAGTGTATTCATTTTAACGACTCGCAATACCCTGCTCTGTCCCGTAAGGATCGACATGCAAGACCAGGAGAGGGTTTTGTTGGTGAGAAAGGCTTTGAATACTTTTTATCCATTCCTGAGGTGCGAACTAAGCCAATGATTATCGAGAGCAGAACTGGAAGAGATGGAACATATAGAGAAGATATTGAAAAGGTTAGACGCTGGGGAGAGCGACAAAACTGTTAATACCGCGGAAGGGAAGATCTTAATTGATTCATTTGTATATGGATGATTTACGACGATGTCCTAAAGGCTTTACTTTAGTTAGATCGGTAGAGGAATGCTTGCAGGTACTTCGTGAGGTTGAGGTTGATATATTATCTTTAGACTATGATATGGGACCAGGAGAGCCAACAGGGAGTGAAGTAGTATCGGGCATGGTACGAGAGGGACTTTATGCAAATGAAATTTTTCTGCACACGTCCAGCATGTATGGGAAAAGAAAGATGTACGAAATGTTATATCAAAATAAGCCAGAGCATGTTACCTTGCATGACGGTCCAATTCCTTTTTCTCGTTTGGACGATATTGCAAAAGAAGCAAAATAGAAGTTGGGGGTTAAATTTTGAATCAACTAGAAAATGAAGTCATAGATGAGTCAGCATTTTCGAAATTAATATGCACATCTAACCATGGCTTTGCTCCATATGCGCAGGAAGAACTACATCGTTTATTTGGTTCTGTTAAATCAAAAATGCTTATTCCTGGGGAAGTCATGTTAGTAAGCCTACAGCATGAACTTAAAGAGATCTACGCTGTTATGGAACGACAGGAGCCAATCTTTTTGCGTCATATGTTTGCTGTAAGTTGGGAATATGAGTATGACGAAATGTCAGGTGATGCTTGGTCATGGATAAGTGAGCTAAATCAATTTATTGCTTCGCATAGCTTTTTAAAAGAATCGAATATTGTAGTTCAGGTTCGTAAGTCTGCGCAGTCTGTATGGCAGGATAGCCCTGCAGAGCTTAAAACCATCATTCAGGATGGTTTAAGTGATTTGGCTGCACAATTTGTAGTCAAAGATGCGGATTATGTCATTTCAATATTTGCTGCTCAAAATGGGGTGTACGCTGGCGTTGAAGCAGTAGGGCATCAGTTGTCTGACTGGAATGGTGGAGCCATTCGTTTTCAAAAGGAAGAAGGGCAAGTATCGCGCGCTAAATTTAAGCTATTAGAGGCTGAGGTTAGCTTTGGTATACCGTTTTCCTCTTTTCACAATGCACTTGATATTGGCGCTGCACCTGGGGGCTGGACTTCTTTTTTACTAGAACGTGGATTAAAGGTTACAGCGGTTGATCCAGCTAAAATGGCCCCTTCTGTACTTGCTTCACCAAACCTGACTTATCTGAAAAAAAACGCAGATAGTGTAAAGTTTAACGAAGGACAATTTGATTTACTTGTGTGTGATATGAGTTGGAGTCCAAAAGGGACAGCAAAACTAGTCATTAACCTATTGGATGCACTTCAGCCTGGAGGTACAGCAATTGTCACAGTTAAGCTACTGCATAAAAAGCCAATGGCACTTATAAGTGAAATTATAAGCATGTTTCAGGACGCAAGACTCCAAGTCCAGCGTGCCAAACAGCTAGCACACAATCGGGATGAAATTACTTTATACATGATTAAATATTAATGTCATTAATTAAAATTATGCTTGAAAGCATGTTGACAGTTGGATTATATTAACATATACTAAGTTCAAATTAAAACATAAAAATAAACTTAGCAGGGAAAGCATCCCATGCAATTATTTATTTGGTAGTGAACCAAATGAATAGTTGGATGCGGAGCTTTCCCTTTTTTTGTTGTCTTATATAGGGGGTGAATCGTTGAAGTTTATACCACAGCTTGCTTCAGGAGACGTTGTAGGAGGCAGATACCAGATCTTGAAGGTTATTGGTGTAGGTGGAATGAGCAGAGTGTATTTAGCTGATGATTTGAAGCTAGTAGGTAAACGATGGGCGATTAAGGAAAGTGGTGTGAGTGATGACATGGGCAGGGCACTTGAAGAGGAGGCTTCGTTGTTAATCAAACTAAGTCATCCTAGGTTGCCAAGAATTGTTGATTTTTTGTGGTCTAATGAAAGACAGTACTGTTATTTAGTTATGGACTATATTCAGGGCATACATTTAGATCAATATGTAAAAGAAAAAGACAAACCCATATCTGTAAAGCAATTAGCTCTTATTGGATTAAAAACAGGGGAAGGCTTGCATTATTTGCATAGTCAGGATCCACCCATTATACATCGGGATATTAAACCCTCTAATTTGTTAATAGATGAAGATGAGGAGGTCCGTTTTGTAGACTTTGGAATTGCTCGCAGCTATAAACAAGATCAAGCAAGTGATACGGTGAAGCTAGGGACTGTTGGATTTGCCGCTCCAGAACAATTTGTAGGAACTCAAAGTGATGGTAGAGCTGATCTATATTCCTTAGGTGCGGTATTGCTATTTTTAGGTACAGGCTGTAAACATAGTGAACTAACACAGGATGCGGAGGAGCTATTCTCAAAACGAGGCTATAGTCTGTTGTTGCCTATTGTTCATACTTTGATGCAGTCTAACCCAGAGGATCGTTATCCCTCGGCAGATATGCTGATTCAGTTGTTACGGAAAGCAGTATTGCAGCAAAAAGAAGAATTATCAAAAGAAGTAGTAGTAAAGGAAGGAAAAACTAATCTTATTACTGTAAGTGGTGTTTCGCATGGAGTAGGTGTTACACATACTGCGATTACGATTGCACATTCACTTGCAAAACTGAGATATCGTGTTGCTATTATTGAGCTTGACCCAGCTTCAACAGCATTTGAACGTATATTTTCAATTGTAGAAGGTTTTGAATTTCCAGAATCCAGCAACGCTTTAGAAATACAAATTAATCGTGTCTTTTATTTCAAACAACCTACTAGAGCCCAGTATATTGGACTATTGGCACAAAATTATGATTATGTTGTTTGTGATCTTGGTACAAGTAATAATCCATATTTACAAGAAGAGTTTATGCGAGCAGATATCGCGTTTATTGTCGCGGGCGCGGCAGAGTGGCGTAGAACTGACGTAATGAAATTTATGGAGACGCATTCAGTGATGCTGAAGCGTGATTGGATATGTGTTGTCCCCTTTGCTCCAGTACAGGAAGTCAAGGAGATGAGGCGACAAATTAAAAGTTTAATACAGCCCCTACCTTTAGATTTAGACCCATTTGAGCCTGGAGAGGAAATGAAGACAGTGATCATAGATCTTCTTCAACAATGGCTAATACCTAAACGCAGGATAATCCCCTCAATTGCTTTGTGGTGGAAAAAGAAATGGATAAAAGGAGACGACTAAGTTGAAACGTTTTATTTTTGCAGGTATAAGCGATAAGCATGAATTTCTGCTTTATTTGAGTAAAATATTGTCCTCAGCTAATAAAAAGGTATTGTTAGCAGATGCTACTATGTCCGGTAAATACGGCTATTGTATTGGGAGTACTGAGTGCAAGCTAAGATTAACACCATTTTGTGGTTTTGATGTAGCAGCAGGCTTTAAGAATGAACGTGAACTGGAAAAGGAAATATTTGAATTAGGTGGCTTAGCTGGTGCTTATGATTATTTATTAATAGATATTAATGATCTCCACTGTGGTTGTTACGAAGCTTGGTATTCTGCAGATGCCATTGTTTGGATGACAACGTTTGATCGTTACGATATTGAGCAAAGTAAGCAATGGTTCCAGAAGCTATTTAAAAAGTGGCCTGATTTAAAAGGAATTACTGTAAAGCCTGTCTATATTCAAGCTGTTGATAGCCATTTAAGTCATGAATATATGATGAACTTGATGGAGGATCTTGCGATCTCTTGGGATCCTGAGCCTATTATTGTCCCGTGGAATGAGACGAATATAGCGCTTCAGCTTGAAAATACACATACCCAAGATTTGAAAATGCAACCGATCACTCGTGCTTATAAAAGAGGATTAGTGTCCATAATAGAGTATCTAGTGGGTTGGAATACAAGGGCAACTAGACGAGTTTTACGCGTAGCGGAAAGAAAAGAAGCATAAATAATTCAAAAACAATACTATTTTTTAGAGATTTTAAATCATGTTCAAAGATTTATTTCGGAGAGGTTCAAAAAACCCTTCATATTATGCTAAAATAGGTTGTTGAATACGCGTAAATGACTTATTTCGACTAAGAGAGGGTTTTTGTAAAGGATATGAGCTTACTAAGTGTAGAAAATGTCTCCCACAATTTTGGGGATCGTACATTATTTAAAAATGTTTCTTTTCGTCTATTAGATGGCGAACATGTTGGACTAGTTGGGGCAAACGGGGTAGGTAAGTCTACTCTTATGAATATTCTCACAGGTCAGTTGCTAAAGGATCAAGGTAAAGTAGAATGGACACCAAGAATTAGATATGGTTATTTGGATCAGCATACGAAGTTAACACCAGGCAAAACGGTTCGTGATGTTCTTAAAGATGCTTTCTTGCCCTTGCTAGAGCTTGAAAAGGAAATGATGGAAATTACGAATAAAATGGCTGATGCATCACCCGATGAGTTAGAGGAACTACTGAACCAAATGGGTGATATTCAGGAGCAGCTAGACATCGGAGATTTTTATTTAATTGATGTTAAGGTAGAGGAAATGGCAAATGGGCTTGGCTTGTCAGCGATTGGTTTAGAACGTGACGTAGCTTCCTTAAGTGGGGGACAACGTACAAAAGTACTGCTAGCCAAGCTGTTGCTTGAGAAGCCAACGGTATTACTATTAGATGAGCCTACCAACTATTTGGATGTCGAGCATATTCAATGGTTAACTAACTATTTGCAAAACTACCCGTATGCATTTATTTTGATTTCTCACGATACGGAGTTTATGAATCAAGTTGTAAATGTAATTTATCATTTAGAGTTTGCAAAGCTAACTCGTTATTCAGCAAATTATAACAAATTCCTTGAAATGGCTGATATGAATAAAAATCAACATATTGATGCTTATGAAAAGCAAAAGGAATTTATTAAAAAGCAAGAGGATTTTATAGCGCGAAATAAAGCACGTTACTCTACATCGGGGCGAGCAAAAAGCCGTGAAAAGCAGCTGGATCGTCTAGAACGTATCGATCGCCCAGAAGAGGCAGCAAAACCGGTATTTGGTTTTAAAGAAGCGAGAGCTAGTGGTAAAACTGTATTTGAAGGTGTTGATTTTGAGATAGGTTATGATTATGCTTTATTGCCTAAGATGAGTGTTACTATTGAACGTGGCGAAAAGATTGCTATCGTTGGCTGTAACGGTGTTGGTAAATCTACGTTGCTAAAAACGATTTTAGGCAAAATAAGCCCGTTTAGTGGAAAAACATATCAAGGTGACTTTTTAGAGCCTGCTTACTTTGAACAAGAGGTAGTTGCAGGTAATGGTACACCAATTGATAGCGTTTGGAATGAATTCCCTCACTTAAACCAACATGAGGTTCGTGCTCATCTTGCACGTTGTGGACTCAAAAATGAACACATTACTAGACAGTTACGAGCGTTAAGTGGTGGCGAACAAGCTAAAGTTAGATTATGTAAGCTTATGATGAGAGAAACGAACTGGATTTTATTTGATGAACCTACTAATCACCTAGATGTGCATGCAAAAGAAGAGCTTAAGCGTGCCCTTAAAGAATTTAAAGGTACTGTATTACTGGTATCACATGAACCTGATTTTTATGAGGATTGGGTAACCAAGGTTTGGGATGTTGAGGCTTGGTCAGCTCAATGATCTAATAAAACCATTCTTCATCCATAAATATAAATGGAAGGAGAATGGTTTTTCTATATATGGAGAATTCTAAGCATACGATTGTTCAGATTACAGGGGGATTATCCATGGAAAAGCAGATTGTTTGGTGGGTAGAGGAAAAATCGCAGGAGCAGGAGGAATGGCGACAAAGGTTAAACGAAGCAGGTTTTGAGCTTCATTACTATTCTTATGAAGAGCTAATATATATGTTACAGGATCGCTTATTTCCTAAGCTTGTTATTTTCCATGTAGCAGTCGTTGATGACCGAACATTAGATTGGGTTAAGTATGTTCGTTCAAGTCGAATGTTTCCACTCATTGCCATTAACGCCTACGGTGGCAGTCAGGAAAACGTATTGTTGTTTGAGCATGGTGCTAATGATGTAGTCGGAAACAATATTGCTATTGATGAAATGATTGCTCGCATTCATAATCTTATTGCGTTGTTTGAGTTATCCCAGAAAAATGTGAATGAAATTAGGTATGAAGATTTATTGGTTCAAATCCATAGTCATCGCGTTTACCGAAACGGTGAGATGATTAGATTAACCCCAAAGGAATTTGAATTGTTATTGTACATGGCCCAAAGAATAAATACAGTATGTAATCGAGATGCGATTTTACAGGATATCTGGGGGCACGAATTTTTAATTGATACCAACGTTGTAGATGTTTACATCCGGCATTTAAGAAAAAAAATAGATAGCGGAAGAAAAAGAAAACTGATTCATACTGTAAGAGGGGTAGGGTATATGCTGCAATAAAAAGACGCCACAATAAATGAAAATTCATTTATGGGCGCCCTTCAATTAATTAATTTAAAATTCAAATACTATAATACACGACGAGCTTTTAAATATGTTCTTTTCCAATTTCCAGAATTAAGATCAGACAAAGTTACACCGGGAGAACCATAGGTATGAAGAACTTTACCATTACCCGCGTATACACCAACGTGAGTTACATTTTTACCGTTTGCTCTACTACCACTTGAGAAAAATAACAAGTCTCCAACTTGAAGATTTGCCTTAGAAACAGCTTTTCCTACTTTGGATTGTGCTACAGATGTACGTGGTAATGTAATTCCATACTTTTTGAAAATATACTTAGTAAAAGAAGAGCAGTCGAATACTCTAGTTGTTGTTGTTGAAGCGCCAAATTTATATGGTGTTCCCATAAATTTTTTACCATAGCTAATAATTTGAGATCCTTTTGATGCTGCTGTGATATCAGCAGTAAAATCAGCAGTAATGTCATTAGTGATATTAGCATTAATGTTGCTTGCTGTTGGGGAAACTTCCGCAGCAGATGCTCCAGTTGCGAGTAGAGTGCTGAATCCGATGGTTGACACAATGCCTACCGTTAATACCTTTTGGAATATGTTATGCTTTTTCATGTTGTTACCTCCAAAATACTAGTTTGTTTGATAGGTTCGAACAAAAGTATAACAGGTTTGAGACAACCTATATTTTGGAAGTAATGCTATACTACTTACAGCGCTTGGTTTTGAGGCCTTTTATTAAAAAACGATTAAAGTTTACAGAAAATTAATAATATGAGGTGATTTTAAACGGGGAAATAGAAAAAAACCTTATTGCAATAAGGTTTTTTGATAAAATAACTATTTTGATTTTAGTTACAACATTGTAACTAATTTTTAATCTTTACTTTGAATAATGAGTAGTAAGCCGCTATCTATATGTACTGTACCTGATTGTCCGATAAGCTTGTTGCTAACACCTAAAGAATGCCCCATTTTTAAGGTTGCTTGATCTAAAGGATACATAAATCCTTCTAATGTTATACCGGTTACCTGTGGCGTCAATGGAAGTAGTGAGACATAGCTGAATCCGCGTGCCTCAACCGTACAAGAGGAGCCGATTAAAGTAATATAATTATTTTTATCTACAATATATGTTTTGATTTGATGTTGTAACCCTTTTGACATCATTTGAATGTTTGCGAAGGTTTGATCAAGTCTTGTTCCAGTTGCGCCAACTAAAATAATTTCCTTTGGCTGTTTTTCAACCGCAAGCTCATAAGCTAATTCAGTATCTGTTAAGTCCTTATTAATGGCGTCACATGTCATCATCTCTATGCTATGTGATTTGATTTTTTGCATTTCCTGCTCTGTCACTGAATCAAAATCCCCGATGGCGAGATTAGGCTCAATATTATGCTCTACTAGAAACAAAGCACCACGGTCTGCACCAATAATAAAATCCTCTTCGCAAATCTCTTCTAATAAATGCTCATCAATATTACCACCTGCAAAAATAAAAACACGTTTAGTTGACATAGCTTTACTTCCTTTCAGTAGGGATACCCAAAAGCTATTTTGTTTATATTAGCTTACCCAAGTATAATTCAGAATTTCTAGTTGCACAATTTGATTCTGGGATAATACAATAGATTTAAGTGAAAAGAATAAAAGAATAGGGCTGCGAACATAATTGGTTCCAAAAACAAGAAAAATATGACTTTTTGACGGAAAATGTAAGCGCGATCAAAGAGAGAAGTAATCAATTTAGTAGCAGCCTATTTTTTGAAAAAATTCACCATCGGTTAATTAGATCTAATTACATAAGAAAATGTTTTATTGCATCAGGAAGCTCTAGTTGCCAAAATCCCCATAAGTGCTTACCGTCTTTTTCGTAATAATGAACCTTTGCACCACGCTCTTCTAATAATGATTTGGCTTGTCGATTAAGCTCTACAAAATTATAGGTACCTGTATCTGTAGTGTAATTGTCTTCCTGTAACCCAACAATCATAAATAAAGAAAGGTGAGAAAGGTTCTTTTCTGCTGCTAAAAGCTCAAGAGAAGCACCATAGTAAGCACCAGACAAGCTAATTATTTTTGAAAAGGTATGAGGATATTTCATTGCTAAATGTAAAGATACTGTTGCACCTAGTGAATCACCAGCAAGTATTCGCTCAGAAGCTTCTTGTCTTACAGGATAATTACGTTCTACAAAGGGTATAATTTCATCAACAAAACAAGACGTATACGCCTCAAAGCGTTCCCCAAATGGAGCGTATTCTGAGGTGCGAACTTTGGTATCTACTTCAACACCTACAATAATAAAGGGTTCAATGTCTTCATCTAATATGAGGTGATTTGCAATAGTTGCAATGCGACCAAAGTTGAAAAATTCTTCGCCATCCTGACAATAGATGACGGGATAGCTGAGAATTTCATTATAGCCGGGGGGGAGATAGATTCTTAATGTACGTTTTTCGCCTAAATTCTCGCTGTCAATGATTTCTTTTATAATTGTTCGTTTTAAATAACGCTGTTCTGTCATAGTTAAAACTCCCTTATAGAAATATTATAATTTACAACCATTCGCTTTTTAGTGCTGATATTAAGCCTGTATATGTCAATCATACAGTATCTATTCATGTAACTGCAATAAAACTGTTATATAACTTACGATCTACTGTTACATATACAAAATAAAAAATGTTGGGGGAATATTGCTATTTCCTTTGACTTATTCGGTGAAACAGTTGTATAATAATTCTATAACAGAGACATTGAATTATCAAATATTTTGTCGAGGTGAATATAATGAGCAAAATTCCTTATGAAGTATATACGGAGGAAGTTGAAGCATTAACCGTACTTTCGCCAGATGGCGAAATTGTGAACAAAGATAAAGTACCTAATCTTTCCGATGATCAATTAAAAGAACTTATTTATCGTATGATTTTTACCCGTACTTGGGATGAACGCGCAATTAACTTAGGTCGTCAAGGACGTCTTGGTTTCTACGCACCAGTTTCTGGACAAGAAGCAACAATGGTAGGTAGTGAGTTCGCTTTAGATAAAGAAGATTTTATTTGCCCAGGCTATCGCGATATGCCTCAATTAGTATGGCATGGTCTTCCGCTTTACCAAGCTTTCTTATATTCTCGTGGTCATCAACATGGTGGCGAAATTCCAGAAGGTGTTAACGTACTTATGCCACAGATTATTATCGGTGCACAAGTGCTTCACGCGATGGGAATTGCAATGGGCTACAAGTTGAAGAAACAAAAACATGTTGCAATTACTTACACAGGTGATGGTGGTTCTTCAGAAGGTGACTTCTACGAAGCACTTAACTACGCAGGTGTTTATAAATTACCAGTAATTTTCTTTGTACAAAATAATGGCTATGCAATTACAACTCCATTCTCAAAACAAACGGCTGCATTGTCAGTTGCTCATAAAGCAGTAGCTGCTGGTATTCGTGGCGTTAAGATTGATGGTATGGACGTATTTGCTGTAATTAGTGCTGTTCAAGAAGCTGCTGAACGCGGTCGTAATGGTGAAGGTGCTACATTAATTGAAGCAGTTACTTATCGTTACCGTCCACATTCCCTTTCTGATGATACTTCTAAGTACCGTACTAAAGAAGAAGAAGGCGAATGGAGCGAAAAGGACCCAATTAACCGTCTTGTTAAATATATGGAGAAAAAAGGTCTTTGGAGCGAAGAAGATACAGCTCGCGTAAAAGAAGAAGCAAAAGCAAAAGTAAATGAGCAAATTAAAAAAGCAGAGCAAACAGAGAAAATGACAATTTCTGGTTTGATTGATAGCATGTTTGAACATACACCTAAACATCTTGAAGAGCAAAAAGCAGATTTTCAATAAAAATTAAACAATCTGATTGTTCTTGAGAATAGAGGAGGAAATGAAGCAATGGCACAAATGAATATGAAAGAAGCAATTCGCGATGCAATGCGTGTAGAGTTGGAACGTGATCAAAACGTAGTTATATTTGGTGAAGACGTAGGTCATGTTGGCGGTGTATTCCGTGTAACTGAGGGTCTTCAAAAAGATTTTGGTGAAGAGCGTGTATTTGATACACCACTTGCTGAATCTGCAATCGGTGGTTTAGCTTTTGGTTTAGGAATTCAAGGTTTCCGTCCAATTGCTGAAATCCAGTTCGTAGGATTTATTTTTGAAGCTTTAGACCAAATTTTAGTGCAAGCAGCTCGTTTGCGTTTCCGTTCAGGTGGACGTTATAACGCTCCAGTAGTATTCCGTACTCCATTTGGTGGTGGCGTTAAAGCAGCGGAACTTCATACAGATTCACTTGAAGGTATTATCGCCCAAACTCCAGGGATTAAATTGGTTATCCCATCTAACCCTTACGATGCAAAAGGTTTGTTGATCTCTGCAATTCGTGACAATGATCCTGTATTTTTCATGGAGCATTTGAACTTATACCATGCATTCCGTGCAGAAGTTCCAGAAGGCGAATATACTGTTGAGCTTGGTAAAGCAAACGTAGTTCGTGAAGGTTCTGATGTAACCATCCTTGCCTACGGTATGATGGTGCATACGGCTGTTAAAGCGGCAGAAGAATTAGAAAAAACAAAAGGTGTTAAGGCAGAGGTTATTGATCTACGTACACTTGTACCTTTAGATATTGATACAATCGTTAATTCCGTTAAGAAAACAAACCGCGTCATTGTGGTTCAAGAAGCTCAAAAATCAGCAGGTATCGCAGCAGAGGTTATTGCTCAAATTAATGAAAAAGCAATTCTTCACCTTGAAGCTCCAGTGCTTCGTGTTGCAGGTCCTGATACTGTATATCCATTCGCTCAAATTGAAGATCAATGGCTTCCTTCACCAGCACGTGTAATTGCTGCAGTGAACCAAGTTCTTGAATTCTAAAAATAAGACAATAGGAGGTCTTTCAAGTGGCAAAATTTGAATATCGTTTCCCTGAGCTTGGTGAAGGTTTGCATGAAGGCGAAATTATTAAAATGCACATCAAGCAAGGCGATAAAGTAACTGACGAAGATATTATTATGGAAGTACAAAATGATAAAGCGGTAGTAGAAGTACCTTGTCCTGTAAATGGTACTGTGCTAGAAGTGCTTGGTACTGACGGTGCGATTTTCCGCGTTGGTCAAGTGGTTGCAGTAATTGATGCAGAAGGTGAAATTCCTGAGCAATTGTTAGGTGGCGGAGATCACGCTGAAGAGCCACAAGCTGAGGAAGCGAAAGCTCCAGAAGCAGCAAGTGCGCCTGCAGCAGCATCTACTGATGCACCAGCTGCACCTAATCATGAAGTGTTAGCGACTCCTAGCGTGCGTAAATTTGCTCGTGAGCAAGGTGTTGATATTGCACAAGTAACGGGTACTGGCAAAGCGGGTAAAGTAACTCGTGAAGATGTGGAAAGCTTTAAAAATGGTGGCGGCGCATCTGCTCCAGCAGCAGCGGCTCAAGCTAGTGAAGCAGCTCCTACAGCTCCACAAACTTCAGCACCAACTGCGATCCCTGCAGGTAGTGATGAAGAACGTGTACCATTCAAAGGAATCCGTAAAGCAATTTCTAATGCAATGGTTAAATCCGCATACACAGCACCACACGTTACAATCATGGACGAAGTTGATGTAACTGAATTGGTTGCTTTCCGTACTCGTATGAAACCAGTTGCTGAGAAGAAAGGTATCAAAGTAACTTACTTGCCATTCATCGTGAAGGCATTGGTTGCAGCTTCTCGTAAATTCCCAGCATTGAATGCTTCTATCGACGAAGTAAACAATGAAATTGTATACAAAAAACACTATGATATCGGTATTGCAACAGATACAGATAACGGTTTGATCGTTCCTGTAATTAAGGATGCGGATCGTAAGAGCATTTGGATGATCGCTGAAGCGATTTCTGACTTGGCACTTCGTGGTCGTGAAGGTAAACTTAGCGCAAACGAAATGAAAGGTAGCACAATTTCAATTTCTAACATCGGTTCTGCTGGCGGTATGTTCTTCACTCCAATCATTAACTACCCTGAGGTAGCGATTCTTGGAACTGGACGTATCAGCGAAAAACCAGTTGTTCGTGATGGTGAAGTTGTAGTGGCTCCAGTAATGGCATTGTCCCTAAGCTTTGACCACCGTCTAATCGATGGTGCAACTGCTCAAAACTTTATGAACTATATCAAACAACTCCTTGCTAATCCTGAGTTGCTTGTAATGGAGGTGTAATGTAATGGTAGTAGGAGACGCTTCTCTTGATATTGATACATTGGTCGTAGGTGCTGGTCCTGGTGGTTATGTGGCAGCAATTCGTGCAGCACAACTTGGACAAAAAGTAGTTATCGTAGATAAATCTGAGCTTGGTGGCGTATGTTTGAACCGTGGATGTATTCCTTCCAAAGCTTTGATTGCAGCAGCACATCAATTCGAAAATGCTTCCCATGGTGTAGCTTTCGGGATTACTGCTGAAAATGTAAAAGTAGATTTTTGTAAAACTCAAGAGTTTAAAAATGGTGTCGTTAAAAAAATGACCCAAGGTGTTAATGGTTTGCTTAAAGGTAACAAGATCGAAATTTTTAGCGGTGAAGTAATGTTCATTAACAACACAGAAGCACGTGCTTTTAACGATCATGAATCACCACGTTACCGTTTCAAAAACTGTATTCTTGCAACTGGATCTCGTCCGATTGAACTTAAACCATTCCCATTTGGTGGACGTATCTTGTCTTCTACAGAAGCATTAGAATTGCAAGAAATTCCTTCTAGCATGATCGTTATCGGTGGTGGATACATCGGTGCTGAGCTTGGTCAAATGTACTCTAAGTTTGGTACAAAAGTAACCATCATTGAAGGTGCAGACGCAGTTCTTCCTGGTTTCGACAAGGATATGACTCGTTTGGTAGCTAAAAACATGGAGAAAACAGGTATCGAAATTATCACAAATGCAAAAGCTGAAAGTGCTGAGCAAACTGATAAAAACGTAACTGTAAAATATAGTGTAAATGGTGAAGCAAAAGAAGTAACAGCAGACTACTTGTTAGTTACTGTAGGTCGTCGTCCGAACACTGATGGTGATCTAGGTCTTGAGCTTGCTAATGTTGAACTAGATGATCGTGGATTAGTAAAAGTTGACCACCAAGGTCGCACAAGCAACCCACAAATCTTTGCAATTGGTGACATCGTGCCAGGTCTTGCACTTGCACACAAAGCTTCTTATGAAGGTAAAGTAGCAGCAGAAGCAATCTCTGGATTGCCGTCCGTTGTAGATTACAAAGGTATGCCTGCTGTATGCTTCACTGATCCAGAATGTGCAAGCGTAGGCTACACTGAAAAAGAAGCAAAAGAAAAAGGCATTAAAGTTAAATCCGGTAAATTCCCATTTGCGGGTAACGGACGTGCAACATCCTTGAACCAACCAGATGGCTTCATCAAAATTGTTGCTAACGCAGACAATGATGTCGTAATCGGTGCTCAAATCGTAGGTATTGAAGCTTCCAACTTGATTGCAGAGCTTGGCCTTGCAGTTGAAATGGGCGCTACGCTTGAAGATATCTCCTTAACCGTACATGCTCACCCAACACTTGGTGAAATTGTTATGGAAACTGCTGAATTGGTTGAAGGTCACCCAATTCACGTTATCTCTCGCTAAAATTAGTAAGTCACGTTCCTTACATTTGGAACAATTGTTTGTCCTAAATTAGCTCTTATATTGGCAAGACCGCTTTTAGTGGTCTTGTCTTTTTTTATGCTATCGTATGTTATATTATATTTTAAATTAATGTGACAAATTAAAACGGTACTATAGGTGTGCACATGTGGAATAGAGATCATGTCCATCAGAAAAGGAGGAAATTATGAAGTGGAATTCTAAACTTTATGATAATAATCATGATTTTGTAGCAGAGTATGGGAAAGGACTTTTGGAATTTGTTCCAGAGGATAAAACACAAAGGATTTTAGATCTAGGTTGTGGTACAGGTGTATTAACTGCGGAATTAGCACAATTAGGGGATTACATCTTAGGCATTGATGGTTCCTCCGAAATGATTGATAAGGCAAAGCAAGCATATCCAGGCTTAGATTTTGAGGTTATGAATGCATTAGAGATGCCTTATTTGCAGCAATGGGATTTAGTTTTTTCAAATGCCGTATTTCATTGGATTTTAGATCATGATTTATTAATTCAGAAAATTAAAAGCGCATTAAAGCCATCTGGAAAACTCATTTGTGAATTTGGAGCTTATGGAAATATTCAGACGATTGAAAACGGGATGAAAAACGCTTTGGAGAAAATGGGACTTTCACTTAGCTCAAAATTTAACTTTCCTACAGTAGAAGCATTTGGTTCGTTATTAGAAAAGCATGGCTTCTCCATTGATAAAATATATGATTATGATCGCCCAACACCTTTAAAGGATGGGGAGAACGGCTTATACAATTGGGCTAAGCAATTTTTTGAGAGGGATTTGGGTAAGCTCTCAGAAAATGAGCAGAATTTAGTTTTAAAAGATATGACAGATGAGGTACGAAAGAAATTGTGGAATGGCTCGCATTGGACTGCGGATTATCGGAGATTGAGAGTGATTGCGCATATTTAATAAAGTGAAAAAACTGTTGGAACATGCAATGCATATAATACAAGCTCAGCAAAATTGATGGGAAACATCGTAATGACCAAGGAAGCTGTTATTAAGGAGGAGTTTTACTGGGAAAATGAGTGGACAGATCAGTTCTTTTATTCCATTTTGGAAAAGGAGTATGCGTCAACCTTATCAGTTTGAAAACTCGATAAGTTATTATAAAAGTAAACTACACCTTATTGTTGGATAGGATCGACAATGAGATGTAGTTTTTTTTCTGTGATGAAGAAAAAATGAAAATAAGGTTGGGATAGGCTGAGAGGCTTATTTCAATCCACGCACTTTAATATCTTATAAGAAAATTTTTAACTTCTTTTCAGAAAAAAATAGAACAAAATTCACTTTGAATTTAGTTGCACATTGCAAATAAAATGCTAAAATATTGTTAAATATAGCATAAAGGTGAGGTATTTCCATGTCATATACTATTGATCAAAAAGAGGTAGACGCTGCATTATTTGAGTTTTTGCGTAGCATTTATTTGTTTGAGCATCGAGAAACGGTAATGTTTGGAATTAACTGGAGTGAAGTTTATTTATTACATTTACTTATTCGTCATCCTGGCATTCGTATATCTTCTCTGTCTAAGCAAATGAACCAAGCTATTTTTTCTACTAGTCGAATGGTATCTAGGCTTGAAAAGGCTGGTTTTTTGTATAAAAAGCTAGATGAAAGTGACAAGCGAGCAGTAACACTTTACATTACAGATGAGGGTGCTACACAAATTAAATTAATAGAGAAATATAATTATGACATTGTGTCAGCTCAATTTAACAAAATGCCAGAGCAAACGTTACGGTCATTACTGGAGGCGGTTTCACAACTTAGTATTTTACTTAATGTTGAAAACATGGATGAAGAAAAATAATGCTAAAACGGACACGCCTTGCAAATAAAAAGGTTGTTGTTACGGGGGCTTCATCTGGAATTGGGTTAGAGACCGTAAAACGTTTGCTAGAAGAAGATTGCGTTATTCTCGCTGCAATTAAACCAAATGACAAAATGCCTATTAGTCATCAAAGACTTTATGTACAAACGTGTGATGTATCCGTTCCTGAAGATTTAGATACACTATTTACGAGTGCTGTAAAGAAACTAGGAAATATAGATATTTTTTTTGCAAATGCAGGTTTTGCGTATTATGAGCAGTTCAAAGATAAAGATTGGCAACATATTTCAACTATTTTTGAGACAAATAGCTACCATATTTTTTATACAGCACAGAAGCTAAAGCAAATGAATGGACAACGTCCGTTTCAATTTATCGGTACTGCAAGTGCTATGGCAGTGTTGCCATTACCTGGATATGCTTTATATAGTGCTACAAAAGCAGCGGTACATTCCTTTGCTTACGCTTATCGATACGAGCTTGAAAAAGAACAATATTTTCAGGTTGTTTATCCAATTGCAACACGAACAGCATTTTTTAAAGAGGCAGGAGATAGTCCAGTGCCTTGGCCTTCCCAGTCAGCTGAAGCAGTGGCTTCCGCAATTATAAAAGGAATTAAGCGCAGAAAAAGAAGCATCTATCCTTCTAAAACATTTTCAACAATTATAATATTAAATCGTTTTCTGCCCTTTGTCCTTAAAATCTATAACGAAGTTGAGCGAAAAAAATTCCAAGGCTGGTTAGACAAGAAAGGAAGTTGATCTTATGAATAGTATACCTGCCCCATGGAGTCTGCAAGGAAAAGGTTATATTTTGATTTACCGCTTTACACGTCAATTTGTAGAAACAGAGGGGCGAATACCTCCTTTTTTGCAGAATCAATTTGCAGGAGGTTTTGGAAGCGTGATGCTGGTGGACTATGCCTCCTCAAATGCTGGGCCTTATGGTGAATTGCTTTTTATACCTGGAAAGTTCCATCATCAAGGGCGAAAGCTAAATACAATCAGTCAAATCTATGTATCCTCAATGGCTAGTGTAGTGAATGGAATAGAAAACTGGGGAATCCCGAAAGAGCTTGCTAATTTTAAATTTCAACAGCTTAGCTCTAAAAAGGAAAGGGTCACTGTATCTAAAGAAAACGAAAATATCGCGGATTTAACTTTAAGTACGTTTGGGCCTTCTTTGCCGATCAGTACAAGTCTGATGCCATTCCCATTAGTGCAGCTACATAATAATCAATATTTTTATACTAAATTTTCAGGTAAAGGGAAGGGAAGATTAGCTAAAATAGAGAACATAGAGATTAACAAATTTTTGTTTCCGGATCTTTCACATGTGAAGTCAATATTTGCTCTTAAAGTGGAACCGTTTGAAATTGTTTTCCCAGTTGCTAAGATTGAGACTGCTCATCTTTTATAAAAGATCCAGATTAAATTTATTTCAAAATCCTAAAGATTCATTAACAAGAATAACCTTTATTCTCCCCGCCGTTTTACACATTCTTGTTTGGACGATATAAGAACAGGTGCAATCATCAGTTTTACAATCTCCACAAGCACCATTGATCAGGCAGGGCGTTTTTTGTGGCGAATGTAAAAATGGGCTAGATGAATACGAACAGCGTTGTACATTAATAGGGGCCGCATATGTCCTAGCTCTTATAACTGCGTCCTCAGCGGTCTTACAAACCTTATTCATCCCAACGATAGCAACAACGCTTCTCGGTCCAAAGGTAATGGCCGCTGTTCGATTGCCCACACTATCTATATTGACCAATATGCCATCTTCGCTAACGGCGTTAAAGCTCGTTAAATAGGTGTCGCACAAAAGAGCTTGACGCATGAGTTCGTAACGTTCCTCAATGGTTTGCGCTTTATCGCGATCAATGACTGTATAGTTACCTTGACGTACTTGGTTAAGAAGCCCTATTTCCTCAAGCGTGACTGACCCACCCCATGATACCAAAGATTGTTCTGGAATAAATGATAGTGCCTTTTCTGCAGCTTCTTTGGCGTTATCACAGTAATAGGCCTCAAACTTTCTGCTGTGCAGATTTTTTATGACCTTTGATGCTAAAAGTCGATTTCTCGCTTTGATTGAATTTTCTTTCTCTTGCATTGTTCTTCCTCCATTCTGAGGTTAGAAGAGGTGACTAACTTCTTGTGTATTTACAATTAATATAGTATGGTAAAAAGAAAATGTATGTTGCATGTGCAACGAGGAGAACTTACATGAACGACTTAGATTCCCTATGTCAATCACGTTTATTTTCAGGGATTTCCCCAAATGATATTTCCCAAATGCTTGAATGTCTGTCAGCTACACGGAAAGAATATGTAAAAGATGAGATGGTTGTCCGTGAGGGCGATTTAGTGGATGATATCGGCATCATATTGCGGGGTAGCGCTCAAAGTACGAAATTGAGTATCACGGGAAAGAAAATTATTGTATCTCTCCATTATCCGGGTGGGTATACCGCAGTTTTAACAGCGGCTAGCCGTGGACGAAGATGTCCTATGTCTGTACAGGCATTAGAACTACTAGAAGTTTTGTTTATTCCTATCAAAAGCATATTGAGTCCTTGCACGAAGTTATGTATGTCACATGAACAATTGCTTGGTAATCTTTTTGATAGTATTGCAGAACGAGCGTTAGAACTGCACGACCGAAATGATTGTCTGATTATGCCTACTATTCGCGATAAGGTTTTAACTTTTTTAACAAGAGTTAGGCGTGAAATTGGAACAGAAGCTTTTAGTATTCCTTTTGATAGAGAAGCGATGGCGGAGTATTTAGATGTAGATCGAAGTGCTTTATCAAGAGAGCTTTCATGGATGAAGCGGGACGGCTTGATTGACTTTTATAGAAACAAATTTAAGCTATTGCCAATAGCAGTAGAAAAAGATTTTCGATAATGGGCAAACAGAGGGAAGTGTATTAAAGCTTTCCTCTTTTTTTGATTAATTTTTTGAGCAAGGCTAATTTTCAATGCAACATATTTTGTTTTGTTACGTTTATTTCGATAACTGAGGTCTAGGAGGGAAGGAACATAAAAAATAAATCAATTTTTTTGATTGTTAGTATTGTAATGGTATTTTTGATTTCGGCTTGCTCAATTAAAGCAACTGGTGGATCGGGTTCGAGTTCGGATTCAGAGAATGAATGGAGTGAACCTTATCGTTTGGCTTTAGATGACATAATGTCTATAGATTCTGCTCTTAATGAAAACATGGAGTACATTTCGTTGGATTACAACAAGGAGTTACCTTTAAGCGATTATGATAAGAAAAATATAGAGGATTATCTTCAAAATAAATATAACGTCAAGATTCATACCCTTACCTATGAACAGTTGGTTGAAAAAGGGCTACACGATCAATCTGAAACTAAACTTAATGGGGTTTTATTAAAAGTAGAAAAACATTTGCAGTCAGACAGCAAGGAAAACCTTACAATTGAGGTCAGTAAGTATCGAGCAAATGAGGGCGCAATTTCAGCAGAAATCGTGCTAGCTTATGGAGATGGTCAATGGAAAGTGAGTACGTATAACTCGATTAGAGAAAGCTGAATTTAGTTTTAAACTAAAGCCCTCAGGGCTTTTTTGTTTTCCAAGATGAGGTACACAGTGGTTGGTGCGTGTTTAAAAACCTTTAAACCCCGCACTCAGACAGAGTGCGAAATATGTTTGGAGGATGTAAGAAAATGGCATGGAGTATTTCAATCCACGCACTCACATAGAGTGCGACTGGGCAAGAGCATCAAATATATACTTAAAGTATTATTTCAATCCACGCACTCACATAGAGTGCGACCTTTGTACATGGCCTGTAAATAGGCCAAAGCATGAATTTCAATCCACGCACTCACATAGAGTGCGACCAGGGTTTTTAACAATGGAGGCGAACTTACACTGTTATTTCAATCCACGCACTCACATAGAGTGCGACATAATGGAGATATGTATACGGCTCCTGCTTTGGATATTTCAATCCACGCACTCACATAGAGTGCGACTCAACGCCTCCCCAATCCTCAATTAAATTGTCATATTTCAATCCACGCACTCACATAGAGTGCGACGACGAAATGAAGTTAGTAACGGATGAAGATCGTATTTCAATCCACGCACTCACATAGAGTGCGACTATATAAGATGCTTCTGCTATTTGTCGTGGAGTAGCTTATTTCAATCCACGCACTCACATAGAGTGCGACTTGTCTGCGTTTGATCGTGATATAAAACTGGCTGAATTTCAATCCACGCACTCACATAGAGTGCGACCAAAAAAGCATGCATAATAGAAGACGGCGGAATGATTTCAATCCACGCACTCACATAGAGTGCGACTCACTCCAATCTCGTAAATTCCTTTTCAAACTTGCCTATTTCAATCCACGCACTCACATAGAGTGCGACAGCGCCACTTTTCTGCCCTTACAGGACAAGGGCTTTCAGGCCTAAAAGTGCGAAGGAGCTTTTAAAGCGCTTTAATTTTGTTGAAAAATCCTCAAAAAACCTGCAATCCCTTGTGGGACGCGAGGTGCGAAGGATCCGGGGTTTTTATGTGAGCTTGGGGTTCGCACTAAATAGTTTTATATCACTTTCATGATAAATTTATTTTTTATTTCCTCTTTTTTAATATAGCAATAATTTACAATACTGTGAAGCTGTTTTATTAATATTCTAGCTTGACCCTGACGTTACGTCATACTATATAGTGAGAAAAGTAAGAGGTTTATATAGTATAGGGGGGTTATGAGATGGATATTAAATGTGTTCGATCTGATAAAATTTACAGTAAAATAATGCAGGCTCCAGCAGAAAAAAGGGAAGATATTTATCGTTATGAATTAATGGCGCCATTTGAGGAAAAATGGTCTTATTACAGCATTCCTTTAAAGGCGAAGCAACCTAATGGTTACGATGTAATTATGGCTAGTAAGATGCTAGGTTTTTTAGCACCAGAGCAATTGAATGGCGATCAAACTAAAACGATTGATTTACTTTCTGATGAACAGCTTTGGCAACGGTGCGAGCAATCAATTGCACGTTCGATTCAACTTTTTATCGATGCAGGGATTGATTTGCCTGTTCAAAATTATTTATACTCGCTTGTGCTAGCTGACCCAGAAAGTCCGTATACGATCATGAATGAGGGTTACAGTGGAGATGGTGGGATACCTGGTTATATTTTTGGTTCACTTTTACCTAATGAGTATACGTTGGAAAGAATACCTGTAGCGCTAGCGCATGAGTGTAATCACAATATTCGTTTTCAGTTTGAAAAGTGGAGCAATGACATTTCGTTAGCTGAAATGATGGTGAACGAAGGATTGGCGGAAAATTTCGCGGTTTCACTTTTTGGTGAAAATATGGTTGGGCCATGGGTAAGTAAAACAAAGGTGGATGTGCTTCATAAAAAGATTAAGCCTATCATCAAGCAAGGGCTACAGGTAACCGGTTTAGATGGCATAACCTCCTATTTGTATGGAGATGAGATGGCGAAGCTACAAGGGTATGAACCAGTTGGGCTACCATATTGTGCAGGATATGCTTGTGGTTATCATATGGTAAAGTACTATCTAAACAAGACAGGGAAAAATATTGTAGAAGCCACTTTAATACCAGCAGATCAAATTTTAAAAGAGATTGAGGATTTTTGGGATGAAAAAACAAAACCTAATGAGCGTAAATGAGGTCGCAAAAGAAACAGGCATCACGATACGTACTTTGCATTATTATGACAAAATCGGCTTGTTATCTCCGTCCACGTTATCTGAAGCAAATTATCGGTATTATTCTAAAGAGGATTTAGACAAGCTCCAGCAGATTTTATTTTATAAAGAAGTAGGGTTTGAGTTAAAAGATATAAAAAGCATGATGGATGCACCTTCATATAGCAAGGAGCAGGCATTAAAAAGACACAAAAATCTATTGCTTCTAAAACGTAAACGATTAGACAAATTAATTGCATTAGTTGAACAAACTTTGAAGGGGGAAGACATTATGAGCTTTCAGGCATTTAGTGAAGAAGAAATTATGAAGCTACAACAGGAATATTACAAGGAGGCAAACCAACGTTGGCAACACACACCCGCTTTTAAAGAGTATCATGGAAAACATCCTAATGGCGGTAATACTGCTGAGTGGAAAACCTTTGATATAGCGGCTCAAAAAATATTCAGTAAGATTTTCACTTATATTGATGAAGCTCCAAGCCATCCTGATGTGCAAGCTGCTATTGATGAGTGGAGAAGTTTTATTACTGAACATTACTATGATTGTAAAATTGAAATTTTTCGTGGTTTAGGATTACTTTATGTGGAGGATGAACGCTTTGAAGCAACAATTAATAGCTATGGTGATGATAGATTAGCCCGCTTTATTAGTGAAGCAATTGCAATTTACTGTGATGAAAAGGAAAAAAAGAAATAGAATTCGAATGTTATTTTAGACCCATTGTTAACTAAAAAGTGCTCTTAAGGTCTTGCTGTATAGGACTTTTAAGAGTGCTTTCAGTATGGAATAAAACGGAAAAACTGTTAGGTGAAAAGGCTTAGTGAGGTGCTACTTACTACGTATTTTTCACTTTGTAAAAAAAATCACAATGTTTTCACCATGAAGTGTGATAAAGTATACCCTAGTTGTATAAAAAATCACAAAGGGGTAAAAAAAGTGAAAAAGTACATCATGGGCACTCTTTTAATTGGTCTAATTATGATTCTTGCAGTTGGATGCAGTAAAGGAGAAACTAGTAAAAAAGAGGCTGAGACAGCAGGTAAATTTACAGCTGGTACTTATGAGGGAGTCTCTAAAGGACATGGTGGGGAAATCGTTGCTAAAGTAACGGTAACCACTGACAAAATCGAGTCGATTGAAATTTCAGCTACTGGTGAAACTGGAACAATTGGGGATGGAGCCATAAACCAGTTGACAGAACAAATCATCGGCACACAAAGCTTGGCGATTGATGCTGTAGCAGGTGCTAGTGAATCTAGTAATGGTATTCTTGAAGCAGTAACGAAAGCGTTAGAAAAAGCAGGCGCTGATATTACAGCATTAAAGGATCCTGCAAACAAATTAGTAGTTGAGCAAAAGAAACAAGAAGATATGAATGTAGATATCGTAGTTGTAGGTTCAGGCGGAGCAGGTCTATCTGCTGCTATTGAAGCTAAAGAAGCTGGAAAATCAGTTGTGATTTTAGAACAAATGCCGATTATTGGAGGAAATACGAATCGTGCAACAGGTGGACTTAATGCAGCTGAAACTACGATTCAAGCAGACAACGGAATCAAGGATTCAAAGAAAGTATTTTATGAAGATACGTTAAAGGGTGGTAAAGGCATCAATGATCCAGCCTTGCTACAGACTTTAGTTGATAATGCACCTGATGCAATTTATTGGTTAAATGACATGGGAGCAGGCATTGCTCGTGTATCCTTGTCTGGTGGTGCAACTAATCCGAGAATTCACACGCCAGCAGACGGTTCACCGATTGGACCGGTTGTTGTCGAAACTTTATCTAAAAAATTAAAAGAGCTTAAAGTTGATATTATGCTTCAAACCAAAGCAGTGAAGCTCATTACAGAAAATGGGGCTGTAACTGGTGTTGAGGCGGTAGATAAGAACAACAATCCATTTAAGGTACATGCGAAAGCGGTTATTATGGCTACAGGTGGCTTTGGTGCTAACAGTGAAATGGTAGTTAAATACCGTCCTGAATTAAAAGGCTTCTCTACTACTAACCATTCAGGTGCTACTGGAACAGGAATTGTAATGGCAGAAGAAGCTGGAGCAGATTTGATGCAAATCGGAGAAATCCAAATTCACCCAACTACCGATCCTAAATCAGGTTATTTATTTACAGAAGGTCTACGTGGAGATGGCGCAATTTTAGTTAATAAAGAAGCTAAACGTTTTACTAACGAATTGCTTACACGTGACGTTGTGTCTCAAAATATTTTGAAGCAAACAGATAAAGTTGCTTATTTGATCACTAACCAAGCAATTGCAGATGATAATGCATCTTTAGCTGGTTACATTAAAGATGGTTATGCTAAAAAAGGTGATGACATTGCTAGTCTAGCAAAAGAATTGGGACTAGATGCAACTACTTTAGAAGCAACTATGAAGACATATAACCAATTTATTAAAGATGGTAAAGATACTGAATTTGAAAGAGTACATTTAACTCATTCTCTTGAACAAGGACCTTTTTATGCAATTGAAGTTACACCTGGTGTTCACCATACAATGGGCGGACTTAAGATTGATACCAAAACACATGTATTAAACAAAGAAGGAAAAGTTTTATCAGGACTTTATGCAGCTGGTGAAGTTGTTGGCGGCGTGCATGGAGGTAACCGTATTGGTGGTAATGCAGTAGCTGATATTATTGTTTTTGGACGTATTGCTGGACAAACTGCAGCGGCAGAATTGAAATAAGTTGTAGTAGATACCAAAAAGGGCAGTACAATGAAGAAAGCTGGAGCAAGGGATTCCTTAGCTCCAGCTTTTTTGTGTTTAGAATTTTCTGCTAGAAGGAGAGATGATTTAATCCACGCACTCACACAGAGTGCGACTATTGTTATCAGATGCAAACAGGCTATTTCAATCCACGCACCCACACAGAGTGCGACACAAAACGCCTTAGAGGTGATTTGTGCAAGGGTATTTCAATCCACGCACCCACACAGAGTGCGACAGCGTTCCTTTTCTGCCCTTACAGGACAAGGGATTTCAGGCTCAAAAGTGCGAAGGAACTTTTAAAGCGCTTTATTATAGCAAAAAAATGCCTGAAAAGCTACAAACCCTTGTGGGATGCGAGGTGCGGAGGATCTGGGGTTTTTATGTGAGCTTGGGGTTCGCACCAATGCAAAAATAGAGAGTGACTAAATTTTTAAACTTATTAGATACTTTTTCGCTTAAAAATTCTCTTTTTAATTACAGAATTACAGTATTTATCGTAACAATTTAAGTGGAAAATATAAAGCCGCTTTATGTTTTTGTAGCACCTACTAACAATGTAACTTATGTTCCAAAATTTTCATGACAACGCTCTCTCAACATGCCATCACAATACCGATATATATCTCATACCTATTTCATAGGTCTAACGAATCATGAGGGGGATAATATGAGAAAAAAGAGAGGGTTTCAGAGGGTTGCTATTATTTTATCTGTTTTTGCTTTAATCGTTAGTGGATGCATGAATTCAAAGGAGAGTGAGCCAGCAGAAAATAAAAAGAAAGAGAATGAGCAGATTGTGCTTAAAGTCGCTTGGTGGGGCAACGATGGCCGTAAAGAAAGAACGCTAAAAGTAATTGATTTGTTCGAAAGCAAGTATCCTGACATAAAAATTGAACCAATCGAAGCTTCTAACAGTGACTACTGGATTTTACTTGCTTCCAAAGCAGCAGATCAGGATTTTCCAGATGTAATCCAAATGGACTACAAATATATTGATGGATACATAAAACGTAAGTTGATTATGCCACTGGATGATTTAGTGAAAGCAGGCAAGCTAAATATTTCAGATATGATTGACAGTTCTGTAGCATCTGCAACTTTTTACGATCATCTATACGGAATTTCTACGGGTGTCAATGCACAATCGATGATGTACAATCCAGAAATTTTTGATCAGACTGGTGTAGCTGTGCCTCAGCCTAGCTATACGTATGAAGATTTGATTGCAACTGCAAAAGAACTCAAGGATAAAGTGGATAATGATGATTTTTACCCCATCGGATCAGCGGGTTTAGATTTTGCTTATTACCTGAGACAAAATGGATCCACCTTATATAATAAGGACGGAAATGGTCTTGGTTATGAGCAAGACGAACTATTGTCTAAATTTTTCGAAATGGAAAAAATGCTAGTGGATGAAGGGCTGATGGTACCTCCTGATATTATTAACAAAATTTCCTCAGATAAAGACTCACTCATTGCGAATAAACTTGCAGCTTTTCATAGTATTACAAGTAACAATGTCATTTCATACAACAAATTTTCAGGTTTAGACATGGAGCTGTTACCATTACCTTCAATGCAAGGTGGTAAAGAGGCAAACTATGTGAAGCCATCTATGTTTTTCTCCATCTCTGCTTATACAAAACACGCAGAAGCATCTGCCCAATTTATTGATTTCTTCTTTAATAATTTAGATGCCAATGACATTTTGTTAGGAGAACGTGGGGTTCCAGCTTCGGATAAAGTAAGTAAGCATATTCAGCAGAAGTTAGAGGAACGTGATAAAGTGCAATATGCCTACATGGACTACGTTGAAAAGAACTCTAGCCCAATTGACCCGCCTGCCCCATTAATTTCAACTAATATTAATATTTTGTTCAATACAGTGAGAAACCAAATGTTAGATGGACAAATTACGCCAACTGAAGCAGCACAGCAATTTAGAGAAGGTGCAAAAGAAATTTTTGCACAAAACAATGAATAGGGGAGGGAAATAAACAATGAAACTGAAATTAAAACTAACGATCGCCAAAAAACTATATGCAGGCTTCTTGTCTATTCTTCTCCTGCTGATTGTAATTGCTGGACTTAATTATATAGAACTAAATTCCGCAAACGATATGTATCAGAAGTTATTGAATGAACGAGCTCAAGTCGTAAGTCAAGTTAAAGATTTGAGTATCGCAATTAAAGAGGAAAATCTAACCATTACTAATTATTTATTAATGAACAAAGAAGAGGATTTAAAGGCATATCGAGAGGCAGTGAAAAAATATAATCAAGTCAGCAAAGAAATTCAGAGTAAAACGACAGATCGTAACGACTGGTTATTATTGCAAGGACTCGATTTACTACAAGGGAATTATGTCAGTAATGCCGAAGCGATGATTGAGTTTAAGAAACAAAATAAAGTGGAAGATTACATGCGTACAGCTCAAAAAAATGATCCGATTATTGATAAATTTCTAGAAACAGCAGATCGTTATATAAAGCAACAGGAAGAGTTACTAGTCAAAGAAACGCAGACTATCTCTGATAATATGGAAACAACTAAACAGACGAGTATTTTTATATCTATTGGTGCTGTTTTGCTAGGTGCTGTTATTTCATTTTGGATTGCTAGATTGATTTCCAAACCAACGATTCAAATTACGAAAGCTGCGCAGCTTATTGCAAGTGGGGATCTTAGTAGTGAACCAATCCAGATTAAAAATCGGGATGAGCTTGGTGTGTTAGCCTCCTCGTTTAATGCCATGTTAGTGACTTTACGCAGTCTAATTGAACAAGTGTCACAAAACGCCATGCAGGTTGCCGCTTCCTCCGAGCAGCTAACCGCTGGCGCAGAGCAAACTACCAAAGCAACGGAGCAGGTTGTCGAAATTATTGAGCAGGTATCTGTTGGTGCTGAGAAGCAAATCACTGCGGTACAAGAAAGCGTTACATTTGTAAGTAATTTATCTATAGAGGCAAATAATATTGCGGATACCGCTTCGCAAGTAGCTGAAAAATCATTTTTAGCCGCCCAAAATGCAGCAGAAGGTCGTGTTTCCATACAGACAGTAGTGAAGCAAATGGGAAATATTCAAAGCACAGTTGAACAAATATCTGAAGAAGTGGGTGGCTTAGGGGCACGATCCGAAGAAATTGGAAAAATCGTAGATGTTATTGCCGGTATTTCAAAGCAAACGAACCTACTAGCGCTAAATGCTGCAATTGAAGCAGCACGGGCAGGAGAAGCAGGTCGTGGTTTTGCAGTCGTATCCAATGAAGTGCGTAGATTAGCGGAGCAGTCTGCGGAATCAAGTAGCCAAATTTATGAGCTCATTCGTTCCATTCAGTCAGATACTGAACGTACCATTGAATCTGTACAGACAGGTACAGAAGTCGTGAAGGCAGGAATTGTAGCTGTATCTGAAGCAGGACAAGCCTTTACGGGTATACAGGATGCAGTAGATGCTGTAAATCATCAAATTCAAACCGTCTCTGAAGCTTCTCAACACATGTCAAATGCTACACATCTGTTAGCAGAATCTCTGCAAGGGGTTGCCGCTGTTGCACAAGAGACCTCCTCAGGTGCGATTAATGTCTCCGCCGCAACAGAGGAGCAGCTTGCGACGATGGAAGAGATTAATTCATCTTCACAGGCTCTTGCTATAATGGCAGAGGATTTGCTTGGATCTGTGAAGGACATCAAGCTTTAGTTTGATAGAGTTATAATTTTCATAGATAACGATTCAATAACTCATATTTAATATATTTATTATTTACTTACAACTTATAACCTGAGAGCCTGAGCTATTATTCGAAATTCTAATCAGTATTTCGGATGAATAGTTTAGGCTTTTTTTAAAGTTTAATTCCTACTTGACTAAGTGGATTAATTGGAATATAGTATAAAAAAGTTTGAACGGCTACATAAGATTTTGGATTAATTACAGAAAATACGTAGCAAAAAAGGGAGGGCGCAACCTATGAATAAATTAAATAATGAAGTTGATCAAGCATTAGCTAACAAGTTAATAGAGGTTCGTAGAAACCTACATAGAGAGCCAGAGTTAGCGAATGAAGAGTTCAAAACGACACAGAAAATTAGGGAATGGTTAACCAATGCCAACATTCATATTCTTGATTTACCATTAAAAACAGGACTCATTGCAGAAATTGGGCAAGGTACTGGACCAATTGTAGCCATTCGTTGTGATATTGACGCGCTTCCAATAGAGGAGCAGACGGGATTACCCTTTGCCTCAGAAATCGCTGGAAAAATGCATGCGTGTGGACATGATTTTCATACGGCAACGATTTTAGGTGCGGCTTTATTGTTAAAAGAGCGTGAAAGTGAATTACTTGGAAAAGTCAGAGTGTTGTTCCAACCCGCCGAGGAGACAGGACATGGCGCACGAAGTGTTCTAGACTCAGGTGGACTTGCAGATGTAAATGCCATCTTTGGTATTCATAATTCACCATTTTTAAATACTGGTGTTTTTGGAACAAGATCAGGCGCTTTAACTGCGAGTGTAGATCGATTTGAAATTACGGTTACAGGAGTTGGCGCACATGCGGCGACACCAGAGCATGGGGTGGATGCGATTGTTACAGCGGCGCAGATCGTTACTGCACTACAAACCATTGTGAGCCGTCAAAATACTACAACAGAACCTTTGGTTTTAAGCGTAACTCGTATTCATGGTGGTTTTACATGGAATGTGTTACCCGAAAAGGTTGAATTAGAGGGAACAGTGCGAACTTACAATGAGGAGCTTCGTGCCCAAATTCCGATACAAATGACACGCATTATTGAAGGAATTGCTGCAGCAGCAGGAGCGCAGGCACAGCTACATTGGTATCCAGGTCCAGCAGCAACGATAAATGATGCGGAATGGGCTGATTTTACGAAGGAGATTGCCTCACAGTTTGGATATGAGGTGCTTGATATCCCACCCCAAATGGGTGGAGAGGACTTCTCATTTTATTTGCAGCACATCCCAGGCGCTTTTGTTAATATTGGAGCTGGTCCAGCGCATGCATTACATCACCCTCGTTTTGATGTGGATGAAGCTGCGATTTTACCCGCCGCTAAATATTTTGCGTTATTAGCAGAGCAGGCGCTAGTGAAACTAAATATAAATAACAACTGATTTTGAATGGGGGGAATAGACATGATCGAATTAAAAAATGTGTATAAATCGTTCACTCGACAAGGGAAGACGATTGAAGCTTTGAAGGGAATTAGTTTAAAGGTTGAAAAGGGCGATATATTTGGTGTTATTGGCTATAGTGGGGCTGGCAAAAGCACATTAATTCGATTAGTCAACTATTTAGAAAGACCAACAAAAGGAGAGGTTTGGGTTGACGGCCGTAATTTAGGTAAGTATAGCGACAAAGAGCTACGCACAGCGAAAAAAAATATTGGCATGATCTTTCAGCATTTTAATTTGCTAGAGTCTAAAAAAGTATTTGATAATGTGGCGATCCCCCTCGTTCTCCTTAAAAAAAATAAACAAGAAATTTCTAAACGGGTGACGGAATTACTAGAATTCGTTGGATTAAGTGATAAAGCGGGCAGTTATCCCAATGAATTATCGGGTGGACAAAAGCAACGTGTTGGTATTGCTAGAGCGCTTGCCTCAAACCCCTCTATTTTATTATGTGATGAAGCAACTTCAGCTTTAGATCCACAAACTACTCATTCGATTTTACAGCTATTAAAAAAAATTAATGCAGAATACAACATTACGGTGATGATCATTACACATGAAATGTCCGTGATCCAAGAGGTTTGTAATAAAGTCGCCGTGATGGAGGAAGGGCGAATTATCGAGCAAGGTAGTGTGTTAGAAGTATTTGGAAGTCCACAACATCAGACTACGCAAAACTTTGTAAAAACAGTCATTCAAAACACAATGACCCCATCTGTACAAAAATTGATCCACGTTGGGGCTCAAAGCGTAGTTTATAAGCTTAGCTTTGTAGGTCAATCTGCATCACAGCCTATTTTATATGAAATGATTTCAGCATTTAGAATTAGATTTAATCTGTTATTTGCAAATATGACTGAAATTCAAGAGACGATTTTGGGTACAGCGATTATACAAATTGATGGTGATCCTGTAGAAATTAATAAGGCAGTGTCTTTCTTGATAAGTCATGGCGTTACTGTAGAGGAGGTGGAATCTGATGTTCTCAACCACAATCACAAGCCAGCAGTTTTTGCAGGCGTTTATTGAAACGGTTCAGATGGTTGGTATCTCGCTGTTTTTTGGCTCCTTGTTAGGGATTCCATTTGGCGTATTGCTTGTCATTACTCGTCCTGGTGGAGTTATAGAAAATAAGGTGATTTACAGCATACTTAATCCAATTATTAATATTGTTCGTTCCTTGCCATTTATTATTTTACTCGTAGCGATCGTTCCGTTTACTAGATTTGTCGTCCATACCTCTATCGGAACAAGCGCAGCGATTATACCGCTAATTATATACATTGCCCCTTATATTGGACGCTTAGTCGAGAATTCGTTATTAGAGGTCAGCCCAGGAATTGTAGAAGCGGCAGAATCGATGGGCGCGACGCCTTTTCAAGTTATTTGGTACTTTTTATTGCCAGAGGCGGTAGGATCATTAATTTTATCGTTAACCACAGCGACCATTGGACTTATCGGGGCGACGGCAATGGCAGGTACGGTAGGTGGTGGTGGTGTAGGAGACTTGGCGATCGTGTATGGTTACCAACGTTTTGATACGGTTGTTGTTATCGCTACTGTTATTATTTTAATTATTTTAGTACAAGGCATTCAGTCGTTAGGGAATACGTTGGCTAGAAAAATTCGTCGTTACTAAAGACAATAGAGGATAAAGAGACGCTAAATAGATGTGATTTTTATTTTTGAGAGGAGCAGGGGGAAATGGGTGAGTGGAGTAAGCAAGACCGCTTTAAAGCCATATTGTCGGGAAAAAAGGCAGATCGTCCTATTGTCAGTGGTTGGCGCCATTTTATTGATCAAGAGCAGACTGCGGATGATTTAGCTAAAGCTACGATTTCTTTTACGAACCGATATGACTGGGACTTTGTAAAAATCAACCCAAGAGCCACTTATTTGGCGGAGGCTTGGGGAAATCAATATGATTTTGATCATTATGAGACAGTTTTCCCTAGACAAGTAACGACGGTGGTACCAACAGCAGCAAATCTCTGGGAGCTTGAAGTTAAAAAAGCAGAAGAAGCACCTTCCTTAAAAGAGCATTTAGATGCAGTTAAGCAAATTCGGCGAGGACTTCCAGACACCCCTCTTATTCAAACGATATTTTCACCGTTAACAGTCTTGCTTTTTATTGTTGGTCGTTCTGCTTATGTGACAAAAACCGTGTTTGGGATTGAACAGCCTGTAACATTAGACTCCTTGTTTAAAGAGCACCGTGCTGCGGCACATCACGCATTGCATGTAATTTCACTAACCTTAGCAGATTATGTGCAAAAATTACAGCAAGCAGGTTCTGATGGTTTATTTTATGCGGTGACGGGGACGGCTCACCCTGATTTATTTGATAAAGCAAGCTTTGATGAGCTATCTAGGCCTTATGATTCTATCGTTTTAGAGGCTGCACGTAATGGAAAAAACATCCTTCATACCTGCGGTTCTTATGCACAACCTGAGAAATTTAATGATTATGTGATTGATGGGATCAGTTGGGATACAGTAGCAGAGGGAAACGCAGGGTTAGAAGCAAAGGTGAAAGCAACTAAAGTTGGGGGCGTTGATCACGGGTTATTTGCAGTCAATGATATTAATCAGATTAAGCAGCAGGCAAGAGCAGCCTTGGAGATTATGAAGGACAAGCCGTTTATTCTTACTCCTAATTGTGCAATTCCAATAAATGTAACGGATGAAGCATTGGAGCAATTTAAAAATACCATATTTGAATAGAGACAGAAAGTAGGATGAAAAAGATGGAGAAGACGAATAAGAGAAATAACTTAAAAAAGATAGTAGGTATATTATTGATTGGAGTTTTAGCGTTGCTAACCGCTTGTGGGAATGGCGGTGGTAGCGGTAAAGAAGCAGGTAACGGGGATAAAAAGAAAATTACAGTTGGTTTTGGTGTAGGTACGTATGAAGAGCAATTTCGCCAATCTATATTGCCGATCCTAGAGAAAAAGGGATATACGGTGGAGATTAAAACCTTTTCGCAAAATATGCAAGTAAACCCAGCGATGAAGGAAGGGGCAATTGATGCAAGCATATTCCAAAGCACTGCCTATATGGAGGCAATTAACAAGGAAATCAATGCAGATATGGTAGGGATTGCTTATGTACCTGGAGCTCCGCAAGGTATTTATTCTGAAAATCATACTACGTTAGATGATGTCAAAGATGGGACAACCGTTGCTGTACCTAACGATCCAGTAAATCAAGAGCGCGCGCTTCGTATTTTGGAAGAATTGGGTTGGATCAAAATTAAGGATGGTGCAGGTGTCGCTGATTTTAACATTAACTCCATGGAGCCAGCCAAATATAAAATTGATATCAAAATATTGGACCCAGCTCAAATTTTAGTGTCACTTCAGGACGTAGATTACGGAATTATTAATGGTAATTTTATCGCTAGCTCAGGCAGAAAGATAACAGATGCTTTGAAAATTGAAAACACACCGATGCAGCATAGAATTATCGTTTCTATAAATAAAAAAGATGAAAATAGTCAGTGGGCGAAAGATTTAAAAGCGGCTTATGAATCTAAGGAATTTGAGGAATACATTCTAGGCTTAGATAAATATAAAGGCTTCATTATGCCAGAGGCGTGGAAAAACAATTAATTAAGTATAAGCTTAGTATAAAGTTAATTAATCAGGGGAGTGGTTCTTGTGAGTAAGCAAGCTATTCATTTTATAGGTGGCGGACAGATGGCAGAAGCGATCATTCGCGCAAGCATTGCCAATGGGACGTTAGCTGTGGAGCAAATAAGTGTCGCGGATATTAATGAAGCACGACTTCAATTTTTGAACAGTAAGTATGGAATTAAAACGGATGGGACACAACAACAACATTTGTCTAACGCAGATTTAATTGTCATTGCGGTACGACCCCAAGACGATTTAACAGCACTTGGACAGCTCGTTCAGCAATTTGCCCCATCTAATGCGTCTATCTTATCGATCGTGGCAGGGGTGACAATTGAACAATTAGCTCAATATTTTGGGGCTAACCGTCCAATTATTCGGGTTATTCCAAACACGCTAACAGATACAGGATACGGGTATAGTGGCGTTACTTTAAATGCACATGCTACGCGTGATCAGGTGGAGTCCTTTCTACTTGGATTTGGCAAGGTGCAGTATATAGATGAGGCGTTGCTGGATACTTTTACAGGGTTTGGTGTAGCAGGCCCGAACTATATTTATTATTTTCTTGAATCCTTTGTTGATGCAGGGGTGCTTGCAGGATTACCTCGTGAACAAGCTTGGAAGCTAGCATTAGAAAATATGCTTGGTTCAGTAGCAATGCTACAACAGACAGGACTACATCCAAGGCAACTGCTTGATATTAACAATTCTCCTGGTGGTGTTGGAATGCATGGTTTATACGAATTAAATCATAGTGATTTTGCGGCTGGACTACAACGAAGTGTACTTGCAGCAGTGAAACGTACTACGGAATTGGGAGTGAAATAACGATGGCAACAGTGAAATGGGATCATTTGGTACACTATGTTAACGATTTATCTAAATCGATTGAAGTGTTTGAGGAACATGGTCTGGCGGCCTTTAAGGGAGGTTCTCATAAGGATTGGGGAACCTATAATGCTTTGAGTTACTTTGGCTTAACCTATCTCGAATTTCTAGGCATTGAAAATGCTGAGCTAGCAAAGGCGAGTGAACATAATATTGTTGTGAGAGATGCGGTAAAAACTTTACCTGAGCATGAGCAATTAAGTCGAGTTGTGCTTCGTACAGATGATATCGACCAAGTAGCGGCTACTCTTCATGCGGCAGGGTTATCATTATCTCCAATTCTTGATGGTAAGCGATTAGACAACGCAGGTAGATTAATAGAGTGGCGGATGATGACCATAGATGGTGACTTTGAGGGGTTAGTTTATCCGTTTATAATTCAGTGGAGTGGCAATGATGAGGAAAGATTGGAGAGACTTACTTCAACTGGCGTCATCAAACCTCATCCTGCGGGACAGGTAGATATTAAACGTGCTGTGTTCCATGTCTCTAATCCTGCCGCTGTAGCTAATCATTGGGGTTCGTTGTTTGGACTAGCTGTTACAGAGCTAGAGGATCATAATTTTAGTTTGCAAGTTGGTGATAAATTCTTTGTTTTTAAGCAAGGAGATGAAAATCAGTTCAAGCAAGTTGTGTTTGAAACAGAGGCACCAGCGCTAAAAGGGAAAAGTATTGTGCTTGGTGATGGGGAGTATGTTTTTATTTAAAGTTGCTATTATAAAAAGCCAAGTGGACTTTCACAATGAGTACAAAGTGAAATACACTGGCTTTTTGCTGTTAGATTTCGATTTTAAAAATAATTTTAATCAATCTACTGTCGATTACGAATAGGAATACAAATATCCATTTGCACCTTATTGTTATGCTCCCACGCATGATCACGCTCATCGTAATACTCAAAATCCCAGCGTTCCTCATCATATTCGTATTGGGAATTAGGAAGCCAATTCTCTAGAATCGTTTTCCAAAGGTCATGAATGGACTCCGTGTACTTTTCACTTTGAACCTGTGGTGTTGTAAATACAGCATATAAGCCACCTGGCATTTCTTTTTTAAACATATTACTTTGGATTTGATCCATATCTTCGTCGTTGTCTATACCAACTCCAAGAAGATAAGTAAAGGCTCCTGTTGCTAGGTTCGCATCAAAACAGACGCTATACTCACAATGCTTAGATTTTGTAAAGGTATCATGTAGCAGGGTGAGAGGATTAGCATACTCCATGTTAATCGTGTCCCAATAAGCTGGAATATCACCTGTTCGGGTTACATCGGGCATAACATGTTGGCTTGTATATCCAACAATGACAAAAGCGTTCATATTAATAATTTGAGGTTGCAACATCGTTCCTCCTAGTAAGTGTTTTTTTATTTCCGATAGTATAATTCTCTTTGGTAAAGTTGCTTCAGCATGAATGCGGTACAGGGAAGGGGGATATCCAAAGCACCGTTTAAACGCTTTAGTAAATCCAGCATGGGTTTCAAATCCATACTCCATAGCCGCATCTACAATTTTTTTGCCCCGACAAAGGTCATAAAGAGAAAATTGTAGTTTTCTTCGAGTGACGTACACCATGACGGACATTCCTGTTAAATTAGTGAATAATCGACTAAAATGATATACCGAAAAATTTGCTGCATTAGCGAGCTCAGTGATCGTTAATTTATCTGTAATCTGTTCATCTATAAGATCAATGGCTCGTTGTATTGCTTTTATTTGTTCCAAATCATCACCTCTTGTTTCTCCCGTACGGTTAATTTTATTGTAGGGTCTAACATTCTATCCTTCTTATCCTACATTGCTTTATTGTTTACTTTTTTATAAAAATTTTTATGTAATTTGTGATGTGTATTAGCTTTTTTTCAAAACAAGACAAAGCGTATCCGCTTCCCCAGTAAATGGACTGCCACAAATATCATCGTATTTTCCATTTACCTGAAAACCAAAAGGGAGCACCTCAGGGATAAGCGTATCTAGATCAAATACTGTGTTCCAGATTATATGGTTATGAACCTCATCTTTTGTAACTATAATGGCTTGACTAGCTTTTATACAATTATTTTCAAAATAGTACTCGGCTTCAAGACAGAGATGTGGCTCCGCACTCCAAAAACCACCGTCTTGGTACATAGACCATGAGGAAGTGTCTTGCGTACTTTGTTGAGTTTTCTTAGTGAAGACGTCAAAAATAAACTGACCTCCAGGCTTCAAAGCACAAAAAACTTTTCCTAGTAAAGTTTGTCTTTCATTATAAGTAAGCGCCCCATAATCGCAATAAATTAAAGTAATAGCATCAAAAGCTTCAGTATAATCAAGCTCCAAATAGTTCTGATAAATATATTCGCTTTGCTGATCATGCTCTTGTGCATAGGCGATCGAGCGTTTAGAAAAATCCAAACCGGTTACCTCATATCCCTGATTAGAAAGGCGTTTAGTATATAGCCCTGGACCACAACCAAGGTCAAGTATTTTGCTACAGGCTGGGATAAGTCTTGAAAGCCAGTTTACGGATGCATCAATATCACTGTGTTTACGACTTGCTGCTTCCCAATTTGGGTTAAGATGAGCTTCAAGCATTTTGGACGAGATATGACTGTCATCCCAAAAGAGATTATTACTTCGTTCCCAAAGATTAGGTTTTTGAGCAAATAAAAATAAAGGATTAAACATATCTTTTATTCCTTTCTGTGATGGAACCTTTACTATTTTTTATATAAATCTATGTTTATCGTAGACACTCAAAGCTAACTGTAACAAGATAAAAAATTTTTTAGCTTAAACTATCCTATGACTTACTGAATAAATAGACATAAAAAAGTAGCTAACTCCTTATGAATTAACTACATGTTTGTATTCGGATTTGTATGGAGTAATGATATTAATCGCTAATAAATTTATTTGCTAATTTATAAACCTGTGCTACTTCTTTTGAGGATAAATTCCATTGCTGAAGTTCTTTTGAAATCAACTCTGGGTGTTTTTTGCTTATATCTCTTAATGCATTTCCAACTGACTTACGCATGTACAAACTTTCATCTTCTTTATGAGCAGACAATAAATCTATGGCAACTTGAGGATTTTCTTTAAAATAGGGGCGGCCTGTCCATATTCTCAGTCCCTCAGAAACTGCTCTACGTGTATTAGCAACATCACTGGCTAGCCAATCCTTTATAACAGGTAAAGCTGCTTCATAACCGATGAGTCTACAGTAAATATCAAATGCTTTCGCCAATATCTCTTGCACTCTCCAGTTCTCATGAAGGCTAACTACATCTTTAAGGAAAGACAAAGCGTAACTGTATTCAGTAGCAGCATATCCTAACAGATAAACACCTGCTTCTTGAACTTGGTAGTTACTTGACTTATACAGTTCAAGTCCTGTCTTGTAGCAATCTTCTAAAGAATGCGCATTATAAAATTGTTCAGCTTCTTTTTCTATGAGCTTAAAGCTAACCTTTTCCGCCAATAAATTCTTTAAATATGGAATATAATCGTTCATTTTTCCGCCTCCATTTGTACAAGCGACTCTACATTTATTTTAGTCCAGTTTGTTATTTTATTACAGCTAAAAAATTAGAAAAATGTTATAGAGTCGTAATAAATAATTCCAATTATTTTAAAAAGAATACTTTAGACTGTCATTATAAACTACATACAAAGTGAGACCTGAAGAACCAATGAAGTTAAGCAATCAATAAATTAACAAATTAATAATTCAAGAAATCGAAGGTGTAATCATGAAAATTAGTAATTTAGAAGCAGACGTAGGATCCAAACAATTAAGAAGGACGAAGGGGGATGTAATTACTTTAAGCATTTTATTACTAACCTTGTGGAGCATGGTGTTTTTTGTGAAAGGGACGGCTGGTGTTATTAGCTGGTGGTTAATCCAACTTTTCTCCATATTAGCTACTGTTGGTTTATTGTTTAGCCTTGGACAAGGTTTATGGATTAGATATGGTAAAAAGCAAAAAATAGGAAGATGGTTTGTAATAAAATTAATTTTGCTTGCGGGCTTAGCTTTTCCTATCAGTTGGTTTTTTGGTGTCGCTCAGTTTCCATATCCTGTTAATCTAAATGAATTGACACCTGCGGTTACGATACGCTGGCCCTTTAGTCAACCTGCGCTTGTTGGTTGGGGTGGGGATACACTCGCTACAAATTATCATGTGATTGCTCCAAATGAACGATTTGCTTACGATTTATTGGTGTTACCAGTATCTGTGGAATCTCATTCACTTGAGGATTTTGGATCATTTGGGGCAGAAGTTGTTGCGCCAGCCTCGGGAACGATTGTGGAGGCAATAGATTCAGAGCAAGACCATGGTATCAATGAAGAGAGCGATGGCTCAATGGTAGGTAATCATATTTATATAAAATTAGATGAAACTGGGACGTTTCTAGTACTTGCTCATCTAAAGCAGGATTCCATTAGGGTCAAGCAGGGAGATCATGTTCAGGAGGGAACGATTGTTGCGGAAGTAGGAAATTCGGGAGATAGTAGTGAACCTCATTTACACATCCATCACCAACAGCAAAACCCTGCAACAACAAATATGTTTATGTCAGAAGGTTTACCACTGTACTTTAGAGATATTGATGGTCCTCCTATGCCAGAAGGTGGGATGCAGGAACAAGATGGAAAATCTATACCAAATGGTAAAGTCATTACCCCAATAAACAAATCATAATCTAGCTACCGATTGAAAAAAAGAGCCTGTTTGATATAATGAGTTAGATTATAAAAAGTAACGGGGTGCTTAAAATATGAAAGCCTATTTAGACTTATTACAGGACGTATTAGATAACGGTGTTGCAAAGGAAGACCGTACAGGCACAGGGACGTTATCTGTGTTTGGTAGACAGCTTCGCTTTGATCTTAGCAAAGGATTTCCACTTGTAACGACCAAACGTATTCATTTAAAATCCGTAGTTCATGAATTGTTATGGTTTTTAAAGGGTGAAACAAACATTGCTTATTTAAAAGAAAATGGTGTGCGTATTTGGGATGAATGGGCAGATGAAAATGGGGATTTAGGTCCAGTGTATGGCTCGCAATGGCGTGCATGGGAAAGTCCTAACGGTACAAAAATTGATCAGATTTCAAAAGTAATCGAAGCAATCAAAACAAATCCGGATTCTCGCCGTCATATCGTGAGTGCATGGAACGTAGCAGAAGTTGATAATATGAAGCTACCTCCTTGTCATTTTGTGTTTCAATTTTATGTCGCAGGTGGCAAGCTATCCTGTATGCTGACGATGCGTTCCGTGGACACCTTCTTAGGCTTACCGTTTAATATCGCTAGCTATTCACTACTTACACATATGGTTGCACAGCAATGTGGCCTTGAAGTAGGCGAGTTTATTTGGTCTGGTGGCGATGTACACATTTATTCCAATCATATGGAGCAGGTGCATACGCAATTAGCACGTGAACCGTTTGAATTACCGAAGCTAGTGATTAAGCGTAAGCCAGATTCTATTTTTGACTATACGTACGATGATTTTGAGTTCGTTGATTATGAGCATCATCCAACCATTAAAGGGATTGTGGCTGTTTAATTAAGGTCCTATTTATAAAACAGTACTTGACAAGAACTGGAGGACAGAAGCTACGTTCCAGAGAGTTCTTACGATCGTTGTTAAAATCAGATTCTTATGATGGAAATAAAGTTTAATGAGAGAAACTGATTTTAAAGACGCTCTTCAGAATCTCCCTGTCTCTTCGCTAGTTTGTGGTGGTTGTCAAGCACTGATTTCAAGATTAAACAACCTTAATTAATAGCTGAAATGTTGGGATTTAGATGGGCAATATTAGGAAAATTATATATCTAATTTCTTAAAAAGAAGGTGATGGGATGAGCTTAACACTCATTTGGGCGATGTCGCAAAATGGTGTGATCGGACGAGATAATGCTTTACCATGGCGACTACCTGCGGATTTAAAGTATTTCAAAGCACAAACGATGGGCAAAAAAATGGTGATGGGACGCAAAACATGGGAGTCAATGGGGAGTAAGCCACTTCCAGGACGTGAAAGCCTTGTTCTTACAAATGATACTTCTTATGTTGCGGAGGGTGCGACAGTTTTGCACCACATCGACCAAGTATTAGCTTTAGCTAAAACCGAAGAGATCATGGTCATTGGTGGGGCTGGTTTATTTCAGCATCTAATTCCTTATGCTGACGTTTTGCTTGTGACGTTGATTAAGGAAGAGGTACCTGGTGACGTTGTTTTTCCTGAAATCGATTGGAATCAATACAAGTTAGTGCAAGAAATTGCAGGTGTTCGTGATGAAAAAAATAACTATGATTATAGCTTTTTAACGTATCATCGTTTGTCGTAAGGCTATAGCTACAGCAGTTTATCGTCATAGCTTGCTGGCAATTTATTAGGATGCGTAACGAAGCAAAATTATTTAAAATCATAATAGTGCAAATTATTATGTTAATTATCCATTAATAACGATTCCCCCTGATGCTAACATCAAGATACGACTAGCACAACGTTGCTAACTTTTTAAATGATGATGCGGATGGGGGAACTAAAAATGTCAACACCAACAGGGTTTATGGAATATAAGCGTGTACTTCCAAGTGACCGTAGCCCCTCTGAACGGGTACAGGACTGGGAGCAATTTCATAAATCAATGTCAGATGAAGAACTTAGACAGCAGGGGTCCCGTTGTATGGATTGCGGAACGCCTTATTGTCATATAGGCATAGATATGCATGGGGGAACAGCGGGTTGCCCTCTTCACAATTTAATTCCAGAATGGAATAACTTAGTTTATCGTGGACTTTGGCGCGATGCACTAGATCGATTGCATAAAACAAACAATTTCCCTGAGTTTACAGGTAGTGTGTGCCCAGCACCCTGTGAAGGATCTTGTACCGTTGGGTTAATCGGACAGCCCGTCACGATCAAAACGATTGAGCATGCAATTGTAGACAAAGGTTTTGAGGAAGGCTGGATTGTACCCGAAATTCCTTTGCATCGTACAGGTTACAAGGTTGCTGTTGTAGGTTCAGGACCAGCAGGCTTGGCATGTGCGGCACAACTGAATAAGGCAGGTCATCAGGTTACGGTGTATGAGCGTTCAGATCGTATCGGCGGCTTGCTCATGTATGGCATTCCTACCATGAAGCTTGATAAAGCGGTTGTACAACGCCGTATAGATTTATTAGCAGCAGAAGGAATTAACTTTGTAACGAATACGGAAATTGGCAAGGATATCTCAACTGAGCAGATAACAGCGCAATTTGATGCTGTCGTGCTGTGTGGAGGTGCAACAAAACCACGTCAATTTAACATTGAAGGTAGCCATTTGCAAGGTGTGCATTATGCGATGCCTTATCTAAATAGCACCATTAAGAGCTTTTTGGATTCGGGGCTTCAGGATGGAAACTATATTTCTGCTGAGAACAAGGATGTCATCGTAATTGGTGGTGGAGATACAGGATCAGATTGTGTCGCGACAGCACTTCGTCATGGATGTAAAAGTGTTACCCAGTTTGGTACACATGACAAAGCACCATTAGAGCGTGATGAGCTTAACAACCCTTGGCCACAATTTCCAAACGTATATACTTTGGATTACGCCCAAGAAGAAGCAAAGGCAATTTTTGGTGAGGACCCTCGGGAATTCTCAATTATGACCACCCGCTTTGTTGGGGATGAACATGGAAATTTGAAAGAATTACACACGGTGCAAATTAAACGTTCTGTAGATGAGACAGGTCGCAAAATATATGCACCAATCCCTGGTACAGAACAGGTCTTTCCTGCACAAATGGCTCTGATTGCGATCGGATTTGATGGTCCTGAGAGCACCATAATGGATGAGCTCCAATTAGATCAAGATCGTCGTGGCAATGTAAAAGCACGTTATGGCAAATATAAAACGAATAAAGATAAAGTATTTGCTGCGGGCGACATGCGTAGAGGGCAAAGCTTAGTCGTATGGGCAATTCATGAAGGTCGTGAGGCAGCGCGTGAGGTAGACAAATTTTTGATGGGTTCATCCTTGCTTCCATAATATGATATAATAATGGTTAGCGGTTAAAGCTGCGCATTGTGCGTAGCTTTTTTTTAGCGAATATATTAGATTTTAAGGGGCGCTATATCAATGAAAACGCTCGTAATTGCCGAAAAACCGGATATGGGCAGAACAATTGCTGCTGTTATTGAGCCAAAGGCGAAAAACAACAGATCCTATTTGGAGGGGGAGCGCTATATCATTACATGGGCCATTGGTCATTTACTAGGATTAGCAGAGCCAGATGCTTATGATGTGAAATATAAAAAATGGAATTTTATGGACCTACCTATTTTACCAGAGCAATTTAAAATTGTACCTAATCCTAAAACAAAGGATCAGCTTCAAATTATTAAGGAAGTAGCCAAGCGCTGTGATGCAGTTGTTAATGCATGTGATGCGGGGCGTGAAGGACAATACATATTTGCACTCATCCAGCAGCAATTAAAGCTGAACCAGCCTGTAAAAAGACTATGGATTTCAGATTTGACTGCAGAAAGTATTTCTATGGGCTTTGATAAGCTGCATGATAGCTCTGAGTTTGAAAATCTCACCCAAGCAGCTAGAGCAAGAAGTGAAGCAGATTGGCTGATTGGTATGAATGCCTCACGTGCTTTTACAACAAAGCATCGAACATTGCTTTCTGTGGGGCGTGTACAAACGCCCGTGCTAGCTTTAATTTATGATAGACAAAAGGAAATTGAAAGCTTTGATTCTCTTACTTATTATGAGGTGAAAGCTAGCTTTAAGCAGGATGAAAGGCTCTATAGTGGAATGTGGCAGGGTGACCGCCTAACAGACAAGGATAAGGCTATGGGGATAGCGGACAAGGTTAGAGGGAAAGAGGGACGTATTACGTCCTATGAAGTCAAGGATACGAAGGAATATCCTTATAAGCTATATGATTTGACTCTATTACAGCGGGAAGCCAATGCGAAATACGGGTATTCTGCCAAAAAGACATTGGATCTTGCCCAAGCCTTATATGAAAAGCATAAGGTCATTAGTTATCCACGTACTAACTCCAACTATGTGACAGAACAAAATATTGACGGCATGCAAAAGGTATTCCAGATGCTAAGAGCAACAAACTATCAGGAGCTTGTAAATGGTGGAAATGCGAAGCTGGTACATGTCAATAATAAAGCGGTATGTAATCCAACTAAAGTAGAGGATCACCATGCGATTTTGCCTACACTTCGTAAGCCGGGTACGTTAAGCAAGGAAGAACAGCACATTTATGATCTTGTGGTGAGACGATTTTTGTCCCACTTCTATCCTCCTGCTATGTATAAGCAGCATACCGTTTTGACAGAGGTGGAGAAGGAGACCTTTAAAACGAATGTGAAGGAGCTACTTTCACTTGGCTGGAAGGTATGTCAGGTTGCGGAGGACAAAACCGCGAAGCGTAGCAAGAAAAAGGACGAGGACGAAGAAAGCGAAGAGCTTGTGGACAAGCCTTTTTCTGTAGAACAAGAAACACCTGTAAATTGCGTAGAAGCAGAAGCGAAGGAAAAAGCGACGCAACCTCCAAAATCGTATACAGAGGGTACATTATTAAAAGCGATGGAAAGTGCAGGCAAGCAGCTTGAAAATGAGGAACTAAGAGATGCGATGAAGGAGGGGGGACTTGGAACCCCTGCGACAAGAGCCGCAACGATCGAACGTTTAAAAAATGTAGGTTACATAATGATGCAAGGCAAGCGGATTACGGTAACCCAAAAAGGACGCACTGCCATTGAGCTTATTCGCCATGCAGGGGTAGAACTGCTAACGTCACCTGAGATGACAGGCCAATGGGAGCGAAGATTACACCAAATCTCCAAAGGAGAAGCGGCTAGAGAAAAGTTTATGGAAAATGTGAAGCGATTTACAGTGTCCATCATCGATAAGGTACGTGTACAACCGAAGGCAGATGCTTCTTTATTTGAGTCAAAGGATGAGAACAAGAAAAGTGTAAGTTCCAAGGGCGATCTAACCAATAAACCGAAGGCAGGCAAGAAAAGCTTATCTTCGTCTGCAAAGCCTTCTATTTCTAGTTCTGCCTCTACGAAGCTTAATACAGGTGGCTTTGTACCACTAGGAACCTGTCCGCGTGTGGGATGTGGTGGACAACTTATTGAAGGTCGGAGGGGCTACGGTTGTAGCCATTATAAGCAAGGTTGTGGTTTTGTAATATGGAAGGAATTTGAGGGTAAAGCGATCACTGCGTCGATGTTGAAATCATTAATTGAAAAAAAGCAAACCCAATTACTCACTTTTAAACAGAATGATGAAAGTATTAAGGGTAGAATTATCCTCGCAGATCAAGTGACGGGCCAGTTAGAAGTAAGAATGGTTGAAAATGAACAAAGCTAAACTCTTTAATTAAATAGAATTCTTATATAGAAGAATCATCATATTGATGGTTCTTTTTTTATAATTATTATTTAAACTGTAGTGAATTATGACAAATATTATATTTAAAAGCAATTTTTATTGGTATTATAGGTAAAAATATACAATTAAGCATAATATAATATTTAATAATAGAAAAATAAATAAATAGATTATATTTCTTGTTAATAAACAAAAATATTATTTCCAAGTAAAACAATTATAGAGGAGGATTTTTATGAAAATATCAAATTACAATTTTTTTTATGATTATGAAGCTGACTCCAAAGTTCTAGCTTATAACTCAAGAACGGGTGCTTTAGCTCTAATGGAAAATGATAAGTATGATAGCTTTAAGCAATTTATGGATAATGAAGATATGAATGCCCTGGATGATCAATTTAAAAAGGACTTGGAGTATGGTGGTTTTATTTTGAATAAGGATGTAAATGAGTTGGATTTGGTCAAAATGAAATTAATGTCAGAGAGGTATTCCTCTCGTCATTTAGGGCTGACCATAGCAACTACAATTAACTGCAACTTGGGTTGTACATATTGCTATGAAAAAGATAATAAAAATGCCTATAAAATGAGTGATGAAGTTCATCAAGCAATTTTGGACCTAATAAAAAATCGAATCAAAAATATAAATAACCTGCACATCACCTGGTATGGTGGGGAGCCGTTAATCGGTATGGATACAATTCGTTACTTATCATCTGAAATTATTAAGTTATGTGATGAAAACGATGTTAGTTATCAAGCTGGAATCATTACTAATGGATATCTGTTATCACCAAAAATTGCTGAAGAACTAAAAAGTTACCGTGTAGGATTTGTACAAATTACAATTGATGGTCCCGAGCATATTCATGATAAACGAAGACCATTAGTTGGTGGACAACCAACCTTTAATAGAATCCTTAAAAATACAAAGGATGTTGCTGATATTTTAGATTCGATTTCTATACGAATTAATATAGATGATTCGAATAAACCTGAACTTGATCATTTGCTTGATGTTTTTGATCAATATGGACTAAAAGAAAAAGTAAGCTTGTATCTTGGTCATGTACACAATTCTAATGACTGCTATCAGTCAAACGTATGTTTAACAACGGAATCTTACTCTCATACCAGTTATAAATTTGATAAGACTGCCTCCCAATTAGGATTTAATACAGGACACCTATCCTGTCCAACGCCGATAGGTAGTTATTGTACAGCTGACTCTGCTGAATCCTTTGTAATTGACCCGGAAGGGTATGTATATGCCTGCTGGATAGATGTGGGAAATAAAGATGTAGCAATAGAAAATATAGTAAATAATAACTTTTCGCACAACAGATCAGAGCTTTTGCAATACATGATGTATGATCCCTGTGAAGATGACATGTGTACAGGATGCAAATTCCTACCGGTGTGTATGGGGGGCTGCCCACACTCTAGATTACATGAGAAGATGGATCGATGTTCGAGCTATAAGTATGTGATGGAGAAAAAATTGTTAGATTATGCTGACTTTGCTGTGGCTAATCAAGCATAGCAAAGCTTCATAATAAATATTTTATTATGGGAGGTTTTAAGATGAATTTTTTAGTAAAGCCAGTTGCATCTACAGGTCCAAGTGCAGCATGTGGTTGTCAAGGTACTTTTTGCCAAATTAATGTATGTGCAAGTCAGAGTAAGCCATGTGCAAGTAAATGTGTGAGTAAAGCACTATGTCCACGGGCAATAGAGGGAACGTAGAAATAATTATAAACTTAATAGAGCTCGAATGATGAAATTCGGGCTCTTTAAATCAAATAATACATAATGAATTGATTTTAAAAGGAGTATATGAGGCATGACATTTTATAAGATATTTACTAGCCATGCTTACAAATATAAATATAAATTATTATTATTAATCTTGCTTACTAATACAACTTCAATTATTAATGCTCTAGTTATTCCTTTAATCACTGGGGATTTTATAGACATTTTATCAGTACAACCATCCTATAATGATGTGATTAACTGGATAGTAATATTATTAATATTAAATCTTTTTAGTAGTATAGTTGGTTTCTTTAGCAGTGTAGTCTATGCAATGACGAATACTAGAATGGCTGTTGATTATATTGTTTCAACAACTGAGCATATTCAAAACTCATCCATAGAATATTTTGGTCAGTTAGAATCATCCTATGTAACTGAGCAAATTAATAATGATAGTAATGCAATTATTAGATATTTATTAGATTTTTTTTTAAATGGAATACCTAGAGTCATTACATTTATCATTTCTGGTTATCTATTATTAAAAATAAACAGCCTTATTTTTATCATTTTTATCGTGAGCTTACCTCTATACCTTCTCATTTATTTTTCTTTTCGAACAAAAATTCGAGAAACATCGCTTGAATTTATGAATCAACAATCTGCCTTTTTTTCTGAATCGAATCGACAGCTAGCTATGATTGATACTGTTAAAATGAATGCTTGGTTGCCATTATTTAAGCAAGATATTAGGTCAGTTAGTCATCTTTTCTTTCATAAATTGAAAAAAAATCTAACAATACTTAATTTATCTTCTAGTATAAGTGGAATAGCTACAATTGTTACTAATATATTGTGTATGCTAATTGGTGGTATTGGTGTTGTAAACGGAACTGTGACACTAGGAGAGTTAACGATTGTAACTTCATATTTGAATATAAGCATCAGTTCCCTACATTTTTTTATTGAGTTTATTCAGACTTTCCAAACTGCAAGGGTATCATTATCAAGAATGAATGGACATTGGGATATAGAAACCGAAGAATCGAATGAGAAGATCATTGCCTCAATTCATAAGATTAAATTAGAGAATATAAATTTCTCCTACACTGTAGAAAGTGATTTAATTCAAAATTTCAGCTACACTTTCGAAAGAGGAAAAGTATATAGCATTATTGGACGTAATGGAATAGGTAAATCAAGCTTAATTAGGCTAATTGCAGGGCTATACGCTAGTCAAAATGGGCATATAACCTACAATGATGATCTACTTTCAGAAATTAATCTTGAACATTTAAGGAGGGAAAAACTAGCAGTTGTAGCTCAAGATCCGGTCGTTATGAAACAAAGTTTTTTTGAAGACATCACGTATGGTCTTGATCTAACTAGATTAGATCATGCACAATATCATGAATATATCTCATTATTTGGACTTGAGCATCTTGAAAGTTCTAGGGAGGGAAATAAGCTAATATTATCTGGAGGAGAGAGACAGAAATCTGCAATTATTCGTGCTTTACTTAAACAGGCAGATGTAATCATCATGGATGAGCCTACCTCGATGATCGATCATTCAAGTGTAAATATATTATTAAATATCATTAACCAAATAAAAGTAAATAAAATTATTATTTTGGTTTCGCATGATGAGAGAGTTATAACTCATAGTGATGAAATTATTAATCTTAATGAAATTGAAAATTATGTGAATAAAGTAGGCGTAGAAGTGCAGGTACAACAAGGATAAAGATAAGAAAGTCATTAGATATACTTATATTAGCAATGACTTTCTAATCAATCTATTCAGCATGATAACGCTCAAGCGCCTTCGTTGCAGCCTCAAGTAGCCGCTTTTTAAGATAATCCCCTTCTAACACCTTTACTCGCTGTCCTAAAAAACGGATACGGGATAACACAAATTCTTCCTCATTACTAGCATATTGGATCTCGATGGTGTAGGTATGTTCTTCTTCATCGTAATGCACCTTTTTTTCAAAATAAGAAAAAGCGTATAAAATTCTAGACAGTTCACCATTAAACATAGGATTAATTAAGATTTTCGCTTTAGTTTTATGTCTTTGAATGAACTGTTCTACATGATTCAAAATCCTATTCAAGTCCTCAAACTCAACTTCCTGTGAGGTCAAATTCACAATTTTGTCCAAGCGTGTGGACATTAATCTACGATTTTTCATATGAAACCATAATAAAAACCATTGTCTTTTTATCATTGAAAATTCAAGTTTATAAGGGATACCACTAATATCCTCATGAATTCCCCCACGTTTAATTTCGTAAGATAACTTCATTCCTTGTTGATCCATAATCATTTTTCGGAGAGGACGGAGAAGTGGGTGATAAATTTCCCGTTCCTTGCTTTGACCCTTTTGCATGAGATGAGTGGAAAACTCCATTTGTTTATCGTTAGCTAATATAGTAGTTAATTTCTCTAAAGTAGCATTATCAAACGCACTTTTTGCCGCAGGATGAGCTAACATCATCTTTAACCAAGCACGTTCTTGCGCAGTGACAATAAAAATACCAGATGAGTCTAGACTGTTCATGAGTTGATAATTAAACACTTTTTCAAATGGATTCATCATTGGCTTCAATTCCTTTGGTGTATTCATAAATCAGTACTTGACAACGACTGGAGGCTGGTAGCTACGATCCAGAGCATTCTTGCGCCGATTGTTGTTAAAATCATATTCCTTTGTATATAAGTACATATAGAGTTGGAATTTGATTTTAAGAGACAATCTTCAGAATCTCTCTGTCTCTTCACTAGTTTGGGCCCAGCTGTCAAGCCCTGATTTCAGTTAATGCTTAAATTATAGCTTAATAATATTGTAGCTCTCAATAGGGAAGACATGAACAGTTTAATTAAGGCGCTCTTGTTTTTAAATAAATAGCTTTTGTAATACTTTTGCCATGTTCAGGTATGGGAATTTAATGCAAAATAAGTACATAAGAAATTAGTCGGGAGCGAAAGAACATGGCAATTTTACAATTAAAATCAACTAATCCTGCATTCAGCTTTTTAATAAGAAAAAATCCAAAATCAGGGATGCAGGTTCGTGCAGTTCGTAAAGGGCTAGCCTATGGCTGGTACAGTGATGAAGCAACTTACAATGTTTATTTTAGAGATGCAGACAACGAGGTTTCCTTTAAGCAGCATCAGCAAGAAGAATTTGAATATTTAAACGTATCCAGATACAATACGCCGCTATTTCCACTTAATGCATTTCATGAGTTTTTCTCAGCCCCAACCAAGGTGCAGCATGAGCAAGATCAAGCAGGCTATACACATACGTTATTTATTAATCTAATTCATATTGAGCTACCTAAATATATTACATTTTTTGAGCAGCACATTACAGATGTTCAGTTCAAAATGGAGCATAAGGCGCATAAAAGCTATTCCTTAACATTAACGTCTCAAACTAGTTTATATGAGCTTCTCCATACGGCCAATGTACTTTGTCTATTTTTAGCGATGTTTGGTAATGAACATTTGGATGTGACAGACAGTATTTTAGATAAATATATTAAAAGTATTGGAATCATCGATGCTCCATTTTATATTCGTAGTTTATTTGTTCGTAATTTCTTGAATGGAAAAAATAGATTCCAAAAATATAAAGCAGTAATGGAGCAAACGAAATGGTACAACATTGATTTTGCTTATGGGGGTACTGCGCTTCAACGACGCAACTTTATTAGGGAACACTTACCTTTTAACAAGTCAATACTTGATCTAGGATGTGGGGAAGGGTTTTATGCGATTCCTTTTGCGGAAAAAATTGAAGACAGCTATTATGCGATTGATATTGACGAAGCATGTATCGAAACCGTAGCCCGTAAGGCAGAAAATAAAAATATAGATAATATAGCAACATTCAGCTCATTAGATCAGTTTTTAGCTCAATATAACGGAGAGTTATGTGATGTGATTTTGACCGAGGTTATTGAACATATGACGGTGAAGCAAGCGACAGAGCTGATCATTCAATTATGTATTCATGTTAAATTTGAACAATTAATCATCACAACGCCAAACGCGGATTTTAATACCTATTATGGACTTAATGAGTTTAGACATGAGGATCACAAGTGGGAAATGGGGCAAGCAAAGTTTAAAGCTTGGATACATGAGCTATTGGAACAGCTTGGATTTTATTATGAGTATATTGAGATCGGCGATGCGGTAAATGGAATTTATACAACCCAAGGCGTCATTGTAAAAGGGAAGGAGGAGTAAATAATGAAAATCACATTAAATACACATACAATTATTATGCTTGTTGGACCTACGGAATGTGGAAAAACAACCTTTGCGAAGCAAATTTTAATTCCTCAGCTACAGGCGGGGCTTGCTTTAAACAATCAAATGGACGACACTGTTCAAGGCACGTTACAAAGCACGATGCATAGTACAGCGAACAATAAAGTCCAAAGTAATGTGCAATATATATCTTCCGATGAAATTAGACAAGAGCTATTAGGCTACCAATATGATAAATATGATCAGGTTATGCTGGAGGCGAGCAGTGGTGCGTTTCATATGTTGTTTGAGAAGCTACAGGCGGTGACTAGCTTTCCGATCAATGCTCAATTTGTAGTTGTAGATACAACTGGACTTGCAGAGGATTTTAGACAAAAGGTGAGCGCCATTGCGAAGCAAAACCATTACAACCTAGAAGTGGTATTGTTCGATTATCGGGATCGCAAGGATTACTATGCATCTGATCGTTCTAAAAAGGTAATTACCGCGCATCTTAACCGCATGCGTAAGGAAGTGTTAGGGGCGTTAGCGCGTGAAGGTTATCATCAAATTCACAAAGTTCGTGCTAAAGATTTTATATTAGCCGATCTACCTAATCCAGCCTACACTGTAGAAATAGCTAATGTTGCGTTATATCATCAAACCTTTTTACCTAGTAATTATAACTATATTGTCATTGGGGATGTGCACGAGTGTCTGTCATCTTTAATTTCCTTACTTGAACGCTATGGTTATGCGGTTAAAGATGGGAAGCTTGTGGCAAGCGCACAGTTAGAAAATACAAGATTAGTGCTTGTCGGGGATTGGATTGATAAAGGGAAAAATACAGCCGCGATCATTAACTTTTTGTACGATAATCAGGCCTATTTTTACTTTGTACTTGGGAACCATGAGAACTTTGTGTACAAATACTTACGTGGTGAGCTAAAGGGAATAGATCAGGATTTATTAAACTCCTACTTTGATTCCACAAAGGTACTGATGGAAGATGCACAGTTGCGGGATAAGTTTAACCATTTATGTGAAATTGCAATGCCATTTTATACAAGTCAAGGCGGACAGCACGCTTCCTTTTATATTACCCATGCTCCATGTCAGAACAAGTATATTGGTAAACTGGACAATGTGTCCTTGAAGCACCAGCGCAATTTTAGATTAGATCGAACTGAGCCGATTGAGGGGCAAATTAAATTTATTGAGCACGAAGCAGTGAGTAACCATCCTTTTCATATTTTTGGTCATGTCGCTGCCAAGCATGCGTTCCGAGTGAAAAATAAAGTGCATGTGGATTCAGGTGCGGTACATGGTAATAAACTAACTGGAGTTGAAATTGCGCATAAGCCATTTTTTAAATCAGTATCCTGTGAAAATGGGGTAATGCAAGATGATGAGCTTCCTATCCTGTTTGCACGTGAAAATACTGGGGTAATGGTTCATGAATTGGCAGAAGCGGATTTACGTAGATTGTCTTATTGTACACACAACCAAGTTAACTTTATTTCAGGCACAATGTCACCTGCAGATAAAAATGAAGAAACAGGGGAACTCGAATCGCTAGAGCGAGGACTAGATTACTTTAAACATCGTGGCGTGGGGAAGGTTGTGCTCCAACCAAAATATATGGGTTCTCGGTGTAATATTTACTTAAATCGTGAGCTTGAAGCCTGTTATGCAATTAGTCGGAACGGATATAAAATTAAAGGGGTAGACCTCACTTCGATTTATACTTCATTATTAAATAAATTTGGTACCTATATGGATGAAAATAAGATTACAGTGATGGTGCTTGATGGTGAACTACTGCCTTGGCGTGTCATGGGGGCTGGCTTAATTGATCGCCAGTTTAAAGTGATAGAGCAAGGCTTAGGAGATGAGTTAGGTTTTCTCGCTGAACATGGGTTTGATAATGAGCTTGCTAAGCTTAGGAGTCAGTTTGAGGCAAGTGGATTTAAGCAAGAGCAGTTTAAAGTTACAAAAGCTGAATTAAACGAAAAATATGGTTCAGCAGTCTATCAAACGTATAAGCATGTTGGTGAAATTATGGAAAGACATGTTCCTGTGTCAGATCAACAAGCGGCATTTGAAGTGTATAAGAGACAGCTTGAAATTTATGCTTCAGATGATTCATCAGTAGAAATCAATTATAAGCCATTTTCAATCTTAAAGTTTATTTATGAAGATGGAAGTGAGTCTATACCAGACTGGGCAACATCTCAAATTTATTCCTTTTTATCTGAGGATGAATTTGTAGTACTAGATTTAGAAGGTGAAGGTAGCTATTCATTAGCAAGGGAATACTTCAATACACTCACGACAGCGAAGCAAATGGAAGGCGTGGTCATTAAGCCAGAATATGTAACAGATAACGTTGTGCCATATATGAAGGTGCGAAATGAACAATATTTAAGCATTGTATACGGCTATGATTACCGGTTCCCATATAAATACAAAAAACTGTTCAAGCAAAAAAATATCCAACGTAAACTAAAAACTTCTCTAAATGAGTATCGTTTAGGAAGACAAATGCTTGGTGTAAAGTTAGCGGATATTACGCCTGAAAATAAACAGTATAAAAATATTGCAGCAAATCTATTGTTTGAAGTAGCAGCGGAAAAGGAAATCGATCCAAGGCTGTAGTTAGATCGTTAGTTCGTTTTTAGGCTCCATCTATACAAATATGAAAAGTCCTGACAAGTTGAGTAGCTCATCTTATCAGGACTTTTTCATTTATTGATAATCCATTATTATATTATTTATGCCATTAATTAAGGCCAAATCTTGAAATCAGTGCTTGACCACTAACCCAAACTAGCGAAGAGACAGAGAGATTCTGAAGGTTGTCTCTTAAAATAAAATTGCAACCATAAATATATTTTAAAAGGAATATGATTTTAACAACAATCGCAAGAACTCTCTGGATCGTAGCTACCAGCCACTAGTCATTGTCAAGTACTGATTTCTAAATAGAGCATTAATGAATCTCTAAATAATCTAAAAATGCGTCCCATGTACCATCATCTGCTGTCACAATCAACTCAACAACCTGATTGCCAGTGCCTGCGCTTACATTATTTATCGTATACACAGCAGGGTAACTACCTCCGTAATAAAACGTTCCCTTGTAAACGCCTCCAATTCTTAAATCAACTCGTGCCATATTGGAGTTATTGGATGCCCCGCGGAGTGAAAAATTGTTCGTTCCACTAGTGAAGTTATGAGTAAATTTTACAGAGTCATTATTTGCATATAGCACCACACCATTAAATGGGGAAGTAATATTGCCAGTATATTGACCCCCTTTAGTCATATTCTCAGCTTCAACTCGTACCACAGTACCACCTGGGTTTCCAGGGTTTCCTGGATTATCGTCAGGTGCAACTGCTCTGCCCGTGGTAGGGGAGATCATACCGCTACAGAGCCCCTTGTTTTGTAAGTTTTGAGCGATTTGAGGAATAGCTTGGATTGTTGCATTAAATTGTTCGTGTAATAAAATAACATCGCCATTGTTAAGTCGGTTAGCAGCGGCTACGATTTGTGCTGTGGAAGCGCCATTCCAATCCATAGAATCGACATTCCACAATACTTCCTTGAGGCCGTTTTGAGCTATAATATTTTTTACATTGTTATTTGTAGCGCCATAAGGTGGACGGAACAATTTAGGTGTCACTCCTGCTGAAGATTGAATCGTTTGTTGTGTGCGAGTAATTTCTGAAGTGATTTGAGAGTTGTTTAATTTGGTCAAATCGGGATGTGTAAAGGAGTGATTTCCGATCCACATTCCAGCATCTTTTTGCTCCTTCACTAAACCAGGATTATTTTGTGCATTTTGTCCGACGTTAAATAAAGTTGCTCTTAAGCCAGCTTGCTTTAATGCAGTAAGTAGCCTTCGTGTATGTTGTGGGCTTGGGCCATCGTCAAAGGTTAAACCAACATATCCGTTTGTACATTTAAAGTCAGCTGCTTCAGCTTTTGGAGCTGGTGGAATAATAAACATAGAGCTAAGTAATGTAACGATTAAAGCGCCTTTAAAAAGTTTACCTTTCAGCATCATAAAACCTCCCAATCATTTCTAATCTATTTTTTATCAAATCAATTTTGGAAGCAGCTCAGCCCCTTTCTATTAAAATAGAGCGCTTTCATAAAATGTTAAGTAAGAAATATATGGAAGTCATTTCTATTATAGATAATATAAAAAATGTTATCAACTGGAATTATTACAAATATATCCTCTTTTTTTACTAACTTATTTAATTTGGTTCATAAAAGGTTTTGATTTCCTGCCATTCCTGAATCAAATCTTGCCGAAGTGATCTTGGTTCCAGCACCTCACAGCTAGATCCAAAGCTTCTTAACCAAGGTTTAATCTCAGTAATTCCATTCACCATAATTTCATAAATAAAACCCTCTTCATTTTCTTCCACAATTTCTCCCCATTGTCCTTGAAGAAGAACACGTTCCTTTACAAAATTAATTGGCGCACCAGTAGGGGTGTAAAAAAAGGCGCGTACCTTGACTGTTTTACCTGTATCGATAAGCCAACTATATTGCAAAGCGTCCTCTAATGACTGTAGCTTGTCTTCAAAATGCTTTTGTTCTGCCACATGTTCTTCTGTAATACCAGTCATGCCTTCCATTCGAAATTTTCGAATGCCTTCTCGATTGCTGCCAAGCAAATACCATCTACCATACTGGTGATCATAAACGATTTTTAAAGGTAATGTCGTTTGTAAACTTCCTGAAGAAGCTTTCTGAAATTGTGGATTACTATTTTGTGACGTGTAGCTAACTTCCTTTTTGGGTGAAAAATAAGTAAATGTAATATAACGATGAGAAGCAATCGCAGCTAATAATGAAAATAAATGAGCTTCATCTAAAATTCTAGAGTAATAATGATATTTATATAAAAAGAGTTCATGCTGTTGATCAAACAAAGAGAGTTGCTTTTTTAAGCCATCACGCAATAAGTACCCTGGAACGGCAGGAACCTGCGTATTGGACATCACATCAATATAATCATATAAATCTAGTAGCTCCTCACTAGTAAGCGCTGTAACAAGCTCATTATTTAGCTTGTAACGAAAAGGGCGTTGTGTGCCAAGTTTAGCAATAACGCCAACGCTTTCTAAATATTTTAGGTCAGAACGAATCGTTTTTTCATCAGGCAACGTGGAATCCTCTGTAGTCACAGTCGTGGATAATTCTAACATTTCCATAACGGTGCGTGGACCTTCATTTAATGCTGCTAGTATAAGGGATAAACGTACAATCTCACTTTGCTTAACTGACTTTGCTCTAAATAGTAGTAATAGCAATGGATCGTGAGCATCGTAATAATTGTAGGCGATCGCTGAGTCGAAGCTTTGTTCTGATTTGTTCGTCTCAGGTTGATAGCTAGTTTCAATCATATCTTTTAATCTACGTAACGTTTTATCTAAAGTATGTACAGAGATACCTAGTCTTTTAGCGTATTCAGTTCGGTTAAATGTGCCACTTGTTAAGACAAGCATGCGGAGTAATTGGATTTCTTTGTCAAAGCTTTCTTTCGCCATAGGTCTAACCTCGTTTCTGTGCTATATATTTTTCTATTTTAGCAGAAATGTTATAAAATTTGGATGTTGTAATACTTTTGCCATGTTAATGTGTGGCAGTTTCAGTCATGATAGGCTTATAAATGATTTTTAGTTGCTGTAAAGATGTATTTAAGGAGGTTGTGAAAATGAAGGAACAAATATTACATAAGCTACAACAAATTGAGCTAGAAGAGCAGGTTCAAATTATATACGCATGTGAGTCAGGGAGTCGGGCATGGGGGTTTGAATCACAAAATAGTGATTATGATGTTAGGTTTATATATGTACGTCCTCTTGACGATTATTTAACAATTTTTGAGCAAAGAGATGTGATTGAACGCCCTCTCGAAAATGATCTTGATGTAAATGGATGGGATATACGCAAGGCATTACAGCTATTACGCAAATCAAATCCACCATTACTAGAATGGCTCCATTCACCAATTCAATATTTAAATCAGGAGCATCTGACCATTCCTTTGTACAATTTGGTATCTGATTTATTTTCAGCAAAATCAAGTATTTTCCATTACTTGCATATGGCAAAGGGTAACTATAGAGAGTATTTAAAAGGGGAGCAAGTGAAGCTTAAAAAATATTTTTATGTGCTGCGACCTATTCTGGCATGTGGATGGATTGAAAAGTATGGTACGATTCCACCTGTTCAATTTCAAATCCTTGTTGATGAATTAATACCACAGGAGCATGAAATTTTTAATAGCGTTCAATCTTTATTAGAGCAAAAGAGAAGTGGCGATGAGCTAGACTATGGTGAGCAAATTACAGACCTAAACTTATATTTAGAGGAGCGTATCCATTATTTCGAGCAACTGGCTACGAGCATGAGCTCACAAGGCAACTCACAATCACAAACTAAGTACTTAAAAGAGAAAAATGATTCTAATAAACGTCTAGATGAAGTGTTTAAATCGGTTGTCTACAATCAATAAAAATTATTTTCAACACTAGTGGAATGAGGGGAAGAATGAAATATTTAACGAAGGAATGGTATATACAAAGTCAGCAAATGGGATTAAACCTTGGTAAAAAGGTACATAAACAAGCTGGGAACTTTAATGAGGCTTTATTTTTGTACCTTTATAAGGAGAAAGAGAAGCATTTTATTGAGGAGCAGCGTGAGATTTATAATTATGGCCCAACAAAAATGTTAATGGATATGAACCCTGTAGAGGTATGGCTTGAAGGCAAAGAGAAAATCCAAAATATCGATGAAATCATTGCTAAGATGAGCTTAGAGAATCGGACTAGATTTGAACAGCAGGTTGCTGAATTTGAAGCAAGGCCCCCTTTTGATGAAACTGAATGGAAAAAGAGATTCCAAGATAGCTTTCAGTGGAATTGCGAACATTATCGCGTTAAGCTTCCAGTGCCTATTTTAGACAAGATTGCGGATATTCGAGTATTTGCATTAGACTATTGCTCTAAAGAAGTTTTTAAACTCTTAAATTTGTATAGTAAACAAAGTGAAAAAAATACGAATGACGGCTTACAGCAATTTCAGAAGGCGCAAAGTCAAGAAGCAATACCGAAAGAGCTTCGGCAGAAATTTAATTTTCACGATTGTTGGGTAAAAGAATTGAAGTTCGAAATTAATCTTGTTGACACTAATTCTAACGACGATAATGTTGAGAACGAATCAGATGCTAATCTAATCCTTTTCTTAGATACAAGTGGGGGCTTTACGCTAAATAACAAAATTACATTTGTTGAGTCGAAAATAATTTTGCAGGAAGGTCAGATTGTAAATCATGCATGGCTATACAGTGAATTATACTGCGTGGATGGTGGATATGAGGTTCATGTGCTTTTTGAAGGTATGTCAGAGCTAATTTTACGTTGTCGTGATATTATCATAGAGCAAGAATGAAAAATAAAAGAGGATTAAAAAAATAGGATAAATCAAATTTTGTTCTAAAATGATTTTTTGTGTAAAAAAAAGTAAAAAATAATGAATCAGAGTACCTATTTTTCCATAAATATGATATTGTTATGGTGAAATAGGTTATTTTTCTTTTTATGATAAAGTTTTCCTGCTAGTTTCGTAATTTCTTTTCATAATTTAATAGAGAGGAGTGAGAGTTTAGGCACAATTTGAAGTACAAATGTTTTCATTATTTTAAACATTAAAATTAAACATTATATTCTAAACTCAATATTTTAAATCTCTTAATTTAAAATGGAGGAATGGATATGCTAGCTAAACTTAAAAAATATGGGATGTTAGGTCTTGTTGCAGCTTTGTTAACGACTGTTGGTTTAACAGGCTGGACGGCTCCAGCATCCGCTGCCAATGCTAATCAAGTTGTGTATGAGATGGGGGCAGGCTGGAATTTAGGTAATTCCTTAGAAGCATCTGTAAACGGTACCCCTAGTGAAACGGCTTGGAACAATCCAACGATCACGAAGGACCTAATTAAAAAAGTAAAGGCGTCAGGCTTTAAAACAATCCGGATTCCTGTATCTTATCTAAGCAAAATTGGAAGCGCTCCCAATTATACAATTAATAGTGCTTGGCTCGATCGTATTAAGACTGTAGTCGACTATGCCCATAGTGAAGGGTTGTACGTCATCATTAATATTCATGGAGATGGCTTCAATTCTGTGCAAGGGAGCTGGCTGCTCGTAAATGGCTGGAACCAAAATGAAATCAAAGCGAAGTTTGAAAAGGTATGGCAACAAATTGCAAATAAATTTAAAGGTTATAGTGAACGTCTTATTTTTGAATCGATGAATGAAGTGTTTGATGGCCAATATGGTAACCCGAATCCATCTTATTATGCTAATCTCAACGCTTATAATCAAATTTTCGTAGATACAGTAAGAAAAACTGGTGGTAATAATGGTTCAAGATGGTTGCTTGTCCCTGGTTGGAATACGAATATTGACTTTACCGCTGGGAACTATGGTTTTGTAGTGCCAAGTGATAACTTTAGATCCACGAGTATTCCGAGTAATGAAAAAAGAATTATGATTTCTGCACATTACTACTCTCCATGGGATTTTGCGGGTGAAGAGAATGGAAACATTACACAGTGGGGTGCAACAGCTACCAATCCTGCTAAGAAATCAAGTTGGGGACAAGAGGATTATTTAAATTCTCAGTTTAAAATGATGTATGATAAATTTGGTGTCCAAGGTTATCCTGTCGTTATCGGTGAATTTGGCTCTATAGATAAAACCTCACATGATTCAAACAATAATAAGTACAGAGAAGCGTATGCCAAAGCAGTCACAGCAACAGCTAAAAAATATAAATTTGTTCCAGTGTATTGGGATAACGGATTTAATGGCCAATATGGCTTTGCCTTGTTTAACCGTTATAATAATACAGTAACACAGCAAGGCATTATTAATGCAATTATGCAGGGAATGCAGTGAAATAAAACCTCATCATACAAATTTGCACCCAAGTTTATTATGCTAAAACGCTCCTCACCATAAGGGGCGTTTTTTTGTTAGTGCTCTTTTATGAGAGCGCTTCTTTGTGTTTTCTCACTTTTCACAAGGTTTACGAAACATATGGCTTGGACTATAATCATTAAGTCTAGAATTTAAAAATACAGGCAAAATAGGCTTAAAGTGAAAAGAGGTGCTTCAGGATGGCAGCTATAGAGGTTCAGGATTTAAGGAAAACATTTAAGGTTCAAAAAAATAGAGAAGGCTTAAAGGGTGCATTTCAAGATTTATTTAAACGACAATATCGTGAAGTACCTGCGGTGAAGGATATTACCTTCCAAATCCCTGAAGGGGAAATCTGTGGATATATTGGTGAAAATGGGGCGGGGAAATCAACAACGATTAAAATGCTGACAGGAATTTTAGTACCGACATCAGGCTCTTTAAAGGTTGGCGGATACGTTCCTTTTCAAGAAAGAGAAAAGTTTGTTCAGCATATCGGTGTTGTTTTTGGACAACGTAGTCAGTTATGGTGGGATATCGGTGTCATCGAATCGTTTGAGTTATTACGCAAAGTATATCGTGTGCCACAGGCAGCGTACAAGAAACGTTTGGATGAGCTAGTGGAGCGATTGCAGTTACAAGATTTGCTCCATCGTCCTGTCCGTAAATTAAGTCTTGGGCAACGTATGCGCTGCGAGCTTGTGGCGGCTTTGCTTCATAATCCATCGATTGTCTTTTTGGATGAACCAACCATTGGTCTTGATATCGTCGTTAAATCGGAAATTCGGGAGTTTCTGAAGGATATGAATCGGGAGCATGGCACAACTATTTTGCTAACAACGCATGATCTACAAGATATTGAAGCTCTTTGCTCGCGTGTCATTATGCTGGATGATGGTCAAATCATTTATGATGGTGGCTTGGATGAATTAAAGACACGTTGGGGAACAGGACGTGAAGTGATTTTCCAATTTGGTACTGGGACAAAAATTGACCATTTAAAATCATGGACTTCTGGACTAAACGTGACATGGAGTGCAGAAAATGAGCTTGGTGCAAAAGTATTTATTCCACTTGAAATCAATGTATCAGAGGTATTAAGCCGTGTTGTAGGACAAGCGGACATTACAGATATTAAAATTATTGAGACAAATACGGATGAAATTGTACGAAGTATTTATAGCTCTGGTTCAGCAGAAAAGCCTGCGGCAAAATCATCTGAGCATGAGGAGTTAGCTGCACATGTTTAAAGAAAGTCAGATGAGTGCTTATGTTGATTTTATTCGAATTCGTTTTTTGACAATGCTTGCTTATCGGGTGAATTATTATACAGGGATTTTAATTTATACGCTGAATATTGGTGTTTATTATTTCACTTGGAAGGCGATTTACGGTGGTGGGGGAGGGCTAGGAGGCTTTAGTGCATCACAAATGACGACCTATATTGCCGTTTCGTGGATGGCGAGAGCATTTTATTTTAACAATTTAGATCGTGAAATTTCAAATGATATTCGTGATGGGAGTATTGCGATCCAGTTTATTCGTCCTTACAACTATTTGTTTGTTAAAATGATGCAAGGCTTTGGCGAAGGCCTATTTCGTTTTCTTTTGTTTATGATTCCTGGTATGTTGATCGCGATTTTATTATTTCCAGTGACGTTGCCCACCTCGTGGGTTGCATGGACAGGGTTTTTGGTGATGTTGTTTTTTAGTTTTTTAATTAATTCGCAAATTAATATGATTACAGGACTTATGTCATTTTTTGTGGAAAATAACGAAGGTTTTATGCGGATGAAGAGGGTTGTTGTGGATCTGTTTTCTGGCTTAATTATTCCAATCAGCTTGTTCCCAGAATGGATGTCTAAGCTACTTTCATTTTTACCCTTTCAAGCAATCACATATCTCCCAGGCTCTGTATTTACAGGTCGAATTGAAGGCGTAGGCATTTGGAACGTGTTAGGTATTCAAATTGTGTGGTTTATCGTTCTATTGCTACCTATGGTGATGTTGTACCACGCTTCAAGACGACGTGTATTTGTGCAAGGAGGTTAAAGAAAAGTGTATTATTTAGGCCTAATTAATGAATATCTTAAAAATTATATGAAATCTCGTTTAACGTATCGTGCTGATTTTTGGGTTGAGGTCATTTCAGATTTGATGTTTCAGGTGACGAATTTGATTTTTATTTTTGTCATCTTTATGCATACAAATAGCTTAGGTGGCTGGAGCCAAAATGAGGTCATCTTTGTATATGGATTTTTTATGCTTCCTTATGGTGTGTTTAGCTGCTTTGTGAACTTATGGGGCTTTAGTGAGCGTTACATTGTAAAAGGGGAAATGGATCGGATCATGACAAGACCAGCCCACAATTTATTTCAAATCTTTCTTGAAAATGTAGATCCTCCTGCCTTAATGGGCTCGATTGTTGGTATTGTTATTATGATCGTCAGTGGCGCACAGCTTGATCTCGTGTGGCCTTGGTGGAGCATTCCAGCAATTATTATTCTTACGCTAAGTGCTGTAGCGATTTACACAGGGATTTATACGATACTAACATCGATTTCTTTTTACTCAGATGCACCAACGGGGATTTTACCCCTTATGTATAACATTCAAGGTTATGGGCGTTATCCTGTTACAATTTACAATCGAGCGATTCAAGTGTTATTAACATGGATTATTCCGTTTGCATTTGTAGGGGTGTACCCTGCCTCTTTATTTTTGCAAAAGGAAGGGTTGTCCCAGATGGCATACCTAACCCCAGTCGTAGGTATTGTCTTTTTAACGATTGGGATTACCGCTTGGAATCAAGGTGTGAAGCGGTATCGCGGGGCTGGTTCATAATAATTAACTATGAACTAGTCGATTCAGTTCATTATACAAACCTTGATCTTTTAATTCCTGGAAAATAATTTTCAGTAAAGGCTCATGATCTATCATTAACGAATTAGACTGAATGTCTCTAAACAAGACTTGCTTTGAGGCAAGTGGAGCCACCGAAAAAAACTCCTTTAAATCCTCAAGATCAGGGATGGAATCATCAACTGGAAAATACAGATGAACAGTGTCATTAGGCAATGGAGTGATAACCCCTAGATGATCTTGGGTATCTATTGTAATGTGATTGAATCGCTCCTGCTCGACCATTTTAATATGCTGATAAGGATTATCTATAACTGGTAAATTAATATGATCTAGCAGCATTTTTCGAATCTCTTTTTCAGTCTGTTTTTCAGCTTCTGTTGGTTGATAAGGTGAGCGGGAGCATTCCTCCGCCCACCTTTTTTTGCTATTTAAATAGTCCTCTTCACTTTCAAAGTAATTATAAAAAAGCGCTGAATCATCCCAGTTTAATGCTAAAAATTCACGTAGATTATTAGCAATAATACGAGTAGGACATTCAAAATCCATCGGACTCACGCAAACGATAGGGGAATCCTCCAATTTATCACATTGACCAAAATCAGTGAGGAAGCCATAATGAATGCCATCCACCCCAATTGTGCCAAAAATAACAACGTCCATAGGTGTATTAAAATAACGAAAATTTCCGAGTGAAGTGTCGAAATGTAAAGCTCGATCAAATGATTCATACCCCACCCTATTTTTAATGTCTAACAAAATCTGCAATGTTGGTGGAATACCATATTTGCCAAAGTTATTGTTCATATTATTGCTCTCCTTACGTAAAACTTAAAATTTAAGAAGTCGCCGTCATCATCTTGTTTTTCTTCCAATTCCCAAATACGTAATATAAGGTATTCATAATTGCAGCAAACAAGAAGGACGTTGGGAAGCTCCACCAAATCGCATCAAATCCATAATGACTACTTAAATATTCAGCAAATGGATTACGAATAAATAGCAGGGAGAAGGTGGTGATTAACAACGGAATCATAACTACACCAGACGAGCGGACAACCCCTGCAACGATGTTGAAAATACCAAATAAAATAAACGACCACAAAGTAATCATGTTAATATGTGCCGCAAGCTCGATCGCTTTTCCTTCAGCAGGGAGGAAAATAGATAATACAGGGCGATTGAAAAATAAAATTAAGGCAGAAGCAAAACCAGTGAACAGGATATTGAAGATGACCCCTGTGATTGTAATTTTGTGAATCCGATCCCACCGACCAGCTCCGATATTTTGGGCAGCCATTGAAGTGATTGCACCGCCAATTGCCATCGCTGGCATTTGGACGTATCCAGACAATTGATTAGATATTCCAAATGCAGCCGTAGCTTCTGAGCCATAGGAATTTACGATATGAATTAAAAGTAAGTTACTTAATGACACTACAACCATTTGTAATCCCATCGGCACACCTTTGTTGACTAACGTACGGATAATTTTCCAATTGATTCGTAATAAATGTAGTTCAGACTTTTGAATGCGTAAAAAGTATTCTTTACGATATAAATAAATAATTAATAGTGTTAATGAAGTGCATTGAGCAATAAAGGTTGCGACGGATGAACCGGCAATGCCCATTTCAGGAAATGGACCAATTCCTTTTATAAGTAGTGGATTAAGAATAATATCGATAATTGCTGAAATAAGCATGAAGTAAAATGGTGTTTTAGAGTCGCCAGAACCTCTAAGCACAGCCATAACGAGGTTATATCCAAACATAAAGGGAATTCCTGCAAATAAGATACGTGTATAGGATATTGCCATTTCTTGAGCATCTAAGGGAGTATTCATTAGCTCCAAAATGGTTGGGGTGAATAACAAACCAATTACACCGATGATCAAGGATAAGCCAATAAAGAAAACAACACTTGTGCCGACAACCTTTTTAGCCTCATCAATTTTTTTGGCGCCTAAATTTTGTCCAATTAAAATAACTGCTGCCATAGAGGTTCCAAATACAGCACTTAGCAAGAACATCATTATAATCCCTGCATTAGACGTAGCCGCGAGTGCAGTTTCTCCTAACAATTTACCAACCCAGATCGAGTTGATGGAGTTATTCAGTGCTTGAAGTATGTTCCCAAATAGTAACGGTAAAGAAAAGAAAAATAACGTTTTGGCAATCGGACCTTCTGTTAATGTAGGCTTGCTACCTTGCTGTTTTATTTGATTACTCATGTGTACCACCTTTTGATATGTAAATTGTGAAAAAGAACTGCCAAGAAGGCTTGGCAGTCGTTAAGGAAATCACTAAGAAAATTAATTTTGTTGTGTTTTTGCAAAAGATGTGTTGTGGAATATGATGTCGGGAACTTCTTGAAGTGAGTTTACAGTATACATTGTGCCACGAGATGGAGGTTGTAATTCAATGACATTATATGCCCATTCATCAGGCAAATTAATATAAATTGTCTTTAGTCCTGCTGTTAACGCAGGCATGATATCTGTACGTAAGCTGTTGCCAATCATCCAAGTATGATTTCGATTAAAGTGTCTCGATGACAAAATACCTTCTAATGCATCGATATTTTTGTGCTTTCGGATATAAATCCGATCTTGAAAAAATTGAGCCAACTTCATTTGCTCGATTTTCCGGCTCTGGATGACAGTTTCCCCACCCGTGTACAAAAATAGTTCATGCCCCTGATTTTTCAACGAGGTAAGCGTATCTACCATCCCAGGATAAGCCTCAACGGGTTGCTCATACACACTCATGCCAAGCAACATCAACTCGTCCTCATATTGTGGCACTATAGGCTCATTTAATTCCTTACAAAAATAATGATAAGTTTCTATTAATGAATTTGGAAAATGAATACTGGTAAAACCAACAATGTGCACGCCAGCTACATCAATCTCTATTTGCTTAGAACGCACCTCTGCTTTAGTTAATCGAGAAGCTGGGAACCACGAAATCATTTTTTCAGAAAATTGCTCCAAAATCATTTCAAAGTAACGATTGCAATATACAAGTGTATCATCTAAATCAAACAAAATTTGTTGTCCGTATTTCAAAAAAGTTCACTCCTTGCTACAAACGAATATATGATTCTAAGAAGATAGGTAATTCTGCTACACCATCCGGGCGAATGCTAAATTTCTCGTCATCTTGCCCAAGAAGGTGGGTACGTAATAGCCCAGCTACACGCAAAATAAGTAGCTGATGCAATAATTCATCTCTAGTGATTCCAAGTGCCGCAACAATTTCATGCATTGATTTAGGTCCAAGTGCGACATAACGTAATAAACGAAGATATTCCGCTTTAGATATCGCTCTAGTTAAACGAAGCAATGAAATTGGAGGCTCATCTTCATCACACTGAGGTAAATCAATCGGATACTGGATAAACAGCAAGTTTTCATAAAAATAGTAAGTATTAAGCGGTCTAAGATGGATAGTGGGGAGCAGGATAACTTTATCAATGTGTTGTTCCGGCTCGAGCACGAGTCCACCTGAAGCATACTCAATTAACATATCCATATCCATTTTATTAGCTAATATTAATTTTTCAGCAGCATCTTCCATTAGAAGAGGGACATATTGATCCTCTACTGTAGTGAAGTAGCATTCGTACCATACAGTCAGTAATGGGGTGTATTTTTCCTTAATACGTACCATATCCTCTATTTTAACATGAGGAACAAGCGAAGAGATATCATCAGCGAGCGCAGTCGCCTCCTGCATATTAAGAAAATCAAGAAACTCAGGGATCCCTACCTCAGCTTGGCGTGTAATTGCTAATGCGTATAAATGATCGTAATCTGTAAATGGAAGTAATTTAGCTGCTTCAAAGTCAGCATGATGCTCAGAACTTATCAATTGATGTGCATCTTCAATCCACTGAGAACCAACATCTAAATTATTTACCCATTTTTGTGTTGTATATATTAAAAAGCTGCTAATCAATTCATAAACAGGCGATACATCAATCTTTAATTGATATGTCATGAGTTTAGCACTCCTTCACTTGATTACTTAGCATACCATTTTATTATCTCTTGTTAGGTGTGGCCTTGTCCACTATAATGTGTATAGGAATGTATAACTGTACCAAATTCAGCGCAAAGTCGTCACAGTTTGTTGACGATTTTCTTTGTTTTGTAACCATGCAAGAAGGAGTATTTTGAACATGTCTGTAATGGATCGACCAAGCTCTACCTTTTTTACACCTTTTAAAATTTTAATTTTAGTCATTATTATGTCTGGCCTAAGTCAAGGCATGTTACTACCATTACTATCTATTATGATGGAAAAACAGGGGGTCCCTGCATCAGTAAATGGGCTACACGCAGCGGCATTATACGTAGGGTCCTTTGCAATGTCTATTATAGCAGAACGAATACTGGGAATAACTGGCTTTAAAAAGCTGATGGCAGGTGGTTTAGTTTTTGTAATATTTGCGATGCCTTTGTTTTTGTGGGTAACAGATATGCGATGGTGGATATTATTACGTATTTTAGTTGGGATTGGCGATAGTGCTATTCATTTTGCCTCACAGCTATGGATGTTAATTATAACACCTGCGGAGCAGCGTGGAAGAAACATTTCATTATATGGTATGTCGTATGGGCTTGGCTTTAGCATTGGGCCTTTAGGAATTCGGCTAATGTTTTTAGGTGACTGGGTTCCCTTTGTAGTTGTTATTTTGTTATTTCTACTCTCGTTTCTTATTGTTATGAGGTTTATGCCAGAGGTTTATCCAGAAAAAATAAAAACTGAGAGCCATGAATCTAAGCCAAAACGTAGCTATGTTCAAATATATAAGCTGGCTTGGTTTGCGTTATTACCTTCATTATTATACGGTTATATGGAGGCCGCAATGAACAGCAATTTTCCTATTTATGGACTTCGGATCGGATTTACTTCAAATGAAATAGCAACCTTGCTTCCTTTCTTCGGTTTAGGTGGGTTGATTCTTCAGCTCCCTTTAGGATATTTAAGCGATCGGTATGGACGCAAGCCGATTTTGATGTTGGCTGGTTTTGGCGGAGGTATTTTATTCCTCATCGTTCCGTTTGTCGGCAATCATCTTATGGCTACCTTACTGCTGTTTGTAGGAGCAGGGGGCCTAGTTGGTTCCTTTTTCTCGCTTGGCTTAGCTTATGCTGCTGATATTTTACCTAAGCATATGCTACCAATTGCTAACGTGATTGCTTCGTTTCATTTTAGTATAGGTAGTATTATTGGGCCAAATGTAAGTGGTTATGTGATGCAGGCTGGAAATGCAGGTCTATTATTTGTGTTTTTAGGAATTAGTTATTTGATTTTTACATTTTCAGGTGTTCTCTTCAAGCAAAAGCAACAACAAACAACTTAAATTGTAAGTTAAATGTTAAAATGGTGTAATCGTTTTTAATCACTTTTTAGGTATAATCAATGAAATGAGCCTACGTATTTGACTTAATGATTGGTAAGCTGGAGCTGGAGAGGCGAAAAGGAGATAATACGGAAATGATAAAAGTAACTCATTTGAAGCAATCTGTTTATGATGAACATGAGCAAAATAAAAAAACGATCCTTAATGATATTACAACACAATTTGAGCAAGGTGAATTTGTAGGGCTAATTGGAGCAAGTGGGAGTGGGAAAAGTACATTTTTGCGCTCCATTGCCTTACAACTAAAATGGGATGCTGGAGATTTACAGTGGGATGATAAAAAAGTAATTTCTGGTGGGGGGAAAGCCTCGCGAAAATATCGCTCCCAAGCGGCATACCTAGAGCAAAATCCTTCATTAAATAAAGATAAAACTGCGCTTAAAAATGTACTTATCGGACAAGCAGGACAAACATCATGGCTAAGACGATTAACAGGTATGATTCGTTCTAATGATTATATGGGTGCGATGGATGAGCTTGAGAAATTTGGTTTGCTTGATAAAGCACACCTCAAGGCAGGTGTCCTAAGTGGTGGAGAGTTGCAACGTGTAGCCATTTGCAGGGCGCTTGTCCATGGTGCTACATTTATGGCAGCGGATGAACCCGTACTTGGACTAGATCCCAAAACGGCTGAAAAGGTTATACTTACATTAAAAAAGCTATGTGAGGAGCAAAATAAAATTATTGTAACTGCATTACCCATAGATTTAGCACAGCGGTATTGTCACCGCCTTATTGGCATTGCAGATGGCACAATTACATTTGATGTAGCAGGTCGTAGACTAACTGCAGAGGAGAAGAGGTCGGTTCACTTGTTATGAGAAATAAAATAAGAGTAAAAAAAGGCATCAATCTGATGTGGCTCAGCTTCCTACTCATCTTGCTTAGTGGCTGCAGCATCATAACAGACCCTAAGCTGTTGATGCGTGAACCTTCATTGTCTTCAGATAAATCTACTTTGCTGAGTGTTATAAACAATGAGATCAGAAGTGAAATGAAGGGCGCCACGATTGTCAGGCCGCGTAACTCTAATGATGTAAGCTCGATTCGAGTTGCGGATCTTAATCAGGATGGAGTTAAGGAAGCGATAGTCTTTTATGAAACGCCTGAGGAGGTTGTACGTCTCCATGGTTTAATATTAAGTAATATTAATGATCAATGGAAAGTACAAACGAAATTTGACATTGAGGGGCAAATACTTGAATCTTTTGAGCTTAAGGATATGACAGGCAATGGTCACATTAATATTATCGTCGGTTACTCTGGTGAAAATAATGAGGCCCAAAAGGGATTAACGGTCTATTCGTATACAGGTAGCAAGGTAGAAACACTAGTCTCACTGCCTTACAATTATTATATGATTGATGATCTTAATCACGATGGTAAAGCAGATTTAACGATTGTAACGTTACGTAAGCAGCAATATGCGATTATTACTACGTATCAATATAACAACAATTTATTTCAAGAGTTAGACCATATTCAACTCGATGATCACATTCAAGAGTACTACAATATTGTTCATGGCAATGTAACACCTAAAACACGTGGCATTATTCTTGATGCAGGATTAGGAGCCAAAGACGCCTATTCTCATATCATTATTATGCGTGATGGGAAGCTCGTTGATTTGGTGAACCAGGATTATACGTACAAAGCCGTTCCTATTTTAAGTGGTGATGTCAACGATGATGGGATATTGGAAATAGGAAGACCGGAAATGCCAAAAGGCTGGGAATACATTTCATATGATGAAATTCCTTGGTTGTATTCTTATTACCAGTGGGATGATGAAAAAGGATTAAAATTTGTAATGCAGCAATATATGGATTCCGCAGGACGTTTCTATTTTAATTTCCCTACAGAATGGTACGGGAACGTTACAATTGATACTAAAAATTCTGATAAAAATCGTTATATTCGTTTTATACGGATTGACAATAGTGAAACATTAGCTGAAATTCGATTCTTCTCTCGCTCAGAATGGGAGCAAAACAAGGATGAATGGGAGCTACTTGATAGTGATAAAGATAAAATGATCGGTTTTCGCAGCCATACTGACTTGAAATTCGATAAAAGCGAAAAAGAAATTAAGCGTTAAAAAAGTGGGAGAAAGAGGGCGGTATACTTGAGCAAAGTATTAATATTAGAAGATGAAGAGTCGATTCGTAGTTTTATTGTGATCAATTTAAAGCGAAACGGTTTCGAAGTATTAGAAGCAGGGGATGGGCATGATGCTTTGAATCAATTGCAACGGGTACCTGACATCGATATTGCATTACTGGACGTGATGGTTCCAGGCATCGATGGTTTTGAAGTATGTCGCCGTATACGCGAAACCAACGAACGATTAGGCATTATATTTTTAACTGCGAAGGTACAGGAGCAAGATAAGGTTTACGCATTATCGGTAGGTGCAGATGATCATATCAGCAAGCCGTTTAGCCCGACAGAATTAATTGCTCGTATTCAATCACTGCTACGTAGAGTAAATGTATATCGTGAAAGTAATGCGAAAGTATCATTTAGTTCTGGACCGTTCACGTTAGATTTGATTTCCAAGCAATTTAAGAAAAATGGACAGCCCGTAGAGCTAACACCAACGGAATTTTCGCTTATTCAGTTTTTCCTTGAAAAAGAAAATACACCACTCAGTCGTGATCTATTACTAGATCATGTGTGGGGGAAAGAATATATGGGCGATCCTAAAATTGTAGATGTAAACATCCGTCGCTTGCGTCAAAAAATTGAGGACAACCCATCTGAACCCGCCTTCCTACAAACTGTATGGGGACATGGCTATAAATGGAAGGGCGAAGATCAATGATCAAAAAGGGGATTGGTCGGCAAATTGTTCTCCACTATGTCATTGTTGTATTTGTGACCTTGTTTTTAGTGGGGGGAATTTTTACCGTATCCATTCGAGCTTATTATTACGATACTATTTATGATCATATCTCCAATCCTTCTTCAAGATTAGCGAATGATTATGAAAATTACTTTAAAGCTTACGCTGAAAATGATCCTAATTATTTTACTGAAATGTTGCGTTTTCTCGCTATTCCAAATACGGAGCTAACTATACTTAACCGTAAAGGCGAAGTGAGAGCGAGCAGTACTCAGTTCCAAAGTGACAAGCCAATTCAAACGAGCGATGTAACAGGTGCTTTGTCAGGTAATCTTGGAAGTAAGTGGATTGGAAGACAATCGGGTACTGGTGAGCTAGTTATGGCAGTTTCAACACCACTAAGGCTAAAGGGTGAGGATCGTTATATCATTAGGTACGTTACCTCCTTGGAACTCGTTAATAAGCGTTTATTGAATTTAACCTTCATTTCTATTGGGATTTGTGGTGCAGTGTTAGCCTTGGTTACTTTGTTTAGCGTTGGTTTAGCGAACTCTATCGTGAAGCCAATCAATAATATTAGGGCCGTCTCTGCTGAAATGGCGAGAGGTAAGTTTGATACGAGAATCAAAGGCGATTATAAGTATGAATTAGGTGAGCTAGCCACAACATTAAATTATATGGCTGAAGAGATTGTCCGTAGTAATCAAATTAAAGATGATTTTATTTCATCAATTTCTCATGAGCTTCGTACACCTCTAACTGGGATTAAAGGCTGGAGTGAAACCTTGACCTCTGGAGGCTTTGATCCTGAGGAAACGAAAATAGGGATGGGGATCATTGCAAAGGAAACCGATCGTCTCATTGGCCTAGTTGAAGAAATATTAGATTTCTCTAAGCTACAGCAAAATGAAATGAAGCTAGTCGTTGGTGAAGTCAATATGAAAGAGCTCTTGCAGGAAACGATGCTAAATGTGTGGGCAAAAGCAGAGAAAAAGCAAATTCAGCTTAAGCTGGACAATCAGTCAGAGAAGCCTGTGCTTGCTATTGGCGACGGCAATCGCTTAAAGCAGGTATTTCTGAACATTGTAGATAATGCTGTGAAATTTTCTAATGAAAATAGCTGGATCGATATCGTGATGAGTATTCGAAATGAGAGTGAAGTGCTAGTTGAGGTTAGAGATAGTGGACTTGGTATTAGTGAAGAGCATCTTAAGAAGGTTAAAGATCGCTTTTTCCAAGTGAATCATCAAGGCGGAGGTACTGGTCTTGGGCTTGCGATTACGCAACAAATCATTGATTTGCATCATGGGACAATGAACATTGCTAGTGAGCTAGGTGTTGGTACGACAGTTTCTGTAACATTACCCCTGTTAGAGGGTGAAAGTGAGTCGGAACGCTTGTTAGCTGAGCAAAATAATTTAACAGAACAACAAGAACTGGATGAGAGAAAGGACTCTTAATCCAGTTCTTTTTTTCAATTGTAATTTATTACGACGATAATCCTCCTGCACGAAGACGGGCTGTTTGATCGTATACATCCTGAAGGATTCGGGAAGGCTGTGGACGTAAAACCATTTTAGGGGATATCAGTTCGTTAGGACCAATCACTGTAATGTCATTGGGATTCCCAGTAATAATTGTACCGTCCTTAATGACAGCACCTTCACCGATGATGGCATGCTCAATCGTGACGTGTTTTCCAATTGTAACATTTGGCATAATTACACTTTCATTAATTTTTGAGTTCCTTCCAACCTGTGTACCCCCAAAGATCACAGATCGTTGAACCTGACCATCCATATAACACCGATGGTGAATCATCGAATGATCCATTGCATTTAAGGGAAGCTTGAGTCTGTTAAATTCACCATAATCATGTTCCTTTGTAAACATAGGCCATCGCTCATTATGAAGATGCCATGGAAGTGATTCATCCAGCAAATCCATATGGGCTTCCCATAGGCTGTTAATTGTACCTACATCACGCCAGTACCCATTAAATTCATAAGCATGGAGTGGCGCATCACTTGCCAACATTTTAGGGATAATGTCTTTACCAAAATCATGACTTGAAAATACATCTTCAGCGTCTAGCAACAAATGACTTTTTAAAAATTGCCAATCAAATAAATAAATACCCATCGAAGCTAAATTACTTTTGGGAAGCTGCGGTTTTTCTGTAAACTCCGTAATTCTGGCGCTACTGTCTGTAGACATGATTCCAAAACGATGTGCTTCCTCCCATGGCACAAGCATAACGGAAATCGTAGCTGAAGCATTGTGACTAAGGTGAAACTCTAACATAGCTTGATAGTCCATATGGTAAATATGGTCGCCTGATAAAATGAGTACTTGTTCGGGTTCGTGTTGATCAATATAAGCGATGTTTTTGAAAATGGCATCTGCCGTACCTGCGTACTCTTTTCCCTTTGTTTTATAAGAGGGGAGTAATGTAATGCCGTTGTTATCACACCGTGGGAGCTTCCACGCGCTCCCTTCGCCGATATGATGATGTAGAGATTCAGCTTCGTATTGGGTAAGTACGCCAATCGTATCGATACCTGAGTTCACGCAATTACTGAGGGGGAAATCAATAATCCGATAATGCCCACCAAAGGGGACCGCTGGTTTAGCTTGTTTTGAGGTGAGTGGTGATAAGCGTCTACCTTCTCCTCCAGCTAGTAACATGGCGATGCAATTTTTTTTACTCATGCTTGATTCCTCCCGTATGTTTATCATGTGTGCTACATACATAAACTTAGATATAAATACCGTTGAAATTAAAAATATGGAAATTCTCAGAAAATATTACATATACTTTTTCAATCCTGTAATTTCTATACGTTTAACCTTTATTCCATCGCTGCGTGCAGGTGAAAGCAGACATTATTTTAAAATAGGTGATCTTATGTCAAGTAAACATAAAGCTAAAATCATATCAGCAAGTGATATCAAGTTGTTCCATCAAGGCACGTTATACATTTGCTACCGCAGCTTTGGCGCTCATTTCAGTGTTGAAAATGGTGAGTCCGGTGTCAGGTTTACAGTATGGGCACCACATGCAAAGCAGGTAGGTCTTGCCGCAGACTTTAATCATTGGTCCGGGGATAACGATGTATTATATAAGATACCCGATTCAGGAATTTGGAGTCGCTTTTTCCCTGGGATCACCGAAGGTATTTTTTACAAATACGATATCATTGGTGCGGATGGTAAGCGGAGCCTGAAAGCAGATCCATTTTCTTTTTATGCAGAGGTAAGACCTGCAACAGCGTCAATTGTTTATGAGCTTGCAGGATATCGTTGGCAGGATCAGGCTTGGCGAAGAAAGGTGCGCATTCCTTACGAAAAACCACTTCATGTATATGAATTACATGCTGGAACATGGAAGCAGACAAGTGCAGGGGAACTTTACAGCTATAGACAATTAGCAAAGAAGCTTATTCCTTATATTAAAAAGATGGGTTATACCCATATTGAGCTAATGCCACTAACAGAGCATCCCTACGATGGATCTTGGGGTTATCAAACAACCGGTTATTATGCACCAACAAGTCGATATGGTACACCTAAGGATTTAATGTATTTTGTGGATCAATGTCACAATCATGACATAGGTGTTATTTTGGATTGGGTTCCAAGTCATTTCACGAAGGATGAGCATGGCCTTAGACAATTTGATGGTACACCCTTGTATGAATATGGAGATCCTTTAAAGGCAGAGAAGCCGGGTTGGGGCACTTTAAGCTTTGATTTTAGTAAGCCTGAGGTAATATCCTTTTTAATTTCAAATGCGCTCTATTGGCTTAGCTATTATCATTTTGATGGGCTACGCGTTGACGCAGTAACTAGTATGCTACGACTTGATTTTGAGAAGAAAAGTGACGAATTTGAGCCTAATGAGGATGGGGGATTGGAAAATAAAGAAGCGATCGCTTTTTTACAAAAATTAAATGAAGCTGTGCGCTCACATTGTCCTCATGCCATGATGATTGCTGAGGAATCAAGTGCTTGGGAGGGAGTAACCGCTCCTGTAGCCAAAGGTGGTCTAGGCTTTCACTATAAATGGAATATGGGATGGATGAACGATACGCTCAAATATATTGAAACACCTTTTGAAGCAAGAGCATTACAGCACCAGCTACTAACTTTTCCTATTTGTTACGCGTATTCTGCTAATTATATATTGCCTTTTTCACATGATGAGGTGGTACATGGCAAAAAATCATTACTGAACAAAATGCCTGGGGAGTATGAACAAAAGTTTGCTGGCCTGCGCGTGTTGCTTGGCTATTTAATGACGTTTCCTGGTAAAAAGTTGTTATTTATGGGTGCTGAATTTGGCCAATTTATTGAGTGGAGAGAGGATGGCGAACTAGACTGGTTTTTGCAGGAGCAATATGAAATGCATAACAAAATGGCTCTGTATAACCAAGCACTTAATCAATTTTATTTAGCGGAGCGTGCATTGTGGGAAGTGGATCATAGCTTTGACGGTTACCAGTGGATTAATCCCCATGATGAAACACAAAGTGTCATTTGTTATATGCGTAAAGGCAAAAGGGAAAGAGATAAAGTATTAGTTGTCATCAATTTTTTACCAGTTGAACGATTAAATTATCGAGTAGGCGTCACAATGCAAGGCCAATATGAGCTTGTTTTTAACAGTGATGATGTAAATTTTGGTGGAAAGGGCAACACTATAGCTAACCAACTAAAATCGGAGATCGTCGCTTGGCATGAGCAAAAACAAAGTATCGTGATGGACATTCCTGCGCTAAGTATTACGATTTGGAAAAGAAATGTGGAAAAGTCGAGGAGGGGCAAAGGGTGAAAATTTTATTTGCAGCCGCAGAGGCAACACCATTTATAAAAACAGGGGGGCTGGCAGATGTTATTGGCGCCTTACCTAAGGTGTTAAGTGAGAAGGGACATAATGTAAAAGTCATTATGCCTAAATATGCAAAAATACCAGCTCATTATAAAGCTCAAATGAAACATATTGGTCATACCGAGGTTAGTTTAGGATGGAGAAAACAATATGCAGGGGTAGAGGCTTTAGAGCTAGAGGGCGTGTCCTTTTATTTTATAGATAATGAATATTATTTTGGTCGCGATGAAGTGTATGGCTATCATGATGATGGAGAGCGTTTTTCATTTTTAAATAAAGCAATTTTAGAGCTTTTGCCCTTGATAGAATTTTATCCTGATGTATTACATTGCCATGATTGGCATACAGCTATGGTCCCTTTATTGCTGCAAGAGCAATATCAAGTTCGCGAGAGCTATGAGGGCATTGCCACTGTGTTTACGATTCACAATTTATTATATCAAGGCATATATCCCTCTGAAATGCTAGGTGATGTCCTTGGCTTACCAGCACATTATGTCCATCCAGAACGAATTGAATTTCAAGGAAATATTAGCTTTATGAAGGCAGGACTTAAGTATTCGGATCATGTTACCACAGTCAGTCCTACGTATGCCAATGAGATTAAAACTGCTTTTTATGGTTATGGCTTAGAAGGTGTATTACAATCCATAGATAGTAGATTAACAGGGATTGTGAATGGAATTGATACAGCGGTGTATGATCCAAACCATGATGAGCTTATTGCAGTAAAATATCAAAGAAGTCTTCAAAAACGGTCCCAAAATAAGACGAAATTTCAGCAAGAGGTTGGTTTGCACGTAGAAGGGGATGTCCCACTTATAGGGATGGTTACAAGACTAGTTGAGCCAAAGGGACTAGATTTAGTTACACGTGTATTGGATGAATGGCTAATTCAGGATGGTGTTCAATTTGTAATACTTGGAACTGGTGATCATCACTATGAGCACTGGTTTAGTGAAGCCGCCCATCGTTTTCCAGGACAAATGGCTGCCATTATGCGATTTGATGAGGGCTTATCTCATCGAGTATATGCTAGTAGTGATCTCTTTCTGATGCCATCTAGATTTGAGCCTTGCGGTATTAGTCAATTGCTTGCGTTACGTTATGGCAGCATTCCTGTTGTACGTGAAACGGGGGGATTAAACGATACCGTTCATAGCTATCAGGAGTATGAAGAACGTGGAAATGGATTCACATTTAAAAATTATAATGCTCACGATATGTTGTACACGTTACGGCGAGGGGTCAGCATGTATCGACATAACAAAGAAAAGTGGAACCATCTTGTTCAGCGTGCATTAAGTGAAGATCATAGCTGGTCTAAGTCAGCGCAAGCGTATATTGATGTCTACAATGCTGCTATTCAACATCACCAAGTTCAAAATAAATAAAGCTGTAGAGAATGCTTTTTCTCTACAGCTTACGATATAAAATACGGTAACCATACGGTTCTAATGTTACATTGAGCTGATTTGGTTCACTGTGAAGCAGATCTTCACTAAGCGCGTCACGCCAGTCATTAGTGAGCATAGGATGACTTAATGTAACCGTCTGGTCGGTATTATTGATCCATACTGTAAAATGAAAGGTTTCATCAATCCGTTCATAGATGATACAAGGGTCTCCTGATTCTGCTTTTAAAAAGGAAAAACGTCCATGCCTTAAAGCATCATGCTTTTTACGAAGTTTAATCATTAATTTATAAAAGTCATAAAGCTCATGATCCTGTTGATCTGTACCCCAGATCATGCCCTTGCGGCAGTCTGGATCGCTTTCTCCTGTTAACCCAATTTCATCTCCATAAAAAATACAAGGTGTTCCAATGTAAGTAAACAAAAAGACTACACATAACTTCAGCTTACGCTTATCACCACCTACACTTGTTAATAAACGTGGTGTGTCGTGGCTACACAGCATATTAAAAATTACCTCATTGGTTTGTTGCGGATAGCGCATAATTAAACCGCCCATTTCACAAGCAAATCGATAGCCATCCATTCCTCCATTAAAAAATTGCAGTACTTTATTTGCAAAGGGATAATTCATGACAGAATCAAATTGATCGCCAAGAAGCCAATTTAATGAATCACTCCACACCTCACCAATAATGTAAGCTTCAGAATTTGCTTGCTTCACCACATGCCTAAAGTGTCGCCAAAAATGATGGTCTACCTCATTAGCAACATCCAGTCGCCACCCATCAATTTTAGCCTCTTTAATCCAGTATTGTGCAATATCTAATAAGTATTGCCGTACCTCTTCATTGGCAGTATTAAATTTAGGCATATATCCAAAAAATCCAAAAGTATCATACGTTGGACGTCCGTCCTTAATCTGGGCTGGATATTCACGTATATGAAACCAATCCTTGTATTTCGATTGTTCCCCATACTTTAATACATCCTGAAAGGGAGGGAATTTTTCACTACAATGATTAAATACCGCATCTAAAATAACTGCAATGTTACGGTCGTGGCACGCTTTTACAAGTACTTTAAGTAATTCATTATTCCCGAAATGGGGATCAACCTGCTTATAATCGATCGTGTCGTATTTATGATTGGAATGAGACAAAAACAGAGGGGTAAAGTAGATGGCGTTGATCCCGAGGTCAACTAAGTAATCTAAATGCTCAATTACCCCCTGCAAATCTCCTCCCATAAAATTATGTCTATCGGGCTTAGAATTCCAGCTTACAACGTTGGCTGGATCATTCGAGGGATCTCCATTTGCAAAGCGATCAGGCATAATTTGATAAAAAATTGCTTTTTTTGCCCATTCAGGAACTTTAAATACATCAATTTCATGAATATATGAAAATTCAAAACATTGCTCCGGGGGATTTGGAGTTTCATGCTGAATGCCTGTATCCAATAAAAAGACAGTTTCCGAACCTGCACTTAAACTAAAGTAGTAGGATAAACGCTTATATTTTGGTGTAACAGCGGTTTCCCAATAATCAAACATGACATCGTGTGCAATTTTTTCTAGCGAAATTTCTGCAAACGTTCCAGCCCAATCATATTTATCTCCACATAACACATTTACTTTTTCAACATCTAGATGCTTTGTTCTGACTCGTAAATGTATCGTATTTTCATTATAGGCATAGGCCCACTTGTCTCGTGGAACATGATAAAAGGCTTCAAGCAACATAGGATCACCTCAAAGATTAAGTTAAATATTACAGAATGGAAACAATTTCATCTGCAAATAGTTACAAAACTGTGATATATTAAAACAGGCAAAACAAAAGGAGGACATCATGTTAAAACCTAAACTTTTAATTAAAAGTCTGAAGCCAATTGTTGCCTCAGTCGCAGTGAGCTTGTTGCTACAAAGTGCACCTGTATATGCAGATACTGTACATACAACGGTAGAAGGAGATACTTATTATTTGCTATCACAGAAGTATAACGTGAATGTGGACAAGCTGATGAATAGCAATCCAACAATTGAAGCAAACAATATCTACGCAGGACTCTCTATCACGATTCCAGATGGTAAAGTAACACAATCTTCAAATAAGGATATTGAAATTTTAAATTCAAACACTGGCACACCTGAGCCATCCTTAAATGTTTTTGCGAACGAGAAGGTAGTTGAGGCTTGGGGCAAAACATTTAATTATTCAAGCACCATTGATATGAGAGCAACAGCATATTCTGCTGCGGCAAGTGAAAATGGCAAGTGGGGTGCTGTTGACTACTTTGGTAGCCCGTTAAAGCTAGGAACTATTGCAGTGGATCCTAAGGTGATTCCGATGGGAACAAAGGTGCTAGTGACTGGTCATAGCCATCCTGGTTTACCTAAAAAGGCGTTTGTTGCCACAGCTACAGATCAAGGAAGCGCAATTAAAGGTAATCGTATTGACATTTTTATTCCCGGTAGTCAAGCAAGTGTAAGCACATTTGGATTTCAAGATGTTAAGCTTTATATTTTAGACTAATAATTCAACAAACAGTTTCCTACTTTAGTTAGGAGGCTGTTTTTTTATTACTGCTTTTGAGGTATGCAATAGCTCTGGTAAGGTAACAAATTTATAACCACGCTTTTTAATCGCTTGCACAATTTCAGGTATTGCTTGTACTGTACCATCTAAAGTAGAGCTAGTTCCACCACCTGCATGTTGTAACACGATTGCACCTGGAGAAATTCCCTTCATTATATTTTTCTTTACCTGTTGCTTATTCAGACCTTTCCAATCTAATGAATCCACATTCCAATTTACGACGCAATAACCATTTTTTTGAGCCCACTTTAATTGAGCTTCATTAATTTCACCATAAGGAGGACGGATCAGCTTAGGACGGTAACCAATAATATTTTCAATAATCTTTTCTGTTTTTTTAATTTCAACTTCGAATTGCTTGACTGTGCGTCGTTTAAACTGAGGATGAGTATAAGAATGGTTACCGATGATATGACCTTCTGCATGAATTCTACGGACTAAATCTGGATGTTTTTGAGCACGATGACCTACGATAAAAAAAGTAGCTTTAACCCCTTGTCGTTTTAATTGGTCGAGAACCTTCGGGGTAAACCTAGAGTCAGGAACATCATCAAAGGTTAAGGCAATTTGCTGAACATGAGGACCTTGAAATTTAAATGTATCTGGATATTTTTTTCTTAGATCCTTTAATTTTAAAGGGCGGCTTGAAACAGGAATATCCTTCTGTTGATTTTCAATATTAACAATGGGGTTAGCTGTCTGAACTAAATGATTACAATTGCTAGTAGCATATACACTTATAGGGCTCGTAATGAATATGCACAACGCAAGCAAAATAGAAGTCTTACATATACGCATTGAAATAATCTCCTTTGAGTGATGTCTTAATGTTATGCCCTTTTTTTTGTTTTTTATAATTTTGTTAACATTGTGAATTTATACGCTTTATTAGATTCAATGTGCTATAATGTGATTAATATCACAGACTTAATGAGAGAAAAATTGCATCTTAATATGCAGTGTTTGGTTGCGATAGGAAGGGGAGAGAACATGGCAGAGGTTATCACAAACTTAGAAGTAGCACCTAGTGTGTTCCGTATGAGAGTATCAGGTCAGTTTTCAGGTAAGATGGGGCAGTTTTATATGCTAAGAGCTTGGGATAACTATCCTGTATTGTCTAGGCCTTTGAGTATTTTTGATCTTGATGAAAATTATATTGAATTTTTATATTTAGCTGTAGGAGAAGGGACAAGCCTCTTTTCTAAACTAAAGCCAGGTGATCCAATCTCATTGGATGGACCATTTGGTAATGGTTTTCCTGAGGTGCATGAACAAGCTAAAGTTGCATTTATTGGAGGCGGAATTGGCATTGCGCCTTTTTATCATGCCCTTAGAAGTATTCCTCATGCAGATGTTTACCTTGGTTATAGTAAGGAAGGGTATATGATACAGGAGTTTCAAGAAGCAACAACGGGTAAGGTTGAAGTTAATATCGGAGGCATTATACTAGATCAGGTCGATTTCCATGAATATGACTATATTTTCTCCTGTGGCCCTCATCCCATGCTTAGAGCTGTTCAGCAAAAGCAGCTACATACTAAAAGTAATGCAGATGTGTATGTTTCTCTAGAAAATCGGATGGCCTGTGGGATAGGCGCATGTCTTGTTTGCAGCGTTAAGTGTGTCGACAAGCGTAAAAAGGCATGTACAGATGGTCCGGTGTTTCGTGCAGAGGAGGTAATCTTAGCATGATTGACTTGTCCTGTAACATCGCTGGAATTCAATTTAAAAATCCGATTATTATGGCTTCAGGTACGTTTGGTTTTGGCCAGGAATATGGCAAGTTGTATGATATTAATAAGCTTGGAGGCATATCTGGTAAAGGCTTAACGTTAAATGCTAAACCAGGTAATGAAGGGATTAGAGTATATGAGACACCTTCCGGAATGCTAAATAGTGTAGGATTAGAAAATCCTGGTGTTGAACGTTTTCTCCAAGATGAATGTCCCGAATGGGAAAGTCTTGATCTTGTTCGGATTGCCAATCTTGGCGGGAATACGATTGAAGACTATGTGGAGGGTGCAAGATTAATTCACGAGGATAACCTACAACGGATTGCTTCTAATAAACAAGCTGTTGATATGATCGAATTAAATATATCGTGTCCAAACGTTAAAGCAGGTGGAATGGCGTATGGGATCCAAACGGAAGTAGCTAGAGAGGTTGTACGTAAAATTCGCCAAACTACATCACTCCCATTAGTTATTAAGCTATCTCCAAATGCGGAAGACATAGTTGGTATGGCTGTCATGTGTCAGGAGGAAGGTGCAGATGGCGTGTCCCTAGTTAATACGTTTTCTGCCATGAAGATTGATATCAAGCAGCGTCGTAGTGTGTTTGATAATACGTATGCAGGATTGTCAGGGCCTGCGATTAAGCCAATTGCACTTAGAATGGTACATCAAGTTTGTAGGGCTGTTACTATACCAGTGATGGGGATGGGCGGAATTACAAGTGCAAGTGATATTATTGAATTTATAATGGCAGGTGCAGAGGTCATACAAGTTGGCACATACAATTTTATGAATTTACACGCTGGCACACAATTACTTCAGGATCTTGAAACATGGATGCAAGCTGAAAAAATTAATTCGTTAGATGAAATTCGTGGAATTATTTAAGGAGAGCTATTATAGGGGGCAATGTGGTCATGATGACTTTTCAAGATATTAAGCTAGAAGTAATTGAAGCGGGCTCTGATGTGTTGCTGCTCATAACTGGGGGCGAAGCACATATTGGTGCGACCTCAACTGCATATTGGCATGATGGGCAGCCTAAGGTTGAGACTATAGCTATTCCACATCATAAAGAACATACGTTAACTGAAAGTATCGCCGAACGTGCAGCTAATCAACTCCAATGCACCGTAAGCGTTGTGATGGGAATCCATTATGATAACCTCAATAAAGCACAGATTTTACAAATTTCAGATCGAGTGGAGGCATTGTTTCAACAATTCCTGCAATGTAACATCAAATAGTAAACAAAAAATAAGATGGGCTTCCTGCTGTAATCACAATAAGAGTAGATTGCAGACAGGAAGCCCATTTTAGCAGTTAGTTAGCTTAGGGATGATATTTTAAATTTTTATTCTCCACGTCGTTCAATCGCTTCAGACATCGTTTTATCAGTAAGATGAGCATAAATTTCAGTTGTTTCTGTAGAAGCGTGACCAAGCTGTTCTTTTGTTTTGTAAATATCATTTTGTAAATAGTAGTCGGTTGCAAAGGAATGGCGCAATTTGTGAACGGTGAGATATGGCTTACCAAAGCGTTTGGCATACTTAATAATCATAGCCTGAATCGCACGCTTGCTCATTCGATTACCCTCGTGCTTACCATTTGGAATCGCGACAAATAATGCCTTTTCCTTTTTAGGTGTTTTGTATCTTGTCGTTCTTAGCTTTAAATATTGTGCTAAATCATCCTTAGATTGCTCCCGAAAATAAACGGGTGTTTTAAACGTTTCATCATTATTACCCTTGCGAAATACATAGATTAGCTTATTGTCAAGATCAAGGTCATCCAGATTCAAATTCACAACCTCTGATACGCGAAGCCCCGAATTAAGTATAAGACTTGCGATACAGGCATCACGTTCTCTATTTAACTGGTATGCATATAAGGCTTGTTTATTATTTTCGATATCTGCTTCATAGCCTTCTGCAATATAACCTATAAATTCAAGAAGCTCATCTTCCTCTAGTATTTTACCCCTTAATTTAGCAGCGGTATCTTTAGGCTTGTGTGTACGTTTTATTTCAACCTTGGCCATAATATTACGTTTTAACAAAGGATAAAAGTCATCATCCTCCGCAATTTGACTCAAGTAATGAAATAATGAGCGGAGTGAAGACATTTTACGGGAAATCGTAATTTTAGAATTTGTACCCTCCAAACGGGTAGCCAGATGTAATCGATAAGCAACGATACTTTCCATCCGCAAAACTTCGAGCTCAGTTAAGGTCACCTCTGTATTTGCAGATGCGTGGGATAAACCTTCAGCACGTAACCAGTTAAAAAATTGCTCATAATCACGAATATATTCCAGTAGTGTAGACGGGGAGAGGTCAGGGAGCTTATAATCAATAAATTGCTGAACAAACCATGGCATATCTAATACATGCTTATCTACTTTTTTTCGATCAGCAATCTTCTGAATGCTCATACTTAGTTAACCCTCCTTTTTACGATGGTTTCACAATAAAAATATAGTCAGGCTCACCACGCTGTTGTGTTACTTCTTTAACTGCAACAGCATCTTCTCCAAAAAATGAATGGAGCAGCTGTACAAACTGAGGGCATGCGGTAGCACTCCAAAAGGTTATGCATCCACCAGGACGCAATCGAGATTGGATTGTCTGTAATCCCGCTTGATTGTAGAGGGAACCGTTCTCCTCGTATACTACCCAGTCTGGGCCATTATCGATATCTAAACAAATCAAATCAAACTTCATCGTTGTTTCCTTCATCCAGGTAATCATATCAGCCTGAATAAGATGACATCTAGCATCACTAGTTGCATTATGATTGGATTTAGCAAGCCATGAGGAATTCCATTTAATGACGTTTTCATCAATTTCAATCACCGTAACTTGCTTTATTCGATGATCCTTTAACACTTCTTGTAGCGAGAATCCTACGCCTAAGCCGCCAATCAACACATATTCTGGTGAATGACACCGATCAAGTGCAGCCTTTACTAGCAAACGTTCGGACTCCCCATTATATGTAGCCATTAAGAAAGTCCCATTACTAATCACTTCGTAATATTCACCACGTCGTTGAAGCTGAATTTCTCCACGAGGAGAGGAACAACGTTCAATAAGTACCGCAGGTTCATTTACATGATTCATAATAAAACACCTCCAAAGCTAAAAAGCGTTCTATATTCAGAGTAGTACGTTAATGAACAACTGTCAATCCAGCTATTTATAATAAAACATTACATGAAAATTTCACAATAGAAGAACAAAATTTGCTATGCTACATCTCTCATTCAAGTTCATATCGCGCATTTACATGTTTAAAAGTCCTAAATGGGAAATAAGAACCCATCAAGGACTACATATAACTAACGAAAAGCAAAAGGCAGAGGGATTGTTACAAGGACAATTCAGCAATCGCAATCTTTAACTTTTCAGCAGACTGTTGGAATTGGGCTAATTCCTCATTGTTAAGCTCAAGGTCAAGCACTTTACGGACCCCATTACGATCAACAATACTTGGGACACCAAGATAAACATCTGAAACTCCGTTATAATTTGTCAGTAAAGTCGATACATTTAATACTGAGCCCTCATCTTGCAAAATGGAGACAACAATTCGATCCAGTGCTAAGGCAATCGCATAAAATGTAGCGCCTTTTGCATTGATAATTTCATAGGCCGCATTTTTTGTGTTATTAAAAATTTCCTTTTGCTCTTCTTCAGTAAATTCCAAACCAATCCCTGCCACATTTGCTAAGCTCCACAGAGGAAGCTCTGAATCACCATGCTCACCAATAATATGGGCGTGGATGCTACGTGGATTAATACCTTTGCTTTGACCAATTAAATAACGGAAGCGGGCACTGTCTAATAATGTACCTGAACCGATAACTCGATTGGAGGGGAAGCCACTTTTCTTTAAGGAAACATAAGATAAAATATCAACTGGATTGGTAGCGACCAAAATAATGCCATGATTATTGTATTTCACAATGTTTTTAATAATTTGATCAAAAATGTCAGCATTTCTTTTCAATAAATCAATTCTGGTTTCGCCTGGACGTTGAGAAGCACCAGCAGCAATAATAATAATATCCGCTTGGGCACAATCACTATAATCCCCAGCCCATAACTTGACCCCACCTGTAAAAGGCAATCCATGATTCATGTCCAGTGCTTCGCCAAGTGCTTTCTCCTTGTTGGCATCAATAAGCACTAATTCAGAAACACGCTCCCTTAAAAATAAGGTATACGCTGTTGTGGTTCCGACTGCACCTGTTCCAATAATCACTACCCTGCTGGAGCGTAATTCAGTTGTCATTCATTTCATCTCCTTAATAATTAATCTGGTTAATAAAAAGATTTAAAGTTTTTTAACTTTTATATTATGATCTCACTCTTATTGTACATTAATCATTAAAATTTTAAAGTAAATCTTACCAATTATCGAAACAAAACAGAGAAATTAGAGTACAAATATATAATCTAGTATAATGTAAAAGAAAAGTAGATTTTCTCGAAAAAAGAGGCAATTTGTCTAGTGGAACTACTCAAAATGCGACATTTTACCAACGACTTTTTGTAGAAATATTGGTATTATGATGACATTGTAACCAGAGATGTAACTTTTCTGTAAGGACGATCATCATATTTTGTATTATTCTAGTAATAGATAAAAAACGGAGAGGATTTTGGTGAGAATCAAATGTCGTACATAAGTAGAGTAGAGACAAAAAAAGCGTTGGATAAACTAAATGCACAAAATAAAAAAAAGAAAAAAGTAGTGAAAATACTAGGGTTGTCCCTTTCAGCTATAGCACTAGTTTTTGTAGTTTTTTTAGCAATTAGAATGTTAGGAAATAATGATACGGTAAAGCAGGAAGCTACAGTAGTAACACCTAAATTAACTGCTCCTAACGAGTCTCCAACAAAGGAAGTTGATCCAAATAGTAGCCCAAATGATCCAAACGAGGCTAGTAAAACACCAACTGTAGATGATAAAGAGAAGGATAAAGACTCTGACAAAGAAAAAAATAAAGACATTGAGTCTGAGAATGGGAAGGAAAATAACCCTAATAACAATGAAGCAACAAACGGAATTAACAATGGATCGCAAAATAGTGAAAATACAAATACCAACAACTCAAATACAAAACCAATCACGGATAAGGACAAAAAAGGACCTAAAACAGTTTATCTTACCTTTGACGATGGACCTAATGAGCATACAGACACAATTCTTAAAATCTTAGACAAATACGGTGTACATGCAACTTTTTTTGCAATTGGTTCTAATCTTAAAGGCAATGAGCAAGCCTTAAAGAACACTGCCGCTGCTGGACATTATGTAGGTCTTCATAGTATGAGTCATAATGCTAAAAAATTATACAAAAGTGGAAGCTCAGCTAACTTTATTAATGAATTTAAAAAAGAACAAGGACTTGTAGAGGATATTATCGGAACTAAGCCTATTCTTATTCGCCCACCTTATGGTAGTGCGCCAAATATAAACAAAAAGTTTAGAGACGATATTGTAAAAGCAGGCTTTAAAATGTGGGATTGGACTCTTGATTCTAATGATTGGAGATATCCACGTAACCCTGATAAAATTGTACAGGTAGTGAAAAAACATTTAACGCTTAATACAGAAGTCATTTTAATGCATGAGCGTGAGCAAACGGTCAAAGTGTTGCCACAGATCATCGAATATGCGCAGAAAAAAGGGTATTCATTTGCAGTGTATAAGCCTGAGCATCATTTGTCAGTCAATTTTGCTAAAGACAAACGTTTATAAATGATATAAGACGAGATTTAGATTCAAATTCATTTTGAATCTGCATCAAGTATAGGAAGTGAGGTTTATGCTGTTGAAGCCATGGCGTAAATATATTGCATTATTCATTATATTTCAACTTGTAATAGTAGGCTGCAGTTCATCCAAGCCAGAAGCTAATGCTCCTGAACAAAAACAGGAGCCAGCAGAGGAAGGTCAAACAATTACCGTAACTAACTTAGAGCCATCACCAAGTAATATTTCTGCAGAGGATACCAATTCTGATGGCCCTAAGTATCAGATTCAGACTAGATTAACTGATTTTCAGCTATTAAGTGCTTCTACGGGTTTGGCATGGGGAACAACAAGAGGTGAACTTAGGTTGTATTCCACGAAGGATAATGGTGTAACCTGGACTAATATTTCACCTTCATCTGCCATACAATTTCCAAGCAATCCAAAATACGGTCAAGAAATATTTTTTACTGATCCCGATCATGGCTGGATAGTACGAAGATCCGTTGGCTCCGATCAAATCGTAATTTTAAGAACAATAAATGGCGGTTTAACCTGGAAGTTATCTTCAATAGCTAATTCATTAGAAATTGCTGCTATTCATTTTATTAATCCAAAGCACGGCTGGATTATGACAACGGCTGACCAAGGGTCTGAGAAGGAATCAAAAGTATTATTTGAAACTGAAGATGGTGGCGCAACTTGGGTCGTTAATATGAAAAATGATACTTTACCTAATGAAACAAAACGAGACTTTGTACTTCCTAAAGAAGCTAGCTTTATTTCTATGGATTTTAGTAATGGTGAGCGAGGTTATGCTACTGTTATAGAAAATGGTGAGCCAAAATTATATATTACGAATGATGGTGGTATCGATTGGAAGGTACAAGACAATTTCTTTGATCGCTCTAAATATGAGTCACAAGATCAATTTAAAATCGGAGTTATTTCTGCCTTTACGAAGCAAAGTCCTAATGTCTGGATTTCAGTAGGTTGTGTTCGTGGAGATAAGACAAAATATAACGGGTATTTTACAAAGGATGCCGGAAGAAGCTGGAACTTTGTTAGCTTTGATTTACCTTGGCAAACTGGAGTGAATGAAGGGTTAAGCCCTGTGTTTTTAAATGAGAATGAGGGATGGAGTATTCATAATGCTACGATCTATCATACGACGGATCAAGGTAATAAATGGACAACCCTACCTGAAAGCTCAACATTAAAAAAGATTATGAAAGACTATCCAGAAGTCGTAAAACTACAATTTTTCACATCTAAAGTAGGTTGGTTGCTTGTGGCTAAAAGTGATCAAAAACGTTCTTTATTGCTTCAAACTACCGACGGTGGAGCCAATTGGAGCGTGCTCTAAACAGCACGCCCAAATCCACCGTTTAAATGTTCGCATAATTGTGAAATTTATCACATGTATTACTTAAAGTTTGTGATATATTTAACTTGTAAGGAATAAGTGAAAAAAATCACATTAAGAGCTTGGCTCTATAAATTAATTTAGGAGTGATTATAATGAAAAATAACAACCATGAAACTGTAGTTACTCGCAACTTACTTCAATTTTGCTATACTTGTGAAGATGCTCATTTGTGCACAACAGAGGATGCTTGTATGGAATGCTGGACTAGACAAGGATTACTTGATAATCAAGCCGATAACGTAAATGAAACACAACAATTGCTGCAATTCTACTATGCTTAACCTAAAATTATATATGGTTGTTCAATAGCCTTTGGCCCTTCATACAATGAAGTGCTCAAAGGCTATTTATTTTGTCATAAATCGGTTAGGATCATCATAATTTTGTGCATTGCGGACAAGCAGGCGTGCATATACATCAGTGATTGGTACACTTGCAAAGAGGAGGAGAAGAGATGCAGACATGGGGTGAAATGTTCGGGGTCATGAATTTGGCTTTTCCTATATTTATTGTTGTTATTTTAGGCATCATCGTTATCTTAGCCTCGAGCAGCATTAGACGATATTACTCTGATAGCAAGCAACCTTTACTTATTGTTAGGTCTACAATTATCGCAAAAAGAACCGAAGTATCTCATTATTTTGATTCAGATACATCTGTCAACCGTTCAGATAGTACTTATTATCTGACGTTTGAAGTAGAAGGTGGCGAACGTTTAGAATTTAAGGTGAGTGGATCAGTATTTGGACAACATACAGAAGGCGATACTGGAAAACTAACCTTCAGAGGCAAAAGATTTGAAGGTTTTGATCGCATCGTGAGAAGTTATCAGGACAATCTAAGAGAAATTCACAGATATGATGCTTAACTTCTTGTTTGTTCATCATTTGAGGTTAGATATGAGTTTAAAATTAACTGCATACTGAGCAGTTTGACTATGTAGTGTATAATAGTATCAAATCAATAAAATTGATTACATAAAGGAGGTGCTCCTAATTTCTGGATAAGGAATTAGGGACTGTATTGAACGATGACCCTTTACCGAGTATGATGCTTTTAGGTTTTATGGTATTACTTATTTTACTAAATGGTTTTTTTGTTTCCATTGAGTATGCCATTGTCAAAGTACGTCACCATCGTATAAATGCGTTGGCAGAAGAGGGAAAACAGCGAGCCATCATTGTAAAAGGTATGCTTGGGCGGCTTGAGCAATATTTATCTGCATGTCAAGTAGGTATTACATTATGCTCCTTAGGCTTAGGTTGGCTGAGTGAGCCCATTATTACGTCACTACTGTATCCGATATTCAAAATGTTTGGGCTTCAGGGCGGAATAATGTCAGTAATCTCACTAACAATCGCATTTCTATTTATTGCTATGATGCATATCGTATTTGGTGAACTTGCCCCCAAAACTGTAGCCATTTTAAAGGCTGAAAGCATTGTAATGTGGTTTGCTAGACCGATGAAATTGTTTTTCAGGCTAATGTATCCACTTGTTTGGCTATTACAAAAAATATCTACGACAGTACTTAAAATTGTAGGTGTTACGCCTTCTTCAGGGCAAACTCAGCTTCACACCGAGGATGAGATTCGAATTATGATGAAGGAGAGCAGCGAACGTGGATTACTCGACAGCACTGAAATGTCTTTGGTTGATAACATATTTGAATTTGCAGATACAACAGCCAAAGAAATTATGATTCCTCGAACAGAAATGCAATGCTTATATATTCAGGATACGTTAGAGGAAAACTTAAATGTAGCGCTCGAAGGAACTAGAACACGTTATCCCGTATGTGATGAGGATAAAGATCATATTATTGGATTTTTTCATATAAAAGATCTCATCAAAAGCAACGAGCAGCAGTATATGGAGTTTTTGCGTCCAATCATGGCAGTGCCTGAATCGATTCCGATTAGTACACTAATGAAGAGATTACAACGTACCAAGTCGCAAATCGCAATTTTAATTGATGAATATGGTGGTACATCAGGCATGGTGACCTTAGAAGATATTGTGGAGCAAATTGTTGGTGAAATTCAAGATGAGTTTGATGAGGAGCGACCAAGCGTTGAACAGACAGGAAATGCATATTCTGTGGATGGTTTAATGCTGATTGATTCTATCAATCATATTTTTGACTTAGATTTGGATTCTGAAGGATATGACACAATTGGTGGTTGGTTATATTCTCGATTACCTGTATTGCCTCCAAGACAAGGGGCTAGCTTCCAATATAAAGACTTCTTATTTGCAGTAGAAGAGTTGGATCACAAACGTATAGCTCGTATTAGGCTAATACGTGAAGAATCATATACTCAGCTTGAGGAATTAACCAGTTAATAAGTTCAGTATTGTAAAATAAAAAGATCAGGTCATCTGTTGGTACAGATAACACCTGATCTTTTTTGAGCTTTCATTAAAATGCCCAATTACCTTTTGCAAAGATTTGTTCCTTTGTTCCATCCTCTGTAATTCCGAAAATATCCATGTCAGCGGAGCCAATCATGAAATCTTCATGAGCTAAGCTTTGGTTCATACCAGCTTGCTCTAGTTGCTCTCTCGCCATTTCTTTTCCGCCTTTTAAATTAAAAGCATACGAGCAACCGATTGCTAAATGATTGGATGCATTTTCATCAAATAAAGTATTGTAAAATAATACGCCAGATTGTGAAATAGGTGAGCCATGAGGCACAAGTGCAACTTCACCTAAATAGCTAGAGCCTTCATCTAGTTCAACTAATTGCTTCAAAGAAGCTTCGCCAACTTTAGCGGAATAGTCTACAATTTTGCCATCCTTAAACGTAATTTTAAATTCATCAATAATGTTACCATTATAGCTAAGTGGTTTAGTACTAGCTACAGTACCATTAACACCTGTTTTCAAAGGTGCTGTGAACACTTCTTCTGTTGGCAAATTGGCTAAGAATGAATTTCCATCCTTATTGATGCTATCCGCAGCTACCCACAAATGACCCTCTGGCAGTTCAATCGTTAAATCTGTACCTTCTGCAATATAGTGGAGCTTTTTATAATTTTTGTCGTTTAAATAGGCTGCTTTACTGGACAAATTCTCAATATGTTGTTCCCAAGCAGCAATCGGATCTGGTTGATCAACACGCACAGCTTTGAAAATAGCTTCCCATAATGCGTCTACCTGTTTATCTTCTGGAAGATGAGGGAATACTTTGGCAGCCCAAGCTTTACTTGGAACAGCAATAATAGACCAGCTGAATTTATCGGACATTTGTAGCTCACGATACGTGGTCATTGCTTTTCTGTAGGTAACCTGATGATTTTGTAGTCTTTCGGTCGATACACCATTTAATAGGTCTGGATCAGAAGAGACGATATGTAGCACAGCCGCGCCTTTTTGAACAAGCTCAAGCATTTCACCTGCATACCATTTAGGCTCATCAAGAAACGACTCCTCTGCCGCCATATCATAACGTAAACGAGTAACTGTATCATCACTCCAATTTACCTTAACATGGTAAGCTCCTTGTTCATACGCTTGCTTAACGATCAGACGTACTAGCTCTGCTGCATCAAGAGACGTATTAATGATAAGGGTTTGTCCCTTTTGAACATTCGCACCTACTTTAACAGCAAGTTCTGCATATTTGTGTAAGTTTTGCTTAAAGTTATCCATATAAATACCTCCAAACCAATTTTTTAACTTAACTATACTAGGTCGTGTCTAAAAAATCATTCAAGGTCATCTGTTCCCTGCTGACTTTTTAGACACTTCCTAGTGTACTACGTTTACGCCTTCGTATCTATTTTATTTTGAACGTTGGTTAATTTTTTTTATCCAATAGTAATTTTACCCTCAGGTAGGCGATATGATTCCTTCCCAGAGCTAGCAGTAATGGCATACGCCATTGTCATTGGACCTACACGTCCAAGAAACATCACCAAGCACAATATAATTTTACTCAAATTTGATAGGTCGGGCGTCAAATCAAGCGTTAGTCCTGCCGTACTAAAGGCAGAGGTCGTTTCAAATAACAGAATGAGAAAATCTCTAGATTCAACAACTGATAAAATCATTGCTATAAATACAACTAGAAAAAGCGCTAGCCAAGTTTGCGTAATGGCCCGTAAAATGGATTCCTTTGACAGCCTTTTGCGAAAGAAAACGATATCTTGTTTTCCACGTAGCATTGCATAGATGGCGCCAAGTAATATGGCAAATACCGTAACCTTAATTCCGCCTCCTGTAGAACCAGGAGCAGCCCCAATAAACATTAAAATAATAAGCAAAAATTGAGTAGAGTGACGTAAATCAGAAATAGACAATGTGCTTACACCACCTGATCTAGCACTGATGGAGTGGAACAAGGAGGCCAGAATATCATCCTTTACCGTAAGAAACTTAAGTGTTGCAGGATTTGACCATTCCATAATTAGAAAGAGCAGCGCGCCTCCAAGGATCAATGCCCCTGACATCGTTAATACAACTTTAGAGTGGAGTGATAATTGTCTGGTTGTACGATAGTTTAACAAATCAGAAATGACAATAAATCCAATTCCGCCTAAAAAAATGAGTGACATCAAAATGACATTGACAAAGGGGTCTCCAATGTATTTACCCATGCCTGAAAACGGACCATGTATTTGACCAAACAAATCAAAGCCAGCATTATTAAAAATCGAAATACTATGAAATACTCCAAAGTATAGTGCTTTTCCAATAGGCATATCAAACGACCAACGAATAGCAAGCAGGACTGCACCTACACCTTCAATAACAAGTGAATACAACAATACTCTCCGCATTAGGGTAATGAGTCCCCCCATAGAGTTGTAATTCATCGATTCCTGCAAAACAAGTCGTTCTCGCAACGAAATACGACGGTTAAAAGCAAGGGCGATAAGTGTACCTAGTGCCATAAATCCAAGCCCACCGATTTGGGTAAGAACCATCACAACAAGTTGTCCAAATACAGAAAACTGAGTACCAATATCAACGACGACAAGACCTGTGACACAGGTTGCAGAGGTTGCGATAAAAAAAGCATCTACAAGCTTGATTCCCGAACCGCCCACAGATGCAATATCTAAGGAAAGCAGAAATGTGCCCAATATGATTATTATCGCAAAGCCATAGGTTAAAACTTTTGCCGGCGAAAGATAGGAGATTTGTTTTTTTGATTTTATGCTCAATTTTTATTCCACCTCTAAGGATAACATCTTGATATTAGTATAAAACATGATAAGATATTGTAAGCTATATGGAAGAAAAGATAAAGGAGAATCATAAATAATGAAAATAAATGTTGTTACAGCTTCCATGAAAAAAGAAGCGGATGGTTCATTTTTAGGCAAAACAATATTTCAGGCGAATGAGGATCCTACGAAATATGAAATCACTTTTTTCAGCAAAAGAGGAAAGGACTGGGACTATAGCTTGCATTATGCGGATGAGCCTGGTAAAGAAGAGTTGTTGCTAGCTGTAGATGCTCATATTGAACAAAGTGATGAAGATTTTGATCATTTATTAGATGCTGCTTGGAATAGCATGGATGAAACAGACATTTAAACTTTACTAGCTGGAGGTGGTTCTTTGCTTGAGAAGCGTTTTTTCCGAATAACTTTAGGAACGATTATGATTTTAACTATCGTTTTTTTGTTATCTAAAGTAAGTTTTATTTTTAACCCGTTCATTACATTATTTCGAATTATTATCGTTCCACTCACAATTTCAGGTTTTCTATATTATTTATTAAGGCCTGTTGTGGGCTTCTTAACGAACCGCAAACTAAATAAAATAACATCGATTTTGTTAATTTATTTATTATTTGCAGGTGTGATCACACTGTTTTTGATCGTTATTTTACCGCCTTTACAATATCAAATTTCAGAATTCATTAACAACCTTCCTAAGATTATTAAAGAGCTACAAATACAACTCAATCTGCTTAGAGATAGCAAATTGTTCTCTTATTTTGTTGGTGAGGGTAAGGATGTAAATACAGATTTAACTAAAAAATTCACAGATTATGTAGGGACAACATTCCAATTTGCTACAGGCTACATGTCACAAGTATTTTCATTTTTGAACGATTTTATTATCATTATTGGTACGGTTCCGATTATGCTGTACTATATGCTCAAGGATGATGATCGGGTTAATCCACTCCTAGCCAATATGTTACCTGTAAAATATCAGGAAGAGGGCAAGGAAACATTACATGAGATGGATGGGGCACTAAAAGGCTTTATCGCAGGTCGGATGTTAGGCGCATTGTTCCTTGGTGTATTATCGTTTATTGGATTTGCGATTATTGGCTTGCCTTACGCTCTTTTGCTCTCCGTTGTTGGGGCACTATTTAGCTTTATCCCTTATTTTGGTGCATTGCTTGGAGCGATTCCTTCTGTCATTGTTGCATTTACGGTATCTCCATCGATGGCTTTGTGGACCATTGTTGTTGTGGTTGCTGCACAGCAAATTGAAGGGAATTTAATCTCACCATATATTTACGGAAAAACGGTGAGCATTCACCCTTTAACTACAGTCATCTTACTCTTAATCGCAGGGGATTTTGGCGGTATTCTAGGATTAATTCTTGCTATTCCTGCCTATTTAATCGCAAAAATATTAATTGTTCAGCTTTATAAAACATTTTATTCTAACAAAAAAGAGGATCCAGAAATAGAAGAAATATTGCCTAAATCATAGTTCAAGTTTCTTATTTCTAACAAATCGTGATGAAAATCATATCAACTTCCCCTTAGCTACGAGATGATTAATCTAATGAAAGACTGATTAACATTTAGTTCTTGGGGGATGATAAAAGTGGCTATAAATGCCAGAGGTGCAAAGTATTTTTATGCATGGAGCAAAATACTCCCAGATGGATCTTTCTACCTGCCAGAACGTGCCTTGCAGGAGTATAATATTAAACCAGATTCCAAAATTATTTTAATGACGGGACGTAACACCAATAAGGGTTTTAGTGTCGTGTGCAAGGAGCTTATAGCTAACTCACCTTTAGCGTCTGTTTTTTCAAGCCTTCCCAATTTGCTTAATTTTAGTATTCCTGAAGGACAGACGATTACATTTAAAGAACGAACCTTTTGTTGGACTTATTTAAATAGGGACCGTTATATTACTTTGCCTGCAAGTACTTGGCATCAATTTGGTGTGAATGTAGGAGATAAATTGTTAAGCTTGCGTGCAACACATTTGGCTTTTAATAATTTATCTGAAGGGCCATACATTGAACAGGCAAAACAACTAAAGGATATTTTAGTATACGAATGAGGCTGTATTAAAATTGTGGAGAGAATAACACTAGGGTAGCTTAGCTAAATGGTGTTATTCTTTTTTTATCTCATTTGACAAATTCATTAGTTGTAACTAATATAGTTACATATTGAATTAGCTTGAAAAGGGGAGGGAGATTATGACAATCAGCTCTAGATTTGCGGTTGCTATTCACATTTTAACATTACTTGAATTCAACAAAGATGGCATAAGCACTTCAGAATATCTTTCTGGCAGCGTCAATACCAACCCTGTTGTCATTCGTCGAATTATTGGAATGCTTAATAAGGCAGGACTAGTTGATGTTAAACCAGGTGTTGCAGGAAGTAAATTAGCAAAACCACTTCAGGAAATCAACCTGCTTGATATTTATCGTGCCGTTCAGGTCGTGAATCAGGATGCCTTGTTTGCTGTACATGATAGTCCGAACCCTGATTGTAATGTCGGCAAAAATATTCAAAGTGCGATTGAACCTATTTTTACGATAGCGCAAAGAGCGATGGAGGAACAATTAAAGCATGTGACGTTAAAACAAATTGTCGATGATATCGCGGATAAATCGGATCAATTTGATGAATTATAAAAAGCATACTAACCTATGTTAACTTATGTATAGAAGGTTATCCTAAGAAGGATAGCCTTTTTTATTTGAATTGAAAGAAAGAAATAGAGGCATAGCAATTTAGTTCATAATGTTGACAAAAAAAACGATTGTAACTATAATGGTTACAGGTATTGTAACTAATGTAGTTACATCTAATTAACTCCATTGAATTTTCAGCCAGTTTTTTTACAAATACTTGTTTACCTTGTTCTTAAAATTAGGAGGTGCTTTTATGTCAGCGTCATTACATCCTGCTACAAAGCTTGGTCCAGTGCATATTAAAGTGACAGACCTTGATAAATCAGTTTTATTTTACGAAGAGGTGATTGGTTTACGTGCTATAGAGCGCAATCAAAATATCGTTGAATTTGGGACTGTGGACAATAAAACTTTGATAATCATTGAAGCAGACCCTTCTTTTGAGATTTTACCAGCTCAATCGCATTCAGGGCTGTACCACTTTGCTATTTTAGTGCCTGATCAACGTTCGTTAGGGTTAGTACTGCGAAATTTAGCAAAACATAATGTTCCGATTGGTCAAGGAGATCATGAAGTAAGTGAAGCATTATATTTAAATGATCCTGACGGAAATGGGATTGAAATCTACAGAGACCGCCCTCGTAATACTTGGCATATCAATCCAGATGGAAGCGTTAGAATGGGGACTGATCCTGTCGATGTAGACGGCCTGCTTGCTGCATCTGAGGGTTTATCATGGCAAGGGCTACCTACGGGTACTGTAATTGGTCATGTCCACTTTCATGTTGGCAATTTAGAGATAGCAAAGCAGTTTTATTGTAATATTTTAGGCTTTGAACAGACATCGAGTTATGGGCATCAAGCGCTGTTTATTGCCGCAGGAGGCTATCACCATCATATCGGACTGAACATCTGGGCAGGAAAAGACGCTCCACCTACACCAGAAAAAGCCGTTGGAATTAAATATTTTACAATCCTTTTACCGAATCTAGCAGCATTAGAAGAGGTCGTCGGACGTTTAAATCAAGCGAACATAAGTTATGAACAAAAGGGAACAAATGTTACATTAAATGCGCCTTTTGGCGTGGGCGTCAAGCTAAGTGTTGAAGCTTAAGGCTAAACCAGCCAGCTTAAAACCTTAAACAATAAGTTTAAAGCTTAAATTTGAGTTACAGCATTTTATCATCAATCTATTATTATTAGGAGGCATTATAATGGCAAAAATTGGAGTTATCGGCGCAACAGGTAAAGCAGGCAGCAGAATTGCACAAGAAGCTAAAACAAGAGGACATGAGGTTGTGGCAATTGTGAGAAATGCCTCGAAGCTTACCGATTCATCTTTAGCTGTGATTGAAAAAGATATTTTTGAGTTAACAAGTGAAGATATTAAGCAATTTGATGTGATTGTTAATGCTTTTGGTGCACCATTTGGGGAAGAGCATTTACATGTAGATGCGGGTAACAAGCTAATCGATATTTTAAAGTCTGCACCAAATACGCGGCTCATTGTGGTTGGTGGTGCGGGTAGCTTATTTGTAGATGAAGAGAAAACATTGCGTGTCGTAGATACCCCTGATTTCCCAGACCTTTTCAAGCCTACAGCTTCAAATCAGCTTAAAAATTTATTAGCGTTACAAGATACAAATGGCATCACTTGGACATTCATGAGTCCATCCGCTAACTTCGCAGTAGGTGAACGAACCGGTTCTTATCAAAAGGGACTAGATCATCTACTTGTAAATTCCAAAGGTGAAAGCTATGTTAGCTATGAGGATTTTGCTGTAGCCGTCATCGATGAGATTGAACAGCCCCAGCATCTTTACCAACGTTTTACCGTTGTATCTGAATCTTAATAAATAGCACTTAAAGTATTATCACTCATTTCAATTTTCTAAGTATTATATGTAATTCTTAGCGATCTTCTAACGTTTAGCACTTAGTTAAATGTTTAGAAGATTTCTTTGTATAGACATACAAAGTGTACTTCTATATAATATAGAACAAATGTTCTAATATAAGAAATAAAGGAGTTTGGTTGCTAATATGGCTGAGGCTTTAAAGGATATGTATCATCTTGGCTTTCTAACTGAGTTTGGAGAAAAGGTCCGAGCAGTGTATGCTTCATTTGATATTAAACAGTTTGTCCAGTTAACGATGGCGGGGGATTGGGACAGTTTAGCACTCAAGGCACGTACACGCCGCATCACTGAAAGTTTAGGCAAATGCTTGCCTGAATCCTATCCCGAAGCAATTGAAATATTACTTCAAGTTACTGATGATTGCACGCATTTAGCTTATTTATTTTTCCCTGACTTTGTTGAGGTATATGGTCAAGATGAAGCGCATTGGGATTTATCTATGGCAGCTTTAGCCTCTTTTACAAGTGGCTCTTCAGCGGAATTTGCAGTACGTGATTTTATTTTACACAATCCAGATAAAATGATGGCTCAAATGTTAGCCTGGGCAAGTCATCCAAATGAACATATTCGAAGATTAGCTAGTGAGGGGTGCAGACCACGCCTTCCATGGGGACAAGCTTTATCTATTTTTAAGAGAGACCCTGCTTTAATCTTGCCAATTTTAGAATTATTAAAAGACGATCCTTCCTTATATGTTAGAAAAAGTGTCGCCAACAATCTTAATGATATTGCAAAGGATCATCCTGACCTTGTTGTTCAGATCGCAGCACGCTGGCAAGGGGTAAGTGAACGCACAGATTGGATTATTCGTCATGCTTGTCGCACGTTAGTACGTAAGTGTCATCCTGGTGCAATGGCTTTATTTAATTACTTACCTTCTCAAGACTCTTCATCTATTATTGCAAAGGCAGCATTACAAGTGAATCCACAAAAAGTATACATTGGTGAAGCCACTGACCTTGAATATAGCATTGAGTTCAATAACGATAAGCCGGTGCATTTACGTATTGAATATGGGATTGACTTCGTGAAGGCAGGAAATAAAATCTCACGCAAATTATTTTTATTATCTGATAAAACTATAGCTCCCCATACGAAAATAAAGAGCAAACGACGTCATAATTGGAAAAACTTAACGACACGTCGCCATTATGCAGGGGAGCATAACATCGTTTTAATTATTAATGGTTATGAAGCCGCTAGTGCTACAATTCAGCTTGAAAATTAACAATAGGAAAATTAATCTTGAAAAATCACTCTAATTTAAACTCAGATTATGATAAATCACATAGTGCATTCATAACGTCCCATGCAATATAAATGTAAATATATATTTTTAGTTGCATAGAAGAGGGGGGGATGGAATGAAAAGAATGACATCAGAAATATCCATCGTACTAATTGTGTTACAAATATTCTTATCACTTGGCGCAATTTTTGGTGGAGGTATGCTTATTATTGACCCAAGTGGTGAACTGCTTAAAATGTCACTATCGCTTTTAGAGCAGTCACCTTTTCCTAACTATTTCATTCCAGGTGTATTATTGTTCTTTATTTTAGGAGTGATCCCAGTCTGGATTAGCTATGGCTTAATTTCTAAAGCACGGTCAAGCCTCGCTAATAAACTGAACGTATTTCCTCATCAACACTGGGCTTGGAGCTTTACCTTGTACACCGGCTTTGCATTACTCATATGGATTTTTGCGCAGGCTTATTTTTTCCAAGCGGTTTATGCGGTACATTTGGTTTACTTCACATTAGGGATTGTTATTCAAATTGTGACACTTCTGCCTGGTGTGCAGAAAAAGTACCGGATATCTTAATCACACAGGTTCATACAATCGAGCATAGCTTGGGTTAGACGACGTACCCCCTCTGTAATTTCATCCTCCGTTAAATGGGCAAAGGCTAAAATGATACCGTAGCGAACTTGGTTTGCTTCGGTACTTTTTGCTTCTGCAAAAAAGACACCTGATTGTTTTGCTGCAAGAGCAAAGGAGTCATAACTTCGCTTATCCATTTTCCACCATCCAAAGATGTGTAACCCTGCGTCATTTTCAATCCAATCAAAGATAGTACTAAGCTGTTCTGTTAGAAGTTGAAACAAAAGTTTAAATTTTCGACTATACAATCGATTCATTCGACGTAAATGACGTTCATATTGTCCGCTATTCATAAAGGCGGCTAACGCACGTTGCTCTAGTAAGTTAATGGGCTTAGGTTCATAAAGCGCTTGGGCCTTGCGGAACACGTCTGCTAAAGCTAATGGCAACACAACATAACCTAACCGCACATCTAACGGCAATGTTTTTGTAAAGCTACCTAAGTAAATCACACGATCCTCCTTATCTAATGTTTTAAGTGGTTCCACATGGACACCACGATATCTAAACTCACTATCATAGTCATCCTCTACAATGACCGCATTTTGCTTACTTGCCCATTGGAGTAAAGTTTGTCTACGCTCCAAGCTTAATACTTCCCCGGTAGGAAACTGTCTGCTAGGTGTTACAAACAGCATACGTGCATCCCAGTCCTTAGGGACAAGTCCTTGACCATCCAGACCTGCTTCAATGAGTTTTGCCCCAGCTGCCTTAATTGCTAAGGATATGCCTTCATAACACGGACTTTCAGCAACAATATGATCCCCTGAATCTGCTAACAATTGTGTTAAAAGAGCGATGGCCTGCATCGATCCTGCAGTTACCGCAATTTGCTCTGGTTGTGCAACAATGCCTCGCATTCGCCGTAAATAAGCAGAAATTGCTTCCCGCAAAGAGAGGTCACCAAGCGAACGATGTGATGCATTAGCCTCAATTCCCTGTGCACGTACTTCGGCATATAAACGATTGTTCCATTCATCATAAGGGAATTTAGTTAAATCGGGAGCATACCTACTAAAATCAATGTGATCAAGCAATTGATTGTCCTGAGAAGTCTGGGTAGTCTGGGTATAGTTGGCAGCGGGTATAGTCAATGTAGAAATTTGTTTTCCCCATGACGATAAATAATATTCTGTATTGTTACAATGGATGAATTCATTAAACTTTTCATGAGTAGCTTCTTCTGTCGATTCAGTGCGATAGGCTACAAATGTGCCACTTCCATGTAAAGAGCTTAAATACCCTTGGGAAGCCAACATGTCATACGCTTGGTTAACTGTTCCTCTTGAGATTTCATACATAGCTGCAAGCTCACGAGAGGAGGGGAGCTTATCCCCATACACAAATAAACCACTTATAATCGCATCGCGAATGGCATGATATAATGCCTGAATTTTAGTACTATAACGCTCTAAATAGCTACTATAAGCAAGCTGAAAATGCATATAAACCTCCTAATTTTAAATCCGTATTACGAGATAATTGATAAGTGGTACATTAAAAATAGACTATATTGGATCTTTTTATATGTCAATATTGAACTATACTAATACTTAATTAAACAATTGGAGGCAGATAAAGGATGCAAACAGGAACAGAGCGTGTTAAACGAGGTATGGCTGAAATGCAAAAGGGTGGCGTTATCATGGACGTCATGAATGCGGAGCAAGCAAAAATCGCTGAAGCGGCTGGAGCATCGGCAGTAATGGCACTAGAGCGTGTTCCTTCAGATATTCGTGCAGCAGGTGGGGTAGCACGTATGGCGGACCCTACAATTGTAGAGCAGGTGATGAAGGTGGTTAGTATTCCTGTCATGGCAAAGGCAAGAATAGGTCACTTTGTGGAAGCAAAGGTGCTTGAAGCCTTGGGCGTAGACTATATTGATGAGAGTGAAGTACTAACGCCTGCTGACGATATTTTCCATCTTGATAAATTTGATTTTACTGTACCATTTGTGTGTGGGGCTCGTGATTTGGGTGAAGCTCTTCGCCGGATCGGAGAAGGGGCAGCAATGCTTAGAACAAAAGGAGAACCGGGCACAGGTAACATTGTGGAAGCTGTACGTCACATGCGCAAAATTAATGGGCAAATCCGCAGAGTGCAAGGTTTATCCAAGGATGAATTAATGGTAGAGGCCAAAGAGCTTGGTGTGCCTTACAATTTACTATTGCAGGTGCATGAGGATGGGAAATTGCCTGTCGTTAACTTCGCAGCCGGTGGAGTAGCAACGCCTTCAGATGCGGCACTCATGATGCATTTAGGAGCAGATGGTGTTTTTGTGGGCTCAGGAATTTTCAAATCAGATCAGCCTGAGAAGTTTGCAAAAGCGATTGTAGAAGCAACCACACATTATACCGATTATGCACTCATTGCAGAGGTATCTAAAAACCTAGGCACACCGATGAAAGGCATTGAAATTTCTTCACTCCAAGGTGCAGATCGTATGCAGGATCGTTCAAAGTAAAAAAGTTAAGAGATTAATATGTCATCAGATTTATCAGGTTAGGTAAGAGGGGGAACTACGGTGCTTAAAGTTGGTGTATTGGCACTTCAAGGAGCGGTGGCTGAACATATTAACTTGATTGAGCAAACAGGGGCATCAGCCATCCAAATTAAACGCAAAGAACAATTAGCTGATATCGACGGCTTAATTATTCCTGGAGGTGAAAGCACCACAATTGGTAAACTCCTTCGTCGCTTTGATTTCATTGAAGCTATAAAGCAATTTTCTCATCAGAAAAAGCCGATTTTGGGCACTTGTGCAGGGATGATTGTATTGGCCAAAAGCGTGGAGGGACAGGAGCCACATTTAGGACTGATGGATATCCATGTTGTTCGTAATGCCTATGGCAGACAGCAGGAAAGCTTTGAAACAAGTCTTTATCTTAAAGGGTTAGAGCGTCAGCTCCAAGCTGTGTTTATACGTGCACCCCTTATAGCGTCTATTGGCGCAAACGTTGAAGTAATTGCAGAGCATGAAAAACGTATAGTTGCAGCTAGACAAGAACATTTACTTGCCGTATCATTCCATCCAGAATTAACGGATGATACGGGGCTTCATCAATATTTTCTGAATATGATTAAGCAGTATTCTAAAGCATTTCACCATACTAAAGCTTCAAGCATTACAATTTAAGTTATTTAAATAGGGAAATGTAATTGGATGAACATAACGAAGTACTACAATTTTTTTATATTGTGGTGCTTCGTTTTTTTTGAACTTCGCCTATTTGTCAATTTCGCTATATGCTTCTTAGCCATCCATTATGATAAACTAAAGCTATCTTAAATATAAATAAGGCGGGAAATCCATGTATCAATACACTGGGGAAAAATATGAAGCTGTTGATTTTAGTGGACGAGAGATGAGAGAGGGCGAGCTTGTACAATGTACCTTTACGAATTGTAATTTTACACGTGCTTCTTTAGTAGAAATCTCTACATACCGTTGTCATTTTGAGCATTGTAACTTTGAAGAAGCATCGTTAAATGCTTCACTTCATACGGAGTCCGCATTTGTAAATTGTAACTTTATTGGCGCAAATCTTTTTGTATCTAAATTTACAGATTGTAAAATGACTGGCTCAGACTTCTTAAAGACTTGTATGGACGGAATTACGATCGAAGGTGGAGACTGGTCTTATACCAATTTAAGAAACCAGCTACTAAAGAAACAAAATCTACAGGGCATTAACTTTTTAGAAGCAGATTTTATGGGAGCAAATTTGGAAAAGGCGGATTTACGTCATTGTGATCTCACACGTGCCTCTTTAGCTCAAGTTACATTAAAGGGTGCTGATTTGAGGGGAGCTACAGTAGAGAGTGTAGACTTCAAGCTGTTAGATGTGCGTGGTGTACGTATGGATACGATGCAAGCGGCTAGTTTTTTACGTGCTTTTGGCGCGAAGGTAGATTAATTATAAAGAAATATCATCCTCTTCGGCACGCAATTTTTGGCATGCAGATTATAGTTTCGTAACCGAAGGGGACGACTTTAAATTTTCTCTCTATATTTTACTGTTAAGCTGTAATACTTTGAAAACGACAGAAGCTAGGACTATGCTCCCTTAACTCAGCAAATGATCCTTGTGCTACGATTGACCCTTGATCCATATAAATAATTTCATCGTATAAGCTTAGTACATCGGGGTTTAAATTATGTGTAATCGTAATTAGTGTTAAGTCCTCAAGTGTAAGCAGCTTGCTTTCAATCTCATACGCAGTTTGAGCATCAATCGCGGATGTTCCCTCATCTAAAATCAAAATAGGTTTGTTACGAATTAACGCTCGTGCAACAGCAATACGTTGTCTTTGTCCACCTGATAGATTAGTACCATTTTCACCAACCAAAGACGATAATCCGTTTGAAAGCAGAGCTTCAAATCGATAAATTCCACTTAACTGAATGACCTCTTTAATTGCTTCCTCTGAAAATTTTTCGTACAGGCAAATATTTTGCAATACATCACTGTCAAACATATACACCTGCTGGTGAATCGTTGCAATCATTCCTTGTAATTGGGAGATATCCACTTCTCTTTGACTCAAACCATCGATACTAATCGTGCCTGAATAACCAGCATAATAACCACTAAGCAGCTTGATTAATGTCGATTTACCACAACCACTTGGCCCCACAATCGCATACTTTTTCCCCTTTTCAATAGTTAAATTTATGTCATGTAACACCTGTTGGTCTTGGTAGGAGAAGCTTACGTTTTTTGCAGTCATATGTTTGTGAAATTGAGGGGAAGCCTTGCCCTTAAATGAATGATCCTCATAGGTCATAAATGCCTCAAGCCGCGTAATAATCGGTTTAACTCCTTGAAGCTTTGATACATTTTGCATAATAACAAGAACAGGACCCACAAAACCACCACTTAACTGAACTAAAGCAACCAGCATGCCAACTGATAAATTACCACTAATTATTAAATACCCCGCGACAAAAATAACGATAAATTGCGTTAAAAAGCCTAATAGCTCAGATACACTTTCATTTACGGCAAATAGACGATCAGCCAAAAATTTAATTTTTGCTGTTTTCATGTTTTGCTCTTTAAAGTCCTCTTCTGTATGTTGCTGCATCCCATAAGATTTAATAATCTCATGACCAGATAATAAATCCTTAAGTTTAGTCGTAAACGCTGACATCTGGGAGGAAACCGCGGATTGCCTTTGTTGCATTGCTTTACTGAAAAGAGAAGGAATCACAAACATTAATCCAACACACAGAAGTAAGATTAGAGTGACGATAGGACTTAAATACAACAAAACCGTTAATGAGATGATAAAAATAAATATATTTTGCAAAGTAAGTAAGATCGGCTCAAAATAATTGTCCTCAGCAAGCTTAATATCGTTGCTCATTGCAGAGATATAATCAGCCGTATTGCTGAAATCCTCCATATTGCGATTAAAAATCCCTTGAAAAACTTTCTTACGCAACTGGATCGTTAAATTTCGAATTAGCGTGCGTGTGCTTAAACGGTATAAATAACCTATAGTTCCCGTTAAGACAAGAAATCCAATGGACAGAAATACCATTTGGATAAAAGCATGGATATCTTTTTGGGTTGCGGTATCAATCAACTTTTGAATCACAATCGCAATAAAAACAACGAGAGCGGAGCTGAGGATACTAATGAATACGGTCAAAAGAAATAGCAGCTTATTTTGCTTTAATAAGGTTTTCATTTTTACCTTTTTCCCTCCTTTTATTAGATGTTTATCTAATTCATAAGATAAATATAACACTTAAAATTAATTTATGTCAAAGTAATTAGATTATTATCTAATAGATAAAATAATTAAGTGTGACACTAGACAGTTGAGTTCGAATTTGCTAATATGATAAAAAATGAATATTTATAAATGCTAAGAAAAGGAATAGTAACTGTGGATCGGTCATCAGAAAGTTGCTGGTTGATGCGAAGCAATAGAAGAGAGACAGTGAACTCACCTTTGAGCAGCCTTAGAGAAATCGTTAGAGAGTATTTAAGGACGGAGAAACCACCGTTAGTAGGGGAGGATATAAGGCATAATAACAATAGCTTGGGAACAAGGCATGCCCGTATCTGATCAAGAGCATAATAATAGTGATTATTATGAATTCGGAGTGGTACCGCGGAAGAATAAGTCTTTCGTCTCCTAGTCAGTTGGCTGGAGATGAAGGGCTTTTTTAGTTTTTAATTTAGGTTATAAAAGGGAGGAACACGTAATGTTTAACTATCAAAAATATGAAAAGAAATTCTTTTTACCACCTGCACTTACCTATGATTGGGTAAAGAAAGATACCATCGAAAAAGCACCAATCTGGTGTAGCGTTGATTTAAGAGATGGTAATCAGGCATTACCTGTTCCAATGACATTAGAAGAAAAACTCGATATGTATAAGATGCTTGTCGAGATTGGTTTTAAAGAAATTGAGGTTGCATTTCCAGCCGCATCCGATACCGATTTTAATTTTTTAAGAATACTCATTGAAAATAAAATGATTCCTGATGATGTGACGATTCAGGTCATTACACAAGCTAGAGAGCATATTATTAGAAAAACCTTTGCAGCGATTGATGGTGCGCCAAAAGCGATTGTCCATCTTTATAACTCAACTTCGGTTTCCCAGCGCAAGCAGGTATTCCAGAAATCCAAAGAGGAAATTAAGCAAATTGCGTTGGATGGTGCGGTGTTATGTCGTGATCTTGCGAAAACGACAAAAGGAGATATTTATTTCCAATACAGTCCTGAAAGCTTCCCTGGCACTGAGGTTGATTATGCCCTTGATATTTGTAACAGTGCCCTAGAAATTTGGAAGCCGAGTAAGGATCATAAAGCGATCATTAACATACCAACCACTGTTGAAAATGCAATGCCACACATCTATGCGGGTCAAATCGAATACATCCACAAAAATATTATAGATCGCGATGCGGTTGTGTTGTCTTTACACCCTCACAATGATCGTGGTTGTGGGGTGAGTGATGCCGAGTTTGGAATTTTAGCAGGTGCAGATCGTGTAGAGGGTACGTTGTTCGGCAATGGAGAGCGCACAGGGAATGTTGATTTAGTTACTTTAGCGATGAATTTGTATTCACAAGGCGTAGATCCAGAGCTTGACTTAAGTCAAATGGACGAGATTTGCAAGACATATGAACGAATTACGAAGCTAAATATCCCAGAAAGACAACCATACTCTGGTTCTCTTGTGTTCACTGCATTTTCTGGCTCACATCAGGATGCGATTTCTAAAGGGATGAAACATCGGGAGCAGCAGCAATCACAGAAATGGGATGTACCTTATCTTCCGATTGATCCAGCTGACCTTGGCAGAAATTATGAAACAGATGTCATTCGGATTAATAGTCAGTCTGGTAAAGGTGGAGTTGGATACGTGCTACAAAATGGCTATGGAATTCAAATGCCTTACAAGATGAATGAGGAGTTTGGTTATGCGGCTAAACGAACCTCTGATGCCAAAAACAAAGAGCTATCTGCAGATGAAATTTATGATATTTTCCAGCAGGAGTATATCACCTTTGCGCCTAAATTTAGTATCCATAAATATGAGGTGAGCACTGGCGAGCAGCATAAAGCTCAGTTACAAATTTCAGTAAATGGAGAAAACACGACGCTGAATGGCGAAGGTACGGGTAGCCTTGATGCTGTTAGCAATGCATTGAAGCAGCATTTTAATTTAGACTTCGACATTGAAGTTTATGAGGAGCACTCTTTAGGTAAAAGCTCAACAGCTCAAGCCTCTGCTTATATCGGTATTTCACAGCATGATAAGCTGTATTGGGGAGCAGGCATGGATAAGGATATTATGAGAGCGACGATCAATGCGTTAGCTGTCGCTGTAAATAAGCTTGAATTTTAAAGTGTTTTAAAGAGCTTTAATCATTTATAACTCATGTGCTATAATCGCTACAAGCTTGTACTAATTTCGTAGCTGGAGGTTTGAAATGAAGAAGCTAGCTATCGCTTTTCTTGCCATACCACTATTTCTAATGGGCTGCTCGATGTCAGCACAAAATAATGTAGACAAACACGATGTTGCCCAAAGTAGCTTGCAAAGCTGGGCATATCCTTTGGTTACTTGGAATGGATACGTATATAAAATGACAGATGAGGTTGTTTCAGAGGTTGGAAAGCAAATTGGGACGATTAAAAACTATTCTTCAAACGAATCCAGTACCATCCCAAACTTATTTTCTAATAAATACCCTAAAGGAACAAAGCTTTTTAAAATCAAAAACATAGGAACAGATACTTCTATCGCCGTTCAGGATGATCAAGTGTTCTATAGAGCAGAAAAGGTAGAAGGTATGAAAACAGCAGCCCAATAGGACTGCTGTTTTTTTATGTTATATAGGCTATAAACTATACGCAGTAAGGCTATATTGTGATTTGCTAGGCATTGCTAGGCATTTAAAGCAAAAAGGACTCCAATTCTTTTACAAACTGCTCGACACTTTCTGTATCTACGGTATAGTAGACCTTCCCACTTCTTTTCTCAATTTTAACTAACTTGCAGGCTAAAAGGACATTCATATGGTGTGACATCGTAGCCGCAGTTAGTCCGAGCTGCTCCGCAATTTCAAGATTGTATTTGGGACTTGATTTCAAGGACTGCATAATTTGTAGCTTACTTTGATCACTGAGCGCTTTGAGACGTGATAGCAATAACTCGTTACTTTGCTTTGCATTCTTTTTAAATGCTGGCAATAAATAAACCTGTAGTCCACAGTAACATAGATTGCTAATCTCAACTTGGCCTAACGGCATAATTAATGTAGGGAAAATGACTTTTTTTTCAGCTACAAGGTTGGCGAAATCTAATGGCTCGAAGTTTCCATTTACGATCATTTTTTCGTAATTTTTTAATAATTTTTGCAATGTTTTATCAATATCCTGCTTAGCCTGCTCAAAAGCGGGTAGATTGTTTTGTACTAACTGTATGAGTTCATGGACATAATATTTCGGACGTTCGAGAATCATCATGAGTTTCCATTTTACTGATTCACGGAGAGTAGTTTGATTTAAATAGGAAATGATATACGAGAGATCATCCAGTTTGCCCTCCTGAAGTGGAATTGGAAGGGAGTCGTTACCGCTTTGCTCCTCTATCAAAAAGTTAAGCAGCTGCAATCTAATTTCATGATCAGAATTGAGTTGAGAACCTTGAGATGCGGGTTGGAGCCATTGCTTGTTCGTTCCTAGCATCGCCGCAAATAGGATAAATAGCTCATCATCATCCTGTCCGAAAAAAAAGAGCTCAAGCTCATGAGGGATTTTATGACTATTAAAGCTATGAATGTACTTTTCTAGGTATCTCAAATGCTTGTTATAAAATTCCTCACCATTAATCATAAATTTATCTAACTCTTCAATGACATTATCCTTATGTTGCTTGTGCAAATTATTTGTTATAAAAAACAGACCTAAGGTTTCAAAAATAGGATCAAGCTCTAACATTGTATTTTGCTTGTTCATAACGCCTCCATGAAATTTAGGCTCTATTTAGAAATTAATGCTTCAACGATAGGAGTCTGATAGCTGCGCTCCAGAGCGTTCTTGCGATTGTTGTTAAAATCATATTCCTTTTTATTAAAGTCTATTTACGGATGGAATTTGATTTTAAGAGACATCTTCAGAATCGCTCTGTCTCTTCGCTAGTTTGGGTTAGCGGTCAAGAACTAATTTCAAGATTGAGCCAAAATTTAATACATATTAAATATTCATCTAATCTATTATATTGCGACTAAATTCCTTTAGCAACTAATAAGCAAAGGGATAAGGCAATAAGAAAAGCTTAAAAAATCAAAGGTTGACTTTTCATTAAAAAGGGGTTAAATTTATCTCAACATCAATTAACTTAATATTAAGATATGTTATTTAAAAATAAATCTAAAAGAAAGTAGGGCTTTAAAATGACAAAAAAAACGATGGGCATTCATCATATCACCGCAATTGTAGGACATCCACAACAAAATATTGATTTTTATGCTGGCGTATTAGGCTTACGTTTAGTCAAGCAAACGGTAAACTTTGACGATCCGGGAACCTATCATTTATATTTTGGAAATGAGGGCGGCAAACCAGGAACCATAATTACATTTTTCCCATGGGCAAATGCATATCAAGGGAAAATTGGAGATGGCCAAGTAGGGGTAACTTCGTATGTGATTCCAGTTGGTGCGATGACATTCTGGGAGGAAAGATTAAACCACTTTAGTATTGCTTATACGAAAACATCACGATTTGGTGAACAATATGTTCAATTTAACGATCCACATGGGTTACAGCTTGAACTAGTGGAGCGTGCAGCGGGTGAGCAAAACACTTGGAACTTCGGTGGAGTCACTTCAGAGGTTGCTATTAAAGGTTTTGGCGGGGCAACGTTATTTTCTGCAATACCTGAGAAAACTGCGGATCTATTAGAAAACGTGATGGGACTGCAATTTATTGGTAGAGAAAATGGGTTAGCAAGATATCAATCCACTGCTGACATCGGCAACATTATAGACCTTAAATTAAGTACAAGTGGTTTAGGTACCATGGGTGTAGGTACTGTGCATCATATTGCATGGCGTGCCAACGACGATGAGGATCAGTTAGATTGGCAAAAATATGTTAGTGAGCATGGCTATAGCGTTACGCCTGTACAGGATCGGAACTACTTTAATGCAATATATTTTAGAGAGCGTGGCCATATTTTATTTGAGATTGCGACGGATCCCCCAGGCTTTGCTCATGATGAAACAAAAAGCACGATGGGACAACAATTAATGTTGCCTAAGCAATACGAGCAGCATAGAGGGAAACTACAGGAAGTGCTAATCCCAATTGAAGTTAGAACGTTAGATTAATATACTTTTTTAGGGGGTGTGAACAAGACATGATCTCCATTGATCCTAACATGCAAACGGAAAGAGAAAACTATAAGCTTCTCATTGGAAGCATTATTCCTAGGCCGATCGCCTTTGTTACCTCTTTATCAGCAAAAGGGGAAGGGGGGCTTAATGCCGCACCCTTTAGTTATTTTAATATCGTGTCATCCAAGCCACCACTGATCTCCTTAGCGATTCAAAGAATCAATGGTGTTTCAAAGCACACAGCCGCAAATATTAAGCGAAATAAGGAGTTTGTTGTCCATATTGTAGATGAGGGGATTGTTGAGCAGGTAAACGCAACCGCCGCTAACCTCCCCCAAGATGTCAGTGAATTGGATTTAACCACTTTCCAGTTGGTAAAAAGTAATCGAATACGTGTTCCAGGTATAAAGGAAGCAAAAATACGTATGGAGTGTGTTCTGGAGCAGGTCGTAGAGTTAGGGGAAAATGATCACATTCAAACCGATCTCATCATTGGAAAGGTTGTTCAATTTCATATTTTGGACGCGATCTATAAGGAGGGCAAAATTGATTCTGATCAATTAGGAGCTGTCAGCAGGCTTGCAGGCAATAACTATGCGAAAATTGGTCCCATTTTTACGATTGAAAGACCACAATAAGGGGGTAATTAAAGATGAAGCATATTTTTCAAAAGGGAAATAATTTAAATGGGCCTACATTGCTCTTATTACATGGAACAGGGGGGAATGAGCGTGACTTGCTCCCATTAGCAGAAGCAATAGATCAAGAAGCAAATATCCTTAGTGTAAAAGGGAATGTACTTGAAAATGGGATGCCACGCTTCTTTCGCAGACTAGCAGAAGGGGTATTTGATGAAGAGGATTTAATTTTTCGTACCAACGAGCTAAATTCTTTTCTTGATGAAGCAGCTAAAGAATATCAGCTTAACCGCAATCAATTTATGGCAGTTGGCTATTCAAATGGCGCAAATATTGCTGCCAGCCTGTTATTCCACCATCAGCATTCACTTGCACATGCTATTCTATTTCATCCGATGGTGCCAAGAAGAGGAATTGAGCTTCCAGATTTAACGGACAAATCCATTTATATCGGTGCAGGTACAAATGACCCATTATGTCCACAAGCCGAAACCTCAGAATTAGCACTACTACTCGAAGCAGCTAACGCAAATGTGCATATTCACTGGGATAATCAAGGACACCAGCTATCACGTAAGGAAGTGGATGCGGCGGCACAGTGGTATCGTACATTATAATAATCAATATGCATTCTTTCCCCTTCATGAAGGAAACAATAAAGCTAAGTGGTAAAATAACTACATTATTTTTGCCATCATGAAAGGAGATATAATGAATAATCAATTAAAAGATCAGTCAAAAACGCTTGGACTTGAACTAGATACAAGTTACTTACAATTACCTTCCTCATTTTATAGCATCGTTAAGCCTAATCCTGTTCCAAATCCAAAACTGGTATTATTTAATGAAGGGTTAGCACATCAGCTTGGCTTAACGAAGTCTAATTTTCAAAGTGAGAGGGGTATTGCGGCACTAGCTGGGAACTATTTCCCAGATGATGTAACACCTATTGCCCAAGCTTATGCGGGTCATCAGTTTGGGCATTTTACGATGCTGGGTGATGGCAGAGCCATGTTAATTGGGGAACATATTACGCCAGATGGAGAGCGGGTTGATTTACAGCTTAAAGGCTCTGGCAGAACCCCTTATTCTCGTGGGGGCGATGGTCGGGCTTCATTAGGACCTATGCTTCGAGAGTATATTATAAGTGAAGCGATGTTTGCGCTTAATATTCCAACCACACGTACGCTTGCTGTTGTTACTACAGGGCAAGAGGTTGTTAGAGAGACAGAGCTCCCTGGTGCAATTATGACAAGAGTGGCGCAAAGCCATATACGTGTTGGAACCTTTCAATTCGTGACAGCTAAAGGGGATAATGAGCAGCTAAAAGCGTTAGCGGACTACACAATTCATCGGCATTACCCACATATTGAGTCATTAACAAAGTCGAATGAAAACCGATATCTCATTTTTCTTAAAGAAGTGATTAAGCGTCAAGCCAACCTCATCGCAAAATGGCAATTGGTTGGGTTTATACATGGTGTGATGAATACAGATAATATGACGATTAGTGGGCAAAGTATTGATTACGGCCCTTGTGCTTTTATGGATGTGTATCATCCAAATACGGTTTTTAGTTCTATTGATACGCAAGGCAGATATGCATATGGTAATCAACCTAAGATCGGTTTATGGAATTTAACAAGATTTGCCGAGGCGCTATTACCGTTGCTACATGAGGATCAAGAACAAGGAATTTCGTTAGCAGAAGAGGCATTATCTAGCTACAGGGAACATTTTGATGAAGCATGGACCTCTGGCATGTGCAATAAATTAGGACTGATACCAGAACACAAACAAGAGGAACAACATAAAGATGAGGGAACGTCAAATGAAACAATAATCCAAACCTTGCTTAATCTAATGCAAAAGTATAAGGCAGACTACACAGACACATTCCTTCATTTAATGACGTTGTTAACGGAGACTAACTTGACTAAGGACGGAAAGCATGATTCCAACAATGCTATCCTTGAATTATTTAGCTCCGATGAATTCAAACATTGGAAAACAAATTGGCTCCATAAGCTTGAGAAGCAGGACTTGGCAAGGGAAGAAAGCCTGACCTTGATGCGGGAAAATAACCCCGTTATTATCCCTCGCAACCATCTGGTGGAGGAAGCATTAGAGGCCGTTCTACATCATGATGACTATAGTAAGCTGTTAGGGCTATTGAAGTTGCTTGCAAATCCATTTGATCATAAGATGGAAATACCAACTGAATACTCAAAATTTGCACCAGCAAATTGTAATTATCGTACGTTTTGTGGAACTTGATATGTAGCATTACAAACTAAAATTAAAGCAATATCGTTATTGGTGTCCTAAAAGTGATGAGGGTATTACTTTTTGGGCATCTTTTTATATAGGAAGCACACTTTAACAAGTTAGACAAAACAAAAACGATAAGCTACAATTTTGTTTAATACTTCTGGCTCAACCTCAAAATCAGTGCTTGACAATAGGCAAACTAAGCGGAGGAGCAGAGAGATGGTGGAAAAGCAAAAGCGTCCGCATTTAAAGTCCCACTTTTATCATTTCAAGACAGGTTATAATAAAAAAAATGGGAATTTAACAGCGGTTGAAACCACTCTCTGCTACGTAGCCTCCCACCCCAAAGATTGTCAAGCACTGATTAATTATGTTGAGCCATACTTTTATTACAAAATTACAACAACAAAAGGAGTGCAGGCAACTGTGCCAACAATACTCGTCGCTGATGATGATGTAAATATCCGAGAACTTGTGTGTTTATTCCTACATAATGATGGTTTTACAACCTTTCAGGCAGCAAATGGACAAGAAGCGCTACAGCTTTATAAACAAGAACAAATTGATCTTGTTGTGCTTGATATTATGATGCCAATTATGGATGGATGGGCTTTATGCATGGAGCTCCGTAGAGCTAATCCCGATCTTCCATTACTCATACTTACTGCCAGAGGGGAGACTTGGGAAAAGGTGAAAGGCTTTGAGCTAGGGACAGACGATTATTTAACCAAACCTTTTGACCCACTGGAGTTAACTGTTCGAGTTAAGGCTCTGCTCAAGCGGTATCATATCGGCTCCACTCAGCAAATACAACTTGGCAAAGTGAGCTTAGATCGACAAACATATAAAGTGAAGATGGATTTAAATTCAAGCTCTACAACACTTCCATTAAAGGAATTTGAACTATTGTACAAGCTTGCAAGTACACCGGGGCAAGTCTATACGCGTGAACAATTAATTAATCAAATCTGGGGAATTGATTATACAGGAGATGATCGGACGGTAGATGTCCATATTAAACGTTTACGTGAGCGCTTTGCCAGTATTCAGGATTTTCGAATTGAAACGGTACGTGGACTTGGTTATCGACTAGAGGTAGATGAAGGATGAAATCAATATACACTCGTGTTGTTATGACCTTCATCGGCTCTATTTTGTTAGGCTGCGTTATTTCATTTTTTTTCGTCACATGGTTGTATGAAGACGAGCTAAATGACAGCCTACAAGAAACTCTCCTTGATTTTGCTCAAGATGTTGCACAGATTTACGATATACTTCCAACCCAAGAGGCCGAAAAATTCGTAAGCGAAATGAAGCAATTAAACTCTTTTTACATCCGAATTTATGATGAGCGTGGTCAAATTGATCAGTCCTTTGGCATATTTAAAGGTGATGAGCCAATCCCTGTCACGGAGGCGCAATTAGCAACTGTATTTAAAGGGAATATATCAAAAATGGAGACCAACGGGATCAATGCTGTACATATCGGTCTACCTATAAAAGTGGGCATAGAACGAAAAGCGATGTTTGTTGAACGAAGTGTAGCATCCTCCTCTGCTTTTTTAGTCAAATGGGTATCTTTATTTCTACTTTATTTCTTTATTTTCGGAAGCTTATTGACTGGACTTGCAGCGATGTTTTTAGTCAAACCCATTAAAAAACTAACCTCCGCTACCAAAAAAATTGCAGGGGGAGATTTCGAGGTACGCTTAGATATTAAACAGGGAGGAGAAATTGGGACTTTAGCGGAAAGCTTTGAAAATATGGCCTACGATCTTCAGCAGCTTGAACAAATGCGCAAGGAATTCGTAGCGAATGTGTCTCACGAGGTACAATCACCATTAACCTCAATCTCTGGTTATGCTACAGCACTAAAACAAATGAATATTAAGGATGAGGATCGGGAGCGTTATTTAAATATTATTATTGATGAAGCCAAACGAATGTCCAAGATGAGTGACAGCTTACTTAAGCTAAGCTTACTTGAATCACAATCACATCAGCTACAACTAACCTCCTTCAGTCTAGACGAACAGATTAGACGTGTCATTGTAGCCCTTCAACCTGGTTGGTCTGCTACAAATATACAGTTTGATCTCCATTTACAGGACGTAAGCATCAATGCAGATTTTGATTTGTTAAACCAAGTATGGACAAATATTATTAGCAATAGCATTAAATTTTCTGAGCAGGAAAGTTGGATTAGGGTTCAACTTGAGCATGAGGGAAATAACGCTATTGTGCGTATTAGTGATACAGGGATAGGGATATCGCCCGAGGATCAGAAGCGCATCTTTGAACGCTTCTTTAAAGCGGATCGCTCGCATAGCCGCAAATACGCAGGCAGTGGCATGGGACTAGCAATCGTGAAAAAGATTGTGTCTTTACATCAGGGTGAGATCACAGTGGAAAGTACAGCAGGGGAAGGTACTACTTTTATTGTAGTTTTGCCAATGAATAACCAATAAAATAAACTGGCTCTATTTAGAAATTTGTACTCGAACGACTGGTTAGCGGTCAAGCACTGATTTCAAGATAGAGCCATTAATTTTGCTTTTTTAGTTTCTTTTGGCTAAAACGTTTCCGAATTTTACTCACCAGTATAAGCATTAATGGAAAAAAGAGCCCATGTGTGATATCCCAGTCTACCCACGACTTCGGAATACTTTTCAACAAAAATATTATGTTGGGCGAAATTATTTCTGAAAGTCCATATAGTAAAAAACTAACTGGAATGATTAGATGCTTATAGCTATTTAACTTAAATAATTGAGCAAAGCCTAAAATGAAAGCATAATAATATAGAACTGTTTTAAAATAAGTACTTATTACCCAAGCTGTAGCCACAAGTGCTTCAAGTCTTTGCAGAAAGTTCCCAATGTTAATTTGACGTGCCAAAATGTAAGTCGAATAAAATTGATGGTGTGACAAATAGGGACTTAACACCGTGAGTGATAAAAACAAAATTATATTAAGTCCAAGCGCACCCATTGTGATCATGAAGAGGAAATTTCGTTCCGTGTTTTTTTCCTTCTGTACATAGGGGAGTACCATCAGAAATACACACATTTCTCCAAAGGGATAAAATAAACCAAATAAAACCGTCTCCCAAAAGTCTAAAGGAGATCTATCCAAAATCGGATAAATTCTCTTTATATCCATTTCAGGAAATAAAAGTATAATTAACAAAACTAAAAATAAAACAAAAAAAGGATACATAATTTGACTAGCTCTCCCTAATGTATCGATTCCCTTTCGTAATCCATAAGCCAGTAATATAATTGCCATTCCCCGTATGACGCCACCAGGCGTGTTCTCATAAATTTGCGTGGTTAAGAAATCTTCAAGCTCCTTTATATAGGTTGACCCAGCAAGCAGAAAAAATATTAAATAACTAATCGCAACAAGGCCACCAATCCACTTTCCAAATACCTCAAGTGATAACTCGATTAATGTTTTTTCCGGATCAATATTAGAGGTGATCAGTAAAATTTTGACGATGATAAGACCAAATACAATTCCAACTAATCCAGCAATCCATGCGTCTTGCTTAGCACCACTTGCCATCGTTGTAGGATAAACAAGTGCCATGTCTCCAATCAACACAAGCATTCCTAATATTGATAACTGGGTAGAACTAAGGCGACTTTTTTCTATACTCATAACAAGTTTCCTCCATGGATTACATTATGACACTTAGGATGTCACTATAAAATCCTAATTATGTATTTTTTGCATAATAATCAATAAAAATGTTTTGAATAATAAACCAATCCTCTCATCATACTAGTTGGAAAATACGTATAGTTTGGAGGGGAAGTCATGGATACATCATCTTCAGCATTAAAGTTATCAACCAGACTTGATGATAATATGGATTACTTAAAAAAAGAGCTAGGCCAAAGTGCGGATCTTGTTATGAAGGAAATTCAGCTTGGTAAGACAGCAAAAATCGCAGTTATTTATATAGACGGTCTTATCGATACTCAAGTATTACATAATTCTATTTTGTATTCACTTCATGAACCTACTACTGCACTTTTAATTGCTGACCAGGAACCACATCATCAGCTTGAGCTATTAAAAACTCATTTGCTGGTTGCAGGTGACGTTTCTGTTACTAAAGAAATAGATCCTTTTCTTCGCGATTTAATGTCTGGTAATGTCATGGTGATGGTAGATGGCAGCTATGAAGCGATTCGTATCGGTTTACCAGGATGGGAAGATCGTAATGTTAGCGAGCCAACCTCACAATCTGTTGTTCGAGGACCAATGGAGGGGTTTACCGAAAATTTACGGACAAATACAGCATTAATTCGTAGAAAAATTAAGGATAGTCAACTATGGTTAGAGACCTCGCAAATTGGAAAAGTTACACAAACAAATGTTTCTCTGATGTATTTAAAAAACATTGCAGATCCAGAGCTGGTCAAAGAGGTCAAGCGAAGATTAAAGCAAATTGATACAGATAGCATCTTAGAAAGTGGATATATTGAAGAATTTATTCAAGATACACCACTAACCCCTTTTCCAACGATATATAACAGTGATCGGCCAGATACAATCGCCGCAGGCATTTTAGAAGGTAAGGTAGCAATCATCGTAGATGGCACCCCATTTGTATTGCTGGTGCCTGCTTTTTTTGTTCAGTTTTTCCAATCAGCGGAAGATTATTACCAACGTTCGGATATTTCAACGTTATTACGCTTCATTCGTTACTTAAGCTTTTTTATTACTTTGTTAGCTCCGTCCTTTTACGTGGCGTTAACGACCTACCATCAGGAAATGATTCCAACAAGTCTTGTTATTAGTCTTGCAGCTCAAAGGGAAACGATCCCATTCCCTGCATTTATTGAGGCGTTAGTGATGGAGCTAACCTATGAAATCTTACGTGAGGCAGGCGTACGAATACCTAAAAATGTTGGTCAAGCGATCTCCATTGTAGGGACGCTTGTTATTGGTCAAGCGGCGGTTTCAGCAGGTTTTGTATCATCGGCTATGGTTATTATCGTGTCCATTACAGCTATCGCTAGCTTTGTTATTCCTGAACCAGGCTTAGCCATCGCTGCGAGAATCACTCGGTTTGCTTTAATCGGTTTAGCAGGTTTTATGGGTCTCTACGGAATTTTGTTTGGCGTATTCCTCATTATTTTGCATTTGTGTAGCCTACATTCCTTTGGTTTACCTTATATGAGTCCGTTTGCACCTTATCGAGCTGCAGATATGAAGGATTCTATTTTCCGATTTCCGTGGCCACTTCTCAAAACAAGACCTGTAGAGGATCGACCACAAGATTATCGGCGACAATCTCCTTCCTCTAAATAATAGGAGTGATTAAGATGAACTTTAAAAAAAGGAAAATGCTCGCAGTATTAGTTCTAACCATTTTTAGCTCTATGCTGCTTAGTGGCTGCTGGCAACGTGCAGAACTAAATGAGACCGCATTTGTCATCGGAATGGGAATTGATAAAGCGGAAAAGGGAATGGGGTACAAGGTCACGTTACAAATTGTTATCCCTTCTTCTATTGCTTCTCAAGCAACGGGAGGGGCGGGTGGTGGTGTCCCTATTGTAACCACAACTGAAACGGTTCCAACGATATACGAAACACAACGTAAGTACTCCTTAGGAAATTCTAGAAATGTATATTACGGTCATATTCGTGTGCTTGTCATTGGTGAAGCTTTGGCTCGTGATGGGATTGGTGAAACACTAGATGTGTTTACACGAAGTAGAGAACCACGTTCTGACTTTTATGTTATGGTTGCTAAAGAGACAACTGCGGAAAATGTATTAAAAATATTGACACCGGTTAATAAACTGCCAGCAAATAAATTGTTTGAATCCTTAGATAAATCACATCGATTATCAGCGAAAACTGCGGCGGTTCCGTTAAACAGATTTATCGAAGATTTAATAAACAGAGGAATGAGTCCCGTTCTAACTGGGGTCAAAGTAAAAGGAAATGTTCAGGAAGGTGGGAGTGAGGATAATTTAAAGCACAGTACGCCGCCTACTGAAACTATGTATGATAATGTAGCTGTATTTAGCAAGGATAAAATGGTTGGATGGCTAGATGATGTACAAACGATCGGATACAACTATATAACCGACAACGTTGTTAACTCCTCTGGTATTGTTAAAGGGAAAGATGGCAACCCCATTGTAATTGAAGCGATTAAAACAAAGACAAAGAAATCAGTGAAAATGGAAAATGGAGAACCACATATATACGTTGAAGTAAACGCTTTATGTAACGTGCAAGAGGTTATGAGCTCAGATAACTTAGAGGAAGAGAAGGTTATTAAAGAGTTGGAAAAAAAATCAGCAGAAAAAATAGTTGAACGTATGCAGACTGCAGTGACCCAAATTAACGATAAATTTAATGTAGATATTTTTGGATTTGGAAGAACGATTTATCAATCAAAACCAAAAGAGTGGAGAAAACTGCTGAATAAATATGGCCATAACTATTTAAAACAGCTTCCGATTCACTATAACGCAAAGGTGAGTATTAATCGAATTGGGTTGATAGACAAGACCTTTATTCTAGATGTGAAGGAGTGAACTTAATGGTAAAGGCTGTCGCATTACTAGTACTTACTGGTATTTTTATTGTCGTGGATATTCCTTTTTTTAAAGGTAAAAAAATGAGGCGTGATCTAATAGTATGGATTGCAGTATGGATCGTTAGTGCCTGTACTGCTGGAATTGCTTTATTTAAAATTAATGTTCCAAGTCCCTTGATACTGATGAAAAATTTTTATGAGCCAATTAACAAATTCGTCACCTCCTTATTTTAGCTTAAATTTTAGCTTAAACAATTCATCTCCATGTTTCATCTTGATAAACAAAATAAAATGATTAAAAAAATTAATTAAAAAACTAGATATTGATAATAATTTTTAATCATATTATGCTTTGTCCAAGGAGGTTATGAAACTAAAAGACCTGCTTACAAAATGAATAAACTGGAGAGGATGAATTGAATGAAACAAGAAGGAAATGAAGTTAAGGAAGTAAAGGAAGAAGTAAAGACACTAGAGGAAATCATTCTAAGAGAGTATAGAAATATCGCTGGGATTGTTGTATTAAAGAATGGGGAAACACGATATGAACAATATTTTAACAATTGCACGATCACAAATCCTATTCATGTTTTTTCAGTCACCAAAAGTATCATCTCAGCTTTAATTGGGATTGCGATTGATCAAGGTTTGATTAAGAGTGTAAATCAAAAAGTATTAGACTTTTTCCCAGAATACGAAGTCGAGCAAGAGGATCACATCATTAAAAATATAACACTAAAACACTTGCTCACGATGACAATCCCTTATAAATACGAGGAAGAGCCTTATATACACTATTTCACAAGTGAGGATTGGGTGAAATTTTCTCTTGGCTTTGTTGGCGGACAAGGCGAGATTGGACAATTTAGATATACCCCGTTGATTGGTCCAGATATTTTATCGGGAATTCTTGTTAGGGCAACTGGGAAAACGGTGCTTGATTTCGCAACAGAGTTCTTATTGTCTCCGTTAGGGATATCCGTGAAGGAAAATATTGTTTTCCATAGTCAGGAGGAGCAGCTTGCATTCCTAGTTGCTAAAGATCGAAGTGGATGGGTGACTGATCCTACTGGTGTAAACACTGCTGGCTGGGGGTTAACACTCACAGCAATGGATATGGCAAAACTAGGTCAGCTTTACTTATATAAAGGTAACTGGAACGGAAAACAACTACTATCAACCGAATGGATAGAGGAGAGTACAAAAGAGCATAGTCATTCAATACAGCTAAATCTAGCATATGGATATTTATGGTGGGTTGGTGAGGATCATAGCTTTGCTGCAGTGGGAGATAGCGGCAATGTAATTTATGTGAATACAGAAAAGCAATTGGTGGTTTCTATCGCTTCCCTTTATATGCAAGAAGCAAAGGATAGAATGGAATTTATTAAAAAATATGTCGAGCCTTTATTTTCTATCTAGCCTTGATAGGTAAAACCTATGAAATAGATATGTATTATAACTTTGTGATAATACGTTATACAAAAGGAAGCCCAAATAAAACCGGCTTCCTTTTTAGAGCTTTATCCGCACTTGTTTTTAAAAAAGTGCTTTTATAGCTGAAATAAACTGGTATACAAAATAGAATGAAAATCCAATTAGTAGAACACCTGCGATTATCGAAACCATTTGAACTGCTTTCCGACTCATCACTTTACGGGTCACGGAAACGATGGATAACAGTCCTAAATCATGCGCAAGTATACCACCCAAAACACCACACGCTGCAATTACAAAGCTCCCAACATTAGATGAGATATAAGAATCCGACAATACCGCACCAAATACAGAAATCCAAAAAACTAAATTTCCTGGAGAGACAGCTACCAACAGTCCATTCCGATATGTATGCCAAAATGATTTCTTAGTTTTCTCATCGGGGAGAGTAATATCTTTATCAGAATTTTTAATAGAGTCATAACCTAAGTAGGCAAGAAATCCTGCGCCAACAATCCATAGTGGTATCTGAACAAATGGAATAGAGAGGATGGAGGCAAAACCAAAAATCATCGCTAAAATTAATAAAAGATCAATCGTCATGCCACCTAAACCAACCGCCCAGCCATGAATAAACCCATTTTTCAGACCTTGTTTTGTCATTTCAACGGTAATTGCACCAACAGGTAATGCTATGGTTAAGCCAATAAGAAAATATTTTAAATATAGATCCACGCCACAAGTCATCCTTCCGTATGATAAATATCACCTAGTTCTAGATACATAGATTTTAGTGTATTACACCGCTGATGTGAAAGCAATAGAATTGCTATTGTATTAAGTCTGTTTTTGTTAGAAATACAAAGTTTATGAAAAATAATAAATTTTTTAAGGAATACATTTACATAATATATTATAAATGGTATTATAAACATGAATACGCTTCCATTTTTTAACTACTCATACTGCTTTTGTTCTGTCGTGTTTTGTATGCACGTAGTATGAGACTTAAGAGGAGGAGTGATACTAGATTTGAAAGGGTTTACAAATAAGAGATTTGCTTCTGAGAGAATAACATAAATCATGGATTTAATAGATCCAATAAATTAATTAGGGAGATGAATATGAGATGAAGAAGAAAAGTTTAACTAAAGTTTTAGGACTGGCTTTGACCGTTGCATTACTAGTACCAACCATGGCATTTGCTGCTCCTGAAGTACAGCCACAAACTGATGTTTCACCCACAGCGGCTAATCATAATATAACTCCAGCTCCTTGGGGATATGATGGCTATCGCAACAACATTGCTCATGGTAACGTACAACAAATTTCCTATTATTCGTCCACAGTAGGAAAGATGCGGAACGCAAATGTGTACACACCTCCTGGTTATAATCCTTCAAAAAAATACAATGTGCTTTATTTGCTACATGGTATTGGTGGGGACCAAAATGAATGGTTAAATGGGATGAACCCTAGAAACATTTTGGACAATCTATATGCTGAAAACAAGTTGGCACCTATGATTGTTGTATTCCCGAATGGCCGTGCGATGTGGGATGATCGTCCGATCGGTGATATTTATGCACCAGACAAACAAGCAGCATTTGAAAGATTTGAGTTTGACCTAACCAAAGATCTTATTCCTTATATCGATTCTAAATTCCCAGTTCTCACAGGTAAAAATAACCGTGCCTTAGCTGGTTTGTCAATGGGTGGGGGACAATCGTTGAACTTTGGTCTTAAACATTTGGACAAGTTCTCTTATGTTGGCGCGTTCTCTTCTGCACCAAACACAAAAGCAGCAAATCAACTCATTACAAATCCATCCTATACTGCTAGCCAATTGAAACTCTTATGGCTATCATGTGGTGCATCTGATGGTTTATTATGGGTAAGCCAAAACTTCCATAATGCTGTAACTAGCATGAACGTTCCTCACCAATGGTTCCTAGATGTAGGTGGCCATGAAGGGAAAGTATGGAGCAGTGGCTTGTATCACTTCGCTCAACGTATTTTCAAGTAAAATTTAAGTAAATAAGTAAAGTCGCAATAGAAACTGGGCGGAGAGCATATTGTTCTCCGTTCCAGTTTTTTATTATGCTTTTAGCATTGAGCATAATATTATAAGTGAATTCGTTGACAATGAATGCTATTTTTATTAAAATTCGATATGGATAATGAGTTTAGATCGAATAAATCCTAACGAGAATATAGGAGCGATTATATTACCATCCTATATGTAGATTAGGATTTTTTTGTTTTTGCTTTTATGCTTTTTGTTTCACTATGGAGATTGGAGAATATTACATAAGTTGGAGGCTAGCTTTATTATGGATAACTGGTTCAGGCTGAAAGAACGAGGTACAACAGTTTCAACAGAAATCATCGCTGGGATTACGACATTTTTCACAATGGTCTATATCGTAATTGTAAATCCAGGAATTCTCAGTAGCACTGGGATGGACTTTAACGGTGTGTTTATTGCAACAGTATTAGCAAGTATTGTCGGAACACTAATTATGGGGATTTGGTCTAATTATCCTATCGTCATCGCGCCTGGAATGGGACTCAATGCATTTTTTGCTTATAGTGTTGTAGCTGGGTATGGTGTATCTTGGCAAGTTGCACTAGGTGCAGTATTTATTGCAGGGCTTTTATTTATTGCTCTATCTTTGACATCTTTTCGTTATATGCTTCTAGATGCTATTCCTGCAACATTGAAGCATGCGATAACTGCAGGGATTGGATTGTTTATTACAACAGTAGGACTACAAAATGCAAAAATCATTATCGCTTCAGAATCTAACTTAATTTCTATCGGAAATTTAGCTCAGCCAATGACCTACCTAACGATTATCGGGTTAATTGTGACGGTTGTGCTAATGGCTTACAATGTAAAAGGATATTTATTTATAGGCATGGTCATTACAGCGATCTTGTCATGGATTATGGGTTTATTTCAAATGCCTGCATCAATCATATCCTTACCAAAGGGATTGTCGTCCACTGCATTCCAACTCGATATCGCCGGTGTTTTTTCAAGCGGTCTATATACGATCATCTTTACTTTCCTGCTGATCACGTTGTTTGATACAACAGGCACAATGCTAGGGGTAGCAGAACAAGCTGGGTTACTTAAGGATGGTAAATTTCCGCGATCACGTGGTGCTTTATTGGCAGATGCCGTAGGGACAACTACGGGTGCTTTGCTCGGAACAAGCCCTACCTCGGCTTATATTGAATCCAGTACAGGAGTTGCGGCAGGAGGAAGAACAGGCTTAACCGCAGTAACTGTAAGTGTGCTAATGGCGCTAACCTTATTTTTCACACCTATTGTCAGCGTGATTTCAGGCATACCTGCAATAACTTCACCTGCCTTAATTATTGTTGGATTTTTTATGATCAGTACAATAAGCAAAATTGATTGGAAGAACGTTGAAGAAGCTTTTCCTGCTTTTTTAATTATTATACTGACGCCTCTGACACATAGTATTGCAACTGGGATTGGTGTAGGGTTTATCTTTTATCCTGTACTTAAACTGCTTCGCGGAAAATATAAAGATGTTCATCCTATTTTTTATATTTTCGCTATTTTATTTTTTATTCAGCTTGTATTTCTAGATCACTAAAACTAAACAAAATTAAGTAAAATATGAAAAGGAGAACTGCTTGTGTAATTTTAATACAGGTAGCGCTCCTTTTTTTTGCTTGTTCATATTTAGTTCATATTATCATCATTATGAGGACATATTGCTTAAGTATACTTTCACTATATTATAAGGCTTATATTACAAGCTAAGCTGGATATACAGATACTATAGCTATAGGAATGGAGAAGATGGATATGGAACAAGTGGAGGAAGTTAAAGTAAGTAAAGAAAAGAAAAGCCGTAAGAAGTGGAGCTTATGGTTAAAAATAGTTATAGGACTAGTGGGCACAATTGTCCTGTTTATGGTGACTTTATTTGTGGTTAATGCAATCAGTACAAGTGTTGAGAAAAAAAATATCGAGCAATATGGTCAATATGTTGATGTGGATGGTAAAAAAATGAATGTATCAATTCAAGGCAAAGATGAAACAGAAAACGGAGAAAAAACGATTGTACTACTGCCAGGGCAAGGAACACCTTCACCTGTACTTGATTTTAAATTATTGATCGATGAATTGATCCCAGAATACAAAGTGGTGACAATTGAACCTTTTGGTTACGGATTAAGTGATAAGACGGATAAGGAAAGAACAACGGAAAATATAGTTAGCGAAATTCACGAGGCTGTGCAGCAGTTAGGGATTAAACGTTATATATTGATGGGGCACTCCATTACAGGCCTGTACGCAGTACCTTATGTTAACAACTATCGTGATGAAGTTATTGCTTTTATTGGTATCGATAGCAGTGTGCCAAATCAACCGGGTATGGATGTTAAATTGCCTTTGAAAACGATGCAGTTTATGCAAAAATCGGGTCTAATGAGACTACTCAAAAAAGTGAGTGGAGATCCGTATAAATCGCTTGCCTTCGATGACCATACAAAAGAACAAATGAATTTAATCTCCAATCAAGTGTCTAGCAATTCAACGATGATGGACGAGCTATCACATCTTGGCTCCAATTTTAAAAATGGGGAAAAGGGAGTTTATCCAAATGATTTGCCAGTACTACTTTTTGTTCAATCTAACAACGAACAAAACCCTAAGTGGGTGCCGTTGCATGAGGCACAGGCTAAACAATCAGCACAGGGAAAAATGATTCCAATGGAAGGGTCCCATTACCTACACCATACAAAGTTCAAAGAAATTGCCCAAGAATTTAAAGCTTATATGAAAGAAATTCAGAAATAATCCAAGGCTACGGTACACACTTCATAGTGGTGCTGTAGCTTTTTTTATCTAAAATTGCAATATCGAAGTTAAAGCTCTATGTTTATTACTAGTTACTTCACCTTGAATAAATGAATTATTTAAGGGAAATAATTTACACAATAGTATGCCCTGAAAAAAGTACGTTCTTACCCTTGACGAATCTAAAATAAGCAGGATATAATTAACATATGAATATTTGATCATATGTTAATTGCCGAGGAGCTGAACTAATATGCAAGCGGATATAGCTACAGTAAAGCGAAAAGTTGTGTTAAAGGGTCTAGATTGTGCGAATTGCGCAATGAAGATTGAAAACAGTATTGAAAAAATAGAAGGTATTTCTTCATGTTCAGTAAGTTATGCAAATGAGACATTATCGTTGGAATTCGATTCTACGAGAGAAGCAGAGATTATGGATGCGGCTAGAAAGAAAGTAAAGCAGCTAGAGCCACATATCAAATTTATTGAACAAGGGAAGGGCAACTCTAATTCTAGGAATGGAGAAGCCGATTCTAAGTCTCATAACCATGATCACTCAGACAGTAATCATCAACACAGTCATGATCATAGTCACGAACATAAGCATAATCACGAGCATGGTGAAGGTAAGTCGCATAATCATGATCATGCAGAAGATGACGGACATGGACATAGCCATGACCATGGAGAGAATAGCGTTCGAACAATGATCATTCGTTTAATAGCCAGTTCTGCTATAGGCGCTGCAGCGATTCTTCTTTCATTGAATAGTACAGTTGAACTTATGCTCTTTATCGTTGCTTATCTTATTATTGGTGGAGACATTGTTTTAAGAGCAGTTAAAAATATTATAAGAGGACAGGTTTTTGATGAATACTTCCTAATGTCAATCGCAACGATTGGTGCATTCGCAATAGGTGAGTATCCTGAAGGCGTTGCTGTAATGTTGTTCTATCAGGTCGGAGAACTATTCCAAAGCATTGCAGTTAATCGTTCACGTAAATCAATTAGCTCATTGTTAGATTTACGCCCAGACTTTGCCAATATAAAAATTAACAATGAAATTAAGCGTGTTAGTCCTGAAGAGGTTAAGGTTGGCGATATGATTGTGATTCGTCCAGGGGAACGAGTACCTCTCGATGGTAAAGTAGCAGATGGTACTTCGTCTATGGATACCTCAGCATTAACTGGAGAATCCGTGCCACGAGAAGTAGTTGTTGGCGATGAAATTTTAAGTGGATTTATTAATAAAAATGGGGTTTTAACTGTAGAGGTTACTAAGGAATTTGGTGATTCTACCGTTGCTAAAATTTTAGATCTTGTAGAGAATGCAAGTAGTAAAAAAGCAGAAACAGAAAAGTTCATCACAAAGTTTGCTCGTTATTATACACCAGTCGTAGTCATTGTTGCGTTACTTCTTGCAACGATTCCTCCACTTTTAATTAGTGGCGCAACGTTCTCAGATTGGTTATATCGTGCATTAGTGTTCCTTGTTATTTCATGTCCTTGTGCGCTAGTTATTTCGATACCACTTGGTTTCTTTGGTGGAATAGGGGCTTCCTCTAAAAATGGTGTGCTTATAAAGGGAAGTAATTACTTGGAGGGTCTTAATGACGTGAAGTACGTTGTGTTTGATAAAACAGGCACACTTACTAAAGGCTCATTCAAGGTAAATAACATTATTGCTACAGGACAATGGGCACAAGAGGATATTTTGAAATATGCCGCTTATGCAGAGATGCATTCTACACACCCGATTGCTCAATCCATCCGAGAAGCTTATGGGCTACAATTAGATGAGCAACTGATTTCTAATTATGATGAAATTTCGGGTCATGGTATTTCAGTTCACTTTGATAATAATGAAGTACTAGTAGGAAATACTAAGCTAATGAAGTTAAAACAGATTCCATTTTCTGAGCCTAAAGAGGTAGGAACGATCGTTCATGTTGCAATCAACACACAATATGCTGGTTATATCGTGATTGCAGATGAGGTTAAGGAAGACGCATCAAAAGCGATTCGGTTACTAAAACAACTTGGTGTCAAAAAAATTATAATGCTAACTGGAGATAATAAAGCTGTAGGGGAAGATGTTGGTCATAAATTAGGTGTTGATGAAGTCCATGCTGAACTATTACCACAGCATAAAGTAGAAGAACTGGAGAAACTGGATGTTGCCAAGGGACCTAAAGAAAAAATTATATTTGTAGGTGATGGTATTAATGATACTCCTGTGTTGGCTCAAGCAGATATTGGGGTTGCTATGGGCGGACTAGGATCTGATGCAGCCATTGAAGCTGCTGATGTAGTCATCATGACAGATGAACCTTCCAAGTTGGCTTCAGCAATGCAAATTGCCAAGAGTACTCGCCGCATTGTATGGCAAAACATTATTTTTGCCTTAGGTGTAAAAGCGGTATTTCTTATCTTTGGAGCATTTGGAATTGCAACGATGTGGGAAGCAGTTATTGGGGACGTTGGAGTTAGCTTAGTTGCTGTCCTTAATGCGATGCGTGTATTAAAAGTTAAACCTAATTTAGATTAACTAATATTTGATCCAATTAATTGTAATGAAAAGGGGACTGTTCCATACGCCAGTGTATTGGCGAAGGAGCAGTCCTTTTATTTGATATAAAATAAATAGCATTATGCGTGCTTTGTGTGCTGAAGTGTTTGTAAAAATATTTGTTCGATATGACTATCATCAAGTGAATAATAAACTGTTTTTCCATCCTTGCGTCTTTTCACGATCCTAAGATTTCGTAAATAGCGTAGCTGGTGAGAAACAGCAGATTGTCCCATTTCAAGCAACACTGTTAGGTCGTGTACGCAAAGCTCTCTTTTTAGTAAGGCGCTAATGATTTTGACACGCGTTGGGTCACTAAAAGCCTTAAACCAATCCGCAAATTTTACCGCCTCTTGCTCATCAATAAGCTCTGCCTTGATCGCATCTAAATCCACAATTGCACCTGAGCAATTGATATCACATTCTTCAACTGTCTTTTGTATCATAAATGATCACCTTTCTTTTAGGCGTTGGCATAATTATATCAAAAAGAAAAGCTAAACGAAAATATTACAATTAAGCGATTTCTAATGTCATCACAATAACATATAAGAACACGCTGAGCAAGTTGTGGGGAAGAGTAATATTTAAAGAACCTTGGTTAATGTTACGACGGTCTAAAATTGCCACGGAAAATAAGATTCAATTCGGAAACACGAATCTCATCTATGATAGTCTGACAGTAGTTTACAATGACAAAGATGTTTTAATGTCTCAGAAGGAATTGTATATAAGTTGCTATCTTATCCTGATAAAACAATAAAACATTTACACGTCAACATCTGATTGATCAAATACGGGGTATATATAGTGAATCAGATAAACGAACCATAGGATAATCAAGATTTCAAAATTTTAACTGTACATGATTTTGGGGATGATTCACACACATATTCACAAAACTCGTATTTTGTACATATGTATATCTAGTCTGCAATGCACAATGTTCTTGTCCCTCGATATCTCTGCAATCTGGTCATCTGCAGCGGTGACGCTCCCTTCCCCAAATGATAAGCTCAAAAAAGGCCGCTATAATTTAACGACCTTAAATTGTACTATGCTCTTGTGCTGATTAATAGTTTTTTGAAGATAAGTAATGCTCAATTGTTTTCCTATACATTTTCCAATCTTGATAACGTTCTTGAATTTTCTGTTCTAGAATGGAATCGATTTGTTTTTCCTCATTATAGATTCCATACAAACGCAAGTTTTCTAATCTACTTATATACTGATCTATCGATTTATCCTTTAATTTCTTTTCATTCACATTTAACAAATGCTTCTGTTTTAAATACTCCTTAAACTCCAATACATGTATCCCCCTTTACAATTTTGCACCGATTCCGATCGATCGGTTAACACTCTCATTAAAAAAAATAACTCGAACGAATATATTTTTTTCGAGAACTCTAATTAACGTTGTACTCCTGTTCATAGAATTCATTTTTAATGGACCCGTAGGTATAGGAACTGCACTGGCTGTCTGTCTCAGTGGGGCAATTTTAAATATTTTTATGCCATGTACTGAAAAGATGATAGATAAATTGAGGTCAACAGAACCAGAAATTTATGAGATGGATAGAAACCATTCCGTTTAAACTTCTTATATATAACAACGATAAGCGCAGGATAAACGAATATTATAAATAATAATAGGTTAAATTACAACAGCCCACAGGGCATCACTATTTATGTGATAGCCTTGTGGGTTAATGTTACTTACTAAACTTCAATTGTCTCACATCTAAAGTAATCAAAGTCAGCATATTTCTTCATACCACTTAAATCTTGAACGCATAAGCCGAAAAAGTTCCCGGTAAATCGAATGAAACCATTTTTCCCTCCCGCTTCATCACTTAAATTCGAGATATCTATCGCCTTTCCAATTGTATTCCACTCTCCATCATCAAGAGCATAAGAAAAAAGTACGTGGTTATTGTTTACATTTGCTTTCAGTTTACAACGTTGAGTTCCTTCGATTGAAATTTCAGATTCCGGGAACTCTTCCCAATTCCCTTGAATCGATCTTACAATCCCCAAGCATTTCCCAAGATTTTCATCCCTCGTAATTCTTAAGTAGACATAGTCACTCGTATCATAGTACAAAATTAAACCTGCCATCTGTTGAAAATGGTCCGGATCGAATTCAAGCTCGGTCTCCACTTCAACATTCATTGTTTGTTGTCGCTGAGCCACCATACTTTGGCTGAATGTTGAGCTTAAGGATTCCCGGCCATAAATTCGCAGGCTCCCTGCTTTTTCTGTTAAGGAAAGCCATGAGGAATCTGGTGGCATCCTTAAAGTGTTCCAACGATGATCAAGTTCTTTTTTATCAAAGTAGTCAATGGCAGGAACAGACGGGAAAGGATAATGAGGTAATTCAAATTCATCAATCGATAATTTAGGCGCATTTCCTCCACCAGCGATTCTAAGCCAGTGGTCTTCTGTCCATTCCATTCGTTGAATTGCAGTCTCTCTTCCAAGGATACAGTTGACGTTATTGACTGGCCTGCCAGTGAGATGTACCATAGCCCACTCACCATTTTGTGTTTCTACCAAGCTACCATGTCCTGCTTTTTTCAGCATTAGACTATCGTCACCTGACGATGTCAGAATAGGATTGCAGGGGTCTACCTCGTAGGGTCCTTCAATTGATCTAGAGCGTGCCATTGTTGCAGCATGAGTGTGCCAGGTTCCTCCTTCTGCGGTCAACAAATAATAATAACCATTGTGTTTATATAGATGAGGCCCCTCAGTGTATTTCAACTCTGTACCTTGAAAAATATTTTTCGCTTTTCCAATTAGCATTTGTCGCTCTGTACAAAATTCCTGCAGCAATATTCCTGCAAAATGATTACGCCCGGCGCGGTGATCCCACAACATATTCAGCAACCATTTACGACCATCATCATCATGAAAAAGTGAGGGGTCAAATCCGCTGCTATTTAAGTAGATTGGGTCAGACCAAGGCCCTTCTATGTTTGTAGCTGTAACCATGTAGTTATGTGTATCCTTGAATGCGCCTAACCTGCTTTTTACATCGGTAAATATTAGATAAAATATTCCTTTATCATAAGACAAACAAGGAGCCCAGACGCCACACGAGTCAGGATTTCCAGCCATATGAAGCTGAGAAGGTCTGGTTAGAGCATGAGATACGATTCGCCAATTTTTAAGATCACGAGAATGATGTATTCGTACACCTGGATGCCATTCAAATGTTGAAGTTGCGATGTAATAATCTTCACCTACACGAATAATAGATGGATCAGGGTGAAACCCGCTTAGAATAGGATTGGTAATCATTTCTACATAACTCTCCTTTTCTTAGAACGATCATTGATTTTTTAAACCATACAATATTCATTATATAGCACTAATTTCAGCCGGACTATAGCGCAATACAAATATATGGTTACTACTGATCAACAGCTTGGTACATATACGCATCCACTGCAGAATTATCCGAATCTCTGTATTAATTTGCTTGATCAAAGAGAATCTCTTAAAGTGCTTCTACAATAAAAAAGGGTCTCGACAAAAAGCAGTCGACACCTTTTTTAAAACGATATATAATTCCGCAAACCTTTTATGCTACTAGTGTTCTGTCTTCCTTATCCTTAAATGTATTCCAATTTGGATAGGATACTCTCATAGTATCTTCGTCATACCAATCCTTACTGGCTTTACTTACTGAGATGCTTCGTTAAGAGCTTTTAAAAATACCTCTGTTGGTTGTGCGCCGGATATTGCGTATTTTCTATCAATGACAAAGAAAGGTGCTCCTGTAATCCCTAATTGTTTTGCTGTACCTTCATCTGAACGCACTTCGCTGGCATATTTGGAGGGATCATGGAGAACTGCCATTGACTCGTCCCTATTCATTCCAACTGATTCTGCAATACTTGCTAAAGTATCATGATCACTAATTAGCTTGGCGTCTGTGTAATAAGAATAGAACAGCTTCTCTGCTAATTCTTGATCTTTACCCACAGATTTGGCATATTGGGTTAAACGATGCGCATCAAACGTATTGGTGGGCTTTATTTGGTCGATATTATACACGAGACCCATCATTGCTGCTTGTTGTTCAAGTTCAGCATGTGCCTTTTTCGCTTGTTCGAGACTCATACCATGTTTCTCAGATAGGATTTGATGCATATTTTTGCCTGAGTACATGGATGTTTGCGGATTAAGTTCAAAGCTTCTATACTCAATGACCACTTCATTTTGATGAGCGAACTGCTCCAGTGCAGACTCTAATCGTCGTTTCCCAATATAACAAAATGGACAAACATAGTCCGACCATATCTCGATTTTCATTATGAGTCCTCCTTCATCAACTATTTTTCAGTGAATATTACATTTTTATAGAGATTATTTGTTATAAATAATAGGCATTTTCCTAATCAATTGGTTGTCACGAGCGGCAGCGTACATGAATTTAGCAACATTTTTTCTTGAAACACCTAATTTAGCCGGTTTATCACCGAATGAAAAGTCATAAGATTGCCCTTTGTATTTAACATTGGGGTTAATAATTCGAACGACTGTCCAATTCAGATTAGATTCCTTAATCATTCCTTCCAGTTTCTTCATTTCTGCATAACCGTTTGGAAGGAAAACTTTGGCTAATACACCTGGAAGTATCGTGGACATGTTTTTCTTATCATCATCTGATTGCAAAGCAGGCGTCGCAAGTGTAATGAACCTTTTTTTGTTATGTTTGTTCATAGCCTTAATGATCAGTTCGTGTCCATCGGCAATCGGCGTGCCTATAAGCTTTCGTGACATATCGGATGCTGGCCCCAATGTGCTGATTACGACATCGGATTCGGCAATGGCCTTCTCGATAGTTGAAATATTCGAAAGTTCCCCTTGTACAAGGCTCAAATTTGGATGTTTGAGGCTGATTTTTTGGGGGTTTCTAACGTATGCCGTAACGATATCTCCGTGATCCAAAGCTAGTTGTGTTACAAGCTGTCCAATTGCACCACTTGCACCAAAAACAGTGATATTCATATTCTTTTCTTATATCTCCTTTAAAATAAATTATTCAACTCACACTTTATCTTCAGTTATAAATTCTTCTACTCTGTCTCTCTTGGTGTACATGTCGTACCAAATATCAGCGATTTTATCTTGAACCCCCGAATTCGCTTGCATCCAGATTCCGATCGAAAGGTGGCCTGCATAAACCCCTTTGTCTGCTAGTTCGCTGTTCAAATTAAAGATATAATTACGAAGTCCTGAGATTGCAATTCCCACATTACCCATCATCGGAACTGGGTGGACTGAAGCACCTCCAGTTGTAAATAACAGCGCACCGCTTTGCTTATCCAGCATATCCGGAAGTACTTGTTTAATGCTCGATAAAGCACCTAAAACATTATATTGAAATTGGTATAACGCATTTTCTTCAGTTACATCTAATGTTGGCGCTACGGAGTCAAAGCTCGGCGTTGGACTGTACTCAAGAACATCAATAAATCCGTATTTCTCTTTAATCGCAGCAAATGCCATCTCTATTTGTTCTTTATTTAATATGTCCGCTTGAAATGAAGCAGCTTCGATTCCCAATTGTTCTAATTCAATAACCAATTGGTTTAACTTTTCTTTATTTCGCGCAATAAGCGCTACGCGGAAGCCATTTTGTCCGAATTTCTTCGCAATGGACATTCCTAAACCTGCTCCTGCTCCAACAATCGCTATCGTTTTCATCTAAAATCTCTCCTTTAGTTAGAGTTAATTATCAATCAGATAAATAATGAGCAATGTGTTGTATATTTATCTTTTGTTTATTATGATTAATAAAAGGTCAGTCTTCAATGTTTAATATTTTTGATTTTGAGAGATAAAATACAGTTTCAACTCAAATGTCGTATATCTAACAAAAAAAAGTTAAGGGAACGGGTCATGATGAACAAAAAAACCGATTTGCGTATCATTCGCTCCAAGCTTTCGATAAAAAAGGCGTTTATAGAACTTCTTAATGAAAAGGGGTACGAAGGAATTACGATCCAAGATATAGCCGATAAGGCGATGATTAACCGAAATACATTTTACCTTCATTATCAGAACAAACCCGATTTGTTAAATGTATCTATGGACGAATTATTAGATGAGTTAAAGAGTACACTCAAGCTTTGTTCGAGTAGTAAATCTACTATAAGTGGCGCTATGCTTGAACAACTGATGCAAACCATACTGGAGAAAATTAAGGACAATATCCCCTTTTACAAAGCATTCTTACTGGATGAGAACAGAATTTATGGTTTTCAATCAAAAATGGAGGAAATTATAAAAAATACAGTGGAAGATGGCTTGGATGATATTCCCCTGAAGATTTCAAAGGAATTATTACTTCAATATATCGCATCTACTTTTATGGGCATTGTAATATGGTGGGTTAAAAATGATTTTTCGTATACTCCGAGTGAACTTGCGTCTCAATTTGGAAAAATTTTAACTCATGGACATTTAACGGCTGCGGGTATACCAATCAATGATTAAAGTGATCCATGCTTACGTAGCTGGGGGAGACATATCAGAAGAGGAGCCCTTCAAATGAGAGCTCCTCTTCTGTTAGTTCCTGCGTGTAACTGCTTTGTCCAACACCTCTCCTCGGTCAACGGCTCGCTTCAGCACTATTTTACACAGATTACTTGTCCTTTTGTCATTTGCACTAATTCTTCAGGTGTTAACCGAAACACTGCTCTTGGATGTCCAGCAGCTGCCCATATCTCTCTGAATTGTAACAAGTCTTCATCAATAAAAGTGAGAATTGACTCTACATGTCCTAAAGGTGGTACACCTCCAATAACAAATCCTGTATGTTCACGTACAAAATCAGCGTCAGCTTTTCCTAATTTATCATTAAGATGGGTGTTAATTTGTTTTATATTAATTTGATTTACTCCACTGGCTATAACCAATAACGGTTTATCGTTATTTTTAAGTCGAAAGATAATTGACTTAGCTATATTTGAAACCTCGCAACCTATTGCATCTGCAGCTTCCTGTGCAGTTCGTGTACTGTCAGGTAGTTCTATAACTTTATTTGCATATCCCAACTCTATTAGTTTGTTTTGAACCTGTTGTGCGCTATCTTTAAGTTGACTTATCAACTTTTATACCCCCTAATCATTACATGTTTTTCAAGCTTCCGCATAATACATAACAACCTGTATCATCACATCTTCATCCGATTTATTTATATAACGATGTTCAACATTACCTGTAAATCTTATAGCCTGTCCTTCTTGTAAGGCGTAAATTTCATCCTTAATCTGTAGATTAAACTCTCCAGAAATAACTGTGATGTACTCTTGAACCCCATCATTGTGAGGGAGTGAATCATAGTTACAAGTAGGACTAAGAATAATCGTAAACGTTTCAATACGAGTTTGGGGGTCAAATGGAAACATTAAGTATACTCTACACTTTCCATTATCTTCTGTTAAATCTGGAATTTCTTTTCGAGTTGCAATGGATACTACTGCCTCATCTACTTTAAGTAGAGATGAAAACGAAATATTAAGCCCCGTAGCAATTTTCCAGACAGTTGTCACTGTGGGCTGAGTTTCTCCTCGCTCAATTTGATGAAGCATACCTTTACTAACCTTAGTTAAATCAGCAAGCTTATCTAAGCTTAACTGCCTATGTTTTCTAATACGCTGCAGGTTATTTCCTATCCTAATGTGTATAGCATCCAAGAAGTAACACTTCCTTTCGTTCATCATACTATACAAATATATTATTATACAATACGATTTGCAAACGTTACTACTGGGCTAAAGCAGACGTTTTTATTACTATCACGCTACTATTTCATTTAAAAACAGAAAACTATGCTATAATATGCTGTTGAGAGTTAAATCACACCGTATTTTATGTTGTTGCTCATCTAATCGATTAGATGTCAATTTAGATGTCAATATGGAGAAAAATAAACCTAAGATGTTTCAAACTACGTCGGTTAGTTTTATTTTATCAACAGCTTGCTTTTCGTATGATTACAAGATGGACTAGCACATACTAAGGAACAGTTGGCTGAAGCATACATAACGGAGGTTCCTTCATGGTATTTACAATCACAATAATTATCGTTTCACTGTTTGCAATCTGGGGAGCCGTGGCTCCTGATCAGCTGGCGAATGTAGCGAACACAGCCTACAACTTCTCTATTCAGAACTTTGGCTGGTTTTATTTGCTGGCGACACTATTCTTCCTGATCTTCGCTTTCTATCTGGCATTTAGTCGATTTGGCGGTATCAGACTGGGCGATGACGATGATGAACCGGAATATTCGACGATTTCCTGGCTATCTATGCTGTTTAGCGCTGGTATGGGTATTGGACTGGTTTTCTGGGGAGTTGCCGAACCGCTATCCCACTATTTATCTGCGCCGGAGGGAGCAGAAGCTGGAACAACACAAGCCGCAAGACTCTCCATGCGCTATTCCTTCTTCCACTGGGGGCTTCATCCTTGGGCTATCTATACTGTTATTGGCCTAGCGCTGGCTTACTTCCAGTTCCGGAAAGGTTACAAAGGACTGATCAGTTCCACATTTATTCCTCTGATCGGTGAGCGTTTGGCTGCAGGCTGGCTTGGCAAGTTCATTGACATTCTGGCGGTCATTTCCACAATCTTTGGTGTAGCGACCTCGCTTGGATTGGGGGCACTTCAGATCGGTGGGGGTCTGAATTACTTATTTGGTATCCCTAACTCAACCACAATCCAGGTCGTCATTATTTGCGTAGTAACGGTACTGTATTTAATATCCGCAACCTCCGGCCTGGATAGAGGTATCAAGATTCTGAGTAACACCAACCTGGTGATCGCTGTGTTGTTGATGCTGTTTGTATTGGTGACGGGTCCGACTACGTTTATATTTGACACGTTCACAACAACCTTGGGCAGCTACATGCAAAATATTATTAATATGAGCTTAAGATTAACGCCGTTCTCAAGAGATACGTGGATTGGAGTATGGACGTTGTTTTACTGGGCATGGTGGATCGCGTGGGCTCCATTTGTCGGCACCTTTATTGCGAGGGTATCCAAAGGAAGAACTGTAAAGGAATTTGTAATTTACGTCATGGTTATTCCAAGTCTTTTTGGATTCATCTGGTTTTCGGTGTTTGGCGGAACAGGGCTTCATCTTGAATTGTTCGATGCAGCCCAACTGGCGGAAGCCGTCAAGGAAGATACGACTACAGCTTTATTCCTAATGCTGGAGCAACTGCCATTGGGCACAATCGTAGCATTCATCGCCACCCTCCTGATCATGATCTTCTTTATTACCTCAGCTGATTCGGCTACTTTTGTTCTGGGCATGCTGACTTCAGATGGCAAGCTTGATCCAAGTACAAAAGTGAAATTAACCTGGGGCATTATGCAATCTGCCATTGCGGTAGTACTGTTAATCAGCGGAGGGTTAAACGGTCTTCAGACGGCCTCCATTGTAGCGGCGCTGCCGTTCGCTGTGGTTCTTATTGGAATGTGTGTATCATTACTCAAGGCTTTGCAGGCTGAAGACAGAGAACGTCGTATGAAGGAGAAACGGCAGCGTCAAAAATTGAGACAACTGCTTGAGGAACAAGAAAATGCTTAGTAAGCTTTGACGCAAAAATGCAATAACTCAAAAATCCGCTATAATAGCGGCTTTTTTGTAGCATGTTTATTGAGATCTAGGTCATCGATACTCACAACTTAAGATCATTCCTTTTCTGAGCCTAAACCCCTCAATTTTATTGGAATGATCTTATTTGGAACAAACCTCGCTCCCTCCATCCGCTCAGAGGGTGGTTTCATATTTCGTGCGTTTCACCACCCAACTGGCTAAAGCCTGAATAAAAAAGCGTAAATAGCGACTTTATGAAATTTCTAAATCGATAAGTTGTTTTCTATAGTATGCGTCGTATCCTTAATCAAGTTTTGTCCTGAATGTCTGTTCCCAGTAATCACCTGCTAACCCTTCAATAATCGAACTACTTGCCCAAGGCATTAGACAAAACCAGGTGCTGGCCGGAGTACCATCCGCATATTTTTCGGTGACAAGTCCTTCAGAATGGCAGAAACGTTCTGACATCCATCCTTTTTTCCCAAAGCCAAATTCCTGATCATAGCGATTATAAGTCTGACACCCCCAGTTTATCGTATCCATCATGCGCTGAAAAATATAATGATCCTCCCGCAGCTGAAGATAGTAAAATAGCTCATCTACGAGGTTGCTAGACATGGGGTGAATATGTGGATTAGCTACTGAAGTAACACTTCCGCCGGAACTTGACCAATTTAATGTGCTGAGTGGCGGAATCTTTACCGGCGAATTGTAACAAAACTTAAAACTGAACTCATAACAGATAGCGTCTCTCATATGATCGAGGAAAAGTTCTTCACCAGTCAAAGCATGCAAATAACGAACCGCTTTTATATAAGCCAAGATACCTTCCGAATCAACCGATTTATCCGCATCCAGCGGAGCACCGTAACATTCCATATGTTTGACGTACGTATCATAATAATGGGCTTCACTAAATCTAAGCTCCTCCATGGACAATGAATCCTTGGTTAACCATTTATAGTAAGCCATGGCTGCGAGACACCAGACACCGCTGAATGCATCATATTCGAGCCCAGCACCTGTTCTCTCAGACAAGATGATCGGATACTCTCCATCTGTATTTTTAGTACGTTCCATACGATCAAGTACCTGCTTGACGTATATAAGCCAATCATCGTGTCTATAATTGCGAATTCGCAGCTCATAATCATAGCACTTCAGGATATAAAACATGGCCTGAGCTACTAGGTACGCAGAATGTCCTGGAGTCCTCATTCCGTCGAACCACCACCCTTTTATGTGCCATGTACCATCCTGATAGGCATCATAAGGGAGACCGGATTCAGGATTCATAGCATTTTCGATAATATTTGTAATACAAGACAGCGCCTGTTGCCGCATGGGTTCGTCATTCAACCTTAGAGCAGCCATAAGCATTGGTGCAGCGATGGCCATACCATTCGTCCAACTGATGGAGATAATTTTATTGTACCGGTAGCCTCCGGTTTTAGCATCCTCATACACAAAGGTAGAGTAATGACGATCCTCTGGTAACCAAGCATATTCGTAGATAGCTTTGGATAAATCTAATACTGTTGTATGAATATCACTACCTTTTCTTGGCGGCTCATGATACCGATCATAAATCGCTTCGATTGCAGAATTAATACCAAGCTCTGATGATGACTCATAATCATACAGATCTAAGGTGAGTTCAACCGTCTCTTCAGCAGCCAGTTCGAAGCAGTTTTCTGCAAGATCAGCACGCTCATAAACAAGCCTTGATTTGATAAATAATAATGGTGCGTTCTCATACCCCAATGTGTATCCAACTGAACCTTTTTCAATGGAGCAAGTAAATCCACTGTATTGAATAAACTCCCCATTCAACCCAGGTTGCCACTGTTGCTTGCCCTTTCCACTGCTAATCCAGTAAGGGCTTGCACATATACCATATACACGACACTCATCATAGACCATTGCAACCGGATGTGACAGCCGATCACTTCGTACCATCCACCACGGCGACGAAGGTCGTGACGGATTGCCTTCCCGTAATCTCGGAAACTCATTTGGAACATTTTGCGGTGCTTCTCCACGGTTACGACCATACATAAATGCAGGGAGAAAAAAACGTGGATTTTGTTTCTTAAACGGTAATTCCACATGTATAATCCCTGACCATGCTTGTTCTCCATAGTTGTGAATCTTCACCTTGACACGACAAGGATCCTTTGCGCTCCCCAACCCTTCTACGAAATCAACATTTGCCTCCAGACTATTGTCTGCCAAAGATGTATAGTCCATAGTTATCTGTGTTCTGCTTCGTGCAGAAAAAGTCAGTTCCATATTCTCCTCCAATCAAGTCGTTCACGCATATTTGATAGCGCTTGTATTTTTTGCATCATCATGCTAGGATAATAACATTTTATAGGTTCACATTTGCAATTTCATTGCACAAATCACTATATTTATTGCGCGAAATAACAAGGAGATGTTTGACTGGTATGAATCAATCTTCAGAATATCTATTTGATCCCATTCACACTGAGATGTTGTATCTTCATCGTGTCACTACTTACAATATGGGCACGTTTTATCATCGTCATGATGCATATGAGTTATATTTATTCCTTCGTGGAAATGTTAATTTTTATATCGAAAATCGTTGTTACCATCTACAACCTGGCGACCTTATCATTCTTACTCCGGAGGAGATGCACCGATCTTTTGCACTGGACAAACACGAATATGAGCGTATAACTATTAATCTAAAAAAATCATATCTGAACCGCTTGTCTACCTCGAGTACCAACTTGTCCGCATGCTTCGATTTTCGTCCTAAGGGCAAGGCCAATATAATACACCTTGAATCTGCTCAATTGCATCAGGTATTGCAACTAACTAGAGAGCTTGAGCAGATTCTCACGTCAAGTGATTATGGAGCAGATATTAAAGCCAATATACAGATTGCTCAGTTGCTGCTTGTGATAAATCTCGTGTTTCAGAATACAAGCTTTGTTCCTACAGATATAATGCCCAAACTAGTTCGAAACACGATGGATTATATTGAAGCTAACCTTGCGGGAGAATTGACACTTAAGCATTTATCAGAAGCTTTATGTATGAACAGTGCTTATATCAGTCGGCAATTTAAAAAACATACAGGATTAACTATTCGAGCATATGTACTCAGTCGCCGTATAGAGTTGTCTAAATATTATCTATCCGAGGGCATGAGTATTACAGAGGCCTGTTATCAATCGGGTTTTAGAGATTATGCGAATTTCATTCGAAGTTTCACTAAGCTGGTTGGGACTTCTCCGGGGAAATTTACTAGAAATTTAATTGAAGTATAATACTTTTTTAGAGAAATTGCATAAAGACGGCCAATTCAAGGTGCTTATGTTAGATTCGCTATATGTCTTTTGATACAATAACCATGAATGGAATTACAGCACTTTTGCATCTTTTCGCTCTTGAAGGGATAGCGTATAATACGCAAAAGAACAGCATCCTCAGTACTACAGAATGCTGTTCTTCAAGTTTATATAATAAAGTTTTTGAAGGTTTTAAACGTTCTATAAATTCCCTGGACGTTTTAAATATTTTTAAAACGGTACTACAGTTCCTTCGTCATAAAAAAACTATTCGGATCGAGGATATAATCTGCAAATGGCTCACAATACGTGAAGCCAAAATCTTCATACAGCTTGTGAGCTGGGATGAATGAATCCAAGGAGCCAGTCTCGAGACTGATCCGTTTGTACCCTCGACTTATAGCCACTTCAATAATATGAGCAAGAATATTTCTAGCTACACCTTTGCGCAAATGCTTCTTAGCTGTCCGCATCGATTTGAGTTCTGCATGCTCTTTGTCCAATTCCTTGATAGCCCCACAGCCAAGAAGCTCTTCATCCTCCCATGCACACCAGAATGTAATTTCCGGCTTCCTCAACCCGTCCAGATTAAGGGCATGAATGCTCTCAGGTGGAGAGTCCTCTGCCATTCCTTGCAGATGTTCTGCAATTAATCCAATCACTTGTGCCCCACTCAAATCATCTACAAGAATCTTCACCGCAACCCCTCCTATTAATATAAAGTATGAATTATACCCCTTAACCTTCTGTATTTCATAATACTCCCATGACAGGTTTTCTGACAACTCTATTAAGAAGGTTCCCTAGACCAAGTGTTGCATCAAGATTTATTCATAAACCATGACCCAATATTTCGCTCCGGGCTCTCCTTCCTCGACAACGGCTTTAAAACCCCTCTTCTTATAGAAATTCAATGCTTTTGTATTTTCGGAGACACATTTTAATGTGACTGGCGTTCCCAGTTCGGCTATAGCCCCTTTGAGTAGCAAATCGCCAACACCTTTGCCGGCAGCAGTAGGGTGTACAAACAAATTATGAATAAATCGGTTAGGGACATACAATGAGGCAAATCCAAGAACTTTGGCGTTCTCCTCTGCCAGAAGGATTTGTTCTTCCAATGTATCCCGGTCAAAATCATCAAGCGTCATTTCATCTGTGTTGACCCAATGAAAACTCCCAAGACGGGAATCTAGATAAATTTGTCTCAATTCTGGATAGTCTTTTATACTTGCTTCTCTGATTAGCATCAGATCAATCCTCCTAACTTCTATAAATTATATTAATAATTGAGGTTAACGTAAAGATTTGAAAAACGCTGTTCTCCAGGTCGGATACTCAAGTTCCCAACCACACTCGTTTTTGGCTTTGCTGTTCGAAGCGCCTCTCTCCCACGGACTCGAACCGGCTTGGATTTCTGGTCTAGGTACGTTTAATACGTCTGCATACACGGGTAGCCACTCTGTACCTTTAGCAGGTTCATCATCTACGATGTTGTACGTTCCTGTAGGCCACTCCAATGATGGATGGACGTCTGATCCACCCTGGTTCTCTGTATACCCACATAGCTATAGCCATCGCTGCAACTTCTGGTAAAATGATTTCTGAATGTTGTAACTGTACAGATAAACTAACCATGAATAAAATAAATGATATCGCAATAACGTAAGGCAGCTTGCCTATTTTGTTCGTTGCGAGATCTGCTGTATTCATATGCTCTCCTTTCATTCCAACTCAAAGCCCTTGCTGATGTTGGATAATCATAGCTATGATTAATGTGCATTTAATACAGCATGCTGTTAGATTTATGCTAACATGAACATTTTGAATGTTTTAAGTACCACTGTATGCATTTATTTGCAGACCAATTTTTAAGTCTTTCATAAACATGTGACGATAAAATCAAAACCACCAGCATAGTGAACTGAACCTCCAAAGTTAGACACTTTATCTAACTTTGGAGGTGCATTCAATGCGGGTGGTTATATGTTTCGCACTTTTCAAGCACTCAACTGGCTAAAGCCTAAAAAAAGCCGCTAAGTTAGCGGCTTACAATCTATTCAGAACTCTTCTTATGATAATGACGCTTAGCCTTAGACCTGTTGCCACAATCAGTCATGGAACACCAACGCCTACTGTGGTTACGACTTGTATCAATGAACAACCAGCCACACTCTCCTCCGTGGCATTGCTTCAGATACTTCAAGTCCTTCGAAAGTAACAAATCCACCGCAGAACGAACCAGTTCGCCTTTCATTCGTTCCAATGGTGAAATGGAAGCACTAGAGAGACTAAGAGTGAATTGTCCTGGTGTTGGCTCCACAAGAGTTAAATGTCTATATAGTTCAAGGTGCGAATTTAACTCTGCGAGATCCTCAGCAGGAGCCAAATCCCCCCGCACTATCGCACGAAAGATTCGAAACATCGCTTCTCGAAGTGTTATGAATTGCTTATATTTAAGATTGGCTAACGAGGGTTCTTGTTCCTCAAAACGCCCCAACTCTTCTGCCTCTTCTTTCGTTAAACAACTGATACGAACACCCCAAGTCGCTAAATCCTTCAAATCTCGTAGCCACTCGGAAGGAGACTCGCTCTCATGCCAACCCACTGTATTTACAAAATCTAGACACAATATCTCGTTCAAAATAGATAATTTATAGATATGACTCGGCTCGGACATCTTCATCCCCCCTTCATCATTATAACCATCAACATTAATAATTGACAGTTATATTTAACCCATATAAAATATAACCACCAAATATGATTATAGGGGGTTATACTTTGAGATATAATGCAAGAAAAAGGCGTTCACTCCGCTTCACAGACTTTGGGAAGTTGTGGGTTGGCGAAACAATATCCTACATGGGGGCGCAGATAAGCATAATTGGCTTGCCTTTGGCTGCGATTTCGCTACTGCAAGTTTCATCATTCGAGCTTGGTCTCTTGAATGCTTTTAGCTTCTTACCTTTCCTCCTATCATTGTTCGCAGGAGTAATAGTTGATCGTACTTCAAAGAGAAGAGTGCTCATCTTTGCGAACCTTGGGAGAGCCTTCTTTTTGCTTGGCATTCCTGTAATGTACTGGTTAAACGGACTATCGATCGGAATCATGTGCATATGTGCGTTCCTAATAGGAACTTGTACTGTTCTTTTCGATGCGGCTTTCCACCCGTATATCCCCAAACTAATTCATCAAAATCGATTGGTTGAAGCTAACGCTAAGTTGATCGCAAGTTCTTCGGTGGCAACCACAGCAGGTCCAGGAATCGGCGGTTTTCTGATTAAGCTATTAGGCCCAATGCTTGCCTTGGTGGTCAACTCATTTTCTTACTTGTTCTCTGCAATTATGCTAGTAGCTATTAAAACCGTAGAACAACCTACTGAGAATAGAAAAAGCCTTTCCATCCCCAAAGCTATTAAAAACGGTTTGATGTTCACTCTACGTAATCCTACTCTTCGAGCTATTATAGGAGAGGCGGCTACATACAACTTTTTTTCCCAAGCGTTTACAACTCTCCTCTTCGTATATGTCCAACAGCAGTTGAAGCTTAGCGAGATCACGCTCGGCATCTTTTTCTCATTTGGAGGAGTCGGAGCATTGATCGGATCAATCCTAGCCAAAAAGGCTATCACTAAGATCGGTATAGGTCCTGCCACGGTATGGTCAATGATTGTTGGATGCAGTTCTCTTCTATTAGTTCCCCTTGCGAGTGGGACCACCAACACGAGAATCGTTATAATCTTAACTGGATTTCTAATCAATGGAATTGGGCTTGGACTGTCAAATGTAAACTGTATTACCCTTCGTCAAACTATCATTCCAGAGAACATGAGGGCTACGGCAATGTCCGCAAGCCGTCTTCTTACATGGGGGGGAATTCCGCTCGGTGCGTTATTAGGCGGAATTATGGGAGAGGTACTCGGCATTCGTGAGACGTTATTCCTAGCAACGATAGGAATGCTACTCGCCCCTTTATGGGTTATCTTGTCTCCACTCCGAAATACTCATGAACTCCCAGCAGAGACCATTCCAGATTTGACGTCTAAATAATAATAGAGAGTAATCTCTATTTCAAAAATAAGATACGATGTAACACAGTTTTTTTATGACAAAAATGGCAGCGTTCCAGAAATTATCTGGAATCACTGCCGTTTTTGATATCACCATATTAGACTTTGACTGTGTACATCAATTCTTTTTCATGAATTGTGGTATGACCAGCCGATTGAATCTCAGTATATTGTTTTATGTTTGTAATAATGACAGGTGTAATCATGTTATAACCCGCTTTTTCGATCTCTTCACGGTCAAATTCCATCAATAGATCACCTACGGATACTTTAGTTCCTGCCTCTACCTTTGGCGAGAAAAATTGGCCTTTCAACTTGACAGTATCAATTCCAATGTGAATCAGCATTTCTGCGCCAAGATCACTTACGAGACCAATAGCATGTCCACTCTTGGAGACAGTCATTACTGTGCCATTAACTGGAGAAACTGCACGTCCTTCAGTAGGTTGAATTGCAAATCCTTTACCCATCATTTCTTCAGAAAAGGCAGGATCAGGTACTAGGCTAAGTGGCTTAACTTCCCCATTCATAGGGCTGAATATTTGTACGTCTTGTAATTTAGTGTCTTCTGTTACTACTGGTACAGTTGCAGACGTTGCTGATGGTGCAGCTGCCTCTTCCTGAAAGCCTAGCACATAAGTAACTACGCTAGCTACAACAAAGCCAATTGCAGCAGCGATTAATGCATAGAGCAGGTTACCAACGTCTGGACCCATATATGAGGCAACTCCCGGAAGACCTACAGTGCTAATGAAATAGGCTTTAACAGAAAAGGCTCCCAGAAACGCACCAGCGGCTGCGCCTCCAATAAGTGCTGCAATAAATGGTTTTTTGAATTTCATGTTAATTCCGTACATGGCTGGCTCCGTAATTCCCATAAGAGCAGTCAGTCCTGTAGAATATGAGAGTGATTTGGTTTCGGTGTTTTTGGACTTGAAGCCAACACCAAATGCAGCACCACCCTGTGCCATATTAGCTGCGAACATTATCGGAACGATAAAATCGTAACCAAGCGCTGCAATCGAACCAACTGCAATCGGCAACAGTGCATAATGCATGCCTGTAATAATCAGTACAGACATCGTGCCACCAATTAAAATACTTGCCAAAATGGATGCGTTATCAAATAACCAGCTAATACCTCCAGATAAACCGTTTCCAATAATACCACCAAGTGGCCCAATTGCGATCAAGGTTAGTGGTACCATAATAAGTAATGTCATAGTTGGTACAATAATCATTTTGAGTGAAGGATGCGTTATACGGTCTATCGCTCTCTCCACGTAAGCAGTGATCCAGATTGCGATGATGATGGGAATAACCGATGAGGCATAGGATGTAGCAATAACTGTAATGCCTGCAAACGATGTATTACCCCCTTGAAACAAGGTTGTAATGGTAGGATGCATAAGACCAGCCGCTAATGCAGCTCCCACATAAACATTGCTACCCATTTTCTTCGAAGCACTAACGGCCAGAAGTATAGGCAGGAAGTAGAATGCACCATCGCCAACGGCGGACAAAATGGTATAGGTTGAACTTGTATTGCTCATCCAACCAACAGCCACCAGAATGGATATGATCCCTTTGATCATCCCTGCGCCAGCTATTGCTGGAAGGATTGGCGTGAACATGCCCGAGATGAAATCAAATAATGCACTGATCGGATTCCTATGTTTTTTTTCGACTTTTGGAGCACCCTCTCCATTAGGGATCTTGCTCATGTTGCTCACTAGTGCTTTATACACATCGGAAACTTCATTTCCAATAATCACCTGAAACTGTCCACCGTTTTCAGTTACACCCATAACGCCAGGTATATTTTTTAACGTTGCTTTATCCGCTTGGTCGTTATTGTTTAGATTGAATCTCAGTCGAGTCATACAATGAGTAACTTGATCGATATTTTCTTCGCCACCAACCAGTTTGAGAATCTCTTTGGACAGTTGTTGTTTATCCATAGTGTAGGCTCCTTCGACGTATATTAAGGTTTTATTATTTGTCCCCTTCGTTCTCTGACCATGGACGCGTCTAGCCAGTTCTAATGGGAGTAAGAAACATATGTTATAAAGTCATTCTACTCAGTGTAGAGAAGGAAATATATATTTTTTAAGTATTTTGTTTGCTATAACAAATAATGAACTTTGTAACAAAAATGTAACACCTTGTTTTTTAGAAAAAGGTAATGTATACTGCCTAGACAGATTACCTATTCTTAATTATTATCGTCTAAGGAAGTGTATATCCATGTTCACCAGTGAGCAGATCTCGTCCTATAATGAATTGGAACTATCTTTATACAACTATATTTCTCAGAACATGGAGAAAGTGGCGTACATGCGTATTAGAGAGCTTGCCGATGAAACTCATGTATCTACAGCCACAATTTTGCGATTTTGCAGAAAAAATCAATGTGAGGGATTTTCAGAATTTAAAGTAAAACTTAAGATGCTCGTTTCCCAAAAAGATAAATTAACGAAGCAAGAGTTGAAAAGTCCTCATCATGCAGTGTATGCGTTTTTTGAACATTCTCAATCTCCTGAATTGGTGGAAAAAATTTCAGCAGCAGCGAAATTAATTGCTACAGCTAGTAATGTCATTTTTATTGGTATCGGAAGCTCTGGAGTAATGGGTGAGTATGGAGCTAGGTTATTTTCAAATTTAGGGATATTCTCTATGTACATAAAAGATCCTCATTATCCTATTCATACGAGAATTCAAAAAGACAGTATTACGATTGCTTTGTCTACACGAGGTGAAAACCCATATGTTCAACCTTATCTCCAACGGATCAAGCAGGATAAGCATAAAATTATTGCAATTACGAATAATCGCCAATCTACCATGGCTAAAATTTCAGATGTATGTATTCCTTATTATGTAAAAGAAGAGTATCTCGGAAGTATTGACCTCACTACACACACACCTGTGATTTTCTTATTAGAATGGCTAGGTAAAGAGGTTTACAATCTTATTACAAAACTAGAATAAGAGTTATAAGAGAGCACCCATTCTTTCTAAATTTACGCAAACACAAAGAGAGTCATCTCGACTCTCTTTGTGTTTGCTTTAGCCCTCAAATGGATGCTTACTTTAGGCTTTTACGATTACTTGCTTTCCTCGTGTTGCTGCAATTTGCATCATAATCATTAGGATGATGATCACGATCATTCCAATTATAGCTGGTGTGAAACTATTGAATGCATCATGAATCCACCCTAACAGTATTGGACCTACTGCGCCAATAACATACCCGGCAGATTGCTGCATCGCTGACCATGAAGTCGCATCGTTCACATTGTTTGTAGAATCAATCGGTAACATCAGGTTTAAAGTGAACAAGCCCCCTGCTCCAACTCCAAAGAATACAACAGAAGCCATAGGTATGAAATTTATCATCAATAAAATCAACCCAACAATCATGATCAGAGACTCACCAACCAACCATACTCTTCTTGAAGGAAAATGCTTCAATAGTACAGGAAGTACAAAGCTAATCGGAATTTGGATGACAACAAATATGGTCAGACATAGCGTTGCATAGGACTTGCTATACCCCATTTCCTGAATCATTAATGGGAGCCACGCTGTAAAGGCATAAAACAACATCGCCATTAATCCAAATGAGAGTGTAAGAATCCATGCGTTTCTATTACCCCAGGGAAGTTTAATTTGTGGACGTTTTTTTATTTCGCTCCCATGAGCAGATTCAGATCTAGGCTTCACTATGATCCACCAAATGATCGCTGACACAAAGGCAATTACTGCCCATCCCCCTACTGCTATCTGCCAAGAATTGAAATATGCCTCTAATGGAATGGATACCATTGAACTGCCCGCAGCCCCTATAGTGATTGCAATGCTATAGAGTGCAATCATAGATGGAACATGATCGGGAAAATACTTTTTAATAAAGCCTGAAGTTAACGGGCCAATCGAAGCGATCCCGATACCTACGATTAATGCAGATAAAAGTAAAACGGAAGTAGACTGTGTGAATAGCCGAGTGGCTATTCCGAGTCCCACCACAATCAGGGAATATCCAATGATTCGTTCTATTCCCCATCTCCCACTTGCTTTTACGGCAAAAGGTGAAAACACACCCATACATAGTACAGGTATTGACGTTAGCAAACTGGCTAGTGCAGCGCTCATCCCCAAATCTTCCCGAATCGTATCTAACAGCGGAGATATGGAATTAATTGCTGGGCGCAAATTCAATGTAGCAACAAATAATGCAATAACTAAAAACACTTTTTTTCTCATTTTCTACTCCCTAATCATTCAGATATCAATCTTTAGAATAACAAAGAGCCGCTAACTTGCGGCCCTTTGTTATTTTAGCGGTTTTCCAACAATTAACGCCTAGTGCTATTCACGAAATAAGCTGCTTCCGTTGCTCTGAATAACATCTTTATACCAGTAGAAGGACTTTTTACGATAGCGTTCCAATGTTCCTGAACCATCATCATGACGATCCACATAAATGTATCCGTATCGTTTTTTTAATTGTGCAGTTGTTGCGCTAACCAAGTCAATACAACCCCATGATGCATATCCTATCAATTCGACACCATCTTGAATGGCTTCGGCAACTTGAAGCAAGTGCTCCTTCAAATATTTAATGCGATAATCATCAATAACGGTTTTGTTACCATTTTCGTCCGTAATCAGTTCATCTACGGCTCCTAATCCATTTTCAACGATGAATAATGGCTTCTGATAACGATCATACATAGCATTCATAATGTACCTTAAGCCTTGAGGGTCGATCTGCCAACCCCAATCACTCGCGGTCAAGAGTGGATTAGGGACACCACCAATCAGGTTTCCTTCTCCTTTAATTTGCTTGGCAGGATCAGCCGTTTCACAACTACTTTGATAGTAGCTAAAGGAAATAAAATCAACGGTATTTTTCAAAATTTCCTCGTCACCAGGTTCAAAGTGAATATTAATTCCGTTGTCTTTCATATAACGTTTCATGTAACCTGGGTAATAACCACGTACGTGAACATCCGTAAAACCTGTGTTCTTATGATCCGCCTCCATCACTCTGATCATATCATTAGGATCAGGAGTCAATGGGTAAATCGGCATAGCAATGACCATACAACCCACTTTTATCTCTGGGTTAATTTCATGCCCTATTTTAACCGCCAGTGCGCTTGCAACAAACTCGTGATGAACTGCTTGGTACAGATCCTGTTGGCTAAGTTGATCCTTAGGCGTATTAATCCCACCACTTGCAAACGGATGTTCAAGAATAGAATTAATCTCATTAAATGTGAGCCAATACTTTACTTTGTCTTTGTATCTCTCAAAAATGGTTCGCACATATCGTTCAAAGAAATCAACCATTTTTCGATTTACCCAGCCATCATATTCCCTAACGAGATGTAAAGGGGTCTCATAGTGAGAGATCGTAACTAGAGGTTCAATCCCGTATTTCAGGCACTCATCAAAAACGTTGTCGTAAAATTGGAGACCTTTTTCGTTTGGCTCAAGTTCATCCCCTTTTGGGAAAATTCTGGACCAAGCTATAGACGTACGAAAAACTTTGAAGCCCATTTCGGCAAGGAGCTTAATATCTTCTTTGTATCGATGGTAAAAGTCGATGCCAACCAACTTCATATTGTCTTCGGTAGGTTCAGCAGTTGGAGGTGTCTGAATACCATTTGGCATAATATCCTGAATGGATAGTCCCTTCCCATCCTCGTTATATGCACCCTCAATTTGGTTCGCAGCGACGGAACCTCCCCACAAAAAACCATCAGGGAATTGAAATGTTTGACTCATTTGGTAAGCCCGCCTTTCTTTTAAAACTTCAGCTGATCTGGACAAAAAACAAATCTAGCTTTATCAGTTTTTTTATCATATTTTTACTTTCACAACTAATGTTACATAGATTTATTCATAAAATACATGTTATTTCGTATTTAGTACAAGGTATCACCGATTCACATTTGTAACATAATTGTTACACAGCGTTTCAAATAATTGCTATATGCTATCTCAAGAGTAACCATACTTCTATGACACTCTCTCATAATAAATAGCATTAACGTGCCTTCTGGTCTTCTTTTTATATACGTTTTCATTTGAAAACAAAAGAAACCCAAGCTTATAATTCACTCGGGTTTCTCACTATTTAGTTCGGTTACTCACTCTCTTAAAAAAGATTTTTACTTTGTAATTTTGGCTGCTTCATCAATATAATCGATAGCACCTGAAGTGAATGACTCGTGACTTATTGTTCATCATCCATATGATCTACTCCCCATTTGCATAGCTCTTGCAGAGCAGGGATGAGAGACTTGCCACGCTCTGAAAGGTAGTACTCAACTTTAGGTGGTACTTGTGAGTATTCATGACGTGTAATGAGCGAATCAGCCTCTAGCTCTTTTAATTGATTGCTAAGCATTTTGTGAGTAATTCCTTGAAGCGCTCTCTTCAACTCACCGTAACGCATAATGTCTTCCTTCAATAGCAAAAATAAGATATGTAATTTCCATTTTCCACTAATTAGCGATAAGGTATATACAAATGATTGATGACTATTTTCTTTTTCATTTTTTGTTTTAATTGGAATCATTTAGCGCTCTCCTTTTTGATAGTATCTCACTAAAAAGTGCATACTATTCTTTTTTCGTGTTTTCATTATACTATACATCATAACTGAACGGAGGTAATTTAAACGATGAAAGATTTCAGTCCACGTGCTTTTGGTTATGGCTATCCCATGCCACTTTTGATGATATCTACTTACGATGAGAATGGAACTGTCAATGTGATGAATTTGCACTGGTGCACGATGAATCACGGCGGATATATCAATTTGGGTGTGGGTACGAATAAAAAGACGCATGAGAATATCGAAAAGATGGGAGCCTTTACGGTTGCACTGGCCACTCAAAAGCTCATGAAGGAAGCAGACTTTTTTGGCTCAGTGTCGGGGTATATAGCTTCAGATAAATTTGCAAAAGCAGGTTTGAAGGCGACTAAGAGCAAATTCGTTAATGCACCGATTATTGAAGAGAGTACTTTGGTAATCGAATGCGAACTCGCAGAGATTGTAAGAGGTAGTCATATCCATGCGATTGTGGGCAAGATGGTCAATGTAGCAGTAGATGAATCTGTCTTAAATGAAAGAGGCAAAATTGATGCCAAGAAAACAGGGATGTTATTTTTTGATTCATTCAGTAATAGCTACTTCACTTTAGGAGATAAGGTTGGGAATGCTTGGAATGAAGGAAGAGTATTTATGAACCGTAATCGTTAAATCTTATTAATCAATGAAGTGTCCAACAAGAAAATAAACTAACAATGAAGAGGAGAATGAATAATGGCAATTAAGCCTGTAGATTTAAAGAAAGCATACCGTTTATTGCAAGTAGGTCCAACAACTATGATATCTGCTAAACACGATGGGATAGAAAATGTAATGGCAGCCGCTTGGGTCGGTCTGGTGGGAAATAATAAAGTGATGGCATTTATTGGCAAACAAGCTTTCACACGAGAACTCGTTGAAAAGAGTGGTTACTATGTAGTACATATCCCAACTGTTAAACAAATGGAAACGGTCTTGTATGTTGGTGAGCATAGTGCTAAAGAAATGGACAATAAACTTGAACATATCCCACTCTTTTACCAAGAAGAGTTTGATTTACCACTAGTAGAAGGTTGCGCTGGCTGGCTAGTATGCAAGGTTCTCCCAAATGCTCAAAATGAACAAGAACATGATCTTTTCATGGGTGAAATTGTCGGTGCTTGGAGTGATGATCGAGTATTCAACAACGGACATTGGATTTTTGATGATGCTCCTGATGAATTGCGTACAATACACTATGTTGCTGGCGGTCAATTCTATGCGATTGGAAAAGGTACTAAATTTAATCACGGACCTGGTACAGACTAAATAAATCGATAAAGACAACTCATAAAGGCAATTACTGCCCATCCCTCAACTGCTTTCTGCCAAGAATTGAAATTAGAATAAGAAAGAGCTGCTAACTGGCGGCCCTATCTTATTTTTTTATTCTGTAGGCCTTAACAGCAGATCTGTAATAAAACGTTTTTCACATTAGCGCCTAGTTCTATTCACGAAACAAGCTGCTTCCGTTGCTCTGAATAACTTTTTATACCAATGGAAGGACTTTTTAAATAAATTATTCTTTAACTAAATTTATTTCGTATTTAGTGCAACGTATCACCGATTCACATTTGTAATATAGAAGTAACACAGTGTTTTAAATACTTGCTATATGTTAGCTCAAGGGTAACTATACTTCTATAACACCTTCCCATAATAAGTAACATAATCCGAAGGAAACGCTGCATCTAGCTCATTCTCTACAGCCCAATGGATTAATGTAGTACTATCCACAGTTTGCTGATCATGCAAGCCATTCATAAAGGATTTAATCAAATTCTCAGAGCGACAAAGCTCAGGAATTGATATTGTAGCTTCTTTTACATCTAGATATCCATCTGTAATCATCAAAATGTAATTGATTCCCGTTCTAAGTTCCCTACGTCCAAGTGTATAGCTTGGTACAACTTTTTCGAACGTATTTACTTTACCTATCCATTCGTAAAAATTTCTTTGGTTTAAAGAGACTTGCCCCCATTTTTCCAAATCATCATGAATTAAAAATAATTGACAATCACCAACGGAAAACCACCATAGAACGTTCTCTTTTCGAATACAAATTAAGCAAGATGCTTCCCCTTTTAGAACGCGGCATTTATCTTTAAAGCTATCTGATTTAAAAATTTGAAGCAGAAATAGTTCAATGCGATCAAACAAAATATCTATTTTTGAATCCAGAATCTCTTTAACCGAATTTTCATTTTCCTTTAGCGTGGCAATAATCAGTTCAGCACTATCACAAGAGCTATGTGCATCAATTAATGCTGCAAATTCCCATGAATTACTTTGCCAAACTAATAAACCATCCTCATTTTTATGTGCTCCACTCTCCGTGTTTCCACCATACCTACCGATAGTTGTGTGTTGAACGTTCTCTACCGATGGTGAATTGAGATATGCTTGTTCAGATCCAATCCAATTTAATTTTGTTAAACTATTCGATTTCACGCTGAAGAACACCTCTTAATCGGGAACAAAACTCTTCTACTTGATTAACTGTACCATGTACATCTTTATAATTTATGATATTTGTTGGATGCCAAAATTGTTCAGGTGTGCCAGGATACCTTGGGATAAGGTGAACATAAATTCATCTTCATATATGCACCCACCATTTACTTTAAGTTCACCATTATGTTTGCGACATATAAAGCAATTAACTGATGATATCATTTTAATATCCACTCCCTTATAATTAACAATATCTTGCTGTGAATAACCCTTCAATAAATGAATCAAAATACTTCGATTGAACTTTCGTTTCTTATAGTCTCGGTACGATAAATGAAACGGTAGTTCCTTTACCAGGTATACTTTCAATCATTAAGCCTTGTCCATAAATCTTTTTAAGGCGTCGATCGGTATTAGTTAATCCCACACCCGATGTTCCAGCTTTCTTCTTACCATCTAATAGAGAAGACAGCTTTGTCTCATCCATACCAACTCCATTATCATGTATAACGAACTTGATATAATCCTCTTCTTTTGTTGCCGATATGCTTAGCTTCCCTCCACTTGTACGGTTCAATATGCCGTGGCGAACTGCATTTTCTACGATAGGCTGGATTGTAAGCGGCGGGAGTTTCGCATCCAAATGATCAGGCAGATTCCACTCCACCTCCAATCGGTCTCCAAACCGTTCCTTTTCGATATATAAATACGCTCGTAGCAAATCCAACTCATGGGACAGTGGGACCAGTGTCTCTAAATTTTTCGAATTAAAACTTCCCTGTAAGTAGTCACTAAATGCTAAAAGTAATTTAATCATCCGATCTGGATCTAATAAACTAAGCGAAGCAATAGAATTAATTGTGTTAAACAAAAAGTGAGGCTGAATCTGAGCTTGGAGCCATGCTGCTTCCATGCGTAATTGCTCGTCAACGGATTGTTTAAAATGGATTAATGCACGAATTCTTGACTGTAGCTCTAACATTTCAACTGGCTTTGTTAAGTAATCATTAGCACCTGCAAGAAAGCCAGTTTGAATATCAGCTGGTCTAATTCTTGCCGTCAAGAGCAATACAGGCAACTCAAAAATAGTAAATTTCTCACGTATCATTTCAGTAAGCGCGTAACCAGACATTTCGGGCATCATCACATCCGTTATAACCAAATCCCACTGTTTATGGCCAATTTGTTCAAGAGCCTTCTGAGCACTATTTACAGCGGTAACTTCATAGTTATCCAGCTCTAGCAATGACTTTATAACCTTCAAATTGATGGCATCATCATCCACTAAAAGGATCGCTCCCTTGACATTATCCATTGTATCGCTGTTCTCTGAAGAAATAGCCGCTTCCATATTTATGTTCATCGCATCTTGTACGAACTGAACCGAATGTCCCTCTATCAATTCATCATTCTTTAAACCTTTTATAGCGGGTATCGCCTCTGCCAGAGGTATAGAAAATGTGAAGATAGATCCCTGTCCTAGCACAGATTTAAGCTCCAATGTACCTCCATGAAGCTCAACTAATTCTTTACAAATGCTGAGTCCTAGACCTAGACCGCTCCCTTGGGAAGTGATGCTGGAATCAGCTTGAGCATATGGTGAGAATATCCTTTGTTGCAGTTCTTCATTTATCCCGATACCCGTATCCATAATATGAACATAAGCCACTCCATCCTGAACTTCTGAACGAAGAGTAACACTCCCTTCCTTCGTAAATTTCAAAGCATTATGAACTAAATTGAACATAATTTGAGTAAGTCGGTTTTCATCAGCTACTACATTAGGTAATGAATCAGGAATCTCATTCTGTAGCTTCACGTTCTTATTCAACGTCATATAGTTCAGCATATGGACAACTCCCTTTGCCACTGCAGGTAAAGAGACACTTGTTGTATCAAGCGAAATACGACTATCTTTAAGAAGCGTAATATCAATTAAGTCATCGAGCAGATGTGACATGCGTTTTCCGACTTTATTAATTAACATCAAATCTTCACGATCAGATGCTGTAAGTGTATTACTCCCCCGAATGATGATCGATTGAGCCATATTTATGATCGCATGGAGCGGATTCCGAAGCTCGTGTGACGTATTAGCGAGAAACTCATCTTTTTTCTTGTCAACTTTTTTAAGCTCTTCCGCTTGTTTTTCAGCACGCATTCCAGTTTTCGTGAAGCGCACAAACCAAAAGGAGGCAAACACAACAAAAGCGACAATAAGATCAATTGGGTAATACGGCAGATCCTTATCAAACCATGACTTAAATAATCCGCCTAATACCATATTTAACGAAACGGCTATTCCGGCAAGCAAGATGGAAATAGATGCTTCTTGACCTGTCTTGACGGCCTGTCTTGAAATAATAGGTACAAGTAAGATGGCTAAGATCATAAAAACACCAATCAGCTTAGACGTGAAATCCAGCCAACTTATAGGAAAGAAAAGAGTAGTCACTACATATGTGTAAAAAATAATAGAAAAAATTAAAAGCAATTTCTTAAAACTTTGAACACTTAGCAGATGTTTTGTACATAAGACTAGACAATAGGCAAGTCCGGAGTATCCAATAATTCTTAAGCGTACTGACCATTCAAAATTAATTGGGAACCACTGAAGCAGCATTTTGTCATCATCAATTAACGTAACAAGCAAAGCAAATAATATAATTCCGGCAAAATAAAAGAGTTCTTTCTGTCGATGACCGACGAAAAGCAGGATAACGATATATAACATATGAAGTAGTAGAATAATACAGACTAGCATTTGCATATTCTCGCTGAAATGAGTTTCATTCAAGACAGCATAGGGATTTCCAAACTTTATGGATTGAATAATTCCACCTTGATTATGATAGTGAAAATTACTTACATGAATAACGATATCCAATTGGGACTGCTCCACTGTAAAATTACCTGTATACGGTACAACCTTGGAGATCGTTCCAATGTAGGTTTTATCAGGATATCCCGATTCATATAAAAGTCTTCCATTAATATATAAGTGATAAGCCGTCTTTATTTCAGGAATATGAATGCCATAAGACGCATTTGATGTAGGCAAAAGTACGCGAAGTCGATAGGTTCCAAAATTGGACTCTGGACTCGTATCTTTAAAAGTACCAGGAACCTGTGTTGAATTCGCGGAATGTAATGTGTCATTAAAGAATGTGTTCGGAGTAATGAAATCATCAGGATAAAATTCCCATTGTCCGTTCAGTGTAACTGTCTGCTGGTCATCAAACTTCCAGTTAGATAAATCAAGTTCTCCCTGAGTTGCACGGGGCTGACTAGGCGAGTTGAATTCCATATACCATAACAGCCTCATACTGATTAAAGCTACTAAGTATACTAGAATAATCCATGTCAGCCTATGTTTTGATATGTTTTTTTTTATATGAAAGAATGATGGCAACGTCAACAATCCTTTATTATTCTGTATAGTAGGGCTTAATTTGCTATATCAATTTTATCATGGATGTTGGAAAATGGAATAACGTATTGAGCAGATTAAAAGAGATACAATAAGTTACGCAAAAAACCCAGGATCATTACAACATCCTGGGTTTAAATCATATGAATGGTTTTATGCTCCTAATCACTACTTAATGATTAAGATATTATAATTGAAGGCTGAACAAAATCCAAAAGTTTTTTAACTTCCTGATCATATTCCAGTTGAAATGATGGTAAAATCTCTTCAATTTTTTGTTGAAACAGCTTTGGACTTATCCCATCAAGCTCTACTCTTAACTCCATTTCTTCTTCTGACCCATTATCGTTCAGTATCATATTTAGGATATCGCCATTGAAAAACTCACTGGGAGGAAGAATCAAGGCATTCATCATAAACTGCATAAAAAAGAGTGAATTATCCTGTTCTTGTTTCGCCTTTTTCATTGCTTGCTTTGTAAATAAATCAATATATTTCTGAGCAAAAGCTACCCCTTTCAGCTTGTATGGACCAATATGCTTAACGCCGTTCCACCGGAGGTCAGCTACAGAACTGAGCCACCAAGCAGGTTCAATAGCCTGTTGCATACGTAGTAATGCCTTTCGTTCAAACTGTAGATCGGGATGTGTTCGTCGTTCCTCTAAACATCTTCCTACCGCCTCGGCCTCAATAGCAGCCACGGTGATACCTTGTCCGTGAATTGGATCGAAGCTACAAAATGCATCTCCAATAACAAGTAATCCAGAAGGCCAATTCTCCATAAGCTCAAAATGTTGTCGCACCGATTCAGCTATACGATACCCTCGTGGCCCCTGCAAAGGCTCCAATAGGTCCATCAATTCCATAATTTTTTGAGAAGCAAACAATGACTTAATTTGTTCCTGAAATTCCTCTGCCTTAATTGAGGGATATTCACCCCCTCCTGCGTTGAAAAGAATGAGTCCTGTTATATCATCCTCAATACGCGTAAATATACCTGCACGAATCCCTTCCTCAGGGTCTGAATCCGACATAATGAACTCATTTGGTATAGAGGACTTTATTTTATAATAGCGCGTACTGTACCCTAGAGATACCTTCAGTACCTCTGGTTCGGGTACAGATAATCCTATTTTATTAAACCATTTAGTTATTTTGGAGGAACGTCCTGAGGCATCAATAACTATATCTGCTATAAGCTGTTCTTCTCCCTTTTCACCGCGTCTTTCTTTTATATGAACACCTGTAACGGAACGTAGATCTTCAGATACTATTAGCCCAGTAACTTCTCTATTCGTTAAAAAGCTTATATTAGAGCTGTTCTGGATTCGTTTGAGTAGCACCCATTCCAGCAAGGCTCTGCTGCAAGAAGCAATTTTAAATGAAGAAGCGTCCTCTTGATTAACTAATGTCCCATACCGATTTGTAACTACAAGCTTCTCTTTATGTGAGGAAACTGCACCCAAAGCAATTAATTCATCATTGTACCCTGGAAAGTAATGCTCCAGAATGAGCCCACCACGAGGCTGCACGCGATGTGGATGAAAAGATTGAGGCACTCCCTGTCGATTCATTGGCTCAGAAGGTAGTTCATCCCTTTCAATAATACAAACCTCATCATAATAATCAGTTAACATTTTTGCGGTAATTAATCCTGCTATACCTGCTCCAATTACTACAGCTTTTTTCATAGTAGACATCTCCATCTTATCCTTTCTATGAGGTTATTTGATCTACACATGTAGATCTACTAAAATATTACTTATAATACCAATATATATAAATTTATTTTTGGTAGTAAGAATCATTTTATTTGTGCTATATAGTTAAACTACAAAAATGGAAGTGATGTAGATGAATATAATAAAAAAAGTAGATTTAAGAGTTGCCAGAACACATAAATTATTAACAATAGCGCTTAAGGATTTGTTAAGTGAGCCTGGCAAACTATTCAGCAATATTACTATTAATGAAATATGTGACCAAGCTATGGTTCATCGTACAACATTTTATAAGCATTTTGAGGATAAATTTGCGTTATTGTCCTCTACTCTAACCTGTGTTCTCCACAAATATTTAGAAATGAATGTAGAGGATCGTTTACACCAACCTTTGCAGAGCCTATCCAAGGTCATGTTGGAGACTCACCTAGAACCCATTGTACAAAATCAAAAGAAAGATAAAGCCTTCAGTGAATTTTTTACAAATTATATTGGGGAAATGTCCAAACGGGATTTTCTTGAATTAAAGAAAAGGGGGAAACAATTTTCTCTGCCTATAAAGCTCCTAGCCGAATATCATTCGGGGGTCATTAGTTTACTTATAACGTGGTGGATATATCATTCTGATGAAGATGTTACAGCAGAACAGATGGATAACTATTACTACCAATTAATTAACAATAAAATTATGTAGAAATGAAAATCCCGAACGATTACGAATAAAAATTGTAATTTTCGTAATCGTTTGGCTTTAATCCCATGGTGAGGATCTAAGAATTGAACTTCTCTCATCACCAAAGAGAGAACTTGTTGTTTGTATAAAAGCTTCGATTGCTTTAGATATGTCCTTAATATCTGGAACTGCAATATGAATCTCTCTATACATATTTGGCTTTATTTCTTGAAAAACCACTTGTTTAGGTAAAGACGAAATAGCTCCCTTCGTTGTAACTATACTCCCTAAGCCTTCCTTGATATTCCTTGATTGGCTTACTATATGATTAACAGGAAGTTTACTTCCAAAAATGTATCTACTTATAGTTATTGGGTTTATTGTAATCTGCTTATGTTGGAAAATTACAAAACCAACAAAATTAAATGCAGCCGAATAAACATCTTAAAGAAAGCAACTGATCAAATACGTCAGTTGCTTTCTTGTTACTATAACAACTCTCAATTACACTTATTTAACTCTAAAATTATTTAGAGCATATTTTGATATCAGCGGAACAGCACTCAATACATACCCAGCAGTCAACATAGTTAGGACAGCAGATAATCCCCATAATGTAGGGCCTAAAAACATTGTAATAACAAAACCTAATAAAATAACACTATTTACTAATGTAAAAAGAGGATTATTGGTTGCCAATTCGGTTGTATAGGGCTGAAACACATAGTATGTCAACAGATGATGTACGGAGAAAAACACAGATAGTGCCATCGTCATCAGCCAGATGGGAAGCAATGTGCTTGTATCTTTTCCTTCAGATAAAACAAGTATAGACACACTTAGCACAGTCGCTAAACACGCACCTAATTGTAGATTTAAAAATAATAAACTTCTAAACCTTAATCGAAAATGTTGCTTCGCATGCTTGCGATAAAAGGAGTAACGCATAAGGTGCATATCACAGTGGTAAAATAGCCCTTTACATACTTCTCTGCCTATTGTCAAACTTAGCATAGCCAGAATTAGTATCGGAGTATATCGTTGCACTGAGCTTAAAGCGACATAATCTCTGAAAATGAGTGCCAACAACGATAATAACAATCCTATAATCATAATCGCTAATAATCGTCTGCGGAATGGTCCCCGAAGAAGCTGATCATGCCTAGTAACCAGGAGATTATGCATTTGTTCGTATCCTTTTTTCTCAAATGAGGCTTGCTCACGATCATGAAGGTTAGATGGAGAATACTTAGAATTTTTGTTGTAATCATTCTCTTTTGACTGTATCATTTGCTGCTCCAGATTAGCCATCATGATTTCTGCATTCAACAATGGGTCAGCATGGTTCGTTACCGCGCGTACTGCTGTTGTGAAATCCGTATGTTTTAGTAACATATACCCACTAACGATCCCAGATAAACTTATCAAGATAACAAGCCATCCTTGATCCAAGACCACCATTCCGAAAAGAGGAATGTTCAGTGGTGTCAAGGGAAGGTAAGCAACAGTCAGTGACAACAGCATGATCAGGACCATAACCCCTGTCTTCTGTACAGCAATAGTTCCTTTCCATTGAAAAAAGGCCAAATGTACAAATTCGCACATCACGCGCCAAATCGTCATCATGCCAACGATCTGAAGGGCATAAAAAATTGAAAAATTAAAAAATAATGAAATCAAAATAAAGGAAATCCCTTGATACAAAAAGAATGTAGTGTATCGGTTAACCAGCATTGCTCGCATAAACCTAGTAGGCGCTATTCGCATAAGCCGGACAAAAGTATACTTCATCTTGTTTGATTCTAACACTTTTGCACTAGTGAATCCTGCCATTACTCCACTAATCCAAAAATACATATGCAGAAAAAGAGCAAACCGCTCTGAGGTGCTATCCCCATCTGTCCATAACAGTAAAGGTAAAGCAAGCATTCCTCCAAAATAAATCAAACTTTCTAACAAACCAGCGACAAATATCAAAACCACTACTATTCCACCTATTTTACGTTTTGTCCGAAAAGCAGCATAGTTTTGATCACTGATTAAACGACCAACAATCGGTAGTCTTTGCATGAAATAAATGAGGCGATTTACGAGCGTGATTATCTGCAGCTGCCGAATGCGAGAAATCGTATTAAACATCCCCATTGGCATTCTCCTTCTCAGCTCTGTGTTGAATCTGTTTACGTTCATTTTCTGTTGAGGCACTCTCGCCTTCATTTCGCAACAACTCGATTACCTTCTCTTCAGAATCAGGTTGGGAAAGAATTTCTGGCGAAACCTGCGTCAAACTGCCGCCACTTAAAACAATTAATTCATCACACAGATCCGTTGCTAATTGGAGTATATGAGTTGAGAAAATGAGTACATGATCCTTTTTCATTTCAAGCAACAATTGTTTCATCTCGCTCGCAACGATAACATCAAAGGAGGTCAGAGGTTCATCCAGTAAGATCACGGTAGGTCTAGTAATTAAAAATAACAACATCTGCACTTTATTTTTCATCCCATGTGAATAGTGCTTAATGAGCTTATGCCGGTCATCCTGTGTAATATGCATCATATCAAATAGGGCGTCAATATCGTCTCCTCGCCCTTCAATCACTTCTTCATTAACATCAATAAAAAAATGTACAAACTCATATCCCGTCACAAATTCAGGTAACATTGGCATGGAATAAACGTATCCTACATCTTCAATGTCTAGGTCAAAGGATGAGGATTCGTCCACGAGTTTTATTGTGCCGCCATCCGCCTCGATCTCGCCACCTAAACAATTGAATAATGTTGTTTTTCCAGCCCCATTACGTCCAAGAAGTCCATAAATCTTACCCTTTTCAAATTGAAAACTTACATCATTTAATACTTGTTGATCACCAAAACTCTTCCTTAAATTTTGAAGTACCAGTTTCATTTAGTCGCTCCTCACATTGACAATAATTATTTTCTAAAAGTTCATTAGTTTTCATATATATCATTCCCTTCATCATTTTAAGAATCGGCTTTCATGGTGAGTATAACTAATGTTGGTAAAATAGACAATCCTTTTTAGGCGTACCCTAGTTACATACCTAGTCGAGAAAGGGGACAGATTTATGTGATTTTTAATTATAGGTTATACCTATATATGCAATTGATATTATATATTTCTCCAATAGAGTGTGTTAGCTTATGATGTTTATATCCAATTTTAATAGTTTAGAGGGTGGTTCACATGTCTTTTTATGATATGAAAATCAATTATATCGATGGTAGACCAGCTGACCTAACAATATACCGGGGGAAAGTACTTCTAGTTGTTAATACAGCAAGTAAATGTAGTTACTCTCGTCAATTCACAATTCTTCAGCAGTTGCATGAAAAATATCATCGTTATGGGTTTGAAATTCTCGCATTTCCGTGCAACCAGTTTAATAACAAGGAGCCTGGGGACAATTCAGAAGTGAAAACTTATTGTGAAGATCTCTTTAATATAACTTTTCCGTTATTTGAGAAAATTAAAGTCAGGGGGCAAAACGCACATCCATTATTTCAGTATTTAACAGCACAAGCGCCATTTCAAGGGTTCGACACTGAATCTGCTAGCGGGGAGTTTATGACCAATTTTCTAAACGAGAAATATCCCGATATATATAAAGGCGACGGGATTAAGTGGAATTTCACTAAGTTTTTGATCAACCAGAACGGTCAGGTGCATGGAAGATTTGAGACAACGATAGAACCCTTTGAAATAGAGCCAGCAATTAAGTCATTACTTCAAAGTAATTGAACAATAAGCAATGAACAATACTCAAAGGAAGGCATTTTATACCCACAAAAAAAGTCGCTATAGAAGCGACTAATCACTGACATAATACTTGTCTACTTTAAAAACAGTTGTTTAAGGCTTACACCCAATCAGTACCCCGTTGCTTGCTGGTGAAAAAAGCTCCACTCTTCTTATGTCTATAAAGCCAACCTCAGTTAACCATGCTGAATACTCGGACCACGTATAATTTTGACCCGCTGATGTCTCAATCAACATATTTAATGACATCAGCGCAGCAAAAACGGGACCTGTCTTTTCATCATTAACCATCAATTCACTTATAATAATCTCACCACCAGATGGCAGAGCATCGTAGCATTTTTGAAGAATAAGTAGGTTTTCTGCAGGTGACCAATCGTGAAGAATCATTGAAAGCAAAAATACATCATACTCTTTAGGAAATTCACCAGTAAAAAAGTTACCTTCGTGGGTCTTTATTTGTGCAGATAGATTTGCTTCTCTTATTTTTTCTTCAGTAATTTTTAATGCGGAAGGTAGATCAAATACAGCCGCTTGGATTGTCGGGTATTTCTTGGAAATCTCTATGCAGTAGGCTCCTGAGCCTCCTCCCACATCAAGTAATTTCTTATACTTTGAAAAGTCCACTTTATCAACCAATTCTCTCCCACTCTGAATACTCCAGCTGTGCATCGCTTCGGTAAAGATTCTTTGTTCGTTGGAGTCTACCGTTACATCCTCAAATAGCCCAACAGCCCCTCCCTTTCCAGATTGTCGTTCATTCTTTTTGACTGCTTCAGTTAGCCTACTCCAAGGGATATATTCTCGTTGATCCATCATCGTCACAACGCCACCAAAATAATAGGGCTTCCCTTTTACTAAGTACTCTTCTGTTAACGACGAATTATAGTAAAGTGAATCTTTTTTGAGCAACAAGCCCAACGAGGCACACCCGATAAGCAGCATTTCCGCAGGTCGAAACGGTATGTTAAGCTTCTCAGATACGCCATTGATGTTTATGCCTTCTTGAGGAATATGATTAAATAGTTCCAGTTCTACCGCCGTCGCCAACGTTTTGGAAGCCCAGAAGCCTGAGGCAATTTCCATTAAGTAGATTGTTGGTTTGTCATTTTCATTTGTTAGTCTATTCGTCATTTGATTTCACCCCAATTAATATTATTTTGGTCAAAATAATTTAACAGGAAAATACTAATGATCTTATAATTATATCTTACTCCTTTTACCTTTATTTGGTAAGTGTTGTTTATATAAAATTCACATTTTTATTTAGTAGAAGGAAACTTTAGAAGCAAAAAAGCCACCAAAAAAGGTGACTTTAATGTCTGAAATATAAAAGTTACAGCTACTTACTCAAAATATCAAGCAATCTGTAGATCATCACAGCTGCTTCTGCGCGCGTAACTTCACGTTTCGGATAGAAGAAGTTGTTTTGTCCTTCAACTATTTTATAGGATTGTAGCAATTGAATAGAAGATTTTGCCCAAGGAGCAATATTATTGTCCGCAAAGTCTTTTTCCTCAGTCTTGGCTTTGAAATTGTTCTTCACTAGGACGTTAGCAAGCATAACTGCAGCTTGTTCTCTTTGCATAATTTGATTGGGACGGAAAGTTCCATCCTCATAGCCATTTGTTAGACCATGATTTAAAGCGATTAGAATTTCTTCTGTGTACCAAGCGCTTTTGCTTAAATCTTTCAAAGAAGGTACATCCTCAGCAGATTTATTCTCCATGCCTAACGCACGTTTAGCTAAAATAGTAAACTCTGCGCGAGAGATTTTTTTATTAGGACCAAATGTACCATCCTCATATCCCTTTAAGAAACCCTCTTTTGTCAAAGACTTGATCGCTTCTTCAGCAAAGTTTCCAGAAATATCTGAAAAGTTATTGTTGTTTTCACTAGTAGATTCATGGCTATTAGATTTAGGACTCTCCTCAGTCACTGGCTTTTCAGGAGCTTCTGCCTTTGCTTCTTCTTTTGTAACAATATTGATATAACCTTGCTCACCCTTTTCCATAACTACGGTACCCGACATTTTTATAGCATGTACATAAACAGTATACGGGCGGTCAGAGCCTAAGTTTTTAGCAACCGTTGTCAAGTTTGGTCCGGAATAAACTAAATCGTTATTAAAAATTACCCAGTAATGATTAGCCCCTTCTACCGCATCCCAACTAATTGTTGCAGAATTAGAAGTTGTCTCAGCTTTAATATTTGTCGGTGCTGGCATTAATTCAGGGTCTTTTGTTTTACTGGTATGTCTCGATCTACCACTCTCACCTGCTGAGTTAAAAGCAGATAGCTCTACGACATAAGTTTTATCAGGTGTTAATTCTGTGGCTTTATATGTAAGATCAGAACCACTATAAACAAGCTTATTATCAATAAACACCTTATATCCTGTTGCTTCACTAACTGCATTCCAAGTTACTGTCAATGTCGTTTCATCTGTTGTAACATAAAAACCGGTTGGTGCAAAAGGAGCTTCCTTTGCTTCTGTTACAGTGCTACTTACTGGTGATGTTACTCCTTCAGCGTTAGCCTTACCTGCACCCATAATGGCCCAATTACCTAACAATAAACTTGCTGACAAAGCTAGGGATAAAATTTTTGAAAGACTACTTCTTCTCATATCATAAACTCTCCTCATCATCATCTTTTTTTTCTAAAACACCTAATTTAAACTTCAACCTTCCTTATGTATTTGAGTTCTAAACTCATGTCAGAATAAAAGCAAAAGCTATTCTCTTCTCAAATGAGCCTAAAAATCTGAAGTTCAGAAAAAATTTCCGAGTATATGGAATAAGTCGCTTGGTTAGCGACTTTGTTCAGCTTATATGTTAGTTTTGAGCATTAATTTTGCAATATGTATACTCCAGCCGAATTATGATATGTAATTTAATGTCGATTTTTGCGGTTAAAACATTTTTACTATTATATCAATATGACATTTATAGGTCTATATATTTATTTTAAAATTTTAGCATAGATAAAAAGAACTACTAAATAAAACAGACTAAAAAAGCCGCCAAAGGCGACTTCCTAAGTTTTAGGCAACATTAATAACAGTATTTATTTGCACAACATTCTTCCTTCCTATCCATAGATAAATAACATCCTTTAACTGCATACAAATACTGAAATCCACGACGTGACAATATTCTAGCTGCCTTTTTTTGCGTTAGCCAATTTTCAGAAAAAATAATTACCTTTTGATCTGGTGAAAGTTCCTTATTCCATACAACAGGTAAGCGACCAATCGATATATTAATAGAGCCAGGGATATGACCTTGCAAATATTGACTGGCATCTCTAACATCTAAAATTTTCACATTAGACCAACGCTCAAGTAAGGAATCGCACTCTTGACTGTCCACATAGGTAAGTGAGGAAACAGGTCTCAACTGAATGAATAACCAAATTGCCAGTAAACTAACAACAATATAAATTAGGGTCATCCTTAACCCCCTCTCACAAGCATAATTTGCTTTATGATCTGACCAACTGGTTCATATCAGACCATTGACTAAGACCACCTGTCATGTTTATGACATTATAACCTCTCTCATGAAGAAGTTCACAAGCAAGACCACTTCGACTCCCACTTCTACACATGACAATAGTCTCTTCAGTTGGATTTAGTTCTTGAAATCGCTCCACGATCTGTGACAATGGAATGTGCTTAGCGCCTTTTACATGACCTTCTGCCCATTCCTCAGATTCACGAACATCTAGGAGGATAAGTTCCCTTCCTTGCTTTAGCTGTTCAGCTACTTGTTGTGGTGTGATTTCTTTTGGGATCTTAAATGCCATAAACAACAACTCCTTATTTATAATTAAATTTATTTTTTACATTAAAATTTAAGCCTTTATTACATATACCCCTATGGGTATTATAACGTGATATTTATTCTTTCTCAAGTTCTTTCTCCAAGTAATTAAAAAAATCTATAGCTCACAGTGAAGTGATCTATAGATTAAAATTTTTGTATTAATTTTTGTATTACCGAACCTATCGACTTTTTACCAAAAGATCAATGGCTTCCTGCACCATTTTACTTGTATCCTTATTTCCAGCTTCTTGTTCAGCCATAATGCATTGTTGAAGATTTTCAGCTACAATCTGAGCAAGCGCTCTATCAGAAGCATTACGCACGGCAGATAACTGGGCTACAACATCTTTACAAGATTTACCTTCATCCATCAATCGAAGTACACCACGAATCTGACCTTCAATACGCCGTAAACGTGTTTTCAGGCTATCGGTATAGATATAGTCCATTTTTAAATTCCACTCCTTCATAGCATACCTGTATAGGTATATTATAGAGCAAAATATGTTCTCTTACACCCTATTAAAATAGGAACTCAAAATTATTGATTGAATTTTATTCTTTACTCTTCTCTAGGTTAGATAAATACAGATTTTTTACTCAGTTATATGATTTTCAGTGGCTCTGTTTCGCTGCTTTCTGCCCTAAAACTAAAGACATTTGAACACTAATCATGAGCAAAACAATTACTAACATAGTAATAATAGAAGCAACAAAGTTTCCACTAAGATCGTAGATCCAGCCAATAAACAACGGGCCAAAGGCACCCATAATATACCCGCCCATTTGTGTCATCGCTGACCAAGTTCCAGCTTCCTCAGCGTTACGAGTCTCTGTAATGGGTAACATCAGTGCTAAAGGAAATAATCCTCCCGCTCCAATTCCTAGAAAAACTACAGCTACAAGCATTGGAAACGGGAATAGAAGTAAAACTAAACCGATGAGCTCAGATAAACTACACAAAACAAGGAGCAATTTTAGCTTTACAGTACGATTTACGATACTTGGTACGAGTAATGCAACTGGAATTTGAATCAGGGTGAATACAGTAAGAAAGACCGCCGAGTCTTGCTGGCTATAACCTAAACTTAAGGCAATCGGTGCAAGCCAGGTCGTCATAGTGTAAAACATACTAGCCATTAAGCCAAAAAACAAAGTAAATTTAATCGCTTTTATATTACCAAATGGTAATCTTGGGCGTAGAGTTTCATTACTGGAATGATGTTTTTTAGGAATAAAAGCCATCCACACAATCAGAGCCAAAAATCCCAAAACAGCCCAGAACGATAAAGATAATGGTAAATTCTGTTGATTTCTAGTGTAAATTGGAATGGTAAGGCTAGAAGCAAGTGCAGCTCCTATCGTCATAGATACAGAGTAAATACTAACAACACCTGGTTTAGACGGAAAATACTTTTTAATAAAGCTGGACAATAAAGGTCCTGCCAAGCTGATCCCTAATCCACCTGCCAATGCAGTAGCAAGAAGTATAGTAACCGAACGGTCAGAAACACGCAATGCAGTTGCCAGTGTAATGAGGAGCAACGAAATAAAAATTGTGCGTTCTAATCCATATCGTTGACTTAATGTTGTAGCAACTGGCGCAAAAATCCCCATACACAATACAGGTAAAGTAGTGAGAAGACTTGCCGTTACCGCACTAATGTCTAACTCTGATTGAATAATCCCCATCATGGAGGCAACAGATGTAATGATTGGACGTAAATTTAAAGCGGCTAAAAATAAAGCGATAATATAAAAGGTTTTTTTCATTATCTTTCCCTCCTGATTCTTGTTGAATGGTTATTGAAGTTATTATGAGTATAAATGTTAAAAATCAATTGATCAATCCAATAATTTATATAATAATGATAGTAAAAAACTATGATAAATTAAAAGAAAGGGATTAAAGATGGATACGCGAAACATAACCTATTTTATGGCTGTATTTGAACATCTACATTTTACAAAAGCTGCTGAGTTTTTAGGAATTTCACAACCTACCCTAAGTCAACAAATTCGCCTACTCGAAGCCGAAGTGGGCATGCCACTTTTTGATCGAATAGGTAAGAAAGTAATTGCGACCGAAGCAGGAGGATTGCTTTATGAATATGGCCTAAAAATGCTTCAGGCCGAAATGGATGCCAAGAAAGCGATTAAGGAATTGTTATCTGAACAGCGTGGTACGGTTCGACTTGGGGTATTGCCCTCCGACTTGGACTTTCAGCTTGTCCCACTTTTCGTTGAATTTAAGACGTTATATCCAGAAACTAAACTTCAAGCGTTCTCAACGATCTTTATTCGGGAAGAAGTGCTTGCTCATAAGGTTGATCTAGGAATTGGACTTCGTGGACCTGTGGATAAAAGACTAGCTCAAATTCCCCTCGGAAGTGAGCCTTACAACTTGTTTGTAGACTCAGCTAATGAATTGGCAACCAGAGATGAGGTAACACTGGAAGAGTTGACTGGACATGCTTTAGTAATGTATCCTCAAGGTTATTTGGGGAGAGATTTGGTTGATGATGTTTGCAATAAACATGGTTTTGAACTATCCACCGTGATGGAGGTGGGCTCCGCATCCTCATTGCTTCAGTTGGTTTCCGCTGGTATTGGTGCCACCATTCAACCAAGAACATTGTTAAAGCAGCATCCAGAGTGGTCGAATATTGTATCAATTCCAATCGCAGAGCCTACCCCCATTCGTCATTTAGAGCTAATATATTATTCAGACCGTTATATCAGCAAGGCACAACACCAGTTATCCCATTCGCTCATTGAGTTTTTTAAGTCTAGAACAGTTTAAGCTTCACCTTTTATAAGTAACTTATCCAAAAACAAAGGAGGAACTATTGTGGATTCTCTAAGTTTATACGATATTTTTACGAGTCCAAGCGACTATTCCTAAAAGCATGTGTTCCTTTAACTAAAAGTGTTTAAAAATTATAAAGCCGCCATTGGCGGCTTCCCTTATTTTCTATTCTAAATACCGAACACTAGTCATCTATTTCAACTTACCTCTTTAAGTTAACGTTTTAAAGCAGATTTTTTATACCTCATCACTTTTTTGTACATCGACTTATCTGACAGCTTATTAAAAGCATAAGGATCTGGATTGGTGTTTACTTCAATAATCCAAGGTATCCAATGACGATCGAAGCCAATATCTAAGCCGATTTGCTGCAAACCAGGGTAACTTTTGTACAGATGTTTTGCTGTAGCCACCCCAATTTTATCTAACTGATTTAAAATCTTCATTATATCTTGACTGGGGAGGTATTCACCTAGCAACTTAGGCACATCCATAATTTTCCCGCCACTATTATAATTGGTAACTATCTTTCCTGTGTGCGCTACTCTTCCTAAAAAGCCAGTTGTTTCCCACACCCCTGAAGGGCTTAATTGAACCATAACACGGACATCAAAACGCTTATTTTTGTATTTCATCAAATGAATCCCTTTTTGCACCAAATAATTTCTGTTATTAGTCTGACGTAAAAGTGATGAATACAATGCCTCGTAATCCTGAAATCTGCTCACTTTTGTACCAAGCTGATAAGTATATTCTTCATTCCCAAATTGTTCTACACGAATAACCCCTTTGCCATGCGTCCCTTTTTCTGGTTTGACATACACCATTCCATACAGTTTAAGCATCATCTTTAGTGTAGCTTTAGAAAACCTTTGCGTATCTGGAATATATGGCCGAACCTCATTGCAGCCAAGGAGTACTTTTGTTTTAGTCCATTTACTAACTACAAATCTACGCGGTTTTGGTTGTGTCATTCCTTGCTCTCCCTTCATTTACCTGAGAAACATCATGTATTTTGATATTGTATGCATCATGAAATTGAGGAAGATAGGTCATTAACTTGATTTAGAAAAAATAGGTATAAGGAACATTTTAAAGAGTTACACTAACCTTTAAACTATGAAGTTAAGAGGGAGCTTTCTAAAATGATTGAGAAAATGATGTTAAAACTGCTAGATCCAATGATGGACGCCGCTTTAGTTAACATGTTAAGCAGTGAATATGCCGAAAATCCATTTTTAATGACCACAATCGCAACGAAATTAACCCCTTTTGCCATGATGGAAGCCGCGATGCGAGCACAAACTGGGAAAAGCATTGATCGCCCACTAGGGAGCCCGAACGTTTTATCTCCATGGAAGGACATTCTTTTAAATCCAAGACAATTGCATGAGTTGCCAACAAGTAGTCTAAATGAAGTCCAAATCAAAACTGTAATTGGGAATAGTGCAAAAAAACCACTAAAGCTAGAAACCCCCATTATGATTACAGGAATGTCTTATGGTGGATCTTTAAGTTTAGAAATGAAAACGGCGATTGCCAAAGGTTCAGCGATGGCTGGCACTTCAACCAATACGGGTGAATCAGGACTAACCAGGGAAGAACGAGATCAATCCAAGTTTTTAATTGGGCAGTTTAACCGTGGAATGAGATTAAAAGAAGAGGATTTACAACACTTTGATGCGATTGAGGTTCAATTTGGTCAAGGGGCTTGGGGCGGTGGCGCAGAAATTACAGACACCTCTGAGAAAATTGGCGATGACGATCATCTTCAAGAAACATGGGGATTAAACAATGGAGAAAGCTCCACCATTCACCCTCGTTTCCCAAATACTAATTCTCAAGAGGATATTATCAGCCTAGTGAATCGTATTAAAGAAAAAGTCGATGTGCCTGTTGGCGTAAAAATTGCAGGCTCTGATTTTATAGAATATGATTTAGAGGTTATTGCCAAAACAAATGCAGACTTCATTGCCATTGATGGCTCTGAAGGAGGAACGGCTGGATCTCCAACGACATTAGAAGACCATATTGGCTTACCAACGCTCCATTCATTAGTAAGAGCAGTAGATTGGCTAGAAGAGCATGAAGTCAGAGATCGGTTTAGTGTAATCATTGCTGGTGGCTTAAGTACACCGGGGCATTTTGTTAAAGCCGTTGCATTGGGGGCAGATGCCGTTTATATTGGTACCATTGCTATTATTGCGGCGCTACAAAATCAGATGGCCAAAGCACTCCCCACCTATCCACCACCACAGCTAGCGCTTTATTCTGGGAAATTAAAAGAGGAATTAGATATTGATGAAGCGGCCACTCATCTGTACAATTTCATTAAATCGTGTAATGAGGAACTGAAAGCTGCTGTGCAGGTGATTGGAAAAAGTGATATTCATGAATTAAATCGTGAGGACCTTGTGACTGTAGATAAAGATTTAGCCCAGTTTATGGGTATTCGGTATGCAGGCTCCCATCGAAAAGGATAAAGAATTTCATACAATAAGTAATCTTTAACCAACAACTGCGAAACAAATACAAGCCGTTCTTCTCGTTTACTAGAAGACGGCTTGTATTATTGTATTATTATAAGCTATTAACAGCTTAGTAGCTTGTTATACTGGCATGAGCTTGCTTATGGGTAAGGTCAGTATGACTTTTTTAGATTTTACCTAATATTAAAATAACATCGGAAATTGTTGAACAATTCCACTTGTCATTACATCAGCCATCTGTAATGCTTGGGGTTCGATGACATTATTAGTAGCCACGTTTTTCTCATAGTCCTTCGCTATCCGAGCGGTAACCTCTTCACTAAGAAGACGCAAATGTTCATAAAGCATCATTCTCCATTCCTCTTCGGACCAATAAGGATTAATGGAGGCAAGAAATGCAGCGATGTCATCTGCATTGCGATACCAACGTTTTTGAGCATCTTCTGCTGCGTTCATATCTCCTGACTTTAAATCAGTTACAAGCTCAGCGGCAATGGTTAAATGCTCTGTCAGTAATTTTTCAAATTGAGTTGCAATGACATTTCCATATACGGGCGCTAACACGTTCGCAAAATCACTAGGATTCCGAAGTAGTCTCTCTGTAGTTGGCTTTACATCACCAAGTCCATCCACAATACTGTTTACCGTTAATCTCGTCCAATAGATGTGTTGTTCCCATAACGATCTAAGCTGCCTATTTAAATCAACACTGGATGCGGTCCATTTCGCTTGGCCGTCTTGTCGAAAAGTAGGATAAGCATACATTGGATAATAAGCATACATCATCCGCCCAACTCCTTTTTCAACATTATATAGACGATCGCCTTGATTGGTGCATAATTTTAACCTACACTAACTCAATATATAACTCATTCATTATAAATTGGGTACGATAGTGTCCTTCAGGTAAATGTGTTTGAATAAAGGTCTGTACTTCACTCTTCGGAGTCCTATACATCACTTCAATCTCTTTTGAAAATAACCTCTTACTGTGCTGCAATAACTTGCTTAGGCTTGGCACTGGTTTTGCTTGAATCTGTTCCTTACATATTTTTTGTAATGCATCGATATACGTATCTAATGATCTAGCTCCTACAATTTTGACCCCTTTATTTTCTTCATTGACCATAATAATCGTTGGAAAAGCACGGACACCAAGAGAAGCACTCTTTTCAAAATCTTGTTCCAGCAATTGCTGGGCAGACTCTGTAGAAGCTTCCTCCACGGTTTGTGCTCCATTCATCCCAAGCTGATTAACAATATCAACAAGTACTTCATCTTCGCCAATATTACGATTGAACGCAAATACAGCTTCTCGTGCACGTCTTAAAAATTCAGCTTCCTTGCCAACCTTTTTACTTTCGATCACTTTAAATACTTTAGAGGGGGGATAGGATGACAAAATGGGATTAGTGAGCCACAAGGTGCCATCAATAGGCATACGTGAATGTTGACCTACCTCTTGCCAATGCTGAGCTACATCTGATGGCTGTTTAATCCCATTTGCTCCATCTGAAAATCCTTCCCAGCTAGCTAACAATCCACCCATAATTACTTCTATATTAAAGTATTGACCATATTGTTCAACAAAAGAGTTTAATACAGGCTCAAGTGCCCAGCAATGTGAGCAGATTGGATCCGTCGTATAAAAAAGTGTTATTTTTTTCTCAGTAACGTTAAAATCAATTTCTTGTATCGTATCTTCATCTACAATTCCACAAACACCCGTTGCTAGATCACACATCATGTTATTATTACTCATCATAGCCCCTCCTATTTTTATTGCTTATGTAGTACAATTATATGACTAGAATTAATATTAACAAGTACGATTATTTTTCTGACTAAGTATAAAAAATGTACTATTGGAGTGATAGCGGTGAAATATAATGTCAATTTAGAACAATTATGTCCTGCGACTTTTGCATTTCAAGTGATTGGTGGCAAGTGGAATCTGCCTATATTAGCCATACTCAGTGAAAATGACACGATTCGGTATAATGAACTAAAACGAAGTCTAAATGGAATTACAGGCACAATGTTAACGAATTGTTTAAAGGATTTAATTGACTACGGGGTTATTCATAGAGAGCAATACAATGAAGTTCCACCTAGAGTAGAATATTCTTTAACCGAGGCGGGCAAAAAGCTCGTCCCTTTAGTTGAATCTATTGTTGCCTGGGGGGAAAATAACATCCCTATAGTAAAGTAACTCAAAAAGGCTATTGACATGAAAACCAACCTTTTTATTGGTCAAAATGTCAATACGCCTTTTTTGTGTGATTATAATATTAAATTTTTATTTTTCTTATTTTATAAATCATTAGAAGTTGTTATATTCCCCTCTTGTTCTGTAGTTTTTGACTTTCCTAACTTCCAATTCTGAATCGAAGATACTTTAATTAGTGCTGGTAATAAGATTGGCATCGCAATAAAGCTTAATAAGGCTAATCCAACAACTACGACAAAAGCAACTTGAATCAATGTAAGCACACCTGAAGGAATTAACGCAGCAAATGTTCCTCCTAATATAAGTGCAGCAGAGATGACTACAGTTCCAATATGTCGAGAAGCCTTTACAATGCGCTGCGATGACTCTCCCTCTAATTCGTTATAACTCATCATCAAGAAAATGCTATAGTCTACGCCAAGCGCTACGATCATAATAAAGCTAAAAAATGGTACATTCCAGCTTAACAGATCAATACCAAAAATATGCTTACTGATGAGCTCACTAATGCCAAGGCTTGAGAAATAAACTACTATTAAGGACATAATGATAAAGATTGAGTTTTTAAATGATCTTGTAATGATCATAAGAACAATCATAATGCCTAACATCATAATGATCGCGGTACGGGTAAAATCGCTTTGAGATAAATGCTGCAAATCGACGTTGCGGGCTGTAATTCCACCTATAGCTACCTTCGCATGACTTAATTCTGTACCACTTAACGTACCGTTAGCTTGTGCATATATTTCATCAATAATAGGCATTGCTTGTCTTGAATAAGGATTTTGATCTAAAATAATGATCAATTTTGTTGTTCTCATGTCTGGTGACATATACATATCTAGCGATGTTTTAAATTCTTTACCTTCAAGTACTTCTTTGGTTATATAAAACTTTTCAGAGCTTTGAGATGAGCTTAGTTCAGCTAAATAGTTTTGGGCCTCAGTGAGTCCTGAGCTTACTTTAGAAAGCCCATCTGTACTTTTTGTTAGTCCAGATTGAAGCTCTCCCATCTTACCTTGCAGCTTATTTAGGCCAGAGTACAACTGCTTTTGTCCTTCATTAATTTGAGTTAAGCCTGACTCCATCTGGGCAGATTTTTCAGAAATTTGCTTTAATCCCGTTACGCCTTGATTTAATCCTTTACTTAAATTAGCACTTCCACCCTGAAGCTTTTCAATCCCACCATAGATTTGTTTCATTCCAGTATTCACTTGTAATAGAGAATCATTGGCGGTTTTAAATGACTGCATCGCAGACTGGTGTTGCTTTGTTAGCTGACTAAATTGCGTGGATAATTGTGTTAGCTGCTCCTTTGCAGTTTTCGAAATTAATATCGTTTGATTTATATTATTATCATTTGCAAGCTCTGGCTTTTCAGCAATTAAATTTTTCATCAGATTATCAATTTGTTGATAGCCTTGGGTAGCCCCTGATAATGCCTGAGCTATAGTTTGAAAGTATTGCTCATACGTGCTTAGTCCATTTTCTAGCTGATGGTAGCCTTCATATAGTTGAGTGGTGGACTTAGACAATAAGTCGACATTTTGATTTAGTGAACTTAAACCTTCCTTTATTTGTTCGGCACCTGAAGCTCCACTACTCATTCCTGTTGCAAGCTGATCCAATGCACCTTTAAGCTTCGATACTCCATTTTTCATATCTGTTGTACCCTGAATCATATCTTGAATCTTTGAAATATCATTAACTTGATTATTTTTCAATTGTCCATCTGCACTAGTTATACCTTCATTAATTTTGTTAATCCCATCATTTGCATCATTTAAACCTGTATTTAATTGCTTTGTTTGATCGTTAATGTATAACTTCTGTATTTTTTCCGAGGTTGGTCTTGTCACAGAATATACCTCAGCAACCCCTTTGATTTTTGAAATTTTTTCTGTCAATTCATCAATTTTTTGCAAATCGTTAGGTTGATTAAGTTCACCTTTAGCCTGAATAAAAAGAGTAGCGGGAGCTGAAAAGCCTGGCGAAAAATGATCCTCGATGACATTAACGCCTTGCTTTGATTCATATTTATCGCTGACTTCCCAGAGATCATTAAAATTAAGATTGCCTGTGTAATTAATGATGAAAGGTACTAAAAGAATCAGAACCAATAAAATCGAACGAATGGGACGTGCGATTGAGTTTTTGGCAAGCCAAGCCCATAGCTCACTTTCACCATGGCTTTTGAATTTTTTCATAGGGAAAAATAGTTTCTTGCCTAATAACTCCATAAAAAATGCGTTTAAGGTTAATAAAACGATAAGCAGCACACCCACACCAATGGCTACAGCAGAAGTAGATTGATATAATTTAAAGTTGGCAAGTCCTAAAGAAACAAAACCAATCAGTACTGCAATACCGCTAAAAATTACTGTCTTTCCTGCTGATCTGAGCGTCGCGGCCACTGCACTCTTATTAGTCTGCCCTGAGCTCAGCTCCTCCTTGAATCTGGTATATAATAAAATGTTATAGTCTGTACCCACACCAAATAATACAACAACTAAAAATACCTGTGTGAAGCTAGAAAATGGAAAGTTAAATGAGTCCACAAGATGCGCAACAACACTTAATGATACTAAATATGATACACCGACAGTAATAAGTGAAATTAACGGTGCAACAGGTGATCTAAACACAAGGGAAAGGATAATAAGTATAAATATAATAGCTATAAGCTCAGTTTTTTTTACACCTTCTTGTGTGGAATTAGAAAAATCCAATTCAATTAAGCTACTTCCTGTTAGGTAAGACTGAACGTGATGACTTCCCTTCAATTGCTCATCTAGAAAATGTCGTATTTCCGTTTTGACTTTATTCATGTCATCACTTTTTAAAACTGAAAATTGCGTTAGAATAGTCGTGCCGTCTTTAGAGGATAACTGCTTTTTCACTTCTTCATTATCTAAATGCGAAGTTATTTTTGTAATTCCCAGTTTTTCCTTGTTATCTTTTAATGCTTGAATCGTAGTATTTATGACGTTATTCTGCTCAGCCTGTAGTGGCTGATCTTTCCCACTATTGAACACTGCAATAATATCATAGACATCACTTTTTTCTGTACTCATCTCTTTAGTTAGTGAAATGGCCACATTGCTTTGTGCCGACTCTGGTAACTTAATTTTGCCCTTCTCTCGAACCAACTGATCTAAGTCCGGCATAGTAGTTAAAGCAAAAATCGTAACAACAATCCACAAAACAAATGACAAGCTTCTCCAACCTGATAATTTTCTCATTGTGGTTTCTCCTTCCAATTACAAATCGAATTTGTTGATTTGCTCTATATTTATATATAATCGAATGAATATTCATTCGAAATATAACAAGGCTAACGAATCAAATGATTCGAATAGCATCCCAAGCACTTTCAATCAGATTTTCCAGCAATTCATCTGAGTAGGTTAATAGACCTTTATTTATGAACTTAATCAACATTAATATTGGACTATAAACAATTGAAATGAGCACAGAGGTATCTAATACACGAATATATCCATCACGTTTCCCCTTTTCAAGCGACTCATTAAAAAATGAAAGGAACCTTTGAAAGCTTAATCGGCTATGCTCGTCTAAATAATGTCCACTTTCATGAGAATTAATAAATAGAAAGGCATTGATGTTTTCCTTGGCGTAATTAAACAAATGCCGATAAATATAAATAAACTGTTCTTTTAAAGTTTTGGTGTGAGGAAATTGGGAGATGAGCACCTCCGTAAGCTCTGTAACACAGTGAACAAAAAGACTATTCACAAGCGCTTCTTTATTTTCATAATAATGATAAATGGTTCCAGCCCCAACCGCTGCCTGCTTAGCAATCATCGGTATTGTTGTTCCATCATATCCGCGTTCTGCAAATAGCTTTAATGCAGCTATAATGATATCTCCTTGCTTATCTTTAGACATATTAGTTACCTCATATTCGAATGAATTTTCATTCAAGAAAATAACATAAAAAAATAAATACGTCAAATTAAACTTGTGAAACTGTATGGAACTATAGCTTTAGTGTGCTACAGCTCCATAGTTTCCCTTTAAGATACCAATTTACTTGTTTATAATCTGTTCACTTATTCAAATCGATAAGTCCAAAATGGCTCTCTGCCGAAGCGCTGAACGCTTTGTTGTACATTCATAGTCTGATTGCCTACGAGCTCTGCTGCTTGAAATTGAGAACGATGCGCGTGTATCGCTTTCATTTTTTTTTCAATGACTTCTTCTACATTCATCACGATATCTGGCTTGCCAATTTCCTGCTCATGATTGTTGGAAAACGCAACACAATGTACCGTAGGTTTGTGAGAGGCTGGAAGCTGGCTTATGGCAGAAATAACAGCTACTCCAGTAGCATCATGGTCGGGATGCACACTATAACCTGGGTAAAAAGTGATCACAAGCGAAGGCTTCACCTCGTTAAGCAAATCAGTAATGATGCCCTGTAATCTTTTTGGATCTTCAAATTCAACCATTTTATCATGAAAACCAAGCATTCTTAAATCTTGAATACCGATGGCTTTCACTGATTCCTCTAATTCCTTTTTACGAATTTGTGGCAAAGTAACCCTGTTTGCAAAAGGGGGTATCCCCATATTTCGGCCCATTTCGCCGAGTGTTAGGCAAGCATAAGTGACCTTAGCTCCACCCTCGATATACATCGCTAATGTGCCTGCTGCGGCAAATGCTTCATCATCTGGATGAGGAAATACAACTAAAATCGTTTTATCCTTATATTGTTCTTTATTCATCTGTATGTGATCCTCCGCTTTCATTTAGAACATCTCTTTGCTAAGCTGCAAAGCCACAACAAGCTTGCCTTGGTTATCATGACCAGCAAGTATTAAGCGTTCCTTTTCCTGCTCATCCACATGGGTAAGTCCTTCGGCGTAAACCCAACCTTGCTCTGTTTTTAAACCAACTCGATAGGGACCTTGACCTGATATTGCTCCATTACTATATTGAATACGTGCATTCGATATAAAAGCTGATCCTGGATGCTTGCTACAGTCTCGATGATTTGCATAAGCACCAGACGTTACCTCAAGATGTATGTACAACTCTTGATTTGCAAGCTGATCGATTTGAGACTGGATGTCTTGGGGCTGAATTGGCTGCATAGTAGCCTCCTTTAATAAGTTCTATTAATAAGTTCTATAAAAATTTATCACGAACTCTATTTTAGCATAGGTTTGCAAACAATAATATTTTTTGAGTCTCTACCTTTTTTTCATTAGATAACAAAATAACAGAAAAAAGCACGCACCAGCTTAGCTGATACGTACTTGTTTGTTCATTCATTCTTATTTACTTATTTATTAAGCTACAGAAACAGTAACATTCACGTTGCCCTTAATTGCTTTAGAGTATGGGCAATAATCATGAGCAAGCTTCACATATTTATTTGCTGTTTCTTCATCTAACCCTTCGATTTTTACTTCTAATTCAACCTCTAATTTTACGCCATTATCAGCTGGATCTGTTTTAAGCATAACCGTTGCAGTTACAGTGCTTTTTTCAATTTCTACATTGCTTTTTTTAAGTTGATATTCTAAAGCGGAGTTAAAGCAAGCACTATACCCTGCTGCAAATAATTGCTCAGGATTCGTAGCCGTTGTTTGTTTTCCGCCAAGCTCAGGTGGTGTAGCTACCTCTAACATAAACACGCTATCTGGGGATTGAACAACACCAGAACGGCCACCCGTATTGCTAATTGTTGTTTCATACAATGTTTTCATTATTATCGTCTCCTTATCACTAAATCAAGCTTCAATTTAATATTTTATACAATATAACCTTCAACAATTAAATTGTATACAATTAATAAGAAAATGTAAAGCATTTTTTAGGACGTAACTTTTTTAACTTTCAAATGTTACCTTTCCTAAAACCAGCACAAATTATACCTAGTCACTCTATATTCAGTTCACATTAAGTATTTGCAACTTGGGAATCAGGCACACTCCAATTTATAATAACTCCTGCATACGTAAGCCCACCACCAAAGCCTACTAAAGCTAAACGTTGTCCATTTGTTAATTTTCCTTCGTCTACTGCAAGCTGAATCGCTAGAGGAATTGAAGCTGCAGACGTATTTCCGCGATATTCAACACTTGATAATGTTCGTTCAATTGGAATTGCACCACGCTCACACATCGCTTCAATCATTCTAAGATTCGCACTATGAGGCACAAACCAGTCAATTTGCTCTGGTTGTAAGTTTGCTAAATTTAACATTCGATTTAACTGCTCAGGGACAGTACGAATTGCCCATTTGTATACTTCCCTTCCATTTTGAACAAGCTTTCCTTCACCTTGAAGGGTAACGTCATTCATGACAGAAGATAGACCAGCACTATAGACATGAATTCCACCTTCACCTTGTGTACCTGAGACGGCAGTAATAAAGTCGCCTTGTTCTTCAGTTTTTTCAATTAGAAAAGCTCCAGCGCCATCCCCAAACAAAATACAGGTGGTTCGATCAGTATAATCTGTAATTTTGGATAACGTCTCAGCGCCAATCACTAACACTTTGCGATACATTCCACTTGTTATTAATCCATTGGCTAATTGAAGACCGTACGTAAAACCTGCACAAGCTGCATTTAAATCAATCGCTCCAGTTCCCATAATTCCTAGCTTAGCTTGTACTCTAGCTGCTGTACTTGGAAAGGCATATTCAGGCGTACTTGTTGCCACTAAAATCATATCTACATCAGAGATATCCACTTGATAGCGAGTAATCATATCTTTTACAGCTAAAGCTGCGAGGTCGGATACGAATTGATCTTGTTCAGCTATTCTCCGCTCTCTCATTCCTGTACGCTGTACAATCCACTCATCATTTGTATCCACTAGCTTTTCTAAATCTGCATTACTTAATATTTTATTTGGTACATAAGTGCCAATCGCTGTAATTTTCGCCTTAGAAATAATCATCTCTACCTTCACCTCAATGGATTTATTTGTTTTTTTATAGTATAGCACTAAGTCTTAGTATCTGGTACTAAAAATTAATTAAATTTTAAAATTTATTTTAATTAGAGGAAATGAAGAACTCAAATAGCTAAAATAAAAACAGGCTTAATCGCCTGTTTTGTATTGCTTAGTATGCTCGTTATACATGTAAAATAAAATGCTGTACCATAATTGAAGTGACCGCAAGAATGAGCCAACAGATAAAACCAAGCGTAATCGACTTCCCACCACTTTTGACTAGCTTAACGACATTAGTATTTAGTCCAATCGCCACCATTGCCATCGTAATGACGAATTTACCGCATTGGGCAAGTGCGCTTCCAAATCCCACAGGTAAAGCCACAAAAGTATTTATAATTGAAGCAAGCACAAAACCAACGATAAACCATGGAAAAATGCGAGCAAGGCTATAAGTGTTTTTGGGCACATTCTCTTTTTGCTCAAGGCGTGACTTTTTACTCATGATGATAGCAAGCACAATCGTAATAGGGACAATCATCAGCGTTCTAGCTAGTTTTACGATGACAGCTAGATCCCCTGCGGAATCGCTGTAGGTATAGCCGGCAGCAACAACGGAGGATGTATCATTAATCGCGGTTCCTGCCCATAACCCGAAACTGTAATCACTCATCCCAAGTAAATGTCCCAGAAACGGAAATAAAAAAGCGGCAATGACATTAAACAAAAATATAGTAGAAATAGAATGTGCGATCTGCTCCTCGTTTGCCCCAATAACAGGTGCTGTAGCCGCGATCGCTGATCCCCCGCATATTGCAGTACCCACACCAACTAGCGTAGTCGTTTTCCATTCAAGCTTTAATTGTTTTCCCACCAACCAAGCCGTGAGACAGGTAGCTAGTAATGTGAAGACCATTAACAAAATGGTCTGCTTCCCAGCGGCAATCACATGATATAAATTCATATCAAAGCCAAGCAAAATGATGGAATACTGCAATAGCTTTTTCGATGTGTAAGAAATACCACTTTGCAAACGTTGTGGCCGCTTCCAAAAAGCAAGCAACATGCCAAACAATATCCCTAAAACTGGACCCCCAACGATCGGAAAAGCTTTTCCGATGAGCCATGCAGGAATTGCAATCATTGCGGTCAATGCAACCCCTGGTATCTTGTTCATGATTTTATTCATCGTTCTCTCCCCTTCGATGCTTATCATACTCCTTGACAAGAAATAAGTGAAACATTATTATCTTATGGATATCATAAGCCTAAACGTGGAGGTTCTAAAATGAACGAAAAAGAAAAGGCACTTAAAGGGTTGCTATATGATGCAAATAACGACCCACTGCTAATACAGGAACGAATAAAGGCAAAGGATCTGTGTCATACATACAATCAACTGCTACCTTCAAATGTACAAGCTCGAAAAGAAATAATTACTCAATTGTTTGGGAAAACGAAAGAAACCTTCTGGATTGAACCTTCGTTTTGGTGTGATTATGGTTATAACATTGAAATTGGTAACAACTTTTATGCAAACCATAATTGTGTCATTTTAGATTGTGCCAAAGTAACGTTTGGGGACAATGTGTTTATCGCACCTAATTGTGGTTTTTATACCGCAGGACATCCTATTGACGTGGAGCAACGTAATGCTGGCTTAGAATATGCTTATCCGATTAATGTTGGAAGCAACGTTTGGTTTGGCGGAAATGTGATTGTGATGCCTGGGGTGACCATTGGGGATAATTGTGTCATTGGTGCTGGAAGTGTCGTTACGCGTGATATTCCATCAGGTGTCATAGCAGTGGGTAATCCTTGCCGAGTTTTACGTGAAATTACTGAAGAGGATCGAAATAAGTATAAATTCAAATAATATAAATCAACATAAAAAAAAACGGTACTGGATAAAGCTGTCCTCATTTGCAGAGGATCGCTTTCGATTTAACAATCTCCATGTACCGTTTTTTCTATTTCTTAATCTAGTTTCTTAGTCTAACACCGCAGTAATATGCTCAGTAGTCACCGCCCAATGGGATGCTGTCCAATATTTTGCATTGTCTTTTACATATAGGATTTGTGGTGATTCATGCTTCACGTTCAAATCCTCTGCGATTTTATTAGATACGGGTCTAGATTCAATAACTTTAACTAGAAAGTAATCTGTATCCGCATTTGGATTGCCATTTAAATAGGCATCGTATTCTTTAAGTGCATTAGAGCTAACAGGACAAGTTGTGCTATGCTTTAAAATTACTTGTCCTCGCTCTGATGACTTATTTAAAATTTCATTCCATTCTTGTTCTGTTGTAATTTCTGTCCATTTTATTGACATAAAATTTCCTCCTTTACGGTATACCCTAAAATTCTAAACATGATCGTTAACTAGCGTACCACGTCAGTATCGCTAACTCAATATTTATTTAGAATTTAAAGTATGTGTAACGGACTATTACTCCATACAAGCAACATAGCTCAGTATTGCCTTAGTTCGCTTTTACACTGTTATATTTTAATCGAGCCGCTTCTGTGGCTTTAACCATATTAGCTAACGCCGCTACAGTTTCATCATATTTTCTAGTTTTAAGCCCACAGTCTGGATTAATCCAGAACAAAGCTGGGTCAAGAACGCGTAATGCACGATCAATCATCACAGTCATTTCCTCTACACTTGGCACACGTGGACTATGGATGTCATAAACGCCAAGCCCAATCCCTTTATCATAGTGATAGCTTTCAAAGCTGCTAATTAATTCACCATGACTTCGAGAGGTTTCTATTGAAATCACATCGGCATCCAAAGCGCTAATGTCATCAATAATATCATGGAATTCGCTATAGCACATATGGGTATGAATTTGAGTCTCATCCTGTACCGTTGCTGTCGATAATTTGAAAGCGCGAACGGACCAATCCAAGTATTCCTCCCATTGCTCACGCTTTAATGGCAACCCTTCACGAAGTGCTGGCTCATCGACCTGAATCATACCGATACCTGCATTTTCAAGTGCCTCTACTTCTTTTTGTAGTGCAAAGGCAATCTGATAAGCAACCTCTTTACGCGGAATATCATCACGTACAAAAGACCAGTTCAAAATTGTAATTGGACCTGTTAGCATACCTTTTACAGGCAACTTCGTTAACGATTGTGCAAATACTGTTTCTTTTACGGTCATTGGCTGGGACAAATCTACATCCCCATATATAACAGGTGGTTTTACACAACGTGAGCCATAGGATTGAACCCAACCGTTGGAAGTAAATGCAAAGCCCTCAAGCTTTTCTCCAAAAAACTCTACCATGTCTGTGCGTTCAAACTCACCATGCACAAGCACATCTAAATTTAACTTTTCTTGCTCCTCGATCCAAAACTTAATTTCATTCTCGATAAAGGAATTATAGCGCTCCTCACTCCATATCTTTTTACGCCATTTTTGTCTAGCTGCACGTACCTCTGGCGTTTGTGGGAAGCTGCCAATCGTAGTTGTAGGCAATAAAGGTAGCTTGAACTTTTGTTCTTGAAGCCTTCTCCGAACCTCTGCCTTGCTCTTCCGATTGCTTTGCTCATCCGTTAAATTCGCTACAAGAGCATGAACAGCTTTCACATCTCTTGAAGGTGATTGCGCTAAGGTATCACGTTTTTTAGCCGCATCGATCAGTTGGGACTCAATCGCTGCTTCCCCTTCATTAATCCCTTTTGTTAAAGTTACAATTTCAGTCAATTTCTCATCTGCGAAAGAGAGTGCATCACGCACAACTGGATCTAGCTTTGTTTCTCCAGCCGTGGTTACAGGTACGTGGAGTAGACTGTTAGAAGGCGCTACAATAATATTGTGTGCATATTGGTTTAACTCTTCTAGTAGCTTTAATTTTTGATGCAAATCTGCCTTCCAAATTCCTCGCCCATCAATTACACCTGCGCTCAGCACTTTATCTGCTGGAAAACCGAATTTTGAAATGGCTGCTAAATTAGCACCACGATCATGCACAAAATCAAGTCCAATTCCATCCACTGGAAGCCCAGTCACAAACTCATAATCATCTACAGCTTCAAAGTAAGTTTGGAGTAAAATATTCAGGCTAGACACTTCGTTAGTCAAGTAATTATAAATATGTGCGATATGCTTTTTATCATCCTCAGACAAGGTTGTGGAGACGATCGGCTCATCGATTTGAATCCATGTTACCCCTTCTGCTTGTAGTTCTGTAAGTACCTGCGCGTATAATGGAAGCAATTTCTCAATCCATGCGCCAAGCTCCTCTTGCTCATAGCCTTTAGACAGTTTTAGCAACGTATATGGGCCTACTAATACTGGACGACCCTCAATATTTAGCTCTTGCTTCGCTTCACGATATGCAGTAAGTAAACGGTTTTCAGTTAATACCGGCTTAATTCCATTTAGTTCTGGCACGATATAATGGTAGTTGGTGTTAAACCATTTGGTCATTTCTCCAGCCGTCGCCTTTGCATTCCCACGTGCAATATCATAATATGTCGCTAGGCGTACCTTCCCTCCGTTATATTCAAAACGTGTTGGGATTAATCCAAACATCACTGCTGTATCTAAAATATGATCGTAATAAGTGAAATCACCAACAGGTATAATATCTATCCCCTGATCCTGTTGCTTTTTGAGGTTTTGTAATCGGATTTGCTTCAGTTGTACATGAAAATCAGCTTCCGATAGCTTTCCTGCCCAGAAGGCTTCAAGTACTTTTTTCCATTCTCTGTTTTGACCAATGCGTGGGTATCCTAAGTTACTACTTTTCATATCGGTTCTCTCTCCTTCAACAAAGTTGATAATTTTTTCTATACACATTGCCATCCATTTTACTAGCCATTTTGATATTCATTTTGCTATTCGAAAAATTTTTGAACTTCTGTTTTTTGGTTAAATATTTGTTAATAAAAAGATAACATAAATGGTTTTGCTTCATATAACTCCTATTTGCTATAGCCCGTCATAACCTAGAACTATATGGAGGGGAAATGAATAATCAGTGTTATGCATGTGTAAGATGTAAATATATGCTATTTATCTGAGAAGGAGGAAAAACAAATGAATACACAAAAACCTATCGTATTACGCATACTAGTCACTCTTTTTTATATCGGAATGATTGCTGTCAATGCACTTTCTGTTCTTTTACCGCTTAACAACCTGACACCACAGCAGGTATCAGATTCCTATCCTAATTTGTTTGCACCCGCAGGCCTCACCTTTTCGATATGGGGTGTCATTTATGTATTACTAGCAGGATTTGTGCTATATCAATGGGGACTATTTAACCGTGGTTCCAAAATAAATGAGGAGGTATGGAGACAGGTTCGGATTTGGTTTATCATTAATGCAGCCGCCAATATGGGATGGTTATTTGCATGGCATTATAAACAAATTGGTTTATCCGTCATCATTATGCTCATTTTATTAATCACATTAATTAGAATCGTGACTATATTAACAAAACAGTCCTTATCCACGAAAGATTATATATTTGTGCGGTTGCCGTTTAGCGTTTATTTTGGGTGGATCACGATTGCAACGATTGCCAATATTACAGCATGGATCGTCAGCCTACAGTTAGATTTCTTCCAAAGTCATCAAGTGCTCTGGACCATTATTATCCTAATCGTTGGCTTATTGTTGGGGTCGACAGTCATTCTCAAAAATCATGACATCCCTTACGGACTCGTCATGGTGTGGGCATACTATGGTATTTTAGTTAAACACCAATCGGCAGAAGGATGGAATAATCAATATCCTGCAATTAAGACGACCGTGATCATTTGTATTGTAGCCTTTTTAGCGGTTATCGTTTATCAAATATGGAGAAGTCTTAGATCTAACCGTCAGGCGTAAATAGTCAGGCGTACCCAAATGATAAATTCATGTAACTGACACAGCATTTTGGCACAAATAGAGCTACGATATAGTTAATATTTAGAATTTTAGCTACGATAATTGGAGGAAACCATGTCTACACGTCGTTCGTTCAAAAGATTATGTATTTTATTATTAACTATATCTACACTCACCGCATGTCAGGCACAACCTCAAGCTGGGGGGAAGAAGCCACATTTAAAGGAAATGAATTTGTATGTAGCAACAGACCTTCATTATTTTTCCCCTACCCTACATGATAACGGTCAAGCTTTCCATGAATACATTGCGGCAGGAAATTCAAAACTTTTAAATTACAGTGATCAACTTACTGATGCGCTAGTAGATACCGTCATTCAAGACAAACCCGAAGCGCTTATTTTAAGTGGAGACTTAACGAATAACGGGGAAAAAAGCAGTCATGAGGATTTAGCCAAAAAGCTAAAGCGTGTACAAGACGCAGGTACGCCTGTGTATGTCATTCCTGGAAACCATGATATTTCTAACCCTTGGGCAAGAAAGTTCAAAGGCGATGGACAATACAAAGCACCCTATATTTCACCTGAGGATTTTTCCAATATATACGAAGACTTTGGCTATCGTAACGCACTAACTAGAGATAAGGATTCATTAAGCTATGTTGCCGAGGTATCTGATGATCTATGGTTATTGATGTTAGATACATCTAGATATGACAATAACGTGATGATGAATATCCCCCAAACGGATGGACAGTTAGGAAAAGGCACACTAAAGTGGATTAAGCAATATGGCGAGCAAGCGAAGAAAAAAAATATTAAAATCATTACTGTTATGCACCACAATTTATTGGATCATAGTGATTTGCTTGATGGTGGATTTACGTTAAATAATGCGGATGAGTTAACTCCTATTTTGCAAAACAACAATGTTCCACTCGTTTTATCGGGTCATATTCATATTCAGGATATTGCGACAAATGGCAAGATTTACGATATCGCAACAAGTGCAAACAGCGTGTACCCGCACCATTATGGAAAAATCCATTATAATGCAGATACTTTGCAGCTTACATACACTGCAGAGCAAACGCCTGTTGCAAAATGGAGTAAAGAAAAAGGGATAAGCAATCCTGACCTGAACAATTTTGACACTTACGCACATGACTTTTTTTATGAAAATTCTTCTAAACGAATCGCCAAAACGCTAGATAAATTGCCTTATTCTATGGAGGATCGGCAGGACATGGCGAAAGTATCATCCGCTGTTGATTTGTTATATTTCTCTGGTGCTAGTCCATCAAAAGAATTGATGCAGTTTAGAGGTCTTACTCTTTGGGAGCAAGCTTCAGATGAGGTGGGTTTCTCTAAAAAATATGTGTTAGACCGAATTCACTCAGATAAGGTAAGTAACTTTTTAAACTTAACTATACCAAAAAAGGAATAACGAATTTCGTTATTCCTTTTTTTATTTGGCTAGTTTGTTATTTGCCAACGGATGAAATAAATTCAATCTCAGGATAGGTTTTTGTTTTTGTTATATATGAAAGTAGGGATGCTACTTCCAAAATAAATGCTCATCCTACCTGCGGTATTTCTATGCTTAACATCGCTTGTTTCTTCTGCTCATCATTTACGTGTGTATAAATCATTGTCGTTTCAATTGATGCATGCCCCATCAATTCTTTTACAATCCGAATGTCTACCCCTTTATTTAGTAACATCGTAGCAAAGGAATGTCTTAATTTATGACATGAGAGCTTCAAATCACCTAATTCAGGTCGCTGCTTTTTAAAAATAGCAAATGTTTCATTCGCAATCTTCTGAATTTGCCGAATAGACAACCGTTGGCCTTTTTGCGATACAAAAAAAGCTTCGTCCTTTTGACGATATGGGGTAATACGACTTGCCTCTACCTCAGTTAAGTATGGGATAAGTAATTCAGGTAAAGGGATTTCATTCCACTTACGCCCCTTCGCCAACACTTCAATAGTCCCCTTAGATTTTTTGAAGCTGTCTAGGTTAAGGCGATGCACCTCTCCTACACGTAATCCACAATATCCCATTAATAAAAAAATGGCAATATTACGAGAGCGGTATCTTCCCTTTATATAACCAATCACCTCAGTTAGTTCCTGCTCCTCTAAATAAATAGGTTTTCTATTTTTTTCAGTTTTAGACTTTTTGACTTCCATAGCCGGATTACGTGTAGCCAACTCAAAATCGATGAGCGAAATGTAAAAGGTACGCAAAGCAGATAAAGTGCGATTACGTGTCTTATCTCCTGCTTGACCTTGCTTCATCACCAAAAAGCCGATTACATCCATCTTTGTTGTAGCTTGCACTGATTTATCTTGCAGAGATGCTAAAAACGCCAACACCTCACGCTTATATTCCCTTTGCGTTGTTAACGTATATCCAGCCTGTTTCATCCATATATCAAAAGCTCGAAGTGGTTCCTCGTAGGTTTGCTCCAATTCAAAATTCCTTGCCATGTATTTATCTCAGTCCTTAGTTGTAAATTTACATTTTTATGTATTTTGATAGAATTATATATATTTTGATCATAATTTATCACAATCTCTTATCCATTCTATCATATAAAAATCGTTTAAATCAAAAAGTGCGCAAAATACTGATTTTGCGCACTTTTTATAGTGTTAAAATTACCTGTAATTCATAGTAAACTATGATAGAGGATTATAATTAACATATTATATATTATGTAAACTATTTTAGTTTTTGTGCTATATCTAAGTTTATAATTCGCTTTAAAGCTATTTGTTCCAAACCAATCACACATATAGAAGTAATATGAAAGAACTACTAACTAGACATACTTTATATGCGTGATTATGAAGTTTATACTTTATCCACTCCTCTTCCCTGCTCAATGTTGGGAATAATTACATTAATAATATAGCTAGGAGTATTGCCAGAACCCGGCAATTGGATTTAGTTTAGAAGAAGGATCTGATAAATGGGCAAATACATATAATGCACCAAAACTAAATGGATAGTCTGTATCATCCAGAAAAGAATCTGGATACCCGTCCTCATCGATTTGCAGCAAAAAATCAAAGTTATGTTTTTTAAGCTCTGTAAAATAGTAATCCTCATCCTGAATTAATCGTGGAGTACCACCAAGCTTAATCAAAAAAGGTTGGTCAAAAGACTCGCTATCCTTTATAATTTTGTCCAATACTATAGAATGCCTCTTAAGTCCAAAATTAGTAAAATAATTCTGTGTACTTTCCTCGCTAACTGGATGTTCAAAAACCTGAATTGAACAGTTTGGGTAAATATTATTGTCTAAATACTCGTCATATTTTTTAGGAATAAAAATAGAAATCATATGTTCATTTTCAAAGGGATGCATTAAACATAAATAAAAATAATGATCTATTCCGTTTCCATTTATCATTTCCAGCTTATCATCAAAATACTGTGGTGCATTTCCACCCATCCAGCCTTGGCTCTCCGGTGTGTGCGAAACGGCTTGAAAAATCATGCAATGTGTTCCATCTAAAAATAACGCATTAAAATTTTTCATTTACGTATATAAAACTCCTTTCTAGCAAAATTGATAGTTATTGTATTTGTATACATACTTTAACCAATCCATCATAAATGCTAACCCATTTTGAAGGCAAGATTTTAATCCGAACTATTTAGATAACATAAAATTTATTGTGTAAACTTAATGTCATGAAATAATGATTTCACTTCTTATTTCATAATTACACAACAAATATCAAAACAAAAAGGAGTCTCTCTCTTACAATGAAAATAGGAAGGTGATTCATATGAATGAACATGTACAACTGATGATTGATTGGATTGAGACACGCTTGAAGGATATATTTTCATTAGATGAATTAGCAAATGATATGGGGTATTCACCCTACTATTGTTCTTTTAAGTTTCATCAAACGACAGGCGTTAGTATTAGACGTTATATTTTGCTTCGTAGATTATTTATGTCCACACAAGATTTAGCAGATGGTAAAAAAATAATAGATATTGCGTTAGATTACAATTATTCATCACAAGAGGCATACAGTCGTGCTTTTAAATCTGTGTTTGGGATAAGTCCTAAGCAATTTACGCAGCAACAGTTGCCTGTTCAATCATTTATGAAGCTTTCCATTCAAAGGAATGAGGAGGATTTAATATTGAGAGCTAGAAAAGCTGAGGTATTAAAATTGCAGGACAAGCAGCGAGAGTTATTTGATACAGATGTCCTTAATATTTTAAATGGGCAAATCATGTATGAGGAGTTTAGGGAGCAGAAGTTGATGGGGAATTCAGACTATGCCCCTTTTAATGAAGCGATGTGTGTTCATGCAGCCACTTCAGACATTTTTAATGAGCAATTTATTACGGTGAGAGCGGAAGGTCATCATAGCTCTGTTGAAGGGTATACAAAAAAAGTGATCGAACCACTTCGTAACCTTTGTCAAAAAAATTACTCCTATATTGTATTATGGTTTGGTGAAGACATGTTTTGTCAAATCAACCTACTAACCTTGCTTGCTTATCTAGAGCAGATAGATTATAAGGGCACTGTATTTTTAAATAACTTCCGAGAAGATGAGTTTAAAGTGAATCAAACTGAGCTTACACTAGGGGAATATAATCACATCTATCAACAAGTTGTCGTTAACCATCAGCGGCCGTCCTTTAAGTCATTCACGCCAATCCCAGTTATGTATCAAGCTATAAATTTGTATTTAGAGATGTTAGAAGAGGAGAATCCAGTGACTAAATACATTCAACAACATACAAATGTACCGACTACTGAGCTACTTCCGCAGTTGTTCCGGTTATTTCCAAATATAGGATATGGGGATTTGCAGTATATAGAGCTGATTAATAAAGTCATAAAATCAGATAATTAAATATTATCGTCTATCACGCCTATTAATTAACCATAATTATACAGAATTCCGTTGGTTTAATCGCATATGAAACTCAAATATTTCTTTCAATATTTCTGATGGGAAGTAGTCCCAGGTCAATATAGTGGTTTTGCTAGGTCTTTTCACACTTTTACTTTGTACCTTTCATTAATAGAATCAATATCGTAAAAATCCTTGCCGCATAATATTACAGACTGTTGCAGAAATAAACGGAGTAGCAAAGTTATTACATTTAACGAGAGCACTAACTAGTTTCTCGTCCTTTAAAATATATCCACAACTACTTACAACCTCTATATTATGAATGGTTTTCTCATTATAAAAAAATTGTAGCGCAAATTGTTCCATGTGTAAGCTCATCTTTATTAAAACTATTGCTTATCCAGCAGACATCTTCCTCTTTTACTTGATAGGTATTTAATTCAGAAGGGATAAAAATTCATTGATTCTATGGTCAATAATTACCACACGATTAGTCATCACAAGACTCCTTACCTTAAACACAAGTCCTTCCCAAATAAGATGGAAAGGACTTGTATTATTTATTAATCAACTTTTATTATTATGATTAAGTTCTACTTCTTGATGAACTATGTGGCACAGAGCTAATACTACTACTAAGTTTATTGTTGGTAGATGCTTTAGGATATGACTTATTGCAAGCACAGAAACAATCACAAATACATATGCAACCAGAAGCCATTAAATCAAAATATGTTTCAATTGTGTTAGTAACATTATAATTTCTTTTAGATAATCTACTCATTGTTATCACCTCCCTTCTGGGAATAATTGAAGTCAGTACTAGTTATATATTTCACATATAGTGTTTTGAATCAGCTAATGAATTAAAGTTGGATTGAGTAAAAAAATAAAAAATCGCCCATAAAGGTATAAAAGAGAGCTAAATTAAGCTCCCTTTTTCGTTAATTAAATCTATAAGTTAACTACGCCATTCCGTTTTCAATATCGCATATTGATAAGAATCCAGCCATATCGGTTCATTATTATGATCTTTTTTAAAATAAACATTTTGCAAAAACAACCCTTCTCGCCTCATTTGGAGACGTTCAAGCAATTTCCATGAAGAATCATTTTTGGGACTACAATGAGCTAAAATCCTTCTTGCTCCTAAATTCGTAAAAGCATACTCAAGTAATGCCTTTGCACTTTCAGTAGCATACCCTTGACCCTGATACTTCGAATTGAATACATAACCTAGCTCCCAGGTATCAAATTCACCTTTAGCAAAATACAAGTTCCCGATTAGCTTTTGATGATCCTCGTCCCCACTCCTTGCCTTATCCTTTTCCTTTAAACAAACTGCATAAAACGAGTCATCCTGCGACCTTCTCATCGCTTCCTCTATCGCCTGATTTTCTGAAAAGACATCATAGGGCTCAAATTTAACGACTTCCTTATCTGACAAGTATTCATATATATCCTGCCAATCATTTGGATTAAAAGTACGGATCACTAATCGGTCTGTTACAATTTCCTCCATAACAAGCTCCTTCCCTATCTCTGCTTGCTTCAAATCAAACCTCAAGCCTCAATTGCCGTTGTTTATACCATTCTAGTGAATTCATCTAACCGCTGCGCATATTCCTCCGGTTGCTCTAGCATCGGATTATGAGCACTTTTCTCAAACTTATAAAGCCGTATTGACTCTAACTTATTAGCAATAATTGGCTCCCAAAGCGCCGTAGGTGCAACTAAAAAATCATAATCACTCAGTAACAACAATATTGGTCGCTCGAACTGGTTTATAAATTTCCCTGTATCAAAGTCAGCAAATGCTGTACCCCATAAATAATCTAAAGCTTCCATATTGTTATATACATTCTTCCATAGATAAGCACCATCATAGGTGAAATCATAGAAGCTATGTGCTTGCATACGTATATTCATGTGGGTAAACCGATTATCTGGGTCTTGTTCCAAATCCCCTGCTAATTTTGTAATTTCCTTTTCAAAATAAGCAATACTCTCCTGCTGGCGTTCAGGATTATTAGTAGGAGCTAGATTAGATAAAATAAGTCCACTCACATGATCTGGGTAAAGATCAGCATAACGCATAGCTATAAACCCATGACCAGAATGCCCTAACAAATATATTTTTTCAAAGCCAAAATGTGCTCTGATCGTTTCAATATCCTCTACGATATCCTCTAATGAATAACGATTAACTTCTTCAGGCTGTAAAAATCCTCTATGATCTAAAAAAATGAAGTTGAATTTCTCGTAGATAGGATCTGCGAAAAGTCTAGCATAATATAAGGTGCTACCAATAATAAAAATAGGTAGCTTATTTAAGTCCCCTCGTTGAAAAAAAGTAACTTTAAAACCATCTCTATATAAATGATTCAATTGATTTCAAGCCTCAATTAAATGTACAAATTATAATTAAACCCATTATAATCTCACCTTTACTTAATCCTTTTTGTTCTTTAATGCTTGATCTAGTAATGCTTGCCCTTTATTTTGTATGGCAGTAACAGCATCGTCTATACTCGCTTTATTCGCTTCAACCAAACCTATTTCCTCTTTCTTAACACGATCAAATTGTTGATAGAAATCAGTATATTTTTCATTCTTATAATAATCTGCAGCAATCGGTCTTAACGTATAAAATGCTTCGATATTTTTAATATCATTATAATAACCTGTTCTAGATAATAGGCTTCCGTTCATAGAATGAGAATTTGCTTTGGCATAGTCTTCGCTATTGATCAGTTTAATTATATCCCAAGCAAGGTCACTATGGTCAGATCCATTACGAATTACAAAGATTTCTTCTAAGCGAATCTCTCTTGTCATATCCGGATTAGCTGGGTCTATAGGTGCAGTTACAATTCCATAATTAAACTCTTTAAAATCTTTAATATTTTGTTTAGCTTGCTTTATATATTCAAATAAATAAGAATCATCGAGGGTCATAGCAATTTTTCCTGTTAAAAAGGGCTTCATCTCCAATAATTGTTCTGCTGAACCCATCGATACTGTACTAGCTTTATCATATAAGACATGAGATCCTTTAGTTTGAAGCACAAGCTTCCATATGTTTTTCCAACCTTCCGTATTTGCCGTCACCTGTTTGGCTTTGAGGTTGACATCGTTTGAATTTTGCGTAAAAGCGATTTTATCAGCTAGATTGACAGCGATATTGTTTGTATCTAAATCATCAATACTCAAACCATATACACGATCAGTAGAATTGTTATCTGATGAGAACCTCTTGGCTAATGTCAATATTTGCTCCCATGACATATTATTACTTGGTAGTTCTACTCCATTTTGCTTAAATAAATCAACATTATAAAATAAAGCTTGATAATAAAATTTGGGAGTAAGACCGTATAGCTTCCCGTCTCCTAACTCCCTTAACAAACTTGTAATAGCAGGGTATACAGTATCTAAATTATATTTATCCTTTTCGATATATGAATCTAATGAAGCGAGATAACCATCATGAATAAGTTGCTGGTATTGATCGGCTTGAATGGTAACAATATCTGGACGTTCTTTATCGATAAACTTTTCTAACGCTACATTAGAATCTGACTCAGAAGCATAATTTATGTCTTTTGTTGAAATAACTTCAAACTCGACATTGGGGTACTTAAGCGAAAAGAAATCCCCATATTGTTCAAAAAATGCATCCTTATCGTAATATAAAATTTTTATTTTACTTGTAGAAGTATTATCTCCTTTTTGAAGCGTACAGCTTGTCATCATGATAACAGCAACTAGGCTTAGCAAAACGATACTAGATAACCATTTTTTCATATTATATCCTCCAATTAAAATCAAATCATAATATAGATCTTCTAACATTCATTTATTCAAACCTAAGCCTACTTCGAAATATAAACCCTAAAACCATTTGTATTGGCAAGTTTAAACTGCTGCTGTAACCCTACTAAGATGTCTTGTGAAACTGAATCGATATCTTTACCTTGCTTACTATGTGATACTGTTTGCTTAATGACGCTTAATATCATATTTTGTATTTCATTTAATTGATTTTCGTCGTCTGGACTTAGGTTTACTTCAGGGTTGCTTGCTGTTATTTTTTCTTGAAATATTTCTACGCTAATTGTAAGTGGATCAACAAAGGTTGTAACACTATAATCACTATTAGAATAGGAATCTGCTATCTCCGATTGTTTATAAGCATTATTATTCAATGTAAATGATTCGACGTGATCTCTAGATAAATAATTTAGTTCTGCACTGGGAGGCTCAGCTTTTGCCACAAGAGAAAATGTTGTTAATAGAATGACAACAATAATCGTGATAATACCAAGTATGATGGACTTAGATTTAAATTCCGCACAATTCATAATACGCTTTACTCTTATTTTAAAATGCTTACTTTTAAACGAGCTATTTAACGTAAAGTAATTTGATCTTAAAGGAGCTACCATCTCTATCAAGGACAGTGCATACTCTTTTCGTTGCTGTATGCCAATTTTCTTAACAACGTTTTCGTCACATCTATATTCGATGTCCTGCATAAACAAATATAAGCTGAGCCATACTAAAGGATTAAACCAATATAAAATAGTGATTAATGTAGCGATACATAGGAGTAGATTATCTCGATACCGTAAATGAGTATATTCGTGGAGTAATACATTTCTAGTTGTGGATGGACTTTTATGAAGTAGATTAGTGGGTAAAATAATTTTTTGCTTCACGATCCCATGCACGATCGGGGTTTGTGTCCTGTTCGATTCATAAATAGGTACATGCAGGGGAATATTAAAATACTTTTGCCAAACTATGAGCTGTGGATCATTTTTCAAAATACAAGCTGTTTCGAATTTATGATGGTTATAAAGATGTAAACTAATATACACAATAAGTAGAATAACAACACCACTAAACCACATTATGTTTAAATAAGTAGGTAATAAAACATTTTGTAGGCTAGCTACATTATCAAGGTGGGGGGAATTGGTACTTAACGGATTTAGTAAAGTTATAAAGTTATTTGTAAGGGAGATTTCATGTTGTGTCTCGATAAAATGTGGACTAATATTCAAATTGATAGGAATTTGAGCAGGAATAATAAGTTTAAACCCTAATATTCCCCATATTACAACTGTAATTGTCCTAGGGCATTTACGTAAAAAGATCGACCGCAGACCTATAATAAATAAAATAATTAGACTTGCCATTTTACTATTTTGCCATAAAAACTCACAAATAATATTCATGTCTCCCTCCTCCCTTATTTCTTCTGATCATGGATGATCTCTACTAGCTCTTGTAGCTCTTGCTCTGATAAAATATCCTTTTTAAGTAATGTAGAAAAAAGTAGTTTGTGAGAACCATCAAAAATTTTATCTACTAAACCAGTTAATTCTCGCTGTTGTACCTCATCCTTTGTAATGAGAGGGATGCATTTAAAATCTGGATTTTCCTTTCTAATTGCCTCTTTTTTCATTAACCTATTAATAATCGTGTAGGTCGTATTTTTTTTCCAGCCGTATTGTTCACTTGCTTTCTTCGCTACTTCTATTGCTGTAATTCCACATTCATTCGCCACAGGCCATATTAAGTTCATAACCTTTAATTCTGAATCAGCTAATTCAATTGTCATTGTATTCACCTCATACTCTCATTACTCTTACTATTCATCAATACAATAATTAATTTGGTTCTACAATCGTAGAATATCTATAATCCTATACTACAATTGTAGAACTATAATGTCAATATATGTACTAAGATTTATCTAACTCCTTAAAAATTTTTGTGTATAAATCTCTAGAAATAGAAAGTAAATTATTCGCTGTGTAATCACACGTATGGAATGAAACTACTGGAAGATCACAATGTAGGCTAAGAGGCTGTTTCTGCCCTTCTCCTCCCTCAGTAGTTTGCACAAGCAAATCAACAATTCCTTGTTGTTGTAGCTCCCAAAGCTCGTCCTCATCCTTTATTTGCATTATGATAACATCACATAATGTTGTGTAATAAATCATTCTTACAGTGGCCCATAAATCAAAAGCCGATTCTGACCAATAATTTTTCATTTGGTATATTTGCATTGTAATATCTGATTTATATGGGGTAATTCCTATGCAATGATAGCCGTCACTTTGGAAATATTTTATTAGCTCAATGAGCAAACCTCTTGCTAGGTTGTTTGTATCATCTATCATTGTAACGATTGGAACATCAATAATATTGCTAGAATCTAAACATCTTTCATAGTAATCAAAAGTATAAATGTGATGGCTTTCCACACTTTTTCTTTGTAAACTGTCTTTAATGGAATCAATATCGTAAAATCCTTGCTGTATAATATTACAAACTGTTGCAGAAATAAAGGGAGCAGCAAAGCTATTACATTTAACGATAGCATTAACAAGTTTCTCGTTCATTAAAGTATAATCACAACTACTTATAATCTCTATATTATGAATGGATGTATCATTATAAAAAAATTGCCCTTCGCCAAGCTGTCCTAATGGATCGCAGCGTACACCAATCACACCAGGTAAGGACGCTGGTATCGTTGTAACATTTTTATTATTACAAGCTGCTACAATAATGACGTTATGGCTAAGTAATTTGCTAATGATTTGGTTTATAGCCTCAAAGTCACCAAAATAAATACTTCCTAAGCTGAGATGTATGAGTTGAATATGGTTTGTTAAGCACCATGTTAATGCAGTGACTAAGTCATTTACATTTGTTTTACGCTGATCAAACTGCATAATTTGCAAACTATGTATTTCATGATTAGAGGTATAATTGCAGAAAATCGCTGCACAAATCGTTCCATGTGTCAGTTCGTTTTGAGATGAATGATTGCTTATGGAATAAACCTTTCCTTGTTTTACCTCGTAACTATTAAAATATGAGGAGATGAAATATGGGTTTACTCCATTATCAATAATTGCGACTTGAATGGTCATATGATTCGCTCCTTATTATGGCACTAAGTCCTCTCCGGGTGATATGGAAAGGACTTAGTATTAAAGCCTAGTTTGCTGCTGAACTTCTTGCACTACTTTTTCCTGCTGAAGAGCCATAAGATTTACCAGTACTTTTTAACGAAGCTGAAGGATTAGATTTAGAGCAATCACATGCACAATCACAACTACATGCACAACCACAAGCCATTAAATCAAAATAAGTTTCAATTGTATTAGTAACATCATAATTTCTTTTAGATAATCTACTCATTGTTATCACCTCCCTTCATGTCTACTAATCGAAGCTAACATTAGTTATATATTTCACATACACGGGTCTGGAGCAACTGATGAATATTTACACTAAGCGCATGAACCGTCATAATCTGCTCATCGTTATGATCAAATATAGAAGTGATAGGTATTTCCAATTGATCCTCAATCGCTTGAACCACATACACCATTTCCCTTGGAATAATATCTACCGCTTCACTAAATAAGTTAAGATGCTTATCTTCTATCCTAGTTCCCGTGACGTCAGTAATTGTTGTAATGATCAGGTTCTCAATTTGCTCTAAACTCAAATCCATCTCTTAATCACTCCTTAGATCGTAACAATATTCCCTTCTAATTCACTGCAAATACGTGCAAATATAAATTCAGCATCAGGATCATTTAAAATATTGAACAATTGAAAGTCCTTTGTTGTAAGTGCTGGAAGTTGATCTAATACGTATTCACTTGTGAGTGACATATAATCAACAGATTGATCTTCATTTTCTGGGTTAAGCATATATCTTGTGTTAGCAATATTAATATAGTCTGTTATACAATTAAAACGGTATTTACAGCATTTTCTAAATTCATTTAAAACTTCAATATTATAATAATTAAAATAAGTGCTTAAAATTGTAATATCTGTTTTTACTGCATTAGAGATCATATAAGGGATCAGCCCAAAATGGTTCGTATTATTGTTATTTATCGGAATAATCCCTCCAGGTGCTCCTATAATGATCACATCAGGTTGCTCAGTAACTGCGATCTGCTGGATATAGTGATTAAATGCAATGATTTTATCTTGAACATAAATATCTTTTGTAAATAGAAATTCTGGTAATGCTGAAAATCCAAATAATGGACTAAAATTTTTAGTTCCTAGCTGACTAACCTTATATCCTTGCTTCATAAAATAGTTTCGTGCACTTAGCTGTAGTTCAAATTTATTACAATTTTCACCCATGCCTAACACTAACAGGATTGGCACATCAATTTTTACTAATTGTCCATCAGCTTGTTCATGTAACAACACTTCAAAATCCACCTTATTACCCGGATTAAGAAGTGTGTAATTTTGTAGTTCTTCACGCTTAATTCCTATCCCAAGAAGCTTTTCCTTCACTTTTGCCGTAATAATAACTTCCTTATTATGTCGCTTAACAAGTTCAAATTTATTAGGATAAGTAGATAACAGTTTATCAGACAGGGGTTCTAAAAATAATACTGCATCACTGTTTTTAATCCCTTCCTCAAAGGCGTCAGTCATTTCTATACCTACAGATACTCCACCATCAAAATGACTAGCGTCTTTTCCATTGCTACCCCATCCCTTGGCTGCAATTATCGACGTTAATTCATACCCTTCCAGCAGATGCTTATATCTAGCTATTGCACAGTTTTGCTTATGATAAGGATAGATTGCAAGTTTTTTCATTTAAGCCTCCTCCTCAAAATGGAACCCAAATTCTTTTAGTAAACACAAATCTTGCATCGTCTCTAGTACCTGTGCTCTACTGTGATCACAGCCTTGAAGCTTTTTAGTGGAGGATAATGTTTGCAAATTATCTGCTGTTGCAGCACACATGGAGCAATGAAGCAATGCCCAACAACTTAAGCACTCATTTTCAGTAACTTGTCCTACATTTAAGATTCGCTTCGCCTTCTCTACGTCTACCCCTGTATCCACATCTCCCATCTTCATTACGCTGGATTGTTCACTTACACGTTCACAAGGGAATAACTCCCCATCACAGTTTACAAAAATCCGTTTTGCCCCAGGGATACAGGGACCTCCATGGTGGTAAACCTCTGGAATATCATGTACACTCTCAAGTACCTTATAGCTTTTTCGTAATCTAGAAATATCAGGATAAAACAGCTTCGATACGTGCTTTTTTTCACTTTTCCCTACAAGACATAATAAAAGTTTGAAATACCCATAACTACTTACAACATAATATTTATCGTTATATTTTTCTTGATCTTTCGTATAAAATTCCGATACTGTATTGGTCATCACATGAGCTTCATTCATAATTTCATCTGTGTCGAAAAAAGTTTTCATACAACCATAATCACTTTGAGGTGTAATAACAGAATTAAAAAAAATATTTTTAATGTATTCTGGGTATTTGGCTTTAATGTCTTTAATGTTATCCATAATGAGTTCAAATGAGCCTTTGCCCGTTGTTGCGAATCGACGATGTACATCATGGGTTTCTTTGCCACCATCTAAGCTAATGATAAGTGTAAAATTATTTTCCATCAGAAACTTGACCGTTTCACCGTTAATTAATGTTCCATTGGTTGTGATACTATACAGCACGTCTTTCCCCTCTGCGTTTTCCTTAACATATTCTACACACTGCTTAATAAGATTAAGCTCTAGCAATGGTTCGCCGCCATAAAAACCAATGGTCACTTCCTCTAAATCTTTAGAATGAGATAAGAGATAATCAATACCTTTACGAGCAATATCAAAGCTCATTCTTTTTCCAGTATGCTGCCGATTGACATAGTTGCCAGAATACACACAGTAACTACATCTTAAATTACAGTTTTGAGTTAGCTGGATTACCATTTGCTCCACACGATTTTCTAAATAGTAAGGAAGATATTTGGTAGCGGGATGCTCAATTTTTTTCAATCTATTCGGACACAGAAAGTCTTTAGCCTGATACTTCTTTAAAATATCCTCGGATACACTTTCATCCCATTCACTGCTCTCTAGGCTTACATAATCCACTTCACTTATTCCTATTACCGTATTTTTATTTCTGTCATAAACATAAAACCCGTTTGGTGTTGCAAAAGATTTGTATACAATCTGCGGTTTCACATTTTGCATTACTTATTACCCTCCAATCCGTTGTGCTTGATTCTCAACTATTTCTTCATATTTTCCTACCTGAATGACGTCACCTTTCTCAATGACAACAATTTTATCCATTGCTTTTAAAATTTCTGGTCGATGAGTAATCACAAAGACGTAATCATAATCGGTACATTTAGCAATAAATTGATTAAATAGTTGTTCAGATTCAGCGTCATAACTAGCAGTTGCTTCATCCAATATTAGTATTTTCCCCGGTTTAAGCATGACCCTAGCTAAACCCAGCTTTTGCCGTTCACCACCCGATAGCTTCGTACCATTATTACCAACGATTGTATCCAATTGATCAGGAAAACGGTTTGCAAATTGCAGTAAATCGGAAATGATAACTTTATTATTGGTGGTTGTATGATCGAAATGGTCCGAATCAGATCCCATAATAAGATTATCTCTTAAGCTAGAATTAAATAGAAAGACATGCTGTAGCATCACAGAGAAATGCTGACGATACTGCAGTAGGTCAAGCTGTTGTATATTAACCCCATCCATATAAATAGTTCCACTTGTAGGTTCATAAAATCGCAATAACAGATTGATTAATGATGTTTTCCCACTCCCATTCGACCCAATAAAGGCAATTTTTTCACCCTTATAAAAATCTAGTGTTAGGTTCCGAAGAATAGGCTCTTCCTCATACGCTAAGCTTACATTTTCAAAATGGATGTGCTTGGGAGTAGAAAACTTAGTAATTATTTCATTACTTATATCACACTGTTCCTCTTCTATATTTAAAAAATCAATATAATTTTGTAACGAAGGAATAATATTAGCTAGCTGGTATTTAATATTAATTAGCAAAGTAACAGGTTCAATCACTAAAGAAGAGTACATAATAAAGGCAAATAATCCACCAATCGTGAGTTGGTCACCCATAATAAAATATAAACCTACAATGTATAAAAAATTAAAAACGATATTTTCTAACGTTAATCCTGAAAATTGATTTACTTCATCAAGCATCGCTCTTTCTGATTCTAGTTTGATTCGCTTATTTATGTAACTCAGAAATTCTTTCTCCTTTTTGCGATATAACCCCCATAACTTCACTTCGTTAATCCCATTCAGAGTATCTCCGTACCAAAAAGAAAATTTTTGATTTTGTTCTAACAGATGTTCAAACACCTTCTTTTTTAACTTTGTGAGATAATTCACAATCATGAATTTTAAAGGAATCATCATTAAAATGATGATTGCTAACTTCCAATGAATGAGTGTTAAACCTATAACGCCACCAATAACCTTAAATATTTGAATAACTAACACTAAAAAATCACGATCCGCAACCTGTGCAATATTTTGGACATCATAACTAATGCTGCTAATAATTTGAGAGAAGTTATTATTTTTAAGATACTGCATTTTCATTTTGATTGTATGAGAAAAAGCAGATATAGATAAATCACGATAGAGATTGTTTTGGATATGTGTGTGTATAAGTGATTGTGAAGCACTTGTCGCTTGTTCAATCAATGTTAAACTAATAATGATGACAATATACGTCACTGTATTATGCATATTTCGTTCAATAATACCGTTATCCATTAAATGTTGACTTAGGTTTGGCATTAAAATACTTATCACTGTAACCACAATTGTACAAAGCAACGATATAATGATCTGAGATTTATAGTTTTTTAATAATAAATAAATATTTTTAATTAACTTATGATTATTATCTAACACAGGTGCCTCCTCTCTATGTCCAAGTTGCCCTTCGTTATATTACATTACATCAAACCTCTAAAATCACACATATCTCAAAAATAAATTGCATTTTTCTTCTAATTGTGAATTATTTTGTAACATTCATAATTCCTCTTGTGTTTACACGATTTAACATTTATGTTGTTTAATATGTATTTCACTTCTTACAAAGAAGCATTTTGATAATTTTGAGGGGTGGCTTTGTTATGGAAAACAGTGTGTGTGAGGATTTTTTTTATGAAGAGCTATGTAGCAAATACTATGAACCGATTCAATTTTATTGTAGAAGGCTAGTGAAAAACCAAAACACATTGATAGATTTTGTTGAGGAATGTACGCAGGAAACGTTTTTAGAAGCTAAGAAAAAGATGCCTCAGCTAAGATCCCATCCTAATATTGAAGGATGGCTCCATGTAACGGCCAGAAATCAAGTTAACCTCGCCTTTCGAACCTTGTATACCCAACGAAAATATGAAACCTACATAGACCTGAATCAATCCCAGAGAAGTTATATGTGTTCTGATTTGAATTTAGAAAAAATATTAGATGCTGATATTAACTATGAAAAAGTCCAAAAAGATCTTTTGAATCATTTAAGCGACACCGAATACAATTTGTATGAGGATTATTTCAATCAACATTTAACGATTTCCGAATTAGCAGCTAAATACGTAATATCTCAAAGCGCAGTTACAACCCGAATTTTTCGAACTAGAAAAAAAATTAAAGCGATTATTCACCAATATTTTCATGAGCATTATTGATACTTAAAATTGATATATAAACAATAAAAAACCATCTTTTTGATGGCTTTTTTATTTCATTACATTAATTATTAATCATATGAATATTATTAGAAATCACCTTTTCTGCTGGTATCCATCCTATCTCTTTACTTTCTTGACAACATACAAATAGCCAACCATATGACACCTGAAGCACCTGTAATACCTCTCCACCCTTTACTACAAGTTCAGTTGGATTATAATCATATAAAAGCTCATCATTAGCGACATAATAGTCAGGGACATAAGTAGATACCCCGTTTATTTTACAGCTACTCCAATGCTTAAAATACTGGCACGGCGCTAGTTCTGTAATCTCACTTCCCTTGGCAAAGGTCTCAAATTGACCTTCTCCATCATGTTGCTCTATTACTTGCACTAACATAGTTCCTCCTCCTTCAAGTTGTGGAAGGTGCCACGATATAAAAAACTGCGTCCTAGCTTCTACTGTAGAGTAAGAATCAGGGACGCAACTTTAACTTTCAATAAATTGTATTAATTTTAAGGCTTAACCTAACTTCACTAAACTATAGTTTTTCTTGCCTTTACGGATAATAATAAACTTACCACCGATTGCTAGGTCTGCGCTGACATTAAACTCAAGGTCACTTACCTTATCCCCATTTAAGGAGATTGCACCCTTCGTAATGTCCTCACGTGCTTGACGCTTGGAAGGCTCAATACCTAGATCAACTAACCATTCCACGATATTTTTTGTTTCCTTATCAGCCGTGAAGGTAGGCATTTCCTTGAAGCCTTCCTCGATTTCTTCAGCATTTAAGGAAGAGATATCTCCACTGAACAATGCAGCTGTAATGCGTTTTGCTTGAGCAAGAAGCTCTTCACCATGTACAAAACGTGTTACTTGTTCTGCCAATGTGATTTGTGCTTCACGTTTATGTGGTTCACTTTCTACCTTTTCAGCTAATACATTAATTTCTTCTTGGCTCAAGAAGGTAAAGTATTTCAAGTATTTTATAACATCACGATCATCTGTATTTGCCCAGAATTGGTAGAATTCATATGGCGTTGTTTTTTTAGGATCAAGCCAAATGGAATTACCATCGGCAGTTTTGCCAAATTTGGTTCCATCTGCTCTAAGCATAAGTGGAATGGTAAGACCAAACACTTTAGCTTCATTTCCTTCTTTCTTACGAATTAAGTCTAGCCCACTTGTAATGTTACCCCACTGATCAGAGCCACCAATTTGTAATTGCACATCCTCATTTTTGTACAAATGTAAGTAGTCGATAGATTGTAAAATTTGATATGCGAATTCAGTGAATGAAATACCACTATCCAGACGACTAGCTACAACATCTTTTGCAAGCATCGTATTAATGCTGAAATTTTTACCGTAGTCACGCAAAAACTCAATAATATTAATTTGGTGTGTCCAATCATAGTTGTTCACCATACGGACTTGGTTATCTCCATCTGTTACAAATAATTTTTTCATTTGGCTCGTTAGAGCCTCTACATTATCCTGCACTTGCTCTAGCGTTTGTAGGGAACGCTCAGAATTACGCCCACTTGGATCACCAATTGTACCTGTTGCCCCGCCGATCAAGATTACAGGACGATGCCCTGCAAGCTGGAAACGTTTGAGGATCAAAAATGGAATTAAATGTCCAATATGCATGCTGTCACCTGTTGGATCTACTCCACAATATAATGAAATGGACTTCGTTTCTGTTAATTCTTTGAGTCCCTCTGCATCTGTTTGTTGATTAATCGCTCCACGCCATTGTAATTCATCAATAATATTCACTTCATTCAACCCTTTCAAGATAAGTAAATTAAAAACAAAAAAACGCCCGCTATGTCAAAAAGACCATAGGGACGATTGTATTCACCGTGTTACCACCCAAATTGCATGAATAAGAAATTAACGTGCACATTAACGTCATCATTCAAGCCACTTTACAGCGAAATATCGTTCGCTTACTTCCGCTTGGCATTACCCAAGATACTCCAGAGTGTAATTCGCTATCTGTGCATGTATCAGGTTCCATCACCCCTGACTTTCTGTAACAGAGACATAGAAAGCTACTAGCTCCTTCAACGTATAAAAATCTATTTACATTTGAATTACAGTCAGTATAGCTAACTCAAAAATCAATGTCAACCCATCATCCATATTTAAAATGATAAAAGTAAAGTTTTAAGCTAACTATAATTCATAAAGTTAACATAATAATATTTATGTAATTAAAAACTTCTCTTTTTCCTTTTTGTAAAGATGATATAAAACATTTTGTATTGGTTTATGTAGTATGAACTAGGTTCATTTTTTTAATTTTCTATTATGAATTTTTCATATAGTGTAATTTTCATTTAACATTTCCAAAAACCGAGATATCCAGCATTAATTCCATTTTGTTTACATAATAATATTTATGTTTCGTATAAAAACGTTAAATAAAAAAGCAGATCACCCCATTAACTAGGGTGCCTGCTCTTTTAAACCGACATCATCATTTGCCAAAAGAAATTATATGAAAAGGATTTTTCCTCATTGGTTTCATTTAAAATATTTTGACAGAGTTCCTCGTAACAATGTTGCTGCTTAGCAGTTGCGTAAGCTCGATATTTTTCAAATAAAGTCATGGAATTTATAAATATACGATTATTTTTCATTCCCCTAGCGTATTGTAGACTTGTTAATGTATGCTCGATTCCTTGGTCTTCCTTCCCACGTTCAAAGCAGTAAATGGCATATTGATAATGAAATTGCACATATTGCTGACACAAAAGAAGTTCTTTTTGAACGCTATAATAAATAATTTCATTATTAAAAGTTTGGATTTGCTTCGTGAATTGTTTTATCACATCATCAATACAATAGTGATACTCATTGGCAGAGGTAAGTAATGTAATGAGTCCTTCAATAATTTCCTCTGGGTGGTCTTTTAGAAAGGCTATATACTTTGGAATTCCCGTCCAATCCCCACTTTTTATATTCAAACACATCATATTCCCTTCTGCCATAACTGCAAATCGTTGTGCAGCAACCTCCTCCTCTTGATCTTTTGGTGCTAACCAGCTAAGATCACTATACTTCATAATCCACTGCTTGGCTTCACTATACATTCCCCGCATTTCATAACATATTCCTTTTATTAGCAAAGCCTGACCATAATAAACAACTAAAGGTCGTAACGTCTTTACGGTATACCTTCGCCAATAATTACGCTTTTTTTTATAGACATGATAAGCTATACTAGACAGCTCATCAGCATATAGTTCAGCGGATTCGTATCTTTCTTGTGCAATAAAATTTTGGGATAATAAGAGTAGTCCTTCTAATGCGTATTCTGTAGGTAGGCTATTTCTGAATGGAATAAAACGCAGTGCACTTGGAGCATGTCCAAACTGTTTGCTACACGCTTGTTGAAATATACGAAACTGACACATGGAAATCATTTCTCTACTCATAACCAAAGAGGCATATCCTTCATCTGTATTTGCTTTAAGTAATAAGTCATATACAATTTCTGCAGATGAAAATATACCAATAGAGTATAGATATTCTGCTAAATGGAATAAACGAATACTAGCGTTTTTCATTCTGTAACAGTGTTTCACTCCACTTATTAAATGCTCATGTAATGCATTTTTGGCGCAATGAATCAAGTATCGGGACGTTTTGGGCCAAGCAAATTTGAGCTTACGTAGTTGTGTTTCGTATAGGACATATAAATCACCAGTCTGCATTCCCATTGCTGTAGTTAAGTGGTCTAATTCAATCATATTGGGCAATCTACCATATAAAATAGACTGTAAAGAAATAGAAGAAAGATTACTTTGCTGAGCAAGCATCCCTATCGTCAATTGATGCCTTTGCATGTGACATTTTATAAGGTCTGCTATCTTCTTTTCTTGCCTCAATATACTCACCCCCAGCAAGGAATATAACAACCATTTAATACAATTAAAACCAATAAAGTAAATTCAATCATTATTTTATCACTATTAACTCATAAGTTCAACTTGAATTTATGAGTATGTTAAGCGATTCCAATGGTTGCTACAATTATGTAGGTGATGCAAATGAGTTTTGATTATTCTCTAATCGGCAAACGAATTAAACAAGCAAGAGAAGAACAGGGAATTACACAAGAGGTATTAGCTGAAAAGCTGGATGTCTCAAATGCATATATCAGTAAAATTGAGAGAGGGAAAACACCCATTAACTTGGATCGTTTATCTCAATTGTGCGTCATCTTGGATGAAACACCTGAATATATCCTCAGTGGAGCAAATAGCCATTCCTCCGATTACTTGCGAAATGAAATTATTCTTTTATTAGAGAACTGCTCTCCTGAAAAGATTAATTTGATTATGAACATCATTAAATCAATTGTTGAATTCAAAGAGAAAAAATGAGAAATGTAAAAAGAAGCATGGCTACTAAGCCAATGCTTCTTTTTATTATCTCCACCATGCTACACTGTAATTGTCAATTCCATCTATATTTGCGATTTGCCCAAGCATCGGTGTAACAATATGTGTATCAGACTGATCCCTAGCTACCTTCAGCAGCCTTTCAATTGGTTCCTTCCAAGGATGAAAGGCAAGGGTGTAAGCCCCCCAATGAATAGGCAACATCACTTTACCTCGTAGATCATGGTGTGCTTGGAGACTTTGCTCAGGGAACATGTGCATGTCCTTCCATCTAGCGTCATATTGTCCACATTCAATAAGTGTTAAGTCAAAGGGGCCATACTTTTCACCAATTTTCTGGAATTGGGTCGCACTATATCCACTATCCCCACTAAAGAAAATATTATGATTTTTCCCTTGTACAACCCACGAGCTCCATAACGTCTTATTTTTCATTCCAATTTTTCTTCCAGAGGTATGCCTAGCTGGTGTAGCGATCAAAGTAATATGATCCAGCATTTCACTTTGCCACCAATCCAGCTCTTTAATTTGTTCTGCGGGAATACCCCATTTTTTAAAATGGCAACCTACGCCAAGTGGCATCACAAATAGGCCCACCTTGTGCTGTAGCCCCATAATCGTTGGATAATCTAAATGATCATAATGATCATGTGACAACAATACAACATCTATTGGAGGTAACTGTGTTATTTGCGTTATAAAACCTTGGTTATACCGCTTTGTCCCAATCCATGGTAACGGTGCAGGTGCATCACTAAAGATTGGATCGATTAATATCCGTTTCCCATCAATTTGAAGCAGGACAGTAGAATGACCATACCAGACAACATAATCCTGTTGTTGATTATACTCTGGTGCTGTACTTAAATGAACGGGTAAGGCTTGCTGTGGACGCAGCTGAGGTATAGGACGAGCAATGTCGTAGCAAGTGCTTATAGCTCCACTTACCGTAATTTCTTTTTTATACGGCTGTGCATTTACAAAAGCATCGTTTTGTAGACGAGGGGATGCTTGATATTGGTTTAAATCAGTATGAGATAATTTCCCCCCAAGTCCACACAAATAATCTTGAAACCACATTTGATCCTAAGCACTCCCATCTAGCACAATGTTATACAATGTAATCTCAAACTGCTGATGGTCTAGTTTCCCAAATTACCTAAAAATTTATTCCTGTTCAAACCTTATCTATTTTCAAGGCGATCGTAGTCTCCATTTTTTCGAAAGATTTAGCTTTACGCCACTCTGTTCCATAATGTTTCCTACAAAAACCTTTAGCATAATGCTTATTTTCACAACCTTCTGCTATACACTTCCTCATAGGATAAATACGTTGGCGTCCCATTTCCCTCTCCTCCATAACAACATCTGCTATATTTTATTAGGTCGTGTCTGAAAAGTCATTCAAGGTCATCTGTTACCGCCTTTTCGCCCCCTACTTCGTTACTTTTCCTTGACTTACCCCCAGTAAGCCTGCGTAAAAGTGCCTTGTATAGATCGAAAATCCGCCTACATCTGCTCCTTGCTGACTTTTCAGACACTCCCTAGTCATGGAGTTTTATATCAGATCATTCTGAACAATTTCTGAACAAATTCTGAACATTCACAAAAAATTATGTCTTTTCAGAGGAACGTTAAGCCAAATTAAAATTATTAAAAAAATCTGTACCCACCTTAGTTATAGTAACTCCCCTATTATTCAGATTCTGAGTTATATAATTGTGTTCAATGCACATTTTAAAAAATGCTTTTCCCAAGCCACCTCCTAAATGAAACTTCCTCTCTGTCCAGTCAAGACAAGGCTTTACAAGAAGTCCTGCCGATTTTTGTGCTTGTGTCACATCGATATCAATTGAATGAAAAAAGCGTACTCCATCCGTTGTAAGCACGGCTTGATCATCTGCTAGTACTAAATAATTCATTTGGACTAAAAAATCAAAAAATTCAACTGCAATTTCTCCAGCTAAATGACAATAACAGCTCCTTCCACTTTTGAGCTCATAATATTCTTTATTTTTATTAAATGAGTTAATTTTTATAGTTGGACTAATATTCATTAAATTTTCAAGTAAATCTGCAATTTGAGGATTGGACAAGCGATAATACACATGTCTACCTTGCTTATAAAATTGTACCCACTTATTTTCCTCTAGTTTTTTCAAATGATAGGAGGTTGTGTGGTCTTTTACTTTAATAATTTGTGCAATCTCATGAACCGTATGAAATCGGCCATCCATTAAAATAGTAAGGATTTCTAGTCTAGATTTGTCAGCTAACATCTTTGTTGTGTGTAGTATGTTTGGTAATCCGTCCATTGTTGTTTCTCCTTACATATCGATGTGTATCGAGGTATAAATTTATTATACTAAAATTCGAGGTGATAACATGTTTAAAAAAATAGAAAAAGAAGGTTTTTATTATGGATTTCCAGTTGCATTAATGACGACACAAGATCCTGTAACTAGAGCTGATAATATAACACCTATTAGTTCAACGTGGACCCTAAGCAAATCAATTGTAATTGGACTTGGCTTGCACAATAAAGGGTATTTAAATTTAGAGACTGGACGCCATTTGACGTTAAATATTCCAGACAAAACATTATGGAGAAATGTAGAGTCTATTGCTAAAACAACAGGAAATGAAAGCATCCCTAGATACAAATTAGATGCTGACTATTCTTTTTGTGAAGATAAGTTTAAGCTAGGTCAGTTTACAAAATTACGCGGAGAAAGTGTTGTAACTGCAAGGATTAAGGAATGTCCCATTCAAATCGAAACAACTGTAGAAAATATAATGAAGCGAGAAGATTTTGCTATTATAGAATGTAAAATAGAAGGTATTTTTGTTCAGGAATATCTTCTATATGATCGCTCACACATTGATGTCGAGAAATGGCAACCGCTTATTTATAAATTCCGAGAATATTCAACCACTGAACAATCACTGGGGAAAAATTTTCGTTTTCAGGAATATTGTAAATAGGAGCACTTAACAACAATAAACAAGCCTACTATCCAAATTTAAGATAGTAGGCTCTATTAAAATTTCTAAAAATTCCCTAAAGTTTGCAATACTGCAAGCTGAGTGGAGTTTTGAAGGAACGTTGACAAGCAAAGCGTGCGCATTTAAACTCCGGATTCCATCCTCAAAATTACAGTTTAGGAATCCGGATTTAAGAGCGCTGGAAGCATCCTTCAAAACGTAACGAAGCTTCAGTAGCACAAACTTACTTAAAAATCAAACTTAAAATCATCATCCGTCAATTGCTCAACATGCATCGCACGTACATAACCATTTCCTTTTTTAGAGAAAAAGTCATGTTGTTTTGTGCGCGTATTGATGCCATTAAACACGATTGGGTTTACTTCTGGCTCATCGAATGGTGGCTCAAACCCAAGGTTCATAAATGCTTTGTTTGCGTTGTAACGAAGGAATGCCTTTACTTCATCTGTAAGTCCAATTGGATTATACAATTCCTCTGTGTAGGCTTCTTCGTTGGCATACAACGTATCAAACAATTGCTTAAACGTAGCATACAGCTCTTCTTGCTCTTGTGGATCAAATTGGTTATAGATTTCTTGCGCAAGCAAACCTACGTAGACACCATGAATACTTTCATCACGAAGGATCAAGTCAATAATTTCCCCACTACATGTCATTTTACCTTGTCCAGCTAAGTACAATGGATAAAAGAAACCACTATAGAACAAATAGGTTTCTAGTAGCACTGAAGATGCCATCGCTAGGAACAAATCTTTATCTGTCTTAATTTGATTATAATATTTAGAAATTTCTTGTGCCTTATATTGCAAATTAGGATGTCTTTCTACCCATGCAAATACAGCATCAATTTCTTCAGTCGTTGCAAGCGTCGTAAAAATACTACTATAAGATTTCGCATGAATTTGCTCCATCATTGCCATAAAGCCAAGCACTGCTTTACGCTGTAAGCCATCCACATGCTCCAGTATTTTAGGCATCCCTACGCCACCTTGGACGGTATCAAGTAAAGTCAGCCCACCTAACACCTTCATGTAGGTGTCACGTTCTGCATCACTTAACGTAATCCATGACATTTTATCGTCAGACAACGGAATTTCATCATCTGTCCAAAATTGCTGAATATTTTGATACCAAAACATATTAGTAAAATCATCATCGGGCCGATTCCAGTTAACGGCTTGGATGCTGTTAGTCATTATTACTTGCCCCTTCCTCATACTACCTTCACATTACACTGAACAGCTAATGCACTCTTCCACCGTCAGACGATTGGTACGTGTATAATAAAGTGATTTCAAGCCTTTACGTGCAGCATACACATAGTAACGCGCTAGCTCTCTTGTTGTGACATCACTATTGACATGCAGAACTGTAGAGACACCTTGGTCAATATGCTGTTGAATCTCAGCGATAAGATCAAGCACCTTGAACTGATTCATTTGATAAGCAGATTTATAGTAGAAAAAGTTTTCTTGATTCATATACGGCATCGGATAATAAGTAGTTGAGTTCGCGTACGTACGTGTCTCAATCTGCTCCACAATTGGCATTACACTAGAAGTTGCATTTTGTACATAAGAAATACTTTGTGTTGGTGCAATCGCCAAACGATACGCATGATAAAGACCATGCTCCTGTACTTTTGCCTTAAGCTCTGCCCACTCTGCTGGCCCTGGAATGTCCATACCCTCAAACAAGGATTTTACCTTTGCACTTACAGGTGAGAAATCTTCAGATAAATAACGATCAAAATAAGTGCCTTTGCTATATTCAGACTTTTCAAAGCCTTCAAACGTAATCTTATGGTCACGTGCAATTTCCATACTTTTTTCAATGGAATAAAAATTCATCATCATAAAGAAAGTACGCGCAAATTCCTTCGCTTCATCACTTTCAAATGCAATTTTATTTTTAGCAAGATATCCATGCAGGTTCATCGCACCAAGACCTACGGAATGCATCTCACGGTTTGCCTTAGCTACTCCTGGCGCATTAGCAATATTGGTCATATCACTTACAGAAGTTAAACCAACGATACCTTCATGCACAGATTCCCGAATTTTTTTCATTTCCATTACATTTACGATATTAAGGGATGCTAGGTTACAGCAAATATCTCTACGGATAATATCCTCTTGATCGTAGTTCGTAATATCAGACGTTTCTTGCAGCTGGAAAATTTCGGTACATAAATTAGACATTTTAATTGGACCGATATCCTTTAAAGCATGAGCAGAATTCGCATTACTTTTGTTCATAATGTATGGATAACCAGACTCTAGCTGGATCGTTGCAATTTTAGTTAACATATCACGAGCGCTCATAATCGGTTTTTTACGAACACGAGGATCAGCTAACAGCACGTCATACATTTCATCCAAATCCATATCATCCAAATGCGTACCATAAGCCTTAAACACACTATAAGGCGCAAATACATGTAACAGTTCGTTGTCTTCAGCTAATTTATAAAAGCGGTTTGGCACAATTAAGCCAATAGACAAAGTCTTTAGACGCGTCTTTTCATCCGCATTAATTTTTTTACTGTCAAGTAGTTCCAGTACATCCCAACCAAAAATGTTGTAGTAGCCCGCACCTGAACCTTTACGTTGGCCCATTTGATCGGCATAGGAGAAGGAATCCTCAAGCAACTTAAGTACTGGCATAATACCTTTCGCTGCATCTTCTACGCCTTTAATGCTTTCACCACGTCCACGTAGCTTGGATAGGTTCACTGCCACACCACCGCCAATTTTGGATAATTGGAGGCATGTACTAATAACATAGTTAATCGAATTTAAAGAGTCGTCCATTTCAAGCAGGAAGCAAGATACCATTTCACCACGTCTACTCTTACCTGCATTTAAGAAGGTAGGTGTAGCAGGCTGTAAGCGTTGCTCCATCATGGATACTGCAAGCATTTTTGCCGTCTCATAGTTACCTCTACCTAAATGTAGGGCTACGGTTGCTACACGATCAGAATAATGCTCTAAGTATTTGGCGCGATCGTTTGTTTTAAGCGCATAGTCAGTATAAAACTTCGATGCTGCCATATAGGATTGGAATTTAAAGTTATAATCACGGGTTAATTGGTAAATTTCCGTTACTTGCTCTGATGTGTAACTCTCATACAGATTTTCGTAGTAATCATTGTCAATCATATATTTAATTTGTGAAGCAATACTATCAAACTTCACGCTTTTTTGCTCAACCTCGTTCATAAACGCTTCTACTGCTTCGGCATCTTTCTCTAATTGGAAAAAGCCTGCCGAGTTCCGTTGCATAATCAGGTTATTTAATTCAATATGTTGCAACCCGGCTCACCTCTCTCTCAAATAATAGGGCATCGTTTTTAGTTCCTGCCATCTCAAATTTGCTAATAATCGGCACATGATAACGTTCCGCAATTAAATCTGCACTTCTACCAAATTTATTGCCCCAATTTCGGTTTCCGCTCGCAGCAACTCCAAGCATGTGCTGATAATTACGCTCCAAAAACGCCCGAACGCGCTGAGGAACCTCCCCAAATCCCGTTGTATAAGTTACAAGCACAAAAGGCTCATCCACCTTCATCTGCTCATCAATTTGAATCGCTGGAAGGCTCAATTTATTGATGAATCTCTTTACATTTCCCGTCTTGGAATCGTACGCAATCAGCATGGCTCTAGCTCCTTTTCTATCAAAATATATATACGTTTTAAGCTTTAATTTATTTGTATGTAACAATAGCTATAACGCTATATATTGTATTGCATCTAATAATCTAAACCAAGATGTAGTGTTTGTCAATCTATCAAAAGCCTAGAAAGGAGAAAAAATAGTGCTGAAAATCCCGAGACATATTGATTTTAAAAGCTTCTAAAAGTTTTAAAATTTTTATTTAGAAATGTTTTTAGTCGAAGAAAGAAAGGCAGAGAAAAAACAGCCGGAACCGGCTGCTTAAAATTATAGAAGTGGGTCTCACATTTACTCAAAATAAGCAAGCGAATTTTATTATAGCATATCAAAACGAGTTGTGTCGTAAAATATATTAAATTTAAATTGTATCCCATCTTTTTTCGTATTTTTGTAATTTTGAAGGAATAGAGGACATCGGCTCAGACACAATTAATCGTACCTTAGTGATCCATTCCTCAAAGGAAGGATAGGACACAAACAACTGGCTATAGTAAGGTGACATATAAATAAAATGGGGTGCAGCATATTTTGTCGTTAAATGTCTAAATGCCGCTTCCATAGGCGTATACTTTTTACGCTTTTCTTCCCACAGCTCAATGCCTAGATCATATGTATCTGGTAATTGCTGCATCCAATCCTGTAACCTTTGCTCTCTTTTATAAAAACGATCCACCCTTTTATTACTATCCATTCTTCTTACTGTTTCCTCATGTAAGGGGTAAAGGATCAATTTTTTAAACTTGTGCTCCCTAACATAGTTAAGTGCCACACTAAGTAGTTCATCAGTTGTATACTGAAAGTCATCGTAATAGATGACAGTCCCCTTCCTGTCAGGCGTAGCTAGTGTTGCTCCAAAAGGAATCATCGTTTGCTTCCTTGCCATCCTCAGGCTCCTTCCTTACTAACTTTCTACTTTTAACTTTAATTAAGTTAGACTAAATGATTTTTACAAAATACTTCAAGTTCTGCAAGCTCATCATCCTCAAGCTCAAAATCAAGATATTTACGACTATTTCGTTCGAATAGCTCATACTTAATAATCCCTTCATGCTCCGGGGTAATGCTATAGATTGCACGGATATATACCCCTTGCTCAGAGTAAAGCTCGTCCTCCTCATCAACAGCAATATCGACCAGAAACTCATATCTTTCTCCTGTCAGTATGCCAAAAGGGTCCTTTACTAATTCAACACTGTATTCAGTAATAGTTAACATATAAAATATCCTCTCCAAGTTCAAGTTTTAACATTCCTACTATACCATACAAAATAAATTTAACTAAAAATGATGTAGTTATAGAATCAATAAATTAGGCAACCCTACAAAAAGGGAGTTTCCCTAAGACCTACTAATACAGTCAAGGAGATGACACAGATGAAATACAGCTCAGAAGATAAGCTTCGGAACAAACGAGATGACGCAGGTGATTCGTTAGCAGAAAAAAAGAAAATGAAGCAAGGGGTCGATATCGAACCCGAAGCAGACGAATGGGTTGCTAAACCAACCGGGTATATTGACCCAGACCATACGACTAAAAATTAGTAAGTCAAGCTTCACCTAAATATATTGTCGTAAAATCGGTTAAAAAAGATTAAAACGCCGCCAATGCAATGAGTTAAATCAACTTCATGCATTAAGCGGCGTTTTAATCTAAACTGCATTTTGAGGCTTAGGGTTCCATTTATATTCCAGTAAATATTGATAAGTCATAATACATACCGCTGACCAACACCCACTAATAAAATAACCACCAACGACATCACTTGGGAAATGGACACCTAAATAAATACGGCTTACGCCAATAATTACAATTAAGAAGGCGCTAACTAGAATGGTGAGTACCCTTGAAAACGTGTTAGGCATATGCTTCCATATCAAAAAGGCAATTGTAAAATACAAAGTGAAGGCAGCCATAGAATGCCCACTAGGAAAGCTATAACCCGTCTCTTCTATTAGTCTGTGTAGCGTTGGACGCTGGCGCGAAAATTTTACTTTTAACAAAACATTGAGGAGCACTGAGCCTGAACCTGAAATCAGAAATAACCATAACTCCTTACGATGTTTGAGTCCAAAAAATAAAAAGAGCATCGTTATTATTGAAATGACGAGCACCTGACGTGTGCTTCCAAGCCAAGTAAAAAATAACATCACCTGCGTAAGCGGTGGTGATTCCATGCCTTGAATGGTGCTGATCACAATATTATCAAATGAACTTACCCATGAACTATGTATATTTATTGCAATTGCACTAAAAATAAAAATACAGCCAATCGCTACCATGGTCCAAATTGCTGAAATATACATTTTCTTTTCTTTTTTCATCTTACTTTCTCCTCATCCTATCCTCTATCTAGTTGTATATCCATTCTAACAATTTTATTGTTCCATGTTACACGCATTTTACACACATCTCAACTTTTTGCACTCTGATGCGACAATATGAAAGGGACACCTCTGTCAAAGAAGCATCCCTTTCCAACTACTATTATGACTTAAAAACCTTCACCCGCTCAGCTAACGGCTTGTATTCTTTTTCCCCTGGTGCAGCAGTTGGTTTGCCAAAAGGCATCTGTGCTCTTAATTTCCACGAAGCAGGAATATTAAATTCATTTGCCACCGCTTCATCAATAAGTGGATTGTAATGTTGTAATGACGCTCCTACACCTTCATCTGACAATGCCGTCCATACTACATATTGAAGTATGCCCGATGCTTGATCAGACCAAATCGGAAAATTATCTGCATATAACGCAAACTGCTCTTGAAGACTTTTAATTACATCCTGATCCTCAAAAAACAATACTGTACCACGTCCACTTTGGAAGGAAGCTAGTTTTTCTTCCGTTGGTGTGAAGTTTGCTTCAGGCACCACCTTTCTTAGCGCTTCCTTTACAATTACATTCCAGAACTTATCATGCTGGGCACCAAATAAAATAACAACACGCGAGCTTTGGGAGTTAAATGATGTTGGAGAATGTAAAACCGCTTCACCCACAAGCTCTTCTACACGTTCGTCAGGAATAACAGCATCCTTGCTTAACCCATAAATACTGCGTCTTTCCTTCACTGCTTTTAAAAACTCACTCATATTAGTTAACTCCTATTCAAATATTTTTTGGCACTACTAATTGATTGTTACCATCTAGCACATTTCATACACATTTTTTAATTTTTCTTAAAAGATGAAATACTAAGCCTAATGGGTTATAATGGAAATATTAAATTGTTTTGGGAGTGTTTAAATACAGTGCCAAGAACAAAAATATTTATTAGCTCTGTTAATCAGGATGGCTTAAAGTCTCTCCGGAGAAACGCATTTAGACAGCTGACAGCATTAGGACATGAACCACTGATGTGGGAGGAAAATCTGGGGCCATGGCCGGCTCACAGTGACCCAATTACACAATGCCTTGAGGCAGTTGAACAATGCGACATTTATTTATTATTTTTAGGAAATAAAGCAGGAACCTATGATCCCATTGCCCAAAGAACAGTGACCCATATGGAGTTTATTAAAGCCCATGAGCAAGGCAAAACCATTTTAGTATTTGGTGATGTAGAATTAAAGTCACTATTTTTTGGTCAAGTTAAACCCATTATTGAACAATTTGTAGAGCAATCGATTGCAAAGCAAGAAAGATTCCCAAGCCCTCTGCATATAATGAACAAATTAAGTGCCACTGCCGATGTACCTTCTCATGTTGATGCTTATGTATGGTATTTTCTTTATGACATGCTGATGCGAAAGGTATACATCGATGACCTTAGCTTAGGTGTTCCGATTGATTGGGGAGCATATTTTAGTGATTTATTAAGAAGAGGTTCACTTCTCTTACCACTGGAACCATTCATTGAGGATAACACGACACGACTTGAGCAATTTGATGAGGCTTTTGATATTCTAAGCGGACTTATACCTGAAATCGAAATTAGTAGCTTAAAAAATGCAAATCGTTTTTTAGATTCATTGGTCTCTCGCCTACAGGGTGGAGTGATTGAGCAAAACTACGGCCCATATATGTCTGAAAAAGTAGGCTATTATGAAAACTGTAGCGGTGCTACCTTGTATCGCTTTGAGGCTGAACCTTCGAAGCTTGTACTCGTCGCCGCTGCTGGAGATGCTAAAGGTCCTGACATCTACGAGTTAGACAATCAAAGCTCATATGCTGTCCTAACCTATAACATGGGTGATCAAGAAGAACAAATTTTTTATAAAGAATCAAAGGCAATGTTTTATTATTGCATCAGAATGGGTAAATATGTATTAACATTACATTTTCCATGTAATCCAGCTTGGGATTATGTGATGTTTATCCACTACAAAGAATATGCAAATCATGCTATACTTAGTAAAAATCCACTAGTAATACAATTCATTAAACTTTTTCTAGGAGGGGTTACATCATGAGTGCTGGCGTTTTCGTATCTATAAATGGAATAGTGTCTAGAGCAAAAGGTTCTCAACCAAAAGATGCATTACTTTTCGCGCCCACCCAAAAAAATTCCTCCCAAATTGTTCGCGATCAGCGTATAGCAATGAAGCAGGCTAATAAACAGATCAAGGACCGATTTGCTCAGGCTAATAAAAGAGCTTAACTTTAATTTATTTAATGTCATTAATTAATTTCACTTTGGGTATATGATATTCTAATTACCAATGAATTTAATTTTTTGAGCTGACCTTTATGTAATGTAAGGGTTGGCTTTTTTTGATTTAATTTGGATCAAATGAGTGTTCCTTTGTCTAAAAGAGTAAGACTTGGTTTTATCACCTATGAACTTTATAATAGATAAGGGTTATATGTTTAAAGCACAAAAGGAGTTGACTCATTGTTATGCCATTCCATCGCGTACTCATTATGGTGGCTGTTGAAGCTGAGCGTGAAATGTTACTAGAAGTCGCCAATCCAAGGGTACAAATTGAGGTTCAACTCGCAGGAGTAGGACCTATTGCGGCTGCAACCAATACTGCAATCCAACTAACGAAGCAGCGTTACGATCTTGTTATTAGTGCAGGTATCGGTGGAGGTTTTAACTCCAAAGCTCACATAGGAGACTTAGTCATAGCAAATACAATGATTAGCGGGGATTTAGGTGCCCAAAGTGAGGATGGCTTTCTTTCATTAGACAAGCTAGGCTTTGGTACCAACTACATTTCTACTCCTGAAGGTTTAGCTACACGTATATATAATGCCTTATCTGCTTCATCATCGCTTGAGACTTGTGTACATATCGGAGATATTATTACACTTTCTACAGCAACAGGTACATTAGCCACTGCACAACAATTAGCAAGCCGCCATCCTAACGTTTATGCAGAGGCAATGGAAGGCTTTGGTGTTGCTTATGCTGCTAATCAGGCAGGCATTCCAGTGATTGAATTACGTTCAATTTCTAATATGGTAGGTCCTCGTCAACGTGATAAGTGGGACATCCCAACTGCACTACGTACATTAAAGCAAATATGCTCAACTTTACCGGAGGTACTATTACAATGATAAATATTGCATTTTCTCCCTGTCCTAACGATACATTCATTTTTCATGCTTGGGTACATGGTCTAATTCAAGATGCACCACAACTCGATGTGATGTATGCGGATGTGGATATTACTAACAATATTGCCACCAATCCAAATGAATCAAGCCCTGATATTATGAAAATTTCATATGCGGCATTACCTTGGGTGCTTGATAAATATACGTTGCTGCCCTGTGGAGGCGCATTGGGAAGAGGTTGTGGTCCACTTGTGCTTACAGCAGAGCAATGCACGCCACAATATTTATCGGGCCGAACGGTAGCTGTACCAAGCGAACGCTCTACTGCTTACTTATTGTTTCGGCTGTGGGCTGCAAAACATGTTCCACATGGGATTGGAAAAATTATCGTCATGCCATTTGAAAAAATTATGCCTGCCGTTCAGCGTGGTGAGGTTGATGCGGGACTTGTCATTCATGAAGCAAGATTTACTTATCCCTCGTACAATCTAAATATGTTAAGTGATCTTGGTAGCTGGTGGGAAGAAGATACTGGATTACCAATCCCACTTGGAGCAATTGTAGCTAAACGTGGTATGAACACAGTAGAGATTAATAATTGGATAAGACAATCCCTCGATTACGCGTGGAAGTTTCCTGAAGCATCAGAAGATTACATTATGTCCCATGCACAGGAAATGTCTCATGAAGTTACAAGGGCTCATATTGAGCTTTATGTGAATCAATTTAGCTATGACCTTGGTGAGGAAGGCTACGGAGCAATCAAAGCACTATTAGGTAGGGCTGCTCAAGAGGGCTTACTTCCTGCCATAGACCTTAGTAAACTTTAATTAGCCCGTTAAGCTTGTAGACTTTGAGACTTTGACTTAAGACTCAGCCAGCATAAATAAGCGCCTGATTCGCGATTAACTAGCTGTCAGGCGCTTAAATTGTTTACTACCTACTCAACATCTATTGATGGTTAACCAAACCGTTTGCGATAACCACATTTACGACATAACTCCTCCACTGCTTCACGACGAGAAAAACCATCATAAATACGAGTTGCACGTTCTCCTTCAATAATTTCAGCAAAGGGCTGCTTATGTACATTCCCTAATCCAAGCACACCTTCACCATCCAGACAGCAAGGAATGACAGTCCCATCTACTAAAATCCCCGCTTGATTACGTAAGGCATGACAAAAACCAATTCCATCATCTTCAGGTGCATTTAGACTTGGCCAATCAAATTCAATATCTTGATTTAAATAAATACGTTCTGCGATTTTTAAGCCATTTCCTGGAATGACCTGTTCCTCGATATAATAATCAAGACCAAACTCCTGCTCAATTATAGATAATGTTGCTCGATTTCGGCTCCGTGCAAGATTACTTTGATTATCTCTTTGTAAATTCCATAGACGGAAGGACACGATCAGATCACTAGTGGCAACTGCCTCCTTCACAAAGGATAAAATATGACGTAAATAACCTTCACGATCCTGTGATCCTTCGTGTCCATCAAAACTATGCAATGAAAAGTTGATTTGTCTTAATGCAGGTTTTCCCAAAAGCTTATTTCGGTTTTTTTCTATTAAAGTTCCATTGGTTGTTATGTTCACCTTAAAGCCTTTGTCATGGCTAACATCTAGCAGCTGATCGATTTTTGGGTGTAGCAATGGCTCACCTTTAACGTGAAAATTAATATAATCAGTGAATGGCTTCACTTGATCCAATATATGAACAAATTCATCGAGCTGAATAAATTGTGATTTTCGTTCTGTTGGAGGACAAAAACTACAAGCCAAGTTACAAATACTTGTAGTTTCGATATAAAATTTTTTGAATTTCTTTTTCATAATTCTCCTATCCTATGTGTGAAATATATTTAGTATTATTAATTATTAATAAGGCTCCATCTTGAAATCAGTACTTGACAAGCACCACATACTAGCGGAGGGACAGAGAGATTATGAAGATTGTCTCTTAAAATCAAATTCCATTCCTATACTTACTCCAATAAAAAGGAATATGATTTTAACAACAATCGTAAGAACTCTCTGGATTGTAGCTTCTTACCTCCAGTCGTTGTCAAGTTCTGATTTATAAATAGAGCCTTTAATAATGTGATGAATATCAACAAAAGTGTATCATTTGTTTCATATAGATTCAACGCATGACTAAATTTCAATTTGAAATGAGACAATTTCAACAGTTATCGGGGTTCCGATCGCAATAATATCATCATCTCCTAGAAACAGAGTTAAATTAGTAGGATTAATTGTAGACAATCGTCCTTCCTGCATCAAACCATTAATATATACATTAATAAAATGACTTTGATCTAGTCCTTCAAAGATGACAGTAGGTTGCCCTGAATCATTACTGAATTGCGTACTAGGCAAATTACTAATACCTTGCAGGAGAGTATCAGGATAATAAAAATATCTTCGTGCGGTGGATAAAAGAGTAACATTTCCAACCGAACCTGTTGGGCCCGTTGCACCTGTCGCTCCTTGTACGCCTGTTGCTCCCGTCGCTCCCTGTAGACCCGTGGATCCCGTCGCTCCTTGTAGACCCGTGGATCCCGTCGCTCCCCGTAGACCCGTGGATCCCGTCGCTCCCTGTAGACCCGTGGATCCCGTCGCTCCCTGTAGGCCCGTGGTTCCCGTCGCTCCCTGTAGGCCCGTGGACCCTGTCGCTCCCCGTAAACCCGTGGATCCCGTCGCTCCCTGTAGACCCGTGGATCCTGTTGCTCCTTGTAGGCCCGTGGATCCCGTTGCTCCCTGCAAACCCGTGGTTCCCGTCGCTCCCTGCAAACCCGTGGATCCCGTCGCTCCCTGTAGACCCGTCGATCCCGTCGCTCCCTGCAAACCCGTGGATCCCGTCGCTCCCTGCAAACCCGTGGATCCCGTCGCTCCCTGCAAACCCGTGGTTCCCGTCGCTCCTTGTAGACCCGTGGATCCTGTCGCTCCCCGAGCTCCTGTTGCACCTGTTACTCCCTGCACACCCTGTGCGCCCGTTGCTCCCGTCGATCCCGTGGACCCCGTTGCTCCCCGCAATCCTGTTGCCCCTGTTATCCCTTGCACACCTTGTGGACCTTGCGGCCCCGTTGCTCCGGTTGCACCAGTAACTCCTGCTGTTGAATCTGCAGACATTAAAATCACATTATCAATTAAAATACCGCCTACTGATGAGCTTGGTGGGGACAAACTAAAAGATATCTGTGCCAGGCTACCTCCAACGGGTACAACGGAGGTTACTGCTTCAAAGGTCTGCCATTGTGAATTAACGAATATGCCTGGTGGAATAACTAAACTTAAACCAGTACCTAAGTATGTTAATTGATTATTAAAATAGTTTACTGTAATGACTACGACTGGATTTACACTTATTGCTTGATTTTTTGTTAAGGAGACAGATAAATATAAACCTTCCCCTGCTGTAACTCCTACTATTTGCTGTAAAGATGCTGCTGGTGAGCCACCTAGAAGCTCTACACTTTGAATGCCCGTCTTTTTCACTGGATTTAGAGTTGCATTCACAGAGTACCATGATGTGAAACCTGAATCAAAATTAGGATTCAATATTCTGTTTGATAATTGAGTTACCACAAAATCACCTCTCTTTGCTTCCATATATGCTAATCGCTAAACCAAAGCCGTTTATGTTGAGAGGAATATACTAAAAGTTTATCTTTTGAGTGTTAACATACTGATATTAAATGGCTAGCTTATATAGTTTATTCATATTTAAATAATTTGAGCCTAAAAATACTACAGACAAAAATTTTTCAAACAAATTTTTAATCATTATTTCAATTACACATAGAAATTATATGTATGGCACATATCCAACTCCATCCTTCACAACTTTAGACAAAGCACATCTCTTAGTTAATGTGCTCAAGCTCTAACAAATTTTTTTGTCGAAAGGAGGTATTGGAGCTTCCTTTAATTTCTATGCTCATAATGAGTTATAAACCATATTTAATATAGTTAGACAAAGATTAATGAAAATGCCGTTTCCAAATAGTTTGAAAGAGCATTAACTATAGTGAACATGCTAATAAATCATAGTCTATGTTCGTAATAGAATTCCAATTTAGTTATATCTAGTTGGGTTCAAACTATTAAAGGAGTTGGGTTATTTATGGCTGTTGTTAAACCGGTTTACACTGCAATTGCAACACAACCTGTTGCTACCGGAGGTGCTGTGACTACTACAGTTACCCCTGTTGTTTCGAGATTGCTAGCTTTTATTACTGCTGACATGATTGGTGCAACTGACACTACTATTCCTGCTACAAGCTTTGTAGATGATGCAGGCGTAGCTGTTACTACACTTCCAACCATTACTGCGGAAGACTACTTTGACGTATATGTCAACGGAATACCACAACAAGCATCATTATCCACATTGACAACAGCAAACCTCGTATTAGACGATACTACAATTGGTGTAGGCGTTCCTATTTTACTCATGGTTACTAACTTCCAAAGCTCAAGCTCAACATTATCTACACCACCAGTAATTTCTACGCCGACAATTACAATTAGCTAAGGTTCCATAAATGTAATAAATATAATCAAGTTTAATAATGAAGCATTATAACCAAGAAAGTCTCCAAGATTTTTTCATTCTTGGAGACTTCTCATTTATACTTTTTTTATTCCATGCTTATAAATACCTACTTGTTGAGCAGAATAAATACCTTGATGACCAGAAAACAAATAACTCACTGCACAAGCAATAAAAATATATAAAACAGCATCTCCACCAAACAATTCAACGCCCATAAATATACAAGCTAAAGGAGTATTTGCGGCTGCTCCAAACACCGCAACAAAACCAAGTCCCGCTAAAAATGGCGCTGAAATTTGTAGCAGAATAGATAATGTATGGCCAAGTGTTGCCCCTATAACAAACAAAGGAGTCACCTCCCCACCTTGAAATCCACTTCCAAGTGTAATGACAGTAAATAAAAATTTCCAAACAAATGAAAATGGATTGATTTCACTTTCAAAGGCATCACTTAATAGTGGCAAGCTAAGCCCTAAATAATTTCGACTCCCAATAATGAAAACTAAAGCAATGATTATAATACCACCAACGACACTTCTCCACATATAGTGCTGAAAAAATGAAGCAAATAACTGCTTTATTTTATGTAGTAGTCTACTAAACATCATCGCAACAAACCCAAATATAATTGCTGCTGTTACAACCTTCAGTAATACTAATCCTGATATTGGAGGAATGACACCTAGACTATAGTGCATATGCCCAACCCCCCACAAGTAAATCACTGTAAAATGACCGGTCAGACTAGCAATAAGACAAGGAAATAAAGCCTGATAAGTCATCATACCAATCATAGATACCTCTAATGCAAATATAGTGCCTGCTAGTGGCGTCCCAAATACAGCACCAAAACCAGCACTAATGCCACACATTAATAAAATACGGCGATCCTGTTTGTTTACTTTAAATGCTTTCCCTATTCCTTCTGCGATACTCCCACCAATCTGAACTGCAGTACCTTCTCTTCCCGCAGAACCTCCAAATAAATGAGTAACTAAAGTAGCAAACCAAATTAAAAAGCTCATACGTAAAGGGACAACTTCCTGTCCATCCCCAATGCTCTCTATAATAAGATTGTTTCCTTTGCCACTATTACCACCATATACATTGTATACATAACCAACAAGCACACCGCCAATTGGCAATAAAAATAATAACCAAGGCATTGTCATCTGCCAAGTTGTGACTTGAGCTAAACTGACTAAGAAACCGGCACATGCACTACCAACCAACAAGCCAACTATGCTGCTAAGCCATAGAAATTTAACAAAAAAAGTAAAAGATAAGCGATAGTTATTCATTAAGATCATCTCCATAAATAGGCACGCAACCTGCCTGCCTCCTGCATAGAATAATATCAAATTTATAGAAAAAGGTGATTGGATTGGCTAATTTCCGTCAAGCGTACCAGTTAAAAAGCAGAATTGCTAAACATATATTAAACCGACCTGATGTGCAAGGTGTAGGCGTTGGTTTAAAAAAACCAGGTTCACCAGAGCAAGGTGCAGCTGTCATCATCTATAGCACATCTGTATCAGCAACAAAAACAAATAAGAAAAAATCCAAAAAAATAAATCCACCATCATTAGAAAGGCTAGCTCGAAAAAGTGGTGTCCCTATTCGAATTGTAAAATGTAGTAAGTTTGTTAAGCATAATTCGCCACTTGATGACCAGTACAGGTCAAAAATCCGCCCACTTATTGCGGGCTATAGCGTTGGAACAAAAGACGGATCTGGTACTGCTGGCCTTATTGTTTCTTGTAATAATAAGAAAGGCTCCAAATATATTTTAAGTAATAATCATGTTTTAGTAAATGAAAATACAAGAAAGCCGTCTTTAACACTCCAACCCGGTGCCGCTGATTTAGGGATTCCCAAAAAAGATGCAATTGGCTGTATGAATCGGTTCGTTAGATTAAAAAAAAGAGGTGTTAACTATATTGATGGGGCAACCTCTAAACCATTTAGTCCAAGACTTGTAAAACCTGCTTATGCTGTATTTGGTAAAGTAAATGGTCATGTTCGCTCATATAAAGTTGGAGATTGCTTTAAGAAAGTAGGGAGAACAACAGGTCTTGTTCATGGGATTGTAGATTCTACACATACAGACATCCAAGTAAACTATGGCCCTTATGGTAATTTAGGAACTATTTTATTCAAAAATCAAAGTGTAGTTCGAGGTAGAAGACCTGTTTCCTTAGCTGGTGATTCAGGTTCCGTATGGCTTACTCATAAAGGAAACCGTGCAGCAGCGGTGAACTTTGCAGGCTCAGCAGACGGAAAAATGTCCATTTCCTATCCCGTTGAATGGTTTATGCAGGTTTTTAACACCTCTGTTGCAAATGGCTCACATAAAAAATGCCACCGTCGTCACAAAGTAAAGTCCCGCTACTTGCATACCGCTCCATTACCTAAGCATATATTACGAAAAATCAAGGTATTAACTCCAAAAAAATGCTGTAAAACGAAGTAATATCTATTGAATTCAATTAGAAAAGCCAAACCTACACAAATTAGGTTTGGCTTCAAATCATATAGTTTTATTCCATAAAGTCCTTTAATCGTTTACTACGGCTTGGATGTCTAAGCTTTCTTAAGGCTTTGGCTTCAATTTGACGAATACGTTCTCTCGTTACACCAAATTCTTTCCCAACTTCCTCAAGCGTTCTTGTCCGACCATCGTCAATTCCAAATCTTAAACGCAACACATTTTCTTCACGTTCAGTTAGTGTATCTAATACTTCTTCCAATTGTTCTTTTAGCAACTCATATGCCGCTGCTTCTGCGGGAGCTTGAGCCTCGTGATCTTCAATAAAGTCACCTAAATTAGAATCATTTTCTTCCCCGATTGGAGTCTCCAATGAAACTGGCTCTTGAGCAATTTTCATAATCTCGCGCACTTTATCTGGTGTCAATTCCATTTCTTTTGCAATTTCCTCAGGGGTAGGTTCACGCCCGATTTCTTGCAAAAGTTGTCTGGACACTCGAATCAGCTTGTTAATCGTCTCAACCATGTGCACAGGAATACGAATGGTTCTCGCTTGGTCTGCAATTGCACGCGTAATGGCCTGACGAATCCACCAAGTTGCATACGTACTAAACTTAAACCCTTTAGAATAGTCGAATTTTTCCACTGCTTTAATTAAGCCCATATTACCTTCTTGAATCAAGTCCAAAAAGACCATACCGCGTCCTACATAACGGCGAGCAATACTTACAACTAGACGAAGGTTCGCTTCAGCTAATCTACGTTTCGCTTCTTCATCACCTTGTTCGATACGACGAGCAAGTTCAATTTCTTCCTCACCAGATAAGAGCGGTACTCTCCCGATTTCTTTTAAATACATACGAACAGGATCATCAATTTTTATGCCTGGTGGCAAAGATAGATCATCTGTATAAGTTACTTCATCACGTTTCAATTCCTCTGTCATGGAAAAAACCCCCGCCCTAAAATCATTACTGCTACATCTATAAGAACTGTATAAACATTTGACAAAAAATTATAATTATGCTATTATGGCACTATATTATTTAATGCAATTTAATTGATATCGACTATCCGTCATTTTAACACAATCACTTGTTTTATACAAGTGATTTTTTTATTGGAATAAAGTCAATATACGTAGATTTTGTTCACTTTTTGGCTCTTTTTTATAATGTTTACTTTTAGGAATTGACTTATTCATCATACTAGGATATCACGCCAAGCTTTTTTGCCTGCTCCTCAGTTAAAATAAATTGCTCCTTTTCCCAAACCTCATCATCCTCAGTGATACCAAACATCAGCATAATTTCAGCCCAAATTCCTTTTTCCACAGCTTCCAGTTGTGTAATGATAATCTTCATATACATTCCCCTTTTGCTATGTGATTAAACATAACGGTTCACTTTTAGTTAATATCATTAATTATTTAGTCAATTAACTCTTGACCCTTTGTTTCTTTTCCTAAAAATAAAACAGCAAGTGCACCAATAATAATAGTCACAAAAAATATCCAAAAAATGTAACCCACACTTATTTTCCCAGCAACAAGCACCCCCACTAAATAAGGAGCAATGACACCACCTATGCGACCAAAGGAAGCGGCAAGGCCTACACCTGTAGAACGTACTTTCGTTGGATACAACTCCGGCGTATAAGCATACATCCCCCCCCAAGCACCTAAGTTAAAGAAGGATAAACTTATTCCAGCAGCAATGAGCATCCATTCTGTTGTTGCATTTCCAAACCAGACTGCACTAATCGCAGTAAAAACGAGATAAATAAATAAAACAAATTTTCGTCCAAATTTCTCAATAAAATAAGCCGCTGTAAAATAGCCTGGGAGTTGCGCCAACGTCATAATAAGTACATATTCAAAGCTTTTCACTAAACTAAAGCCTTTGAGCACCATAACAGAAGGCAACCATAAAAACATACCATAATACGAAAAAACAACCGTAAACCATAATATCCATAACATCACGGTCGAACGACGATGTTCTTCATGCCACACTGAAGCAAAGGATTGTCTGAAGCTTAGCTTCTTAACTACATTATACCCATTTTGCTGATTCAAAAACTTCGGAGAATCTTTAATGGCTCTACGTAAGTATAGTGCATATAACGCAGGTAATGCTCCAATCAGGAATGCCGCTTGCCAGCCGTAATCAGGAATTATGAAATAAGCAATTAATGCCGCCATAATCCAACCTGCTGCCCAAAAGCTTTCCAATAATACAACAGCTCTGCCACGATCTTGTGCAGGAACAGATTCAGATACGAGTGTAGAGGCAACAGGAAGCTCTCCCCCTAAACCAAACCCCGCAATAAATCTTAACACACACAAAACTGCGAAACTTGTCGCTGCTGCGGACAATCCACTGGCAATCGAAAAAATAAGCAAAGTCCACAACAATACATTTTTACGACCAAGCTTATCCGCCATAAAACCTGCAATTGCTGCTCCAAATGCCATGCCAATCGAATTTACACTTGTGAATAATCCTGTCTGCTGCGGAGACAGCCCCCACTTTATCGTCAAATCAGCAGCAATAAACGACAAAATCCCGACATCCATCGCATCAAACATCCAACTTAATCCAGCACTCATTAGCAGCTTACGTTCCTTTGGCTTCTTAAGCAGTTCAGCCACACTCACAATCCAGTACACCTCATTTTCTAGTATTCAATCTACTCTTCAAAAATAAACTTATGTAGCAATTTTAAGGCTAGGCTTGTTGTGAGCAAAAACAAATCCCAATAAGCATTCCAACGCTGTAATCATCCGTCCTGTGATTGTCTGAATGTATACTTCGACAATTTGTGCCAAATCTCCTGCTACTGCATCTTCAATAATTAAAGATTTAAAGTAACACTCCCTCCGTTCACCTCTAGCAGGCACAATGATATACCATTCCGAACATGATTACAACAACAATTTGATCCAAAGCCTAATGCAATATCCTGTACATCATGTCCAACTGATTGATACTAACAATTATTTAGGAACTGAAGTATAATGTTAAAATGTCAATATTTTTAGAAAGAAGTGTTGCCACAATTATGATTCATAAAAAAGACCGTACTCAAAAAATTTTTATTTTAGGCGCTTTATCTGCATTTGGCCCACTTTCCTTAGATATGTATCTTCCAGCTCTACCTAAGTTAGCTCAAGATCTACATACCACCGCTTCGGCTGTGCAACTCAGTCTTACATCCTGTCTCCTTGGACTTGCTCTAGGACAGATTGTAGCGGGACCACTTAGTGATGCCTTAGGTAGACGCAAGCCATTAATTGTTTCACTCATGATTTATGCCATCAGTTCATTACTATGTGTATTTGCACCAGATGTATTTCTTTTAGTGACGTTTCGATTTATACAAGGTTTAGCTGGCGCTGCTGGAATCGTGATTTCCCGCGCTGTTGTTCGAGACTTATACTCAGGTACTGAACTAACGAAATTTTATTCATCATTAATGCTAATCAATGGCGCTGCTCCTATCCTTGCTCCTATTTTTGGCGGACAGCTACTAAATTATGTATCTTGGCGTGGAGTATTTGTAACCTTAAGCATCATCGGCGTCCTCATGACAATTTCAGTTGTTTTAGGACTTCCTGAGTCATTATCAACAACGAAACGCCAATCTGGAGGATTGTCAGGAACACTAACTACCTTTGGTAAACTAATAAAGGATAAAAGGTTTATAGGCTACTGTTTATCCCAAGGTTTTGTTGCTGCAGCGATGTTTGCTTACATATCAGGCTCATCCTTTGTAATACAAAATCTTTATCATGTTTCTGAGCAGAACTATAGTCTCATTTTTGCAATAAACGGTGTAGGTATAATATTCGCTAGTCAAATTACAGGTAGACTTGCTGGTAAAGTGAAGGAGGCAAGATTACTTCTTATTGGTTTATCCGTTGCTGTAGTTGCAGCGATTAGCTTACTTTTTGTTATTCTAGCCCAAGGTTCACTGATCCTATTGCTTATTCCGCTATTTTTTGTTGTAGCCTCTGTTGGGATGGTAAGTACATCGACCTTTTCATTAGCTATGCAAACTCAAAATGAACATGCAGGTAGTGCATCTGCACTACTAGGGCTTGCACCGTATATATTAGGCGCTTCTGTCGCACCACTTGTTGGTTTAGCCGGTGACCATAATGCGCTACCAATGGGGATTGTCATTGTAAGTGCAGAAATCATCGCTATCCTCTGTTACCTCGTTATGGTGAAGTCTACTAAGCAACACGTTAAAGGATAAGCCTAAAAGTACTGCTGAGAGACTAGGAGAGATTAGAGAAATAATAGGAGTATTGACGCATTTATTGTACCAGTACTCCCTTTCCTATTTTCCAAACAAGCTTTTCATTAAAGTTGACCCCGCTATTAAACCAAACCAAAATTGTCCATCCCATTTTGTTGCCTGCTGATACAAGCTATGATAAGGCAGTTCAACATAAATATTAATGATGGGGTACACAACTAACAGCATACTAGGAATAAACACGATAAGAAACATTGGTTTGTGGAATTTTCTTCGTTTTGGCCATCCTTCAAACAGAGATAAATATGCTCCTAAAACTAGACCATAAGCAATCTTGGCGAGTATCATATAATTTATTTTGTGCAGCGCTCCACCATTTTGTTGTACATAATCTAAAAATTGATTTCCATAATACACGAGTAAGATTGCACCAATGATCCAAAATATATAATAACCGTATCCCCGCGATGATTTCACGCTAACCCCCCGTTCAATAACAATCCCGGTCCAGATGAATTTCTTCATAGCTAGTCCGGGACAAGTTTTTACTTCTTTATCTTCATTTCAATACTGCATTTAGAGCAAAACATAAATCTTATTAACTTTACTTTTAAAAGTTAAAATTATCTGGGTCTGAACCAAATCTTTTATTTTCATTTAATTTAGCTATTGCAGCAATATCCTCGGCATCCAATTGGAAATCAAAAATATTTGCATTTTCGATAATGCGATGTTCCTTAACAGATTTAGGAATGGTAACCACACCTAACTCAATATCCCACCGCAAAATAATTTGCGCTGTCGTTTTGCCATGCTTAGCTGCAATTTTCTTCAATAATTCATGTTCTAACAAGTTTCCTTGACCCAGTGGCGACCATGCCTCTACCTGAATATTTTTACTTTTACAAAAATCTCTTAATTGTTGTTGTGCTAACAACGGATGAAGCTCAATCTGATTGACCGCAGGAACTACCGTCGCATCCTGCAACAAATCATCCAAATGATGTACCTGAAAATTACTAACCCCAATCGCTTTTACTTTCCCCTCAGCGTACACTTTCTCTAAAGCACGCCAAGTTTCTTTATATTTACCTTTTACTGGCCAATGTATTAAATACAAGTCTAAATAGTCCAGGTTCAGCTTATGTAAGCTTTCATTAAAAGCTGCCAACGTTGAATCATAACCTTGATTACTATTCCATACTTTAGAGGTTACAAAAATATCTTCACGAGCAACAGTGCCTTCTGCAATAGACTCGGCAATCGCACGTCCTACACCTTCCTCGTTGTTATAGGCAGCCGCCGTATCAATGCTTAAATAACCATACTTAAGTGCGGCCTTTACAGTTTGTATCACTTCAGTTCCCTCTTTAGCCAAGAAAACACCTAGTCCAAGCCAAGGCATTTGTACACCATTATTCAAAGTAACCTTGCTGTTAAGTTTAAGCTCATTCGACATGCTTCATAGCCTCCTTTTGCAGTTACATTCCTTTCTTATTATGAAGCATGTCTCATCCAAAAGCAAAAGAAACGCTTCAAAATTTAAGCTGTTTCTCTCATTTTTTTTAGTTTTTGTCTAGCACGATATAAAATAATTTTAAATTGGGATAAAGAAATTCCCATTATCTGTGCAGATTCCTGATAAGAGTACCCATGAATGTCATATAACAATACAGCTTGCTGCTGTCTGGGCTGCAAAATCGCTAGCTTGCTAGTAAATTCACCATAGGTCTCTTTCGCGAGCATGTTACTTTCAGGCGTTTCAAAACAAGGACAATCGTGAAAATATTCATTTTCTAACGTAATACATCTATTTTCTTTCCGCAACAAATCAATATAAGAATTATGAGCCACACGTAAAAGCCATGCCTTCATTTTTTTTCCATCAAGTTGATCTTTATTTTTATATGCTCGAAAAAACACTTCTTGTGTCAAATCCTCAGCAATATGATGATTACGGCTTAAATACAATATATAACGATAAATATCATGACTATAATTGCGATACATACATTCAATACCAGTAGCGTTCATTCAAACTTCCTCCTCTATCTCATAAATACATTATGACTGGAAGAGTTTAATATCTTGCTAAATATTTATTAAAAATATATTAAGAAATAATAAGGAACATATAATGAGCAAAAACAACACCAGTTGATTTAATTAGGCAAATTACATCAGCATATACTATTTTTCCTAAAACAAATCAGCCTGTGGAAGCCTAACCGTAAACACAGTTCTGCTCTCATCACTACTTACCTCAATCGTACCTCCATGCAGGTCCACGATATGCTTTGCAATCGCAAGTCCAATTCCTGAACCTCCCGTATTCTTAGCACGAGATTTTTCAACACGATAAAACCGATCAAATAAATGGGGAAGATCATTTTCAGGAATAGGGTCACCATAATTTATTACCTCTGTCACGACTTCTTCTCCATCTAGGAAACACGTAATATTAATACGTTTACCATCATTTCCATAACGAATCGCATTATTTAGCAAATTTTCGTATACACGACGAAGCTTATTTCCATCTGCAAATATAATAATAGGCTGTGTCGTTAGCCTTAAGTCACATTCCATGTCTGCTTCCTGAAGCTGAATGGAGAAATTCGCCCTGATCTGATACAACATCTCCACTATATTTAAGGTGGTTCGATTTAGCTTCATTTCTTTATTTTGAAGTCTTGTATACTCAAATAAATCCTGTAAGAGTTGCTGCAATCGAATGGATTCCTCATAAGCCATCGTCACGTAATAACGTAGCTCCACCTCGTCACGATAATGATCCTGCTCAATAAGCCCTAAATAACCCGTGATTGAGGTAAGCGGTGTTCGTAGGTCATGGGACACATTCGTAATTAATTCACTTTTGGTTTGCTCCGCTCTTCGTTCCTCTTCCATCGAAGTTCTTAGGCGTTCTAGCATCCGATTAATATCACTCGCAAGCTGTCCTAATTCACCGACATGCTCCACCGTAATCTTCTGAACAACACCTTCTTCAATTTTATGAACTTGTTCAATAATTTCCTTTAAATATTTTTTTTCGTGTCTTCTTACACTTCTCCGATAAAAATATAAGGAAAAAAGGACAAGGATAGGGACACCAGAAATATAATATGCCAAAGGAAAGCCAATATTTCTATTTATCCATGCCAGTAAATTATATAAACTAACCTCTGGGAACATAAAATAAAATAATTTAGTGAGTAAAATTAACAAAAGCAAGGAGCATAAGGAGGTCACGATTGTCCAAAACAGCCACGCCAAAAATCTAAGACTAGCCTTCAATTTTATATCCCACTCCCCAAACAGTGTGAATGAGCTTTTCACCAGCCATTTCTTTTTCTAACTTATCTCGCAATCGACTGATATGTACGGTCACCGAATTGCTACTGTCAATAAATTTATCTCTCCAAATCAATTCAAATATTTCTTCTGAACCAAAAACGCGGCCTGGGTAGCTGGCAAGTAAAAACAAAATACTAAACTCAATGGGAGTTAGCTTCACATGTCTACCATCCACCATTGCTGTATGCGTTTCCTTGTCAATTAACAAGGAGCCACATTTAATCATATTGTCCGCGGGGACAGGGTTATTTTGGATGGTGTAGGAAGAACGTCGAAGTAAGGATTTCACTCTAGCAATCAACTCTAGTGGATTAAATGGCTTTACCATATAATCATCCGCACCTGTCATTAAGCCCGTAATTTTGTCCATATCGCCATCTCTAGCACTTAACATTAAAATCGGGGTTGTTCTACTCTCACGAATTTTCATGCATACTGCAATACCATCCATTTTAGGAATCATAATATCTAAAATAATGAGATCGATTGGATGCTCATCAACAATTTCTAATGCAGTAATCCCATTATCAGCTTTAAAGATATCAAATCCTTCATTAACGAGGTATATTTCTAGTAGCTTAGCTATTTTTTCATCATCATCTACAATTAATATTTGTTTACTCATTTCGGATCATCCTTTTATTAGACTAAAGTGCACGTCTTTACTAGTTTATCATGACACATGGCGAAGTTAGATAATAAAAGGTTAAAATTTGATTACGATCTGTACACATCAACTATAAGTTCTCAACTTCGACACTAATCACATAATCAATTTGACGGATAAACTGATAAATATCTGTAGCATATTCCTTCTCAGAAGCTGAAATAACCATATCTACACGCTGGCGTCCTTGCTCTAAATCTTTAATTTTTAGGCGATGAATACGATGTTCATTTTCCTTCGCTACTTTTCCTTTTTGACCTTTTCTTTCGATCACACGGACAAGCTCAGCAATATCCCCTTGCTCGCTCATTACAATTTTCACACCAACATCACGTTGATTTATACGATACGGGCCTATAAGTCGAAATACATGTGGGATAAAGTTTACCGCAATAATAAGCAAAATAACGCTAACTGCAGCTTCAATAATAAAGCCAGCCCCAATCGAAATTCCGATGCCAGAAGCTGCCCAAATCATCGCTGCTGAGGTTAACCCAGAAATCCCTTCATTACTTCTCCGCAAAATTGCGCCCGCACCCAAAAAACCTATTCCGCTAACAATTTGTGCAGCTAAACGCATTGGGTCCATGTTAGGATGGTCCGGTCCCGAAAACTTATGAAAGGCCTGTATAGATACAATCGTCACCAAGCAACTAGCAATACAAATGACCATACATGTCTTGATCCCAAGAGGTTTTTGTTTTAATTGACGATCAATGCCAATAAAAAGCCCAAACAATAAAGCGATACACAACTTAACGATAACCATCCAGTCTATCAGCATGAAGATATTCACCTCAACATCTCATTTACAACAATATAAGCATTTTTTCACAAAGTACACTAAGCAAAATTGAGCTTAACTAAAGCAAAAAGTACTAAAGTACAGAGGGGCTAGGTTAAATCGCCCATCAGTACCCTAGCTTTCTTCTCTTGCTTTAGGCTGATTTATATACTTAGCCTAATACAACGTATGATACTTTTCTTTCGTTAAAATCATTTCAATGGAATCGTAGCTTTTACCATCAACTTCGATTTCATTTTTTAGGCGTCCGATTTCTTCAAAGCCTACTTTCTTATATACATGACTTGCCCTTGGATTAAATTCAAATACATCTAATGTTAACGCACTTAATCCAACCTCATTAAAAACATAAGGAAGCAGTAATGTTAAAGCGTTGCTCCCTATACCCTTATTGACATAATCATCAGAAATTAACACACGAAAATTAGCCTGGTTTTTTATTTCATCATATGAATTAATGACAACCTCACCTACAACAACACCATTATATTCAATCGCGAGATCAAGGCGATCCTGTTGGCTGTTTCTTGTTTTATACCACTCTGTCGTTTTTTGTTTTACATCGTCTGTTAATTGAATTCTTTCGGTCAAAAAGGTATCAGATACCCCCGTTAAATTATTTACATTTGGCATCGTTAGCATCTCAAGCATAGCTGGAATGTCTTCTTCACAAAATGGTCTTAAAGTAACGGTTTCATTAGATAAAGTAGGTTTAAAAGTAAATTCCATGATACATCCTCCTGTTCTTAGTTATATATTATGCCATAAAAAAAAGCATCCAGGTACTGGATGCTTTAATTTTAAAATAAAATTTAATTATGTTAATTACTTTAAAGTGTTGTTTAGCCTTTTAATTAGAACTTAGAAGCAAGCTCAGCAGCAGCCTTCAAGCCATCTGCAATAATTTGATCTTTACGATCTGGGAATTGGTTGTGTCCTTCGATAACAACCTCTTCCGCATTGCTAACTCCCCACAAACCAAGCATAGCTTTAACAAAGTTCATAGACATTTCAAGTGATGCTGCTGGACCTTCGGAATATACGCCACCACGTGAGTTAAGAAGAGCGACCTTCTTGTCAGTAATTAGACCTACAGGACCTTCTGCTGTATATTTGAACGTTTTACCTGCTTGGCTCAAGTAGCCAATGTAAGTTACTAGTTGTGCTGGTACGGTGAAGTTCCATAAAGGGAATGCAAATACAACTTTATCTGCAGCCATGAATTGATCCAAATATTTGTTTGCAACGTCAGCCATTTGTTGTTCTTCAGCACTAACTGGGTAACCATTAGCAAGCTTGAACAAGCCATTCATCATGTTGTTATCATAGTAAGGAAGGTCAACTTCGAATAAGTTTAATTCAGTAATTTGATCACTAGGATTAGCTTCCTTATAATTTTGAAGAAATGCATCGTACAATTGTACAGTTGGTGATTGATCCGCCGGGCGGTTGTTTGCTTTAACGAATAATACGTTTGCCATCTAAATAATTCCTCCTGATTAAATACACTTATTTTTGTAAAGTAATGTTTAAAAGTAATGTTACTTTCTATTTAACAGTATCGTTTATAGTGTGATATTTGTCAATACAAAATTTCATGTAAATTTCAAGTTTTCAGTAAATAATAATGATTTACATAAATTGACCAGCAATTTAGTAATGATCATGTACTGCCTTGTTTAACATACCAAGACATCGATCCAAATCTATTTTTACTTGTTTTTTATATAAATCTGCTTTCGTCACTCCATCTTCCGTAAAATGATACAATACAATTTCTTGAAAATCGATCGTTGGATCGTTCCCCTTTAATCGTTTCGTTCGATATAAAATTCCATCTTGGACAAGTTCATGTAATGCGCGATAAATTTCACTTTGAGGAGGAACATAACCAAATGGACGGAACTGCTCTTTTAATTCCTCCAGCATTTCATAACCATATCCTTTACGCTTTTCCACCATTCCAATTAAAAACAGCTTTAAATAAGCCCTTTGTGCGATCATAAACGCCATTCTTGTTCTCCCTTCAGATTTTTAGCTAACGTAAAAAACCCTATAATGATGATTGTACGTTAAATCACAATATTTGTATAATTTTTCAATAAAAATAGACAACATAAAAAGCTCTTACGCAGAATAACGCAAGAGCACGGGTTGCACTGTAGCTTTAATTTCTAAAGTGTTCCTAGAGATGAATTACAATTTAAAGTAGAGATTCTGCACCATCAATTACAATTCGCGCCCCAGTAATGTGACTTGCTTCGTTAGAAACTAAGAAAGCAACTAAATCAGCAACCTGATGAGCTTTACCTGCGGCATGTGCAAGTGGTTGAGAACCTTCTGGATACTCAACTGGAATGACGATTTCTTGTAGCTCATCACTTATTTTAGTAGAGGCATCAATATTGGTATCGATCGCACCCGGACAAATGGCATTTACCCGTATGTTATATTTCGCCAGTTCCAGTGCAAGCATTTTAGAGAAGGCAACTTGTCCTGCTTTGGTTGTGCTATAGGCAGACATACCAAATCCCGCAAAACGATCATTTCCATTGATAGAGCTCGTAATAACGATACTCCCGCCTTGCTTTTTTAAGTAAGGAACTGTGTGCTTTACCGTTAGAAATGTCCCGTTTAAGTTCACATCTAATGTTTTTTGCCACTCCTCTACACTTAATTCCTCAATAGGAGCAAGTGTCCCGTTAATACCTGCATTCGCAAATACAATATGCACCCCACCAAATTGTTTAACGACGTCTTCTACTGCTTTTTGCACACGTACACTATTTGTAATATCTACATCATAAGCCTCGGCATGACCAGGGTATCGTTTATTAATGGCTTGCTTTGTTGACTCTGTACGTTTATCAATGAGATCAAATAAAGCAACCTTAGCCCCACTTTGCGCTAATCTCATCGCTGCCGCTTGTCCAATTCCGGAGCCTGCCCCTGTAATTATAGCAACCTGATCGTGAAACTGTGCTGTAGTCATAATAAAACACTCCCTTGGTTTTACTCACGTTCATATTACCCAAAAACCAAGGGATCTAGTCTACACCCGATATTTAAAAGTCCTTTTTATTGTAAAAAGAAACAGAAATAATATATGAAATAACGCCAAATAACAGTAATGTACAAGCAATGAAAATAATAAGCGCTGTCTGATGCGTGTTCGCCCACATGATCCATGCTGCATTCGGATTTCTTTGCCACAGATCACCAAAAACTCCACTCACAATCATAGCGCCAACCATCATTACTGTGTTTATATATTTGGCACCAATATGACCTAACCAATAACTAACTGGTAAATAAACAAATGAAAATAATAAAATAATTAGACCACCCAATTGAGCATTCATCCAATTCCAATGCCAGCTTCCATTCAATAGTAAGGAAACCAATGCATCAGCACCAACAACCAATAATTGGGAAACTAGGATGAGAACTAATGATGTTACATATTTGGATGCGACTAGCTTTTTTCGACTAAGGGGTAAACTAACTAGAAATTGCTGATAAACTAACTTCAAATCACTTCCGACAACAATAACAATAATCATTGAAGGAATTAGTGCTTCTAGCAACAAGGTTTGTTGGCCTTGGAAAGCAAATCTAAAAAATATAGAATAACCTACTATAAACCAAAAGTAATTTTTGATCATAATGATTTCCTTACGCATAAGGTTAAACATATCAAGCATTGACCTTCTCCCCCTTCACAGTGTAATACATAATTTCCTCTAAAGTAGGGTGCTCATAAATAACCTGGTTACCAAACATAGCAACTGCTCTTTGTCGATTTTTGCTCATCGCCTCAAAACCAACTGCAGTTTCTCTTATGCCAATAAGCTCCTTACGTGTATCCCCATCTAATATATTTGTTGGTCCCTTAACCAACACAAATTGTTCTAAAATTTGATCCTTTGTATCATGCATCACCATTTTACCTTGATGAAGGAAAGCAATATAATCTGCAATTTTATCTAGATCTGTCGTTAAGTGAGTAGAAAACAATACAGTTTTTTCTTCGTCCAAAATGTAATCAGCTAAAATATCAAGCAATTCACGACGGACAATCGGATCGAGACCCGCTGTAGGTTCATCCATAATCAATAAAGAGGGTTGCTGTGCAAGGGCAAGCGCCAGGGAGAACTTCATTTTCATCCCTTTAGAAAAGGTACGCAGCTTCTTTTTCGAAGGAATCTCAAACAAATTCATATATTTATCAAAAATAGCTTTATCCCAGTTATCATAAAATGGTGCAATGATACTTTTCATTTGGATTGCATTAAGATGATCATAAAATATACTTTCATCTGCGACATAACCAATTTGCTTCTTATAGCTTCCGTTTTTTAACATCATATTTTTGTTATTTAAAATAGAAATTTCACCCTCATCGGGCAAAACCAAGCCCATCATCATTCGGATTAGTGTACTTTTACCAGCTCCGTTTGGACCTATTAAGCCCGTAATATACCCCTTAGGTATTGCAATGGATACATGATCTAGTGCCTTATAACTTCCATAATTTTTACAAATACCTTGCAACTCTACGGCATTCATCAGTTTTCTCCCCCTTCTTCCACCTGCAACACTTCAATCATTTGAATCAGTTGCTCTGTACTAATGGATAAACTTCGGCACTCTGCAAGCACCTCTCTTAGCTTATCCTCAAGCATCCTTGTACGTTGCTCAATAATAAATTGTTTATTCCCACCGGATACAAAGGAACCTTTACCAACAATTGAATCAATCAATCCCGCTTGCTCAAGTTCATTGTATGCTCGCTTCGTTGTAATCACACTGATCTGTAAATCCTTAGCGAGCTGTCGTATAGATGGTAACGCTTCTCCTGGCACCAACTCACCTTGTAAAATGCTTTCCCGAATTTGTCTCACAATCTGCAAATAAATAGACTCATCTGAAGATGAGGATAATACGATTTTCATGTTCACCTTCCTAATCAATAAATGTATATTTCGTAACACGTGTATATATACAATATACACACTTAAAATTAAAAAAACAAGTACAAAAAAACCTTTCTTTATAACTAAGAAAGGTTTGGATCCTGTAGGAAATAGTGTGTACCTACTGTTAAATGTGCTTATAACCATATTTATTTAATTTTGGTACCACAACAATAACATTTCTACAAACGTTTGACGTGACATTGGACTTGCAATGAGCCAATCCTCTTCAGCTACCGAGCTTGAACGTATAATCCAATTCATGGACTGACTACATATAAATGAAAATTGCTGTTGATTCCATCTGTTTTCTTGCCAAGCACGCATAAAAACTGTGCCATTAGAGTTCGCATTTTTCATACAACGTACTAAAGAAATTACGCTTGCCTCATCTTGACACGACTGAAGCAAATCATGAATAATGTCTTCACTATCAAGTTCATCAAAACACCGAAGGATTTCATCAAATTTATGCTTAGAAAAGGTAAGGGCAGGAATGTCTCCGATCGAGCAGTTACTCCACAACATTTTTTCCACAAAGGCTTCACATTCTTTAAGCTCTATTTCTTTTTGATCTGAAGCATATAAATATTCTCTTCGCTCTTTTCCCTTAATTTCATAACAAGCCTCACAAAATTTACCCTCAAACTCTCTCTCTATTGGTAATTCAAATTGACATACTGAAGCAATCATGGAGGAATTTTCCTTAAAATGCAACAGTTCACCCCCTGACAAATGTCCAAGTCAATTCATGAAGTATAAAAATTATATCATTTCAAGACATTAAACTGCAAAAGATGAACGTAGATTAATCTTAAACGAACCAGTTTATAGTAAATCTGTATCAATCTTTTTGAGATGCAGCTAAATAAAATGATGAAAATTCTAATCTATATTGTAATTGTTACTAAACATTTATCGAATTATAATGTTTTCTTAATCTATTTTTAAGATTTCTATTTTACAATAAGTAGCATGAACCCATTGTATAGAGGTGATTTGACAATGAGAATACTTATTAACTTTCAAAACACAGTAGTTCCTGTATATTTTAACATGGATAACAAACAACCGATCCAACGAACATTAAGACTATTAACAAATGCACTTGAACACAAAATCCAGACAGGCAAACAGGCCTTGAAGAAATGCTTAAGCTCATTAATCAGCATCGAAATTGAAGGCTCTGAAGCCATATTGCATAGTAAAAGTGAATTTGATTCGTTGGCGTTGTCCTTGTATTAAGCTACAGGGTAGTCATGTGAACAGAGAAACAGTGGATGATTTTTTCATCCACTGTTTCTTTTGCTTACAGACTAGAATTAGCATTATCTATTGTGGTTTGCTCTAATGGTTTATTACGACTAAATTTTGATTTCATAAAAATGGTCAACGATGTTGCGATCAGCAACAAGCCATTTAGTACAAATACGATTGGGATTGCAACCCATCCTCCTAAAGCACCACCAGCAATTGGTCCTGCCATATAACCTAATTGACTTGCCGATTGGTTAAGACCAAAGGCTCTACCTCTAAACTCCGGTTTTGTATGCTGTACAATCAGCGCATTTAAGGCAGGAAATACTGCGGCAAAAAACAATCCATAGACAAAACGCAAAATACCAAAACTAACAACGTTGTGGAAAAAGATCTGTACTAAATTTCCGATACCTCCACCAATAAGACCAATCATTAATGTTTTACGATATCCAATTTTTCCACCAATTTTCCCCCAAAAAGGAGCTGCAATGACCGTCGAAATACCAACTGCCGAGAAAATAATACCTGAGCTAAAAGAAGCATCTTCCCTAGAAGCACCTAAATCAAGTACATAAAGTGATAACAGAGGCTCAAGAACCATCACAGATGCAGTCACGATAAGAACAATCGTCAAAACACGGAGGAAAGCTGGATTTCGCGCTGCCTCTTTAATATCATCCATCACATGAGAACGTTCCTTCGTGCGATCATAATTTTCTTCTTTGACTAGAAACCAAGCAATCAATGCAGATAACAATACGACGATGCCTGCTACAGAAAAAGAAAAACGATATCCAATGTATTTACTTAAAATACCTCCGATCATTGGACCTACAATCCCACCTGCCGCCCCCGCAGTTGACATAATACCAAGAGAATAGCCTACATGCTTCTCTGGCGTATTCGTAGCCACCAAAGCAATGGCAGAAGGCACGTATCCTGCTAGTAATCCTGACAAAATCCGAACACCAATCAGTTGGTATGGATCTTGGACAATCGAGGTTAGAAAATAAATAAGACTGAGTGAAAACCCAGCTCTTAGCAACATCGGCTTACGGCCATACTTATCCGACAACGAACCCCAATAAGGTGAAATCAATGCGCCTGCTAAAAACGTAATTCCAAAAGCAACCCCCGACCAAAGTGTAAGGTGATGCTCCACCCCTAAATCATGTGCTAAAAATAGAGATAAAAACGGAATTGCCATGGAATTAGCCATACTACAAAAAAAGACGCCTAACCATAATACATATAAATTTTTCTTCCAAGGGAATCCCATATCCCCGTCCCCCCTTTGCTGTCACTTGTCTTCCCTCACATTAAAGCTTATCTATTAAGTATAGCACTATAAAAATATAAAACCACGTCTTGAAGTAATTAATGACACTTCAAAACGTGGTTTATGCATTTTCTATAAGTCATATCCTCTGTGTAATTAAGTTGATATTACTTTAAAAGTTAGGTGATTTACTTCGGTCGATGAGTCAACATCATTTCTTGATCTGTCACATATAACGGAAAAGGTGGCTTTTCTTTTAAATAGTGTCCACGCAACAACACGGAGAAATCAACTTGATATTGTGCTGATTCATCAATGACAGGAAGTTTACCTGTCTCGTCCATGTAATTATCAACCGCCGCTTGGACTAAATCTAAATAATATGGAATCTCCCGATCCTTTTCCTCGAAAATTTCAAACGTTTCTCTAGAAACATAATAGTCTCTATCACTTACTCCACCCAAATATCTAGTTAAGCGTGAAGAATCTAATTGCCCATCTGATTTCAGAAGCGCTATTCGATTAATGCCTTCTGGCATGTCAGATTCGAACTGTAAAACTGCTTCTCTCACTTGTTCAAGTGTAGTCTCTACAACGGCCTGAGGTCTGACATCGATGTGCTTGTGTTTCCTTTTGAACCAAGATAACATGATCGTACCTCCTTACTGTCAATATTTAAACAGAAAACGTTTACACTTTTATTATATCCAAAAAAAATCGCTTTGATCTATTTTAAGGGAAATTTCATAGTATCGCCTTAAATTTGTACTAATTTTCTATTTAATTTAAATTACCACGAACCTCTTCACTTGAAACTGGAAATTTTATATGGTTTGCGGTAGGATAATAATGTTTTGTATTTATTAAGCTCTCATTGCACATAACCGCTAGGAGGTTTTTAATATGCTTGACGTTTTAATTATTGGTGGAGGTCCATGTGGATTATCAGCTGCAATCGAATGTACACGCCGCGGATTAAAGTCGCTTATCCTTGAAAAAAAATGTTTAGTTCATTCTATTTATTCGTACCCCACCCATATGCAATTTTTTAGTACACCAGAGACGCTAGAAATCGGGGATATCCCTTTCACTTCACATCATGATAAGCCGTATAGGCATGAAGCATTAGCTTACTATCGAGGAGTTAGTGATTTTTATCAAGTTCAGTTACACTCTTATGAAGAAGCAACTAAGATCGAACGCCAAGCTGATTCAAGTTTTATCATCTCCTCTCTGAAACACACTGGCGAGCAGGTTCAATATCATGCTAAATATGTAGTTATTGCAACAGGTTATTTTGATCATCCCAATTTATTAGGGATTCCTGGTGAGGATACTCCGAAGGTATCTCATTATTTTACTGAAGCTCATCCCTATGCTGGTACAAAGGTAGTCATTATTGGGGGCAGTAACTCTGCTGTTGATGCAGCGATGGAATTAATTCGTGTTGGGGCTCAGGTGACCGTGGTGTGTAGGGGTGAAAATCTGTCTAGCTCAGTTAAACCTTGGGTTAAGCCAATATTTGATAGCATGGTAGCAAAAAATAAAATTTCTCTTCTAACCTCAGCTTATGTCGCACAAATTCATTCTACCTATGTTGAGATCGAATCAGAATTGACTGGAGGGGTAACACGTTTAGAAAATGATTTTGTGTTAGCCTTAACAGGTTTTAGACCTGATCGTAAATTACTCCTCTCCGCAGGCGTAGATATGATTGGAGAATTAGAAAAACCTACGTTTAATCCTGATACGATGGAAAGTAATGTGCCGGGACTGTATGTTGCGGGTGTTATTGCTTCTGGTCGCAATGCAAATGAAGTTTTTATTGAAACTGGAAGAGGGCATGGCACATTGATTGCAGAGCATATTATTAAAAAATAATGAAGGGAGTGTTAAGCCATGGCACAGGTTGATATGACCTCTGTACTGCTATTGTTGTTGGCGGGTCTAGGGCTTTTTAGTAGCAATATGCCGATTACAATAGCAATGATTGTGTTGTTGCTGCTTCGAGTGTTACATATGCATCAAGCATTCCCTTGGCTTGAAAAGTATGGACTTACGATTGGCATTATTATTTTAACGATTGGTGTAATGACCCCTGTAGCTAGTGGGAAAATTCCACTTCAAACCTTATGGTCGTCTTTTTTTAATTTTAAATCCTTGCTTGCCATCGCAGTGGGGATATTGGTTGCTTGGTTAGGTGGACGAGGGGTAGTACTTATGGGCAATCATCCAACAATCGTAGCAGGCTTGTTAATTGGAACTGTACTTGGTGTAGCTCTGTTTGGTGGTGTACCTGTAGGGCCTCTCATTGCGGCGGGCCTATTATCATTATTGATCGGAAAGCTATAAGCTTTTGATCCTAACGCTGAATATTCAAGTTCATTATGGTATACTCCTTAATGATGTGCATATCTAATTGGTATGAACGGGATGAATACCCGAATTTTTACAGGAGGTTTTACCGATGTCTCGCCGCTTTGTTATCGAAGCTGTGATGGTAGCTATTTATGGTGAATTGTTGACACCAAAAACAGCGATAGAATATATCGTACCTTACAGCACCATCATGGAATTATATGAACTTCATCATAGTCCTGACCCGATCATTAATAATACTCAGCAGGATCAATTAGTAAAAGAAAGAATAGGCCAATTGATTGCTTATTTAGACATGCCTTTTCATCGCAAAAAACTAGAACAATCACTTCATATCCCTTGGGCACGAAGCACATCTATTCTTTTTAGCAAAGACATTAAATGGACAGTTATTAATGCGCTAGAGCAAGAGCAATATGGTGAATACTTTGATCCAATTGAGACGGAGATGGTTTTAGTGGCTGAACGTGAAAAGGTGCCTGTGCTAACAGATCAAATCGAATTTATTAGTAAAATTGTAGAGGGACAAGTCCCTGTGCAGGTTTTTGATATTGCAGATTTCCAATTCGCACTAGAGGGTAAATTTTCAATCTAGTTTTTATAGCAAAAAGAGCCTTTGCTGCGGCATGCAACAAAAGCTCTGAATTAATATATTAGTTTCAAATAGTACTTACCTGTGGAACATATTTAAAATCGATACCTTCCAATGCTTGGTCATAGGCTACTTGAAGATCATAACCATCCAAATACCACATATCCTTATCTTCCATATAAAAAGTAATCCCATCAATGACAGAGGATAATCCTGCTGACATAGGTGGTTCTACTTGAAGTCCTAGTGAAAATCCAGGATGCAATTCACCTCCTGCACTATAACGAGCAAAGAAACGAACAGCTTGACCTTCCTCAATTCCAAGCTCATGCTTGAACCAATCTGTTGCTTCATGAGTGACATTTATCATTGTATCTCTCCTCCTATCTTATCTCATTGTATCGGAAACATATACAAAAAGCCACATTCCCCCTCAACAATCGCAAGAACTCTCTGGATCGTAGCTTCTATCCTCCAATCGTTGTCAAGTACTGATTTATGAATAGAGCCAAAAAAACAATTGACATTTAATAAAAGCTAGTGTTAAAATTTTCAACATACAAGAGTGCGTATCGCATTCAATATCTTATAAAGAAAGGGTGATTTCAGTGTTGACAATTACAGTACAGATTTTTAACCGTGGCAATGCAATTGCTGGAGATTTACCACAATTGAATACTGAAACAACCCGTATAGATTTGGATCGCACACTTTAACCCATCTTGTATCCATTATTGATTGTGTTATTCATCGTCGCGGCGTTGTTTCATTGATTTTATCAAGAAACGTTGCGATACTAAAGCCATACATACAGGCATATCGTTATGAGTTTTTTGTAACGGTATGCCTTTTTTGTGGTTTCAAAAAGGAGGATTTCCCTTAATGTTTTCCGTACTTAAAGATTTGGGATGGTTTTTTAAACGAGAAAGAAAGCGCTACACCATTGGAGTTATTTTTCTAATTTTATGTGGCGTATTAGAACTGTTTCCTGCCAAAATTTTAGGAAACGCGATTGATGGGATTGCAAGTAATATGATGACGATGTCTTCACTTACTGTGCATGTATTGCTCATTATTGGCTTGCTAATTCTCATTTACAGCATTACGTACGTATGGATGCGACAATTGTTTGGTGGGTCTAACTTAGTTGAGCGTTTGCTCCGTACACGCTTTATGAATCATTTGTTAGGTATGACACCCCCATTTTTTGAACGTAATCGTACAGGAGATCTTATGGCTAGAGCAACCAATGACTTGCGCTCTGTTGCTCAAACAGCAGGTTTTGGGATGCTCACCCTTACAGACTCGACCGTTTATTTGCTTACCATTTTAGTAGCTATGACAACGACCATTAGCTGGAAGTTAACCTTAGCGGCGATTATCCCTCTCCCTTTCATTGCCTTATCTATGGCTTATTATGGTAAGGTCATTCACCAGCGTTATACCTTAGCACAAGATGCATTTGGGGATATGAATGATCAAGTATTAGAATCTGTGGCAGGAATTCGTGTTATCCGTGCTTATGTACAAGAAACCCACGACACGGAACGTTTTGCTGACATTACTGAGGATGTATACCAGAAGAACCTTGCTGTCGCGAAGGTAGATGCTTATTTTGAACCTACCATCCGCTTATTTGTTGGATTAAGTTATGCAATTGGTTTAGCCTATGGCATGTATCTGGTGTTTCATAATGAAATTACTTTAGGTGATCTTGTTACCTTTAATATGTTCCTTGGTATGATGATTTGGCCAATGTTCGCCATTGGGGAGTTAATTAACGTTATGCAACGAGGTGGTGCTTCCCTTGATCGTGTAAATGAAACACTGAATACACCACAGGATGTAAAGGATGTAGAACACCCTATTCATGTGGAAAATCCACACTCCATTGAGTTCAAAGATGTCACTTTCCGTTATCCTACCGCAGTGGGTGATAATCTAAGCAATATCAATATACAAATTAAGCAAGGTCAAACCATTGGCATTGTTGGGCGTACAGGCAGCGGAAAGTCGACTTTAATTAAGCAGCTTTTAAGAGAGTATCCTATAGGTACAGGACAATTACTAATTGCAGATGTACCTATTGAGCAAATTGGATTAAATGACTTATACCGTTGGATTGGTTATGTGCCACAAGAGCAGGTTCTTTTTTCTAAGACAGTTCGAGAAAATATTCAGTTTGGCTTACAGGATGCAAGTGATGAGATCATTATGGAGGCGATTCGTACCGCTGCCTTTGACCAAGATTTAGTTACATTATCTGATGGACTAGATACATTAGTTGGAGAAAAAGGGGTTGCCCTATCTGGTGGTCAAAAGCAACGTGTTGCCCTCGCAAGAGCGTTTATCTCTGACCCTGAAATTCTTTTGCTAGATGATGCGCTATCTGCTGTTGATGCACGAACCGAAGCAAAAATTATTAACAATATTCGCACGAAGCGTGCTGGCAAAACAACACTTATTGCTACACACCGTCTTTCCGCAATCGAGCATGCAGACTTAATTGTAGTACTTGAGCGAGGACATATCGTTGAACAAGGATCACATCTTGACTTGCTACAGGCGGAAGGCTGGTATAAAGAGCAATTTGAACGGCAGCAAGTTGAAGCGAACCTCAGTTCAGAGGAGGAATAACAATTATGCAAAAGAGCAGTACAGGAAAAAAACTGTTTCAATATGCGCTGACAGCTAAAAAAACATTCATTTTAGCATTGATTATGTTAGCCATTGGGGTAGGCGCAGAGCTAGCAGGCCCCTTTCTGGCTAGAGCAATGATAGATAACCATATGTTAGCGATTGAGAAACCATATTACGAAGTGAAAAATTGGGATGCTGACACGGTTAGCTTTGAAAATCGTTATTTTAAACGTTCTGATCGGGTTGTGGCAGGCGAAGCAACTGGAAACGAAGTTCATATCCTTCAAGTTGGGAAATCCTTTGTATTTATTGAAGGTGCCATGGACAAAATTGATGGAAAACGTAGCTTTCAGGATGGTCAGTTCTCTTTGGAGAACAACGGTACCATTACAACCTACCCTGCTAAACAGCTAAGTTCTACGCAACTATTTTCGTTTTACAAACCTGAATTACCAGGGATCTACAGTCTTATTATGTGGTACCTCGTATTTCTTGGAATCTCCATTTTAATGGAATTTGGTAAAACGTATTGGCTACAATCTTCAGCAAATCAAGTTATTCGCAAGCTTAGAATGGATGTATATGCACATATTCAACGTTTGCCCGTTCACTTTTTTGATAACCTCCCTGCTGGGAAGGTCGTATCGCGTGTTACGAATGATACAGAAGCGGTTAAAGACTTATTTATCGCTGTGCTATCCAACTTTTTCTCTGGAGCTATCAATATGATTGGCGTATATATCGCCTTATTCATTTTAGACTTCAAGCTAGGATTGATTTGTTTATTTGTTGTTCCGATGATTTGGTTATGGATTGTGTTGTACCGTAAATTTGCAACGCGCTTCAATACGATTATCCGCTCAAGATTAAGTGAAATAAATGCGATCATTAACGAATCCATTCAAGGGATGTCCATTATTCGAATATTTAGGCGGCAAAAGCAAACCCAAGCCGAATTTGAACATCTTAACAACGATTACATGAAGCATCAAAACAAAATGCTTAACCTCAATTCATTTACATCACATAACCTCGTTGGTGTACTAAGAAACTTCTCGTTTGCAGTCGTTCTCTGGTATTTTGGTTCACAGCAGCTAACAGGTGCAGGTATTATTTCTCTTGGTGTGTTGTATGCCTTTATTGATGTGTTAGGCCGTCTCTTCCACCCGATTACAGGAATGGTCAATCAGCTTGCTGCGCTTGACTCCTCTATCGTTTCAGCAGGGCGTGTATTTAAGCTCATGGAGGAAACAGGTGAAGAGGTTGATTATGGTACAATGCCACGTTATCGAGGAGATGTAGAGTTTAACCATGTATCATTTGCGTATAAAAAAGATTATGTATTAAAAGACATTAACTTTAAAGCGAAGCAAGGCCAGACGGTAGCACTTGTTGGGCATACAGGCTCAGGTAAAAGCTCAATTATTAATTTGTTGTTCCGTTTTTATGATCCACAAAAAGGGACAATTACAATTGATGGGCAACCCATAAAAGATTTGCCTAAGCAATGGATCAGAGCGCATATGGGGATTGTATTACAGGACCCTTACCTATTTACGGGAACGATCGCTTCTAATGTTAGCCTAAGTGATAAGCGTATATCTAGAGAAGCTATTGTCAAAGCATTAGAAGATGTTGGTGCTACTAAAATTTTATCTCATCTGCCGCAAGGAATTGATGAGCCTGTAATTGAAAAAGGGAGTACCCTCTCCGCAGGTGAACGTCAGTTAATTTCTTTTGCTAGAGCTTTAGCGTTTGATCCAGCCATCCTAATATTGGATGAAGCAACGGCAAATATTGATACTGAAACAGAGGCCTTAATTCAATCAGCACTAGAAGTGCTGAAAAAGGGTCGTACTACCTTCATTATTGCTCACCGTCTCTCTACGATTCGTAGTGCAGATCAAATTTTAGTATTGCATCGTGGAGAAATTGTTGAGCAAGGTACACATGATGAGTTGCTTGCTAAAGGTGGACGATATTATCAAATGTATCAGCTACAAGGTGGCTCAGTAGATACTTCTACACAACCTGTTGGAATTATACAACCTATTCAACCTATCGTGACACCAAGCTAATCAGCATTCTAGGATAAAGTAGTTCAATAAAGGCTCAATCTCGAAATTAGTTCTTGACCGCTAACTCAAGATAGCAGAGAGACAGAGCGATTCTGAAGATTGTCTCTTAAAATCGCAAGAACGCTCTGGAGCGTAGCTTCCAGACTCCTATCGTTGGCAAGTACTAATTTCTAAATAGAGCCATAATAAAAATGCAAATTAAAAATCCGCCCTTTCTATAATAGAAAAGGCGGATTTTTTAGCTTGAATTAAGGAGTCTGAACTAACTTAATATTTTTGTATTGACTAGAAACATAAGTTTCTGTGTGTGAATCTGTAATGACCTGAATGTACATTTTGTCTGGATCTGGATCAAGTAGCTTGTAATAAACCGTCGCTTGATCAGGCTCCGTAAATTCAATCTTCTCAACGGCAATTCCGTATCCAGGGTGAGGCTGATTTTCACGAGTTACAATCACTTTGTTGATAGCATCACTTACTTTTTCCGTCTTATAGGATACCTGATCGTTTAATTGTTCACTAGCCTCTTTAAAGGCCCGTACAAATTCATTTGCTTTATAAGCCATTTTTGCTGCTTCCATACGTGTAATAGATTGCTTAGGATGAAACTTCCCTTCCTTATCTAATGTCGCAATTTTGTGCAACAGCATAACCTGAACATCCCCATTATAATCAACAGTAATATCAGATTCATCTGTAATAAAGATAAACATTTTAATAAGAGGGTAATTTCCAGTCGTATCCATTGCTTTTCTTAAAATAGAAACAAAAGCTTCTCGTGATAACTCTGCTGTCGGATTAAATTGCGCTGGGAGCTCAACCCCATTGTCTTTAAGTATATTTAAAGATTTTGTATACCATGGGGCCTTTTCCATTTTCAAACTATTATTGCTAGCAGCTTTTGGCTTGAGATCCAGTGCCTTAACTATTAATTGTATCCCTTGTGCTCCAGTTAATTTTTGATTTGGGGCAAAGATATCGTTGTTAATGCCTTGAATGATCCCTTTATCTAATAACGCCTTTGTTATTTTTGCATCTTCACCTGTAACATCTGTAAAGGCAGATGCAGAGGCGCTAAGTAAAAGGGATGTGGAGAGTGCTAAAACCGCTGCAACTTTAAATTTTGATTTTCTCATTTTTTATCACCTCTAATTCCTTTGACGTGGACATTGTTTAAAATGTTTCAGTTTTTAGCTATATTTATCATTCTTCATTCAGATCAAGCTTGCGGTATAAATCATGTGTGTGCTGTTGTAGTAATGCCTGTAGCTTAGACGCGTCCTCACAGAAATGTTTAAGCTCTTTAATCATCTCTGTTCTCCCTTTTTCAGAGAAGGTAGCATGAATTTTTTGTTTAAAATAATCGTGTACAATATAATTTCGCTGCTTCCAAATATGTTTTAACAACTCCATTTCCTCAGGAGGAAACGTAAAATAATGACTTATTTCTCGGACAAGCTGCCCTAAGGAATTACTTAGCTTTTTATCAAAATGCAATTTTAGCTCCGCCTCAGATGTCATATCCCCTGAAGCAACTTTAATCAAAATAATGAAATTTGCCATCTGCTGCTCCAGTGCTTGCGAATAATACACGGCTAACCCAAAGTAAGCAAATAACTCTCTAGATTGCAAATGCTCATTTAATAATGAATCACTCATAGCAAACCTTCAAGCTTTCTTAGTTCATGTCTGATCCATTGCTGGTCGAAATGCTCTCCTATAAATACAGCAACATCAGCTACTTCACCTTGTGGTGTAATAGCCATAAAATCAGATTCACGATACGCATATTGAAACAGGAAGCGTTTTGATGTATCCGTAAAGCTAAGTACACCTTTTGCACGATATATTTCTCTTGGGAGCTGCTTAATAAACTGTTCAAATTCGTTACTATCCACTGGCTTTTGAAAATAATGCGTGTACACTGTAACATGCGTATGCGAAGCATGGTCATGGTCATGGTCATGGTCATGGTCATGGTCACAATGATTATGGCAAGCACAGTTAGATTGTTCAACCCTCGATGTAGCCAGTCCATTATTAACAAAATAACTTCCTTCTACTAATGCTGTTAAATCTACGTCACATTTTATTGCCTCGATAACATGTGCATGTGGATTGATGCGATTTAAAAACTGCTTCATTTCAGCTTGCTTTACGTCATCAATTCGATCTATTTTGTTCATAATTAGTAAAGTAGCTGCGCGAATCTGATCCATCATTAAGGAATATGTTTTGCCACTTTGGGCTTCATACAGTTCATTTAAAAAGGCAGTATCTACTACTGTAATTAGCGGTTTTATGTCCAACTTCATAAATAAAGATAGCTCTGTCACGGCATCTAAAATATCAATTGGATTCGCTACCCCTGTCGCTTCAATAATAATGACATCAGGATGTTCATTTTCAATCAACTGCGACAATTCAGTGCTTAAATCCCCACGAACTGTACAGCATATACAACCACCTAGCATTTCTGTCATCGGAACCTTGGCATCAACCAACATCCCATCAAGATTAACTTCACCAATTTCATTCATGATTACTGCGGGCTTGACATGTTGTTCCTGTAAAAAGGAGATCATTTTTTGTAATAACGTCGTTTTACCGCTACCTAAAAATCCAGATAATATATAAATAGGTGTAACCCCATTTTGCTGTGTCATATGTAAGCCCTCCACTGTTTCATAAAGTTTCATAAACGATCATTTTAATATTATCACAATTTTGATCAGACTGGCTATTTCATAAAGGAGACAAAAAAGCTACACCCCATCACTAGCTGATGCTAGTTAGAGGTGTAGCTAAATGCTTTTTTATTTTGTAGATTTAACTTTAGTTTGTTTAACTTTAGTTTGCTTTGCTTTTGTTTGCTTCGTTTTAGTTTGTTTTGCTTTTACTGGTTTTGCTTTTTCTTGTTTCTTTGGATCTGGTTTACCTACCAAATTCAAGATGCCATATACAGAAGTATCTTGATATCCGTTACCGGTAATGTCATTCCAAGATGTAACACTTTGACGTGCACCGGACTTAGCATCATTAATTTGAATATCGAACCCAAGCTTCATACCATTGTTAGGCTTCACTGCAGTTAACGGAATTTTCATCTCTACCGTATAGTTTGTGCCAGATACTGTTACCTTGGATTCAAATCCTTTTTTGATTCCATCAGGGTTAAATGAGGTTTCATTTGCAAAGTTAACACGGTATTGACCATCATCTTCTTGATAGAATGTTGTTTTTTCATTGTTTTGATCTAGGAATACTTCAACTGAATCTTGTTCCCATGCATTTTTATTAGATTTGTCTAGCTCTTTATCACTAACCTGTACTAAGACATATAAGTTTTTGTCATCCCACATTGCTTTAGCAGTGCCTGTTGCACCTTGCCAAGCGGTTTGATATTTATTCACTTGCATAGCGGGAATTTTATTCCAAACGGCATCTACTTTACCATCGAGTACCGGTGTTCCATAAAATGCATTAGATTGATTTGCTTCTGATGTGTCAGGAACATGTTCCTTTAAATACTTATCAGGATCTACAACACCATGATATGCAGGTTTTGCTTGAAGATTTTTATCAAACACTAATGGGTTGTTTTCTGAACGCCAGCTTGTGCCATCATCAAGTCCCCAGAAAGTAACACGTGCAATATTTTCGCTGTGCTCTTTGTACAGTTTCATAAGTTGTGCATATAAGTAACCTTGCGCTTTAGTTTCTTTGTCTGTCATTTTATAGTTATTTCCTGCTGAAATGTCCAGCTCAGTCACACTGACCTCAACACCAGTTTTAATGAAACGCTCTAATGACAATTTAACATTTGTAGGGTTGGTGTTAATTCCGTAATGTCCTTGCATACCGATTCCATCAATAAGTTTTTTACCTGGATGCTTCTCAGCATATTTATCATTTAATTCTTTAACCATTGCAGCAATTGCTGTAGATTTGTTTTGATTGTCATCATTATAGTCGTTGTAATACAACTTCACATCCCAATCTGGATGCTCATCTAATACTTCTCTTGCCGCCAAAAAGGCTTGCTCTAAGAAATCAGGACCAATAGATTCAAACCATAACGATTTACGTAGTGCATTTTTCCAATCTGTTGGATTTTGAGGATTGTCACCCATTGCTTCATTTACGACGTCCCATGAAATGACACGATCTCCAAAATGCTCAACAACTTTACGAATATGTGTACGCATATTTTTTAATGCTTCATCTCTAGACAAGGGAACTTCTTTACCTTGACTGTCTAGTTTACTATACATCCAAGCAGGGGATTGCTGATGCCATACTAATACATGACCATGCATTTTCATACCCTCTGCCAAAACTTTATTAACGATCGTATCTGCATCTTTAAAGGTAAAGACACCTTTTTCCTTTTGTAGCGCATCTGGTTTCATAGCATTGCCAGTTGTTGCTACATCATGATGCATCTTTAAAAGCTCTAATCTTCTGCCTTCCAAATCTTCAGCAGAGATTGCGTTTCCAATTAAGAAGTCATTTTTGTAAACCTCTTTAATTGCTTTAATATCCTTTTGAATTTCATGTGCATCTACTCCTGTTTCTGTGAAACTAATATCATCCACATAGAAGGAAGCAGTTTTGCTATCTGGAGCTTCTACATAAATAGTCAAAAATCCATCGCCAGTGCTATTATAGCGATATTCTCCTTGAAGCTGAACCCATCCATCAGTTGCATTTACAGTTTTAGAGCTAATCGAGTTATAACCTGCTCCACTACCTTGACCGACTTGGGTTGACAATCGTAATGACGTTGTAGCTGGCTCAATTAACTTAACCCATGCACTCACTTCATATTGCTTACCTGCTTGCACATATTCCTCCACACGAGCAGTAGGTCCATGCCAGGAATCTAATCTTCCTTCAACCTTTAGCGCTTTACCTCCTCCTTCGGTATGGTTTTCTTTATCTGTAATTGTCAGCTTTTCCGTTCCTGCTCTTCCTGTAACTGGTCCTGCCTTTCCATCCTCAAAAGTGATGGTCGTAAACTTCTTCCCTGATTGTTCTGCTTGTGCTGTTGCACTTGGCCCTACCATAGGTACCAATAATGCAACCGTCAGCAAGCTAGATAAAAATACTTTTAATGGTTTTTTACTCATCTAGTGCACCCCTTAAACTTAAAATGTAAAATATTTATTAAATAATACATATAAAACCCAATTTAAGCGCTTACATAAATAAAGCAAAAAAATTCAGGAGAAATAAAATAACCCCTTGAAGCAAAAGCCAATCGTAAGGATAGGGCTATATACACAAGGGGCTCTAATCATAGGTGTAAATGAAGCAGGTTGCAGTTGCTTTAGCTCTCCGGATAAGGATCAATCATACGAATTGTGCCATCCGGATTGTAGGTTAACTCAGCATATTTTACGTTACGCTTATAGTCAACCCCTTCAGATAATGAGCAATCATGATAGAATAAATACCATTTCTCCTGAAATTCAACAATAGAATGATGTGTCGTCCAACCGATTACTGGTGGCAAAATAGTGCCTTGGTAAGTATAAGGTCCCATTGGGTTATCCCCTATCGCATAAACCAATTTATGCGTTGATCCAGTAGAGAAGGATAAATAATATTTTCCATTATATTTATGAATCCAAGGACCTTCAAAATATCTGCGATCCTCATCGCCAGCAGGGATTGGATTTCCATCCTGATCCACAATTAAAATTTCATGTGCTTCAGTTGTTAAAGAAAGCATATCATCACTTAGCTTGGCAATTCTTGGACCAAGTGCAGGTGCATCTGGAGCAGGCCCTTCGGCATCTTCAACGAATTTACCTGTTTGCCATTTCTCTAATTGTCCACCCCATAATCCACCAAAAACCATGTAAGCTTGATCATCTTCATCAATGAATACAGCAGGATCAATACTAAAACTTCCTTCAATATAGTTCGCTTCAGGCTCAAAAGGACCTGCTGGAGAAGCTGAAGTAGCTACACCGATACGGAAAATTCCTTCATGATCACGCGCAGGGAAAAACAAATAGTATTTTCCATTTTTAAACGCTGCATCTGGAGCCCACATCTGACTAGATGCCCAAGGCACGTCCTTCACATGCAATACTTGCCCATGATCTACAACTGGCGAGTTAAAGTCAGCCATAGATAATACATGGTAGTCCTCCATTCTATATTGGTCACCGTTATCATTAATTTCTCCATCATGATCCAAATCATGAGAAGGATAAATGTAAATACGATCTTCAAAAACATGTGCTGAAGGATCAGCAGTATAAATATGAGAGACTAAAGGTTGATGCTGCTTAGGCAATTCAGACATTGAAATACTCCTTCCAATTATATATTTATCTCTAACATATGTTTATATCTTTATTTCTTAACTAGCTTTGCTACCCGTTCATAAGATGGTTTCGGTTTATGAGCTTCATCAAATAAAAACGGCCAATTTTTACGTCCACGTACTGGGAAATCGCTCAGCCACGTGTAATCATCTGCTGCACCCCAGAAAGTAACCGCGCTAATATGATCTCTATATTCGCGAAGCATACTAAAGATAGATTCGTAACGTGCTGCTTGCAGCTCTAGCAATTCTGCTGGAGGCTCTAGTAAATCTGTGCGCTTATCTTCAAAGCGGAACACAGACACATCTAGCTCTGTTAATTGAAGCTGTAGACCAAGCTTCGCATATTTTTCAATTGCAGCCCTAATGTCATCAAGATGTGGATCATACAAATTCCAATGTGCTTGTAGACCAACACCATGAATAGGGACACCTTGATCTAATAAAGAAGAAACTAATTTATAAATCCGATCACGCTTGAAAGGGTGAGATTCATTATAATCATTGTAAAATAGTAAAGCGTTAGGATCCGCTTCATGTGCATACTGAAAGCCTTTTGCAATGAAGTCTTCACCAACAATATCTAGCCATTTAGAAGGTCTTAGAAAAGCATCCTTATCCTCGGCATCATCTGAAATGACTTCATTAACTACATCCCAGCAATATATCGTATCCTTATATCTTCCAACGACAGTATTAATATGTGAGCGAAGTCTTTCTAATACCAACTCACGGCTAGCTACTCCACCTTTGCCATCCTCAAAGAGCCAATTTGACGTCTGATTATGCCAGACTAACGTATGTCCACGTAATGCAAGCCCATTTTGCTTTGCAAAGGCTGCAATTTCGTCCCCTTGCTCAAACGTATATACATCCTCTTCTGGATGCAAGCTGACAAACTTCATTTCATTTTCAGCTGTAATACTATTAAAATGATGGAGAAGCAACGATTTTTGATTTTTAATCGTGATTGGATTCACCGCTGCACCAATATGAAAATCATTTTTAAATAAATCCTTTAACGCTTCTTCCTGATGCATTCACTCATATCTCCTTCCTATTTTAAGTATGGAGGTATTCAAACCAATCAAAATGAGCTTCTGCCTGACTGTCTTGTCCGTTTCCAGTAGCATATAAGCCAATAACGACACCAGTAAAGCACATTTTGCTTACAAAATCCTCTGGAGATAAAGCTCTTGCTGAGCCTGATGCTACACTTGTCCAAGTTTCCCCATTTTCCGAATATAGTAATGTGTATTCAGTCTCACTAGAGTTAATTTTAAGGAATATACGGTTGCTGTTTATAGCCGCTTCATGCACAATTTGTGACTGTCCCCGAACAGTTAGACGTGCTATAAGCTTATTACTACCCCCAGAATGAATAACCCCAATTTCATAATGAGCATCTTCATCCCGACGTGCAACCAAACCAGCTTCTTCTCCTTCTTTTGTTGGCGTAAATGCCATAGAAGTTACAAAGCTTGCATTCACATGTTGTTGTCTTCTTCCAACAAACGTAAGCTGTCCAATCTCACTTAGATTTGTTGCCTGACCCGTTAGCGTCAATCTGCTGTTTTGTTGATCAAGTTTACACACATTAGGCGTTGGATTACGAACAAACATCCATTCAAAGCCAAGCTTTTCACCATCAAAATGTTCACGACCTGTAATAATAGCAGAATGAGAAGGATTTTTCTCAATCATTGGCAATTGATCAACAACCATATTAAGGCTCACGATACCTTCATTGTTATCGATATGAGGCCAACCTTCATTCCAAACGACTGGAGCTAAAAATGTCTCACGTCCAAGCACACTGAAACCGTCTTCAGTTAAGCGCACTCCAAGGAATACTGCCCACCAATTGCCGTTTAAATCATCAATTAGATCTGCATGACCTAAATATTGAATCGGGTGGTCTAAATGACGATGTGTCAAAATAGGTTCAGGATAAAGTTCAAATGGACCATATGGATTTTCACTACGTCCAATAATTTCACGGTGATCCTTAGCTGTCCCCCCAGAAGCAGACATCATATAATACATGCCATTAATTTTGTACAAATGTGGTCCTTCTGTCCATGGACCACCATCCCCATGCCATACGATCTTCGGTTCAGACAGAGCTTTCCCTGTCTTAATATCAATTTCATATTGAATTGCATGTGAATCATAATCTGCACCTTGCTGTGCAGTGACATAAACCTTACCATCCTCATCAAAAAATAATGAAGGATCAATCCCACCATGTGGAATTAAGATTGGATCAGACCAAGGTCCTGCTGGATCAGTCGCCGTCACGTAAAAGTTCCCAATTCCTCTTACATCGGTAGTGATCATATAGAAGGTTCCGTCATGATAACGAATCGCAGGTGCAAAAATTCCGTCTGAGCTTTTTTGATTCGTTAAATCAAGCTGACTCTTACGGTCTATAATATTTCCGACTTGCTCCCAATGAACCAAATCCCGGCTCCGAAAAATCGGAACACCGGGAAAGTATTCAAACGAGCTACAGATGAGGTAAAAGTACTCTCCTGCTCTTGTAATACTTGGATCAGGATAGAAGCCAGGAAGTATTGGATTAGAATAACTATATTTCTGTGAAGTTAATTGATCCATTTATTCCTTAACACTCCCTACATTAAGTCCTACGACAAAGTATTTTTGCATGAATGGATACACCATCAAAATTGGAACGGATGCGACAATCGTAATCGCTGCACGAATAGAAACGGGTGTAACAAGCGAGATGTTTTGCGCTCCTACCCCAGCCGCAACTGAAGGGTTACTGTTCGCATTCATACTAGAAGAAATCAGCTTCATCAATTCATATTGCAACGTACTTAATTCTTGTCTTGAGGAGGTGTAGATGAAAGCATCAAACCAAGCATTCCATGCACCTACTGCAACAAACAATGCAATCGTTGCCAATACTGGCTTACAAAGCGGCAACATAATTCTCCAGAAGATTTTAAAATCACCTGCACCATCAATACGTGCGGATTCTACCAAACTTTCAGGAATCGTATAAATATAAGTCCGAATAACGATTAAGTTAAAGGCACTGATCATACCTGGTATTACGTATACCCAGAAGCTATTAAGCAAGCCTAAATCTTTAATCAAGAAGTACCCTGGAATTAGACCAGCATTAAAGTACATCGTTAATACAAAAATTGTTGTAATTGGTTTACGGAAAATATATTCTCGACGACTGAGTGCATAAGCAAGCATTGTAGTCAAAAATATGTTTAGTATCGTTGAAAGTACTGTTCTTGCTACAGAGATCCAAAATGCATTAAAGATCGTCCCTGATGCAAATACCGCTTTGTAGTTTTGTAGCGTCCATTGACGTGGCCATAAATATAAACCACCTCTAATCGTATCGTTCCCTGCATTAAATGATACAACGACTGTATTTAAGAACGGATACAACGTTACGATTACTAAAAAAATCATAAAAATTGTATTTAATGTATGGAATATGACCGACTCTGCATCTGATTTTCCAAGTCGTCTTGGAAGGGCAACGGCGCCGCCGGACATTTGAGTTTTCTTTTTCATTATAACAGCCTCTCTTCCCCAAGCCGCTTGGAAGTCCAGTTCGCAAGTAACAGCATAGTAATACTAACGACTGTTTTAAATATACCCCCAGCAGTAGCCAATGAATAGTTCCCCATTGCAATCCCGTATTTGAGAACAAAGATATCAATCGTTTCCGACCAGTCCACAACAAGTCCGTTGCCTAACAAATATTGCAACTCAAAACCTGCTTCAAGAATGTGTCCGACCTGCATAATTAACAGGATGACGATCGTTGGCTTAATACTTGGCAAAGTAATGTTCCACATTTTTTGATAACGATTTGCGCCATCGATATCCGCCGCTTCATATAAAGCAGGGTCAATAGATGCCATCGCAGCTAAATAAATAATTGTATTCCAACCCACTTCTTTCCATACCGTGGTTCCACCAACGATACCCCAGAAGTACTTACCTTCACTTAGCCATAAAATCGGTGAATCAATGAGATGTAATCGCATCAAAACGTCGTTGATAATTCCATCAGATGCTAGAGATGTAGCGGCAATACCTGTAACGATAATCCAAGATAAGAAGTGTGGCAAATAAGAAATCGTTTGCACCGTTCTTTTCCAAAACACTTTTCTAATTTCATTTAATAGTAATGCTAAAATAATTGCAGTTGTAAACCCTAAAACTAAGTTAATTAAACTCATACCTAGCGTATTACGTAATACCCGTAAAAAGTTATCATCTTTAAATAAAAATTCGAAATGTTTAAATCCTACCCATTTTTGTTCACCAAAGCTACGTGCAGGCTTATAGTCTTGAAAAGCCATTGTCCAGCCCCAAATTGGAACATAAGCAAATGTAACAATATAAGCTAGTAATGGTACTGACATAAAAATCAATTGTCTTTGCTCTACGATCGTTTTCCAAGTCCACCGTTTATTTTTCTTGCTTTTTTTCTTCAACGGCTTTAGTGGCTCAGTGCCAGTCACAATCTCCTCCATAGTATCAAACTCCCTATCCATCCTTTAGATTGAAGGAAAGGGAGTTTTTGCTCCCTTTCCATTTAACCACAACTTATTTCGTCGTCCAGTTTTCAATTCTCCATTTTAACACTTCATTAATACGATCTTCATATGCTTTGATATCGATTTTTCCTATTTCACCCACATATTCATCCCAAACTTTATCAAACTCAGCTTTAGGAGCTAAAATTGCTTTAGGTAAATATTTTGTTTGAGTATCACTTAACTTTTTATTAGCTAGCATAGCTGGAGAACCATCAACCAAGTCAACGGACCAAGCTGGATACGTAACCGCATTTGGTGGTGGAGGACTAAAGAAATCAACATAGCTATTAAATCCGTATGCTTCTAACATCTCTTTATCGTAAGGCTTGAGACCTGCTTTATATTCTTCAGGTTGGTCATTCGCAGAAACTGCGTTTCCATCACTAAAGTAACCTTCAATCTTAGGTGCAGTGCCGTAAAATGCTGCTGCTTTGTTCGCAAGCTTCCAAGCTTCATCTGTTTGATGATCGCGTTGTTCTTGCGTCATCATAAAGCGACCTTTATCAGTTACATAATAGTCTTCGCCTTCAACACCCCAAGTTAACAACTTTTGCCATTTTTCATCTAGCAATTTATCAAGTGCCATAATGATTCTAGCTGCTTTATCTTTACCATTAACCGTAATACCAAATCCATTGTTTAGGTTAAGTACAGTACGGTCACGATAGTAATCCTTGATTGTTGAATCGTAAGTTAAAGGTAAAGCTACATAAGTACGTTCGATTTTTTTCTGAGTTGTTAAGGAATCCTCAGCTTTTTGGAAGTTCCAACGTTGGTCAAACATACCCAATACGTTACCATTAGAAAGTTTAGCTAAATATTGGTCAAAGTTTTGTGTAAACGTTTCCCGATCTAGCAAGCCTTGTTCATTAATTTCGTTCAGCTTTTGATAGTATCGTTTAGCATAGTCTTTGTTAGCAAAGATTTCGGCTACACCATCTTTAACTACTACACCACCATCGTTTGGATGACCGATCAAATGTTGAGGTGGGTTAAACAAGCCCCAGTTTTTCCAGTCATAGTTCAAAATTTCAAATCCAATCGTTGGTTTACCATCAATGGTTGGATATTTTTCTTTATATTTCTTAATTAAATCAAAATATTCATCCAATGTTTTTGGAGTTGGATAACCAAACTCCTTGAGTACTGCCTTTTGAAGGTAGAATGCAGGACCATTATAATAAGTACCCGCAGTTTCACCGTTAAATGCACCATAGTTTGGCATGTAATAAATGTGACCATCATTTGGATCCTTCATTTGATTCCAATATGCTGCATAGTGTTTTTTCAAGTTTGGTCCATACTTTTCAATCAAATCTTCCAAAGGAATTACTGCGCCAGCAGCAGTTAACTTTTGGTCAGCGGACATAATATCTGGATAGTCACTACCCGCGATCATTACGCCAAGCTTTTGATCCTTGTCTCCTGCTAAAAACTCAAACTTAAATGTAATACCTAACTCATCTTTAATTTTTTTGTAAATCTTGTTGTCAGCTGTTGGTTGTTGTCCAGCTTCATTTAAAAATACAGAAATCTCAATTGGATTTTGCGGACTAACATCCACTACCTCGCTATCTGATCCTGTTTTTCCATTGCTAGCCTCTTTGCTGTTACCGCCACCGCAACCTGCGAGCACAACGCTCAGTGTTAACAGTAGGGTAACTCCGACGCGAAGCAATTTTTTTCTGTCCCCCATAAAGCACCTCCAAAAATATTTGTTTTTCAGAAATGTAAGCCCTTTCAAGTGGCTGATTTCATTATAGATTTATATCCAACCTTAAACTATATTCGAATTATAGGTGTTTCCGAGAAAACCTTAGGTTTTCTTATATTCGTTAGGTGAAACACCTATTCTTTTCTCAAATTGCTTTAAAAAATGATTATAACTGGTGTAACCCATCATTTCAGAAATCTCACTATTTTTATATTGATTACTGCGAAGTAGGCGACAAGCTTCCTCAATTCGTAAATCGTGAAGCAATTCATTAAAACCAATACCGTTTTTGCGCATTAAAAGCTGTCCTAAATAAGCGGGGTGAAGAAAAAAGCGTTCTGCTAGCATTTTTATCGTTAAACCTTCGCGATAATGCGTCATAATGTATTCATTAATCTCTTGTATAATGCCTTGTGACTCCATCGTATTTTCTTTCAACAAATAATCAAAGCAAACCCGCCCACATGAACGTAACATCCCAATTAAATCATCGAAAGTAATTAATGTTTCATTTAAATCAGGAATATCAAATAATTGCCAAGAGGACTCTTTCTCCTTCTCCATCTGCCCACGCAAGTACATTTTAATCTCATGCAAAATATAAATGACAAACTTATGCGCCTCATCAGGATGTACCCTTATCTCACGAAAAGTATGTTCAATATGATTCACTGTTTCCTGATAACTGGTGTGATCAATAAGCTGCAGGGAATTAATGATACGTTCCAATAGCTCTACTTGCTTAAAATAAGTTTGAAATTCTCGTTTCTCAATTTGATTGTAGCTAACAATCCCATTTTCCTCTGACTCATAAAATGCATGCAATAAAGCTTCCGTGGCAGTCAAATAACAATTTCTAATGTTGATTAATGAAGGTTCAGGTTGTCCTACTGCCATAAACAGACGAAAACCCGCCAAACGGCAGGCAAGTTTTTGTAGTTTATCCCATACATCTTCCTTTTTGGTTTGCTTCGCTGTATTTCCAAAAACAATAGAGAAGTATTCCTTACGTAGATGTATAAAATATACGGTATAAATCCCTTCCAAAAACTCTTTTGCAATTTCGCTTACACGTACTAACTGATCTTTAGGCACCTGAACTAAACATACATTCCAATCATTTGCCTGTAAGGATAGAGAGCCCGCATATATTTCATCCTCTAAACTTAATGGCTTTCCAAGGAGCAAATCCTTTACTAGGATAAGCTCCTTTTCTCTTTGAGCCACTTGACCAATATGAAGCTGGGCTTTTTCCTCGATTAACTCCTTTAGAACCGCACTAATTTCAACTTGTGCTTGCTCCTCATCAAGTGGTTTAAGCAAGTAGCGAGAAACTCTATATTTAAGTGCCTTACGTGCATAACCAAAATCACTATATCCCGTTAAAATAATAAATTTGGTATGGTGATTACCTTTTTTACGCCATTCTTCTATCATTTGTAGGCCATCCATTTTAGGCATATGAATATCTACCATGACCAGATCAGGCTGTAGCTCTTCCATTACATTTAAGCCTTGGAGTCCATTTTCACAGATTCCACACACTTCAAATCCCAATTCGTCCCAATTCACCAAAATTTGCAAACCCTCTAGTGCCAAAGGCTCATCATCGATCAGTAATACTTTAAATGCCATTACGACTTCCTCCTTCTCCATCCTGCCATTCAAGCAGACTTAACGGAATTTTGAAGGACACTTCAGTTCCCTCTCCCAGCGTGCTTACAATGTTAAAATTAACTTTATCTTCATAATATAGCTCCAGACGTCGGTATACATTACGAATCCCGATATTACTTCCTGCACTTTCCTCTTTACTACGCATGTTACTTAACACTTTTCGAAGTTGGTCTTTGTCCATTCCTTGCCCATTATCGGCAACGACAATATTTAAATATCCATCCACAATTTCTGCACTAATCGTGACCGTTCCTACGCCTTCAATCGCTTGAATCCCATGCTTGCACGCGTTTTCAGCTAGCTGCTGTATACTCATTTTAGGTATTTTGTAATGTCGAACGTCATCATGAATATCAATTTCATATTGAAACTTATCTCTAAAACGGAATTTTTCAATCCCAAGATACATTGTCGTAAAACTTATTTCCTCCTCTAGCGTTACTAAATCATCTTTCCAATTTAATAGACGTCTAAGTAGCTTGGACAAATCTTTAATTATATCCTTAACATCTATATAGTTATTTTTTGTACTCACAACAAGCAGAGCATTTAATGTATTAAATAAGAAATGTGGATTCATCTGGCTTTGCAATAAATTAAGCTCTGCTTTCACACGCTCAGCCTCTTGACTTCGTTGCTGTATTTCAAGCTTATAGACATTATTGATTAATGAATTAATCTGTGCCGTCATCATATTGAAGTTACGAATTAAATCACCAATCTCATCCCGACCACCATCAATATTAATTAATTCAAATTTTTCGTTACGCACCTTCTGCATATGTCTAGATAATCGCTTTACACGATAGTTATACGAACGTAACATCACATAAATAAACATAGACGTAACTAATGTCATTAAAGCTGCCAACACTCCAAAATATAGCCACATATCAAGCGTTGCTTTTTTGATACGGGTTTCCTGCGGCACCCCAATCAGCTTCCAGCCTTTTACATAGCTTGCGTTTCCGATCGGAATCACATGTAATTCTTTATTGATATCCTTAGTGTACTTATTCATATCAAACAAAGTATAATCAGTATCACCTTCACCTTGATAACGATCATCTGTTGAAACAATAATTTGTCCCTTATCATTAACTAAATACAAATCAAGGTAACTTCGTTCTCTTGCAATTACATCATAAAAACGACTCAAATAAAAATCGATTTTAACTAGCTTCTGATATGAACCATTTGGATTGTAATAGTTCATTTTTTCAATAATACTGAGGTAGGACGACATGGACACAGCATTATTTACAGATGTATCACGATAAGCTAATACTTTAAATGAACCTTTTGATTTTTGCCATTCTGCATACCAATTACTGCCCAGCACATTCTCATCAATGAGGTAATAGTCACCACCAGGAACAATTGTAGGGTTATTCGTATAAATTCCGATACGCTGAATTTGATTATTAACTGGAATATAGGACGTTACCCGGCGCCGAAGCTGTTCATCAAAGGTGTAATAAAAATCCAATTGATTCGTATAAATTCGATCCATTGCATCATACAAAAACTTATCTGTAATGATGGCGTGACTAACAGCCACCCCACCATCGATCATACTATGAATATCTTTCCTTGCTCTTTCTAATGAAATTTGTAAATTTTGTTCTTCTCGCTCTTTAATAATTCCTGACATCCGATTCATAAACAATAAGTTCATCACAATAATAGGAAGTAAAACTCCGATTACAATGAAAGTAAATTTGTAGTTTAAAGGAATATCATTGACGATACTACGAAATCGGAATTTTTTTCTCATAACGTAATCTCCATCCTAAAGCAGCATAACAAACCCGTTTCCACTATCAATATTAAATTTTAAACATCATCTCTATCAACCGTCTATATATTCACTTTTCTCCTGCTTTCTATAAGCAGATGGTGCGACACCAGTCATTCGTTTAAACTGACTAACAAAATAATCCGTGTTCGGATAACCTGAATTAGCTGCAACCTCACTAATGCTTTGTCGTCCTTGTCTTAAAAGTCGTTTTGCCTCTTCAATTCGTTTATCATTCAAATATTCACGAAATGATTTCCCCGTCTCCTGTTTAAAAACTTGCCCCAAGTAGTTAGGGTTCATATGAAATTTTTGCGCAAGCTCCTGAAGTTGAATTTTCTCACGGAATTCTTGGTTCACATATTGGATAACATGAAATAATGTATTATTTTCACTTTGCTTACGTTGCTTACGAAGTGTTTCAAAACCAATTAAGCTTAATGTCACCGCATATTGATGGAATTCAGAATAACTATTAATTTCAGTTAATTTTCCTAGACTTTGCTGTAAACGCTGAACAAATTGGTCCACATTGCCACCCAGTTCCTTTAACTTTTTCAAAATATCCATTTCTAGGGAAAGCAATTGGAGCCGTACATATTCCTCATCTGAGGACGGAATTCTTGACAAAGGAGCGGCAAGTAATAAATCTACGGCAGCTTCAATGTGATTGGGCTCATCCCCATTAATTGCTTCCATTAAGGTAGACAATGCTTCTTTATTTACTTGCTTATTAATCGCCTTAGGATCATAACTATGTGAGAGGTCATTAAAGTCAATAATTCCTTCACGGTTATGGTAACGCTTCCACCCCAGTGCTGATAATGCCTTCTGATAGGCTAAATGTAAAGAGGCTACGCCTCCAGTGCTATGCCCTACTGCAACAATAATAGGCACCTCTTGTGGGCATTCCTCATAAATTTTTGAGCCAAGCAGCTCTAATTCGTCTATACTGTATAAGCTATTAGGGACAATAAGTCCTAATCTTCCTTCTGAATCTGAAAAAAGCTCAGGAGCCGTAGGCGTTATAAGCCCTGCAACGATTTCCTTTAATTGCTCTTCTTTAAGCTCTGTTTCAATTAAGACACAAGCTACTTCCTCATCACCTTTTATCATTAAAAGCGCTTCTGCTTCATCATTTAATTGTTCACTATATTCTCCTTGCAGTAAACGATTCACTAAACGATTAACATACAGAGAACGTTCGAGTCGATATAGTGACTCTGACTCTAATTCATTTTGAATTTTTTGACTCATCTGCTTCAATACTAGCTCAATCTCATCTTCATCAATCGGTTTAAGCAAATAGTCCTCCACTTGTTGCTTCAGTGCTGCTCTGGCGTATTCAAAATTGTCATGTCCACTTAATATTACAAATCTAGGAGGCTTAGTTAGCTCATGCATCGATCGATCTATTAATTCAAGACCGCTAACAGCAGGCATATGAATATCTGTAAACACTACATCAGGCTGAAGCTCTTCAATCATTGCCCAAGCCGTATTTCCGTTTGCAGCTTCTCCGCAAACTTTAAACCCATACTTGTTCCAATTTACTATGGTGCGAAGTCCTTCAAGCACCCATGGCTCATCATCAACTAACAGTACATTCATCATGAATCACTCGCCCCCTCCATTTAAATCAATATTTTCGCCTGTGTAATTGAGAGCGTATTTATGTTAATCATATCATATGTATCCCCTTTTTTTAACTATTCAAATATTGTTTTACAAAAAACGAAACCGACTTAATAGAGACGTGATGTCTGTAGTTAGCCGGTTTCACAGTATATAAGTACTATTCAGAAAATTTGAGATTTATTTTTATATCATTAGCTGTAAATTTTGCGATTTCCTTGGTCTGGAATCCCACTTTTACGAAGGAAATAAGTGTTAATCATATCACGCCAGAAGGCAGCATGTTCTGCTTGTTCTTTTAATCTTAGCAAAACAGCTTGGAAACGTTCAGCATCAATTTCCTTCTCGGTTTCCTTCCAAGATGTTATCAACTCTTCCGCTTGCGCTGCTCCGTCAAAATGAGAATCATAAATGTGCTGGATCACTGTTTTTCCTGAATCTAATACATGCTCATAAGAAACATGGTGGAAAAATAAAAGCAATTCATCTGGACAAGCTTCTAGCGAATCATACATTTTAGCAACTTCAGGCCGATATTGTGAAGAATAACCCGTTCCTGTGGCAACGGTGCGATCCACACCAATACCTTTACAGTCTGCAAAATGATATGTTCCCCACTTCGAATATTCATAACCATCCACATTTGGACCATAATGATGATCAGGGTTAACCATCCAGCCGACCCCAAGTGGTGAGGTGTAGTTCTCGTAAATAGACCATGAACGTAACAACATATCCGATATGATATTCATAGTTTCTGGAGATGCCCTAAAGGTCATTTTAACCCATTCATTTGTAATTTCCTCCGCAGATAATGATGGGTTCCAAATCAATCTACCATAGCCATATAAATTTGCTTGCGCTAAATCATGCCCTGTCCAGTTCATATCGTTTCCGATATTAGATACTGCCGCAATTCCCCCATACAGGTTGCCAAACAGTTCGCCACTTGCAACCTTAGCAACGGTAGAACCTTCTCCCTTTGCACACGTATCAAAATCAAGAATTTCCTTCCATTGAGGCACGAGATAACATACATGACGTTGTTGACCTGTATATTCTTGAGTAATTTGAAGCTCTAATATCTGATTTGTATGCTCTAATCCACCAAACAGCGGTGAAATCGGCTCTCTGACTTGGAAATCCATTGGACCATTTTTAATTTGTAAAATGACATTATCTTTAAACTGATCATCTAACGGCATAAAATGATCATAAGCCGCTCTAGCTCGATCCGTCTTGCGATCTCGCCAATCCTGATGGCAATTATATACAAAGCAACGCCATACCACGATACCACCAAAAGGCTCCAAAGCGGTTGCTAGCATATTTGCACCGTCCATATGATTACGTCCATAGGTGAACGGCCCTGGTCTATTTTCAGAGTCTGCTTTAACAAGGAAACCTCCGAAATCAGGGATGATCTTATAAATTGCTTTTGCCCGCTCATTCCACCAAGCTGCAACCTCTGTCGCAAGTGGATCCGCAGTTGTTAATCCCCCTAACTCTATTGGGCTTGCATAGTTAATGGATAGGAAAAGCTGAATACCATATGCACGAAATACAGCGGCAAGACGCTCCACATTTGGAAGTTGCTCATCAGAAATTAATTTTGTTTCGTGGGCGTGCACATTCACATTATTAATCGTAATTGCATTAATGCCAATTGAAGCAAGCAATCTCGCATAGTCCTGAATACGGCTTAAATCCTCAACAATTTTATTGTTTTCATAAAATATAGACTCACCTGCATAACCACGCTCAATAGAACCATCCATGTTATCCCATTGATTCATCATACGAATGCCATTTACAGGAATCTCTTGAATGCTAAGGTCAGTTACATCAGCTTCAAGCTGTAGCAGCTTTAAGAAATGGAATACCGCGTAAATAACAGCGCGGTCACTTGCACCTGCAAGAGCAATATAGCTACCTAATTCATCTTGACCAGTGGAGATCACATAACTATCATTTGCTCTATCTCTATTGTTTGTGTTGGCTTTGATGGTGGAAGTGCCTAGTTGTGTCAACGCCCCCTCTAGTAAAGGGTGATCCCCTGCTGTTCCAATAATGATACGTCCATTACCAGCTTGCGCATCTTCTCCTTGCACAATTGGACTCACACCTAATAGGGATTGTAGACCAATAATAAGTTCATGTTTTGCAGTAGCTAATAAATCTGAGGAACGCGGGACAATTACAGCCCCACATTGCTTGGAGTAACTTAGTCGTATTTGTTCATTTTGAATTTTGTCAAATTGTAACCAACATTGATAGCTTTTCGTTTTCATGAGGTTCTCCTTTTTAATCGTTTTATTATGGCTCTATTTATAAATCAGTACTTGACAACGACTGGAAGCTGGTAGCTACGATACAGAGAGTTCTTCCGATCATTGTTAAAATCAGATTCCTTGTATTTCATAATAACTTGAGTGTTAAAATCTGATTTTAAGAGATGAACGTTCCACTTCTCCAGAATCTCTCTGTCTCTTCGCTAGGTTGGGTTGGATCATCAAGTGCTAATTTCAATCTTGAGCCTTTATTATAGTTTTATTTTTTAAAGTAGCTTTCCTGAGGGCCAAAATAGGAATAAGGCAGCGTATTCTTTGTAATAACAAGCTTCTGTAAAACGATAGCCGCATGTAGCACGTAAAAACGTAAAGTATGCACGCCCGCCGTCAAATGATGTTCTGTTGCATGGGTGTGAACATTATTCATAACCGACTCTGACCAATCCCATGATTCACCAGCAGCAAAATCAGCAGGCAACATGTCTGCCTTCACTGGCTTACCGCCATCAATACCAACCGCATACGGTAAACGATTTTCTTCAGTCAGTGGATTGGTTGGCGCTGTATGCACAATCACCGTATAAGTGCCTTCCTCCCCCACATAAAAACGATATTCCAAATAAGGTGCTTCTTCACTAGATTCAAATTGCGCTGTCGTTGGAAATAGCTTCATCGAAGATAGGGAGCGACCATACTTCTCAATTACTTCAAAATGAGCCTTTTCCCCTGCTTGACGATCACATGTATGCTCTGCCTCAATAACAATGACACCGTTACTTCCAACAAACGTCATAGATGGAAGTTCATCAACTTGGATAACCTGTGCCTGTACCATTACTTTCACGCTGTCATTTCCAGATGAAATGATAATTTCACCAGTGACATCTTCATAAACCTGATCCCAATCTACTGAAACGATAATATCGTCGCCATAAATGATATTTCCTTGCTGCTGACTTGTTTTAATCCAATCATGACTAGCCTCAAGTCTGTATTGTAATGGCTGTGTCCCCCCATTACTTATCGTAATTCGATAGTTTTCCTGTTGCAGATTACTAAAGTTAGGAAGTTCGACTTCACCAGATGTATAGCAATCCGCATTCCCTTCTACATCCACAATTAAAACTGGCGCCTCTTGTGTTGACTCTATATAAACTGCATTAGGGAACTGTGCACCTTCGTCGTTCCAGTTCACATATCCAATATGAAGAGAAGACATCATGCCCTTCCACTTTCCATTAGATAACTCATTATTGTAAAAATCCTGTAACTCAATATCCCTCTTTATGGCTTGCTCTACTAAACCAGCATAGTGATTGGCAAGCATGCTTTGTGGCTGAAAGTTGTAATACTTCTGATTCAACCCCGCATACACATGCATTTTTTTCACATTTGCACTAGCAACAGCAGGATAGTAGACAAGCTGATAATAAGCATCCTTATGCTCATCAGCAGTGAGCTTATAATACGCCTCTGCTTGCTCTTCTAATTTGATCGCTTCTGCTAGTACACGTTGTCCTTCATTATAATGATTCACACTGTAAGTATCCGCGTACGTAATTTCTGGCTTACGAGTCCCATTTAATCGTGTGTACTTCTCTAGAACATCTGCAATACCACTTAGGGCGTCATCCGGTACGGTATGACCAAACTGCATCTTTACCCAATCATGCAAAAATAATGTCGTTTTATTTGGGTTTGCTGTTCCCCAAGCCTCAAAATCATAAGCTAGCTCCATAAAATATGAAAGTGGAAGCTCCATTGGCTTCAAATCACCTACATTTACGATCCATAGATCACGAATCCCGTAATCATAAGCAAGCGACATTTGCTCCCATATTTTTTCTAGTGGAACGGTATTAACCCATTCGTAGGATCGTGGACCCCCATGATAATCAAAGTGGTAGTAAATTCCCCATCCCGCCTTGCGGGTGCGTGCCTCTTCATCAGGCAATTTTCTCATATTGCCAAAGTTATCATCAGACATAATAATCGTAACATCATCTAATACATCCCAATCCTTTAAGCCTGGAACCTCATCACTTCCATACCAAAACGCTTCGACTTCTTTATAAATCGTTAACACCTGGGGTGCATGCTCTAAACCATGCTTCTGGAGTAGTTTCTTTTGCGTAATGATAATATCCTTTAGACGCTGTATATTTTCTTCAAATGTGCCCCCTAATGCTGAGTCCTGCTCCCCACGCATCCCTAAAGTAATAATACTTTCTAAATCTTTATTTCGAATAACACCATCTTCCCAAAATCTCGTGATGGCCTCTGTATTTTCCCAGTAATCCCATAACCCATTATCACCATAGCGATGATTGATATGTTTCCATTCCTCACCTGCTCTGAACAAAGGTTCATGGTGTGACGTCCCCATAATGATGCCATATTCATGGGCAAGCTCTGCATTTGCTAACGGATAACTTTCTCCATCTTCACTAAATACAGCACTCCACATCGCAGGCCATAAATAGTTTGCCTTTAAACGCAATAAAAGTTCGAACACTTTCTCATACATTTTTTCGTTAAAGCCACCACAATGATCCCTAGACCATGAGCCAAGTGAAGGCCATTCGTCATTCATAAAAAAGCCACGAAAGCGGATGGAAGGTTCCTTAGAGGTATATTCAAGCTGCTCCTTCGTAAAAACAAGCTGTGACTGCTTAGCAGGATGAACATCTCCCCAATACACCCATGGGCTTACTCCACATAGCTTAGAAATATGATATAGTCCATAAAAGACGCCTCTTTTTTCACTTCCTATAATGACAATCGCTGTCTCTAGCTCTGCACTAGGCTCAGTTACAAATCTAATTATGAAGCTTTCTCTGCGTTTCTTCAGCTCTGAAATATCAACTCTACCTTTTGCAATCAGTGAATCGATGATATCATTATTTCCAATAGTGCCTGCAACGATGGCCGTGCCCTTTAACTTGCTTTTCTCAGTTACGATTTCAGGTAAGACACCTGTTACCATCTCAATATCCTTAGCCACAGATGAGGCTACAAGCTTTAGTCCCCCAAAATCTTTTCCTTGTGGGTCAATATAAATCGGTGTTGCTTGACCATGTTGGACAAGCACAGGGCTCTGAGATGTGTTTTCCTGTAAAACTTGCATAGTTAGCAGCTCCTTCATGTTTTGTACTTAATTGTTGAAATCAATAATTTTCGTTAACTAATAAGTTCAAACTATACGTGATAACGTTTACATCAACTTGTCTAGGAGGAAACGTATTTTGGAATTAGCAGAACTCGTTAATCATAATCATTTAATTCCTGAAGTCATCTTGTTTGTAGACCGCAAATGTTTTGCTGATTGGTCGATCGCACAAGCAAAAATTGACTTTCACGACCTTACCTTCGTCGTTAGCGGAAAAGCCTGCTATTATATCAATGGCAAAAAGCATATTGTGGAAGCAGGAGATTTATTATATATACCGGAAGGGTGTAGTAGAGAAGCGTATACATTTGAAGAATCACCTATGCATTGCTACCCTTTCAACTTTTATTGGGCGGCTCCCTATAATCACGTTCAGCTTCCGTTTGAGCATGTTATGAAAAAAATGATTACTAAAGAGATTCTCGACCACATACGTGACTTTAAGCAGGTATGGATGAATCGTGGACCCTTTTATACTTTTCAGGCACGCGCCTTGTTTGAGCTTATACTCCATCGCTTGCTCTCAAGCCACCATATGTTAGCAATGGATACGATAGACCCCCGCATTAAAAAAGCGACATATTATATTACAGAGTATTATTATGAGGAGATTACCGTTAAAAGCCTAGCAGAGCAAGCAAATTTAAATCCGATCTATTTTGGTAAATTGTTCAGGGAAGCCACAGGCTCGACGTGTAAAGAATATGTCAATCGTATTCGCATTAATAATGCTGAAATGATGTTATCGTCTGGTGATTTTAACGTTTCTGAAACTGCCGAGCGTTGTGGCTTTCATGATATCTCTTATTTCAGTAATCTATTTAAGCAAATAAAAGGGTACTCCCCATCATCAATTAGAAAAAATTTATAGAACCAGCTTGAAGGTGATTAACAAAAACAATATTAACAATAACCAAAGCCTAAAATTGTAAACAATTTTTGTTCGTCACCTTCAGCCATCTTAATTACGATCGTATGCTCTTTGGCAACCTCTTCGTTATATAAAATGACCGCATTACAATGTGTCCAATTGTTTTCGTGAGGATCGGCCTTTTTTAAGTGATTACCGTCTACATAGATATCCGCACTACCAAATTCATTGCTGCCTGAATCCTTAAACACCAAAAGCAATCGCTTGCTTGTAATCGTTAATTTAAATTCTGGTGCTCCTTGCTGTGGATTGTGCATCCAGTTATGTGGAAACTGAGGTGAGCGATGTGGATCAGCATCCATCTCAACCATCTGCAAATCGGTATCTATATCTATGAAACCACCTGGTTCAATCTTTGCAAGCTCTGCCACATTGCTTCGATCAAGTAGCTTTGTTTCTACAAAGTCGTTGCCAATAATCGGCGCTTTATTTAGCTCAATATCTTCCTCATCCATATCAGCAGCATCCACCGTTTGAATTAACCAGAGCAAGCTATCAGCCATAACAAGGTGACCATCATTCGTTGGATGATAAATGTCATAGAAAAATTGACGTTTAGAAACGACATTACCTTCTGACTTACTTAGCTTAAATTGATCAACAACGGCGTCCTTAACACTAACCATAGGTAGATTGTAATGCCAACCAACAGGCGCTAAGCGATCTTGTAAATTCCAGTCGTTCACAAATACACTAAATAATAAAATAACTGCAGGTTGATTTGGCTCCTGTAGTGCCTTTAAGGCAAGGCTTTCAAAGCAGTTCCCTTCAGTTTCATCGCCTGCATCATTCACCGCAAACTCAATGACAACGATGTCAGGCTGAACACTTTTATCGCGAAGCACATCCCGATCATAACGAACAATCCCAAGTTCTGATGGCGTTCCACCCACACCTGCTTTAATAAACGAAATTGATTTCCCACCATCTTTACCAAATTGCTGCTTAAATTTATTATAAAATTGATAAGCATAACAATTTTCCTGAATCGGAACCGCCCCTGCACCTTGTGTAATAGAACCACCAATACAAGCGATCGTTACGTCTTCCCCACGTTTTGCCTTTTCAATTGCTTTTTTTAACCGCTTGTTATTGCCCACGTTAAGCAAAGATTTCTTAATCATTTCCTCATAAGCACTAGACTCATAATCAACCGCAGCCTCTAAGGAAACTTCTGGAACATGATAACCATCATTTAAGTAGAACATTACGCTTACAGACGCTAATTGACCAACCTGATCAAAGAAAAAAGTAAAGCTACCTGGAACGTCGTCATCTGCTGACCACTCATAATCATCTAAAACAAGTAAGGTTTCTGAACCATCTGCTGGGCAAGTAAGCTCAATACGAGTGCCTGATTCAAATCGGTTTGTTTTGCCTAAATTGTGATATGCGAATCCCACGCTAGTTAAGTCAGCACTTTTTGCTGTAACCGTAATTCCAATGCTATGCACTAATTTAGAAATGCCTTCACAATTCGTTAACAGCTTTAATATATTTTCATCTGTCACTCCACCTGTAAACTTAGCCTTATCAACCACTCTACCTTCTAAAAAAATAGGGTGACAAAACTTTCCTTCCGGAGTAGCGCTTGCTTCGACCATATTTTCATACATAATATAAAAGCCACTACGTCTTGCCGTTGGATCTTTTGGTGCTTTTGGACCTTCTTTAGCTATCCCATTATTAGATACTCCAGTCGTAGAATCACTCATCGTTCGTAAATCTCCTTTTTCAAGTTAAAATGAACTAGAATAAAGTACTTGTAATATTGTTGTAATTATTGAAGTGAAACTGATTATAAATAATGAAGAAAAAGATCATTCTTCTTTTACTAGTATGGCATATTTCTATGTTTTCGTCTTTGTAGAAATTAAACATTCATAGGAATAAAAAAACATGATTTTTTACAAAAAAAACGACACAGCATTTAAATTTCTTAAATGTGTATCGTTTTTTCCTCATATTTTTAGCTACTACTTCATTAGATTCTGTTTAATCCACATGAAGGTTACTATTCTTCTGAACTACATTTTACAACATATCTACCTAACATCTGACCTTTGAGAATCATATCTAGTATACTTGGCAACTCATGCAATGTGGTCGTTGAAATAAGTTGCTCTAACGCACTGTCTGGCTTCCATTCGTCCCCAAGCTTGCTCCACAACTCACTTCTCAGGGATGCAGGGCAATAGACTGAATCAATGCCAAGCAAACTAACTCCACGTAAAATATATGGATAGACCGAGGTTTCGATTTTACCCCCGCCAGTTAGTCCTGACAAAGCAATGGCTCCGCCATATTTTATTGATTTCACAATCTCACCCGTAGCCGTCCCACCAACAGGGTCAACCACAGCAGCCCAATGCTCTTTAGATAAAACACCACGCTTAGCTTGGGAGACTTCCTCTCTGCTTATGACAGTAGTAGCGCCTAATGCCTTAAGCTTATCAATGGCCTCTAGCTTCCCTGTGGAAGCCACAACCTCAAATCCTAACTTGGACAAAATAGACACAGCCATACTACCTACCCCACCAGTAGAGCCTGTAACAAGTACTGGTCCCTGATCAGGAGCAAGCCCATGATTTAACAACGAATGAATAGATTGTGCAGCCGTGAAACCTGCGGTTCCAATTGCCATAGCTTCAAATGCAGACAATCCTTGTGGAAGTGGAAAAACCCACTCACTAGGTACACGAGCGTATTCAGCATATCCTCCATAATGAGACACACCTAAGCCATAACCTGTGCATACTACAACATCACCCACAGCAAATCGTGTATCATCAGAAGCTACAACCTCTCCAGCCAGATCAACACCTGGAATAAATGGATATGAGTTTACTATTTTTCCATCAGGAATGCTAGCTAAGCCGTCCTTATAATTTACACTGGAATATTGTACTGCAATTGTAACATTCCCCTGTGGTAACTCTGACCATGTAACTTGCTTTAATCCTGCTTCAAAGGTATCCTCATTTTTATTGACCTGATACGCCCAAAATTGTTGTTTCATTTGTTAGCCACCATTCATTAAATAGATTACAAATATGGATTCTCGTGCTTAGCAAGCAATCGTTGCCAACGGCGTTCAATCTCTTGACGGAACGATTCAAGTGCTGCTTCGTTTTGCGGCTTCAATAAATGGCGTGTTTTCCCCATTTTTTTCAGCCAGTCTTCGATTGGCACTCGTTTATTTTTATCCTCTGGATTATACGTAATATTGGTTTGTCCATGCTCCACCTCATATAATGGGAAGAAGCACGAGCTAACCGCAGCATCTACAACCTCTGTACCAACATCATCTGGCGTAATCCAGTTTAGTGGGCACGCAATTAATATTTTACCATATACTAGACCTTCGTTTTGAGCGTAGTATTGTGCTTTTGCCGCTTTTTTCACTAAATCCTGCGGATAAGCTTCACTTCCTGTAAAGACATAAGGGATATTTGTTGCCGCCATAATTTGTGCAGTATCCTTATGATGGAACACTTTACCCTGCTGTACCTCACCAAGATTGGACGTAGAAGTACGATGTCCAATTGGTGTTGAGTAGGACAATTGCGCGCCTGTATTCATATAACCTTCGTTATCATACTCCACAATAATCATTTTATGGTTACGTAATGCAGCACCAATCGCTGGGCCCATACCGATGTCCATCCCACCATCGCCTGTGACCATAACAAAGGTGAAGTCATCCTGAAGACCAAGATTATCTAATTCCCCTCTACGTTTACGCTCCCAGAACATTTCAACGACCCCTGACAACGTTGCTGCTCCATTTTGGAACAAGTTATGAATGTAGGTCGCTTTGTGGGAGGAATAAGGATAACCTGTCGTTACCACCATCGCACAACCTGTATGGAACAATGCGACGATGTCACCTTCAATTCCTTTAAAGAACAGCTCTAAGCCCGAGAATATACCGCATCCTGGACATGCGCCATGACCTGGAGCAATCCGTTTTGGTTTTTTAGTCAAAGAACGAAGTGGTGGAATCCGTACACCTAATTTGCCAGTTTCCTCATTACGAGTGACTGTAATTAAGCCAGTTTTTAAATCGTCAAAATTAAGTGGCTTTAATACACGTTCTTGTGTATGCTCCAAGTCACCTGCGGAATGACCATAATAATCAAATGCAACTTCAACTTTATCCTTTTCTACTGCATCTATCGCTAACTGGAACAAATGATGACCATCTTCAGCATAAAACTCCTTGCCACCAAGACCATAAATACGGCTAATAACTTTAGTATTATGATTGCCATGCGTAAACAAAGCAGCTTTAATTTCATTTACCATGTTACCACCATGAGCCCCGTAGGAATCTGCACGATCTCCTACTGTAATCGCCTTTACATTTTTTAATGCTTCAGCAATTTGCTTTTGTGGGAAAGGACGAATCATGTTAGGCGCAATTGAGCCGGCTTTTATTCCTTGCTTACGTAAATCATCTACTACATCTTTAATAATTTCAGAGGCCGAATTCATCAAAAATACAGCAACTTCCGCATCCTCCATGCGGTACATATCCAACATACCGTAATGACGTCCTGTTAACTGTGCATATTCTCCTGCAATCCGTTCAAACACTGCTTCTGCCCTGTACATCGCTTCGGATTGTTGATAGCAGTTGTTAATAAAGTCAGGTTCATTCATATAAGGACCCACAGTAATTGGATTGTTACGATCTAACGTATGAGCAAAACCTGCTGGAGGTTGTTCTCCAACAAATTTTTGTACATCTTCACGATTTGCAAAGGTATGCACACGACGTTTTTGGTGAGATGTAAAATAACCATCAGACGCCACCATAACTGGCAACCGCACCTCTGGGTCCTCTGCTAACTTAATTGCCATAATATTCATATCATACACAGCCTGCGGATCACGACACATTAAGATGGGCCATCCCGTGTTAAGTGCATAATATAAATCCGAATGATCGCCATGAATGTTAAGAGGTCCAGATACAGAACGACATACTAGATTCATAACCATTGGGAAACGTGTACCTGATTGAACAGGCATTTGCTCTAGCATATACATATATCCGTTTGCACTTGTTGCGTTAAATACCCGTCCTCCTGCCGTGGAAGCACCATAACAGATCCCTGCTGAACTATGCTCTCCATCTGAAGGAATAAGCTTAATATCATGTTCTCCATTTGCTTTCATCAAATCAAGAAATTGTGCTACTTCTGTAGAAGGTGAAATTGGGAAATATCCCATAATATGATAGTTAATTTGGTGTGCCGCATAAGCTGCCATTTCATTTCCTGACTCGTAAACAACACGTTGCTCTACTTGCCCTACTGTTTTTTCCTTTTGAATATCTATTGCCATCTTAGCCCCGCCTCTCCTTCGTATTCTTTAACGATTACTCATTGCCAGCTCAAATAAATGAGGTACACGATTAGTGTCAGCATAACCGTCCTCTTCCCGTTCCTCTGACAATGCATCGGTTGGACAAGCATGGATACATTTTAAGCAACCTTTGCAATATTGATAATCGATGCCTTGTAGAAACATTTGCGGACGCCCTTTTTTATCAGGTTGTTCCTCCCATACAAAACAGTTATCAGGACATACGTTGTCACATGCGGCACAATGAATACATGTCTCTTGATTGAAATGCGGCATCATACCAGAACGTGAAATACTTAAATCTTTTAATATACTATTACCTGGGTTAGGAATAATCCCACCAATCGCTTGCGTTGCATAACCTAAAACAGGTGTATCTGCACGCACAAACTCCGGCATCGTTACACCTTCTGGTAAAGCATAGCTATGAAACTCAACTTCATTATACCCACGCTCAAAGGTGCGAATAGCAGGAGCAACCGTTTGTGGATATTTTTTTTCTAGTGATTTTGTAATAACTTCCTTCATCGTGCTTGCATCTAAAAATGGACATAACCGAAATAATGCCCCTAGCATAGCCATGTTTACACGATTTTTTTCTTCTAACGCGATTCCTGTCGCATCTATAACTGCAATTGTTCCACCTAACAATTTCATTTTAGCTTTAAGTTCTTCTGGTGATTTACGTGAGTTGACTAGCACTGTGCTATCTTCATAAATTCCATTAATAACGTTTACTGTTTTCGCAAGTGCTTCCTGAAAAATGCCTACTACATGTGGTCTTTCAACAGGTGAGGTATCTCTAATCGGTGTATTTAAATCGCAAAAACGAATATGAGCTTTTACAGGCGACCCCTTCTTCTCAGAACCATATGAAGAAAAGCTGACACCATTCAATCCAGCCCCTTCTACACCAGCTTCAGCGAGCATTTTCCCAGCAAGATTTGCCCCCAGACCGCCAATGGACTCTAGACGGATTTCAAAAAATCCTAGGTCATTTATTTTGGGTAAGCTTACCACATTTTTTCCCCCTTCATGGGTAATGTTTTAATATAATCCATTAATGCAAAATACTGTTTAAAAGAACGAGACAAAAAGGCCCCGATTAATTTTTCAATTTATCATAGCTGATCAACTACCGATGTGATAAACCGCACAATGAACAAGGAGGGAGCTGTATTAAACACAAAATGTCACAAAAATAAAGTATTCGCCTTCAATCGATAGGATAGTGCTGAAATTATCGGTTTCTGCGGTTTCCCGAGAAATAATTAGGGGGAATAGGTGGCTGGATGCTGGAAATGAGGTGTGCTGGTGCTGGGAGGATGTGGTGGGTCGGGCGCTACGTGACAGAGGGTTGCTTCGATCGCTCTTAAAATCGGATTCTTCCATTTTATATTTCTCTATAGGTAAGAATCCGATTTTAAATACGACCGCTCCGCTTCTCCACAATCCCTCTGTCCCTCCCGCTACTCCCACCACTTCCACCAGCTCAGCCAAAGCACTCATTTAAAAGCATCGAGCCTTTATAGGGGACGGCTCAAAGGGAAAAGCAAAAAGCTATAGATTCGGGACAGAGGGCAGGGTTTCGATCGCTCTTAAAACTGGATTCCTTCATTGTAGGACAGCATTTGGGTGGAATCCAGTTTTAAATACGACCGCTTCGCTTCTCCACATTCCCTCTGTCCCTCATCAATGATAAGGGCGGAAAGCAACATTCAAAAGAATTTTGCTATTCTACGAAATCTGCTTGGATTTCGTGCATAGCTCAGTTTACTCGCTATAGGGCTGAGATTTCTGCTACTCGCGTTACTTTATGTACTAACAAAATCAAAACCATTGGCTATTCTACGTAATCTACTTGGATTTCGTGCATAGCTTAGCTAGTTACTCTTTACACCAACCGCATTCGTTTTCCGCCATTTTCCCAGCAAATAAAAATAAGCTATTCTACGAAATTCAGATCTAATTTCGTGAATAGCTTATTTTTGTAAATGACTAACGAATCATGAGTATAGGGTCCATCTCTAATTGATCTAATCCTCGTGCACGCTCATATATTCTTCTAGCATTTTTTGTTTGAGTTCCCATGCTGTTTGGCTCAAATTTACGCGGTAAATTTGTGGGTTGAGTTTACGCAGGTATTCGGGCCAGAATAGGTCAAGTTGGCTTTGGTGGTAAGCTCTGATTTGTGACAATGATGGCAAGGTATAAACCTGCTCCCCATTAACAAAGATCGGCTCAAGCATCGACATGACGCTATAGTTGTTCACTGTTTTTTTCATGTAAGGATGAACGGGGTCAAACAAACGCAGCTTACCCCCAGTTCGCGCTTGCTCCTCATGAGGCAGACACACGTAGTCCGCAATCGCTTTGCCATCCTCGTTGCTGATGATACGTAAAACTTCTTTTTTACCGGGTGAGGTTACTTTTTCAGGATTACCTGAAATTTTGATTGTCGGTAGCATTTCACCCTCACGTTCACGCTCAACTAGCTTATAGACGCCGCCCAGCGCAGGCTGATCCGCAGCCGTAATAAGCTGCGTACCTACTCCCCATGTATCAATTTTTGCACCTTGGGATTTTAGATTAGACATCGTATTTTCGTCTAAATCATTGGACGCGACAATTTTAACATCGGCGAGTCCTGCCGCATCAAGTATTTTACGAGCTTTTATCGATAAGTAAGCAAGGTCACCACTATCGAGCCGAATGCTTGCAAGCTTTTTGCCGATTTTCTCTAGGCTTTTAGCTGTTTTAATCGCATTTGGGATTCCACTATGCAATGTATCAAATGTATCAACGAGCAATGATACCTGATTAGGCAAAGCTTTGGCATAGATCTCAAACGCCTCAAGCTCTGAATCAAAAATTTGCACCCATGAATGGGCATGTGTGCCTTTTGTTGGGATATCAAATATTTCACCAGCAAGCATATTAGAGGTTGCGTCAAAGCCAGCAATATAGGCAGCTCTTGCACCCCAAATTGCAGCATCCGCTTCCTGAGCGCGGCGTGTACCAAACTCCAATAAAATATCATTTTCAGCTACACTTTTAATTCTGGATGCCTTCGTTGCAATTAAGGTTTGAAAATTCATAAAATTTAAAAGGGCGGTTTCAATTAACTGAGACTCTAGAATCGTCCCCTCCACTCGGATTAAAGGTTCATTTGGAAACACTAATGCTCCCTCTTGAACCGAATAAATGGTCCCCTTAAATGAAAAATTACGGAGTAATTCCAAAAATTCAGGATCGTATTGCTCTTCTTGCTTGGCTAAATAATCAATATCTCTGTCGGTAAAGCGAAGCTTCGAAATATAATCCACAATACGCTGCAAGCCTGCAAAAACAGCATAGCCATTACCGAATGGAAGCTTACGAAAATAGGCTTCAAATACGGCTTTACGCTCATGGGAGCCATTCATCCAATGGGCATAAATCATATTAATTTGATATTTATCCGTATGTAGAGCTAAGCCTTCACCATACATGATTGTTTGTCATCCTCTCTCTTTAAGCCAACCTTTACAAATATAAGCGGTGCTTAAAGAACTCAAGTATATATCGATAAACGTGGTGTAAAGTCTGTAAAGCGATATAACTGAGCCGGGCGCTGTGAATATTGATTAGATAATAGAGGTTTACCCTCTTCATCTCTTACTTCTTCTAAAATACCTTGACGACTCCGAGTAGACGTAATTTTGCGAATAAAGTTAAGCTCAGCAAAATCTGGAACTACCGTTTGAATGACCTGATACAGCTCACCTAACGTGAAATGTGGTGGAAGGAACTGCTTAGCGATGGTCGTATGAAGCATTTGTTGTTGAATCCGTTTATACGCATCCTCTAAAATCTCACGATGATCAAATCCCAAGTCAAGCTCATCAAGTGCTTCTTGCACTGTAAACAAGCCTACAGTATGCGCATCATCGGCTGCTTGTCTTTTTTCTAGCACCGTTTCCTCAACTAACGCGAAAAAAGCATGCGAGATAACCCAGCCTCTTGGATCCCGCCCTGGCTTACTATAAACACCTAAGTATTCTAAATGGTGTCCATCAACACCCGTTTCTTCCATTAGCTCACGTTGTGCTGTTTCAAATAACGATTCATCCTCTTGCGAGAAGCCTCCTGGAAGTGCCCATGCACCAGCAAATGGCCAGCTTTTACGCTTAATAAGCATCACTTTAAGATCAAATCTAGGCAACGCTTTTGTTGCCGCTTTTCGCTCTTGTTTTGCTAATGTAAACATAACAATATCCGCTGGTATTCCATCAGGAGTACGATATTTTTTCACATCATCCCTCTTAGGGGCTTCCCTTCCGCCCTTACCCATTCGCATTCACCACATCATCCATAGTTAATTATAAAACTGATTAATTGTATTAATTATTTTTCATCTTACGAAATGTTGCGGTTGAAATACAACCTAAAATACCATTCTCATTATGAATCTCTGCACGAAGTATAAGAGTGCGTTGACTAGCATGAACGATATGAGCCGTTGCCACAAGCTCGCCACTCTTCATTGCATTTAAAAAATTGACATCAATGTGTGTTGTGACACCCGGAGTCCCTTTCCAATGTGACATCGCTAATGTTCCCATTGCCTGGTCCATCATAGCTGTTAAAACACCACCATGCACAATTCCCATCGGATTCAAGTGTTGCTCTGTAGCTGCTAATCCTACTTCAACCTTATCCTCTTCGTTGGTTAGTAATTTAAAGCCGATAAACCCCCAAAATGAGGTCTCATTGCGGCTCATCATCTCAGACCAATCCATATCAAGCTTTCCTCCTAGATGTCTGTCTGCATTGTTATTACTATGCAAGTACATCTTTACTCACACGGTTATCATTCACTGATATCTTGAACAAATGGTTATTGAAGATAATCTATTCACCGTAACCAGATGTCTGATCAGTTACGACCTCGTTTCCATTTTCAACAGAGACACGCTTTGAAACAGTATCATGAATAACGGAAATAACAAGCTGTAGCAAATAGTTAATATCGCTTTGGCTTTGCTGAAATTCGTTTACTAAAGGAATACTATCCAGTTCGGCTTGCAGCTCTGAAATTTCAGCTTCAATTTTATCAACCATAGTTTGATTTTTCATACTCTCAAAAGCAACAATTTCCTTTTGCTTTTTTTTAATCACACTGATCAGTGACTGTATTCGCTCATGGTTTTGAATTAGCTTTTCTGCCTTCTGGAAATGTTGGACCTCTTCACTTGAACCAATCAATCCAGCAAGCTCCTTCGCTTTTTTAATAATATCTTCTCGGCTTTGAGGCTCCAACGTGCTCCCTCCTATACAGTTGTAATTTGTTCAGTAATAAGGTTACCTTTAATATACCAAGTTTTAGGATCTGTAATCGCTACATGCACAAATGTACCAATCAAATCTTTACTACCCTCGAAATGCACTAGCTTATTACTACGGGTACGTCCAGATAATACATTAGCATCATTTTTACTTTCGCCCTCAACCAATACTTCAACTACTTGTCCAACTACAGCATCGTTACTTTTGAAGGAATGCTTCTTAATTTCTTCATTTAAGCGCTGGAGACGCTCCTTCTTTACTTCCATCGGAATATTGTCTTCCATCCCCGCAGCAGGAGTTCCTTCACGTGGTGAATAAATAAATGTATAAGCAAAGTCATACCCAACTTCGCGTACTAAAGACATCGTTTCTTCAAATTGCTCATCGGTTTCCCCAGGAAAACCAACAATAATATCTGTAGACAAAACAAGGCCTGGGATCGCTGCTTTCATTTTAGATACAAGGTTCAAATAATGCTCACGTGTATATTTACGGCTCATTTTTTTCAAAACTTGTGTGCTACCAGATTGAACCGGCAAGTGAATATGCTCAACAAGATTGCCACCTTTGGCAAGCACTTGAATCAAATGATCATCAAAATCACGAGGATGTGATGTCATGAAGCGAACTCTAGGAATATCTATTTTCGAAATATCATCCATTAAATCTGCAAACAAATAGTTAATGTCATTAAAGTCTTTACCATAAGCATTTACATTTTGCCCAAGCAACGTAATTTCCTTATAGCCTTGAGCTGCTAACTCACGTACCTCTGCAATGACATCCTCTGGTCGACGGCTACGCTCTTTCCCACGTGTATACGGAACGATACAATACGTACAAAACTTATCGCAACCATACATAATGTTAACCCATGCCCGCATCCCTTCACGCTTCTTAGGAAGGTTTTCGATAATATCGCCCTCTTTAGACCATACCTCAACCACCATTTCTTTACTAAACAACGCCTCTTGAATTAAGTATGGCAAACGATGGACATTATGTGTCCCAAAGATCATATCTACAAAGCTATGCTTTTGCATAATGCGATTAACGACGCCTTCTTCTTGAGACATACAACCACACACACCAAGCAATAGATCAGGCTTTTCCGTTTTCAACGTTTTTAAATGCCCTAATTCGCCAAACACTTTATCTTCCGCATTTTCACGAATTGCACAGGTGTTCAGCAAAATAAGATCTGCTTGTGTTCGATCATCAGTAGACTGATAACCCATTTCCTCAAGCATCCCTTTAATAATTTCAGTATCATGCTCGTTCATTTGACAGCCATACGTAGTAATATTGTAAAAGCGTCCCTCTCCTAGCTTCTTCAGCTCGTCTGGGATCACTTCGTTATAATGAACTTGAATTTCTTCCTTGCCCCGACGTTTTCCTTCCTTATAGTCTGGATTCGAGTTAATTTGGATGTTACGTCCCTTAATTCGATACGTCGTTTTGCCTTCCTCTTCACTAATCACTTTAGCGTCACTAAAGTCAAAATATTTGGAGTAATCCTTGCCCTTGGCGGATTTTAAGTCCGCTGAGTTTTGGTTCTCCTTTGTCATCGCTAACACTTCCCCTTTTTTAAACTTATATTTCATGTACCATATGTGTCATATATCGCTAATTTAAAATTATATCACAATGCACTGCTGTTAATCTATAAATGCCTAAATACTGCCCCAAATACATAGGGAAAATAAAAAGGCTCTAACTCACTTGCGTGAAAGAGCCCTCTTACTAACTACTAGGAAATAGCAACAATATCTTGGCTTTATTTATAAATCAGTATTTGACAGCTCCTCTTATTTTCTCACCATACTAACAATTTGTTCACTCATTTTACTAAGACTTGTCTGTAACTGGACTGCTCCGACCTCAAAAGCGACCTTAGGCATGCCATAAACGATAGAGCTTTCCTCATCTTGCCCAATTGTTTTTCCGCCCTTTCGGCGTAATGCAAGCAGCCCACGCGCCCCATCATAACCCATTCCTGTTAAAATAACACCCAGCGCATCCTTACCTACACTTGTCGCCACCGACTCAAAGAGAAGGTCAGCCGAGGGACAATGCCCGCTTATTTTATCACCTGCAAAGCATTCAATTACATATTTATTATCACGTTTCTTCACTCGAATATGCTTGCCTCCTGGTGCAATTAACACTTGACCCGGCTTTACAACGTCACCTTGCTTCGCTTCCCTTACATCAAAACGAGTCGACATATTTAGTCGTTCAGCAAACATTTTTGAAAAGCCAGCAGGAATATGCTGCACAACAACAATCCCAGGCAAATCTGTAGGTAATTGCTGTAACAAATAATGTAAGGCCTGTACCCCGCCCATAGAGGCACCAATGGCAATCAGTCGCACGCTACCTTTATACTTAGCAGCACTATTTGAAGCACTTAAACTTGTATTACTTGTACTACCTGTACCACTTGAGGTACTTGGGGTAGCTAATGCGGTTGATGAATGACTTGGCAATTTGGCTTTAGAAGCATCTTTAATTTTTTGAATTAATTCTAAAATAAATGCTTTAACTCCATTCACAGAATGTAAATCTGGTTTACTAATAAAATCAACTGCACCAGCATTCATTGCCTCAAATACTTTATGACTTAGCGCACTTGCTACAATAACTGGAACAGCATATTGAGGAATTAGCTGCTTTACGAATTCAATCCCATTCATTTTAGGCATCTCGACATCACACACCAGTACTTGCGGCAAGGTAGCAATAATGATATCTCTAGCTTCATAAGCATCCTTAGCAGCTCCAACTATATGGATGGTGTCATTAGAAGACAAGCCACGTACCAAAATTTCACGAAATACAGCACTATCATCAATGACTAAAACAGAGATCGCTTTGTTGCTGCTACGCAAATCCTCAACCTCCTAAACCTTGCGATAGACAGCAGGCATAATATATTTTAATGATGTCTCCCGTTTATCCAGCGTTTCCGAAAAACCTATAAATAAATATCCACCTGGCTCTAACAAATTCGTAAATTTCTGAATCAGGTTTTGTCTTGTACGATGGTCAAAATAAATCATTACATTTCTACAAAAAATGATATGAAACTTTCGTTTAAAAGGAAAGCCGTCATCCATCAAATTTAATTTACGAAAAATGACTTCTGCTCTTAATTTTTTATCCACGACATAGTGATCCTCATCCATTTTTACAAAATAATTATCTTTCCAATGCTGTGGTAGCTTCCCTAATTGCTCACTTTGATATTGACCTTGCTGAGCGACTTGAAGCACTCTTGAGGAAATATCGGTGGCAAGCACCTTCGTATCCCACCCATGATGTTGTCCTGCAAAATAATCCATTAAAATCATGGCTAACGTGTAGGGCTCTTCCCCCGTTGAACAACCTGCGCTCCAGATCCGTAAATCGCGATCCTTAATACTTCGTGCAAGCATAGGAACTACTTGATCTCGAAGGAAATGAAAATGCTCTACTTCACGCATAAAATAGGTGTGATTTGTCGTGATTTTATCCACCAACACACTAGCAGCTCGTCCTGTCTGATCATTTTTTACATAATCAAAATATTCGCTGTAAGACGATATATGCTTTTTAGCCAGCAATTGATCCAATCGACTTTTTAACATTACCTTTTTTTCCTGCTTTAAATAAATGCCGTAAGTCGCTTGAATAAATTGCGCAAGCTTGGAAAATTCCTCTGCTGTCATAGACACAAGCTCCCCCTGTCTACTCAAAATCTTCCAACTGCTCCAGTTCATCTTCATTTAACAATTTATCACAATCTAAAATCAGCTTGACCTCTTGATTGACTTTGCCTATCCCTCTAATAAATCGGTGAGTACCTTGGTTGATTTCCGGCGGTGGAACAATATCAGCTTCTGGAATAGTTAGCACCTCTGATACAAGGTCAACAATGAGTCCTACTGAAATATTGGAAATGTCTACAACAATAATACAAGTTCGATCATTATAAGTCCGGAATTGCTTTTTAAAACGTAATCTAACATCCATGACTGGAATAATTTTGCCACGCAAATTAATAATGCCACAAATATAATTTGGAAGCTCTGGCACTTCTGTAATTGATTGAATCCCAATAATCTCTGTCACATATTTAATATCGATGCCATATGATTGTTCACCTAACGCAAATGTTAAAAACTTATCCTTTTGTGTATCCTCTAGTGCTTCAACAACTTCATGTTGTAGGTTTGACATGGTAAAAAGCAACCTCCCTTCCTAAGCTTAATACTTGCCAAATTCCTGATCACTCAGCTCAATTTTCATATTAGAATTTGATTTTTTTCGTCTACTATTAGATTTACTAGATTGGGATTGACCCGACATTTGCTCCAACATTCGCATAACCTCAGGGCTATATTCCTCTAGTTGTGAATCAGAACTATTGCGATATGTTCTTGTCCGCTTCAAATTAAACCTAGATACTTGCTCTTTTAACAGTTCAGCTTGGCTAGACAATTCTTCACTTGCTGCTGCACTTTCCTCTGATGTCGCAGAATTTGTTTGCGTGACTTGTGACACCTGAGTAACACCCTCGGTAATTTGAGAAATGCCTATCGCTTGTTCATGAGAAGCTCTAGCAATCTGGCTTACGATCTCAGTAACCTCTGTTACGACATCGACAATTTGATTGAGTGCCCCTGCAGTTTCATTTGCGATTCGTGTGCCATCTTCTACCTTGTGGATTGAACCTTCAATCAATTCTGTCGTTTCCTTGGCCGCATTTGCTGATCTTGCAGCTAAATTTCTAACCTCCTCTGCGACAACCGCAAAACCTTTACCATGTTGTCCAGCTCTTGCTGCTTCTACTGCCGCATTTAATGCTAAAATGTTCGTTTGGAATGCAATCTCATCTATCACTTTAATAATCTTGGAAATGTTATTAGAGGATTCATTAATATCATGCATCGCATTTAGCATTTCTTTCATTTGATCATTACCAATCACAGCATCTTTACGAGCATCTGTCGCTAGTTTGTTAGCTGACTCTGCATTTTCTGCGTTTTGATTCGTTTGAGATGAGATTTCTTCTAAAGAAGCTGTTAACTCCTCAATCGTACTTGCTTGCTCTGTTGCCCCTTGTGATAACACCATTCCCGTTTCAGCTACCTGAGTGGAACCAGAGGTAACTTGATCAGCAGATGCGCTAATGTTCACCAATACCTCATTAATGTTGTGCGTCATATGATTAAAAGCCGCTGCTAACCTACCAATTTCGTCCTTAGAGCTTACAGTCAATTCGACATCTAGATCCCCCTCTGCCGCTTTGCCTGCCATCTCTACAATTTGGTTAATCGGCTTACTAATTAATCTTGCAATCCAGATTCCTAACACGATCGCAACTGTCATAGCCAACAATACAAGTACAATCATAATGACCATCGCTTGCCTAGCTTGTGCGGTATTGTCATCGGAGGTTTTTTGAGCATTTGCCACCTTTAACAAAACGGTTTCATTTAAGGCATCCTCCTGATTTTTAGCTGATTCTCTCATTGTGTTATTTAAATATTCATAGGCTTTATCATCTTCATCACTGTTAATAAACACCATTAATTCATCCATAAAGCTTCGATATTCAAGCTTAGCCGTTTGAAATTTATTAAAGCTAGTTCGTACTTCTTCACTTTGGATTGTTTTCTCAAAGCTAAGTGCCGTCTGATCTAATTGATCTCTAAGCGTTTTTAACGTATCATTGATTTGTTTTTTGTTTTCTGCATTATCCTGCAAAATTAATTCTCTTGTATTTACACGAATTCTTTGCATTAGGTTTAACATTTGCCCAGCTTCAGAAATTGGCACTGTCATAAGGTCATACAATTCAGTATCCTTTTGTTCTAGCTTACTTAAATTTACTATACCTACTGTTCCCACAATACCTGCAATAATCGCAACCAACACGAAGCTAATAATTAACTTTTTGGCAAGCTTTAAATCATAAAACCATTTCATAAATAATCCCCCGTCTCTCCATAATTGAATAGCTGGTCTTAATTTAGTTGTAGCAAGCCTGATATATCTAAAATTAAGCTGATACTGCCATCGCCAAGCAATGTACAGCCACCTAAGCCCCGAATGTCCTTCACCTTGCGAATGTATTCAGGTAGAGCTTTCACAACAACCTGCTGTTCTCCAAGTAGTTGATCTGCAAAAATGCATACCGTATCTCTTTCATTTTCAACCATAATAATAATTCCATCTGACATACTGCTTACGTTAGTAGAAATGTTGTAATGCTTATGCAAACGGAGAACAGGGTAACAATGACCTCTCACCATTAACATTTCTTGTCCATTTGGATTAGTAATAATATCTCTTTCATCAGTACGGAATGATTCACGAATCGATACAGTTGGAATTGTAAAACGCGATTGTCCCACTGATATATTCATTCCATCAATAATGGCTAATGTGAGCGGTAAACGCAAAGTAATCGTAGTGCCTTGACCATATTCACTTTCAACAAGAACATTACCACCTACCACCTCAAGGTTACGAGTAACGACGTCCATCCCGACACCTCGACCAGAAAACTCTGTGACTGCTTCTTTTGTTGAAAATCCAGGTAGGAAAATGAGTCCAAACACCTCTTTATCACTCATCTCCTCTTCAGGTTTTAGCAGAAGCTTATTTTCTCTTGCTCTACTTAAAATCTTGCTGCGATCTAAACCTTTTCCGTCATCCTTCAAAATAATAATGACTTCACTACCTACATGTCTTGCTTCAAGTGTAATTACACCTGTTTTATTTTTTCCTTTAGTCTCGCGATCATCTGGTGATTCGATGCCATGATCCACCGCATTACGAATTAAGTGCATTAAGGGATCAGAAATACGCTCAATAATATTTTTATCTACCTCGGTGTCCTCACCAATCACTTCAAGATGAATATCTTTATTCATTTTTTTACACATATCTCTAACGATACGGCGCATCTTGTGAAAGGTTGTTGCTAATGGAACCATACGAATCGACATTACCATGTCCTGAATTTCACTCGTAATTTTTTTCAGTTGACGAGCCGCTTTGGTGAATTGCTCTAAAGGAAGATCCTTAAGTTCAGGATTTTGGGTAACCATCGCTTCAGAAATGACAAGCTCTCCTACTAAATCCATCAATTTATCTAATTTCCCAACCTGAACACTAATCATACTGGACTGAGTTAATGTAGAATCGGTGGTGGCTTTAGGCAAATTATTAACAATTGCAGAATCACCAATTGAAGATTCATAAATTACAGATTCGCGAATTACAGTTTCACTAATTTGAGATGAATCATCTAAACAGGAAGCTGGCTCACACTGACAAAAATCAATGGTTTTCAAAAATGGTGTGCCTGCAAAAAAAGTATATAGTTCTTCTTCTGTTTTACTAGTTTGAAGCCACATGGAAAATCCTTTTTCTTGAATTTTAGATGCACTGTCTGAATTGCTAGCGATATCCTCTGGATAATAGTGAATATGATCCACAAGCTCCTCTAACTGATGTACAAGGGCAAAGGCTCTAACATTAGGCATTGGACAATCATATTCAAATGTAATAATCACATTGTATGTATGCATAGGATTTTCGATTTGTGTAGTGTCATTTTCCTGTTTAAGCTCAGTTAGAAATTGCTCAATTTTTTCTATTAATGCCGATGCTTCACCGTCTGGATCATCTCCATTACGTATTTTGTATATTTCAAGCTTAATAAAATCGCAGCCTTCTAAAACAAGATCAGATAAGGTAGAATAATCAACGATAGCAGGATGATCCTCACGTAAAAAATAAAATAAATCTTCGAGCGAATGTGATAGATGAGCAATATTTTCAAATTTCATCATTGCAGATGAGCCTTTGATCGTGTGCATCGAACGCATGATTTCATCGATTAAGGCTGGCGAGAAGTCACTTGTGCTTTCACCACTTATAACGGATTGCTCTAGCTGCTCCAAAAGCTGGGAAGATTCGAAGATAAATACTTCAAGTAAAGGTTCAAGCGAAAATGACGAGTCCAAAAGAATATCCCCCTCTTACCGTATAAACAACGTTATTTTGTTATTTGTAATTTCCCTCCTCTGTTTGTGTTGAATTAGAACTAATACCAAGAACACACCTTATGGCTGCTTGATACTTTTTTCCTGAACGTCGCCCACGTAAAATATCAGTTAAATAGTTTTCATTAACGCCAATTTTTTTAGCTAATTCTCGTTGTGTCATATCTAACTCAATGAGTCGCTTCTTCACTTCTACCCTAAAAAGTAAGGATGAGTTACTATTTTGTACAGAATCCAAGCCCTCCCATCCCTTTCTATTCATTTTCGATTGTTGATACTGATTTATGATAAAATAAATGACATGAAATCGTATCACGTGGGCATTTTAAAGTCAATATGACATTAGAAGGAAAAAAATTAGTTCTTTTTCGACATTTTAACTCAATATTCGGGAATAATCAATGTCAAATTGACAGAGAGGTGATAAAACATAGCATGGATACTCTAGGAGAAAGGATTGCATTTTTACGAAAAAAAAATCAGATGTCACAAAACCTGCTAATGAAGGAGCTTCATTTCAACAATTTAGGTAAATACGAGCTAAATGAACGGTTACCTAAACTTGATCTAATCATTGATTTAGCACGTTTTTTTAATGTAACGACAGATTGGTTATTGTTAGGGACAGAGCCAAACCATAAAAATGAATCAAATTGCCCAATTTCAAATGATGACACTCAAAAGGAAGGACCTCAGGATTATAGTATTAGTGCAGGCGATCAGCATTTTTTATCGCTGTACCATCAACTAACAGATAGACAGCAAGCTAAGGTAGAGGGATATATCGAAGGTTTACTAAGCGCGGAACATACACATCCATGAACCTGATTAAATTCATTATAGGTATTACTAACCGCTTCTCACATAAGGTATGAAGCGTTTTTATGCATGTTTAAAAAAATGTATCTGCTTCTCCTCCGAAGTTAGCTGCTACCCTCCCCCTTTTTTCGACACAGCCGAAGATTTCCTCCACTTCTTCGGCTCGATCCCACTGTGGTATAGATTTATTTCCTTATCCATTTTTTGCATTAGTAAAAAGTATAAATGTTGCACATGCTTGAAGTTATTAGACATAGTGTCTTGTCTAGGGCTTTACGTACGGCTATTCTCACATTAAACATGAGGAGGAGCAGAAATATGCCACTCTGGGTAATGATTTTATGCAAAACATTAATTGCAGTTGTTGTTATATTTACACTCACCAAGCTATTAGGTAAACGTCAAATTTCTCAGCTTTCGTTGTTTGAGTATATTACAGGGATTACAATCGGGAACTTGACTGCCTATATTTCAATCGAAGAAAGCAGCAACTGGTATTTAGGAATTATTGCTTTAGTTGCATGGGTTACTGTTTCACTGGGTATTGAAAAGATCGAACTAAAAAGCAAAAAAATTCGCAACTTTGTTGACGGTAGTGCAACTGTTCTTATTAAAAATGGGCGGGTATTAGAGAAAAATCTCAAAAAGGAAAAGTTGACGAGCGAGGAATTGCTAGAGCAGCTACGAAAGAAGAACATTTTCAAGCTGAGCGAGGTGGAATTTGCGGTTATTGAACCAGACGGAGAAATAAATACCTTGCTAAAAAAACAGCATTTGCCTTTAACTGCCGACATTTTAGGAATTGATGTTACTCCGGAAAGTGAGCCCCAAGTCATTATTATGGACGGGGAAATTATGGATAAAACGATGGCTACCGCTGGCATTAACCGAAAGTGGTTAGATAATAAGCTAAAGGAGCTCGGGATCAATCACAAAGATGTTTTTTTAGCGCAGGTGGACACCTCTGGAGAGTTATACATTGATTTATACGAGGATCAGGCTACAGTAAATTTAAAGTCAAAACAAAAACCTACTGTTGTATCGCAACTAAAAAAATGCGGATATCAAGTGCAATATTTAGCGAATACGTCACAAAATGCTGAAATAAAAAAAATATATGAAAATTGTTACATCCAGCTCCAGCAAATCTCCTCAGATATCAATATGATTCAAAATTCTAACTAATTTTTTAACTACTTTTTATCAAATAAAACAAAAAAACGAGATCATCACTCCTACAAAAGATAGAAGTTGATGGTCTCGTTTTTAAGCTTAGTCAATAATTTCTGCTGTATCTCCAGTTTTTGCACCCGCTGCATTTGCTTCATCTGTATCAATGTGCATATCAAGTGCAAAAGAATCAGCGACACGTGCAATGACATTTTCTAATACCAAACCACGTTCTCCACCTAAACGCACTTTAAGCAATTGCTTGTCTGCAATTCCCCATTTTTGTGCATCAGAGGTATGGAAATGAATATGACGAGCTGCGACAATGACACCTTTGTCCAATTCAACTTCACCAGCAGGACCTTTAATTGTAATACCTGGTGTACCTTCAATACTTCCAGACTCACGAACTGGAGCTTTTACACCAATTGCAAATGAATCAGTACGGGAAATTTCTAACTGAGAAGCAGGACGAGCTGGTCCTAAAATACGAACCTTGTCAAATTGACCTTTTGGACCAATTACAGCCACAGTTTCATTTGCAGCAAATTGTCCTGGTTGAGATAAAGGCTTGAACTCAGTTAATTGATAACCTTGTCCAAATAATACTTCAATATGTTCTTGAGTTAAATGAATATGACGGGCTGATACGCCGACAGGTACTGTTTTGCTCATTTTTGCAAACACTCCTCGTTTGTTCTCTATATAATAACAGTTGACATCAGCATCTATTATACACCTGTTTTCATGAAAAAGGAAAAAATCAAGGTGATAAATTCATCATTTTCATGCACTTTTCAACCTTTTGCAACAGGATTGTCAAATTCATTCACAACAAATTCACCATCTTCAGCATATACACGATATAGCTTATCGAAACCTTCCTCATAGGTAGGTGGCTCTAACTGCGCCAAAACACTTTTAATACCGATATCAGGGATTTTAGCCTTACCGCTTCTTGTCTCATTACGTCGAATTGATTGTTCATAATTTGGCTCAAAATAATACCCTATGACTTCGAAACGATTAGCCCTTGCTAATGAAATATATTTTTTTCTACTCTCAACAGTTGGATTCGTATTATCTATTACAAATGGCTGTACTGCCTTTATAGATGCATCCAAATAAATATTTTCACGATTCCTCGTTTTTAACATGTCCAAGTTAATACGCATATGTGTAGCAAAAAAGTTTTCTTTAAAGAATGTAGATTTCCCTGATGCTTGGATGCCTATAAAAATAACACATTGCAATCGTTACACCTCTTTCAGTAATCTCCCAAGTCATTTATTATCTAAATAAACAAATTGATTAATATACTCTCTTTGCTGTGAAAATATCGGAGTATTGTTATCAACATCCCATTTACTTCTTGTAGTTTCCCCTTTAAGGTAATTTTGCTTGAGGATACAAATTCCTCTCTTTTTCCATACTTCGAGGTCATTCCAGTTTATATTTCTTTCTAAAAACAACTTATCCTGAAGCTGCTTTCCGCTTAAGCCTTGAATTTCCGACTGGGCAAAATGAGCTTGAGCTACCATAGAAATACTGTTTTTTGTAGCATCCTGTTGTCTCCATAAAAAATAATTTGTTACTTCATCTAGCGGAAGTACCCATGCTCTTGCATCAAATGTAGCCAAACCTCTATCTGGATATACCTTTGCCATCTCATAATTAAATTTAGCCGTAGTCATAGATGCTGCAACAGACACCATTTTTTGTAGGTTGTTTTGAAACCAAGATTGTGTCGTTAATTTATCATAATTTGTAAGGAGCAACGATATTTCATCACTTTGGTGATAGACGAGCTTACAGCCCATTATATTTTTCGCAAGATATTTGCCAGTCTCCCAAAATACTTCAATTAACTTTTGATCAAACGGCTTTTCCATGCCTTTAGTATATGTATGAAAATGAGTGCCATCTATACGAATAATGACGGGAAGTCTTTGAGGAAGCTGATAACGATAACAATTTTCATATTTTTTCATACGATTTCCAAAATCATCTCTTTGCATAATAAAATAACCTCCTGCATTTATACTAAATAAATATTCACGAGATTATTTTATCATATTTAACCTATAATCAACGAGCATGTCTCCAATGCCCTATCCTTAGTGAGGGAGCCATGACTCCAAAAAAGAATAAGCATTGTTATACATCCAGTCTCTTACTAAATCCTCATCATAGTATCGTAGTAGAAGCTCCGTTAAATAAGGATAACAGGCTCCGTCTGTTAATCCAGCTAAATGTCGGTCTATGCCATCAAAGTCAGCACCCATCATTATATGCTTTGCTCCACCTAGCTCACAAATATGTTCAATATGTGGCAATAAACTTTTTGCAGTTGGAAAAGGCTCACTAGTAACAAACGGTGGGTAAAAATTCAAGCCGATTCTGCCTTGTAATCCAATAATGTCACGGATTTGCTCATCACTTAAGTTACGGACATTTCTGCAAACCTCGATCGCGTTAGAATGTGATGCAATAAATGGTTTATTCACTTCATGAGCCAATTCACTTAAATGCCAAAACCCATTTTTAGACAAATGTGATACGTCCATAATCATCCCTAGCTCATGACACTTATGTACAAGCTGAACTCCTTTATCTGTTAATCCACCATTACGTGGCTCTAAAACGCCATCTGCTGCCCAATTCGCATAATTCCATGTTAGACCAAGGAGGCGTACACCTCGCTCATAACATTGCTCCAGATTATTGAAATTACCTGCTAGTCCATCTGCGCCTTCAATTGATAAAATCCCTCCTATCTGCCCTAGCTGCTTGGCTTTTAAAAGCTCTTGCTTATTTGTTATCGGGAAAATACCATAAGGAACGACCTGCTCATTAAAAATCTGAATCTGCTCATCAATATGACTAAAAGAAGCTTGACCTAGCTTTTCCGATAAATAAATTGCAAAGCATTGTAAGGCAATGTTACCCGCCTTCATTTTTTCATACGACATATCAAGCTGATCACTATCAACAAAACTAAGCGTTGGTTGCTGCTGTAGCTTACTTAATACATCACAATGAAAATCAATAACTGAAATATTTTTGTTCAAATTCATATTTTCGTTATTTTTATTTTTCATTAGCTCTTCACCCCAATTTGTAAAACTGACAAAAAAACCTGTCTACATCGTAAACAGGTCTGTTCTTAGCATTTTTCATGCTATCTTGGTTCTACAATTAGTTTAATCGCTGTTCGATCTTCTCCATCAATAACGATATCCGTAAAAGCAGGAATACAAATTAAATCAACACCACTTGGCGCTACAAATCCTCTAGCAATTGCAACAGCTTTAATCGCTTGATTTAATGCTCCTGCCCCAATTGCTTGTAGCTCAGCTACTCCTCGTTCTCTTAACACACCAGCTAACGCGCCCGCAACGGAGTTAGGATTGGATTTTGCTGAAACTTTTAATACTTCCATGGTAAGTACCTCCCTGGGAATAATGGTTGATTCCACTACTTAGAGGATATTCACTACTTACCCAGAACATGTCATTTATTTATGACGTGATCTAATTATTTATATTATATGGAGGTTAATCCATAATCCATTCGTCTTCAAGTAAACGAATCTTTTCAATCTTTTTAGCTCGTCCTGTCTGATCATCTAAATCAACGATAACCGCATGGAACTGCCATTTTCCTTCACATACTTGGAATCTAACTGGAAGTTGAGTAATAAATTTCTGCAACACAGCTTCACGTTGCATCCCCAATACACCTTCACGTGAGCCAACCATACCCGCATCCGTTAAATAGGCAGTGCCCTGTGGCAAGATAATATCGTCATTGCTTTGCACATGCGTATGCGTACCCACTACAAGAGAAGCACGTCCATCTAAATGCCATCCCATTGCAATTTTCTCAGAGGTTGCTTCAGCATGAAAATCAACAAGGATATGCTTATATTTTTTACGAAGCTCATCCACAATTTCATCCGCATAGCGGAACGGGTCTTCAATTGCTGGCAAAAACGTTCTTCCCATCAAATTTACTAGCGCTAATTCCTTACCGCCCGCTTGAATAATTGTATATCCACGTCCAGGTGTTCCCTCTGGATAATTTGCTGGACGAATCATTCGTGGTTCATCATCAATAAAGTCAAAAATCTCTTTATTATCCCAGGTATGGTTCCCCATCGTTAAGCCATGAATCCCCATTTCAAAAAATTCCCTAGCAATTTTCCCTGTAATCCCTCGACCTGCTGCCGCATTTTCACCATTTGCAATAATGATATGTGGGTTATATTTGCTTTTCAAACGCGGTAAAGTTTCCTTTAATGCTTTTCTTCCAGTGTTTCCTACGATATCACCAATAAATAAAACTTTTATGATACTCCACTCCTAACTTAGGTTGCCTTGAATGAAAAAGAGGCCCATAAGAGGCCCCTTCTCACAAAGCTTTTACTTCGCGTATTCAACCGCTCTAGTTTCACGAATGACAGTAACCTTGATATGACCAGGATAATCCAGTTCATTCTCAATTGTCTTCGTAATATCACGTGCCAAGCGGAAGCTTTCAGCATCATCAATCTTATCAGGTTGTACCATAACACGTACTTCACGCCCAGCTTGAATTGCATACGATTTTTCAACACCCTCAAAGGATTCAGAAATCTCCTCAAGCTTTTCAAGACGACGAATATACGTTTCAAGTGTTTCCCGACGTGCGCCAGGTCTTGCTGCTGATAATGCATCAGCTGCACCAACCAACATTGCGATTACAGATGTAGCTTCACAATCTCCATGGTGAGAAGCGATACTGTTAATGACAACTGGATGTTCTTTATACTTCTTAGCTAGCTCTACACCAATTTCAACATGAGAACCTTCCACTTCATGGTCAAGTGCTTTACCGATATCGTGTAATAATCCTGCTCTTTTCGCAAGTACAATATCTTCGCCTAGCTCGCCAGCCATTAAGCCAGCTAGATAAGCAACTTCCATGGAATGCTTGAGCACATTTTGACCATAACTTGTCCGGAATTTTAAACGACCTAATATCTTGATCAAATCCGGATGAAGTGCATGAACACCTACTTCAAACGTAGCTTGTTCCCCATACTCACGAATTCTTTCATCTACTTCGCGACGAGATTTCTCAACCATCTCTTCTATACGAGCAGGATGAATTCGACCGTCTGCTACTAGTTTTTCTAAAGCAGTTCGAGCAATTTCACGACGAATCGGATCAAATCCTGATAGAATTACGGCTTCCGGCGTATCATCAATAATGAGATCAATTCCTGTTAAAGTTTCCAAGGCACGAATATTACGACCTTCACGACCGATAATACGTCCTTTCATCTCTTCATTAGGCAATGTAACAACAGATACTGTAGTCTCTGCGACATGATCAGCAGCACAACGTTGGATAGCAGTAGTAATAATCTCACGAGATTTTTTGTCTGCTTCTTCTTTTGCCTGTTGCTCAATATCCTTGATCATTTGTGCGGTTTCATGGCGAACCTCTTGTTCCACATTATTTAAAATAATGCCCCGAGCATCCTCCATCGTTAAATTGGAAATTCTCTCCAATTCCTGCACTTGATTTTTGTAAATTAAATCAATCTGCTGTTGTGTTTCTTCAATACGTTTCTCTTTGCTTGCCACTTGCTCTTCTTTGCGTTCAAGCGAATCCAATTTTTTATCCAGCGACTCTTCCTTTTGCAACAATCGTCTTTCTTGCCGTTGAATTTCATTGCGACGTTCACGAATGTCTTTATCAGCTTCAGCTCTCACTCTATGGACCTCATCCTTAGCTTCAAGAACTGTTTCCTTTTTCAGTGCCTCGGCATCTTTCTTAGCACTCTCCAAGATTTGACTTGCAGCATGCTCCGCACTGGAAATTTTAGCTTCTGCAAGAGATTTGCGAATAAAATATCCTGCTACGAACCCCAAGAATAAAGCGGCTACAACGAGAACGATTTCGACCCAGATTGGCAACATCTGTTCACCCCCCTCGCTGGTTCCTCCAAGGCATTCCTTGGGATTGTTTTCAATTTTTTCCTCTACTTCTCATTCATCATTCATACTAAGAATCGATTATAAGCCGATTCAGATAGGTTGGCATGCAAGCATGACCGTCCGTACTCAAGACGGAGCAACAAACCTTCATGATTGGCGAACAGAACCTTAACGAATCCAACATTACTGGAAGGAAAATTGGACTCAAATAATTATAGATTCCATTCCATTTTATTATTGTCAGAAAGATATTGTCAAGCAATTGCCTATTTATGTTGTATTATCTTCATCGACCTGTCTTAATACTCTTGACACTAAGCTTCCAGAATAACCACGTCTAAGCAAAAATGATCCTGTTTTCCTCTGTTTGTCTATCCGTTCACCAGAAGTTTGGTTCCATTTTTTTGTTGCGAGCTGTAATGCACTCTCAAATTCTTCGTCTTCACTTATTCCATTTAAAGCTTCCTCTATGAGCGGCTTAGAAATGCCTTTCTGACGCAATTCTTGTTTGACCCATAACTTTCCCTTAGCTTTGCTTTTAACTCGCTGATTTGCCCATTGCTGTGCGTATGCTGTATCGTCAATGAAACCTTCGTTGCTTAATCTTTCAATACTAGTTACAATCGCCGTCTCTCCCCAGCCTTTTTCACGTAATTTCATACTTATTTCATAGGCTGTTCTAGGCTTTCGTGCTAAATAAGACAGGGCATCCGCATAAGTCTGCTGCTGTTCATCTGCCGCTACAATATCTTCTAAATCCCCCTTACAGAACACAGCACCTTGAAGCATACGATATTTAATCATAATATCTTCATGGACATCAATACTGTATTGACCAAATATAATTCGATAACGCCATTTTGGTTTTTTTAGCTTTTGAACAGCTGTCACAGTGAGTTCTGTCTCATCACTTAGCTCTAAAATTGAAGATAGTGAAGTAGCTTCCTCAGCTTTTTCATCCCTTTGTAGCCTCGTCCAATCATCTTGCTCTGAAATATCAATAACGTCATCATCATAGCTGTTATACTTATTTTTTTTTGGATTCAATTCCTTCCCTCCTGTTACCTGTAGAACCCTACTTCATTATATCATCTCGTTAAGCGGTTAACGCATGTTCTGCTTAAGCAACATCATCAAAAATGTAAATGATTTCACCTAAATTCAATAATACTAGCTGAGTAATATAAAAAATGCCCTGATACCGCCTCATTTTATCGGCGTTCAGAGCATTTTGACATCAATTAGATCATTAAACCACTAAAATATAAGCAAACTATTATTCTTCGCTAAATAATGCCTGTTCTTCTTTTGCTTCCTCTGCAAGTTCTGCTTCAGAAGGAGAAGTCGTAGTAGAAGACAAATTACTTACTTCACGAATTTTCAGCTCAATTTTATTACAAATTTCTGGATGGTCTTTCAAGTATTGCTTCGCATTTTCACGACCTTGACCTAGACGCTCACCTTCATATGAATACCAAGCACCACTTTTATCCACAATATCTTGCTCTACACCAATATCGATAATACTACCTTCTTTTGAAATACCTTCACCATACATAATATCAATTTCCGCTTGTTTAAACGGTGGTGCTACTTTATTTTTTACTACTTTAATTCTTGTACGGTTCCCTACCATATCGTTGCCCATCTTAATTGTCTCAATACGACGAACATCTAGACGAACAGTAGAGTAGAACTTCAATGCACGACCACCTGGCGTTGTTTCTGGGTTACCAAACATAACCCCAACTTTTTCACGCAACTGGTTAATAAAGATCGCAATAGTTTTAGATTTGCTAATCGCACCAGACAACTTACGAAGTGCTTGGGACATCAATCTCGCTTGTAAACCAACGTGAGAATCACCCATATCCCCTTCAATTTCCGCTTTTGGAACAAGAGCTGCTACAGAGTCAATAACAATAATGTCTACTGCACCACTACGTACTAATGCTTCAGCAATCTCTAGCGCTTGCTCTCCAGTATCCGGTTGGGATAACAATAACTCATCTATATCGACGCCTAATTTACTTGCATAAGTAGGATCAAGTGCATGCTCTGCATCAATAAATGCAGCTTGTCCACCAACCTTTTGAACTTCTGCAATAGCATGCAACGCAACCGTTGTTTTACCTGAAGATTCCGGACCATATACCTCAATGATTCGTCCACGAGGAAGACCACCAGTACCAAGTGCGATATCAAGCGCAAGAGATCCACTAGGAATAATCTCAACTTGCATATGCGTGGACTCTCCAAGCTTCATAATGGAACCTTTACCGAATTGTTTTTCTATTTGACGAAGCGCCATATCCAGCGCAGCACGACGATCTGACAATCAGCTCACATCCTTATCATCTTTAAACTTCTTGTAATTAATTGTACCTTGTTTTTGTTACTTTGCCAAGCATTTTTTCGAACATACATTCGCACATTTTTTTAGCTCCGTATCCCTCACCTCCTAACCAAGGAATTAATACATATTAAAAAAACAAAAAAACCGCAACCAGATAGTAATTACTATTGGTTACGGCGCTTCCGTACCTTATTAAATTAAATGCATTTCGTTATATACGATTACGTTGAACATATTAGGCTTGCGAGCCTTCAGACTCTTTTTGCTTCAACTTTCGCCACAAATAATAAAGAATCGTTTTCGCTGATCTTACACGAATCGTATCACGATTCCCCTTGAGGTGCAACTCGTATACCTCTGTCCCTTGATCACGAATTGCTAGGGCAACATAAACTAATCCAACCGGTTTGCGTTCAGAATAAGCGGGTCCAGCTACACCCGTAATCGATAATCCATAATCGGCATCACCAATCATTCGAACTTGCTCAGCCATTACAATTGCAGTCTCTTCACTTACAGCCCCAGGAGCCCCCTCACCCTCTAACAGCTTATGAGGCACATTCAGCAGCTTTTCCTTCATTGCATTAGAATATGTAACGATACCACCTGAAAAGACAGTAGCACTTCCTGGAATCGTTGTGATCGTCTCCATAAGCAATCCACCAGTACAGCTCTCTGCAACACTTACTGTAGTCCCTTGTTCAGTCATCATATCTACAATCACTTTTTCAATGGGTACATCTTCTGTTGCATACAAATGCTCTGCTAAACGATTACGAATTTCTTGCTCTGTTCCTGCAAGCTTACTCATCGCTTCAAGCTCACTATTCGCCTTTGTTGAAATACGAATTGTGACTTCACTCTCTTTAGCATAAGGAGCAATTGTAGGATCGCTTTGTGCTTCGATAAGATCCAATAGCTTAGTTTCAAGCAAAGATTCTCCGATACCAGCAAACTTAAGCATTTTAGAATAAATCGGCATTTCATCCGTTAAAACATGCTGTAGTATCCATGGCTTAGCTTGCAGTTCAAACATTGGCTTCATTTCTTTAGGAGGACCAGGGAGTACGATATAAAAGTGTCCATCCTGTGCAATGGCATTTCCTACGGCTAGTCCAGTTTCATTTGGCAGAGGTGTACTTCCATCTATCACTAAAGCCTGTCTACGATTGTTTTCTGTCATCGGAACACCACGATCCTTGAAAAAACGATCAACATGATCCATCGCCATTCTATCAATATGCAGTGGTCTCTTTAATACAGCAGCAAGCGCATCTTTAGTTAAATCATCTTGAGTAGGACCAATCCCACCAGTAAAGATAACAACATCTGCTCGGTCAGAAGCAATTTGGATCGCTTCACATAACCGCCCCATATTATCACCAACAACACTTTGGAAATACACATCAATACCAAGGGATGCAAGCTCCTGAGACAAGTATTGAGCATTGGAGTTCACAATTTGTCCCAACAACAATTCTGTACCAACTGCAATAATTTCTGCCTTCATTACATATGTCTCCTTGCGAATTAGAGTAGCAATCAAGTCAAAATACATTTAATGATTTACGACTTTGGGTTCACCTTAGAAAATAAAAACAATTTTTTATTTTTTACAAAATAGTCAATACCTGAATAGATAGTAATAATGACCGCTAACCATATTGCATAATAATCAAAAGGAATATTTAACCATTCAAATGGGAAATTGTTTAATAAAAGCGCAGAAATAGCTACAATCTGAGTAATTGTTTTTGCCTTCCCCCATTTGCTAGCAGCAATGACCGAGCCATCCAGTAAAGCAACCTCACGTAAGCCAGTTACCGCAAACTCTCTGCTAATAATTACAATGACCATCCAAGACTCGCATTTGCCCATTGCAACAAGTGCGATTAATACAGCTGTTACTAACAGCTTATCCGCTAACGGATCAAGCAACTTACCTAAATTGGTAACTTGATTATGCTTGCGTGCGAGATAACCGTCAATTCCATCAGTGCCAGCAGCAACAATAAATAAAACCGCACCTACAAGCTGGTTAAGTGGTAAATGATATGTACCCATCGTTAATTCCTGTGTCCACCATTGTCCATCAACTAACAAAGCAATAAGCATTAAAGGAATCATAAAAATTCGAAGAAGCGTAATACGGTTTGGTAAATTCAGATTCACACTAATTCCTCCCTAACAAACAGAGAAGTGTAAAGATATTCAACCGCCATGTCATGTTTTACATTTTCCGGCATTAGTCTACCCCCAATAATATCAAGCCATCAGCTTTCACTACCATCATCTTTATTTAAAGTTTGTAAATTGTACATCAACAGTTAAATCCGCTTTACGTAAAAGCTGCATAATTTGCTGTAAATCATCCTTACTTTTACCTGTGACGCGTATTTGATCACCTTGAATTTGACTTTTTACTTTTAATTTTGAATCACGAATTAACACATTAATTTTTTTAGCATTTTCTTGATCAATTCCACTTTTCAGCCCAATACGTTGACGAACTGCACCTAAAGAAGCTGGCTCAATTTTGCCATAATCCAAGTTTTTAATCGGTAAACCTCGTTTAATCATTTTGGACTGCAAAATATCAATAACCGCATTGAGCTTATACTCATCATCAGATAAGACAACAAGGACATCCTTCTCTAGCTTCAATTCGCTTTTACTCCCTTTAAAATCAAACCGACTTGCAATTTCACGTTCAGTCTGGTCTATTGCATTTGTAAGCTCCTGCATATCCATTTTTGAAACAATATCATAAGAACTTTCTGAAGCCATCATCAACAACCCTTTCTCTTTATCATCATTTAATTATATGTAAAAGTTTTCCCAAAGTCCATGGGAGGTTGTTTTGTACGAAACAAAAGCGTTGCAGCTTTTAAAAACACTGCAACGCTTAAAGCGTCAACCTAACTTCCACTCTTGCGACGCTCTGGACTACGAAACATATCCAGAATCCCCAGTACAACGTGAGCTAAGCCAAATCCTAAAATCCCATAGCCCCAAGCACTAGGCGTTAAATAGTAACCTAACAGAGTTACAACGATACCAACTCCAGTAACTATCCAGCTGACTGTCATTATGCTAACACCTCACTTATGAAGAGATAAGTTTTCCATGCAAACACTAGTCTCTCCATAAGAAACATCCATTATTCACCAAAAAACTAGTTATCTAGTTAGTTCGTTATGGTGTTGTCACATTTTGATTATTATCTGTATTTGATGAATTTCCATTCGATGCATCTGTATTAGTTTCATCACTAAGATTTAACTGGATACGAGCTGTATTTCTTCCATCCTCAACAACGGTACCACCTACATTAATCGATGTATTTTTAGCCGCTCCAGATTTAATAAATAGTCCCTCAGAAGCTAATTCAAATTTTATTTCAGTTCCGTTATCTATTGTTTCATAATAAAGCTTTTCGCCATTTTTATTTCCTTTACGCACTTCCATCCAGCTTTTTCCTGTTGCTGTAATGACTACCTCTACAGGTTTTCCACCAGAGTTCTGTACTTTATACTTAATTGCACTGCCGTCCTTTCCATCCTGGGCCACTACAATTTGACCTGTAGGCTGATTAGAAGATGAATCAACTGGGTTAGGCTCATTTGTCCCAGGGGGTTGTTCGGAATTAGGCTGTCCCGTAGGAGGCTGCTCTGTGTTATTTTGTGGCTCTTTTGTTTCATTATTACTTGGTGTAGTAGGCGTTGTGGTATTCCCTTGATTCGATGGATTTGTTGAATTTTTTGGATCTTGCGTTTGTGTAATTTTACCATCATCAGGCGTATTTTTAACTTCATCTGTTTTGCCATAGCTTGAAATATACCAATAAATAACGACTAAAATAAGAACAGCAAACGACCACATTAATGCCGTGGATAACCATTTTGCATTTTGAGTTACTTCTGACCGACTACGTCTTTTTTGGATCACTGGTTCCATCGTTTGTTCTGACTGCACTGCAGCAGGAACATGATCACTATGTTCTGCTAGTAGCTCGTCAGGATCAAGTCCAACGGTTTCCGCATAGGTTTTAATAAATGCCCGCACATAAAAGCTCCCTGGTAATACTTTATAATCCCCCGCTTCGATGGCTTCTAAATATCGTTTACGAATTTTAGTTAATTCTTGTATATCATTTAAGGACAACCCTTTCGCAAGACGGGCTTCCTTTAATTTCTGACCCAAATCAGACACCATCATCACCTCCATTGTTATTCAGTATATAATTTATAGTTACATATCTTCATAAATAGTAGTAAACGTTTCATAAACGATTTGCTCATCATAATTGTTACGCAATTCAATAATTATGTCAAAATCGTCATAATTGTAAGCAGACTCCTGAATAAAAATATCAGGGTGCTCCACAACTTTTGTAGAAGGCATCGACATAACCTCTTGTAACAGTTGGTAATGCTTATCATTTGATCGAATCGTACTTACTATGCCATCAATAATAAAAATATGTTCTGGGTTCATTTCCTCTGCTGACAGCTGACTACGTACTGTCTGACGCAATAACGTGGAAGACAAAAAAGTCCAACGTTTCATGGCACATACACTTCCAGCAATTAGCGACTCTGTTTTCCCTACTCTGGGCATGCCTCTAAGACCAATAAGCTGATGACCTGGTCTTTTAAAAATTTCACCTAAAAAATCGACTAACAATCCAAGTTCATCACGCGTAAATCTAAATGTTTTTTCATCATCCGAATCTCGCATAATGTAACGCCCATGTCTTACTGCTAATAAATCAACAAGCTTAGGACTTCGAAAGGCTGTAATTGTAATGCCATCTACATTACTTAGTAATTCGCCAATCTGCTTCATTTTTTCATCATCATTACATTCTAACAGCATACCACGAGTATGTCCTTCGACACCATTAATAGTTATAATATTTACGCCTAACATACCAAGCATCGAAGCAATATCTCCAAGTAAGCCTGGTCTATTTTTATGAATTTTATATTCCATATACCACTGTTTCATTATACAAAAACACCTTTTTTTAAATTCTAAAACATTATTATTCGAAATTCGACAAATTAGGTCTTATTTCCTGCCATATTTCAAAAAAAAACAATACGTGTCTAATCATATATAATTTCTTTTTGAAAGGCAAGTTCTATACAAAAATGGGCGAAAAGCCCTCCTACACAGGAGAGCTCTTCCGTCATCAAGCTATGCATTTTTCTTCGCAAGCTTCACCATTAGATGCGCAATTGTTTTACGCTCCTCTTCGGTGCCCACATCCCAAAGTTCTTTGAGTGTGCGGTTAGCAGTGTTTTGAGGATCAACCTTTTCATCGAGGAAACCACCAATCTCATATGCGAGATTAGAAATTGTATCTTCACTTAGGCCGATTTTCTCTGCTTGCTTGACACGTTCACCCAAAAACTTTTTCCAGGTATCGAAATTTTTAAGCACTGTTGACATCCTAAATCCTCCTTCACCTGAAGCTATAGATTTAAAATCAACAGTTGTAATATGCGTTAAAGGATTACTTTTTATACACTACGTATGCCATCCACCATTTGGAGAAATAATCTGTCCTGTAATATAGCTCGATTCCGGCAAAGCAAGGAAGTATACAAGTGAAGCGATCTCTTCAGGATCAGCTAATCGTCCAAGTGGAATTTCATCCGCCAACATTTTTAGTTCCTCTTCACCAAAGCGCTCCATCATATCGGTTTTTACTGCACCAGGTGCAACTGCATTAACAGTAACACCAGAAGGGGCTAGCTCCTTAGCAAGTGCTTTAGTAAAAGCATTTACCCCACCTTTAGCTGCAGAATAAACAGCCTCACATGATCCTCCAGAAATCCCCCATATTGAGGAAACGTTAATAATTCTTCCGAAGCGCTGTGTGATCATATATGGCATAAAAAGCTGGCTACATAAAAATACACTTTTCAAATTGACTGCCATGACTTCGTCCCATTTATCTTCATCTACATCTGCAACCATACTATAGTGAGAGATACCCGCATTATTAACTAAAATATCCGGCTTTAATTGATGGGAGTCTAATTTTTCTTTCATTTTCACAATATCTGCACGTTGCCTTAAATCCGCAGATACCGTTAACACATTAGCACCCAGCTCCATACACTTTCTTGCGACATCGTTCGCCATTTCATGCGAATTAAGATAATGAATGATGACATTCATGCCTACAGAGGCAAAGCGAAGTGCAATATCTGCACCAATACCTCTACTTGCCCCTGTAATTAATACCGTCATTTCCTGTAACGTCTTATCCAATTTATTTGATAACATTTATGGGCTCACCACAAGCGACACAGATACCTGCTCCCAATCAATATGCTCATGTAAGCGGTCATTTACTTCCTGCAGCGTAATAGATTCATACACATTAAGTACAGAAAACAAATCACCACCGCGGAACGCATATCTTGTAAATTCATGAGCAATATTTTCAGGTGAATTCAACATACGTAAGTACCCACCCATTTTCTTTTTGCGAGCACGTTCAAAATCTTCAGCCGCAATACCTGTCTCTAACATCTTACTTACTTCTTGCTTAACAATAGATAGTAATGCTTCAGGGTCTTTTGTATCTCCCCCAACCGCTGAGAAGCCATAGTTAGGATTACTATTGTACTCATGACCAAATCCATCGTTAATTAAGCCTTCATCGTATAACTTTTGGTACAGCTTAGTGCTTGAACCAAACAACAGATCCAAACCTAATTTAGTGACCATATCTCGCCGAATTAATGCTTCCTTCGTTAAGCCTGTAACTTTTTCTTTAAATCCAAATAGGCATTTTGGTAACGAAACAGGTAAATTAATCACTTTTCTTGCTTCGTGTACAGCGGTTGGCTCAGGTTCAAAGTAACGCTCAATATTGCCTTGTGGCTCATATTTCTTTTGCTCCTGATTACTTCTAACCACATTTATTACTTCCTCAGCATCAACCCCACCAACCACAAACAATAACATGTTGCTAGGGTGGTAAAACGAATTGTAACAGGTGTACAGCGTTTCCTTCGTTATCGTGCTAATCGATTCCACTGTACCTGCAATATCAATATGCATAGGATGTAAGTTATACATCGCTTCAATTAAGCCAAAATAAACACGCCAATCCGGATTATCTCCATACATATTAATTTCTTGACCGATAATCCCCTTTTCCTTCTCCACGTTCTCATCTGTGAAGTAAGGATTTTGAACAAAGTTGATTAGCGTTTCAATATTGTCCAATATATGATCTGTTGCTGAAAATAAGTATACAGTTTGCTCAAAGCTCGTGAACGCATTGGCAGACGCACCATTCGCAGCAAATTTGGTAAATACATCTAAACCATCAGGCTCCTCAAACATTTTATGTTCAAGAAAATGAGCGATACCGTCAGGAACCTGCTGTTCGTCTTGCCCAGCCACTTTAAAGTGATTATCTATAGATCCATAACGAGTGGCAAAGGTAGCATACGTTTTTTGAAATCCATCTTTAGGAAGGACATAAACCTGTAGACCATTAGGGAGCTGCTCGTAATATAATGTTTCCTGCAAATTATCGTACGTTATCACTTCCACTTTTGCTATTCCTCCTTTTGCCCTGTTAAAAAGTAGATCGTGTCTAAATGAACCGTTTGCGCAACTGCAACTACATCCTGTACAGTAACTTGTTCTACTGCAGCTAACAATTGGTCTGCAGATCGAACTTTTCCAGACAAGACAGAATTGAAATCAAAGCTAATCATCTCAAAAGCCGAATCTTGCAGCTGTAACAAGCTGTTTCTAATCATTGCCTTGGTTTGTTCCATCTCCGTCTCACTAATTTCACCATTGCGCAATGCTTCAAGCTGTGCCTGAATGATTGAAAGAGCCTGCTCATAATTTTTAATTTCAATTCCCGCCTGAATACCTACAAAACCTTTATGCCCATCTAATCGAGATGAAGCATAATAAGCAAGACTAGCCTTCTCACGTACGTTAATAAACAGCTTGGAATGAGGATAGCTGCCTAAAATGCCATTATAAACTAATGCAGCTGGATATTGATCGCTAGCATAAGTTATTGGAGTGCGAAGTCCTAAGTTAAGTTTGCCTTGGTTCACATCCAGTTTTTCCTCAACATGACGCACATCTTCTTTACTAAATTGACTGACTTCATGACTGTACCCATACGTTCCTGTACGATTTAGATTAAAATAACGCTCCACCAATCGCTCTACTTCTTGTAAGCTTGTATCCCCTACAACATACAAATCTAGATTGCTTTGTGCAAGCCAATGCTGGTATGCAGCATATAATGACTCCGATGTAACCCTATCTATATGTTCACGCTTTCCAAGCGGATGTAAACGATAAGGATCATTTCTAAACATTTCTTCAAGACAACGCTCAGATGCATATCGTATTTTATCGTTAATAATAGATTCTAATTTTTGCTTTACATTATCCTTTTCAGCCTGCACATAAGAAGCTTTAAAGTTTCCATTTTCTAAAGCAGGTTTTGTAATGACCTCACCTAAAAAAGAAAAACTTTTTTCCAATAACGATTCATCACTTTGCACAAAAACATCATTAATGGTATCCATCTGAAATTGTACAATTTGATAGTTACCCCGCTTGTATACATCAAATCCAAACCCCGCTCCGTATAAATGCTCTAATTGCTCCTTAAATGCAATACTTTCTGGGAAAGATTGTGTACCACGTCTTAACACAAATGGCGTTATCGCCGTTTCAGTAACAGTCTCCTCTTGAAGAGGGATTCCTGCATATAATGAAACAGCAAATGTTTTAAACCGAGTGGTTGGCAAAACATGGATAGCGACATTGCCTACATGCCCACGCTCAAATGCAAATTTATTCAAGCCTAAAACTCCTTTTCAAGAAAGTGTAATTGCGCTTACTGTAACATGAATAGTTCCATTCTATACCAATTCAAAGTAAAGAAGCAACCTGCTCACAAGAAGCTTAGGGCAATCACTTTGAAATGGTTTTTGATCTCATTTCTTAAGCGATTGCCCTAGTATGTTACTTACATACAGAAAATGTGTTTCCCAATCGTTTTGACTTGTGGACGTGTCCAAATCCATTTAGAGGTGGCTGTTACAGGGTTGAAATAGTATAAACAACCATCTGAAGGGTCCCATCCATTAAGTGCTTGCTGTACTGCTTTACGAGCAGATTCATTTGGTTCTAAGTAGATTTGACCATCTGCTACTGCCGTAAATGCACCGGGTTGGAATATAACCCCTGATGCTGAATTCGGAAAGCTTGGTGATTTGACACGATTTAAAATAACAGCAGCGACAGCAACTTGTCCCTCAAAAGGCTCACCACGTGATTCTCCATACACCGCATTTGCCATAATCTTCAAATCATTAGCGGATAATCCATGATTGTTTGACGGGCTAAGCTTTGCTGTCTCTTTGTTACCAGAGTCTTTGTTACCTTTATTGCCTTGCGCACCAGTAGTACCATCATTTTGTCCAGGCTTCCAAGCTTTGGTAGCATTATATAGCTTTAATTTTGTTTTTCCACCTGCAATCCCATCTACCTTTAGACCAAATTCAGATTGAAACCATTTCAAGGAATCTTTCGTTTTAGAACCAAACTGACTGTCTATTTTGCCATAATAAAATCCAAGAAATTTGAGTCGACCTTGTAGCTCATACACATCTTGACCATATGCACCTTGTTGTATTACCTGTGAGCTAAATACCGGCTCAACTTCGGGCTCTCCTTGTTCTAAAGCATGAGCATTCGTGCTTCCTTTCGGAAACGGATTTGGCCCATATACAAGGCAAAATAATAGCAATACCAATCCGGCAGCCAACCATATTTTTGCTTTTTTCATACGTGTAGTCTACCTTTCTTTATTTGAAATGTGATTGACTTTAGTATGACAAACGACCTCATTTCCTATTCATAAACAAAAAAAAGAACCTGTACATAAACGCACAGATCCTTCTACAGTTATCTAGTTTAGGACATTATCAACATATAGTTAAGACGATATTTTACCCATTTTATATTGCTCAATTGACATTAATACTTCACGCGGCTTACTTCCTTCATACGGACCAATAATACCTCTAGCTTCCATTGAATCAATGAGACGAGCAGCACGCGTGTAACCTACTCTCATTCGACGTTGCAATAGGGATACAGACGCTTGCTTTGCATCAACCACAATTTGTACTGCTTGGTCAAACAATTCATCCACCACTTCTTCATGACTTTGGTCTTCTTCCTCTACCTCAGGAACTAACGAATCATCATATTCGGCTTGACCTTGTCCACTCACATATCCAACAATCGCTTCGACTTCTTGATCACTCATAAATGCCCCTTGTACACGAACAGGCTTAGATGCGCCCATCGGCATAAATAACATATCACCACGTCCAAGCAATTTTTCGGCGCCTGCCATATCTAAAATCGTTCTAGAGTCAACCTGAGAGGAAACACCAAATGCAATACGCGATGGAATATTGGCCTTGATCACCCCAGTAATAACATCAACAGAAGGACGCTGAGTAGCAATGATGAGATGAATCCCTGCTGCACGAGCCATCTGTGCTAACCGAGCAATTGCATCCTCTACATCATTAGCAGCAACCATCATTAGGTCAGCTAACTCGTCTACAATAACGACGATATAAGGCAATATATTTTCAGGTATATCCTTCATCATCGTATTATAGGCTTCTACATTTCTGGCTCCTGATTTAGAGAACAGCTCATAACGCTTTTCCATCTCGACTACAATTTTTTTGAGTGCAAGCGAAGCACGTCTAGGATCGGTCACAACCGGTGCAAGCAAATGAGGAATGCCATTATATACGTTTAGCTCCACCATTTTAGGGTCTACCATTAAAAATTTAACTTCATCTGGCTTTGCTTTGTACAAAATACTCGTAATAATCCCATTAATACATACCGATTTTCCTGAACCTGTTGCTCCTGCTACTAATAGATGGGGCATTTTAGCAAGATTCCCTACAATTGTAGCCCCTGAAATGTCTCGTCCAAATGCAATCGAAAGCTTAGACTCTGCTTCCTGAAACGTTTGCGTCTCCATGACTTCCCGCATTGTCACTAATGAAACCTCATTGTTTGGAACCTCTATACCAATGGCTGATTTCCCTGGGATTGGAGCTTCCATCCGAATATCTTTAGCGGCAAGCGCTAATGCAATATCATCGGTCAAATTCACAATTCGGCTTACCTTCACACCAATATCTGGCTGAATTTCGTATCTTGTTACTGCTGGTCCTCTGACGACCTCAAGCACACGCGCACGTACACCAAAGCTTTCAAGTGTCGCTTCAAGCTTACGCGCGGTTTGCATATAATCTGCTTGATCCTTGGACTTACCTCCACCTGAAGGCTTTGAAAGCAAACGGAAGGATGGTAACTTATAAGGCTTAGGAGCAGGTTTGGGTGGAGGCGGTTCAGTTTGGTTTAAATCTGGGCCAAGCTCTGAATTTAAAGCTAATGATGAATCAGAATCCGACGCAACATCGGCAGTCTCAGCTTGAGTCATATCCCCACCTTCCAGTTCTGCCTCTCTTTGTGAATCAACATCAACTTGTACATTTTCAGTAGAAGCCATATCAAGGCTATTAGGATCTGTGAGTTCTTCCTCAAATTCAAAGTTCTCTTCCTTCTGAATGTGATCGAAGAAATCACGTATTATTGGACCCGTTTCTTGCGATGTAAGATGCTTGTCCTCTGACAAAGGCTCTATTGCTTCTTGTTCAGATGAGTGCCAACCTTCCTGATCATAATCAAGATCATTCCAATTAATCATCACAGGACCAGACCTTTGTTCTTCTTGATTAGAGGAGGATAAAGCATCCTTCTGAACAGTATCCTCTGGCAAAGGTATTTCTTTTTTATTTTTAAAGCCTAACAATTGAACCAACATTTTTTTGATTCCTTGAGCCGAGGAGGTCTCAACCCCATCCTGACTATCGAAAGTAGTTTGAGCTTGCTCCTCATCTTCCTGAAGAGGTTCAGAGATAGGGGGACTCACCTTTTGTCTTTTACTTTGTCTAACAGGAACTGGACGTAACAAATGTAGCTTTTTATTTATTAGCTTACTCCATTGCCCAGCATGGGTTCGAGCGACTCTAAACATTTCCACATAGGATAATCCGGTAATTAACATAAAGCTAATGGCTAACATCACGATCATGATGAGTGTAGCTCCTGCCATTCCAAATAATGAATACAGAAGAGTAAACTCTATTCCTCCTATGTAACCCCCGCTAATATTTAAATTCACCATACTAAAGCCTATATTTTCATTGCCAGGCTGAAATAAGGCAGACCGAATATCTCCATTGATTTGACTAAATATTTGCGAGGCAGTTAAGGAAACGCCCGGCATCATTTTTTGCTTCATTGTTAAAATTGTACTCATCAATACTAAGGCTAGAACAGCAAGCAATAACCCACTTTTTTTCTGACTCCATTTTGTAGGCCATTTGCGATGAATCATAACCGCAAGTCCGATATATATGCCAATCAAAGGTATAGTAAAATAAAATTTCCCAAGTAAAAGGGCAGACATCTTTGACAATGTTCGACCTACAGCCGCTTCACCGGCTAAAGCAATCATGGATAATGTAATTAGGATGATCCCATATATTTCATATTTAAGTATGCTACCAATTGCAGCAGATTTCCTTTTTCTTTTTTTACGTTTTGCAGCCAAAAAGGAACACCCCCCAGAAGAATATTATACCATATTCATCCGAGGGACACCTATAAGAAACAATATATTCATATATAGACTACGACATCAATTGAGGCATAAACATGATTTGACTCCCTGGGGCATATGCAGGATCTAAATAGTAATCTAAATTACAGCGTAACAGACGAATAATCGTAGCTTTATTTGTCCCTTCCATCCGAACTTGCATTAATACCCCATTCATATCAACTTCAATATAATTTTGAACTTGATCCTCAGGACTCCCATAAGCCTCAAAGGTATAAGGATCATAATAATCACTCATTGTGTAAGCCCCCCATATTGTGTGCTAATCGCAGATTTCTTTTGAGTAATTAATTCATTAAGTTTTAAAAGCCCTTCACCTATTCCACCAATACCATCAATTAACCCATATTTCACTGCATCTGCTCCACCTACTGCGGTACCAATATCTCGATTTAGCTCACCTGTTTTAAACATAAGCTCTTTAAACATACTTTCAGACATTCTGGAATGTGTTGTGACAAAGCGTACAACCCTTTCTTGCATTTTCTCCATGTATTCAAAGGTTTGAGGCACACCAATTACCATTCCTGTCATTCTTATTGGATGAATCGTCATGGTAGCACTTTCTGCTATAAAGGAATAATCAGAGGCAACAGCAATCGGTACACCAATGCTATGTCCACCCCCAATAACAACCGTTACCGTTGGTTTGGTTAGTGATGATAACATCTCTGCAATCGCCAGCCCTGCCTCAACATCTCCACCAACTGTATTTAAGATGATAAGCAAGCCTTCGATTTGTTTACTTTGTTCTGCAGCAACTAATTGAGGAATGAGATGCTCATATTTCGTTGTTTTATTTTGAGGTGGAAGCACAAGATGTCCTTCGATTTGTCCTATAATGGTTAAACAATATACATTAGACTCATTGCTCGTCGGCACAGAGGTTTGTCCTAGTTGCTGAATCATTTGGGGAACATCTGTTTTTTTATCACTTGGCTCTTCTACAGGTGGTGAAACAGGTTCTTGTTCCTCATTTTTTATTTTGGTTTGTTTTTCTGTCATTAGGTTGGTCCTCCTAAGTATTTCATTGATGCCTTAGTATGTGGAGATGACACTACAACCTATACTTGCAAAAGTACTACAACACAAAAAGGAGTTTAAAACAAAAAAAGCCCCCTCTCCTGAAGGAACCGTCCAATATTACTTGACAGGAGAAGAGGCGACTGTGTGCCCTTTATGGGTTACACTTCCATAATAATAGGAAGTATCATAGGTCTACGTCTAGTTTGCTCATATAGAAAACGTCCTAATGCATCTTTTACATTGGTTTTCAATGAAGCCCATTCATTTACATTTTCACTCATCAATTTCTCTAAGGTGCTAGAAACAATACGATTAGCCTCATCTAACAAGCCCTCAGATTCTCTGACATAAACAAAACCACGTGAAATAATGTCTGGACCAGATACAATCGTACCGTCTTGCTTGCTTAGTGTAACAACAACAACAAGAATACCGTCCTGTGATAATAACTTACGATCGCGAAGTACAATATTTCCTACATCACCAACGCCAAGTCCATCTATTAATACGTTACCTGCTGGTACTTTACCTGCTTTACGAGCTGAGCCTTGCTCAATCTCTACAATATCACCAATATCGACTAAGAAAATATTGTCAGGGTCAACCCCTACAGATTCTCCTAATTGAGCATGCTTACGCAACATACGATATTCACCATGAATTGGAATAAAGTATTTAGGCTTCATCAAGTTCAGCATCAGCTTTAATTCCTCTTGGCTACCATGACCAGATACGTGCACACCTGAGTTAGAACCACTATAGATTACTTCAGCGCCTAAACGGAATAACTCATCAATCGTGCGTCCTACAAATTTTTCGTTACCAGGTACTGGAGTTGCCGCGATAATGACAGTATCTCCAGGTAAAATATCCACCTTCCGATGAGTAGAACGAGCCATTCTTGTCAATGCAGACATCGGCTCTCCTTGGCTTCCTGTACATAAAATAACGACACGATCTGCTGCCATTTTGTTGACTTCCTCTGGCTCAATCAATATTCCGTCAGGAACATTTAAGTAACCAAGCTCAGAAGCGATTGAAACTACGTTAACCATACTACGACCAATAATCGTTACCTTGCGATCTGTAGCATATGCAGCATCAATAACTTGTTGTACACGATGTACATTCGAAGCAAAAGTTGCAACAACCACACGTTGACTCGCTTTTTGAAAAATATCATTTAATACTAAACCGACATTTTTTTCAGAAGGCGTAAAGCCTGGTTTTTCAGCATTTGTACTATCAGATAATAATGCCAATACACCTCTTGCTCCAATTTCACCCATACGATGTAAATCAGCAAATTGACCATTGACAGGGGTATGATCAAATTTGAAGTCACCTGTATGCACAACATTTCCTTCTGGTGTTTCAATGCAAACCCCAACGGAATCTGGAATACTATGGTTCGTCTTGAAAAACGTTGCCTTCATGGAAGTTCCTAATTCAATTTCTGAATCCGCATTGATTAAAATGCGTTTTGTTTCCCCTAGTAAGCCTGCTTCTTTAAGCTTGTTCTCAACTAAACCTAATGTTAGCTTAGTTCCATAAACTGGAACATTGAGGTTTTTAAGAACATATGGCAAGCCACCAATATGGTCCTCATGACCATGTGTTAATACAATCCCTCTTACCTTATCCCGATTTTCAGTTAAATAAGTTATATCGGGTATGACGATATCAATGCCTAACATATCCTCTTCAGGGAATTTTAGGCCAGCATCAATAACGACGATATCATTGGCGTATTGAATCACATACATGTTTTTCCCAATTTCTGCAACGCCGCCCAATGCAAAGATCGTCAATTTATCATTATTATTTTTTTTGGACAAGTGAATCTAACCCTCCTAATTGTTTTGGACGTCGATCATTTTTATAATTAAATTTTTACATTAAATACACCGCACCCAGTCACTTGAAACCATTATACATGATTAAATTGACAAAACACAAGTCGCTGAAACTCCTATGCTCATATTACAATGCTCTATACAGAAAAAACCGATGCCTGTAAACAGACATCAGTTTTTGGAATTAAGACCTTTTTATGGTCTTTAGTATTTTGCGATTAATTCATTAATTTCTTTTGCTTCTTCTTCAGTTGGATCAACCAATGGTAGTCTCACAGAACCGACCTGCAAACCTCGCTGTACTAATGCATATTTGACAGCAACCGGATTTGGGATTTTAAATAATCCTTTAAATAAAGGTAATAAGTGCTGATGAAGTTTAGCGGAAGCTGTAGTATCTCCATTTACAAATGCATCAATCATATCTTTTATTTTGCTACCTGCAATATGGCTTGATACACTTATTAAACCATATGCGCCTACTGACAAGGCGGGTAAAAACGAAGAATCATCACCAGAATAAATTTTAAATCCGTCTTCGGTATTTGCAGCAATTTCAGCAACCTGATCTAGCCCTGCACATTCTTTTGTTGCAATGATGTTAGGTATTTTAGATAAAGCAATCGTTGTCTCAGCACTAATACTTACCGCCGTTCGACTTGGCACATTGTACAATATAACGGGTAATACTGTCGCTTGTGCAATGGCTTTAAAATGTCGATACAAGCCTTCTTGATTTGGGCGATTATAATACGGTGCAACAAGCAAAATGCCGTCTACTCCACATTTTTCTGCCGCCTCTGTTAATGCGATAGAATGTGCTGTACTATTACTTCCTGTGCCAGCAATAATTTTACAGCGCCCTCTACTGTAATTCACTGTGAACTTAAATAATTCCAGTTTTTCTGCTTCCGACAATGTTGGGGATTCTCCTGTAGTACCACAAATAACTAAGGATTCGGTTTTTTGTTCTTCGATCAAGTAGTCCATAAGCCTTTTGGTTTGATCCCAATCAATGAGTCCTTGTTCATCGAAGGGAGTGACCATGGCTGTAATTAGCCTTCCAAATTCCATGTTGTCTCCTCCTAATGATTTGTTTCTCGCCCCAATTCAAACTTTGCATGTAAAGAACGTAATGCCTGCCCCATATTTTCTTTATTTACTAAAACCCAAATTGTCGTATTAGAGTCTGCAGATTGTAAAATCGGAATATTTTGCTCTGATAATGCTTCTACAATTTTCGCCATAATTCCAGGTACACCATTAATTCCTCCACCGATGACAGACACTTTAGCGCATCCGTGCAGAAGCTTAGGCACAAATCCTAAATTTTCTAGCAGCTCCTGTGCTTTATCTGCTTCGGTATCAAACACTGTATATACCACACCATGTGGAGTTACATTTATAAAGTCTACACTAATGTCTTTTTCCGCCATCGCTTGGAATACTTTAAGCTGAAGGTTGTCCGTATTGCTTCCTACGGCATCAATTGTAATTTGAGTCACATTCGCCACATAAGCAATTCCGGTCACGTATCTGTCCACTACACCAACCTGTACATCTCTTATTCCTTCTGGATTAGCCACTAATGTACCCTCTTCATCAGAAAATGTAGAACGTACCCGAACCGGAATTCCCGATTGCATCGCAATCTCAACGGCCCGAGGATGTATTACCTTGGCGCCTTGATGCGCCATATTACATATTTCAGCATAACTAACAAAAGCTAATTTTTTTGCCTCTTCCACGATTCTTGGATCTGCAGTTAAGATGCCATCTACATCGGTATAAATATCAACCATTTCAGCATGTAATGCTGCACCTAACGCTGTGGCGGAAGTATCGCTTCCACCACGTCCTAATGTCGTTAACTCACCGCCTTGGCTTTGTCCTTGAAAACCAGTCACGATGACAACCTTATTTAGCTCTAACTCTTCCAAAACACGCTTAGGATACACGCCAAGTATTCTGGCATTCCCAAAATGCTGATCCGTTGAAAATCCTGCTTGCGCGCCATTTAAAACAACAGAGGAAATATTTTGTCTTCTCAGTAAGCTACATAACAGCGTAGCTGAAATTACTTCTCCGCAGCCTAGCAATAAATCTCTTTCTCTTGCGGGTAATACCCCTCCACTGGAATCAATCAAATCAAGCAATGTATCTGTGGCATAAGGGTCCCCTTTCCTGCCCATTGCAGATACCACGACGACTAAATGATATTCTTGATCTAGCTCTCGTTTGATATGCTTAATTACTAATTCTCTGGCATTTTCTGTTGATAAAGATGTGCCTCCAAATTTCTGCACTAAAATGCGCATGGGTATTCCTCCAGTTTCATGTCCCAGTAAAGCACTTATCAAGTGTTCTGTTCCCTATTCTGATTCATTTTTTGTACAATCGTAACGTCATCACCTGTGGAACCAATTTTTCGGAAATCTCCTATGAGATTGTATTATCTTCATATATCATTGCCGAAATTTTTCAATAATCAGTGGCTGAAGTTGTTCTCCCGATAATGCAGCATAACACGTTTCAGGAATGAGCTCCATTTTAGCAACAAGTGAGTTCGGCTTGCCAGTTGGACTATCCTGTCCGAAAGGAACAAAATAAATATTTTTGGCAACAATTAATTTTGCAATATTCGCTAGATTAAAACCAAGTCCATCATTTGTAGAAACTGCGATCACAACGGGGCGTCCATTGCGAAGCTGAGCCTTGGCTGCCATTAATACTGGACTGTCCGTCATTGCATTTGCAAGCTTACTTGTTGTATTCCCTGTACATGGTGCTATGGCAAGCACATCTAATAATTTAGAAGGTCCTAACGGTTCTGCATCCACAATAGTAGAAATAATGTCTCTGCCCGTTATATCCTGTAACTGTTTACGCCAATCCTCTGATTTACCGAATCTCGTATCTGTCATCATTACAGACTGAGATATAATTGGAACTACTTGTGCACCTGCATCCACAAAACGCTGAATTTGCGGCATAACCTCTGCAAATGTACAATGCGAACCGGTGACCGCATAACCTACCGTTTTCCCCTGCCAATTCACTTTTCATCCCCCCGTAATTGAAACTCTTCCATGACCAAATGACATATTGTATTTGCAATAATCATTCCAGCGGTTTTGGGAGCAACAATTCCAGGTAGGCCAGGAGCGAGCAGAGCTTTGACCCCTCTTTTCTCTGCAAAACGAAAATCCGTTCCTCCAGGAGCTGAGGCCAAATCAATAATGACAGCTTCCCGAGGCAATTTCGAGATAATTTGCGCTGTGACTATCATAGTCGGAATTGTATTAAAAATCAAGTCAATTTGCCCCTCATAGAGCTTGGAATCCGTTGTTGCAAAAGGCTTCCAGCCCATTTGGACTGCTCTAGCCATATGCACCTGTCTACGCACACCTACCCGAACGTTTGCACCCAAAGCTTGTAGTGTAGAAGCTAAAGTAAAGCCAGTACGACCTAAACCAAGCACAACACATGTTGAACCGTGTAATGTAATATCCGTATTTTGAATCGCCATCATAACGGCGCCTTCGGCGGTCGGAATGGAATTATAAATCGCAATTTCATCACGTTCCATTAACTCGATCAGCCTAAAACCAAATTCTTCACTTTTCTTTTTTAGCAATTTCTTAGCAATACCTGTAAAAACTAAAGTTTCCTTACGAATTGCTGCAAAAAGCTCATCGCTTAAGAAACACTCTACATTTGAAAATGGCGTTATTACTTTTCCTTGATCATCACAGCCAGCAACAGGCAATACAATCACATCCGCTTTTGCCAAAACCTCTTTTTGTAAAGTTTCATGCGTGACGCCATGGAGCGGCACCTGTGTTTGATCAAAACCTATAACTTTAACAACTGCATCAAGCTCAGTGCATTTATTAATCACTTCAATTTGACGCGCATCCCCACCAACAAAAATAATTGTTATGCCAGTTAACATTAAAGCAGGCACTCCTTCCAAGCAACGGCGTATAGATCATCTTATGCCGCCGCCTAACAAGTGGTTCCATAGAGCCGCCTAGTATGTGACCAAAATAAAAAAAGCCCAAGATGCTGAATAATTATATTCAGTATATCTTGGGCTAACCTATGAATTTCGTTCAATCTTAAAATTAGTTTCTTCCCGTATGACCAAAGCCACCTTCACCACGAACGGTTTCAGACAATTCCTCAACTTGGTGTAGTTTTACCTCAGGTACGATCTGGAAGACCATCTGTGCAATACGCTCATTGCGCTTGATCGTAAAAGGCTCCTGACCAAGATTAATGAGTAACACCTTGATTTCCCCGCGGTAATCGGCATCAATCGTACCAGGTGTGTTCAGGCATGTAATCCCATGCTTAAAGGCAAGTCCACTTCGAGGACGGATTTGTGCCTCAAGCCCCCCTGGCATTGCGATCGCAATCCCCGTTGGAACCAAACCTCTTTCGCCAGGTTTAAATATCATATCCTCTGTAACGGCAGCAAACAAATCAAAGCCTGAAGCAAGCTCTGACATTTTACGCGGCAATTCAATATCTTCATTTCCAGCTAAACGTTTAATTTGTACTTCAAATGACAAGTTCATCTCTCCTTAAATCTGTTAAAACACGATCTGACGTACCTACCATACCAACAGCATACGGCTGGGCAAACATCACATGTATAACTTCTTGTATATCTTCACTCGTTACGGCTTCAATGCGTTTTATCATATCATCTAATGAGTCATGACGTCCAATCATTAGCTCATTTTTCCCCAGACGATTCATCCGACTTCCTGTACTTTCTAAGCTTAAGATTAAGCTTCCTTTTAGCTGCTCTTTACCCTTACGAAGCTCTTGCTCATTAAGTCCATGAATAGAAAAATCATGTAATAACTCTGTAGTGAGCTTAATTACCTCTTCCGTTTGCTTTGGTGCTGTGCCTGCATAGACGGTAAATAATCCACTATCCGCATGAGAAGAATGATAGGAGTAGACTGAATACGCTAAACCACGTTTTTCTCTAATTTCTTGAAATAATCTAGAGCTCATTCCTCCACCTAAAGCATTGTTAATAAGTGCCATGGCATATTGCTTAGGATGTCCAATTTGAATACCTGGGAAAGACATGCAGATATGATTTTGCTCTGTCTTTTTCTCTTGAAACTTTAACCCACTCAAAAAAGCAGGCGCTTCAATCATTTGCTCCTGTCCTCTTCCCTCAAAGTGTCCAAAATATTGCTCAACTAACTGTATAACAGAGTCATCAATATTCCCTGCAATGCTAATGACTGTATTTTCAATCGTATAACGATCACGCATGTACTGTTTAAGATGAGCGGAAGTCATTGGATTCAGTTTAGCTTCTGTACCTAAAATAGGTGCAGCAAGCAAATGATCTCCATAAGAGGCTTGGACAACTAGATCATGTACTAAATCATCCGGAGTATCTTCATACATTGAAATTTCTTCTAAAATTACGTTTCTTTCCTTACGTAGTTCTTCATCATCGATTGTTGAATGGAAAAACATATCGGACAATATATCCATTGCAATCGGTAAATGTGCATCCAATACTTTTGCATAATAACAAGTATATTCCTTGGATGTAAATGCATTTACGTTGCCACCAATGGCATCAAATTGTTCTGCAATATCCTTCGCTTCAAAACGGTCGGTACCCTTAAATAACATATGTTCTATGAAATGGGAAATCCCTCCTGTTTCTATCGTTTCATTTCTGGAGCCGGTTTTAACCCAAATTCCAAATGAAACAGAGCGAACAGCAGGAATTGTTTCCATGACCACACGAAGGCCATTTTTCAATACAATCTTTTTCATGAAAGGCCCTCCTATTTACACTTCTCGTCCAATCTCTTTAAAGAATGGATCACTAATAAAGGCATACTTACAAAGCTTATCAAAAAAGCGAAAATTACTCAAATGTAGTCGCTTCAATTCGATTAGGAGATAACACTTGTGTAACGGTTCCAATATGTAAACCTTTAGATTTAATAGCTGATATAATTCCAGCTAAAGCCTGACTTGATGAGGCGGTAGGATGCATTAAAATTAAAGAGCCTGCCTCGACATGCTTCGATATTTTAGCTACAACATCAGACGGATTTGGTTTTTTCCAATCTACCGTATCAAGTGTCCACAATACCGTCTTTAAGCCTTGCTCCGCAGCCAGCTTTACAGTCTGATCATTAAAATCACCTGATGGTGGTGCAAACCATTCATTTTTCACGCCTAACCGTGAGGCTAGTAAGTCCTTCGTTTTTGATATTTCTAAAGTTGCCCGACTACGAGCTAATTTGCTCATATTTGGATGCGAGTAAGCATGATTTTCGATCTGATGGTCTCTTTTCTTAATTTCTAAAGCTAACTCTGTGTTTTTATTCAACCAACTTCCATCGAAAAAAAACGTCGCTTTGACTTTAGCTTTATCAAGCGTATCAAGCATAGGAATAATGTACTCATTCCCCCAAGCTACATTAATCATTAATGCGACCATTGGTTTTGCTGGATTGCCACGATAAATCGGATTTGGTTCTAGATCCTCTAGTTTTACTGCTGGTGGGACTTCACGGTACACAAATGGAATTGGTGCGCCTGCTTGTTGTTTTTTAGCTTGCAAATACGTTTTTTCGATATCAACCTCGACACCATTATATCCAGGTATTGCCTTCCAAATTCGGTCTATCTTAGCATCAATTGGAGCAATATAACGTTTTGTAGCCTCTTGTTCAATTTCCTTTAGCAATGCATCTTTCTCACCATCATTTTTAAGACCATCAAATGTGTAGGCTCCGCTATCTTGACCAGCAACGATAAAATCCTGAACCCCTGAATACTTCCCCAACACAAACACAAATAAGACAACAAATACAACAAGCATTAGCTTGTTACGATTCATGGCAGGCTCATCCCTTCACCTTCTATTTGTCCTCATCTTATGTGAACAAGCTGTCTATTATGCAACATTTAGGAGGATAAACTTTAAAAAAGAGCCAGAATAAAATCATTCCGCCTCTTTCCAGTCTAACCATGAATCTATAGAGTTATTTTATTATGATTGTTGTTCAGAGGTTAGTACAACTTTACGAGATAAGTTAATACGTCCTTGCTGATCAATTTCAGTTACCTTAACTGTAATAGAGTCACCGATGGCCACAACGTCTTCAACCTTAGCTACACGCTCTGTAGACAATTGTGAAATATGCACCAAACCATCTTTGCCAGGTAAAATTTCTACAAAAGCACCAAACTTCTCAATCCGTTTTACGGTTCCGATGTAGATTTCACCAACAACAACCTCTTTTACAATGCCTTCAATAATTGAACGTGCTTTATTATTCATTTCTTCATCAGTTGAAGCAATAAATACACGACCATCTTGTTCAATATCGATTTTAACGCCAGTTTCCTCAATGATCTTGTTGATGATTTTACCACCTGCACCAATCACATCACGAATCTTATCAGGATTAATGTTCATCGTTGTAATTTTAGGTGCATATTTAGATAAGCTTTCATTTGGCTTATTAATGCGTTCCATCATTTTGGATAAAATGAACATACGTCCTTCTTTTGCTTGTGACAATGCATCTGATAAAATTTGACGATCAATTCCATCGATTTTAATGTCCATTTGAATCGCAGTTACACCTTCAGCAGTACCTGCAACCTTAAAGTCCATATCACCTAAATGATCTTCCATCCCTTGAATGTCTGTCAAAATGGATACATGTTCTCCATCTTTAATTAATCCCATTGCTACCCCAGCTACAGGCGCTTTAATCGGAACACCAGCATCCATCATCGCAAGTGTACTTGCACAAATACTTGCTTGGGAGGTTGAACCATTAGATTCAAGCACTTCGGATACTAAACGAATCGTATACGGGAATTCGGTCTCATTTGGAATAACTTTAGACAACGCTCTTTCACCAAGTGCACCATGTCCAATTTCGCGACGACCTGGAGGTCGTAATGGACGAGCTTCACCAACACTAAACGGAGGGAAATTATAGTGGTGCATAAAACGTTTAGATTCTTCTAGATGAATACCATCTAAAATTTGCACATCTCCAAGTGCACCTAATGTACAAATGCTAAGTGCTTGGGTTTGTCCACGTGTAAACAGACCAGAACCATGTGTACGTGGAAGTAAATTCGTGTCACATTCTATTGGACGGATTTCGTCCAACTTACGACCATCAGGACGTACTTTATCATGAGTAATGAGGCGACGAACCTCTTCCTTGACGATATCATGAAGTACTTCTTTAACATCATCCAAAAGCTCTGGAGACTCTATGTACTTCTCCTCAAAATGAGCTACAGTTTCATTGTTAATGGCATCAATTGCGTCTTGACGTTCATGCTTTTCAGCAATTTTAACAGCCTCAACTAGACGAGTCTGAGCAAATTCACGCACAGCTGCGTTCACTTCACTGTTTACTGCATGAAGCACAACTTCCATTTTTTCTTTACCAGCAATATTCACAAATTCTTCAATTGTAGTAACAATTTTCTGAATTTCCTCGTGACCAAACATAATTGCTTCAAGCATTACTTCTTCTGGCACTTCATTCGCTTCTGCTTCTACCATCATAATTGCATCTTTAGTACCTGCAACTACAACATAAATATCGCTTTGCTCTTGCTGTGCAATGTCAGGATTAATTACGAACTCCCCATTTATACGGCCAACCGCTACTCCACCAATTGGACCATTAAACGGAACGTCAGAAATACTTAGTGCTGCAGAGGTACCAATCATTGCCGCAATTTCAGGTTGGCAATCTTGATCCACACTCATCACTAAGTTAACAATTTGCACATCATTACGGAAACCTTCTGGGAATAGTGGACGAATCGGACGGTCTGTCAAGCGACTAGCCAAAATTGCCTTTTCACTTGGACGACCTTCACGTTTAATAAACCCACCAGGTATTTTACCTACAGCATACAACTTTTCCTCGTAGTTTACTGTTAATGGAAAAAAGTCAAGGTCCTTTGGTTCAGAAGAAGCCGTTACTGTACATAATACAGCCGTATCGCCATAACGAACCATGACTGCAGCATTCGCTTGTTTAGCTAAACGTCCAGTCTCAAGGGTTAAAGTTCTGCCCCCTAATTGCATCGTTACATTCTTTTCCATGAAATCCCTCCTTAATTAAATCATCTTTTGTAGTAGTTCCTTGGCAACAAGAACTAAAATTGCAGTTTGTTATAAATTCTATACAAACTACATTATTTCCTTTTTTAATGCCATTCATAAGAAAAGCACCCTATTCGGTGCTAATTTTTTAAAGAAGCAACAAAATTTACGTTGTCGCTAACTATTCATTTTAGTACCACTTTAAAAAGCAACCTAGTGACACCTTAAACGCTGACACAGCGTTTAGGAGACACCAGGCTGCTTTGGTTACAACAAATTAACGACGCAATCCGAGCTTCTCAATCAATGCAGAGTAACGTTGTACGTCTTTGTTTTTCAAGTATGCCAACAATTTACGACGTTGACCTACCATTTTCAAAAGACCACGACGGGAATGATGATCCTTCTTGTGTGTACGCAAGTGATCAGTCAAATTCACGATGTTCTCCGTAAGGATAGCAATTTGTACCTCTGGGGATCCAGTATCGGATTCATGAGTTTTGTGCTCTTCAATCAATTGTTGCTTACGTTCTTGAGTTAATGCCATCCTGTTCACCTCCTTTATCTAATCGCCATTAGCCTCGTTATCGGCGGTGAGACCATACAACCAAGCTAAGGTTATGATTGTTAGGAATAAGAGTTGTCCCCTTTAAATCCCAACAACATATAGTAGTATACCACAATGCCTATTTGAAAGTAAATATTTATGCTAAGATCGCTTTTGCAGTTTCAGAATCTTTTGCAATTTGTGCTACTAACGATTCCACACCATTAAATTTCATTTCAGGACGAATAAATTTCACTAAATGTACTAGTAATTGTTCATCGTACAAATCACCAGCAAAATCAAATAAATGAATTTCTAAAGTCGTTTCAGGCATATTGTTATGAAACGTAGGTTTAACGCCAACATTCATTACTCCTTTTAACCATTGGTCCTTATGTCTTACCTTCACCGCGTATACGCCACGAGTGGGTAACACGAAATGCTCATTTGGCTTTAGGTTTGCAGTTGGGTATCCAATTTTACGCCCACGTTTTTCACCGTGGTTCACAATTCCTGTAATAATATAAGGACGTCCTAACCATTGCTGAACTAATCCCATATTACCCTCTTGAAGCGCGACACGGATTCCTGAGCTACTTACCTTCTCAGCATTAATTAAAAATGGAGAAACGGTTTGGACATGTAAGCAGTTCCCACTTAAATGAGCCAAAGTGCTTGCATCCCCCGCACCCTGATAACCATACCTAAAATCAAAACCAACTACAGCAGTATGCACCTGAAGTGGCAATAACATGCCTTGTACAAATGCCTCTGGACTCACCTGTGAAAAAGCATCATCAAAATCTACAATATATAAGTAATCAATGCCCATTTCCTGCAAAATTTGCTCTTTAAGCACAGGCGGCGTCAAGTAACCTTCATATTTCCCCTTTTTCATCACTTCTTTAGGGTGCGGATAAAAAGTCATGACTGCTAGTGGTAATTGGGTAGAATTAGCAATCGCCTTTGCTTCTAAAATCACACTCTGATGACCAAGATGCAATCCATCAAATTGACCAATTGCTAAAATTTGAGGTTGTGTATGATTTGCAATAATATTTTGAGATAACGGATAAGATAAATGGATTGTTTCCACGTTGCTTCACCTGCATTTTCACTAATATGAGTATTTTCCAAATTTTAAGGATGAAAAACTTTGACAGGACGAATCCCACGATTTTCCTCTAAGCGAAAAATACCTAAAAACTGTTGATTAGGACCATATAATCTTAATAACTCTACTCCTTCTTCAATCGTTGGAGTCAGATATTGTGGAGATATTGTTTGACCTTGCAAGGCTCTGTTCATTGTCATTTCTGTAATTGAGTATGCTGGTAAATAATCAACGGCTTCATCTACAGATAGAAGCCTATCTTGCAAAGTTCCTTCTTTGGTATAACGCACAATGTCATCAAACGTCAAGCATTTATGTAATGAAATGCCAGAAGACATCGTTCGCTTTAGATCAGACATAACAGCAGGAACACCTAAAGCTTGCCCGATATCTACACATAGCGTTCGGATATACGTTCCTTTGGAGCAGAGTACAGAAAATGTAATGGTTGGTTGTTCCTGTTCCAAGTTTACCGAAATTAATTCAAGCTTATGAATGACAACTTCCCTTGGTTTACGTTCAACTACTTTACCTTGTCTAGCTAGCTCATAAAGTCGTTTCCCATCCTGCTTCAAAGCAGAGTACATCGGAGGTATTTGTGAAATCGTACCGATAAAAGATTGAATAACATCTTCGATCTGTTTTTGAGTCACATTAACTTCGCTTACCTTTGCAATGATAGTTCCTGACATATCTTCGGTATCTGTTGCGACGCCAAGCACAAGTGTTGCCTCATATTGCTTAGGAAGCTCCTGCAAATATTCAACCATTCTTGTTGCCCTACCTAGACATAAAGGAAGAACGCCGGTCACTGCAGGATCTAGCGTCCCGGTATGGCCGATGCGTTTCATCCCTAAAATACCCCTTGTTTTGGCGACAACATCATGTGAGGTAAATCCTGCGGGTTTAAACACAGGCAAAATTCCTTCATAAGTGGTTGTCATAATTTTGATTTCACCTGTTCTATGATAAGGTTAATAATATCATTTACATTCCCTAGCATTTTAACACCAGCAGCTCTCACATGACCACCGCCGCCAAAATGATGGGCAACTGCCGCTACATCCACTAGTCCTGCTGAACGCATACTTACCTTCACAGCATTGTCATTAATAACCTTAAATAGTAAACCTACCTCAACACCTTGAATGTTTCTTGGATAATTAACAAGTCCTTCGAGGTCTTCGTATACAGCACCTGTCGCCTCCAAATCTTGCTCATTAACGACTACCCAACTAATCTTTCCGTCTTCAGACATAAATAGATTATTAAGTGCTCTAGTTAACAACTTCATTTGAGCAGGACTCATTTCTTCTAACAGTCTCTGACAAATTCCAGGTCCATCAACACCGTACTTCAGTAATTCTGACGCGATTTGCATTACTTTAGGTGTTGTGTTCGAATATCTGAAACCACCTGTATCAGTTAAAAGTCCTGTATATAGTGCAGTAGCAACGGGCTTTGTTAATTCTAGTTTCATATAGGTTACTAAATCAAACAAGATTTCAGCCGTTGCTGCAGCATCTGGCACAATATAATTGACTGCACCATAGCTATCATTTGTAGCATGATGATCAATATTTAAAATTTCTACATCCTCATTAAAATACTGCTTTACTGTTCCAACCCTAGCAAAATCAGCACAATCCACACAAATCACATGAGAATATTTACGATCTAAAGGTGCCATTGACAAATTTATGATGTCTGATGCATGCTCCAGATCTAACATACGACTAGGAACCGCTCCTTCGTTCACCATAACATATTTTTTACCCAAACATGAGAGAAGCCAGCCCACCACAAGGGTAGAACTGACTGCATCTCCGTCCGGCTGTACATGCGACACAATTAGGAAATCATCATGCTTTGTCAGAAATTGTTGACTCTGCTGTAGCTCCTGTTCATAATCTCGCATTGCCGTCTCCTTATAAATCAATTTTCTTCCTGTTTTACATCTCCAAGTAGCTTCTCGATCCGACTGCCATAAGCAACAGATTCATCAATTTTAAAAATCAATTCTGGTGTATGACGTAGAAGCACTCTTTTACCAAGCTCACTTCTTAAAAAGCCTTTTGCCTTTTCAAGACCTCGCAAGGAATTGTCTTGTTGCTCTGCATCACCAAGTACACTTAGAAATACTTTGGCTTGCGATAAGTCATTAGTTACTTCAACACCAGTTACTGTAACGAATCCAACCCGCGGGTCCTTAAGCTCACTCTGAATGAGCAAGCTAAGCTCTTTTTTGATTTGCTCGCTTACGCGACCTGTACGATTTTTTGCCATATTACACACCCCACATTACTTAGGTTGAACGGTTTCCATCACAAATGCTTCAATGATATCGCCCTCTTTGAGGTCATTGTAGTTGTCAAGTGTAATACCACACTCATAGCCTTGGGCAACTTCCTTCGCATCGTCTTTGTAACGTTTAAGAGAATCAATTTTCCCTTCAAACACAACGATACCGTCACGCACTAAGCGCACTTCGGCAGAACGTATAATTTTACCCGAGGTGACCATACAACCTGCGATGGTTCCCACCTTACTAATTTTAAATGTATTACGTACTTCAGCATGCCCAATAACGTTCTCCTTAAATACAGGATCTAGCATACCCTTCATCGCTTGCTCGATTTCCTCAATCGCACTATAAATAACACGGTGCAGACGAATATCAACATTTTCTTGCTCAGCTGTTGCTTTCGTTTGTGAATCAGGACGAACGTTAAAGCCAATTACGATCGCATTGGATGCTGCTGCAAGAATAATATCGGACTCTGTAATTGCACCCGCACCACTATGAATAATTTTAACACGTACGCCTTCAACTTCGATTTTCTCTAACGAGCCTTTTAGTGCTTCGACAGAGCCTTGAACGTCAGCTTTAATGATGACATTAAGATCTTTAATTTCTCCATCTTTAATGTGTTGGAACAGATCATCCAAGGTTACTCTCGTGTTGCTACCTAGGTCAGATTGACGTTGTGTAATCGCACGTTTGTCAGCGATGGAACGAGCTTTACGCTCATCCTCAAATACCATAAATGGATCGCCAGCTTGTGGTACATCATGAAGACCTGTAATTTCGATTGGTGTAGAAGGACCTGCTTCTTTTAAACGACGTCCCTTCTCGTTCACCATTGTACGGATACGTCCAAATGCGTTACCAGCTACAAAAGCATCGCCCACTTTAAGGGTACCATGCTGTACCAATACACGTGCAACTGGACCACGAGATTTATCAAGCTCAGCTTCGATAACCAAGCCACGTGCACGTTTGTCAGGATTTGCTTTATATTCATTCACTTCTGCTACAAGCAAGATCATTTCAAGCAAACCTTCTAATCCTAGCTTTTGCTTCGCGGAAACATTTACGAAAATCGTATCTCCGCCCCATTCTTCAGGTACAAGTCCATACTCAGTTAACTCTTGTTTTACTTTATCTGGATTCGCATCTGGTTTATCAATTTTGTTAACTGCAACGATAATTGGTAGGCCTGCTGCCTTCGCATGGTTAACAGCCTCAACGGTTTGCGGCATAACACCGTCATCAGCAGCAACTACAATAATCGTAATATCCGTTAACTGAGCACCACGCGCACGCATAGCAGTGAACGCTTCGTGACCTGGCGTATCAAGGAAGGTAATTTTCTTATTGTTAATCTCAACCTGATAAGCACCGATATGCTGTGTAATTCCGCCTGCTTCTCCACCAGATACATTCGTAGAGCGAATTGCATCTAGCAATGTTGTTTTACCATGGTCAACGTGACCCATAATAGTTACAACTGGAGGACGCTCCATCAAATCAGCTGGATCATCATTTTCTTCAAGCGTCTCAAAGCGATCATCCTCTACTGGGATTTTCACTTCAACTTCTACACCAAATTCAGCTGCTAACAGCAAGATTGTGTCAATATCCAACTCTTGGTTAATGGTTGCCATAACACCAAGTGTAATTAGCTTCTTAATAACCTCTGAAGCATCTTTATGCAACAATTTTGCCGTTTCCCCTACTGTGGAATTGCCACGTACGATAATTTTCTTAGGGGTGTTATCAATTTTCTCACGAGGAGGTTGTGCAGGACCACGTCCACGATTGTTTTTCCCACCACGGTTATTTCTGTAGTTCCCCCCGCGATTGTCATCAAACTTTCTTTGACCTGGTCGATTATTGTTATTGTTGTTACCTTTTTTGTAGTTGCTATTGTTGTTAGTATTACTGTTATTACTATTGTTACTGTTGTTAGTGCTTGACCCTCTATTCCCTTGTGATGCAGAAGAAGTGCGGGCTTGTGGTTGCTGAGTACGACTAGAATCTTGTCCCCGATTACCTTGTGGAGTTGAAGCTGGTCGATTAGTTCTATTTTGTGTTCCTTGTGTGCTTCCCGTTGAAGCACTTGAATGATTTGATTTATTATTATTCATACTTACCTGCTTTTCCTGTTGATTTTTGTTATTGCTTATTGTCACTTCTTTTTTATCAGTTGAAGTCTGCGGTGTATGACTTCCTCTTGCAGAAGTCGATCCCGATGTTTGAGCATTTGTTTTCGCAGCTTGATTTGCATTCGCTGAGTTATCACGTTTTGCAGCCGCATTGCTCTTAATATCTTTAAAGAAATTTTCAACCTTTGAAATTACTTCATTTTCCATCACACTCATATGATTGTTTACTGGAATATCAAGTCGCTTCAAAATCGTAATAATTTCCTTACTGCTCATATTAATTGACTTTGCATACTCGTATACTCTGAGCTTATCTTTATTTTCTTGTTTACTCAATATACTCCACCTCCGACGTATTCACGATCGTTTTTGAAATCATATCGGCAAAACCCTGATCCATTAGTGCCAGAATAATTCGTTCTGGTTTTCCTACACTAGCTCCGAGCCGTTGTCGGTCAAATCCGATAATCAAAGGTATTTTATAGGTCCCGCATTTGTCGCGATATTTTTTTAAAGTATTAGCGGAAGCATCCCCTGCAACGATAACCAGTTTAGCTCCATTGGATCGAATCGCCTTCATCACACTTTCATCTCCAGTCACAATCTTGCCTGCACGCATAGCAAGTCCAAGACCAGATAAAGCTTTACTACTCATCTTCTTCCTCTTTCTCGTCACGCACCTTGATAAACTGTGGTTCAACTTTAAGGAAGTCAGAAGCTAATTGTTCATAGACCTCTTGACCAACCTGAGCTTTAAGTGCACGATCTAATGCTCGATTTTTTTGTGCTAATCTAAAACAAGCTTCCTTACCGCACAAATATGCCCCTCTGCCAGATTTTTTGCCAGTCAAATCTATAGAAACTTCACCCTCTGGAGATCTAACAATTCGAATTAGTGATTTCTTAGGCATCATTTCACCACAAGCCACACATTTGCGAAGTGGAATTTTTCTGGGCTTCATAACAGCAACACCTCCCGCTCTAGGGTAAATTAATCGATAGAAACGGAGTCCTGATTTAATTCTCCCAAATCTGTTTTTTCTCTGCCAAATTCCTCTTCGGCTTGAGTTTCACTCTTAATATCTATTTTCCAGCCAGTGAGCTTAGCCGCTAACCGTGCATTTTGTCCCTTAATCCCAATTGCTAAGGAAAGCTGATAGTCAGGTACGATAACACGTGCCATTTTCTCACTTTCAAACACGCCAACCTCAAGCACTTTAGAAGGACTAAGTGCATTTGCAACATATTCCTCTATATCTTCAGAATAGCGAACGATATCTATTTTTTCACCACGCAGCTCATTAACGATGGTTTGAACCCGATTCCCCTTAGGACCAACGCAAGATCCTACTGGATCAACCTCAGCATTGCGGGAATGCACTGCAATTTTAGAGCGGAAGCCAGCTTCACGAGCGACAGAGCGAATTTCAACCACACCATCAAAAATTTCTGGAACTTCTAGCTCAAAAAGACGCTTTAATAACCCAGGATGACTGCGGGACAATAAAATCTGTGGTCCCTTTGTTGTATTTTCAACTTTTGTAATATAAGCCTTGATCCGGTCACCATGCTTAAATTTTTCATTTGGCATAAGCTCAGTTAGTGGCAAGTGTGCCTCCACTTTACCTAAATCAACATAAACATTACGCATATCTTGACGTTGAACAATCCCGGTTACGATGTCTTCTTCCTTTTCAACAAAAGCATTATAAATTAAGCCTCGTTCAGCTTCACGAATGCGTTGCGTAACAACCTGCTTAGCAGTTTGTGCTGCGATGCGTCCAAAATCACGTGGTGTTACTTCGATTTCAGCAACATCATCAAGTTGAAAGTTAGGGTTAATCTCACGTGCAGCAGGCAATGAAATTTCAGTACGCAAATCAAGTACATCTTCAACAACCAATTTGCGTGCAAACACCTTAATTACACCTGTCATTCGGTTCATATCTACACGCACATTTTGTGCAGCGTTAAAATTACGTTTGTAGCTAGAGATTAAAGCCGCTTCAATTGCCTCGAACAAAATATCCTTGCTAATCCCTTTTTCTCTTTCCAACTCGTTCAAGGCTTCAATAAAATCCATACTCATTTGCCTCGAGTTCCCCCTTTCAAAATACCCATTACAGGCTGTACTAAAAAATAATCGCTAATCTTGCACTAGCAACTTTACTATATGGAATGGTATGTGACTTCTTGCCAACTACAATGACAAGTTGCTCATCCTCAAAAGATTGAAGTAGACCTTCAAACTCCTTTAGACCACCTACCGGTTCATAAGTTGTTACGAACACATTACTACCAACCGCTTTAACTACATCTTCTACCTTTTTCAAAGGGCGTTCAGCACCAGGAGAAGAAACCTCCAAGAAATACGCACCCGTAATCGGGTCATTCTCATCCAGCTTTTCACTTAAAAACTCACTAATATGGCCGCAGTCATCAATATCAATGCCGCCCTCTTTATCAACAAATACACGTAGGAACCATTGGCTCCCTTCCTTTACGTACTCTACGTCTACCAGTTCAAAGCCGTTTTCCTCTAGAAACGGTGTGACCATACTCTCAACGGTCTCTTTGATCTTAGGTGTGCTCAAGCTTACATACCTCCATCGTGAACCTTCAGTATTAGCAGCAACTGCTATAGTATAGTTTTGTGTATAAATCAATTTGTTTAAACGGTCTTTTACAGAACATTAATTTGAAAATTGATTCATATCAAAGATGAAAGAGTGGGTTTCCCCACTCTTTTAGCACGTTCTATCTACATGATTACCACAAAAATTATAACATAGTCTGGGAATAGTGACAAGTAAAACACCTTTACTCCCATATATGCGATTTACTAAAAATGTAAAATGATTTCATTTCTTAATATCGCTTTAAAATAATGATAGTTGATTGCTCTCAGGTAGACCTCGGAAGCAACCCATATTTCCAAGCAATTCGATCACTGTTTTACTAGCCTTTGATTTCTGTTGAAAATCTTCAATGGATAAAAACTCGCCTTGCTCCTTAGCAGCAGCAATGTTACGTGCTGCGTTATCCCCAATCCCCGCTAATGCTGAAAATGGAGGAATCAAAGCATCATCATCTACTGTAAAGCTCGTAGCATCTGAGCGATACAAATCAATGCTTTTAAATCTAAAGCCTCGTGCTGTCATCTCTAATGCCATCTCTAACATTGGTAACATACTTTTTTCTTTAGGCAAAGCTTGAAAGCCTTTTTGCTCAATTTCTTCAATTCTTCGATAAATCGCATCATAACCTTGGCAGCATAACTCAATATCAAAATCATCTGAACGTACTGTAAAATAGGTTGCATAATATTCAATCGGATGATAAAGCTTGAAATAAGCTGTACGTACAGCCGAAATAACATATGCCGCGGCATGCGCCTTCGGAAACATGTATTGAATTTTCAGACAGGAATCGATATACCATTGTGGCACTTTGCATTTTTTCATTTCCTCAATCCACTCTGGTGTTAACCCTTTCCCTTTTCGTACACTTTCCGTAATTTTAAACGCTAGACCTGCATCCATCCCTGCTTTATAAATCAAAAATAACATAATGTCATCACGACAACCTATTACTGTTTTAATGTTACAGGTGCCATTTTTAATTAAATCCTGAGCATTACCTAGCCATACCCCAGTTCCGTGCGACAGACCTGAAATTTGCAATAAATCCGCAAACGAGCTTGGTTGAGATTCAATCAACATCTGACGAACAAACTTCGTTCCCATTTCTGGTACACCAAATGTCGCAACTGGTGACCTGATTTTATCAGGTGTAACACCTAAAGCTTCAGTAGAGTTAAACATGCTCATTACTTTAGGGTCATTCATTGGAATAGTAGTTGGATCTACTCCTGTTAAATCCTGCAACATCCGCATCATTGTTGGATCATCATGCCCCAGAATATCAAGCTTAAGCAGGTTCGCGTCAAAGGCGTGATAGTCAAAGTGCGTTGTTTTCCATTCTGATGTCACATCATCTGCCGGAAATTGTACAGGTGTGATATCTTCTACTTCCATATAATCAGGTACAACAACAATTCCGCCGGGATGTTGCCCTGTACTTCTTTTAACACCGGTACAGCCAGATGCTAGTCGGTTTAACTCCGCACCTCTCCAATGTTTTTGGTTCGCCTCTTCATATTTCTTGGTAAAACCAAATGCGGTTTTTTCTGCCACGGTGCCAATGGTACCTGCTCGAAATACACTTTTTTCTCCAAACAATACCTTTGTATAATTATGAGCTTGCGGCTGATATTCCCCTGAGAAGTTAAGATCAATATCAGGAACTTTGTCCCCTTTAAAGCCAAGGAACGTCTCAAACGGAATATCTTGACCTTCACCCTTTAATTTATTTCCGCACTCTGGACATGTTTTATCAGGTAAGTCAAAACCACTTGGCACACTACCATCAAGGAACCATTCGCTATGCTTACAATCTGAATTATTACAAATATAATGAGCAGGCAATGGATTTACTTCGGAGATCCCTAAAAAGGTAGCAACTACCGAAGATCCTACAGACCCCCGCGAACCTACTAAATAACCATCTTGGTTTGATTTTTTTACTAGACGCTCAGAAATCAAATAGTTAGCAGAGAACCCATATTTAATAATCGGACCAAGCTCTTTCTCCAGACGTTGCACAACGACATCAGGTAACTCTTCTCCGTAGATTGATTTAGCCGTATTGTAGCAGGTGTTACGTATTTCCTCATCGGCTCCCTCCATATTTGGAGTAAACAGCTTATCAGGGAACAATTCAATTTCCTCAAATTGATCTGCTAAGTTAGATGTATTGGTCACGACAACCTCAAACGCTTTATCTGTTCCGAGAAATTCAAATTCCGCCAACATTTCATCCGTCGTTCTAAAATGAGCATCTGGCTTACGAATATCTTTAAGTGGACTAAAGCCTGTAATGCCATGAATCGTAATATCACGATACAGCTTATCCCGTGGATGCAAATAATGCACATTCCCCGTTGCAACAACCGGTTTATTTAGCTTAAAGCCAATTTCACAAACCTTTTTAACGGCAATTTTCAGTTCATCTACACTACCTACTAGACCTTTATCTACCAAGTGCATATACATCGTCAAGGGCTGGATTTCTAACACATCATAAAACTCAGCAATCGCCTCTGCTTCTTCCACAGATTTGTTGAGGACCGTCTCGAAGAACTCTCCTTTTTCACAGCCTGACAAAATGAGTAATCCCTCACGGAGCTCTTCTAGCTTAGACTTAGGTATACATGCGACCCGCTTGAAGTATTCCGTATGTGATAGTGAAATGAGTTTAAATAGATTCTTTTTACCAACTGCGTTTAAGGCGTATATGCCACAATGAAAAGGTCTTGAGTTGGACAAATCTTGACCAACCTTATCATTTAAGCGTGCTAAATTCGTAATCCCCTCTATTTTGGCAGCATCCTCTAGCAATCCATTTAAAATCTCACCTAGTGCAAGCGTATCATCAATCGCACGGTGATGGTTTTCAAGTGAAACCTTATATTTTGCAGCTAATGTATTAAGACGATGATTTTTAAGAGTTGGAAATAACATCCTTGCGAGTTCTAGCGTATCAAGTACAGGGTTGTTCATTTCAGGAAGTCCCATTTCCTTCAGCTTTGCATTTATAAAGCCTACGTCAAATCTAGCATTATGCGCAACTAGAATTGCATCACCTGCAAAGTCAACAAATTGAGGTAATACCTCCTCAACATCAGGCGCACCCTTCACCATATCATCATTAATATTCGTAAGTTGTTGAATGTTATAAGGGATACGTACGTGCGGATCTACAAAGGTAGCATAACGATCAATCTCCTTGCCATCCTCCATCTTCACTGCTGCGATCTCTATAATTTTGTTCTGGGTTACCGATAAACCTGTAGTCTCAATATCAAATACGATATAAGTGGTTGATTTAAGTACATCCTCTCGCGGATTCATAACGACAGCGACGTTATCATTTACCACATTCGCTTCTACACCATAAATCATCTTTATCCCGTTTTTCTTAGCGGCTTTAGCTGCATCAGGATAACATTGAACTCCTGCATGGTCTGTTACTGCAATCGCCTTATGTCCCCACTTGGCGGCCATTTTAATGTATTGATCGATTGGTGTTACTGCATCCATCGTACTCATCGTACTATGCAGGTGGAACTCCACTCTTTTTTCATCCGCTTGGTCTTTACGTTCTGGGGGTGAAGGAACCTCGGATAAGTCCGAAGGAATCATCACCAGCTCAGGAATAGGCATAAAGCGGTCCATTTCAACCCGACCGCGTGCTCTAACCCATTTACCGTTTGCTAATTGTCCCATAATTTTGAGGTCTTCTTTGTTTTTAGCAAACATTTTTAACTGCAACGAATCACTAAAGTCAGTAATGAAGAAAGTAAATAACGTGTTACCATTACGCAATTCCTTACGATCAAGTCCAAAAATAGTACCTTGAATCGTAACCTTCTTTTCTTCATCTTGAACTTCCTGCAAAGGTACGGGTTGCTCACGAATATCGTAACCGATCTGAAGTTTTGGTGGTGGTTCACTACCATCCTCTACTTCCTCTGGTGGTTCTACCATTTGCTCTTCCATCATCTTTTGGATGACTTCACGATTTTCTTCCTCAATTCGTTGCTGGAATTCTTCTAGCGCTTCAGGCTGATAATCTCCCTCAGTTAACTTCGCACGAAGCTCTAATCCAAAATATTTGTTATAAAATGTTACGATCGCCTGATCAATATGCTTTTTACGCGCTAACTCCAGTGACATTACATCACTAAATACGACAGAAACTAAATCATGTTCAATTTCATAAAGCGCACGTGACATAAAGCCGTTAACAGAAGGAATCTCGCGTGCAATCCATTCTAGTAGAAGTTTCCAATATTCCTTAACGATATCCTGCAACATTACCTGCTGTTGCTCATATTGAAACTGAAATCTGATTTGTGCAACATGACTTAATCGCTCTTGAATCCGTACACAAAAAGTTCGATATACGTCAGAAGGGACGATTGTATTTTTTACAATCACAATTTTCCACTCTTTATTACTTCGACTTACCTCAACCTGCTCAATATAGCCATCTATAAAAAACTGCTCAATCATCGTTTCTGGAATTTCAGCTTGGTTCATTAGCAATTCAAATCTTTTTCTTTTATCCTTATTTTCGGTCATGAGTTCCTCCCCTTGATAGCTCATGTTTAAAACTAAAACGGCTTCCAAGCTGTGCGGTGCAGGTGATCCCTACAAAACCGAGCAACCGGAAGCCAGTATAACGACATGAACGAAACTGGATATTAATAAGCTCTTGCGAACAACACCGTATGACTCGCTTTTTCACCACATACTAAGCAATGTTCATGCTGCGTAGCAGGCTCAAACGGAATGTTTCGGCTAGTTGCGCCTGTCTCTTCCTTCACCTGATCTTCACAAGCTTCTGATCCACACCAACCTGCAAGTGTAAATCCACGTTTTTCTTCCATGCTTTCCTTCATTTCATCTAATGTGTTTACAGAATAAAAATGTTCTTGACGGAAAGCTTTAGCTTTTTCAAACATTTCTTGATGAACTTGTTCAAGCATAGCTTGTACTTCCGCAACCAAATTACTTTGTTCAACTACTTTTTTCTCGCCACTAATTCGTGAAACTAAGACACAAACACCATTTTCCATATCACGAGGGCCAATTTCAAGACGTACAGGTACGCCTCTCATTTCATATTCATTAAACTTCCAGCCTGGGCGCACATCCGCACGATCATCAATTCCAACACGAATGCCAGCTGCTTTTAATTCAGCAAATAATTCATCACTACGTCCAACGACAGCATCTCTAGTTTTTGGAGGTCCAATCGGGATAATCATCACTTGCTTTGGTGCTACCTTCGGTGGCAAAACAAGTCCACGATCATCACCATGCACCATAATTAATGATCCAATTAGTCTTGTGCTTACGCCCCAAGAAGTGGTGTGCACATATTCCTGCTCATTATCGCGATTTAAATATTTAATATCAAACGCAGTCGCAAAGTTAGTTCCTAGGTAATGTGATGTTCCTGCCTGAACTGCACGTCCATCCTTCATCATTGCTTCAATGGAGAATGTATCCACCGCACCAGCAAACTTCTCTGAAGGTGTTTTTTGTCCAGTAATAACGGGTATCGCCAAATAGTTTTCGACAAAATCGCGGTAAATTTCTAGCATTTTCATTGTTTCTTCACGTGCTTGTTCTTCATTTTCATGCGCAGTATGACCTTCCTGCCACAAAAATTCACTTGTACGTAAAAACGGTAATGTCCGCTTCTCCCAACGTACTACATTAGCCCATTGGTTAATAAGTACAGGTAAGTCACGATAAGATTGAATCCACTTTTGGTACATGTGTCCAAACATCGTTTCAGAAGTAGGACGAACAGCTAACCGTTCCTCTAATTTTTCTCCAGCCGCTTCAGTCACCCATGGTAACTCAGGGTTAAAGCCCTCCACGTGCTCCTTTTCCTTTTGGAAAAAGCTTTCAGGGATAAAGATTGGAAAATAGGCATTTCGATGTCCTGTTTCTTTAAATCTACGATCTAATTCATGCTGGATATGCTCCCAGATTTCATAACCGTCTGGCTTAAATACAATACACCCACGAACAGGTGAATAGTCCATGAGATCTGCTTTTTTAATGACATCAATATACCAACGAGAGAAATCCTCGCCTTGTGGTGTAATTTCTGTTACAAATTGTTTTTCATCCTTAGCCATAACTGCCCATTTCCCCCTAAATTTTAACCAGTAATTAACCTAACTATATCATTAAAGGTGACTGCAATCATTAATAAAAATAACATTGCAAACCCAATGAAGTGAACTATCCCTTCGTGGTTTGGATCTATTGGTTTGCGTCTAATCGCTTCAACCCCAAGAAAAACAAGTCGACTACCATCCAATGCTGGGAATGGCAACAAATTAAAAATACCAAGGTTTAAGCTTATTAAAGCCATCCAATAAATAAACCGTTCAAAGCCTTGTTTCGCTACTTGTGCCGTAATTTCAATGGTTCCTACTGGACCCGCAAAATTATCGATTGCAAATGAACTAACAATTTGCTTGAGACTTGTAAAAATTAGCTTAGACATGTCTAGCATCTGCTCGCCAGCTTTTGTAAATGTCTCGCCAATTGTCGCATCTCTTGTTGGTACAAACGTAATGATGACCGAGCCTACTTTACCACCTTTTTGACCTTCCACTGTGGTAGGTGTAATTTTAATGTCAAGTAACTCGTTGTTTCTACGAATTTTCCAGTTCATCTCCTTGCCAGCAGAGCCTGAAATCGCAGAGATCATTTTTTCTGCATCCGTACCCACCGCAGTTCCATTAATGCTTTCAACAATGTCTCCACTCTTTAAACCCGCTTGAGCGGCAGGCATACCTTCGGTAATTTGTCCAATTTCAAGATGTGTAGGTCCAGAAGCTGGAACACCTGCTAACTGAATATGAACGATAAACAGTACAAATGCCAACAAGAAGTTCATAAGTGGTCCTGCAAAAATAGCTAATGCACGTTGTCCCACGGTCTTACTACCATATTGTCGATCTCTTGGCGCAATTTGTGTATCTTTTCCTTTTGTAACGATCATTGCCTTAGGTTCTACTTTGTAAGAGATGATTTCGCCATCTACATCAAGCTTGATATGCAAATCATCTACAAGATCAACCGATTGTACTTCACCACGAATGACATTTTTACGACTATCTAAACGATCAAGGTAAATTTTGCTAACGAGTCCCTGTTCTGAAACACGTAATGCGACAGTTTGCCCTTCAGACACCTCAACCATTTCAGGCTCTTCACCCGCCATACGTGCATAACCACCGAAGGGTAGCAAACGTAATGTGAATTGGGTTTCATTTCTTCTGTAGGAATATAACTTAGGACCAAAACCAATTGCGAATTCACGCACTAAAATACCTGCACGCTTAGCAAAATAATAATGTCCCCATTCATGAACGGTTACAATGACAAAAAACATAAACACAATCATTAAAACGATTTTTATCGTTTCCAAGAGCTAAGCATCCTCCTTTTTGGCCAACTAACTAGTCCACTATTGTTATAGAATATCATTATTCTCAAGCGAGGCACAAGAGAATACCATTTTACTTACTTTTGTTAATTTATTTTGTATTTTTGCAAATTAATCCCTTAGTAGAGAAAGCGCTAGTTTTCGCACCTGTGCATCTACATTTTGAATTGTCTCAAGATCAGGGTTATGAATCACCGAATGTTTGGCAATCATTTTTTCTATAATTTCTTCAATTTGCAAAAATGAAATTTCTTTATTTAGAAAACGAGCAACTGCAATTTCATTTGCAGCATTAAATACAGTTGGTGCAGTTCCTCCAATTTTACCACAATCATATGCCATTTTTAAGCAAGGAAAGCGTTCAAAATCCATCTCTCTGAAATGAAGTGCGCCAACCTGTGTTAATGATAGTCTAGAAGATTTGGAGGGAATACGCTCTGGATAAGATAGTGCATATTGAATAGGTATTCTCATATCCGGCGTCCCAAGCTGAGCAATAACACTACTGTCACGGTATTCAACGAAAGAGTGGACGATACTTTCAGGATGAAGCACCACACCAATTTGTTCGTATGGAAGTCCAAATAACCAATGTGCTTCAATCACTTCCAGTCCTTTGTTGACCATCGTGGCTGAATCAATTGTTATTTTTGCACCCATCGACCAATTGGGATGCTTCAGTGCGTCCTCTACAGTGACATGCTCCAACTGCTGCCTTGTGCGATCACGAAATGATCCACCTGAAGCGGTGATCGTAATTCCAGCAACCTCTTTGATGTTTTCGCCATTTAGACATTGAAAAATCGCTGAATGCTCACTATCAACAGGAAGAATAGCTACATTTTTTTCACGAGCCAGCTCCATGACGATATGTCCTGCTGTCACCAGTGTTTCTTTATTAGCAAGTCCAATATGTTTACCTGCTGAAATTGCGGCTAGCGTAGCTGGCAACCCTACACTACCCACGATCGCAGTAATAACAAGCTCTGCATCATTATGAGCAGCAACCTGAATCAAGCCTTCTTCACCATAAAACACGCTTGTACCACTTGGTAATGCACCTGAAATTTTATCTGCTAGCTCTTTTGTACCTACAGATACCATTTTAGGACGGAATTGCTGAACCTGTTCTAAGAGCAAGTCAATATTTGAACCTGCTGCCAAAGCCTCAATTGAAAAGCGCTCAGGATGTTTTTTAACAACATCTAAAGTCTGGGTTCCAACTGAACCAGTAGAACCTATTACGGCTATTTTTTTCATTGTACACCTCGTACTTTTCTTGATTAAGGCAACAACATCAGGATATGTATGAATGGAAACACCATGATCCAGCTATCACAACGATCTAATATTCCACCATGTCCTGGAAGTAATTTACCAGAATCCTTGATCCCATATTTACGTTTATAGGCAGATTGAATTAAATCACCCATCTGTCCGACAATTGCTGCTGAAAGCCCAATTAAAATTGCCCTACCTACGCCGAGTATACCCCCTGATGACAATGCAAATATAAGCGCAGACACAATGGACAATATAATACCGCCAACAGCACCTTCAATTGTTTTATTTGGACTAATCGCAGGCCATAACTTCGTCTTACCAAATCTACGCCCGGTAAAATAAGCACCTGCATCGCTACTCCATATTGAAGATAGCAATAAAAAGGTCCAAAACAAACCATGCTGGTCAGGCATATTTCTTGTAGCTATAATATATTCAAAACCAAAGCCGATATAAACTGCACCTATAAACAACAATGCGACTTGATCAATTGATATTGTATTTTTGGTGACCACTGTACTTGTTAGCAGCAACAAAAGAAATAACCATAAAAAAGAAGTCGCTGTTAAGGGCACACTATGATCACTAAATAGTCCCCAAGGGATAGTAAAATATAAAACCGCTACATAACCTAAAATCGCTACGAAACTTAATGAAGGCAACTTTATCATACGAACAAATTCGTAATAACCAATTAAAGCCATCAGCATGATTAGCGTATGATAACTCCATCCACCAAGCAGGCATACAGCTAAAAACACGCCTCCAGCAACAATCCCGGTAATTACACGTTGCTTCAAGCTTTCACACCCTTTTGTAAATCATGATAATCCGCCATATCTGCGGGTCCGTTGTCCATATGAGGCAACAGCTTCTCTTAAATGCTCTTCCTTAAATGCTGGCCAATAAATATCTGTAAACCATAACTCACTATATGCAGTTTGCCATAACATGAAATTACTTAAACGTAATTCTTTCCCTGTACGTATTAATAGATCCGGATCAGGCAGGTCACTTGAGATCAAATGACTCTGAATTGTGTCTTCTGTAATATCATCTATCGTCATTTCCCCACTCTGGACTAATGCAGCAACCTTTTTCACACTTTCTACAATTTCATGTCGCCCACCATAGTTAAATGCAAAATTAAGAATAAGTCCTGTATTATTTTTAGTTTTTACAATAGCCTCTCGCAAAGCTTCAAGCGTGTTCGACGGAACGCCTTCTGTATGTCCCATCATACGAACCTGCACATTTTTTTGAATAAGTTCCTCAAGCTCTAAAGCTAAAAACTCCTGTGGAAGAGACATTAAATAATCAACTTCATCTTTTGGTCTTTTCCAATTTTCGGTCGAGAATGCATATAAGGTCAAAATCGAGATACCCATTTCATCAGCAGCGATAGTCACTCTCTTGATTGCCATCATCCCGTTTCGATGACCAACAACCCTAGGTAAGCCAAGCTTACGAGCCCAACGACCATTCCCATCCATTATAATAGCAACATGCTTTGGTATGATATCTGATGTTTCTTGAACAGTTGATGGACTTTTCTTTTTGTCCAACCAGGATTGAAAAAACTTAATCATTCCTTTTTCCTCCAGCCGATAATGAAAAAGAGACAAAACCCCACCGAAAAGGAGGGGCCGCTGTATGTCTCTTAAACTTCCATAATCTCTTTCTCTTTCGCAGACAATACTTTTTCAACCTCTGCGACAAATTTATCAGTGGCTTTCTGCACATCCTCTTGATGTCTACGGGATTCATCCTCAGAAATTTCACTTTTTTCTAGCTTTTTAATATCATCGTTTGCATCCCGACGAATGTTGCGAATAGCAACTTTGGCTTCTTCACCAAACTTTTTCGTTAGCTTCACTAACTCAACACGACGTTCCTCAGTCAATTGCGGAATTGACAGACGAATCGAAGTACCGTCATTGGCAGGTGTTAAGCCTAAATCTGACTTCTGGATTGCACGCTCAATATCAGCTAAAGAGCTTTTATCCCAAGGCTGGATCATCAAGGTACGAGAATCTGGTGTATTAATATTAGCCAATTGATTCACAGGCGTTGGTGATCCATAATAGTCAACTTGAATTCGATCTAATAATGAAGAATTTGCACGTCCAGCACGTAGCGTAGCAAGATCACGTTTTAAAGCTAAAATCGCTTTCTCCATACGCTCCTCGGCACTTTTTTTAACCGATTCCGGCATTAGTCTACACTCCCTTTAACAATTGTTCCAATTTTTTCACCAAGTACAACACGTTTAATGTTTCCTTGCTCAGTAATTGCAAATACAATCAAAGGAATATTATTATCCATACATAAAGATGAAGCTGTGGAGTCCATAACACCCAAGTTTTTGTTCAATACATCCATGTAGGTTAATACATCATATTTCACAGCAGTTTCATCTACAAATGGATCCGCAGAGTATACGCCATCCACCTTGTTTTTAGCCATTAAAATCACTTCTGCTTCAATTTCAGCTGCACGAAGTGCTGCTGTTGTATCTGTTGAGAAGAAAGGATTTCCTGTTCCTGCTGCAAAAATAACAACGCGACCTTTTTCCAAATGTCTGATTGCCCGACGACGAATGTAAGGCTCAGCAATTTGCTGCATGGCAATGGAGGTTTGTACACGAGTAGGTACTTCGATTTGCTCTAATGCATCTTGTAAAGCAAGCGAGTTCATCAAAGTAGCTAACATCCCCATGTAATCAGCTGTAGCACGGTCAATACCTTTAGCGCTACCAGCGATACCACGCCAGATATTACCCCCGCCACAAACGATAGCAACCTCTACTCCTAACTCTACAACTTCTTTGACTTGTTCTGCAATAGATGTGATCGTTTCCGCATCTATTCCATACCCATTTTGACCTGCAAGTGATTCGCCACTTACCTTCAAGACTACGCGTTTAAACACAGGTTGTTCCAAATGTATACCCTCCACTTAGAATATAGCAGATCGCCTAAGTACTTGATAGTTCTCAACATTAAGTTTCTTATCGTTCTCTCACAAAAACGATTTTGGCGAAAATAAGGATTTATAATTTTCAAGTTATAAATCCTTATTTTTTAAAAAAGAAGGAACACGATGTGTTCCAACTTTCTGCTACATTCAATTATAAAATTACTTATTTATTTACTTGCGCCATAACTTCTTCAGCAAAGTTTTCTTGTTTTTTCTCTAGACCTTCACCAAGCTCATAACGTACAAAACGACGAATCGTAATGTTTTCACCAATTGTGCTTACTTTTTCATTCAACAATTGAGTAATTGTTTTGTCTGGGTCTTTAACAAAGCTTTGCTCCATCAAGCAATATTCTTCGTAATATTTGCTGATACGACCTTCAACCATTTTAGCAACGATTTTTTCTGGTTTACCTTCGTTTAAAGCTTGAGCAGTCAAAATTTCTTTTTCTTTTTCGATTTCTTCTTGTGGAACTTCTTCACGACTTACATAACGAGGGCTTGCAGCTGCGATTTGCATTGCGATATCACGTGCAAAGTCCTTGAATTGATCAGTCATTGCTACAAAGTCAGTTTCGCAGTTAACTTCAACCAATACACCAATACGTCCACCAGCGTGGATGTAAGATTGTACTACACCTTCTGTTGCAACGCGGCCAGCTTTGTTAGCTGCTGCGCTAAGGCCTTTTTCGCGAAGAATTTCAATCGCTTTATCAAGATTGTTATCAGCCTCTTCTAAAGCCTTTTTACAATCAAGCATACCTGCGCCAGTTCTTTCGCGCAATTGTTTTACCAATTTAGCATCTACTGCCATGATTAAATTACCCCCATTAATATGATTAAATAAACAGCACTTTCATATTTATTCCTTAAAAAAAGGGTAGTGAGAGGTTTACACCTACCAACCACCCTTTCTCATTTAATTTATTTAAGATTCAGACGATATTAAACTGTAGTTTGTTCGCCTTGATTAGCTTCAATTACAGCATCAGCCATTTTACCAGTTAACAATTTAACTGCACGAATTGCATCATCGTTACCTGGAATTACATAGTCGATTTCGTCCGGATCACAGTTAGTATCAACGATACCTACGATTGGGATACCCAATTTACGAGCTTCTGCTACTGCGATACGTTCTTTACGAGGGTCAATAACAAACAATGCACTTGGAAGACCCTTCATGTTTTTGATACCGCCCAAGAATTTTTCTAAGCGATCTTTCTCTTTGCGAAGAAGGATAACTTCTTTCTTAGGTAGTACTGCGAAAGTACCATCTTCTTCCCAAGTTTCTAACAATTTCAAACGATCAATACGTTTTTGAATTGTTTCGAAGTTAGTCAAAGTACCACCCAACCAACGTTGGTTGATGTAGAATTGACCTGCACGTTCAGCTTCTTCTTTAACTGAATCTTGTGCTTGTTTTTTAGTACCTACAAAAAGAATAGTTCCGTTGTCTTCTGCTACACTTTTAATAAAGTTGTAAGCTTCGTCAACCTTTTTAACTGTTTTTTGTAAGTCGATAATGTAAATTCCGTTTCTTTCAGTGAAGATATAACGATCCATTTTCGGGTTCCAACGACGTGTTTGGTGTCCGAAGTGTACGCCTGCTTCAAGCAGTTGTTTCATGGAGATTACTGCCATCTTCACGCACCTCCTAAAGTTTGGTTTTTGATGCTTCCTCCGCAAATGTCATTTCCCATGAAGACTCTTATATTTTAAGAGCACCCTTCACAAAATCGATTTGCGTGCGTTATAACACCGTCAATTAATATACCATAAGTAGCCAAGGCTTGCAACTAACACATCTACAAATTATTTTATACCAGGTGCAATTTTAGAAATGATTGAGCTATACTCTTCACCGGCAGTAAAGCTATACGTTCCGATTTTTAGCTTATAGTTCACTTTTTTTGCGTCAGCTTCCTTCTGAAATTCCTTCGCACTACCTATGATCCCTGCCTTTTCCAAACCACTTGATACATCTGACAAAAAATCTCCTTTTTTAATTGTAAAGGAGATTTCCTTTGCTGCTGGAGTATTTGCCGCTACCGGCTTCTGAGTTTGATCTACTTGTGCAGTGGTGGGTGTAGAAGGTGTAGTAGGCTTCTGTGGTGTTTCAGTTTTAGCTTCTGTGTCGGAACTACTAGGTGCACTAGGAGTTTTGGGTGTCTCAGGAGCAGTTGACGTTTTGGCATCCTTGTTAGTAGCGTTAGTGTCCTTTTGATTATCCTTCTTACTTTGCTCCTGCTCAGTTTTGGACTTTTCCTTCCACTCTTCCTCAGTCATTAGCTTCTCAGTAGGCTCTACAATCTTTAGTCCTAGGCGATTTGCCGCTTCAATTACTTGATCTTTGTCTAAAGTCACATTTGATGTCCCTTGGCCCATATTCATAATTTGTAATAATAATGCACCTAAAATAAGCCCGACACCAAGACCAAACATAAACTTTGGATTTTTCATCAACTGGACTCCTCCTTGTTTGCTAATTGTAAAATTAGCTGGACTTCGCCCCGTTGAATACCTACTGCTTTTGCAATCATATCTATCGATTTTCCTTGATTATATAACTCAAATAATTCAGGGTATCTATAATGAAGAGAATCTTCGTGTTTCTTTGTAGGTTCTTCTTCTACTACTTCTTCCAATACTGGTGTAGCTTCTTCCTCTATAACAACTTGTTTTAAATCAGCTTGAGCTAAAGCAGCTTCAGACATGCGTGCCATTAATGTTGTCTCCTGAGTAGAAGTAAATGTACGAAGCTTTATTTCTTGAGACTGCATACCCTGTTCCACAGTTACCAATCGGTTTCTCAACTCTACAATTTGTTCTTGTGCGGCTAATTGCTTCGTAGTAAATTCCTGCTTCATTTGAGTAATTAAATGAATTAGCTCTTGATTTTCATTTTCAATCTCAGCCATGTATTGTTCCAGTGTTGCTTCAATCTCATTATTTTGATTGGGTTTCATGTTGTTGTTTACCCTTCCTGGAATTAAGAAGCTATAAAGAATCGCTGCCACTCCAAGCATAACAATATAGAACCATGGTTCTGTAAACACGATTATCCTCACCTTTTGCTTTTCGTAGTAGCTACAAAGAAAAATCTATATTTTTCCCCTTGTATGGATGTTCTGCAAAATGCTTTTGCTCTTGATCTTGCTCTGGCGTAGGCTGCTCATGTGAGCTTTGGTCTTGCTGTGAAGAGGGATGGTCTTTTTCACGTTTAATGACTGTGTTTTGCCCACTCTCATCTACACCAGGGCTTACTTTGCGGTTATGCTCAGCCTCTTTTGAATTTTGATGTGCTAGCAAGGCTTGATCGCTCAAAGGACGATATTGTTGATCCTGCTGAATGCGCGTCGCTTCACTTGTTCTAGGAACAGCAATTTGCATCTCTACTGGTTTCATATTCATCATATCTACCCTCTTTGCAATGGAATAATTTAAGTTCCAAGCATTTTACACGTAGGAGGACATCATAATATCCCCTTCACTATAATAAAAAGCCATACGGGATGTCGGTTCTTTAATGTACTTAATATATCGTCCAATTACAATCTTTGAACCACCATAAATCATTTTAAGAACTTCTACACGAGACTTCCCTGTATCTTCTAATGTCTTTTCAATATATAACATTCTTTCTTTAATTTCATCGATTTCTCGCATATTACTTTTCTTAGTAATTCCTAATTTGGAACGCATTGCGACTTTATCAGGAGTAAGCTTACCTAACGAGGCTAGCTGATCTAGCAATGTCAGCGCTTTCTCTGTTTTGTCCATGTTGGACATGAGCTCTTTAATTTTTTGCTTCAGTTCAATTAACTCATTTCTTAGTTCAGGAACTACGCCAACTTCTATGACTGTAGTTGTTGACATCGGATTTCCAATAATCCGAGCGATGACTTTTTCAGCGGCCTGAATATTACCACCAACAATAAGCCCTTTTGTACCATCACATATCACATCTCTACCAGCTCTTACATTAGAATGCATAATACTTTGTGAAACGATAATGTCTTCACCTGCCTGCACATTACCATCTTGGATAAAAGAACTTTTTACATTATGTCCTGCTTTAACAAGCCCTTTATTATAGCCAATAATTCCACCTGTAATTTCAATGGAGCCTTCAGCAAATAGCTCTGCTCCTTCTACTCCACCAATGACTCTTATATCACCTGATGCTGTAATTCGGAAGCCACTTAATACATTGCCCCGAATTACAACAGTACCAACAAAATCAATATTACCAATTCCGTAATCCACATCCCCATTCACTTCATAGATCGGAAATACATTAATTTTCCCTTTATCTGTCATTGTAACTAAGCCATCAATGGCAGCATATAAAGCGGTCTGCTCAGGGTTAAGGACAACGTTTTTACCAACCTTTAATACGGCTTCCTTCCCATTTCGACATGGGATTAACTCTCCAGTTACAGCAGTACCCGATTTACCAGGGATAGCTGGTACAAGCTCTGCGATGATTTGTCCCCTAAAAATATTGTTAAGGCGAGTAACATCTTTGAAGTCTACTTTCCCATCGTCCTTTTCTGAGGGTACATGTCGTTGGTCGTCTTCCAGTTGCATCGCATAACGAATTTTACCGTCTTGCCCGTCAACAGGCTCAATCCCCATGGCAATTGGTGTTCTGCTGAAGTAGTACTCACGAGGGTTTATTGCGATACGTGAAACAATATCCTCCTGAATACCATATTTGATGCCTTGACTATGAAGAAAATGGCGTAAAACGTCCGCAGTACAAGAAAACTGATCATCTTTTTGTATAAATTGCAGGTATGCCACAGTTTTATCTTCATTAATTGTCACGCTCAAAAATTTATCCAGCTGACCCAGTTCCATAAACTGCTCCCCTTTTCATACTATTAAAATACATAACAATTCCGTAGTAAGAAAATAAAACCTCAAGTCTTCTTCGTTTAATCTTCCTGCATTAACATATCGCGTTGCTTCTCCAAGCTACCTCTTAATCGCAAAATAGCTTTAGAATGAAGTTGAGATATTCGTGAGGGAGATAGGGACATTACTTCTGCAATTTCACTTAAGGAAAGATCCTCATAATATAACAAGGAAACAACGGTTCTTTCCTTCTCTGTCAGCTTCTCAATCCCTTTAGACAATGATTCTCTTAAATAAAACTCTCGAACGGTATGGTCGGGATTTTTAGCCTTCTCATCAACTAGCAAAGTAAGCCTTGTCTCGGACTCCTCTTCGCGAATTGGATCTTCCAAAGAGCAAAGGGTCATCACCGCCACTTCCTGCAACATTGTCTGGAATTCTTTTTCAGTGATATTCATATATTCACTTACTTCAAGATCACTGACTGAACGCAAATAATGTTGCTCTAAGTATTGGTAGCTTTCTTCAATCCGCTTTGATTTTTCCCGTACAGAACGTGGAACCCAATCCCCTTGTCTTAATCCATCCAAAATAGCGCCTCTTACTCTCCATGAGGCATAGGTTTCAAACTGCAAACCACGCTTATAATCAAATTTATCTACAGCATCAATAAGACCCATTACACCATTGCTAGCTAAATCATCTTTAGAAACATTTTTAGGAAGCCCAACGGCAAGCCGCCCTGAGACATAATCTACAATATGCAAATATTTTTCGATTAGTTGTTTTTTTGCATTAATGTCACCGTGTTCTTTCCAACTCTCCCATAAATCAGAATAGTTTAGAGTTGATGCTTTCCGTTCGTGCAATTGACCTCACCATCCTTATTCTTCTGTCAGGTGACGAACGACCTTAACCAGCTCTTCCGGATCATTGTCATTAGGTGTTTTAACTAGTTTAGGCGGATTAAGTGGAGCAAAATCTTCCTGATTAGTAGTAGGTATGGCTCCCTCTATTGGCTGCTTCAATAGATCATTAATTTCATCACTCTCATCAGGAGTAGTTAAATCAAGATTGCCACCCTTTACTTGCTCAGAGATCGCAGCCAACATTTGACTTTCTTCAGAGGTTTCACCATGTTCTCTCATAAAATTAAGCATCCAATTACCAACAAAAGCTAATGCTGCCCATGCTACGAAGGCCAATCCCCCTCGTAGTAAGCTGGTAGCTAAAAGATTACTACCTGAAGATACCGCAAAGGTAATTAAGAAACCAATAAAACCTATCAGTAAATAATATTTTACTTTTCCAGACATGGCTACAATTCCTTTACTTCCTTTTGTATGCTACGAATAAATAAAATACCTGATTCTAGATCTAACTCAATTGTACGTCCGTAATTTCCTCCAGTATCTTCACCAATTAGAGGAATATTTAACTTAGACAACATAAGCTTACAGGAGTCTACATTACGAGGACCTATTCTCATTGAATCGCCTTTTCCTCCAAATGTAAACATTTGAGCCCCACCTGCCATTTTAGCCACTAATTTACCCTTTACAGCACCAAGATCACTTAAGCGATCTACCAGTTCAGGCAAAGCAGTATCTGCATATTTAGCAATATTTAGTGTGCCTTCTCTTGCAATATCAGATGATGGCAACATAACATGAGCAAGCCCTGCAACTTTTCTGTGTGGATCAAACAATGTTACACCTACACATGAACCAAGTCCTGTTGTACGAATAAGGCCTTGACCGGTTATCGTGTCTAACTCAGCCATTCCCACTTTAACAATTTTTTGTTCTTCAATCATGATCTGACGAAATTCCTAACGACTTAAAAATTTTGCCAAAAGACTCTGGGTCTGGGATGAGGAAAAATTGTCCTTCAACTTCGTCTTGACCTTCAATAAAAGTTGTATCAATGAGTAGGGCTGAATCACCCATTTCACCAAACTGAAGGAGACCATATCCTAAAATTGCTCCTGCCATATCTAATGCCAAGGCAGGGACAGTAGGCATCATAGACAAAGATGTAAAATCTGCTAACGAAGATAAATAGGAACCCGCTAAAATATTTCCGATTTCTGCAAGTGCTGACCATTCCATCTCTGAAAACTCTTCTTCCTCATTAACCTCAAATCCCGCTAATCTTTCTAACAATCTTTTGGCTGCTGCGGGACTCATAATAAAAAACAAATTTCCTGGTGCTTCGCCTTCTACACGAAAGAACACGGCACACACAATATTTTCAGAACCACCAACACGTTCTGCAATTGCCTCAAAAGGCAACATTTGTACTTTGGGTACAGCCATGTCAATTGGCTTGTTTAGCAATCGGGAAAGAGCTGTGGCGGCATTCCCAGCTCCAATATTCCCTACTTCCTTCAGTACATCCATTTTGAAATCTCTTTGATGTTCAAATAAATCCTTCACTAATTAGCCCTCAAAGCTCTCTAATTGCGAAATTTCTGCCCGATTCAATTCCTCGGACAAATTCAACATCACTAGAAGCCGCTCTTCTGAAATACGGGCAACACCTCTTAAATATTTAGCTTTGACTCCTCCAACAACATCTGGTGGTGCGTCAATGAGATCGGAATTCAAGTCAATAACATCATTTGCAGAATCGACGATAAACCCAACTTCGATTTCATTCATTGAAACGATAATGATACGAGTTTGATCTGTATATTCCACAGAAGGAAGACCAAAACGTCCACGAAGCTCAATGACTGGAATTACGACACCACGTAGATTAATAACCCCTTTTACGAAAGATAAAGTTTTGGGCACTCTTGTAATTGGCATCATACGCTCGATCGTTTGTACTGCATCTACTTCAATTCCATACTCTTCTTCCCCAAGCTTAAATACGATTACTTTCAACTCTTCTCCCATGCCTAAAACCTCCTATTTAATAAATGCATTAGAATCAATAATTAGAGCAACTTGACCATCACCTAAAATGGTTGCACCCGCAATACCTTGAATTGGAGGAAGGTATTTGCCAAGATTTTTAATTACAATTTCAGATTGACCAATAAAGTCTTCGACTGTAATTGCAGCTAAGCGATCACCTTTACGAATAACGACGATCTCAGTTTCCTCTTCATCTGATTCATCATAATCAGGCACATCAAACAATTTAGCTAGAGACAATAAAGGTATCGAGCTATCACGATAAGAAATCATCGTATAACCATGTACATTTTTCACCTTATCTTGTTTAATCAATCCAGTTTCAACAATAGAAGACAATGGAATTGCATATTTCTCTGAGCCTACTTTAACAAGCATTGCAGAAATAATAGACAAGGTTAATGGGAGCTGAACGGAGAACTTTGTTCCTTGTCCTAGTGTTGATTCAACCGAAACGATCCCATTTAAGGATTCGATTTTAGATTTAACAACATCAAGTCCAACACCACGCCCAGATATATCAGAAATGACTTCAGCAGTACTAAAGCCAGCTGCAAACAATAACATATAGACTTGCTCATCTGACATTAAGGCACCTTCAGCTTCAGTCACGATGCCATTTTTAATCCCTTTAGCAAGAATTTTTTCCCGATCAATTCCACTACCATCATCTTGAATTTCAATAAAGACGTGGTTTCCGCTATGGAATGCACGAAGATGAACTGTTCCTGTTTCAGGCTTACCAGCAGCAATACGTTGTGCTGTTGATTCCACACCATGGTCAACTGCATTACGAAGCAAGTGAACTAATGGATCTCCAATTTCATCGATAACTGTACGATCAAGCTCTGTCTCTGCACCTTCAACAATAAGATCGATCTTTTTATCTAATGATTTAGCCAAGTCACGAACCATTCTTGGGAATCGGTTAAATACAGTATCTACTGGAACCATGCGCAGCTTCAATACAATATTTTGTAAGTCTCCACCAACGCGGCTCATATGCTCCACAGTTTCAGTTAAATCAGAACGTTTAACTTCCGCAGCAAGCTGTTCAAGTCGGGATCTATCGATTAAAAGCTCACTAAGTAAATTCATCAGCACATCAAGTCTATCAATATCTACACGAATTGTTCTAGATGGTGTAGAACCACCGTGTCCACCTGCGCTTTTATGTTTCGCATCATCATGCACTGCGACAGGTTTTACTTCTTCACCTTTTGGAGCTTCAGGTGCTGAAGTAATTGCAGTCTCCCTTACACCAGAGCAGAGTTGCTTCAATGTACTATGATCCAAATCAGTCACTTCAACGGTGTCAATTTCAGATAAATTGGAGATTAATCCTTTAATTTCAGAAGCATCCTTTTGAGTTATGTAAAACAAAGAAAAGCTACGATCAAATTTTTCCTGCTCAATATCTTGAACAGAAGGATTAGACTTAACCACTTCTCCATAACGCTCCAAAAGGTCAAACACAAGGTAAGCTCTCGCTGCCTTTAACTGACAGTCTTCACGAATAGCAACATCAATGTAATTCACCTTATGACCTTCAGAAATAGATTGTTCCAGTACTGAATACTGAAACTCATCTAATTGAATTGCTCCTTCATCAGAGGTTGTATCTGCCGTTGTGTCCACAGATGAGATTGTTGCTGATTTTGTAGTTACAAAATCACCTTTAACAATACTTTGTAAAGAGGTAACGATATGGCTAACATCAGCTTTGCCTTCTCCACCATTAGTAATATCCTCAACCATAGCTTGAAGTGCATCTAAACTTTGGAACAACGTATCAAAAATATAGTCCTGCATTTTTAGCTTATCATTACGTACTAAATCCAACACATTTTCCATTTGGTGTGTTAGTGAGGATAAATCCTCAAACCCCATCGTTGCTGCCATCCCCTTAAGGGTATGGGCGGAACGAAAAATGACCTGTACTATGCTGAGATCATCAGGCGAGCTTTCAAGCTCCAACATTTTTTCATTTAATGACTGTAAATGATCATTCGACTCATCGATAAACATGGCTAAATACTGATTCATGTCCATGGTGAGGCACCTCCTTCAAGAGATCCATTATCTCACTACTTGAACTAGCTTAGCGCCAATCTCATGTAGTGGCAGTACATAATTAACACATTTTTGTTCTATTGCAGAACGTGGCATACCATAAACAATACAAGTTTCCTCACTCTCGGCAATTGTGGAGGTCACCCCTGAATCATACAGCTGCTTCATTGCTTTTGCCCCATCACTGCCCATACCTGTTAATAGAACAGCATGTCGCTTCAATGTGGTCAAAGGTAAAATAGATTCATACAAAACGTCTACTGAAGGTCTATGCCCATTACGTAGATCTTGCTTAGATAACGAAATTTTGTATTGTCCACCGCCGCTTGGTACAACAACCATATGGTAGCCACCTGGAGCAATATATGCTGTACCTTGCTTTAGAACCATTCCCTCTTCACCTTCTACAACCTCTATTGCACAAAGGCTATTTAATCGTTGAGCTAACGATTTAGTGAAATTAGCAGGCATATGCTGAACAATGACAATAGGTGCAGGAAACCGTGACGGTATTTGTTCAAGCACAACTTTCAGTGCTTTAGGTCCACCAGTAGAGGTCCCAATTGCAACAAGGTCGGAAAATCCTGTACTACGTGGTACATTCATCTTTTTATCTAAAACAGAATCAGCTTTATTGCGAAGAGGTGTTATCGGCTTTACATTTGTGACAAGCTCTTTTTTTGCAGATGTTACTTGTCCACTATCATTTTGTCTAGTGCTTGTAATAGGCCTTTGTACTTCACGCTTTATGCTATTCTGTGATAAATCCTTAAGTGCTGGTTTTTGTTGTTTGCTCTCCACCTCTTTTTGTTTGCTCACCGGCTTAGGTGATGGGACTGGAGGCTTTATAAGCTTTTCAGGATTAACCTTTATATTCCCTATATTTTCTTCCTTTGTTGCTGCTTGTTGAATGATCGGATTTACCTGCGGTATTACTTTTGGTATTGGCTGCTCCATCTTCTGTTGCGTCTGTTGCTTTTGAGAAGCATTAATTTCTTCATCGAACTGAAGTAGAGGGCTAAGCTTAGGCTTGACTGGTAATTCCTTTTCCTTAAGCTGCTCTTTTTCTCTAGCAATCTTACGCTCCTTCATTTGGAGTGCAGAGCTTATTTTACTTCTTAAATCTCGTCCAACTTGAGTAATATCATAGGAGCTAGTTGATGCGGAAGGCTTGCGTATAAAATCAAATGCACCTTCCTCAAGTGCCATGATCGTCTCTTTCATCCCTTGCTCATTAATTCCTGATAACATAATTACTGGCAACGGATGAAGCTCCATAATAATTTTCAAGGCTACCAAACCATTCATGTCTGGCATTTCAACATCCATCGTGACAAGATCGGGAGCTAAAGCGGTGATTTTCTCTACTGCTTCTTTTCCTGTTTTTGCTGTTGCTTCTACTTTAAATAAAGGATCCTCTTCAATTAGATCACTTATAATCTTACGCATGAAGGCCGAATCATCAACGACCATTATCCGATAAGGCTTCAATTTGTCCACCCCTGTCTAAATATCAGAATCATTTTGTTCGCTTAAGCCATTTGTGCATAAATCCTTTGATTCCAGAATAGGTGTCTTTGGATTGAAGTTGTGGCACATTCATATATTTCATCGCCATCCGCTGTACATCCTTTGCGGCAGTACATGTTGGAAAGGCAACTGAAAACGGAACTTGTTTTTTTACAGCTCGTACTACATGCTGGTCATCACTCATATAACCAATCATCGGAATTTGAATATTTAGAAACTTTGAAGCCACTAATGCTATTTTATTTGACACCTGCTTCGCCTCTTGTTCATCTGACACTCTGTTTATCATCAGTCTAAAAGAAACTTGTTCTTCAAGACTCTGAATCACTTTAATTAGTGCGTAAGCATCAGTTATCGATGTAGGCTCAGGTGTTGTAACAATAATGCATTCATCTGCAGCAGTTATAAAATTCAATACTTCCTTAGATAAGCCAGCACCAGTATCAAAAATAATAAAATCCATGTCGGCTGTAATTTTCTCAAGCTGTGTCATAAATAAGTTAAGATCATTAGAGGATAAAGTAAATAAATCAGCCATACCTGAGCCACCTGCAATATAAGGGAGTGACCCCGTACCAATACTTATGATTTCCGTTATATCCTTTTCGCCTTTCAGTAAATGATACAAACTATACTGGGAGCGTACACCCATTAGCACATCAATGTTTGCCATCCCGATATCTGCATCAAACAAAAGCACCTTTTTTCCTAAAGCTTTTAATGCTAAGGCAAAGTTCAAAGTGAAGTTTGACTTACCTACGCCACCCTTCCCACTACTTACGGTAATAACCTTAGCACCTCGCTCAGCCTTTGGTCGTGTAGTTAAAATGTCATCATGTGAAGATACTAGCTGTCGTAGCGATTGTGCTTGGTCACTCATGACCGTCCCTCCATTAACATTTGAAGCATTAGTTTATCATCAACAGGTAATATATCATCCGGGACGTTTTGCCCATTAGTGATGTAGGAAACTTTTAATGGATATTCATTAAGTAAATTATATAACGGACCTACACTTTCCGTCTCGTCAAGCTTTGTAAAAATAACCTTTTGTAGGCCATATTTACTAAAATGATCAGTTATTTTTTGCATGTCTTTTGTTTTAGAGGTTAAGCTGAGCACTAAATAAGTTTCACTATGCTCTGATAGATTAAACAAGCTATGGAGCTCTGCCACAAACAACTCATTTAAGTAATTCCGCCCTGCCGTGTCCATAAAAATCAAGTCACAAGTCGATAATGCATTTAGTGCTCGATGCATATCCCCTGGAGATTGCACAACTTCAAGCGGCACATTCAAAATTGTAGCATACGTTCTTAATTGCTCTATCGCAGAAATTCGATACGTGTCTGCAGTAATGAAACCAACCTGCTTACGTTCACGAAAAATCTGATCTGCTGCTAGTTTGGCAATCGTCGTTGTTTTACCAACACCAGTTGGACCTGCAACATAAACAATTTTTGTTGTACTACGAATCCCTTCTCCTATTACACTCTGTAAAAAGGTAGAAACCTGATTCATCACAGCTTGCTTCATTTCTTGATCCGATATTGTCTTATTACTTTGATTCCATGACTCATATACAGGCTCAAGCCATTGATCAATTAGTTCCATTGCAATTTCTTGTTTAAGAAGTAACTCTTTTATCTCTTCTAATGCTTCGGGAAGCTCACGTGTCTGGTCTTGCTGTTTAGCTAGCTTCGTCATCATCAGCTTCATTTGATGAAGTTCTTCAAATAAACGTTTTTCATTATTAGATGGAGAATCTTCATGTGCATTTTCAGTCGTCAAAGTATCACTAGTAGCTAATGCATTTATTTTTTGTTTTAATGTTTCAACAGCAACTTCGTTATTAGGTTGAATCGCTGTTTTTTCTTGTATCGCATTTACTACCGAAGAGGTTTTTTGTGATATTTGCACCTTCTCTTCCTCAGATTCCTTACCTGCTAACATCTGCGCCGTTTTACGATAAGCTTGTGGAGCAGTTCCTCTCGCAACTGGAGCATGTACTATAGGTGCAGCCATCGTTTTAGATTTAGTTTGTGGTGCAGCCTCAGATGTTTCTGAGGCTGCAATCACTTCTATCTTTTTTTTCTGGAACATTCCTAGAAAGCCACCAATTTTCATTTCCTTCGTACTTAAAATGACTGCATCAGATCCAAGCTCAGCACGAATTTTAAGCATTGCATCAGGCATCGTATCTACGATATATCGCTTTACTCTCATAAATTAACCACCCCGACACTTTGAATTTCGACATTCGGCTCAAGCTCGCTATAAGACAATACAGGAATATCCTGCATCGTACGTTCGATGATCTGACGCAAATACATGCGTATCGTAGGTGATGTCAAAACGATTGGCTGCTGCCCAGATTGAATGAGACGATTGATTTGCTCTGTTAATTTTTGGAACACCGTTTGTGTAGATTGTGGGTCTAAAGCAAGATAACTTCCTTGCTCGCTTTGCTGAACACTTTCGGCAATCTTCTTTTCAAGACTAGGGCCCACTGTAATCACTCTCATCGTTTCACCTTGCTGCGTAAATTGCTGCGTAATTTGACGAGATAATGCTTGTCTTACGTACTCTGTGAGAATGTCAGGATCTTTGGTGTAGGTTCCATAATCAGCCAAGGTTTCGAAAATGGTAACCATATCCCGAATAGAAATCTTTTCACGAAGTAGCTTAGCAAGCACTTTTTGCACATCACCAATCGACAATACAGATGGGATTAATTCATCAACCAACACAGCATAGTTTTCCTTAAGATTATCGACAAGTGTTTTCGTTTCTTGGCGACCAAGCAATTCATGTGCATGCTTTTTAATCATTTCAGTCAAATGGGTTGCCACCACAGAAGGTGGGTCTACAACCGTATAACCTGACAGCTCTGCACGATCCTTTGTGCTTTCATCAATCCATAACGCAGGTAAACCAAATGCTGGTTCGCTAGTCTCAATCCCTGTGATGGAATCATCATCCATCCCTGGACTCATTGCCAAATAGTGATTAAGTAATAATTCACCATTACCTACGACATTTCCTTTAATTTTTATGACGTATTCGTTCGGTTTTAGTTGAATATTGTCGCGAATACGAATAACAGGCACTACAAGTCCTAGTTCTAAGGCACATTGTCTACGAATCATAATAATCCGATCTAACAAATCACCGCCCTGACTAGCATCCGCAAGTGGGATTAGACCATACCCAAACTCAAATTCAATCGGATCAACCTGAAGAAGATTAATGACACTTTCTGGACTACGAACCTCTTCAATCTGCTGCTCCTCTTCTTCTTGCTCTTGTTCAATCTGTTTGAGATCGAAGTTTTTCTGCATCTTCCATGCAGCATATCCTAGCAATCCTGCAAAAGGTAATGTTGTGATTGGACCAATAGGGGTAAATAACCCCAACAAAGCAATCGTGCCTGCAACAATGTAAATCAGCTTAGGATAAGCAAACAATTGCGAGGTAATATCAGATGCTAAGTTACCTTCCGACGAAGCTCGAGTAACAATTAAACCAGATGCTGTTGAAATAAGGAGTGCTGGAATTTGGCTAACTAAGCCATCACCAATCGTAAGGATGGAATAAGTATTTAGTGCCGTTCCGAAATCCATACCATGAATCGTCATCCCTACAATAAACCCACCAAGCAGGTTAATGATGAGCATGATGATGCTGGCAATAGCATCTCCTTTTACAAACTTACTCGCACCATCCATCGCACCATAAAAGTCAGCTTCTCTCTCAATCTTACTACGACGTTCTTTCGCTTGTTGCTCATTAATTAAGCCTGCATTGAGGTCAGCATCAATACTCATCTGCTTCCCTGGCATCGCATCTAACGTAAATCTTGCCCCTACCTCTGCAACCCGTTCAGAACCTTTTGTAATTACGATAAATTGAACGACAACTAAGATTAGGAACACAATAAATCCAATGACGGGTTGACCTTGAGAAACCCACGAACCAAATGTGGCAACTACATCCCCTGCCTTGGCTTGACCTAAAATCAGCTTCGTCGTGGATACGTTCAGCGCAAGGCGGAACAATGTTGTAATGAGCAAAAGCGCAGGAAAAATAGAAAACTGTAGTGCTTCCTTCGTATTCATAGAAACTAGCAAAATCATTAATGCAATCGATATATTTAGAATAAGTAGGACGTCTAACAGCCATATTGGGATCGGAAGAATCATCAACAGAACTATACCGATAACTCCCACTAACACAAATATATCTTTAAACTTCTTCACCAGTTGACGCCTCCGATCCCCATCATTTCATTAATTTTTACCCTGTAATTTGTATACATAAGCCAACACCTCAGCTACGGCTTGGAACAAATCAGCTGGAATAGAATCTCCGATTTCTGTTCTTTGGAACAAAGCTCTTGCGAGTGGTCTATTCTCTACTGTGATTACGTCATTTTGCTTAGCGATTTCTTTAATACGTAGAGCAACATAATCCTGTCCTTTTGCAACAACCTCTGGTGCTTCCATTTTGCTTGCATCATATTTTAATGCAACAGCGAAGTGAGTTGGGTTTGTAATAATGACATCCGCCTTGGGTACTTCTTGCATCATACGTTGCAAGGCCATTCGACGTTGTCTTTCACGAATCTTCCCTTTAATTAAAGGGTCACCCTCTGTTTTCTTATATTCATCCTTTATATCTTGCTTGGACATTCTTAAGTTTTTTTCATACTCATAACGCTGATACATATAGTCAAAAACTGCTAATACAAACAAAGCAACAGAGATTTTAATTCCAAGATTCATCGTCATTTTGGCTGTAAATTTAAAGGCCTCTTCAACTGACACATGACCAAGTGAAGAAATGCTGTCCATCGCACCCCATACTGTGGAAAATACGAGATAACCAATAATGACGAGCTTTAAAACAGATTTAAGAAATTCGACTAAGGAACGAGCTGAAAATATATTTTTCATCCCTTTAATGGGATCTAGCTTGCTGAATTTTGGCTTAATCGGATCTCCTGTAAATAAGAAACCAACTTGCGCATAATTAGCTACTGCTGCGACAACAAAAACGATAAGAAGGATGGGCGCAAGTAACAAAATGAGCTGAACACCATAACTTCTAAACATCACCATCGCATTTTCTTGAGTCACATCCATCGTGAGACGATGTAAAAAAACATCACTATATAACTTAATTAATCTTTCTTTTATGTAACCACCAAAAGTCATGAGACATAAAAAGACAGACAACATAACAAGTGAACCAGCCACATCCTGACTTTTGGCGACTTGCCCTTTCTTACGGGACTCCTGACGTTTCTTGGGAGTTGCTTTTTCTGTTTTTTCACCGGAAAATAACTGCAAATCCAACTTATAGCGTAAATTCAATTTGGATTCCTCCCAAACAACTTAAGGCCGTTCCCCTATAGTACCAAGCAGTCCTTGTAACGATTTGAACAATACGGCAAATAATTGCTCAAATGCATAGGTGAAGCTAGGTACAAGCAATAACAGTACAACTAAACCTACAACAATTTTTAAGGGAATCCCAATGACAAACACATTAAACTGTGGTGCTGAGCGAGCTAGAAAGCCTAATGCAACATCCGTTAGAAATAAGGCAACAACTAAGGGAGCTGCCATTTGAAACGAAAGTAAAAAGGCATTTCCGAATGTACGAATTAAAAATTCAGATACATTTCCTTGATAAATACGCTGAAACAACTCATTATCCAGTGGGATCCAGTTATAGCTACGAACAACCGCATCAATTAAGTAATGATGTCCATTCATCCCTAAAAAAACTAAAACCGCAAAAATGTATTTGAAGTTACCGATGACTGGTGCAGTTGTCCCCGTCATTGGATCAATGACATTGGCGATCCCAAATCCAATTTGAATATCGATAAAGGATCCTGCCATTTGAATGACTGCAAACATCAGCGATACAACATACCCCATTAAAAGACCAATTAAAACCTCTCTTATGACCATCAAAGCATAATTAAGATCGGTTGGCAGAGGTGTATTTACATCCTGAACAAAAAATATTAAAACGGCAATCATCGTTGAGAAACCTATTTTAAAGCTATTTGGCACATTTCGTGCTGAGAAAATAGGCGAAACTACAAAAAAAGCAGTTATTCGACAAAAGATTAACAAAAAAATGGACCAACCCTGTAACAAACTCCCTAATGTCATCATATAATCCTAACTAATATACTTGGCAAGATTATTAAAAATGTTATAAGTAAAATCTACTAATGTTGTTAAAATCCATGGTCCAAACAATAATAAAGCTACGAGAACAGCAACAATTTTGGGAACGAAAGCTAGCGTCTGCTCTTGAATTTGTGTAGTCGCTTGAAAAATACTAACTATCAAACCAACGGTAAGACCGATTAAAAGCATTGGTGCGCTTACTTTCAATACGGTAAAAACAGCTTGTCCGGCTAAACCGATTATAAATTCCGAACTCATTACCGCGTCCCCCTCTTACATTCATCAATTGATAATCAAAGCTCTATTCCATACTCTATTAACTTTTAAAAGCTAATTAACAACTGCTTTACAACGAGATACCAGCCGTCTACCAATACAAATAGTAGTATTTTAAATGGTAGTGAGATCATAACCGGTGGTAACATCATCATCCCCATAGCCATCAGCACACTGGCGACCACAATATCAATAATGAGAAATGGAATAAAAATCATAAATCCCATTTGAAAGCCTGTTTTGAGTTCACTTATTGCAAACGCAGGAATCATCACACTTAATGGAATGTCCTTATAGCTTTCAGGTGCCTTCGTCTTACTGTAATCTAGAAATAGCTTAATATCCTTAGGCCTTGTATGTGTATACATAAATTCCTTCATTGGAACGGCTGCCTTATCCAAAGCTTCTGTCTGTGTGATCTCTCCTTTGATATAAGGCTGAAGAGCAACCTGATTGATCGTAGATAAGGTAGGGCTCATCACAAACAAGGTTAAAAATAGGGCTAACCCAATCAAAACTTGGTTTGGTGGCATCTGCTGCGTTCCCAGTGAACTTCTAACAAAACCAAGTACGATAACAATTCTCGTAAAGCTTGTCATCAATACTAGAATTGCAGGTGCAATACTTAATACTGTAATAAGAAGGATGATAGACAATGAGCTAGTGCTAGGCTGTCCTGACGAATCTCCGATCTGAATCCCCACATTAGGTATGGGATTCACAGAGGCTGCAGAAGCTATAGACACACCTACAATGCTCCAAAGGCTTGCAATTAAGCCAATTATAATGAGCTTTTTCTTCATGAATCCCTCGACCGATCTGTAGTTTCTTGTTCCGATTCCTCCAGCAACTCTTGAATTTGCTGCTTACGATTAGGTCTCTTCTGAATTTGCGTCTGGAATACTTCATGGAAAGAGGAGCCTTCAAGTTCTTCTTCTTGAATGAAGCTCTCTTTCTTTTTAAAGCGCGTCATCAAATTAGATAACGCCGATGTAATCGCTGGGAACTCAGGATCAGCCTCTTCAAATGCTCGCTTCAAAAGCTCAATTTCATCGGGATCGGTAATTTTATCAACTAAATTGATATTTTCACCTACACCAACCAAATACATCGTTCCGCCGATTTGAATCACTTGAAGAGACTTGTTAGGCCCCAGTCCCACAGCACCCATCGTTTGTATTGAACGATTAGTTGAGGAAAGACGGTTCTTTCTACCTAAAAAACGTACCAATACGATAATTAAAACGATAATGATAGCAAGAACAACAATGACAGTTAACATATCCCCAATAGGATTATATTGACCTAAATCTTGAGTTTGTTCGTTAGCTAAGGGCAAAAACATAAGACTATAGGCCTAACGTTTTGTTGATTGCCTCAACTACACGATCAGATTGGAATGGTTTTACGATGAAATCTTTAGCACCAGCTTGAATCGCATCAATAACCATCGCTTGTTGACCCATTGCGGAACACATAATAACTTTTGCACTAGGTTCAATTTTTTTAATCTCTTTTAGTGCTGCAATCCCATCCATTTCAGGCATGGTAATATCCATCGTAATTAAGTCAGGATGCAATTCTTTATATTTTTCAACTGCTTGCGCACCGTCTTGTGCTTCTCCCACAACTTCAAATCCATTTTTTGTTAAAATATCACGAATCATCATTCTCATAAATGCTGCGTCGTCTACGATTAAAATTCTGTTAGCCATTAGTTAAAAATCCTCCCTGAAATGAATACTGTTATTTCAATTTTTGAATACGATCCCATTGGCTTACGATATCTGTGACACGTACCCCAAAGTTCTCATCAATAACAACAACCTCACCCTTGGCGATCAGTTTGTTGTTAACTAGAATATCCACAGGCTCACCAGCTAGCTTATCTAATTCTATGATTGAACCTTGTGATAACTCCAAAATATCTTTTATTTGCTTTTGGGTTCTCCCTAATTCTACGGTGACCTTAAGGGGAATGTCCATCAATAAATTTAAATTATTTTCATCCACTTGTCCATAAGCCGGGGTTGACAAATTAGAAAACTGTACAGGCTGTACATTTGTATGTCGTCCAGCTATTCCACCAAGATGATGTGGCTCGTTATAACCTTGCCCCATAGGCATATTTCCGTAACCTTGATTCGGAACCTGTGGTTGCATTGCAGCTGGTGGAGGCTGATTATACATCGGCTGCTCGTACATAGGCTGTGCAGGCATGACAGGCTCAGATGCAGGAGCTACTGGTGGTGCAGAAGAAGGTGTAGGTGTAGGTGTAGGCTCAGGTGCAGAAGTAGCTGGTTGCTCTTCCACAGCTTGTGGCTCTGAACCGTTAATTAAACGACTCACCATGTCTTTTGCAAATTCAACAGTTAACAACTGCATAATCGTAGAATCTATCAAATCACCAATTTTTAATCTAAATGAGATTTTAATTAATGTTTCATCTGGCGGTAGGCTGTTTAACCCATTCCCATCCGTCATATTTAAAATATCTATACCAGGTGGAGAGATATTTACAAACTGATTAAAAATAGTAGACATCGAGGTCGCAGAAGAGCCCATCATTTGATTCATCGCTTCTTGTACAGCACTAATATGAATCTCATTAAGCTCCTCATCTTGTGGGTTGCCTTCGCCACCTAACATGAGATCAGCAATGACTTGAGCGTCTCTAATTTTAATGACAAGTGAATTCATACCTTCAAAACCATCAACATATTCTACATGAATAGCAACATGAGGTTTTGGGAATTCCTCTTCAAATTTTGAACGTACAATGATCGATACTTTAGGGGTTGTAATATCTACTTTTTTATTTAAAAGTGTTGAAAGCGCAGTTGCCGCACTTCCAAACGTAATATTCCCAATCTCTCCCAATGCATCCTGCTCTAGCGGTGTTAAATAATCATCAACAGTTGGCTCAGTTTCGGCTAGGTTATCCATGCTAGCTTGCTTAAGCAGAGCATCAATCTCTTCTTGAGATAAATAGTCTTTACTCGTCATATTCCTCAACTCCTTCACTTACAATTTCATCAATTTGAACAGCAATCCGATCTTTAATTGTCCCTGGGCTTCCGATGTACTTCAGCTTATCTCCGATCCGTATCGCAAGTCCATCCTCAACTGGCTTATTCAAAGAAATTACATCTCCAACTGCTAAACTCAAAAATTCAGAAATTGTAATCTGTGATTCACCTAATTCAGCTACAATCGGCAATTTAGCTCGATGTACTCGGTGCTGTAATGCCTCTACCTCTTCAGGAACTCTAGACTTTTTCTGAGATACAAACCAATGATGCACAGACAATTTAGACATGATGGGCTCAATCACTACATGTGGGATACAGAGATTGATCATCCCTGTCGTATCCCCAATTTTTGTACTTAATGAAATTAGAGCTATCGTCTCATTGGGTGAAACAATTTGCATAAATTGTGGATTGGTTTCTAATGCCTCCATACGTGGATTAATATCCATCACGGTTTTCCACGCTTCTTGGAGACTATCAAAAGCTCTACTAAAAATTTTCTCCATAATAATGGTTTCAATTTCTGTTAAAGCCCCCATCTTAGAAGGCGCAGCACCGACACCTCCTAATAAACGATCTAACATCGCATAGGCAACGTTGGGATGAACTTCTAATACCATTCGTCCCTCCAGTGGCTCAGCTTCAAATATGTTCAGAATCGTCATCTTAGGAATAGATCGAATAAATTCATCGTAAGGTAATTGTTCTACCTGAACGACACTAATTTGTACAAAGGTGCGCAGTTGTGCGGAAAAATAGGTAGTGAGATATCGAGCAAAATTTTCATGAATTCGAGTTAAGCTGCGAATATGGTCTTTAGAAAACCGCACAGCTCTTTTAAAGTCATAAGCTCGTATTTTTTTCTGCGTCTCTTCCTTTTTTAGTTCTTCTGCATCCATTTCACCTGAAGACAACGCTGCAAGCAGTGCATCTATCTCATTTTGTGACATTACATCTACCATTTATCTCACCCCCTTAAAGAAATTGTACATTGATTGTTATTGATCAGATCGGTACCAATTGGAATTTTGTGATATCAATCTGAATCACTTTTCCTTCAGGCAGTGATTTGTTAATTAAATTTAAGAGCTTTGCGCTTAAATCATCTTTACCCTTTGCACCATTTAACTCCTCAGGCTTTGTATCAGCTAAAGTTTTAATAATGATTGGGGCAATTTTAAAGTCTTTAATTTTGTCAAAGGCTGCCTTTGACTCTGCACTATCTAATTGAAAAGCAAAATTAGCGACTACAATGTAGTTTGCATCAGCAGCATTTGTTTTAATTTCATCGATGGTTGAAGTAACCTCAACGATCTGATCGGCAGTTAAGCCCGCTGCGGGAGCTACATTTTGCACAGCATCTCTTACCTCATTTTCTGGGGTTGGCTGTGTATATGGCCTTATAAGTAATACTGCTGCTACTACGATAAGCGTAATTGATAATAAGATTGTAATCAGCCAAGGTGCCAATTTTTTCATGACAATTCCTCCGTTTGCTGCACTTTAATTGTTGCTGCATGAATGCCAATTTCACTATAGTAATCTCTAATTAGTGAAATGACTTCACTTGCTTTTTCCAATACTATAATACGCTTGCCTGTAACAAGGGTTACGTATGTATCAGGTGTTTCCTCAACCGCCTCTATCATGATGGCATTTAGCCACAATTGAGATCCGTTTATTCTTGTTACAGCGATCATAATATTCCTCCCACATGAATAGTAAAGTCAGGTTTGCTGAAGATAAATACACCCAAAATCAGGTTAAGTATAGAGGAGGATTTAAGCAATCATACTATCCTCCTCTATTATACGAATGTTTAGCGTTTCAAACTCATAATCTCTTGTAAAATTTCATCTGAAGTCGTAATGATACGAGAGTTAGCTTGGAAGCCACGTTGAGCAACGATCATTTCGGTAAATTCACCAGTTAAATCTACATTAGACATTTCAAGCTGTCCGGAAATAATTTTACCTGTTCCAGCCTCTTGGTTGTTTGCAGTTGTAAGAACTAGCTCTTCTGTCGTTGCGTTTGGAGTATTACGATATAAGCTACCACCAATTTTTTCTAGGCCCTCTGGGTTAACAACTCTAGCAACCCCAATTTGAGGTCCATCCTCATTCGTAGTCCCATCTGCCATTTTAGCGACAATTCTTCCATTTTGATCAATCGTAAAAGCTGTTACACCTTCTTCAAGCGTAATCGGTTCCCCGCCACTATCAACAACAAAAAATCCATCTGATGTAACTAATTGACGTGCAGCATCCAAATGGAAGTCTCCTGCTCTTGTCAAATAAGGCTCTTCTTGCTCGGTACTTAGCTTAACTAGGAAGAATCCGTCACCATCAATACGCAAATCAAGCGGATTATTTGTCGTCATCGCACTACCTGCTGTATGCAAGGTATCGATAGAACCGATCGATGAACCTAGACCAATTTGCTTAGCATTTGCACCACCTGTTGTGCCTTCTTGCGGTGCTGTTACGCCAGACACAGTTTGACTCATAATATCCTTAAACATGACTCTTCCTGCTTTAAAGCCCGCCGTATTTACGTTAGCAATGTTATTCCCGATTACGTCTAACTTCGTCTGAAAACCACGCATACCAGATACACCCGAATACATTGATCTTAACATTTACTTTCATTCCTCCTAAAGTAAGATAGAATTGCCCTAGCTGCTTCAGTCGATCCGCAACTAATGTATGGCTTTCCGAATCCGGGCCAGCCACTTAAGAAATAATTACTGCACTATCAATTTGCGTAAAAACATTGTTTTTCATGTTGCTTCCATCCATTGCAGTGACGACAGTTCGATTGTTCACATTAACGATCAGCGCCATATCTTTTAATAAAATCAGCGATTCCTTACCGCCTTTAGCAGCAACATCATTAATTGCATTTTCAATCTTTTGCAATTGCTCTGGCTTCAAATCAAGCCCTCTTTGCTCTAACCGCTTCACCGCATGGTTACTAAACCTGACAAGCGAGTTTTGCAGCATGTCCTGAAAGGAGGTCTGCTCATTATTTTTAGAAACCTGTGGCTTATGCTGCTGAGTTACAGCAGGTCCAATTCTTCCTGTATAAATCTGACCTACCTGAATCGGAGTATTCATGATGTTTTCTCCTCAGTAGATTCATTTGTGCCTGAGGTTTCTTTATCTTTGTCGTCCACCGCTGCTTTTACATCTTCAACTTGAACAATTTTGTCAAGCTCGAGCTCTTTACTACCAATCGTCACATAATGAACACCATTACGCACGACGATAGAATCAACAATTCCTGTTTCCTTTTCAATGATGACTTCAGCTTGTTTTGTTTTAATATCATAATTTCCAGTTTTCTTTTCTCCGTTCCACACCACTTGCTTCCCAATTAAGTTAGAGCTATTCCCAAGTGATTGTCCCATTCCTTTTAACTGATCAGATATTTTAGCAAGCTGTTCCACTGAAGTGAATTGAGCGGTCTGCGCAGCTAAATCTTTATTATCCATTGGAGAAGTAGGATCCTGATTTTTCATTTGTGCAATCATTAGCTTCAGAAACTCATCTTTTCCTAATGTATTATCTTTTTTTTCACCAGCTCTTCTTACATTATCTACAGAATAATAGGGCCAGCTTGTTTTGGGATACACTACATCAGACATGTTGCTCCTCCTTTCACTAATCTTATGGGCTAAGCTCTCGCAACGAATGAACTACCATATGCCCCTTCGCGCGTTTTAACCTCTGACATCCACTCGTTCCATTCCTCATTTAGATCGTTCACGAGTAAATGATCCTCTTCCTGTAGCTTACGGCGCTTATTACCTTGTTCTTGACCTGAACTGTTGCGTTGTCCATGGTCTTCATTATGATACATATGAGAAGACAAGGAGCTATTTTGGGTAACTTCAAGCTTTGTGACTTGAATACCTTGTGCTTGCAATGCAGCACGAAGTTGACTCATTTGGCCTTCAAGTGATTCTTTAGCTAATACATGCTCGGTTACAAATTGTGCGACCATCTGACCATTTTGCATCGTAATTTTCACATCAACCTGACCTAAATGCTCTGGATACAAGGAAATTCTAGCCTCAGAAAGCCCTTGAAGCTTCACAATATCAAACTTACCAACTAGAAAACCACTTACTTCTTTGGCAAAGCTTTCTACTGGCACGGGAGCTGGTAGACTTTTAACCTCTGCATTGGCATGATGGCGTAACGCAAGTTGACCTGCTGTTACGACTTGACCATTTTGCAAAGCATTAATCGATTCGTGATCGTTATGCTGTGTTGTATGATTAACCGCCTTGCTGGCATGTGCTGCATCCTTTAACTCAACCTGTCCATTCTTTTGACCATTACCTTGCATATCACTATTTAATGCTTGATTTACAATGACATTAGCTTTTGCAGGTTTGCTCTCGCCACTAGTTACATCCAACATTTTCTGCAATGATTGAAGCATGGTTTGGATCTGGTCTACAGGTAGCTTAGTTACTCCTGCTTGAGCCTGCTTCGCAGAGGACATCAATTGAGCAACTGCGTCTTGAATCGCAAACGTAATCGTTTGTGGGTGTTTTGCCAATTCTGACAATCCTTGCTCCAATTGACCATTTTGGGTCTGAGAATTAGTGGACTGTGTCTGCTGTAAAAAAGCCTGAACACCCTGTAGCCAACCTTGCAATGCAGCTAATAGGTTTCCATCCTCAGTTAACTGATTCTCCAGCTTGTCTAGCTTAGCTCCAAGATCCAGCAGTAACTTGGCAACTGTTTCATCTTCACCTTGAATTTCAGTACTACTTGCACCTTCTACTAGCCCTGCTAGTGTCAACAAAGACAAAGTTGAACTGTTCAAGTTAGTATTAGTGCCACCGCTACCCATCATTGCAAGTAGAGCTTGTCCAAAACCTTGATCAGATACCGCAGATTGACCGCCAGTACTGCTCACAACACTTGATGATGGTGAGGCTGTAATTGCGGAAATCGCTTGACTCATTTTATTATTCACCTCCTTTCCTAGTACGTTTATTTAGCAACTAGCTTATTCAAAATTTTTGCCGCTTCAGTTTGATTACTTTTGGTCATCGATGCCAAGATTTTTGACCGTGCTGCATCATCTATGGAATTAAGAATTTTCAATGCCTTATCAGGACTAATTTTATACGTCTGCAAAAGTAGCTCTGACGCTGAATCAGCAGACATTGTAGAAAATGTAGCACTTAGTTGAGCATCCGTTAGACCTGTATTCACCTTAGAAGTTGCTGCCTCTGTCTCTGCCTCTTTTTTTAATCTTGATTGCAATGCAGCAATATTTAAGTCCTCAGATGTGGTAGCATCCTTGAGTTTAATCGAAATATCAGCCGCTTTTTGTGCATCCATTTTTTCTAGAATGGCGGCCTTATTTTCGTTCCCCATTTGGCTTAGCATTTGTAATGCTTCATCTGTTGTGAGCTTCTCTATAATTGCTGCAGCTTTTTTAGGACTCATTTGCGCATATAGCTGGGCAAGCTTTTTTACTTCTTTTTGATAAGCTGCTTGCTCCTCACTTTGCTCTGCTTTTTGCTTCACAGAACGTTCTTGTTCCAACGTTGCTTGAAGAGCTTTAGCCTTTTCAGCTTGTTCTGTGGCCTGCTGGTTTGCTTCCTTTAAATCTGTTTCTTGTTTTGCCACCTGCTCTTTTAATTGTTTGACTGTAGCATCTGTACTTTCTTGCTGCTTTTTCTCATCCTGCTCTTTATCCTCTTTTTTGTTGGCATCTCCAGCAACACCATCCGGCTCAGGAATAAAATCACGCACGATGGGAATTCGATTTCCCCAATCCAACATAACATTGCGAAAATTAACATTAAGAAGTGTGAGAAGGACACTTAGTAAAACAATCGTAAATATGATTGGCGCGACAAAAAATAAAAACCTTGCAAAGCGACCACCAGATTCAGCTTCATAATCTTCTTCAATTTCATTTTGTTCCAAGTCCGTACCCTCCTTTGCAGTCAAAGATTATTCCCACCTTGATTCTAATGGGCTCTCATAGCAAACCGGACCGTCGCCATTTCATCCAGCTCATTTTGTTCACGAAGAAGCATCTCTTGCTGAAATCTACCCTGAGCTTTCTCTTTTGACTTCATCCATACCTTTTCATCCAGCATCTTGTCATTAAGTATAATCTTCTTATTTTCCACTACTTGTTCTGCACGAAACACATCTTGTAATTTAGTAGAAATACATTGATCTAAATAATCCACATAATATTGCAATTCATTTAAGCTTTGAATGGAAGAACAATTCTCCATCTCCGCTTGAATTTTAATCGCTGTATTTTTTTTCTCTGTATACAACTGTTCTAGTGACTGTTGTTCACTATGTAAGTGACCCACTGCCGCAGAAAACACCCACTCTGCTTGCGTTTTTTCATTGGACTTTAAATCCAACACCTTTTGATAGGCATACCGAAATTTCATGGATTAAGCACTCATCCCTTCGAGAATTCAGCAATTAAACGTTGTTGTACTTCTTCTAAATGAACCTTTTCATCTACCTTTTGCCTCGTAAACCCTAATATACTTTGATTGGCATCAATCGCTTCATCGATTTCAGGGTTAGAGCCCTGCTGATAAGCTCCGATATTAATTAAATCTTCGGAATCTTTATACACTGAAAGCAATCGCCTTAAATTTGAGGCCGCATCATTTTGTTCCTCAGGTACAATATCTTTCATCACCCGGCTAATGCTAGCTAAAATATCTATAGCAGGGAAATGGCCTTTATTGGCAATGCCACGATTTAATACGATGTGACCATCTAAAATCCCTCTGACTGCATCTGCGATTGGCTCATTCATATCGTCCCCGTCTACCAATACCGTATAAAAGGCTGTAATTGACCCTGCAGATGAAGTTCCTGCTCGTTCCATTAATTTGGGCAATGCCGCAAATACGGATGGCGTATACCCACGCATTGCAGGGGGTTCACCAACAGCCAAGCCAACCTCACGTAATGCCATTGCATATCTAGTTACCGAATCCATCATAAGCATGACGTTTAATCCGCGGTCACGAAAATATTCCGCAATTGTGGTTGCAATTAGGGCACCCTTCATCCGTATAAGTGCCGGTTGGTCAGAGGTAGCTACAATAACGACGGAACGCTCTAGCCCTTCAGGACCGAGATCACGCTCAATAAAATCTAGCACCTCACGACCACGCTCACCAATTAGAGCAATCACATTTACATCCGCTGAGGTTCCTCTAGCAATCATGCCCATAAGGGTACTTTTCCCAACACCAGAACCTGCAAATATACCTACCCGTTGACCTTTTCCGATAGTAAGCAAGCCATCAATCGCTCTGACACCAATGCTGATCGGCTCAGCAACTCTAGGTTTAGTTAGTGGATTAAGAGGCTTGCTGTAGGTGGAATAATGCCCCATTCTAGATGGGAGTACTGATCCATCCAGGGGTTGTCCTAACCCATCAAGCACCTTACCTAATAGCTCAGAACCAACCTGAACCGTTAGTGGCTTGCCGGTACCTACAACATCACAGCCAGGACCAATCGCATGTAATTCCCCTAAAGGCATCAGCAATACCTTGTTGTCCCGAAAACCAACAACCTCTGCCTGTAGTGGTTGCGTAGATTTACTTGGGTAGATGTAACATACGTCACCAATGCTTGCATCAGGCCCTTCAGACTCGACCATCAAACCTACAACTTGAGTGACCTTCCCATTAATTCGCACAGGATCAATCTGCCGTAGATGGTCAATGTATCGTTCAGAATTAAGTCTCATCTTGACGTTGCTCCTCGACCTGCATTGAAATTCGTTGCAGTTCTTTTTTGATTTCCTTGAGTTGGGTGTCAATTCTAGCATCTACGCTACCAAATGAAGAACGAATGACACATCCACGATCAAGCACAGTAGGATCAGGTAAAATTTGTAGCTCTGCTTGAGAATCTACAGATAACCCTAGCTCTTCTCGTGCTGCTTGAACAAATGCGAAATAGGCTGGAGCTACACATAATGTAATGACGCCTTGCTCTCGTTTCCGTGCTAGGCTCTGCTTAATTAGTGACAGCATATATTCAGGATCAAGGGAAAGCTCCTTATCAATTACTTTCTCGGCAATCGCACAACTGAGTTCAACAACAAAAGGTTCTGCTTCTTGTATTATGGCTTCTTTTTCAGAATAAGCTAACTCCAGGACGTTACTTGCTTCATCCATCATTTCATTTATATTTTGCTGTAAAGTTTCTTCTGCATGTGCTTTGCCTTCCTCATATCCCTGATTAAAGCCTTCTGCTCTAATCGCTTCGACGAGATCTTCATCCTGCTGTCTACGCTCTTCCCACCAAGCTTCGATCTGCTCCTTCGCTTCAGCAAGCAAGCGATCTGCTTCTTCCGCAGCTTCTCTAACTTGCCGCTCTGCAAATTCCTTTGCATCCGTCAGCATTTGTTTCCTAGTTTCTTCTGCCTCAATGTCAGCCTCGGAAACTTTACTTTCAATACTCGGAGAAGCTTCTTCTACAACTTCTGCTTCTTCCTCTTGCGCATAATTCTTTCCTAAATTAAGCTGTTTCAGGACTTCAATAGGCACGTACTGCGATACCTTAATGAGATTAGACAATGATGTCATCCCCTCCACCGCGGGCTATAATAATTTCTCCTGATTCTTCCAGTCTGCGGATGGTAGATACAATACGAGTTTGTGCTTCTTCTACATCGCGCAACCGCACAGGACCCATAAATTCCATTTCTTCTTTGAAGGTATCCGCCATACGTTTGGACATATTACGGAATACAGCCTCTCGAACCTCTTCACTCGCAACTTTAAGCGCAAGCTGTAAGTCTGCATTTTCGATGTCACGAATAATACGTTGAATAGAACGATTGTCGATATTGACAATATCCTCGAACACGAACATCCGTTTTTTGATTTCTTCAGCAAGCTCTGGATCTTGAACCTCCAAGGAGTCTAAAATAGTACGTTCTGTACCACGATCGACACCATTCAAAATTTGAACAATTGATTCAATACCACCCGCAGATGTGTAATCTTGAGTAACGGTAGCAGATAACTTTTGTTCCAATACACGCTCAACCTGTGAAACTACTTCAGGTGAAGTACTATCCATCACTGCAATTCTGCGAGCGACCTCAGCTTGCTTTTCTTGTGGCAAGGAGGACAAAATCATCGCCGCTTGTTCAAATTGCAAATACGATAACACCAAAGCGATCGTTTGTGCATTTTCGTTTTGAATAAAGTTCAAAATCTGGTTTGGATCTGCTTTTCTAGCGAAATCAAAAGGTCTAACTTGTAACGTTGCTGTTAAACGGTTAATGATGTCATACGCTTTGTTTGTTCCAAGTGCTTTTTCCAGAATCTCTTTGGCGTAATTGATACCGCCTTGGGTAATATATTCCTGAGCTAAGCAAATTTGATGGAACTCTGCCATAATAGTTTCTTTTTCATTGGCATCTACTTTTCGGACATTGGCAATTTCTAACGTTAACTGCTCAATTTCCTCATCGCGTAAATGCTTGAATATTTGAGCAGATACCTCTGGTCCAAGCGTAATTAATAAAATCGCTGCTTTCTGCTTCCCAGTTAAACCCTGTGAAGTTGTTGCTCTAGACATATTTTCCACCTCTATTCATCAGCCAGCCATGTGCGTAATAGGTTGACGAATTCTTCTGGTTTCTTTTTCGCCAAAGTTTCTAGTTGCTTTCTTACTTGATTTTCATTCGTTATTGTTTCTAGGTTAATAGAAGGCAGTTCTGATAATAATGGTTGAGGAATTTCATCTTCCAATAGCTCTTCTTCTTGTTGCTTTTTCTTACGAGAACGGAAAATGAGTACTCCCGCACCTAAACCTACTAATAGTGCAGCGGCAGCTGTACCCCATACCCAAGGGTTAGATAAACTAAAGACATTTGTGTTGATGTCGTCACCCTGGAAGCTTTGGGAGAGAACCGCAACTTTATTAAGTAGTTCTGCGTCTGTATAGGTAGTTCCTGAATCTGCCAAATAGGAGCCAACAATATTTTTTAGAATATTTTCTATTGCTGTCTTCGTATTGTCATCTAAAGTTTGTTGTCCAGTAGGTGGATCAACCGCAACATTAATACTTAAGTCTTTAACAATATAAGGGCTAGCAACAATATCTTTCGTGATTCTATTCACTTCATAGTTAATTGTTGATGAAGATTTTTCTGAGCTAGACCCACCCGATTGATCAGCGGACGGATAACCCGGAACATCCTCTACTCCAGTGCCTGGCGTACCACTGTTGGTATCTCCTTGGCCAGTAAAACTTTCCTGAACCTTTTGGGCACTAATTTCTATCCCCTTCATGTTTTCAGTATCAACAGGAGTTACGAGATTTTCCTTTTGACTTACTTGGTCAAAATTTAGTTTAGAAGCAACAAGCACCTCAATTTTATCTGGTCCAGTTAGCTTAGATAAAAATTGCTTAACTGCAATACGAACATCGCTCTCAAACTTTTTTTGCAGTGCCAGGTTTTCTTGAACTGCGCTTGATAGAGAAGCTTTCGTGCCCCCTTGACCAGTGGGCAACAATACTGTGTCATCACTAGAAGAAATCGAGATGTTTTCAACTGGTAGATTAGGTACTGATGTTTTTACTAGATTAAAATAACCATCTATGGCTTCTTGGGGGACGCGATATCCCGGCTTAAATTTCATTACGATCGAAGCAGAAGCCTTTTCTTGTTCATCTAAATTAGCAAACACATTTTCTGCTGGTAGATTAATGAGCACTTTCGCATCTGCAACACCTTGCATCCGCTTTAACAGTTGTTCAACCTCACCGTTGAGTGCAGCCTTATATTTCACTTTAAATTCATTATCTGTTGTACCAATAAGGGAAGAACTGTTGTTGAACGATTCCCATCCGATTGATCCACTTTTAATGATACCTTGTGAGCCTACATTTACTTTTACTAGTGCTGCTTGTTTACTTGGAACTGAAATACTTGCTCCATCATCACTAAGCTTATAAGGTATAGAGTTTGAATTTAAATAAGTGATAATACCTGCCGCATCAGCGGAATCAAGATTGTTAAACGCAACTTCATATTCTGTTTTTGAAAATTGAATTGTCATTAGGATAATCGCCAATAGTATGAAGGCGACCGTAGAAACCAAGAGCGTTTTTTGCTTTTTACTAAAATGGTTCCAATATCCCGTTACTTTATCCCGATATTGGGTAATTCTTTCATTCACATTGTCACCTCATCCAAAGCTGCTGTAATCATTTTGAATTACATTTGAATTCGCATAATCTCTTGGTAAGCTTCTACGACTTTATTTCGCACGTTTGTTGTAAGCTGTAAGCTTAACATCGCCTGTTCAGAAGCAATCATCACTTGGTCAACGTTAACTTTTCCAAGCTGGAAGTTTTCGTTCATTTTAGTAACATTATTTTCTTGAGCAGCTACACTATTAAGCGCATCATTCAAATAACTACCAAATTGTTTAATAGACTCTGAGGGAGTTGGTGAGCTAGAATTTGTCACCTGTGGAGTATTGCTAGCAAGACCTGCTATTCGGTCGAAGTTCATCTTCTGTATCAAAGTTGCACTCTCCTATGGGTAGTTTAGTTTCTGTTTCTGTTGTTTTCCTATACCTTCTTAATCTCTATCTTGTTTATTTCCCTATTTGTAATGCTTTTGAGATCATAGATTTTGTAGCATTCAAAGTTGTTACATTTGCTTCATAAGAACGTGTTGCGGAGATCATGTCTACCATCTCCTTCAAAATATCAACATTAGGCATATACACATACCCTTCCCGATTAGCATCAGGATGTGTTGGATTATAGACCGGTTTCAAAGGCGACTGATCTTCCTCAATTTTAGTAATCTTGACACCTTGAGAAGACGTTTCGCTGCTTCCCATGGCTGTTGCTAATGCACCGTCAAAGCTTAGCTTATTAGGCGCCATCACTACCGTTTTGCGTCGATAAGGAACCGCTTCGCCGTTTTCAATTTTAGCTCTTGTTGTTTCTGCGTTGGCAATATTAGAAGATATAACATCCATTCTCAAACGTTGTGCAGTCAGTGCGGATGAGCTAATGCTAAAGCTGTTGCTGATTTTCATGTATGTTATCTCCCCTCTACTGCAAGTCTTTTCATTTTAATTTGATAATTAACCTGTTCTATGTACGAGTTATATCGAAGCTGGTTCTCTGCCAAAGAGCTCATTTCACTATCAATATCAACATTATTCAGGTTGTTATTCATGGAGGTGGTTTGATCGCTTTCTACCTTCGCACTAGGTATTTGGTTCGTTGGACCTATGACAAAATGTCTATAGTCAGTTCTTTTGCCCTGTAATGCCGGTGTGTCTCCATTCATCTGTTCCTGAAGTAAGCTCTCGAATGACACATTTGATCGTTTAAAATAAGGGGTGTCAACATTTGCAATGTTGTTTGATATTACTTCTTGTCTTAAGTTCGCTGCATCAATTGCGTTCTCCAATCTTTGGAAGCCCACCCCGCCTAACAATTTCATTATCTTTCCCCCTTATAATTATCATATAAACTACAAAAACCTAGGAAGTGTTAAATTCAACATCGCGTGTCGAATTTCCTCTTTTAAAAGTATAAATAATTGTTTTTTCGACATTTAATCGTTTTAGTCTATCGTCTTTCTAACGTCCTAGACTAAAATGAATTAAAGAAATGTCGTATATCCTAAGTTTCATAGAGATTGGACTTATTTACAATAAGAAAAAAGCACTATCTTTACAGAAATTAACGAATAAAGTTTCATAAAGTTGAAACAATTCCACTATTTTTCATCAATTTACAGAAATTCGGAGCAATAATATCAAAAATTAAAATATTTTAATGATACCCCTTTAGGGCATATTTTTGTAAAGTCAAATAAAAAAATAGAATGCCGTTAGACCTATTTTCGGCCTATTAGCATTCTACTTGAACACAAAAATAAATAATATTTTGTAGTTTTATAGGATAAATTGGCTTAAATCTCTATCTTTCGCAATATCCCCAAGCTTTTCTCGTACATATTCAGGTGTGATAACCATGCTGTCTAATGTTAATTCTGGAGCTTCAAAGGATAGATCCTCAAGTAATTTTTCTAAAATTGTATGCAATCGTCTTGCACCAATGTTTTCGGTATTGCTATTTACAGAGGCGGCAATTCGCGCAATTTCCCTAATCGCCTCGTCAGAAAACTGAACATCGATATTTTCTGTACGCAGTAATTCCGTGTATTGCTTTGTAAGCGCATTTTTAGGTTCTGTTAATATAGACACAAAGTCATCCAAGGATAAGCTACTTAGCTCCACCCGAATCGGGAAACGACCTTGAAGCTCTGGAATCAAATCAGAAGGCTTAGCAATATGGAAAGCACCCGCTGCGATAAACAAAATGTAATCGGTTTTAACTGGACCATATTTCGTCATTACCGTTGAACCCTCAACTAGTGGTAAAATATCACGCTGTACACCTTCACGTGACACATCTGGTCCTGAAGCACCACTGCGACTGGCAACTTTATCTATTTCATCGATGAAAATGATACCGGATTGTTCTACACGCTTAATCGCTTCCTGCGTCAGATCATCTTGATCCACCATCTTGTTTGCTTCCTCTTGTGTTAGCACTTTACGTGCTTCCTTAATGGAAAGCTTCCGTTTTTTTGATCTTTTTGGCAAAAAGCTTCCGAACATTTCTTGCATATTCATACCAAGCTGATCGTTTCCTTGACCCGCAAACATATCCATCATATTTGGAGCCGTATCCTCGACCTCAACCTCAATAATGTCATCCTCTAGGTAGCCAGACAATAGCTTAAATTTAACCTTACGGCGTTCTTCGATAATCGCAGCGTCTTCCTCTTCCTTATCTTCTTGTTGTTTGTCAGAGTTGTTATTATTCCCAAATAACATTTCAAATGGATTAGATCCACTTTTAGATTTCTTTTTGGACGGAACTAATATTTGCAAAATACGTTCATTGGCGAGTTCTCCTGCCTTATCCTTCACTAGCTCTGTTCGTTCAGACTTTAAGCTACGAATAGCAGTCTCAATCAAATCACGTACCATCGATTCTACATCACGACCAACATAACCAACCTCAGTAAACTTAGTCGCTTCAACTTTAAGAAAAGGCGCTCCAACAAGCTTAGCTAATCGACGCGCAATTTCTGTTTTTCCTACTCCCGTAGGTCCTATCATCAAAATATTTTTAGGTACAATTTCATCCTGCACCTCTTCACCTAGTAAGCTTCTCCGATAGCGATTACGTAGTGCAACCGCCACCGATTTCTTAGCTTGCTTTTGCCCTACAATATATTTATCAAGTTCAGCTACAATTTGCCGAGGCGTTAAATTTCTTTCAACCATTGGGCATCCCTCCTTCGTGATAACACGGGTTATAACTCTTCAACAATAATATTGTTGTTCGTATACACACATATTTCAGCAGCCACCTGAAGGGCTTCTCTTGCAATATCTTTTGCTTCTAAGGTTGTAGCATGTCGCTTGAGCGCACGTGCAGCAGACAAGGCATAATTGCCGCCTGAGCCAATCGCAAGAATCTCATCATCTGGCTCAATAATTTCCCCACCACCAGATACTAATAGCATTCCGCTTTTATCCATCACAATTAGTAACGCTTCTAGCTTACGCAAAACACGATCTTGACGCCAATCTTTTGCTAGCTCTACCGCTGCACGCTGTAAGTTACCATGATGCTCCTCTAGCTTTCCTTCAAACTTCTCAAACAACGTAATTGCATCTGCAACTGATCCTGCAAAACCAGCTAAAACCTGACCGCGATATAAACGACGTACCTTTTTAGCTGTCTGCTTCATAATGACACTTTCGCCAAAGGTAACTTGCCCATCCCCAGCGATTGCGCATTTACCGTTGTGCCGAACAGCACATATTGTTGTTGCGTGAAATGTAGGAACCATTCTAGGTACTCCTCTCTATCTCTTAAGTAAACACCTAATACTATGTAGCTATTATACGCCAACTACAAACGACTTCGCCAATTTAGGTGGGAAGCCGTTATTTTGTAGTTTATAATGATCCACTAAACAGTTTAAAATGAGACAAATTCAAAATAAATCTAGAAAACATTAAACCTAAATTTTATTTTCTAAAAAGCTTTTCAAGCTGTTTAACGCTCTGTGAGCTAAAGCTTCATTTTTTTCTGCCTTTTTGCGATAACGAGTATCTAGCTTAGGGAATAACCCAAAGTTAGCATTCATCGGCTGGAAGTTATCAAAATCTGCAGTTGTAATATATCTCGCCATACTACCTAATGTTGTATCCTCTGGGAATACAATACCTTGTTGATCCATTGCTGCTCTAGCTGCATTAATACCTGCGATAAGTCCAGATGCAGCTGATTCAACATAACCTTCAACCCCCGTCATTTGACCTGCAAAAAATAATGTAGGTCTACTTTTTAATTGATAGGTTGGTTCAAGTAGTTTTGGAGAATTTAAAAATGTATTACGATGCATGACGCCATAACGTACAAACTCCGCTTGTTCTAATCCTGGAATCATGGAAAACACCCGTTTTTGCTCTCCCCATTTCAAATGGGTTTGAAAGCCTACCAAGTTATACAAGGTCGCAGCAGCATTGTCCTGACGCAATTGCACGACAGCATGAGGGATCTTCCCAGTTTTCGGGTCAGGCAAGCCAACTGGCTTCATCGGTCCAAACAATGCGGTTTGCTTACCACGACGCATCATAATTTCAATGGGCATACAGCCCTCGAAATAAATTTCCTTTTCAAACTCCTTTAACTGGGCTACCTCAGCTGTAATTAAAGCATCATAAAAAGCATCAAATTCCTCTTCAGTCATTGGGCAGTTTAAATATGCTGCCTCACCCTTATCATAACGAGAAGCTAAATATACCTTATTCATATCAATTGAATCTTTTTCTATAATTGGAGCAGCAGCATCATAAAAATAAAAGTACTCCTGTCCAGTTAGCTTTTGAATCTGCTCAGATAATGCCGGTGAGGTAAGTGGGCCTGTTGCGACAACAACAATCCCTTCCTCAGGTAACTGCTGAAGCTCTTCATTTACAACTGTGACAAGTGGATGCTCATGTAGTGTTGATGTAATTTCCCCAGAAAATCCATCACGATCCACTGCCAATGCACCGCCAGCAGGTACAGCATGATTATCTGCTGCACCTAGCACTAGCGAATCTAACATTCTCATTTCTTCCTTTAATACACCTACAGCATTAGTTAAACCATTGGCGCGTAAAGAATTACTGCATACTAGCTCTGCAAATTTATCGGTATGATGCGCAGGGGTTTTGACCACTGGACGCATTTCATATAATGTAACAGGAATTCCTCGTTTAGCAATTTGCCAAGCAGCTTCACTACCTGCAAGCCCTGCTCCGATTACTGTAACTCCCTTAGTTAACTCGGTCATAAATTGTATCCCCCACAAACTTTTATCATTCAGCAGCCTCATCAGGTTCTTCGACCATCTCAGAATGATCACAAGCTGTACAGTTAAGCTTGATGCCTTGCTTGCTGCGTTTCTCAATCATCATCGACTGACATTCAGGACACGGTTTCATAGATGGCTTATCCCAAGATACAAAATCACATTCAGGATAACGGTTGCATCCATAAAATACTCTTCCCTTTTTACTGCGACGTTCTACGACATGTCCTTCTTTACATTTTGGACAAGTGACACCTATCTCTTTAATGATTGGTTTCGTATTACGACACTCTGGGAACCCTGAGCAAGCTAAAAACTTGCCAAAGCGTCCGATTTTATAAACCATATGTCTGCCACATTTTTCACATAACTCATCAGAGACTTCATCTTCGATTTCAATCTCTTTCATTTCTTCTTCTGCCACTTCTAAACGTTTCTCAAAAGATTCGTAAAATTGACTTAATACACGAACCCAATCCTCATCGCCTTCTTCAACGTGGTCAAGATCATTTTCCATATTTGCCGTAAATTCTACGTTCAAAATCTCAGGGAAAAATTGCTCCATTTGCTCAATGACAAGTTCACCAAGCTCTGTAGGCATAAACTTCTTCTCTTCAATTGCAACGTAACCACGCTTTTGAATCGTCTCAAGTGTTGGTGCATACGTACTAGGTCGACCAATCCCTAGCTCCTCCAGCGTTTTTACTAATCTTGCCTCAGTATAGCGAGGTGGAGGTTGTGTAAAGTGCTGCTTCGGCTCAATGAATTCAGTTGTAAGCTGATCCCCTACCTGTAACGGAGGTAAAAACTTATCATCTTCCGCTGTGCCATCATCATTACCCTCTACATACACCTTCATGAACCCTGGAAAAGCAATTTTAGAGCCTACAGCACGAAAAGTTGTCTCTGCTGCTTGGATATCCACCGTTAACGTATCTAGCACAGCAGAAGCCATTTGACTTGCCATAAAGCGCTCCCAGACTAATTTATACAAACGATATTGATCTCGACTTGTAAAAGCTTTAATTGATTCTGGATCACGTAATGCAGAAGTAGGACGAATCGCTTCATGCGCATCCTGTGCATTAGCTGCTTTTTTTGAATATTGTCTTGGGCTTTCAGGAATGTAGGCATCGCCATATTTACCAATGATATATTCCTTTGCTTCAGTCTGTGCTGATTCTGCGATTCGTGTAGAGTCAGTACGCATATAAGTAATAAGACCTACCGTACCTTCCTTACCTAAATCAACACCCTCATAAAGCTGTTGAGCAACAGACATCGTTTTCGCCGCTCTAAAGTTTAATTTACGCGCTGCCTCCTGTTGAAGTGAGCTTGTCGTAAATGGCGCAGCGGGATTCCGCAAGCGTTCCTTTTCTTTAACCTTTGCAACTTCAAAGGCAGCTCCCTTAATAGAAGCTAAAATTTTGTTAACCTCTTCTTCACGATGCAATTCTAGCTTTTCACCGTTAAGCTTATGAAACTTCGCCTCAAAGGCAGTTTCATTAATTTTTAGCTTTGCTGTAATACTCCAGTATTCTTCAGGAATAAATGCAGAAATTTCATTTTCACGATCCATAATAATTTTTACTGCTACAGATTGGACACGTCCAGCAGACAATCCCTTTTTAACCTTTTTCCATAGCAATGGACTAATCTTGTATCCAACTAGTCGATCAAGGATACGTCTAGCTTGTTGTGCATTCACAAGATCCATATTGATTTTTCGTGGTGTCTTAAAAGCATCCTTTACAGCCTGCTTCGTAATTTCATTAAATACTACTCGGCACGTTTTGGATTGGTCTACATCAAGTGCATGTGCTAAATGCCAAGCGATAGCCTCTCCTTCACGATCGGGGTCAGCTGCGAGATAAATATTTTTCACTTTTTTACTCGCATCTTTTAACTCCTTTAATATTGAACCTTTACCACGAATGGTAATATATTTTGGATTAAAGTCATTTTCAACCTCAACCCCGATTTGGCTTTTAGGCAAGTCGCGTATATGTCCCATTGATGCTTTAACAATATATTTGCTACCTAAATATTTACCAATCGTTTTCGCCTTGGCAGGCGACTCCACGATGACCAGTGAGTCCGCCACAGGTACATCCCCCTCTCACTAACTAACAAACATTTCTTAATGTCATATATAAATATCATATAGCCACATGTTCAGCTACTCTTAATCAGAAATGGACTATATTAAGCTATATACAGAACCAGGTAACTGAGCCGCTACTTTTTTCATGATTAAAGATAACAGAACTGAATGTAAATGTCCAAAATCCCAAGATGATAAAATCAGCAACTCATCAAAATTTAATTTGCCCTGCTCCAACATATGGTATATGCGCCACTCGTCATCTGTCAACTTGTTTTGCTCAGATCCACTAATTTCCTTACAATGGATAGTACCTATATTTATATTATATTCTTCCAAAATATCACTGGCGCTAGTTACAATTTTTGCACCTTGTTTTAATAAATTCAGGCAACCTCTACTTTTTGGTGACGTAATTGGACCTGGCACTGCAAACACATCTCGATTGTATTCAAGTGCACGATCTGCAGTAATTAGTGAACCACTTTTTACGTCCGCTTCTACAACCACTGTTCCCTTTGCTAAGCCGGCAATTATTTTATTTCTCTGTGGAAATAGCCCTGGATGACTATGAGTACCTATAGGGTATTGTGAAACAAGTAACCCTGATTCCGCAATTTGTTGATATAACTTTGCATGTTCTCGCGGATATACGACATCAATTGCAGTACCAAGCACAGCAATCGTTGTACCGTTACAATCTAATGACTTTTGATGACAAATTCCGTCAATGCCCCTTGCTAACCCACTTACAATCGTAACATCTGCTTCACATAGACCTTCCACTAATATCTCACTCACTTTACGTCCATAGCTCGTAGGATTTCTTGTTCCGACTATACTTATAGACATATTTGATAAGAGCGAAACATTACCGATTGCATATAAAATCCAAGGTGGCGTATCCATTTCTTGAAGCAAAAGCGGATACGCCTTATCAAAATAGGGAATGATTTCAACCTTCTTTGTATGCATAATCTGAATATGTTCAGTTAACCAATTTTTATTAAAAACCTTCACAAGCGAATTTGCAAGCTTTGAGCCAATCCCTCTTTTTTCCCAATCTGAAATCGAAAATTGTAATGCATGTTCCCAGTCATCATCATAACTAACGATTTGCTCTATTTTTTTCCATCCCAAGCCTGGACAAGCATCTAAACCTGCGAGAACCCACCTTTTATCCATGGAGACCTCCTCCTCTTCCAGCATGTTCAATTCCTTTAACTGTAAATAAGTAGCAAAAAAAGCAACCCTTTGGCCTAAAGCCAGAAAGGTTGCTTACCTTTGGAATAAACTAATTTTTATTAAAAAGTGATTGATGATATCCTTCTTTAAATATTGCTAAGTTCCCTTTCAAAAGATTACCATAAAATATCACTTATGTATATATGTAAACAGCCAACATTTGACAATATATTTCATTTGCTCTAGAATGATTTTCAGATTAGGTTTTAGCAAAGCTAACAATTATGAGCTTTATATCACCACTTTTAACTACATTATAATAGAAGAAAAATTTTTAATTTTTAAATATGAGGAAGCACCTTTATTTGCCAAAACAAACGTATGTACATCACATACGAACCATGTTGGAGATGGGGTGTTTTTTATGTATGCCAAGTTATGTAGCGCCTGCATTTATGGCGTCGATGGTGCTTTAATTGAGGTTGAAATTGATTTGACTAACGGACTACCTCAAACCTATATTGTCGGTTTACCTGATTCTGCTGTACGTGAAGCTGTAGATCGGGTTAGAGCTGCCATTAAAAATTGTGACTCTTCTTATCCTGTTGGAAGAATCACGATTAATTTAGCTCCTGCAGATATGAGAAAAGAAGGAGCGTCTTTTGATCTAGCCATCGCCATCGGTATTTTAATTGCTAGTGGTCAACTTGTTCTTCCTCAGCACGAAGTCATATTAATAATCGGGGAATTGGCATTAGACGGCACATTACGACCTGTACGTGGTGTGTTGCCTATGGTTGATTTAGCTAAGCAGAAAGGCTTTAAAGCTGTACTTGTCCCTAGCTTAAATGTTCAGGAGGCTAGCTTGATCCAAGGGATTGAAGTGTATGGTATTTCTCATTTACGTGGGCTCACACAATCATCATTATCGCCATCATCAGAATTATCAGAAGAATCAGGAGAATCAAAAGCATCGATAGCTAGGTTAGCACATCTAAAAGCAAATTCAGCCTCCATCCATGAACATAATCCCCAACACACTATCCCTTCTCAAGACGATTATCGGGATGTTTTGGGCCAACATCACGTCAAACGTGCGCTCACCATCGCGGCGGCAGGGATGCACAATCTGATGCTTATCGGTCCGCCAGGCACAGGGAAAAGTATGCTCATTAAGCGGTTGCCAACCATTTTACCTCCACTAACCAATAAGGAAGCATTAGAGGTTACAAAAATATATAGTTCTGCTGGTCGTTTTCACGTCTCTCCTTTCCACTTTATTGCTGATCGTCCTTTTCGTGCGCCCCATCATACGATTTCTGCAAGTGGTTTAGCAGGTGGAGGTTCGATCCCTAAACCAGGCGAGATTAGCCTTGCACATCATGGTGTACTTTTTTTAGATGAGTTACCAGAGTTTAAGCGTGAAGCGCTGGAGGTGTTACGGCAACCGTTAGAGGAACATCAGGTGACTATAAGTCGAAGTAAAGCTTCCTTTACGTTTCCAGCACAATTTCTACTTGCTGCTTCATTAAATCCATGCCCGTGTGGATATTATTTAAGTGAGCCCCCACTGCCGCAGTGTACATGCACACCTTACCGAATTGCACAATATCGAGAAAAAATTTCTGGACCTTTAATAGATCGAATTGATATGCAGGTGGAGGTCCCCAGACCTAAAAATCTAGAAAATGATACCAGTCCTCTTAGTTCAGCTGAAATGCATGCAAGTGTGCTAGCTGCTGTAGAGATGCAACAAAAACGCTATTGGGGAACCCAAATTCGTTATAATAGTGAACTAAACCGACGTTCCATAAAGGAATTGTGTAAGCTTAGTCCAGCAGCTTATGATATCCTTAATCAATCCTTTGAGGCATTAGGATTAAGTATGCGTGCATATGATCGTATTATTAAGCTTGCACGCACCATTGCAGATGTGGAACAAAGTGAAATTGTGGAGTCAAGACACATTGCCGAAGCGATACAATATCGTCAATTAGACCAACAAAAATAAGGCTTGGGTCTTATGGGTTTGCTAAATTAAAGCAAATTAGTGGATTGATAAACAAAAAAAGCCTGTATCCATGATTATTGATAATCTACGATACGGGCTTTATCTGATAGTAATAAATTAGAAGAAGCAACTCCTAAAATGCACCTTCAATATGATTAATATGATTTGTTCCATCGTCATTTGTTGTAATTGCAATAACATCAAAGCGAACATTAGCATCATTATTACCAGTCTTATATAAATAATAAGACGCTGTATTGCGCACTTGCTTTATTTTTGATGGTGTTATAGCCTCTAACGCTGTACCATATTTTGAGCCTTCACGTTTACTTCTGACCTCCACGATCACAAGCTGACTTAAATCATCAGCAATAATATCCAATTCCCCTGTAGTGCAATACCAGTTTTGCACTATAATGCGATAACCCTGTTCTTGTAAATATCGCACTGCAACCTCCTCCGCTTGCTTTCCAACCGCCCTACGGTTATCCTTTTTACGGTTCTCATCATTTTTTGGTTGGTTAAGGCTCATAAATGATTCCCGCCTTTTTCAGCCAGCTTATCAGAGCGATAAATAAAGGTAAGGATTTCGGCTACTAGATTATACAACTCAGGGGGGATTTGCTGATCCAAATCTAGCTTTGACAACACCTCAACTAAAGCAGGGTCCTCTTGAATTGGTATGCCATTTTCCTTTGCCATTTCCAAAATTTTATCTGCAAGCAAACCTTGTCCTTTTGCTGCTACTTTTGGTGCATCTAACTGGGAGGGATCATATTTTAAGGCTACTGCCTTTTTAAAAGAAGTTGTTTGATCTTCTCTTTCACTCATACTCGGTAATCCACCCCTTTATATTCGCTGGGTGTGTATGACATTGCCATGCTTAAATCTCGATTGACGGCATCCTCAGTTTCATTAGGAATAAGTTGCTCTATTTTTAGCGAAAGTAATTGGTAACCTGTTGCTTCTAGTGCGGTTTCAATTTCAGCTTTACGTGCATGTAGAAACTCCCCTGCTGTGTCATGCTCGCTAAAAATTTTAAGCAACACCTTTTTATCAGCCACCTGTACATCCACCATAATCTGCCCCAAAGCTTTCATCTGTAAATCAAACCATAATCGACAATTAGCGGGATCTAGTTCTCCTTTGCGTCCACGTCTTGATTCGATGTGAACAGCTGCCGTTTGCTGCCCATCTGGTCCAAAAAAAGGTAAAAACATCGTAACTTGGGCAAACGGGGTGGTTCGATCTGTATTAAGTAAAAGCTGCTGACCCGTTAATTGTTGTACAACCTGCTTGATGACTTCCTTTAAAGGGGCTGGTAGCTCATTTGCATCCGCTAATTGTAGCAACAGACCTTTAACTGAGTCAGAGATTGGTTGTTGGTGTATTGCCTTCTCAACGAATGCAATACGTTCTGAATTTAGTCCTTGTGTTGCATTCTCTAACCTGGATGGATTCGCAGTGTTCGCAATGTTTGTTGTACTTGCTTCTATGTTCTTTTGATTCCCTTGTCCCGTATGAGGGAGCATAGCCTGCTGCTCCTTAGAGGCAACTTCAGTTGCGGCTGATGCCATCTGCGGAGAAGCAGCTACTGTACTTCTATTTTGACTAAGATGAACTTGCTGTTCATGTTCAACCCCTAATAGCTTTAATACACGACCTACCCATGATTCAGAGTTAATATTTAAACCATCTTGTCCTTGCATACCTTGCGGTAACACCGAAGTTGGTAATTGTGTTTTGCTTCCAACCAAATTTATGGATTGTTGGTTCTGCTTAGCTGTCTGACCTTCTTGTGGCTCAAATAGTGAATCAGAGGACAACATTTGCCGTAATTGCCCAAGTGCTTGCTCTAGCTTTAGCATCGCTGTTGCAGTTTTTGGGTCTGATGCACCTGCTTGTGCTTGTGTTTGTCCTTGTCCTACTTGAAGTAATTCATTAGCTTTAGATTGATTAGACTGATTCGCAGCTTCCACCAAAGTTGAATGAGGCGCTGAGGTTTGGCTATTAGTTATTGATGAATTCGCCCCTGCCAAAGTGTTGTTATTTTGATTCACCAGAGTACCTAGATTATTATTTTGTTGAGTCGCTTGCCCATTACCTTTAGCTTGTTGACTTAGCCATTGATTGATTCCATCCTCCAAAGCAGACATTAACTCATGTAGTGGTGGACCAAAAACCGCTTGATGTAAGCCTGCAACTGATTGCGCCGTGACCGGAAGTCCTCTACCTAACGCAATTCCAGCAGCTTGTATCCATTCTGCAAGTGGGACTTGCTGGGGTCTATTTGTCAAAAGCTGCCCTAATAAAGTTACGTTATCCTTTGTAAGAGGGACACCTGTTGCCTGCATTTGATTAAGAAGTTCTCGATTACTTTCAGTATCCTCCAGTCCTAATGACTGCATAATCTGTAATAGTGAATTGCCAGATAACATTTTTTGAGGAAGGGATTCCATCGGTTTTAATACCACTGTACCATCTTCATTTGGTTGCTGGACTTGTAATAGCGTCGTTTGCCCTTGCTGTAATGGCGTTTCCAAGGTAGCATGTAGCTTTACACCCTGTACTTGTATAACAGCTTCCTGCCCATTTTCTGACACACTTAATACAGTCCCTCTTACGACTTGCCCTGTTTTTAACTCTAATGATTTGGATTCTCCTTGCTTGGAATCTCCAATCATACTTCGTACGAGTGGCCCAATGTTCATTTCTATTCACTTCCCTCCGGATAAACCATCCTACTAAAATAATGTCTGCTCTTCTATAAATAAATTGCGCATAAAGCTTTTCCGATGCATCGGAGTTGGTCCTAAAAGCTGAATTTGCTCTCTATGCATTTTGGTTGCATATCCTTTATGTATGCCAATCCCGTATTCCGGGTATAATGCGTTCCATTCCCCTTGGCATAAGCGGTCACGGGTCACTTTCGCTACAATTGATGCTGCTGCAATTGATTGACTTGTTGCATCTCCTTTTATGACGGCTAATTGTGGAATGGCTACATCTACCTTTTCAGCATCCACCAATAAAAAATCAGGCTGTATCTTTAATTGCTCAAGTGCCATTTTCATTGCTAAACGGGTCGCTTGTTTAATATTAATTTTGTCAATCATCGCCGCATCTACCCGACCAACACCAACAGAAATAGCTTGCTCCATAATTACATCGTAGAGCTGGTCCCGTTTTTTAGCGCTAAGCTTTTTAGAGTCATTTACACCTTCTAATACCAGCCCGATAGGTAAAATTACTGCTGCAGCAACAACATCTCCAAACAAACAACCACGCCCTACCTCATCAATGCCTGCTATATGTTGATAGGAAAGGTTCCAATATTCTTTTTCATAACTTAATAAATCATTCAATTCGTTCAATTCACTCAATCTATTCACCTTCATACTTTTATAAAAATAATTTCTAATGATAGCATAATACGTTCTTTATCGGTAAAAAAACAGACTTAATGAAGATAGAGTCTAGTTCGTGTCTAAAAAGTCATTCAAGGTCATCTGTTACCAACTTTCGTCCCCTACTACGTTACTTTTTTTGACATCCTCCCAGTAACCCTGCGTAAAAGTTCCCTGTATAGATCGAAAATTTGCCAACATCTGCTCCCTGCTGACTTTTTAGGATACTCCCTAGTTTCAACTAAATCATCGAATTCCCACACTCACCCTGTTATTTTAACATAAAAGCTAAATTTAAAAATAAAAAAACCGCTAACCCATTAACGTTAGCGGTCCAGTTACTTTTATTTTAATATAATGGAGACTCCATCGAGTAGCTCCCCATTTTCCCAGCTCTTAGCTCTCTTAAAAATAAGGAAGACGCTTTTTCTAAGTCAACACGACCTCCACTAACGATACACCCACGTTTACGACCAATATCCTCCATAATTCCAACCACCTCATCTGGAATTTCAAAGTTTGTTGGTTGTTCCTTTAAATCATAACGTTCTTTAAGCTGTTCCCAATAAAATTGAGATAAATATTTAACTGCAAAAAATGCAACATCTTCTACATTTAAAATTTCATGCTTAATTGCACCTGTAACAGCTAATTTATAACCAACATTTTGATCGTCAAATTTAGGCCACAAAATCCCTGGAGTATCAAGTAGTTCCATTTCTGTTCCTACCCTAATCCATTGCTGTCCCTTCGTAACCCCTGGACGATCGCCAGTGATTGCAATGTTACGACCTGCCAAACGGTTAATCAAGGTAGATTTCCCTACATTTGGAATACCGACAATTAAAGCACGAACCGCACGAGGATTAATCCCTTTCGCAATTTGCTTATCAATTTTTTCCTTTAAGAGCACTTTAGCAAGCACTGGAATTTCCTTAGTACCTTGACCTGTAGACGCATCAATTACAACAACAGTGTGACCTTCTTTTTTGAAAAAATCTACCCATTGCTTAGTAATTGCTGAATCTGCTAAATCTGCTTTATTTAATACAATTAACCTTGGTTTTCCTTGTAATATTTCATCAATCATGGGGTTACGACTGGACAAAGGTAATCTTGCATCTAAAAGCTCGATTACAACATCGATCAGCTTCAATTTATCTTGAATTTGACGACGTGCTCTTGTCATATGTCCTGGAAACCATTGAATTGTCATCTTTAATTCACCTCAACTCTGCCACTTCTATCTTTAATGCTTAATAAATTTAAAGTCTGCTAATGGCCAGAATACAAGGTCTGCCCGTCCTACAATTTCATCAAACGATACATATCCAATCCGGCGACTATCTGTACTGTTAGAGCGATTGTCACCAAGCACAAATACATGTCCCTCTGGAACAACACCGTCCGTTATTATATCATTAGGAAAATTAGCTTCTGTATTATATAATTCATTATTTTTATGTTTCTCATTCACGACATCTTGAATGTAAGTCTCGTCAACAACTTTGCCATTAACCGTAATGGTATCGCCTTCCACCTTAACCGTATCGCCTGGCACACCTATAACCCGTTTAATAAAGTCTCGACCTTCTGTAGGTACATGAAAAACGATCACTTCGCCATGCTTAGGAGCTCTAAAATCATACAAAATTTTGTTTACAATAATTCTTTCATTGCTATGGAAATTAGGTTGCATGGAGGAGCCGTCTACAATAAATGGTGCAAAAAGTAACCAACGAATTAAAAATACTAAAACAACCGCGATAATAATTGCTTTTAGCCATTCAAGCCATTCATTTTTTGACTTCGTAGAGGTTTCCTGAGTTGCATCAGAATGATTTTCTGGCTCCGAAAAAGAATGCTGCTCCATCCTTCATGACCTCACTTTATATTAGTTTATTATGAGCAATTTATACATATAAATACAGCAAGAGGGCTTGAATACACAAGCCCCCTCATGATCGCCATTAAATTAACGACGTGCTTCTTTAATTCTTGCTGCTTTACCACGTAGTTCACGAAGATAGTACAGCTTAGCACGGCGTACTTTACCACGACGAGCCACTTCAATTTTGTCAAGTTTTGGGGAGTGCAATGGGAAAGTTCTTTCCACACCTACACCGTTGGAAATTTTACGAACTGTGAAAGTTTCGCTAATTCCACCACCATGGCGTTTGATTACTACACCTTCAAACAACTGGATACGTTCACGAGTTCCCTCGATTACCTTAACGTGCACCTTTAAAGTGTCACCAGGACGAAAACTAGGGATATCTTTACGTAGTTGTTCTTGTGTAATTTCTTGTAAGATATTCATTTATGACTTCCTCCTTCCACCAAGGTGTTCTTGCCTCTTCAGGAAAACCATCCGTTTTCCGTCATCATCCGCAGAGGACCACCGAATTCACAACATTAGCAATTTTATCATATTTGATGGGACATGGCAAGGGAAAAGTTGTTTTAAAGCTACTCATCATAATCTCCCCGTTGTCTATAGTACCAGTAATCATAATCCCACTTCTTCTCATCTCTTTTCATTCCTTCACCTTATCCTTTGCCTTTTAGAGATTGCTTTCTTTAAACCTCTTTATTTATCTCCATATAAATACTCTACCTGCATCTCCTCATCTGTTGCTGGAAGGGCAGTAATTTCAACCTCATCCCTACCACCCTGTTTACAGGCAGTAATTCGATGTACCTTAGCACCTTCTTCAGAGTTGAAAATCCGAAAATGATCATCCCTATATACAATCATACAGTTATCATCGATACCAATCCCAACTTCGTGATGCTCACTCACCATTTGTTTTAAGCTAACATCATAATCACCCTCATTATAATGAGGGGCATGAATCCCTTGTAATAACCCTAATCCCTCTAATCTAACATAATTGAATTCGTTAGGCTCACTCACAGAAGCTTCCTCACTACAGCCATGTTCATACCAGCATATAGAACCAGCACTAAGTCCAGATAACACGACACCTTGATGATATGCTCTCTTTAAAATTTCATCTACGCCAAGCTCCCGCCACGTTTCTAACAAAAAACGAGTATTCCCCCCACCAACATAAATGAGGTCGGCAGACAATATTAAATGTTCTAACTGGGTCACTGTATACTCTTGCATCGTTAATAACAAATGCTTCGTTACACAACCTAGCTTTTCACCATAAATCAAGTCAAAGGTTTCACAATAACCTTGCGAATCATAGTTTGCTGTTGGAATAAATAAAGCAACTGGCTTTTCTTTTCCCGTTAACTTCACAATTTCCTGATCTAATACTAATGTTTCTTCTAATCGTAATTCTCCCCCACCAATAACTGCAATTGTTCCCATGGCTAATCCCCCTTAATGTATTTTAAGAATTTCAAGAACTTTAATAAATCGTAAAATAAGTTGTATTATTATAGAAAATAAACCCAAAAGCATTCAGTAATTTTAATCATAGCTTAAAAGATACATATCTATAACTCTATTATATTTTGCTAGATTTAAAATAATAATTCATATTTTTTCCACTTTATTCATTTACAAATAATTTTATTTAGATTACCATTTAACTGTAACATTACCAAAATAAGATTATTTTCCATTTTTATGTTGAAGGGAGGCTTTCTAATTTTTTAGTAGAGTAAGTAAATTTAATCTAAATGCTAGAGTAGATGGGAGAGTAATAACATGAAAAAAGTAAAAAAGCTAAGCTCACTTGTGTTAATTTTCACTTTACTTCTTAGTTCTGCCGCACTGGTTCATGCCGCTGATCCCTACCTGAATTATGGATCTAAAAGCGGAAGTATTACTGTAAAGAGCTATTCGAGCAGCTATAACAGTACATGGGTATCCATCATTAACAATGCTCGTTCTGCTTGGAATAGCTCCAGTGCAAAGGTATCCATCTCCACCTCAGCCTCAAGCAATAATACGATTGAAGCCGCCAAATTTAATGATAGCTGGTATGGCTTATGCTCTCAAAGCTATAACACTTCAACAGGATATACAACTAAATTTACGATTAAGGTGAATGCTAGAACGATTAGTAAAGATGCTACAAATTTTGACTCCTTCGCCAAAAGTACCGTTGCCCATGAGTTCGGACATGTTTTTTGGCTATGTGATAATCCATCCACCAGTAGCTCGTCTCTAATGAAGCATTCAAGAAATCGTAATAGCTTAACTACACCTCAATCCTTTGATATTAAAAATGTGAATAAAAAATACTAGGGAGTGTTTGAAATGTCAGCAGGGAACAGATGACCTTGTATCACTTTTCAGACACGACCTACAATGGAGGCGATAGACAATGAGAAATAGAAATAAATATTTGTATGTAATTATGTCCTTAGTTGTTATGATATTAATCATATCAGGCTGCCAAAGTAAAATAGATACGCTAGATTCTAGTAGTCAAGGCAAAGAAGTAACAATCATTCACGCGGATTATCCACAATATGATACTGCAAAAGACCTTGTTGATTCTGCCGACTTGGTATTCAGTGGCACTGTAAAAAGTATACAATATAAAATGCTTGATATTAAAGTGGAGCAAGGTGCTGATTCTGACACAGGACTAGTGGAAGCTGAAAGCATTCCCTATTCTATTTATGAAATTTCAGTTGAAAAAGTTTTGAAAGGTGAAAGCACAGATTCGACCCTTTTTTTAAAACGCCCTGGTGGTGAATTTGAAAACGAAACCTTTGTAATTGAAGACGCCACTCAAGTGAATATAGACGGCACCTATTTATTTGTAGCACAAACCTACCCAGAATCTTACCCAAGCTTCCTCAACGCTTCACAGGCATCCTACGATATGAATTCATCTAAAAGCATGGAACCCACACATAATTCAGCACATAATCCAATCACTTTAGCTCAAATTTTAAATGAACTTAAATAGTTTAAATATATAAAAGTGACGTATTTAAAATAAAATCCAAATATAGACAAGAGCTATTTTCAAGGTTAACACCTAAGAATATAGCTCAATTTTTATTTATCCGGTATGTTGTCTTCGTTAGTTCTGCGATTACTTACAAACATATTTACTTTCTTTACTATTATTCATTAATCCCTATAAAAATGGAAATTAAAATTGTTAAATTTCGTTTAATCTATATACTACTTAGCTAGTTTGAATGAATTCTATATTATAATTACATAAATATTTTAAATTAATATAATATATGGTAGTATATTATATGTATTACCAATTTAATAGTTTTGTATTAAATATAGTTAAAAGGAGGGGAACAGGAAGTTTGTAAGTAAACCTAATAATTACTTAAGGAGGTTTCAAAAATGAAAAGAAAATTCTTACTTAAATTCACTATTATTTCAGTCCTATCTATGTTAATTGCAAGCCAAGCGTTAGCAGCATGGTACTCAAGTACAATTACACTACCACGTAACGGCTGGTGGTACACAGTAGAACGGCAATCAACACAAAATACACAGCAAACTAAAGTTACCAAACCAAAATACGATGTAGTCTCTAATATAGTTAATACTAATAACGATCAACTCTCATCAAACAAAACTCACGCTTCTGGAAAAACAATCACCCAAAGTCACACAACTAATTCTAAAGGTTCCAGTATTAAAGGCGCTTTTAGATCATCTGTTATAAATCAATTTACTAATACTGTTAACCTATCTTGGGAGCCTTAATAATAAAGAAGCGTCAAAATTTTGACGCTTCTTTTAATCCAACATTGTTCATTAACATGCAACGAAAGGAAAATATTAATGATACTAAGAATATGGAAACAAGATGTTAAAAAACTTTTAGCATCCTACACTACATGGATTTCTTTTATAATTTACCTCATAATAGCATTTGCCAATATATTGCTTGTTTATAGTGAACAACCTACTGCTAATCCAATGTATGAATCTATGTCCTCTTTTGAATACTTTGTATCTGTTCAAGGAGGTGGCTCGGGCTTTCTATTTATATTCTTACCATTAGCTATCACTTTAGCAACTGGAGATTTTTTTATAAAAGAGCGACGTTCAAGTATGCTATCCTATAGTCTGGTTAGGACAGGCAGCAAACAATATATTTGGACTAAGATTACTGTATTTGGAACACTGAGCTTCTTATTTGTTTTTGTTATTCAAGCTATCTTACTTATTGTAACTATGACCTTTTTTCCATTTAAATTACCTGCGCTTGATCAGGGCATTGTCTTTTACGCTGCACCACTATTTTTAAACCAACCATTTCTATACTGCCTACTCATTATTTTAAATCAGAGCCTCATGGCATTTTTTTATAGTTGTTTAAGCATATTCTTTAGTATTTTGTTTAAAAACTTATATGTGGCAGTCATGTTGCCTTATGTGTTTTTTATAGGTATTTCACAGTTTCTTCAAGCAATGCCAATGTTCAGTGATGAATTAGGACTTTTACTTTATAATATGTCTCCTTTAACAATGACAGGAGATTTTATTACAAAATCATTTAATTGGAGTATAGTTCCATTATATTGGGTTGTACTAATCTTAGTGATGATCCCTTTAATTTCTTATATATTTAATAAGAAATTCACCAAAGAAACTTTAATCTTAAGATAAGAGGAGAAGCAAATGACAAAAGCTAAAAAAAATATAATTGAATTTAAGCAAGTGTATAAAAAAATGGGACAGCATCAAATTTTAGAAAATATCAACTTTTCCCTTGGTAAGGGGGAAGTATTAGGAATCATTGGAGCTAATGGATCAGGAAAAACGACTATATTGAGATTAGCTGCTGGATTAAGCTATCCTTCATCTGGACAAATTCTAGTAAATGATAATGTGATTACCCCCGGAAAAATAGGTAATTTACCAGAAAGTATTGGTATTTTAATTGAAGCACCTTCGTTTATGGATCATTTAACTGGTTTTACTAACTTATATTATTTATCAAAAATTAGAAACATAATTACAAAGCAAGATATAATTCAATCATTAATTGATGTAGGTCTTGATCCTTACAACACTAAAAAGGTGCGTCAATATTCATTAGGAATGAGACAACGCTTAGGTATAGCACAAGCAATTATGGAAAAACCACAGCTAATTTTATTTGATGAACCAACAAATGGATTAGACCAAGAAGGTATTCTTCAATTTTCAAATATTATTCGTACACTGACTGAGCAGGGTACTAGCTTTTTATTTGTTTCTCATAGTACAGATGAGATTCAACAACTATGCGACCGTGTTTTAAAAATTAAAAACAAATCATTAGTACAAGAAGATAATGTTAATTTTAAAGAATGGCACATAGTTCTAAGTAACTTAGAAGATGTTGAAAGGGTTCTACAAGCAAAATCAGACATAAGGTTAACTGAAAGACATGAAGGAAAACCAGTTATTGTTGCAAGATTTACAACTGAAGAAGAATTAAAAATATTTTTTAATAAATTCAATTTTTCATACGAAATTTTTAAGGTTGTGTAAAAATGTTTATTTATGAATTAAAAAAATATATGAGTAAATCAAAATGGAAAATTATTATTGTTTCGTTTCTTTTGTTTATATGTGCACTTTACAGTAAAAAAAATGTCTATGAAATATTATCTCTATCACAATTATTACCTAAAGATGCCGTATTAAATGCAGCTGACTATTTTATTGGAATCATAAACTCTTCTCAATTTATTATGTTTTTTATGTTTCCTATCTTATACACTATTTTAATAGCTGATCTTTTTACAAATGATTTTAATGAAGGACATATTTTTTTCATTTTTGCTAGAGCAAAAAGTAGATTAAGCTATGTATTTAACAAATATACTTTTTTGATGTTTCTATCAATTTGTTTTACTTTCATTGCCTTTTTTATGGCTGGACTAGTTACCATTCTATTTAATATTCCCTACATCGGTCCTAAGTACCATTTCATCTTCCTGACAGAGTTATCAATTTTACACTATATATCAATGTTAATTACTTTTATTTTAGGGCTATTTTTCATTGGGTTAATAGCTTTATTTATTTCAATCTATACTAGAAGTGCTAGCATGTCGGTAGGGTTACTCATAATTATATCTCTAGTACATAATGCATTCTATGTCACGAGTAGCAAGTTTTTAATATGGTTACCCTTTTCTCAGTATATTATTGGCTTGCATTATGAGTATGCCCCATACGGCCTTGAAGTACCTTACTTTACAATCGCTTTCTCCAATCTTTATATCTTGTGTGGAATCTTTTTAATGGGTTATTTTATTTTTCAAAAAATAAAGTGGATCGATATTCAACAATTGGAGATACGTGGATGAAAAATTTAATTCAATTACAATTAAGGTCGTTTTTTAAATTTAAAAATATTATTATCTTTACAGCAAGTGTTTTGTTTTATCTTTGTTTACAACTCTTGAGATTAAATCAACAAGGGGACATATATAACTTAAAAATTAATGTAATTGATTTTATTTTTTTTGCGCTTGGTGGGTGGCAAGAGCCTATCACCTTTCCTTTTATATTATCATGGGTATTTCTGAACTTTATCTTTGTCTATATTTCAATTATTTTAGCAACAAATATGGATGAACTTACTTTATTTATTATACATCGAGTTCAAAATCGAACAAAATTATGGATTACTCACTGTGTATCTCAACTTTTACTTTCTATATTATTAACTCTTTTTGTTTTATTAATTACAACCATAGTAGGTAGTTTATTTTTTCAAACCACGTGGCAATATAGCAGCTATAGCTCTTCTTTTTATGCTTTATGGACTGAAAACAATATAAGTATAACTAATTCCTTTCTTGTTATTGCATCTGTTCTTTTCTCAGGTTGGAGTGCATTATTTATATTTATACAGTTCATTCTACGTTTATCATTTTCAAAAATTAATGCTGTTATGGCGGTCGTTACGGTTGTTATTTTTACTACAATTGCACATGTATTCGGATTTATTCCAAGAGTGTTAAGTCCATTTTTGTTTATGAGTTCTCTGTCAATCCTACCGAACCCTTTAAATATTCTACTAGCAATAGGCTTTAATATTTCCTTCACAATAATATTTATTATTACGGGTATGTTCTTATTCAGAAAGCAAGAGATTCGTTAGGGATTCATGTTAATTGCTTTTATTCATATCAAAAAAGAGCTATTTCCAAGGTGTACCCCAGTAGGAAATAGCTCTTTATCTATTTATCGTTTTAGTCAAGCTCATTGGCATTGCCCTGCTGCTGTTTTTCAAGCTTTAGCCCATTGATGAAGGCTATATCTTGCTTAGACAGCTCAATTTTCTCCAACAAATCAGGACGACGTTCAAATGTACGACGAAGTGCTTCCTGACGGCGCCACACCGCTACATTGGCATGATGTCCACTAATCAATACATCAGGAACCTTCCACCCTCTAAACTCAGCAGGTCTTGTATAATGTGGATATTCAAGTAAGCCTGTACTAAAGGAATCACTAACTGCACTACTCGCATTACCAAGCACACCTGGCAATAGTCTTGAAACACTGTCTATAACCGTCATCGCAGGTAGCTCTCCGCCTGTTAGTACATAATCACCGATCGAAATCTCATCAGTTACTAAATGCTCACGAATACGTTCATCATAACCTTCATAATGGCCGCAAATAAAAATAAGGTGGTCTTCTTGGGCTAGCTCCTCTGCTTTACGCTGTGTAAAGGTTTCCCCCTGCGGACACATTAAAATGATCCGTGGCGCTTTAACCGATGCTACATCCCCCCCAAGATCATTGGTAGCATCATCGGTAGCCAAAGCAGTCGATTCTATCGTGTTAGCAGCTTGTTTAGCAAGTAAATCCTCAACCGCAGCAAAAATAGGTTCTGCCTTCAGCACCATACCTCCACCGCCACCATAAGGCATATCATCAACTGTACAATGTTTGTTTCCTGCATATTCACGAAAATTAATCGCGTTTAGAGCTATAATCCCTTTTTGTTGTGCTTTACCTAAAATGCTAGTGCCAAATACTCCGTCGAACATTTCTGGAAACAAAGTGAGAACATCCATTCTCATCATTATAACAGCCCTTCCATTAAATGAACCTTCACAATTTTTTGCTCAACATCTACATCTAACACAACATCATCGATTACAGGTAGGAGCAACGGTTTTCCATTTGGCATTTTTACTGTCCAAACATCATTTGCCCCTGGACGAAGAATTTCTTCAATCACACCTAAATCCGCACCATCATCACCAACAACACGACAGCCGATAATTTGATGATAGTAATATTCACCTTCCTCAAGTGGGACGGTATTATCCTTTGTAACCTTAATTTCATACCCTTTGAATTTTTCAACTAAATTAATGTTATCAAAACCTTCAAAACGTACTAGATACATTCCCTTAAGAGGTCTTGAAGCGACTACCTTCACGTCTACCTTGGCTCCACTTTCTGGATGGAAAAGACTTAAGTGGCTTTTTGGTGCAAAACGAACATCCGGAAAATCAGTATGCAACAAAACCTTCAAATCGCCACGAACCCCATGCGTATTCACAATTTTACCTACTGTCAAAAATTGCTGTTCTGCCATACATACCTCCTATAACTTAGTGAACATGAATATCCTTATAATTGAACGAAAAAGGGCTAGGAATTCATCCTAACCCACTTTCGTATAACTTTAAGAGATGATATCAACGGTAACCCGCTTATCCATCTTAACGGCTGCCGATGCTACAACTGTGCGGAGGGACTTGGCAATTCTTCCTTGCTTGCCAATGACTTTCCCCACATCATCAGGATGTACAGTTAGCTCATAAACAATCAGGTGTTCCTTCTCCACGATCTCCACACGAACATCGTCCGGATGATCAACAAGAGCCTTCGCAATAACGCTGACTAATTGTTCCATATAGACCCTCCGAAATCAGCAATGATTACTTTTGTAATTTAGACTCATGAAACTTCTTCATTACGCCTGCTTTGCTGAGCAAGTTGCGAACGGTGTCAGATGCTTGTGCTCCATCTTGCAACCATTTCAACGCTTTTTCTTCATCGATGTTAACAACTGCTGGATTAGCAACTGGATTGTAGTAACCAATCTCCTCGATAAAACGACCGTCACGCGGGGAACGAGAATTCGATACCACGATGCGATAGAAAGGCGCTTTATGAGCACCAATACGTTTCAAACGAATACGAACTGCCACGAAATTCACCTCCTTCAAAAGATAAACTAACCTTTATTTATTAACGAAAAGGGAACTTAAAACCACCCTTACCGGCTTTACCTTGCATCTGTTTTAGCATTTTGTTTCCTTTACCTTTGGAGCCCATCATACCAGATAATTGCTTCATCATTCGGCGCATTTCATCAAATTGCTTAATTAAGCGATTAACGTCTGCTATATTAGTTCCACTTCCAGCTGCAATCCGCTTCCGACGATTGTGATTAATCATATCAGGATTTTGTTTTTCTTGCTTTGTCATGGAATGTACAATCGCTTCAACACGATCCATCTGCTTTTCATCCACTTTGACATCCTGCATTTGCTTCATCTTGCCCATGCCAGGAATCATATCCATAATTTGATCAATCGGTCCAAGCTTTTTGACTTGAGCCATCTGCTCTAAGAAATCATCAAACGTAAACTCAGCATTACGCATTTTACGTTCCATTTCTTTTGCTTTGTCAGTATCAATCTCCGCTTGCGCCTTCTCGATCAAGGATAACATATCACCCATACCCAAAATACGGGAAGCCATCCGCTCAGGATGGAACGGCTCTAAAGCATCAATCTTTTCACCTAATGCAGCAAATTTGATTGGACAACCTGTCACTGCTTTAACAGATAAAGCTGCACCACCACGTGTATCTCCATCCAGCTTCGTAAGCACTACACCAGTAAGTGATAATTGCTTATTAAAGCTATCGGCTACATTAACTGCATCTTGCCCTGTCATCGCATCAACAACCAACAAAACTTCATCTGGTTGTGTAACTTCATGAATCTGACGAATTTCTTCCATCAACTCTTCATCTACGTGCAAACGACCCGCAGTATCAATAATTAAATAGTCATTGTTATTGTCTTTTGCATGTTGTAATGCGTCGGATGCAATTTTAACAGGACTATTTCCCTCAGGAAGTGTAAACACAGGGACTTTAATCTGCTCGCCTAATACTTGCAATTGTTTAATCGCAGCAGGACGATAAATATCTCCCGCTACAAGAAGTGGACGGTGATTGCCTTTTAACAATAACTTCGCTAGTTTAGCAGAAGTTGTCGTTTTACCCGCCCCTTGCAAACCTGCCATAAGAATAACCGTTGGTGATTTATTACTTTTAGCCAATTTTGATTGACTTCCACCCATTAACTCAGTTAATTCTTTATTGACGATATCAATAATAACCATACCTGGTGTAAAGCTATCCATCACTTCACTACCAACAGACTTTTCCTTCACTTTTGCTATGAAATCTTTAACAACCTTAAAGTTGACGTCGGCCTCCAGCAATGCAAGTCTTACTTCTCTCATCGCTGTATTGACATCCTCTTCGGAAACTTTCCCTCTGCCACGCAATTTACTAAATACATTTTGCAGACGGCTTGTCAATCCTTCAAAAGCCATATATCGTCACCTCCAACCATCATAACTTGTACAATATCTATTATAGCTGATGCATCTCTTTAAGCAAAAACTCCAGCTCAGTTTGTTGTTCCGCAGACAATTCGCTCTCCGATAATAGCTTCTTCGCCTGTACAAACAACGCTGTACGTTGTTCATGCTTATGTAGCAGTCCCAGCTTTTCTTCATAATTTTCAAGCATGCCTTCTGCACGTTTAATATGTTCATATACAGCCTGACGACTGATCTCAAATTCTGCTGCGATTTCCCCTAATGAAAAATCATCATGGAAATAATATTTTAAAAAGGTCTGCTGCTTATCTGTTAGCAGCTTCTCATAAAAGTCAAACAATAGGTTGACCCGATTCGTTTTCTCAAGCTTATTCTCTTGACTCATATGGGCACTCCCTCCGTCAAGGAAAAACACTTTACAGCGTATCAACGTTCTTTATCATACAAGAACAAAATCAGGATGTCAAGGAAATTCCCTTAACATCCTAATCTTTTTTTAAGGCTCTTTATTTAAATTAGTGCTTGACCACTAACCCGAACTAGCGAAGAGACAGAGAGATTCTGAAGGTTGTCTCTTTAAATCAAATTCTATCCCATAAATATACTTCAAAAAAAGGAATATGATTAAACAACAAACGCAAGAACTCTCTCGAGCGTAGCTACCAGCCTCCTATCGTTGTCATGTACTAATTTTCTAAATAGAGCCTTAATTAAATCCCTTTATTAAACAGGCAATAAATAAAGCAAAATCGCAAAGAAATGAACGATGCTTGCGGCCAATACAAACAGATGCCAAATAGCATGATGATAAGGGAAGCCACGCCATACATAAAAAATGGTCCCTAGGCTATACAAAATCCCACCAATAACGAGTAGCGTAATACCAGGTGCAGGCACTGCCGCAGTTAATGGGCCCCATGCAAATACAATTAGCCACCCCATGATCAGATAAAAAATCGTGGACATAAACAGAAATCGTTTTACAAAAAAAGCTTTAAACACAACACCTACAATCGCGATTCCCCATACAATCCCAAACAAAGTCCAGCCTAATGGTCCACGAGCGGCAATTAGCATAAATGGGGTATAGGTTCCTGCAATATAAATGTAAATCGAAGAGTGATCAAAGATTTCAAATAAATCTTTAACCTTCCCTTCCTTAAAGCTATGCACTAAAGTAGAGCATGAATAAAGCAGCAGCATACTTACCCCATAAACCGTAAAGCTCACGACATGCCACGCAGTTCCTTTTATACTGGCAAACACAATAAGTAATACCAGCCCTGCTAAGCTTAATAACGCCCCAATCCCATGCGTAATCGCATTGGCAATCTCTTCCTTTGGTTCATATGTGTGTGTATTAGCCATCTCACATGCACCTCCTTTATTTTCACAAAATTACAAATGTACTCTATGTTATACTGTCTCTTGTTGTTCGGTGTCTTCCTCTACAATTAAACCATCAAATAAACCATGTACAAATTGCGCTGAATCAAATGGTTGTAGGTCATCCATTTTTTCTCCAAGACCTACTAATTTGACTGGCAGGCTTAGCTCTTGACGAATCGCGATAACAATTCCACCTTTTGCCGTTCCATCTAACTTCGTTAATACAAGCCCTGTTACACTACTTTTTTCACCAAATAGTTTAGCTTGACTTAATGCATTTTGCCCTGTTGTGGCATCCAGTACCATAAGCACCTCATGCGGAGCAGATGGAATTTCACGTTGAATGACACGGAATATTTTATTTAATTCTTCCATTAGGTTTGTTTTGTTTTGCAATCTTCCCGCTGTATCGCAAAGCAATATATCCGCTCCACGTTGCTTAGCTGCCTGTACTGCATCAAACATTACGGCCGCAGGGTCTGCGCCTGCTTGCTGCTTAATTACCTCAACACCTACACGTTCTCCCCACACCTCTAGCTGTTCGATTGCACCAGCACGAAATGTATCTCCAGCTGCCATAATGACCTTTTTCCCTTGCTGCTTATAGTAATGGGCAAGCTTACCAATCGTAGTTGTTTTCCCAACGCCATTTACCCCTACAAATAATATAACTGAAATTCCATCTGGATTTAAGTTTAGCTTGTTATCTTCATCACTACGAAGAAGCTCTACCAGCTTTTCCGTTAAGATCGGCTGTAGGTCTGCTGGGTTCTCAATCCGACGTTGCTTCACTTCGTCACGAAGCTCATCAATTAAGTTCATTACAGTATTAACACCAACATCGGCCCCGATCAAAATTTCTTCAAGCTCTTCAAAAAATTCTTCATCTATTTTTTTACGTCCTGTAATGAGCTGTGTTACTTTTTCTACAAAGCCCTTCCGACTTTTTTCTAGCCCATCTTTAAACTGTTTCGTAATATTTTCTGTTGTTGATGTAATGCTTTCTTTCAGCTTCTTGAAGAAACTCATAATATCATCCTTTCAAAATGGCTCAAAATCAAAAATTCATAATAGCTGTTAAATTGAGCTTATAGTAATACCATGGGGATTTTATAAAATTATATGCAATCTTTATGCGATTTCAATGCTATCCTCATCCTCTAGCTTAACAGACACAAGTTTGGAAACGCCGCCTTCCTCCATCGTAACACCATATAAAACATCAGCTTCCTCCATCGTGCCTTTACGATGCGTAACAACAATAAACTGTGTCTGTTCACTAAATTCCCGTAAATATTGGGCAAACCTCACCACATTAGCCTCATCCAGCGCTGCCTCAACCTCATCCAGTACACAAAACGGCACTGGCTTCACCTGTAAAATCGCAAATAATAAAGCCATAGCGGTTAAAGCACGTTCTCCCCCTGAAAGGAGCTGTAGATTTTGTAGCTTTTTACCTGGTGGCTGTGCAACCACATCTATTCCTGTTTCAAGCAGGTTCGTGGGATCAACCAATATTAAATCTGCTCGTCCACCGCCAAAAAGCTTTGTAAACACAATTGCAAACTCACGTCTAATTTCATCAAAGGTCGCTTTAAACCGTTTAGACATTTCTTCATCCATTTCATATATCACTTGATATAAAGTCGTTTTTGCTTCAACTAAATCATCTTTTTGTTCACTTAAAAAATCATAACGTTCAGAAACACGTTCATATTCCTCGATTGCCCCTAGGTTAACCTCACCAAGCATTGAAATACTTCGTTTTAGCTCCTTCACCTCGGCTTGTGCTTCTTCAACCTGTTCTGGCACAGGATAACGTGATTTCGCCAGTTCATAGCTCAGCTCATATTCATCACTAAGCTTGCGCAAAATGTTGTCCAACTCTACATCCAAGCGATTGACTTGTATTTCAATCGTACGTAATTGCTCCTCCACTGTTTTCAGCGCCATACGTTGTTCTTTTGTTTCATTTTCGCCTTCTTCTAACTTCTTTACATAAGCTAAGCGAGAGGCACGTTTTAACTCTAGCTCTTCACTACTACTTGCCTTTTTAAGCTTAAATTCGTTTAGTTGCTCAATTTGCTGTACACTTGTCTGCTCAATTTGAGCTAAGTCTACTTTAATTGAAGCAAGGATTTTACGATTTTGCTCTAAACTTGTAAACATCTCTTTACAATCTGCTTCGGAGCGTTGAAATTGTTGACGAAGGGAAGTACATTCCTGATCCAGCTTACCTTCTTTTACCTTTAAGGAGGTAAGCATATCCTGCAATTCCTCTTTGGCAGATTCGTTAGCTTTGCGTGCAAATTCAGCTGCATGGATCGCTTGATGAATTTGTGCCTCCTGCTGCTCTAGCTGCGCTTTCATAGCCTCAGCCTTTATCTTACTTTCCTCAAGCTGCTTTAGCTCATTTAAATAATGTCCTTTTTCTTGACCATACAGCTCAAACTGCTCAGAAACATGGCGCCACTCATGATCAATTTGCTTTAAATCACTTGCAGCTGCTTGCTCCTCGGCACGTTTCTTATCCCCAGCTTGTCGCAAATGCTCTAGCTGATCCTCTGTTTGACGAAGCTGCTGATGAACATCTTCAAGTGATTTTTTGAGCTTGATTACCATTTCATCTGCTTCCTTTATATCTTGATCAAGCTGCTCAAGCTGACGTTTGCGACCAAGCAAATTACTATTTTTACGATGTTGACTTCCCCCAGTCATCGATCCACCAGCGTTAACCACATCTCCTTCTAGTGTGACAATCCGGAAACGATATTGCAAACGTGCTGCCATTTTATTAGCTTGCTCCAAAGTGTTGGCAAAAATAACGCTCCCAAGTAAACTTCCTACTATATCCCCATATTTAGCTTCAAAGGAAACCAGTTCTACTCCAACACCGATAAAGCCTTCTAAATCCTCTAGTTGCTTACGGTCACTTGCTGAAATTTGTCTTGGTCTAATAACATCGAGCGGCAAAAATGTCGCACGGCCAAGCTGACGTTGCTTTAGAAAGGAAATAGCCTGTCTTGCCGTTTGCTCATTTTCCATGACGATATGCTGCATCGCTGCACCTAATGCCGTCTCCACAGCCACCTCTAGCTTTTCAGGAACAGTAATTAGTTCTGCGACAGCACCATGGACACCATGAAGAGCCGATTTTCGCGCAGCTTTAAGCACTTCCTTAACGCCAACGATAAAGCCATCAAAGTCCTGCTCCATTTCCTTCATCGTATCTCGGCGAGAAACAAGACCTTCACGCTTTTGCTGCCATTTTGAGATCCCGTTTTTACTATCCTCGACTAACTTTTGTAACGATTGCACTCGCTCGCTTTGAGTAATATATTCATTTCGAATTTGCGTAATTTCTTTTGTATGACTCTGAAGTCGCTCATTGATTTCTGCTTTTCGTTCCTTCAAGCGCTCTAGCTCACTTTGCCATTTCGTCCCCTCTTCTTCCGATCGGGACATACGCTTATGGAGACTTTCTTTTTGTTGCTCCGCATAATGAATTTCATTACGCGCTTGTGCCATTTGGTTAATAATCTCAAGCAGTTGACCCTTTAAGCCTTCCTCCTGCTCTTGACTAATGCCACCTGTAACAGAAATAAGCTTCGCTTCCTCTGCCGAAAGCTCCTGCCGCAACACCTTAAGCGCTTCCTCTGCCAAGGTATACTTAGACTTCACTTCCTCTAGCTCCGCAAGACGCATAGCATAACGTTCTTCATTAATAGAGATCGTTTCTTGAAGCTGAGCCTCATTTTGCATTAGGTTACGGGTGCGTTCCTTTAAAACATCCCTTTGACCTTCCGTCTTCTCAAAGCCTTCGGTATACTGAAGTAAAGCATTTTGCAGGCTTTCAATTTCTTCTTCAATTTTTCGCAAAGCAAGTCGGTCATTTTCAAGCTTCGCATCATGAGTAGATACCACCGTCGATAAGGCAAGCTTTTGTTCATTCAGCTTACCTAACTGCTCGTTAGCTTCACTCCAAGCATGGTGGATCTGTCCAATTTGATACACATATAATGCAATTTCACGTTCTTTTAATTGCTCACGTAAAGCTTTATATTTTAGTGCCTTTTCAGACTGCTCCTTGAGTGGGTTAATTTGATCCTCTAATTCACTAATTAAATCATGAATACGCAATAAATTTTGCTCAGTCTCATCTAGCTTACGCTTCGCTTCTCTTTTGCGACTTTTGTATTTAACAATACCAGAGGCTTCCTCAAAAATTCCTCGACGATCCTCTGATCTCGTACTTAAAATTTCTTCAATTCTGCCTTGTCCAATTATTGAATAAGCCTCTTTACCGATCCCTGTATCCATAAATAATTCTGTAATGTCCTTTAATCGGCAAGACTGCTTATTGATCATATATTCACTTTCACCACTACGATGTACTCTTCTCGTTACTGTAACCTCACTGAAATCAAGGGGTAAGGCCTGATCATTATTGTCTAACGTTAGCGAAACCTCACTGTAGTTTACCGCTTTACGAGCATCGCTTCCTGCAAAAATAATGTCTTCCATTTTACCACCACGTAGTGACTTCGCACTTTGTTCACCTAAAACCCAGCGTATGCCGTCGGAAATGTTACTTTTCCCACTCCCATTAGGTCCAACAACAGCAGTTATACCACGAACAAACTCCATTTCTGTTTTGTCCGCAAAGGATTTGAAACCTGTGAGTTCAATTCGTTTCAAAAACATACGTTCACTATCACCTCTACCCGTTATTGTACCATAGTCATAGCTTCAAGCGTAGGCACGAACCTAAGCAAAACGATACCTTTAAACCAAGAAATGCGAAATCCCCACCTCTACATTTCATTCGTTAGAGGCAGGGATTTCGCATTCCTTATCATCATGGAGTTGACTTCAAAACTTCAAGCGCCTCTGCGGCTGCCTGTTGCTCTGCTTCTTTTTTGGAGCGTCCGGCTCCTTTCCCCAATGCAAGGCCATCCATCAATACTTCAGATACAAATTCCCGTTCATGGGCAGGCCCACGTTCTTCCACAATGCGGTACTCAAGCACACCCATGTTGTGGTGCTGAGTTAATTCCTGCAATTCAGTTTTATAATCGTTACTTTGCAGCTTTCCATTCAAAGTCAAGCCAGAAAAAACATATTGATGAAGAAATTCATTTACTTTTTCCAAGCCTTGATCCAGATACAAAGCCCCAACAAATGACTCAAATACATCTGCTAACAAAGCGGGACGTGTACGCCCCCCTGTCAGTTCCTCTCCCTTACCAAGCAATACATATTTGCCGAATTCAAGGCTTTCAGCAAACTTTACAAGTGACGGCTCACAGACGATTGCCGCCCGAAGCTTCGTTAGCTCACCTTCAGGTCGATCAGGGAAAAGTAAATACAAATGCTCGGATACAGTCAGTTCAAGGACAGCATCACCTAAAAATTCAAGGCGTTCATTATCCTCGTTCTGACTGAACCGATGTTCATTAACATAAGAGGCATGCGTAAAGGCTTGCTTCAACAAATGCTTATTCTTAAATGAAATTTGAAGTTTATGCTGCAGATGCTTTAGATCTCCGCTCAACAGCCTTACCCCTTAATTTTCAAATTTTTTGAGAATAATTGTTGCATTATGTCCACCAAATCCAAATGAATTGGACATTGCTACCTTAACATCGCTTTTTCTTGCTTGATTTGGAACGTAATCTAGATCACAGTCTGGATCAGGATTTTCAAGGTTAATCGTTGGAGCAATGACACCATTTTTCAAAGTAAGGCCACAAATAATCGCCTCAACTCCACCTGCCGCGCCAAGTAAATGACCTGTCATTGATTTAGTAGAGCTTACAGCAAGCTTATAAGCATGTTCACCAAACAATTCTTTAATCGCCGACGTTTCTGAGCGATCCCCAGCAGGCGTGGAAGTACCATGTGCATTAATGTAATCCACATCAGTATTCTCAATCCCTGCATTCGTAATCGCCATTCTCATTGAACGTAAAGCACCATTTGGATCCGGATCAGTCATATGATGAGCATCTGAGCTCAGACCATAACCAATCACTTCACCATAAATTTTTGCTCCACGCTTTTGAGCATGCTCCAATGATTCAAGAATTAAAATCCCTGCACCCTCGCCCATAACAAAACCATCACGCTCAGCATCAAATGGACGACTCGCACGCTCTGGCTCATCGTTACGTGTAGACATCGCACGCATCGCGCAGAATCCACCTAATCCTGTTTTTAGGATCGTTGCTTCTGCACCACCACAAATCATCACATCCGCATCACCATATTGGATCATCTTCATCGAATCCCCAATCGAATGCGTACCTGTTGCACATGCGGTAACGGTTGTCGTATTAGGTCCTTTTGCACCGGTAAGAATGGAAACATGACCAGATGCCATATTCGCAATCATCATCGGAATAAAAAATGGACTCATTCGTTTAGGACCCTTTTCCAGCAAAATGCTGTGCTGTGCTTCAAGTGTACCTAAACCACCAATACCAGAACCAATCATAACGCCGACACGCTCGGGATTAGTGTCTTCTGCAATGTTTAGTCCGCTATCCTGAAGTGCCTTAAATGCACCAGCAGCTGCGAATTGCACAAAACGATCCATTTTGCGTGCTTCCTTACGATCTACATACTCTTCTACATTAAACTCTTTGATTTCTGCCGCAATCTGTGTTGGATAATCACTAGTATCAAAAGATTCTATACGTGAAATCCCAGATTTACCTTGGGTTAAGTTGTCCCAAAAAAGGTCTAATTCTTGACCTAAGGAGGTCACAACGCCCATACCTGTAATTACTACTCTATGTTTCAAACACATTCACCTCTTATAGACTTCATGTGTAAATATCCAGTCATATATTTTTAATAATTTAATTACATCATAATAGAAGGAGAAGTCCCGCCTACTATAAGGAGGGGGACTTAATACGACAATTAGGTATGAGATTGTATGTAGTTAACAACTTCACCTACAGTCGTAATCTTCTCTGCATCTTCATCGGAAATTTCAAGATCAAATTCATCTTCTAATTCCATTACTAGTTCAACAACATCGAGCGAATCAGCTCCCAAGTCATCTTTGAAAGATGCTTCAAGGGTAACTTCGGCTTCATCAGCGCCGAGGCGATCCACAACAATGCGCTTTACGCGCTCCAATACATCGGACATCCGGTTCACCTCCTCCTTGGTATTATACGAGAATTAAAGTCAAAATGCCATAGAGACACACTTTAAATATTACATATACATTCCGCCATCTACATGTAGAGTCTGTCCAGTCATATACGAGGCATTGTCAGAGGCTAAAAATAGAGCCACCTTAGCAATTTCCTCTGGACTTCCTAAACGAGCTAACGGAATCCCTGCAAGCATTCCCTGTCGCAATTCCTCAGACAATTGCTCTGTCATATCTGTCTCAATAAATCCTGGTGCGATACAGTTAACCGTAATATTACGGGACGCCAGCTCTCTAGCAGATGATTTAGTTAACCCAATTACACCTGCCTTCGCCGCAACATAATTACTTTGCCCCGCATTTCCAAGTACACCTACGACTGAAGATATATTAATGATTTTCCCTGAGCGTTGCTTCATCATAGGACGTGTAACAGCTTTTATTCCGTTAAACACGCCTTTCAGATTCGTCTCAATGACATCATCAAATTCAGATTCTTTCATTCTCATTATTAGATTATCTCTAGTAATCCCTGCATTATTCACAAGAATATCGATACGACCATACGTATCTATAACCTGCTTGACCATATCTTCAAAAACAGTACTGTCTCCAACATGACCTTGAATAGCGAAGGCTTCCACGCCTAATCCTTTAGCCTGCTCCACTACCTGTGTAGCAGCCTCAGCATTGCCAGCATAGTTAATGACTACATTTGCGCCTGCTTCTGCTAAAGCTAGGGCGATACTTTTCCCAATGCCTCTTGAAGCACCAGTCACTAATGCAACCTGTCCAGCAAGTAATTTACTCATTCCTGTTCCTCCTTTCCATAGAGTATAGGCATGTATGCTTATTTCAGAACTGCAACTGTAGCTTCAAGACTTTCAATATCTTGTACATTATAAATCGCTACAGTTTTATCGATTTTTTTAATTAAACCTGCTAAGACGCTACCAGGTCCAATTTCAACAAAGGTGTCCACCCCTTGTTCAATTAACCAATTAATACTGTCTTGCCACAATACAGGAGAGTACACTTGCTCTACAAGCAAGCTACTAATTTGTGTGCGATCAGTGACAGGTCTTGCTGTTACATTTGCGATAACAGGTACTTTGGCATCTTGAATGTTAATTGTGCTAAGCTGACCCTCTAGCTTCTGTGCAGCGGGCTTCATGAGAGAGGAATGGAATGGACCACTCACTTCAAGTGGAATCGCTCTCTTCGCACCAATTTCCTTCACACGAGCTACTAATTGCTCAACGCCCTCTTTGCTTCCAGACACTACAATTTGACCAGGACAGTTCATGTTAGCTAGCTCCACTAATTGCCCTTGGCTTGTAATTTCTTCACACAATGCTGCAAGTGCCTCACGTTCACCACCAAGCACTGCCGCCATTGCGCCTTGACCACTAGGAACAGCCTGCTCCATAAACCCACCACGCGCACGAACGGTCGCTACTGCCTCTTCAAATGACAAGCTACCCGCAGCAGTTAATGCCGAGTACTCACCAAGGCTATGACCCGCTACATAATCAGGTGTGATGCCATGACTAGCAAAGGCTTGATACAACGCTACACTTGTCGTTAACAATGCAGGTTGCGTATTAACCGTCTGCTTAAGCTCTTCCTCTGGTCCTTCAAAAATAAGTGAAGCTAGATCAAAACCAACCGCCTTGTTCGCTAATTCAAACAATGATTTCGCTTCAGATGAAGCCTCAACTAGATCCCTCCCCATACCTACACGTTGGGAGCCTTGTCCCGGAAATACAAAGACAATTTTAGCCATATTCGATGTCACTCCTTGCTACTCTTCTATTCATTTATACGTGATGTTGTATACATTCGAATTTGATGTTGATTACCACACTAGGACAGAGGCACCCCAAGTTAATCCACCACCAAAACCTACTAACAGCACCGTGTCGCCTTCCTTAATACGTCCTTGCTGAGCAGCTTCAACTAATGCAAGTGGGATGGATGCAGCAGAAGTATTGGCATATTTATCAACATTAATCACACATCTATCTTCTGGCAAATCAAGACGGTTCATCGCAGACTGAATAATGCGAATATTCGCTTGATGAGGTACAAATAGATCGATATCTTCTTTGGTTTTGCCTGCTTTACGTAATACTTCTTCTGTTGCTGAGCCCATGACACGAACCGCAAATTTAAATACTTCACGACCATTCATATAAATAAAGTGTTTACCGTCTTGAACAGTTTCTGTAGATGCTGGTAATCTTGAGCCACCTGCTTCAAGTTTTAGAAGTGGTCCACCAGCTCCTTCTGCACCAAGATCAAAGGACAAAAACCCTCTACCTTCTGGTACTTCGCCTAAAATGACTGCACCTGCACCATCACCAAAAAGCACACAGGTATTACGGTCAGTATAGTCAGTAATCCGTGATAATGTATCTGCGCCAATAACTAAAGCATTTTTATACATGCCTGTACGAATCATACTGCTTGCTGTTGCCATACTATATACAAACCCAGAACATGCTGCGGACAAGTCAAAAGCTGCCGCATTTTTAGCACCCAACTTATCTTGTAAAATACAAGCGGTTGACGGGAACATTGTATCTGGTGTTATCGTTGCAATCACAATCAAGTCCAATTGATCCGCCGTCATACCTGCATTTTCAAGGGCTTGCATTGCCGCATGATAAGCTAAATCAGACGTTGCTTGATCAGGTGCTGCGATGTGACGTTCACGAATCCCTGTTCTAGAAACAATCCACTCATCATTGGTTTCGACTATTTTTTCCAAATCAGCATTTGTTAATATTTTTTCAGGTACATACATACCTGTACCAATAATTCCTACTGAACTTAACATTGTCATTATAAGTCACTCACTTCCGTATGTTTACTAACCTCATCCCCGATACTTTGAATCAGGTTAGATTTAAGTGCAATTCTAGCTTGGCGGACTGCATTTTTCATAGCTTCTCCATCAGAGGAGCCATGTCCTTTTACAACGAGTCCACTTAAGCCTAGCAATGGTGCACCACCATGCTCCTTATAGTCCATTACCTTTTTCAAATTACGAAGGGATGGCATAAGCACTGCTGCGGCAAGCTTATTTTTCAGAGAGCTTGTAAATTCCTTCTTCAACATCGAAAATAACGAGCCTGCGGTGCCCTCTAAAGATTTCAGCATAATATTTCCTGAAAACCCATCACAGACGAGCACATCACATACACCAGCTAAAACGTCTCTAGCTTCCACATTCCCAACAAAGTCAATTGGTTGCTGTTCAATCAAAGGATAAGCTTGCTTCGTCAATTCATTTCCTTTCATCGCTTCAGTCCCTACATTTAACAAGCCTACTCTCGGCTTCTCAATGCCATGTACCTTTTGTCGGTAAATGCTTCCCATCAAAGCGTATTGTGCTAAATGCTCTGGTTTCGCATCCATGTTAGCACCTAAATCTAAGGCAAGCATCCCTTTGCCATCGATCGTAGGAATCATTGGAGCTAATGCAGGGCGTTCAATTCCCGCCATTCTACCTACAACCAGCAATCCCGTTGTCATTAATGCACCTGTATTACCCGCTGATATCATAGCATCAGCTTGTCCTTCACGTACAAGTCTGCCTGCAACGACCATAGAAGCGTCTTTTTTACGTCGTACTGCCTTAACTGGCTCGTCTGTTGCTTCTATTTTTTCTCCAGCATGATGAATGGTCAGATTTGCAGGTCGCTCAGATAGTAATGGAGCAAGTACTGCCTCATCTCCTACCAAAATAACCTCAATGTCCTTCCATTCCTTTGCTGCAGCTATCGCACCTTCTACTGTACTAGCCGGTGCATGGTCACCACCCATAGCATCAATGGCGATCCGCATGGTGAATTCCTCCCTCATGATCTTCATCTACAGTGGAACGGTAGATTACGAAATTCCCTTGGAACACCATTTCTTCCCCAACATACGTAAATACTTCAACCTTCGCTTTCGCTTTACTGCCAGATAAAGGCCGAACATAAGCTTTAGCAATACATTTTTCGCCTAAATGTACAGATCTAACAAATCGGATGTCAGCCGAAAAGGTTAAAGCGATTTCGTCGTTAATGACGGCAACTGCAAGGGAATTTGCCTGTGCAAAAATATGATGTCCTCTTGCAATTCCAGTGCGAGAAAAAACATGTTCATCTGCAATTTCAAAAATCGAAATCCCACTTTTATCAAGCTGCAAATCAACAATTTCTCCAATAACTTCATGAAGCGGCAAGGATCTAACCTGATCATAGGAGCGTTCAGCCATTAGCTTCATTCTTTCCCGAAGCTCTGGTATTCCTAATTCCATGCGATCAAGCCGAATCGTTTGAATGCTTACTTTTAATTTCCGGGTTAATTCTTGATCAGTTATAAAAGGATTTTCTTCAATAATCTTGACAAGCTGCTGCTGCCTCGCCCGCTTTGGCAAACGTTCGATCGCGACCACCCCCCGGATTTTGATGTGACTGAATTAATGTGACTGAATTTAATATGACATAAGGATTTTGCATAAACTCCAATCATTACGTTCGGCAACCCTTTTTTATACGCTACCTTATTAGAATTTATGCTAAAGCCTTAAATTACATTAGAACCTGGTACTAAAATGTAGTATAAAGCATCTTGCCCCAAAAGAAAAGGAAAATCACTGATCTTAAGGGACAACGCCAATAATTTGTCAAAAAAAATAGCACCCCACCAAAGATGAAGTACTACTTTAAAGTTCGTGCTGTAAAATTGTAACAATTACTTGATAATTTCTCTTGCTTTGTATGTTCCACAAACTTTACATACATGATGAGCAAGCTTCAATTCTCCGCATTGTTCGCATTTTACCATGCCCGGCACAGCCAATTTGAAATGCGTACGACGTTTGTCGCGGCGCGTTTTGGACGTTCTGCGTTGAGGTACTGCCATGGTTCCCACCTCCTTATTCAGATAAACCATATTTCAGGTGAAGACTTTTAATTGATTTTCTAGCATAAACGGCTTCACTATTTTTAATTATAGCAAAAATTGACGTTTTGCGTTGAAATATAAGCTATTTATATAAACGTTATAAACAACTTACTTTTTGAAAAAATCGCCTAATGCTGCTAAACGAGGATCAATGACTTCACGATTACAGCCACATTCACCTTCATTCAAATCAGCACCGCAATTTTGGCAAAGCCCTTTACAGTCATCCTTACACAATACAGAAAACGGAAGATTAATGACAAAGGACTCTTCAATATAAGGAGTGAGTTCCACAAAATCCTCCCCAATATACCATATATCCTCATCTTCTGTCTCTACATTTAGCTCTGGATCGTCTGTATGCTTAAAGCGTTCATCAAAATCAACATGGACTTCATGGCTTAAAGGCTTTAGACATCTCGCACAGGACATATGTAATGTTGCAGATAATACACCATGCACATGAAGTACTTGATCGAGTCCAGTCTGTGCTTTTAAGTTTGCTTGAACCAAACTCACATCCTGAATATCTTTACGCCCTTTAATTAAACCACTGGCATCTACAGTTTCAACAATATTCATTGCTTCTGCAGAAGGAGCCATTTGACGGAAATAGATTTTCATCTACATATCACTCCAAACAAACAAAAATTATTATACCGAGTTTTCGAAAGGTTTGTCAACTACAAATACTTGAAACCCTCTTAAAAACATTGATATATTAGGTTATATTAAATCTAAAACTAAATTTTATGCATATTGTTATGCACATGTCTAGATTCATACTGAATAATCATTATACACGAGCAGCTTGTATAAAACCATCCAGTAAAAAACAAACTGGTCTAATATAATTTTTTTAAAGGCAGGGATAGTTTTGAAAATTGCGGGCATTGTCGTTGAATATAACCCTCTGCACCATGGTCACATTCATCATTATAACGAAACAAAGCACATTACCCAAGCAGACGCGGTTATCGCTATGATGAGCGGGAATTTTTTACAGCGAGGCGAGCCAGCTATTGTTGATAAATGGACCCGCGCAGAAATGGCACTTCATATGGGTGTTGACCTTGTATTGGAGCTACCTGTGGCATATGCAACTCATTCTGCACAATGGTTTGCCTATGGTGCTATAGCTTCTCTTCATGCCACAGGTGTTGTGAATGAGCTTGTGTTTGGTATGGAAAGTGATGCACTAGAAGTTATGAAAAAAATAGCCCAACTACTCAATGAGAAGGAAGACCAGCTTAAGTCTTTGTTAGCAGACAAATTGGCTACAGGCATGAGTTATCCTGCTGCTTTTAGTCAGGCTGCTGCCTGTTTAGGAGAAACCGACAGGTTGGGAAATCCGGATCACATTAACTCCATATTAACTCAACCTAATAATAGCTTAGGGCTGCATTATTTAATGGCTTTATATCAACTTGACAGTCCTATTGTCCCACGAAGCATCCTTAGACAACATGCCGCATATCACGATGCCAAGCCTAGTCATGATCATATTGCCAGTGCAACTGCGATTAGAAAAAGGCTACTTGAAGGTGGCGCGGATCAGGTAGCAGCTTTTGTACCCAATTACACAACGGCTTTGCTAACAAGGGAAATACAAGCCGGTCACTGTCCAATTACATGGGAGCATTTTGCGAACGACCTATGGCATGAGCTTATCCTAAGCTCCCCCAATGAATTACAGCAATATCAGGAAATCGCTGAGGGATTAGAGTATAGAATCCTAAACTCAATATCCAAAGTGACAGAGCCTAGTGTAGAAAAGCTTTTAACGTTACTTAAAACAAAACGCTACACGCATACTAAGCTGCAACGTGCACTTTTGCATATCCTTTTACGACATTTTAAGCACGATTTCTCCCAGCATTCACTTCAAGCTGGCCCGCATTACCTACGTGTATTAGGCTTCAATGAGCAGGGAAGGACAATATTAAAAAGGATGAAGAAAACCGCAACTGCACCAGTCATAACCAGAGCAGCAGGCTTCCAGCATCCCTTTTTACAGATGGATATAAAGGCAACCGCAATTTATTATAATGCAATGAAAAATAGATCAACCACAAACATCCTTCGTGACTTTAATCAACCACCAATTATGTTTTAAAGCATAAAGTTTAATTTAAAATTAGTGGTTGACAATGTTGGAGTTGGGAGGCTACAAAACAAAGGGTTCTTGCGATCATGTTAAAACCAGATTCCTTATTATTTTATGACAACTTGAGGGTTGAAATCTGGTTTTAAGAAATGAACGCTCCACTTCTCCAGAATCCCTCTGTCCCTCCGCTAGGTGAGGTGTTGTCAACCACTAATTTAAATCATCAACCTTTATAGTCGGAGCCACTCCGTATTTATCATTTTGAGACTGGCTCCAGTTTGTCTAAGTAATTTAGTGCATCTTCTAATGTTTTTACAGATACAATTTTCATGTTTGTTTTTATACTATCCGCTTTCGCTTTGGCAACTTCATAATTATCTTGAGGAACAAAAAAGATTTCTGCCCCTTCTCTATCCGCTGCAACAATTTTAAACTGTACTCCTCCTATACTACCAACCTCACCCTCTTTTGTAATCGTACCCGTACCCGCAATACGATGACCTTTACTTAAATCGCCTGGTGTTAATTGATTGTAGATTTCAAGTGTAAACATGAGACCTGCGGAAGGGCCACCGATCCGTGTATTTACAAATTTAACTTCTTCCTTATGATTGTTAGGTACAACATCCTGCACCTCTCCAACACTAACGCCCAATCCTGCTCTAGCCTTGTTATCTTTATCGGGAATAGGAACAAGTTCCACTTGCTGTTCAATTGGCTTACCTTCTCGTTCTAGCTCCACAGAAACAACATCGCCTGCTTTTTTACCATGTAACGCATTAGTTAAAGCTTCAAAACCTTTTACTTCGGTGCCATTCACCTTTTTAATTACATCTCCGGCCGAAAAATCACCTTTTGTTTTTACATCCTTTGATAATCCAACAATAAATACATATTGGGGTAAAATTTGATACTCCACACCTGCCTTATTATAGGCAGCCATAATTGCGTTTGACTGTGAATTGCTCATGTAATATCGTTGCTGTACCTCATATTGCTGACGATCCCGATCTGGCTCCTTAGGGACAATCTCAGCATGTGGATTTAAGTAGGATAACATTAACATCATCATATTTGCATAACTCACGGACACTGTCGTCAGCATAAATGCTCCCTGCTCCTGCTGATCTCCACCTTCAACCGAAACCATCGGTTTTATCTCTTCCGCTGTGCCAGGACTATTAATCATGTATGGCATAGGAATCTCAATAAGGACATAGGACAGCATGGCGATCACAACAATAAAAACACCAAATCTTGCTAATGGTTTTGCTATAAATGATTTTGATTTGTTCATGAGATTGTAAGTCTCCCTTCTATTCCTCAAGGTCTGTCCATAGACCAAGCTGCATAAGCATGTACTAAGGCATTTGGCATATAACTGTATCTATATTATAACCTTGCGTTGCTGCAAGCAAATTCATAAATGCTAAGCAATAAAAGATGGAAATATGAGGTGAATTTAGATGAAACAAAAATGGTCAACCCTATTCCTAGCTACTGGAGCTATTTTATTAGTGTTTAGTATTATTTATTCCCCTTCTGCTGCTTTCAAGGCATCTGGGGAAGGACTGGCAATTTGGTGGCGAATTATTTTCCCTGGGTTGCTTCCCTTTTTAGTCCTCTCCCATATACTTATCGCTAGCGGATTTGTACATGGAATCGGTAAACTCCTAGAGCCCTATACCAAAAAATGGCTAGGGCTTCCTGGCATAGCCAGCTTTATTATTCCACTTGGGATGACAGCTGGCTTCCCCGCTGGTGCTGATGCTGCCTCCAAGCTACAACGTCAAGGTCAAATTACTTCCACTGAGGCAGAAAAAATTGCAAGCTACTCTCATTTTTGCAGTCCCATGCTGATCATTATTGTCATTGGCGCAGGGTTTGCTAAACAACCTTGGCTTGGATTATTTTTATTGAGTATCCACTGGATTGCAGGACTGCTATCCGGTATGAGCACAAATGCTTTACTTCGTACAAAACAAACTGAGCAAGATAAAGCAGTGGTACAATCATCTACCATAAAAGCGATTCATAAAAAGCAACCCTCGCGCATCAAGCTTGCACTTCGTAGCATGGAAGAGGCGCATCAAGCAGACGGTCGTAGCTTCGGAAAGCTGTTAGGCGATGCTGTTAGCACCTCTGTCCAAACGTTAATGATGATTGGCGGCTATATTCTTATTTTTTCCGTCATCATTTATGTACTCACAGACACACTTAAACAACTTGTCCCCTCTTCAATGATTGCAGGCTTGCTAGAAGTACATTTAGGCTCCTTTTCGATCGTGACACAGTCGATTTCCTTATATCATAAATCAATTTGGCTAAGTGCACTGCTCGGCTTTAGTGGGCTATGTGCGTATTTACAAGTACAGGCATTACTTAAATCAACAGGCACCATCGGCAGGTTTTTCTTTGTTCATCGTTTACTTCATGCCTGCTACGGCTTTATTTTAACATTACTGCTATGGCGCCCAGTAACAAGCATTATTCCTGGAGCCATCTCCGCCTATAGCTATCAAATAGATGATGCGACAATCACTTCTTATTTAGGCATCCCATTACCTGCGATTAGTCAGCTTATTCCGATTTTACATTGGCAGCTGATCCTATTTACTGCGATAATCACGCTCATTTTGCTATACTCATTACTGCGAAAGCCACACTCATCAATGAAATGACCTCGTGTACTATTGCTTTGGCTTCGTATACTTAAGCTTTAACGCTTCATCTACCTCAGCAGGCACTAAGTCACTTACATCACCATGAAAGCTAGAAATTTCTTTTACGATACTAGAGCTTAAATAGGAGTATTTAGGGTTCGTCATCATGAAAATCGTCTCAACGTCACTATTTAATTTGTGATTAGTGGAAGCGATTTGTAGCTCATATTCAAAATCTGTAATGGAACGAACTCCACGAACGATGACATGTGCTTGCTTGTAATCCATATAATTAACTAATAAATCTTGGAAGCTATCTATTTCAACATTGGGGATATGTTTAGTTACTGTGCGAAGTAAGTGGGTTCGTTCCTCCACACTAAATAATGGATTTTTATTCGTATTGTTTAACACAGCCACAATCAGATGATCAAATTGTCTTGCAGCACGATTAATAATATCCATATGTCCTTTGGTTACTGGATCAAAGCTGCCAGGATACACCGCAACTCTAATGCTTTTGTTTGCTGTACTCATTTTACTAACTCCTCCTTAGTTGTTATTCCTTTTCTTGCTCACATTGCTGAGAATCATAGGAGTAGATAGAAATTGCAGCTTCACCATACTCTGCCTTACGCCACATCTGGAAGCCTCCAAACTGCTCTGGGTATGTATATCCTGCATCGTGCTCCAATACAATGGTAGCGTCATGCGTAAGTAGCTCAAGCTCTGCCATTTGTTCCATCAGCTCATCTCCATGCTTTAGACGATAGGGTGGATCAAGAAACACAAGCTGAAACTTCATCGCTCTTTTGGATAAAACCTTTAAAGCACGTTTTGCATCATTTTTATAAACCTCTGCTTGATCACTAAACTTGGTCACCTGCAAATTATCGTGAATTGTCGCAATACTTTTAGGCTCTAAATCAATAAATACAGCGTGCTCCATGCCACGACTTAACGCTTCAATACCAAGTCCACCTGTGCCCGCAAATAAATCAAGCACATTCCCTCCTTCAAAAAAGGGACCAATCATACTAAACAATGCTTCCTTTACTTTATCCGTAGTGGGACGTGTTCCAATACCCGGAACTGCCTTCAAATGCCGTCCACGAGCACTTCCTGATATCACTCTCATTTTTAATTCACACCCTTGTCCTAAAATCCCTAAATAAATCCTAAATCAAGTAATCTGCTTCCATATCGTAACACAAAAACAAATAAAACTTGAAAAACGCAAATATTATAACATTTTTTTGTGCTTATATGTATAAATCATTACAAATTGAGGCAGAATTAAACATATCGACATCAGCAAATGTCGTAGACAACCGCGGAGAAGACTTACGTTTCCCCATAAGCTCTTCATCCGGTTTCTCCTCTCCCATGATTCGAGACTCTTGTGAAAGGGTCTCGGCTTTTTTTAAGTCATTTATAAAAGTTTTAGTTAAATCAATTAGAATATAGAAGAACACATCCAGAAAAATTGTTGGATGTGTTCTTTAAGTTATCTTTAATATTTTCACAAGCAGGGATTATACCAGTAAATGATATACACCTCATTCTCACATTATGTGCAAGCAAAAAATGAAGTGTCTTGCTTGCATTTAATTCAGCGCACCTCTACCCATTAGGCTTTTCATAAACAGTCATTCCTCTCATTGATAGATTGTCACAGGCAACGCTATTTCGAATGTGATTACCCCGCCATCAACATCAACCTGAATATCCCCCTTCATCGCATTTATGATCGTTTTAGAAATGTAAAGACCTAGTCCGAGATGCCCTTGAGCACTATTCATTTCCTCTGAATAAAATCGATCAAAGATTTTGCTGACATGACTAGGATGCATGGTAGCGCCATCATTTTTTATTGTCAAAATAAAGTTATGTTCTTTTATTTCCATAGACATCATAAATAAAGTTTTTGTATATCGATAACAGTTGCTTAATATATTTTGTATCGCTCTATCTAATGGAAAAACATCAATCAACATCGTAGTCTTATCATGTTCTTCAATTAAATTATGCAAGCTATAATGAATGCCTCTAATTTTACATTCTGATTCCACACTATAAATCATCTCTTCTGTCCATGTATAGCAGCTAAAGTGGTTTAATGATAAATTTAATGCTTCTGGTGTTGCATAACTTAAGTTAAGTTGCTTAGACAAATCCGCTAAAACAGCAAGTTTATTTTCAATAATTTTCAAATATTGTTGCTTTTCCTGTGGTGTTTCCGCTAAATCATCCTGCAATGCTTCTACATATGCTGAAATCGAGGCGATTGGCGTTTTTAAATCATGAGAGATGCTACTAATAAAATTTTTGCGTTGAATTTCAAACTGTTGCTGCTGTTGCTGTTGTTCGTATAATTGACTTCGCATATGGTCAAATGCGGATACAAAGCTCCCGATCTCATCATTTTTGCAATACACGATAGAATGAGACAAATCACCCGATGAAATCAATTGCGCCTCCTCCATTAGCGTCTCTATTGGTTTAATAATCCGATTTTTAATATAAATAATAGTATAAGAGGTGAGAACAACAGAGGGAACGATCACTATAACAAGGAACCACGCGGGAAAGCCAATCGACACAGTTAGCGTCAAAAGTATAAGCGGTAAAATACATAGAATTGAGCATATCAACAGTAGGTTATTAATAATACCCTTTTTCATCGCAATTCCCCATCAAATCGATAACCCACTCCACGTACTGTAGTTATTTCATGAAAAGGGCCTAACTTTTCCCTAATTTTCTGGATATGGATCGTCACCGTATTTATATCTCCATACTCATTTAATCCCCATACATGATTATAAATCTGCTCTTTACTTAGCGCCTGCTTAGGATGTCTTAACAAAAAGGTTAACAGATCCATTTCCTTTGTTGTAAAATTTAGTACTTCATTTTCATTTCTAACTTGTCTAGCTAACAGATCAACGTTTATATTATTAAACTGAAAAGTCTGATGATTGTTATCCTTAGTGGAGTAGCCTTCAATTCTTCTAAATAAAGCCTCAACACGCGCCACCATCTCCTTCATTGAAAATGGCTTTGTCATGTAGTCATCTGCCCCAAGTTTTAGTCCAAGAACTTTATCTAGCTCCGTTTCTTTAGCACTAATTATAATGACAGGGACAATACACTCTAATCGAATTTGACGTAAAACCTCAAGTCCATCTAAATGCGGTAACATTAAGTCTAAAAGAACCAGGTCAGCTTGCATTTTTTTTATCGCTTGTAAGGCATCATTGCCATTTACGATAATTTCGGCATCATAATGCTCTCTTTGCAAATACTTTTTTATCATATTAGCTAGTTCTAACTCATCTTCAATAATGAGTATTGTTTTTTTTCTCATAACAACTGCCTTTCCTTAACCCGCAATGATATTAGGACACAAACAAATCCTTTGTCTTAAATCGCTGTACTGTTATGCAAACTAGGCTTAAAGATATTAGAACAAATATAGCCATCGTCATCAATATTATACTAGATTCTGTATGAGTAGCCACTGGGAGCTGAATTAGCCACATCGTAGGTAAATAAATTAAAATTTGCTCAACAGATTCAAATACAAACATAATCAGAACAATCCCCATAGAAAGTCCAATTGTAACAACTTCACTTTCGGTAAAAATCATAAAAGCCATACTCATACTTGCAAAAAACAAAACACCTGCTAATATCGTAACAACTTTTGGGATAACAAGGTCAAGATCTAGAACCCAAAGGTGGTCATTAGATATAAGCATTAATGTCGTGCTAGTAATGACTATAGTTAGTAAAAATAGAGCTAAACATAGGCTTAATGCGAGAATTAGCTTTGAAATAATATAGCTGCTTCTACTTTTAGCATAAGGGAGGACTGTTTTTAAAAATTTATAGTGATAATCATTAGCAACAATCTCACATATGATGTAACTACAGATTAACCAGCCTATTGGACGAAACGTTGCTAGTACGCCATTTAAAATCTCAATTTCCAAAAGCCCTCTATTAAACATAAATACAGTATACAGAATACTAAATAACACTAGCGCAATCACTATAATCTGGTATTTCCCCTGAAAAAACATTTTTTTTAGTTCAAACTTTAATTGCCTAATCACTACGCCCACCCCTTTATTTAAACAAACAAATCTTTCTTTTTAAATATAAAATAACTAACTACTCCAAATAATAAAGCATAACAAATTAAACTAAACAAACTCATCATAATATAAGTGGATGGCTTCGTTAAAATATCAAGACAAAAGAAATACATCTGACGAATTAAGCTCCAGCGATTTATAACGGGGATTAATTCGAGATATTGACCTGCCATCAGAAAAACACCCATAATTATAGTACTTTCTAGCAAATAATTGGATATCATAGCTACAACTAGAGCCATAAGTCCAAAAACAAAATAGGGTAAGGCTAGAGCTAAACCACTTTTTAAAGTTACAAAAACACCAGATAACCCACTATAAGTAAGAGAAGCGATAACAAGTTGATCCCCCCACCCAAAAAAGAGGGTTCCAACGACATACCCTAAACTAATCATTAAAAAGGAAAGAAATATTGAAAAAAGAAAAATAGAAAAAACTTTGCTAAAAAAATATTCATTTCTTGATACAGGCTGTAGTAGCTGTAATTTAATTGTTCCCGTGGTGCGTTCTTGTACAATAATATGTCCAACATAAATCGCTATAAACACGCCCGAAAACAGGTAACTCCCTTGTAAATGCTGAATTGGAAAAGATTGACCATTTCCCATTGTAAGTACGGTGAGTTCACTTCCATATAATTTATAAAAAATCGCAGATATAATATAATTTACTAAATAAATAGAAGCATATATGAATGTACTTTTAGCAGTTAAAAATCTTTTCACTTCAAAGGAAACCAGTGACTTTACATTGCTCATAAAGACACCTCCTTAACAGACGAAAAAAAGAGCTGCTCCAAATTATTTACTGAATATTTCTCCAACAATTCATTTACCTTGCCACTCTCAATTAAAGTCCCTTTTTGAACAATAGCAACTTTGTTACATAAATCCTCCATCTCTCTTAACATATGACTTGATATAAGAAAAGTAATATTATGTTGCTCCGCTAAGTGTCTCACTAGAGTCTTCATTTCATACAATCCCATCGGATCAACACCATTTGTAGGCTCGTCCAAAATAATTATGTCTGGATCGCATAATAGCGCGTTAGCAAAGCCCAAACGTTGTTTCATCCCAAGCGAAAAGGTTTTTACTTTATCGTTTTTAGCATCCGTTAATTTCACAAGCTCAAGCACTTCATCAATTCGTGTAGATTTAATATCTTTATTAGCTAAGGTTGCGCTTAATTTTAAATTTTGCTTTGCGGTTATATTCAAATAAAAAGCAGGATTTTCAATAATACTTCCAATTGAAGATATCGTTTTTTTCGTATTGCTTGTAATTGAAATCCCATTGATGAGAATATCACCCGCGGTAGGATAAACTAACCTAGTGATCATGCGTAACGTCGTTGTTTTACCCGAGCCATTTGGCCCTAAAAATCCATAAATATCACCTTTTTCAAGACTAAAGCTTAACTTGTTTACAATCACCTTATTTTTAATTTTTTTAGTGAGATTTGTAATTTGCAACACAGGAATTGGATTTGTTTTCACATTACTTCCTCCACAACTTTATTTATAGTTCTTGCTTAAAAATGTACCACCTTAAAATAAAGTTACACTGGCGGAAAAATAAAGTTTTAATAAAGTGGATTCGAATAGTAAAGCAAACAGGATATATGATTCGCACCCCTACAATATTTTTTGCATATTCTGTATTTTAAGTACAGTTATACGGAAGTAGGGACAAAGATGGCTTTTTCGAAAAAAAATAATAAAACGAAAAAACAATCTCCCCGTACAAATCCTAAAAAACCAAAGGGACTAGAATATACAGTGGCCGCGTTATTACTGACGGGAAAACTTAAAGTTGACTCCGTTGAAATATTCCGAGAAGCTTCCTTTGTTGTTACCCTAGTTGGTCAATATAATAGCAACGATATAAATCAGAACAATGTAGAGCAAATGGTTCAATTTCTTGATAATCATGGCGATTTAACGTTTAACGATTTCATCAATGCTCTCAAAAAAAAGGCAGGTAATTAGGAGGGTGAATTATGGATAGCTTTGATGGAGAAAAATTTTCAGAGTTCTTAATTGTTGTTATCCTTATTAGCTTATTTTTTTATGGTTCAACAAATATTGATGATCTAACCACAGCTCCTACAACAACTTAGTTGTTACCACAGGCATAACGCCGTTCCATACTTTCCTTCTTCCCATAAATTATAAAAAAGGAGGAATGTATATATGGAAGCCTACTACACATGTTGTCGTTACAAAAATAGAAAGGTGCGTCTTTTTACATCTCAGGGTCAGCGTTATGAAGGTGTCATCATGGATGTTGATAGAAATAATGTATATTTAAAGCCAATTGGTAGAGGGGAAGTAAAGTCTTCTGGATTTTATCCTAATTATTACAACAACTATAATAATGAAATTTTAACATTAAGCTTATTTACATTATTAGCTATCGTATTAATTTAAAATATAAGAAAACCACCAGTTTCATTTATGCACAATTAAAAAGCACACAGTTCTCCCTTTGTATTATAAAAGGAGAATTGCGTGCTTCTTTGTAATTTATTTCTCTAGCAGTGTCCTTTATATTTCCCACAATCGAGTGGTGGACCTAAAACAACGGATTCATGCAATGGTGCAATCGCTCTTGCGTAATCCTCTTCATTAATGCAATAAGCTCGCCCTAGCACTTCTTTAGGTACGCAGCGTAAAAAGTCTGAGCCGTAAACGATATCTGGTGTTGGCACATCAAAGATGGTAAGGATGTACACATCATTTGTTTCCGCGATAATCCAATGGAACCAGCCTTGCGGAAGAATTGCAACTTGACCTGGTTTTAAATAATACGCCATCACCTTTTGTGTGAATGGATTAAAAACAGCAGTAACAACCTCACCTCGGATAACAACCACCATTTCCGTAGCATTGGTATGCCAGTGTGGTTGAACAATAATTCCTTTGCTTAAGTACACATTAAAAAAACCGTTCTTAATCGCTGGAAGCTGCTCACCAAATAATTGGGTAATGTAATTGTTAGGATCACGTTTATAATTCACAACTTGATTGGAATCAGCCGCCAGGGTTAAGTTTGGAGACTTTAAAATTGGGTCTATCATAGAGTTGAATCCTCCTCATGGGTTAACGTCTAATTTACGTTATGCAGCTTAGGAGGAATGTGCTACACAATAGCCTATAAATTAGCCCAAAGATTAACCCAAAGATTTTAATAGCAACGAGGTAAGCCACTTATCACTATACCGTAATTGTTGTAAATCTTGACTTAGCAGCTCTGCTTGTTGACTTAATACCGACGAAGAATCAATTTGTTCCAAGTACCTGCTTGTGAAATGAAGAAAAACATCAACCTTACGTAATAACATAAGTAACGGAATGACCTTAATTTCCTCTTCTTCAAGCCTCACAAACTGACGGAAACCTATACAAAACTGCTCGATATTGTGTTGCTCAGAATCAGTTCCCTCTCCGTCTCCAAGTAAATCACCTAACAAAACTGCGATCTCCATTACCCTTACATCGTTTGTACAAAATTCAAAATCCAGCCATGCCTTGACTCGTCCTTGCTCAGTCAGTAAATTGGAGTGATTCAGATCTCCATGCACAAGTTGATGCGGTAGATTTCTAAGGTTATCCAACTTAACTATAATCATTTGAAAGGCTTCATAAAGCTCAGCCAATGAACACCGTACATCCCGTAGCGGGGCTGGAGGATCATAACATAAGGACAATAATGTCTCATCGGTACACAAAGGATAGGCCTGCTTAAGCTCATAATAAGGAGGATAAATAGGAACCTGTTCTAACTTGATCTGGCTTAACGCTAGCGACAATTCCCCTGTTGCTTCACCAAGCACGCTTGGCAACAGTGCATCACGTTCTCCCATCGACGCTCCCTCAATATATTCAAATAAACAGGCATAACGGCCTGAGCTGTCAGGGACTTGAACAACAGTCTCCCCATTAAGAGTAGTTAGTGGTTGAGGTACTTGGAAACGATAGGTTTGTTGCCCCAACAGCTTTAACACATGGTGTTCAAACTTTATTTTTTTTATATCTTGATGTGTGTTATAAATACGTACTACAGCTTGTTTGGGACCCTCTTGTACAAAATAGGTTGTATTATTCCAGCCACCCTTACCTTCTTTTTGTTGTCCAGTCCAATTTTCCCAATATTGCTGCACAATCTGTTGTACTACTGTACTCATTCAAGATCTCCTTTATATTAGCTGAGCCACCTCTTTAATATTTTCAGCCGAAGAGGCTAATTGCTGTGCCGAAGCCGCGATTTCCTCCGTAGAAGCTGCTTGTCTTTCACTTTGAAGGAAGCAATCAGATAAAGTAACATCAAGCTCTTTAAAATTATTTTGAATCGCATTTAAAATTTGCTCGATTTCCTTGGTAGCCTTTGTACTAGAGTCGGCCATTTTTCGAATTTCCTTAGCAACAACACCAAATCCACTCCCATGCTCTCCTGCATGAGCCGCCTCAATGGAAGCATTGATACTTAATAAATTAGAGCTGTCTGCCACTTGCTTAATGAAACTTAAAATTTCGTCAGTTTTGTGCAATTCCTCAAGTACCTTTACTGCTAAGTTTTTAACATCGTTAATGTTGTTAGCGAGTACAGTTGCAGTCCCTGCAATTTCGTCAGTCACAGTTCTAATTTCGCTGGAGCTTACAGCCAAATGCTCTGCTGCCCCATTTAGAGCAACCTGATTTTTAAGGCTAATTCCAACTGTAAATACACCCGTTACATCTCCTGTTTCATTCTTAAGAGGAAGAGAGGTAGATTTAAATGGAGTCCCATATACCGCTTCACCTATATTTGATGACACAACCTGTTGGGTAATCAAAGCCTGTTTTATCCCACTTTTTTCAGGGACAGCCATCCCTTCATCTGCATGAATATCAATCTCTTTACCAGCTAAGTAATAAAGAAATTGCTCCTTATCTGTTAGCCCAAACATTACATCAAGCGGAAACACCTGCTGAATAAGCGGAAGAGAAATCGCAAGCGCTTCTTTAATTTGGTTTAAATCCGTTGTTTTATTGTCCAATGTAAACATCTCCTACGGTTCAGTTAACTGCTGTTTGTTTCGATTCTATGAATCTTGCTTTCCTTCAACTGCACATAATAAAATTGCAGCAGCCATAGCTAACCGGCGGTCAAATTGTAAAGTAGTATCTGCTGATAAATCTAAATCGAGTTTTGAAACAAACGGATTCATATTGCGTTTATAAGTTGCAACCTGCTGTTGACCAATAAAAGTATAATAGGTTTGAGGTATCAAACTAGATAAAAAGCGACGTAAAAATGCCTTAAACCGACTGTCTTCCTTAATAAGCCCCCTTTCATTATCGTTATTGTCCAAAATGATCCATTCATCCTTGAAAATAGATTTCATTCCTTTACGCTTTAACGCACCAACCGTCTCCCCACTTTGACTATCAACCACATCATATGTAGCAGAAAAATCGATATAATTTCGCGCTTTAATTCTAATTAACTCTTGCGTTTTACTTTCATCAGTATAAATAGCAATATCTTCTTTTAATTTGAACGCTTTAAGCTGAGCAAACATGATCACATTTTGATTCTCATCAAAAACATGAAGCTTAGCCCCTACTAAAGCCATTACCTTCCTTCTAATGTGGTATTTGCTGTGATTAAATCTAGTATCCATACTTCCATCCTTCCCATCGCAAAAAATTAAATTTGTAATAATTAAATTATGAAGACACATGAAGTAATTCTATTATAACGGGAGTTAACAGAAATCTGAATGAATTATCACACAAGTTCCATTTTATTCATATTTTCTGTTATACTGTTAAAAATCATTTAGGGGGCGTATCTATATCTATGTATAATCCACACAATAAAACGATCGAAACACTTAGACTGCTGCTTAGACCATTTTTAGCCTCAGATGCACCAATAGTGTCTGAATTGTGTAATAACTATAACATTTATAGAAGTACACTTTCCTTACCTTATCCTTATCATGAAAGTGATGCGACAGCATGGATTGAGAGGCAAGAGGGTAATTTCTCTAATGATATTATGTATCAATTTGCAATTACAGATAAAGAGACACAAGAGTTATATGGAGCGATTGGAATAAGCAACAACCAAGGGTATGAGCATGGTGAATTAGCGTATTGGATTGGTGAAAAGTACTGGGGGAAGGGAATTGCAACTGAAGCAGCTAAAGCCATGATACAGTTTGCGTTTAATGACAAGCAATATCATAAGGTATACGCAACACATTTCGCTTCAAACCCTGCTTCTGGAAAAGTCATGCTGAAGGCTGGCATGGTGCATGAAGGTACACTTTATCAACACGTAAAAAAGGAAAATAAATTTGAGGATCTCGTTTATTATGGAATTATAAATGAGCACTTGACAGCCAACCGGAACTAGCGAAGAGACAGAGAGATTCTCGAGATTGTCTCTTAAAATCAAATTCCACCCATTTATTTACCCCAATCAAGGGAATATGATTTTAACAACAATTGAAAGAACTCTCTGTATCGTAGCTACCACCCATCAGTCATTGTCAAGTACTGATTTATATCATAGAGCCTATTTTTCCAAATTAAATTGCCACTGTATACCAAACTTATCAACAATACTGCCATAAAGCTCGCTCCAAAATGTTGGCCCCAGCTCCATAATTACTTTTCCACCATCCTTGAGCTTTTCAAATGCTGACTTAAGTTCATCAGCACTTGTTAACGTTAGGCTTAAGCTAAAATTATTTCCTTGTGTAAAGGGCATACCTGGAAAAGTATCTGAAAACATGAGAGTACTACCACCTATACTTATACGAGTATGCATAATTAAAGATTTAGCTTCATCTGGTATTGGATGACTAGGATCTGGCTCCATTTCCCCAAAGGTCATAATATGTGGCTGCTCTAGCCCAAAAACTTCAACATAATAAAGAACCACCTCTCGACAGTTCCCAGCAAAATTTAAATAAATATCAAGCGACATCTACTCACTCCTTCACAATAATTAAACATTGTCTTCATTTGTCCTATATTTCCACACTCATTTAAGCTTTATGCACCATTAACCTCATATTTAATTTTTGATCTATAAAAACATAAATTTTAAATAAAATTGAAACCATTTTAATAGATACACGTAGAATTAGCTAGACACTAGACGATTAGGGGTCAAACTTTTTTTGGAGGGTATTTACTAACGATGATGAAACTAACCAAACGTATTTCTTTAGTGATTGTCGCTTTAACTGTTTTCTTTGCAATGGTATCACCGGATTTAGCAGATGCTAGACGTGGTGGAGGGTTTAAATCAGGTACTCGAAGCTACACAACAACACCAAAAAAGAAAACAGATAGTGGAATCCGAAAAACAGATTCATCAAAAAGTAGCACAGGAAGTACAGGCTCTACCGCTTCAAATGGACGTGGATTTTTTAGTGGGGGTAGCTTGTTTAAAGGAATGATGATGGGTGGTATTGCAGGTTTACTATTTGGCTCTATGTTCTCAGGAATGGGGATGATGGGTAACATTTTAGGACTTGCTGTTAACGTGTTTGCTATATATATCATAGTTATGTTAGTAATGGCATTATTCCGTAGAAAACAACCACAGCCCCAACCATCCGATGATCGGGGTACACGTTACTAATGTCACGACTTATTTTAAGTATGGATGAAATCATCAATGCAATCTGTATTCATATTGCAGAACGAAATGACATTCAGCCTACTGAGGTTCAGGTGGAGTTAAGCTGGGAGGAAGATGCAGGATACAGTGCTGAGGTGTGGGCTAAAGCACGTAATCAATTCATGTCAGAATCCCAGATGATTGAAGCAATCATTCGTTATGTTCATTCTGAATATCAAGCAAGAGTATTCCGTCAGGATGTACAGCTTGATCTTGATGAAGAAATTACAGCAATCATACAAGTATAACGTTACTAAATTTAAAGGAACCCTAGGCAACTATTAATAGTTGTCCTTGAGTTCCTTTTTTAATGAAACTTATATGTTATTCAAACTTAATTACCCCTGATGTATGAAGCAAAACTAATAGTACTAAGATTGGTGCAATGTAACGTAGCATAAATAACCAAATCTTAAACCAAGTTTGATTTAACCCAGACTCTTCAGCGATATTTTTCCAAAAGTAACCGGCAAAAATTGTCACAATCAGTCCAATAAATGGAAGTAAAATGTTAGAAGCAATGAAATCCATTGCATCAAAGAAACTTACACCAAACAATGTTATATTTTTTGCTAAGCCAAGCGATAATGCCGAAGGTAAACCTAGTAGGAAAACTAAAATACTCATAATCCAAACGGAACGCGTACGCGTCCACTGCCAACGTTCCCTCGCATAGGCTACTGGAACTTCTAGTAATGAAACAGAAGATGTAATTGCCGCTATCGCAAGGATTACAAAAAATAATCCCGCAAAAACACTTCCAGCAGGCATTGCAGAAAATGCTGCGGGTAAAGCCTCGAAAATGAGAGAAGGTCCCTTATCAGGTGCAATCCCAAATGAGAATGTGGTTGGGAATATGATTAATCCTGCAATAAATGCATAGATTAAATCCCCTGCCCCTATAGCTAAAGCAGCGGTACCTAATGATTGCTCCTTATTTACATAAGCTCCGTATGTCATTAAAATGCCCATACCAAGTGATAAAGAGAAAAAAGCATGTCCAAGTGCAATTAATGCAGCTTCTGGACTTAGTGATGCAAAATCAGGTTTTAAGAAAAAGTTTACGCCTGCTCCTGCCCCAGGTAATGTTAATGCTCGAATCATTAAAATAATTAATAAAACGACCATGCCTGGTAATAATACTTTATTAAACTTTTCTATCCCACCAGAGACACCTTTGATTACAACCCATGCAGAAATTAGAATCGATATCCCCTGCCACATGATAGGTAAGTATCCTGAACTAAAGTTAGCAAAAACTGCACTATAATCGCTATCTTTAAATAATTGACTTGAAAAAGACAACATCGCATAATGCAGTGTCCAGCCAGCAATAATGACATAAAAAGATAATATAATAAATGGTGCAATAATCTGCAGTATCCCTAAGCCATTCCATCCCTTTTTCCCAGTTATTTTGGAAAAAGCGGTCGCTGCGCTGGTTCGTGAGCTACGACCAATCGCAAGCTCTGCAAGCAAAACAGGCAAACCTATAATAACTAAACATACGATAAATAGTAAGAAAAATGCTGCCCCGCCATTTTCCCCTGTAATATATGGGAATTTCCACATATTTCCTAGCCCTACAGAGCTACCAATTGCAGCTAAAATAAAGCCTGCGGAAGAAAATCGTTCTTGCTTTTGATCGTTCTTGATTTTATTTTTATTAAAACTCATCTAAACCTCTCCATCTTCTTCAAAATGTTGCATTTTACAACAACCCCCCATTTTATTGTAAAACACTTATCGTCTAGTATACCCCATCCCATTAACTTGTTAAAAGGATAAATTACATGCAATTTCATAGATTCCGACATAAACAGACAAAAAAGCTCCACCCATATCCAGCATGAGTAGAGCTTTTATAGCTATAAATAGATCTCTTCAATTAAAATGTTACGATTTTTTGCCAAATCAACAAACTCGGTCCCCACCTTGACAAGTGGTCTAAAAATATCATTTGGATTGTTGAGAACAATGATGCCCTCTTGGCCTGTATTAAGTAAAGCCTTTTTACTAAGAATGTTTGGTAATAAGTTTTGCATCAAAGCTTGCACAGGTCTTTCATTTAGCTTACCAAATCCTAACTCATAAATCTTTTTTAATACACTTAGGAAGCCTTGACTCCCTTTTCCTTCATACTGTGATGTAAGTTCAACATAAGTATTGGCAACGGCTACAATTTGAGAATAAGGATGAACTGCATTTTTTCCAAGACCTAACGGATAACCTGTACCATCCTCAAGCTCATGATGCTGTAGCGCAACTAAGGCAATACTCCCATCAGACATCGAGTTACGAATAATATCATAACCGTATCTGGTATGGTTTTGCATTATTTCAAGCTCCTTACCTGTAAGCTCTCCTACATGATCCCGAATGGCATGAGGAACTTTACTTTTGCCGATATCATGCAAATATCCAGCTTGACTTATTTCGTAGCTCTCTTCCTTTGAATATCCAAGCCATGTTGCTATGTAATAGGATAATAATCCAACTTGTAAGGAGTGATTATAAATTGTTACGTCTTCACGTCCAAGATCAAGCAATAAACCAACTACATTTTTACGACTATCTATTTTTTCAAGCAATGTCTCTAGTCTTTCCTGCACCTTATCAGGATTAAATTTCCCTTTGACTAAAGAATCCAAAAAAATACCTTGATATGCCTGAATGGTGTAATCAAAATCTTCCTTGAGCTTCTGATAAAACACCTCTTCTTCCGTTATCGTAACTTCCTCTTTGTTTTCCTTTAATTCAATATCAATCATATCAATACTATGGCGAATTAATAACGCAATTTCTTCATTCCGAATGACAGTCCCTTTAGCTAAAATATGTAGACCTGCCGAATTAAAAATATCGGATCGCAGCTTATCCCCTGTTTTCAAATCCATGACGTGAACTAACAAACGAGTAAGACCCCCTTCTATTCATCTATACCTATTAATATCGAATCAATATCAACAAGACTAAATAGTTCAAAACACCCTTATTTGGGTAATTTTCTTACATAAATTGATGGGAAATCAAGAAAAAACAATTCTATAGTCCTATTTTTAGTTTGAGATAAAAAAATACTTCTCTAGTCAAGTTGGGATTAACGACTAAAGAAGTATTTTTTATAATTGTAGACTGTTAAATTTCAAAATAATTTTAAGTTTATTTCGATTGAGATGATGAAAATTGATTAATATCTACAAAAGGCGTAGCTCCACCTGTAACTTGGGGTAACTTGCCATCCCATTTTTCAAGTGCCTTCTCCTGAACCTCGATTTGTTTAAGTTGTACTAGCTCTGGCGTAACTTCTTGCTTTTTTAGTTTTAATGCTTCTGCTTCCGCTTGTGCCTGCGCTACCTTTTGCTTCGCTTCAATTTCAATCCGCTTTAGGTCATTGCTTGCTTTAAGTGCTTGCTGTTGCGCTACCTGCTTCGCTTCAATGGATTGATTAAATGCATCTGAGAAGTTAAAGTTAACGATGTTAATCTCATTCACAACCAAGTTATATGTCGCTAGACGTTTTGTTAAATCCTCATTGATCTCCCCTGCGACCTTGTCACGTAAAGAAATCAGCTCCTCAGCTTGGTATTTAGCAGTTACTTCCTTAATAATTTCCTGAATGGCAGGATTTATAATCACAGTATCAAAATTAGCACCGATATCATTCATCAGCTTATATACCGACTCTTTATGCACAGAATAGTTTACGACGACATGTGTGGAGACAGGCTGCAAATCTTTAGATGATGCTGTTGTATCTGTCTCTGTCTTCGCGACCTGCGTATTGACCTGAATTACTTCTTGAACAAATGGCATTTTCAAATGTAGCCCCGGTGTGAGTACTTTGTCATTTAGTTTCCCAAACGTCTTATACAGTCCTACATGTCCATACTGTACCTGAGCAACACTATTAATTCCCACTACAATCAACACAAGCACAATGATAATCCCTGCAAAAATTGCTCCTGGATTGGGGATCTTTTTTAAATTTCTCGTCGTATTTGTTTCTGCTGCCATAGACTTCCCTCCATTTTATCTCTTTCGTCTTTAAATCTATATCGTCTTTATTAAAATTTATTACGAATGAGAAGGAGCTATGGTTTCATTTATTTACGGCGCAGCCAGACACGATCATCTTCCCAGTTCACAGCTACAGGCATCTCAAAAAATTGAGATAATTGCTCATCATTAAAAACATGTTTTGTCTCTCCACTCCCAAAAACTTCACCTCTGCGAAGTAATAACGTATGTGTAAATATAGGCAAAATTTCTTCCGTATGGTGTGTCACATATAATAAATGAGGGGCTTGTTCGCTAGAAGCAAGCTCCGCAATGCTATCCAGCAGCCCTTCCTTGGATATAAAATCGAGTCCATTTGCGGCTTCATCCAGAATTAACAGCTTAGGTGATGCCATTAGCGCTCTAGCAATAAGTAATTTTTGTTGCTCCCCTTGCGAACAGGTGGCATAGGTCCGATCTTTGACATGCACAACACCCAGCTGTCGCATCAATTTATCTGCACGTTCGTAATCCTCTTCTGTTGGAGATTGGTACAAACCAATCGTTGCATATTTGCCACTTACGACAAGCTCTTGGCTTTTTTGTGAGCGATGGAGCTTTTCTTGAAAGGAAGAGCTTACCCAACCAATCGACTTTCTTAATTCCCTTAAGTCAATCTGACCAAATTTGTGCCCGAATACCGATATTTCCCCCGTTGTGGGCCAAATGTAACCATTTAGCATATTAAGCAATGTCGTTTTACCTGAACCGTTCAAGCCAAATAACGCCCAATGCTCGCCTTGATTCATTTTCCAATTTACGTTAGTAAGAACCTTTTTTCCATCTCTAACCCAGCTAATATTGTTCATTTCAAAAATAGGTGTCGTCATAATGTGGTTGTCCCCCTAATCATCCTGTTAATCTATTTATTATTGTATCAGCTTAGTATAAACGTTAAATATAATATAAGCTAAGCCTCTAGCCTTTAGATTGTCAAGGTATTATACTGATTTAGATTGGAGTGTGATTAACCTTGAAACATAACATTTTACATTTACAACATATCGTAGAGCAGCATGACAACCTCTCACTGAAGTTAAACTGGGATATGTTGGAAGCACGTGATGACAATGAAAATAGCTTTTACCATCTGCATGAAGGCCAACTCGTTGGATTTTTGGCTTTGTACCCTTTTGGAGACAAGGTTGAAGTGTGTGGGATGGTGCATCCTGATTATCGTAGACAAGGGATTTTTACTAGGTTGATTAAAGAAAGCATTACGATAACTCTTGAGCAGCAATACAAGGAGATTTTACTGAATACACCTGTCAAGTCATCATCTGGTGTAGCATTTTTACGACAAATACCTTGTCAATTAGGTTTTACAGAATATCAAATGAAGTACTATCCACTAGAGAAAATCGATGGTGCAGCTCAGAATGTTGATCACTTAGATCAGTTAATTAAGCTAGATCCTTATCAGCCCGAACTTCATCAGCAATTTTTTGTGCAATTAGATATGGAGGGCTTTGGAGAAAGTCACGCGACAGCAAGCAAATATTACGAAGAGTTAAGTTTAATCGACAAATCTCAATACTTTGTTATTAAGAAGGAGCATCAGTCCGTAGGAAAAATTAGAATTTCACCTGAAAGTGAAAATGAAGTTTGGCTATATGGTTTTGTCATTTCGGCAGCAAGGAGAGGGCAAGGAATTGGTCGAGCTGTACTCGAGCATATAGTCGATCGTGAAGCCAAGCTTGGCATTGACGTATGGTTAGAGGTGGCGTTAACTAATGATCATGCTCGTTACCTTTATGAATCTGTAGGTTTTCAAGTACAACACGAGCAAAGCTACTATAAGTGGAGCAAATAATCATTTTCCCTAAAGAATAATCTACAGAAAAACAGAGAGATTGTGAAAAAAGTAACTACTATTCTCGTAACAATCCTCTGTTTTTAAATTATTTTAGTTGTTTACTTAATTTTATTTACAAAATCAATTCCGAATTGCCGACATATCTCTCGATCATCTCCTGTAGGAGAATATTCGATTTTTAAGCCAGGTTGGGTTATCGTCCCCCCACGCTCTACAATCTTTTTTTCTAAAATATCTACAGAAGCACAAAATTGCTCATAGGTCGTATCTCCACTACCAAAAGTGGCTGCATAAATTCCCGTTAAATCTAGCTCATCCATTTCCTCATAAAAATCAAGGAATTCATCTGGCAACTCTCCATCTCCCCAGGTGTATGCACCCAGACAAAAAGCATCATATTCTGTTAAAATCGAAGCATTACAATCCATTGCATCCTTTACTATCACTTCATGTCCTGTTGATTTAATGCCTTCCGCGATCAGATCAGCAATATCCTCTGTATTCCCTGATAAACTGGAATAGACTACAATATATTTACTCATGTTATGCTCCTCCAAATTTGGCTCAAACAAAAATTAGTGGTTGCTAACTTCAGGGGGAAAGCAGCCACGGTGCAGAGGGTGGCTTCGCCCCCTCTTACAGCCTGATTTTCTTGAATGAGATCGTTATCGGTTGAAAAACAAGCTGTAAAGGCGGACGTGTTCACTTCTCCACCATCCCTCTACCCCTTCGCTAGTTTTGTTTCCTCTCAACCACTAATTTCTAAGTTAAGCCTCAAATTTTAAATAAAAACCTTTATATTCAGTTTATTGATAATGATTATCAATGTCAACATAAAAGACTAATACTAAACAAACGATACTTAGGGTAGCATGTCAATAGTCAAATGAGTTACAATAACATCACTATGGTTTATTTTTAAGAAACGGTTAAATTGGAAGGATGATTAAACTTTTATGTATGTAGCAAATGAATGGATTGACTATGAAGTGATCGATACTGGAGACGGTGAAAAATTAGAACGTTGGGGCGATATTATTTTAAGACGTCCAGACCCTCAAATTATTTGGCCTAAAGGATCAGATAAAAAATTATGGAATGATGTACATGGTCACTACCATCGTAGTTCATCCGGTGGCGGTGAATGGGAAATGAAAAAATCTATCCCTGACCGCTGGACTATTTCATTTAAAGATTTGCAATTTTATCTTAAACCAACCAATTTTAAGCATACAGGATTATTTCCTGAGCAAGCTGCTAATTGGAGCTGGATGATGGACAAAATCAAAAATGCAAATCGTCCTATTAAAGTATTAAATTTATTTGCATATACGGGTGGAGCTACGGTTGCAGCGGCGTCAGCAGGAGCCTCTGTGGTGCATGTCGATGCGGCAAAAGGTATGGTGCAGTGGGCAAAGGAAAATCTTACGTTGTCTGGTATCGGCGATCGTCCTGTTCGTTTTATTACTGATGATGTATTTAAATTCGTACAACGTGAAGAGCGTCGTGGCAATAAATACGATGCAATTATTATGGACCCTCCTTCCTATGGACGTGGACCAAATGGTGAAACGTGGAAGCTGGAGCAAAGCTTGTATCCATTTGTAGAATCCTGCTTATCTATTTTGTCCGATCAACCTTTGTTTTTGTTAATTAACTCCTATACAACTGGATTATCTCCAAGTGTTTTAAATAACATTTTGAGCATGACGATGAAGAAAAAATATGGAGGCTCCATTTCAGCAGGTGAGCTAGGCTTGCCGATCACAAAATCAGGCTTCAACCTTCCATGTGGCATTTTAGGACGTTGGGAGGAATAACGTCTTGCATGATATTTCAATTTTGTATGAGGACAACCATCTACTTGGCATCGTAAAGCCACCAAATATCCCCACACAAGGAGACAGCAGTGGTGACCTAGATCTATTAACGTTGCTCAAGGATGATCTTAAAGTTCGTTATCAAAAACCTGGCAATGTGTACCTAGGACTTGTCCACCGTCTTGATCGTCCAGTAGGTGGGGCAATGATTTTTGCCAAAACGTCAAAAGCGGCTTCAAGACTGTCCGATGGAGTTCGAACAAGAAAGTTTGAAAAGTTGTATGTTGCTATCGTTAGAGGTATCCCCACTTCTTCCGAGGGAACACTACAACATTATTTGTTGAAAAACGAAAAAAATAATACGGTATCTGTCGTTGCTAAAGGAACCCCTGGCAGCAAGGAAGCAATTTTAAACTATAGCGTTCTTGGCACCACTTCAGGAGCGCACCCACTGAGCCTTATTCATATTGAACTACTCACAGGTCGCTCCCATCAAATTCGTGTGCAAATGAATGCGATGGGTTGCCCCTTGTATGGTGATCAAAAATATGGTGCACAGGTAAATAAGCCTGGGCAGCAAATTGCACTCTGGTCCCTCTATGTAGGTGTTCCTCATCCTGTTACAAAGGAACCAATTGATCTGATCTCGCTACCACCAAGGGAATTTCCTTGGAGTGAGTGGGACGAGGCTGTTTATAGTCGCAAGCTGCCAGTGCTACGTAGTACACAGTGAGTACACAGTAACTAACATAAAAGACACCGCCATGAACATTGTAAACTCAACGTTCTTGGGGGTGTCTTTTTACAATAGAATAAATTTACTCTGAGGAAACAGTTTCTTTTTTACTCGTAATTTTCCCCATTAAATAAATAAGCAGTTGTTGATTATGTGTAGATAAATGATCTAATATTTCATTTAAGTAAGCTCTTCGAACCTCGGTCCCTCTTTGTACTTCCTGTAATCCACTCTCTGTAATATAAATCCATACAATACGACGATCTGCTTCATCCCGTTCGCGGCGTATAAGCTCGCTTCGCTCCATCCGATCTAACAGCATCGTCACAGCCGCTGGTGTGGTTGTGAGAAATGGCAACAAGTCAGATGGCTTTAACGAACCTTGCTCCACTAATAACTCAAGCACAGTGAACTGAGCTGTCGTTAAAGTTGGTGCTAAATGCTGCTCCATGTGACTTTGATATTCCTTCATGAGGACATCAAGTAATCGGGCAAAACTGTCAGCATGCAATATATTCGCCCACCTTCTCTAAATAAATGTATTTGACCTTTATTCGCTATGATGCTACAAAACTCCTGCCTACTTCCAAATTTCCCCTCAATTATAAGTGGGTTGTAACCTAATATAACTCATAAAAAAGCAGCTAGCTTAAGGTTATCCCTTTACTAACTGCTTAACAACAATTAATTGATTTCGTTCCCTTGCTTATGAAGAATATCAATAATCTTCTCTTGCTTTTGCAATGGAACTAACTGCTTCCCAATCGATTTCCGATCATCAATAGGTGACTTCTCAGAGCTAATCACATGTGCCTCTCCAGCTTCAGTTATTAAAACCAATTCCAATGCTTCTTTTGTATGGAACGCTTTAATTAAGGCATTGCCATTAGGCTTGACTCTTTTTCCTTCTTTAAATTCAAAGGTTTGAACGCCTTTGCCACCTCGGCTTTGAATTGGATAGTCCAGCAATAAACTTCGTTTACCGTAGCCCAAGTCTGTAATGACAAGGAGTTCACCTTCATCACCTTCCACCCAAATTGCGGTAGCAACAGTGTCATTGTCTTTTAATGTAATCCCTTTAACACCACCAGCAACGCGTCCCATGCTGTTTACCTCTTGCTCATTAAAGCGAATCGACATCCCTTGCTCGGTAATTAACACAATATCCTGGTTGTTATGACTAACCTGAACGCTAACAACTTCATCTTGAGGACCTACTTTACAAGCCGCAACAGCACCAGAACGTTTCGTCTCGTATTCCTTCAGTTCTGTACGCTTCACTTGTCCTTGCTTTGTGACGAAAACAAGACTAATGCCTTGTTCATCAAAGCTTTTTACTGGGATGACACTTATAATTCGATCCTCTTTCGACAACGGAATTACGTTAACAATCGCCGTCCCGTTATCCTTCCACTTAAATTCTGGAATTTGATGCACAGGCAATAAGAAGTATTGACCACGCTGCGTAAATACTAATATATTTTCAAGCGTATTCACTTCAAATAGATGCTTAATATAGTCGCCGTCCTTAACGCCACTAGTTTCTAGCTCCCCACCCGAACGGGTAAATGAAAGCATACTTGTCCGCTTAATATAGCCCTCATTTGACAAGGCAACAAGTACATCCTCCTGTGAGACGATAACTTCAAGGTTAACCTTTAATTCTTCAATCTCATCCTGAATGACAGAACGTCGCTCCACGCCATATTTATCACGGATCTCTACTAATTCCTTGCGAATAACTGCAATTAATTTTTTATCACTTTCCAAAATACCACGCAAGACAGCAATTTTCTTCTGTAGCTCATCGAGATCCTTTTGCAGAGCGGTAATTTCGAGATTGGTTAAGCGATATAGCTGTAACGCTAAAATGGAGTCCGCTTGACGTTCAGTAAAGCCAAACATCCATTCCAGATTTTTTTGAGCATCCTGACGATTTTTAGAAGCCTTAATCGCCGCGATCACTTCATCCAATATATTGAGTGCCTTTACTAAGCCTTCTAATACATGGGAGCGATCCTCCGCCTTTTCCAAATCGTATTGCGTCCGAAAAGTCACTACTTCACGTTGGTGAGCAATATAAGCCTCAAGCATCGCTTTAAGTCCAAGCTGTCTTGGTGCTTTTTTAACAATCGCAACCATATTGGAGTTATAGGTGACCTGTAAGTCCGTTTTTTTGAATAGGTAGGCAAGAATCCCTTGCGCATCCGCATCCTTTTTTAGCTCAACAACGATACGAAGTCCATTACGTCCTGATTCATCACGAACCTCAGCAATGCCTTCTACCTTTTTCTCTAGTCGAATACTTTCCATCGCTGTGACTAGACGCGATTTAACAACCTGATACGGAATTTCAGTGATAACAATTTGTTGCTTTCCACCACGCAAGCTCTCGATTTCTGTCTTTGAACGTAAATAAATTCGGCCTTTCCCTGTTTCATAGGCTTGGCGAATTCCATCTTCGCCCATAATAATGCCACCCGTTGGGAAGTCTGGACCTTTTATAAACATCCTGATCTCATCCAAAGTCATTTCTGGTTTTTCCATCAAAGCAACACAGGCATCAATAACCTCACGTAAATTATGAGGGGGGATTTCAGTTGCAAAACCAGCAGAAATTCCACTAACCCCGTTCACAAGCAGATTAGGAAATCTTGCTGGCAACACAACTGGCTCCATCGCTGTATTATCAAAGTTATCCTTAAATGGCACTGTTCGCTTATCAATGTCTCGCAAAAGCTCTAAAGCAATATGAGACAAGCGTGCTTCTGTGTAACGCATCGCTGCTGCGGGATCATCATCCTGAGAACCCCAGTTTCCATGCCCATCTACTAACACATGTCCCATCTTCCAAGGCTGTGCCATTCTAACCATACCGTCATAAATCGAGGAATCCCCATGGGGATGATAATTCCCCATAACGTCCCCTACCGTTTTCGCAGATTTGCGATACGGCTTATCAGGTGTATTGCCAGAGTCATACATTGCATATAAAATTCGGCGTTGTACAGGCTTTAATCCATCACGAACATCAGGAATGGCGCGGTCTTGAATAATATATTTGGAATACCTGCCGAACCTGTCACCTACAACTTCTTCCAGATACGCTGGTAAAAAATTCTCCAACATGCTCAAATCAAGTCACCTTCTATTCCTCATACTCTGTAAAATCTACATTTTCAATAATCCAGTTTTTACGTGGATCTACCTTATCGCCCATTAGCGTGGATACTCGGCGTTCTGCTTTCGCAGTATCAACAATTTGTACCTGTAACAGTGTACGTGCCTCAGGGTTCATCGTTGTTTCCCATAGCTGATCTGGATTCATTTCTCCAAGCCCTTTATAGCGCTGAAGCTCGTAGTTTTTTCCAAATTCCTTTAAATAGTTTTGTAGCTGCTCCTCAGTCCAAGCATATCTGACAGTCTCCAGCTTACCTGAACGCCTTGTGATTTTATATAAAGGTGGCTGTGCAATAAATACCTTACCTTCATCAATTAACGGCTTCATATAACGGTAAAAGAAAGTGAGCAACAATACTTGAATATGCGCACCATCTGTATCCGCATCCGTCATAATAATAATTTTGGAATAATTGCTGTCACCAATCTCAAATTCCGTTCCAATGCCTGCACCAATTGCTGAAATGATGGCACGATATTCATCATTTTTTAAAATGTCTGCAAGCTTCGCCTTTTCTGGATTCAGCGGTTTTCCCTTTAAGGGCAAGATCGCTTGAATTTTAGAATCACGTCCTTGCTTTGCAGAACCACCAGCAGAGTCACCTTCAACAATAAATAGCTCATTACGACTAAAATCTTTAGATTGTGCAGGGGTTAGCTTACCACCAAGGTTAGAGCCCTCACTGCGCTTTTTCCCTGAGCGCATCTCATCTCTAGCTTTACGTGCCGCTTCTCTAGCTTTAGCAGCCTGTAATGCCTTTTTAATTAAGGATTGACTGATCTGAGGATTTTCCTCTAAAAAGACTGCCAATTTCTCTGCAACAATCGCATCAACACTACTTCTTGCAGAAGCACTACCAAGCTGATCCTTCGTTTGACCAACAAACTCCACCTCAGACATTTTGACGCTAATAACAGCCATCATGCCTTCACGTAAGTCGCCACCTTCAAGGTTTTTATCCTTTTCCTTTAAAATGCCGTTTTTACGAGCATAATCATTCATTACGCGTGTATAGGCGGTTTTGAAGCCTGTCTCATGCGTCCCTCCTCCACGTGTGGGAATGGAGTTTACAAACGAAGCTAATGTTTCGGTATACCCTGCGTTATATTGCAAAGCAACCTCAACCTCAATGTCATCACGCTCACCATAAAAATGCACAACCTCATGAAGCACATCTTTGCCTTCATTAAGAAATTGTACAAATTGGCTTGCACCACCTTCATAATGGAACTCATCTGCACGATCAGAGCGTTCATCCTTAATTACAACTCTAAGCCCTGAGTTCAAAAAGGCAATTTCTTGTAAGCGCTCAGCAAGTGTTTCATAGTTAAATGAGATTCCACTTTGAAACACTCTTTGATCTGGCTTAAATGTCACCTTGGTTCCTGTGCGATTCGTATTTCCAATCACTTCAAGTCCTGTTACAGGCTCGCCCACGTGTTCATTTCCTTGCTTATCTACCCAATACTCAAAGCGCATACGGTGAATCTTGCCCTCACGATATATATTAACTTCAAGCCATTCAGACAATGCATTCGTAACCGAGGCACCAACGCCATGAAGCCCCCCTGATTTTTTGTAACCAGAGCCACCAAATTTCCCACCTGCATGTAAGATCGTATATACGACCTGAGGTGTAGGAATGCCTGTCTTATGCATCCCCGTTGGTATTCCTCTTCCATTATCAAATACGGTAATCGAGCCATCTCGATTTAACGTGATCTCAATTTTCGAACAAAATTTTGCTAAGTGCTCGTCAACAGCATTATCAACAATTTCCCATACCAGATGATGAAGGCCCGACGAACTCGTACTACCGATATACATACCTGGTCGTTTGCGTACCGCGACAAGCCCTTCGAGCACTTGAATGTCGTCCGCCTCGTATCCCGAATTAGCACCACTAGGAACTTTACCGGAAGTGGCATCCGCATCGAATAAATCGATTTGTTCCGCCATTCATGCTCCCCCTTTAATCTTCTTTATGTAATACTTATGATTACTTGCTTGCTTCATGCAAACAAGTGTTTTGATTCCTTGTACATTTTAATTCAAAATATCCTGTTTCGTAAAGACAAGGAATGAAACAAACAGTGACGCAATTCCCCACACACTTAAAACAGCAAGTGAAAATGGTAAAGTCATCCCCTCAATAGGCGCAGGTGAACCGGATAAAAAGTTTGTCAAACCAAGGTTTACCATAAATAAATATTTTGCACTAGTCCATGAGGATGCCATATTGGTCAAAATGCTACCTGAAATTAACGTTGCCATCATAATGACAATGCTAGCTGCCGTACTGCGAACTAAAACAGACACCATAAACGCAAGTAAAGCAACGATTACACTAATAAACCAAATTAATCCCGCCTGCATAAATAAATACTGCCATTGTGGTACTGCATGCACATTAGAAATGTCCACCTCAGTCCCATTTAACTGAAAGCCTGTAAACACAGGGAGATTAAAACCACCATAACCAAAAAATAGTCCTGAAACAGCATAACAAATGATGTACGTTGCCACAACTATTAATGAGACAAACATCACTAACGTGATGAGTTTACTTAGTAATATTTTCCACCTGCGAATTGGACGAGTTAGCAACATTTTAATTGTCCCATTACTCCGTTCAGAGGACACGATATCAGAGCCAATCCCCATAATTAAAAGCGGAATCAACAAGGTCGCTGCATTATTTAAAAACTCCTTCGTAAAAGTAATACCACCACTTTGCTGAGGATTTACATCATTATCTAAGTAATATCTCATTTGCTGGATATAAATTTTACGATACTTTTTATATTCCTCTGGTACACGATCACTACCTAACGAATTTTGGTTATCTGTAATCGCTTGTTGGATTTGTCTACGCCAATCATCACCGTATTTATCCATTCTTTCTTGGGCAATACGCATTTGGGCATATGAAAAGATGGGTACCATTACAAAAAGCACAAGCAAAATCACATAAAAACGTTTTTTCTTAATCATTTTTATCGTTTCATTTTTGACTAGGTCTCTCATTCTATTCAATATGCTCACCTTCCGTTAGCTGCAAAAATAGCTGTTCTAATGTTGGGTTTATCCGTTGCACTGCCTTAACTGCAATTCCGGACTGCACAAGCTTCGATACCATACCGTCCACTAGACCCGTGTCCATCTTCGTTACAATCGCATCCTGAGACGTTCCTACTAATACAGAATCATCTAGCACATGATCGGTCTCATCTAGCATTGTGATATTGTCAGCTTGTAATACGCGGTAGCCTTGCTCACGGGGCTCAAGCTCCCATATAACGTAATTTTCTCCCCCTTTGATCAATTCCTCTACAGTCCCTACAGTTAAAACTCTACCTTGGCTAATAATCGCAACACGATCACATAACAATTGAATTTCACTTAATAAATGACTTGAGACAAATACAGCCATACCTGTCCCTGCTAGCTCACGTATAAAGCTTCTCATTTCTTTGATGCCTTTAGGATCAAGACCATTCGTAGGCTCGTCCAATATTAAAAGCTTAGGTCTGCCTAGTAATGCTTGTGCGATACCTAAACGTTGCCGCATCCCTAATGAGTAGGTTTTAACCTTATCATGAATACGTGCATCAAGTCTAACAATTTGTGCAACTTCAGCAATACGTGCTTGATCAATCCCTGGCATCATTCTCGCAAATTGCTCTAGGTTTTCCCATCCTGTTAAGTATGTATATACTTCTGGATTTTCTACAATGGAACCTACATAAGACAAAGCTTTCTCAGGATTTTTTTGCACATCATATCCAGCAATTTTAATAGTACCTTCAGTGGGTCGAATTAAATCAACCAGCATGCGAATTGTCGTCGTTTTCCCTGCTCCATTTGGACCTAGAAAGCCAAAAATTTCGCCTGGTCGAATATCAAAGCTAACGTCCTTTACAATCCACTTTTTACCTATTCTTTTCTTTAAATGTGAGACGGATAACACTGGCTTACCTTCGCTTGTATTCATCGTATCGATTATCGCTTTGTGCATAGTTATCCTCCCCCTATTTTTTGGCTAAGCCTTCAATAAAAATACTTTGAACAATTCGTTCTGCAATGATCTGATATCCATCCTGATTAGGATGAAAATGGTCACTGGATAAGTAACGTCCACCATTATTTACGTACAAATCAAAGGTAGGCACAACTAATGTATGCTCATATGAAGATAACACCTCTGAGGTTAGCAAATTCCAGCTAGATACGGCGCGATTGCCAATCCCTTTCATATCCTTCAAATCTGTAAATGGATTATAAAGGCTTACATAGACAAGTTGAGCATCTGGATTAATTTCTTTAATTTTTTTTATAATCTTTTTAAAATTTTCACCGGCATCTTTAATCGCTTTTTCTAGATCATTCCATGTGGGTAGCTGTCCACCATTTTGTAAAGCCTGTGCGCCTTGAAATAAATCATTACCACCAATAGATAGTAATATAACATTTGATTGCTGTAACGCATGCTTTACTCCTTTTTCCTCTAACATTTCCAAAAGCCCCGCCGTCTTTAAACCATTGATGCCTAGATTATTTCTTAACTGAGACTCTATTTTTTGCTCCGTTAGCGTCTGCACCGTTCTGCCTGCAAACCCAAGTCCCTTATCATCCCCGGTTCCTTTAGCTAAGGAATCTCCAATAGCGCTTACATCTAAATGGTTTTGAAGTGGTGGCTGCTGGTCTGTCATACTGGGCGGAGAAGCGGTGGCTTTATCCTCTGAAGCACTCGTGGCCGCAGGATATAAAATATCTTTCACGCCATACACAAAACCAACTAATAATAATATTGTAGCTAAACCAGACAATAAGCCTGTAATGATCCATATTCGAGATGTTGATCTCACCTGAGTCCCTCCTTGGCTGATATAAAAAAGAAAATATAGTTTTTAGATTGAGTCTATATTATTAAACATAAATGTTCTGAAAACAATATGCAAATAAGCAAACACAGGATTCCACTAGGAAACTTGTGTTTGCTTATTCATTTTCTTATTTATTTTCACAAAAAAATTAGGGCTCTAATCTTGAAATCAGTCCTTGACAGCTAACCCAAACTAGCGAAGAGACAGAGCGATTCTGAAGATTGTCTCTTAAAATCAAATTCCATCAATAAATTTACTTCAATAAAAAAGGAATATGATTTTAACAACAATCGCAAGAACGCTCTGGATCGTAGCTACCAGCATCCAGTCATTGTCAAGTACTAATTTCTAATATAGAGCCAAAATCAGATCTCTATTTCCCAACAAACTCCTGTACCCAATAGCCGTTGTAATAACCTACACCAATCAGTCCAAAGTTTTTATTTAAAATATTTGCTTTATGGCCTGGGCTATCCATCCATGCTTTGACAACTTCCTTTGCAGATTGCTGTCCTTTGGCAATGTTTTCTCCTGCATAACGATACGTAATATTGTACAGGTCCATCATATCAAATGGAGATCCGTATTTAGGCGAGGTATGACTAAAATAGTTATTTTTATACATATCAATTGCTTTATTTTTTGCCATATTCGTTAAATTTGTGTGTACAACTAACGGTTTTAGTCCTGCCTGCGAACGCTCCTTGTTAACTAAATCAACAACCTCTGCAGCTCGTTCCTTCTGGATTTTAGCAAATGCAACTGCTAATTCTTGTTGTTTGATAGCCTTTGAGGTAGAAGCAGCATGTGCGGGTTCACCACTAGACATCACAGATAATGTTAACAGTGAGGACACTAAAATAGAGAAAAAAATCCGCTTAGTGGTTGGACTCTGATTCCTTTTTTCCATGTTGTATTGCCTCCTAAGCTCCCAAAATTTGTTTAAAATGAGTTCTTTCCTATTTTATCAGAATAAAGTTAGTTATGCATGTGCAAAAATTGGAAGGTAAACTATAACTTTAGTCTAGTTTTTTTCCCAACCTAAGGCTGTTTTGTAGCGACTTAAATTCAAGTAACATAATGATATACATCAAGGTTTAAAACAACCACAAATGACTTGAAAACTGGGATGAAAGTGGTGCAAGTTATGGCTGGAACAAAAAATATTTATATCGTACTCAGTAATCCATGCTCATTTATAGCTAAAATGATTGGTTGGTATACAAAAGCTCCTTTTAATCACGTATCTATCGCTTTTGATGAACAATTGAATACAATGTATAGCTTTGGACGTAAGCACGAGCTAATTCCTATTCTTGGTGGGTTTGTACAGGAAACGATACATTCTCAGTTGTTTAAAGAGGCACGTTGTGCACTATACAAATATACCGTAAATGAAGAAACCTACAATACAATGCAATGCTTTGTGGAACAATTTGCATTAAATCATGAGCGATACAGCTATAATTATATTGGTATTATAGGCGTTATATTAAATCGAGAATTAGGTGGAGAGGACTCCTATTTTTGCTCTCAGTTTGTACATACTGTGCTGAGGCAAGGAGGTATACAATTGATTGAAAAACCTGTAAAGCTTACTACCCCTTCTGATTTTGAGTATAATGAAGGGCTGGAGCTTATATATCATGGATACTTAGGGCTATATCACGATACATTAAGGGAACAAAAAGTTCCCTCTTAACAAAAGAGAGTCATACCTAAAATGCAACGATTTTTAGGTATGACTCTTTTTTATTTAAATATTTTTACTTAAGCGATAACCAGTGCAAGTGTAACCTAAACGTTCATAAAAAGCACGTGCTTCGCTATTATGCTCACCATAAGAAAGGTATAGCCTTGAGCTTCCTTGTTCTTTACTCCATTTTTCTGCTTCCTGTAGCAGTCTTTTACCAATTCCTGAAAGACGATGCTCTTCATCAACAATCATGGCTGTTATGCGGGTTACTGGCTTAGCCATGTCATGGGTCTGATATAATTTCAAGAAAGTTGTACCAACGACATGGCCGTCCATTTCTGCAATCAAACTGCACTCTTGAGGATGCTTATCAAGCATGGACAAATGTTCTTTAAGTACACTAGGTGTTGTTGGATAACATAGCTGGCGCATTAACGGTAACATTTCTTGTACATCATTAGAGCAACATTTTCGGATTACCAATGCTGGAGCAAAGGCTTGACTACTCATTGGACCATACCACCTTTAATAAATTTGCCGCTGATTTTGCACGACTGCGGGCTTCATCAATTGTTTCTGCTGCACTTAAGGCTACTGCCATACGACGACCAGGTTTACAAAGTGGTTTACCAAATACGCGTACCTGTGTTCTTGGAATCGCTAATGCTTCATCCAAACCACCAATCTGAAAATGTACCCCTTCTTGATCCGCCTTCAATGTTGCTGAAGCACCTGCTGTTAGGAGCGTAACAGAAGGAATCGGAAAACCAAGGATAGCACGTACATGTAGAGCAAATTCTGATAAATCCTGCGTAACCATCGTTACCATACCTGTATCGTGTGGACGAGGAGACACTTCACTAAATACAATGCCACCCTCCGTTACAAATAACTCAACCCCAAATAATCCATATCCACCTAACGCATCTGTAATTGCAGCCGCCATGTTCTGTGCTTCTGCAAGTTGTGCTTGGCTTAATGAATGAGGTTGCCATGATTCAACGTAATCCCCATCTTGTTGAATATGACCGATCGGGGCACAAAAAATAGTGCCACTAATACTTCGAACCGTGAGCAACGTAATTTCACTTGTAAATGGTACAAACGCTTCGACAATAACACGCATTTTTTTTGCTCGTGCACCTTCAAGCGCCATATTCCAACAAGCCTGAAGCTCTTGTTCACTACGGCACACACTTTGACCTTTACCAGATGAACTCATCAAAGGCTTAATGACGCAAGGAAATCCGATCAGAAGTGCTGTTTGCTGCAATTCTTCAAAGCTATTAGCAAAACCGTATCTAGCAGTAGGTAAGCCAAGCTTTTCAGAAGCAAGCCTACGAATTCCTTCTCGGTCCATCGTTAATCTAGTTGCTGTAGCTGTTGGAACAACAAAAAAACCTTCCTGCTCTAGCTCTAGCAGCATGTCTGTGGCAATTGCCTCAACCTCAGGGACAATAACATCAGGCCTTATACGCTCAATAAGCGCTCTTAAGGCTGTACCATCGAGCATATCAATCACATAACACTCATGAGCTACACTCATGGCAGGTGCATGTTCATAACGATCTACTGCGATTGTACGCACACCAAGGCGCTGAGCTTCAATAATGACTTCCTTGCCCAATTCTCCACTACCAAGCAGCATGATGGACTTGGCATTTTCAGATAAAGGAGCCCCCCACATAAAAAATGAAACCTCCCGAAATGAGATTTATGACAAATCTTGATGCTGATTTAACATGAAGTTAATACTGCTCAAACAATCTATCTCTATTTTCATGGTTTTTCACCAATTTTGCAAGGGGCTTCTATTAATTTAACAATCTTTTCGACAAAATGTTACAAATATCTAAATTGTGCTTCTACTAAACCATTATAAATACCCTGCTGTTCCATTAATTGGGCGTGACTTCCTGTTTCTTTAATTTCTCCATGATCCAACACAACGATTAAATCTGCATTACGAATCGTAGATAATCGGTGTGCCACGATAAAGGAAGTTCTACCTTTAAGTAAAACCTTCAACGCCTCTTGAATTTTTAGCTCTGTTTCAGTATCAATGCTTGCTGTAGCCTCATCCAATATTAAAATACGCGGATTCGCTAGCAAGGCTCTGGCAAAAGACAATAGTTGTCGTTGACCCATAGATAAAGCACTTCCACGTTCCTCGACTTCTGTGTCATAACCTTTTGGTAGTTTCATAATAAAATCGTGTGCATCTACAGACTTGGCAACTTCCTCTACCTCTTCATCGGTTGCATCCAGACGTCCAAAACGAATATTGTCTCTAATTGTGCCTGAGAAAATAAAGGTATCCTGAAGCACCACGCTAATTTGACTACGCAAACTTTGTACCGTTACATCACGAATATCATAACCATCAATCGTAATGGCACCTTCTGTCACATCATAAAAGCGACTTAGTAAATTGATGATTGTACTTTTACCTGAACCCGTATGTCCAACAAGTGCTACAGATTGCCCTGATTTAACATCAAGGTTAATTCCTTTCAGCGCTTGGCGACCTTGTTCATATTCAAAAACGATATGATCAAACTTTATGTTTCCATTAATTGCTGGCAAAGGACGAGCATCTGGCTTATCTGCGATATTTGGTTCTTCATCGATAAATTCGAAAATACGTTCTGAGGAAGCCATCGCTACGAGTAGCTGGTTATACATTTGCCCTAACCGATTAATTGGATCCCAAAAATTACCTACGTAATTGGAGAAAGCAACAAGCAAACCAATCGTTAATTCCCCACTCTGAATAAGGTGTGTACCTAACACAAACAAAATAAATGTACCCGCACCACCTGTAATTTCAATCAGTGGACCAAACATTTGGTTCATGGCAGAAGCCTTATCCCATGACTTTTTGCTGTCCATATTCATATTATCAAAATAACGCATGTTCTCATGCTCTTGTGTGTACGCTTGTGTGACTCTAATTCCTTGGATCGATTCATTTAAATGAGAATTGATTCTAGAGTTTTTCATACGTACATCTTGCCAAGCATATCTTATTTTTTTTCTAAGCTTAGTGGAAATAAGGAACATGATTGGGACTGTAATCATGACCGCTAAACCAAGCTTCCAATTGATAATTAATAATATAATGACGATTCCAAGAAGCTGAACACAATCAATCATCAGATTGACTACACCATTTGTAAATAAATCCTGCAAGGAGTTTACATCATTCGTCACACGAACTAAAACGGAACCAGCGGGACGTTTATCAAAAAAATTGAAGGATAATTTCTGAATATGCTTAAAAAGATCAGAACGAATATCGTAGATGACACGTTGCCCAATAATGTTAGTGTACTTTATACGATATATACCTGCCGCCCACTGGATTAAATATAAAACAACGATGGAGCTCGCCAAAATATACAATAATGATAAGCTTGGTGTGCCATTGACAGGTGCAATCGCTTTATCAATCGCCTGACTCGTTAAATAAGGAACGGTTAGCTTTGTAATTGTACCTAAAATAGTCAGTAGCGCAATTAGCGGTAATAGCTGTTTTGCATACGGCTTCATATAAGAAAATAACCGTCTAAACTGCTTCCAGTTAAATGCTTTATCGATGATCTCATCATCCTGATAAACAAAACGACCTTCAATGGAGTTATTTACTTTGTTTACTTTCTTTTTGGGTGCTGTTGCCTCTGTACTCATCAAGGCTTCACCTCACTTTGCCGTTCTTTCTGTTTTTCTAAATGATCTGCATACTGAATACGGTATACATCCTGATAAGGTCCTTCTACGTTAATTAAATCTGTATGCTTACCACGCTGAACAACTCGACCTTCATCCAGCACAAGAATTTCATCCGCATGTCTAAGTGAGGAAATGCGATGGGCAATAATAAAGGTGGTTCTACCTGCCATCACCTCTTGGAAGCCAGCTTGAATCTCTTGTTCTGTCTCCATATCTACAGCACTTGTAGCATCATCCAAAATTAGTATTTTAGGATTTTTTAATAAGGCACGAGCAATAGCGATCCGCTGCTTTTGTCCACCAGATAAGCCCATACCTCTTTCACCAACGACAGTGTTATAGCCATCTGGCAGCTCCATAATAAATTCATGTGCCTTAGCTAGCTTAGCTACAGCAACAACCTGCTCCATCGTGACGTTACTCATACCATAAGCAATATTATTTACGATACTTGAGGAGAACAAAAATGTTTCCTGAAATACGGTAGCTATCTGACTACGCAAGGATTTAATCTCAATATCATTGATGTTATGTCCATCGATTAAAATCTGTCCTTCATTTACTTCATAAGCACGCATCAATAATTGAATAATAGTGGATTTACCTGAGCCAGTTCCCCCTAAAAATCCGATGACAGAACCTGAAGGTGCTTCGAAATTAATATCCTGAACCGCCGCCATTTTGTTTCCATAAGCAAATGTAACATGGTCAAAACTAACATTACCTTGAATCTGTTCCGGTTGTAGAACAATCGCGTTTGGCTCATCTTTAATATCGATTTCATGATTTAAAATTTCAAGGACACGTTCCCCTGAAGCCTTTGATTGCGTATAGTTATTAATATGGAAACCTAATCCCCACATCGGTCCAATGATATACCAAATTAAGCTAAAAAATGCGACAAATTCCCCTAAGGTTAACTGGCCCTTAATAACTAATGTTCCTCCACCAGCTAGCAATACTGCTACACTAATCGAGGCTAATAACTCCATAAAGGGGAAAAAGCGACTCCATAACGTTGCAGCAAAAATTTGATTTTCCTTATACCGTTCATTACGAGTAGAAAACTTTTCAATTTCATAAGGCTCTCTCGCAAAAGACTTTACTGTACGTACACCTGTAACGTTTTCTTGAACGGCTGTTGTTAATGAGCTTAGTGCCAGTCTCATTTCCTGAAAGGCGGGATGGATTTTACCTTCAAACCTTAATGCTACAATGGCCAGAAAAGGAATCGTTATAAGTGCCAAAATCGTTAGTTTCCAGCTAATTGACAACATGACAACGGAACCAAAGGTAACCATCAAAAATAAATTTAATAATTGGGCGAAGCCAAACCCAATAAAGTTACGTATCGCTTCAAGGTCACCCGTTAAACGTGACATTAAATCGCCTGTTTTAGCTGTATCATAATAGCGAAATGATAAAAATTGTAGCTTCTCATAACAGGCATTCCGAAGACGATAAGCAAGAAAGTTACCTAAGCGTCCACCAAAAAAACCATGTAGAAATTGCAATATTGCTTTGAAGATAACGATAACGATCGCCGTTAAAGCTAACCAAATAACGTCGCCATAATTACCAGGTATAATAACATCATCAATTAGTCCTCGTAATAACTGTGGCAAAACCAACCCTAATGCGGTTGCTGCAGCCAAGCACACCATCGATAATATTAAATAGCTAAACTTTTCTTTATAATAGATTCGTAATTGCCTTAGAACATCCAAGTCTTTCCCTCCTCTACATCTCTAATCCTAGACTATGTACATCAGCGACATGATATCTATATAAAGTTGTCTTTTATAACCACCACCTATAATTAAACACATTTTATTTTTATTACACCTTTTACATGAAATATAACTATTCTACCTCACGCACAACATTCATGGAAGGGATTACATCATATTTATACATATAAAAAATCGGTCTTCGCGAGAAAGACCGATTTTTTATATCTACCTTAAAGCAAACAGTTCTTCGTTTGCCAAAATTAGATGATTTCCTTATTACCTTCCAACAAATCTGATTCAGAAGGAATTAATATTTCAAATACTTTACCATGCTGCAAAATAGTAATTCCTTTTTGTTTATCCTTCATTACAACAACCTCTGGTTTTACTGCCATTCTTTCTAAATAATGCTCAGGTACCTCTCCAGAATCACTGACGATTAAACCGTCGATCTCACGCTCATCATTTTCTTGCAAATCAAGGGCAACTACTTGTTCAAACACATCTGAAAACAATTCAAAATTGTCAGTGTATACAGAAATACATCTCATGCCATTCCCATCCTCTACTATTCATCTCTTTGCTTTTTACTACTCATTTCTTTGCAGCATCTAATACAAAGGCTTACTACTTCTTACTTCTTATCTTTTCTGACTTGGAGCTGTTTCATACGTTTTTTTCCTTCACGACACACATCCAACAGTGGACATTCCTTGCAGTTTGGATTTTGTGCCTTACAATGATAACGACCAAAGAAAATAAAGCGATGGTGAGTTAGCGTCCATTCTTCTCTTGGCACCTTTCTCATCAGCTTTTGCTCAACCTCTAGTACGTTATCCTTCCAGGCTGCAAGTGCTAGCCGTTTACTCACACGCTCTACGTGCGTATCTACAGCAATGGCTGGTACACCAAAAGCAACGGACATAACTACATTAGCCGTTTTCCGTCCCACCCCTGGCAGCTTTACCAGCTCATTAAGCTCCCTAGGTATTTTTCCATCATACTGCTCAATAAGGATGGCACACAATTTTTGAATATGCTTCGCTTTACTCCGAAACAGTCCTATACGGCGAATATCCTGCTCTAGCTCTTCGATTGGAACAGCAACATAATCCTCTGGTTGCTTATACTTTTGAAATAAATCCACAGTCACTTTATTTACGGTGGCATCGGTACATTGTGCAGACAACAATACAGCAATAGTGAGTTCAAACTCATTATTGTGCACTAATTCACAATGTGCATCTGGAAACATGAGCCCAATCTGATCCAAGATGTAACGGACACCAGCAGCATTCATGTCTCCACCCTCTCCCTAACGTTCAAAATAACCGTCTTGACTCAGGGGTGAGCCCGCATCAAGACGGTTATTCACACGTAAATGATTATTGCTTTTCAACCTCAACTAATTTATCACCATTGAAATATAAAACAATTTTATCATTTTCCTTTAAAGTTTGTACAGATATTGTCGTATCTCCCTGATGAACATAAGTGTCAGCAGTTACAGCAAAGCGATAATTATTATCGCTCAAACTTGATCTAATGACAAGTATTTCTTTATTGAAATTGTCATAACGAGATACTTTTCTTTCAAGAGCAGTTAAAACCTTAACTACAACTTGACCTTCTGGGCTTTTGCGAACCTCTACGTGATCAGAAGTATTTAATACCGCAGTCCCATTAGAAACACCGTTGTTTTTAATCACTTTAACATTGTTTGTTGCAAAGGATTCAGTACCCCCTGCAAAGGATTTGATTTGCAATGTGTTGTTATCTACGCTTAACACTTTTCCTAAAGTAAGCTTCACAACCTGTACCGCAGTTGCTGTTCGGCCACTAAAATTAATGTTTACCGTTTGCCCTTGCGTTAAATCGGCTACTTTAAGAATCACACCGTTAAAATCTGTGATCGTTACGCCATCCACATAAATTTCATCAATAGCAGAATTGGTGTCCATAATACGGATACGATTTGTGGAGCTGTTTACGGATACAATCTCAAATTGAGCCGCAGATTTCACCGCTAAATTTTGTAATGTATCTTGATTTGTGCTTAAAACCACCGTTACAGCATCACCAACTCGAATGTCTGAAATTGTAGCGTTAGTTTTGCCATACAAGGAGACTGGCGGCTGTGTACCTTGATACGGAACAGTAACTGTGCTACCGTCTGCAACTTGAATCGTTACCGTTTTTGCAGCGGTATTCGCGGAAACAAACGTGCCATCATATTTATATACTACGCTTAGGGATAATACACGATCTCCAATAACAGTTAAGCTAATTTTCCTGCCTTCTGTTAATAAGGATTCTGCCCCTGCTAATGTCGGTTGTGCGGAATTGTATTCTACCTTTGTTTTGTCATCTAGCTTGAAGGCATGTAATTTCTTATTAGAATCAATAACCATAAGTGCTTTTAGCTTAGAATCATATTTACTTACAGTCGCTTCAGTCAATTGCTCGGATTGACGACCCAACACTACAATCTTGGACACTTGCTCATCAGCACTGATTGTAAGTTCAATCTTATCGCCACCTCTAACATCTGCGATCAAATCACTTAATTTTGCATCCGTAATTCCTGTAATTTCAACAACTGGCTTATCTGCTAATTTCTTCACCTCAGGTGTTCCTGCTGAATTACTGTACGTAATGAATGCTGTACCATCTACACTTAACAAAGTACCTGTAACTGTACGCTCAACGCCTTTGTTGATTTCTATCGCATCAACGATGCTATTTTTAACACTATATTTGATAGACATACCTTGCTTCAAATCAGCCAAAGTTAAAATTTGAGTTTGATAACGCACTAATGAACTGCTGTCCAGCTTAAATGTTTCAGTATTTCCTGCACTATTTTTGATCGTAATTGTATTGTTTTTAGTATCAATTTGATCTACTACACCAGTATCATTCGTGTTCACTACTGCTGACTTCACTTGTACAACCACTGGTTTGTTTAGACCAGAATACGTTTCACGTTGTACAACTAATGTGCTATCAGGAATTAGATCAGAAGACTTAATCTTAGTCCCATTTTGATCTGTAAATACAGTGGAATTATCATATGTGTACGTTACGGATTCATTATCTACAAGCATCAGCAAACGATTTTTATCCAATACACGTAGTAATGTTCCTTCTGTACTTGTAAGCTGTTGCTTAGCATCTCTCACTTCAACGTATGCCGCTGATCCCACTTTATCAATGACTAATACTTTCGTAAACAATTGCACGTCAGCTTTAGCAATTTTAGTCTCGGAGTCTTTTGTGAAATAAACAGAGCGATTATCTAATTTAAAGCTTTTTAGCTTCCCGTCTACTAGTAACGTGATAGTAGAATCGGATAACTCTGTTACTACACCTTCAAAAGAAGTGCTGTACTTAGCATCAAAATGCTCACCACCACGACTTAAAAAGGTTGCCATTTGAGCACGAGTTACGTTGCCCTTTGGATCAAATTTATTACCTGCAACCCCATTAGCAAGCTCTAATTGTACAGCCAAATTCACATAACCTTTATTTTCATTGGAAATGTTTTTAGCATCAGCAAAAGTAGAAGTCGTATTTGCAGCTAACTTCGCTTGAGATTCTTGTCCAATCGCACGGACTAAAATTTTAGCGACCCATTCTCTTGATGCTTTCTTTTTACCCCAGGTTTCTTTTGCTCCTGTTAACTTTAGCTCTTCATCCTTTTGGATTAAGTTCTGCTTCAGTGCAAGCTCTAAATAGGGCTTAAAATAGTTATCTACCTTCAAATCAGTAGGAGCAGCTTCTCCACTACCTAAGCTTTTTTCCATATTCATAAAACGAATTGCCATCGTAATTGCTTCTTGTTGTGTTACACTATCACTTGGGCGGAAATTACCTTTATCTCCCAAAATAATTCCTTGTGAAGCCAGCTTATAAATATGCTTCTCAGCCCAAAATCCACTTTTCACATCACTAAATATAGAAACAGCAGTAGCCACCGTATTGGAAGCTGTATTTGAGCTGTTATTCGTTGTTCCAGTTGTTGAAGTGTTATCTGCAAAAGCAGCTACGCTCCCACTTAGACACATGGCAGAAATCAAGACGGTTGAAACTAATTTTTTTGAATTACGCTTAATATTACGTTTAAATGAAGCCATTAATTATATCTCCCTTCAGTTCATAGATCAAAGCTTAGTCATTCAGCATATGTAAAATGCTCATTTCAAAATAAACAGAAAGTATAAATAATATACTTTCTGTTTTTGCATTAGACAACACACCAAACTATTCTATTCGACAAATTCTCTTCATTTCCTTTAAAAAAATAAAATTAACTGTCTCATTATTTGGTTATTTCGTTATTGTGATCTCTTCATCGGATGCTCTAGCTCGACATGTCCCATCAAAGTATCGACCTTAGCACCGTCTACAAGCAACTCAATCTCGTTCACTTCTGAGAATTGGAACAAGGTGCTTTTAAGTGCATCAATCGCTAATGATTCACCACCTGAGCCCAATCTAGCTTCATTAGGGAGGGTGATATCCACAGTTACTAAACCATCCTTAAATTCGGCAGTTTTAAAAGTAACTTTTGCCCACAACGAAATCAATTTATCATCATTTGCAGATTGCAGAGATTTTAAAGCAGCAATATATTTTTCATTGTTGTCTTTATATGTGATCTCTTTAGATTCCTTCTTCAAATCCATAATTTGCTCATCGGTGAAGAAAGCATCAATCGTTTCTTTGGTTTCATCTTTTTTTTCTGAATTGTCCTTTTGTGGATCTGCCGCCGCAGGTGTTGTTACATTGCTATTTTTATCATTATTAGGACTAGCAGTTTGCTGTTTTTGCCCACAACCTGTAGCTAATACGATAACAGTTAATAACATCAGGCTATATATCCATAATTTTCTCTTCATTTTGGTTTCCCCCTTACCCTTAGCCTATTTTACATCTAAATATTCTTTAATGGATGCCACAATTCCTGCTGCAAGATTGTTTTGAAATTGTTCTGTATAAAGTTTAGCTTCCTCAGTAGCATTACTGAGATATCCTGCCTCGATTAATACAGCTGGCATTTGGGTTTCTCTAGTAACCTTTAGACTTTTAATGCGAACTTGACGATCCACTGATCCAGTAGAAGATACTAAGTATTTATGCACGACATTTGCTAAAGGTAAGCTTTCAGGACGTGTATAATACGTTTCAACTCCATTTGCTGCACTACTTGTAGACGAATTCGCATGAATAGAAATAAAGATTGTTGCCCCAATCCGATTTGCTAAATCCACCCGATCCTGCAATGTCGGGTAAACATCACGGTCACGTGTCATCACATATTCAATTTCTGATTCTTTTTTAAGTAATGCTTCCACCTTTAAAGCCACCGCTAGGTTAAAATCTTTTTCATTACGCTTCTTCACGCTAATGGCCCCTGGATCAGACCCACCATGGCCTGCATCAATCACGACTAACTTTTTACCGTTATTAACTGGCAAAGATGTGTCATCACTTAATGTAATTGCTACCAAATTGTCGTTATTTGTTGTTATTGTATAATTGCTTGCTCCATTCATATCAATCACAACACGAACAGTAGAAGGATCTTGGCTAAACATAGCATACCGAATTTTATTGACATTCATATGGTCTACTATATCTATGTAACCAGTATTGTTAGCATCTAAAACTTGATTAGCTGAAAAATTGTCTGCAAATGTACTGTTTGGCAAATCTACTACAATACGATCAGGTGCAGTCATTTTAAAAATACTTGGTTTCACCTTTTTGCTTACTTCAATGTTTAATTGATTGTTAATAAATTGAATCCCATTCACTGTAGCTAAATCTTGATTGGAATCTGGATTCTCTACTTTAGGGCTTGTTAAATAAACGACTTTAGCATTGTTATCCCATTTAATACCTAGTCCCATTTGCTCACTTACAAAACGCAGAGGCACTAACGTTGTTCCATTGCTAATCATTGGTGCTAGAGGAAGTGTAACATTTTTACTGTTCACCTTCGCTATTTTTTTGTCAATGACAAGCTGTAACGTAGTTCCTTCTTGCTTTATCGTAACCGTGCGCGTGTTTTTAACCCAGTTGACTTCAAATCCCAGCTCCTCTACAACGACACGAATTGGAATCATTATATTTCCCTTAATATTTTGCACCTCTACATCCTTGGGCAAATTAAGGTTTTTACCATCCAGCACAATCCCTGTTTTTGAAGCAGCAAACCCATTTTGCGGGAAAGCCATTAAAAAAACAATCACAAACATTACGAACCAACTTGTTTTTTTCATCCGTCACCCCTACCATTCTCAATTTTTTTCTGATAAAGAAGAGAATCCCGCAACCTCTGTGTTTTACCAGACGATTTATTAGACGTTTAGGTATGACAAAAGTTGCGGCCAGGCAACAAATTAAATAAAGCCTTCTTTATATTAATTTAAAAAACTACAAAAAAAACCCTCGCTCTATCCTACTTAAAAACATCATCGTAGAATAAAGGAGGGATATTTCTTATTTGTAAATTTGTTTACTTTTAATACTTTTTAATACTAAATAGTTAACGTTATACCGCTTGGGCTGCTCTTTTTTCCTCATAAGCTGTAATTAAATCCTCATGTTGCAACGTTAAGCCGATATCGTCCAACCCTTGAAGTAAAAATTGACGACGATGTTCATCAAGCTCAAATTTAATTTCTAAGCCTTCATCATCGGTGATCACTTTATCTTCTAAATTAATGTGAAGCTGATAGCCTTCCTTCGCTGCTGTTTTTTGGAATAGTTGCTCTACCTGCTCTTCAGATAGCTTAATCGGTAAAATCCCATTTTTAAAGCAATTGTTATAAAAAATATCTGCGAATGAAGGTGCAATCACACAACGGAAGCCATAATCTAAAATAGCCCAAGGTGCGTGCTCACGAGAAGAGCCACAACCAAAGTTAACTCTTGAAATCAGGACAGAAGCGCCCTCATAACGTGGTTTATTAAGCTCAAACTCTGGATTTACGTTACCTTCTGGATCAAAACGCCATTCATAAAATAAAAACTGTCCAAAACCTGTACGCTCAATCCGTTTTAAAAATTGCTTTGGAATAATTGCATCTGTATCAACGTTAACCCGATCTACGGGACCTACAACCCCTGTATGCTTAGTAAATGCCTCCATCAGACTACACTCCTTTGTCAATAATTATGATCCTTAATTAGCAGCAACCTCTTGCTTAATATCCCACTCACGTACATCAACAAAACGTCCCTTGATTGCCGCAGCCGCAGCCATTGCTGGAGAAACTAAGTGAGTTCTTCCTCCACGACCCTGACGTCCTTCAAAGTTACGATTCGAAGTCGAAGCACAACGTTGTCCTGGGGATAATACATCCGGATTCATCGCCAAGCACATACTACAACCTGCTTCACGCCACTCAAAGCCAGCTTCCGTAAATATTTTATCCAATCCTTCTTGTTCAGCTTGGATTTTCACACGTCCAGAGCCTGGTACAACGATCGCAGTGACATTATCTGAAACCTTATAGCCTTTAGCAATTTCAGCAGCAGCACGCAAATCCTCAATCCGACCATTTGTACAAGAACCGATAAATACATAATCGATAGCAATATCCTTCATTGGTGTACCTGGCGTTAAGCCCATATACTCAAGCGCCTTTTCAGCCGCTTTACGTTCATTTTCAGTTTCAAAATCAGCTGGATTAGGCACAGTTGCTTCAATGCTTGTTCCCATCCCTGGACTAGTTCCCCAAGTTACCTGTGGTACTAAGCTATCCACATCAAACTCGACAATACGATCGTAGCTAGCACCTTCATCAGTCACTAATTGAGACCATGTTGCAACTGCCTGCTCAAAAGCTTCCCCTTGAGGTACATGCTCACGTCCACGCAAATATTCAAATGTCACTTCATCTGGTGCAATAAGTCCTGCTCTTGCCCCACCTTCAATAGACATATTACAAACGGTCATACGTTCTTCCATCGTTAAGCTACGAATAGCCTCACCTGTATATTCAATAACATAACCTGTAGCAAAGTCAGTCCCATACTTAGCAATCACACCAAGAATCATATCCTTTGCGGTTACACCTGGTTTACGTTTACCATTAAAACGAACCTCTAGCGTTTTTGCCTTTGCTTGCTGCAAACATTGCGTTGCAAGTACATGCTCTACTTCACTTGTCCCAATCCCAAATGCTAATGCACCAAATGCCCCGTGTGTAGAAGTATGACTATCTCCACATACAATTGTTTTTCCTGGATGCGTTAATCCAAGCTCAGGCCCCATAACGTGTACAACACCTTGATCAATCGTGTCAAGATCATACAAGGTGACGCCAAAATCAGCACAGTTTTTAGATAAGGTATCAATCTGCTGTTTAGAAATTGGATCTTTAATGTTGAAGCGGTCTTTCGTAGGTACGTTATGATCCATTGTTGCAAATGTCAATTCTGGACGACGTACTTTACGTCCCGCTAATCTCAAGCCTTCAAAGGCTTGAGGTGAAGTTACCTCATGCACAAGATGTAAATCAATATACAAAATACTTGGCTTGCCTTCCTCTTGAAAAATAACGTGATTGTCCCAAATTTTTTCATACATCGTTTTTTTAGTTGTCATTTTTAATCACCTCAGATAGGTTATCTTGAATTAAATAGTTGTAAAATAATTGCTAAAATCGCTGGCTTTAAATCCTTAATATAAATCCGCTTCTTTAATGATCATACTATATCAGATTTTAAGTTATGTTAGAAATACATAGATGCTATCGTATTGATAGGTAATACCTATAAGGCTGTATAAAGGGAGAATAAAAAAAGTACCCAGAATTCAAAGGGTACTTAAATACTTACAAACAATACTAGCGGAATTGAATTGGTCGACACTAATTACAATTGAGCTAAAATGATACGCACCTATAAATTTAAATGAACAGCCTGTCCTAACTTATGCGATTCGAAAATCGCCTCCATTAGCTTCATGACACGTAATACTTCATCATTTTTTACAATTGGCTGGCTCTTTTGTTCAATACTATCAATAAAATTATAATAAAATTCCCGTACGTCGGAGTCTACTCTAGGCACTGGATTTATTGTAATCGTATCTTCCTTTTTCGTTCTCGGTGCCATCGTTTTAGTTAATCCTGCTCCAGCAACAATTGGCTTTGCATCTTTGTGATCATCTAAACGATCCAACGTTGCCACTTGACCATTCATACTCCAATCCTGTATAGCTGCTGAACCATAACGCCCTGTCACATACCATAACGGTAAAGGAATAAAGTTCGTAGTGCCAACCTCAACTAACGCTGTTTTACCACTTTCAAAGGTTATGTAGGCCTTCATCCCGTCATCCACCTGATGCCCAAGAATATAACTTAATTTCGCATACACACTGGTCACTGGCTCAGGGAACAATAGCAACAAGCGATCAAGTAAATGTACACCCCAATCGAGCACCATTCCGCCACCTCGGCTTGCTTCATGTCGCCAATCTCCAGGAATGCCTCTTGAACCGTGTACTCGTGTTTCTAGGTAAAATACTTCACCTAATGTATTTTCATCCATCAGCTTCTTAACTGCTAAATAATCTTCGTCCCAACGACGATTTTGATGTACCATGAACAGCTTGCCTGTTTTTTCAGACACCTGCATGACATCTTCGATTTCACCACTATTAAGCATCGCTGGTTTTTCACAAATAATATGCTTTCCTGCTTGCATACCACGAACAGCAATATCATGATGATTATCATTTGGCGTTGCAATTAGCAAAATATCTACGGTAGCATCCCCTAATACCGCTTCAAGAGAATCATACGTCTTAAAGCCTTGAGCTGAAGCTTCATCCAGTCTAGATTGTTTAGTATCATACATACCCGTAACCTTAATCCGATCCACTTTCTCAAGCATACGAACGTGCTGACTGCCCATTCCCCCATATCCAATCACTACTAAGGAATAGATTTTTTCGCTCATGTCGTTCTTCTCCTTTGTCTGTGCTTGGGTGTGTCTGAAACCACGTTCAAGGTCATCTGTTCCCGCGGTTTCGCCTCTACTGCGTTACTTTTCATTGACTTACCCCAGTAAGCCTGCGTAAAAGTGCCTTGTATAGATCGAAAATTCAACAACATCTGCTCCCTGCTGACTTTTCAGACTCCCCCTAGAATGTTTGATCTTGCTATGCTTATTACTATATCACAAAGCTAAACAGGTATACGCTGTTCCGTTTATAAATCTACACCCATCACATGTGTCAACGGAATGGGACCAATACTGCGGCTATCCTTACTATGATTACGATTGTCTCCCATTACAAAAATATGATTTTCAGGAATTTCCCAGCTCTGATCCATACCCGCCATCATCGGTTCTTTAATGTAGGGCTCATTTACTTCTTTTCCATTACGATATAGATGGCCTTCCTTAATTTCAATTTTATCACCAGGTAAACCAATTACACGCTTCACAAAAAAGATTTCATCTGATCCGTTACCTGAAAACATTTGCACAATCGGATTTTCTTTAATATCATCAAACAACGTGCGTTTACGATCGACACGACTATCAATAATGACAATGTCCTCATAAGCTGGAAGCTTACTTAATGTATGCACTGTTTTCCAAGCAAAAATACGCTGCGTATCATTTAAAGTAGGTTCCATAGAATGCCCATCTACTCTGTAGGGTTGGATGACAAAAATACCAATAATAACACTAAGCACAAACCCAATAATGATGGATAATCCCCAACCACGAATTTCCTTCCATACTTTCACAAAAAAACCTCCTATAACAAGTGTTGCTTTATATTATACTCTAACACCTAGTCTCATTTCTAATTTCTTTGTACTCACGGCTTAATTGATAGGTATAACCTATAATGGTATTATATTCTATAGCAAAAACATTAAATCAGGAGTGAGCACTACAATGGAATTTCGACAGCTTCAATACACATTACAAATTGCAGAAACTAAAAACTTTTCAAGAGCAGCGGAAAAGCTACATATCGCGCAACCTTCCCTGAGTCAGCAGTTATCCAAGCTGGAGCAGGAGCTAGGGGTTAAGCTTTTTCACCGTAATACAAGCTCTGTTGAGCTAACCCATGCGGGTGAAAGCTTTATTGCTCATGCAAGAGGCATCATGGATGCAGTTGAGCAATTAAGACAAGAGATGGACGACATTTCACAGCTTCGTGCAGGACGTGTACATATCGGCAGTATGCCAATCACAGGCTCACACTTATTACCCTATGTGTTGCCTGCTTTTAAGGCCGCTTATCCACACATTGACGTTACTTTGCTTGAGGACAGCTCCTTACATTTAGAAAAGCTAACGGCTGGAGGGGGAACAGATTTAAGCTTGTTATCTCTGCCACTACAAGAACCAACTTTAACCTATGAAATTATAGGAGAGGAAAAAATTGACCTTGCGGTTCCGCCTGAGCATCCTTTAGCCCAATCTGGTCAGCTTCATAAGCCAGTTAAGCTTGCTCAGCTAGCAGATGAACCTTTTATTTTATTGAAAAAGGGTCAGGGTTTCCGTAGACTAGCACTTGAATTGTGCAAGGAGGCGGGTTTTGAACCTAATGTCGTATTTGAAAGCAACAATATGGAAACTGTACAATCACTAGTTGCAGCAGGCATGGGGGTATCCCTTGTACCACGGTTAATTGCACGTGCAAAAAGTAGTGAATTAACTCCAGTTTTTCTCCCATTAGATCCATCACCAAGCCGAACACTGATTATTGCCTATCGTAAAGGACGCTATTTGTCCAAGGCCGCTGAAGCTTTTATCGCTACGTTCCAAGCCGTTATGCCAAGTCATATGATTGAAATGCAGAAGGATACGGATCAAGCCTAATTGAGTCAGGTATTTAAGCTCCGTTTAGAATTGTTTTGCAATGATTACATCCCCGTGGTATTCTATCAATAATTAATATTCATTAGCGCAATAAAGCAATAAAATGAATCTAAGCGAAACGTGTTGAAGGGACCAGTAAGAGTAAAACAAGCATTGATGTTAGAGAGTAAATTCCACAGGCTGAAAGAATTTACAACAATGCGAATTCTCTGAATCCTACCCCTGAACGGCCGAATATATTTCGGACAGTGCCTCTGTTACAGGCTTTGAGTTGGATGAAACGTATAAATCTTTCATCAACAAAGGTGGTACCGCGGAAGTTAAACTTTCGTCCTTTGCATAAGCAAATGGATGAAGGTTTTTTTGTTATAAGTTGTTATTTAAAGGAGTGAACCGTATTGTTACACCGAATTGTCATTAAAATCGGGAGCAGCTCGCTAACTACCCCTGAAGGGGGAATTAACGAGCAAGCGATTACTTATTTTGCAGCAGAGCTAGCAACCATTCACACAGCAGGATATCAGCCTGTACTTGTTACTTCTGGTGCGGTTGCCGCAGGTTTTAGGGAAATGGGATTTCTTGAACGCCCTCATTTATTACATGAAAAGCAAGCCGCCGCGGCTGTGGGTCAAGCCTTATTAATGCAAAAATATAGAGAAGCGCTACACCAGCATGGTATCGTGACTGCACAAATTTTGCTAACCCGTTCGGATTTTCAAAATCGTAAGCATACCGGCAATGCGAGTATGGCAATTGAGGAGCTTTTAAAGCATGCTGTTTTGCCAATCATTAATGAAAATGATACGGTTTCCTTAAATGAGCTGAAATTTGGCGATAATGATACGTTATCTGCGCTTGTTGCTAATTTACTTAGAGCCGAGCAATTAATCATTCTGACAGACATGGATGGTTTATACACAAAGGACCCTCGCATCGATCCTGCTGCGACTAGAATTAGCACCGTAGAAGATATCAATGAACATATCTACAGCATTGCAGGTGGGGCTGGAAGTGCCGTCGGTACAGGAGGCATGCGCTCCAAAATTGATGCCGCTAAAATTGCTACCCGTAGTGGCGTCCCTGTCTTTGTCGGAAAAATGAAGCAAGCAAATGAGCTACTTCACATTATCCAAGGAAAGGGAAAAGGTACCTACTTCTCTACACAAGCAAACGCTTTACCCCGCAAAAAACAATGGTTAGGCTTCTTATCCACCCCGATTGGCACCCTAGAGGTCGATCAAGGCGCTGAAGAAGCCCTGCTCCAAGGTGGACGGAGCTTGTTGCCTGTTGGGGTATGTGGAGTTAAAGGGCATTTTCACGCAGGGGACGTGGTTGAGGTTGTGAATGCAAAACAAGAGCTGCTAGGCAGAGGTATTGTCAACTATGATACAGCACAGCTTAGTGGAATTTTAGGATTATCTAGTGGTGACGTTATTAAAAAAATAGACGGCGTACACCGACTTGAAGTCATTCACCGTGACGAATGGATCTCATTAAAATAAATTTCATCAAACTAAATGATTAAATTGTAATTAAAAAGGAGGATTTATCCATGAGCGAAGTCCAATTAAAAGCAGAGTTAGCGGCGAAAGCTGCAACCCAATTAAGTCAAAATACAACAGAGCAAAAAAATAAAGCTTTGTTACTTGCCGCAGATGCTTTAGTGAAACAAGCACCTTCGATTATTGTTGCAAATGAAGAGGATTTAAAGCGCGGAAAGGAAAACGGAACCTCCCCTTCCTTATTAGATCGCTTAGCTTTAAATGAGGAGCGCATTGCTGGCATTGCTGATGGTCTAAGACAAATCGTCAGCTTGCCTGATCCTGTTGGAGAAACCCTTGCCACGATCGATCGTCCAAATGGACTGCATATTGTACAACGTCGTGTGCCTATCGGTGTCATCGGTATTATTTATGAGGCTCGTCCAAATGTTACTGTTGATGCCGCTGGCTTGTGCTTAAAAACAGGAAATGCCGTAGTTTTACGCGGAGGTTCAGCCGCGATTTCCTCCAATCGTCAAATTGTAGCCGTCATTCATGAAGCACTAGCACAAAGCGATATCCCTGCAGATGCCCTTCAGCTTATTGAGGATTCAAATCGTTCCTCCGTGGACGATATGCTACAGCTAAATGGTCTACTTGACGTCATCATCCCTCGTGGGGGTAGTTCTTTAATTCAGCATGTTGTGAAAAACGCGACTGTCCCTGTCATTGAAACTGGTGCAGGCATTTGTCACACCTATATTGATAAAAATGCAGATTCTGCTATGGCAGCATCGATTAGCTTGAATGCTAAAGTTCAACGTCCTTCTGTCTGCAATGCGATGGAAACCTTGTTGCTTCATGAAGACTATGCACACGATCATTTTAAAGAATTAGCACTTGCTTTTAAGGAGGCTGGTGTAGAGCTTCGTGGGTGTGAAAAGACATTAAACCTTGTTCCATGGGCTACGGTTGCAACCAATGAGGATTATGCAACTGAATATAACGACTACATTTTAAACGTAAAAATCGTCGCCAACATAGATGAGGCGTTACAGCACATCGCAACGTACGGCACAAAGCATTCTGAATGTATTGTAACTAATGATAATGAATTAGCGGCTCGTTTCCAACGGGAAATTGATGCGGCGGCTGTTTATCATAATGCTTCTACTCGCTTTACTGACGGTTTTGAATTTGGATTTGGTGCGGAAATCGGAATCAGCACACAAAAGCTCCACGCTAGAGGGCCAATGGGATTACCAGCACTAACCTCAAGCAAATATTTCATTCAAGGCAACGGACAAATTAGAGGTTAACTCGCTAAGGAAAGGGGACAAATCTTCGTGACGAAAAGGGATAACGCAAATAAAGAGAATCTAGCGAATCAAGAAGATGTAGATAATAAAGTAAATGTAGTAATGAATACGTCACCCACCATCTGCTTTTATGGTGCGGGCTCGATGGCAGAAGCCATCGTCCGTGGTCTTATTCATAATCAAGTGGTTGGGGCAGGGCAAATTTCAATGCTCAATCGTACTAATGAGGCTCGATTAAATGAACTTCAGCAAAAATATGGTTTACAGGTTGGATATGAAGAGCAAACCAAGCATAAGCTGTTAAAAGAAGCAAATATCGTTGTGCTTGCGATGAAACCAAAGGATGCGGGTAACGCCATTAAAGCGGTTGCCCCTCTACTTCATGCTGGACAAACCATCGTTTCACTCATTGCAGGTTTATCGATCGCGACGATTCAAGCATTACTAGGACAATCACTACCGATTGCACGTACGATGCCAAATACATCAAGCTCAATTGGCCTTGGTGCAACTGGCTTATCTTTTTCCGATGAAGTTAATGAACATGCAGCCGAGCAGATATTAGCAATTTTTCAAGCTGTAGGTATGGTAACTGTGATCCCAGAGGAAAAGCTAGACATCTTAACAGGGATATCTGGCAGTGGCCCTGCTTATATTTATTATATGATGGAAGCCATGATGGCAGCGGGGATCGAAGGTGGTTTATCTCCAGAGCAAGCGAGGCAATTGACCGTTCAGACAGTTAAAGGCGCTGCTGAAATGATGTTGCATACAGGCGAAGATCCTGCCAAGCTACGGAAGGATATTACTTCGCCAAATGGCTCAACTCAAGCTGCACTTGCAGTATTAGATCAAGGTGATTTTACAAATACCGTTAAGGCTGCGGTTCATCGTTGCGCAGAACGTTCGCACGAAATGGGCGAGGCTGTCAAGGCTTCGTTGCTGTAGTGTAGCTATAGTTAGTAAAAATAGATGATTTAAATAAGTTTGCCGAAGTTAATTTAATGATTACACAGAAAAGGAAAGGAGAAGATGGCAATGGATTTTAGTCTCATTCCAACAGCAGAAAAGATAACCGTGTTAAACACGTTGCAGAGCACCTACTATGCCCTGCAACAAAAACATTTTTTTCCCGCAGGCTGTGGTAGCATTTCCATGAGAGTTGGCCCTTATGACCCAACAAGGTACTATTTTGCAATGAATGTGAACACAAAGGAACAAACTCAGTCGGATATCGACTCCTTGTCCTCTGCCTCCTATCCTTTTGAGCCAAACTTTATTTTTATAAACGAAAAAGGCTTACCTTGTGAAGCAACCGAAGTTGCTTCAGGCAAGGAAGCCTCTATTCATGCAAAAATTTATCGTTTAACAGGCTGTACTTCTATTTTGCATATCCATAAGCCACTACATTACGAGATTAGCGACCACTTTCATACGCACTCTTATGTTAGCTTGGAACATAACGAAGTGACGAGATATGCCGAGTTAGGCTTAGGACATGATGACAAACACCTTAATATCCCAATATTCCCTAACCCCTCTCAGCAAGAACCAGCAAATTCTATCATGCTAGCTCAATTCGTTGCGAATACACTTCACCCAGACATCCCCATTTTACTAGGGCATCAGCAGGGCGTATATGTGTGGGGTGATTCGCTTCCCCAAGCGATACGAAGATTAGAAGCCTTTGATTTTGCTTGTGAACTAAAGAGACTTAGCTTATGGTCATCTAAGTCAGTCATCTAAGGATTAATGAAAGTAAGTTAGATATTCAAAACTTCACCATCTAAAAGCGATTTAATCTTACCCGTAAAAAGTTATAAATTTCATCTGCTATATTGACATTACAACATGACTCTAAGCCTTCAAATCCAGGAGAAGAGTTGGCTTCACAAATTTTGTAATGCTCCCCATCAAACAATAAATCAATACCCGCAATATCTAAATTCAGCAGACGTGACGTTTCAAGCGCCAACCACTCTACCTCAGGATTCATCTCAAACGGCTCTACAAAACCGCCTCTTGAATAATTGGCTTTAAAGCTATCATTCCCTGAAGTACGCTTCATCGCTGCAACAGCTCGTCCACCAATCGTTATTACGCGCAAATCCATGCCACGACTAGATTCCACAAACTCCTGAATAATCATCGTTGCATTTTCTTTGTAGGCGTTAATCATTTCTACTAGATCAATAAATTTGGATTTCGTCTCAGCTAAAAATACACCACTACCTTGTGAGCCAGAAATGGTTTTCACCACAGCTGGAAAGCCAAGATGCTTTTCAACTAATTCAACATCCACCTTAGAACGAATTAAAATTGTTTTAGGAACAGGCAGGTTATGCTCGGCTAAAATCTGTAACGTATAAAGCTTGTCCTTTACAGTATCGATGCTTTGTGAGGAGTTAAACGTTCTGACCCCTAATCGTTCAAGATGACGAATCAATGCTAAACCAAAGTAATTCGTACCTGCACCCATACGGGGTAATACAAAATCAGGTAATGGGAGAACTTCACCATCTACAAGCACACTTTTACGATCATCACGGGTTACAATTAATTCAAATTGCTCTGGTGCAAGCACTCTTATTTCAATGTCCTGCTCCTGAGCCACTTCAACAAAGCGATCAATTTCAAACGTTTCCGCCTTCACTTCATTATTTGAAGGTCTATAAATGATCCAGCCGATCAGAGAAACTCCCCCTAATTTGAATTGGTGCTACAAGCTCAGTATATCAGCCCAATATAAATTATGGCTAATTTATTTGTTAAATAAAATAGTTAATTTATGCTGTGGAGCTTTTCTCCATTGCTATTTCATTAGCTGCATGAATTGCTGCTTGCCTTACTTTTGCCCTTTTCTTAACAGGATCAGCAGTAAAAAATTCAGAAATCTGTGCTATATTTAATAAAGCAGTACATGCTGCTGCCTCAGCTCGTCTTTGTTCATGAAGGAGACATAGACATACCTGATAGCAATATACTTGATACTCCTTTAAAATTGTAACCCTATCCTCTAATTTCATCTGACACCATCCTTTTGCTTACCTTAGCACTAGTGGACGTTCCCTTATTAATTGCGGAGACAATTTCATTCATCTGCGCTACTGAGAACTCCATCAATTTTATAACTGTCTGTACGATACAATTCTTGCCCTGGTAACTTCATAGGGCGTACTTTAATCGGTTGTATGTCTTCTCTTTCTGCATAATTTTCTCCAGTACAATCTGAATTAGCTATGTAATCAATTTGTTGATGTGGGTTTTGTTTTACTCCTGACTATTTGGAAAAACAGGCACTACTAACCGCATAAGAACAACTATCCATAATATATGACGTATTGGAGGTGCAAATCGTTTACGAAAAATAAATAAAAATATAAAAATAAATACAATCACGATACTTCCTGCTATCGTAGAACTGATAAACCAACTAAAGGTATCATATAATTTATTCATTATTTGTTTGATCCATCTTCTTCTGCTTTTCCTGTAATATTTTTTGCAGCTTCTCAATTTCATTTTGGGATAAATCTACTTCCTCAATAAAATTGGCTACCAACTTGTTAGACCTGCCACCAAACACGCGTTTAATAAAAGATTGACTCTCAGTCCACACACATTCCTTTTCAGATAGTAGTGGGTAATAATTATAGCTTCGACCCGTTTTCTCAAAGCCAATAACTCGTTTTTTTAATAATCGATTAATAAATGTTCGAATGGTTTGATCACTCCATCCGTATTCCTTAGGAAGCAAGCCCATAATGTGCTCTGCTGTAATTGGATTTTCTCTCCAAATGATCTTCATTATTTCCCATTCTGATTCAGAAATTTTAGGCATCATATCCATACTGTAACCTCCACCACTCTAACAAAGTTTTATCTTTTACAAATGTAATAGTTCAATCTGAATATTAATATTACAAATGTAAATTCAAAAAGTCAAGTTTCTTCCAGTTAGGGTATACTTGATTCTTCACCTGCACTATAATGAACTTAGTTGAACGACAGTGGAAAAAATAATGCTAGATAAAGGGGGAAATGAATATGGATGAGCGTTTTATTTTTAATGAAGTTGCCGATATTTATGAGAAGTATCGTCCTCAATACGTACCGGTCTTATTCAAAACCTTGATAGAATATGCCAATATTGATGGGGAGTCTCATGCCCTTGAAGTTGGCATTGGCACAGGACAAGCAACACGTCCTATTTTGGAGACAGGCTGTCAAATTACTGCAATCGAGCTCGGGAATAAACTTGCGGATTATTCAAGAAATAAATTTAGTCAATATGCCAATTTAGACATTAAAAATATCCCCTTCGAGGAATACGAAGGAGATCCGGACAGTTTTGATCTTATTTATTCTGCCACTGCATTTCATTGGATTCCTGTAGAGCTTGGATTTCCAAAGCTGTTTAATCTACTCAAACCTGGTGGCGCCATCGCTTTGTTCTGGAACCGTCCCTTCGTAGGTAAAGAGGATGATCCATTACATCAAGCTATCCAGCAAATCTATACAGAATTACGTCCAGATTTTACTTATAAAGTACTTCAGCATGAAACAAAGCGATATGAACAAAGGATTAGTAACATTTTAAACTATGGCTTCACTGATTTAGAATTTCGTCTGCTTCATAATGAGCGACAGTTTAATGCAGAGGAATATATCGCTTTGCTTCAAACCTACTCAGACCATGCCGTGTTGCCAAAGGACATTAAGGGTAAATTTGAAGATAGGGTAAAAGAAGTCATTCTAGCGCATGGGAACGAGTTAAACATATATGATACGATTGAATTTTATTTGGCGAGAAAGCCAAAATAAAAATAAAATTCACAGTCCCTAGAAATAATTCCAATCATCTAATATGTATTTGATACATTTATTAATAAAAAAAGACGTGGGAACAAAATTCCCACGCCTTTTTCAAAAAGCTTTAACCATCTTACCCTTAACCTCTACCCGCTCGGAAGCGTTGTGTATACGCCTTGGCATCCTCGGCAGTTTTAACTCTATTGCGGCTCCACTCTAATAAAATTCGATCGATGTATCGAAAATGAACTTTACCAGCAAAGACAGCCTCTTTTAGAGATAATAAAATCAACTCTTCAGGATAACCATCTTGATCCAACCATCCCGAAATCGTTTCACACTCCATCGGTGTGAGTGGTCTAGCAAATTCCTTCTCAAAAATAGCAAACAAGTTACGAGAAGCTTCTAAATCCTCGTCGATATCATCCTGTAAGTCCTCAGACGTACCAGATTTAAAATTCTTAGAGCTCTGATGTGCAGCCTCACGTTCTTCTGCCATATGTTGTCCTATTTTTTGATACACTCCGGTTAGATTATAACGTTCAGAATGAATTCCCGTTATTGGGTCTTCCATTTCTTCAATCGCAATCCAACCGCTCTGCATAAGATGTCGCAAAGACAAGGACAATTCATCTGACGTCATCCCTGTTACCTGCTCTAATTGTAGGATAGAAGGAAATTCATCACGCTGATTTTGTTTAAAAGCAACCAGTTCCAACAGTAAAACAAGCTCAGACATTTGTAAACCAAGCTTACGATAATGCATAAGCAGCACAGCTGGAACTTGGACAGCTTCCATTTCAAGACCATAGGAAATGCCTTTAGCCCATATTTTCCACGCTTCATTCATAGCCATATCCTTTACCCTCCTTCACGTTAAACCGAAGGTAGAGCTACAAACCAACGGTTATGGATACAAACGGTACAACATACGAGGGAACGCAATTGTTTCACGTACATGGTCAAGTCCACAAATCCACGCCACTGTCCGCTCTAAGCCAAGTCCAAAACCGGAATGTGGAACAGAACCATACTTACGAATATCCATATACCATTGATATGTCTCCATAGACAAGTTATGCTCCTTGAAGCGTTCTTCCATTAATGCTGGATCGTCGATCCGTTGTGATCCACCAATAATTTCACCATAACCCTCTGGTGCAATCATATCCGCACACAATACAACCTCAGGACGCTCAGGATCTGGTTTCATATAAAACGATTTAATTCCTGCTGGATAATGAGTAATAAACACTGGCTTGTCATAACGTTCAGCGATTGCTGTCTCATGAGGCGCACCAAAATCCTCACCCCATGGAATATCAAAGCCCTGTGTATGCAAATATTCAATTGCCTCATCATACGTAATACGAGGGAACGGCGCTTGAATATTTTCTAGCTTACTAATATCTCGTCCAACTGCCTCAAGCTCAGGCTTACAATGAGTAAGCACTGATTGTATAACATGGCTCATGAACTGTTCTTGTACCTCTAGGCTTTCTTCGTGCTCTACAAACGCCATTTCAGGTTCGATCATCCAAAACTCAATAAGGTGTCTGCGGGTTTTGGATTTTTCTGCACGGAACGTTGGGCCAAATGAATACACCTTGCCAAGCGCCATTGCAGCAGCTTCCAGATACAATTGACCACTTTGCGTCAAATACGCATCCTCATCAAAATATTTGGTCTGGAACAAGTTTGTTGTGCCTTCAGCAGTAGTTGGCGTTAAAATTGGTGGGTCTACCAAAGTAAAACCATTTTTATCAAAAAACTCTTGCACAGCAGAGATAATTTGAGCGCGAATAACCATTATAGCACGTTGCTTTGCAGAACGAAGCCATAAATGACGATGATCCATCAGGAAGTCCACACCATGCTCTTTTGGCGTAATCGGATAATTTTCAGTTAAATGAAGCACCTTCACTTCGGTTACAGTCATTTCGTAACCCGAGGCACTACGTGGCTCCTCACGAATAACGCCTGTGACATACATGGAGGATTCCTGTGTCAAGCTTTTTGCAGCATCCCAAGTTTCCTCAGATACTTCACTTTTCACAACAACAGCTTGAATATACCCTGTTCCATCTCTAAGCTGTAAGAACTGGATTTTACCACTGGAACGTTTATTATTTAACCAACTACCGATCACGACAGTTTCCCCGACGTGCTCGTTAACCTGACGGATCACAGTTTTGATCGCCATGCTTTAACCTCTCCTCTAACGATACAAAATTTTATTATTTCTTATTTTCTTGTGCAATGCGAAGTGTATCACGTGCAATGACAAGCTCTTCATTTGTTGGAATAACCAATACTTCAACTTTAGAATTTGGTGTAGAAATACGACGTGGGTCACCAGAACGGATCGCATTTAACTCAGGGTCAATCTCAACGCCAAGGTAAGTTAAGTTTTTACATACTTGTTCGCGAACAAAGGAAGAGTTTTCACCAACACCCGCTGTAAATACGATCACATCAACTCCGTCCATAGCAGCGGCATAAGAACCGATGTATTTACGAAGACGATATTCATACATATCAAAAGCTAGTGTCTCATTAGGTTGTCCTTCTTTTACACCATTTTCGATATCACGCATATCACTACTGCTACCAGAAATAGCAAGTAAACCACTATGCTTATTAAGCATGGAGTTAACTTCACTAATGCTAAGGTCTTCTTTATTCATCACAAAAGTTACGATCGCAGGGTCAATATCACCACTACGTGTCCCCATCATTAAACCTTCTAACGGAGTTAGACCCATTGAGGTATCAATCGATTTACCACCCTTAACAGCAGTAAGACTTGCACCATTACCGATATGACAAGTAATAATTTTCAATTCTTCAATCGGACGGTCCAAGTATTCAGCAGCAGCCTTGCTAACATAGAAATGAGAAGTTCCATGCGCACCATAACGACGAACATGATGCTTTTTGTACAATACTTTTGGTATTGGATACAAATAAGATGTTTCTTCCATCGTTTGATGGAATGCAGTATCAAATGCTGCCACATGGGGCACATTAGGCATATTTTTCTCAGCAGCAGTAATCCCCATAATCGCTGGCGGATTATGTAACGGTGCCAAATCAAATAATCTACGAATTTCGGACTTCACTTCACCCGTAATGAGTGTGGAATCTGTAAATGCTTCCCCACCATGAACAACACGGTGTCCTACAGCATCAATCTCAGAAACAGATTTAAGCACACCATGCTCTTCGTGCGTTAACATATCAATAACTTTACGAATCGCAGTGTTATGCTCTAAAATTTCGCTAACTTCTGTCACTTCTTCTTTACCTGTTGGTTTATGATTCAAAATAGATGAATCCATACCAATACGTTCTACAAGTCCTTTTGCAAGAACTGCCTCCGTTGTCATATCATACAACTGATATTTAAGGGAAGAACTTCCCGCATTAATCACTAAAATTTTCACACTCGTTCACCATCCTTGTTGTATTTAAAGAAGCCTTCACCTGTTTTTACACCGAGATGACCGGCACGTACCATTTTCTTTAATACATAGGATGGACGATATTTAAGCTCGCCAAATTCCCGGAACATGCGCTCTAGTGCAGCAAGTACAGAGTCTAGTCCAAACCGATCAGCCATTTCAAGTGGGCCGTACTGGAATTGATACCCGATACGCATAGATGCATCGATATCTTCTTCTGTTGCTACGCCTTCACCTAATACATGTAATGCTTCGTTAATCATGACACACATAATACGAGACGTTACAAATCCTGGGGATTCGTGAACCATCACGCCACGCTTGTCTAAAAGTTCTTCAACAAATTCCTTTGTCGCTTCAAATGCTTCGTCAGAAGTTTTTAATCCACGAATAATTTCCACGAGATTGATTTTAGCTACAGGGTAAATAAAATGCATCCCGATTACACGTTCAGGGTACTTCGTTGTACCTGCAATTTCAGTCAAGCTTAACGTAGAAGTATTACTTGCAAGTAAAATATTACTTGGGCATACTTGGTCAAGCTGATGGAACACTTCTTGCTTAGCTTGTAAATTTTCAGAAATGGTTTCGATGACCATATCACAAGTTCCAAGCTCTGCAAAATGAGTTACCTTATGAATTTTTGACATAATCAGTTTTTTTTCAGACTTGGTAATCGCCCATTTTTCAAGCTGTTTATCAAGACTGGTTTCGATCATGCTATACGCATGCTCTAGTTTTTCTGGAGTTTCTTCCACAAGTAGTACATCTAAGCCTTTCGCCGCCAACATCTCACTGATGCCTTGGCCCATTGTTCCGCCGCCAATAACACCTATCTTTTTGAAGTTCATTGTTTTAATGTCTCCATCCTTTCGTTTACTACACATTTAATATTGTACTGATTATGTCGAAAGATACATAGTACCCAACATATAATAATATCTTAGCACGAAGAAAAAGTAAAAAAAATTACCGGCACAAATTTTTATGCCGGTAAATTGATACTGTCACTAAATTGACATCGGAATTGCTCTCCAGATAGTCTTTCCTCTCTCATTAACACCTCTAATGACGTTTCAAAGACGATCGCGTGCTCTAACATTTTCCTTTTTGTTCTATCAGCAAGCTGATCTAAAATAAGATTACTTTCCTTTAATAGCACGTCTTGAGGTAACATTTCCATATTAACAATACCTAGGGAGGTCATGCCAGAAGTAATCATCGTATTCACAAGCTTTAATGCCTGTTCAAAGTCATTGCTTGAGCCTGTACTGCGACCACCATAATATATTTCTTCTGCGGCAGCGCCAGCTAAAGCGACGATAATTTGCCCCTCTAAATATTCCTTTGTATACAAATACTTATCGTCCTGAGGGTTATGACGCACATAACCAAGAGCACGTCCTCTAGGACTCAGTACAACTTGATTCACACTGCCTGGTGCCACAATTTCCGCCGCTACTGCATGTCCAAGCTCATGAACAGCAACCCGACGTTTTTCTTCTTCTGTCGACTTTCGATCACTTTGCTCCCCCATCATTACCTTATCAATCGCCATAGATAGATGACGTTGCTCAATATGGGTATTATTTTCACGCATCGCATAAATTGCGGATTCATTCATTACACTTTCAAGCTGTGCACCAGAAAAACCATAACATTCCTCAGCTGCTTTGGCTAAGCTTGTTGCTTCATGTAAAGGCTTGTTAAGTGCATGTAGCTTCAAAATGTGCTCGCGTCCACGCTTATCAGGCAAATCAACCTGAATATGACGGTCAAAGCGTCCTGGACGAAGTAACGCGCTATCCAGCATTTCCTTCCGGTTTGTTGCAGCAATCAGCAAAATACGTGGTGTAGCCACAGAATAAATTCCATCCATTTCAGTGAGCAATTGATTTAACGTTTGATCATATTCACGTTGTCCGCCACCTTCACGCTTGCCACCAATGACATCAATCTCATCAATAAAAATGATTGCACTATCCTTTTTTTCTTGAATTGCTTGCTTACGCGCATCCTTAAACAAATCACGGATACGCCCTGCACCAACCCCAACGTACATTTCCACAAATTCACTTCCCGATGCCGCTACAAAAATAGAGTTTGTGTAATTGGCAGCTGCCTTCGCTAAAAGTGTTTTCCCTGTACCTGGAGGACCTGTGAGTAAAATCCCTTTAATCGGTCTAATACCAAATTTTTCTATCTCATCACGTCTCACCAAAAAGTCGAGCGCTTCTCTTAATTCATTTTTAGCACTTTCTTGTCCACCAATTTCATCGAAGGTAAGCTTAGATGTTGGCTTATTATTTTTATTCCGGCCTTGGGAAGCCCCAATCGCCACCCCACCACCACGCAATTTGTTGACAACATACATCGCAAGTACAAAAACAAGCGCTGCAACAAGTGGAATAATGTTAACGCCAATAAAAGCTAGAAAAACAAGGAGTACTGGTATAACACCAACTAAAATCTCAGGTAACCATTTACGCATTGCTCCACACTCCTATCTTTTGTGGGATACGAGGTAAAATAACGAACTTGCTGTTTTGTCCCTCAATCAGCGTAATATAAACGTTAGTATCATCCATCTGAGCAGCAGCTTTTACATGCTGATTACCTTGTTCAAGTTGTTTCATTGCCTCAGTGATTTGAGTATATTGTTTATTTTCCATCGCTTGCGCAACGGTAAATAATGTCTTTTCCCATAATTGATCTAAACTTTTAGAGGAATGGTTCTTAATATTTAAATTCAGTTTTCGATTTCCAATAATATCTTTACCTTGTTGTTCAATTTGTTTCACAATATCAGCTAAATTTGCCCCTGGCTGAAGCTCAAGCTGAACGTTAACGTCAGAACGATCTACAGTAAATGTGGCGTTCTTTACACCTTCGTGTTGCGTAATAATGTTATTAAAGGGTTGGTTCACAGCATATATACGATAAGCATACCAACCGCCAAATAAAATACAAACGGAGAGAACAATAGTTGCTAAGATCGGAATGATACGTAATTTCATAGTAAGTTTGCCCTCCTTGTGTATATCTTTTTCATACAAAAAAGTATAGCACAAAGTATATACGGGGCGATCAAAAAGTGTGAACTTATTTCAAATTTTAAGCATGTAATTATAACCAATAACTTTGGCATGGCATCTTTCCATTTTAAGATTGACTCCACACGCGGCTTGTCTACCGTTTCTAAAAAAAAGAATGGCATAAAAAAACGAGTCACAATCATATGTGAACTCGTCTTAACTAATGATTCAATCTTGAAATCAGTGCTTGACCGCTGATCCAAACTAGCGAAGAGACAGAGAGATTCTGAAGATTGTCTCTTAAAATCAAATTCCATCCATAAATATAATTCAATAAAAAGAATATGATTTTAACAACAATCGTAAGAACTCTCTGGAGCGTAGCTACTGTCAAGCACTAATTTTTAATAAAGCCACCTAATTTCTTAAAATATTATTATCGATTAGGCAATGTGTATTCGTCTGCTAATGCTTTCCCAGAGTTAAAGTCATAGAAGCGATAAATATAATGTTCTTTTTGCTTATAAAATAGTTGCCACACTAAGGTATCGTTATAAATGCCAGGGACTAACCGTTTTATTTTTGCGTTAGGCAACTCTTGATTGATGATCGCAGTGATCTCCTCTTCGGACATGCCCTCAGACAATAGCCTTTTTTGAGGTTCCTTCCCATCCTCCAACCATACCATCATACCTTGTCCTTGGTCATTAGACCCTTGAACCACCCATACGACTTTATCCCAAACTGATTTCCATACCTTATCAGCTAGAACTAGGTTACTTTCCTGTTTGGCTTTTTCAATTGCTGCAGCCTCGCCACCCCATTTATCTTGCTGAACGTATACATAAAATCGCTGTAAACCAAACAGGACAAGCAGCAAAATGAGAATAGACAGCAATATCCATTTCGTTCTACTCTTCAAAGCCTATTTTTCCTCCCTAAGCTGTAGGATGATATTAGCTTATACGTTTTAAAGCCGCCTCAGCCTCATAGCAAATTTTCTCCTCATCCATTGTGAGACATTCCTTATGTCTGACTAATTGAACGCCATTTACCCATACATGCTCTACATCCTGTGCACCTGCTGAATAAATAAGATGGGATAAGAGATCACTTTTAGGAACAAAATGAGCTTGCTGTAGTGAAAGGGCAATAAAATCCGCTTTTTTTCCCGCATTTAGGCTACCGATATGGGCTAGACCTAACGCTTTTGCACCATATTCAGTCCCCATCTTTAGTGCTTCTATCGCAGGTACTGCAGTCGGATCCCCACTAACTCCTTTATGAATTAGAGCAGCCAAGTTCATTTCCTCAAACATATCTAAATTATTGTTGCTTGCTGCACTATCCGTACCAAGGGATACATTAACCCCCGCTTCTAGCAACTGTACAACAGGAGCGATACCACTTGCCAATTTTAGATTACTTCCTGGATTGTGAGCAACACTAACCTTATGTTCAGCTAAAAGCTGTATCTCTTCGCTATTCACATGTACCCCGTGCGCAACTAATGCTGGCCTTGAGAAAAAACCAAGTTGCTGCAAATGCTCAGCAGGAGCGACTCCATAATCCTTAATACATTGCTGAACCTCTAGCCTTGTCTCAGACATATGTGTATGTAGTGAAACATTCAGATCATGAGCAGCTTCCACAAATTTTTGGATCAAAGCAGGAGGACAGGTGTAAGGTGAATGTGGTGATAACATTGTAGTTATCCGACCATCTGCTGCATGATTCCACTCTTTAGCAAAAGAAACTGCACCCGCAAGCTTATCTAACTGTTCTTGCTCCGAGCATAACCCAAGTACCCCTCTAGTTAAAACTGCACGAATTCCTGCCTGCTCAACAAGTCTAGCTACCTCATCCATGTAAATATACATATCTAAAAAAGTAGTTGTTCCACCTTTAATCATTTCAAGGATAGATAATGCTGCCCCTGCAGATATCTCTTGCTCACTAAATTTTGCTTCCATTGGCCATATTTTTTGTTGTAGCCAAACTTGAAGAGTAACATCATCACTCAACCCACGCAATAACGACATTGGTGAATGACCATGTGTATTTATTAAGCCAGGCATAAATAATAAGCCTGAACCATCCATAATTTGAATATCCTCTTCAACCTGAGGTCGAATTTCCCCCACATATTGAATCAGGTCATCTTGGATTAACATATAGCCTTTCATAATTGGAGAGGTCTGATCTAAAACTAGAAATGTCCCATTTTCAATCAACCACTTATGACTCATGTGACGCCACTTCTTTATCGTCTTTATCTTCTAAATAATAAGCTAAGCTTAACAAATCCGTCGTGAAATCGGCGTTATGCACCCGAATGTCAGGAGGTGTTTTTAAAATGACAGGGGCAAAATTTAAAATTGCACGTATTCCCGCAGAAATCAATTCATCTGCGACACGTTGTGCTTCAGAACCGGGAACAGTGATAATACCTATTTTTACATTATTTTTTATAATTGTATCCGTTAATTGATCAATCGGCTGCACAACAATATTATTAATAGATGTACCGATTTTACCTTCATACGTATCAAAAACAGCTACAATTTTCATGTTGTCTTTCAAATAAGCATTATAGTTAGACAAGGCTTGACCTAAATTACCAGCACCAATTAACGCAACATTGATCTGTTGATCAAGATTTAGTATATATCTAATTTTTTCGATTAAGTAGGAAACATCATAGCCAATCCCTTTACGCCCAAAGTCTCCGAAATAAGCTAAATCTTTCCGAATCTGTGCTGGATTTAAATCTAATTTTTGTCCCAATTCTTGTGAAGATACAGTTAACACTTCCTGCATGGTGAGTTGATTAAGGAAGCGTAGGTACACAGGCAATCTACGCACCACTGCATCTGAAATTTTCTCCGATTTCATTTTGTTACCTCCAAAATCAATATCAATATGGTTTTTCTCTTTTCCTACTCTTGCTCCATTTCAAGCCACTGAGAAATACGTGGTGTCATTTGCGACAATGGCATATGCTCCATCTTGGGCCCTGGCAAGGAATACAAGAAATGTTTCCCATAATAGGATTCCAAAATACGCGTATCGTACACAATTACAATTCCACGATCCTGTGATGAACGAACTAAACGTCCAAAACCTTGCTTAAACCGAATAACAGCTTGAGGCACAGATAATTTCATGAATGGATTTTTTTTCTCTCTCTTTAATCGTTCACTTTTAGCTTCAACCATAGGATGGTTAGGTGGCTGAAACGGGAGACGAACGATAGCAAGGCTTGTTAATGCCTCCCCTGGAATATCCACACCTTCCCAGAAGCTATTAGTTCCTAACAATACAGATGCTGCATCATGCTGGAATCTGCGTGTCAGCTTATTGCGACTGCCGTTGTCCATACCTTGTCCAAGCACCGTAATTCCTTCATTTGCTAGACGTTCCTTTAATGGATCATACACCTGTCTTAACATCCGGTAAGAGGTAAACAGGACCAGCATTCGTCCTTTTGTTGCAACAGCCGCATCCGCTAAGGAGGTGACAAGGGTATTAATAAAATGGCCATCCCCAATGCTTCCCTTAAGACTTGGAAAATCTCGAGGGATGACAAGCAGTGACTGGTCTCGATAATTAAATGGCGATGGTAACATTGACTGTAATAAGCGTTGATCCTCCTGCGATTGCTCTAGACCTAGCTGCTCAATCATATACTGAAATGATTTATCCACAGACAACGTTGCAGAGGTCATAACGACACTTTTCTTTTTGTCAAAAAAGAATGCCTTTAACTGCTCGCTCACATCAATCGGTACCGCAAAGATTTGCAGGGAACGACCACGATAATTCCCATTAGCCTCCATCCAATATACGATGTCCTCATTATCAAGCTTAATAAAGGTGCGAAGACCATCTCGTTGATTAGCCATATCCTTAACTAAACCACTAATGTCTGTCACCAATGCCTCAATCGCATAATCATCAACCGCGTCCCTAATTTGTGCAAGCATCTTTTCACCTTTACGGACAACATCGCCCATCGTGACATAAATGCTGTTTTCTAGGGCGACAATCTCCTCCCAGTTATCAGGTCTATTGTGGCTCAAAAGACGCAATACGAACTGCCCAGGATCGCCTGGTGCCGCATCATTACGCTCAGGCATGAGTCCAAACAGCATATCGCTTAAACGATCCCAGCTTTCCTTCACATCTAGCAAATCATGGTACATATCGTCCATCACTCTAATCCATTCATTGCTGTTCTCATAGTGAGAAGATTGTAGTAGTCCCATTAAGCTTGGAAGTTGACCTGTTTTACTATCTTTAAACAATCTCATCAGAGTATGCACGATTGTAAAGTATTTCATCTGTAAACCAAGATGCTTCCCAGCAACATCCTCTAGATGGTGAGCTTCATCAACAACAAGTCGCTCATAAGTCGGCAACAGCTGATGACCTGCTTGAATGTCAGTAAACAATTTAGAATGGTTCGTAATGACTACATCTGCAATACCTGCTTCATGCTTAGCACGATGATAGTAGCATTTACGGAACCATGGACAGGCACGTCCTAAACAGGAATCAGATTCACTTGCAACTGTTTCCCAGAAGTCAACACCGCGATTACCCATATTTAATTCTTCATCATCCCCTGATTCGGTTCTTGCTAACCATACAATCATCTGGGCTGCGATCAATACATCATCCTTAGGCGCAACAAAGTCTCTTCTATTTATTTTATGTTCAAATTTTCTCAAACACAAATAATGTTGTCTTCCTTTAAAAATTGCTGCTCGAAATGGAAAAGGAACAACTTTGGATAATAAAGGTACATCACGCTCTCTAAGCTGTTCTTGAAGGTTGATCGTATGTGTACTAATCATTACCTTCTCATCACTTTTTACACTTTGGTAAATAGAAGGAAGTAAGTACCCTAATGATTTTCCCGTACCAGTCCCTGCCTCGATAAGTAAATGCTTATCGTCTTCGAATGCCTCATTTACCTTATCAAGCATAAGGGTTTGTGCTTCCCGTTGCTCATACCCAGGCAAGGCTTCCTTTAAAGAAGCTGTGACCTGCTCCATAAATTGCTCAAAGCTTACCTCTGCTAAAGGATTTTGCTCCATCAGTGCGCGAGGAGGCTCAATATCCATCCAATCCTGCACCTTGAGTGCAAATTGTCTATAATACGTATAACGTGTATCCTCTTCTTGAACGCTTTCCTGCTCTCTTTGTGTGAGCACCGCTTCAAAAAACCATCCCAAGTCACTATCATCCGCAAATAGATCACATAACCTTTGAATGGTTAGCAGTGGAAGATCATTAATTTCCTCTAAGCATTTGATAAAAATAAGAGCCGTCGCAAGCGCATCACTATCTGCTTGATGTGGACGGTCATGCTGCACTTCAAATTGCTTTGATACCATACCAAGCTGATATGACGTTAAAGATGGAAATAAAATTTTCAGAAAATCCATCGTATCCAGAATTCTCCCTGTAAAAGGAAGATAACCTGTCTTTTCAAGACCATTTTGTAAAAAGTTAAAGTCAAAAGCGACATTATGTCCCACAAGAATAACATCGTTTAACAAAGGAACCATTTGCATCATGACATCATCAAGCTCAGGAGCATCCAACACATCATCTTCTGTAATTCCGGTCAACCCTGTTATAAAGGGGGGAATTGCAACACTTGGCTTCACATAAGAACGATATACCTGGGATACGGTGGAATCATGATCTATAATAGCAAGCCCAACCTGAATGATCTCATCTGTGGACTGGTTACCTGTTGTTTCAAAATCCAATACCGCATATTTCATTACATTTTAAGTCCCTTTCATTCCATTTCTATTATCAGCATAACAGAAGATGACCTTCTTGAAAATAACTTGTAAAAATGCGCCTTGAAGGCGCAATAAAGCGATGTAATCTGCTCCAGTGGACAGTCACATCGCTTTATCACTAATTTAAGCTAACGGTGAAAATTGATTACTTATAAATAATTGCCCGTTGTTTTGCTGACATGATTTTAGATTTTGAACGGGTTCATCCAGCGTTTCATCATTATGATGTGCTAACAAAAAGTACTCCTTAGCTTCAGCCATACGTTTATCTGTCGCAGCAATACAACCTAGAGCATTATAAATAATTGCTCTGGTACGAGGACTTGAGGTCAGCTCAAGTACCTTTCCCATATATTCTACAGCTTCGCTGTAGTGCTGCAAATGCATCGCACACATGCCGAGATACGTGTAAATCAAATCACTTTGAGGATAATGGCTCTGTAGCTGTAAAAACAACCGATGCGCCTGTTCAAACATCAGTAGCTTATAATAACCTTGCGCTTTCACAAAATCAGTTTGCCTCATAATTTCTTCATTAGAAGGTTTCGGATGGGAGTAATTGCTAGAATGTCCACAGTTTTTTTGCAAAACACCTAATTTCTCTTCAAAACTGAGCCATTCCTCAATGATGCCATCACTCATATCCTTTAACAAATTCCACTTGTAATCAAGCTCTTGCTTTTTTACGCCATTGGCAGATGGGTATTTTTGAGATATTTCATCTAATATTTCATTCATTTCAGCAAACATGTGCTCAAACATCATGTGCATCCCCCGCTCTCAACAAGAAATGATGTGAATCAGGTTTTAAGATACACTCATTTTTTGTTGAAAAGCGCCTTTTCATTCCCACAGGCATTAATTACATACCTGAGCATTCTGTAAAGCAGTTAGCGAATCGTAGCATGTAGTTCTTGGAATGCTTTTTCAACTGCTTTATTGTGCTCGTTGACAAATACAACCGTTGGCTTGTGACTACGAACCTCTTCAGGAGAATATTCCCCATATGAAATGATAATGACGTTATCGCCAGGCTGTACCAATCTTGCAGCAGCACCATTTAAGCAAATTACCCCACTTGCTCGTGGACCAGGAATGACATACGTCTCAAGGCGTGCACCATTGTTATTATTAACAATTTGCACCTTTTCATTTTCCACCAAGTCCGCTTGCTCCATAAGCAATTCATCTATCGTAATACTGCCTACATAGTTAAGATTAGCTTCGGTTACCGTTGCTCTATGAATTTTTGATTTCATCAAAGTGCGATACATGGCTCACAGCCCTTTCTTCGTTAAAATGACATTATCAATTAGCCGAGTGTTTCCAAATTTAACAGCAAGGGCAAGTAAAATATCACCTTGAATATCACTATATTTTAATTCATCCTCAAGCTCCTCAAGCTCTGGAAATGAGGTTAATGTTACATAATCAATTTTGGCTAACGGTTCTGTCTTTATATGATTTGTAACAGAATCCCTTAGCTGACCAATACTAACTGAATTTGAAGAAGACGTTAAGCTCTTAGCAAGCTCTAAGCTTTGAGATAACACTAAAGCCGCTTGTCTTTCATCATCACTTAGATACACATTACGGGAGCTAAGTGCAAGTCCATCCTGCTCACGTACGATTGGGCAAGGCACAATCTTCACATCTAAATTTAAATCGCGAACCATCTGTGTAATAACAGCAAGCTGCTGAGCATCCTTTTGACCAAAATAGGCTACATTTGGTGATACAATATGAAAAAGCTTGCTCACAACGGTTGTCACACCATCAAAATGTCCTGGACGAGACGCTCCACATAAAAGATCAGTAAGCTGTGACACCTTTACATGTGTTTTAGTTGGTGTTGGATACATTTCTTCAGGTGTTGGCATAAATACAATATCTACACCCATTTGACCTGCTAATGTCATGTCTGCTTCAAAATCTCGAGGATATTTATCTAGGTCTTCATTTGCGCCAAACTGAATTGGATTTACAAAAATACTTAAAACGACAATGTCATTTTCCTGACGTGCTTGTCGAAGTAAACTTGCATGTCCAGCATGTAAATAACCCATTGTTGGCACAAAACCTACTTGAAGCTGTTTACCACCCTGTGCTGCCTTAAAAGTGATCTCCTTCAAATGAGAACGTAATACGTTTATTTCTTTGACTAATTTCATTGTTTTGCTCCAGTCTTTGCCCCATACAACTGATCTAATACTTCTTCATTTGCCGCAAAAACGTGATCCTCAGAAGGAAATTCCTTAGTCTTTACTTCTTTTATAAATTCAGTAATCCCCTGCTTTGCAATTTCACCAAGATCAGCATAGGTTTTTACAAAACGTTTTTCTCTATAGCTATCGGTATATTTTAACACATCGTGGTAAACTAACACTTGGCCGTCTACCTTCCGTCCTGCACCAATACCAATGACAGGAATTGAAATCGCAGCTGTAATTGCAGCAGCAACCTCTTCAGTTACTAGCTCTAATACAATTGCAAATGCGCCTGCCTTCTCTAAAGCTTTTGCATCTTCCATAAGCTGCTTAGCTTCTTCAGGTGTTTTGCCTTGAATACGATAACCACCAATTTGATTTACAGATTGCGGGATAAGACCAATATGCCCAAGCACAGGCACGCCTGCCTTGACAATTGCTTTTATCGCAGGTGCAATCTCTGCTCCACCTTCCATTTTGACCGCATGTGCATAACCCTCTTGCATAATCCGGCGCACATTACGAAGTGTCTCATCAATATTGCCATGATAGGTCATAAACGGCATATCCGTTACGATAAACGTATGCGTAGCCCCTCTTGCAACACTACGACTATGGAACACCATGTCATCAATCGTAATTGGAATTGTGGAGTTATACCCTAACACAACATTAGCTAAAGAATCACCAACTAATATGATATCAATCCCAGCCTCTTCCGCAAGTCGTGCTGAGGGATAATCATATGCAGTGATCATCGAAATCGGATCGCCCGCTTCTTTCATTTTCTTAAGCTTAATAATGTTGAGCATTGGTTTTGTTGCCATCGTTTTGCCATCTCCTTGTTTTTCATGTAGTCTTCCAATTCTCATGGCTACATAGCAATAAAGTGCTAAATTTCCTTTTCCTTAAGATGAGGATACAAGCACGATATGCTGGATAAGCAAACTAAAAAAACATGTTGTTATCCATAAAAAAAACCTTTTAGCCATTTTGCTAAAAAGGTCCGATTTTTACAAGAAGAGTCCATTCCATCGTCCCTTCTGTCCCGGTCCTCTTCGGCTCTGAGCAGAATCCAACGTGTACGTGTACGCACATGTTAACTACAATCCTTATTTATAAGTACAGCTCGAATTACGATGCCGTCTTATAGCTACAGTATAGCAAATAACATGTAGACTTGCATCTCTTAATTATTATAGTTATATTTCACCTGAGTATACAATTTCAATATTTCCATCAGGCTTCCTTAGCTTAAGTCCCCCTGAACTATCCAATTCCTCTGCTACCCCGATCATTTCACCTTGATACGTTCTTACTGTTATCGTTTTACCTAAGGTGACAGATAATGCCTCCCATAAGTTTGCAATCGTAGAGAAGCCCTGCTCTAAAAAGGAGGTCATTAAAAATTCCATTTCTTTCATCACCGCACCGATAATAACAGCTCGATCATAGTCTTGATTACCTTCTATTTTAAGCGAAGTTGCTCGGTGAGATAACTCTTCAGCATAATCCTGTGCCTCCAAATTAACGTCAATTCCGATTCCAACGACACAATAACGAATTTTCCCATCCTCACCTGCAGATTCTACTAATATGCCACAGATTTTTTTTCCGTTGATGAGCAAATCGTTAGGCCACTTAATGCCGATTTCAAGACCTGTAATGCTGCGAAGTGCCCTACATACTGCGACTGCGGTAAGTAACGTCAATCTTGAAGCATCCGCTAGGGGCAATTCAGGTTTAAGCAATAAACTCATCCATACCCCTTTACCTGATGGAGACATCCATCTACGCCCTTGTCTTCCACGTCCAAGGGTCTGTTCTTCCGCGATGACAAGTGCACCATTGTCTGCACCTTGGTCCGCCCAAATTCGAATTTCCTCCTGCGTAGAAGTCGTAGTTTCAAGCAGCTTGAGTTGATTACCATATTGACAGCCTTGCAGTGCTTTAACCACATCTAGATGCTTCAGCTTGTCAGGCTGACGGACAAGGCGATAACCTTTACGTGATACCGCCTCAAAATCATAACCTTGATCCCGCAACTTATTAATCTGCTTCCAGACCGCAGTTCGACTAATGCCAAGCCGATTACTAATCTCTTCGCCTGATAAATATTCACCTTGGTGATCCAAAAACATTTGAAGTAATTGATCATATTCCATTTTGTATCACCTCTTTATTTGCTGCCTCAAGCAGTATTTCCTTCTCATTAGAAAGATCACCAACTGCAACTAGATAAGTTACTTTTTTCAAAAACTGACCTAACCAAGGTCCACCTTGTTTTTGCGTTGTCTCTAACACATCCTTACCCGTTATACATAATTGATGTGGGGCATGAATGCTTATCTCTTTATGCCACGCTAGGAACTGCTCATATCGTCCAGTAGACTGGAGTAATTCTTCACGTTTTAGCCAATCCTCACTACTCTGCTTGCCTAACTCCAGCTCTAGCTTGATCCAGCTTCTTCTTAGAGGTTCAAGCTCTTGATCCTCAGCTAGTTGTTCATGCCACAGTTCATCAAACAAAATCAGTTTACTTGTCCCTTCTGCTTCTTCATTAGAAAACGTCCAAGATTTCATCAGATCCAAGCTTTGTGAAGAAGAATAACCCAAGCCTTGCAATAGCAGAGACCAACGGATTATAGGACAATCAGCAGGCGCAATCGGTAACGTATTTAGTAGATCATCATTAATGGAACCGGACCAAGACATAGGAACTTTAAAATAATGATATAACCCACTTCGCTTAATAAGTGCTAATCCATAAAGGGGATCAGGGCCTAACACAACACGAGTGAGTTCCGCACGCACACGTTCAATTGCAATATGCTTAAGCTTAGCTTTCTCAGCAAGCAGTCCAGCCCATAAGCTTTTAACTGGCCTAAAGGAAAAAACCGAGGCAAACCGAACCGCTCTTAACATCCTTAGTGCATCTTCATCGAAACGCTCAGAAGCGAGTCCAACACAACGAAGTGTCTTCGATTCAATATCCTTTGCCCCCCTAAAGGGATCAGTCAGCTGTCCATTTACATCACGAGCAATTGCATTCATCGTAAAATCCCGACGCTTTAAATCCTCGGTAATGTCAGTTACGAACTGTACTGCGGAAGGTCTACGATGATCGCCATATGTAGATTCAGTTCGGAAGGTCGTTACTTCAAAGTGAAATTTGTTTTCCATTAATACAGTCACTGTGCCATGCTGTAATCCCGTTGGGATAACATGCTCAAATAACGCTATGACCTGTTCAGGTGTAGCGTTGCTCGCTATATCCATATCATGTACAGGCCTTGACATCAATTCATCACGAACACAACCACCCACAAAATAACTAGGGTAACCAGCATCCACTAGCTTTCTAAGCACAAGCTCCCCCTGCGCTTGCATCAGGGGGTCTACTTGTGTCCAACTATTATTTATTGCCATTCATCCTCGCTCCTTAGCTTAGAAGGTATAGGACAATTTTCAATTGCTATATTCCTTGTTCTATTCCTTGTTCTATTCCTAATACACGATAATAAATTTGCTCATATTGACTCATAATGGTTGCACTGCTGAATTCATGCTTAGCACGCTGAATACACGCCGTTTGTATTGCTTTAGCTAATGTGTCATTACTTAATAGCTGAATAGTATATTCTGCCATCTTTTGAGTATCTCCGATTGGTGCAAGGAAACCTGTTTCTCCATGCGTCACTAATTCAGGAATGCCTCCTGCTTGACTACCTACCGTTGGGACACCACATGCCATCGCCTCTAATGCAACAAGCCCGAAGCTCTCTTTTTCAGACGGCAATAATAGCACATCCGCCATTGAAATAACCTGTGCAATATCATCTTGTTTTCCAAGGAAATGAACACGTTCTTCAAGGCCCATCTCTTTGATTTTCCATTGAACTTTAGGAAGATCAGGTCCTTCGCCTACAAAAAGTAGTTTAGAAGGAATTTTTTCATTCACCATATTAAAAATATCGACAACATCTGCGACACGTTTCACTGGTCGGAAGTTAGAAATGTGCATCAATACCTTTTCATCCGTAGCAGCAAAATCGTTTCGACACACCTTGGCATCCCGTGGGAAATAAACATTTTCGTCCACAAAATTATACGTTAAATCGATATCTCTTGTAATATCAAGCGCTTCTCTTGTCTGTTTAATTAAATCGCCTGAAACGCTCGTAACCGCATCACTTTGATTTATCGCTAAACGAATTAAATCCTTGATGGATTGATCTTGTCCTAGAACGGTAATATCTGTACCATGCAAAGTGGTAACGACTTTAAGTTCTTCTCCCACCATCTGTTTTGCCAAAAAGGCACACACAGCATGAGGTACAGCATAATGAACATGCAATATGTCAAGTTTTTCTGTCTTTGCCACTTGTGCCATCTTTGTAGCTAATGAAAGATCGTAGGGTGGATAGCGGAATACATAATAATCACTAACCTCAACCTCATGACAAATAATATTTTTATGAAAGCTTCCTAAGCGAAAAGGTACACCATGACAGATGAAATGCACCTCATGCCCCTGTTGAGCCAGCAGTTTCCCAAGCTCTGTAGCCACTACACCCGATCCGCCAATCGACGGATAACACGTAATGCCAATTTTTAATTTTGAGGCCATGTACATAAATCCCCCTTCTCTTTTTCATAATCAAACGAAAACATCTACAACAAAAGGAGTTTTGACCGCAAAACCTTCTGCGTATGGAATTAATTTTCGTTGTCCTAATAATGCATCTCTAGCCTTCACGCGTTCAATGTAACCCTGATTTAGTGGTGTCAATACCACATCATCTTGAAGCGATGCTTGTCCAAATTGAGAAGCATAACACGTTAGCGCTTTTTCCTTTTGCTCATAATACGCCGTTACATCTACTAGCAAATCTGGTGTACGCCAATCATTGATAAAATAATAATATAATTCAGGTGCAGCAATACTAGGAATTTCAGGCAAGAACTTGCGTAGCTTAGCATTAAAGACTGCTTCTTCAACTAATTTGCTACAAGCAATATGATCGGGATGACGATCCTCCCAGTAAGGTGCAAAAATCACTTTTGGCTTATGCTCACGAATTACTTTCGTAATTTGCTCAATATGCTGAGGGGTGACAAATAACCCTCGATCACTGAGTCCTAGATTGCCACGCCAAGCAATTCCTAAGCTTTTTGCTGCTGAAGCCGCCTCCTGTTTACGTAATTCTACGTTTCCATTGGAGGACAATTCCGCTTCTGTTAAATCACAAATGCCTACTTTAGCACCCAAATGTACCTGCTTTGCAATGACACCTGCCATCCCAATTTCAGCATCATCAGCATGAGCACCAAAAATAAGAATATCTAATCCATTACTCATGATGACAATCCCGGTTTATTTTGTTCCACCAACTCACGCCAACCAAATTCTCCACGATCGAGTGCACGCACCAAAATTTCAGCAGATGCCATATTGGTCGCAACAGGAATACCATGTACATCACAAAGACGAAGTAATGCCGTAATATCTGGTTCATGTGGCTGAGCAAGTAGCGGATCTCTTAAGAAGATCACTAAATCCATTTCATTTTGAGCAATCATGGAGCCAATTTGTTGATCCCCACCTAATGGACCTGATAAAAAACGATGAATTTTTAAATTTGTACTTTCCATAATACGAAGGCCGGTGGTTCCAGTTGAATAAAGCTTTTTATCTTTAAAGACATGTTCATACGCAATTACAAAATTTACGATATCTTCTTTTTTGCGATCATGTGCAATAAAAGCAATATTTATCATAGCGATTATCTCCCTTATCCATCAACAAATTGTTCAAAACCATAAACCATGCCTTGGAAGGTTACCACTTTTTTAATGGCCAAATTAACGCCTGGCATATACCCAGCACGTTCATAAGAGTCATGTCTTATTTTTAATGTTTGACCAAATCCCCCAAACACAACCTCTTGTTGTGCAAACACCCCTGGTAATCTGACACTATGGATACGAAATCCATTGTAATAACCGCCACGGGCACCATCGATTAGTTCTGTTTCATCAGGCGCGCCTTGACGAATCTCCTCACGATTTTTTGCAATAAATTCTGCAGTATTAATCGCTGTCCCTGATGGCGCATCTAGCTTGTGATCACCATGGTATTCAATAATTTCGACATGAGGAAAATACTTTGCTGCTTGTGCAGCAAACTTCATCATTAGAATCGCACCAATAGAGAAGTTAGGCGCAATAATGCCTCCAATTTCCTTCTCACGACACTGCTTGTCCAGATCTTCAATTTGCTCTGGTGTAAACCCAGTTGTCCCTACAACAGGAGCAACACCATACTTAATTGATAGCACTGTATTTTTATACGCAGATTGATGCGTTGTAAAATCAACGAGCACATCCGGTTTACTCTCCACTAAAGCTAATTCTAGGTCAGTAGTGACTTTGACTCCACATGGAGACACACCTGCCAATATACCAGCATCTATACCTTCGTCTGATAAATTTACGGCGGCTACTAGACAAAGCTCTGCATCTTCTAGCACCATTTTTATTACTTCTTTGCCCATTTTGCCGCCTGCTCCCGCAACAGCAACTCTGATTGTTTCCGCCATAATATCTCCTCACATTCTAAAGTATTGAGTAATTTTGCAAACCCTGTACAACTTGCTATTCTCTACTTGTGGGCGAATGTAATACATCATATGAACAACTGGACTAATTGGTGTCCTTTTTTGTCCATCTATTTGCATCACGCGTAGAAAACTTCTGCATGACTTTATCATGCGCCTCTGTCAAATCAATGCCTAATGAATTTGCAAAGCAAATTACAATAAATAAAATATCTCCTAGCTCAAGCTCAATCGAATTATCAGCTTCCTCAGCCTTTTTGGGCTTCTCGCCAAATTGATGGTTCACTTCTCTTGCTAGCTCACCCACCTCTTCTGACATACGAGCCAGCATACTCAAAGGGCTGAAGTACCCCTCTTTAAATTGGGATATGTACTGATCTACTTCCTTTTGCATTTCCTCAAGAGTTTTATTGTTCGACACATCTTCCTCCAACAGTAGTTCAGGTTTTATTCCTATGTTATCGTAAAGGCGTTTTGAAAACAAATCATTTTTTAAAGGAGGCAAAAAAAGGTATACTATGGAAGGAAGCATGCAATCACTTATTTCAGGAATCAAGCGAGGGATTTTATGAACAATATTAAACTGTGGGATCATGTAAAAGCGGTATTACCTTTAATGTTAGGGACTGCCATTTATGCGTTTGGCCTGTTGTATTTCATCATACCCAACAAGCTGATGGAGGGTGGCGTAACAGGGATCACGATTTTGCTAAATTATGCGTTTGGGATTTCTCCGTCGCTATCAAACTTAATACTTAATATTCCACTCTTTTTGCTAGGATGGCGTATTCTTGGTGGAAAACAAATTGTGTACACTGGGATTGGTATTGCATCTTTAACTTTTTTCCTGTGGTTGTTCGAGCTACTTATTAATAGGAATTGGATTGCCCCGTTTATTACGGAGCATGACTATATTCTTGTTTCCTTATATGCAGGTGTGACGCTTGGAGCAGGCTTAGGCATTGTGTTTCGCTTTGGTGGAACAACTGGGGGCTCAGATATTATAGCTCGAATTTTGGGTCGAAAGTATGGCTGGAGTATGGGACAGGTCATTTTATTTATTGACATTGTGATCATTGGATTGTCTTTATTTTATATTAAAAAAGAAAATATTTTATATACACTTGTAGCTGTGTTTATTGCTTCTAGGGTTATTGATTTTATTCAGGAAGGGGCCTATGCTGCTAAAGCATTCACCATTATTAGTGATCACGCCCCTACAATTGCGGATATTATTACCAAAGAGATGGATCGGGGTGTAACTTTGATTCCAGCGATTGGTGCTTACTCCAAGCAAGCAAAACATATGGTGTATTGCGTTGTGTCTAGGCAAGAAATTAGACGATTGCACAACATTGCCAAGTCTGTTGATCCTCGCGCGTTTATTATTATTAGTGATGTGCATGACGTGCATGGGGAAGGTTTTAAGGAAGAGTAACAATACGATCTTGCTCTCCTTTATATTTGCGCCAAGCTGTATAAAGCAGTGACAACAAAATCCAAGCACCAATAAGCACAACTAACCGCCAAGGGTGCTGGTTATAGATGATAGGTAAAAATACAGGATCATGTGTAGCCTTACCAAATAATTGATTTAATGCCAGCTCCCCTTGTGACAATAACCCCTTCCACACTTCCCAATCGGCTTGTGACTGTTGACTAAGCTTGCTTGCATAAGACATCCAAGAGTCGAACTGGGAGATTGTGGAGGCGTCTCTTACGATAACTGCAGCTGGACGAATTAACTGATAATTTTCATTTAATTGATGAATAGCTGCTTGCAGCTTCTCCTTATCGCCATTTGTTTGAGCTAGGTTCATGGACTTAAACTGCTCTGACATCACTTTATAGTAATTAAGCCACAAGCCTGATTTATGGTGGAGCATACTATTTACAGCTAACCGTAAGCTAGCAGAGCTTCTTTGCCATTCATCCTCTGAAATAGATACGGAAACGATGACTTGCTGGACATCCATAATTGCTCCGGCTAGTTCATGAATCCCCTCAATTGAAGTTAACTGTTTAAAAGAAATACTTTTCACTATCTCCACTACAATTGATAATTGCTCCTGAGATTTGCTAACATTCCCACTTTGCATGTATTGGTATAATTGCTCTGTTGCTGCCTCCAATTGCTGTAGCTTTTGTCCTTGTTGCTGCGGCTGAAGTTGTGGCTCTGAGTGTGGAGATTTATTCTCCATAGCAAAAGCAGTTGTCATCGTTGTCACTACTCCCATCGCTCCCACACAAAGAGAAAAAATGAGTACTATTGCAAATTGTTTAGAGAAGCGTAATAAGCTTGGCATGTGATCCCCTCCTACCATCATCGTATGGTAGGTTGTCCGAGGTTAGAACTTACACCCTAGTATGTTTAGTCCTTTAAAGATTGCTAGCTGCCTTACGAGTCTTATACATAACCATCCAAGAGACTAGACCACTTGCTAGCGTCAAACCTATAGTAAATATCATAACGGCTGGAACATCATCGTTTAACGCCTCAGGCAACCAAGGGTACACCTCATAGGTATAGTCAATAAAGTCATTTAGCAACGTCCAAGTCACAGCTCCGATTAAGGCCACCGTTCTAAATTTAAATAATGAAATATAGAGTAACGCCTCCACAGCCATCGCTAAATGAGAGAAAATTAACATAAAGTCTGTAGGCTGCAAGTTCATACCTTGATAGGCTCCTGCTAAGATCATACTGACTGCCCATATCCCATATTTAATACTTGTCACTACAGCTAATGCTTCAATAATTTTAACGAAGGTTGAATTGCGGCTTGCTGGCTGCAAAAACAACAAAAAAGCGATTGAAATAGTGAAAAACAGGCTCGCAGTTGGACTATCTGGGACAAATACTATTTGCCACCAAGGTTGAGTCCTCCAAGTTAAGGTAAGCTGTGATTCATACCATATGTATCCATATATTGTTCCAAAAAAGTTACATAACAGAAGCAACCACAAAAAAGGACGAGAGGATAAAAAGGGTTTGCTCCAAAAATAAGAAATTTTCAAGTCTCATACTCCTTCCAATCTAAGTTCATTTAAATTAAAAGCTTTATCGTTAGGCTTGTCAAATTATTCATATGATTTGACAACATAAAATTTTGACTTCTGAAATTAGTGGTTGACAACGATGGAGGTGGAAGCTGCGAAACAGAGGGTTCTTCCGATCGTTGTTAAAACCAGATTCCTTATTCTATATCCTAATTGTTGAAATCTGGTTTTAAGAGACGAACGTTCCACTTCTCCATAATCCCTCTGTTCCTTTCCTAAATTGTGCTTGTTGTCAACCACTAATTTGAATAATGAGCCAAATTTTCATGTAAACTTGGCAAAAAAAACGAACTATTAAACCAAATTCAAATTTGAATTCGGTAATAGTTCGGATTAAAAAATACAACTTATATATGGTCTACCTACATTTTATTGTGGTCGAAGTCATCCTCTACACTGTAGCTGCTTTCCCCCTGAAGTTAGCAATCGCTAATTTTTAAATAGAGGCACTTAAATTGGGCTCAACCTCAAAATCAGTGCTTGACAATAGGCAAACGAAGCGGAGGAGCAGAGAGATGGTGGAAAAGCGATAGCGTCCGCATTTAAAGTCCCACTTTTATCATTTGAAGACAAGTTATGAAAAAAAGTGGGACTTTAACAGCGGTTGAAACCACTCTCTGCTACGTAGCCTCCCACCCCAAACATTGTCAAGCACTGATTAATATGTTGAGCCACTTAAACTTAACTTTATTTTTTAAACATATGCTTGATTGCAATAATAGGATGATAGATTAGCATTCTTGGACCTGAATAACGCATGACCTGCTTCACTTGCGTTCGCATTTTAGGACTATAGCAATGGACAGGACAATCTTCGCAGAACGTTTTTTGCTCACCAAATCGACAATAATCTAGTCTTTTCCATGCATACCGTACTAAACTTTCACATTCCTCGCACAAGTTGGGTTTTCTCTCCGCCTTCTCATGACTCTCGTGTTTTTGACCTCTACAGTAAACCTCAACCATCGTTTTCAACACTCTTTTCTCAGTGTCTATTCGATTTAAGCGCATGAGGTTACTTCTCGTTTCGTTTTTATTTTCGTAACAAAATAATAGTATTTATAAATAATGACAAGCCCTATGAAAATACGAAGAAAAAGTAGGTCGGTTAATATAAAGGCAATAATAAGCATGGTAGAGGCAAAGGATAAAATACTAATCTTTGATTTAAGCGACATTTCTCGATGTTGTATAAATTCGTGTAAATAATTTTTATATAGCTTTGTAGACAAAAACCAAGTATTAAAACGCTCTGAACCTTTTGCAAAGAAAAAAGCAGCTAACAGTAAAAAAGGTGTGGTGGGCAACACTGGCAGGACAACACCAACTGCACCTAAACCAAAAAACAAAAAACCTAATCCAATATAAATATATTTCAAGGTTGATCCTCCTATCCAGTTTCTTATATCTAAATAAGTTGATAATCATTATCAACATCATTATATATAATACTGAAATTGGACTTTGTGACTGATATCACTATGTAAATAATAAAACCCGAAGGCTCATTTAAGTCTTCGGGCTACACGTTAAGCTAATTTTTGTTGTACGTTTTCAGTTCATCCGTCAGGAGCCGGAAGGCGGCTTCATCGCCTTTGACTAAAGCCAGATCAATCTCATCATATATTTGCTGACAGCGATGTCTACGTAGTGCCTCATCCCATATCATCTCCGCTGCCAAGCCAAGCATCACTTCATAAGTAACCTTCATTTTATCCATAGGATGCACCTCCAAACTGTAATTTAAAAGTGAATGTACTAAAGCATATTCACCATAAGCATTTGTCGAGTAGATAATCGCCCCTCATTTGATTGAAAGTGTGTTTGCCTACTTTTTGTGGTACAGGCTATGAATTAGACTTTGACCTATTGGTGTAATTTGTATGTAACGTTCTTTAAGCTCATCTTCGCCAAGTCGTAGTACCCCTAGATGTAAAAGCATACGCACAATTCTTTCTTCAAAAATAGAGGCAGATGTGTCATAATAAAACGGCTTAATTAGCGGCTCAATCTCTTCAAACAACGAACCGAGATGAATCCAGTTGCTACTGTGGGCAAGAGTCCAATACAGTAAGGAATACAGGTTAGGAATTGGACCTTTATATATTCTTAACCATAATTCAGCAAAGCGTATCATGCCAGTAGATTCATTATTTTGTAAATAGTTGCTACCTGAAGGCGAAATTTGTAGTCGATCTGCTTCCTCGCGTATTAATTTTTCAGCAAAGGCGTAATCATAGAGAAGCGAAAATCGACTAGGGTAGTCTTTAAAATGCCGCCCATAACCAAAACGCCAACCTTTGCCGACTAGCGGCTCGCTGACATGAAATAACTCCATTAATTGAGCTTGATGCTGACGATAAATTGCCTGTTCACTATTTAGTGGAATTTGATGCTCACTGACATATCGCAAAAATAAGAGCAGGTCATCTGACATTAAGCCAATTTCCTCCCTGTACACAGGAATGTCAGATTTCATTTGCTTAATATTTGCATACAATTTTTGTTTTAGTGCACTTTTAAAACGATCAATTAAATCCTCAGGAACCGAAAACGCATAACGAGTATGTTGGGTTGTGCCTTGAAACAGCCACCCACGTTTTCTAAAGCGAGTAATTACATCCCTTGGATTTTCTTTTTCTTTATCCGCATCTGTAAACTTAGATTGTCCAGCAAACGCAATTAACTCCTCTAATGTAAAATGTCGGCGTGAATCAAAAATAAGAGAGTTCAAAAAACGAATGTCCTCTATACTCATCTCAGCAACATAGTGTTCAACATATTTCCTTTGCCCAAGCACCTGCAACACATTTTGAATTAATTCATGTTTGGAATTAGGGTTACATTCACATTCATAATGTGAAGCAATTCGATTTAGCTGTCCGATATCGGCAAAAGAAAGCATATCCGCTAATTTCATGTTTTACCGCCTCGCTGTTTTACTATCATTATGGGAAAATATACAACTTTTATTCCACTTTTAACAAAAAAAGCATGTACTTTTCTGCATTGTGACAACAGATGTAAGAAAAACAAAAAAACAGGGACACCTTTATGTGCCCCTGCTTAACAACTTTGTAACTACATTAATAAGTTTCTGCTTCTTCCAAATGACGAGTACAATTATAAAGTAACAATTCCCACTCTTGCTCTTGCTTTTCCAAAATGGTTAGGGATAGATTACCAAGCCGCTCTGTGTATCGATTGTCATACAACGCATTGTATAGCTGAGCTAAAAATGCACCATGTGATACAACTAAAATGTTAGCATCGGGATGCTTGTGGGCTAAATCCTGCATAAACGCTAAAGCTCTTTTTTGTATCTCCACATTGCTCTCTTGACCAAGGTCACATGTGTCCCACTGTTTACCCCATTTCGACTCACGCTCGGCAGCAGTCAACCCTTCCGCTAATCCAAAGGAACGCTCCCTAAGTCGTTGATCAGGCTCATATACAGGAATATTTAATACCTTTGCAATAATTTCTCCAGTTTCTTGTGCTCTGGAGAGTCCACTAGTAATTATAAAATCCCATTTATAATTTTCTTGCTTTAGTCGAGCTGCTAATCGATGTGCTTGTGCTCTGCCTTCATCATTTAGAGGAATATCGCTTTGTCCTTGAATTCTTCCTGCGGCATTCCAGTCAGTAAGCCCATGTCGTATCAATCCAACAATCATATGATATGCCTCCCCTTTTTTATTAAGCATTATATCAAAAATCAACATATATGAAAGTCTTACACTTTAAAAAGGCTCTATTATAAATCAGTACTTGACAATGACATGAGGCTAGAAGCTACGATCCAGAGCGTTCTTATGATTGTGTTAAAATCATATTCCTTTGACTGGAGTAAATAAATGGGTGGAATTTGATTTTAAAAAGCAAAGTAATTTGGAAAGATTCCCTCATTTACTTTGCTTATATAAACTTTAACTCTTTATTTTTTTATTCGGCGCAAGCCTTTCCATGAGAATAAAACTAACCCCATACCTGCAATAGATAAAATCATCCAATATTGGGGGTAGGTTGGCCCAATTTGTGCAACAAATGGTGCAACGATGCCCCTTGATACATTAGACAAATTTACAGAAATAGCCCCAGTAGAATCTACACCTGTAGTTGCAACCGCAGCGGGAAGAATGCCGGTTTGGCTAGTTATTTTATCACTTTGTCCAGTAGAGTTACTGAAAACAAAAAATAATGAACTACATATAAATACAATAAAACATCCTGCTGCCCACATCGCAAGTCGACTTCTAAAACCTCTAGTTGTTGGTGTCCCTGTTTCTAGAGCGTCAGCTAATGAATCACGTTCTGCAAAAATACGCGCCATTACTGATCGATTAATCGCTTCACCTTGTTCATACGTCACTTCATGAGCATAGTCTTGAATGATTTCGAGGCTTTCCTGCCAAATTGCATACTCAGCCGCACAAGATTCACAACTCATAATATGCCAATTAAATGCTACACGCTCTGGATGATCAGGAGGCAAATCCGAAATCAATCCAAATAACTCCCGTGTTTCATCACAATTCATTTGCTCTTCATCCCTTCGTATTGCTCAAAGACAGGTTCATAATAATAGGGCTCAAGCTGATTTTTAACACTACAGCGTGCTCGGAAAATTAAAGATTTCACAGCACTTACACTTTGTCCTAAAATCGTCGCAATCTCTTGATAATCCATTTGGTCATATTCACGTAAAATGAGAGCAGCACGCTGCTTTTCCGGTAGCTTATTGATTGCTTCACGAACTTTGTTTACCTTTTCCCTGCGAAGCAATGCCTGCTCAGGTACAATATCACTAGAGGCAACAGGAACATATCCACTTTCTTCAAGCGGAACATTTACACTTCGTTGCTTACGTAGCTCACTCAGCACTGTATTTCTTGCAATCGTATACAACCAGGTTGAAAATGAAGCATCTATTTCTCGAAAGGAGTGTAAACTCCGATAAGCTTTATAAAAAGTTTCTGAGCACAGATCCTCTGCAAACAACTCTAGTTGAGCGCTTTTGAGCATATGATATATAAAGGCCAAAATTTTGCGTTGATAACGCCGCATCAATTCAGAATAAAGCTCTATATTTCCCTCTTTAATTTCATGTATTAACTGGGAATCGGTCATTGTAAGTGCGATCCTCCTCGCCCCTTTTTACCTACTTCTTCCCGTTTCGATCCCTATTAATAGTACCGATTTGGGCATAAAAAGTTGCGTTCTCTATGTAAATTTTTTATTATTTCTCAAACTGCTGATTATTATACCATAGTAATTATCACCAATTCACTTTCATAGTCTAAGTTGGGACAATATGACGATATCACCAAAAATGATAGTGCTTTGGAACTATATTCATTTCAAAAATATATTTGTGATGTATAATAGGGAACGTGGAAATACCGAGAGGATGAGTACAGATGAAGTATACAATTGGGATGAGAAATATAAAAACAGCGATTGCTATTTTTATTACGGTCATGATTTCAGCATTATTGAAGCTGGAGTATCCTTTTTATGCAGCCATAGCAACCATTATCTCGATGGAGAATTCTGTAACTAATTCCTATACGGCAGGACGTAATCGAATGATGGGCACTTGTGTAGGTGCAGGAATTGGTCTTATCTTTGCTTGGATTAAACCACATGATGCCTTGTTTTGTGCAATAGGTATTGTCATTGTTATTTATATATGTAATCTACTGAAATGGAACAAGTCCATTTCCATTGCTAGCATCGTATTTTTGGCGATAATGTTGAACCTTAAGCCAGGTGAAAGCTCTTTCTATTATGGGATCAATCGTATTTTTGATACGCTGATTGGGGTGAGTGTAGCTGTTCTTGTCAATTACCTCATCTTTCCACCTAAGCATGAATTTAATCTTCATGTTGCACGAAAAGCCTTGATGAAAAACTTAGTAGCCATCTCTAACCAAGTTCTTTATGAAAGCAACAATAGTGGCATAAAGGAACTAAAAAAAGAGATTAGTAATTTGGAAAAACATTATTCACTTTGCAAACAGGAGTTTCATCTAAAAAAAGACTTGTCTGCATTAATGAATCAAATCCAGGAGGAAATTGATATCATTAACCATATATACGCACATATGCGTATGATTCAACGTCTACATGGCGAGCCTGGTGTACAATCATTTTTAACCCAAGTTCAGTCCTTAGACACTTCCTCACAAGATATTGTTGTCGACTATCATATGCAATGTATCCTTCAGGAGCTTCATCTATTAGGCATATCAATACCTGAGCCCCAGCAAAATAGCTTACCTTAAGTTCATAAAGTAAGCTTCTTATATTTTTCACCTTAACATTTACTTAATTTTGTAAAAAACAGGTCTAAAAAATTGACACATAATTGTCATTTACTTATAATCTAACTATTCTAAAACCTTTATTTTAAATTTAATCTATTATACTAGAAGGGTGAATATAATGGGTAATGAACTACCATTTACTAGAATAGGTTATCACTACTTACCAACAACAAATATTAATGACTCCATAAGATGGTATAGCAATTATCTTGGATTACAATTAAGTCAAAAATTTAAGGATCGAGGCTCTTCTATTGCTGTAATGCAATATCCTCATAAAAATGCAATTGCTCTCGTTCTTATTGAAACAACTGATGCAAAGCCATTAGAAATTATTCGTAATGGAACCAGCTTCCCAATTCTAACTATGAATTGTCCTAATATTGATAATACCTACAAGATATTAAAAGATAAAGGAGTTGCCGTTGAAGCCCTTCATACATTAGGAGACGGTGAAGCTAAATATTTTTATTTTAGAGATCCTGAAGGAAATTATATAGAAGCAGCCTGGTCACAATGGGACCCTGTAGACGAAATTAAGGATACTTTTCTTTAATACACTGACTTTCAAAAGCGTTATTTGGAATACTATCAACTAAGTGAAGGATAGGATTTTGTTTTTGTTAAAAATAACGAAAACCGATGAACATTTACTTACCGTAAACGTTCATCGGTTTTTTTGTCTTTAGGCTGGGTTTTGTCCCAGTCTCTTTAACTTACACTTTGGAATTCACAAAAAATGTAAAATGTATCGTAATCACTCATAATACACTTATTGACCAAACACCTGCAAACTACGTAATGAAATCGTCTCCTCATCATGGCTGACTACTCGTACATAACGAGCATTCAAGCTTAGATTATTAATGTCATTAATACTACGATCGTTATCATTTGTATTATAGATTGTCGTCCAGCTTGTTCCATCATTCGAAACTTGAAGTTGATATGCTGTAGGAGCAAGTTTTCCCCAATCTAACACAATTCTATTCAAATTGCTTTTTGCCTCTAAATCAACCTGTAGCCATTTTGTTTCTTCAGCTGAGCTTGTCCATAATGTAGTCGCATTGCCATCTGTCGCAAAGCTTGCCTTTGTGCTTGCATTTTGGTTAGAGGAAGCAGTTGTTGCTTTTCCTTTAGCTAAATCTGTGCCAAATACTTGCATATTAAATAAGGAATAACCCCATTTTGCATTTACACGCTTCGTAGTATTCAACCGCACATAACGTCCTGTGCCTGACGCCTTAATTTGCTCTACGCCACCTTTACCTGCGCTTGTACTATAGATGTTCTTCCATGTTTTCGCATCATCGGAAACTTGAATCTGATATGCTTTTGCATATGCATTTTGCCAATTCAACTGTAACCCCTCGATACGATAAGTTTGCCCTAAATCCACTTGTACCCACTGTTTATCGCTTTTTTCACTACTCCAACGGGTATTAGCACGTCCATCTGTCACTAATTCCCCAGAGAAGCTTGTCTTTTTCTCGATCGAAGAAGCTTTAGCTGCTTTCCCTAAAGCAAGGTCAGGCGAGCTGCCATAAGCCTGCAGTTCATAAATAGAATAACCTAGCTTAGAATCAGCAGGCACCAGACCTGTTATTCTGATATAACGTCCTTTTGAAGCTAACCCTTGAATTTTCTCTACTGCACCTGTACCTGCTGTGGTGCTATATACGTTACTCCACGTCTTTCCATCCATTGAAGTCTGAACACGGAAGGATTGAGCATACGCTTGCTCATGCCAACGAATTGCCATCTCATTAATATCGTAAACTCCACCTAAATCAGCCTGAAGCCATGCTGTTTTTACTGGACCACTGCTCCAACGCGTATTGTATCCTTCCCCATCCATCGCTTTATCTGCGGTAAGTAGTTTACTTTCATTCTTGGATGAAGTCGCTTTTTTATTTAACACAAGATTATTGTTGGAAACGAAACCGTTATCCCCAGTATATCCAGGTGCATTACCTACAGCCCCAATCACTGGCATAAAGGCAGTATAAGTTGGGGTTAACAGCGGTGATCCCCAGTTTTTTTGAGCGATAATACGCATCGTTGATTCAGTCCCTAACACAACCTGTTCAGGTGTTTCCGCGTCAGGGAAATCAGCCCACACCTGCAAGCTAGAGCCAAGAAACTGAGGGTGACGCTCCTTTAATTTCGTTCCATCTCTAAACGTTGTTGGCGTAAAACCTTCATACACTGCTTTATTATCTGGTCTTGATTGTAGCATTCCCATTACATAATAGGTCGCCTTTGAATTGGCATTAATTAAAGTGTAGCCACGTTCAATAAGCTCAAGTGGAGACAAATATTTATTAGTCCAATGTTGTACTTGAATTTGTGTGTTTACTGGAGTGATCTTGCTATCCTGTAAGCCGTCATTCCAAATTCTTGTCGTTTTTCCTGCCTTTTGAATAATATCATCTGCCCAATTAATAAATCCAAGAAACGTATCTCTTGGCTCTGCATTTGCACCATAATGGTTAATAGCATAATCATGCATTTGCGGATATTGTGCATATTTATCATCACGCAAATATTCATCTGCGCCAATGTGGAAATAAGGGCCAGGGAATAGGGCTAAATACTCCTCTAAAATTTCTTGTAGCAAGGTATAAGATTCATCTAAAGAAAGATCGATATAGTCGCTTTTCTTTGCACCATTTATATCAGTTAACTGTAGATCTGGATGTTGGGATAAAATTTGTCCCATATGGCCTGGCATATCGATTTCTGGAATAATCGTAATGTTGTATTGTGCTGCAAATTCAATTAATTCCTTTACTTGTTCCTTCGTTAAAAAGCCATCTTTGGACACAATTTCAGGGTGCCGATCTGATTCGATTCTAAAACCTTCATTATCGGAAAAATGCATATGGAAATAATTGTATTTTAGATATGAAATTTCTCTTATTGTATTTTTTAAAAAGTCCATTGAATAAAATTTACGTCCATTATCTAACATAAAGGTGCGCTCTGGATAAACTGCCCAGTCCTTAGCAGTTCCATGTGGAATTACCCAGCTTTGCTTTAATAGTTGCAATAAAGTACGAGTGCCATAAAAAACGCCAGAAGAGTTTTGTCCATTAATTTCAATGGTATCTGATACCACCATATTATAACCATCATGAACAAATTGGGCTTCGTCTGCACCCATTGTCAAAATAATATCACCTTTTTGTCCTTTGCTACCTTTAATGACCGGAATTTCAAGTCCAGTTAATGCACGTAAGTCTTGTGTAAGCGTTGTTGCAATTGGGGATAACTGATCGGCGTAACGTTCCTGTACTACAATTCTTACATTAGAGTTAAATTCATAATGCCCTACTACACTACTCCAGCTTTGAATAGCTGGGATCGTATTAAGTGTCGTATTTGTCGTCATATTACTTACATTTTCGACTTCACTGTCAGCACTTGCTGACAAAGGCATCCCCCAAATTAGTAACGTAAAAGCTAATAAAATTTTAAAACAATGTTGCGTCTTCAAAAACCTCATAAATTATACCTCTCCAATTCGTAAGTCTTTTTGCTTAAAAGTAGCATACTACAGCTTAAAATCCTTAATCTTCCTTACATTGTATTGTTTCATACAACACAATCTTCGACAACCCCTTTGAGCAAACTAAAGGAAAAAGACAGCATCCTAGTGATATTTTTCATACGCATTTTTTTGTCTATAGTTGCGGTTTTTGACGATGAAAATATATGCTTACATCAAAATCACAAAAAGGTACCCCCAACGCAATCTCTTCATTACGTTTAGGATACCTAGAATAAAAATTAATCTTTTAAACTTAACCTTGATCTATAAGCTTACCATCCTTCAAATAAAGCACACGATGACACCATTCTAGCATTCGCTCATCATGCGTCACCATCACTGCGGCTTTGCCTTCTAACTGAACCTCATCCGCAATCATTTTCACGACTTCTCTTCCTCTTGTATAATCCAAGCTTGCAGTAGGCTCATCAGCTAACAATATTGCTGGGTTATTCATCCATGCTCTTGCAATCGCAACCCGTTGCTTTTCACCACCAGATAACTTCTCTGGGTAATAATTCCGCCGCTCCCACATGCCTAAACGAGTCAGCAACTCCTGTGAACGTTGCTTCGCGATAGCTTGCTCCGTTCCTGCCAGCTTAGCAACAAATAGTAGCTGCTCTTCTACCTTTAAATAAGGAATCAGATGTGCGCTCTGAAACATAAAGCCAATTTTATGAAGTCGCAAATCAGATAACTGTTGCTTTGTTTTTAAGCCTATTGCTTCACCATCAATTTTAATCTCTCCACTCGTTGGTGTCACCAATGCACCCGCAGTTGATAAAAAGGTGCTTTTGCCTGAACCTGAAGGACCTAATACTGCGACAAACTCACCTTCCCGCACCTCAAGCTCTAAGCCAGCTAACACGGATAATGTACTGTCACCATCACCATAGCTTTTAGTCACTCCGCTCATTTTCAGCTTTATACTCATCCTTGTCCGCCTCCAATCGCAACCAATGCATCAATTTTTGCTACTCTGAATACCGACACTACTGCACCTAACAAGGACATGACTAATAACAATACACAGCTCGTCCCTACGGCATTAGCGTCTAAATTAAATGGCATCGTGGATGGCAAAATAAGCGTAATGCCCCAAATAAGAAATAGACTTACCATTAAGCTAAGCAACGATAATATAAACACTTGCCCGAGCACACTTCGTGCTAAATAGGAGGTTTTGGTACCCATCGCTTTTAGAATGCCAAACTGGCTACTTTTTTGCATCGTAATGACATAGAAGAAAACCGCTAAAACTAACGCTCCAATGACGTATAAGAAGGCTATCATCATCGTTAATGACTTTTGCTCACCTGCATACCCAGGAATATTTGCAATCGCTTGTTTTTGAGTAATGATTTCCTGCCCTTTAAGCTTCGTATTAAGTTGCTCCGCTTGCTCCTTATCGATGTCTAAAGCAAATACGTTATACAAAGGTGTCTCTGCTAAAGACTTTTGTCCATTTGATCCCTTCATCAGCTTCCAATCCGAAAAGGAAACAAAGACGACAGGCATATGACTATACGATTGATTTTTAGTGTAGCCCACAATGGTAAAGGTTCGTCCTGACATTTGATCTGTAATTTGACTTCCAAGTGTTAAGCCTTCATTTGCTAGCTTACTATCCACTATCACTTCTCCACTTATTCCCTCTCCATCCCCTGCTCCGTCGTTAGGGATACGACCTTCTGTTACTTTAGGTGCCAAAGCCCCTTTCATATCAATTGCAAAAAAGGTAACATCCTGCTTACGATTTAACTGTTCGACTGTAACCGTGCTGGTTTGAACCCCAAGCGGAGATACCTTATCTTTTCCAATCAAGTCTTGTATTTGCTGTAAATCCTTTTCACCTAGTTGTGATCTTCTAAAAGTTTGATCAGCATCATCTTGAATAGAATAGTAGTGTGTAGGAAATTGCTCTAACGCAGACGTATTCGCATAAGACAAGCCCTTAGCTAAACCTGTCACAAATAGCACTAAAAAGGATACTAGAAACATAATCGTAAAAATAAATACATACTTCATTTTCGAATGCCTTATTTCTCGCCAGGCAAGAAACATAAAAATCCCCTCCTTCTGTATAATCACAGTGTAAGAGGGGTGTATGAACGGAATATGAATAATCAATTACAAATGCAACTCTATTATAATTAGTACTTGCCAACGACAGGAGGCTGGTAGCTACGATCCAGAGCGTTCTTGCGATTGTTGTTAAAATCAACTTCCTATTATTGAAGTATTTTTATGGATGGAAGTAAATTTTAAGAGATAATCTTCAGAATCGCTCTGTCTCTTCGCTAGTTTGGGCCCAGCTGTCAAGTACTAATTTCAAGGTAAAAAAATACATGTGTGAACTATAATTGAGTTAACAGAAGGGTTGGCAAGGTAACAATAAAAGTAGTCCCTTCTCCTTCTTTACTCCTTACCTCAACTGTCCCTTGATGAAGATGGACAATTTTTTGTACAATAGCTAACCCTAGACCTGTACTGTTATCTTCATTACCTTCACGAGAGCGAACCTGATCTACTTTATAAAAGCGATCAAAAATATGAGCAAGATGTTCTTTTCCGATCCCTTGACCGTTATCCGTGACCTTGATTACATATTTTTCATGCTCTACCATTGCTAATACTGCGATTTCGCCTCCATGAGGAGTGTATTTGATCGCATTACTAATTAGGTTCATCCACACCTGGTACAATAGCTCTTGATCACCTTGAATATGCAATTCAGGCACACTTAGCTTAATCGCTAGCTCTTTTTGTGTAAGCTTCCATTCTAGCACTTGAATCACCGCTCTAAGCTGAGCACGCAAATCATAGTTTTCAATACGTAATGCCTCCCCAGCATGATCTAATGAGGATAACGTTAGCAATTGCTTACTTAACATAGAAAGCCGTTTACTTTCATCCTCGATAATAGATAAATAATGCTGCTGTTGCTCACTACTTAGTGTATTGTCCTTTAACGTATGCGCAAAACCTTGAATCGAGGTGAGTGGGGATTCGATCTCATGCGACACATTTGCTACAAACTCCTGTTTTGCCTTATCACTTCGTCCCAACTCTTGACTCATACGGTTAAACTGGTGTGCAAGTTGTCCAATTTCATCTCGTCTTCGTGTTTCAACCTTCACATTAAACCTGCCTTTGGCAATATCCTGTGTCGCTTTAGACAAGCGTGTAATTGGTCTAACAATATGCAGAGTAATAATCATAACAAACAGTAAGCTAAATAGGATCGCAAGTCCTAGCAACATCGCAAAAAAGATCCTGAGCTCCCCGAATTGCACCTCCGCATCTGGGCGTATAAACATCGCATACGACTCGTCACTGATCTTAACAGGCACACCAATTGAATTAACTAGCTCATTATCAAAAAAACCTGTAATTAGTGCATTTTTAGAATAATTACCTACACCATGATACGTTTCACCTGCTAAAACATTATTAATTACATCTTTATCTAAATTGTAATTGCGAAATTGATGACCATAAAACTGTTCGTTTCCATTTTCATCAACCATATAAATTTTGTAGCCTAGCTTACCTACACTGTTTAAATAATCAGCGATCCCCTTTTGATGGCCTTCAATAAAAGCACGCATCTCATTGGCCATCCCTGTCAGCTTAATATCATTTTGTGGTTTTATTTTCCACTGATAATACGCATTTGAGGCTAAAAAGGACAACACACAGCTAATCGCTATGACGACGGTAAAGGCAATACACATTCTAAAATATAAAGATTTCATGACTTCACCAAATCGAGCTTATAGCCAATCCCTCTCACCGTTCGAATCATAAAGCTGTCTTCATATTGATTAAAGCGACTACGAAGGCGTTTAATATGCACATCGACTGTCCGCTCATCTCCTTCATAATCAGCGCCCCACACGAGCTCAATAAGTTCACTACGCGCAAATAATCTACCCGGGTAACAAGCAAGCTGGACTAGTAGCTCAAATTCCTTTGTAGGCAACAATAGCATATTAGCCCCATCACTTACCTCATAATTTTTGCGGTCAATCACAACCTGATTTAACACAATTTTGTCCTGTGAAGGCACGAGATATCTCCGAAATAATGCCTTTATACGAAATAGCAATTCTTCCGGCTCAAATGGCTTTGTTAAATAGTCATCCGTTCCCCTTAAATAACCTTGCTCCTTATCACTTAGCGCATCCCGTGCCGTCAGCAATATAATTGGAATATCATATGTATCTCGAATATGCTGACATAACTCCAATCCATCCACATAAGGCATCATCACATCAAGCACTGCAAGGTCAATCATCATTGCCTTCATTTTAGTCAGTGCTTCTTGTCCATCCTTTGCTTCGATTACTAAATAACCTTCCTCCATCAAAACATGGCGAAGCAAGGTACGAATATGTGTATCATCATCAGCAATTAATATTGTTTTCATCGTGACTCCTCCTTGCTCATTTTAATATAACATGGGAGTATGAAAAGAACATAGTTCTTCCTTTTTTCTGGAAATGTAAGCGCTAATAAAAATGTGTTGACATAATGGAAGCGTATACATATAATAAAAGTACAGTATGGTTTCTCTCCACTCCTATCCAAAATAATAGTTACTCTAAGATGAGTAGCAGATCGCCAATTGGCGGTCTTTTTTTTGTGCAATGAAATTAGGTTTATCTTTTAAATTAATGGTTGACAACATCCCAAACTAGCGAAGGGACAGAGGGATTCTGGAGAAGTGGAACGTTCGTCTTTAAAAACAGCTTCTTACCCCTAACTTCAATTAAAAGAAGCTGGTTTTAACAACGATCGGAAGAACCCTCTGTCTCGTAGCTTCCACCCTTTATTGTCAACCACTAATTTAAGTAAACACAAAAAAAGAGGGGATCATCTCCCCTCTTTCCTTTTACACATGCACCGCATAACCTAACGTATGTAAGTGCTGCTTTGCTCGCTTCATTTGTTCTTCGTTACGGAACGATAAACGCATAATGCCCGGTACATCCTCACGACTTTCAATAATTTGAATATTGCTAAGGTTAATTTTCTTATCCCCTAGCTCTGTCGTAATTTGCCCTATAATACCCGGATGGTCGGGTACGTCAATATAAATATCAAATAAGGAGGTAATAACCCCTTTACGCCGTTCAGGTAGTTCATTACGGAAAACATTAGCTTCCCCAAAGGCAACTTCAATCCCTTGTCCATCCTCTTGCTCTAGCAGGCTAACAAAATGCTCAATTTCCTTATTCCAATCCTGTAACAAGGTCAACAACACATCACGATTGCTCAGCAAGATGTCACGCCATACAATGGGATCGCTAGACGCAATTCTTGTAATATCTCGGAAGCCACCTGCCGCTAAACGCTGGTATAGATCTTGCTTTTCGTTATAACCACGAATCTGATTCACTAAAGCAACGGCAATAATATGTGGAAGGTGACTAATTGCACCCACAATTTCATCATGAAGTGCTGGATCAACGCGTACAATTTGCGCTTTTGTATGCTGAAGCAGATTTTCTAAGCGTGTATACATTTCCTCAGGCACATCTGCGGAAGGTGTCAACACATAATACGCATTTTCAAATAGCAAAGAAGAAGCAGCTTCTACCCCTGAGCGCTCAGAACCAGCCATTGGGTGTCCCCCAATAAAATGAATGCCTGGCTTCGCACATTTGGCAGCAGATTTTGCTACACCTGCTTTGGTGCTCCCTACATCGGTAATAATACAATTTTGTTTTAAAGGTAGTGCTGTTAGTTTTTCAAGGTATTCATCTAGTTTCCCGACTGGGACACATAAAAAAATAAAATCAGCATCGCATGCCGCCTCTTCCATAGACAGCGTTGCAACATCAACAACATCACGCTCTTTGATTTTCGCTAATGACTCAGGTCGATGACTATGTCCGATTACGGTGATTCCAGGTTTTCCTTTTAGCGTAAGCGCTAAGGAGCCGCCAATCAAACCAACCCCAAAAATTGCAACTTTGATTGTCATAACATTCACCAATTTCTATTTATTCATTATTGTGCAAGTGCATGCTTTAATGCCGCAATAAATTTTTCGTTTTGCTCAGGTGTACCTACACTCACCCGAATATAGTTCGGATATTTACCGAAGCCTGCACGAATAATGATGCCTTGCTTAAGCAAGCTTTGAAACATCTCCAGACCAGAGGATTTAATATTGACAAAAATAAAGTTCCCATTTGCAGGGTAATATTCCAACCCTAATTCATCAAATTGCCCATATAAGTACTCAATACCTTGCTGATTTTTAGTTCTGCAGCTTTCAACAAAATCATAGTCAGTTAATGCTGCTTTTGCAGCTGCTTGAGCAATACGTGAAGTATTAAACGGCTCCCGCACCTGATTAATATAAGTGATACTTTGAGCGTTAGCCACAGCATAACCAATCCGCAATGATGCTAGTCCATATATTTTAGAAAATGTACGTAACACAACAAGGTTAGGATATTGGTTTAGCAGTGAAACCCCATCGCTATAATTTTCGTCTGTAACAAACTCACAATAAGCCTCATCTAAAACTACTAGCACATGTGCAGGCACTTGATTTAAGAAAGATATGAGGTTATCATGCTCCACAATCGTTCCTGTTGGGTTGTTAGGGTTACAAATCCAAATAATTTTTGTATGATCCGTAACTGCTGCTAACATCGCATCAAGATCGTGCACACCATCCTTCAGCGGAACCTCAATGCTAACTCCACCTTCAATATCAACATTTGATTTGTATACAGAGAAGGTTTGATCAGCCATAATACTTTCATCCTTCGGCAAAATAAAAGCACGCGTAATTAAAGCAATAACTTCATCTGAGCCACAACCAAAAATGATTTGATTGTGCTCTACACCAAGGTGCTCTGCTAACACTGCTGTCAGTTCAGCCGAGCTACCATCTGGATACATACTTAACTGAGACAACTCCGCTTGGATCGCCTCTGCGACTAAGCTAGAGCTACCATACGGGTTTTCATTGGAGGCAAGCTTAATCACCTCATCTAGTCCAAGTTCTTTTTTTACTTCTTCAATCGGTTTCCCAGGTTGGTATACGGGTAAATCTACAATATGTGGTTTGGGTCTCATTCCTTCTCCCCCTGCGTAATTAATTTATGCTTTTAATTGTGACACAAAGTTTTTAATTTGCAATAAGCCCTCTGCTTTTGTACTGTCTTCAAATAAAAGTGGAATACTTTCTTCAATTGTCCGAACGATGGCGCTACCTACGACAACGGCATCACACCACTGTGAAAATTGCTCCACCTGCTCCTTCGATGAAATGCCAAAGCCCACTGCAACAGGAAGGGAAGTAATCGCCTTCACATCATTGATAAAGCTCTGAACACCATCAAAAAAGCTAGCTCTTTCTCCTGTAACCCCAAGTGAAGATACACAATAAATAAATCCTCTTGCACGACTTAAAATCGCAGCGATTCTTTCATTAGAGGTTGGTGCAACAAGCGGAATAAGATAGACATTAGCTTGATCTGCTAATTTCAATATTTGCTCTGATTCTTCAAACGGAAGATCTGGAATAATAAGTCCACTAATACCTGCCTCTTGAACAGCGCTAAAAAATTGTGGCAACGATGCATATTGTAAAACGGGATTAAAATAAGTAAACAGAACAAACGGTAATTTAACCCCTCTTGCTCGTGCCGCCTTTGCAGTCTGGATACAAGTATCAATTGTAATCTCGTGTTCAAGCGCCCGTAACGAAGCACGCTGAATGACAGGACCATCTGCAAGCGGATCAGAATAAGGAACACCTAGCTCGATGACATCTGCCCCCGCTTCCTCAAGTGTAGCAATAATATCCACGGTTAATTCAGGATTAGGATCGCCTACTGTAATAAAAGGGACTAATGCTGTTTTATCCGCTGCCTTTAAGGCTGCAAACGTCTCATCTAACAAATTCACTGCCACTTTATTCATGATAGGCTTCTCCTTCCGTATATTGCATAATCGATTCTACGTCCTTATCACCGCGACCAGACAAGCAGATCACAATAATTTGATCTTGATTCATTGTAGGTGCAAGCTTCATTACTTGAGCAACCGCATGTGAAGATTCAAGCGCTGGGATAATGCCTTCTGTACGGCAAAGTAATTGTAGTGCCTCTAACGCCTCTTGGTCTGTAATTGGGTAATATTTTGCTCGTTTTATATCTTTCAAATAGGAATGCTCAGGACCTACACCTGGATAATCTAATCCTGCAGAAATAGAGTGCGCTGGCAATACCTGACCAAATGCATCTTGTAGCAGGTAGCTCATTGAGCCTTGGAAAACACCCTTTGAGCCTTTTGTCATTGTAGCAGCATGATAAGGTGTATCAACGCCTCGTCCCGCCGCTTCAACACCAACAAGCTGGACATCCTCATCCTCAATAAACGGATAAAACATCCCGATTGCATTACTACCTCCACCCACTGCCGCAACGAGCATATTAGGAAGACGGCCTTCCGCTTCTAAAATTTGACGACGCGTTTCATCGCCAATAATGCGCTGGAAGTTGCGAACCATTTTCGGATAAGGATGTGGACCTGTCGCTGAACCTAAAATATAAAAGGTGTCGTGCACGTTGCTGACCCAGTAACGTAATGCCTCATTACAGGCATCCTTTAAAGTTTTTGTGCCTGAAGTAACTGGAATGACCTCAGCACCTAGCAACTTCATCCGAAATACATTAAGCTGCTGACGCTTTGTATCCTCTTCTCCCATAAACACCTTACATTCCATACCAAGCAATGCCGCCACTGTCGCTGTTGCCACACCATGCTGACCTGCGCCAGTTTCTGCAATGACCTTTTGCTTGCCCATTCGTTTCGCTAACAAGCCTTGTCCAAGCGCATTGTTAATTTTGTGTGCACCTGTATGATTTAAATCCTCACGCTTCAAATAAATTTTTGCTCCACCTAAATGATTGGTTAGTCGTTCAGCGTAATACAAAGGATTTTCCCGTCCAGCATATTGCTTTAATAAATATGCAAGCTCTGCTTGAAAATCTGGCTCATCCTTCACCTGCTCATAAGATTGCTCTAACTCAATTAGGGCATTCATTAACGTTTCAGGCACATAACGTCCACCAAAATCACCAAAACGTCCAAACTGATCTGGCATTTCATTTACTTCACCTTTTATTTGATCACTCATATTTACTTGATTCATACTTCCCTCACCCTTTCAACAAATTCAGTTATTTTAGCAACATCCTTCACTCCATCACTCTCTACACCACTAGAAACGTCAACTCCATCTGGTTGCATACTCTGAATTAATTCAGCTACATTGTGATGCGTTAAGCCTCCTGCAATAAATAAAGGAATATTTACTTGCTTTGCCCATATTTGATAAGGCCGAGCGGCTTCCCAAGGAAATACATGCCCAGAGCCTCCAACATATTTAGGATCATAACTGTCTAACAAAAGACCATCAATTACGCCTTCATATCGACTTAATTCAGCACTTAAATCTCTAGCTGAGCCATCCTTATAAATGGATAAGGCTTTGAACACCTTTACACCAAATGACTCTTTGATAAGCCTGCAAAACGCAGGGCTTTCATCTCCATGTAGTTGTACAATATCTAAAGGCGCAAGCGCTAAAATATGTGTCAGTTCTTTCTGAGTTGGGTTTACAAACACGCCCACACTTTGCGGAATAATGTCTGTCTGCCAACTTTTAAGTATCGGTAATAGCAATGCCGCTTGCTCCGCAGTCACCTGCCGTTTACTTTTTGAAAATACAAAACCGATTAAATTTAAGGGTAAGTGTATTATAGATTTTAGCACTTCAACGGATTGAAGTCCACAAATTTTTATGATTGTATTTGCCACAAGTAAGGTCTCCTTTCACACTACGAACCCATTAATTGAGTAATTGCTTTGCCAACATCAGGTTGACGCATAAACGTTTCTCCGATTAAAACCCCATCTGCCCCATGTGCCTCTAAATACTCAATATCTTCCTTCGTTTTTATTCCACTTTCACTAATCAATGTGATCTCGTCTGGAACCTTAGCAGCTAAAAGCTCTGTATGGCTAAGTGAAGTTTCAAAGGTATGCAAATTACGGTTATTGATGCCAATCAGCGTTGCACCACCAATTGCCAATACTCGATCTAGCTCTGCTTCGTCATGCACCTCTAGCAAAACATCTAACGTTAATTCCTTGGCAAGCTGGATGTAATGGCGGATTTGCTCATCACTTAAAATGGCAGCAATGAGTAAAATTGCATCTGCCCCAAGCAACCTTGCCTCGTAAATTTGTAGCTCGCTAATAATGAAATCCTTTCGCAATAAAGGGATATTAACATGCTCTCTAATTTGACTTAAATATTGACCACTACCTTGAAAGTAGGTCTCATCTGTAAGGACAGATAAGCAATCAGCCCCTGCCCGTTCATAGCTTTGTGCTAACTCTATAGGATGGAAATCTTCGCGAATTAATCCTTTGGATGGTGATGCCTTTTTAACTTCTGCAATTAAACCTAACTTCCGCTTGCGTCCTGTCGTTAAGGCTTGGTGGAATCCCCTTGTAGGAGGTAATGCCGCTATTTTTTCTTTTGCTTCATCAATGGAAAGATTCCCCGCCAACTGTCCAACCTCTATTTTTTTTGTTTCAACAATTTTATCAAGATACATAGCTATATTCCCCCGTCGTCTGGATAAGTCGCTGTAATTGGGCTAACGCTTTGCCTGAATCAATTGCATTGGCAGCGATATGAACGCCCTCCTGAATGCTATTAGCTAGTCCAGATACATAAATACATGCACCAGAGTTAGCAAGCACAACATCACGGTAAGCACCACGCTCGCCCTGCAATACACGGTTGATAATTTCTGCATTGGTTGCTGCGTCTCCACCTAGCATATCATGTAAAGAGTACGTTTGTAGACCAAGCTCATCAGGTGTAATGTCATAGGTTGTAATGACCCCATTTCTCAGCTCAGAAACTGTCGTTGGTGCAGAAATGCTAATTTCATCCAGCCCCTCTTGACTTGAAACAACTAAAGCTCGCTTAGAGCCCAACTCCTTTAACACGGTTGCCATCGTTTCTGTTTTACTACGATCATAAATGCCTAACACTTGGCGATCTGCACCAGCAGGGTTAGTTAAAGGACCAAGCATATTAAATACCGTTCTAATCCCTAACTCCTTACGTGGGGCTGCGGCATGCTTCATAGAAGGGTGATAGAGCTGAGCAAAGAGGAAACAGATGTTGATCTCCTCCAGACATTGTGCTGCCTGCTCTGCAGAGAGATGAATATTGACGCCTAACGCTTCTAATACGTCAGCACTGCCTGCACGGCCTGATGCAGAACGATTGCCATGCTTAGCAACACGCACCGATACAGAGGATGACACTAATGCTGCTGTTGTTGAAATGTTAAATTTATGAATACCTGAACCACCTGTGCCACAGGTGTCTAATAATTGAGTAGATTCTGTATGCATTTTACCTGCGAACTGACGCATCACTTCCGCAAAGCCAGTAATTTCATCTACCGTTTCGCCCTTAAAGCGTAATGCCATAAGTAGCCCACCAATTTGTGCGCTTGTTGCTTCCCCATTCATAATGACCTGCATCATGCTTTTTGCCTCTTCACGACTCAAATGCTGACCTGCAAGAAGACGTTCTAATCCACCTTGAATCAAGTTATATGCTGTCGTCATTTCTATCTCTCCCTTCTAAATTTGTGGTGTATAGGAATATAAGTAATCTTGATTAATGATCGGCCGATCTATAGGTGCCTGTGGAAACATAAACTCAGCAATCCGAATTGCCTTTAGCAATGCCTTAGCTTTGTTTACAGATTCTTGGAATTCGGCTTCTGGAACAGAATCCCATACGATACCGCCTCCTGCTTGCACATAGGCATGACCATTTTTAAACACAATCGTACGAATCGTTATACAGGAATCCATATTTCCAGAAAAGCCTAGATAACCAATTGCACCACCATAGGTTCCACGAGATTCACGCTCTAGCTCTGCAATAATTTCGATAGCTCTTAGCTTAGGTGCTCCTGATAACGTTCCTGCTGGCAAGCACGAAATAAATGCATCAAAGAAATCTTTATCGTCTCGAATCTGTCCCGTAACCTTAGATACTAAGTGCATCACATGGGAATACCGTTCCACTTCCATATAGGATTCACATTTTACAGTCCCGAACTTAGATACTCTACCAAGATCATTCCGTCCTAGATCAACTAACATGAGATGCTCAGCTAGTTCCTTTTCATCCTTTAATAAATCCTGTTCATGTGCTTGGTCTTCCTCAACCGTCTCACCGCGTGGACGTGTGCCAGCAATCGGTCTTGTTTCTACGATTCCGTTGTTTACCTTCACTAATGCTTCTGGGGAAGCTCCAACAATAATTTCATCGTCTAGCTTCAAATAATACATATACGGAGAAGGATTTAATGTGCGTAATACACGATAGACATGAAGTGGATCCACTTCAGTTTCTATTTCAAAGCGTTGGGATAAGACCACTTGAAAAATATCACCTGCTGCAATGTATTCCTGCCCACGCTCCACATTTTCAATGAATTTCTCTTTAGAAATGTTAGAGCGAATTTCACCAAGCTCAATATCATGTGGGAATGGGCGATGATTAAAGTTTTCTAAGCTCCGCTCCTGCTCTAGTAGAGCAGACATCCCATCTAATCTTTGCTCAGCTTGCTTATAGGCTTCGGTTATATCTTCATCTGTAGCCCCATCTTGAACATGAATATTAGCTACTAACAGTAATCTTTGCTTCACATGATCAAACACGATCACTTGGTCACAAAACATAAACTGAATATCCTTCATTTGCAGATCATCGACCTGATGTTCCGGTAAGCTTTCATAATATTGAAGTAAATCATAACCAAAATAGCCGATGGCTCCACCTGTAAATGGTGGAAAATCATTGAGCTTCGGACTGCGATACTGACGTAAAATCGCCTTTAATGCCTCAAGTGGCTTGGTTGAAGTCTTTTCCACCTTTCCCTGACGCTCAATGGTAATTTCTCCTTGCTTCGCCGATACCATCATAAAGGGATCCGTTCCAATAAAAGAGTAGCGAGCCCATTGAAATCCTCCCTCCACACTTTCCAATAAAAATGCCTTATCTCTTTTTGCGACTCGTCTAAAAATTGAAATTGGGGTTTCAAGGTCAGCAAGTAACGTACGTACAACTGGGATTAAATTGTACTCCTTCGCTAATGAGATTGTTTCAGACAAAGTTGGGGTTATCATATGGCTCACTTCCTGTTCTATGGATTTGAATAATGGTATACTAATGCACCTTGCTTATATAACAAAAAAACCTCTACGTATCGTAGAGGTTGGTTAAATTCACAGATCATATATAGAAATATAAACGTAGCCCCAAACACACAAGGTTACACTCATAGTTCTGTATGAATTAAGCATAGCATCCTATAACGCCGTGCTTATCTCTAAATAAGGTGATGTTTTCAAACTGCAACATGCCTATATTTAGACTCTGCTCATCTCTTCTCAACTAAACTCTACTCAACTTTTTTACTCGGCTTTACTCTTTTACTCTGCTAAGCCTGCTCGGCTCCAGAATCTCATTCTAATCAAATCTAATAACAATCTCTTCACTACACTATAAAACTTATCAATACTATATCGGAAAGTGTGTGTTTTCGCAACCCCTAAATTAAGATTTACTCAAATCAGGGCGCAGCTTTCTAGCTTCATTTAAATACACATGATTAATTTCACTTTGGCTTTTAGTTGTATTCACATGTAACAATAAACGAATACATTTAGGCAAAGCCCCTTGTACGGGAATTTCTGTTGCACACATTAGAGGGACTAAATCCCATCCATCAAAGGCACGAATTGCACGCGCAGGAAATGCAGCATCCAAATCAGGAGTGACTGTAATCCATACACTTGTGACATCCTCAGCATTTAAATTATTTTCAGCAATAATTTGCTCAAGTAATTTTTCCGTTCCATTTAAAATGTCAGCTTCTTCATTCGCTTGCACTGTGGTTGCACCACGTATTCCTCGATTAAGCATAAGGTTATACCTCCTTTAACTCCGAAATTACTTGGCGCACCTGCTCCACAGTGACATCTGAAACGATCTCAACCTTCCCGATCTCAGTTGGCAAAATAAACACCAATTTATTTTCCTTAAATTTCTTATCATGCATCATCGCAGCTAAAATGCTTTCCTCAGACATATCCGCAGGAATAATGACGGGTAAATCAAAGCACCGTAATTTTGTGACAGTATCCTCGTATAGAGCGCTAGAAGCCCCACGATACTCGGCTAGCTTGGCTGCTGCTGCCATTCCAATCGCAATCGCTTCACCATGCAACAACTGTCCATATCCCGCTGTAGCTTCAAATGCATGTCCTAACGTATGACCTAAATTTAAAATTGCACGCAAGCCTTGCTCTGTTTCGTCACTTCCTACAATCTGTGCTTTAATCTCACAGCCTCTTGTTAATCCGTATTGGATAACATCTGTCTTAAGCTCCAATAGCTCGTCACTGTGTTCCTCGCACCAGTCTGCAAAGGCTTTATCCCAGATCAAGCCATGCTTGATCATTTCAGCTAAGCCTGCCTTAATTTCTCTAGGCGGCAATGTCATTAATGTATCAATGTCATACAGCACCATCGCAGGCTGATGAAATACACCAATCATATTTTTAGCTAAAGGATGATTTACAGCAACCTTGCCACCTACACTACTATCATGTGCCAAAATCGTAGTAGGCATCTGAACAAAGGTAACCCCCCGCATATAGGAAGCAGCAACAAAACCTGCTAAGTCACCAATGACACCCCCGCCTAACGCAACAACAGCTGACTTTCGATCTAATCCACCCTCAATTGCCGCTGTCATGACATCCTCAAACACAGATAGTGATTTAGATTGCTCCCCTGCTGGGACAACTTTTGTCACCACTGTGTAGCCTTGCTTCTCTAAAGACATCACAACGACGTCTAAATAAAGTGGAGCTACATTGTCATCACTTACGATAAGCACAGGACTTTTTTTGCCCAACTGATGTTGTTCAAAATAGCTCCCAGCCTGCGCTAGCAATCCACGCTCAATATAGATCGGATACGAACGTTCTCCTAAATCAACGTATAACGTACCCATTAGTATTGCTCCAATTGAGATAAGTAGTTATTCAGGTTGTTTCTAATCTCTCCAATGGAATCTCCGCCAAACTTTTCAAGGAACGCTTTTGCAACCTCCCAAGCGACTACACTCTCCAAAACTACGCTAGCAGCAGGAACTGCACAGGCATCGGAACGCTCCACTTGCGCTGTAAATACTTCTTTCGTGTCAATATCAATGCTTTGTAACGGCTTATATAACGTTGGGATAGGCTTCATTACGCCACGAACAACGATTGGCATACCGTTCGTAACGCCACCTTCAAACCCACCTAAACGATTAGTTCTACGGTGGTAACCACGTTCCTCATCGTACAAAATTTCATCATGCACTTGAGAGCCTAACATTTCACCAGCCTCAAAGCCGATTCCAATTTCTACGCCTTTAAAGGCATTGATGGACATGACAGCTTGCGCGATTCGACCATCTAGTTTGCGGTCGTATTGGACATAGCTACCTAAACCAACAGGTACACCCTCTACAATACATTCCACAACTCCACCAACTGAATCGCCATCTTTTTTAATCTGATCGATATAAGCTTCCATCTTCTTTTCTGTCTCAGCATCAGCAACTCGAACAGAGGAATTTTCCGTAACTTGGCGTAGCTCATCCAAGCTTAGATTATGCGGAGGTGCTTCTATTTCACCAATCCGTTTAACTTGACCGGCAATTTTAATGCCAAATTGGGAGAGTAGCTGCTTAGCAATCGCACCAACTGCAACACGTACCGCAGTTTCGCGCGCACTAGAGCGCTCTAACACATTTCGTAGATCCTTTAGGTTATACTTAAGACCTCCGTTTAAATCTGCATGACCTGGACGAGGACGATGAACCCGTCTTTTTTCTTCATCTGTGCCCTCTATTGGCTCCACATTCATAATTTTTTGCCAATGCTTCCAGTCGTTATTTTCAACCACAATCGCTACAGGAGCACCCGTTGTGCTACCATGACGTACACCACCAACAATTTGTGCAGTATCCTTTTCAATCTGCATACGGCGGCCTCTGCCATATCCTTTTTGGCGACGTGCTAATTCAAAATTCATTTCTTCAAAATCTAATTTCAAGTTACTTGGTAACCCTTCAATAATAGCAGTCAGCTGGGGACCGTGCGTCTCCCCTGCGGTTAAATAGCGTAAACTCATAAATACGTTCCCCCTTTAAACTGTTACACTGTAAAGAGCTAAAATCTCTTAGTATTTTTTCATTATATTATTAAAGGATACATTCTGTCACGCATATATTCAAGACAAACAGCTTTCGGTTTTATTTAAAGTTACTATTTGTTGTTTTTTCTATTAATAAAATTAGTACCTTCCAACGGCTAGAGGGTGCTAGCTACGATACAGAGAGTTCTTGCGATTGTATTAAAATCATATTCCTTTTTATTGAAGTAAATTATTGGTGGAATTTGATTTTAAAAAACAATCTTCAGAATCTCTCTGTCTCTTCACTAGTTTGCGTTAGCAGTCAAGTACTAATTTCAAGTTGATTCACAAAAAACGAACATACGATCTCATCGACATATAAAATAAAGGCGCATCATCTTCTCCTTAGGATAGATTATGCGCCTTTAATGGTAAACCCGCTCGTCTTTCTAACACAAAAAACCTGAAGCTGGCTTCTTATCTTCTATTTCTGTAGGTAGTGTAGACACATCTATATTGTCTAGCAGCCCTCTTATTTGGATGCCTTCAAGTCCTAAAATCTGTGCACATTCCTGTTGACTTAAAAAGCCACGTTGATAAGCTTCAATCACTTTTCTTTTGTCCATGAAATTTACCTCCATATCCTTTTAAAATACTATTAACAAGTATTGGAAAGTAAACTCATGAATATACCTTATCCTTTGGACTATCCCCTTTTACGATAAAAGAATGTCTCAGTTGGCTCTAATCCGTACGTCCCAGGTGTAAATATTTGCTCAGTACTCCCTACAAATAATACGCCACCAGGCCGTAATGCCTTAGCAAATTTATGGTAAAGCAATTGCTTCGCTTCCTCTGTAAAATAAATCATCACGTTACGACAAACAATGAGGTCAAAACCGTCTTCAAAGGTGTCGAGCAATAAATTTTGCTTACGGAAGTTTACTGTTTTTTGTAGTGATGGATCAATACGGAACATTTGACCTTCAGGCTTGAAATAACGCTTAGCCACATCAACAGGCACATCCTTTAAAGAACGTTCCAAGTATAAGCCTTGCGCTGCCTTAGCTAGGGCTCCATCATCGATATCAGAAGCTAATAAATAGCTTTGTGACAATAACTTCATATCAGATAAAATCATTGCTAACGTATAGGGCTCTTCACCTGTAGAACACGCTGCACTCCAAATTTTTAGTTTGGATTTCCCAGCTGACAATTCAGGCAACACTACATCACGTAGCGTTTCCCAACGATTTGGATTACGCCAAAACTCAGACACGTTAATCGTCATTTTATCTAAAAATTCATAAAATAGCGCTTTCTCCTTCATCATCGCCACGTAAAAGGTATCAAAACTAGCAAACCCATTTTTATTACGCAATGTTGTTAATCTACGTTTCATTTGAGCTTCTTTATATTGAGCTAGATCAATACCGGTGCTTTTTTTGATATTGCTTATAAAACCTAAATAATCCCTGTCCGTTGCCGTGACATCATTAGTGTTTTTACTTGTGTTTATATCCATGGTTGTATGTCCTTATCATATGAAGTAAATTCGTGAGGCTCAAAAAAGTTAGCAATTTCTCGTTGAGCGCTGTCAGGTCCATCTGAACCATGAATTAGATTAAAAGGATTACGCGCTGCAAAATCACCACGTATAGTACCAGGCATCGCATCCATCGCTTTTGTTTTTCCAATTAAATTACGAGCTAAGGTGATGGCATCCTGACCTTCCCATACCATTGCAAATACAGGCGCCGAGGATATAAAGTCCACAATTTCAGCAAAAAAAGGTTTTCCTTCATGCTCTATGTAGTGATTTTTTGCTTGTTCAGGGGTCGGCTGTATTAATTTTGCCGCAATAAGCTTCATCCCTTTATTTTCAAAGCGCTTTACAATTTCCCCTATCAATCCACGTTGTACACCATCAGGCTTTATCATCAAAAAAGTACGCTCCATAGCAATCCTCCGAAACAAATTAATCATAGCTTGTCTTATCTCGTAGTGTATCAGAAAAATCCTTAGTACGTAAGCCTAATAAGTGCGCTTATTTACGAAAATTGCAATTTCCTTCAATTGCGTTCGTGTTTTCATTTCTGGTAGCTGATCTAAGGCATCCAATGCTTTATGAATAAATTGATCGGCTAACGCCTCCGCCATTTTAATACCAGGTCCATTAACAATATACTCAATCGCTTTTGAAGTATCCTTGTCCCCATCCGCTTGATGTCGTATCGTATCTATCTCCGCTAATAGTTTTTCTTTATTCGAAGAATGTTGAAGGGTATAAATAACGGGCAACGTAATGTTTCCCTGCCGCATATCGCTACCTGGTGGTTTGCCAATTGCTTTTTCAGTACCACATAAATCCAGCAAGTCATCACGAATTTGAAATGCCATCCCAACGTTGTAACCATACTGATACAATAATCGACTATGCTCTTTGGAGACTCCAGCAGCTATTGCTCCAAGCTGACAGCTTATTGCAATTAGCAACGCTGTCTTACGACGAATACGTAATAGATAATTACGTACACTTTGGTTGGTATTGTAAAAATCCCGAATTTGCTCCATTTCACCAATGGACATCTGAACTAAAGCTTTAGCTAAAATACGATGTATATCTGGATTTTTAAGCTCAGTTACTAGCATTAAAGCTTTGGCATAAATGTAATCACCCGTGTACATCGCAATTTTATTATCCCATTTTGACTTTACAGTTGGTTTACCACGCCGCAACGCAGCATCATCAATCACATCATCATGCACGAGGGAAGCTGAATGAATGAGTTCTAATGGAACTGCAATGTATTGTAGCTTATTAATATCGTATTCACCAAACTTTGCACCAAGCAAAACAAAAACGGGGCGCAAGCGTTTCCCCCCAGCCTTAAGCAGATGAAGCGAGGTTTCACTTAATAATGGGTCGTCACCCTCAATACTTTTGTAAAGCTGGCGTTCAATAAAATCTATATCTCTTTTTAAGGTACCAAAAATATCTACTAGTTTCATCCCTTCACCTGTGTCAACGTATTATTACTCCACAACTGAATATGCACCTTGTGGTCCAGTAATCCAAGCTCATAGGCATAATCAAAATACAACTGCAAGCCCGCTTGAATTTTATCATTAAAATCATAACATAAATTAGTAAAATAGGAATGCCAATAATGATTGGTCCCACCAATTTCTTTACAGGCTGCTGCAACAAGCGAATCTAAATGAGCTAAGCTTTGCTGCTTACTATGAACAAACGCCGCCACTAACTCACCAATGAAGTCTTGATTTTGCTCTGCAAATTTAGTATGCACCGTCCATACAGCAAAAGTCATACTATGTCCTGTCCATGCTCTCCAGATTTCCCCTAAATCGGTAACGATAAACCCATGATCCTCCCACGAGGCACGAATCGCATGATCGCCAATTAACAGAGCAGCATCATGCTCAGCCATCATAACATCTAACCTTGGTTCACATACTACGTAGCTAGGATTAGCACCAAATTTCTTACTCATAATTATTTTCAGTAAATTGACTGAAGTTGCAGATGTATTTGTTAGTGCAATGCTGACATCACCTAATTCTTCAATAGGCTTACGTGAAAATAGTAAAATCGATTTGACTGCGCCATTACTGCTCACCGATAAATCAGGTAATACCATTAACTGCTCTGAGCCAACACCATAAGCAAAGGAAGACACTGGAGCAACATCCAGTGTCTTGTCTAATATCCCTTGATTTAATACAGATGGAACCTCTACAACTAAACGGCTTGGCTTCGTTAGCCGATCCACATCAAAATGATGATACATCGGCCAAGCATTTGTATATCTAATTTTACCGATGAGGATATCTCTTTCATAATTTTCCATAGTGTTATCCTCCTCGTTAAGAACAATTATCGAATAAATAAATCAATCGTAGTAAATGAAAATACAACAATACTTAACACACCATTCATCCAAAAAAATGCAGTTTGCAATCTACTTAGATCACTAGGTGACACAATGTAGTGTTCATAAAACAACATCAAGAAGGCTACGATCATTCCTGCGATATACCAACCACCTAGATCGGCCATAAAATAGAGAGCAATAAATCCAATTGCTGTAGCAATGTGCATCACCTTAGCAATCGTAAGTGATCTTGCTACACCAAAACGTACTGGTATAGAGTATAGACCTTCCTTCGTATCAAACTCTACATCTTGACAGGAATATATAATATCAAAACCTGCCACCCAAAACGTAATCGTGAAAAAGAACACCATCGCTGTCCAGTCTACCTTGCCTGTCACTGCCGCCCAACCTCCTAATGGAGCCAGGGCAATAGTTAGACCAAGCACAACGTGGCATAGCCATGTGAAGCGTTTCGTATAGGAATAAACAACTAGCATAATTACTGCAATAGGTAACAGTTTTACAGCAAGTGGATCAAGCTTATACGCCGCCCAAAATAACAATACAAATGAAACAATAATAAAAATAATAACTTCACCGATTTTAAGTAACCCAGCAGGAATCGCACGGTTAGCCGTACGTGGATTTTTAGCATCACTTACCCGATCTATTAAGCGATTTAGACCCATAGCAGCACTTCTAGCCCCAAACATCGCTAGCAGTACCCAGCCAATTTGTGCCCAAGTCGGGAGATGCTGATTAAGCGCTACAGAACCTAACATGGCTCCCATAAAAGCAAAAGGTAAAGCAAACACCGTATGCTCAAATTTAATCATTTGCAAAAAAATTATAGCCTTCTTAAACATCAGTTCTTACGTCTCCTTTGTTCCAATATGCAATGCGGCAATCCCACCTGTTAAAGGATAAGCTTGAACCTGCTGCAGCCCAGTCTCTTGGAATATTTGTAACAACTCTTCACGTCCTGGGAATTGAACTAATGAATCAGGCAACCATTTATATTGCTCGTAACGTTTCGCAAATATTTTCCCCAGCATGGGCAACAAATTTTTGAAATAAAAATAATACAAGCCCTTAAATGGCTGCCACGTCGGTTTAGATAGCTCCAGACATACCACCATTCCACCAGGCTTGACCACTCGCTTCATTTCGCTTAACACTTGCTTTAAATCAGGCACGTTACGTAAGCCGAAGCCAATCGTAGCATAATCAAATGTATTATCGTCAAATGGAAGTGCCATCGCATTTCCTTGAACTAATGTAATGACATCATTAAGACCTTGCTGCTGCACTTTGCTTTTTCCAACGGCAAGCATATTTTCGCTAAAATCAAGACCTGTAATTGGTCCCCTAGAAGCTTGCGCCATACTGATTGTCCAGTCACAAGTCCCACAGCATAAGTCAATTGCACTATCTCCTTGTGACATATTCATCTTTTTCATGGTGAACTTGCGCCAAGCCTTATGTCGCCTGAAACTTAAAATATCGTTCATCACATCGTACTTATGTGCAATACTCTCAAATACATCATGTACAAACTCTTCTTTTGGCTTGGAATCACTTTGCGGATTCATATGTTCATTTCACCTTACCCTTCCACACACAAGCGAAGCTTACTTCTAAAAGAATCATTCAAAGCTTGTAACAGCTCATCTAATTGCAATTGAAGCTTTTCAGTTTCATAGTCCGCTAATAACGATTGAATTTGTGCTAACGTTGTTGTAAATAACATTTTAAACTGCTCACCCATATTATATTTAGACAAAAGCCTTGTCCATTCCTCTAGTCCAACCTTAGATCTGGACAACTTTTCTTTATCCTCTGAGGTACCAGTCTCCATAATTTTCAAATAAGTATAACTCATCCGTTGTTCAGGCAATGTACCCTCAAGGTCTAGCTCCTCTAGAACAACCTCAAGGCGGCTAAATTCGGCTAATAACAGCTTCCACACGTTTTGAAGCGACTTGTCCAATGAAGCAGTAAAAGAAATAAAAAGCCCCATTTTTAAAGAGACCTTATCCTTTAAATATTGTTCTGCTGTTAAAGACATTGTTTTAAGCTTAGTATATAGGCTTACCTTCATCCGGTTAACCTCACAAATCGCTGCACTCATCGAGGCAATCGTTGCAATATTACCTTCTTCAGCTAATAATTCATAAAAAACACTACTAAAATAATCCCCTGCTAAAACCTTAAGCTGCCTCGAACGCATCAACTCATCTTCAATTGCACCTTCATTTTGATCAATAAAATCATGTGTATCTAATCCAAGTTGTACAAGGAAAGACGCTAAGGCGCAGGACTGAGCTGCATTTAAAGCTTGGTCTTGTTGATGAGCATTTAGAAATGTATAAAGTAAATGAACACGAGGCACCGGAAATGCTGGCAGCTTCGTGTGCTTAGATATCATATCGTACCCCACATACTTTTGAGCAAGGTTACTTATATGTTGAAGGTTCATTCTCGCTACTCCTCAAATAATTGTCACAATCTTGTCTATTATAGCATATGTTTTAAGGCTACGCACAATAGACAATGTATATTAATTACGTTATAATTCGATGTCTTATTTTTTAAAATGTAATTGCCATAGCTTCGTTTCCGTCATACGAAACCACGTTTTTATCTCTCTTGGCAATGGTTCATCTCCAAGCCCCTCTAATTGCTGTATTATTTCCTTAGGCCATTCTCCTTTTCGTATATCTGCCGCAAGCAATAAATATTTGTTTTTTGTCCATGGGTCTTCAGCTACAACTCGTACTAATAGCTGATACACATTATTGGTCTGTCCCATGGAAAAAGAAATTAGCTCTGCTAGACTCTCATATACTAAAGCGGGTTTGAAATTGTCGCCAGTTAGCTTCATATCCACCGATAAAATATGCCTACTAAAATCTACTTTGCTTAACTTAACAGACAGGTCAAGTCTGCTTAGCTCATCAACAAGATTAGCTGTGCTCAGCTCAATCGACTTTCCTATATCAGCCAATGCTGGTTTATGTACTTCTTTAGAGGCATAGGAGGACAACGAGGATAAGCTCACCAATACAAATACACTAATAAATGTAAGCCCAACACAACCTGCTACCCACAGCCATTTCTGTTTCATGAACTTCCCCCCTCTATACCCATTGTATAAATAAAAAAGGCAGGCTATGCCTGCATTCACCAATTATTCTTCCGTATCAATATTACCGTGTCTTGTCATTACAATTGCTTTCCCTCGAACCTTAATAGCTGAAGTATGCTCAGTAAATTGAGCGATCAACACCTCACCCTTGTCCAGCTTCTCAGTGTGATGAAACCGTGTGTCCCTACCCCGAGTTAAGCCAATTACAGTGACGCCTTGCTCCTTTGCCTTAACAACAAAATAATCGTTATTAGTTGTATTCGGTGTTGCCCCATTTCCGGAATGTTGTGTCTCATCCATAATTTAAGCTACCTCCTTATTTTTAATAAAATAAAAATTAATCATAGCAAATATTTTGAAAAAAAAGAACGTGAACAATATGCCCACGTCCTTTTTTAGAGAAAATATGTAGAAATCATTATTTGATTCCGTCCTTAAGCGCTTTACCTGGTTTAAATGCAGGAATTTTGCTTGCAGGGATTTCAATTTCCTCTCCAGTTTGCGGATTGCGACCTTTACGAGCAGAACGCTCACGCACTTCAAAGTTACCAAAGCCAACTAGTTGTACTTTGTCTCCGTTTTGAAGGGCAGTAGAAATTGCTTCAAATACAGCATCTACAGCTTTAGTTGCATCCTTCTTAGACAATTCAGTACTCTCAACTACTTGAGTAATTAAGTCAGATTTATTCATCATCATTCACCTCCCTGCCTAATGTTCTATGTTACTATTATTCTGTGTTTCCGTTTTACTGCAGAATATACGTTTTATAAGCCTAATATCAAAAAAACCCTGTAAAATTCGTTATATTCGTTGACCACAGGAAAAGCGGACAAATTTATAGTAATACAGCCTACCCATAATTTCAAGTTTTTTAAATTTAATTTCCTTATAAAATTTCATAATTAATCCTTAAATTTACATATAAAAACAGCTGTACACAATATTTTGCGTACAGCTGCAGTTAGATTAACTATAAAATAATGGCGATCAAGCCACCTGAACCCTCATTAATAATTCTACCTAATGTCTCTTGTAGCTTATAACGTGCATTGTCAGGCATCATAGCGATTTTCCCTTGGATACCTTCTCTGACAATAGAATGCAAGGATCTACCAAAAATATCAGACTCCCAAATCTTGATTGGATCATTTTCAAAGTCCTGCATCAGGTAGCGTACTAGCTCTTCACTTTGTTTTTCAGTTCCAATAATTGGTGAGAACTCCGATTCAACATCGACACGAATCATATGAATCGATGGTGCTGTCGCCTTTAAACGCACTCCAAATCTTGCACCTTGGCGAATTAGTTCTGGATCATCCAAGGCCATTTCAGATAAGGTTGGCGCGGCGATACCATAACCGGTTGTCTTCACCATCTCTAGCGCTTCAGCAAATCGATCGTATTCTCGTTTAGCATGTGTAAAATCCTGCATTAATTGTAGCAAATGATCTTTACCTCTAATTTCAACGCCTACCACTTCCATTAAAATGCCATCATACAGCTCATCTGGCGCATACAGATCAATTTCTGCTACACCTTGACCCATATTTAATCCGCTTAAGCCGGCGCGATCGATAAAATCGTATTCCATAAAGTTACTTACGACCCTGTCCACATCACGTAAACGGCGAATGTCCTTCACGGTATCTCTAACGGAGTTTTCATAGTTGCTGCGTAGCCAATGATCTTCCTCAAGCACCATAACCCAGCTCGGTAAATTGACATTCACCTCATGCACAGGGAATTCATATAATACTTCACGTAAAACACCAGTAACATCTTCCTCTGTCATCGTTGCTGCACTTAGAGTCAGCACAGGTATATCATATTTTTGTGCTAGCTCACTGCGAAGCTCTAATGCATCTTGGCTATTTGGATGTGTAGAGTTAATGACGAGTACAAATGGTTTGCCAACCTCTTTTAACTCATTAATAACACGCTCCTCAGATTCTACATAAGAATAGCGTGGAATGTCAGCAATCGTCCCGTCTGTCGTGATGACTACACCAAGTGTAGAATGCTCCTGAATGACTTTACGTGTGCCAATCTCTGCCGCTTCCTGAAATGGAATTGGCTCTTCAAACCAAGGTGTTGAAATCATTCTTGGTCCGTTTTCGTCCTCATACCCTTTAGCACCTTCTACTGCATAACCTACACAATCTACTAACCTGACGTTCACCTCTAAGCCTTCATCCACATTAATTTGCACTGCATTGTTTGGTACAAATTTAGGCTCTGTTGTCATAATTGTTTTTCCTGCTGCACTTTGCGGAAGCTCATCCACTGCACGTACTCGATCCGCTTCATTCACGATGTTTGGCAACACAATTGTTTCCATAAACCGCTTAATAAATGTAGACTTGCCTGTTCGGACAGCACCTACGATTCCGAGATAAATGTCTCCTCCGGTACGTTCAGCAATGTCCTTGAAAATATCTACCTTTTCCAATACCAATGATATCCCCTCCTCAAAATGACCCGAAGGAAAAATGCCTTGAGAGCATCCGCTTCGTTTTAAATTATGAATAATTATTACCAATACTACGGCAGGAGCGGCGCTCCTAGAGCTTCGTGTCCGCCGCTAAACATCTACGTGGAGAATGACTTAAACGAAGCGGCGTTAACTCGTACATGCATTTGGACTAGTATCATCATATGTACTAGATGCGTAATTATGACAGTAGAAGCATGTTACGCCCATTTTTTTTTGCAAGTTGCTGCTTCGCCATGAAGTAAACCTACCAATACTTTACAGCAAATCATATTCTGCCTATTTAAATACTATGTATCCACTAAGATTGATAGACCAAGAGACAAAAAAAATCCTATTGCAAATGTGCAATAGGATTTTAGACAACTATTTTTTCATCATTAATTTCATAAGTGCTTCCATATTAGATGGATTCATCCCGCTTTTTTTGACAGCACCTACAATTTCATTGATGGTACTTTCTGATACAGGTACTTTTGCTACAGCAGAAACTTGCTTAATCAATTTCCGAAGCTCAGCCTCACTTTGCATCGTAGACGGCTTTACTGTACTTGCAAGTTTCTTTACTTGGTTATCAGAAATGTGCTTTCCTGCTTTTTTGTTAATCGCATTCAACGCATCCTTAGGAACTTTACTCATACTTTTCTCTTACCTCCTCTACTGTCCTCAAGACAGTGTATGAGGGGAGAAAACGTTTGGTGAAGCCCTACTGAGCCTATATATAGCCTATGTAACCCAATTTATAATCTAATACATAGAACCATAAACAATTATAATCCCATTAAGTGTGCCATTGTTCATAGGTCTGTAATGAAATCATTTCCATTTCCGTCTTACGATCTCTGCCCATTAATGCATCCACCGCAATGCTAGGATCGAGTCCTTCAAACAAAACATGATATATTTGTGCCGCGATTGGCATTTGTACATTGTATTTATTTGAAATGACATGAGCTGCTTTTGTTGTCCGAATTCCTTCGACAACCATACCCATTTGCTTTAATACATCCTCTAAAGACTTCCCTTGCCCTAACATATATCCTGCTCGCCAGTTACGACTATGCTGACTTGTCGCTGTCACCACTAAGTCGCCTATGCCCGCAAGACCTGCAAAGGTTAATGGATTGGCTCCCATTTCTACACCAATTCGCGTAATTTCAGCTAAACCTCGCGTAATTAGCGCAGCTTTTGCATTATCGCCATGACCTAGTCCATCAGATAGACCTGCCCCTAAAGCAATAATGTTTTTGAGTGCGCCAGCAAGCTCTACTCCAATCACATCTCGATTGGTATAAACTCTGAAATAAGTATTCATGAACAAATCTTGTGCAAGCTTAGCACGTTCATCATTAAGTGAAGCCACAACAATCGTCGTAGGGCAACGCTTCACTACCTCTTCTGCATGACTTGGACCCGACAATACAACAATTTCATTTTCATCGCACTCTAGCTCCTCTGCAATGACTGTAGAAATTCGCTTTAGGCTTTCTGTTTCAAAACCTTTTGTTGCATGAATCACTGTCATTTCACTATTCCAATACGCCTTAAGACTACGACTTACATCCCTTACTGCGGAAGACGGGGCAACGATAACAACAGCTTTTGCACCAGTCACTGCCTGCTCCATATCACATGTCGCAACTAGGTTTGTAGGAAGCACAGCACCAGGCAAAAAATGTTCATTGCTATGTTTATTGTTAATTTCATCACGCTGGGCTTCACTTCTCGTCCAGATCATAACATTCATGTCGTTATCTGCTAGCACACTGCCTAAGGCAGTTCCCCAACTACCTGCTACGAGTACAGCTACCTTCTCACCCAACTTGCTTTCCTCCCTTAGAACCTATCTTATTTTCTTCTCCATGCACAAGCTTCACAATATTACTGCGATGCCGCCAAAATGCAAAGAGACAAATGATTAGACTACTCCAAAAAACAGCATTAATTGGCTGTAGCAAGCCTAAAAAGATTGGAGTTAAAAACACAAAGATCAAAGATCCCAATGAAACATATCTCGTAAATATGATGCACAAAATGGCAACAATCCCTGCGTAGAGTGCAGGCAAAAAAGACAGGGTAGCCATTACCCCAATGGTAGTGGCAATCCCTTTTCCACCGCGAAAACGAAAATATATCGGCCAATTATGACCTACAATCGCAGCAAGCCCACAAATAGCAGGAATCCATTCTGATCCATTCCCAAGCCAAACTCCAAGCCAGATGGCTACGATGCCTTTTAATATATCCAGCACAAGCACCATAATGGCAGGTCCTTTACCAAGTACACGTAATGTATTTGTTGCTCCTGCATTGCCACTACCATGTTGACGAATATCTATGCCTTTTAGCAGCTTGGCTAAAACGACACTAAAGCTAATGGAGCCAATTAAATAGCTAAGCACGATCGCAATGATTGACCACATCACAGAACTCTCCCCTATCCTTCGTCTGACTTGCGGCGAGTAAACAACCGAATCGGCGTACCCTCAAAATCAAACGCAGCACGAATTTTATTTTCTAAATAACGTTCATAGGAGAAATGCATGATGGATGGATCATTTACAAACACCACAATAGTAGGTGGCTTTACAGCAACCTGTGTCACATAGTTAATCCGTAAACGACGACCTTTATCTGTTGGTGGTGGATTAATCGCAATCGCATCTGAAACGACATCGTTTAACAGATGCGTTTGAACCCGCTTAGAGTGCTGATCCGCCACATGCGTTACAACTGGTAATAGCTTATGCAAGCGTTGCTTTGTTTTTGCTGATAAAAATACGATGGGTGCATAAGTCATGAACAAAAAGTGGTCTCTAATTTTTTGCTCAAACTGTTGCATCGTTTTATCATCTTTTTCAACAACATCCCATTTATTTACAACAAACATCGTTGCTTTTCCTGCTTCATAAGCGTAACCTGCAATATGCTTGTCTTGTTCAATAATACCTTCTTCACCATTAACAACAACTAAAACAACGTCTGCACGTTCAATCGCCTTCATAGCACGCATCACGCTATACTTCTCCGTCGTTTCATACACCTTACCACGTTTTCGCATTCCAGCCGTGTCAATGAGGACATAACGTTGTCCATCCTTTTCAAATGGCGTATCAATCGCATCACGTGTTGTACCAGCAATGCTACTAACGATGACACGCTCTTCTCCAAGAATAGCATTGACTAAAGAGGATTTACCTACATTGGGACGTCCGATCAATGCAACACGAATGACATCATCGTCATATTCGTTATCCTCTAGCTCTGGTAAGCTATCTGTGATCGCATCAAGCAAATCACCGATCCCTGTACCATGACTTCCAGATACCCCAATCGGCTCCCCAAATCCAAGGTTATAGAACTCATAAATATGATCTGCACGTTCTAAATTATCCACTTTATTTACAGCAACAATAATTGGCTTACCTGATCGGTACAAAATATTAGCTACTTCTTCATCTGAGCCAGTTACACCTGTCTTGGCATCTGTCATAAATACAATGACATCCGCCTCTTCAATCGCAAGCTCTGCTTGCACACGAATTGATTTTAAAATTGGCTCCTCATCATCCATTTCAATTCCACCTGTATCGATGATGCTAAACGATTTGCCGTTCCATTCTCCAACACCGTAAATACGGTCTCTTGTTATACCCGGTTTATCTTCAACAATTGCGAGTCTATCCCCAATAATACGATTAAATATCGTTGATTTCCCTACGTTAGGTCTTCCAACAATAGCAACTACTGGCCGTGCCATAGACATACCTCCTGCACTTCATTTTATATACTACTAAGCAACTTCAACACAATAAAATCGAGTGAAGCTGATATTTGATATCCAAATCCCCATTTTTCACGCTTCTCATCATAGCAAAAAAAGTGTGAAATGGAAAACGAATATCGTCGTAATTTCCAAGCATGACTAAACATGAAACAAAAAACGACGAACCACCGCCTTGGGGGTCCGCCGATTTTATGCACGCTGATATCCCGATTATTTCAATTTGCTAAGCTTATCGCCGAAACGCTCGCCAAGTGTAATGCTAAGACCTTGACCACTTAGGGATACATTAGGATTATCTCCCAAATCTTCTTTTCTTACACTATTTCCGCCACGAGCAGGCTTATCAGTTCTTAGCTCTTGCTCTGGAGCTTCTTCTGTTTCTTTAATGCTTAAGCTGATACGTTTATCTGCAACATTCACATCAAGCACCTTCACTTGCACAGTTTGGCCTTGTTTAAGAACCTCATGTGGTGTATTAATGTGCTTGTGAGAAATTTGAGAAATATGCACTAAACCTTCAACGCCAGGTGCAATCTCAATAAAAGCACCAAAATCAGCGATGCGTTTAACTTCACCAGATACAACATCACCAGTTTTGAATTGCTCTGAAGCAGTTTCCCAAGGACCCGGTGTAGCTGCTTTAATACTTAAGCTGATTTTACCTTTTTCCGGCTCAACTTTAAGCACCTTCACGTTTACTTGTTGCCCTTCTGATAATACATCAGCAGGTTTATTTACATGAGACCAAGAAATTTCTGATACGTGTACTAAACCGTCAACGCCACCTACGTCAACAAATGCACCAAAATCTGTTAAGCGTTGTACTGTACCTTCAAGCTCTTGTCCTACTTTTAATCCACTCATAACTTGCGCTTTATTTGCAGCAAACTCTTCGTCTAACACATCTTTTTGAGATAAAATCACTTTATTGTTTTCACGATCAAGTTCCTTCACTTTAACACGAAGTGTACGTCCTTTATAATCAGTGAAATCCTCAACAAAATGACGCTCTACCATAGATGCAGGAATAAAACCACGTACGCCAACATCCGCAACGATACCACCTTTAACAACATCAGCTACAACAACTTCAAAAACTTCACCATTTTCAAAGCGTTGTGCTAATACGTCCCAAGCGTTTTCGCTATCGATCGCACGTTTGGATAAAACAAGACGTTCTTTTTCATCGTCAATGCTAACGATTCTTGTTTCTACCTCTTGTCCAACCTCAACCACATCACCTGCATTTTCTAAATGAAGGGATGATAATTCACGAATAGGTATAATACCGTCATATTTATATCCAATGCTTACATAAGCTTGGTTATCTTCAATTTTGATAATGGTGCCTTTGACGGTATCCCCTTTTTTCAAAGATACGATTTGCTCCAATTGATCTTGATTCACTACTTCATTCGTTTCTTGCACATTGTTTTCTTCCGACATGTCAATACCCTCCTCAATTCAAAAAAGCCATTTATTTAAACCCGCACTTCGCGAGGTTCAAAACAAAATAAAATAATAAATAATGCCTGTAAGCAAGTAATTCTAACTTATATATTACAATGATTCGCCAACTAACTTCAATTCCGTAATTTTATTCATCAACTCGGCAGTTAACAAATCAACGTTATCTGGCGAGGGATTTTCTTTATATTTTGCCAAATCAAGTGGTTCCCCATAAATAACTCGCACCTTACGGAACAATTTATAGTTACCAACAATGGCAACAGGAACAATCGCTGCATCACTTCGCAAAGCGAAGCTTGCGGCTCCCTTTTTCCCATCTCCTTGATCATGACGACTACCCTCAGGAAAGATGCCCATGATTTTACCACTGCGTAATATATTTAATGAGTTTTTTATGGACTCTTTACTCACTCCCCCACGTTTAACAGGGAATGCACCTAGTTGAGTGATAAGCCATCCAAAACCCCAAACCTCAAACAATTCCTTTTTCGCCATAAAATGAACTTTGCGATCCAGCAAAATCCCAATCGTAGGTGGATCAAAATTGCTAATATGGTTGGAAGCAAGTATTACGCCACCTTCTTTTGGAACGTGCTCAATTCCTGTTGCCTCTAAGCGGAACAACAATTTGTATAAAACTCTAAGCACTGCTACAGCAAAATTATAGATCATGCTTTGCTCTCCATCCCTTGCCTATTGCAATATGAAATAATTGCATCCACCACTTGTTCAATTGTCATAGAAGTTGTATCCAACAATATAGCATCATGTGCTTGTGTCAGTGGAGAAATCTCTCTTTGCTGATCTAGCTTATCACGCTGCTGGATATCTTGCTGTAGCTGTTCAAGTGTAATGAATTCTTTATCTGACATTTCATTATATCTACGTGCTGCCCGTTCTTCCACTGAAGCAGTCATATATATTTTCACTTCTGCATCAGGTAAAACGGTTGTTCCAATATCTCGGCCATCCATGACAACACCTTTGCGCGTAGCCATTTGCTGCTGTAAGGCAACTAATCTTGTTCTTAGCGCCTCCAGTTGTGAGTATTGCGACACAATGTTATTTACAGCATTAGAACGAATTTCATCTGTTACATTTCTATTATTCAAAAATACTTGTTGACGTTCTTCGCCTGGCTCAAGCACAATTTGAAGCGAATTAAGTGCTTCTAGCATGTCCACAGATTGCTCTGGTGGAATACCTTTGTCAACAAAATACAAGGTAGCTGCGCGGTACATTGCCCCCGTATCTACATATACATAACCAAGCTGGTTTGCAACCATACGGGCAATCGTGCTTTTACCTGCACCTGCCGGTCCATCTATGGCGATGTTAATTTTGTTATGTTGTAGTGAAACCCCATTAGCCAACAGGTTATTTCCTCCTCAAGTCTTGCTCACTAAAAAAGCAGGCATTGCCTGCGACGTGAAAATTATACCACACATCACAGGTTCATGCAAAAGACAAGTGTGATATTACAGCCTTTTTTAGACTAATTTAAGGTACAATTCGCACCCCTTCTAACCTTTCAGCTGAAGATAAAATACTTCGAATTTCAGGCACACATAATGCACCCTGGAAAACAATAAGCAATGTAAGCAATATAATAGCAATTCTTTTTAGCCAAGGCTCAATGATATGACAAAATACGAGAAATAACCTTATGTAATTTTCCTGTTCTTGTCGTGAATCCATGCTGATTAGCCTCCTAAAAATGATGCTTTGTATTATTATCACCAGCATGTCCACTCCATAACAAAACCATTCGTAGTTTGCATATCTAAATATTTACAATTATTTCTAACGGTTTCTAAAATCAAACTGACGTTCAAAACAATAGCGAATCAGCTTTTGCCGCTCCATATCCGAAATACTTGTAAATTTCAAAAAAATCATATGATGTCCATTGTCCAATTGCTTAGTTCTTACAATTTCAGCCTCAAAAGGAACATGATCAATCGATCCATTTTTATAGGAAATTAAGAGCCAGCAGTAAATTTCATCGCCTTGAACTAATTGACGATGCCCTTCATATCGGAAAGCTAATCCCCCGCCACCTACATCTTCTGTTAAAGCAATAAAACGACTTTGATCCTTTAGCTGTACCGCAATTTCTAATTTGGCAGTTACTCTTAAAAAGTTCCTTCTTTGAATTTTGGTAATATTCTCTGGTTCAGGCTTACGTATTCTAATTAGATGGATGACATCATCACTAAATCCAAGTACATACGTATTAAAATAATTTTTAACCCCACCTTCTGTTAAGAAGTAAATCGAAAGCTCATCACCAGTATATAACCTTTTGACACGACCACTTCCTATTTCAATAGGGACCTCAATCAGCATAAATTCATCCTGTACATCCGCAATTCTGGATTTGCATTCTTTGTCTGTGTTATTCTCGTCTGCTGACGCAACCTGAATGTACAACAAATCATTGACTTTAGGTAACAAGTCCTCACCCGCCCCTACTTATATTAGATCAATATTACTACACGATTATAGCATGTACCTCTTCATTTTGCATGAATCACTTAGCGACTTTTAATACATTACGGGCTGATCACAAAAAAAAGAACTGTACTTGCATTCGCAGCATTTTAGCCACTTGCAGTACAGTTCTCTTTAAACATTTTTTGTTACTTTTCTATTTATTTTTCACACGTTCAATGCTTTCCTCGTTGCCATTGTCCGCATTAATATAAATTCGATATTGTGTTTTATTGATTTCTCCGCCAAACTCATACGTTAATACTTCCTCAGACATATCGTTTTTAATCAATGCTAACCGATCATAATTCACTTTAAAGTCAGGATTTAAATATTTTTTCGCTTGAGCCGCAGTTAACTTCGCTTTTGGAATATCTACACCATTATCCTTTTCATAAACGTAGTCACTTGCTTGCATCCCTGTTACTTGTCCGTTATCTAACGCAACACGTAGTGATATTTTCTCTGGATACACAACAACACCGTCTCTTGTACTTGCATAGGTAAAATTACCCACTTCACCAAACTGATCATAGCTAACTGCAACAACATCATCATAACCTTTAGTTTTCAAAAATTCATCTGCTTGTTGCTTCGCTTCGCCATAGGAAAGCTTAGGTTGCTCAACGGTACGCTCATAGTTAAACGAAATTAAATGTCCACCATTACGTGTAAAATCTAAAGTTGTGTATTCTCCATCTTTGCCACTATCTATTTTCGCTCGATATGACGCCCACTCTGTTCCACGTCCGTTTTCTGTTACCTTAATGGCGGATTGATCCTTCACCCCAGCAAATTGAGCCGCTTTCTTCTTAATTTCTTCCTGAGTAATTGGTTTATCCCCTAGCTTCTTAACCGAGCGTCTAGTGTATAAATTAGAAATCGTGGGTCCCCAATCAAGCTCTGGGTATTCCCCAACCTTTTTGTCGACCGATTTGAAGCCATCTATAATTGTGGTATCTCCGCCTTGTTTTGCCGTTGCAAGGGTAGTCTCCACATCCATCCACCGTAAACGATTGCCGATAACTTTATCCTGAACTCCTTGCAAATCTTTGGCAATTTCCTCTGCACTTTTATGCAGCTGTTTTAAATTCTTCATTTCTTTTTCGGTAAGTGGCGATTTAGTCAAATCTCGAACAGAAGCTTGATAGGAAAACTTAGAAATACGAGATAAAAACTCTTCCGTTTTATTAAATGGAAGCATCGTCACAGGTAATTGGCTGATTTCATTTTGTGCTTCACTCGTGATTCTCCACACATTTACAAGTCCCTTGCGTTGTGCGCCAACTGAAGCTGAATTTAAGGTCAACGTATTGCCAAGCTCATTATGTAGACGATCTACATGAAAGGATAAATCATGAAAGGCACGTTGATATTGGTTTTCAGCTTTAATTAAAATCGCATTTTTCTCTTGGTTTTCCTGATACCCCCATACGACAGAACCGATTAATAAAAGAGTCATTACAGGAAATAATATAGCACTTAGTCGTTTATACATTATTTATACGCTCTCCTTTCTATTTCTAACTTGACGTTAGTTTGACAAGAAAAAAGAAGCTTTATTCATGTTTTTATATTTTTGGTTATTATGGCTCGTAACTTTCAATTTTAAAATACATTTCATTGTCACAAATACACTGTTTAAAGCCTGTTACCAGTTCTCCATGTATATAGGTTCCTCGCAAAATAAATTTTTCTCCACACGTTTTACAAGTAATTTTGACTTTAACACGCAATAAAAAACACCCCTTTGAGTTTTTACCTCATTAGGATGTCCTTATCTTTGGGAAGTTAATCCATTTCCCTTGTTTTCATCATTCTAAATGGAGAACGTTTATTGGCACGATAAACTTTGCCTAAACCTCCATACCAAAAATATAACATCAACGGAACAATATACCATATCCAGTAGTCTATAATGTTATCTAAAATCCAATCATATACACCATGCCAAAACCATGGAATTAAAAGTGAATACAACAATATTCTCCAGCTTTTCCATTGTTTCGTGAACTTAGCTAGCCCTAAATAGTAACCCATCATGACCCCAAAAAGGGCATGTCCAGAAACAGGCAATAAACCTCTAAGCAGCACGGTTCCGAAAAACACTTGGTTACTCATCGCATACAATACGTTTTCTACAGTAGCAAAGCCAAGTGAGATAGCAACTGCATACAGAATTCCATCGTAGGGTTCATCAAATTCAGCATGATGATATATAAAATAAAATAGCACAATCCACTTTAGCGTTTCCTCAATCCCGGCAGAGATCAGAAAAGCCGAAACAAAAGATCCTTCTCCAAGCCAAATCACGAGTCCTCGTTGAATAATCATGACAGGTATAACAATCAAAAAACCAAGAAAAAACATTTTAAGTACTAAATGTAATGGTTCAGAGTCATACTTGTCCTTTAAATAAAAGAAAGTCAGCAAGGCAAAGCCAGGGGCTACCGCTGCAATTAATATTGAGAATAATAGCAACGATTTTCCCCCTCCCGCCTTGCTCGCCTATGCATTCTCACGCTTTAGTTCACTCTCTTAAAATGGCTGCAAATCACTTCGATTGCTTTCTCAGCCATAACCACCTGTCCGTATTCCTCTAAGACTGCCGGGGTGACAGAGGTAGCTTCCCCATATTCAGCTAACACGGCTATTACAGCAGGTTGTTTGCCTTCTTCTATCTCTTCAGGTTCCAATTGCAAAATCCAGCTTCGATTATACTTATAAAGTATACCTACGTCCGGAATCATATGCCGCAACACATGTGCAGCCTCAATTAGAATCTCGAAATCGTCAAATGAATACAGAATTGTATCGGTTTGCTCTAATGTGACTTCCATTTCGTAAACCTCATCCGGTATTTCATCCTCATAGGATGATCTTTCATCACTATGGTGATCGTATTTTCCTCTTGTCACAATGACCACCATCCCTTGAGCTGGCAATGCAAAAACTTCAACAGCCAAAGGTCCTGTAGCATCAAAGCCAACTTCACTATAAGCTTGATCCATCATTTCAGTGAACAAGTCGTGAACTTTAGGAATCTCCTGCCACATATCCTCTTTCTGGATGCCGCGTTCGCTAAGATCATCAAATGTGAGGAAAATCCGTATCTTATCCTGACCTAATCTTTCAATTTTCATAAAACAGGACCCTCCTCTCCAAGCTTGTAATAACAGATTATGATTCCCTCTGTAATATGTGCTGGAAATGGTTCTTTGTAAGTATGTTATCATTATTTTTCATGAAATGCACGCAATAAAATAGACAAAAAAAGAATCATTTTCCGCAGGACTAAAATCCTTGTGGAAAATGATTCAAAAGTGGTCACTTTTTTTACAAACCTGGGATAATCGTACCTGTTTCCTTTAGGATACCTTCCACTTCTTTACGTACCTCAGGATTGCTTTTTATAAAGTTGGTGATTTGCTTTAAATTGGATTGCTTCATATGCGTCTCATCATGGAGTCCGCTTGAACTAGGATGCACCTTATCATGTTTGTCTTCAGTATGACAAGTGGAATGGTGATGCTCCTTATCATGTGTTTTGCAACTGTCACCAGATTTTAGGCTAGACCAGTTCCACATCATCCCTGCCTCTTTACCAGCGGACATGAGTGCTTTATTTCTGTTTATAAGCATTGCACTAACTGCACCCAAAAACACTCCACATAAAAATGAAGATGATTTCATATGCGAACAGCCTCCTTTAAATATTTTAAAGCCAAGCTTATTGTTCTCATCTTAATGCAAACTCATGCATGCCACACTTGTTCTTCAGTTGAATGATCATAATAAATAATCGTATTTGGCGTAATATCAAGCACTACGTAGTTAGGGTCGTCTGGTCCTTCGAACCATTGCTTGTACTCTTCCTTCCACATCGTATGTCGGAGCTGTTCATTACTTGTAATGCTACATTTTCCTTCAATCTCAACAATTTCATGCTTATCCCCTGCTTCAGCACCTAATAACAGGCTAACATTTGGATTTTGCTTCAGTTCATCCACTTTTGCACTGCGGCGATCTGTAGCTAGATGAATATCTAAGCCATCATGCTGCATTGCCATGTAACGTTGCTTGGGTTTTCCTTCCTCAACCGTTGCAAAGGATGCAATATGGTGTTGATCTAACGTTGAAATAATTTTTTGTTCCAACTCTGCTTTATTGTTTAGTTGATGATTGTCCATGATGTCTAAAACACTCCTTTTGCTTAAAGTAGTAATTTTGCGTACACCATAGTATTGCCCAATCACTTCAAAATCAACTACCAACATGAACCTTGCCCCAAGGGGATTCACTGATCCCCCACCAAAGTAACATAAATAAAATAACTACAAAAATAAACAAAAGGAAATTAAAAAACCACCTTGTTATTTTCAAGCGCTGAGAAGGATATAACTCCCTACGAGATGGCATATCCGTTACAGTTGATTCATCCTCATCTAAATAAAGGCTAGATATTCCGGAACTTTCCTCTGGTTGTGTTGAGACTAATTCTGAAGGTGGATTTTCCTGCACCGTTGACAGTTTTCTCCTCCTACCGAACTTTTTTATTCTACTTAAATTTTGTTCGCTCATAATTCCCTCCGAAACTTAATCACTAAACCAGAGATACAGTCAATGAGAAAGTGACATAAAATAGGTGCCCATAACGTACCTGTCGCAATATAAATAAAACCCAAACCATAGCTACTGAGAAACACCCAACCGGTTGGAATAAAATGGTTTAAATAACGTACATGAATGAGGGCAAATAAAATACTTGTCCAATAAGGACCTATCGCATATTGAATCGCTCCACGAAATAAAAGCTCCTCACATATCGCTACAACTATCGATATAACAACAATGTGCCATACAGGCCTTTTACGAAACAATAATACGTTAATTCCCCCGTCATCTAAACTTTCCTCACCGATAAATCGTGAAATAATTAAGTCAACTAAAAACATAATTAATGCTAGTCCGATGCCGTAGTACAAAAATTCGTCACTTTTAGGAAATTCCATCACAGAAAAAGGACTTCTTTTCTGAAAAAATATGAGGATGAGACCGATAAATAAAGTAAGTCCTTGAGTTAGGTATAAATTAATTAGCAAAAGACGATCAGTTAACACAACGGGTTTCTTTATTTTTAGTTTTTTCATTACGTAATCTAGTCCTATTCTTTTGAATGTATTTTTGACCAAGCATACTTAAGTGGGACCCAAATTATTGGTTAGGAGCGTCTATATCACTATGATACATAAACGTAAAATTAAGGTCGAAGTTTTGTTTGTAATTGGTTTTTTAACTACACTTATTATTGCATTTGGTACGTTTTATTTAGGATTAAGAATGGGTGTGAGCCAGACTGAAGCTAAATATAGCTATCTTAAAACCTCACCACCAGAGTTAGAATCCTCTTCTTCCTATGAGCAGCAGGATTTAGTTACATATTATTATGTCGTGTTTCAGCCTTATCAGCAATTTAAAGATCACTTTGACAAAATGTCTGACATCGTGAAGCAAAGTGACTCATCGGCTAAATCTAAAGAAGCGTTAAAGAAAATTCGTTCTGAAGCTGAAAAGCAATATGAGCAAATTGCAGCCAACTCAATCGCTGCGGAATCACCATTACTAAAGGAATCCCATAATGACATTCTTAAAAGTCTTAAACTTTTTGATCAAGGAATTGGGAACATTCTAAATGAGAACAAAAATGTAGACCAATTAAGAAATATTTTGTATGAAAACAACTTTACTTCTAAAGGTATAACTTATGGATTACAGGCTCAGAAAAAATATTATACATCAATTTTAAAGTGGACTGCAAAAAGTAATCATAACGTCGCAACAGATTACACATTTAATAACAATACTACGATTAAGCAATGGAAAGGTTTCTCCTTGTCCATTAAAAACAAAGCAGTGACAGATATTATGTTAAAGAATACTCTTTTCGTTTCATATCTGCCACAAGATATGACAGCCAAAATAGATCAAATGATTAACAGCGGCAAAGCAGCAACCTTAAAGCTTGAAACGATCAATTCGATTGTGAAAATCCTCACAGAAACTGAGGCCGTACAGAAGAAGGAATTCGTTAAATGGAGAAACGCTTATTATGTTGGAGAGTTTCTTCCAACGTTACCGTTTTTTGTTGAGGACTAGGTTAAGGAGTAATATAGTGTAAACAACACCTATTGACAGGCTTCATAGGTCGTGGTACATTATTGAAAATTAAACTATCGCAAACACGAAGAAGGAACAAAGTTAACGATGAGACTCCCAGAGAGCCGGTGGTGCTGTGAACCGGTAGTTGAAAGTTACACTTTAGCGCTCCTGAGTTATTACGTTGAAATTTGTAGTAGGCGTAATCGGATAAAGTCCGTTATCATTTGTTGTCTTAAGACATCACAAGGCTGCATTTGCGAAAATACAGCGAATTAGGGTGGTACCACGAATATCTCTCGTCCCTTACTAAGGAATTAGTATGCGGATTGAGAGTTTTTTTATTTTTGTTCCAAGGAATTTTGTAGAGAAACGGGACTTTATACACCCTTATCCTTTGCTCCACTGCATTAGCAAAACATTAATGCAAAAAAGCGTTTACAGTAGAAGCGAATGCCCTAAGATAGATATTGATTATTTTATTCTAACTTAAGCGGCAATGCTATATAAAAGCTCTAGCATTTGTCATTATGCTTAGCTCATCAAATTTTTAGGAGGATTAACATGTTAAAGGTATTAGTATCGGATCCAATTAGTGACTTAGGTATTGAGCAGTTGATTAATGCACAAGATGTAACGGTGGATAAAAAAACAGGCCTGAGCGAAGATGAATTAGTTCAAATTATTGGCGATTACGATGCTTTGCTTGTACGTAGCCAAACTAAGGTAACTGAAACAGTGATGAATGCAGCTACCAAATTGAAAGTAATTGGACGTGCAGGCGTTGGTGTTGATAACATCAATTTGGACGCAGCAACAAGCCGAGGCATTATTGTCATTAATGCGCCTGATGGAAACACCATTACAACCTGTGAACATGCCTTTGCTATGATGATGGCACTTGCTAGACATATCCCTCAAGCTTATGCCAAAACGATTACAGGCACATGGGATCGTAAATTCCTTGGTGTTGAGCTTCGCAATAAAAAGCTTGGTGTACTTGGCATGGGGCGTATCGGAAGTGAGGTTGCAAAACGTGCAAAAGCTTTTGGCATGGACATTTTGGGCTACGATCCATTCCTGACAGAGGAACGTGCAGAAAAGCTAGGCATCACACTTGCAACTGTGGATCAAGTTGTCCGAGAAGCCGATTTTATTACAGTTCATACTCCATTAACACCAGAAACGAAGCATATGATTTCTACAGCGCAATTTAATGTAATGAAAAAAGGAATGCGGATTATAAACTGTGCACGTGGAGGCGTAGTTGACGAAGCGGCATTAGTAAAAGCAATTGATGATGGCATCGTTGCAGGCGCAGCCTTTGATGTATTTGAAAAAGAACCACCAGAAGCGGATCATCCGTTCTTAAACCATCCTAAAATTATTGTTACACCACATTTGGGTGCGTCTACAGTCGAAGCACAAGAAAATGTTGCGATTGATGTATCTGAGCAAGTATTACACATTTTGCGGAATGAACCGTTTAGAAATGCTGTTAATATGCCACCGGTTGCACCAAGCGTAATGAATAAATTACAACCATATTTTGAATTAGGTGAAAAACTAGGGACGTTTGCTTCCCAACTTAATCATCAAGCAGTAAAAGAAATTCATGTGGACTATGCAGGTGACTTATCAGAGGTGGATACACAACCGCTTACTCGCTACATTATTAAGGGTGTATTATCCCGTCACTTTGCGGAGGATGTTAACATCGTCAACTCTATGCATTTAGCAAAAGCACGTGATATTAATGTTGTTGTGTCTAAGACGGTTGCAACTAAGGGCTTTACGAACCTAGTGACTGTTGCACTTAAAGGTGAAGATGATTCAGAACAACGAATTGCTGGTACTTTATTAAATGGGTACGGTGCACGTATTGTACAAATTAATAAGTTCCCTGTTGATGTTGCGCCACATGGCAACCTATTGTTCATTTCCCACAATGATAAACCGGGAATAATCGGTAAAGTAGGTACATTACTTGGAGAAAATGAAGTTAATATCGCGGCGATGCAGGTAGGTCGTAAAATTGTTGGCGGAGAAGCGATCATGGTTCTTTCCGTTGATAAAGAGCTCGATAAAAATGTCATTGATGCCTTACTCAAAGTTACTGAAATTAATAAAGCGAAGCAAATCGAGTTCAAATAGAAGCGAAGATTGGTGGTTGACAATGCCTCAAGGTGGGTGGCTACGGTACAGAGAGTTCTTTCGACCGTTGTTGAAGCCAGATTCCTTTCATTATAATTAAACTTAATAGTTGTAATCTGGTTTCAAAGACGATCTCCAGAATCTCTCTGTCCCTTCGCTAAAGTAAGTTGTTTGACAACCACTAATTAAAATGATGAAGTAAAAGTAGCCTTCAGAATGGCTCAACACAGAAATCGGTTCTTGACAATCTATAAAGTAAGAGACTACGTAGCAGGGAGTGGCTTCAACCGCTGTTAAGGCCCCATTTTCTTTATAACATGTGTTGAATGGATGGAATTGTGTCCTTAAAGTGTTTATGCTCTCGAAGTATCTTTCTTGCAGAAAGATTGTCGCGCTCTCGCTTCTCCACCATCTCCCTGCTCCTTCGCTTCGTTAGCTTTTTGTCAAAAACCGATTTTAAGATTGAGCCTTCAGAATAGTAATTTTCTTTTTAAAAACGAAACCCCTTCTTGTTAGTAAGGAAAGTTTAAAACAGACTTTCCTTTCCTACTAACAGAAGGGGTTTTTCAATTATAGAGCTTATTTAAGCGCTCTATCTACAAATCAGTGCTTTGACAGCCAGCCCATCAAGGCGAAGTGACAGAGAGATTGTGGAGTAGCGTCTTTAAAACCAGATTCCCACCCTTAATCTCATTGTAAGAAATCTGGTTTTAACAACGGTGCGAAACAACTCTCTGTCTCGTAGCTCCACACAATATCGCTGTCAAGCATTGATTTACCCGCCTTAACAAAGCTTGCAAATTGTTCCACGATGAACAAGAATAATCCCTTTCATTCAGCAAAACCTGCCTTTTAGGTTATTCCATCTATCCTTTTGATTCGACAGGGAAAAACAGATGAAACACCGTTCCTTCATTTAACTCACTTTCAACTGTAATTTCACCTTCATGTGCATCAACAATATTTTTAACGATCGACAAGCCAAGTCCAGTTCCACCAGCTACGCCTCGCACTCTAGCCTTGTCTGCTTTATAAAAACGTTCAAAAATATAAGGTACATCTTTAGGTGGAATTCCCATACCCTGATCAGCAATAAAGGCATGGATCATCGGTTGTTGATTCCGTACTATATGCTCTGCTCCGATCGTCACGATGGTATGATCACCGGAATGACGATAAGCATTATCAAGTAGGTTCGTGAAAACTTGCTCTAATCGATCTTCATTTGCTTTAGACAAAATAAGATCATCTGAGGCAAGCGCTAAATGAAGATCAAGTCCCGCCTCTTTTGCGCGTACTAAAAACTTTCGATAAACACGTTCAAGTAGCTCATGCAAATCCACCTGCGCCATGACCATTTCCGTATGCCCAGCTTCCATTCTAGCTAAATCAAGCAAATCATGGACAAGTCGCCCCATTCGAAGCGATTCGTCATGGATAACCTGAATCAGCTCTTGGCTCTCTTCTGGTGAAGTTGCCATACCATCGATTAAAGCCTCACTATAGCCTTGCATCATAGATAATGGCGTTCTAATTTCGTGGGACACATTGGCTACAAAATCGCGACGCATTTTCTCAAGATTAACCTCTTCTGTCACGTCCCTAAGCACAGCAACAGCACCACGTAGCTCATTATTTGAAAATAAAGGGGCCATGTGCACAGACCAAGTTCCTTGCTTCACATATACATGCTCACTTTGATCATTACCTTGCTGTAGCAATTTCTCAAACATATCCTGTAATGGCTGTGGAATTGGAGAGTCTGTAAGCTGCCCCCACATCGCCAAAACATCATCACCTGGTGGATTGGTTAAAATGATGTGCCCTGTCCGATCTAATGTAATGACCGCATCAGTCATGCTTTTAAGGATGCTAGCTAAATGTTCTTTTTCATGGTTTAAGCTCTGGATCGTATTTTCAAGCTCTTCTGCCATGTGGTTAAACGTATTCGCAAGCTCACCAATCTCATCGCTTGTTCGTAACGACAGCCTTGTATCATAGTTCCCTTTGCGTACTGAGTCAGTGGCAGCAATCAACTGCTGCATTGGTTGTGTAATCTTTGTAAATAAGAACAACGCAAAAAAAGTGGTGAGGGAAAAGCCAATAATCGCCACAATCACAAATAGCTTTTTTATTGCTTCTGGATTTGTAAAATTAGTATCTATGTAGGGCAATAAAAACAAACCTAAACTTAGCATCACACAAGCGACTAAACCAATAATGGTAATCCATAGCTTGCCAACGAGTGTTCTCCAAAAGTTCACCTATTTTGCTACCTCCAGTTTGTAGCCAACCCCCCACACTGTGGTTATCATCGCAGCCGCTTCCGGGGACACCTTATTGAGCTTTTCTCTTAACCGCTTCACATGGGTATCTACTGTACGCAAATCGCCAAAAAATTCATAATTCCAGACATCTTTAAGCAACTCTTCACGCGAAAAAACCTTATCAGGGGAAATCGCCAAATAATGAAGAAGCTCATATTCTTTTGGGGTTAAACTAATTTCGTGTCCATTGGTCGTCACACGATGAGCATCATGCTCAATAATTAAATGAGGGAAAACAATATTGTTGCTTGTACCACTTTCTTTTGTCAAATAAGCAGTAGCAGATGCACGACGCATAATGGCTTTGACTCGATAAATGACTTCGCGCGGGCTAAATGGCTTAACAACATAATCGTCAGCACCAACCTCAAATCCTTGAACCCGATTCATTTCCTCGCCTTTTGCAGTTAGCATTAGGACAGGGGTTGATTTAATTTGTCGTAAGCGACTACATACCTCAATGCCGTCTATTCCAGGCAACATCACATCAAGTAAAATCAAACCATAATCATTATTTGTCGCTTTCTTAAGCGCAATTTCACCATCTTCCGCCTCATCAATTTCATATCCTTCTTTTTCTAGATACATTTTAAGAAGGCGGCGAATACGTTCTTCATCATCAACCACCAAAATCCGGTTTTCATGATCTGTCATAGACAACACCTCCTTCAGACACTCCCTATTTGTGAATAGGAATAAAAATATTTGTGAACATATATCGAACATTATAACTCAAATTTGTTACAGGTTACAGTATTTTTACATAACTTGTCCCCGTAGAGTGATAACAAAATATATTCAGACCATATGTTCACTTTACTTTGTTTTATTTTGCGATTTTTTCCCTGCTAATCTTGCCTGTTTATATAGACCCTCAATCTCTTCTTTTGTTAGCGGACGTGAAAGCCCTCTTTTCAGGTTGCCCAAAAATAAATCGCCAAATGCAATCCGTTTTAGCTTATTAACAGGATGGTTAATTGCATCAAACATACGACGAACCTGACGATTTCTACCTTCTGTTATCGTAATTGAAATCGTGGCAAATTTACCTGCAGGATCAATATCTTGATATTCGACCTCAGCAGGTGCTGTCATGCCATCCTCTAGCATAATGCCCTTTTTCAGCTTATCTAATGCTGTACCATGGGGTACACCCTTAACTGTCGCAATATACGTTTTAGGGACATGGTGCTTAGGATGAGTAAGCATGTGCGCAAAATCTCCATCATTGGTTAACAGCAATAAACCTTCTGTATCGTAATCTAATCGACCTACTGGATAAAGACGCTCTGAGACCCCTTTTAGATAATCGTTTACGATTTTTCTTCCTTGAGGATCTGAAGCGCTTGTAATTACGCCTTTAGGCTTATTAAGCATCATATACATCTTTTTTTCAGCACCAATAGTTTTACCACTTACTTTAATGACATCAACGGAAGGGTCAACTTTTGTACCAAGTGTCGTAACCACTTCGTCATTGACTTCAACCTTCCCTTGTAATATTAATTCTTCACATTTTCGGCGAGAAGCAACTCCTGCTTGTGCCAATATTTTTTGCAATCTTTCCATGTTTGTTAAGTCACCTCTTATTCATGATACCCATCAAAGCATAAAATCACAACAGAAAAAAACTTATACTGTTTAAAAGAGCGTAACTTTTGCTGCAATAAAATAAAATAAACTCGATGAAAATGTTTTTCCACCGAGTTATTTAAAGTTATTTTTTATTATAGAGCCATCTATTTAAAACGATTATCTGAATTAAAGCGATCATCCGACTGGTTAAAACGATCATCCGATTTCGATTCTGTTGTTGTATCTGACATGATAGGCTCTTGAACCTCATTCATCATATCTGGAGTGTGATCTTGTTTCTTCTTTTTACCAAATATAACTTTCCCTAACCATGCAAAAGCGGCAATAATAAGGACAAATCCCTTTTTCAAAAACGCTAAAATCAAAGCAAGGAAGCCTGTTTTTTTAGCGACAACTGCACCAGCACCACCTAAAATAAGTCCAGTTAAACCATAAGCCGCTGCTTTATCTGTATCTGGGTTAAAATCAGTATACTTATTTCCATCCTTAAGTGAAAAGTTTTGAATAATATCCCTTTGGACGATTGCGCTATCTTTATCAAGCGTATCAGGTGAAGAGACAAGAATCGTTGAAATTGTACCTTCACGGGTCAGTATACGTGTATTGTAGTTTACAAGTTTATTGTGCTCTGCATCTTGCAACAATGTAGCCCAAGTTAAGCTATGTATACTCTCATCATAATGTGGTTCAGCATGCCAACCCAATACATTTAAATGATATTTAGCATCTAGCTGTTTATTGGACTCCTCTGTACCTTTACGATAGCTATCTAACAGTGCACTAGCATCGATATCACTTTTCTCTTCATCTTTAACATGACCGGTATTTTCATACTCTAAAAACAATGACCATGACATATCCTCTGGAAGAATCGTTCCAATTTCACGACCATTAGGAATATTTCCTGTTTCCTTTAAATAAACGATCGAGTCCTTTTCATCAAGAAAATAATAGCCTTTTGGTAATTTTAATTGCGCAAGAGCCGTTCCTACATCAATCGTTTGTCCTTGGCCTTCAATCCAATTCAAGTTAGCTAATGGACTATTTTGTTGCGTGTTATTTGTTGCTCCATCTTCGTTTGTTGCATAAGATGGTGCTGGTAACAGCGCAGTTAATAAAACAGCAATCATCAATGATAATGCCCCGAACCTAAAATGTTGTTTGTTAATCACTGGTATTTCCTCCCTTTTTACTCCCTCATTTAATCGTTAATATTTTACAAGCTGTGTAATAAGTTGTATAGCGCATTATAGTAAAACACACAAAAAAACTACCTCAGAACTAGTTCTAAAGTAGTTGTAAGTGTATGAATTGGAAATCATTGCATGACAAAAGTAATATTCAATTAGAAATAGTGAATACAAATTTTTATATTAGCTTTAGCTAAAAATAAGCAAGCACACCGCAATTGCGGCGACAAATCCTACAAAATCTGAAAATAGACCTACCTTTAAAGCATATCTTCCCTTACGAATGCCTACTGCGCCAAAATAAACAGTTAGCACATACAATGTCGTATCTGTACTGCCTTGAATAGTGGAAGCAATACGACCAATCATGGAATCAGGACCGTATGTTTTAATGAGGTCTGTTGTAAAGGCTAAGGAGCCTGTGCCCGTAAGTGGGCGTAAAATACCTAACGGTAATATCTCAGATGGAACCGACAGCTTACTTAGCAGTGGGGTAAACCAGCCCACAAAAAAATCAAGTGCCCCAGAGGCTCTAAACACACTAATAGCTACCATCATACCTACTAAATGAGGCATAATATTAATCGCGGTTGAGAAGCCATCCTTAGCTCCCTCTACAAATGATTCGTAGACAGCCACCTTTTTGATCCAAGCATATAGAGGAATAAAGGCAATCATAATCGGAATCGCCCAAGCAGATATTATATTAATTATCGCTAGCACAACCATCACCTCTTTTCAGACCACACTTCAAAATTTCGTTTTTCTTCGGTACCAACGATCTGCCATAATCGCTGCCATTGTCGCAATTGCAGTTGCAAGCAGTGTTGAACCTACAATCTCAGTCGGATTGGCTGAATGATAGTTAAGTCTAATTGCAATTAATGTAGTTGGTATTAACGTAATGCTTGCAGTATTTAGAGCAAGTAGTGTACACATCGCAGCAGAGGCGGTTTCTTTATCTGGATTTAGCTCCTGTAACTCCTGCATAGCGCGAATTCCCATCGGTGTTGCTGCATTCCCCAATCCTAATAAATTGGCGCTCATATTGGATAATATGTAACCCATAGCAGGATGATTTTTAGGGACATCAGGGAATAGGAAGGAAACGACTGGTCCTAGTAGCTTCGATATTTTAGATACAAGACCCGAATCTTGAGCAAGCTGCATTATACCGAGCCAAAATACTAGAACACTAATAAGTCCAAAGCATACGGTAACCCCTGTTGCCGCCCCTTCAAATGCCGCTTGTGTAACGATATTTATATCACCCTTGAGCGCTGCAAAAATAAAGCCGATTAAAATTAATGCCAACCAAATTTTATTAACCATTTTGGCTTCCCCTCTTTATACATACGTATATATCTAGCAATGTCTATTTAAGCATTAGCCTAAAAACAACTTCTTTAATACGAGACGCAAGGAAGATCCAAAGCTATTCGAATTTATGTTTGCATTTGATGGTCTTGAAGATGCTTTTGAATCGGGTATATAGCTATCTTTATCGTATACAGGTACGGTACCAATCTTTTTATTATCTAAATACATTTCAATGTAGCCACGAAAACCAAATTGTGTTTCATCCTTTTGACTTTGCTTTAAGACTAGCTTTCGTTTTATTTTGTCCTGTTCCCCAGGTGCTAGCGCATAACTAAAGCTATCTCCTACCTTCATATCTGGTGCAATTTGTTGGCCCTTGTGAACAAGAGATGCAAGTGGATAATGCTCAAAGCCAAAATCAAGCAACTTACGATGATCGTTCCAATCATCTCCATCATTAATCGTTACAACGACAAGTTGTTGCCCATCTCTTGTTGCAGAGCTAACCAGACATCGTTTCGCAATTTTTGTATATCCCGTTTTAACTCCATCTGCACCTTCATATAATCGCAGCATTTTATTTTTGTTGTTCCATTTATAATCCCAAGGATCAATTGGGTTTTGCGCTCGTTTTGATTGTGTAGCTACGATTTGCTTGAACGTTTCATTATGCAAAGCATAGGCAGTTAGCTTAGCTAAATCATTTGCCGTAGAATAATGCCCTTCCTGATCTAAGCCATGTGGGTTTTGAAATTTAGTATGCTGGAGACCAATTAATGCCGCCGTTTCATTCATTAAATACACAAAACCTTGCTCTGATCCGCCAACATGTTCGGCAATTGCCGTAGCAGCATCATTACCTGACCTTAACATCAGACCGTATAACATGTCATGTAAGCTCATCTCCTCCCCTAATCGAAGAAAAAGGGAAGACCCTTCCTTGCCAAATGCATTTGCACTTACCTTTACCTTGTCACTTAAATTACCATGCTCAATGGCAACGATCGCGGTCATAATTTTGGTTAAGCTTGCAATCGGTAATTCCTCATCACCCTGTTCGGAATATAGCAAGCGTCCAGATGTAACATCCATTAACGAAAAGGATTGTGCATTTGTTTTTGGTGGGAGAGGAATGTCCTTTTCTTCCGCATGAGCATGTCCTCTAAAGCCAACGCCACCTACAGCAATCGTAAGTAAAAGAACCCCTATCCCAAACTTTGTAAGCCATCTCTTCTTTATTGTCATTGATTTATCCTCCGATGGATCAGGACTGTAATAATACTTGTACAAGTATATGCGGACAAGATTAAAGTATGTTACTAAACAATAATAAAAGCCCCTCTCCATAACTGGAAAAGGGCCTTTTATCAACATCATTATTAATGTGCAGATTCATCGGTACTAATAATAATGTTAGCATGGGGTTCATCATGATGATGATCCTTACCAAAAAATGATTGTACTTTATCCAAAAAATGAGGGACAGCATCAATCACTTTTTCAGCTAAATGTGTTTGGTTATCAAGAGGTACAATATTTACACCATGTTTCCCAACCACTAGAAAAGCAATTGGGTTGATGGATACACCGCCCCCGCTACCTCCACCAAACGGTCTTGGTTTACTTGTGGGACTATGCTCACCATTTGGGCCTGAACGTGGTTCACGTTCACGCTCCATGCCAGCAATATTAAAATCACTACCACCTGCGGCAAAACCAAAGCCAACGCGGCTGATTGGCAAAATAACACTGCCATCTGGCGTTTCTACCGCCTCGCCAACAATCGTATTTACATCAACCATATCCTTGATGTTTTCCATTGCTGTTTGCATTAGCCCTTGAATAGGATGTTCAGCCATTTTTTCATTCCTCCTTTCACTTTTAGCACGCGAAACATGAGTACTAGTACAGCATATATAGCATAACCGAAGCGAATTTTAGCTATACAATGAAATTTGGTGAAAAAAACGGGCACATTGCCAAAAACGGGCACAACATCAAGTTCAGGACTTTTACGCAAAATAAGATGATAGGATAGGAAGCCAATAAGTGAAGACTTAATTCCCCACACTAAACCTGATAACGTTGCGGTATGAGCAGCATCAGATAAAGCCAGATGGGTACTCCATTCTAAATCTTTCACTGTAATTTTACTTAATGCTTGATTTATCCATTTTTTGAGACCAAAGGTTGCAAGTAGCATATTTTGTAGTTGATCGATCCAGCCTTCTACCTTTTCCTTGTCAATTTTGGTTTCTGCTTCATTTTCCTGACTTGCGTTAAAAAATTGATTGCTTTTAATTTTCTCTAGCTTAAGGCCTTCCTTCCATTTTTGAAATCGAATACTTGGCACCTCATAATTAAACGACACCAAGCCATATAAAAAGGAAAGATGAGCAACAATATCTTCATCATGATTATGTTTTTGCATCGTGATATCACAAGTAATGTTAGAGAAGCAAATCAGCAAACCGATAATGACAAGCAGTAATACAATACTACCCAGTATAGCAATCCACATGGGCCAAGCCCCCTACGTTTCAATCATATCTACTTTAGTATGGCTAAGGTCTCTTAAACCCATTCAAAAGAAATGATTATTTTCCCACTTCTGTTTGAATACTTGTACCGATGATATGAAACAGAAAGGTTAGACACATGATATTTATTTTTCAGAATTATCTAATTCAGCTGTAACATCCTCAAATGAAAGTTGTTTTTCTTGGTCTAGCTTCTGAAATAGCAGGTCTGTTTCTTCCTCCAATTGATCCGTTCCTTCGACCTGACTTAGTTCAGGTAAATCAGCTAAGCTATCCATGCCAAAATAATCCAAAAACAGTTTGGTTGTACCGTATAAAATAGGTCGTCCAATCGCCTCAGCACGTCCAACCTCTTTAATTAAATCCCGATTCGCTAATGTATGTATAGCGCGTTCTGACTTTACACCACGAATCTCTTCAATTTCGACTCTTGTAATCGGCTGGCGATAAGCTACGATAGATAATACCTCTAACGCCGCTTGAGACAGTGACGATCTCGATGGTGAATAAGCAAATCGTTCAAAATACGGTGCATGCTCTGGCAACGTCGCAAGCTGATAAGAGCCAGCAATTTGCAAAATTTGTAGACCTCTGCCCTCTTGCTTAAAGTTCGCACGCATTTCCTCAATTGCATCTGAGATTAATTCCTTACGTTGCTCAGTCACCTCAACAAATTGCTTCATTGTAATGCCTTCTTCACCTGCTAAAAACAATAATCCCTCAATAATCGACTTCAACTGCTGAAAATCCATTTGTTGCGCCTTCCCCTCTCCACTCCATCACAATATCCTCAAAAACTTTACTTTGATAAACCACAATTTGCTTCATTTTCATTAGTTCTAAAATAGCAAGAAATGTCACGACAATTTCGTGCCGATACATTTCAGGATGTAATAGCTTGGAAAAAAGCATACGTCCGCCTTGTCCCACTGTTTCAAGTGCCTGTACAACCTGACTAATCCGATCCTTAACGGATATTTCATCTCGTTGGATCCGTGCGACGACATTACGTTTTGCCGCTTTACGGAGCGCCTTTTGAAACATAGCAATCAAATCTCCTGTATGAATTCCCTGCAAAGGATTTTCTAAACGCTCTGGCATAAAAGGAGCTAAATCTTCGGGCTCCTTGCTAAAAATCTGGCTACGCTCCCATTCGCGTTCATGTAGCATCGTCGCAATCCCTTTATATTTTCGATATTCAATTAGCTTTCGAATCAATTCCTCACGTGGGTCTTCTTCCTCATCCATTAAATATTCAAAGTCCTCGTCAAATTCAATAACAGGAGGTCTTGGAAGAAGCTGTTTGCTTTTCATCGATAACAGTGTAGCTGCCATCACCAAAAATTCACTCGTGACATCCAGCTCTAGCTCCTGCATACTATGCAAATAAGCCAAATACTGATCTGTAATTTCACTTACGTGTATTTCATGAATATCTATTTCTGCTTTATCGATGAGATGGAGTAACAAATCAAGTGGACCTTCAAATGTCTCCAATTTATATGATACTGTTGCCAAAACGTCTCCCCCACCAACCTACAAAAAATGTAGTACCCCTTGTGTTAGGTAATAGCTTAGACACTAAATCATGTCAGCCTAACAATAGGTACTACATTAAATAAGCACTATTTTATCAATTTCGTCAAGTTTGCCATTTCAATTGCAGAAATTGCAGCATCCCAGCCCTTGTTTCCTGCCTTAGTTCCTGCTCGCTCAATCGCTTGCTCTATGTTTTCTGTTGTTACTACTCCAAAAATAGTAGGTACTCCTGTTTTTAAGCCAATTGCGGCAACGCCCTTCGCCACTTCATTACATACATAGTCATAATGGGAGGTAGAGCCACGAATAACTGTCCCTAAAGTAATCACAGCATCATATTTTCCACTTTCCGCCATCTTTTGAGCAACAAACGGAATTTCAAATGCTCCAGGCACCCAAGCCACATGGATTTCATCTTCTGCTACACCATGACGTTTTAAAGCATCTAGTGAACCCGTTAACAGCTTACTCGTAATAAATTCGTTAAACCGTGCCACCACAATCCCGTATTTCAAACCTTCTGATACTAAAGTTCCTTCATATATATGTGCCATTATTAAACCATTCCTCTCGGTCATTTAGATTATTTAAATTAGTAGTTGACAACTAATTTATTTAAATACTGAATTCTTATTCTAAATCCAGTAGATGTGCTAGCTTACCTTGCTTTGTTTTTAAGTAGGCCGCATTATGTTCACTCGGTTTAATTTGAATAGGAACACGCTCCTCAACTTCAATGCCTACCTCCTGCAAGCTGGTGATCTTGCGGGGATTGTTTGTTAATAGCTTGATTTTGGTGACACCCAAATCTTTTAAAATTTGAGCTGCGATGCGAAAATCACGTGCATCTGCTGGGAAGCCTAACTTAAGGTTTGCATCCACAGTATCAAGCCCCTCTTCTTGCAGCTTATAAGCCCGAAGCTTATTCATTAGTCCAATTCCTCGTCCCTCTTGACGCAAATACAACAACACGCCATATCCTGAAGCTTCAATCTGAGCTAAGCTCGCTTCTAGCTGAGGACCACAATCACAACGATTGGAGTGAAACACATCTCCTGTTAAACATTCTGAATGTATTCTTACAAGCGGCAAAGACTGTGATGGAGTACTTAAATCACCTTTTATAATCGCCACATGCTCTTTATCGTCCACTTCATTCCGGTATGCAATTACTTTAAAGTCTCCATAGTCTGTAGGTAGCTTCACTTCTACCTCACGATGCACCAGCTTATCATGCTTAAGGCGATACGCAATTAAATCCTGAATCGTAATCAGCTTCATATTATGTTCATTTTTATAAGTGATCAGATCTGGCAATCTTGCCATCTGTCCATCTGCCTTAACGACTTCACAAATGACCCCTGCTGGATAAGCACCACACAATTTAGCTAAATCAATCGCAGCTTCGGTATGCCCTGTCCGACGTAATACGCCTCCATCGACAGCAATCAAAGGGAACATATGACCAGGTCTTTTGAAATCAGCAGGGGTTGCCGCAGGATCTAAGATTGCCTGAGCCGTATGAGAGCGCTCAAATGCGGAAATGCCCGTAGTTGTATTTTTATGATCAATTGAGATTGTAAAGGCTGTTCCATGACTGTCTGTGTTTTGTAATGTCATTGGTGGTAAATCTAATTGGGCTGCCCTTGCCTTAGTGATTGGCATACAGACTAGTCCTCGTCCCTCTGTAATCATAAAGTTGATAACGTCTGGCGTGGCTTTTTCAGCTAGTGCAATAAAGTCACCTTCATTTTCACGATTCTCATCATCCACCACAATAATCACTTTACCTTGCTGTAAATCGGCTAATGCTTCTTCAATCGTATTAAACTCATTTTGCCCTTCCATTTCAAATTGCCTCCTTATACAAATCCGTGTTCCATCAAAAAGGATTCATTGACCTTTCCCTCACGCTCAGCAACAGAGGAATCCTTAAAGTGAAGTAAATGAGCAACATATTTACCAATAACGTCGCTTTCTAAATTCACAGTATCCCCTACTGCTTTATATTGCAGTACAGTTTCAGCACGAGTATGAGGAATGATTGATATCGTAAAATTGTCTTCCCCCACGTCTGACACCGTTAGGCTGATCCCATCCACTGTAATCGAGCCCTTTGGCAATAAAAACTTAAAAATATTACGAGTGTTCGGCTTAATCTCATATACATAAGCATTGCCATCTCGATGTAACCCAGAAATGACACCAATCCCATCCACATGTCCTTGTACGATATGTCCCCCAAACCTTGCCCCAGCTAACATCGCACGCTCCAAGTTGACCTTACTACCAGACTTTAAATCCTTTAAGTTGGAGTTACGATAAGTCTGTGGGATGACATCTACCGTAAACTGCTCCTTCGTAAAATGAGTGACCGTGAGACAAACGCCATTTACCGCAATGCTGTCACCTAGCTGAACACCTATCAAAATATGCTTAGCGGCAATGGACAGACTCATTGCTTCTCCTTGACGTCGCATCCCCGTCATCGTCCCTACTTCTTCTACTAAACCTGTAAACATGAATTCACCTCTTTTCGTTCTAAAAATGCAAACGATCTTAAAAAATTGAGCCAAAAAACAATACAAATAAGCCCCTACCTAAATCTGGCAGGGGCGTGAGAGAAATATCCATGACAAACAAAGCAAGTTTTATGCCAATTTAAATACACAATAAATTTATTGTGAAAATTAGCACAAACTAAAATTAGTAACTTAGTTAGCTACGGGTACGCAAAAAAGCTCGCGCTTAATTACGTCAACGTAAAAAAACACCATAAACTAATTTCTTTACTTTGTGTGATAAGTCAAATAACTGCATGCCTTTATGTTGTAAAGTACACAGATTAAATGTCCTTATCGTCACTCCTTCTCCCATCCAGACTATACTGTCGGTCCCGGAATCACACCGGCTCAGCCACATAGCAATAACGTATGTCACAAGCTATACGGGTCACGGACTTGTCTTAGGCAACATTATCAATCATGTTACCCAAGCATTACCGTCGGTGAGGAATTGCACCTCGCCCCGAAGGATAAATCAATATTTGATTTACACAGTATATTAGCACTGAATAATTTAAAAATCAATCCCACTTCTAATTTAAATGTAAAAAAATTCACTACTATGAATATAATTCTTTTTATAGTATTATTTATTTATAAATGGATAAAAAACCTCTTACTTACATTTATATCTCATAAATTCATCCTCTATTATCTCACTTTTCATTACTCCAAGAATATTTCTACCATACTCAGTTTTGGCTTAATCAAACTTTGAAATACATCAAAATTACTCCCTCAAAAACCTCAAACATCTTTCATCTGATCACTTTACTTTAAAGGAGGTGATGCGCGAAAATAAGTGACAAGCTTTTATCATCATGATCTAGACCTTCATCGTTATACCCTATTACGAGTTCAGGAAGGAGTAATGATTATTATGATGATTACCAAAAGGCCCTATTTGAAAGCGCTTAATTATTTGCTTATTTTATGTCTCTTTCTCCCTTTCCTTGCTACAGGTTCAACAGCACATGCCAACAACACCATCCTAATTCAAAGTGATTTTGAAGATGGTACATTACAAAATTGGGCAGCTCGTGGCACAACAGAGGAGCTGAATGCAACTGCGGCTGCCGCCCGCTCAGGCTCATATGGACTGCACATTACGAATCGATCTATGGAATGGCATGGCCCTACTTTAGACGTTACCAATGAGATGGAGTTAGGCAATACGTATATTTTCAAAGCGTGGGTGAAGCTACCCCAAGGCGCAGGTAATACCCCAATCTATATGTCCCTACAACGTACAACCCCTTCTAATACGTATTATGAAAATGTTACAAATGCTAATGCAACCTCATCAGGTTGGGTCAAGCTAGAGGCAACTTATAAATTTTTGGAGCCTGTTGACAATATTGCGGTTTATTTTGAGGTTCCAAGTAGTGCAACACAATCATTTTATTTAGATGATTTTACGTTAGAGCGTGCGCCCGCAGCACCTCCACTTGAAATCGAAGAGGATATTCCATCCTTAAAGGATGTGTTTGCAAATGATTTCTCCTTTGGTACCGCATTTACAAATAGTGAACTATATACGAAGGGAGATCGAGATTTATTAAAGAAGCATTTTAATACAGTAACACCAGGCAACGTTTTAAAATGGGATGCGACAGAACCGGCTGAAAATGAATTTAATTTTGAAGGTGCGGATACGGCCGTTGACTTTGCCGTTGACAATGGACAGTTAGTGCGCGGGCATACACTAGTATGGCACTCCCAGACACCAAACTGGGTATTTTACGATAACGCTGGGAATTTAGTGAGCAAGCAGGTGCTTTATGCTCGTATGAAAAACCATATTGACACTGTAATGGAGCGCTACAAAGGAAAAATATATGCGTGGGATGTTGTGAACGAGGTTATTGATCCTGCTCAGCCTGATGGCTTGCGTCGTAGCTTATGGTATCAGATTGCGGGTGAAGAATTTATTGAAAAGGCGTTTGAATATGCTCATGCAGCCGATCCAGATGCCAAGCTGTTTATTAACGATTACAACACACACGAACCTGCAAAATTACAGGCATTATACAATTTAATTCAGCGCTTGCAGGCTAAAAATATTCCAATTGATGGTGTAGGTCATCAAATGCATGTGAGCATCTATTATCCTTCGATGAGTGAAATTGAAGCCTCCATCGTTAAATTTAAAGCGCTTAATTTAGAAAGTCATATTACAGAGCTAGATGTGAGTGTATATCACAGCGATTCTCAATCCTATGAAACATTGCCAAATGATATTAGCCAAAATCAAGCTAAAGTTTACAAGCAGCTATTCGATATTTTCAAACGCCATACAGATACGATTACTAACGTGACCGTATGGGGTAAGGATGATGCCAACACTTGGCTCCGTACCTTTCCTGTTGTACGCAACAACTGGCCGTTATTGTTTGATGAGCAACTCAAAGCTAAGCCCGCATATTGGGCAATAGTAGATGTACCTGCGGGCCCAACTGCACCTGCTGTGCCAACGGGGTTTACAGCTCAAGCAGGCGATAGCCAAATTGATTTATTTTGGAATAAGGTCGCAAATGCTGACTCCTATCAAATTAAAAGAGCAGTAACTGCAAGTGGTCCATTTACAACAATCGCAACCGTGAATGGGACAACGTACAGCGATACGACGGTAAGTAATGGTACAACGTATTACTACACAATTGCGGCTATTAATTCGGTTGGTGAAAGCAAGGCATCCTCACCTATTTCCGCTACGCCAACCAGTGAACCGGTCGAAACTGGGGAGTTATCCATTCAATATCGTGTAGGAGACAGCAATGCGTTAGACAATCAAATTAATCCTAATTTTAAAATAGTGAATCATGGTAGTCAGCCTGTAGATTTAGCAAATCTCACCCTTCGATATTGGTTTACCGCCGATAACGCATCTGGTTTTAACTTCTTTATAGATTATGCACAGATTGGCAATGCAAATGTACTAGGTAAAGTGGTCGCTGTTACCCCAGCAGTCGAGGGAGCTGACCATTATATCGAAATTTCTTTTAAGTCTGATGCAGGTGTCCTTGCACCAAATGGCGACTCAGGCAGCATTCAAGCAAGGCTTCACAAATCAGATTGGAGCAATTTCAACGAAAATAACGATTACTCCTACAAGGGAACCCAGACAACATTTAGTGATTGGTCAAAGGTAACCTTGTACCGCAATGGTCAACTCGTCTGGGGCGTTGAGCCAGAGTAATGAAGCTGTAAGAGGAAGCTAATATTCGTGCTCTAAATAAAATTAGTGGTTGTCAACCACTAATTTAAATAAAGAGCCAATATTCGCTTCCTCTTTTTTGCTGTTTTGATGTTGATATAATTTTCCCCTATGAGGCTAGCTGTGCACCAAAAAATCGAAGTAATGCCTCACTGCTACGCACCTCAAACACTGGACTCCAATCATGATCCCCTTCAGGGTCCTGCCAGTCAAATTGATAACAGATTCGTCTCCCCTGTTGTTCTATTCGACTACACTTCACTTTAATATGGGCTTGCTCACCTTGCTCTATTGGATACAGCAATATTTTACCTAATGGAATAAGCACTTGCTCAGTTTTAAAATCATCACGTTCATTTGTCATTGTAACAATCAGTCCTCCAATTGCCCACTAATTATAGGAACATATGTTTGATTATAACTCTATTATATGATAGTATTACCGTATTGGCAACACAAAAAGAAATGAGATTGTCATGTCAGTCATTGTTATTTTTATTTCCAGTACCATAATGGCAATGAACTATCTATAATGGCTTTAAACACAGGGGGGCAACCTATGAATTTACAAAAGCAGGTCCAAATTTACAGTGTTGATACTAGCTTCTTTTATCATCCACATGAGCAAAAAATACATCGCCGTCTACTGCGAGCTTATGTATTTCGCAAGCAAATTAAGAGGTTAATGGAGAGCAAAAATGCACCTTATCCTATCGCGAAGCTAACACAACATCAAGAGAGCACTCAAACCCGCATTAAACGTTTAAAGGAGCAACTAGCAACAGAAATTAAAAAAAATGAGCAGATGAGGACGTTAACAGAGGATTGGCTCACACACCCCCGCTATCAAATTTCAATATTTGAATCGGTGCTTACTAGAACAATAGGGATTGAAACTAATACGTTAAGTACTGATATTTTAGTCGTCAAAACGTATTATTTTGATATTTTAAAAAATTTGATTCAGGATGGCTTTTGGTTTCAAGGAAATAAATATGTGTGCTTTACTGCAAGCGCCGGTCAAATCCGCAATAAAAAAACAATGTTTATTAAAGAGGACGTATTTATAAAGCACCAGCCCACGCTGATGTGTGGATTAAGCCAAGCAACGATCAATGCCAAAGGAGGCATCAATATTAATAAATTTCTTGCTTACCTGGCACTTTGTTCGACGGCTACTGAAGCCTGGCATGACTTTGATATTGATAAAGCTATTGTAGTCGAGGATATGGAGACGTTAGTTAATGGGGAATTTGATTATATCGATGAAAGTACCTATCAGATTACGCGACAACATATGTCGATTCCGATCAATCATACGGACGGCTGTGGCATGATTTTGCCAAGAAAAAGTAAAAGAAGCAAAATGATTCGTTTGCCTTGGGTAAAAGGCTTACTCGTCCCCTTCCCTTTCGATAAATTTATACGGGAGCAAAACAGAAACACGGGCAACAAGTATGGTGTTGTAAAGGACATTTACGGGAAGGAGCATGACCTCCTCGCTGAAAAAATTGAGGTTATTTTTACGAGAAGTCAATTTAAGCTCTGGAACTATTATGACTCTTGGGAGCAATACAGTCAGTTTTATAAGCAATTTGATTGTGAGGCTGGCTACTGTAATGAAGAGGAAACCTATTTTGCAGATGCAAAGCTTAACTATCAGGTTCTACAATCATTAAGTGAGATGACAACCAATGAACTAGCGGCGTTATGTGAACCAACGATCCAGCATATTGGGCAAATTGGGAAGGATAAGCAAGCCATGCTACGAATTTTAGGTGTCGTGCCTGCAAATATACATAAAAACTATTATCAACAGGCATTACAGATTTACCCCGAAATGCTACAGGATACATACAGCAAGGAAATTTTAAAAAGTGTAAAACGAAAAATGGTCAAGGAGGCGCGTGCAGGCAAGCTAGATATAGAGGGAAAATATACGTTTATTTGTCCTGATTTGTATGCCTTTTGTGAGCATTTGATATTGGGGCATGTTCTGCCTAAGGGCTTGCTACAGGATGGTGAGGTCTATTGCAAGCTATTTGAAGCAGCTAATGAGGTGGATTGCTTGCGAAGTCCACATTTATATCGCGAACACGCGGTGCGGCGCAATGTTGTGAGTAAGGAGCATGGTCGGTGGTTTGTCACAAATGGCTTATACACTAGTGTGCACGATACGATTAGCAAATTGCTTATGTTTGATGTAGATGGGGATAAAAGTCTAGTTTGTGCGGAACCTGTCTTAATTGAAGTTGCCAAACGTCATATGCAAAATACAGTTCCACTCTACTATAAGATGGCAAAGGCGGCAGATGAAAGGATTACGAACGAGGCGATTTTTAATGGCTTACAAGCTGCCTATACGGGCGGAAATATTGGCGTGATCAGCAATAATATTAGTAAAATATGGAACAGTCCAGTTATCAAATTAGATGCGATTAAATGGCTTTGCATGGAAAATAATTTTACGATTGATTATGCCAAAACGTTGTACAAGCCAAAGCGACCACCTCATATTCACGAGCAAATTAGTACATATACAGCAAAACGTGTGCCTCACTTTTTTTATTATGCAAAAGACAAGGATGATGGGGGCATTGAGACAATAAACCAAAGTGTGGTCAATCAGCTACAGGCTTTGATCCCTAACCCAAGACTACAATTTCAAGCTAAAAATATCGGAACCTTTCATTATCAAAGCTTAATGCAGAACACAAATGTTGAGCTAGATCCACAACTTATTGAGCTTTATATAGAACTGGATCAACGCAGTCATTTTATGATTAAGCATGACGAGGACCCTGCCCTGCTCCAGGTGTATCAGCATATACGAACTCAACTGGTAAATTTATCGCAAAAGGAACCAAGCTACATTGCTGATGTACTTGTGGAGTACCTATATGTACATAAAAAATCAAGCTATAAAACTACGCTTTGGGAATGCTTTGGCGATATTTTAGTGCAAAATCTGCATCGTAATGTGAGCACGCATCTGGCGCAATGTGAATGCTGCGGGGAACGGATTGAGCTCACCTCTAATCGACAAAAGTATTGTCAGCACTGTAAGCTAGAAAATCGCCGAGCGCAAAACAAGCTCCATTTTCAAAAATGGTATCAGTCTACTAGTAAAACATCATGAGCATAAGGAGCAGCATAAATTGCATGAGCAGCATAAAATTCATAAGCATTTTAAAAAAATGTATTTTTGCTTGATAAATCAATATTTTTTGCACGTGGTAAACCATCTGTTCATCGTATCTCCTGTATGCTAGAAAGCTTAAAAGACTTGATAGATCAACCAAAACGGTAAATAAGTTCTTAATTTCTTGATTGCCTCTAAGGGGAACATAAGTTCGTTCCTCTTCCTAATTCCAATTAGAAAGGAGTTGATTACATGAACAAATCTGAGTTTATTTCACTTATTGCAACTAAGCTAGATATCCCTAAAAAAGAAGCTGCAAATTATGTCACCACGATTTTTGATACGTTGGCAGACACGGTTGCAGTGGGGAAAAACGTACATATTACGCGCTTCGGTAAATTTGCCGTTAAGCCTGTAGCCGCTCGTAAAGCAAGAAACATTCATACTGGAGAACCTATTCATTTACCGCCATCGCACAGACTAGTATTCTCCCCTTCCCTTTCATTAAAAAAAAGGATGCATAAGAAATAAATTAGGATGACATGTGATGATGAAGATCAATGAAGCAGATATTAAGCTTAGTGCACTCGCAGGACTCCCTACTATTCTCTCTGGTGTAACCATCCAGCCTGTTGTGCTCAGAGAGATTGCCCGTATTGGCTATGAAAGCTATCAGCAGTATTTGTCTATTACTGCCTTGCAAAAGGAGCATCTATTAGAGCCGCAGTTTGCTGACAGTGTGCCAGAGCATATCGCTGTATATGATGTGATTGAGATGTTTGGGTCATCCCACCCATTGTATTCATTATTTTATACGGCACTTAGGTTCCTAATCGGAACGGATAACATCTATTATGACAATGGGCTGTTCATCGATGATGTACAAGTGGATATCCCTATGTATCAACAGCTCATCAGGATCATTCAGACTCAAAATTGTGTACCACAAGAAACAACAACTACGTTTGCTCCTGCCACAGAACGTGTGCGTATGCTACAGCAAAAAATGCAGGCAAATCGTCAAAAAATTAGACGTCTCAAAAATGAGCAACTGGAAAATCAAGATACCCCCACCTTCTATGATTTGGTATCCAGCTTATGCAGCCATGCAAATGGGATACATATTTTCAACGTATTTGACTTGAATATTTTCCAGTTCAACGACCAGTTCTATCGGATGAAGCTAGTGTCTGATTATGAGCTTAACATACAAGCATTACTGCATGGTGCAGACTCAAAACATATTAAACTAAAACATTGGATCAGCAAATCATAACAAAAAGTTAGGGTTGCAAATTTAAGGAGGAAATTACATATGCGTTATGGAACTCGTGAAATTATGGATGTAGTATTAAAGGATGTTGTGACAAAGGAGCCTAAGGTATACCTTGAAAGTCTTACAACTAGCTCACTCGAATTTGCTGGCTCTACCGTTTATGCGCGTGGTGGCAAAGGTCATCCGAAGCTCATCGGCTGGGATTCTGAAAAGGATATTACGATGACGATGGAGGATGCTTTAATCTCTAAGGAATCTTTAGCCGTGCTTACTGGCTCTAAATTTGCAAAGGCAGCTAAAATTGTACATAAAAAAGAAGTTATCGTCGTAGATGTAGATAAGAAAATCACACTTGCTAAAGCACCAATGTCTTCTCAAAAAAGCTTTTTCTACAAAAGTGCTGACGGTACCTCTATGGATGAAAAGCTGGAAATTACACCTGCGTCTGCTTCCAACATCATCGATCTTAAGGATGTCACTAGTGTAGCTGCTGGCGATCAAATTATCGCGGATTACTACTATACTGCACCAAATACAACTCAAAGCTTAACTGTTAACTCCAATGTATTCCCTGGCACGTACATGCTCGAAGGCACTACGATTTGGAAAAATGAAGCAGGTCAAGATGTAGAAGCACTATACACTATTCCTAAGCTTAAAATTCAACCAGGTTTCAAGATTGGTATGGCGAGCTCTGGTGACCCACAACCATTCACATTTACTGCCGATGTATTAAAGGATAACAAGTCTACCTCCATGGTGATTATTGATTTGCTAGAGCAATAAAATGAAGGAATGCGGTAGATCGACGAAGTTAGCTATCGCTCAACCACTAAAAGCGTAGAATGTGGGGCATATTGACAGCCCCCTCCTACGCTTCTTTTATTTTGATCATAAAATTTACAGGAGGTTTATATTCATGGCACGTACTCCACGCAAAAAAATGTTAACGCTAGATATGCTTACAAAGGATGCCGCGCAATACGATAAAAAGATCAAAGTTACCTTGGACAACCATACATATACCGAAGTATACAAAAGCTTTTCTCATGCCAAAATCGATGTGATGCTAGACGACTTATCTACATTTGTAGCAAGCTATAATGAACAAATCAGTCAACTTCCCGATTCTAAATTTCTCGATTATTTATCTCTACATATTATTTTCCATTTCTCCACACTTACAGTGGAACGAGAATACGCCTTTGAGGAAAAGGTTCAGCTATTTGAAAAAATGCTACAAAGCGATCTCACTGAGCAAATTTTCGAGGCCTTTCCAGCCAGTGAGCTAACTAAGGTATATACGCGGATTTTCAAAAAAATCGAACAATACCAGCTGCTATTAGAAAATAACGAGGCGGCTCGTGCCACCCTTGCTAATCATATTGATGAGTTGAATTTAGAAAATCGTGATGTCATTAAGGAAGTTTTGCTAGGAACTGGCTCCGCAAAGGAGGAATAACCTATGGCCTCTAAAAGCACTCCAATAAAGATCACGTTAGATATCGATCAGAAGCAATCTATTTCTCAGTTAAATAAAGCCATTAAAATGATCGAAAAAAATGCGACGCTTAAAAGGCTGACCTTAAATCTCTCTGTAGACACCACTCTAAAAGAGAAGCTAAAGGAAGCATTGAAGGAGCAGGCTGTTTACAATAGCAAGGCGCTCGCTATAGATAAAGCCCATTACTTCGCCTTACAGCAAAATGCGGCAAGAGATTTAGACTATTACAAGCAAATTGCTTCAGCTAAAGCAAAATTAGGACAGATTAAAAGTCGTCTACCTGTAAATTCAGAGGCACTTAGCTCCCTGCAAGCACTAGAGGGCAAGCTTAAGCAAATTACGAATATCGGGGATTTTTCTACCCCTATCGCAGGATTAGAGCAAGAAATCGCTAGTTTTTCCAATGAATTAACCGTAGCAGATGGTAAATCACAAGCGCTGAGTAAAGCATTGGAAAAGGTCAGTCTTTGGGGTAAGCAGTTGGCATGGACAGGTGCAAAGGATATTGTAAAAACGATCATTGAGATCGATGCCCAAATGACCTCCCTTGGCGCTACAATGGGGAATACAGCCAATTTAAAGGCAATGCTAGATAGCAGTCAGCAAACGGCAAGTCAATATGGACGTTCGATTCAAGAGATTAATCAGCATATGCTTAGCTTTGCTGGGTTAGGGTATAACGAAAGTGACACCACTGCCTTAAGCAATACCGCTGCTTTATTCCAAAATATTGCGAATCTATCTCCAGAACAAAGTATCCAGACGGTTACTGCTGCGATGTCTGCCTTCCAGATTGAAGCTGAAAAAAGCACAAGCATTGCCGACAAGGTCGCAAGTGTGAATCAAACCTTTGGCACCTCCACTACAGTATTGTCCACCAGCTTAGCAAACGCCGCCGAGGCGGCACGTAGCTATGGCTTTTCCATTGATGACGTACTTGGCAATACCGCCGCCATTTCTAACGTCACCCACCAAAGTGGAGAAGCAATCGCAAGCTCACTACAGTCAATTTACGCAGGGATTACCTCCTTGTCTACCGCAGGTCCTCTCCTATCTAATGTTGGCATTTCCATGCAGGATGTAAGTGGGAATATGAAAAGTGGATCTGCTATTTTAGCTGAACTCGCAGGCAAATGGTCTTCATTGACCCAAGCCCAGCAAACGAACCTTGCAACGCAAATTGCAGGCAAAGACGGGCTAAACGCCTTTATTGCCCTGATGGGACAATACGATCTTTCCAGTCAAGCAACCACCTCTTCCCTGTATGCCCAAGGCACTGCGATGCAAAGCAATGAAGTTTATATGGATTCGCTAAGTGGGCGAATTCAGGGGATGAAGACCGCTTGGGATGGGTTGGCGGTGAGTTTGGGGGATGGTGGGGTTAATACTGCAATTGGTATGCTTGCAAGCCTTCTAACTAGCCTAACAAATGGAGTGACCTACTTAACCGAAAAATTTGGTGCTTTACCTGTCGCATTAGGCGCAACGACTTTTGTATTATCATTGTTAAAAACATCGTTCACAGCTTTAATGACAAGCATCTCAAACACAGTGAAGACAATGCTTAGCTTACCCGCAGCTAGCGTTAGCGCTGCAACTGGCATTTCAGGTGTAAACGCGGCAGCAACGGCAGGTGCATTAGGTATGCGTGGTCTAGGCGCAGCTACTACCGCAGCAAAGGTTGCATTCAAAGGACTGATGTCGGCTACTGTCGTGGGTGCATTATTTACTTTGATCGGAACTGGATTAGAATGGCTGATCAATAAATTTACCAACGCAGACGATAAACAAGAACAATATTTTAATCATCTTAATGAAAACATTAATCAGTCCAATGAAAAGATTAATTCACTACAAAATCTTAAAAGTGCCTTAGATGATAACTCTAAATCACAAGAAGAACTGAATAGTTTATTTTCTCAAAGCTCCAGTCTAATTCCTGAATTGATCGATCATTATGATAGTGAAGGAAATGCAGTCTACAAATCAAAAGCAGCGATTGATGAAATGATCGAATCGGAAAAGAAACTAAATCTTGCACGTGAAAAAAGACTGTATGCTGAAAAAGGAGATAGTTTAGCGCAAGTTGGAGAACAGGTAGAAAAAGCTAAAAGCGATATAAACAAAAAGCAGAATCCACAAAATTATGCTTCCACTGCCTATGAAGCCGTTACCTATGCACAGCAATTTGTTAATGATAATGATTTAAATCAGCTAGATAAAAATTCACAAGATTATATTACGAAAGCTACGGAATTAAACAATAAAATAAAAGAAATTTTTGCAAATAACAATATAGTTATGCCTGATTTTTGGTTAATGAATCAAATTGGTGGAGACTATGATCAATTAGATCAATTTGCTGCTAATGTACGTATGAATTTAACCAACGTAAACAATGACATACAAGGTTACAACGAAACGATTCAAAATGGTGTTTCACAATACTCCAGTCATTTTGCGTCGTTTAACAATCAATTGTTAGCTGAAAGCAACAATACAGATGGCAATATGAAGCTATTTTTCAATAAGATTGCGACCTCATTTGCAGAAGGCTCTACAATTACTGAGAATGGGACTCAACAATTAATTTATGACTATCAAGATTTCGCAACCTCAGTGAACAGCTATTTAGCAGAAAATAAAATTGATATATCCCAAGCGATTAACAACGGCAATCTTAATGAGGTTTTGGATGGGCTTAAAGCGCAGTTCCCACAATATGAAGCTTTATTTGAGAAGATGCGAACGAGTGCTGACACAGCCATGAATGCCCCTACTGCTAAACTTCCTGTATGGGATGAGTTTGGAAAAATAATCGGTGAAATTAGTGGCAAAGCAGATCAAGCTGCGAATAGCTTTATTGATTTAGAAGAAAAGCTAGACGCTAACGGTAACGTTCGAGGTTATACAGGCGCCATTGATAATATTACGAACCGTTTTCTCTCCTTAGCAAAACATGTTGATAACACTAAAAGTGGGATTTCTTTATTAGAAAAGGCTCAACAAGAGCTAACAGATAACAATCTTCTGTCGGCATCCACTTTGCAACAGGTTATTGATAAATATGGAGATCGAATAGATGTCACGAATTTAACAAGGGAAAGCATTGGAGAGTTAATTAAACAGGTAAAAAAAGATGAAATCGTTACAAGACAATCAGAAATAAATAAAACTGAGATTACAATAAAAGAAGCCAAAAAACGTATCGAAATGCTGAAGGCTCAAATGTTAGCCTTTAATTTAGTTAGTTTTCTACTTAATTCAAAACTTACAGAAGGTATTAATACCAATCTAGAAGCTCAAATCAGTAAAGAAGAAAAAAGAATACAGGGGTTATTCGCATATATAGATTCAGAAAAAAAAGAAATAGCTCGTCTAAAATCAGATAACGCCTCATCTAATAAAAAAGGCTCTGGTGGAACTAAAAAGGCGACTACACCTTCATCTTCTTCTACAATCAAGGAAAAAGATACAAAAGATACTACAACTGCCCTAATTAATGACATCAATAAAGAAGCCAAGGCTAGAGAAGAACTTAACAAAACAATTTTAGATCGAGCAAAAAAACTCGAAGATGAAAAACGATACTCCGATGCCATAAACAAAACTACAATGTCTCTTAAATCACAAGCGATTGAAATAGACCTTCTTAATAAAGCTAACAAAACACTAGAGAGCCAACGAACGAAACTCCAAAAAAACACGGGCTATAACATGTCTGGGTGGTTAGATAGTAAAGGTGAAGAGAGCTTATCCTTTGTTAAGTTATATAACTCTTCATCCGAAAAAACTCAAAAAAAATTAAAAACTTCTTTTGATCAATGGAAATTATTCAGCAATGCCATTAAAGAAAATAAAGAAAAAATTACAACTTTAAATAATGCTTTACCAGATACAGAAAAAAATTTAGATGGACTGAAATTAAGTCAATCTAATCAAGAGCTAGATGCGCGAAATAAAGTGCTTGAGGAGTTGGATCATAACCTTACTGTCGCAGAGAAAACACAAGCGACTTATACAGAAGGCACAAAAGAGTATAACGAGCAGCAAGCTCTCCAAAATCAGGTTACGAAGGCTAAAATCAAGTTTTATCAAGAAGAAATCGTCGCAACGGAGCAAAAATTAAAGCAAGGTGATCTCACTAACGAGCAAATTGAGCTTTACAATGACTATCTTAAAAAAAACAAGCTTGCCTTGCTAGACGCGCAAAAAGCAGCTCGCACTCTAGCTGAAACTTATGCAAATGATATTGTCAACAACTACAAGCGAATGCTTGAGAAAAAACGAGATTTGGAACTACAAGGCATTGAAAATTCAATTAAAGCTGAAAACGACAGGCACAAAACTTACACTGACAACCTAGATAAAGAGCAAAAGCAATTCGAAGAATATATTAATCACAAGCTTAAATTGATGAATCGTCAGGATGCTACAGATGATTATGAAGATGAGCTTCGTAAAAAGCTAAATGAACGTCAAACTCTCGTAGATAACATTAATACCCTCTCTCTTGATAACTCCATGGAAGCTAAAGCGAAAAAGAAAGGCTTGCAAGAGCAATTAAATACAAAAAATCAAGAAATTGAACGCTTTAAGCTTGATCGAGAGCGGGAACTTAGAAAAGAAGGATTAAGTGATCAACTAGAGGATCGCAAAAATTATCTTAGCAAGTTACAGTCAGAAGAAAACGATCATCATACTAAACTACTGGACAATTTGGATGAGAAGAAAAGGAAAACAGAGCAAAACTTTAAAGATATTTTGACTAATGAGCAAAAATTTTATGACATGAAAAACGCCTTACTCAGTAATGATAAAAATACGGTTAGCTCAACAATTGCTACTTTAAAGGGTGAATATGAGACCTTTTTCAAATCATTGACCACTGAAATGTTTACTACTGCTAAGGAGTTCGAGAACTTAAAGTATAGCTTTGAACAAGATAAAAACAAGTTAAATCATTATAATAATCTCCAAACGGATACAGGTAACACCTCATCCCCATTACCGTCATCACCTTCCCCTGCCAATCCGATTGCAGATCGAGCAAGTGGATGGACAAAGTATTTAAATAATAAATATGAAGCAGAGGCTCTTTATGAAAAGACTGCTAACTTAGATAAAAAATCATCCGACTATAAAACAAATAAAGCTATAATCGACAAGCTAAAGGAAGAAAACGATCGGCTTAGAGCGCAATTTGGTTTTGCTGATAAAAGCTATGCGGACTTAAAGGATTTAGCCGTGTATCATGCAGGTGGCGAGGTTGGAATTGCGGGTACAAGTACTCAAAAGTGGTGGAACAACATATTAAAATCTGATGAGGTCCCTTCTATTTTAAGAAAAGGCGAGGTTGTACTAAATGATCCTCTCTCCTTTATTAAAGAAATCGTAATGAATACAGCACAGAACCTTATGAATACAGTACGTCCCTCCACCGCCCCCTCTCCTATGGCGCAAACAAGCTCAGGAGATGTGAACATAGACACCATTGTCATTCAAGCAAATGATCGAGATACAGCGAATACGCTATTAGACAAGTTTAGTACGGCATTAAATAATGCAAATAAGCTTGGTATTTTTAAAAGTGGAAGTTAAAGTTACATGAAGTTAATGAACTCTTCCCCATTCAGGAGGTGAATATATGCTTGGAGAAATTGACTACCATAAGAAGCCGATTCAACCACAATATTTTTTATGTAAGCCAAATCGAGAAATCATAAGCAAGTTAAGCGAAGCCTTTAATGATCGCTTAAGTATTTCGTTAAATAGTGTAGATGAGCTTATCTTAAGTCTTCCCTATCAAATAGAAATTCGCCATCAGCTTACTCGTAACAAAAATGTAGATCTCATTCATGAGAAATACTTAATCAAAATGGTAACAAATAAAGACATAGCTTGGTTTATCATTCATGAAATATCAGAAGAGGTTTCAAATAATAGCGACGTTAAAACACTAAAATGCTATTCATGCTCACACGAGTTGACTAATAAATTAATTAAAAGCTACTCCGTTGAATCCTATTATTGTCGTCAAGTACTTAAGGATCTATTAGCCAACACAATTTGGGAAATTGACTACATTGATGCTGATTTTGATCTCACTTACAGAGCTTTTGATTTCCCTTCAAGTAATGTGTTAGAAGCAATTTATTCCGTCGCAGACACGTATAATGCCATTGTCGAGTTTAATACAGATCAGAGAAAAATTAGCTTTAAAAAACCTGAGCTATTTGGCACAAATAAAGGGCTAACGATCAGCTATGGCAAGTATATGAAATCAATGAATCAAACGATTAGTGCAGAACAAATGGTAACTAGATTGGTTGCTAAAGGTAAGGATGAGCTTAGTATTCATAAGGTCAACCCTACTGGACAAGGCTATATTGAAGATTTTAGTTACTTTATGTATCCCTTTGAACGCAATGATCAACAGCAAGTGAAAAGCTCTTCCTATCATATGAGCGATTCTTTATGTCATGCGATTTTAGACTATCAGTTACTTGTTGAAGAAAGCACAGGACAATTTGAAGCTCGCTTAAAACAGTTAAAACAGCACGAGCAAGAGTTAGGTCAGCTTGAAGTTGAGCTTAATAAGCTCAAAAATAATGAAGCTGTAATTACAGATGTGGTGCTTAGTCAGCAATTCGATGGAAAAATGTTTTTTGAGCGTTATGCCCATGTCGGTAGCTCCTCCAAAACCTTCGAAATAAATAAATTGTACCCCTTTGCAGTTTTGATTAAAGTCGATCAAGATGCTGTAAATGCTGCTGTAGGTGATCTTATTCAGAGAATTCCAGCTAATAAGTGGACGCTACTTGGCAAAGTTAAAGATATTGAATCCTTACAGGTCAACGTCGAAGGAGCTAAAAGTAATGTTTTTATTCAAGTTGCCAATATCACGCTAGATGAATGGAGCTCGCCTAACAATCATGATGTAATCATTCAAAAATATAGCCTAGACAACAAAGAAAATGAAATCGGCTTTAAATTACAACAAATAACACAAAAACAGAATCAAATCAAAGGAGTTCAAGCACAAATTGATGCTTTGCAAGACAAATTGCTAGCGCATAACAACTTTACCCCTGCTCAGCTTCAAGAACTCAACCCTTATGTGATTGAACGTGAATTTAGTGATGATACATATGTAGACGAGCATGATCTTTACTTAGCAGCACAAGAAAAATTTGCAGAGCTTCAAAGACCCGCTCTCTCACTTGATATTGACATCGTTAATTTTCTAGAAATTATAGAAGAACAACGCAATTGGGACAAGCTCATGTTGGGTGACTTTATAAACATTAAATACGAGCCAACACAAACGAAGATCACCGCTCGTATCGTTAACATTACTTTTGATTATGAAAAAAGTGATATTAAATTAACGTTATCTAACATTAAAGATGTCCATGATGAGAGCAAAAGCTTAGAAAAATTTCTACACGACGCCAAATCCACCAACATCATTGTCGATACCAACAAAAGCAAATGGGGCAAAGCCGTCATCTCTTCGAACAACATGACCAAGCTTTTTGAAAACTTCTGGAACAACGTAACAGAGCAAATTAATATGGCAAATAACGAATTTGTCCATATCGACCATCGGGGTATTACGATCTACGACATCCATGATCCGAACAAATTTGTGCGGATGACGCACGGCGCAATTGGCATGACGGACAACGGTGGTTTGCTGTACAAAATGGCAATTACCCCTACTCATATCGTGGCTGAAAATGTATGGGGTAAGCTATTTGTAGGTGAACGTCTCACGTTAGGTGACGTGGATGGGTTGCTAGAGATTACGGGGCCTAAGTTTATGATTTTTGATCGTCAAGGAAGACTAGTTCAACAAATGGGATTATTGGCGACAAATCCTGATTTATTTGGCACAGAGGTTTTACATTACAACACCGAAAATAGTGGTGACAATACTGTTATTAACAAAGTTACTATGACTAATAACAATGGTTTTAGAATCGAACGGAACGTAAACGGAGAATTTCAGCCTATATTTAAAACAACCCCAGAGGGTGATTTATATGTTAGAGCAGGTACAGATGATGAGGTATTTACGATCAATGAGCAAGGACTTGCTTTAGGTAGCTCTGATTGGGAAAATGCCCCTTTTCATGCGGATTACAAGGGTAATGTATGGATGAATAAACTCTTTGCATTTGAAGCAGACATCAAAAAGAGCAAGTTTACTGATGGTCATATCAAAGGCTCTGACTTAATTTTAGAAGATGGCAAGGGTGGCATCATTAGCATGTTCCCTCAGTATGGGTTATGGTTTGGTGCTGAAAAGGCAGAAGATGCCCCTACTTGGATCAAAATGGACGGAACAGGCATTTTCAAAAAGCTCATTGTCAAAGACAAAGATGACGGGCTGATGATCGATTCCGAAGCCAAAAAAATATTTATGGATAATTGGGATTTAGTTGGTGCAGGTATGGTGGATACTGAGCTACTTGCAGCTAATCTTGTCTCTGCTGAATTTGGTTATATCTCCGATCTTACAGCTAGTAAGCTATCCACTATGTCCAGAAGTGCCATTAATGCATACGCCAATTTTATCAATATTGAAAAAAACAACATCAAATGGATTACAGGCAAGGTCGTTCAAGGAGAGCAAAAAAAGCTGTCTGATGGACGACCTTTATTTTGGCTAGATGCCTCGCAGACTGGCAAAATGACCACAGACACAACCCCATATCCTGTGTACGAATATATTTTGGATAAAGAAACCACCAAAACAAAAATGGAGCAAGGCTTTGATGATAGTGGTGATAATAACCCCTTTATTACAATGGGTGCAGGCGATGGCAGTAGCGAGACTAGCGGTAAAGCTAACCTAAAAAAATATAACGGTGGCTTCAAGGTATCCTACAATACCTCCAACTCTGGCCGAGATATGAGTATCGATTTCAAGGATAATGGCGTCTATGTCAATGCTGAAACGGACAAAGTGCAAATTCAAGGCAAAGACTTTGAAGTCAAGGCACAAGGCGGAAAAGTTACCATCGCAGATGCTAGTGGTTCTATGATTACACTGGAGAATGGGAATATTAAGATAAAGGCAACGGGTAGGCTGGATGTCGAGGCGACTAGTTATAATTTTAATTGAGTTATACATAGGTAATAGATAGTTTTATATAAGAACTAAAGCAATGAGGTGATGAAATTGGCTGGTGTTGCAATAAATGGTTCGAAGATTGCTCCTGTTATTAAAGCTGGTCATGTAAAATATAAGATTGAGAGACATATTGAACGAAGATGTAAAGAAAGAGATGAAAATGGAAATTGCATTGATTGGCAAGAAGAAACTTGGGTAGATGCAGGGACTGGAAGTGCAGATGCCATAATTACTGGTACTGTATCCATACCTTCATCAAAAATGAAACTTCAAGGTGTTAACGTTGCTAGAGTTGATGATATAACGATTGAAACGTGGGAGGCAACCATCCCCTCTCCTCCAACTGGATATAGATACGATCCTCCTCAAGGGAAGGTTACCGATAAGGGTCAAGGTAAAATCCTCTCCGGTAGCAGCAAAGTCAACCTAGACGGAAAACCCATTGCCCTCATCGGCTCACAGGTTCTTACATGCCTTGACACGATCACCACCATTGAAACCGGCAATACAAAAATGAATTTTTCAAAATAGGAGGAGGTGAACATGTGACGATACGTGATGCATTATATTTCAGCTATGCAGGTAAAAAGTCCGTAGATTTTGGAATTATTAATATTGATCTTAGCTCTGGGATGCAAGAAGAAGCGCTCTCATACAGCAGAGCAATCAACAAGCTGTCTACCAAAGGGAGAGATACTCCCTACTTCCAATCGGTAGAAAAGGATGTACTCAAGTTTAATGTCTCCTTTGCTTTTGAGGATTTCTTTGATGAAAGAAAGCTACGAGAAGTGAAAAGGTGGCTTGCAGGTGATTACAGCTACTATCAAGAGCTATATTTTACAAATGAGCTAGGGCAAGAGCCTGAAAAAATTTATTATGCGCTTGTTGTAAATGATCCTACACTTATTCACAACAGCCTACAGCAGGGTTATATTACTTTAACCTTTGAATGTAGTAGTCCTTACGCTTATTCCCCCTTTATCACCTCTCCACTGTATGCATGTAGGGAAAGCAGCTTTGATAAGCAGGATCAACAATTTACGGAGGGGCAAAAAATCGTTCTACATCCAACAGAGACAGGTGCGCTCACTCTCCCCTCTCATCATGCAAAATGGAGTGATTTGGGGCAAGCTTTAAGCTGGCAGAGACTTGAACAGGAGCTTGAGCAACAATTTTAAACTTTAAGGCAGGTGATGTTTGGAATGGCAAACTTAAATTCAGAATCAAATTCAATTGAACATAAAGATCAAAATGGCGATAACAATCAACATAAAAACAATAATGAAACACCCAAGCTTAGCTTAATTAAGCCAAATTGGGCAACCGATGAAATTGCCTATACGCTTCAATCCTTAGCAGATAACTTTGACAAAATAGATGAGGTGCTTGCACCAAATTATGCGGAGACTCCACCTACAGCGGGGACATGGCAAGCCAAGCATATGATTTATAACGATCAGCCTGAGATCGATCAGCACATCGGGTGGGTGAATTTAAGAACAGGAGTTGCTGCCCCACTATGGAGCGAACTCACCAGATATAATAACGGCGATCAAGTCGTTCCTGCGCGAGACAACGGTCATGTGTATATTTGCAGGCAGTCAGGACATTCAGGACTCACTGAGCCTATCTTTCCTGTATCTGAAAAAGGGCTGGTTCAGGATATACGTGGTGCAGGTATGTGGCGGACAAATGAATTTTATGAGGTAAATGATCTCGTTTTTCCATCCTTGGAGAACGGATTTTTTTATGTATGTATTCAAGCGGGGGAAAGTGGCGATCGTGAACCAAATTGGTCCATCGTAGAAGGCTCCACCACCTATGACTATAATACGTCATGGCATGGTTATCGGATTGCAGTATGGGAAGAGCATGGACCAGCAGCATTATTTAGACCCTTCGGGAAGATAGAATAAGGTGATCCTATGGCAAAATGGGCAACATTATTAAACCTAAGTGGAACTTACACCTCTCTCCCCTTTCCCATTCCCTTAACCTCAGATGGAGTGGTTAGCTCCATGGATTGGCAAGCCAACGTACCAAATGGGACACAGCTTGTTGTTCAAACCCGATTCCAAATCGGTGGACGTGATTGGTCGCCATGGCGGACCTGCATAGCTAAAGCTGAAATTCCAGGCTTAAATGAGTTAACTCCCTTCCATCAAGTGAGCTTAATGTACAGAGTTACAATGTGGTCGAACAGCTATGAGGTCAGCCCCTCCCTCCATCAAATTCAATTTAATATGAAGCCAATTATTATATTTGATAATCAAGGTGATCAGCATTGCCGTCCTGAACTGTGGATTACTAAGGTAAATCAAGGTGATCTCACAATTACCAACCTATCTACTGCACAGCCCCCCTTTATCTTTACTCAGTTATTGGATGAAGAACAGCTGTATATTAACAACGAGCAGCAGCATATTGAAACGAGCTTACCTGTTGTATACCGCTATAAAGATTTTAATGATCACTATTTACAGCTCCCCCCTGGGAAAAATAGGCTTCATGTTGATGGACACGCAAATCTTTCATTTAGGTATCAATATACGTATCTATGAAAATCATATGAAAGGAGGTGAAAATTTGCCTGATTTAATTACCCAACTCCAGTACAACGATCCGTTAGTCATTATTAGTCGAAAGGGTGATGATCAAGATCCCTATGTGCGTCGCAGCGACTCACTCCCCATTATTAATGGCTGCATCACATTATTTGAAATCCCATCAACTACAAAACGTGTACAAATTTCAGACATGCTGGAGGTTGATCAGTCCTACTTTGAGCAAAAAAAACAGCTAGCACCAAATGAGTTCCTCGTCCATTACCAGACAGGAATGATTCAATTTCATCCCTCTTTAGAAGGCACAACCAAGCTATGTACCTACTATGGTAAAGGGTTAATTATGTATCCTGCTTCTCGCATTTATGCGATGATATCAAGAAATCCCGATGTCGTTGTCACATTGCAGGACTACATCGATGAAATTGAGCTTAAGCTTACACAAAACACTTCACTTGTTGAGCAAATTACAGCTGCCTTGGCTGAAATGAAAGCAACAACACAACAAGCTAAGCTTGCCATAGAGCAAACCGCAGAGGCAATTGATGCCACCAACGAGGCAGCCGCCTTTGCGCGAGATGCTTATGTGACGACAAAGCTAGTCTGGAAAGAGCCTGTACAAAGTGACAAGGACCTATACCTGGCTTACCCCCACCCTAATGTGGGTTGGACAGCCCAAACCACAAATGACGGCAAGCGCTATCGGTTTGACGGTAGCAAATGGGTTCTGATCGATATTTTCGGTAGTAATCTACAGACCGTTAATGAGCACAAAGATGGACTTATGTCAGTTGCAGAGCATTTAAAGTTAAAATCATATCCAAGTACACTGTCTGAAAGAGTCGTTGTCATGTCACTACCTGATGCTGTTCAAGGAGTCATTGTGAACAACTTTAGCTTTCCATATGAAGGTGAAATTGTTGAGGTTTACGCTAGTTGTGCGACTTCAGGAGAAACACCCACCATCATCTCTATTGAAAAAACAAGAAATATGGTGGACTGGACAGAGCTAACAGACAGAAGATTAACTTTTCCGATTGGTGCTAGATTTGATGATAAACAAATTACGTTCAAAGATAAACGTGTAGCTCCTAAAGATATTTTTAGAGTGAATATGATTCAACAAGGTTTACTAATGGATAATTTGACGATTACATTTAGAATCAAAACTTAGAACTACTTAGAACCTAAATTATTACTAATCATAAAATAAACATTTTTACACATAGAGAGGAAATGATAGATATGGCAACACCTTTAGTAAGATGGCACACTGCTAACCATGTAGAAATACCAGAAACCACAACATATGATTTTGGCACTGTTACCGCAGATGAGTGGTCAGAAATTTTCACATTTAACATTTGGAATAACAAAAATGGTAAAACAGATTTACCGAAATTGGAAAAATGCACGATTACAACTAGAGATATGAGTGGTGGAGAAGGAAACACAAATGAATACAATGTTCCAGTTGTATCTGGAAACTGGTTCCATTGTCAAGTTGATTCATTAGGGGAAACAAACCTACAAGACCCTTCTAATAGTGTTGGGAAGGATAGATCAAAACCAGTTGGAACAACTGGAGCTACCACAAAAAATCATGCAGGAGAATTATTACAAACTCCTGTTAAACCTGCTGCTCAAGAGGTGTTAGGTATAAATAATAATGGTGTAGCTGTTGATTCTGCTGGTAACTTTGTTACATTAACAGTCCAAGCACATCCACCACTGGATGCACCATCTGGACAACAATTATTTAAATGGCGTTTTCTTTATCAATACGTCTAATACATATTTCTTTTCGTATACTAATGCAAATAGAGAGTGTGATTTTATATAATCATGCTCTCTATTTTTTTATATAAGATAACAACATAATAAATAACCGAACAAACATAACGATCTCAACAATACAATGTGGAGGGAAACAATAAAAATGATGATTTTTAATAAAAATAATTATGAATGCAAATATTCACCTATGCCCCATGTTCAGAACTTTATCTGGGTGGCTGAGTATTATGATGGAAACTATTTATGTGAATACAACTTGAATGACAAAAAAAGCAATGACTACTATAGTATAGATCGCACAAAACTAGTGAAATTCGGATTGATTGGTATGGGTTCTCAAATGTATTTTGATGTTGCTAATGGTATTTTTAATATTAACAATAACAGAATACAAATATCTTATGTTGTTAATAAAGAAGAATATCCTTTAACTGGTAGAACATTTTTATATAACGATATTATTCAGTACAAAGAGGCATATGGGGACATGAGACTTTCTCCCACTTCTACAGGAGGCGCATTAAAAAATAATATTGCTAGTCAATCTGTTGGCTACAAAAAGTCTATGTTCCTTGTCGATGCAAATATTCATTTTAAAAATATATTACACATTCCTCAAGATAAAAATGTTGCCCCTTATCTAGAAATCAAAATATCATCAGACAAAGATATGGATGGACAATTAGTGTTTAGAGTAAATGGACTGATTGCTAATAAAGTACATGCTCCTTTGGTCAAGGATAAAGCTGGCGTCTACAATTGGCAACTTATTTAAATAAATAGAAGGAGGATTAAGTTAATGTTTACAGATGCTCATAATCGAGTTTGGGGAGAAAAAGATATCCCTAGAATGGCTGAAATCACTTCATCAAATAACAATATCCACTTTTTAATCGGAGAAGAAGAATATACTGCAACTATCCCAACAGGAATCTATGAAACTATTTATACTCGACACACCTCTGATCTCATCAATGTCATTAATCAACAATTTGAAGATGATCTGGTTCTTGTGGATGCTTATTTAGGTCGAGTACATAGAGATATTAAGTATAGTAGTGTTGTTTTTAGATCATCTGATGGAAAAGAAATTACAAGTATTAGTGGAACGTTTGTGGATTCTTTTATGTAACAAAAGGATAATTATTCTCTTCATATTATAGGTGGTGAACAAAACATTATGGCAATTCAAGAAATAGAGATAGGAATACCTATTAGTGCTTCAACTGGTGAATTTACGAAAACCGTATTTAAGGATGGAAAACTACAACTAATTGAACTAGGAAGAGACATTAACAACAATCCCATTTATGAGAAACATGGTGAATGGATTTCTGAACCAATTAAACTGAAGGATAAATTTAAGTCATTCAAACATCTTGTGAAAACAATGACTGGAACGAATGGTCAATTCAAAATATTTACCCAATCTTCACTTGATTCATACATATGGACAGAATGGCAAGAAATCAACTACGAAACAGGTAACATCCTCTCCCCTCTTGGACTATTTGCTAGGGTTAAAATTGAAATCACAGCAAAGGAAAATGAAAGCGAAGTTGTTATTGATACATTTAAGGATGTAGAAAAGTTTGATAATAAATTTATTGATAATACCAATGGATATTTGGAATTAAAGAAGAAGTATGAGTTTGAGATGACTAAAAATGATGTGAATCAGGGAAATAATGAGAGTCATGTATACATAAAGACAGTGCCTAATACTAGGTTTAAGAAAATAGATAAGATCAGGATTGAGGTGATTTAAATGGCAACTGTAGGAGATCAATTATTACAGCCAGAAGCAGGATGGCGTAGGTATAATGGGCAAATAGGATCTATTACATTTAGCGGTAATTGGTTAATAGCCAACCATGCTTCGTATCACAATAGCGACAATATTTATAGTACAGATATAAATGCTAAAATCTCATTTAGATTTATAGGGACTAAATTAAGAATAATAGGACTTCGTGATATAGCAAGAGGTAATGTCTATATTAAAATTGATGGGATAAAAGAAATATATAACCAGAATGGCGCAAGTCAATTTCAAACGCTGGTGTATGAAAAGACAGGTCTTCCAGAAATAAAACATGAAGTAGAGATAGGCTTTGAGTCAGCTAGTCTTGATCTTGATGCAATTGACATAGATTCTACAGGAGGATTATTACCTATCCCTCCTGCAACTACAGGTAAACTATGTAACACATTAGGTGAGATGGATATTGGAGATTACATTGTTTGGAAACGAGATGGAAACACTCATTCTTTTGGTGGAAGTATAGATGGTTATACAGAAATTTCAACAACAGGAGTAGTCTCTTCATCATTACCAACAAAGCATTTTCACTATGCTATTAAGGTAGATACTGGACTATTAATTAGCGATAGAGTTACTGAACACACTATTATTTGGGACACTTTAAATTCACAGAAAAGGATTCAAGGATTGCCTATAGCAATTAGTGGTGTTTCAGGGGCTATTAGATCGCTAACTGGTGGAGTTGCTTATGCTGATGAAATTGGGAACATGTCATTGACTAATTTAAATAAAGGTTGCTTTCCAACTAACAATGAATGGGATAAATATATTATTAATTTTCCTACATCAAAAATTCAATCAGGTAAATCATTGGATGATGTGTGGCATTACCTAGATATGTACACATTGACACAGGATACTGCATCAAATGGCATCTACATATCTTCTAGTGGAACAAGTTCAGCCACCGTTAATAGCACATTTAGAACTATGCGTGGCAAGTCAGGAATTTGGGGAGATTTTGGCATTCGTCAATCAGGTAATTCTGGAACTGATGGAGGTTTTCGTCCAGTCTTCGAGTGGAAAGAGGTGTAATTATATGGCTACAATAGGACAACCGTTAGTACAACCAGAAGAAGGTTGGAAAAGGTATGATGATACCGATTCTGCTATTAAATATGTTGGGACTTGGGTAAGAACAAATAGTGCAAACTATTATGGAAGTTCTTTAACTCTCAATAAAACAGGTAATCTTGGGAATAAAATAAAATTTAATTTTATTGGTTCTAATATTAGAATAATTGGCTCACTTGCACAATATTTTTCAGAAAGTATAGAAATTAAAATTAATAATATATCATATAATTTTTCTGTAAAAGCTCCTTCTGGTTCCAGTCAACTTAATCAGGTCTTAATATATGAAATTCATTTAAATTTTGGAATGCACAAAGTGGAAATTGAACAAAAAAGTTCTGGTATAGGCAGTACTTACGATTTTTATTTTGACGCAATAGACATTGATTCTACAGGTCGTCTTCTCCATCCAGATGAAGTAACAGATATTAAAGACCTTGAGATTGGCAAACGAATCAGATGTCACTATCAAACATCTACTGCTAATACTGTAGGAATTTTTAGCAATCTAGGTCAAGAAACATCCGATTTTATTCCTGTTTCAAGTTCAAATGTGCCTAATGGAGATTTTTATTTTATCTGTGTTGATGATGAAAATAAGAAAAAAAAGTTAATTGCAGATAGAAATATTCAACATAGTATCTCTTGGGACACATTAAATAGTGCAGGTATTGCTAGTGGTAGTGGATTATCTGTCAATTGGATTGATAATAGTCGATATAACACTTCTATTAGACTTTTAACTGGTGGAATTAACAACACAGATAAGGACAATGAATGGGATGGATATATTGTTGGTTCTACACTTAATGGAAGTATTGTAGCAGGAGATAATAATGTATGGAATTGGAATGGAATTTGGTCTTGGGTTAGTACATCAACTACTTCTACAGCTTCCAATAGAGTAGTTAGAGGAAATAGTGCTGTTGGGACACACTCTTTCGGTAGTACTAATGCTAATTATGGTTTCCATCCTATTCTAGTCATAGAAGACACTTTAAAAACTCACTCTTTTATCAAATCTAATAATCAATATAAAACATTTAAAAACAATCAGTGGAATAATATTTCCACAACGCTACCTTCTGAATCTATTTTTATAAGTGATGGAATGCAAGATTTATCAATCTTAGATAGAAAAGAAACTAAGTTTAAACAAGATATGAGTAATAATGGAGTGTTAGGTGAAGGCAAGGTTTTTAAGAGTACTATTGATTTAAAAAAACTATTTGAGATAAGAAAAATTGAGATTGAATGAAATAATGATTTTATTTAGAAAGGAGATGAAATAAGCTATGGAGATAATTGATGTTACATTAAATCCTAATGATATGGGGTCAGGATTTACATTGAGCAATGGTAATTTAACATTTAGCGCAAGTACAAATAGTCAAGCTATACGCGCAACTCATGGGAGAACATCTGGTAAATGGTATTGGGAAGTTAAATTAGATGCAGGGGCTACAAATATATTCATAGGAATATCTAATAAAGTCTTTTTAACGAATAACTATATTACCACTAATCCCAACTGGAGATCATATTTGGGCGCTAGTGGTAATAAATACCCCGAAAGCGCTACCTATGGTACGACTTGGTTGGTAAATGATATTATTGGTGTAGCTCTTGACTTAGATAATGGAATATTAGAGTTTTATAAAAATGGTGTATCAATGGGTATTAGTCATACTAATGTTAAAGAATTAGGAGAAGTATATCCTACGTTAAGCACAGCAGGGTCTACCAATTTTAAAACTGTATCCAGTAATTTTGGCGCAACACCGTTTGTATACAATTTACCTAGTGGCTTTTTACCTTACAACAGTAAACTTTCACATAAAATCTTACTTTCATCCAGTAATAAAACATACTCAATAACACCACCAATTTATGCAACAGAAACAGCTATTCCACAGATGACTAGTAATACAGCCCCAAGTGGTAGAGCTTTTGCGAGTAGCATTTATGGTTCTAATTACGAGCCTTGGAAAGTTTTTGGGACTAATAGTGAATATGCCAGTGCACAAAACACCTCTAATAGTGGTTACATAGGATATGAATTTATAAATAAAATTAAAATTGGGAAATATGCTATAAGTTCAGCAGGTATTCATACTTACGCACCTAAAGACTGGACGTTTGAAGGTTCTAATGATGGAAGTAATTGGACAGTATTAGATCTTCAAATTAATCAGACTTGGGTTGCTGTCAATATAGAAAAAGAATATGTGATTGATATCAGTAAGATTAATAGCTATAAGATGTACCGTTTAAATTGGACTGCTAATAATGGTGGTGGAACATATACTCGTCTTAGTTTATTCAAAATGTATGAATACATATCCTCTAAGCTAATCAGTCTTCCCAATTATTCAGAACAAACCTTCATCAATCATGGTATGGAATCACCTATCAATATAACTCAACTTGACGGAATTAAATCTATCGAATCCAACTCTACAGCCCACGAATCAGGAAAAAAATTTATTCACACAGTTGACCTATCAAAACGAAGAGTAGATAAAATAATACTTTCATAGACAAGAACAATATGTAGAAAGGAGATGAATAAGTTATGGAGATAAATCCAGTTACATTAAATCCTAGTGATATGGGGTCAAGCATTGTATTAAGTAATGAGAATTTAACAATGACTATAAGTTCAAGTACAGCAGTTCGTGCTACTCATGGAAAAACATATGGCAAATGGTATTGGGAAGTAAAATTAGATAGTGGTCATGCTTCGATTTTCATTGGAGTCTCGAATAAAACCGAAAATATTACCTTTCTTGTAGGTAGTACAAACTGGAGGTCATACTATGGAGGAAGTGGAAAAAAGTATCCTGAAAATGTCTCATTTAATAATGCTTGGGCAGTAGGAAATATCATAGGTGTTGCGCTTGATCTAGATAACGGAACATTAGAGTTCTATAAAAATGGTGTAAGTATGGGTGTAAGCCATACTAATGTAAAAGAATTAGGTGAGGTTTATCCTACATTTAGAGGCGATAGCGGTAACACAACTAGATTAACAGCAAATTTTGGTGCAACTCCTTTTACCTATAACATGCCTAGTGGCTTTAAGGCATACACAATGTACCCTTCACATAAAATCTTGATTTCATATGGAGATGAACACTACAGTATTATTCCAGAAGTTTATGCAACAGAAACAGCCGTTCCACAAATGACATCAAATACTACTCCTAGTGGTAGGGCTTTTTCTAGTAGTGTTTATAATACTACTAACTATGATGCATGGAGAGCATTCAATAGGTTTGATGATTATGAGGGATTTGTAAGTGCAAATGGTTCAGGTGGAATTGGTTATCTTGGTTATGAATTTGAGAAACAAATTATGATATTTAAATATATCGTCAGGAGCGGGGCTCATACTACTTATTTACACGAACTTCCTAAAGATTGGACTTTTGAAGGTTCAAATGATGGTGTTAATTGGGATGTGTTAGATACTCAGACTAGTAAATCTTGGACAGCTATCAATACAGATAAAGAGTATATTATCGATATTAGTAAAATTGATAATTATAAGATGTATAGATTAAATTGGACAGCTAACAATGGAGCAAACTTCACAGCAGTTAATGAGTTGAAAATGTTTGAGTATACACCGCCTAAACTGTCAGCCCTTCCTAACCAATCAGAACAAAACTTCATCAATTATGGTATGAAAAAAGATTCTTCCATCGATCTAACCACATCTAAAATATTAGAACGAAGATATATTGTTCAAGACAACGTTGAATTAGGTTCAGGTAAAGTATTTAAGCAAAGAATAGATATAAGTAAGATTCCAATTAGAAGTGCGGTGATTGAATAACTATCAAGACTTGTAAATGAAATGGTTCTTTTATGTAGTTATTTAAATAATTAATATATAGTTATTATAGAAAGGAGAGTTGAAATTTGGCATATATAAGTACAGAAACAGCAGTTCCTAAAATGACATCCAATACTGCTCCTAATGGTAGAGCTTTTGCTAGTAGTGGTGCTGCGGATGCATGGAGAGCTTTTGATAGAATTGGAACAGCTTGGAGTAGTGCATCAGGTTCAGGTGGTATTGGTTATTTGGGTTATGAATTCTTGAATAAAATTATAATTAAAAAATATTCAATTAAACAAATAGGAAGTAGTAATGTTAGTAATAGAGTGCCTAGAACGTGGACTTTTGAAGGCTCAAATGATGGAGCTAATTGGACTGTTTTAGACACTCAGGTTAATCAAAATTGGAAAGATTTTACTCCAGAAACAAAAGAATATATTATTAACGAATCAAATAAGGATTATTTTAAGATATATAGGTTAAACTACACATCAAATGGTGGATCAAGTATTTCGCATGTAGAAGAATTAGAACTGTTTGAATTAATACCTGACAAAAGATCCCTAATCCACCATAACTCAACCTACAAACACTACACCAACAACCAATGGCACTCCCTTCCCTCCCCACCAACCGAACAAGACTACCTAGACTACGGAATGGATGACTTATCCATCATTCCTGAATCCGCTTGGCAGGAGCTTGAAGGCGATGTAGAACTCTGCTACTACACAGATGATCCTAACAAAAGTGAAGCAAGCTTTAACATCACGACCACCCCTTTCACTCTTGCGGAAGAATGGGAAGATAAGACGATTAGTGTCATTGAATACACTGATGATCCCAATCAGACTGAATCCTCTATCACTTTGGAAACAGAACCTTTCACGATTTATGATGAGCTTGGTGATGAGGTGGATGTATTATATTACACTGATGATCCTGACAAAAACGAAGCAAAATTAAATATTACAGCCAACTACTCCCCACTCGATGAGTTAGAGGGAGATTTTGACGTGGTGACCTATAGTGAGGATTTGAGTGAAGGTGACACATTAGCTTTAAATGTAGAAGCTTTACCATTAGGTCAATTGGTGATAACACCTCAATCATTTGCTTACTTAGGGGAAATCAGAGGCTTTATTTCACATTTAATTAATTCTAATAACGTTGGTATTATTCGATTTATTATTAGCTTTGATGATGGAGCCACATGGAAGTCCTATTCTAAAGGGTTAGATCAATGGAAAAATGTAAATATTATAAGTTCTCAAAATGTCATTAAGGATGGAATGAGATATCAAACATTTAACGCTATCCCTGAGCATCAAATTAAGGCTCAACCAAACGGTAATATCAAATTAGCTTATTACATAGAAGAAACCAAACATTTGAATCAACCCATCGGTATTGATTATATTTCATATCGCAGCCTTGTTCCCCAAGAGGATATTAAGTTTAACGATGTCGCCTTTTACGTTTTAAATACAACTGCCACAATTGATCTACAATTTGGTGGGAATAAACTAACTGGCACATTAAGTGACGAAGATTTAACGAAGGTGCAATATCGAGTACTTTTGAATGGGGAGCCATATTACCCAATAAGCGGTGAGTTCACACGATTAAATGCTCCACCTGTAAACATTTCCCTCAACATTAATGAAAGAGACATTATTTTTGAAAAAGAGAATCTAATTAGAGTGGAGTTCAAGGATAGTTGGGGAGAAACAGACTTTTGGGAGCCACCTCCATTTATTGGAACCTATTCAGGCATCATGTTTAAGGATGAAAAAGGAAAATATCTTTCGAATTCATTTGGGGAAATATTAAGAAATTTAGAGTTTGGAGATATTATTGCAGGTCAAACTACATTAGAACAGAAGGTTATTGTGAAAAATCAAATGGGCGTTCAAGTTCAGAATTTAATTTTAAATGTGATGAAGGATAAGTTGCCTGAAGGTGTAGGAATTGAATTATCTCGAACAAATAACCCTTTTGTAGCTGAAGACCCCTTGCTGTTTAATATGTTTTTTAATCCTGATGATGAGTTCACATTATATGTTCGTATCTCTACTGATCTTGAAGCACCTGCTAATCCAAATGGTGAGTTTGAAGTTCGGGCAAATGCAGACCCAGTATAACGATTTATCTCAATACAATGAGATCGGAAGTGTATAGATAAATGAATGAAGTAAATGATATTTCAAGTGAGATACATATTAAAAATGACTTAGCAAACAGGTTTAAAGGCGTCTTTAGATTATTTAGAGAAGAACCTGAAGACCTAGACTCTCAAATCCTGATCTATCAAAGAAAAAGTGCAAACTTACATTCTACAATAACGATAAGAGTAACAAGAAAGCAAGAGTTAACATCACGAATTAAAATTGTTTATTCTGATTATGCAGACATGGATTCAACCATAGATACAATTTCAATCAACGAAATGTATAGCATGTTTAGTGTTTATCCGCATAATAGATTTAAAGGCTCATTTAATTTAATGGCTGCACCAGAAGAGACCGTAATTTTAAGTTCTATTGAAGATGCTACAACAAGAAACAGAGAAGATTTAAGAACGATTAACTATGGCGATACAAAGAGTATGATGATTGGACATAGTAATAATGAAGACTTTTATTCATTTTTAAAATTTGAGGACTTAAATCTTGCGATTCCAGACTTAAAAATAATTAAAAGTGCAAAATTACGAATTTATTATACTACTTTTGTTCATGGTGCAAATATTCAATTAGGACAACCTAACACAATTTGGCGTGAAATGGGCGTTACTGATGCTAATAGACCACGTAGTATAGAAGTATTAAAAGATAATGGGTACAGTATCAATACTACAGAACGCTATATTGAATTTGACTTTTTGGATGTCGCAAAGAGATGGGTGAATAATGAGCTAGATAATTATGGAGTAATTATATCTACAGAGGATGACAACAGATATTATCTAATGACAAGAGAATCACCTCATCCACCTGAACTCATTGTTAGATATATTACCTCAAAAATTTATAGCATTGGACGCTCAGAACCAGAAAGTAAAATTTTTATTTACGGTGCTGGTAGAAAAGAAATGCGCTCAAAAATCAATATACATAGTGATATTGGGCAAACGCCATTATATTCTAGTATCTACATTCATAGATACGAAGCGCCTATGGCTAAAGATATTAGTTCACAAATTACGGTGAGTAAACCAGATTTACAATCACGCATATTTATAACTATAGGTGACAAAAGAGATTTAAATGGTTCATTTAAAGTAATTGAAAAAGGTGCTAGGGATAATAACAGTTGTATCACAATTAGCAGACCTGATTTATATTCTAGGTTCACGATAGATAATAATATGGCATTAAAATCTACAATTACAATCAGACAAAAGGGATGGGAAGATAACAACTCTTTGATTAAGATTAGTAGACCTGATTTGCCTTCTCAAATTATTATTTCTGAATATAGAAGTGGAAGAGGAGATTTATATTCAACAATTCTGATAAATAAAGAGTTAGAAGCACCTCTTGCCTCTTCAATTACAATCAGCAGACCTGACTTGCAAAGTATGATCAAAATAACAGCTAAAGGTCAAGCTGATTTAAATTCTGTAATTCAAGCAAGAGAATACAAAACATTATCTTCTTCATTAACTGTAAACAGACCTGATCTATCAGGTTTTATTGATGTAAAAGCTAAAGGTAATGCTGATTTATATTCCATAATACAAGCACAAGAAATAAAAGCACTATCCTCTTCTATAACTATAAATAGACCAGATTTAGTAGGTATGCTTAGTGTCATGTATCACGAGGATATGCCAAGTTCTTTATTTGTAAGAGAAAGTAAGTTTATGAATTCTGTTATTGATGTTGTTCATGCAACCGATATGAATAGTCATATTGTGATTAACATAGCATCTGATACTAACAGCATGATTAGAATCAACAGACCAGACTTACCTAGCTCAATGAAAATTAGAGTGACCAGAGAAAAGAACTTAGAAAGTCAAATACGCATAAGACAAAGAGATGCTGTGGACTTAACTTGCGTAATTCGTATAGGTGGATCAAGAAACAGAAATATGATTATTATGTTTTAACTACTCCAGTTCTATTGCCAACGTATCAATCTATCAATCGTAATTAATCTTATGCAAATTGAATGCAGTAAAAAGGAAGCTCCTCTCTTGTAGAATTAAGTAATCAAAATATCAATTCCAAGAGAGGTCTTCCCTCTTTAATCATTAATCAGTAATCTTTTTAAATATGAAAATTCAGCTCAAAAACCGAGCTTATACATATATAGATGTTCCTACCCCTTCACTGCCCTAAACAAAATAAACGAAGGTCTACGCACCTCATTTACCAAATTAGGCTTTTTCTCTATTCCTTCTCGGATCGACTCAGGCTCTAACACCTGCTCAATACGTAATCCATGTGCGATTTGCACATTAATTAATGTTGATAAGGTTCGGTGATATTTAATCACTCCATCTACTTTCCAAAACTGCGACCTCTCCCCTTCCTCCTTATAGTTATCCAGTGTCCAATACAGATTTTCACCGTGTTCATTGGTGATCCATCTGGCTTGCGCTTTAGAAGCAAGAACAACAGGATGCTCGGTGGAAAATATAAGCTGCCCCTCGGGCTTCAACCAGCTTGAGATACGTCCCATTAGGTCATCTAAATCCTTCACATAATGAAACGCTAATGAGCTTATAATGAGATCAAATTCCCCTTGTTCAAATTGTAAATCCTCCATAGCCGAATGAATAAAAGTGATATTAGAATGTTTTTCTGCAAGCGCTAACATTTTCTCTGATATATCCACACCCGTTACGTGATCCGCATGATGGTTGATGCAATAATGTGCCATTTCTCCATACCCACAACCTAAATCAAGCACCCTTTTTCCAGTTAGATCAGGTAATAATGACTTTAAAGCGGGCTGCTCCACAAAATCATTATACGTAATTTTTGACGCTCGAAGCTGATGGTAATTTTCAAAAAACTCCGGATTATCGTATATATTTTGCTTCATTAGTACACCTGACCTCTCTCATGATATTAGATAACTTAAAAATTAAGCATTATTATATAAGGCTCAATCTCAAAATCAGTGTTTGACAATAGGCTACCGAAGCGGAGGAGCAGAGAGATGGTGGAAAAGCGATAGCGTCCGCCTTTAAAGTCCCACTTTTATCATTTTAAAATAGGTTATAAAAAAGTGGGACTTTAACAGCGGTTGAAACCACTCTCTGCTACGTAGCCTCCCACCCCAAAGATTATCAAGCGCTGATTAACATGTTGAGCCTTATTTAATATTATTTTAAGCTACTCTTTATTTTACCGCTGCTCATCACTTCTTGGTATTCTCAAATTTATTCTCATTAAAAAAGCCCTTAGCGAGCTACGTGATCCAAAGATCAACGCAGCCCCAAAGAGCTTATCCTGCTTGTCCATTATGAACTTAAACTTAACTTACGCTTCGTCCCAAACCGTAACTTCTTTCATTTTGTCGCCTGCTTTAATGCCGTCTACAAGCTCCATACCAGAGGTTACTTTACCAAATACAGTGTGTACACCATTCAAGTGTGGTTGTGCTTCGTACACGATAAAGAATTGGCTACCGCCTGTATCTTTACCTGCATGTGCCATAGACAACACGCCACGCTCATGCTTAGATGTGTTCGTTGCAGTTTCACATTTAATAGTGTAACCAGGACCACCAGTACCTGTACCATGTGGGCAACCACCTTGTGCTACAAAACCTGGGATAACGCGGTGGAACGTAAGTCCGTTATAAAAACCTTCGTTTGCTAATTTTTCAAAGTTAGCTACAGTTCCTGGTGCTTCCTCAGGCAAAAATTGAATTTCTACCTCGCCGCCTTTTTCTAATACGATCTTCCCTTTTTTCATATCGGTCACTTCCTTAATTTGTTTGTCTTTAAAAAACACTATTACAGTGTACTATGAAATCGACTTAAGAGCAAAGTACGTCATGAAAAACAGCTTAGTTTGTCTTTATTTAGTCACCAAATCTGAGCAGGCGTAAAATATATTGTAAATTTAAAATATTACAGGTTATAATTCTAAGTACAGGGACTGGTAGCTTGTTCCATTCGTGGCGAAATACCATCTTGCACAATTATAATTACAGATGATCGAGAGGATTAATTAAAAATGAAAACATTTAAAATTCCAAGCTCAGGCTACCGTTTAAGATATCATGATTTACCTGGGACAGAGACACCGATTATATTTATTCATGGATTAGGTTGTGCGGGATCATTTGATTATCCTAACCTAGCTGCACAGGAACCGCTAATTGCACACCGTCGTATTCTTATTGATTTGCTTGGTAATGGCTATAGTGATAAACCCGAAGACTTTAGCTATACCATTCAAGAGCATGCAAATTATTTATTTGAACTCATTACACACTTAAATTTAAAAAAGTTTATCCTATTTGGTCATAGCATCGGTGGTTCGGTTGCACTAAGCTTAGCCAAGCTATGCGAGGAGCAAATCGAAGCCGTTATTTTAGGCGAAGCTAATTTAGATGCTGGCGGTGGCTTTACAAGTAAATCAATTGCAGCCTATTCCTATGAGGATTTTGTAAGTCATGGCTTTAACACCATCTTAGAGAACAATAGACATAATGGTAATGAATTATGGGCAGCCAGCTTCTCAGTCTGCGCACCCAAAGCAGTGTATGTGACAAGCAAATCTGCTGTAGAAGGACAAACACCTTCATGGAGACAAATATTTTATGATTTAACTTGTCCAAAGTCATTTATCATTGGTGAGCACTCCCTACCTGAGGAAGACGAACTAAATGAATTACAACAGCATGGCATCAAGGTTGAAATCTTAAAAGACACAAGCCATTCCATGACATGGGAAAACCCTGAGGGCTTAGCAGAGGCCATCAAAAATACAATCTCAAACTAACACTAACTCTGATGAACTAGCAATATGCAATAATAAGCAATATCAACAAATAACAATTAATCGTTAACAAACTAATAACTAATAAAAAGCTAACACTCTCTTCCTACATGCATAGAGTACTCCTCCTGCATTGGATAAGAAATGTTAGCTTTTTTATCTTTCCACTTATGTGTAAGGCTTAATTTATAAATGAGTGGTTGACTAACGAAAGTCAAGCGGAGGAAAGAGGGATTGTGAAGAAACGAAGTGTCCGCCTTTAAAAATAAATTTTTTCAACTATATAACTCTAATCATATGAAATTTAGTTTTAACAGCGGTCGCAACAACCCTCTTGACATAGCGCTCCCTCACGTATCGTCAACCAGTCATGTTAAATTTTTTGAGCCTGCTTCGCAATGCGCGCCGGAATCACATCATTTAAGACAATATCGTCTAACGATTCTCTTTTTACAACAACATCACTTTCGCCATCCTTAACGAATACTACGGCAGGACGACGAATCCGGTTGTAGTTGCTTGCCATAGAATAGTTGTACGCTCCTGTACATGCTACTGCAAGCAGATCCCCATTTTCCACTTTAGGCAATTCGAGATCCCAAATCAACATATCTCCACTCTCACAGCATTTTCCTGCCACGGAGACGGTTTCTTCGTTATCATCTTGTGCACGATTTGCTAATAGCGCTTCATACTTAGATTGATACAACGCAGGACGTGGGTTGTCTGTCATTCCCCCATCTACCGCTACATATTTGCGTACACCTGGAATATTTTTGTGCGTACCTACGGTGTACAAGGTTGTGCCTGCATCACCAATAATACTGCGACCTGGCTCTACCCAAATTTCAGGCAATGTATCGTATACTGCACCAAAATGTTGCTTCACACCGTCAGTAATTGCCTTCACATATTCAGTAACCTGTAGAGGCGTATCTCCTTCGGTATAACGAATACCAAAACCTCCACCTAAGTTAACCACTTTGAAGCTAATACCAAGCTGTGCCTTCACTTCACCTGCAAAGCTAGCTACACGCTCTATTGCCAATTGGAAGCCCTCCACCTCAAAAATTTGAGAGCCAATATGAGAGTGAATACCTAACAAGTTTAGGTTTTGACTTTCATTTGCTTGTTTTACTGCTTCAAACGCAGACCCATTACCAATATCAAAACCAAACTTAGAATCCGTTTGTCCTGTAGCCGTATATTCATGTGTATGGGCTTCAACCCCTGGTGTAACACGAAGCAATACATTTACAGTTACCCCATGCTCAGCAGCAATTCCTTGCAGCATATGAATTTCTACAAAGTTATCCACTACAAAACAGCCAATCCCTGCTTTAATCCCCATCTCTAGCTCTTCAGGTGTCTTATTATTTCCGTGGAAATGAATGCGGCCTGCTGGGAAGCCAGCTTGAATTGCTGTGTATAGTTCTCCTTCTGAAACGACATCTAAAGAAAGCCCCTCTTCCTCAACCAAACGACACATTGCCATTACGCAAAATGCTTTACTTGCATAAGCAACCTGAAAGGTTAAGCCTGAAGCACGAAACGACTCCATATACTCCCGACATCTTTGACGAACTAACGCTTCATCCACAATATATAAAGGCGTACCATAGGTTTCCTTCAATTCGGTTGTATCACATCCACCAATCTCTAAGTGTGATTTTTCATTAATTTTACTAGTTCCATGTAAATGCATCTATGCAAGCCTCCACTTTTTACGATTTTACAACAGTATAGCAAACATCTTGCCAACTGAAAAATGGATTTTTCAGAGCATCATTTGGATTATTTGTATGACAAGCTATGTTAGGTCCTGTTTTCAAACATTACTAGCTATTCTTTTGCAGGCATTCTGGTGTTATCTCGCGCTTTGTTAAAGGATGGACGTTTCTTGGAAGTCATCACTGGAACGCGGAAAAGAATCGCACTCATTGCCTTTGCATTAAACGGAATAAACGGCCATAAATAAGAGGAATTATATGATCTGTGCACCGTTAACAACACAACAAATAACGTGATCCCTCCCACAAAGCCTGTCACATCAAACAACGCCACTAAAATGAGCAAGCCTAGCCGTACTATCCGATTTGCCAGCCCTAGCTCATAGCTTGGTGTCGCAAACATCCCAATCGCTGCCACAGCCATATACAAAATAACCTCATTAACAAACAAACCTGTCTCAACGGCTATATTCCCGATTAAAATCGCTGCAACTAAGCCCATCGCAGAGGCTAACGGGGTTGGTGTATGCACTGCCGCCATTCGCAGAAGATCCACTCCAAGCTCAACAAGCAGAAATTGCATAATAAGCGGGATATGCGCACTTTTTTGAGGTCCAATAAAATCAAGCATCGGTGGCTTAAGTTCTGGATGAGTTACTAACAATAACCACAACGGCAATATAAACAGTGATGCAAAAATCCCCAAGAAACGTACCCATCTTAAATACGTACCCATAAATGGCGTTTGCCGGTTTTCTTCTGCATGTTGACATAGATCAAAAAAGGTCGTTGGCATAATCATGACACTTGGCGAAGTATCCACAAAAACAGTGAGCCTTCCCTCCATAATATGCGAGGCAACGACATCTGGTCTCTCGGAATAACGCACAAGCGGGTACGGATTCCAGCCTTTATTAATAATCGTTTCCTCTAATTGCTTATCCGCCAAAGGAAGCCCATCTATATCTACACTTTGAATTTTGTCACGAATTGCATCCACTTGTACCTTGTCCACGATATCATCGATATAAGCCAAACAGACATCCGTCCGTGTTCTACGCCCCACGGTCATCACTTCAAATTTCAGCCCAGGATCGCGTAAACGTCTCCTCACCAGCGCCACGTTAGATAATAGGGTTTCGGTAAAGCCATCCCTTGAACCTCGTACAACACGCTCTAGCGAAGGCTCCTCAGGTCCTCTGACAGGATAAGAGCGTGTGTCCATAACGATGGCCTGCTCTTCACCTTCAATAAACATCGCACTCATGCCTGTAAGCACTTGGTTTACGACACCACTTAACTTAGGTGCAAGCTTGACTTGAATATGAGGAATATACAATTCAAAGAAATCCTGTACAACATCATAGGACAAATCATCGGAATGCAAATAGGTGAGTCGCTTTAAAATTTCCTGCATACTTTCATCTTTGGCGAAGCCTGTAATATAAAATAGTCCTGTCTTTACATGACCAAACGTCATTTCTCTAAATTCCATGTCAAAGCTTTGCCCAAGACCAACGACTTGCTCTAACGTTTTTTTCGTTACTGCAAGCTCCGTGCTGATGACATCTTTCCCTTGCCAATATATGACCGATTCCTCGATCGTATCAGAGTGCTCCTGTTCGATTTTTTGCTTTAGCTTGTCATCCTTTTGATCTGAAGCCTTTTTATCTTCTTGACCTTGTTCCTCCTCAGCTCCTTTTGCTTTTTTCCCATTGTCTTCATCTTGATTATTATGTTGTATATCCTCTTCCTTGTTCTGATTATTCTTATTTCCCTGCCTATCTTCATCTTGAACACCATCGTGCTGATATTTATCTTCTTGACTCTCTGGCACGATCGTAGACATAAAATCAGGAAAATCAGAATCATGCTTCCCCTGCTCTTGCTCCTGTCCACCATACTCCTTGTGCTCATCACTCATGTTTGAAACTACCTCCTTATACCTAATATCCAGTCACAGTCAGACATAATGACCATAGTATGCCAAAGAAAGTAGTCGTTTACTCTCACTTTACAACTCCATTGCTCCTGAAAAAGCAAAAACCCCCATCCCTATAAGAAAACCGTAGTTTTCGAATAAAGAAAGAGGTTTAAGTAAATATCATTTTATTGTGCAATTTGATCTCGGATGCTTTGCAAAATTTTCTTTTCAAGTCTAGACACCTGAACCTGAGATATGCCAAGTCTTGTGGCGACCTCAGATTGCGTCTGATCGCGATAATACCTTAAATAAACGATAAGCCGCTCTCGATCAGACAAGCCCGTAATTGCCTCATGCAAGGCTAGCTTTTCAAACCAACGCTCCTGCGATTCATCTGAAATTTGATCCATTAATGTAATCGGATCCCCATCATTTTCAAATACAGTTTCGTGAATCGAGGTTGGCGGTTTATTTGCTTCCTGCGCGAACACGACATCTTCGGGTGTGACACCTAATTCATGCGCTACCTCACCGATGGTAGGCAAACGATTTAACGTTTTAGATAGCTCATCTCGCTTCTTACGAACCTTATTCGCCATTTCCTTCAAGGAACGGCTCACCTTCAGTGTTCCATCATCACGTAAAAAGCGCTGAATTTCTCCGATAATCATCGGAACCGCATAGGTTGAAAACTTCACATCATAGCTCAGGTCAAACTTGTCCACGGATTTTAATAAGCCAATACAGCCAATTTGGAATAAATCATCTGGCTCATATCCACGATTCATAAACCGTTGCACGACCGACCACACTAATCGAATATTACAATTCACTAGACGATCCCTAGCCCCGCTGTCACCAGATTGACTGAGCGCAATCAATCTTTTCACTTCATTATCGTCTAGAAACTCCCTTGAGGTTTGCTTCACATCAGCATCCATAGATCCAACCCCTAATTATACAAAGCTTTCTTGGATACAATCACTTTCTTCATCCGAATTGACGTACCTCCACCAATTTGACTGGAAACCTCAAACTCATCCATGAAGTTTTCCATAATGGTGAAGCCCATGCCTGAACGCTCTAACTCAGGCTTGGAAGTATATAGCGGCTGCTTGGCCAGCTCCAAATCTTCAATACCGTTTCCTTTATCTTCAATCGTTAAGGTCACTGTATCGTTAATAATCTCGGCTGAGATGGTCACAATACCTTCTGGATTGCTATCGTAGCCATGAATAATACAATTCGTCACCGCTTCAGATACGACTGTCTTTAGATCCGTAATTTCATCCATTGTTGGGTCAAGCTGAGATACAAATGCAGCTACCGTTACTCTAGCAAAAGACTCATTTTCTGACTTGGCAGCAAATTGCAGAGTCATAAAGTTCCGCTCTGCTGTGTTCATCATAATGCCACCTCCAGTTCAGACAACGCCGTATTCTCATTTTCATAAATAGACATGATCTTGAATAAGCCTGACATTTCAAATAAACGATACACAGATGGATTCACATCACATAACACCATTCTTCCACCCTTATGCTTAATCAGCTTATATCTTCCTAAAATGACACCTAGACCAGAGCTGTCCATAAACTGTAGCGATTTAAGACTTAATACTAGATGACGACAGCCACCTCTCGCCAATTCCTCATCCATCCGCATCCGCACCTCATCCGCAGTGTGATGATCTAATTCTCCGCTTAAACGGACAATGAGTGTTTCACGATTTCTTACCATCTCAACTTGCAAGTTCACGTTATGTTCACTCTCCTCTCTTACGCATGAACACACATTTCTACGCCTTGTCCTTTGATTCCTTCCCCCTGACAAAACTAGAAGAAAACTGCTATCAATCTACAAAAAACAAGCGTGCCGTCGTACGTTTGAACAAAGTCCACCAGCCTGCCTTACCGATATCATTGGCCGCGGTTAAATCAAATTCTCTTAGCACCTTGTCCTCTTGATAAATAACAAGCTTCCCAACAACTTGTCCTGTTTTTACAGGAGCAGCAAGCTGATCAGGCACAACGAGCTTATGCGTGATCGCCGCATTGCCAGCACTTTTTTTAAGTAAAATTTGAATCGGCTTGCTTGCAGCTAGTTGTAGCTCAGATTGCTGTCCCTTTTTTATTTGTACCTTCCCAATCACTTCACCACTCTTATAAATCGGCTGCAGGCGGTATTGAGAAAAGGCATAATCAAACAATGCTGTAACCTCACTGTTACGTGTTTTTGTATTCGGCTCACCCATAACGACAGCAATTAAACGCATTCCATCGCGTGATGCTGTAGCCGCTAAGCAAAACTTAGCCTCGGATGTATAGCCTGTTTTTAGTCCATCCGCACCATCATAAAAGCGAACGAGTTTATTTGTATTTACTAACCAAAACGGCTTCTCTGAATCTTTACGTAAGTGATCCTGATAAGCCCCTGTATATTTAATAATTTCAGGATATTTTAATAGCTCCCTGCTCATCACAGCAATATCGTGCGCAGAGCTATAATGATTGTCTTTAGGTAAGCCATTGCAATTTTCAAAATGAGTATCCTTAAGTCCAAGCTCAGCGGCTTTCTCATTCATCATTTTTACAAATGCCTTCTCAGACCCGCCAATATGCTCAGCCAATGCGACAGAAGCATCATTGCCCGAAGCCATCGCTACACCCTTTAGTAGGTCATCTACGGTCATTTGCTCCCCTTGCTTCAAAAAGATTTGAGAGCCACCCATAGACGCAGCATATTCACTCGCTGTAACTAAGTCGGTTAGCTTCAACTCACCTTTACTTACGGCCTCCATCGTTAATAACATGGTCATCACCTTCGTAATGCTCGCTGGTGGCAATTTATCATGACTTTTCTTCTCATATATAACTGTACCTGTATCTGCATCCATTAAAATAGCAGACCGTGCTTGCTCAGCAACAACCAAGTTGTCCTCATGAGAAGCTTCCTCCGCAAATGCACCTACACCTGTCATTGGCATAAGTAATAGCAAGGCTGAAAGCCATGTCAACATCAGCTTTTTCATGAAACCATCCTCCTCATTCACATTCGACATTCATTCTCCCATCTAGTATGAACGAAAAAAAGGAAGTTTATTCCTCTAAACACAAAAAAGCTACAACGATCTTAGTTCCCTTTGGTCTTTATAGACCGCTTGGGAAAAGATCGTCATAGCCTTTGCTTATAAATTACAGCATGTTTATTGTGTATGTGAAATATAGCTTCTAAGTCTTTATTGTAGCTTAGGAACAATCGCCAATACTAAGTTCAGGAACGTTTCACGTACTCGATCGGTCGTTTCCATTACTTCACTATGGGACAATGGCTGATCCAAAATACCCGCTGCCATGTTACTAATACAAGACATCCCTAACACTTCCATACCTGCATGACTAGCTACAATCACTTCAGCTACAGTGGACATACCTACCGCATCTGCACCTAACGTACGAAGCATTCTAATTTCTGCTGGTGTCTCATAAGCAGGGCCTAACATTCCAGCGTAAACCCCTTCTCTTAAAGTAATGCCTTGGCTAGCCGCTACCTCGTGCGCCATTTGGCGAAGTGCCTTGCTATATGCTTCAGACATATCAGGGAAGCGTGGACCAATTTCACTTTCATTTGTGCCCACAAGTGGACTTTTGCCTGTCAAATTCAAATGATCAGAAATCAGCATTAGATCTCCTGGCTCATATTCAAGATTTACGCCACCTGCGGCATTCGTCACAAGGACACGCTCCACGCCTAATTGCTTCATGACACGTACAGGGAAAGCTGTAATTTCAGGCGCATAACCTTCATACATATGGAAGCGTCCCTTCATTAAAATGACAGGTACTCCCTTTAGTTCACCCACAAGCAACTCTCCTGCATGACCTTCTACAGTTGAAGTTGGGAAGTAAGGAATATCCTCATATTTTAACGTAACGGCATTTTCCATATAATCTGCTAAAACCCCTAAACCAGACCCTAAAATGAGTCCAACCTTTGGTGTCATTTTTGATTTCTCCGTAATATATGCTGCCGCTACAGACATCATTTTTTTCATTGACGTTGACATCGTGTATTCTCCTCTTCCATGACTTTATTATTTTACACTAAATCCATTACTCAAAATCTTAGGTTACTCCGATATACTGCTTTGCTTTGCAAAAGTATTGGTTTTCGCTCGTAATTTGTTAAACAAGCTGACGCAAAAAGCTCTTTCCATGATTACTAGCATGTACGCCAAAGTTATCAGCAATCGTCGCTGCCAAATCAGCATAAGCACCTCTTACCCCAAGACTTCCATTACTTTTAAAAGAAGGGCTATATACTAATAAAGGTACATATTCACGTGTATGATCAGTTCCTGCATGAATCGGGTCATTTCCGTGATCAGCAGTCAAAATAAGGATTTCGCCTTCCTTCACACTTGCCAACATTTCTGGAAGATGAGCGTCAAATTCCTCCAATGCCTTCGCATAACCAACTGGATCTCTGCGGTGTCCATATAGAGAATCAAAATCAACCAAATTCGTAAACAACAACCCGTTAAAGTCTTCCTTCATTAGCTCAATTGTTTTTTCAATGCCATGTAGATTACTTTTTGTTGGATACGTTCTCGTAATCCCTTCACCACTAAAAATATCATTGATTTTACCCACTGCAATCACATCTCTACCCGCAGCTTTAAGGCTGTTTAACAAGGTAGGCTCAGGTGGGCTCACTGCATAATCATGACGATTAGGCGTACGTTTAAAATCACCTGGTGAACCTACAAACGGCCGAGCGATGACACGTCCTACTGAGTATTCAGGCTCAAGTGTCAGCTTGCGTGCGATCTCACAGGCACGATAGAGCTCATCTAGAGGAATCACGTCTTCATGCGCTGCAATTTGGAACACACTATCTGCGGAGGTGTAGACGATAAACGCACCTGTCTCCATATGTTTTGCACCTAGCTCATCCAAAATCTCTGTACCTGACGCTGGCTTGTTTCCAATCACCTTACGTCCTGTTTCATTCTCAAAGCGCGCGATTAAGTCACGCGGGAAGCCGTTTGGATACGTCTGGAAAGGAGTAGAAACCTTGAGTCCCATTAACTCCCAATGACCAGTCATCGTATCTTTACCGACAGAGATTTCTGCCATTTTACCGTAATAGCCACTTGGCTGATCTGCAGGTGTAATTTGTGCTAATGGAGCAATATTTCCAAGACCAAGCTGCTGCATGTGAGGCAACTTTACATTTGGTACCTTTTCTAAAATATGACCTAATGTATGTGCGCCAGTGTCGCCGTATTTCGGTGCATCAGGCAACTCGCCAATCCCTACACTATCTAATACAACCACCGTAATTTTGTTAAAAGGAACTTGCTTGTCCATTTTTCTTCACTCCTCATTGTGTAGTTCTTCATTTTCTTTTGCCCGCGGGTGAAAGGAGTCATACACGGATTTTAAATTTTGCTTCGAGCGCTGTAAATACACTTGAATTGTTGATATATCACAATGCCCAAGCATCTCCTGCACTGCACGAATATCAGCACCCCGCTCTAACAAATGCGAAGCAAAGGAATGTCTTAACGTATGGGGGGTCAGTTCATTTGTAAGTCCAGCTTCCTTCCCATACTTTTTTAACATTTTCCAAAAGCCTTGTCTACTGATCCCCTGTCCTTGACGGTTCAAGAACAAATGACTGCTTGTCCCTTCCTTATGTAAGACAGGCAATGCTTCTTTCATATAACGTTGTATCCATTTTACCGTAACTGAGCCAATTGGTATAATTCTTTCTTTGCCAGCACTGCTCACCCCTCGTACAAAACCATAATCTAAATCGATGTCCTGCACTTTAATGGAATTTAGCTCCGATACTCGTAAGCCTGTTGCATACAACATTTCAAGCATAGCCTTATCACGTAAACCTAATACTGTCGTCACATCTGGCATAGCAAGTAGCTTGTCTATCTCTTCAATGCTTAAAATGTGAGGAAGCTTCTTGTCATGCTTAGGCGTGTCCACCTTGACATAGGGATCTTGATTAATTACTCGCGTCGCAAGTAAATATTGAAAAAATGCCTTTAAGCTAACTGAAGCTCGTGTAATGGTTGCTGGCGCTTTTCCTCGTTCCTTTAGCGTAGAGAAATACAGCATAATGCTAGTACGTGTCACTTCTTCTAAATGATGAATTTCCCTTTCCTGCAAAAAGGCAAGAAATTGCTTAACGTCTCTTTCATATGACTCTAAAGTTGCTCCGCGTAAGTCTTTTGTTTCCTCCACATACGTAATAAAGGAGGCTACCGCCTGCTCCATGCCTCTTCCCTCCTTAGGCAAGGTTACTCCCCATACCAAAAAAATAACTTTAAGCGCTCAGACATTTTATCAACCCCTGACACACCATCCTGCTCAATATGAAACACCTTCACCGCTGAACCATCTGGCACACGATACTTATCCACAGGTAACAAATAAATATCGATGACACCTAATAGTTTGTACAAAAAATAGGCAAGCATCATAAAAATAATAGTGTATTTGCAAAACCGTACTAGCTTTCGTACTGAAATAATCATGCTCTCTTCCCCCACTACATATACTTTGCTTTTAATTTAGTATATCGTTTCTGTAGTGAGAATATGTTCCTTTCAATTATAACATAATCATATCCATTTATATTCAATTTGTTACCCGATAATAGTAAGTAATTCCGCACCCATCACGCATTAAAATATAGACATAAAAAGGCCGCCCTCTAATGTAAGCAGGACAGCCCTTATCTTCAATTATTCGTAAAAAATATACTATTAATACGTCTTTATTAGGATTTCTCTGATTCTTTGTTCTTAGCATTACAGCGATGACACACACCATGGAAATCAAGGCGGTGATCCAATACTGTAAAGTTAAATTCTTTATCTAAGCGTTCTTCAAGCTCGCCAAGCCAATCCTCACGAATCTCATCCATCGCTCCACATTGCACACAAATTAAATGGTGGTGGTGATGCTTCGACGTGTCTGTTCTTAGATCATATCTTGCTACGCCGTCACCAAAATTAATTTTTTCAACTACGTGTAGTTCGCTAAGCAACTCAAGAGTCCGATAAACGGTTGCAAGCCCGATTTCAGGAGCTTTATCCTTTACAAGCATAAAGACATCTTCCGCACTGAGATGATCCTCTTCATTTTCGAGCAATACCCTTACCGTGGCTTCCCGCTGGGGTGTCAACTTGTAACCGTGGGATTGCAGCTGTTGCTTGATTTTCTCGATCTTTGCTTCCATGTTCTCCCTCCCCAAGGAATCGCCGCATAATCTTAAACCACTTCTTTCATTATATGGGGAGTGAATCAACAAAGTCAATATTTTACTAGAACTCAAGCCACGAGTCTCATCAGCATTGGCGTCACCCAGGTCTCAAAACAAGCCGCAATTAAAATGACACCCGCCATCAACAAAATAATACTACAATACGATAGTAAAGAGGAATGATTGTGGTTAGGTAGCTTCATTAAAATACGACTTCGGATAATCCCAAGTGAAAAGCTAGTTGCTGCTACACTGGCTGCTAACAGAGCAGGAATTACAATCAGGTTATGTGGTGCAACCGCTATGAGGGCAAATAGGAGTCCTTTCCAGCTGAATTGACCCACTAAACAGCCTACTGTAAAGCCAATTAACACACCTTTAAAGAAATCCAACACAAAAATACCTGGCAAACCAATGACGGATAATCCTAAAATCCAAATTAAGCCTAACCACTTCAAATGTAGGGCAGCCACTTTTGCAAATGGAAGCTGTTCATATTCCGTCCCGCCTTGCGATATGGAGGTAAAAAAATTACTTAAATATCTCGATAAATCCTGCTGCTGCTCTAAACTTAACGCATTCACAAGCAAGGCTCCAAAAATAACACCCATTAAAAACAGCACTGACACAAACACATACAATGCGGTTTGATCCTTTAACGTATGGCGAAAATGATTCAGCATAATTGGAAGACTTCCTTTCATAGTTCAATTGCGATAGCTAGTACTATTAATAATGCTTTACTAATGCATTTACTAGTCCATATATCAAACTATGATTAGGCTTGTCTTGCTATGCCAATTATGCGAAACAATATCAATATAGATTTAGAAAATTATTTGTGTGCCTGCTCCATGCGTTGAACTTTTCCATAAACGCCACCACCACCAACAGAAACGACAAGCTCTCCACGTCTTGCACCACAAATGTAACCTGCTAGCTCAGTTCCTACAATCGTATCCAGCTCTTTATAAGATGCCTCATGCAAAATTGTCATTTCAGTGCCAAAGGTCTCTAGTAAGCGACGAAGCTTAGCGGGACCTAAGCCTGGAATAAATTCCAGAGGAATCTGATAGTGATAAGGTGGGCGATGTGGGGGAAGCTTGGGTGTTTTACGGTCTGCAATACTTAATATCCGATCCATCACACCCGTTACGATTTTTTTACTGCCACAAGCTGGACACAACTCACCCTTAACGCCAATTTCATCCATATTTTTGCCACACTGTGTACAATGCGTGCGATGGTATTTGCCTAGTTTCGGGTTCAGACCATAATTTCCGATCACCTTTCGACCCTCTTGGCGAAGTAAAGCTTTTTCAAATTCAAAATACGTTGGCTTTTGTAGCAAAAGCTTGTTGTATTCTCTACCGATTTTTTTAAGTGAATGGGCATCTGAGTTTGTTAAAATCGTATAGTCATCGAGTTCACTGATGAGTCCAGCCATATCATGATCCGCGCTTAAGCCTAGCTCCACCCCATGCAGTAGCTTAGGATCAAGCACATTACTCATTTTATCTGCACACGTGCCATAAATACTACGATGAGGCGTAAAGATATGGGCAGGGATCATCATCCCACCTCGACTGTATACCTCTTTTTGGATATCTAGTACTGGTGCATGAACACGCTGTGAGCTTAAATTGACATTTTTCATCAAAGGCTTTAACCATGCTGTAAAGGCAACAATATCCGAAAAATAAGGGAAAAAGACAAGCACATGTGCAGGCCCCATCCCTGGCTCCCGAAATTCAAGCTCACTTCCAAGTAACAAGGTCGTGCCTTGATAGGAGATCCCCCCATCCTCAAGCTCTGTCATTTCGCCAGAATCCAGTAAAGACTGAATATCGTATTGAACGCCAGGGGCATGGCAGTCAATAATGCCAGCTAAATGAATCCCCTTGCGATCTCTGGCCTCTTTTGCAATATTTTCAAAGGTCAAATCACGACTGCCACTTATTTTAACGGCTTGACCTTGGGAGGTAGACCCAATATGAATATGCATATCTGCATAATAAGGAGAAAGTAGTTCTTCATTTTGATGCTCATGTACATGTAAATGTTCATCCTCATGTTGCCCTTGTTGATCTTCGTTGAGATTTTCGATCATGATCACAATCCTTTATTTTCTTTATCCAGTAAACCTTGCTTCCACGCGTACACCGCAAGGATCGTTTTCGCATCTGCAATTCGTCCCTCTGCAATATAAGCCTCACATTCCTCTAATGTGGCTTCATATACTTCTAAAAATTCATCCTCATCTAAAGACATTTCCCCTTTTTGTAAATCAGAAGCAATGTATAAATGAATAATTTCATCCGCAAACCCAGGCGAAGTATAAAAAGAATGTAGAGGTTCAATCTTCCCACAGGTATACCCCGTTTCCTCTTGTAGCTCCCGTTTTGCCGCTTCCATCGGGTCTTCACCCTTTTCTAGCTTGCCTGCGGGAATTTCCAGCTCACAACGTCCCATTGGCTGACGAAATTGATCGACCAGCAATAGGCGTCCTTCATGTACAGCAAGCACCGATACTGCCCCTGGATGCTTCACAACCTCACGTGTCGCTTGATTACCATCTGGTAATTGTACAGTATCCACCTGCAACGAAATGACTTTCCCCTTAAAAATAGATTCTGTTGATATTGTTGTTTCATTAAGTGGGGATGACGATGATTTTTTCAATTAACTTCCTCCTAACGCATTACAGCGCGCAAAATAGTAATCTATTAATTTATGTTAAAAAGATAGTTTATTTAAGACATAACCTGTCCACCATGATCATATGGTGTTATTATAGCAAATCTATGTTAAAGGAGTGAGGCTTGTCATGAAATCATATTTTGGTAATGGTCAGCTTACGTTGCAAGGAAAGGCTTGGCAAATCCGTATTATGCTAAAGCAATGGCTACGAAACTATCAGGCTGATGTTTTATTAAGGGATGTTGTAGCCATTCAAGGCACAGTAGAGGCTAAGGTGGCAGGCTACCATGAATAAAGCGAAGCAAGTGCATTTGCACGTTGTTCCAGAGCCTAACGATAACAAGTCTATACCCATTGACATTTTGATAGAGCAATATGTTACTTCACAGCAATTTTCTGAGGCTGAAAATCTCGTTGCCCTTGATCCATGCGAATACATGTATAGCGTTTATATTGATGCTTTGTATAGACATGGCTATACGGAGCTTGTGAAGCAAAAACTACTAGAATATGAATGCAAAATAAAGCAGATTGAGCAAAACATCCATAGCTATGCTTATTTCCTACTCACTTGGATTAAGGCTGTAATCGCCTATGATGATGGCAACTACGGTGAAGCTTCTCGGCTCTTTGAGACTTTGACCCTTCGTCATCCACATGCAGGTCAGGCTTATTATGCTTTAGCCTCATCATCTCTTCATGAAAACATACAAAATTTGCATCGTAGAATTGAGCTCTATCATCCAACACCCCAAGAAGTGGACAAAATTAATACGTATATCGCTCACCTAACAAAATGCATTCAAATTGTTGATGCAACGGACTGGCATACACAAGATCACAGGAAAGCTAAAAACCCGATTGCCTAATTATGATGATTAGCTTCTCGGGTTTTGTAGATTTTTCTCTTTATTGGACGTTCAATTACTGTACAGTTTGCTTAATTATTTCTAATAAAAGCTCTGTAATTTTTACGATATCGTCTTGTTTGATTCGTTCCTTTGTCGTATGAATATCCTCATAACCAATAGCAAGATTGACTGTAGGAATCCCTAACCCATTAAATACATTAGCATCACTACCTCCACCTGACACGAACGTCGCGCCAGATAGTCCAAGGTTAGTAGCCGCACGTTTAGTTAGTTGTACAACAGGAGCATCATCCTCTAAATGAAAAGCAGGATAAAACATTTCACTCGTAAACTCTCCACGTGCTCCAAAATCCTGACAAGCAGACTCCATTGCTTCCTTCATAGAAGCTAATTGTGCTTCCACTTTATCTTGATACAAGCTACGAGCTTCACCATATAGTTTGACATAGTCAGGGATCACATTGGTCGCCCCACCACCTTCAAACTTTCCGATATTCGCGGTAGTATCGTCACTAATACGTCCTAGCTTCATACGGGCTATCGCTTTACCTGCGACCTGAATAGCGCTAATTCCATCCTCTGGATTGACCCCCGCATGTGCTGACTTGCCAAAAATCTCAATCTCCACACGTGTTTGCGTTGGGGCAGCGACACATATCGTTCCCACCTCACCGTTAGAATCAATCGCAAAGCCCATCTTTGCATCCAAATATTTAGCATCTAATGCACGTGAGCCTTGTAGACCTGATTCCTCACCCGCGGTAATCACAAATTGAATTTGTCCATGGGGAAGGTTGTTCTCACGAATGACCTGAATCACTTCGAACAAAGCCGCTAAACCGGCTTTATCGTCCGCACCTAAAATTGTCGTGCCATCACTACGAATCCAGCCATCTTCACCAACAATCGCTTTAATGCCATTACCTGGCGCGACCGTATCCATATGACAAGTGAGTAAGATCGGCTCTGCTTTGCTTGTTCCATCACCCTTTAACGTTGCAATAATGTTACCTGCACCATGGCCAGTTTTTTTGTAGGAATCATCCTCAATGACTTCTAATCCTAGGTCAGCTAATTGTTTTTTTAATACATCTGCAATATTTCGTTCATTTTTTGTTTCACTATCAATTGCAATAAGCTCCAGAAATTTTCCAATTACTCGTTCCTTCATGATCATTGTACTTTCCTCCTACGGAAATTTAGGTTAATATGATAAGAATGTTAATAATTAAAGGAGAACCAGATATGTCTAAAAAAACATTTAAAATCGTCGTTTACATTATGCTATTTGCCATGGTTGGCTCTTCATTACTTGCGTTATTAGAACCACTCCTATTTAGATAAGCAAAACCAAATAATGATATGTACTTAACCTAAAAGGAATTTAAGATTAAAACACGCAAAAAAAGTGAAAGAGACGGGATAACTACGCTCTATTTCACTTTTTTTGTTTTTTAGAGCATCAATTAGTACACCTGTGTGTCTAAAGTATAGCCCTCGATATTATCCTTCACACGTTGCATAAACCGCCCACAAATGACGCCATCCAAAATACGATGGTCCAATGACAAACATAAGTTCGCCATCGAGCGAATTGCTAACATATCATTAATAATGACCGGTTTCTTCACGATCGATTCAAAGGTTAAAATTGCCGCCTGCGGGTAGTTAATAATAGGCTGAGACAAAATGGAGCCAAATGAACCTGTATTGTTCACCGTAAATGTCCCATTTTGCATATCATCCAGTTTTAGCTTGCCTGCACGAACTTTGCTTGCTAAATCATCGATTTCTCTTGCTAAGCCTGCAATATTTTTCTGATCTGCCTTTTGAATGACAGGGGTTAACACTGAATCCTCTGTCCCAACCGCTAAGGAGATATTAATATCGCGTTTTACGATAATTTTATCCACAGCCCACACGGAGTTCATAATTGGATAATCCTTAATCGCACTCACAACTGCCTTCATCATAAAGGCTAAGTATGTTAAATTAATACCTTCCTTCTTCTTAAAGTCATCCTTTAGCTTATTTCTAAGCTGTACCATATTCGTAACGTCTACCTCGATCATCATCCAGCCATGCGGTATTTCCGATACACTTTGACGCATATTTCTTGCAATTGCACTACGAATTGGTGTGACATCAATCAAGTATTCAGAACGATTGCCAGCCTCCACTTCAATTTTAGGGATGGCAGGCGTTTCAGATAAATGAAGTCCAGAATTGCGCACTGGCACTACCTTAGGCTGCTCAACAGCAATTGGTGTAGGGTTAGCAGGTGCAGTAGGCACTGAGCTGATTGATGCAGATGGTGCTGTTGCTGTTGACGATGTAGCTCTTTGCGACGATGTAGATGCACCAGACTTAATGTAATTAAGCACGTCCTTACGTGTAATTCTTCCACCTAATCCAGAGCCTTGAAGCTGCTCTAACGCAATCCCATGCTCTGCTGCAAGACTTAATACTGCAGGGGAGTAACGTCCACGCAACGCTGAGTTGTCACTTCCACCAACATTGTTGTTCACATTTAATTGGTTTCCTACATTCACTTGGTTGTTCATGCTGACTTGTTCACTTACATTGATTTGACTATGACCTTGATCAATGCCTTGATTCATTTGTCCTTGCTCTTCACTTGCGACTTCAATCCGACAAATCAAATGTCCAACTGCAACCTCTTGCCCTTCATCTGCCAAAATTTCGCCCATAACCCCGTCCATCGTAGACGGAATTTCTGCGTTGACTTTATCTGTGATGACCTCACAAATCGGTTCATATTCCTCAACATTATCCCCTGGTTTTTTTAACCACTTGGCAATCGTAGCCGATACTAAAGATTCTGCGAGCTGAGGCATGACAACATCTACTAGGTTTTTGCTTTTTAACATCACATTTTCACTCCTTGCTTAATACAGCGCTAGCTGTAGCATAGCTTCCTTCACTTTATCCTTGTTGAGCATAAAGAACTTTTCCATTGGCGGACTAATCGGCATTGCAGGAACATCTGGACCACACAAACGATTGATCGGTGCATCAAGCTCAAATAAACATTCTTCAGAAATAATGGCAGACACCTCTGCACCTACGCCACCTGTTTTGTTGTCCTCATGTACAATCAGTACCTTGCCCGTTTTTTTAGCCGCAGCGATAATCGCTTCACGATCAAGCGGTTGAAGTGTACGCAAATCTAGCACATGCGCCGTAATTCCTTGCTCTTTCTCCAGCTCCTCTGCCGCTTGCATAATAAAATGAAGGGGTAAGCTGTAGCTAATTACCGTAATGTCATCCCCTTCGCGAAGCAGGTTCGCTTTCCCAATAGGTACGATGTAATCATCCTCAGGCACATCTTCTTTAATAAGCTTGTAGCATTTTTTATTTTCAAAAAAGAGAACAGGATCAGGGTCACGAACTGCCGCCTTCAGTAAGCCTTTTGCATCATAAGCTGAATAAGGCGCAATAATTTTTAAGCCCGGTGTTCCAAAAAAGATCGACTCCGCACATTGGGAGTGGTATAGCCCCCCAAAAATCCCCCCACCAATCGGCGCACGCACAACAAGTGGACAAGTCCAATCGTTGTTAGAGCGATAACGGATTTTAGCAGCTTCACTAATAATTTGATTCGTCGCTGGCAACATAAAATCAGAATATTGCATTTCAGCAATGGGCTTCATACCATACATGGCGGCACCAATCGCTACACCAGCAATCGCAGATTCTGCAAGGGGGGTATCAATGACACGTTCCTCGCCAAATTGCTCAATCAAGCCTTTGGTTGTTGTAAATACGCCACCTTTAACACCAACATCCTCACCCATTACAAATACGTTCTCATCACGCTGCATCTCCTCCTGCATGGCAAGCCGGATTGCGTCGATATATTCCATCACTGGCATAATTACTGATCCCCCTCACTATCACCATATACGTGTAGCAATGTATCCTCAGGCTTAGGAAATGGCGCAGCATCAGCATAGTCAATGGCATCCTTCAATTGCTTCTGAATTTCCTTCACCAAGGCTTCCTCCTGCTCCTCATCCCATAGTCCACACTCCACTAAATAAGACTTCAGCTTAGGAATCCCGTCCTTCGCCCAGTTCTCGTCTACTTCCTCCTTCGTTCTATAAGCCAGATCATTATCTGACGTAGAGTGAGGAGAAAGACGATACATCATCGCTTCGATTAAGGTTGGCCCTTCACCTGCAATGGCACGCTCACGTGCTTCTTTGACGACACGATATACTTCAAGTGCATCATTGCCATCTACACGTACACCAGGCATGCCGTATCCTACAGCACGATCAACAACACGTCCACCTAATTGCTTGCTTACTGGCACAGAAATTGCATATTGGTTATTTTCGCACATCACAATAACAGGCAGCTTTTGCACACCTGCAAAATTCAAGCCCTCGTGGAAATCACCCTGATTACTTGAGCCTTCTCCAAACGTAACAAATGACACGAGTTTTTGTTTTTTCATTTTAGCAGCCAAAGCTACACCTACAGCATGTGGAACCTGCGTTGTTACAGGGCTAGAGCCGGTTACAATACGTAGCTTCTTACTTCCAAAGTGTCCAGGCATTTGCCGCCCACCACTATTAGGATCTTCTGCCTTGGCAAAAGCACATAACATGAGTTCGCGTAACGTCATCCCTACACTAAGCACAAACCCATAATCACGATAATAAGGTAAAAAGTAATCCTTCTCCCGATCCAAAGCAAAAGCTGCCGCTACTTGTGCAACCTCTTGCCCAATCCCTGAAACGTGAAAGTTAATTTTCCCCGCACGTTGTAGCAATAGATTTCGTTCATCATATTTACGAGCGAGCAGTATATATTTGTACATGTCTACAACCTCAGCATCAGATAAACCAAGCTGCTTATGTCTTGACGTTGCTTCTGTCACACTTTTTACATTCATGGGAGTTCCCTCCTTCAATTATAAAAGATTAAAGAGATTTTAATTGAATAGAATCTTTATTGTCTCATCTTAAAACCTGGTACTAAATTAGTACCTGATACCAGTATACGCTTTTTTGCCAAAAAAAGAAAATGTTCATTTTAAACACTAGTTGCCATTCCATCTACAGCAAGCGCAGCTTCTCCTATAATTTCAGAAAGACTCGGATGTGCAAATACAACTTGTCCAATTTCCCAAGGTGTTGCATCTAAAATTTGGGCTAATGCGGCTTCATTTATAAGCTCCGTAACGTGAGGCCCAATCATATGAACGCCTAGAATATCATTACTTTTAGCATCTGCAACAATTTTAACAAAACCGTCTTTTTCACCTTGAATTAAAGCCTTGCCGATTGCCGCAAATGGAACCTTACCTACCTTCACCTCATATCCCTGCGCTACCGCCTGCTGTTGACTTAATCCTAATGAGGCCACCTCTGGTGCACTATATACACAGCGTGGAACATGTAAACTATTAAACTTGTGTCCATGTTGATCCGCCAAATGATTTACAGCCACAACACCTTCATGACTCGCAACGTGAGCGAGCTGTAAGCCACCAACACAGTCGCCAATCGCATAAATATGGGGCTCCGTAGTTTGCATATTTGAATTTACTTTAATAAATCCTTTTTCGAGGGCAATATCTGTGTTTTCAATTCCGATGGTATCTACATTTGCTTCACGACCAATAGAGATTAATAGCTTGTCTCCATGCAGTGTGATTTCTTTTTCTTTATGTCTAGCTGTGAGCTGTACGTTACCCTCTTGAACCGTATAAGATGAAGCATTTATCATCGCACCAGTGTAAATCGTTACGCCCTTTTTCTGTAATGCCTTACGGAGCTCATTTGCGATTTCTTCATCCTCATTAGGAAGGAGCTGCTCAGCCGCCTCCACCAAGGTTACTTTCACGCCAAAATCGTTAAGCAAAGAAGCCCACTCAACGCCAATCACGCCACCACCAATAATAATCATCGATGACGGAAGCTCTTGTAACTCAAGTGCCTCATCACTGCTTAAAATGTATTCACCATCAGGTGATAATCCTCCAAGTTGTCTTGGACGAGAGCCCGTTGCAATAATCAGGTTAGTGGAAACCACCGTTTCCATCTCCCCATCTTCAAGCTCTACTGCAACCGCACCGCTTTTTGGCGAAAAAATAGAGGGGCCAATCACTCGACCTTTGCCATGAATAACCTGAATTTTATTTTTACTCATTAAATATTGAATGCCTTTATGTAACTGATCTACAATGCCTTGCTTGCGTTCTTGTACCTTAGGAAAAACAAGCTCTACACCTGTTGCTTCAATCCCATATTTGATGCTTTCCTTCATTTGCGCATATAGCTCCGCACTACGTAATAACGCCTTACTAGGAATACAACCTCGATGAAGACATGTTCCACCCAATTTATCCTGCTCAATAATAACTACGTTTTTCCCCAATTGTGCTGCACGAATCGCCGCAACATATCCTCCTGTACCACCACCAAGAATAGCTACATCACATGTGATTGACATTCTCCTACCTCCATCGTTTTCATTCATAATCTATTACATTCATATATGAAACATACGTGTTAACTAGTATTCAATATTATGGTTCAAATCCATTATTCATATAATGCATCCTTTAATTTCGTAGACATACGCGAGCCCTTTTGAGAATGAAAAAGCACCGCCTTACGTAACCGTCCATTTTCTGCTTGAAGCTGCTGGGCTTGAGATAATAACTCACTAACCAGTTTCTTATGTTCTGGCAACATGACCTCATCCTCTAACATTGCCTCAAACTTAGCTAAGTCCAGTCCTTGATCAAGACTCATATTTTGTTTCCTCCGAATAAGTTAGACTTTAAAAACACATTAATTCCTGTCCTATTATAACATTCCTAAAATAACGAAAGCGAATCGAATTAAAGCTACAATTTTGAAGCTAAAATAAAAAACACCACTGTTAATTAGCTCAATGATTTAGTCATCATTAAAAACTAGATTAACATGTGGTGTTTTACTATTAACATATTTATTACTGAAATTACTTAGACTATCAATTTTAAAACTTTAATTTTAGATATTAGCCTGATAATGCCCGTAATACATGCCACCTGAATAGGAAATACCTTTCAGATACCAAGTAACTCCATTTTCAGTGAAGGAGTTCGCAAACACATTTACGGTATTAGGTACAGTTCTATTTATAATCGCTTGTGGTGAAATCTCAGCTCTCACAACTGAATTAGTAGGAGCTGCCTGACCTTCACTTGCAAAAGCTGGAGCTGCTGATACCATCATTGATAAAGTAAGCACTGAACTGAACAATATTTTTTTTACATTCATCAACTGAACACTCCTTTTAGTAATTTTAAGATTATTTTAAGATTTTAAAGATATCAAATTTAAATATTTGCTTGATAGTGACCAATATATTGACCGTTAGAATAAGTGATGGCTTTCAAATACCACGTAATCCCATCCTCAGTAAAAGAATTAGCAAATTGATTTACTGAATTATATATATATCGATAATAAATAGCCTGCGTGGTTACATCTGACTTCTCCGACTGAACCTGTAATGGAGAAGGATTCACACTTACACTTGACTCACTTGCAAATGCCGGAGCTGCTGATACCAGTAGTGACAGAGAAAGGACTGAGCTAAATAACGTTTTCTTCATGTTCATTGATAAAACACTCCTTTTAGTAATTTTATGTTGCATAAAAATAGTAACCTCTTTCCACCACAACAAAACATATTATCCATAAATTAGGTAATATGAAGTAATACGAAATAACCATATTAAGTCTTTTGCAGTAATTAATACAAAAAGTTATGTTGCAATTACGGAAGAAATATTAAATGTTGTTCAATCTAGCTTCTAAGCATGCTGGGTTCTAGGGATGGAAAACACACGAGAATGATGTTGGGATTACCGTTCTGGGGTATATAGATTTTTTAAAAATGTAAATAAAGCCCAAGCAACGATGTCTCACTTAGGGGAATAACCTCCGTTGTGACACAACGCTGTTGGGCATTTTAGTATCAATTATATTATTCTAGCCAATACAATATATAAAATTAAGACACATGGCCTTCGTAGCGAGCAACATATCGATTATGCTCATACGTAACTCCTTTTAAATACCAAGTCACTCCACCTTCTACGAAGGAACTCGCAAACTGATTTACAGAGCGATAGATATATCTAGTTTCAATTTTTTGAATCGTCACATTGGAGGTAATTCCTGCTGTTGATGAGGAAGCTGAGCTTACATTTCCTTCACTTGCGAAGGCTGGAGCTGCTGTTACTAAAAGTGCTAAAGATAGTACGGAACTAAACAACGTTTTTTTCATGTTCATTAATAAAACACTCCTTTTGGTTGTTTTTAGTTGCATAAAGATAATAACCCTTTCCAACCACAATCAATCATATTATCCATAAATTAGGTCGTAGGTAACAATTCCAATTCACGATTAAGTCTTTTATAACATTTTTATCATTTCACTTTTATGTAAAAAATCAGTTCATTAGTTCATATTAAAAATTATCAATAAAAATTTTAAAGTTTACAACAAGTGACCTTCATTCTATAATGAGTACTTTGATAAAAAAACTATAAAAGGGGAGTTACTATGAGCGAAATAGCAAAAACACCACAACCACCGTATTATGCAGTCATTTTCACTTCGGAACGAACAGAAGGAGATCATGGTTACGGTGAAATGGCGGAAGAGATGTTCAATCTAGCCTGTAAACAAGCAGGGTTCTTAGGGATGGAGAGCGCACGAGAAGAGGTGGGGATTACCGTTTCTTATTGGGACTCTCTCGAAGCAATAAAGAAGTGGAAACAAAACGAAAGACATTTGGTTGCACAACAAAAAGGGAAATCGGAATGGTACGCCACGTATAAAACGAGAATTTGCAAGGTGGAGCGAGACTATGGGTTTGAGTACAGTACGGTTTAGTTGTGCCGGTGTTCCACTTATTATTAGTTACTATTAAATCTTCCCATTAAAATTGTATTATAAAATTTTCCGTCAGATAAAATCTTATCATTTTTTAAAATACCCTCGATTTCAAATCCGAATCTTTCGTATAACTCAATTGCAGTTGTATTAGTTTCTAAAACACTTAGCGTTATTTTTTTAACATTATTAGAGTCAGCCCAAGCAATACATTGTGTTAGGAGGTTTTTTCCAATTCCATATCCCCAAAACTCTTTCAATACGCATACACCAAATTCAACTTTATGAGAAAATCTTTTGAGGTACGTTCCAGCACACCTTGAAAAGCCAACAATTACATTATCCACAACAGCTACTAAAAATAAGTTTCTTGATCCAGTTGTATCGGCCTCTATTAATTGTTTAAATGCTGCTTCATCAATAAAAGCTTCTCCGCTTTCCCGATCAAGATTTTCTGTTTCACCATCAAGCTGTAATCTCAACTCAGACAATTCTTTTGCATCACTTGGGGTAGCAGACCGAATACAATAGTGCAGACCTTTTGCTTGAAATTGTTTATCGTTAATGATCATGATGTTCCCCTTCCCATATGTAAGTGACTCTAGACAGTAATTTTCTCAATCTAATAATTTACCAGTTTTTCGGATCAAAGTGTTTTAATTGTTTCTCAGTTAGTTGTTTTTTCAAACCCTCTTCTGTGATCTTGTAGGCAAATTGAAATACGCTGTTATGTGCAAAATATATGTACTCAACATCTGGCTCATCCTTAAACTTAACTACAGCATAAAATGGTGGCAACTTAATCCCCCATACCCCACGAACTTCTTCAATCTCATCTTTAGTGTATTTCTTTTCTCCTAATAAATATTGAGTTACCCGATGTGCATATATGATTTTATTCGCTTGTACATAAATTACTGGTGTTAGTACTATAGCAAGCAAAATAATACTTAATATAACAAAAGTTATCTTATGTTTACGCTTCATACATGCACATCCTTTAAGTTATTTCAAAAATACATCAGTTTCAAGAAATAAACTCACATCCCTCTTGATCTATCAGCAGGTACAGTATTTTGCTTTGATGAAACGCCCATAAAACCAGCTACAATAAAAAGTATAGCTGAAATTATATAAAATAAAGCGATGCTAATAAAGCCACCTACGCCTGAAATAAGCAATAACCATCCTGACATTTTGGGTTTGTTCTTAGAGATTGCACCTGCAATAATACCTAAAATGCTAAACAACATCGCAATAAAACCCTGTACGATAACTTCGTCAGCTCCATCTATAGAAATTGCCGAACCTAATCCTCCAACAATCATAGCTAAAATCGAGCTAAGAATTCCAAAAATTCCACCAATAATACCCATCACTAACATGTAAAATAGACCACCTTATAATTATGTATTTTTACTTCTATTCATGTCGCTTTCATTTTACATTAAAAGCTGTAATACAACCACAATATTTTCCAATATAATGTATTGAATTTGTGTCACTAGTTATAGTAAATAAAAAATACGCCCACCCAGACGAGAAAATTCTCGAAAAGTGAACGTATTATTAACTATCTTATTGTTTGAAATAACCTTTTTAGTCATTACCCTTTTTATTTGTATCCAATGACTTTCAAGACACCTTATGCTCAATTCTGAGCTTATCAGCAACCATCGCAATAAACTCACTGTTAGTTGGTTTGGACTTACTAATGTTAATGGTGTAGCCAAACAAGTGGCTAATGGAGTCGATGTTGCCTCTTGTCCATGCAACTTCAATGGCATGTCTTATCGCACGTTCTACACGAGAAGGTGTAGTTTTAAATTTCTCAGCGATGGCGGGATATAATGTTTTTGTAATGGAACCTAAAATTTCTATATTGTTATACACCATTGTGATGGCTTCACGCAAGTATTGATATCCTTTAATATGTGCAGGAACTCCGATTTCATGTATGATGGCAGTAATATTAGCGTCTAAATTTTTTCCTTTTCCTAAAGGAACGATGTTAGCTTTTGTGTAGGAGGATGATGTTGTTGATCCTAACGTAAGGCTTTGGCTGACACCTACAAGCTGACGAACCCGATTAGATAATACCTCCATGTCAAACGGCTTCAAAATGTAATAAGAAGCGCCCAATTGAACTGCACGTTGCGTAATGTTTTCTTGACCAAAAGCTGTCAGCATGATGATCTTGGGTTGTGGAGACAAGTTCATATCACGTAAACGTTCCAATACACCAAGTCCATCCAGATGCGGCATGATAATGTCTAATATTAAAACGTCAGGAATTTTGTCTGCATTTTCGATCATCTCTAATACTTCTTCGCCATTGTATGCTATCCCTGTGACAACCATATCGTCCTGCTCCGATATATATTCTGCAAGCAAGTTAGTAAATTCTCGATTATCGTCCGCTAATAACACCTCAATTTTCTGCACTGACAACTTCCTCCTTAAAATTAGAAAAATTTTCTTTTATTTTCTCTAAATTAAGGATTCGACAGCCAAAGGTAAATTCCTCCTGTCGAAAATTATTTTTCTTTATTTTTTTTTGAGGTTGAGCTATAATAAAATATTTATCAACAGCATGTGATTTAGTTCGTGATCATTCGACATTTTTAGGTATTATTTTATTGTTAAAGGATTTTAGCTTAATAAAAATTAAACAAAAAAAATCTTAAGGCGATTAGCTCGCCTTAAGATTTGCAACTGTATTTTGGCTCTGATTTTTAACTACACCCGCATCCTGTAGCATCCATTCAATAAAACAGCCATAACCTGATTTAGGATCGTTCACAAATACATGTGTTACTGCTCCAATGAGCTTGCCATTTTGAATAATTGGACTGCCGCTCATCCCCTGCACAATTCCGCCTGTTTTTTGAATCAATTTAGGATCAGTAATACGAAGTACCATTCCTTTAGTTTGTGGTGAGTTTTGCTTAGAGACATGAACAACCTCAATTTTGTAACGTTCAACCTTTTGTCCTTCAACTACAGTTAAAATTTCAGCAGGTCCTTCCTTCACTTCCTCCGCAAATGCGACTGGAATGGGTTGCTGATAAACACTATGGCTTGGATTTGACTCCATTTTACCAAAAATACCGAAATGAGTATTCCGCTCAATATTACCTAAAACTTTACCTTCTTTTAAGAAATGAGCTCTTTTTTCACCCGGCTCCCCACTTTCACTTTTGGAAATCGAGGTCACACTGGATTCTAAAATTTCTCCACTACCTACTACGATGGGTGTTTGAGTGTTCATGTCTGTTATAACATGTCCCAATGCACCATATACCTGATGCTCTGGGTCATAAAAGGTTAAGGTTCCTACACCCGCAGCGGAATCACGAATGTATAACCCCAGTCGCCATGCCTGATCTTCATTGTCAAATGCAGGTGACAGCTTTGTATGATACACCTTGCCTTCACGCTTGTAAGTAATTTTTAAAGGTTGCTTGTTTGGAGCCGACGACTCCACAATTTTACCAACGTGCTGTACATCCTTTAATAACACTCCATTAATATGGGTAATTAGATCGCCTGGCTGAATGCCAGCTAACTCTCCAGGAGAAATCTTCTCCTTTTTTGTTGACACTTGATGATGTCCCACAACTAAAATACCGGCAGATTTAACTTTAACGCCAATAGTTTGTCCACCTGGGATTACTTTTAGATTTGGAACAACATTTACCTTGACCGTTTTGAAAGGTAATCGTCCAAACAGCTTCATTTCAAGCTCTGCTTGGCCACTATTTAATGAAGATAATGTTACAGGGCCTCCTGTGGAGAAACATGAGGTGACATCACTGCGATCATTTAGCTTAACAACATCAGGATGATCCACTGTCACTTCAGTTTGAACGGGTAAAGCAAGTGTAAGCTGATGATTTTCGCCTTCAACGAGGCGGATTTCATCATAAAATAAGGGGGAAGCAGTTTTAAGCAACATGCTGCTTGCTAAACAAAAGAAGAAAGCAAGTAAAAGACCGGATAATCTTTTCTTGAGATTGTGGTTCAATGGCTGTCACGCTCCCTTTGCTTCTTTCGCTTGACGAAAAGGTGGTCGCCAATTGCGTACCTATAAGATACCCCCCGAATTCTGTTTTATGACTGTCAATGATTACTCAGCCATGCTAAAAGAAGCCTTTTGTGACATACCTAAATGAAGCATATCTTGTGCGTGCTGTAACGTTTTATCTGTGATTTCTACGCCTCCGAGCATACGTGCAAGTTCCAGTATTCTGCCATCACCTGACAGAGCTTCCACCTTAGTGACCGTACGCTCATCCTGAATCATTTTTTCGATTAAGTATTGTTCATCTGCCATACAAGCCACCTGAGGTAAATGACTAATGGAGAACACCTGACAACCATTAGATAAACGATATAGCTTTTCAGCAATCGCTTGTGCCGCTCGTCCACTCACTCCTGTATCTACTTCGTCAAATATCAACACAGGTATCGATTCATGCTTTGCAAAAATGCTCTTTAATGCCAGCATAATACGAGAAAGCTCTCCACCTGAGGCAATTTTACTCAAAGGTCGAGGCGGTTCTCCTGGGTTAGCAGAAATTAAAAACTCAACAATATCCAAACCGTGCTTGGATGGTTTTATTTTTTGACCTTGCCATTCTGTACCAGTAGCTACATCTTGACTCATTTGGAATTGTACTTGAAATACTGTTTTATTCATTTGCAAATCTTTAAGCTCATTTTCAATTTCCTGCGCTAGCTGCTCAGCCTTCTTCTTACGTATCGCTGACAAAGCCATCGCCTGCTGCATTAACTCAATCATCAGCTTGTCTCGCTCTGATTGGAGCTGATCCAACAGTTCATCCTTGTTTTCAAGCGCATAAGCTTCCGCTTTAATTTTTTCGTAATAGCTTAAAATATCAGTTATGTTATCCCCGTATTTACGGCGTAATGATGAAATCAAGTTTAATCGATCCTCTACCTCATCTAAGCGCGAAGGGTTAAATTCAATATTTTCACGATAATCACGTAAAGCATAAGAAGCATCCTCTAATTGATAAAAAGCGGATTGAAGCTGCTCTACAATGGGTCCGATTACCTTTTGATCAAATGCGGAAATATCCTGCATTCTTGATACCGCCCTTGCTATCGTATCCAAGCCCTGAGCTCCATACAATAACTGGTAAGCTTCAGAAATTGCACCCATCATTTTTTCGCTATGGGTTAGTTTTAGCTTTTCTTCTGAAAGTAATTCTTGCTCACCTTCTTTTAGTCCCGCCGCTGCAATCTCTTCAAGCTGAAATTTATATAGGTCGAGCATCTGTAACGATTGTTGATTCGTATTACGTAACTCGTTAAATTGTTTATCTACTTTTATAAAGGATTTAAATATTTCTTGATATTGCTGTTTAACAGGATTAATCGCCTCTGCACCATAAGCATCAAGCAAGCCGAGATGTCTTTCTGAGCGCAGCAAATTTTGATGATCATGTTGACCATGCAAAGCAATGAGACTTTCTCCAACTTCACGGAGCATGGATAAATTAACAAGCTGTCCATTTATTCTTGCTGTGCTTTTTCCTTGTTGACTAATTTCACGCCGAATAATGAGTAGTTCATTGCGCTCTGCACGTATCCCGAGGTTATCTAAAATGTGCCAGACAATATGACCTTCATCTAAATCAAAAGAAGCTTCCATCTCAGCCTTTTCGCAGCCATAACGTATTAAATCAGCAGATCCTCTTGCACCTGCAATTAAGCCTAACGCATCAATAATGATCGATTTCCCTGCACCTGTCTCACCTGTAAGCACGTGAAAGCCACGATGAAAGTCAACTTCAACCGCTTCAATCACTGCCAGATTAGTAATAGATAAATGAACTAACAAGACAGCGCAACTCCTTTCACTAACACCAACCGCAAGCTACTTATGAAATGAAACCCATAATTTGATTAATAATAAATTCACTATACTCTTCGTTTCTGCAAATCATTAATATCGTGTCGTCTCCGCAAATAGTACCTAATAAATCTGACCATTCCATGTTATCAATGAGAACAGCTACAGAATTTGCAGTTCCTGGTAAGCACTTAATTACAACCAAATTACCAGTGTGATCAATACTAACAAAGCTATCCACTAAAGCACGTTGAAGTTTTTGTACAGGATTATAGCGTTGTGCGGTTGGCATAGAATATTTATATTTTCCTTCATCCGTTGGAACCTTAATTAGCATTAATTCCTTTATATCTCTTGATACTGTAGCTTGGGTAACTTGAAAACCAGCATTTCTTAGTGATGATACTAAATCATCTTGTGTTTCGATTTCTTGATTTGCAATAATTTCGCGAATTTTAATATGCCTTTGACCCTTCATTTTATCCTCCAATTATGTTTAACTTAGGTTTATTCCTCATCATCTTCATTACTAGTTAATTTAACCACTTTGATTTCATTACGCTCTAAATCTACAAATAACACACCCGCACACTCGGGATAGAGAAGTAAATAAGGCAATAATTCCTTCCTTACTCCACTCCCTGTCCACTCCATATTGAGTCTTTCTTTAGAGGTCCGTACAAGATAATATTGCTGATGTCTAGTCACAATATAATCTATAAATATACGACTGTGTAATTCCTTCCCATTCACATCAAATGTAAGGGGAACCTTCATCTTATCGCTAACGACCTCATAACCATGTTCCTCTAATAAAGTGACAGCAGGGTGATCTATAATCTCATCATTAAATTCGAATTTCCAATGTGAGCCTATAGAAATTGGTTTGTTGAGCCAAGAACGTAATCCATAATAAATCAAATAAAGTAAAAAACATGTAAAAATGATCATCAGTAAATTTTCAGTGTTTAGTCTCACCTCAAATCACCTCAACCATTAATTCGACGAAAAGAACCTACCTCCTGTTTATCCTTAACACAATTATAAGATAAAATTAGTAAATATACATGTTTTCATCATTATAGCGAACATTTGTTCTTTTTTCAACCAATAAAAAATCCACCTTAATTTAAGATGGATTTCCTCTAAACTGGAGATGTGCTTCCTCCACTACTTTTCTAGCGACAACTTGAATTTGACTAAATTCCATAGAGGGTAGGTTTGCATTCTCCTCTTCATTTAATGAAAAATGAGCCAAAAATTCAATATTCCCCTCTCCACCTGTTATCGGTGAAAAAGTAACGTGATGCAGAGCAAAACCTAAATGAACAGCAAAGCCTAAAATATCTTCAAGCACCTGTACATGTACCTTAGCGTCTCTTACAACCCCAAGCTTACCAACCTTTTCACGGCCAGCCTCAAACTGCGGCTTAATTAAAGCAACAATATGCGAAGGCTTCTTCAGCAATTCAAGTAATGGAGGCATAATAATTTTCAAGGAAATAAAAGACACATCAATACTTGCAAAGTTTGGATCTGGTCCATCAAGATCAGATGGAGTCATATAGCGGAAATTAGTCCGCTCCTTGACATTTACACGCTCATCACTCCGTAATGACCAATCTAATTGGTTATACCCTGTATCTATGGCATATACATAGCTTGCACCATGCTGTAAGGCACAGTCTGTAAATCCTCCAGTAGAGGAACCAACATCTAGCATAACAGCATCCTGCATATTTAAGTCAAACGCCTTGATTGCCTTTTCAAGCTTAAGACCACCACGACCAACGTAAGGATGGATCGCGCCCTTTACCGATAATGCAATATCTCTAGGCACCTTAGTTCCTGGCTTCTCAATGCGTTCATGTCCATCAAAGACAAGACCAGCCATTATGGCTGCCTTTGCCTTTTCTCTGCTATTAAAATACCCTTGTTCTACCAGCAATACATCAATACGTTCTTTTGGAACTGACATAAGACTCTCCTGACTTTAACGTACAACAACGTTCAAACAATATTTAAGAAGGTTTGACCTGCTTCACATACTTACGATGACCTAGACGGGATGATTTTATGAGTTCTATAACGGATTCAGCGGTAAGACCTACTTCCTCTCGTTGCTCCTTAATCGTACCATGCTCAATAAATACATCAGGAATACCCATTAACGAAACATCCACACCCGTTATACCTGTCGTTGCATAAAACTCCAACACAGCACTACCTAAGCTTCCCGCTTGTGAGGCCTCTTCAAGCACAATAAGTTTATTCCGACGGTGCGCCAATTCTGTAAGCATATTTTCATCTAAAGGCTTAAGGAAACGTGCATTGACAACCTCTACTGAAATTCCATCCCGCTTTAGACTTTCTGCGGCTGCTTTAGCGACTTCGACCATTGGGCCCACCGCTAAAATACTAATTTCCTCTCCTGACACTAATGTTTCCCAAGTTCCAATTGGAATTGCTTTTAGCTCTTCATCCCAAGGCACGCCAGGCACATTAATACGTGGATAGCGATAGGCAATTGGTCCATCATTATAATCAAGTGCGGTCTTCATCATATGCCGTAGCTCATTATCGTCTTTTGGCATCATGATTACGATATTTGGGATGTGACGCATAAAAGCAATGTCATATACACCTTGATGTGTTTCTCCATCGGCACCTACAAAGCCAGCGCGGTCAATGGCAAACATTACATTCGCATTATGGCGACAAATATCATGCACAATCTGATCGTAAGCACGTTGCATGAAGGTAGAATATACCGCATAAATCGGCTTCATTCCCTCAAGCGCCATCGCTGCACATAATGTAGCCGCATGTTGCTCTGCAATCCCAACGTCAATCATCCGATTAGGATACTTTTCAGCAAACTTAACTAAACCAGAACCACTTGGCATCGCTGGGGTCACGGCAACAATACGTGGGTCCTGCTCAGCTAGCTCCATCAACGTTTGAGAAAAGACTTCAGTGTACATCATGTTACCAACTGCTTTTAATACCTGGCCTGATTCAATTTTATAAGGAGAAATGCCATGCCACTTATGAGAGTCCTTCTCAGCAGGCGTATATCCCTTCCCTTTTGTCGTCAGTACGTGTACAAGCACAGGTCCTGTTACATTTTTAGCTTGAGTAAAAATATCAACTAAGCTTTCCATATCATGACCATCTACAGGACCTAAATAAGTAAACCCTAATTCCTCAAACAAAATACCAGAAACCATTAAATATTTTAAACTATCCTTAAACCGCTCTACTGTTTTAGCAAGCTTTCCACCAATGGCAGGAATTTTTTTAAGGAATTGCTCTACTTCACCTTTGGCTCGCAAATAATTGCGATCAGAGCGTAGCTTATTAAGATAATTGTGCATTGCACCTACATTTGGCGCAATCGACATTTCATTATCGTTTAAAACAACCATCATATTTTTTTTCTCATGTCCAATATGATTTAACGCCTCAAATGCCATTCCGCCTGTAAGCGCGCCATCTCCGATAACGGCAACTACACTGTTGTCTTCACCCTTGAGATCACGTGCTAATGCCATACCCATGGCAGCGGAAAGAGAAGTGCTGCTGTGACCTGCTTCCCACACGTCATGCTCACTTTCGCAACGTTTCACAAAGCCACACAATCCATTTGACTTACGTAATGTATCAAAACGATCCATTCGGCCCGTTAATATTTTATGCACATACGCTTGGTGCCCTACATCAAAAATAATTTTATCCCGTGGACTTTCGTAGCAATAATGCAACGCTAGTGTCAATTCAACGACACCTAAATTAGAGGCAAGATGTCCACCTGTCACCGATAACTTCTCAATTAGAAATTGACGTATATCAGCAGCTAATGGAACAAGTTGCTCCGTAGTAAAATTTTTCAAGTCGCTGGGTTCATTAATTTGTGAAAGCAGCATTGAAAATTCCCCGCTTCCCATAAATTAGATTTCTCTTTGTTGATAATAGCCTTCATTATATCACATGAATACAATAAAAACGAAAAATCAATAAAACATTAATGATCTCGATGAGTTAAAAAATCAGCAATTTGAAGCAAACGTTCAGGGAAGGGGATACTTCCATCACTTACTGCCTCTTTTGCTGCTAGCGTTAATCTTTCTAATTCAGCCTGTGAAGCCTCTAAACCGATAAAATATGGATAAGTCACTTTTTCTTGCTTCACATCACTTTGAACCTTTTTGCCAAGCTTTCCTTCATCGCCAACAAGATCAAGAATATCATCACGAATTTGGAAAGCAAGTCCAATACATTGACCAAACTTAGCTAGTGCAGCAAGCTGCGCTTCAGACGCTCCACTAACACGTCCTCCCGCCTTTAGAGAGAAAACGATTAAATCACCTGTTTTATGCTGGTGAATATATTGTAACGTCTCAAGATCAGTAATCCCTTGTTCCCCTTGCATATCTGCAACTTGTCCCCCTACCATACCCGAAGGGCCTGCAAATATAGCCAATTCCTCAATAATATCTAAAGTGGCCTCGGCAGGTACATTGTGCAAGCGACTAGCTTGGACAATTTGATGAAAGGCATGTGTGAGTAAGCCATCTCCTGCAAGAATTGCCATCGCTTCTCCAAACACATTATGATTTGTAGGTTTCCCTCTACGAAAATCATCATTATCCATCGCTGGTAAATCATCATGAATTAAGGAATACGTGTGTATCATTTCTACTGCCTGAGCAATGGGGATTGCAGCCTCACGTTGTCCCCCAATAGCCTCTGCGGCCGCTATTACTAGCAATGGACGTAACCTTTTCCCACCCGCAAGCAAAGAATATTCCATTGAATCTCTTAATGAAGCTGGTATATTCCAAGTCTCGGGAACCGAGGTCGAAAATGAATCTACAAGTTTCATTTCAATCTCTTTCATATATTGTTCTAAAGGAATGAAACTAGTCAATTTTATTCCCCGCCTTCTAATATAAACGGTCTTTTCTGAGTTTGTCCCTCTTGCTCTACAATCATTTCTATTTTACGCTCAACCTCTGTTAACTTGCTTCCACAAATTTGGGACAACTGCATCCCGGTCTGAAACAATTCAATTGCCTGCTCCAATGGGACATCTCCTGCTTCTAATTGAGATACAATTTGCTCCAGCTTATTCATTGCCTCTTCAAAGCTAATTTCCTGTTCCATTGCGTTCTCCTTTCTCATTAGGTTTAGGCTCCATTCCCCAAACCTGACAGCTCAAATCACCATCTGCAACTTTAACCGTAATGAGATCACCAAGATGAACATCATCAACTGATTTAATCAACTTCTCCTCTTGCTGATCATACACAAGGCTGTATCCTCGCTCCATTACCTTTAGCGGGCTAAGTGCATCTAAATGCCGAATTGCACCACCTAAACGTTGTTTGTGCTCTCTCATAATCCGCTCCATGCCTTGCCCTAACTGACGTGTCAATTCAGTATGTCGATGTTTTACGTTCATAAAGGTTTGTGCAGGATGATAACGAAGCAATTGATGATGTATCTGTCTGTGACGTGAGTTTTGAAGTGAAATATAATTCCGAATTAAATATTTTGATCTTGCTTGTAGCGCATCTAATCGTTCAATATGTTGTGTTAAGCTTCGCTTTGGATGAACTAAAACAGGTGAACGCTGGACACGCTTCAAGGAAGCTTGAGCTTGCTCAACTTTGGATTGTACAAGCCGATAAAGCATATTTTGCCGTTGCTTAATTACAGCCATCAGCTCTGCTTGATGCGGAACAGCGAGCTCTGCCGCTGCAGTTGGTGTTGCTGCACGCAAATCAGCCACAAAATCTGCGATTGTAAAATCCGTTTCATGACCTACTGCAGAAATCACGGGAATAGAGGAATGATAAATGGCATGTGCCACAATCTCCTCATTAAACGCCCATAGCTCCTCCAGTGATCCACCACCACGCCCTACAATTAACACATCCGCCTCCGCCGACTCGTTAAGCGCCTTAATGGCTTTAACAATGGAAGGAGCCGCTCCTTTCCCTTGCACAAGCACAGGGTATAAGATAACATTTGCCCTTGGATAACGGCGTTCTAAGGTAGTTATAATATCTCTAACAGCTGCCCCAGTAGGCGATGTGACAACGCCTATCACCTTGGGAAAACGAGGGATAGCTTTTTTACGCTCAGGTAAAAACCATCCTGCCGATTCTAGCTTGCTTTTAAGCTGCTCATAGGCCAAATATAAGCTACCCACACCATCGGGCTGCATCTGTGTCACGTAAAATTGATATTGTCCATCACGTTCATATACAGACACATTCCCTTTAGCAATCACACGCGTACCTTCCTTAGGAATGAAGGGTAGACGTTGATTGTGAGAAGCAAACATAATTGTTTTGATTCTGCTATCGGCATCTTTAAGCGTAAAATACATATGTCCACTAGAATGATGCGTAAAATTGGAGATCTCGCCTCGAATCCACACTTCCGACAACACGTTATCAGATTCCAGCTTCATCCGAATGTAACGATTTAATTCCTTGATGGAATAAATGCGTTGCTCCACGAGAACCCCTCCTTGTTTAATTATTTATGAACGTTGTTGGTGTAGTCTTTTTGCAGCAACAACTGTATTTTGCATAAGCATCGTAATGGTCATTGGACCAACTCCACCTGGAACCGGTGTAATCGGGCCTGATACTTCCTTTACACTCTCAAAATCAACATCTCCAGCTAGCTTGCCATTATCGAGCCGGTTCATCCCAACATCAATGACAACCGCCCCAGGCTTCACGAAAGAAGCATCTACAAAGTTAGCACGTCCTATTGCTACAACTAAAATGTCTGCTTGTTTTGTAATTTCCTTCATGTTGTTCGTTCTAGAATGACACATTGTTACAGTTGCATTTTCACGCTGTAGTAGTAGTGACACAGGCTTACCCACAATGTTGCTGCGTCCAATAACAACGGCATGTTTGCCTGACATCTCAACACCTGCACGTTTAATCAACTCAATTACACCCGCAGGGGTACATGGCAGCAAGCTATCATCCCCGATGACCAAATTACCAACGTTAATCGGATGGAAGCCATCGACGTCCTTATGCACAGAAATCGCATCGATCACTGATTTCTCGTGAATATGTGAAGGTAATGGTAATTGCACTAAAATACCGTGAATATCCTGTTGATGGTTTAGCTTGTCCACTAAAGCAAGAAGCTCTTCCTCAGTTGTATTCGCTGACAAACGATGTACCTCTGAGTAAAAACCTAAATCATGACATGCCTTTTCCTTATTACGCACATAAACTCCAGAAGCTGGATCTTCGCCAACCAAAATAACTGCAAGTCCTGGTGTAAGCCCTTGACCTTTTAATTGCTCTACTTCATTTTTGAGCGAATTACGAATCTCTTCTGAAATTTGCTTCCCATTAATAATAGCTGCCGACATGTCATTTCTCTCCTTTTTGAGCGCAGTGAAACAGCAGTGAAGTTAGTTCAATCTGTCACTCTTAATTTAAGTTATATTTATTTTTACTTTTGTAAAACTCTCGATTATTTCACGACTTTAGATTTTAATTCATCTAAATCCCCAATCAGCTTACCTAACACACCATTAACAAACTTACCTGACTCTGGCATGCCAAAATGCTTCGCTAAATCTACTGCTTCGTTAACAGCAACCTTGCCCGGTACATCGTCCCGAAATACCATTTCATAAACAGCTAGTCTTAAAATTTGACGGTCTACTTTAGATAAACGATCTAAATTCCAATTTTGTAAGTAATCCACTAATAGCTCATCAATCGCGAGTTTGTTATTCGCAACCCCATTAACAAGCTCAAGTACAAATTCCTTTGTTTTACTTACATCAGACAATTCAACCTGGGACTCATTTTCCTCAGATGCTTCTGTAAGGAGCATCACTACGGCTTCCTCTGCTTCCACTTCATTCATTTCCATTTGATATAAGCTTTGTATCGCAATTTCTCTTGCTAACCGTCGTTTCATGTAAATCCTCCTTGATAGTGTGCAAAAATGCTAGAGATTAAAGACAAAAAAATCCTCTGACATACTCTCTCCACAAAATGGGCAAATTAAAAGCATAGCTCTTTTTTAGGAAAAAGCATATCACAGGAATTATTTAAATGGACGATAGCGTCTCTCTAACCAATTCCGTATTGTGCCCAATGAAATTAGATTTTCTTCGCCCAAGTCCTTACGTTTACCCACTATATAACCAATGTATAATAGCAGGGCACAAAACAGCATGTTCCAAAATCCAAAAAAGACATAAATAAGGAAGAAAAACAATCCAGCGCCAAGCCCGATTAGACGGCCTAAGCCACTTTCTTTAATTTGCCTCCATAACATAGGGTGATTCACTCCTATTCAACCCGACTTTTAATCATCGGGGATGATTGCACAAGATTAGCAATAAATACAGATACATAAGCAACAGGAATACCTGTCGTTGTTTTAACGTAATCATGCACTTGTCTTTGTACTTCCTCTGTTACGTCAGGAATAGGGGTTTCTCCATCCACTAATGCTCTTACTTTGATCTCAAGCCCTGCTTCAGTGATACGAATTCTTGTCTTAATATCGCGCACCCCACGTACAGTTGCCGCTGCCTTATAAGCTAAGTTTTCAATCGTCTCCACCGAAATTTGAATATCTCCATATTCTGTACGTTGATCAATGGAATTACCAGCATTACGATCACGCTTAATAGAAATGTACAGGAAACGTAAGCTAAGCAAAAACAGTACAGAAGCTGCTGCAATCATCCCAACAAACACAGGATCTTTTGAACTTGATTCATAGGATATAGTCACAACATTAGTTAATAAAAGAATTGCTGCTATCGAGATGACTCCAATGCATAAGCTGTAAAGGAAAAGCAACAATCGATCTACAATTTTAGCCACGAGAGGTAAAGCCTCCTTCATTAGTTCAAGTGAAAAGTGTAGTAAACCCCTGACTCAAGGTCGGGGGTTTATAGATGCATTCATTTATTTTACCCTGTGGTTTACTTCTGCTTCTTCGATCTTTTCAGCCGTTTTGAAGATCACGTCATGAATATGTACGTTCACTTCAATCACATTTAGTCCAGTCATATTTTCAATCGAGCGTTTAATATTACGTTGAATCTCAGTTGCTACCTCAGGGATTCGATTTCCATACTCAATAATGACAGAAACGTCTACAGCCGCTTCACGTTGTCCTACCTCAACCTTTACCCCTTTAGCCAAATTTTTACGGCCAAGAAGCTCAGCAATGTCACCTGCAAAGCCACCACTCATACCAGCAACGCCTTTTACCTCGACGGTTGCAAGACCAGCAATCACTTCAATGACTTCAGGTGCAATCTGAATTTCACCAATGTCTGTACGTTCAAATTCAGTAGATACTGTACTCATTTCAATCATCCACCTCTCAATAAGTATGACGCTAGACTTTACAAATCCTTCTTAGACAAGCGCACTTATTATACATACTATATCATTTCAGGTTCATTATGACAAACCAAGAGGTTTTTTCTAAATTTCGTTTTCTTCCAAAAACTTAATATCGAAATTACCACTTAAAAAGGCAGGGTGCTCAAGCAATTTCTGGTGAAACGGAATCGTAGTATGAATGCCTTCAATCGCAAATTCAGCTAAGGCGCGCTTCATTCTTGTAATCGCCTCTTCACGCGTTTTTCCCCATACGATCAGCTTCGCAATCATTGAGTCATAATAAGGAGAAATCGTGTACCCTGGATATGCACTGCTATCGACTCGTACTCCTGGACCACCAGGTGCAAGGTAAAAATCAATTTTACCCGGAGAAGGCATAAAGTTACGGAATGGATCCTCTGCATTAATACGACATTCAATCGACCATCCATCTAGCACAACTTCATTTTGACTAAAGGAAAGTGGGTTGCCTTCTGCAACAGAAATCATTTCTTGAATGAGATCAATTCCTGTCACCATTTCAGTTACGGGATGCTCAACTTGAATTCTAGTATTCATTTCCATGAAATAAAACTGTCCATCTTGTCCAAGCAAAAACTCCAGTGTACCCGCTCCAGAGTAGTCTACCGCCAAAGCCGCTCTAACAGCTGCTTCTCCCATTTCCTTACGTTTTTCAGCAGAAAGAACAGGACAAGGAGCTTCCTCAATTAGCTTCTGGCGACGACGTTGAATGGAGCAATCACGCTCACCGAGATACACCGCATTACCATGCTTATCGGCAATGATTTGGATCTCAACGTGCTTCATTCCAGTCAAGTATTTTTCTAGGTAAACACCAGCATTACCAAATGCCTTTTGAGCTTCTTGCTGAGCAGTTTCAATCTGCTTCACTAAGCTTTCTTCATTTTCAGCAATACGAATTCCTTTACCGCCACCACCAGCAGTTGCCTTAATAATGACAGGATATCCAATTTGTCTTGCAATCATAATAGCTTCATCCAAATCTTGAATCAAGCCATCTGAACCAGGGATAACCGGAACATTTGCCTCCTGCATCGTTTGCTTAGCTACTGCCTTATCCCCCATTTTAGTAATCGCTTCAGGGGAAGGTCCAACAAAAGTAATATTGCAGGAAGCACAGATTTCAGCAAAGTCAGCATTTTCAGCCAAAAACCCATAACCAGGGTGGACAGCATCACATTCGGTTAAAGTGGCAACACTCATCAAATTTGTTAAATTTAAATAACTGTCACGAGATAAGGTGGGTCCAATACAATAGGCCTCATCCGCTAATTTAACATGTAAGGAGTCACGGTCAGCCTCTGAATATACTGCAACAGTGGAAATCCCCATTTCCCTACACGCCCTGATAATACGAACTGCAATTTCGCCACGATTGGCAATTAACAATTTCTGAAATTTCATCTGTTTACACACCCTCCTTGGTAATTACTCCGGTTTCACCAGAAATAGAGGTTGTCCATATTCTACAAGCTGACCATTTTCCACAAGAATATCAACTATGGAGCCCTTCACTTCAGCTTCTAATTCATTCATTAATTTCATGGCTTCAATAATACATACCGTCGTTTTGTCTCCTACTTTGTCCCCGATATTCACAAAAGGATTTGCATCAGGTGAAGATGAACGATAAAAAGTACCTACCATCGGAGAAACAATGGTATGTAAATGAGAGGTGTCTGGAGTTGCTACAGTCGTTTCCCCTGCACTGCCACTTGTATTTACTTCGCTCACAGTGACCTCAGGCATATTTAAACCTGCTGAGGGAGACATCACCATCGGTTGTGTCATCACTGGCGCAAATTGCGGAGAAGCTTTGCGAATACTCAAGCGACTTCCTTCATTTTCAATTTCCAATTCCTGTAATGTTGATTTGTCTACTAATTCAATCAATTCTTTAATTTCACTTAGCTTTAGCATATTATTATTCACTCCTTCAGCTTTAAATCAGCAAAGCCTTGGCCTTTTTTGTAACATAACTTTATGTATTATATCACAATCAATCAAAATAGAAAGAGTGGAGCATTCTATACGTACTAAGACATATTTGAAAACTCACCAAGCTCAATCCTTTGCAAAAACGAAAGCACAGCTTTATTAAGCTGCTCTAATCCAGGTGATTCAATTGGGAAATGACCTGCACCCTTTAAAATTAGACATTTTTAAAAGAAAAGAAGAGAGTCACTAAGGAACGAACACGTTTCCGTAATGTACTCTCCCCCCTCATGCTTATTATTTATTTATTATTTACTCACATATTGCACACTTACTTTATCTTGAGAAACACCTAATTCTTTAATAACAAGGTCTACGATGTTTACTGCATCTTTTGCTTCAAGCTTTTCACTTGCGACTACGACCTTATATTGATTATTGTCCTCAGTAACTACAGCATTTGCATATTGTTGTTGTAGGCGCTCTTCAATACCATTAATTTTTTCTTCATTTTCCTCTAACACTCTTAGTTCCTTTTGAGCAACTGCTGACTCATCTAGTGATTTTCCATCATTAATTTTTTTCAAAAGCTCATCTACTCTTTTAGCATTGGTTTGACTTCTTTCTTGCTGATAAGCGGTAAGTTGATCTAGTTTAGTTGTACCTTGGCTTTCAAGCTGCTTTAAAACATCTTCATCTTTGACCTGTGGTTCGGTCACTTGTCCGTTTTGTTGTTTCTCTCCTGTTTGTTCTTTTTCGCCTGATGGTTCATTATTATCCTTTACTTCAGTTTGTGGCTGCTCTTTGTCATCTTTAATTGCACCTGTAGAAGAACCATTTTCAGACGTTACTTCAGAAATGGTAACATCTTGACTAGATGGTGCTGAATCTGGGAACAATTTCAGGTCTGTTGGATTTTGCATGTTCACAACTTGCTCGCCCTCTACTGGTTTTGAAGCATTTTGGCTTGAATCCTCTGTAAACAAATAATAAGCAGATAAAATGACCATTAAGCTAAGCATGGATACCAACCAAATTGTTTGTCTTTTAGATTTCATAACTATACTTCCTCCTTAGAATCCTTTTATTTAATTTCTTTGTTTTATTGTGATTGTTTCCTAGGCACAACAGAGATTCTGAAGGCTGGAACATTCAATCCTTTTTCAACTGCATCTACAATCAGACCTTTTACCGTATCATTTTCTGCTCCTCTAGCTACGACCAACACACCACGAACCTTAGGCTTTACCTTTTTAGTTACAATCGGCTGTTGATTACCTGATACCTCATAAGTCATGATTTGTCCGTCTTTTGTGTATTGCGTAATGTTGCGTTTTCCTCCACCTGCATCTGTTTCTTCCGTCACCTCTTGACTGTCCTTAACATTACGTTGGACAATGACTTCTTCAGTAGAATCAATTGTGACAAGAACATCCACTGCACCTACACCTACTATTTTTTCCAAAATTTCTTTTGTTTTATTTTCGAGCGAATGCTCAATATCATCAAAAGGACTTGTACTCGTATCAGCATCACTTAAATTAGGGGTTGTTATATTTTGAAGCACCGGCGGCTCTCGTCCTTCTCCTTCTGGATCTATCTTTTTCACATGAACAAAGGAGTTAAATAACATAATAGCCATACCAATTAAGGCGATTAATATAAGCAAACGGAATGTATTTAGTTTCCTTTTTCCATTTTCATTTTTTCCTCCTGAGCTAATAAATGCTTCTAGCTTATTCCACCACTTTGGCATCAAATCACCTCCTTATTCCTTAAAATTTGCCTCATCCACCACAACAGAAATGACGTTTCTTTGTATCCCCCATTGCTCCTGTAAAAAGCTTTTTATTTTATCGCTCATCTGCTTCATTTTTTCATCGTTAGTGCCCTGATTAGTGCCTTGATCTTGATTAATAGTTAATGGCTTGTTATGTCTTTGTTCTTTCTTGTGTTCTCCAGCATTCTCATCTTTTTGAGATGAGCTAATATCAATTTCAATTTGCTTAACTGCAGGAATCTCTACACTTTGTATTTTGTCTGGCGAAGTGTTTTGAGTTGCCCCCCCTGTTATTTCTGATGACTCTGATTGTTGTGGTTGTTCTAATTGCTCTGAGCGCTCTGACTGATTTGGCTGATTTGGCTGACTTGACTGTTTGGACTGCTCTGGCTCGACTATCGGCTCAGATTGTACCTGAAGACTGCTCCCCATCACTACCTCGATTGAGGTAATTGTTGTTTCTTTTTTATTTCCTAAGTTTGTTAATCCTACTGCTACTCGGCTAATCGGTTGCCCTGTCACATTTTTGAGTTGCTCCTTCATTTGCCTTGCAATTTCTTCCCCTGTCCAAGCCATAACTTCTTGCTCACGTTTCTTCTGAAGTTGATTCCCCTCAGCTAAAATCTTTTTCGTCTCTGCCTGTACATTCCCATCTTCCTCATCAAATCCACCGGTTAAAGCAACTTCAATTTTTTTCTCTGTTTGATCTGTAAATAACTTCATAATCGGTGACAGTAAGGTCAGCAGAATCAATAAGCTAATCACAAATTTTACATATCGTTCCATTGAACGATTAGGCAACAATAGTTCAATAAATACTGCAAATAAGATGATAAAAATAATTTCTTTTAGCCATTGTGAAAGCAAGGTCATAACGTTCACCATCCCTAAACAAGCGACACTATATCAATTTCTGCTCACCTCATCATCACCGTAATATTTCCGGCGGTTAGCATAATCGTGATGGCTAGAAAAAACATCATCGCAACCGCGGCAAGTGCCGCAAATACGTACACCATACTTTTACCGATGGTTTCTAAGCAAGTTAGAATTGGAGAATCACCAAGTGGCTGTAACACAGCAGCAGCTAGATTAAATATTAGTGCTAAAATTAGTATCTTGATGGCTGGAAAAGCACATAAGAACAACAAAATAATGACGCCAACAATTCCGACTGAATTTTTGACTAACAGTGAAGCGGATACTACTGTATCCGTCGCATCTGCAAATAACTTGCCAACGACTGGAACAAAGTTTCCAGTTAAATATTTCGCAGCTCTAAGTGTCACTCCGTCTGTAACTGAGCCTGTAAACCCTCTGACCGAAATTACTCCTAAAAAAACCGTAAGCAAAACTCCAAGCAACCCCATGCTGACTGTTTTGAGTAGATCAGCAAGCCGATCCACCTTGTACCTGTCTGACAGCGAGCTAACGATATGAAGGAGAACCGAGAAGAACAACAATGGAAAAATAATGGTGTGTACTAATGTTCCTACGGTATGCACCATAAACACGACAAAGGGATGTGTAATCGTCACCGTTACGACATTGCCCATCGAAGCTAGGAGCATAAACAGCAGCGGCACCATCGCAATCATAAAATCAACCATAGCTCTTATCGCTGAACTAGCATAAGAAATTGCAACATGAAAGCTATTGATAGCAAGCACCAAAATAACCATATAACAGATGGAGTAGGCAACCTTACTAACTTGCTTACGTTCAAATGCGGTTTGTAGCGTTTCAAGGATCATACTGAACACACACAATAAAATGATGGTGACAAGAATATGACCGTTGTATAACACCTCATGCCACATATATTTCATCAAGCCAGAAAAAACTGACTTTAAATCAAATCCTTGACCTTCCTTAATCAACATGTCTTTAAATGAAGGGAGCTGCTGATCAGGGAAAAAACCACCGTATTCCTTCATCAAGCTATCCCAGTAGGTTTCAACTTCATCTGTCTTTAGCTCATTGCTTTGTCGTTCTTTCCAATTCACTTCTTTTCCATCTGTATCCTTTGCATTTACCTGAAAGGGGAGTAGCAATGATAGTGTTAATGCACCTAGAATAATCAAGAGTAGTGGTAAATGAAGCTGCTTCGTTTTCCATAATTTCATTACCTCATCCCCTTCTAGGTAGGCAATAGCTTCATGATTGTTTCGATTATGATGCTGATTATAGGAACAGCGGATACCATAATAAGCACCTTTCCTGCTAACTCAATCTTTGAGGCTATGCTCTCTTGTCCAGCATCTCGTACAATTTGTGCACCAAATTCAGCAATATAAGCAATTCCAATTATTTTTAGAATGGTTTTGAGATAAACCATGTTAACCCCAGTTGATTCAGCTAGCTTCTGCAATACACTAATGATGCCACCGATTTTTTCGACCAAGTATAAAAAAATGATGATGCCTGTACACATCGCAAGCAGAAAGGCAAATAACGGCTTTTGTTCTTTTATTACTAAAATGAGTATTGTCGCAATTAAGCCTAGTCCAACAATCTGAATCATTTCCACTGATTATCCACCTACTGGAACAAGAAAATTGATTTAATCTCCTGAAACAAGCTGTCCAGCATTCGTATGACCATAAATAGGACAACAACGAAACCAATGAGTGTAACCCAATGTGCCATATCTTCTTTGCCCATCTGCTTCAATACGGTATGGATCATCGCTATAATTATGCCGATTCCTGCAATTTGAAATATTGCGTTTACTTCAATGTTCATTGTTTGGCACCTCACCATCTAGTCAGGATGTAAAATGTGGAGGTCAGTACAACAAAATGACCACTAAAATTCCACTTAACAATCCTAAGCTTTTGTACATTTTTTCATAATGCACTTGTTCATCACGAGCCTGAAGCTCTTCATGCTGCAATTGAGAGATTGCCGCAGTAATATGTCCTGCCTGATCCGCTCGATCACTTGTACCTAGGGTATAGCTGAGCTGAACCATAATCTCTTTTTCAGCTGACCTCATATCTGTGTGTCCCCAATACTGTGAAATTGCAGTATGCAAGCTTTGTTGTGCTGTTGAATTGTGATTATCCATCCCACCCGCTGCGTGCTCGAAAATACTTTGTAGCGGAGGTTTTAGCTGCTTGGCAATGACCCTGAGTGCATCTGGTAGAGGTGTAAAGCCATACATAATTTCTGTCTCTAGGCGTTTTAACGCTACGATTAATTGGCGAATTTGCCTTGGTCTGTTGGCATATTGTCGTGCTTTATACCAGCCTGCCAATGTTGCTGCCAAAATAATTAATGTAGCCCCTATCATTTTAGCCATAATATTCTTTGCCTCTTTGCACATCGTCATAGTTCAGCATCGTTCTACCCTTGTCATCCCATAGCTTGTACGTAATCGCCTTTCCCTTGCGGCTAAGGACCACATAAGCTTTGAAAAAGTCACTTCCTAAGCTTGAAACAGCTTTAAGTCTTGTTTGTAGCTCTTCCACACTTGAACCGTGTGCAGTAGCAATGACTCGTACTCCAGCATGTAATGCTTCAATCAGAGCCTCAATATCCTCTTTGCGCCCAATTTCATCTACAATGAGTACATCTGGAGACATCGAGCGAATCATCATCATCATACCTTCAGCCTTTGGACAACCGTCCATTACATCAGTTCTTGGCCCAACATCAAAGCTAGGAACACCTCGTTTACTGCCTGCAATTTCAGAACGTTCATCAATGACCGCTACTTTAAGCCCTTGCCACTGTGCTTTAGGATGTCGCCAAGTTCCATAACTGATTTGACGAGCCAAATCACGAATCATCGTTGTTTTCCCTTGCTGTGGGGGTGAAATAATTAAAGTATGATTGATGCTTTTCTGCTTAAAATCAAGCAACTTAGGGAGTAAATGATCTGCCACCCCCTGCACTTCTCTTGCCACTCTGACATTAAAGCCGCTAATATCTCGCAAATGAGCAACTTGTCCGCCGCTTAGAACTGTTCTACCAGATAAACCAACTCTGTGACCCCCTGCGATGGTAATAAATCCCCGTCTTAGTTCCTCCTCCATCGTGTATAAAGAATGATTGGTAATGAGATCAAGCAGGGTATTACTATCCTTGCGGCTGGGTCGATATGCATGCTCTGGCTTCGATGTCACCTCTCCTTTTGCTGTCAAATAATAAAAGTGTCCACCCGCATTCACCTCAAGGGCACGTCCCTCTCGAAGACGAATCTCCTCAATTTCATCCAAAAGCGAAGAGGGAAGAGAACGAAGCATACTCTGGATGTGATCGGGAAACAAGGATAACCAGCTTAGGCTCATCATTTTTCCCCCTATACTTTAAGCTTCCAACCAAAACTAGATAAATAATGTTTGGTTATATCTCATTTGTATGCTTGTACTTCGCGTTTATGACTCTAAATCTAGCAATATGTAAATTTAAGAGACTTATTTTAAGCAAAGAGCTGCAAGTCAGAGGGTTGCTTCGACCACTCTTAAATCCTGATTTCTTTGTTTGTACTTATAGAGATGTAGAAATCAGGATTTTAAAGGTGGACGCTCCGCTTCTCCACAATCCCTCTGCCTCTTCGCTAATTTTACTTTGCTATAATTGGGGGAAACCCAAAAAAGCACCACATTATTGTTTAATAATAATGTGGTGCCATGTTATGAGGTTCACCATTTCCAAAAGGCAAACCTCGAGATTATCTTTACTTCTATGAGATACGAAGCAAGCCCAAGGAGATTGTGGAAAATCGGGCATTCGTAATTAAAACTAAACCTGCTTGTACAACAAATACGAACAAAAAAAAGGAACTTCATTATTATTCACTAATAATAAAATCCCTTTTTATAAGGTTCGCCGTTCTTTAGGCGACCTCAAAATTATATTTTACTTCTATGAGATACAAAGCGAGCACAGATGGATTCTGGAGAAACTTGCTTTTAAAAATAGATTTCTCATCTTAATGTAGTGGCTCATTTATTAAAATTAATAGTTGCAAAATATACCCTAACTCGCGAAGGAACAGAGGGATTCTGGAGAAGTGAAACGTTCGTATTTAAAACCGGATTGCAACCATTAAGTTGTGTAAAAGGAATCTGGTTTTAAGAACGATCGTAAGAACCCTCTGTTTCGTAGCTTCCATCTCCATTATTGCAACCATAATTTTATTTAGAGCTACACTTTTCAAAAGAATATCTGTTAATGAAATCGTAAGAACCTTCTGTGTGAGCGCCTTTATCTCTTTAACTATAATTCACCAGTCTAACTAACGGCGATCCTTAGGCCCACCAACATATGCCTCACTCTCTGAATCCAATCCATAAGCCGTATGAAGTGCAATAACAACCTCGTTTAGTTTATCACTTTCAATAACACAGGATGTTTTAATTTCAGAAGTACTCACCATCTTAATATTAACGCCTTGCTTGGAGATGACATCAAACATTTGTGCAGCCACACCTGGATGACTAATCATGCCTGCACCAACGATGGAAACTTTGACCAAATCCTCTTCAGAAGTCACTTCGCTAAAATTAACCTCTGATGCAATACCTTGGATCACTTCAAGTGCCTTTTTGCGGTCGGATAGCGTGGTCGTAAAGGAGAAGTCAGCTTTACCTTCCAAGTCTCCACTTTGTACAATAATGTCTACGTTGATGTCCGCTTCTGCAAGAGAGCCAAACACCTTGGCAAGTACGCCCGGAACATGGGAAACCCCCAAAATGCTAATTCGAGCTACATTTTTATCATATGCAATCCCACTAACAACAACGCCTTGCTCCATACTAACTTCCTCCTTCACAACAGTACCTTCATTATGATTAAAGCTCGATCTTACGACGAGACAGACCTGATGATGCTTCGCATACTCCACAGCACGTGGATGAAGCACAGCCGCACCTAGATGGGCAAGCTCTAGCATTTCATCATAAGAAATCTCCTTGAGCTTACGTGCATGCTGAACCATACGTGGATCTGTAGAATATATGCCATCTACATCTGTATAAATTTCGCAGAAGTCAGCCGAAATTGCAGCAGCTAGTGCAACAGCAGTTGTATCTGAGCCACCACGGCCAAACGTTGTAATTTCTCCATCCTCCGTCATGCCTTGGAAGCCGGCAACGATAACGATGTTACCACCTTCAAGTGCTGATACAACGCGAGTTGGCACAATATCTGTAATCCGTGCCTTGCCATGAACTGGCTCTGTACGAAAGCCTGCTTGCCAACCTGTATAGGAAACGCATTGACGTCCAAGAGCACCAATTGCGATGGATAGTAAAGACATTGAAATTTGCTCGCCTGTCGTCATCAGCATATCCATTTCACGCGCCATTGGCTCTGCGTTCAGTAGTTTTGCTTGATCAATTAAATCATCTGTCGTATCTCCCATAGCAGATACAACAACAACAACCTGATGTCCTTCATCTTGTTTTTCAACAATACGTTCTGCTACTCGTTTCATCCGCTCTATAGTACCTACTGAGCTACCACCAAACTTCATAACATATAAAGCCAAGTTAGACCCTCCTAATCATCATTGCCCAATACAAATATACGCTTAGTTAAGTAACGCTTTAAACTAGTATAATACGAAAGCATGAACCTGTGTTAATCATTTTCAAAAAAAATTCCTCCATCCGCAAAAGATGGAGGAGGATGACCAAAGCTTTTACTTCCTATGCACGAGAAACGTATTTGCCTTCACGTGTATCAATAATAAGCACATCACCTTCATTAATAAACAAAGGAACCTGTACGTTTAAGCCTGTTTCTACTTTAGCATTTTTAGTTGCACCCGTTGCTGTATTTCCTTTAATACCTGGTTCTGTTTCAACAACTGCCAATTCAACACTGTTAGGAAGGTTAATACCAAGAATTTCGCCTTGATAGCTAACAATTTTAACATTCATATTTTCTTTTAAGAAATTAAGCTCCCATTTTAATTGGTCCGCGCTTAATTCAAATTGATCATAAGTTTCGTTATCCATAAATGCATGTTGAGAACCACTTGCATACAAGTATTGTACCTCACGGTTTTCAATTATTGCACGTCCAATCGTTTCACCTGCACGGAAAGTTTTTTCCACGGTGTTACCATTACGAAGGTTTTTTAATTTAGAGCGAACAAATGCCGCACCTTTACCTGGTTTTACGTGTTGGAAATCAAGAACTGTAAAAATATCACCATCTACTTCTACTGTTAAACCTGTTTTAAAATCATTAACTGAAATCAATAAGAGAACCTCCCTGAAATAATTTAACCAACATATGTTATTAGATTAACTATTGTTGTTATTTAATAATTGTAAATTCTTTACTCGATTCGGTTAGTCTACGCATTCCTGACTCGGTGATGACAACATCATCTTCAATCCGCACGCCACCAAAACCTGGAATATAAATTCCTGGTTCCACAGTAACAACCATACCAGGCTCTAAAATGGTATCACTCAGCTTAGACAATCTTGGTGCTTCATGAACTTCCATTCCGAGTCCATGACCCGTACTATGACCAAATTGATCTCCATAGCCATAACGACTAATAATATCTCTGCATAGTGCATCCGCTTCACGACCAGTCATCCCTGGACGTAGTTGATCTAGTGCATGTAGTTGGGCCTCCAGCACAATGTCATAGATTTCACGATGTTTAGCGGTTGGTTCTCCCATCACGACAGTTCTCGTAATATCAGAACAATATCCGTTCATCATCAACGCACCAAAATCCATTTTCACAAACTCATTGCTTCCAATGACACGTTCACTTGCTACACCATGTGGCAACGCAGAGCGTTCACCTGACGCAACAATCGTATCAAAGGAACTTGATGCTGCGCCGTTTTTACGCATGAAGATTTCCATCTCAAGTGCCATCTCAAGCTCTGTTACGCCTGGCTTTAATACCGTTAGCATATGCATAAAGGTCTGATCCGCAAGGTCTGCCGCTTGTTTCATCAAAGCAAGCTCCTGCTCATCCTTAAACATACGTAACTCTTCTACTAAACCAGAGACAGGTTGTAGCTTGACTGGGGCAAGCTCTTCTTCATAGCTACGGAAGGTTGCATAAACTACATGATCTTGTTCAAATGCAAGTTTGTCAATTTTGTTATCATTTAGTAACTGTTTAACCGTATCAATCACATTGGCAGCATGCTCAACAATTTCAAAGCCTGATGCCTGATGAGCAGCCTGTACCATATAACGGAAGTCAGTAATCAAATATGCTTTATGACCTGTAATTAAGACATAACCTGAGCTTCCCGTAAATCCCGTCAAATATCGGCGGTTCACCTCTCCAGTGATCAAAACAGCTTCTAGCCCTTGCTTTTCAAGCAATTTGCGAAGCTGGACAACACGAGTGTTCGCCATCATTGTACGCTCCTTAACTTTATCATTCTTATCTCAATTTTCCGAGAATTAGCCAAAAGTAATTTTAACATACAAGCAAGTCACTTGAGAAGCTTTTTGTCTAGGGAGAAGCTTTTTGTCCTCAATTTCAGACTGCTCCTTTATTGTAAGGAGGGCTTTTTAGGCTCCCTTTTCCGTTCATCCGTAAATTCAACTGCTGCTGTATAACCAATAAATAACCCCCACATCAAATACAAGCAAAATTCTACTACCATCGTATTGATCGATAGTTGTTTAAAAGGAGGCGTCATCCCCGTCATTGGGCCTGCAAGCAGAAAAATAATACACCACCATAACACGCCATATAACATGCCTGGTAAAGGTCCTTTTAATTTACGAAACAAAAAGACATAAATCATTGTAGCCACAATCGAAAACAGCGTAAAAAATCCCCAGCCTGTGAAATGACCTGGTGTGGATAGTAAAAAGGAGTGCTTAAAAAAAGATTCGACCAAATAACCCGGTACTAACGTTGTAAAGCTCATGTAGTAAAAAAAACCTTTAACAGCCCCCCAGATTAGCCCTGCAAAAAAACCTATATTTAATGAAAACAAAAAGAGATTTGTGTTATTTTTTTCCTGATTTTTAGTATCATTTTTTTTACCCTTCTCTTCCTTCTTCTCCTTCGTATCTGTTGTAGAGTCTTGATTTTGTTGACTTTGTTCTATATTTTCATTCATGTCTCTCATCCTTTCACTGACGTTCACCAAACTTTGGCTTAATATGAAATTAGTATGACCAATTCAAAAAAGACTAACCAAACTAGAATTTGACTCTAAAGTTCGTTACAATAGACTCATAAGTGGAAGTAATCTTTTATTAGGGAAGGTGAAGTGTTTTGCCTCAAGAAATAAGGCCTAATATTTATGGTGGCCAAGCAGTGATGGAAGGCGTTATGTTTGGTGGCAAACATGTTAATGTAACTGCCGTTCGTCGTAAAAGCGGAGAAATTACATTTTTAGAAGTTCCAAAAAATGATAAGCCATGGGTACAAAAGCTTCGTAAAATCCCATTAATACGTGGCATAGTAAGTATCATTGATTCCAGCGCCAAAGGTTCAAAGCATTTAAACTACTCTGCTGAGGCAATGGCTGAGGATGAGACGACACCTGAGGAATTTGCTAAACAAAAGGAAAAAGAGGATTCTAAGCTTTCTTTGACCATGATCGTTGGTGTTGCGATTGTTGGTATTCTTTCCTTTATAATGGGTAAAATTATTTTTACATTAGTGCCCGCTGTACTGGAGCAATATTTATTTCAGCACGCATTTCAAGGTTACGTTTTGCATACCTTAGTTGAAGGCATTATAAAAATCTTTTTATTGCTAATCTATTTATGGGCAATTTCCCAAACACCTGTCGTCAAGCGCCTATTTCAATACCATGGTGCTGAGCACAAGGTAATTAGTGCTTATGAAGCGGGTGAGGAGTTAACACCTGCAAATGTACAAAAATATAGCCGCCTTCATTATCGTTGCGGTAGTAGCTTTATTATTTTAACGGTCATTGTTGGTGTCATCATTTATTCCTTATTTACATGGGATAATGTATGGGAACGCATGTACATTCGTTTATTATTATTACCTGTAGTCATTGGAGTTTCCTTTGAATTACTTAGATTTACGAATTCAGTTCGTGACATTCCTGTACTTCGATTTCTTGGCTACCCAGGTCTATGGTTACAGCTTCTTACAACAAAAGAGCCTAACGATGAGCAGGTTGAAGTGTCCATTGCCTCTTTTAATCGGATGAGAGAAGTAGATGAAATGATTGAGAAAGGATTAGTTGGACAACGTGCAAGCTCTTCATTAGAGCATTCTTCTTTGGACCCTGTGAAAGGATGAGACAAGCATGAGAAAAGGGCGTATCATATTTTGGACTGCAATTAGCCTTGCAGCTATAGGTTTACTTAGCACTTTTATTGATAAAAACGGGATCAATTGGATGCGTTTGCTACCTCCCCTTATCGTAATTGGTGGAGTGTGGCTACTGTATAAATTTCCTCCTAATAAATTTAAACAGCGCAAGACGCCTAAAGTGAAGCCTTCTGCTCGTACCATGGCTAAAGTTGCAAATCAATCCCGGCCTTCTGGAGACAGACGCAAACACTATCCTTTTCAGGTAATTGAAGGACAAAAAGGTAAGGATGGAGACCATCCTAAATATCATTAACACAAAAATCATGACGTGATGTTAAAATAAAAATGATGCTGGAGTGCAACCTCTCAGCATCATTTTTTATTTTCTTCTTTCCTTCTGAAACTTCATAAATTGCTCCTCATAAAACTTCGTATTCCATTCTTCAAAGAAGTTTTCACCTGCGATAATTCCGGACTCATACAATAGCAAGCTTTCTTCTTGATCAATATCAAATTGAGTTGTGCTCACTCCTAACGTAGGAATTTTAATTGTACGATAACGATTATATTGCTCAATATAACGTTCATCATGAGCAGACAACATCGTTTCCACAATCGCTTGTAGCATACTAAATGGACCTTTAATAATATGAGGTTGGTTACTATTTTTACCGACCATTTGAAAGCCAACTGTAGGTATCATTTTCCCTGAACCTTTGATATCCCCATCTTGATCAAACAACCATAATGGAAAATTGCTAAGCAAACCACCATCAACGACGTATAAAAACTGGGATGAAAAAGATTTCCCTTTCGTATACTTTAAAGGCAATCGCAAACGTACAGGATCAAAAAAATAAGGAATGCTACAACTCATTCTTACGGCTCTAGCCACTTCAAATGTTTCCGTATTCATGCCAAATCGCTTTAAATCATCGGGAAGCACCAAAATTCTTCCATTTGTAATATCTGAAGCAATAATTCGCAGCTTTCCCTTCTCTAAATCTCCAAATGTACGAATCCCTTTCGCTTTTAACGTTTGCCGAATCCATTCCTCCAACGCTTCCCCTGAATATAAACCTGACTTTATTAATACACGTAGAGCAGGACCAATCACAGATGTATTAAAAATTGGTGATCTCTTCAAAAAGGTAGTGAATGACGTCATTAATATAATTTCCTTCATTTCTTCAGCGGTATATCCTGCAGCGATTAAAGCCGCAACAATCGAACCAGAGGATGTACCTGCGACACGGTGGAATTCAAATCCAAACTTTTCAGCAGAATGCACTGCACCAGCTAAAGAAATGCCTTTAACGCCTCCACCTTCAAACACGCCATTGATGAGCATAAATTAAACAGCCCCCATCTACACATAGAAGTCTTTACTCTTATGTATGAGAATGGGGGCTGTACCTATTCGCTTTTCTTATTTATTTACTTTCATAATAAGATTGTAACAACGGAAGAAGTCCTAGCGTATTTCTCATTAAATCTTTTGCACTAAAAAATACACTACCTTTAACCTCAGTCAATCGTTCATTATAATACAACTCATTAATAATTTCTTGAGCTGTGTTCCAACCAATCTCAGGTGTACCCAGCTTATAGGCGGCATGACCAATATACAGCTTCACATTGGTTCCCTTCACTTGATCTGCCCACCAATTCGTGATTACATCATAACGAACCTCACTACGTGATAAGCTCCAATAAACTTGAGGGATCACATAATCAATCCACTCATTTTTAATCCATGCACGTACATCTGCATACGTGCTATCGTAAGCCGACATGCCTGCTTTTGTATCAGAGCCAAGTGGGTCGCTTGCCTTGTTGCGCCATACACCAAATGGGCTCACACCATAAGAAACCGAAGGTTTTACAGCATGAATTTTTTGTCCAAGCTGCTGCACAAACGTACTGATGTTATCTCTACGCCAATCTCCCTTATTTCTTATATTTTTATCATTATACATGGCATAGGTGTTATCATCCCCAAACGTATTACTTTTTGTTTCCCCTGACGGATAAAAGTAATCGTCCATATGCACACCATCAATATTATAGTTATTAACGACTTCCATCACTGCATCTATAATATGTTGTCTTGCTTCAGGAATACCTGGATTAATATAAGACTTGCCACTATATTTTACAATCCACTCTGGATGTGTGTTTACAACATGATTACTAGCTAACTTACTAGTATCACTTCCTGTGCTTGCTCTAAAAGGGTTAAACCAAGCATGAAACTCCATCCCACGCTTATGAGTCTCATCAATAATAAATTGTAACGGATCATAACCAGGTGCTTTCCCAGATGTACCTGTTAACACATTTGACCAAGGTACGATGGATGAAGGATAAATGCTGTCTGCCGAAGGTCTAACTTGAACAAACACTGTATTTATACCACTTTGAGCTAGCTTGTCTAGTAATGCGATATATTCATTTTTTTGCTTCTCTTCATTTCCGCTAGCAGCTTGGCTAGGCCAATCAATATTAAAGACTGTGGAAATCCATACGCCTCGCACACCTACTTCACTTACCGGCTTAACTCCTGACACAGTAGCTGGAGGTTTGGCTTGACTTCCATTTCCACTATTGTTTTGTCCATTATTTCCTCCTACATTAGAGGTGAGCGTAATTATTTTATCATTTCCATTCCATGCCACTTCAAGACCCAACTCTTCACTTACAAAACGAAGCGGAAGCATCGTACGGCCATTTACAAATTCAACTGTTACATCCAAAGCAACTTCTTTTCCATTCACCAATGCCGTTTTAGCCCCAGGTGTTAACACAATCGTATTACTATCCTTTTGTATCGTAATATTTTTGTTCGTAGGGGTAATTGTTGCACCAATTCCCTCAGAGATGACACGTGCAGGCACCATCGTTATTTTCTCTGCTGGCTTAATATAAGGAGCTGTATCACTTACTAACAATTTGCCATCCAAAAAGATTTGAATCACTTTATTTGAGCTTGCTTGCGCTGTTGCTGCAACTTGCCACACCATAATAAAGGCTAGCAAGGGCACCAACCATTTTTTTACTCTCATCTTTTTCCTCCGTTCCTAAAGTTATGCTATATATAGTAAACGCTTGTCACCCACCAAGAGTTGCGCTTTTGCTAACAAAAATATAGAATCCCCTCAAAAATAAAGCTTTCATCAGTAAATAGAAAAAAAGCACCTGCCCAAAAAGTAGCAGATGCTTTACCTTTATGATTCAGCCAAAATCTCTTCGTGTACACGCTCAAGATCTTGAACTCTTGTCTGATCACGCTTAAAGTATTCAACAAGTGTAGAAATACGAGTAATAGAATCCCAGCTCAGATGGTGCTCAATGCCTTCTACATCTTTATAAATATTTTGTTCATTTACACCAATCATCTCTAAAAACTCTTCAAGTAGCTGATGTCGATCCACAAGTCGCTTACCAATCTTCTTCCCCTTGTTTGTTAACACCAACCCTCGATATTTCTCATAAATCAAATATTCATCCTTGTCCAATTTCTGAATCATCTTCGTAACGGATGAAGGATGAACTTCCAAGCCCTCCGCAATATCGGAGACTCTCGCGTATCCTTTCTCATCAATGAGCTTATAGATACGCTCCAAATAATCCTCCATACTAGGCGTTGGCATACTTCGACAACCTCTTTTCCATGAGTTAACAATACCTTTTGCTGTAAGGCTAGCTTCAGTTAGCTTTACACAATCTATTTTAATGATACATGTTTAACTCGTCCGTTGGCAAGTGCAGATGTGCACAAACGTCCGATACAAACAAAGAAAGAGCCTACATCTGGTTCTGTAGGCTTCACTATCCTATTCAATTTAACAACTCTAACACTATTTTTAGCTGATTTTCTTTAAATACGCAAACTACGTTTTCCTACTAAAGTCAGTATAAGCATACAAATGAGTAATAATACAATCGTTGCACCTGGAGCTAAATTTAAAATTCCCGCTACAAGTAAACCTGCTACTACTGCAATTTCTGAAATGATAACTGAAAAAATAACCGAGCTTCTGAAGCTTCTAGCAATAAGTAAGCTACATGCTGCAGGAATGGTTAGCAATGCAGAAACTAACAACGCCCCTACAAATTTAATTGCGGTACTAATAACAAAAGCAGTCATCACTGTAATAAGCATATTTAAAAATTTTACAGGGAGTCCACTTACCGCCGCCGCATCCTCCTCAAAGGATAATAGAAATAATTCCTTGAAAAATATAGATATGACAGCGACCACTAACAAAGTAACAACGCCAACTACATACAGGTCTGTATTTTCAAGTGTGTAGATACTACCAAATAGATAACTATTTATATCGGTATTGATTCCGTTATTTAACGTAAAAAACAAAGAGGCTAATGCAACACCACCTGACATAATGACAGCAATAGATAATTCCGCATAACCTTTATAAGCCTTCCTTAGCTTCTCAATTGCAAATGAAGCAATAATAGCAAATATTAAACCTGCTGCGATTGGATACATTCCAATTAGTAAACCTAAGCCCACACCTGCAATCGTTACGTGAGCGAGAGTATCACCAATCATCGATAATCTTCTTAATACAAGGAAAATACCAATCAAAGGAGCCGTCAATCCAATTAATATCCCACCTGCTAGCGCGCGTTGAAAAAATTCCGCTGTTAAAATTTCCACTCCCTACATCTCCCTCAATCCTTGATCCAACCACTCTCTATAAACAGCTATTTCAGATGGCTATCCCAACTTTACTCAATTGAATGCTGTAAATCAGGCATTAAACAATCTTGTTCATGTGAATGTCTAACATGGAAGCGAATCGCTCCACACTTGTCTACAGGCTCTTGACCTAAATAATCCTCCACCATATCAATATCATGTGAAACCATTAAAAAGGTCATATTGTGATGCTTATGCATGTGAAAAATGAGTTCAAAGAAATCATGTTGTGTCTCTGCATCAATCCCTACTGTTGGCTCATCTAAAATGAGCAATTCAGGGTGATTAATTAACGCTCTTGCCAAAAAAACTCGTTGTTGCTGTCCCCCTGATAATTGACCAATGCGCTTATTCGCAATGTCTGTAATCGACATTACCTCCATCGCATCTTGGCATTTCTTCTGTTCCACCGAATTAATTCTTCTAAACAATTTCTTGTTATTGTATAACCCTGATAACACTACTTCCCGAACGGTAGCTGGGAATAAAGGATTAAAGTTGTTTTTCTGCGGTACATAGCCTATCCGTTCCCAGTCCCGAAACTTTTGAATCGGCTGACCAAACAGCTTAATATTCCCTTCCGTTGGACGAAGCAACCCCACCATCATTTTTAACAAAGTGGTTTTACCGGCACCATTAGAACCAATCACGCCTACAAAATCTCTCTTTTTAACTGCAAAGCTAAAATCAGAAATTACCTTTTGATCCTGATAAGAGAAATATATATTTTGCAATTCAATGACATGATCATGATCTTCACAATACACCTCTGAAGCCATGTCTTTTATTTTCATCATCGTTACCCTTCCATCTATAACTTTCTGTAACTCACTAAACTACTATAGCTTACGTATATATATTTCTTAATTTAGCGCTAATAACAGGTTTTCCAAGTTTTTTTCCATCAAAGTATAATAATTTTCTCCTGCCTTCTCCTGTTCAGTCGTTAAGCCTTCAACTGGATTTAAAACTAAAGTCTGCACGCCTGATTCAGCCGCTAACATTTTTGCCAGCTTATCAGATACCAATTCTTCAAAAAAGATATACTTAATTTGCTTTTCTTTCACTAGCTTCGATAAAGCTACAATATCTTGTGCTTTTGGTTCTGACTCTGGGGATAATCCCATAATAGCATGTTGCGTAAAGCCATAATCACGTGCTAAGTATCCAAAGGCTTGATGAGAGACAACAATTTCCTTCTTACTTGTTTTAGATAAAGCCTCTCTATACTTTTGGTCTAATTGTGTTAGCTTCTCTTTTACCTGCTCAAAACGTTTCTCATAATTAGCTTGATGCTTAGCATCTACTTCAATATAGGCATTTTTAATATTTTCTGCAATTGTAATTGCTGATTTAGGACTAATCCAAGTATGAGGGTCACTATGCTCATCTCCATGACCATGGTCATTTTCAGCCCCATGTTCTTCTGCATGCTCATGTCCTTGTTCAGCATGATTTTCACTATGTTCCTTTTCATGATCATGATTTGCGTCATGGCTGTCTTGATGGCTGTTATTGCCCCCATGATTATGTCCATCATCTTCATTCGTATAAATAAGTGAAATCCCCTTGCTTAACTCAATTGTTTTTACCGTGGATTTAGAGTCTATCCCTTTAAGGAAATTAGGAACCCATGATTCGAGTCCTGCACCATTGTATAAAAACAACTGAGCTTTCGAGGTATTTAAAATATCCTGACTACGTGGTGTCCAATCATGCGGTTCAACTCCAGTAGGCAATAAGTTCATAACATGAGCATCTTCTCCGCCAATTTCATTTGCAAAAAAATAAATAGGATAAAAGCTAGTTACAACATTCACTTTATTCGGATCGATATTTTCATTTGCCTTCGTTCCACAACCCGCTAAAACTAAAATAAATGACATCAGTATTACAAATGATAGTTTTTTATGTTTAAACAACATCATTAATCTCCTTTTAATCGTAATTATTACATTTAGAATTATAGAATTAATGTTTTACTTATGTCAATCTATTTTAGTGACAAAAATGTAAGTTCATTAAACTTTATGTAAGGAAAATAACAGGATTATCGCTATACCATGGTATAAACTAAGTACATTGGCTAGTAAAATTAATTTGTATTTTTGACAAATGCTAGTTTTACAGCTTAACATAGATAAGTCCAGTTCAAGAATCAAAAATGAGAGGAGAGAAACAAATTGGACATCCTGGAGTTATTAAAATACGCATTTCTAGGGTTAATACAAGGTTTAACAGAACCTATTCCCGTGTCTTCAAGCGCTCACCTAATTATAATGGAAAAGATTTTTGGCATGCATATTGAAGGTCTAAGCTTTGAGGTATTAGTAAATACCGCTTCATTGATTTCTATCGTCTGGATTTATCGTAAAGATTTAATGGAGTTGATTGTATCGTTTTTTAGATACATAGCTAAGCAAGAGGCACGTGACCTCCCCCATTTTAAAATGGGTATATATCTCATCATTGCCACAATTCCGGCGGGCATACTTGGTACATTATTCAAGGATAAAATTGGAGAAATTTTCAAAGGAATGACTACGATTGGCGTCGCATTGCTTCTTACAGCATTAGCCCTTTGGATCATTCGTAATTTACGGGGTAAAAAGGGTGATAAGGATTTATCATTACGAGATACTTTAATTGTTGGCTTTACTCAAGCCATTGCATTAATCCCCGGCATTAGCCGCTCTGGATCAACGATTGTCGCAGCGATGTTGCTTGGCTGGAAGCAAGAAACAGCACTTAAATTTTCATTCTTTTTATACATTCCTGTAAGCTTAGGCGGTATGGTCCTCACTATAGGTGATCTAGCCAAAGATCCGCAAATTAATCAACTTATGTTGCCTTATGCGGCCGCATTTATTTGCTCACTCATCGCAACTTACTTCTCATTGAAGTGGTTTATGAACATTATGGCGCGTGGCAATCTAAAAGTATTTTCGTACTATTGTATATTGCTTGCTTTAACTGTTTTATTGTTTTTATAATTGATTGATTACATTAAATTATTGCTGTAGCTAAAGAAAGAGGCTACGGTGCAGAGGGTTGTTTCATTCACTGTTAAAGTCCGATTGTCTGAATATTTGTAGGTTAGGTTACAATCGGACTTTAAAGGCTCATTCCACAATCCCTCTGCACCTTCGCTTCTTTTCCGCTTACATGGAGAAATAATTTAAGAGCAACCAAGCAATTATATTTTGGTTTCATGTTCAATTGTAAAAATTAAGGATCACTCCACATGACTGAAGTCAATCTCCAGTTCATGCAGAGTGATCCTTTTTATGTCCCCACTTTTAAATGACGACTTTAAGGTGGGCTAAACTACTTTGAGATACCAAGCGAGGGTAGAGGGATTGCGGAACAATGCAATGGTTGCCTTTAAAACTGGATTCTAACCTCATTTCAACTCAATGGAAAGAATCCAGTTTTAACAGCAAGTGTAGCAACCCTCTACCCGAGCGCCTTCCCCTAAAAGTCAGAATTTTATTTCACCACTGCACCATTTGGCATACTATCTGGCACGGTTGCTAATGTAAGCTGATCGCCCTCTGATGCTGCTAAAATCATACCTCTAGATAACTCGCCACGTAGCTTCACAGGCTTCAAATTCGTTACACAGATGACTTTGCGCCCAACTAGCTCCTCTGGCTTATAAAACTTCGCAATACCAGAGACAACTTGCCGTTGCTCGAAACCTAAATCAAGCTGAAGCTTCAATAGCTTATCTGCTTTTGGAACAGGCTCACATGCAATAACCTGTGCAACCCGCAGCTCAACCTTTGCGAAATCATCAATGCCGATTTCTTCTTTCAACTCTGGGGCTTCAATCGCCGTCTCAGTTGGTGCAGACGCTTTATCATTAGCCTCCACTACTGGTGTACCTCCACTCATTTGACTAACGATATAAGTTACTTCCTGCTCCACGTCTAAACGAGGGAAGATTGGCTCTGCGGTTCCTAATTTAGTTCCTGCTGGTGTGGAGCCAAATTCTCTTGTGCTATCCCATGTTGTTAATTCACCTGAAGCTAAGCCTAATTGATTCCAAATTTTTGCTGGTGTTTGTGTCAAATATGGCTGTAATAAAATAGATACGATTCTTAATGTCTCAACAAGATGATACATAACCGAAGCTAATTCGTTACGACTTGCTTCTTCCTTCGCAAGCACCCAAGGTTTTGTCTCATCAATATATTTATTTGTACGACTAATCAACGCACTAATTGCGGTTAAAGCAACTGAAAACTCAAGGTTTTCCATCACCTCTTCGACTTTATCAATCGTTTGGGTAATGGTTGCTTGTAAATCGCCATCAAATGCAGTCACTTGTCCTGCATAGCTAGGGACTACACCGTCAAAATACTTGTTCACCATCGCAATGGTACGATTTAATAAGTTTCCTAGATCATTTGCTAGGTCGGAATTAATACGCTCCACAAAGCTTTCTGGTGTAAATGCGCCATCAGAGCCAAAAGGAACCTCACGTAGGAAGTAATAGCGGGCAGCATCTAAACCATAACGATCGATTAATACGTTAGGATCTACTACGTTTCCTTTTGATTTAGACATTTTCCCTTCCTTTGTTAAAAGCCAGCCATGTCCAAATACTTTTTTAGGCAGTGGAAGCTCTAACGCCATCAGCATAATCGGCCAATAAATCGTATGGAAACGCACAATTTCCTTACCCACAAGATGAACATCCGCAGGCCAATATCGATTAAATAACTCTTCATTGTCAGAGCCATAACCAAGTGCAGTGATATAGTTCGTTAAAGCATCGATCCATACATAAACGACATGCTTAGGATCACCCTTCACCTGAACGCCCCACTCAAATGTAGTACGGGACACCGCTAAATCCTCTAGTCCTGGCTTAATAAAGTTGTTAATCATTTCATTTTTACGGGACTCTGGTTGAATAAATGTCGGATTATCCTCATAATATTTGAGCAAACGATCTACATAATTACTCATTCTAAAGAAATAACATTCTTCTTTTACGAGCTCAAGTGCGTGACCACTTTCAGGACTTTTAGCACTAACAATTTTGCCATTTTCGTCGCGAACTACGTCAGCAAGCTGAGATTCTGTATAATACGTTTCATCCTGAATGGAATACCAGCCTTCATATTCGCCTTTATAAATGTCACCTTTTTTTAATAGACGGTCAAAAATTTCCTCAACTCTTTTTTTATGGCGTGGTTCTGTAGTACGAATAAAATCATCATATGAAATTTCAAGCTTTTTCCACAATTCTTTAATTCCAACTACAATTTCATCCACAAACGCTTGTGGTGTCGTATTGCTCTCTAACGCCTTGCGTTCGATTTTTTGACCATGCTCATCAGTACCTGTCAAATAACGCACATCGTATCCTCTCAACCGCTTGTAGCGCGCCATAGCGTCTCCTGCCACAGTCGTATAGGCATGACCAATATGCAGCTTTGCACTTGGGTAGTAAATTGGAGTTGTAATGTAAAACGTTTTTTTATCACTCATGTTATATCCTCCTTAAAATGTTATGTAGCATGACACCAAAATTACGAAAACTCAAAAACTGAAAACTAAAACTAAAACTAAAAAGCATAAAAACAAAAAAGCTGAAAAACACAAAAAACTCCCATCCCTAATGGGACGAGAGATTACTCACGCGGTACCACCCAAATTTCCTGACTCTTCACAGAGACAAGCTTTGCTAGTCATTTAAGACCTTCTATTAACGCTAGAACACGCTACATGCTTACTAGCTAAGCTTTAAATCCCTTTCAAAACATACTCCATACTTTATAATCTGTACTTTGATGTATGTTGTGAAGTTATTTAGCTAGCTCACACGCAGTCCCTCCTGGACCATATTCCAAAGCAATTTCAGTCCGGATCTCAGCTTCCCCGGCTCTCTGCTGCTGAATTACACTTTGTACTCATCCATTCATCGGTTATAATCTGCTTATAAAATTGATTCCATTATAGGAAATATAGGAACATGCTGTCAAGTTAATTAGCCTAACTTAGCTTATCTTACCTTTGCCAAAATATTTAACTTAGTTTAGTCCACCCACCCTCAACCAATCTGAGAGGAATGTGATGTCTTTTTAGGAGGCACAAGATCAACCCCTCCAGGATGAAAAGGATGGCATTTTACGATACGCTTCGCCGCAAGCATAGACCCTTTTAATGCACCATGTACCTCGATTGCCTCTAGCGCATAAGCAGAACAGGTAGGATAAAATCGACACACTGGTGGCTTTAAAGGAGAAATAACTTTCCGATACACATGAATTGGCGCTTGTACAATTTTACGTGAAATCGACATTATTTAATCTCTCCATGGTGGTGCGAGCAATCATGCTGGTGCAAGTTACCTTCACCTTGTAACTGGGACTGTGGTTTACATTTGCTACAATAACCAAACACTTCAAACTTATGCTTAACCACCTGAAACTCTTCTGGTGCATCTGTCAGCGGCATTGGACAAAAATGAATTGGATATGTTTTTTCACATTGTAGACAAATCATATGATGATGGTGGTGGCCTTCACTACAACTCGCCTTAAATTTCAAACCATCCTCAAACATAATTTGCTCTAACACACCCAACTCTTCCATTACTCTTAAATTACGATATACGGTATCGAAGCTAAGCCCCGAATAAAACTGACACATATAATCATACACATCTTTAGGTGTTAAATAGCTTTCACTCTCTGCGAATAATTTAGCCAGACTTTTGCGCTGGTCTGTAATTCTTAATCCGCGGGAGGACATAACCTTAATAATTTCTTCGGTTGATAACATCCAATCACCCCCGTCAAAAAAATCAACTTTTGTTTTATCCCGTCTATAATTCCATCAATAATCCCATTTATACTCCACTTATATAATGCCCCAAATTAACGGACGCGTCAATGTTACCTGATTGATGTTAAAAAACGACAGCTACTTCCACAGAAGAGCTGTCGCCATAACAAACATGTTTATTTTTGGGGTGGTAACGGCTGAAACAAAATACCGACTGGTAAATTACTTCCAGGTGCAGCAGTAAACGTAAACTCTAGATTTTGTTCTCTATCCCCTGTACGGTGCAATACGCTATTTTCGTTTGTACCTTTGCTCCCACCCACGTTTGGAATGGAAACGATATTACCATTGATCGTGATGACTCCAGAGTAAAATCCTCCTCTTGGATTAAACGTGATCAATGTGTTAGGAGCCACACGTGGTAAACGGATGCGGTACACAACCCCAAAATTACCAGAATTCATTTTATATTCACCAGTTGGACCATCACTACCAATGAGATATGGATCACTTGAGTTATCTCCAAGCATTAAGCGAACTGGCGTCTTCCCAACTAGCTCACTATACTGAATATCTCTTGTTGCTTGTTCAAATGTACCACGCTTATGAACATCTTGAGGTAAAAATTTAAGATTAGGTAATGCCTTGATCGGATTTCTATCCGGTGCAACCATCACTAGCGTATATTGAATTGTATGGTCACTCGTTAAATCAGCAATTAAGGAAATTACCTCTTCATTTTTTAAATCTTTAGCGCTTAGCTCTGACATAATAATTTTACTTTGACCTGCTGGCAAGTAAATGTCTTTATATTGATTGCCGTAACGCAGTGATTCAAAATAGCGTTGTATAGATTGTTTGCCTGCCGCGCCCGCGTAAATACTTGGTCCCGCAAACCCTAAACCGGTTTGTATGAGATGAGCCGGCTTACTATTTTTATTTGTAGCAATCAAATAAATTTTCATATTTTTTTTCGTCATATTGACGTGATGCACTAAAAACCTTGTATCTCCCATAGCGGATTCACGATATAAAATCCCTTCAGAGTAAACAGTCTCAGGACTATTACTACGAATCAGTGTTGTTGGCTGGGAAGTATACGTATAGTTTAGCTTCTCCCACTCAAGCACTTGCTTCCCGTTAATTTCAAATTTATCACCAACAGGTACAAATAGCTTGTTAAATTCATCAAGGGTATACATTTGTTCATCTGTAATTTTTATCGTTTTTTCAACAGTAGAAAAAAGTCCATATTTATTGACTACCTTTAATCGTACAACCACATCCCCAGGTGTAAAAAATGCTAATTCTTTATTTTCCCACTTGGTTTCAGTAATTGCATTTTCTTCATCAGTACTTAAATCTGTATACTTAATGGGCTCGCCCATCTTATAGGTATCTTTATCTGTCTTAAAATTAGCTACAGGTGGTGTGTGAGGCTTCACAACATGAATGGTCATACTAAACGTGTTACTCCACTCCCCACTTGCATCCTGTACCCGATAGCTTACCGTATAATATCCAGGCGTATTAAATACGTCTTGTTTGTTTTGCCATTCCTCTTTTACAATTGCTAATCCTTTAGGAGAGTAAGATTGAGGCAAATATTGCACATAGGTTTGTCCAGCATAAACTTCATTATTTCCTATACGGAATGAAGCAATTGGACCTGTAGCAATTTGTAATGTTACTGTTTTTTTAGTGTTATCCACCGTAAAAGGAATATTAAGATGGTCCGCAACTGCTACTAAAGGAACCATAAAATTATTTTTAATAGAATAAGCAGGACCCTTCATTGAGTTCACAGCACCATTTACTTTAACTTTAGTGCTTCCAGCCTTAAAACGAAGCTCGTCATTTCCACGAGTTAAAACAACTTCATTTGTTGAAGAATCTGTTGATACTGTCATTCCTGCCGCAGTGGCAAAACCTCGAATAGCAACAAAGGAAACTCCCTTTTTCACTTCCATAGGATGTCCCGCCAAGCTTAATGAACCATTGTTAAATATTTTTTTGCTATTCATAATTAAAACGAGTTCATTATAGCTACTTGATTGCGTGGTATCACTTACATTGTTTGAGCTTGTTTCTTGGTTATTACTCGTTGAACCTGCTTCTTTATCAGCTGTTGCATCTTGTACTTCTATAGCGTCTTTTGCTTCTGTAGCATCCTTTACTTCTGTCTGAGACTGAGACTGTCCCGTTTTCTCCTCAATGACAGTTGCGTTCGCGCCTCCTGCATCACTACTATTATTTTGATCCGCACTTGCAGGAATTGCCAAACCCATTTGTGAAACCGCAAACAAACCTACTAAAAATAACCTTTTTAAATTCATCCTTTAACTCCTCTGCTGCCTATGTTAATTTTTTGAATAGAGCCATAATATATATACACAAACTATTAAACGCTTAAACGTTAAGAAAGTTTCTGTATTTTTTAAAACATAGAAATATGTATTTTAACATCATAACATAAATTTCTGATAAAAAGATATTGAGTGTCAGAACAATAAAAAAACGACTAAGCTCTAACTTATCCGTTAGACTTAGCCGTTTTTCCTAAAAGTTTTATTGTTTAATGAGTGCGCCTTGTTTTCGTCCTTCTTCAATAATGCGATAAGCACGCTCAACTTCCTCTGCTGTAGGTGAAGGTACACCTTCAAGCTCATAATCCCAACCAAGCTCTTTCCACTTAAAAACGCCCATTTGATGATATGGAAGAATCTCAAACTTCTCTACACCTTGCAAGCTACCGATGAACTTACCTAAATTAAATAGGTCCTGCTCATCATCATTGATACCAGGAACAAGTACGTGGCGAATCCACATATTACGTTCATGATGAGACAACCAACGTGCCATCTTTAACATACGATCATTAGGTCTGCCTGTTAACTTAATGTGCTTTTCGTTGTCAATATGCTTGAGATCAAGCAAGACAAGATCAGTTACATCAAGTAGATCACGAATTTTGTCCCCATCGTTATATCCATTAGTATCAAGCGTTGTATGCAGATTCCAACGTTTCTTCACTTCACGAAACAACTCAGTCACAAATGGAGCTTGCAATGTTGCTTCACCACCTGAGACAGTGAGTCCTCCACCTGAGGAACGGTAATAATTTAGATAAGGTTCAATTTCTGACAATACCTCTTCTAAAGGCATCTCTTTACCGTCCGTCAGGCTTATGGTATCTGCATTATGGCAATATTGACATTTTAACAAGCAACCTTGCATAAAGAGTACGAAACGAATACCTGGGCCATCCACCGTTCCGAATGTTTCCAATGAATGTATGCGACCTTTTAGCATCTTCCGCCACTCCGTTCTGCTGACTTTTTTATAATTAATATTTTAACAAAGGAGCTTACATTTGACCATGGAATGTACGGTTAACTACATCCAATTGTTGCTCACGAGTTAATTTAATGAAGTTTACAGCATAACCAGAAACACGAATCGTCAATTGAGGATAGTTTTCTGGATGTTCCATTGCATCAAGTAATTGCTCACGAGCAAATACGTTAACGTTCAAATGGTGTCCATTGCTACCGAAGTATCCATCTAACATAGATACAAGGTTAGATTTACGGGACTCTTCCTCTTTACCAAGTGCTTTAGGCACGATAGAGAACGTATTGGAGATACCATCTAAGCTGTGTTCATAAGGAAGTTTAGCTACAGAGCTTAATGAAGCAAGAGCACCCTTCTTATCACGACCATGCATAGGGTTAGCACCTGGTGCAAATGGTTCGCCAGCTTTACGTCCATCAGGAGTAGTTCCTGTTTTCTTACCATATACAACATTAGAGGTAATTGTCAAGACAGATTGTGTTGGTAAAGCATTACGATACGTTTTGTGCTTACGGATCATTGTCATGAAGGATTCAACTAGCTCAACAGCAATTTGGTCAACACGATCATCGTTGTTACCATATGCAGGATATTCGCCTTCAGTTTCAAAATCAACTGCGATACCAGCTTCGTTACGAATCACTTTAACTTTAGCATGCTTAATTGCACTTAAAGAGTCAGCTGCTACTGACAATCCAGCAATACCACAAGCCATAGTACGCAAGATGTCGCGGTCATGCAATGCCATTTCAATACGTTCGTATGAATATTTGTCATGCATGTAGTGGATAATGTTCAAAGTGTTCAAATATAACTTAGCTAACCATTCCATCATCGGTTTGAAGCGTTTCATTACTTCATCATAATCCAAATATTCAGAAGTGATTGCTGGATATTCAGGACCTACTTGAACGCCTGATTTCTCATCTTTACCACCATTGATTGCATAAAGCAAAGCTTTTGCAAGGTTAGCACGAGCGCCAAAGAATTGCATTTGTTTACCGATTTCCATAGCGGATACACAGCAAGCAATACCGTAATCATCACCATAGATTGGACGCATTAAGTCGTCATTTTCATATTGAATGGAACTAGTTTCGATAGAAACTTTAGCACAGAATTTTTTGAAAGCTTCTGGTAATTGCTCAGACCATAAAACAGTCAAGTTAGGTTCTGGTGCTGGTCCCAAGTTGTTTAATGTGTGCAAGAAACGGAAGCTGTTTTTAGTTACACGAGTTGTACCATGAACGGTCATACCACCAATGGATTCAGTTACCCAAGTTGGGTCACCACTGAACAAATCGTTATAATCAGGAGTACGCAAGAATTTAACGATACGCAATTTCATTACGAAATGGTCTACTAACTCTTGTGCTGCTTCTTCAGTTAATGTTCCTTCTGCAAGATCACGTTCGATATAAGCATCTAAGAAAGAAGATACACGTCCAAGGGACATCGCTGCACCATTTTGTTCTTTAATAGCTGCAAGATAACCGAAGTATACCCATTGGAAAGCTTCTTTAGCGGTGTTTGCTGGTTTAGAAATATCAAAACCATGTAATTGTCCTAATTGTTTTAATTCGCCTAAAGCACGAATTTGTTCAGACAATTCTTCACGAAGACGAATCACATCATCGCTCATTGCGTCTACTTCAAGTTCTTTCAAATCATTTTGTTTTTGTTTGATCAAGAAGTCTACACCATACAATGCTACACGACGATAGTCACCAATAATACGACCACGACCATAAGCATCTGGAAGACCTGTAATAATACCAGCTCTACGAGCTGCTCTGATTTCAGATGTATATGCATCAAATACACCTTGGTTATGCGTTTTACGAATATGAGTAAATGTATCGATTACTTCTTGTGGCAATTCAAAGCCATAAGCTTTACAAGCATCGATCATCATTTTAATTCCACCAAAAGGTTGAATAGAACGTTTGAACGGAGCATCAGTTTGAACCCCAACAACTTGTTCTTTATCTTTATCTAGGTATCCTGGTCCATGAGAAATAATAGTAGAAGGTGTGTTCACATCTACATCAAGAACCCCACCAGCATCACGTTCTTTTTTGTTAAGGTCAGACACGATATCCCATAATGCTTTTGTGTTTGCAGTTGGACCTGCTAAGAAGGACTCATCCCCTGTGTAAGGAGAAAGGTTCGTATCCAAGAAGTTACGAACGTTAACCTCTTTTACCCATTTTCCTTGTTTAAAACCTCTCCAACCAGACTGAACATCATTTAATTCTCTCTCGATCACCGACATCTTTATTCCCTCCATTTTATAGTTTGGAGTACGCGGTTTGAAGGATATATTTTTTCCGCGTCTCGTGATTCCTTAAAATTTGTGATACTTTTCACAAATCGGACACTGATAAGGCCAAATTCAGGAATCATTTATGTCCTTATCATATAACATTTAGCATAAAACCAGTGTGACAAATATCACTTTTCGAGTGATATTTGTCACTTTTTTCTTCTTACTTGTTCACTTATTCTTCAAATCTTCCATAGAATGCATCACGGTATACATCTGCTAGTTCAGTTACTAATGGAAGCTTAGGATTTGCAGTTGTACATTGGTCTTCAAAAGCACGATCTGCCAAATAATCTACTTTAGATTCAAAGTCTTTAGCATCAAAACCAAGCTCTTGGAAAGTTTGTGGAATACCTAATTTTTCGTTCAAATCACGAATTGCTTTAATTAAGCTCTTCACGCCTTCTTCAGTTGTACGAGCTGGCAATCCAAGGATACGTGCAATTTCAGCGTAACGTACATCTGCAACAAAGTTTGTATATTTAGGCCATGCCGCAAACTTAGTAGGTTTTTTAGCATTGTAACGAATAACGTGTGGTAAAAGAATCGCATTGGTACGTCCATGTGCAGTGTGGTATTCCCCACCCCATTTATGCGCCAAGCTGTGGTTGATTCCTAAAAATGCGTTAGCAAACGCCATACCTGCTAATGTAGAAGCATTATGCATTTTTTCGCGTGCTAGCGGATCACCCGTTAATGCTGATTTTTCAAGCCATTCGAATACAAGTTGAATTGCTTTGATTGCAAGTCCGTCAGTAAAGTCATTTGCCATAACAGACACGTAAGCTTCAATACCATGTGTTAATACGTCCATACCTGTATCTGCAACTGCAGTCTTAGGCAAGCTGTAAACGAACACTGGGTCGATAATCGCTACGTCTGGAGTCAATTCATAATCAGCCAACGGATATTTAGTATTGCCATTAATTTTATCTGTAATAACTGTAAACGATGTTACTTCAGAACCAGTACCAGATGTCGTTGGAATTGCTACAAATTTAGCTTTTTGTCCTAGACGTGGGTACTTGTAGATCCGTTTACGAATATCCATGAATTTTTGTTTTAGGTTTTTGAAATCTGTATCTGGGTATTCGTAGAACAACCACATTCCTTTTGCAGCATCCATTGGTGATCCACCACCTAGTGCGATGATGCAGTCTGGTTGGAATTTAGTCATCAATTCTGCACCACGTTCTACAGTTGTTGTAGATGGATCTGGTTCTACTTCTGAGAACACTTCAATAGCTACTGGAACTGGACGTTGACGCAAATAGTGCTCAACTCTTTCTACATATCCTAGTTTAACCATCATTGGGTCAGTTACAATTAACACACGAGTAATGTCAGGCATTTTAGCCAAATATTGAGTGGAATCTTTTTCAAAATAAATTTTATCAGGTACTTTGAACCATTGCATATTCACGGTACGACGATTCACCCTTTTCACGTTAATTAAATTAATTGCAGTTACGTTAGAAGAAGTTGAGTTACGTCCATAAGATCCACAACCTAATGTCAATGAAGGTAAGTTCGTATTGTAAATGTCTCCGATACCACCTTGAGAAGATGGTTGGTTCACTAAGATCCGACAAGTTGGCATACGATCTGAAAATTCTTTAATTACTTCTTCATTATGAGAATGAATAACAGAAGAGTGACCCATTCCACCAAAATGTACGATTTCGTTAGCACGTTCGATACCTTGTTCTGCATTTTTAACTTTATAGCAAGCAAGCACTGGACTTAATTTTTCAGCAGACAACGGGAACTTCCTACCTACGCCTTCAATTTCAGCAACAAGGATTTTTGTTCCAGCTGGAACTTGAATTCCACACATTTCAGCAATCTTCACAGCAGATTGACCAACAATGGATGGATTTACTGCACATTTATCAGCAATGATTGCACCAGAAGTTAATTTTGCGGCTTCTTCTTTATTGACAAAATAACATCCATTTGCTATCATTTTTTTCTTAACTTGATCAAAGATAGGTTCTTCAATAATAACGGCTTGCTCAGAAGCACAAATCATACCATTATCAAATGTTTTGGATAAGATTAAATCATTCACTGCTTGATCTAGATTAGCACTTTTTTCAATGAAGCAAGGAACGTTACCAGGTCCTACACCAAGTGCTGGTTTACCACAGCTATAAGCCGCTTTAACCATTGCAGATCCACCAGTTGCTAGGATACAAGCTACATCAGGATGATTCATCAATGCATTTGTACGATCCATGGAAGGATCTTCGATCCATTGGATACAATCTGCAGGAGCACCATGCTCAACCGCTGCTTCTAACAAAATTTTTGCTGCTTCTCTACTACATTTTTGAGCAGATGGGTGAAAACCAAAAATAATTGGGTTACGTGTTTTAATTGCGATAAGTGCTTTAAAAATTGTAGTTGAAGTTGGGTTAGTTACAGGTGTGATCCCCATAATGATCCCTACTGGTTCAGCTATTTTTTGGAAGCTTTCATATACGTTATCTTCAATAACCCCTACTGTTTTATCTTTTTTAATACTGTGATATATATATTCAGTGGCAAACATATTTTTAATAATTTTATCTTCATAAACACCACGGCCAGTTTCTTCCACTGCCATTTTTGCTAAGTACATGTGGCGGTCCATTCCAGCAATTGCCATCGCTTGAACGATGTCGTCAATTTTTGCTTGGTCTAATTCCATAAATGCTTGGGAAGCTTTGTTTCCTTTGTCAATTAAAGTCTGGATGTAATCACCTGCAGTTGGCTGAACTTTTGTAGTTACGTCATTTTTAACGGCCATCTCTCTCATCCTCCTAAAGTTAGGTAAAGGGGCATCTAATTTACCAAAAATTATTTAAAGTGAATTTTTTCACTTACCCTGCTCCCTTTAATTTTGTCTTACTTTTCTTGATGAACCAAGCATAACATATAAAATTTGATTTGTATAGTGAATTTTTTCACATACTTTAAACAAAATGAAAAAAGTTTCATTCCCCTGCTTTTATTTTCATCCTTAGTTTACATTTATAGTATAAAACCCAAATAAAGCGCTTTTATATATAACAGGAAGCATATTAACGCTATAAATTAAGTGAAAATAGTCACAATGTTGAAATTTGGACACTTTTTTCGCCTTTCCTCTTCCCTCAAAATGCAATAATCGTTATATAATTAATTTAAATTTTCAGAAAAATTTGGAGTACAAAGGGGAAATCAACGATGAGTGAAACGATGAATGCTGCTCTTAATAAAGGAAATACGAGCTGCTTCTCAGAACAAAGCTTCAATCGACTTCTCGTAACGATGAAAGATAAAATATATCCTGAAGGCACTCACTTGTTTTGGGAAGGTGATTTTGCTGATAAGCTTTTCTATATTAAGCGTGGGCGGGTTAAACTAACGAAATCAACAGACGAAGGAAAAGAACTTATCTTATATATGTATGGTCGTGGAGATATGGTGGGTCAAGCCGATCCTTTTTTCAGCACCAAATATAGCTTAACCGCTGAGGTGATTGAAGAGTGTGAGGTTGGGATCATTGAACAAAAGGATTTAGAAATTTTAATTTGCCAGCATTGTGAATTTGCCATTGATTTTATGAAATGGATGGGAATTCACCATCGCTTAACTCAAACAAAATTTCGTGATCTAATGATGTATGGAAAACCTGGTGCACTATGCTCGACATTAATTCGTCTCAGTAACACGTACGGTGAGAAACATGACGACACCATTTTAATCAACAAAAAAATTACGCATACTGATTTATCCAATATGATTGGTGCTACACGTGAAAGTGTGAATCGTATGTTAAGTGACCTACGTAAAAAGGATGCACTTGAATATGAAAACGGCATGATCGTGATCAAAGACCTTGTTATGCTTCAAGATATTTGTCATTGTGAGCTATGCCCAAATGAAATCTGTAGAATTTAATATATATTTTATATGTCTATTTAAGAAGGAGTAGATCATCGTTGCCCTTATCTATTCTTTACCTTAACACATGGTAAGACCCCCAATTTCCTCCCTTTAGGGTTGAATGGGGGCCTTTTTATTTTTAAGTAGGGCGTTTGACCCTAATATCTAACTAACTCAATATCAACAATATCATTTGCACTTAATCTCATATCTAAGCCAGCTTCAATCAACACTTTCTTATTTACTTTGAGCACCCATTGCTCTGTCGCATCGCAATGATAACCGTTAACAGCCAAAATTTGCTTATAATTAGGTGTTAGCTGCACGATTCCACTTGATACAAGTAAATCACGTACAGTAATCCCTTCCTTAAACTTGGTAAGAAAATATCTTCTCAATTCGGGCTTATGTATTCCACCCTGCACTGATAATACTAATGAACCTTCCATTGTATTTTCTGGATAAAGACGAGTTGACGTTACATAAACTGAAATATGATCTCCCATTTTAAGTTTAGTGCCCCAATGGTTTGCTTTAAGCTCCTTTTGATTCAGCTTCACACCCCATGCTAAACTAGTATCTAATGCAACATTACCCACAGATTGTATGGCTGATCCATTTTCATTCAAAATAATCAAGTTGCTGCTTCGCAATGCATCACGCAGTGTTAAATCCTTCATATATTCAAAATGTATGCTACGAGTGACATCGGGAATAAAATTGTTGCCATCGATCGTTAATGTAATATCATCTTCATGGTCTACAGCTTGTTGTTGTTCTATAGGTTGCTCTGTAGAAATGGCAGACTGCGGCAAAAATCTAGTAGCTACAAACGTACCAAGAGCTAAAAGTATTACTACAGCTGTTATCTTTAGTAGCCAACTTACATTTTTGTTCATTGCTGCAATCCCCCATGCTGTGATTTCTACACACCCTTTATAGTATACCTTATATTATAATGAAAAAAGGCCCTTCTGGACAACTTTCACGCCAGAAAAGCCCTGTAATTTATGGAATTATTATATAAAATGAAAAATAGCTTATTTTAATACATCGTGATCCACGTAACGCTCACCATTAAGCTCACTTATAATTTCAATGGCTACCTTCGCGCCATCCCCAGATGTAATAATCGTATGGACACTAGTTCCAGCTACTGTACCTGCTGCCCAAAGTCTTGGCTTGCTTGTACGGCCATAACGATCTGTGTCAATTACTTTCTTAATTCTTGGCTCTCTACCATCAACAAGCTCAAGTCCGGTAGCGCTTGCAAGATCAGTTAATGCCCCCGTTGCAAAAATAACATGCTCTGCTCTGTAATTACGACCAGATTCAGTTTTGACATAAACCGTTTGTCCTCCATTAGTATCCACAACGGTTACTTTCTCTTCGATAAATTTAGCGCCAAACTTTTCTGCCTGTTCACGTCCAATTTCCAGTAATTGAGGCCCTGTTAGCTCTTTAACGCCATAATGATTTTCTAGCCAAGCCCTTTTAGTCATGCTAGAATTACTGTCTAATACTAATGTTTCTTTACCTGCTTTAGCTAAAAACAAAGCTGCGCTTGCCCCAGCAGGCCCTGCTCCAATCACGATGACTTCAGCCACAATGACACCTTCCTTCTTTAATAGTCATGCCGCACTGTCACCAGCTACGGCATGATCGCCATTATACCCATTCTTCTGCCCACTGCTGTACTTGCTCCATCACAGGGCGTAACGCATGACCTTTTTCAGTTAATTCATATTCTATACGTACTGGTGTTTCTGGATATACCTTACGAACTAAAATACCGCTATTTTCTAAATCCTTCATACGTTCTGACAGCATCTTATCGCTCATAAGCGGAATTCGATTAGAAATATCCTTGAAACGTTGTGGTCCAACCATTAACGACTGAATAATTAATCCGTTCCATCTTTTCCCTAGCATCGTAAATGCTGATTCAAAACGGGGACACATTGCAGGTTGATGTAATTCTTCCATATATATTCACCCCTTTTACAAACATTGCTTACAATAAGTTAGTATATATAATAATAACATATTTATTAGTAAAAATACACTGAATAATGTCTCATTATACAATATACTCTTAAAAGCGTGAAGTAATTATGTCATGAAGTCTTTAAATCGCTTACAAGAAAAGCTTACAAGAAAGCGAAATATGTAAAGGGATAGAAAAACGATCACCCTAGAGATGATCGCTTAGTATAATATATTTACTTGTAGCTTAGCTTATGCTATGCCTACTTAAACTGTCTTATACCCACCATGCTTCGCTTGGCGCTTCCTCAATTAAAATACCTTGTAGATTACGTACTGCTTTTGTAAATCCTTCTTCTACAGACATTAACCCATCCTCATGCTCAATGCTCACTACATAATCATAACCAACTAGACGTAGCGTACTAATGATATCACTCCATGTTTTCATATCATGTCCATAACCTACAGTTCTGAACTGCCATGCACGATCTAGCATTCTTGTATAGGATTGCATATCTGTAATTCCATGCTTGTTCACATTAATTGGATCAATGGAAGTGTCCTTTGCATGGAAATGGTGAATTGCCCCTTCTCTTCCGAGAATAGATACAGCTTGAACCGGATCAATCCCTTGCCACCACATATGACTTGGATCTAAATTGGCTCCAATCACTTCACCTGCTGCCTCACGAAGTCGAAGCAAAGTGCCTGGTGAATGAACCGAAAAGCCACCATGAAGCTCTAATCCAATTTTGACACCATGATCTGCCGCGTATTTTCCCCACTCCGTCCAATAAGGAATAATTTTGTTATCCCATTGCCATGTAAGGATTTCTTGATAATCATTAGGCCACGGAGCCACAGGCCAATTCGGATATTTAGCACCTTCATGATCACCAGGACAGCCAGAAAAGGTGTTCACTACAGGCACTTCTAGTTTTTGAGCAAGCTGAACTGTTTTTACATAAACATCATGGAATTTTGCCGCGATCTCTTTTTGTGGATGTAATGGATTGCCATGGCAGCTTAAAGCGCTAATCATCATTCCTCTAGATTCTACTGCATGCTTGAATTGCTTCCGAGCAGTTTCATTTGCTAACAGCTCATCCAAATCAACATGACTACCACCAGAATATCCGCCCGTTCCAATCTCAACTGCCTTTAAGCCTGCCTCTGCTGCTAAATCAAGCGCTTTCTCGAATGGATGGCCACCAAATAACACTAAAAATATACCTAATTTCATTGTTACCCCTCCTTACTTAATCAAAATATACGGTTTTCCCCGTTTTAGCGGATTCATAAATCGCTTCTAAAATCTCAGTGACAACTAATGCCTGCTCTGGCTTTACCAAAGGCTCTTCATCATTTAAAATGGCTTTTACCCAAGCGCTAGCTTCGCGTGTTGCTTCGGTTTCTTCTTTTCCCTCAAAAAAGGCAACACTACCTGTACCTAAATCCACCTTTGTTTCATATAAGCGACTACGCTTTTCTCCGTTTAAACGCAAACCATGTGTCATATCTGCGCCACCTTCAGTTCCACAAAGCAACGTTTTAGCTTCACCAAAATCAACAATGTTTAGCGCCCAACTGGACTCTAGCATAATTGTTGCGCCATTTTTCATCTTAATGTAGCCAAACGCAGAATCCTCTACCTTAAATTGCTCAGGATCCCATGGACCAAACGCATTTGCTGCATTTTCTTTTTCTCCAAGCTTATGGAATACAGAACCGGTTACACTTTCAGGCTCGTAATTGTCCATTAACCACAATGTTAAATCTAGTGCATGTGTTCCAATATCAATAAGGGGTCCCCCACCTTGCTTTTCTTCATCTAAAAATACACCCCATGTGGGTACTGCACGGCGACGTGTTGCAAGCGCTTTCCCAAAATAGATGTCACCTAACTCGCCGCTTTCACATACTTCCTTCAAGTATAGGCTATCACTGCGGAAACGGTTTTGATAAGCGATACTTAATTTTTTACCTGTACGTTTTGCGGCATCTAACATCTCACGTGCCTGTTCACTTGTTTTTGCCATCGGTTTTTCGCACATAACATGTTTACCTGATTCTAAGGAAGCTACTGTAATTTCCGCGTGGGAATCGTTAGGTGTACACACATGAACAACATCAATATGTGAATCACGTAAAAGCTCTTGAAAATCGCTATATACCTTTGCACCGTCAGCTCCAAATTTTGCTGCTGCTTCCTCTGCACGTTCTACAACAATGTCACAAAATGCTACCAACTCAACCTCTGGCTGTACACTCAAGCTTGGCAAATGCTTGCCGTTTGCAATTCCTCCACAACCAATTACAGCTACCTTTAACTTTCTAGACATCTAAGTTGCCCCCTTGCTTTGCGTAGTTTTTTACCCATTCCATACTTGTTTTAACACTTTCTATCGGATCATTGGCACAATAGTCTTGTTCTACAATTGCCCACTCTACTTTGACCTTCAGCATTGCATCTGCAATTGCTTTATTGTCTACTTCACCTTGACCTAACTCGACGGTTTGCGGCGAGCCATCTTCATTTTTAATCATATCCTTAAGATGCCATAACAAAATTCTGGAATTATAGCGATCAATATAAGCTAAAGGATCATATCCCGCATGGTGCACCCAACATGTATCTAATTCCACTTTAAGCTCTCTAGCAGGAATCTGTTCATATAACCAATCTAACACGGGTTGTTCTTCAATATGCTGTAACAATTCAAAGTCATGATTATGATAAAGAAATACGAGTCCCCTTTGTTCACAGCGTTGTGCAATCTTTTTCATATCCTCTGCAATTTCAGACCAACGATGTCGATCCTCTTCTGCGATATATGGCAAAATAATATACTTACTACCGATTGCAATATTAAATTCAATAACCTCGTCCAATTCATCGCGTAATAATTGAATAGGCGTGTGTGACCCGATTGCCACAAGGCCCGTTTCTTTTAAAATGGCGGCTACTTGCTCACTAGTTCGACCATAAAATCCAGCAAACTCTACACCTTGGTATCCAAGCTCTGCTACTTTTCTTAATGTACCTTCAAAATCCTTGTCTAATTCATCGCGTAAAGTAAAAAGCTGTATTCCTACCTTTGTCATGTTTATCACTCCAACCTTATGTTAGTAAATAGATTGAGCCGCTCAATTACATAGTATTTGATTTCTTGCTATAGTAAAATGAATAATATGATTAAAACATGAACAATCTGATAACTATTTTTGAAACTGCTTAGGAGGGCATATATTTATGGGAGCTACTGATTTGCAAATTTTAACGGCAGGGTATTCTATCCATCATAAACCCTTTCATACAATAAATATAAATGGACTTGGCCACTATTTAATTCGATTGCAATCATTAGGGAAATGCCGAAGTCGTCTCAATCATAAGCTCGAATTGCTAGAGCCAGGTGATTTATTATTATTTGCACCAAATGATCCCTATGAGCTGAAAATCTCAAATGAACAGCAAGGACGTGAGACTGAAGCAGTGTATAGTGGTGATTATCATATTTTTGCAGGTGGTGCTTGGCTCGAGCAGTGGTGGCAAGAACGTGAACGTCCACATAAAATTAAGGTTCCTCTCTCGGAGGGCATTATTGGGGCTTTCCGACAAATTATGACGGAGCTACGAAGAATTCCAAATAATAATCCACAAATCATTGAATATTATTTTAAAATTTTATGTATGGATATTGATCGACACTATACCGAATATCCAATCCCAAACTACAAAACATATATTGCTAGTCGCATTAAAAACTATATCGAGGAAAATGCAACAACTCCTTTTAAACTAGAAGAAGCCGCAGCACATGTGGGAATCAGTGTGAGTCACGCTGTTCATCTTTTTAAAGAAGCATTTGGAACAAGCATCATTCAATATACGTTAGAAATTCGGTTAAATATGGCACGTGAGCGTATTATGTTTAGCCCATCTTCTCTTGAACACGTTGCAGAAAGCTCTGGCTTCCCAAGCTATAATTACTTTCATAAAGTATTTCGCAAACGCTTTGGGATGTCTCCAAAACAGTTTCGACAAAGCCTTATTCATGAGCAATAACAATACTATTATGATTTAAATTAACCTCGTTAGATTGTCCTATTTCATTCAGAAAAATGCAATAAGAGTAGCCCTTAGCAAGACTTAAACTTACTAAAGCCATATGAAGCAGGAGGAATTATGAAAATTTGGGCTTCCATTGCAATCTATACCGCTCTTTTGATTACTGCACTTATTTATCGCGAGGAGCTAACATTATGGGTTACAAATGATCCACCAATTTATCAGCTATTTATTATATCCATTGTGTTTGCTGTATTACCGATCCTTCCGTATAAAATCATTATAGCGGCAATTAGCTATGCTGCTGGGGTTCAACTAGGAATGCTGATCACGCTGATTGGATCAACTGTGGCAGGCATATTATTTTATTTTGGTGCAGCTTATATATTTCGAACCACAGCTAAAAAATGGTTAGCAACGACCAAGCTATTTAAAGGGATTACGACATGGATTCATGAGCAACCCTTTAAGTCCATTTTAATCTGCAAGCTACTCCCAATCATCCCGCAAAATGCGATTAATATTTATGCTGGTGCCACAGCTATTCCATTTACCGCTTATATTGCTGCCACCATCATTGGTAAATTACCTGGCATCATCGTCTATTCCTATGTTGGAGACAAGCTGTTAAGCTCCCCCATCGCAGCAATTAGCATTATGCTTATATATATGGTCATCATTAGTTTAATTTTGTGGCTGTATCATAAAAAAAACAAAATAACAACACAATAAGCTTACCTACTGAAATAAAGATTCAACCTTATTAATAGCTTGACAATAAGCAAACTTAGCGAAGGGGCAGAGAGATGGTGGAAAAGCGACAGCGACCGCCTTTAAGGCCCCATTTCTATCTATTTCATACATGTTAAAAAAGAAATGGGGACTTAACAGCGGTTGAAGCCACTCTCTGCACCGTAGCCTCCAACCTCATAATTGTCAAGCTCTTAATTAAGTTGGGCTTTTACTTTAAATTTGATATAATAATTGAACAAAAAAGGAGGGGAATTGTAATGAGTCAACCTTTAACACAACCTGCATTAGCTACCTTTGCTGGAGGATGCTTTTGGTGTATGGTATCACCTTTTGAGGAGCTTCCAGGTATTCATGGTATTGTGTCAGGCTATACAGGGGGTCATACCAAAAACCCTACCTATGAGGAAGTATGCTCAAATACAACAGGGCATTACGAGGCAGTTCAAATTAAATTTGACCCTGCCATTTTTCCATATACAAAGCTGCTTGAATTATTTTGGCAGCAAATCGATCCTACTGATGAAGGTGGACAATTTCATGACAGAGGATCATCATATCGAACTGCGATATTTTACCACAATGAGGAGCAACGTAAGCAAGCAGAGTTATCAAAATTAGAATTAGCTCAAAGCGGTAAGTTTGATGCGCCGATAGTAACCGAAATTATTCCGGCAAGTGAGTTTTATCCAGCGGAAGAGTATCATCAAAATTATCATCATAAAAATCCTTCCCACTATAAGCGTTATCGTAAAGGGTCTGGTCGCGAGGATTTCATTGAACATCATTGGACAGGGGTTCAAGATGAGGAACAATTACGGCAAAGACTAACCCCAATTCAATATGAGGTCACACAAAACAATGCGACAGAACGTCCATTTACAGGTGAATTCTGGGATCATACTGAAGATGGTATATATGTGGATATCGTTTCTGGCGAGCCCTTGTTTTGTTCGCTAGATAAATATGATGCTGGCTGTGGTTGGCCAAGCTTCACTCGCCCAATACGTCAATATCATATTAAAGAAAAAATGGACTCAAGTCATTTTATGATTAGAACTGAAGTCCGTAGTAAAGAAGGTGATTCCCACCTAGGGCATGTGTTTGATGATGGACCAGGTCCAACAGGGCTTCGTTATTGTATTAATTCTGCTGCATTAAGGTTTGTGCCAAAAGCGGATATGGAGAAGGAAGGCTATGGGGAGTACTTAACGTTGTTTGAGGAGAGACAGGTTTAAATAAGCTTCTAAATCAAAAAACGCTTAGTCACATTTTTTCCAGCTACAAATATACACGTAAAAAAAGAAAACGATTCAGGCGAATTAAGCCCGAGCCGTTTTCTTTTTCATATGATAAGGAATATGTCTTTGCTTTGTTGCTCCAAAATTTACAACCCACGTAATCACTTGACCTGAAATAATAACTGCCATAATCGTATACATGGTTTGCGCAAATGGAAGATAAATTAATGATATTGTTAGCACAAGTGCATCCATCAGCATAAACACACTTCCAATTTTAATTCCAGACCACTGACTAATAATCAGTGCCATAATCTCATCGCCACCAGTGGCAGAACCCGATCTAAGCACAACACCTACACCAATACCAGATAAAAGTCCTGATAGTAGCGCAACTAAAGGTAGATTATGCTGGAGGTTTAACGTAAAAGGAGAAAATCTTTCACACAACTCATAAAACATTGTGAATAACAGGGATGCCAACAAGGAGTTGACGATAAACTTTCTGCCCTTCAGAAAAACAGCCAAAATAAAAATCGGAATATCAAGCACTAACATTGTTAATGCAGGTGGCAGGTCAAATAAATATTTGCCTAATAATGCAATACCTACAAAGCTGCCTTCTGATAAGCCATTCTGAAAATTAATATGGTAATACGTAAAAGCTAATAAAAAACATCCGAACAACATCATGACAAATTGCGAACTGTCAAATTGCGACTTTACTAGTTTCCTCATTTGGAATCCCTCTTATCGTAGTTTTGTTGACCCTTCGCCAACAAAATACTAAGAAGGTTCCAAAGGACTTCGTCCTTCGCATAATTACACTCTTCTTTCGTAGTTTTGTTGGCCTATACCGACATACCTACGAGAGAAGCTAAGTATAAGAGAGATCACAACGTTTCCAAATCGTCCTTTGGGGATTCGTCCTTCGGGGACACATGGTATCCTGATCCTTTCTTTATTGGTTTCATTTCTTTATATATTATTATACCATAATTCAAATCATGATACACCACTAAAGTAAAATTTGGATTATAGCGGATGGGAGCGCAGCAATCTGTTTACCGTTTCACGTCTAACTCCAATAAGCTGACCAATCTCTTCCTGTGTCATATAATCGGTTAATGGTATCCCGTTTACATGGCGAGCTAACCATTTGGATAACAGCTCTAGGCGCTCAGCAGGGGAACCTACAGTAAGATGATCTAGACGCTCCTGCATAAACCGTACCTTCTCCTGAAGCAGCCTTGCAACCTCCAGAGGCCTACGAGGGTCCTCCTCAAGCTCACGATACCAATCTGCCGCCTTAATAACTTCAACCTCGCTTGTCACGAGTGCAATCGCAGTACCATGTATTTCTTTAGGCGAGATTAGAGAATGATGTGGGACTGTTTCTCCTGGATATAAAATGTTAAACAAAACGATATTTCCATTCTCATGTAGTCTTGTTACTTTAAACAAGCCACTGTTTACATGATATAAGTATTTTGATTCATCTCCCTGATGAAATAAAACTTCACCCTTGTGCAAAATCATCCCCAATCCTCCATCCTCTTCACACTTATTTCATCTATTATATCAAAAAAGAAATGGAAGTTCTCTTCCCAATTAAGATTGTGCCGTTAGAACTAAGGGGCCATCCGCAGTAATTGCTACTGTATGTTCGTATTGTGCAGATAATTTACCATCTGCCGTTCTCGCTGTCCATCCATCCTTGTCGATTTTAATTCGATATGTACCTTCATTAATCATCGGCTCAATCGTTAAAACCATCCCTTCCTTCAAAAGCAATCCCTTGCCAGCCCTGCCTACATGTTCAAAATTAGGCTCTTCATGTAGACTTCTACCAATCCCGTGAGCCAACAAATCACGCACAACCGCATATCCATGTGACTCAGCGTGTCTTTGAATGACGGACGTAATATCACCTAGTCGATTACCTGGCACAGCTTGTTCAATTCCAAGATATAAGCATTCCTTAGTTACTTGCATCAAACGAGCCGCTTCAGTGCTAATTTCGCCTACAGCATAACACCACGCTGAGTCACCAAACCATCCGTTTGCCTCGACAACTAAGTCCATTTTAACAATATCTCCACTTCGTAACGGTGTGGGCGATGGAAAGCCATGTGCTACCACATCGTTAACTGATGCACAGGTTTCTGCTGGAAAACCATGATAACCTTTTGTAAATTGCTTGCCACCAAGTTTCGTAATATGTTCTGTTACCATATCATTAATTTCAAGTGTAGTTACGCCCGGTTTGATCATTTTAGCGATCTCTCGATGGCAATCTGCTACAATTTGGCTCGCTAATTTCATTTGTTCTATTTCTTCCTTAGATTTAAGTACGATCATTGTTAAAACTCCTTTTTGATAAAAATTACGACGTTCCTAAGGGCTCAGCCTAAAGAACGTCGTAAGCACAGTAAAGATTGCTACGGCAATTATTTGTTATTGTCCAGTTAACGAAACATTCCCCACAATTTAATCAGATGAAATGTATTTTTAGGGTCAATTTTTTGATCGATAACAAATTGGACAATTTGTTCTTCCTGCGCACTACCTAGCCGCTCATTCAAAATCGATGTAGCTGATTTAACTAACCTTCTTACTTTGGCCCGATCCTGCAAATCACTTTTTGATAAACCGTCAACAAGCTTTTTAATTCTTTCCTTTACAGCAGGGTTTTTCATTTTGGTCTTTACTCTTTCAACAAGTTGCGGACTAATTCCGTATTGATGATAATTTCCCAAAACTAAAGTACACCTCCACTCACAATTTAAGCCCTTGTTTATCTATATGATATGAGGTCTGTCCATCGTGACAACAAAATGAAGCTGTTCCATAATTCCATAACATATTCATCAAAAACAAAATGCATTAATCCAATAACTCGCCATCCAAAATCTGCTGTCGTTGTAAATATTGATGAAGTGGTGAATAGGTCGGTGAGGTCCAAAACGCCTCATCCCGCACTAACTGCGCCGCATCATCTCTTGCGTGTTCTAAGACTTCAAAATCGCTAACCATATCTGCAAGTTTAAAATCAGGCATCCCACTTTGCTTAGTCCCAAAAAAATCACCTGGACCGCGTAGCTCAAGATCCCTTCGAGCCACCTCAAACCCATCATCGGTTTCTGTCATGACAGTCATACGCTCACGGCCAATTTCGGACTTCGGATCCGCAATGAGTACACAAAACGAGGCATGTTCACCACGTCCCACCCGACCACGAAGCTGATGAAGCTGTGACAAGCCAAAACGATCCGCATCCATGATGACCATTAAGGTAGCATTAGGTACATCTACCCCAACTTCAACCACTGTAGTAGAAACTAAAATATGCACCTCATTATTATAAAACTGAAGCATCACCTCATCTTTTTCAGACGAGGTCATTCTTCCATGCAGTAGTCCTACTTTAAAGTCTGGGAAAGCTTGACTCATAGAGACATAGATATCAATTGCATTTTGCACATCTAGCTTTTCAGATTCCTCAATTAGCGGAGTGATAACATAAGCTTGTCTACCTTGCTTCACTTCCCGGGAAATAAATCCAAGTACTCGCTCCATTAAATCGTGCTTCACCCAATAGGTAGAAATAGGTATTCTCCCTTTTGGACGTTCTGATAAGGTTGACACATCCATATCCCCAAAAGCAGTAATTGCAAGTGTACGTGGGATTGGGGTTGCCGTCATCGTTAATACATCTGGATTAAAGCCTTTACGGCGCAAAATACTCCGTTGGTTTACACCAAATCGGTGTTGTTCATCCGTAACAACTAAGCTAAGAGAACGAAAGAAAACCTCTTCTTGAATTAAGGCATGTGTACCTACTACAATATCTGTTAAACCCATCTGTAGGGAAGCTAATACTTCCTTACGGCGTTTCCCTGTTACTCCACCTGTCAATAAGGCGACGGAAATACCAAATGGCTCAAATAGCTTTGTTAACGATCTCACATGTTGTTCAGCTAGAATTTCAGTTGGAACCATAAATGCACCTTGATGTCCTGATTTAACAGCAGCAAATAAAGCAATAGCAGCAATTACGGTCTTACCCGAACCAACATCTCCTTGCAATAATCGATTCATGCAAAAAGTGGAACGCATATCATGTAATATTTCCAACTCAACCTTCTTTTGAGCATCTGTGAGTTCAAAAGGTAAGCTTCTTACAAATTCTCGAATCGTTGCGTTGTCTACCTGATGTAAGACACCATCCTTGCGTTCATGATTCATGGCCCGATATGCCTGTAGCTTTAACTGAAACATAAACAACTCTTCATACACTAAGCGATGTCTTGCAGCTTGTCCAAGCATAACGTCTGTGGGGACATGAATTTCTTGGATTGCTTTACGTCTAGCCATTAAATTATTTTTAGTTAAAAGTGCTGGCGGCAATATTTCTGGAATTAGTTCTCCGTATTGCATTAAAGCTTGCTTGATGGTTTTCCTTATCCAGTTTTGTGTCAGCTTGCCACTAATTGAATATACAGGTTGTACGGTCCCACTTCGATTACTCCCTTTATCCACGAACTCTGATTCAGAAACGGTCAATTGACTTCGTCTTTGATCCCATTTACCAGTTAAAATTACTTCTCGTCCAACAGTTAGTTCATCTTTCAGAAAATGCCGGTTAAACCATGTCGCCGTCAGCATCCATTCTTCAGTGATCATTTTACAGGTTAATCTAGATTTTCCTCCATAACGCTGAAGCACCGGAATACCACTAACTTTGGCCTGAACGGTTATTTTATCACCATGCTTCACTTCGCTTAACGAGCGCAGACGATAATCCTCATAACGGAATGGAAAATACTCTAGTAAATCACTAACTGTAGAAATGCCAAAGGCGTGAAGCTCTGACTCTTTCAGAGCGCTCACGCCACGAACTTGTCGTACCGGAATTGTCATGATGTCCATATCAATCCCTCACTTTATGCTGGCCACACAAATACAGCTAGAGTACCTGCACCAACATGTGAACCAACTACGGCCCCAATATTTGTGCGGACGACCTCATGAAGTGTAAAGTGCTGTGCCATTGCTTCAAGAAATTGCTGTGCACCTTCTGGATTCACAGCATCACATACTGCGATATTAATATCACGCTGATCACCAAAATCTTTAATAAACAACTCAATAGCACGTGCAGTTGCACGCTTTGAACCTCTTGCTTTGTCTACAGCGTAAATGACACCTTCCTGATCCACTGAAAGGATTGGCTTTATATTAAGCAACGTACCTAATACTGCCGCCGCCTTGCCAATTCGTCCACCCTTCTGTAAATACTCTAATGTGTCCACAAGAAAGTACAGACGACGTTGCTTGCCAAGCTTTATTACTTCCTCTTCAATCTGCGCTACAGGTAAGCCTTGCTTCGCAAGACGTGCTGCATGAACTACTTGAAGTCCAAAGCCATAGGTTGCACACAATGAATCAATGACAGTGATATCAACCTCATGTCCAAGCTCTTCTTCCAGCATGCTATGAGCTAGGCGTGCAGCTTGATAGGTCCCACTCATCCCTGATGAGAGATGAATAGATATAATTGGCGCATTATTATTTTCACTTAATAACTTGCGGTATACCTCCACATATTGTGAGGGGGAGGTTTGTGAAGTGGAAGGGAGTACTTTCGATTCTGCTAGTTTTGCATAAAACTGAGAAACCGTAATATCAATTCCTTCTACATAAGACTCCTCACCAAACACTAAACTCATGGGCACAATATGAATTCCATATTCCTTTACAAGTGCTTCTGGAATGTCAGCAGTGCTATCTGCCATTATGATTGGCATCATCATACAGCACCTCCTCTTTGTGTTCATCAATCCCTAAGTAAGGGGGAGTTTAGGATTCAACAGAAAATAAATAAAAGTAAATCGGTTGTCCACCTTCATGGATCTCCACTTCAACATCTGGATAATTTTCACTCACCCAATTTATCAATGATTCTGTGATGTTATTTTGCGCATCTTGGCCACTTAAAATTGTTAAAATTTCATCGCCACCTTGGAGCATTGAAGCTAACAAGGCTTGGCTTGTAGTTAATAACTCAGCATCAGTGGATACAATTTTTGAATCTGCAATGCCGATATAATGACCTTCTTTGATTTGTAAATCATCAAATACTGTATCACGAACTGCGGTGGTAACTTGTCCTGTTTTAACACGACCAACAGCCTCAAGCATCACCTCAGTATTGTTTTGCACACTTTCATCCTCTTGATAAGCAAATGCTGCCGCCATGCCCTGTGGAATGCTTTTACTTGGAATGACCGTAACATGACGTTCTCCCTCAAGCAAATCTCTAGCTTGCTGTGCAGCAAGAATAATATTGGAATTATTAGGTAAAATAAAAATGTGTTCTGCAGATATCGAATGAATCGCCTTTACAAAATCCTCTGTACTTGGATTCATCGTTTGTCCACCTGACAAAACAACATCTACACCAAGACTTTCAAAAATATTAGCGATTCCTTGTCCAGAAGAAACTGCAATTAACCCGTAAGGAGCCAATTCATGTGCGGGTAGCTCTGCTGATTCCGATACTTGTGCCACTTGTGCAGGAATATCAGCAAATAATTCAGGCATTGGCGCACCATCCATCCCTGCTGTTAATAAATCGCGATGCTGTTCACGCATATTTAAAATATGAATTTGCGTAATTTCACCATAACGAAGCGCCAAGTTTAATACTTCACCTGGTTGCTTTGAATGAACATGCACCTTCACAATTTCATCATCTGCAATAACAATAATAGAATCTCCATTTACTGCTAATGCTTGGCGGAATGCTTCTTCGTTAAAGTTTTTTTCTACAGGTGATCCTAAGCCACGATTAATAAAAAATTCCATGTCATATAAAAACTCAATATCCTGTGTATCGAGCTTAGCTTGGGCAGATATTGGTACTTCTACCTTCGGCTTAGTAACCTGAACAACGGGTTGTTTAGGTTCTACAACTGTAGCACGAGGAGTTGACACAACCGAACCATTGGTGAGTACTTCTGCAAAACCCTCATAAATATAAACAAGACCTTGTCCACCTGAGTCAACTACTCCAACTTGCTTTAATACAGGTAATAGCTCTGGTGTATTTGCCAATGCTTCTTTTGCCTTTGACAGCACAGCCAACATTAATTCCTCAATATCAGTTGTTCTTCTTGCCAAATAAACTGCATGTTTAGCTGCCTCTTTAGCAACGGTCAAAATTGTACCTTCCACAGGTTTGACAACGGCTTTATAAGCTGTGTCGACTCCACTTTGAAGGGCAGCAGCAAACTGAACTGTATTCAGCTCTTCATAAGAGGCAGCATATCTACTGAATCCCCGAAATAGTTGAGACAAAATAACGCCTGAGTTTCCTCTAGCTCCCATTAGCAACCCTTTGGATAATGTAGAAGCTAAGCTACCTACACCACCTGTTCCGTTACTTTTCAATTCGGTTACGCCTGCAGTCATCGTTAAATTCATATTTGTTCCAGTATCCCCATCAGGGACTGGGAAAACATTTAAAGCATTTACATGCTCTGCTTGCTGGGCTAGTCTTGCTGCACCAGCTAATACCATTTCATTAAAATCTGCTCCATTTAGAGAACGCTTACTCAATGAGGATTCCCCTTCCTAGCTTGATACACGTACACCTTGAACAATAACATTGATTTTTTCAACATTAAGTCCGGTAATTTCATGAAATTCATATTTCACTTTTTTTTGTATGTTGTGTGCAACCTCAAGTATTTTCGTACCATAACTTACTATAATATAAAGAGATATAAGTAACCCAGTATTATCGAGGTTCACTTCCACACCTCGGGTTAAATTATCACGCCCGAGTATTTCGGCAATTCCATCCTTCACTTGACTTCGGCTTGCCATTCCTACCAGTCCATAACACTCCATGGCGGCCGATCCGGCGATCCTTGCAATGACGTCCTCCGAAATATGGATACTTCCATGTTCCGTATTCATTTGTACCGTCACGCCTCACATTCCTCCTTATGAAATTATTATGGACTACACCATATTGTACTATAAGAGTAATAAGAAATAAATAAAAGAAGGTGACAGAGATAGAAATAAAGTAAAATCATTGGTTGACGACAGATTTTTTACTATGATATTATATTATAGTATTGTTTTGAACAATAACTGGGCACATTTAACTTAGTTAACTGTTATTTTCAAGATAGGTGTATTGAACAGGAGGTGTAATGAATGTCTCGCAAATGTTATGTGACTGGAAAAACTCCAGGTACTGGTAACCATGTCTCCCATGCTAACAACCGTAATCGTCGTTCTTGGGGTGTCAATGTACAAAAAGTCCGGATCTTGGTAGACGGTAAACCAAAACGCGTATACGTCAGCACTCGGGCTTTGAAATCCGGTAAAGTGACTCGCGTGTAATGAAATAAGCATATAGACAAAAAGCACCTTGAATAATTTGAGGTGCTTTTTTGGTGTCCAGATTATGCCCAGTATCCCACTGTTTAATTTTTATGAAACGTATTAAGGACTGCTCTGACAAAACCTCCAAGAAACTTAGGCAGCTTGAATGTGTAAAATTTCATGATATACCCTCCCTGTCATTCTCATGCCTTCACTTTCATCATATGTTGCTAAACTTCACCTTGTGTATTTGTACAACAAAAGTAAATTATAAAAAAAAGGCTACATGAGAACCTCTCATGTAACCCATTGTATGCGTAGGATGTAACACCTATGACATTAGAATTTAGTTATTTGTTTATTCTAAATTATAAGCTTGTCACACTATTGCGAATTTCAGCCATCGCTTGCTGACGGTCCTCACGGCCAAATACGGCGCTTCCTGCTACTAATACATCAGCACCTGCCTTAACCACTAAAGGTGCCGTCTGAGCAGTAATACCACCGTCTACCTCGATGTGGAACTGATGCTCAGGATGCTCTGCTTTATATTGCTGTAACTGCTCAATTTTGCGTAATGTTGCAGGAATAAAGGATTGGCCTCCAAAGCCTGGGTTTACAGTCATCACTAGCACTAAATCAACCTGATCTAAAATCTCACTAATTGCCGAAACTGGCGTAGCTGGATTAATCGCCACACCTGCCTTGACATTAAGCTCTTTAATGTGATGAATCGTGCGATGTAAATGTGGGCAAGCTTCGGCATGAACAGTAATGACATGTGCGCCAGCCTTTGCAAAAAACGGAATGTACATATCTGGATTTTCGATCATTAAGTGTACATCAAGCGGGATATTTGTATGAGGTGCAATTGCATCCACAACTAATGGACCAAACGTTAAATTAGGCACAAAATGCCCGTCCATCACGTCAATATGTAACCAATCCGCCCCACCTTGCTGTACATCACTTACTTCCATACCTAGTTTCGAAAAATCAGCAGATAAAATTGAGGGTGCAATATAAATGTTATTCATGAAGTTAATACCTCCGTTTTTTTTCTTTCATTTCCTCATGGAATTGAACATAATGCTCATAACGACTTTGCATAATTTTATTTTCTTCTAAAGCTTGTCTCACTTTACAGCCAGGCTCATGAAGGTGGCTACAGCCTCTAAATTTACATTGCTCTTCGTAAGCAACAAATTCAGGGAAGCAGCTCGACAACTCTTCTACACCTAACTCCAAAAAGTCAAGCTGACTAAATCCAGGCGTGTCCGCAACATATCCTCCATTGCCAAGTGAAATTAATTCAACATGACGAGTGGTATGCTTACCACGTCCTAGCTTCATACTTATTATTCCAGTTTCTAGTGCTAACTCAGGAACCATAGCATTTAGCAAGGAGGACTTCCCGACCCCAGATTGACCTGAAAAAACACTAATTTTATTTTGTAATTTTGATTTAATATCCTCTGTTCCGAGTCCAGATACAGAGCTGGTCACAATGACATCGTAACCAATCTCCTTATACATCTGCTCTACTTGAGTGGTGAGTGCGTCCTTCTCATCATTTTCTTCCTGAAGCAAATCCTCTTTTGTTAAACAAATGAGCACCTTCAATCCTGCATGTTCAATATGAACCAAAAATTTATCCAAGAGTTGTAAATTTAAATCAGGTTCTTTAACTGAAAACAACAAAACTGCTAGCTCTGCGTTAGCAACAGGCGGACGGATTAAGGCCGTAGTTCTAGGCTGTATTTGCTCTAAAATGCCTTCTCCATTCTCAGTATGCGTAAAGATAACATGATCTCCCACCAACGGAGTCACACCTTGCTTCTTTAAGATGCCTCGCCCACGGCATTGGACTGTATCGTCCTCTGCCGCAGCGTCAGGCTTCACATAATAATATCCACTCAGCGCCTTAACAATCAGGCCCTCAGGCATAATTCAGCCTCACTTTCAAATTTCATAGTTTGTCAACCATTTGTATTTGCCGGCGGCTCTTCATTGTTGCTTGGCGAGTCGCCACCACTATCAGGTGGTACCTCTGTCCCAGGTATTTGTGGAATAGGTACAGTCCCTTGTTTAGCATCAATGTACGATACAGGATAAGAATCCAAGTATTGTCCATCACGTGTTACAGTGACAACCCCATTTTTATTTGGCGCTAAAATCATATCGACTGATAAAGTCTCTATGCTAGAAATTGTTTTTGTTCCCCAATCCTGCTTTTCACCACGGGCATCGTCAAACGTAATTTTAATTTTACTCTTTTTCCCCTCTGTAGCAGGAGCTACAGGGAAGCTAAACTTATATTCAAATGCTGAAGGTGGATAACCAGAACTGACGGTCAAGATAACTTCTGAGCCTGGCGTAACAGGGTCTCCCGCTTTGAATGGCCATTGATCTATGACCTGCCCTTCTTTTTTATCAAAGCTGGGTTCATATTTAATTCCATCCTTAGACAGTTTTAGGTTCAATTCCTTAAGTTCTGCTTCTGCCTTTTCCTGCGTCATCCCGATCAGATTAATCATATTAACATTTTCTTTGCCCTTACTAACAATAAGAACAACCTTAACTGATTGGGGATCAAATTCACTATCTGCCGAAGGCGTCTGCTCAATCACTTTGCCTTCCTCTACGTCATCACTTGGTTGATCTGTTTTACTAATGTTTGCTTTATCAATTCCAAGACTAACAAGCTTAGACACAGCATCATCATAGGTTTCACCAACCACTGACGTCATTTTAGAGGTAGGCTTGACAGTACTCACCCACAAATCAATGGTAGAGCCTTCCTTCACTAGCGTGCCCTCTGGCTTACCTTGCTCATACACGATGCCCTCATCAAAACCATCTTTATATTCCCTAACAATTTCTCCTACCTTAAGTCCACTTTCAGACAGCTTTAAGATCGCAGCCTTTTCTTCTAGGTTGACTACGTTAGGAATAGGAACTTCAGCAACAGTTAATACTTTATTGACGTACCAAGCCACAGAAATGATAGCCACTAATAAAATGGCTGTTAAGCTGACCCATAAAATTGCTTTGTTTTTATTAGCCTTTTTATCCTTTTTACTTTCAACCTCTTCACCATTTGGTACATCTCGTGACAACTTTGATGGTGGTCCAGTATATACTGAGCTTTGTGATTTGATTGCTGGCACAACTCTAGTGCTGTCCTCATCACTTTCATGTTCAAAAAACAATTTAGGTTCAATCCGCCGCTCAGGCAACAAGCAGGTTTCCAAATCACGCAACATTTCACGAGCAGAATTGTAACGTTCACCAGGGTTTTTACGCATCGATTTTAAAATGATATTTTCAACACTTTGTGGGATTAATGGATTAACCACACGTGGTTCTTCAAATTGCTCTTGTAAATGTTTTAAGGCAACACTAATTGGACTTTCCCCTAAAAATGGAAGTCGTCCTGTTAGCATTTGGTATAATACAATTCCAAGTGAGTAGAGATCTGACTTTTCTCCCGTAGCAACGCCCTTTGCATGCTCAGGTGAGAAATAATGCACTGAACCAACGACTGAACCTGTCTGCGTAATTGTGGATGAGGTGACTGCACGTGCAATCCCAAAATCCGTTACCTTCACACGACCGTTTCTTCCAATTAAAATATTATGAGGTTTAATATCACGATGAATAATGTCATTATGATGTGCATGGTCTAATGCATCTGCAATTTGTGAAGCGATACGTACCGCTTCTTCCACCTGCATCGGTGCTCTTTCCTTAATAATCTCATTAAGATTTTGTCCCTCAATATACTCCATTACGATATAATGGATCTCATCTTCTTGTCCTACATCATATACACTAACGATGTTAGAATGTGACAAGGAGGCTGCGGATTGTGCTTCCCTACGGAAACGTCTAATAAATTCCTCATCATTTACAAATTGTTGTCTAAGCACCTTAATGGCTACATTACGGTTTAGAAGAATGTCATGTGCTTTGTATACAAGCGCCATTCCACCGCCACCAACTTGTTCAAGAATATGATAACGACCGCCTAATTCATGTCCAATCATGCTTTCAACTCCTTTGTACTTGACCCGGTATCTTCGGTATCTCCACCAAGCTCAATTAAGACAACCGTAATATTGTCTTCGCCACCTGCTTCCAAAGCTAGCTGAAGCAAGGTATCTGCTCGGCTTTGTAGCGAAAGCAATGTATTGCCAAGTGTATCTATCATTTGCGCTGTTGTAACGAAGTTGCTAAGACCATCACTACAAATGACAAGGGTATCTCCTAGCTCTAAAGTGATATGATCCATATCAACCATCACTTCTTCATCAGTTCCAAGTGCTCTAGTTAATACGTTACGACGTGGATGTACACTTGCTTCTGCGGCGCTAATTTGTTTATTTTTTAATAACACATTAACAAGTGAGTGATCTTCTGTTAATTGCTCTAATTTCTCTTGACGATATAAATATGCTCTACTATCCCCAATATGACCAATAATCCCAGCCTGACCTTTTAAAAGTGCAGCTACGACGGTTGTCCCCATATTACGATATTCTTCATGCTGCTGTGCTCTACGGTAAACAACTTCATTGGCATGAATAATAGCTTCCTTAAGTGCAATCTCGCATTCTTGTAATGATACATCATTACTTATTTCACTTAAATCAGTAACGATCGTCTCTACAGCAAGCTTACTTGCGACATCACCAGCTTGATGACCGCCCATACCATCGGCAACAATACCAAGCGTAAGCCCATGCCCTAATTGCTGGGTCCACGCCGTATCCTCATTCACAGAACGCACTAAGCCTACATCACTTACATGAACTGTTCTAATCAACTATTATCACCTCGTACCAGACTCCATATGCTTCGCCCGCAATTGACCACAGGCTGCTGCAATGTCATGCCCTTGCTCACGACGGATCGTTACATTAATACCAGCATCCGTCAACACACGTTGGAAATTAAAAATATCATTTCTCGAAGTTCTAACATATTTGCGTTCTGGAACATGGTTAACAGGAATGAGGTTTACGTGACTGGACATGCTCATTCCTTTAATCACCTCAGCGAGTTCCTTTGCATGCTCAGGTCTATCATTTACACCATTAATTAATGCATACTCAAATGTAATTCTTCTTCCTGTTTTAGCAATATAGTAATTTAAAGATTCAATCACATCGTTAAAAGGATAACGACGGTTAACTGGCATTAGCTTCGAACGCAAAGCATCATTTGGAGCATGGATTGAAATCGCTAAATTAATTTGAGTTCCCTCATCTGCAAATTTATAAATGCTTGGAACAATCCCACTTGTTGAAACGGTAATATGACGTTGTCCAATATTTAAGCCCTTTTCATGAATCATAATCCGCAAAAAGTTCATCGTTGCATCATAATTTTCAAACGGTTCACCTGTACCCATAATGACGATGCTACTTACTCTTTCGCCACGCTCATCTAAAATCCGCTGAGCCTGTACAACCTGCGCGACAATCTCACCTGCGGTAAGATTACGCTTGAGGCCACCAAGGGTGGAAGCACAAAAAGTACAGCCAACACGACAACCAACTTGTGTTGTTACACAAATACTGTTGCCATAGTTGTGCTTCATTACAACCGTCTCAATCCCATGATCATCATGAAGTCCAAATAAAAACTTCACTGTTCCATCTGAAGACTCATATTTAGCAATTTCTTTTAAAAGCACAAAAGAAAAGCTATCATCAAGCTTTTGCCGTAATGCTTTGGAAAGGTTACTCATTTGCTCAAAGGAATCTACCCGCTTTACATAGAGCCAATCAAAGATTTGACCGCCACGAAATGCTGGCTCCCCTTGGCTTACTGCCCATTCTTGTAACTCTTCCATCGTGTAGTCGTATATAAAAGGTTTCATCTTCACACACCTGTTCTATAATATATCGTATGTGCTATCACATTCATTCTTTCCATTTTACCATAAAACATAATAGCACTAAAACTTTATTGCAGTATTGATATTACTTCATGTTTTCATAGAGTTCAAGTTTTACTGCACATTCTAAAGGGCAATCGCTAATGAAAATGAAATCATAAAGCCTAATCATTTCGTTAGCGATTGCCCTCTAGGCTTGTATTTTATATACATTTTTAAGCCTTTTTGCGTAATCGTGAAATATAAAATCCATCTGAATGATAATCATCTGGAAATATTTGAAATCCTTGTTTAGCTGGATTTTGATATTCCTGATGCACGACTGGAAGCTGTGACAAAAATGGCTCCATTTCTAATGAGAAATTGAGATTCTGACTTAAAAATGTACTCACAACCTCATTATTTTCACTTGGCTCCATTGTGCAGGTACTATATACCAATATGCCACCAGGCTTTAACAACTCAGAAACGGCATGGAGTAGCTCTCCTTGCAACTGAGCAATATTGGCAATATCCTCCTCTGTTTTTACCCATTTTAAATCTGGCTTACGACGGATGACACCTAAGCCAGAGCACGGAGCATCTAGGAGGATACGATCAAAGGATTCCTTAGCAAATTGATTATTTAATTCCATCGCATCACTAATCTGGCACTTTACTTGCTTTAAACCAAGCCGTTTCGCCTGATCCTCTATTAATTTTGCTTTATGTGGATGGACGTCATTGGCTATCACTTGTCCCGTTCCCTCAAGCCTCTCTGCAATATGGCAGGTTTTACCTCCTGGAGCAGCACAACAATCTAACACCTTCATATTTGGTTTAACGTCTAGTGCCTCGGCTACTAGCATGGAGCTTTCATCCTGAACGGATAACAATCCATTCTTATACCATGAGGTTAACGCCATATTTCCGCCACTACGTACTACAATCCCATCTTGTGCAAGCTTTGAAGGTATAACATCTAATCCAGCATCCTTCATTTCCGCAATGAGCTTGTCCCTTGTAATAACTGTCGTATTCACTCTGACACTATTTGCAGGGGGAACATTGTTGGCCTGACAAATGTCTGCGGTCTTTTCATCTCCTAGCCAATTCACCCACTTTTCAACTAGCCATTCTGGATGAGAATGCTCTAATGCAATTTGCGACACTGTAGGGAGATTGGCCGGCACAACCAGCTTATCTGCATTACGCAAAATGTTACGTAATACACCGTTTACCATCCCTGAAATTCCTTGGTGTCCTAATCTTTTAGCGATTTTTACCGCTTCACTTACAGCGGCATGGTCGGGGATACGATCTAAATAATAGATTTGGTAGAAGCTAAGTCTGAGTAAATTCCGCACCCAAGTCTCAAGCTTGCCAACTCCCTTTTGCACATATTGATTCAAAAAATAGTCAATCGTATTTCTTCGTGAAATTGTGCCGTATACTAACTCCGTGGCTAGACCACTATCTGCACCCGATAATTCAGCACGTTGTAATGCTTCATTTAGTTGCAGGTTGCTATACGCCCCTTCCTGCTCTACGCTAGTAAGCACCTGAAGCGCAACGCCACGAGCAGTTAAAGGAAATCTTAGACGGGTTGCCTTACTCATAACAATACCGTCCCTTTCTTCATGACACCACCAAGCATAAATTGGGTCGCATCCATTGCTTTTTTACCGGCTGGCTGTACTTTTGTTAAAAAAACCGAACCATCGCCAGTGCTAACCTCAATGCCCTCTTTTGTAAGCCCGATTACAGTTCCAGGTTCATAACTCAAGTCAGTATTAGAGCTAGCGACATGCTTAGGATTTTGGACTTCCCATACCTTAAACACTTCATTATTCCACATCGTAAAACCACCCGAGAATGGAGAAAGCCCTCTAATCTGGTTAAAAATACTTGTTGAGCTAGATGCCCAATTTATTTTTTCATCTTCTCTGGATAAATTTTTGGCATATGTGGACTCCTCATCATTTTGCGGGGTGCGTGATGCTTTACCAGCAATAACATCTGGAAGTTGTTCAATGAGTAGCTTAGCTCCAACATGGCTTAGTTTTTCAAAAATCGTGCCTGAGTTATCTTCATCTGTAATTGGAATGCTAGCGGTAGCGATCATATCACCTGTATCTAATCCTTCTGCCATATACATTAACGTAACGCCTGTTTCAGACTCTCCATTAATAATAGAACGCTGAATTGGAGCGCCACCACGATATTTAGGCAATAAAGAACCGTGCACATTTAAGCAGCCATAAACAGGAAGATCAAGCACAGCTTTAGGCAAAATTTGTCCAAAGGCCGCCGTAACAATCAAATCCGGCTTCCACGCTGCCAGCTCCGCTACTGCTTCTGCTTGACGAAGCTTTTCTGGTTGCATGACTGGTAGGCCATGACGCAATGCAGCTTCCTTTACAGGCGTTGGCATCAAGACCTTTTTACGTCCCTTTGGACGGTCGGGCTGTGTGACGACACCCACCACGTTATACCCGTTTTCAAGCAGCAATTCTAAGGATGGCACTGCAAAGGCAGGCGTACCCATAAACACAATATTCATATTAACCCACCTCTTTCCTTACTTTTTCTCTTCACCTTCAGCCGTTATTTCATATACTCTTTCAGCAAGATCTGTATATAATACTCCATTTAAATGGTCAATTTCATGTTGGAACGCTCTCGCTAACAAATCGCTTCCCGTATACGTAACTTCCTTTCCGTTACGGTCTAGTCCTTTAACAGTAACGGTTTGGGCGCGCCTAACATCCCCTCTGTAGTTAGGAATACTCAGGCAACCCTCTGGTCCAAACTGTTCGCCTTCACTAGCTACAATTTCAGGATTAATAAGCTCAATTAACCCATGCTCATCCCCAACATCAATGACTATCACTCGTTTTAAAATGCCGATTTGTGGCGCAGCCAGTCCAACACCCTCTGCATCATACATCGTCTCAGCCATATCTGTGAGCAGTTTCCCAATATTGGGTGTTATTTTTTTAACCTCTTTTGCGACCTGATGCAATACCTCATCTGGTTCTATAACAATAATACGTAATGCCATACGGTACACCATCCTTTATCCTTTATCCTTTAACTATCATCATTTTATTTCCAACTCACTACATAAGCATTTGTGGATCTACATCTATACTAATTTGAAATAAATTATCCTTTGATTCCTCTAATAGCTTTGCAACCGTCAATTCAATCAGTTCAGTCACATTCAAATCACCTCTAAATTTAACCACACACTGAAACCGATAACGGTTTTTTATACGTGGTACAGGCGAAGCAACAGGACCAAGAATTTCCAACGCCTCTGAGCTGAATTTATCCATACTACCGTACCAGCCTAATTTTTGCGCTTGACCTTTAAGCTCTAGTACTAAATTTTCAGACTTACGCAATAATATAGGCAACTGCTCATGTGACAACGTAATTAAAACAAGACGACTATATGGCGGATAATACAGCGCTCTACGATGTGTAAGTTCTTCTCGTACAAATGATAAATAATCATGACGACTTGCATGGATGACCGAATAATGCTCAGGCACATAGGTTTGTATAATAACCTCGCCTGGCAATTGATGTCGTCCCGCCCTTCCTGCAACCTGTGTTAATAGCTGAAATGTTTTCTCTGCGGAACGAAAGTCAGGAAAATGAAGAGCAGTATCTGCCGCAATTACACCCACTAATGTCACATCTGGAAAATCGAGCCCTTTTGCCACCATTTGAGTGCCTAATAACACCTGTGCCTTTTTTTCTCGAAAAGCAGTAAGTAACTTCTCATGTGACCCCTTTTCAGAGGTTGTGTCCACATCCATGCGAATAATACTAATCCCCGGAAACAGCTTACCTAATTCCTCTTCTACACGTTGTGTTCCTGTACCAAAGTATCTTATATGCTCACTGCCACACTCTGGACAAATGGCTGGTGCAGGTTCCGCATGACCACAATAATGACAACGTACATTATTTGCTTTTTGATGGTAGGTTAATGAAATATCACATTCAGGACAACCTGCGACATAACCACAGCTACGACACATTACAAAAGTAGAATGTCCACGCCGATTCAGAAACAATACAGTCTGTTCTCCACGTTCTAATCTGGCAGCAATACCTTGATGTAAACTACGACTGAACATCGAGCGATTACCATCCTTTAATTCATTACGCATATCAATAATTTGCACACTCGGTAAAGAACTGCCAGATGCACGTTGCTGCATTTCTAGCAAATAAGGAGAAAAGTCAGGATTGGATCTAGATCGAGCGGCAAAATAGCTTTCAAGTGAAGGAGTCGCAGACCCTAAAATAACAACAGCTTGATGCTGCATTGCTCTTCGTACAGCTACATCTCTAGCATGGTACTTCGGTGTCTCTTCTTGTTTGTATGAAGTTTCATGCTCCTCATCCATAACAATGAGTCCTAAATTAGAAAATGGAGCAAACACCGCGGACCGCGCACCTACTGCTACTTTGACACGCCCCTCCCGAATTTTGCGCCATTCATCATAACGTTCTCCATTAGATAATCGACTGTGTAATACCGCCACTAAATTACCAAAACGTCCTTTAAAGCGCTCTACCATTTGAGGGGTTAATGAAATTTCGGGTACAAGCACAATCGCTTCACGTCCAAGCTCAATGCAACGCTGAATGGTCTGTAGGTACACTTCTGTTTTGCCACTTCCAGTTACCCCATGTAACAAATAAACAGCATGTGAGGTCGAGTCAAGTGCACCTGTTAATGCCTCATACACAACCTGTTGCTCCGAAGTACGCTCTGGTGGTACCGTATGCTTAAAATGTCTCCCCTTGTATGGATCACGAAAGACTTCCTTCTCTTCAATCTCAACAAAACCTTTTTCTGCCAGTTTTTTCACAGTTGCCGTAGTTACCTTTAATGTTGTTAATACTTCTTGCATCGGTAACGTGACTCCAGTCTCTAGCAAAAACTGAAGCACTTCCTTTTGTCGTTGTGCTTTAGCATTAAAAGATTGTAAAGCTTGCTCGGCATCTTCCCCCGACACAGTAGCTACAACTGTCTTCACCTTTTTAATACGTATTTTATCCTTAATGACTTGGGTTTGTGACAAAACACCTTTTTCAAGCATGGACTTAATAAATACCGCTTCATCTGGATATCGTGAAAATAACTGTGACATGACAACAGAGCCTTGTTGCTTTATATCTTGTAGTAGTCTTTTTTCGTTGTCTGTAAAAAGCTCTATTGTCGCAAATAAACCATTGTCACTTTCATCATCCTCATAATCTGGGTTAAGTTGAATGTATTTTTCAGCTTTCCCTTTTAGACTTGCTGGAATCATAACATTTAGTGCAGAAATAATCGAACAGGCATAATAACGACTCATCCAAACGGCGAGCTCAACAAGATCGGTAGACAATGGAGGCATTACATCTAGTAGCTCTTGAACATATTTCATTTTGGCATAATTTAATTCTGTCTGCTCATGTATAGAAATGACAAACCCTTGAACCGTACGCGGTCCAAAGGGTATTGCCACTCGGCTCCCAACCTGTATCCATGCCAACATCTCTGCTGGAACTAAATAGTCAAAGGGTCTATTCGTTGCTCGGCTAGGAACATCCACGATCACCTTGACTACATTATAAGTTGTATATGTTGTTAAACTTGTCGCACTCATTGATTAGCTCCATCTAAACGCTGCGCAGTAAGCTCTAAAATTTGCATTGCAACCTCATCCTTAGACAACAATGGCAAGGCTGTAACTAACCCTTGTGCATCATAAATATGAACAATGTTGGTGTCCGTACCAAACCCAGCCCCTGACACGCTAACGTCATTTGCAATTATTAAATCACAATTTTTGCGTCTGAGCTTATCCATAGCATAATGTTCTAGATCATTAGTTTCTGCTGCAAAACCAATTAAAAATTGTGATGTCTTTTGTGAACCTAACGTTTCTAAAATATCAATATTTTTAACAAGCTCAAGCGTCATCGTTTGCCCTTGTTTTTTTATTTTGGTAGGATTAATGACTTTAGGTCGATAATCTGCAACCGCTGCGGCCTTAATCACTATGTCTGTCGTTGACCATAATCCAAGCACTGCCTCATACATCTCCTGTGCAGATTCTACTGAAATGACCTTTATGCCTGAAGGTGGGGCTACTTGTGTATTGGCTACAACTAACGTCACCTCTGCGCCTAACTGGCGCGCTACTCTCGCTAAAGCAAAACCCATTTTGCCAGATGAATCATTGGAAATAAAGCGAACAGGATCCAATCTTTCAATAGTTCCTCCAGCTGTAATAACAATCCTTTTGCCATCAAGTAGTTGGTGTTGCTTTTGTTCATTGCTAAAATATCGCTCCACCACTTGTACAATCGTTTCTGGCTCTTCTAATCTCCCCTTGCCAGTATAACCACAGGCTAACAAGCCCTCACCGGGTTCAATCATCATCACGCCACGAGCTACTAGCTCTGACATGTTTCGCATCACTGCAGGGTGAGCATACATATGTACATTCATTGCAGGTGCGAGCATAATCGGTGCCTCTGTCGCAAGCAGTGTGGTAGATAACATATCATCCGCAAGCCCTGCTGTCATTTTACCAATAATATTTGCAGTAGCAGGGGCAATAAGCACTAAATCAGCCCAATCCGCTAAATTTATATGTGCTATCGTTCTCGGATTTTTTTCATCAAATGTATCACTATAAACTGGATTTTTAGATAATGCTTGCATTGTCAGCGGTGTAATAAATTCAGTTGCCGACTTCGTCATAATGACCTGAACCTCAACACCTTTTTTAACAAGCTGACTACAAAGCGCTGCGGCTTTGAAGGCGGCAATTCCACCAGTAACGCCTAACAATATCTTTTTACCACTTAACATAATAATCCCTCGCTTTCTACAGCAGGATAGATGGATTAAAAAAATAACAACCCCCAATGTTCAATCACAAAAGAGGTTGTTGTGAGCTATCAATTATTTTACTATTCTTCTTCGTTAATCAATAGATCGCCATGATCATCTCTTTTGATTTTAACGTAGTCCCCATAAATTTCTTCTAAAGCACAGCCAACTTGCTTATTTGACTTCGGATTTTGAAGATCGCTTTTTTCGCCTTCCTTCAATTGTCTAGCTCTGCGTGAAGCAGCAACAACCAAAGAATATTTACTTCCTACCTTACCAAGCATCTTGTCGATTGATGGATACAACATATGATACACCTCTTCTTTGCATTCTTAATAACGATGAACATATATGGTCCTATTATTAATGAGACTAATATGTAATGTTATTTTTGATCTTTTTATTGACTTTTTCTAACCTTACAATGTTCTGCAACAATAATGGATTGAATTCGCTCACAAGCCAAATCAATTTCATCATTAACAACAGCATAATCATAATGTTCAATTAAGCTAATCTCATCAGCAGCAACCATCATTCGATGATCAATGGTTGCTTTATTTTCTGTGCCACGACCTTCGATACGATCTTTAAGCTCATCAAGCGAAGGAGGCAACAAAAACACAAAAATTCCTTGTGGGAATTTTTCCTTCACTTTTAGCGCACCCTGAACTTCAATTTCTAGAATGATATCTTTGCCTGCATTAATTGTTTGCTCAACAAAATCACGCGGGGTACCATAAAAATTATTGACATATTCAGCGTATTCTAAAAGCTGATCGTTTTCGATCATATCAAGAAATTGCTCTCTTGTTTTAAAGAAATAATTAACCCCATGCTCCTCACCGAACCGAGGGCCACGCGTAGTAGCGGAAACAGAATATACGAGCTCAGGCAAACGTTCCCTTAATTTGCTGCACACTGTTCCTTTACCTACACCTGATGGACCTGATAATACAATTAATAACCCTTTTGACATGATACTCTCCATTTTATTCATCGTTGTCATCATCTTTAGCTGATAAACGGTGCGCTACCGTCTCAGGCTGCACTGCAGATAAAATCACATGATCACTATCTGTAATAATAACCGCACGCGTACGTCTGCCATATGTCGCATCAATGAGCATATGACGATCTCTCGCTTCCTGAATAATTCGTTTAATTGGTGCTGATTCTGGGCTCACAATAGAAATAATGCGATTCGCAGATACAATATTTCCAAAGCCAATGTTTATAAGTTTAATTGCCATGTTCAGGTTGCTCCCCCTAATTTTACCGAATCCTAAATAGCATATTACTCAATATTCGCCGCCTGCTCGCGGATTTTCTCAAGTTCCGCTTTCATTTCGACGACACGATTGACCAGAGCTAGATGATTCGCTTTTGATCCTATCGTATTGGTCTCCCGATTCATTTCCTGAATCAGAAAATCAAGCTTGCGTCCAACAGGTTCACAGGATTGGAGCAGCCCGCGGCATTGCTCAAAATGACTTTTGAGTCGAATTAGCTCTTCATCTACATTAGATCGATCAGCAAAAATTGCAACCTCCATTGCAAACCTTTGCTCATCAAGAGCACCTTCCATTAATTCTGACAGACGACCTTCTAGCCGACTGCGGTAATCCTTCACGACCTCTGGCGCTAATGTAATGAGTTCAGCGTGTATTTCTTCGAGTCTAGTAAGATGATTAGCAATATCTTGAGCAAGATGAGTCCCCTCCTGCTCACGCATGGCAACAAGACCCTGTATTGCCTCACTAAGCCCTTCCTGCAAGGTGTGTTCCAATGCTTCGGATAATTCCATACCTTGTGCACTAGAGTCTACAGTCATAACATCAGGCAATGACAGCAAATCTGCAGTAGTCATAGTGGCATCAGTGCCATACTTCATACCAATTTCAGAAGCAGCTTTAATATACGCTTCTAAAACAGGTGTATTAAGTCTAAGTGGGGACGAATGGCCTTCATGTTCTTTATTAATAAAGACATCGATTCGACCACGCTTGACATGACTTAGTACTAGACGACGAAGTCCGTCCTCATAACACGTCCATTCTCTAGGCATTCGGATTACAACTTCTCCATACCTATGATTGACAGACTTTATTTCAAATTGAATGATGAACCCACCATATCTTTTGGTAGCTCCACCAAATCCAGTCATACTGTGAGTCAAAATGCATCACATCCGTTACCCTATTGTAATTGATTATCGAAAAGGAGACAAGTATTGTCCCCTTTTTTCACCCTCAATTTTAAGCTTCAGCATGTACCTGTGACCCAATTTACACTTTTAGTCTCTTGTCTGTTACTGATCTTCGCACTTTTTCGTCAATATATTTTGTAAGCACTACGTTCATTTCATAGAACATAAACGGTGTGATTAAATATATTCCTTTAAAATGCTGTATAGCTACATCTAATAATTCCTTTGCAATATCGATCCCAACTTGTCGCCCAACCTCTCCTTGTAAACCACTCATACGATGACGAATTTGATCTGATAGTTGGATGCCTGGAACCTCATTATGCAGATATTCAGCATTTTTGCCACTTGCTAGCGGCATAATACCTATAAACACAGGAATATTCAAATGATCTGTTGCAATTTTAATTTGTTCGATTAGCTTTACATCATAAACAGGTTGTGTCATTACGTAATCAGCGCCAGCAGCAATTTTCTTCTCTAAACGCTGTACCGCCTTATCCAAATGCTTGACATTGGGATTAAAAGCTGTACCTACTACAAATTTAGCATTTTGTTTGAGAGGATTACCTGAAAATCCAACACCCTCATTTAGCTGCTTAATCATCCGAATCATTTCAAAAGAGGTCATATCGTACACTGAGCTAGCCCCAGGAAGATCACCAAACCGTGCGGGATCACCAGTCACCGCAAGCACATGATGAATACCAAGTGCATTAAACCCCATCATATGAGATTGAGTTCCAATTAAATTGCGATCACGACAAGCAATATGCACAATGGGTCTTATTCCAGTCTGAGCTTGAACCAAATGACCTAACGCCATATTACTCATACGAGTCACCGCCAAAGAATTGTCCGCTAATGTAATAGCATCAACGCCTGCAGCTTTTAATGCGCTTGCTCCAGCCATAAACTTACCTATATTGAGGTCACGTGGCGGATCTAACTCGACAATGATCGTGTGTCGCTCCTTTACTAAATCCACTAATGTACGATGATCATGATGTCCATGATCTGGTGCATGACTGCCACAAGCACAGTCTGATGAAGCTTCATTTTTAATCTCAAAACTCGTTGCTACAGCTTCGGCTAGTTCATCTTCTTTTTGTCTTTCTTTTTCCTTTTCTTTTTGCAGCTTAAATTTCTCTTGAATTTGGGATAAAGGGATAGGCTCATATCCATCAAGCTTTTGAGCTATTTGGGCAATATGCTCTGGCGTAGTCCCACAGCAACCCCCAATTAAACGCACACCATGCTCTACAAATTCAAGCGCAGTATGACCAAAATATTGTGGTGTTGCTCCATATACGTATTCACCGTCGATATACTCCGCCAAGCCTGCATTTGGATAAATAGAATAAGGGACTTGAGGTGGTTCCTGCAAACGCTCCAAAACAGACATAATGCCTTTTGGACCAGAATGGCAGTTAAAACCTAATACGTCTGCGCCTTCTTGCGTTAATATTTCGTAAGCCTCATCGATACTATAGCCATCAAGAGTACGCCCTACCTGATCAACCGCAAACTGACATATGACTGGAATATCAGTTAGGAGGCGTGCCTTTTTTAAAGCAATCCGAATTTCATCGAGATCATAAAATGTTTCTAATAATAAGGCATCGACTTGCTCTGACAATAATGCACTCATTTGTTGCTCATAATAGAGCCCTAACTCTTTAGCGGTTAAATCAATCCGTTTGCCCCCTCGAATCGAACCAACTGCACCTGCAATATAAATATCCTGATTGGCGTTTACTGCTGCCTGTCTTGCGAGTCTCACGGCTGCACGATTGATTTCATTTACCTTATCTTCTAAACCAAACTTAGAAAGTTTAAAATAATTTGCTGAAAAAGTATTGGTCTCAAGCAAATTCGCACCTGCTTGTATATATTGCTGATGCACTTCTCGAATTACATCAGGCTGTATCAAATTGAATTCCTCAAACGAAATCCCTACTGGAAAACCTAAGTGATATAAATATGTCCCCATAGCACCGTCGCCAATGAGCACCTCTTGGCTAAGCTTTGTACGCAAATCCAATTTCATTTGACCTACCATCCCTTCACCAAGAATCCTGAATTACCAAAAGTATAATTCAAGTTAATCGCAGTGGGATAATAGTAATAAACTAGAATTGGGTATCAAAATAAAGTACTTGACAGGATGGGAGTCAAGTGCATTGCTCTGAGAGTGATATCAGTGCTGCAACGTGTGGAGGTGGTAGCTTCGGTGCAAAGTGTTCTTGCGGTCGTTGTTAAAACCGGCTTCTTTTCATCGGTATAGACATAATGGGAGAAGACGGTTTTAAAGACTCTCTTCAGAATCACTTTGCTCCTTCGCTAGGTTTGGCTGGTTGCAGCACTGATTTTAAAACAGGTGCAATCCCCTTTACTGGGGGAAGCCATAAAGTTGAAGGCAGTGTTGTAAGTGCACTGCTCAAATTCAAAATCAAGTGCTGCAACGTGTGGGGGTGGTAGCTTCGGTGCAAAGTGTTCTTGCGGTCGTTGTTAAAACCATCTTCTTTTCATCGGTATACACTTAATGGGAGAAGACGGTTTTAAAGACTCTCTTTAGAATCACTTTGCTCCTCCGCTAGGTTTGGCTGGTTGCAGCACTGATTTAAAAAAAGGTGCAATTCCCTTTGCTGGGGGAATACATAGATTTGAAGGCAGTGCTGTAGGGGGCACTGCTCAGAATGTAAAATCAGTGCTGCAACGTGTGGGGTGGTAGCTTCGGTGCAAAGTGTTCTTGCGGTCGTTGTTAAAACCATCTTCTTTTCATCGGTATACACATAATGGGAGAAGACGGTTTTAAAGACTCCCTTCAGAATCACTTTGCGCCTTCGCTAGGTTTGGCTGGTTGCAGCACTGATTTAAAAAAAGGTGCAATTCCCTTTGCTGGGGGGAGCCATACAATTTGAAGGCAGTGCTGTAGGTGCACTGCTTGGAATGTAAAAGAAAATGCTGCAACGTGTTGAGCGTTGTATTATTAACTTAGTGAAAAGATAATAACAAGAAATGGAGGTATGATGATGAATCAATTATGGCCTCGTTCTACCTTAGCAGCAGGACGTAATCATACCGTTGCACTTAAATCGGACGGAACGGTACTTGCTGTTGGCGACAACAACTGCGGTCAATGCAATGTAAATGACTGGCGTGATATTGTATCGGTGGCGGTTGGCAATGTTCATAAGGCGAACAATACAGGTAAAGCCCATACAGTGGGTCTCAAAGCTGATGGAACTATGATAGCTGTGGGATGGAATAATCAAGGGCAATGTAATGTAAATGACTGGCAAGATATTGTTGCAGTTACAGCCGCTTGGCGCTACACTATCGGCCTAAAATCAGATGGTACAGCGTTAGCCGTTGGTCGCAAAAATGAAGGACAATGTGACGTAAAGGATTGGAATAACATTGTGATGATTTCCTCTGGTGACTGGCACACTATTGGTTTGAACTCAGAGGGTGCGGTCGTTGCAACTGGTAATAATATTGCTGGCCAATGTAATATAAATGACTGGCATGGTATTGTTTCAATTTCAGCCGGTTATCTTCATACAGTTGGTCTTAAGTCGGATGGTTCAGTGGTTGCAACTGGGCGAAAAAGCGAAGGACAATGCGCTGTGGACGATTGGCGAAATATTATAGCGGTAGCAGCAGGCAGCTATCATACGATAGGTCTTAAATCGGACGGAAGTGTAGTCGCTACGGGTTCAAATAAGTATTCCCAATGTAACGTGAGTGAATGGCGTAATATTGTTGCGATATCTGGTAGATGCACGCATACGATTGGACTTAAATTAGATGGCTCAATAATAGCTGTCGGTAACAATGAGTACGATCAATGTAATGTGAGTAGTTGGAATCTATACGATAGCCTGATCTAGCCTTGGAAAATGCCTGACAAAATAAAATACATGCTGAAATCATTGCTAAGAAGTTTTGTTCTGTTGCTGGTAACTATTTTATCAAAAAGTACTTTATCATTTATAAAACTTATGGAGGAAAGTACATGACATGGCCAACTCATATTGTTGCTGTTAGTGGGATTGTTGAAAATGAGCAAGGACAAGTGCTTTTGGTGAAAACTCATCATGGAGGATGGGTATGCCCAGGTGGGCAAGTAGAAGTAGGTGAAAATCTTATCGATGCTCTCATTAGAGAAATAAAAGAGGAAAGTGGAATAGATGTCATTGTGTCGCAGTTATTTGGCGTATTTTCAAACAGTGGTGTGCATAAATGGTATGACGGGGTAACTGAAGTTCCAACTAAAGTGATGTTAGACTTTATTTGTAAACCTATCGGCGGGCAATTACGCACATCCGAAGAGACTTCGGATTGTCGTTGGGTTGCCAAGGAGCAAGTGCTTGATTTGATTACAGCACCAGCTATCGTAACGCGTTATCAAGCTTATTTAAATTTTGATGGGAAAACGCATTACATGGATTATGTTACAAAACCAAATTTTGAAGTGAAGTTGAGTAGGACGGTGTGAAGCTATGAAATACCGTTAAAGCTAGAAAAATACAGTTATTGATGGTTGAGATCATCAGTTTATAAGTGTTGAAACAATTTTATAAAGTACAAATTAATTAAGACGTGTCTGAAAAAAACAAAAAACACTTCGAAAAAATAACTCACTATAGTGCATTCGTATTTTTTGCAGATACATTCGTTCTCAGGTGTTTTCATTTTCAGACACGCTTTTTTAATCTGAAAAATGCATTTAAATTAAAAACACATTTAAATTATCCCCGTATACACCACTTCGGCAGGCCCTGTCATATAGACATGATTGTCTTCCTCGTTCCATTCAATGTATAGGTCTCCACCTTTTAGCCCAATCCATGCGGCACGATCTGTGTAGCCATTCAGCACGGAGGATACCAATGTTGCACATGCCCCTGTACCACAAGCCAATGTAGGTCCAGCACCACGCTCCCATACTCTCATTTCTACACGATCACGCGATGTTACGCTAGCAAACTCAACATTGATTTTACGTGGAAAATAGGGATGAACCTCTAGCAGTGGGCCAAACGTAGCCAATTCAAATGTAGGTGCGTCCTCTACATAGATGACACTATGTGGGTTTCCCATGGAAACCGCAGTAAATGAAAACTGCTCCCCACCAGCTTCTATAGGCTGATTCATGACAGGACTGCCTTCAAAAATAGTCGGAACCTGTAAACCATCTAGAATAGGCTCTCCCATATCTACTCGCACTTTCGTTACTTTATTTTGTTCAACATATAAGCTCACAGGCTGTACCCCCGCACCAATCGTCTCGATGGTGATGTTTTGCTCCTGTATATAGCCATGATCATATACATATTTCGCAACACAACGAATCGCATTGCCGCATTGCTCTGCTTCACTACCGTCTGAATTAATGATGCGCATTTTAAAGTCAGCTTGTTCCGAAGGCAAAATATAAACTAAGCCGTCCCCACCTACGCCAAAATATCTATCGCAATATTTAATAGCCAGCTCTGCAGCATTTGTGGGCAGCTCTTGCTCACCATAAACAATTAAAAAGTCATTACCGAGTCCATGCATTTTTGTAAATTCCATAAAAAAACCCCCTATAAAAAGCTTCTTTCATAGGGGTAAGTTTATCTTTTTACATCTTTAAAAGGTATTGATTTTATGCACGAATATTTGTACTATTCGCTCTGACAAGCGGTCTAGGGCCGTTGTAGTTGCGGCGATTGCCTGACCAGACACTACCCGCACCTAGCAGGAATGTAGGTATGCCTGCGGCAACTAATGTAATCGCCCATTCTCTTGCGCCTAGCGGAACCGTTTTGAAAATAGGTTGGAGTGCTTCGATGTACATTACGCCTAACAATAATAAAACAGAAGAAAGAACAGCAACTACTAAATATTTATTTTGCAAAATGTTACGGTGGAAAATGGAGCGTGAGCTACGGCAATCAAAGACATGGATAAGTTGTGCCATCACTAATGTACAAAATGCAACGGATTGCGCTTTTGCAAGCTGCGCAGCATCATTTGGATTTACATGTAGCGTAATCCAGAATGCGCCTAACGTACATACCCCGATCAAAAATCCTCGACTTATTATTTTCCAGCCCATACGTCTTGCAAATATGTTCTCTTTAGCAGGACGAGGCTTATGCTCCATTAAATCCTTTTCAGGCTGATCTACACCAAGCGCCATCGCAGGTAGTCCATCTGTCACAAGGTTGACCCATAAAATCTGAATCGGTAACAAAGGAAGTGGTAGCCCAGCTAACATTGCAAATAACATCGTTAAAATTTCCCCAACATTAGAAGCAAGCAAATAGCGAATAAATTTCCGTATGTTTTCATATATGTTTCTTCCTTCTTCAATTGCTGCAACAATAGAAGTAAAGTTATCATCACTAAGCACTAGGGATGAAGCTTCCTTCGCAACATCCGTTCCTGTGATCCCCATCGAAATCCCAATGTCTGCGGCTTTGATCGCAGGTGCATCATTGACTCCATCACCTGTCATCGCAACAATATGACCTTGTCGCTGTAATGACTTCACAATTCGTAGCTTATGCTCAGGAGATACTCTGGAATATACGTAAATGCTATCTACTTGACGATCTAGCTCATTATCACTTAAAGCGGAAATCTGATGCCCTGACATCGATTTGCCTCCTTGCTGAATAATGCCTAGATCAGTTGCAATCGCTTCAGCAGTCAAGCCATGATCCCCAGTAATCATCACCGTCTTAATTCCAGCACGTCGGCAAACTGCAATGGCGTCTCTAGCCTCGCGTCTTGGAGGATCAATCATCCCAGCTAATCCAACAAAAATAAGCTGTGATTCCACATTGTCTTCATTGCTACAGTCCTCATGTGGCTTTAACTCACGATAAGCCATTCCTAACACACGTAATGCATTACGTGCCATCTCCTCATTAGCAGCCTGTACCTTTCCACGAAAAACTCCTGTAAATGGCACAACCTTACCTTCCCATAGTATATAGGAGCATTGCTCAAGCAATAAATCAGGTGCACCTTTGACAAAAGCAATCTTTCCACCTTGATGGGAGGCAATAACTGACATCCGTTTACGCTTAGAATCAAATGGAAATTCCTGCTCCCGTTCATATACAGAGCTTAGAGAAGACGGGGATAAACCCATTTTACTAGCTAAGGTGACTAATGCACCTTCTGTTGGATCACCCTTTAACTTCCAGACAGAGTTATCCTCTGCTTCATCCTCTTTGGCTTTACGTTTAGACCTGGACTCATTATCATCCTCTTTATAGATGACAGCATTATTACATAGAGAGCTAATTTGTAAAAAACGACGGAGACTCTGATCGCTTTTTAAATCAACTGCCTTCCCTTTTTCAGTAATATTCCCAACAGGTTCATAACCCTCACCACTGACAGCGAGCACTCGATTTTCGACCCAAATTTTTGTTACAGTCATTTTATTTTGGGTTAAGGTTCCTGTTTTATCGGAGCAAATAACGGACGCACAGCCCAATGTCTCAACCGATGGCAATTTACGCACAATCGCCTTTCTTTTAATCATTCGTTGCACACCTAAAGCTAAAGCGATCGTAACAATGGCAGGAAGACCTTCTGGAATTGCGGCAACCGCTAAGCTTACCCCCATAAAAAACATCGCTGACGCAGGTTGACCATGTAAAATCCCAACAAGAACAACCAATACTGTTAAAGCAAGCGATAAATATATTAATATTTTTCCTAATTGTTCAAGTCTAAGCTGTAATGGTGTTTGTTGCTCCTCTGTGTTTTGAATCAGATCCGCAATTTTGCCCATTTCTGTGTCCATACCTGTACGAATGACTATTCCTACTCCTGAGCCACGGGTAATCATTGTACCCATAAAACCTAGATTTTTTTGATCCCCAAGTGCAACTTCTTTCTCGTAAAGTGCTTTGCTGTGCTTGCCCACTGGATGAGACTCCCCAGTCAAAGCGGATTCCTCTGCATCTAAGCTGTTCGTTTTTAGCCAATGCACATCAGCAGGTATACGGTCTCCACTTTCTACCAATACAATATCGCCAGGTACAAGCTCTTTGACAAATACATTACGTACTTCACCTTGACGTAACACATTGGCATGGGGGGCAGATAACTGTTTTAATGCACGAAGTGAACGCTCCGCTCGAAACTCCTGAATAAAACCAAGCACACCGTTTAATACAACAATTGCAATAATTGTGATCGCATCTAAATATTCACCAAGTATGCCTGAAATTAAGGTAGCCCCCATCAATACAAGCATCATAAAATCTTTAAACTGATTTAAAAATAATATAAATGGTGAAATTCGCTTCGCTTCTGTCAATTCATTCCAGCCATATTGTTGCCTTCTTTGCTCCACTTCCTCCTCTTTTAGTCCATCCTCAGCCGTAACGTTAAACTTCATTAGAAGCTCCTCGCCACTATACTGATGCCACTGTTTCTGTTCCATACCTGGTATTCCCCTCCCGTAAATTATGTCAAATATAGCGTGAAGGCTTATCCACTTATCACTAAATCTATGTATGCCAGTCCCAAAATATCACCAGCGTTTTAAGTCAGCTCGAGATCATATAGAGGCAACCCTTTCCTCTAAGGTAGGTTTCTGATAATCTAAAAAGTAGCAATTCATAGAATGGAGAATCAAATATGGCATTAGATGGCATCGTAACACGCGCGATCGTCCATGAGCTTCAGCAGTGCATCGGCGGTCGAATTAATAAAATACATCAACCTTCTGCAAGAGATATTATTTTTAACATGCGCGCGCAAGGAAAAAATGTGAAGCTGCTACTTTCCGCAAACGCAACTTATCCACGAGTCCATTTCACTGAGCAATCATTTCCTAACCCACCAGAAGCACCTATGTTTTGCATGTTGCTTCGCAAGCATTGTGAGGGTGGTTTTATTGAAGCAGTATCTCAGGTTGGGATGGAGCGGATTATCCATATTGACGTTCGCCAAAGGGATGAATTAGGGGACGTTTCGTTAAAACGAATTATTATTGAGCTGATGGGGCGCCACAGTAATCTTATTTTGATTGATCCTCAAACGGGTGTACAGTTGGATGGCATTCATCATATTACACCTTCAATCAGTTCCTTTCGGGTTGTCATGCCCGGTACAGTGTATACCGCGCCACCAGAGCAACATAAGCTTAACCCACTAGAAGTAACTAAGGAGCAATTTATTGCTGCCTATCATGAGCTTAGTATCGCTAGCACAAATTGGCTTGTAGAGTCTTTTAGTGGGATCAGCCCATTAATTGCAAATGAAATTGTAGTCCAGACACCAGCGTATCAGGAGCAACGTGACATCAACCAATTATGGGAAACCTTCTCGAAACTGATAAATCAAGTTAAGCAACACGAATATGCCCCTATGCTTGGAGATAATGAACAACAGAAAAGTATATTTTCAGCCATCCCACTAACTCAAATCACTTCTAATTTGCGCCAATATGATTCTATTAGTGAGTGTATGGAGGCGTATTTTGGAGATAAGGCATTACGAGATACTGTAAAACAAAAAAGCAGTGATTTATTGAGATTTTTACAAAACGAACGCAACAAAAACGTAAAAAAGCTGACGAAGCTACAACAGGATTTGCTTGAAGCGGATGATGCGGAGCGTTACCGAATTGCGGGAGAGTTGTTGTTTGCGTCTCTACATTCAATTAATAAGGGAGATAAGCAGGTTGAATTAGTGAATTATTATGAAGAATCACAGCCGATCGAAAAGATTCAGCTTGATCCTTTGCTCACTCCCTCTGAAAACGCGCAAAAATATTTTAAAAAATATAATAAATTTAAAAATAGCTTAGCTGTCATTGAAGAGCAAATGAAGCTAGCCAATGAGGAAATTACGTATATTGAAGGTTTATTACAGCAGCTTCAATACGCTACCCTTAGTGATATCGATGAAATACGTGAGGAATTGATTGCACAAGGCTACTTAAGAGATCGGGGACCAAAAGGAAAGAAAAAGAAAAAAAATGATCGCCCTACCTTACACGTGTACACTTCTTCTGAGGGAATTGAACTATACGTTGGGAAAAATAATATCCAAAATGAATATGTGACAAATAGAGTAGGAAAACCAAATGATACTTGGCTCCATACTAAGGATATTCCAGGGTCCCACGTATTGATCAGAAGTGAGACTTATGGTGAGGATACACTTCATGAGGCTGCACAGTTAGCCGCTTATTTTAGCCAAGCGAAATCCTCCAGTAGTGTGCCCGTTGATTACACCTTAATTCGCCATGTACGTAAGCCTAGTGGAGCTAAGCCAGGGTTTGTCATTTATGATAATCAGAAAACTTTATTTGTTACCCCTGATGAAGACCTCATAAAAGGTTTACGTAGTCAGACTAAAAATAATTAAAAATAATTGATTTAGCAAATAGTATTTAGTCGACTCAATAAGTTTTCAAGATAATTTTACTAATAAATAGAAAACTCCCCGCATGAATATGTGGGGAGTTACACAGTTACTTTCCTAAAAAAGATAATGTATCCTCAGCTAGTTGTTTGGATTGAGTATGGTGCAAATAGTGCCCACCCTCTATGACTTTAACAGCTGATTTTTCACTGTTTTTAACCATATCCTGATGGATCTTCAACCAGTTTTTATCTGTATTAACAGTATCCGATGCTAACAAATATAAAACTGGTAATTCTTTTGGAAGCTGGATTGCAGCTGTCTTTTCAAAATTTTCTAGGATCGCTTTACCTTCATTTACAGTCGCTTCTGATCCCATATTTCTAAGAGCTAAATATTTATATTGTTCGCTGAGCTTGTCCCCCACAGCTGGAATGTTTAGCATTGCAGGGTTAGAGCTTACGAGTAACCGGTATATACCTGACTTTCTTAGAAGAGACATGGCTTCTGCTGGGTTTTCACCGTCATGCCCTTGAGAAGGCAGACTACTATCGATACCGATAATAGCTTCAACTTCATCACGATATTTATTAATATACTCAAGAGAATATACCCCAGATATTGAATGCCCCATGATCGTGTATTTGGTTATACCTTGCTTAGCCAATACTTCATGTATTTCCTCTGTTATATTTTCAATAGATCTTTCCTTTTCTGTATCGTCACTTAAACCATATCCAAAAGGTTCTACCGCCACAACACGATAATTTTTTTCCAATTCATCAATGAGTGGCTTAAAATCAATCACTGGTGCTACCGTCATAAAACCAGGTAATAACACAATCGTCTTATCACCTTTTCCAGAAATTTGGAGATTCATTTTTTTGCCATCTATAGCTACAGTTTCTCCGTAAGGGACTATTTTCTTCGCTTCACGACTTAGTTGAATTTTATTGTTAATAAAAATGCCTGCAAAAATAAGTACAACTAAAACGATGATTGAAAGTAAAATGATCCCAGCAATTTTTAAAGGTTTTTTCATATAAACACTCCTCTTCTATTTAGCAGCAGCCTGACTTAGTTTGTTAACAATTGTTAAATAGACATCATCACTTAGAACATCAACTCCGCTTTTTCTTAATACGTATTGAGCCGCTTTTAACTTCTCAAAAAATGTGTCAGCCGTAGTTACAAATAACGATTGAATAAACCAAGTGCTTGTTATTAAAATAATCATTTCCGCCATTTGTTTTGGTTGTGGAACGCTAATGGAGCCATCTTTATTCCCTGCTTCAATATAACTTTCTATTTTGGGTCCCAAAACTTGACACAGCTGTGTGTTATAAATTGAAGTAAAGGTGGCATCATGAAGTAAAGCCAAAGAATTCGCTATTGATTTTGCAATATCGTCATTAAACATCGCTTCAAGTAAAAGGGTTTGAATTTTTGCCAGACCAGTTAAATCCTCTCGTTGATCAATAGAATCTAATGACTCTTTTTCTGGTATTAATCTTTTTGCAATCCCCACGATAATGTCATATTTTGAATCAAAATGATGATAAACAGCGCCTCGAGTGAGTCCATCTAATCCTGCAACAATATCACTGATTGAGGTGTGCTCATAACCTTTGTTCGTAAATAAAACTGCAGCAGTATCTAGTATTAAATTTTTAGCCTCTTTTGCCGTATATTTTTTCCCCACTTTCTCCACTCCTCAAAAACATTCAATCGGTATGTTTTTAGTTTAAATTAAATAAACCTATATATCAAATAATATTTATTAGAAAAAAGTACCAGATCGCCCATAGTTAAGCGCTTCTGGTACCTCATTATTATTGTTTATTTTCCATTTATTATGATTTAACGACTTAACAATTTCTCCACTTGCGTCATAGGTACGCTTCGACTTCCTAAATCACCATGATAGAGCTGACCTTGTCTTTTACCATGGAAATCTGAGCCTCCTGTTGCCGTTAAGTTTAGTTTAGCTGCAAGTGATAAGTAGGCAGTTTCCTGCGCCTTCGTATGATCGGAATGAAAGACTTCAACCCCTTTAAAGCCACCATCTTGTAAAATACGCAACACTAAATCATCGTCACGATATATTCCAGGATGAGCCAATACCGCCACACCTCCTGCCTCCACAATCCATTTCACTGCATCATGTGGACTAATGCGCTCTATGGCAGCGTAAGCTGGTTTCCCCTCTCCTAAATACAAGTCAAATGCTTGTCTTACATTGTCAACATAACCCTTCACCACCATGGCTTGAGCAATATGAGGACGACCAATACTGTTTTTCGCATTCGCTTTGGCGCTATCTGTTTTTAAAGCATCAGAACGAATATCCTCTAGTTTTAAAGGCATACCAAGTGCAGACAACTTGTCCACAATGATTTGATTCCGTCCATTCCGTCCTTCACGCTGCAAAGCTAACCTTTCCTGCAAAATACCATCCTTAATATCGATATCGTAACCAAGGATATGAATATCTTTTCCTTCAAAAGTAGTGCTAATTTCTATGCCAGCAATAACGGTCATATTGGACTGTTTTCCTGCCTCTAACGCTTCAGCCACACCAGCTACAGTGTCATGATCTGTAATCGCTAACCCTGATAGACCTTTCTCTTTAGCATAAGCCACATTGTCTGAAGGTGTATTTAATCCGTCTGAGGCTTGTGTATGGGTATGTAAATCACAGTGACCATTCCCTTGCATCTTATGATCGCTCCTCTAATTCATAATATAAGCTAATCATACTATATCACTAAAGTTTAAAAGCTATTTTGAAGTCAAAATAATGAACACAAAAAAAGCATAAATCTAAGAGATTTTCCCGATCTGACAAAGAGGGGAACATCCTCTTGACTCATACTTTTATTATTTTCTTCAAATTATCTACGTTTACGTGTATTTTTAATTAAGGTCATTCTTCTTGAGTGACGCAGCCACGAATAATAAGATTTTAAATCCCGTAGCTCCATTGTCTCAGACATTTTTCCTAAAAACGTTACCACAATCATTTTATGTAGCGGCTTCTCATGTATATTATTTTCATTAGGTACATCTGCAAATTCAGCAACCATAACAATGTCATCATCAATTAAATATACATCCTGCTCGTTTCTATAATAAGGCTTCATACGTCCTTGCTTTAAGCACTCCCAAGCCCAACGCGCAATATCTACATTCTTATCCTGAATACGATCATGAAATCGTTTCTCGGCATGATTGGTCACAACAACATCTGTCACTCTTTTATCCAGCAATTCAACATAAAATGACTCACAAGTTTCTTTTGCTTTTGTAATATTGTCTCTCATGAGCACCCCACCGTTTTTAAAAAATAGGTCTATTATACTAAGTATTTATACCTAGTAGATTACAGCATTAGCCAATTATATACAAGGGGAAAGTTTCAAATTTAGAGTTGTATAAAAGAAAATACACCTCACTTTTCCTTCCCCAGCAAGGTGTACTTCATTATTTTTTAACTGCAAAAAAATTTTTTGTTCATTTAATTATGCAGCTTTTTTCACCGCTATAGCTTTAACTTTTATTTTTTGGCTAGAGCTAATATTACTTAATTCAGGCATTTCTGTATGAGGCGCTTCAGTTTCTGGTAAAGGTTCTGCTGCAACGTTGGCTATCGTTACATTATTTGTTATTAAATTGCTACCGTTTTGGCGCAATCGCAAGCTAGCTGTTCCTGTCGTATTAGGCTTAATTTGCACAGTAATATCTTTATAGGCGTAACCCTTGTTATCCGCTGTGACACTAAACGTGCCACTATACCCATAGGAAGAAGGCCATGTACCATCCTCATTTTGAATTTTTGCAACCTGCATACCACCGGATAAATAAATGCCAGCGCTTAGCCCAGACAATGTACTGTTTGGCGCAAGATTTTTAAACTCTACACGAATTTGGAACGGTGCTGCATTAGGCAATTTAGCTTGATGAATAAAGCTATAAGCTGGATCGGAAACAACACCATCGCTTGCACCATATGAACCAGACTTAAAGGTCGAGGCATCCCACCATTTATAGCCTGTCGCAGGCTGTGACCACGGTTCTGGCTGAGGTTCTACTGAGGTCTGGGGATTTTCAATCGGTAAAAGTGCTGTAGGTTGATCCAGTAACAAACCATCCACATCTACCAAGCTTGTATAGCTTTCCTCATCTGCGAGCCAATCCACAATATTTAATAGCAGCGTAGCATCATCAGCTTCTTTAAAGCCATCATAGGTTTTCTTCTTTGCTCCAGTTTCTTCACGTAAATATTTAGGTGTTGCATCCTCCACGGGAGAAGAGTCACCGATAAAAGCAGCTTTGCCTAAACCTACCTTGGCAACAGCGACATAGGGCCCTTCTGCAACCCCACCGCCATTATAAACGCCTTGATCCACTGCATTTGGCCAAGCCGCATTGGTTTTTGGTAAATACACAATGCCCTTTGCTTTAGTAGGATCAAGGATTGCAAGCGTGGAACCTGCATGCATAGCCACACTTGATACACCCTCAGTAATGCCAAAAGCTTGTTCTGGCGCAACGATATTGTTTGCTGTAATATCTCCTAATGCGTTATAGCGGAAGCGTACACCAAAATTTTGTCCTAACCAATCGCTATTTTCTACTCCCTGCATAGCAGCGGAATTCCGTTCCTCTGTACTCATACCTTTAGCAGGGTCTTGCCATGCACCACGACGGTAACCATTGATCGCTTCTGAGCCATCCCAGCGATTTTTGTTACGATCCGCATTATAGTGATCCCCGATAAAGAAAATACTTCCACCTTGCTGGACATATTGCAGCATCGCGGCTTGTTCGCTAATTTTATATGGAATGTTTGGTTCAGCAACGACAAATACATCATAAGGCGCTAAGTCAGCATAGGTAATTGGTGTTGTTTTACGTAGCTCTCTTACCTCAAAACCTTTCCCTGCAATACCATTTCCAAAATCAGAAAATCCGCCATCAATGACCCAGTCTGCCGCACCTGCCGTTTGAGCATGGGTATTATCAAACAGCACTTTTTTACCTGCATGTTCGTTAACGATCTTTGCTAAAATGTATGGTGCGGGATCATTTGCGTTTTCGGCATAGGTTGATGGGGGTGCCAACCATGATGTCATCATTGTTAATACCATACTCACTGCAACAGCTACCTTCATTCCTTTAGACTTTAGCGTAGTCATTTTCTCCACTTCATCGCCTCCTGCATAATTTGGGATTCGGCTTAGTCTAGCATGCAAGTAAGGAAGAAGATCGCGATTTTTGCAAAGGGATTGTTAAATTTTAGAAAATGATACTTAAGTCCTGTAATTACATAAAAATGATAAATCCAACATGTGTAAAATAAAAAATCGAACCTTATTACGACTTCTAATTTAGAATTTCGTAATAAGGTTCGGTTTTTTATTTATGAAGATTAATTATCAGAACTACCTATCGTTTACAAACCATAAAATTGTGACTCTTCTTCTGTATTTTTAGAATATTCAGTCTTGATTTCATTACGATAAGAACGCTCAATTTTCCGTACATATGGCAACTTACGAACATTTCGCATAATGTCTTCGCCACGCTCAGCATTAACATACATGACAACATAATGCATACGGCGAGACAAATAATGTACCGATCCGTATTTTTCTAAATTTCTTGCTGCCTTAACATCATTAACCCAAATAATATAACCTGTACGTTCCGGAAACAATAGTCCCCCCTCGCTTTCTCTTAAAAATTAACCACAACTACATTTCCCACCGCCACCACAGCCACCGCTATGAGAATCTAAATCGTTAGAGGGAACCTTAATTGAATCTGACACCGAATAAGCAATCGTTTCCGACATGACATGTAAAATATCATCTAATTCCTGCTCAGCTAACTTAAAGTTACGAACCGCCTCAAATTGCTCAAGCTCCTTTTCCACCTCATGCACACGATCCTTTGCCTCGTGATAATTAGGATGGAAATGTCCAAAGCGTTGTGTCTCTTCAAACAGTTCCTTTACACTCTCCAGCTTTTTAACAAGCTGCTGTATTTCAATATTATTATTAACCTGCTGCTTCCAAAATAAATAATTAGAAACGGCTGCTGACTCATTTATCATATCGCCTAATTCATAGGCGTAAGTTAACAATTCGGCCATATCAACCGTATTTACGGGTACGCTCATGAATTTCATCTCAATTCTATATCATTTTTGTCATTATAGACGGTATTATCATAACATATTGTTGCAGGAATCGGAATAAAAAGTGCTTACATTGTTAGAGTCAATATCAGGAACCAACAGTTTAGCACCATAACATTGTGTATTAGGTATAGATTGTAGCATAGGCTCGCCTTCACCAAAAGAAGGTATTATACCTACTACACGCCAGCCATCCGATTCATCACAAATTGTGTTAGGAATCAAAGTTACTCTTTGATCTCCCCACTGTAGTTCCACTTTAATTTGCCAAGTTATTGCTTGCTCAATAAGATGTTTTAATGTAGAGGGGTGATAGCTTGATAACTGTTTTCTCCACTTTAAAGGGACTGTATCAAAGTCAGGCAAAGCTTGTGTGAAATCAGGTTCTTCCACACCTATTTCATAAGAAGGGAGTGGAGGATTAGGCTGAACAAAACAACCAGCATTAGTTATTCTACTTTGCAACGTACTTTTAGCTATATTTTTTGAACTACTTTTTGGTTTGCTTTTTGATTTGCTATTCCCAATTGGTTTTGCTTGCTTTAGATTAACTTCTCTTGTCCACTCTGCAATTGCCATTTCAATATGAGCCGGTAAATCGATTTGCAGTTGCCAGCTTAAGCCGGATTCCAACGCAAGGCAAAATTTACGTTTCGTTAATCGATATTGGCTCATCACATCGAGACGAACACATTCGGTAAACAGTTCTAACTTATAACGTATGGCTAAAGGTACTTCAGGTGGCACTAATATTTCAAAATCTGGCTGAACGATAATAGATTGATCTAATTCAAATTGCTCCTCATGCCATCTAACAACTGTAACAGATGTATTTTGTACAAACTTTCCCTGCTCCAGCCATCCACACTGAGCTAACACATATAACCAGCTATTTAACCACAATGTTTGTTCTTCCTTTAATCCAGTGGTGTTAGACGAACAGCATGGTAACCTTGAAACTACGTTATCTAAAATACATATTTCCCCTTGCTGTACACGTGCACAAGTCAATAATGCTACAATCTGCTGCTGGTATTTTCGAGCAGGGACATAATTTTCACACAATATAGTTAACAGCTTTTTATTTGCTGCTTTCAAATCCAACTTTAACCACGCCTGCAAAGCTTCGTCTTGAATTTTCCATTCCTCTGCTCCAAGCCGTAGAACCGACATTTTAACTAAAATATCTAGCATAAAAGCAATGCTAATCGGTAAATCCTCCTGTGACGTTAACTGCAACTGCAAACCTTTAAGCTTTTCATCCTCAAATGGGGTGAGCTCTTTTAGCGCATCGATTGTTTTAAGGAATAAACTCCCCTTAGTAGTAAGAGGAAGGCCATTGTAGTATATCCAAGCTAAGCAGTGAAGTATCGTATGCATAAGACCTTCACCAGATTCCATGTCAATCACAATATTTAAGGGGTCATATGAAATCAAAGCCCCTGCCACCAATTCATTGGTAAGCATAGCTAAGCTCTCTTTATTGATTCGCAACAGCACTTCACCAGATTTATTTTTTACAGTTTCCAGCTTTTCTTTTCGTAGTAAAAAAGGAACTGCGGCACGCAAATCCCCTCCACAAATGCCCAGCTCCATATTTCCTTCTAATTGACTTATCCGAAATGGCAAACCAGCGTGCTGTAAAAATATCGCTCTTAACAACACTTCCATTGACATCATCCCTTTGAACCAACAATCTGATATTCATAACCTTGCTCTAATAAAAACAACTGTCTCTGAGCCGCAAACTCCTGCTCTCTCGTGTCTTCAGATACAATGGAGTAAAAATATGCCTCTAGCCCTGCTTTTGGTCTTAAAATACGCCCTAGTCGTTGTGCTTCCTCTTGTCGTGAACCATAGCTCCCAGAAATTTGAATAGCAACGGAGGCATCTGGCAAATTAACGGCGAAGTTAGCAATTTTGGACACGATTAAAATAGAAATATGCCCTTGTCGATACGCTTCAAATAAATGATCCCTTTCGGCCTGAGGCATGGAACCCGTAATGACGGGAGCTTGTAGCTCTGTAGCAATGTGACGAAGCTGATTTACATATTGACCTATAATCAATATTTGACGATGAGGGTGTCGCAAAATAAGCCCTTTAATGATCGCTAGCTTTTTTTTATTTTCAGCAGCAAGTCTAAATTTAAATTTGGGTTCACTATGCTCATAGCTTTGCCGATCCTCGTCAGACATCCCCACTCTAATTTCATAGCATTTTGCAGATGCAATATATCCGTCTCCTTCTAGCTCACGCCAAGGCAAATCGTACCACTTGGGTCCTATTAGCGAAAATACATCCTTTTCACACCCGTCCTCTCGCACCAAGGTCGCTGTTAGGCCAAGACGCCTTGCCCCTTGTATATCAGCAGTTGCCCGAAATACAGGTGCTGGCAGTAAATGAACCTCATCATATATAATTAGACCCCAATCACGTTGATTAAATAAATCAAGATGCACCTGTTCACCATTTTTTTGCTTTCGATATGTAAGCATTTGGTAGGTTGAAACGGTTACTGGCATAACCTGCTTTTGCTGCCCAGAATATTCGCCAATCTGCGCTAGTGAAATCGTTGTTTTGGTCACTATCTCATGTATCCATTGATGTACAGAGGTCAGATTAGACGTTAAAATTAACGTTTCACATTGTAGTTTTTCCATAACGGCAAGCCCAACAATTGTTTTTCCCGCACCACAAGGCATGACAATAACACCACTCCCCCTCCCCCTTGAATCCCCTTGACCTACAAAAGTCGTTGACGCCTCCTGCTGATAAGGACGAAGATGCCATTGTTGCCCATTAGCTAGGGTAGATTGCCATGAAAAAGCAAGGGAGGCGCCCTTATGATACCCTGCTTCATCGACAATAGGATAACCATTAACTAGCATTTTCTGCTTTAAAACACCACGCACCTCACGATTTATTTCATACTGTCCTGGAGCAAGTTGTGTAACATTTGCACGAGGAATTGCTGCAATTTGTTCCAAAGCAAGCTGTGCCTCCGACTCATCTAAAGTACATTCCAAAATTAGCTTATTGGCATCTACTTGATTTGAAAATAAACGTAGCTTCCCATGCCTTGTTATCCAGTTTATAATGTTTTGAATCAAGCCACTTGGTACATTAAAACGGGAAATAGCCTGTAACACTTCAACCACTTTTACTCCCGTCCATCCATTTGCAGCGGCATTCCATACTGAAAGTGGTGTGATTTGATATGTATAATAAAAAGCCGGACTTTTCACTAATTCAGCGAATTGAATTAGCTCAAGTCTGACTTCTTCAAAGAAAGGATGTTGCTTATCCAGCAATACCGTTCCATCACGTTGTATAATTGCAGCACCCTTCATTGTCATTTTCACTCACTCCCAACCCTTATCGTTATCTCTTTTAAAAGATACGCATTCCACAAGAAATGCAAAATCCCTAGATAGAGTTAGATTGAGAATAAAAGAGGAAAATTATGCATGTTCCTGCAAATAACTCTCTGTGAGTGAGATCAACAGTGCCGCCGCATGGAGCATCGCATCCTCATCAAAATCAAATTTGGGATGATGGTGTGGATAAGTAAAACCTTTTTCTTCATTTCCTGCACCAACTAATACAAAGCAACCGGGAACATGCTGTAAATAATAAGAAAAGTCTTCAGCAGGCATTATAGGCTTGCACAGTTGTCCCGTTAGGCCTGATACATTACCAGCAATCTTCATAAAACGATTAAACTCACTTTCATGATTAACTAAGCAAGGATAACCTGACGTATATTGAACATGTGCCTTCGCTCCATACGCCTCAGCCGTATGCTGTGCTAGCAGATGGACTTTTTGTGAAATCGCTCCACGCACATCCTCATCAAAGCATCTCACCGTTCCGCCTAGCCTGCTTTCCTCCGCAATCACATTTTGTGTTGTTCCACCTGTAAAGTATCCAATCGTAACGACAGAGGGATCCAGCGGGTCAAGGGCTCGGCTTACGACTGATTGTAGCTGCATCACCAATGCTGCTCCCACTACAATACTGTCCACCGTAGTATGAGGCATCCCCCCATGCCCACCTTTACCTAAAATAGTAATAATAAATTCATCTGTAGATGCCATTAATGGCCCAGGTGCACTTTGAGCGATGCCGATCGGAATCGGTGTCCATAAATGCACACCATAAATTACATCTACCCCATCTAAAACCCCAGCCTGTATCATCGCATTTGCTCCACCAGGATAGATTTCCTCTGCGGGCTGAAATATTAGCCTTACTTGACCTTGTAGGTTGGCTTGATGCTTCACAAAATATTTAGCAATGGCTAGTAATGTCGCGGTATGTCCATCATGACCGCAAGCATGCATTACACCTTTAACCGTTGATGCGTAGTCACAGACTTTTTGATCCTGAATTTCTAAAGCATCCATATCTGCACGTAAAGCTACCGTTGGTCCAGCCTGATCTCCTACGATGGTTGTCCAAAGTCCATGGCTACCCTCCATCGAGTGTACCTGTAAGCCTAAAAGCTCAAGTTGGTCCTTCACAAACTTCGATGTGTTATGCTCTGTAAATGATAGCTCAGGATTTTGATGCAAATAACGTCGATGCTCTACCATCTCAGGAAATAACGTCAATAATTCCCCTTGATCCATTCACCCATTCATCTCCTATCTCCTATTTTAAAATTGGTGCTAAAAGCACCACATCTATCCGCTTCTGGTCAATCTATAATTATTGTAGCTAGATGCATAAAAAAAAGATAGCTTGCTTGCACAAGTGCCCTAAAAATACTATCATGAACATAGAGCTTTTAGGGGGGGAATTAATGAATAAAAAAAGTCAAAATCAAACCGAGCTACGACGTGGAACCCCCGATTTTCAACTATTAATTTTAACAATTTTATTAGTGGGGTTTGGCATTGTCATGGTGTTTAGCTCTAGCTCTAGTTTTGTGTTTGGGAAATTAGATGCCATGTATTATACGAAACGCCAAATTTTATTTGCTGGCTTTGGAATTTTGGTCATGTTAATTACAATGAATATTCCTTATCAAAAATTCAAAAAGCTATTTGCACCTTTTTTCATTTTATCAATACTATTACTTATGATAGTGCCTTTTTCACGGTCTATTGGTGGGGCTAGTAGTTGGTTAAGATTAGGAAGCTATGGGCTTCAGCCTACAGAGATTGCTAAAATTACAACCATCTTATATTTATCTGCTCTCATTTCAAAAAAAGGCGAACGATTTCGTGATTTAAAAACAGGTTTTGTGCCTGTTATGGTTATCGTTGGTGCTGTTGCTGGTTTAATTATGAGACAACCGGATTTAGGCTCCTGTTTTATTTTAGTTGCTACCGCTGGCATTATAATTTTTGCTGGTGGTGCTAATCTCAAGCATATAATGGCGTCAATTGGACTCTTAATAATAGGGGCTAGTATCGTTTTAGGGGCTAAAGCATTATGGGATAAAATTAATCCCCCTGAGGTCGTTAGTTCTAATTATAAACTTGGACGTATTCAAGCCTACCTTGATCCATGGCAGGATACTCACGACACAGGTTATAACCTAATTCAATCACTCACATCGATTGGACATGGCGGATTAACAGGTACTGGATTTGGACAAGGGATACAAAAGCTGCATTATCTCAAAAATCCACATACAGACTTTATTTTTTCTGTAATCGGAGAAGAATTTGGTTTTATTGGTACAGGTTTATTTATTTTATTTTACTTATATTTTATTTGGCGAGGGATATTAGTATCTTTACGTTGCCCTGACGCCTTTGGTTCCTTAACAGGGATCGGGATTATGGGATTGATTGCGATACAAGCCTTTATAAATATCGGTGGTGTCACTAGAACGATTCCGCTTACAGGAGTAACCTTACCCTTTATTAGCTCAGGTGGTTCCTCCCTTGTCACGATGATGTTAGCGATGGGGATTGTGCTTAGTATTTCTCGTGTATCGCAGGTTTCTGTTAAAAAAGAAAAAACTAAATCAGTTGTAGTTACTGATGGACGCACTCCACTACCTAAAATAAGTCGAATTCAATAGGTAAAAAAGTATGCTATCTACCAACTGCAAAAAAGAGGAACAAAGCAAATTTGCTTTATTCCTCTTTTTGTTTTGTTTTAACTTTAAGATTTACGAATTAAAACTCATCGTCTTTAAAGGATACTCCTTCAACTTTTACGTTAACTTCAACGACCCTAAGGCCAGACATGCTCTCCACAGCTTCACGAACATTTTGTTGAAGCATTCGACATACTTCATGTATAGGTGTCTCATATAATACAATAATTCTCAAATCAATCGCAGCCTCAGATTGACCTACCTCAACTGAAACGCCTTTTTGAACGTTTTTACCGCTTAAGCGTTTAGCCCAGCCTTCTGATAATCCGCCAGACATTGCTGCAATCCCTGGTGTCTCCAAAGCAGCCATTCCTGCAATTTTGGATACAACATCATCAGAAATTTTTATCGTTCCGATCTCTAACTGCATTTGCTCGGCCATGGTCATTCCTCCTTCAACCTCATATTACTCATTGTAAAACGTTAATCAAGTTAAAGCAAATATAATGCGTAGACCAAAATTTATTTTTGATCTATTATATTCAACAGAAGTGTTGGTTATATTGATGTAATACTAAGGATAAATATGAAACAAAGCAACTTAGCATAATATATCCATGCTCAATTTTATAGGTAAGGATGTTAGAACATGAGAAAAAAATGGTTTCCTGTGCTTATGTTTTTATTTTTTGCAGCTAGTGCAATTGGACATTATGCCCATTGGTCGCCTACCCTACAGTTTGCTATCTCATCAATCGCCGTTATCTTTGTAGCAGGTTTTTTAGGTAAATCAACAGAAAGTGTTGCACATTATGCAGGGCAGCGATTAGGCGGATTTCTTAATGCGACTTTTGGTAATGCAGCTGAGCTCATTATTGGGATTATGCTTGTACGTGAAGGGTTATTTGATATGGTAAAGGCTAGTATTACGGGTTCGATTATCGGAAACCTGTTGCTTGTATTAGGCTTAAGCTTACTTGCCGGTGGGTTAAAGCATAAAGTTCAACATTTTAATGTGTCGTTAGCTGGTATGAACGGCTCACTAATGATTGTTGCTATCATCGCCTTATTTGTACCCGCGATCTTTTTACATACACATGTGATGAATGAGCAGCATGGCACCACACTTAGTTTAATTGTGGCAGGGATACTCATTGTCGCTTATTTATTGTGGTTAATCTTCTCGATGATTACGCATAAAACCTATTTAGCTGACGAAGTAGAGGAAAATAATGCTACAGGGCAAGGTACTCATGGGGAGCAGGAACACGCACCTTGGTCAAAAAAACGCTCAATTTTATATTTGATTATTGCAACAACGATGGTTGCTTTTGTGAGTGAATGGCTGGTCGGAACGTTAGATTCATTTACTGCGAAGTTTGGATTAAGTGAAATCTTTGTTGGTGCGTTTGTCGTTGCCATTGTAGGGAACGCAGCAGAGCATAGCGCCGCTATTTTATTAGCAATGAAAAATAAAATTGGTGCAGCTGTTGAAATTGCAGTGGGCAGCAGCTTGCAAATTGCTTTATTTGTGGCTCCAGTCTTAATATTTGTTAGTCATATATTTGGTAAGCCTATGGATATTTTATTTACAGTGATCGAGCTTGCGGCGATTGGCGTGTCTGTTTTCATTGCAAAGTCAATTACTCAAGATGGTCAAACGAACTGGTACGAAGGCGTATTGCTCATCGCTGTATATGCGATTTTAGGCGTGTCCTTTTACCTTGTATAAAAAAACAACACACACATGATAAAAGAAGCGTATGCCACGATGTGGCATACGCTTCTTCACTTGTATATAGACCTAATGGGCTGTCCCAAAATAGGCTACATCTTTTTTTTATTCATCACTTCGTAAAGCACAGCCAAATTACGCTCTAGCTTGCTTATTAAGCTTTTCCCTACGGATTCCTCAACAAGACCAATACGAATAGCATAATCGACTTGTCTGGAGAAGCCATACATCTGAGTATCCAGTACCTCCTCATAGAGAGGACAATAACGTGTGGCCAAGTTCTCCATCTGCACTTCGATTAGCTTCTCTATTTTTTGAGCATCTTCCTGCAGAATTGTTAATGCTTTAAGACTCATTGGCTCCTGCAATTCAGATGAAGTCATGTTTTTCCCCCCAATCCAAAGTCGTCACTCTTCAACTCTATTCTTAATATTAGACCAAAATGAATATCAATACAAGAATTTATGTTATATAAAAAACCCTCACTTATTAAAGTGAGAGTTTCGGGCATACATTCATTGTTATTCTGCTACGATTTTAACATCAAGTCCATGTTTAGCGAAGGCTGCGGATACTGCTGCTTTTGCTTCATCTGCATCTGGTCCATGTACATGCAATTCATAACTTTGTGAACCTACCAATGTAGTGAATAATCCTAAGATACTTTTCACATCAATGTATTTGTTGTCTGCTTGTAGCACGATTGAGGAAGTAAACTTACCCGCGATTTGGGCAATTTCAACTACCGCTTCATTATTTGTAGCCATACATAATCCCTCCGTATCAACATTGGAATAAATCTAATCTTATGATACCTTGAAACTGTTATCTAGGCAAGGTATTTCTCCCCTATTTCAAGTTTTCAGGATTTAAACCACTTAATTCAGGAATTACAAAAATACCATCTTTTCGGATTAACACATCATCAAAATAAATTTCGCCGCCCCCATATTCAGGACGTTGAATTAAGACTAGATCCCAATGGATAGAAGAACGGTTTCCATTGTCAGCTTCTTCATACGCCTGTCCTGGTGTGAAATGGAAGCTTCCAGCAATCTTCTCATCAAACAAAATGTCCTTCATCGGATGCAAAATATACGGATGGAAACCAATTGCAAACTCTCCGATATATCTTGCACCTTCATCAGAGTTCAAAATTTCATTAATTCGTTCTGTATTATTACTTGTTGCTTCAACAATTTTACCCTGCTCAAATTTAAATACAACATTTTCAAAGGTAACGCCGTTGTATAGAGACGCTGCATTGTAGCTAATTTGTCCTTCAATGGAGTTGCGTACAGGTGCAGTGTATACTTCGCCATCAGGAATATTACGTTTACCTGAGCATTTCACAGCGGGAATCCCTTTAATTGAAAAGGTTAAATCTGTACCCGGTGCCACAATTCTTACCTTATCAGTACGTTCCATAAGTTGCTGCAAGGCGTCCTGAGCCTTGTCCATTTTTGCGTAATCTAAATTACAAACGTCAAAGTAAAAATCTTCAAAGGCTTCGGTACTCATATTAGCCAACTGAGCCATACTCGCATTAGGATAACGGAGAACAACCCATTTGGTTTTCTTCACACGTTGCTCACTATGTACTGCATGCCAATAAAGTGAGTTATACAATTTCATTTTTTCTTCAGGTACATCTGATAAATCATTGACGTTAGAGCCTGCACGAATACCGATATAAGCATCCATCTTTTGCATACGGATCAGATCATAGTCTGCCCATGTTTTAATTGCTTCAGCCGAAGCAGACTTTAATAAAGAACGTTGGACAACACGATTAGAAAGCTCAACAAACGGATTGCCGCCCTTTTTTCCGATTTCCTCTACAATTGCATTTAATAAATCAAATTCCTCACCAATCATTTCAACTAATACGTTTTCACCTGGCTCAAGATCGATGGAATAATGAACAAGATTGTGGGCTAAGGTAGCTATTCTTGGATCTTTCATTTTCTGTCTGCCTCCTAATCATACACTTTGAACATTGGTTAATTCTTTAATTCATTGTAGCACTAAATATACAAAAATTGAACGTTCAGTTTAGAACGTTCAATGGAGTCACTACTATTTTTTTACAGCGTCTTCGCCATTTTTGATTGATTACGTCCGCTATTTTTCGCACGATATAATGCCATATCCGCTTGATAAAATAATGTTTCTACGCTTCTCGTCTGTTCATAATGGTTCCAATCGGCTATTCCGCAAGATACAGTAACCGCTGGCTCTGTATTTGTTGCCACTCTAAGACGGATCGCTTCAGCAATTTGAAACCCATTATACACATCTGCCCCAGGCAGGTATACTGCCAACTCCTCCCCGCCCCAACGAGCAGCAATGTCCGTTTTACGAATCGAATTTTTAATAATGGTACAAACCTGCTTTAAAATTTTATCACCAATCTGATGTCCGTAAGTATCGTTTACTTGTTTGAATTGGTCAATATCTACGAGAATTAACGACCCATTTGTATCCTTGCTTTGGTGCTCCTGAATGACCTCATCCACAAAATGCCTTGCAAATAATCCAGTCAACATGTCCTGGTTAGCAATCCTTCTCACTTCTGCATGTAGTGAAGCATTAGCAACAGCAAGACCAATATGTGAGGCTAACAATTGAAGCAATTTAAAATTGTCATATGAAAAGAAGTTTTCCTCAGGGTGAGAAAGCATTACGACCCCATTAACTTCGCCTCTCGTAATGAGTGGAGCTGCAATCAACGAACGGGAGTTGGTTTCTTCCATTAATTTAGATGTGATCTGGTTATAGGAGGCATAATCATATAAGATGATCGCTTCTCGTGTGGAATGCACTTGCCCACTATAGCCATAATCGACTGGAAATATGTTATTTTCAAGGGATGGAACATTACAGGACATGACTTCCATTATATTTTTGGTCTTATCAACCTGTGTAATACAACAAAATTCCGCTTTAAAAATAGACATTAATTCATCTGTCGCGTATTTAAAAACTTCGTTTAATTGCAAGCTCTGATTAAAGCGTTTCGTTACCTCATTAATTAATCTTAATTCATCAACGAGTGCATTCGACTGCTCGTAGAGCTTTGCATTTTCAAAAGCAATACCTGCTGTGTCAACCAGCATACTCATTAACTGCAAATCTAAATCTTCAAACAATTCACAGCATTCAACCATATGAAACACGCCATATATGCCTTGTTTTCCCACGAAGGGAATCGCAGCCTCCACTTTAGCAGCTTGATCAGCACCTGCCAGTCGCCGTTGTAATATTTCGCCTTCTGTATACGCACGTACACATAGCGAGTTATTTTCTCCCTGGAGCTGCAAGGATTTGACGCGAGGATCATTGCTTGGGTGATCCTGAGACATGAACAGCTGAATTGAGGCAGATGGAAACAACTCTTCAACACGTTCAAATGTTTCTGCTAGCACAGAATCAACATCTATTTTATCATGTAGGTTCTGAACTATTTTAAAAAGAACTGATCTTCGATTTTCATCTCTTTTGGCTTGTTTCTCATATTGCAATAAATCGGTAACAAACAGATTTTCAAAATGAGTATAAAAGCAACTTTGGAAATGCTGTGCCCCTACCTTTACCATAAACTCAGGGGATAGACCTTCTAACTTCCTCTCCCAAAAGCATACTAAAACAGCAAAAAGCTCATCAGCGACACGTGTAGTAATTGGGACGGCAATCCAAGATGCAAATTCTGTATACTCTGTAATAGATGTCTGCTGTTCAATACATTGCTTAACGAGTTCACTAACAATTAGAGTCTCCTTTTCTAATAAAGGCACTTGCAAATCATCCTGAATGATTTTAGCGGTGATATTAGCAACATACCACTTGGTACCCTCTAGCTGATATAGCTCACTAGCTTGTTGCTTCCAGAAGTTAAAGCTATTTTTCAAAAGTGATTCTATATAAGGATAATCGTGCTTAGTGATATCAAGCCCATTAAGCCAAGTTGTCTTATCCCCCAAATTATTTATTGGCGGCAAAGGATTGCTTGTATTCACTCTACTGTCCATAGAGCCCTCCCGTAACTGTTTTACCATAAAAAGCTCCTTCTCACTCCTATTTGTAGCAGTGACTAAATACGATCTAAGCCTTTTGTGTAATTTATCGAAAGCACTACATAAAACTTTGCCTGCCAAATTCTCTAGTCGTAGTTATGAACCAATTGTTGTACATACGAATTATGAAAATTGACCCATATGTTTATATTACTATTATAATAAGGGATTTGCATCATTTTCCCTTAATTTGGAGAAATTTTTTAGGAAAAAAGACCTATCGACAAAAGATATCCTTTTTAAACAAAAAATTTAAGATATTTTCCACGCTCTCCCCTTGACTTTACACCCACCTTTCGTTAAAATTTATTGTTGATAAAGACTGGATAGAGTCTTGATTAGGGCGTAACGCATGCGGCACCCTCTTGTATTTTGTTGCTGACACGACAGCGGCTGAACTTTCGTGTTAGTTGGGCGAATTTATCTATCCCATCGCTCAGTAAACAAAAACGAACGCAAGTAGAACCCTACCACTAAAATTATTTTTAAAGGAGTCTACCTATACAATGGCACGTTACACTGGTCCTAAATTTAAATTAAGCCGTCGCCTTGGAATTTCCTTGAGCGGCAATGGCAAAGACTTGAAAAGAGCATTCCCTCCAGGACAACATGGTCCTACTCAACGTAGAAAGCTTAGCAACTACGGTATGCAGCTACAAGAAAAACAAAAATTGCGTCACATGTACGGTTTAGGCGAAAAGCAATTCCGCACTTTGTTTGCTAAAGCACAAAAAATGCCAGGTATCGCTGGTGAAAACTTCATGATCTTGCTTGAAAGCCGTTTGGACAATCTTGTTTACCGTCTTGGCTTCGCTAACTCTCGTGCAGGAGCTCGTCAGTTAGTATCCCATGGTCATGTTACTGTTAATGGCAAAAAAGTTGACATTGCTTCTTACCGTTTGAGTGTTGGTGATGTAATTGGTCTTCGTGAAAGAAGCCGTGGTCTTTCTTCTATCAAGGAAGCTATTGAAAACCGCGTACATCTTGCAGCTTATATTGAGTTTAATGAAGCAGCAATGGAGGGTAAATTTATTCGTTTACCTGAACGTGCTGAATTGTCTCAAGAAATTGACGAAAAACAAATCGTCGAATTCTACAACCGTTAATATTAACGGAGACAGCTTAAAAAAACAGTCGCTCTTTAGAGCGATTGTTTTTTTATTAGGCTCTATCTATTTTATGTTATGCAACATTATTTAATTATAATTCGTTACTTTTACATAGCTTTGTAAAATATAATTAGGTGCGTAGGAGCATAGACCTATATGGTTACCATACATTTAATATTTTGCAAATAAATAATTATAACAGTAAATTAGGACTGTTTTTTGCTGATCATTACCTTAAAAACGTTTCAGATGGCTCATTTTATGCTATAATGTTGCTGTTAAAAGGAGGCTTCTCATGGTAGAAAATGATACAAATTCTGACAAAAACAAAGTGAGACGAAGTGGGAAACATGAAGCTCCCAAGCGTAAACGAGGAAAACTAGTTTGGTCAATCCTTGGTTATTTAACCTTGTTTGTTTTTGCAGGAATTTTATTTGTTGGAGGTGCCGTATTTGGCTACGTATCCTCTGTAGTTTTTGATGAACCTGTACGTTCACGTGCGGATATTCTGGAAAAAATTAATCATAATGAAATGACAGGTTTTGCCTACTTCCGTGATGGTTCTGCAATCGGGCAGCTTCGAACAGAAGAGGATCGTCGTCCAGTTACCTTTAAAGAAATCCCACAAACCGTAATTGATGCAGTCATCGCAATCGAAGATAACAATTTTATGGGGCACCCTGGCGTAGATTTTAACGGAACAATGCGCGCAATTAAACAACGGGTACTTAAAGAAAGTGTACAAACTGGAGGAAGTACATTAACTCAGCAGTTGGCTCGTCGTGTATTCCTTAATCTTGATCGTACGGATAACCGTAAAATTAAAGAGATCTTACTCTCTTTTCGTCTAGAGCGCTTTTTAAGTAAACCTGAAATTATTACTGCTTATTTAAATAAAGTACCTTTTGGTAATGGCGTGAGTGGCTCTCAGGTTTATGGAATTAAGGCAGCAGCCAAAGGGATTTTTAATGCTAGTTTAAGTGATCTAAATATTGCTCAGTCCGCCTATTTGGCTGGGCTACCTCAGCTCCCTTCCTCATATTCTGCGTTTAATGGTAAAGGGGAGTTTAATGAAGTTGCCTTTAATCGTGCCATAAAGCGTCAAAAACTAGTATTGCAACGTATGCTTGAAGAGAAAAAAATTAGTAATGGACAATATAACGAAGCATTAGCGTTCGATATTAAGGCTTCATTAGCACCTAAAACAAAAAAAGCATATGAAACCTATCCTTACTTAATGATGGAAACAGAACGTCAAGGAGCATTAGTGATTGCCCAGATGAACAATCCTGATCTAAGCAAGGAACAAATCGCCAAAAACCCTCAATTGCTTGAGGAAGGACGACAACAGCTTTTAAGTAGTGGTTATCTGGTTTATACGACGATTGACCCTAAGGTGTACAAATCGATGCATAAAGTTTCTGAAAACGCGAAAAACTTTAGCCCTGAGGATAAAAAGAAGGGACTTGAGCAGGTCGCGGCAACGATGATTGACAATAAAACCGGTGCAATTTTAGGGATGATTGAAGGTCGCGATTTTTACACCGAACAGATGAATTATGCAACACAAATGGTGAGACAACCAGGTTCAACTATGAAAACGATCGCTGCCTATCTACCAGCAATCGAGCTCGGTCTAATTCAACCGGCTAGTGTAATCGATGATTCACCAATCATATTAAAAAACTCAAATACGAGCTATCATATTCCCGGTAATGCGAGTGGTGGCTACAAAGGATTAGTAACTGCTCGAACAGCATTAAACGAATCAAGAAACGTTCCAGCTCTTAAAATTTTTAATCAGGTATTAGGGATTGATAAGGCATGGGATTTCTCTAAGAAGCTTGGAATTACAACCATCGACAAAAATGACTATCAAGCCCAGACAGGTGTTTTAGGTGGACTAAGATATGGCGTGACAGTTGAGGAATTAACAAATGCCTATAGCTCAATTGCCAATGGCGGACAATTTAACGACTCATATATGATTGAGAAAATAACAGATCTCAAAGGTAATGTCATTTATAAACATAAGCTTGAACCACAACGCGTCTTCTCGGAGCAGTCTGCGTACTTAATGACAGATATGCTTAGAACTGTAATTACGAGTGGAACGGGTAAATCCATTAAATCTGACTTTAAGAAGTATGGTAAAATACCAGTCGTGGGTAAAACGGGTTCAACACAAAACTACGCTGATGTGTGGTTTATGGGCTACACGCCTGATGTCTCCTTAGGTGTATGGATTGGCTACAAAGAGCCTGTTAATACGTTATCTAAAGAAGGAAGATCTAGAGCTCGTTCTATTTGGGCACGTGTTATGAATGAGGTCACAGAGAGTAATAAAGACCTATTTAAAACGAGTAAGTTCACTAAACCGGATGGGATCGTTACACGCACTGTATCTGGTTACAGCGGTAAGCTACCAAGTGCACTAACGGGTGGCAATCTTGTCACAGATATTTTTAATGCGAAATTTGTACCTAAAACAACTGAAGATGTACTAGTGCGTGCGAAATACGTAACGTATGATGGTGTTAACTATATACCACTAGAAAGTACTCCTTCTGACATGGTACGTGAAAAAGTTGTTATGAAGCGCGAAAAACCAATTAAAGAACTTGTTGAAGAATTACAAAAAGCGTTTAGATACATGCGATCTCATCGAGATATTAGCTATTACATTCCTAAGGATGCGAAGGAGGATGCACCTTATAAGACAGACCCTCGTGGTGATGATGGTCGTGCTCCATCCCCTCCATCGAATGTAAGGGTATCTGGCTCTACAATCACCTTCAGTAGCAGTCCTGAGAAGGATGTTGTTGGTTATCGTCTATATCGCTCTGTTAATGGCGGTGCATTTGAATATACAGGGAATACATCTCTAGTTGGAGATGCAAATTCAATTGCTTCTGGTTCTTCTAACGCCAGTTACAGCTATTATGTTACTGCAGTAGATGTGGCGGGTAAAGAATCGGCACCAAGCGCAATTGCTGGGACTTCAGGAGGGCAAGGACAACAAGAGCCAAACAATCCTGATAGTGATCCAAACCAAATACCAGTTACACCTAACAATGTGAGTGTCAATGGCTTAACGGTAAGCTGGAATGCTAGTAATACCGCAACAGAATACAACATCTATATGTCGGATAGTGCCGATGGCACGTATACCAAAGTGGCTACAACAAGCAATAACTCCTATGCGATCGTATCAGAAGCACAGCAGGGCTGGATTAAAGTTACTGCTGTTAACGCTTCTGGAGAATCATTTGGATCAAAGGGTGTACAATTTCAGAAATAAGATAAAAAAAGAAGCTGTCTAAGCATAGGCAGCTTCTTTATATTTAGAAAATAAAATTGATATTTGGGAATCTGGACGTTGAACTCGATTACAACTGTTTAAATATTCCTTGTATAATTTCAAAGGAACGATCAGCCGCAATAACAACAAATTCAGGATAGTTCATATGTGCGGAATTATCTGCTTTATCTGACATTGAACGAATGACAACATAAGGAACTTGATTACGATGACATACCTGTGCAACAGAAGCACCCTCCATTTCTACACATGCCCCTCCAAATGTATCATGAAGTTTACTAACGATTGCCTTATCTGAAATAAATTGATCACCTGAAAGTACACGTCCAACAATATAATGGCAGTCTGCTCCAAGCTGCAGACAGCTTTGCTCTGCTAGCTTAATCAGGGTTAGATCAGCAGGGAAATCAGATACCTCCTGATCAGGTGTTACACCCACCTTATACCCAAGTGCACTTGCATCCATATCGTGTTGTTGGCAGGATGATGAGATAACAATATCACCAATGTTTAAAGATGGGTCAGCGGCACCAGCTACCCCAGTAAAGATTATATTTTCAACAGCAAAACGATCAATTAAAATTTGCGTATTTATCGCAGCATTAACTTTCCCAATACCTGATTTACACACAACTACATCATGTCCAAAGTATGTACCCGTAATAAATTCACTGTCAGCATAAATTTGCTTCTGTTGATTCTCGACCTGCTTCAGCAACAAAGCTAATTCCTCGTCCATTGCTCCAATTAATCCTATTCTTTTAGCCATTGCTATTTCTCCTCCATATTCTCAAAAAAAGCACCATTACTGGTGCTTTTTCTTGGTCAAACCTTTTCATATCTAATCTATTGTATATAGTAAACAACAAAATTAAAGGTGACTTACAGATAACCGTAAAATCGTCTCATGTGGTAAAATAACTCGTGGATTCTCAACTGTTTCTTTTTTCATTAGTTTTGTTAACAAACGCATCGCTACTGCACCAAGATCGTACATCGGTTGCGCTACTGTCGTTAATTGTGGTCGCACCATTGAAGCCATACGAATATTATCTACACTAATAATAGAAAAATCATCTGGAACCTTCAAGCCTTCATCCTGAATGCTATGAATCGCACCAATTGCCATCTCATCTGTTGCTGCAAATATTGCAGTCGGACGATTTTTTAATCCAAGGAAATATTTCATAGCTTCCACACCAGATTCATAACGGTAATTACCAATACGAACTAAATCCTCTTGATACGTAATCCCGTTTGTTTCGAGTGCACGTTTGTAACCTTGGAAACGAGCAAAACCATTTGCAGGATCTTGAAGTGTGCCGCTAATCATCGCAATATGTGTGTGCCCATGACGTATCAATGTACTTACTGCATCAAATGCTGCAGCTTCATGATCGATATCAACAGAAGGAATTTCCCCTTGCTCGTCACTTGTTGCACATAATACGATTGGAACAGAAGAGGTTTTAAAGGCTTGAATGTGCTCTTCAGTTACAGCCCCACCCATAAATAATAATCCATCCACCTGCTTCTCCAACAGTGTATTAATAACTCTAATTTCTTTTTCTTTTTTCTTATCTGCATTACACAAAATAATATTATAGTGATACATGTTCGCAATATCTTCAATCCCCCGAGCAATTTCTGCTAGGATAGAATTGGAAATATCAGGTATAACTACGCCAACTGTCGTTGTCTTTTTACTTGCTAACCCTCTTGCAACAGCATTTGGACGATATCCCAAACGCTCAATTGCTTCATATACCTTTTTTCGTGTCTGTGGTTTCACGTTCGGGTTATTGTTAACAACCCGGGAAACTGTAGCCATTGAGACACCTGCTTCACGTGCCACATCATAAATGGTAACCGTCACGTTATTCGCTCCATTATAAATAGATTTTTATTACATTTTTTTGTTATAATTCCGTCTGTTCCTGTGTTCCAATTAAAATTATGATACGACAAATTATTACTTTACGCAATCTAAACACCTTATTCAGACCAGATTGATTTGAATTATCGTCAGATTTCAACCCTTTAGTCTCTCCTCTAGCCTCAATAACATGTCCATCTTAGTTTGTTAGTGTCTGTATGTAACTCTGACCTTTTTGTTAAATTGGATATACGACAATCTAACGATATGATTAACGTCTTCTAATATTTTAACAAAAAGGCAAAGTGAAAAACAACTCAAAACAGTGAAAAATCATGAAAATAATCAATTTACGCCAGTAAAAAACATATTATTAACATATTTAGATAATTGAGATAGTCGTTTTGTTAATGTTTCCATCCATTCTTCATCCTTTGAAGACTTAGCATAGCCATATAAGTCTAACAATAAATTAATTCTTTCCTCACATCTGTGCTCAAAAGCGTTCTCAAAGCTCTCAGTGCTATCTTCATCCCATGACTCATATAATTCCCATAATACAGCAGCAAATTCATTCATTTCTGTAAAATCAATCTCATAATTAATTTTCTTATTTGTTTGGTTTAAAGTTAATAAAAATTGTTTCATATCATCCTTAATAGCTGGATGAAGCATGTATGAGCATCCTGCTTCACATTCATATACAGGTACCCGTTTTAATTTAACTCCATTTTTAGAAATAACGAATCTAAAACCTAGATTCATAGTTTGTCCACAATGACATGACTTCCACACAATCTCACCCCATCTTAATGCTTGGTTCAGTTGTTCCTATTCTATTATATACGTTAATTTGAAATAATGGCTTGGAAAGGTTTTCAAGTAAAGTATATTACAAAAATTTTGAAACTTATTTTCTTTTTGATACAATAAAATTTGAAGTATTTTCAGACCACAAATAGGAGGAATTACAATATGAGACTTGCAGGTAAGAAGGTTATCGCGTTCGTAGACGAGGAGTTTGAAGATTTAGAGTTGTGGTATCCTATTTATCGCATCCAAGAAGAGGGTGCTGAGGTTCACCTTGTTGGTCAGGAAAAAGGAAAAAAGTACATTGGAAAATATGGTGTGCCGGCTGAAGCACAATTTTCATATGAGGAAATAGATGGGGAAAATTATGATGGAATTCTTGTGCCAGGAGGTTGGGCGCCTGATAAAATACGTCGTTACCCAAAAGTATTAGCATTAATCTCTGAATTTCATGAACAAAAGAAAGTGATTGGACAAATCTGTCATGCAGGTTGGGTGTTGATTTCAGCGAAAATTTTAAACGGAGTTACAGTTACCTCTACTCCAGGAATTCGAGATGATATGGAAAATGCCGGTGCCATTTGGAAGGATGAGCCTGTCGTTGTAGATGGACATATTATTTCAGCACGTCGTCCACCTGACCTTCCGCCTTATGGAAAGGCATTAGTAGACGCTTTAGCTCAAAAATAGCTTTAAAATTTAATTTAAAAGGCTCTATTTAGAAATTAGTACTTGCCAACGATAGGAGTCTGGTAGCTACGATCCAGAGCGTTCTTGCGATTGTGTTAAAATCATATTCCTTTTTATTAAAGTCTATTGATGGATGGAATTTGATTTTAAAAGACAATCTTCAGAATCGTTCTGTCTCTTCGCTAATTTGGGTTAGCGGTCAAGAACTAATTTCAAGATTGAGCCATTTAAAATAAATAATAAAAAATTTAAAAGGTAGTACCTACTCTGTACTAATACAGAAGTGAGGCACTACCTTTTTACCTTTAAATTCAGGTTTTCAGTAATGATTCAGCTTTTACACCAAAGCTCTAATTAAACTTCATTTAACTCTTTTTCTATCTCCGTCGCAGTCGATAGCTGATAACAGCGTGCACCAACCTCACGAACATGTGCTGCATTTGTATTCAATACCTTATGCTTCACTCTAAGCAAGGATTGTGGTGACATACTAAGGTGGTCTACACCAAGATGCATCCAAATCGGGATGGATTTCTCATCGCCTGCCATTTCCCCACAAACACTAATAGGTATCCCTGCCTCCTTGGCTGCTTGTACCGTTTGACGCAACATTCTTAACACAGCTGGATGATACCAACGGTATAAATGAGCGATCGTTTCGTTCATCCGATCCACGGCTAACACGTATTGTACTAAATCATTTGTACCAATACTAAAGAAATCAACTTCAGCGGCTAACAAATCCGCGATTTGTGCCGTTGCTGGTACTTCAATCATAATGCCAACCTGTATGTTTGCATTGTATTTCAGACCACGTTGATCTAAATCCCGCTTAGCTTCTTCCAAAACTGCATTAGCTTGCCTTAATTCCTCCAATGAAGAAATCATTGGGTACATGATTTTTACATTTCCGTAGTCGCTTGCTCGCAAGATAGCACATAGTTGTGTTTTAAACATTTCCTTGTTATCCAAACAAATTCGAATGGCACGATAACCAAGAAATGGATTTTCTTCCTCAGGTAGATCAAAATACTCAAGCTGCTTATCTCCACCGATATCCAGTGTACGAATCACAACAGGTCTTCCTTCTGCAGCTAAGGTGATTTGCTTATACACCTCGAATTGCTCTTCCTCTTCAGGGAATTCAGAGCGATTCATATATAAAAATTCAGTTCGAAACAATCCAACGCCCTCTGCTCCATGCTTTAGTACCTGTCTCAGATCGTTCATCGAGCTAATGTTACCCATTAAGTGCATATGAACGCCATCTTGTGTCACAGCATCAACGGTAGCTAGTGCTTGTAATTGTTCCTTGTGCTTCGCTTGATTCTCAGCAATTGCTGTATAATGTGCGATGATGTCCTCACTTGGATCAACAAAAACTTTGCCTTCACCGCCATCTATAACTAAAAAATCTCCCGTTTCTAGCGGCTTGCTTAATTTATTTTCTAGACCAGAAACTAGTGGAATTCCTAATGCACGAGCCATAATCGCAGAATGCGAAGTAAGTCCACCCGCCATAGTGACCATTCCAAGTACATGATTTGGATTTAAATGCACAAGTTGTGATGGTGAAAGCTCACGTGCAACTAAAATATAAGGGTTAGTATCTGCTGGCAAAGTGACCTCAGGTGTACCTAACAAATGCTTTAACAACCGATTTCCAACATCCTTAATATCTAACGCACGTTCCTTCATATATTCATCATCCAACAAGTCAAACATCGTTACAAAGTGATCAATAGCTTCCTTTACAGCTACCTCTGCTGCCTTATACTGACGTTCGATAATGCCTTGAATTTCGCTCATAAATACAGGATCTTCTAAAATCGCTAAATGAGCATCAAAAATGCCGGATTCACTTACCCCAACCGTTTCCTTAATCTCATTTTTCATATCCTCAATTTCGGTTTTAGAAGTACGAATTCCTTCATATAGCCTTTCAAATTCAAGAGATAGATCTACCTTCTCCATACGCTGATCTGGTACATCCCAATCCCAGGCAGGTAGCACAAAAGCCTTGCCAATCGCAACGCCTACTGCTGCACCGATGCCTTGTATCATGCTGTGACCCCCTATTGTCTATATAAAGTTATGCTTCCTAATGCTTTATTTAATTATATATACTCGCATTAGGCTCTTCTCTGTCTAATATGGTAAGCCTAGCCTTATAAATTTGTCAAAGGAAAAAAGAAAAATTATAACTTGCTTTGTTAGCTAATTTATGATTAGCATCTTAATTAAGGCTTCACACAAAAATCAATGGTTGCCAATGATGGAGATGGATGGCTACGGACAGAGAGTTCGACTTCTCCAAAATCCCTCTGCCCCTTCGCTAGCTTGGGTTGTTCTCATCTACTAATTTATATGATGAACCTTAATTAAAGCATTAATTCTATTCATTTGTATTATTTTGAATATTTATATGTATTATTCTCTTTGAAAAATAATGTGAAAATTAAGACAACATTTTAGAAGACTTTCCCACAAGACAGTATATTAGAGGAAGTAAAAAAATTATATTCAAGGACATAAGTGCAAAATTCAGTGTGATAAATAAAACAATGCCGTATGGGACCCCCCAACGGCATTGCCTACTTTCCAAACAGATCACTGTACCAGTTCGAGCCAAGGTCAAAATTAAAACGTCATCCTCAATACGATAAACATGTAACCAATCGGGAAGTATGTGGCATTCGCGGTGTCCTCTCCAATTACCTGTAAGAGCATGGTCCTTATTCTTTTCGGGTAAAGAAACATCACTCGCAAGTTTCTCTACAATCTGTTCTAAAAGGTCAGTCTTTAGTCCGCGCTTCATTGCGAGCTTGTAGTCTTTTTTAAATTGAGTAGTTACTTTAACTGTATACTTAATCATTCCTTCAGGTCTGCAAAAAGCTGATTTAAGTCAGTATACCCCTTAACATTGGGATCCTTTGCAATCCTTTCCGCTTCAAGCATTGCAGCGATGGTTTCCTTAGTTGGCTTATTTAGTGTTACGTCAAAGGGAAGTCCGCCCTCACGGAGAGATTGACGAACAAAGATGTTAAATGCCGTTGAAATATTCATACCCAGCTCTGCAAAAAGAGCATCTGCCTGTGTCTTGAGTTCTGCATCCATTCGAATGCTAATATTTGTGGTATTACCAGCCATAAAAATGTACTCCTTTCTTACATTATACATATATTATATGCATTTTGCACGAAAAATACAATGAATAGCACGAATTAATCAACATTATTTTCACTTTGTTGCTGAAATTAGATTAATCTATTTTTCAGTACACCAAAGCAAATAAAAAAGAGACGTAAAAAGTCTCCTTGGTCTCTTTACGTCTCTCCCTTATTTAACTTAAATAATTTAGCCTATTTTATATGATTTACTTTCGAGGACCAATAAGTAGACTATCCTCTACCTTGATGCATCGATCCATAATGACAGTAAGTCCACCCTCAGCAGCAATCTGTGCAGCTTCTTCATTAATAATTCCTTGTTGAAGCCACAATACTTTAGCGTTGACGGCTACTGCTTCCTTAGCGATCTCGGGTGTAAATTCACTACGACGAAATACATTAACGATATCGATGGGTTCTGTGATATCAGCTAATGAAGCATATACTTGCTCGCCTAAAATTTCACCTTGCACAGCTGGATTGACAGGGATAATCCGATAACCATTTTGCTTTAAGGCACCTGCAACCATATAAGATGTACGGTCAGTTTTGTCCGATAGGCCTACGACAGCTATATTCCCTGCATTTTGTAAAATGGTTTTAATTTGTTCCCGTGTAGGATTTTCAAAAGCCATTTCTCACACCTCCGCTATAGTGTTGAACTCGTATTACTTTCTCCATAATGCTTACTGCTTATCAATCACTGAATCTAAATGTTGAATCCTTAATTATTATACTCCTCAATGATTGCCCCAAGCGAACGCATATGATCAAAAAACTGCGGATACGATTTAGCGACATGGTGAGCGTCTTTTATAACGATAGGTTGTCTTGCACGCAAGCCAACAACAGTTAACGCCATAATCACCCGATGATCATAGTGTGCATCAATTTCAACGCCACCTTCAATACCATCTGGTCTACCATGCACAATAATTTCGGATTGTTTTTCTTCTACATTTGCGCCTGCTTTACGTAGCTCGTTTAGATAATCTGTAATGCGGTCACATTCCTTATATCGTAAATTTTCTACGTTATAAAATCTAGAGCTCCCCTGTGCATATACCGCAGCTGCTACCATCGCTAATACCGCATCTGTTGCTGCATCTCCATCAAACTCAACAGGACGAAGTCTCCCATTTCCTTGAACATGTACAACCCCATTTTCATGTTTTAGTGGGACGTCCATCATTTGTAATACGTCTACAATCGCACGTTCGCCTTGCTTGCTTCGTTCCATTAATCGATGAACCTTAACGTCGGACTTAGTCACCGCAGCTGCTGCTAAAATAGCCGCTGAACCTGGGTAATCCCCTTGTACTGTATAAGTTCTAGCCTCATAGGACTGGCGACCAGGTACATGGAATGTTGTATAATCCTTTGTAGCGTGAATAATGATACCTGCTTGCTCTAGCACCTCTAACGTTTGTCCAATAACAACCTTTGATTTCAAATCACCTGTCACTTCAATTTCGCTGTCCTCAGGTAAAAGAGGCGTTAGGAATAACAGTGCACTTAAATATTGTGAGCTTACTTCTCCAGAGACAGTGATTTTTCCACCCTGTGGCTTGTTTCCTTCAATTGTAATCGGCAATCTACCATTTTGATGTGTAACCTTGGCACCTAACTGCTCTAATGCAACAATTAAATCATCATGTGGACGTTTGCCTAATGAATCTGGGTACGTATTTACAAAATGAATATTATCTCCTAATGCAGCAATTGCCATTAAAAAGCGCAAAACTGCACCTGCATTACCAACATTAAGCTCCTGATTTGGCTTAGGATTGCGTCCAAAGCCTGTAATTACGATCTTTTCATCATCCTCTTCAATGACAGCACCTAAATCAACAATGCAACGACGCATAGCATCACTATCCTCGCTATGGGCAGGGTAATATACTGTGCTCGTCCCTTCTGCCAGCGCGGCTACAAGTAAATATCTCGTTGTATAATTTTTAGAAGAAAGAGCACCAAACTCTCCCTTAAGCTCACCAACAGGCTTCACGATTACGTCCATGCACATATCCCCTTTTATCTGTGTCACTCTTATTAGCGATTAACCGCTGTAACGCATTAAATAACTTTTTTATTATCATAACATAAGCGGCCAAGTTACTCTACTACAGGAAACTAAAGTTTTATATTATGAAATTAAAAGAAGAGAGAGCTATTTGTTAGCTCTCTCTTGGTATAGCAGTAAGCTCAACATTCCATACTCTGCTTAGAACCATTGATGATGGAATACGCCTTCTTTATCCACACGTTTAAAGGTATGAGCACCAAAGTAATCACGTTGTGCTTGCAATAGATTCGCTGGTAAACGCTCTGTACGGTAGCTGTCATAATAGGACAACGCACTGGAGAAACCAGGAACAGGAATTCCATTTTCAACGGCAGTCGCAACAACTTTACGCCATGCATCTTGATACGTTGTAACTACATTGTTGAAGTATGGATCAAGCAACAAGTTTTTAAGTGCTGCATCACGATCGTATGCATCCTTAATATTTTGAAGGAATTGCGAACGAATAATGCAACCACCACGGAAAATCATTGCAATGTTTCCGTATTTCAAATCCCAACCGTATTCGTCGGAAGCAGCTCGCATTTGTGCAAAACCTTGAGCATACGAAACAATTTTACTTGCAAACAATGCTTTACGTACATTTTCAATAAATTCTGCTTTGTCGCCTTTAAATTCAGGCTTAGCTGGCCCACTTAAAATTTTGCTTGCCGCAACACGTTCTTCCTTCATTGCAGACAAGAAACGGGAGAATACAGATTCGGTAATCATGGAAAGAGGAACACCTAGATCAAGTGCGCTTTGACTTGTCCATTTTCCAGTTCCCTTTTGACCCGCAGCATCAAGAATAACGTCCACCATAGGTTTACCAGTTTCTTCATCGTATTGGGAGAAAATATCTGCCGTAATTTCGATGAGGTAGCTGTCAAGCTCGCCTTTATTCCACTCAGAGAAAATCTCATGGAACTCTTTAGCGTCTAAGCCAAGTACATCCTTAAGCAAATGATACGCTTCACCAATTAGCTGCATATCGCCATATTCAATCCCGTTATGCACCATCTTCACATAGTGACCAGCACCATCTGGGCCGATATATGTACAACAAGGGTCACCATTAACTTTTGCAGAAATTGCAGTTAAAATCGGTTCAACTAATTTATAAGCACTTTCTTGTCCGCCTGGCATAATAGCAGGTCCATTAAGTGCTCCTTCTTCACCACCAGATACTCCTGTACCGATAAAGCGGAAGCCTTTTGCTTCTAAATCTTTACTACGGCGCTGAGTATCAGGGAAATATGCATTACCACCATCGATAATAATATCGCCTTGATCTAAATATGGAAGCAACGACTCAATGGTTGCATCTGTTGCTGTTCCAGCTTGTACCATGATTAAAATTTTACGAGGTGTTTCCAAAGACTGTACAAACTCTTCAACTGAAAACGTGCCAACTACATTTTTACCTTGTGCCTCATTCGCAAGCATATCATGCGTTTTTTGAGGGGAACGGTTAAATACAGACACGGTGAAGCCCCTGCTCTCAATATTCAAGGCCAGATTTTTACCCATAACGGCAAGGCCAATAACACCAATTTGTTGTTTAGACATGGTCTCCATCCTTTGCTTCCTATATTTTTTTGATGATATCATTTTAACGCTTTTACATGCAGAAGTGAACCCCCCTAGCGAGAGGTTCATCTAACATTTATAAAGTTTTCATTTTCAACAATGATATACTTCACAATATACCCTTTCTAATTTTACCATTCCAGCATTATTAATTGTCTTCTTATAAGCCTCAGTCGCTCTTTACAAGCTTCTATTGCCTCATGATCACCTTTCTCTAGCAAGGCATTTAATAAATCTAATTCTAAATTAAGCTCTTGTTCAAGTTGTTCTAATTGTTGCTCAGCCGCTTGGGATGACATTAGCTCTTGTAATCTTTTAGCATCTAGGAGTGGTTCCTTTTGGTACAAAATCCGTTGCTTCACCCCAGAAATTTCAACCATCGTCATCACTTCGCCAAATATAATATTTTGGACCATTGTATGACTATTTTTTGTTCTTTTTACAACTGCATGACCTCTAAAGTCTTCAATTAGCTTCTCAAACCACTCAGCCAGCTTGACATCTCTGATGACATAATTGCCCTCTAGTTTATATCCTGATCCTACAGCTTCAAAGCACAGCTTTGTTAATTTTCGTCCCGTACGAACAGAAAGAATAAACTTAGAATCACTTTCACTCCAGTATAAGGAGTAACCATCTTGGATTAGCTCTGTAATTATTTGTCTAATATGCCGGCGGTTGAATCGAAGGTCTAAATTGCAGTATTCTACCTCATCACTTTTATTCACCGCATTCCCTCCCTTACGCCCTACAGCTAACTATCACTTCCTTAATCATTATGATGTAAAGGCTATACTTCATCTTATGATGCAAAAATGTAATTATTGATTGGATATCATCGAGACAAGATGAATTATTTTTCATTAACTCTTCATTAGAGCTTAAAAAAAACCTAACATGAAGTGTGGTATACTTGCCCCATACAAGATTTGGACTGTCAGGAGGAAAAATATATGGTATTTAACGGCTTTACTGAACAGGATTTTGCTAGCTTAACTACACCAGGACTGGAGGGTAGAATGGAGGCGATCATTACTCATATTCGTCCCAAATTAACACAGCTTGGAGAGCTGATGACACCATTTCTATCGATTATTTGTAATGAAGAAATGTACCCACACGTTGCAAAACATGCTCGTAGAAAAGTAAACCCACCTAAAGATACTTGGATTGCATGGGGACCAAATAAACGTGGGTATAAAGCGTTGCCTCATTTTGAAGTAGGTCTATTTGAAAGTCATTTATTTATTATTGTTGCTGTTATTTATGAAAGCCCAAATAAACAAAATTTTGCAAATTACTTAGAAAAGAATAGCAATAAATTAATTAAAAATATCCCTGCTAATTTTTATTGGTCGCTTGATCATATGAGTCCAGAAGGAACTCTACATCAGGAATGTACGAAGGAAACTTTACTACAAATGAGTCAAAAAATTAAAACGGTCAAAAAAGCAGAAGGAATTTGCGGGTTAAGGATTGAAAAAAATGACCCTTTACTACAACAGCCTGAAGCTCTCATTCAAACGATTGAGCAGACATTCCAAACTTTACTTCCGTTGTATAAAGGATCATTTTAATTTTTAATCATTGAACCAGATTAAGCTGGAACCTTTACAGGTGCCTGATGTCTCGCTAATATGATGTGAATAACAAATAGGATTGCCATTACTATAGCGCTACCTAAAAATGGCGAGGACGGTCCTAGTACGTCCCAGAGCTTGCCTGAGACAATCGGACCAGCAACCATACCCGAGCCTTGAATAGTGAGGAAGAAGCCCCATACAGTGCCTTTCTCGCTTTCTGGTAGGGTGTGGGAAATCATCGTATCCCATGTTGGTAAAATACAGGCGTAACTAACCCCGATTAAGATCACCGCTAACCACACTGTTGGAATAGACCTTGTCATTGCAAATAATCCCACCGCAAACGCGGATAAAGCAAAACCGATATGCAAAAACCACTTTGTTCCAACTCGATCAGACAGCTTGCCTACAGGAATTAGACCTAATACAGTTACAGCACCCCCAACAACAAGCAAAGCACTATAGGCTTGGGAGGACATTTTTAACACATTTAATATATACAAGGTAATAACGGGTGTAAGTAGGCCTATCGCAAACGACTGCAAAAATAAGGCAGGATACAACAACGGATGTACGTCTAAATGTTGTCTAATATGCTTTATAGTGCCCTTTAATCTTGACCAAGCTCCTAAAAGCCCCCGCTTCCCATTACCTTCTGTACGAGTAGCTGATTGATTTGATAAGACATGAATCTCTTGCTTTCTCCCTGGAAGGAAAAAAGCAACCACAATGTTTAAAGCAAGACATATTAATAATATCCAAAAAACGATATGATAAGAGCCTTGTGGAAAAAAGTTCATTACAACAGGTCCTGCACCTGTCCCCCCTAACGTGGACATTTGAATAATCCCCATCGCCGTCCCAAAATTATTGTTGGATTTTGTTACAGACGTAATTCCCATCATGACACATGGCCATAACGGTGCAGTCCCTACGCCAAGTAGCGCACAACCAAGCACGATAAACCCAACAGAAGAGGTAAAGGCGATTAAGGCAACGGCTAGAAAAGTAACTATCAGTCCAACGACCATTGTAATTCGAAATCCAATACGTTCAATTAGCCATCCCGCAGGGCTACGAAAGACGTTGTCCCCGATATATTGCAGAGAAAACGATAAGCCGATCGCAAACGTGCTTAATTGGAGCACACTTCCCATGTATACAGGTAATATCACTACAATTAAGGAACCTTTAACAAACTCCACCAAAAACATAATTAACCATAGGCATAAAAAGGTGGGTGTAATTAATTTACGAGTTCCAGACAATCTGGATGTAATTTTCATAGCTATTTCCTCCCTACACAACAATGACGGTTAATGTTAGCTTACCCAAGTATGATTCACATATATCATTTTAATAAAATTGATTAGCTAAATGTTGGTTTTACTGGTATTAAAGCAATCAATAATTCATTGTAACCTAGGCAAGCCTATAAAATATAGGAGCTCACAAAAACCTTTGCTTGCAATCCTGCACTAATTTGCTATACTCAACCTTGTTTAAAAATAATATCAAGAGAGGTAGGGATGGCCATTATGGACCACAAACGCACGCCGCTATTTACAGCCCTCAAACAGCATGCGGCCGGCAATCCCGTTCAGTTCCACATTCCCGGTCATAAGAAGGGACAAGGAACTGATGAAGAATTTCGAGCATTTATTGGCGATAACGCCTTATCGATCGATCTCATTAACATTGCACCTTTGGATGATTTGCACCAGCCTAATAAAGTAATATTGGAAGCACAGCAATTGGCTGCAGATGCATTTGGTGCTGATTATACTTATTTTTCTGTGCAAGGTACGAGTAGTGCCATTATGACGATGATTATGTCCGTATGTTCACCAGGGGACAAAATTATCATCCCAAGGAATATTCATAAATCCATCATGTCTGCCATAATATTTTCAGGAGCAAAACCAATTTTCGTCTCTCCTTCTCAAGATGAGACCATTGGGATTGATCATGGAATTACTACTTTTTCCGTTAGCAGAGCGTTAAAAAAACATCCCGATGCAAAAGCCGTGTTAGTTATAAATCCAACCTATTTTGGTGTTTGCGCTAACTTAGCTGAGCTTGTTGAATTAGCTCACGAGTTTGGTGTGCCCGTGCTTGTAGATGAAGCTCATGGTGTGCATATTCATTTCCACGAAGATTTGCCTATGTCTGCGATGCAAGCTGGTGCCGATATGGCTGCAACAAGTGTGCATAAGCTTGGTGGCTCTATGACGCAAAGCTCTGTGTTAAACGTAAATACTAAAAATGGCTTTGTTAACCCACAACGTGTGCAAACAATTTTAAGTATGCTTACAACAACTTCTACCTCTTATCCATTGCTTGCATCATTAGATACATCAAGAAGAAATCTTGCGCTGAATGGTCGCGAGTTAATTGGAAAAACGATTGAGCTTGCTCACTATGCACGTTATCAAATTAACCAAATCGAAGGCTTGTATTGCTTTGGCAAAGAAATTTTAGGCGGAGAAGCAACGTATGATTTTGACCCGACTAAAGTGACTACCCATGTCCGTCATCTTGGCATTACAGGCTATGAGGCTGAAAACTGGCTCAGAGAGCATTATAATATCGAGGTTGAGCTTAGTGACATGTATAACATCTTGTGTCTTGTAACTTTTGGAGATACCCAGGATTCTGTTGATTTCTTGTTAAAAGCACTACGCGACTTGTCCAAAACTTTTTATGTTGAGAACAATGCAAATGAATTGATTGTAAAAGTACCTGAAATTCCGCTCTTATCCCTCATCCCTCGTGATGCATTTTATGCGGATACCGAAGTTGTACCTTTTAAGGAGTCAGCAGGTCGAATTATTGCAGAGTTTATTTATGTATACCCACCTGGAATTCCGATCTTGTTACCAGGGGAAGTTATTTCTCAAGACAATATCGACTATATTGTAGATCATGTTGAGGTTGGCTTACCTGTAAAAGGTCCTGAGGATCGTTCTGTGCAACAAGTTAAAGTTATTATTGAAGCAGATCCCATTTTTTAAAAATTAATTCAGCACAACAAAAGAGAGCTATTCCTTTATCACTAAAAAGTGAGTGAGGAATAGCTCTTTTAACTTTAATTACACGCCTTCATGGTCAGCAACAAGCTTGTTGTATGCTTCTTCAACTAAAGCCCATTCTGCTTCATCTTCGATGTTATACAACATCATTTCTTCGTTTTCTTCCTCTAGACGCAAAATAATACCATCTGCCTCTGTATTATTACGTTCAAGTAGAAGTGCATATAGCTTATCAGCGACATCAAATGTTTCCACAAGAACCATTTCAACATCGTTGCCATGCTCATCTGTTAATGTTAATACAAACTCTTCATGCTCATGATCATGACCGTGGTCATGTCCACATCCACATGCTTCACCGTGTTCGTGATTGTGCTCACTCATTATAAAACCCTCACCTTTTTTGTTAAATTGTCTTAATTGACATTACAATCTGTACGTATCGTACCACTTTTCAAAGGGACAGGTCAATTCACAAAGATATGTTTTATTATAAAGCATTAATTAAGGACATTAATTTCCTTTTCAGCTACCTGTGAAAAACTTTTTCCCTGTTTCATATAGAACGCTACCTTATATTTTCCTGTAGCTTTAAAATCATAAGTAAAGTCCTCAGTACGGAACCAGAAGTTATCTAGTTTTCCTTTGATTTCTTTAGTCTGAATGACCTTGCTTGCTCCATTTGGTGCAATAATGCTAACACGAACAGCACTAATATTTACTTTTAAATTATCGATTTGAGAAAATACATTAAACTTCAGCTTCCCCGTTTTTTTCACATCTCCAAATACGCCATCCTCCGTAAATAAAAATATATGCACGTTTGGTTTATTGTAGGTTACGGTTTTCGTTGCTTCATTGTATTGGGTCAATCCATCTAATTCACGGACTGGAATGTATGTTTTCCCCTCGATTAGGTAACCACCATCTTCTATGCCTGCTCCATTTATTAAAAGCTTCACCTTAGATGTTGCAGCATCGGCAAAAATAAGACCACTACTCATCAATGATAATAGGATAACGAGTATCCCCACTCTTCTCCACTTCACTGTAAACCCTCCATTTTCAATATGTTCATGCATGTAGTGTCTTCCCCTACATGGTTCAATAAATAAATATGCTAATATATGTGTATACTTCAACAACGAAATGAAGTTGCGGTAGCGAAGTCATTTATACCCATTTTATACTAGGAGGGCTTATGTAATGACCTTACAGCTTCAAATGTTAGGAACTGGTGGCGCCTTTTCAAGAAAATACTATAACAATAATGGTTTATTACTTACCGAGAACTACACTTTACTCATTGATTGTGGCAATACGGCATTACTTGCACTTCACGAGCTTGGTCGTTCGCCCGAGTCTATCGATGCGATTTTTATTACTCATATTCATGGCGATCATGTCGGAGGCCTTGAGGAATTTGCCTTTTATATGAACTTAATTCACCAGCGCAAACCCGTATTATACATTGCAGAAGATCTCGTGACACCGCTCTGGGAAAACACGTTAAAAGGTGCAATGGGGAACGGGGACGACTTAGGTATTCGAGATTATTTTGAGGTCATAACACTTCAGAAAGAAGTGACAAACCAAATTGCGGAGGGACTTACTCTTAAGCTCTTGCAAACACCACATATGCCAGGAAAATCGAGCTATTCGCTTGTCATTAATGATCATATTTTTTATAGCTCAGACATGACATTTCAGCCAAATTTATTATATAAGCTCGTTTATGAGGAGAAGATTACTCAAATTTTTCACGAAGTACAATTAAACGGAGTTGGACGTGTTCATACGTCATTACAGGAGTTATTGTCTCTTCCTACTGACATCCAACAGATGATTTCTTTAATGCATTATGAAGATAACATGGGCGATTTTGTAGGGCGTATCGGGGAAATGAAATTTTTGGAGCAGCAAAAAATTTATACTTTATAGATTAAGAGTGAAGAGGAAGGACACAGCGATAATCGAAAGACAGCGACAGCAAGGATCAAGATACTATACCCCAAGCTGTCGCTTACTTTATAACGATCGACCTTTTTTATTATTAAATATAGAACTTAATTGGTTTTGTGAAAATTTATGAATAGAGTTTTTGTTGCGTAACCATGTATTCCCTTTTACGATAAAAATGTAAACAGCGATGGCAAAATAAAATGTGCTCCAAATCCAGTCAGACCAAGTAATTAAATGCTGTTCATATACGTAGTTGATATACCAGATTCCAACCGGTAAATGCACAAAAAGTGCGGAAGCTAATCCAGGATTATATATGCATTTTGCTCTTATATTAATGATGATGCCATGAAAAATAATTTGGAAAAAGCCCATTAATACAGGCGCCATTCCTAACCATATAACTGAAGGAAAGAAGATCGGGATTAAGTAGAATATGTAGGCGATCACCACATTTATGATCATTGCAGACTGTTTATTTAGCGGATAGTTGTCTGGAGAGTGACTTTTAAATAGCGCTATATTGAATACGCCTGGAAAGTACCCTGGCCAGCGATACTCTTCAAATTGATGAAGAAGAATTGCAACAAAGCTCAACCACAAAATGCTGTTCATCCGCGGTATGATTGCCCAGTTCATTACAAGAACAATACAGACTACAAATCCAATAATTAGCCCAAAATCCTGCCAATATTTTCTTAAAAGACTCATTCTAATCCACCTCAATCTTAAGTTTATTAACCAAATACGATTGAACTAATGGAAATATCTTTCAAATAGCAAGTCAATCTGATCCTCTATTGGGGCAATTTTTATAGAGGCTCCAGTTTCAAGAATAGGACTCATTAGTGCCGGTAAAAACAGAGCACCAAAAATCTGCACCGTCATCGTCATCAGTTGGTCTGGCTGCTGTTCATTGGTTAACTCTCTTAAAGTACGCTGTATTTTAGGAAATCCTAATAGATTTAAAAATGACCCATATTCATGCTGAGAGGAGAAAACAGTCTGACCCATCAGGATGATTCTAGAGAGCAATTCGGGGTATTGTCGGATGACTTGCAAATAATTCAGTAAAAATTGCCTCAATCTATCTCGTGCAGATATAGTGAAATCGTCAAGTATCGTAAAAGTATGTTCAAAGCTGCTTAATATCAATTTGATGGACTCGCTAAACAAGTTTTCTTTAGACCCGAAGTAATAGTTAACTAAAGCTACGTTTGTGCCTGAAGCCTCTGCAATTTTTTTAATGGTGATCTTCTCAAACCCTTCTTGCTTAGTTAACTCCAGAGTCGCGCGCATTATCTTCTCTTTAGTTTCTATTTTTTTGTCAGTCTCCATAGGGAACCTCCCATTTTTTTTATTTAAATAAATTATGACTTCATTGTTTTGTGTTATTTTTAGATTATGATTTAAATAACATTTTAAACGTTATTTAAAACAAGGTTTAAATTTATTATAGTTATCTTTTTCCAAATTTACAACGTTTATTATGTTAATTTTTAGAATGTGTAGCTATCCATTTTGTTTTTAAAAGCAAAAAAACGGTGTAGCTCATTGGCCACACCGTTTATTTAAATCCATTTCATTGTTAATATTAAAATGTTGGTAATGCATCTAAATTATTAGTTGGATCTCCATCTGCATCTCCACGAATATACATTTCGCCATCTTTTCCCTTAAATACATTCACACCTGCAATTGCACCCGCTTGTACCTCGTTTAATGCTTCATTGTATTCAAGTACTCGTCCACTAGATGTTTTAAATGCCTTTAAGTCACCGTCCCCATTTTTTTGAACGGCAATGAAACGTTCTCTTGTATGAATGTCCATAGCTTTCATCTCCTCCATTTTCATTTCCCGTTGGGGTTAATGATAATATGTCCCATTCATACAAAAACTATTTATAACATCTTCTCCATGCGTACATGAGGGATTCCCGCATCATCAAATGGCTCTGAGGATACCGTAGTGTAGCCTAGCTTTTCATAAAAGCCTTCAGCCTGACACTGGGCATCTAACACTGATTTGGTCAGCCCTAATTCTCGAGCAAGCTCTTCTAAAGCAATAATTAAAACAGCACCTAGGCCTTGCCCTCGATACGCCTTGCTGACCGCAATTCGCTGTAGCTTGGCTGCATTATCCTTATAAAAAATTAGTCTTCCCGTTGCAGCAGGTTTGCCCTCTACCTCAACTAAGATATGATGCACATTTTCATTAAGCACATCAAACTCATCAATTTCAATCTCTAACGGGACTTGTTGCTCCTTAACAAAAACCTCTTTTCGAATCGAAAAGCAATGCTCTAGCTGGTCTTTTTCCTTAACAGGGATAATTACTGCTGTCATCTTACGTCATTCACACCTTTTTGCTTAGAATATCGTCTCATTATACTATTGTTTTGAATATACGTCTTCTACAATTGCAGGTTCATATACATCATCTACAATAGAATGACCAAACCAAGCAGGTTTTGATGGTCGCTCTGACAGCGCTTGATCATGATTACAGCCTTGCGTAATTAGTATTAAAGCAATTCCAGCAACAATAAGCCCTAGCTTCGCATTGCCATTACTGTTGTTTTCCATCAGAATCCCCCCCTAAGAAAATCTATTTTAAGTGTTAGCTAGTGGGGATGTGAATATACACAATATTTAACGAAATTAAAATAATCAACCATTAACTAAAAGGAGTTTTGTATCCTTAAAGTTAATGGTTGATCATAAAAACTCACCTATCAAAAGTATGATCTGTGTAGGGTTCGAACCTACGACCTCTACCCTGTCAAGATAGCGCTCTCCCTGCTGAGCTAACAGATCGAATTAATATTGTTATCCATTTTTCGTCCTATTTAAATAATATAAGTGGTTAAGCTCAAATTGTAAAGCACCATCCAATTAAATATAACTTTATCTCTCCCTTCTTATTATTACTTCTATCTCTTTTTCGATTTGATTTTTTATTTAACGCAATTCAAAAATATATTCTCCTATCATAAACAATTATCAAAAATACATATCCATATATTTAGTTAATATGTATTATTCTAGACATAGAAAGGGGATTAAACATAATGATAGAGTAAATCAACTCAAATTAAGTAGAAACGCTAAAAAATATCTGCTACAATAACCTTAGCCTATTCTAATTAGGGAGCTGTATTTATGGAAGATAAACAGTTTGCAATTTTAAATCAACAACTAGAGAAGTTGACTTCTCACTTCATTCATATTGATGAACGTTTAGGTCGAATGGACGAGTGTCTCATTCGTATTGAAGCAGATCAGCACTTAATTAAAAAAGCGGTCTTAGACACTAATGAACGTGTCATGAAGATGGAAGCTGTCCTAGAAAATCAACATCGTATTATAGAATTATTATCAGCTCGCTCCATTGAGCAAGAAGCTACCTTAAAAAGAATCAAATAATGATATCCGATACTCCTGTATCGGTTTTTTTGTTTTTAATTGATGATGACCCAATGTGTGCGTATGACTGCTCCACTATTTTTACAAGCCTTCAGTAATAACTAACTCACCTTCTTCTGGCTCATGCTCCCCTGTTACCTCAATTATATTTCCATCTGGTGTTCATGTTCATTTTAGACACATGCATTAACTTGTTATCTGCCTGTTCCATTGAGCAAGAAACAGCATCATCCTAGGCAACAAACTTTAGCAGTTTAAAAATAAAGGATAAAATCACATCCCATAAAGCACACTAATCTTTATACATTGCTAACCATTGGAGGGTGTGCTACTTATGTTTACAGGAAACTTATTTTGCCGTAGGCTAACAGTGATCACATGTATCATTTTCCCTATGCTTACTTGCCAGGCAAGCGCTCAACCTAATTCACATTTGCGCAATCGTCATTATTATGAGGAACGTGGTGACATTGTGTGGGATGTTCCTACAGAGGAGAAGGCACTTGCTTTCACTTTTGACGACGGACCTGATGAAAAACAAACGTTAAAAATTTTAGAGGTGTTAGAAAAAAATGATGCTAAAGCAACGTTTTTTGTCGTTGGTAGTCGGGTTAAAAAATATCCTGATATTTTAAAAAAGGAATTAGCTCAAGGCCATGAGGTTGGCAATCATACCTACCACCATCCCTCTTTTCAAAATATAGCCCCGAACAAAGTGCTAAATGAAATTAGTGAGACACAAGACGCAATTTTTGCGGCAACAGGACATCGAGCAACTTTTTTTCGTCCTCCCGGTGGACAATTTAATGAAAAAATTGTAAATATCGCTAAAGAAAATAAATTACAGCTTATTTTATGGTCCTGGCACCAAGATACGAAGGACTGGGCTTCTCCTGGCGTGCAAAAAATTGTAAATCGAGTGTTAAAAAATGTACGTAACGGAGATATAATTTTAATGCATGATTGTGTTTATCATGAGCCTCAAACCGCTGAGGCATTGTCTATTTTATTACCTGAATTGAAAAAAAGAGGATATTCCTTCGTAACCGTCTCTCAGCTTCTGGCACATCGAGTTGCACCTAAAACTCATATTAAGGTTTCACAATAAGAAAGAATTATAAGTTTAGTTTTAGAGCCACTTTAATTATATTAGGGTGGCTTTTCGCTGTAGTTAAATCCCAATTAAGAGCATACATACTATACTTACTATACTTTAATATTGACTAAGTACATAAAATTCAATACAATTCAGAAGAAAATATATAATTTAGGTGGTGCATATGGAACAACTTCAATATAGAGTACTGTTGTACTATAAATATGTCACAATTCATGATCCAGAGCAATTCACACAAGAGCATTTACGCTATTGTAAAAACCTTGGACTTAAAGGCAGAATCCTCATTGCAAGTGAAGGGATAAACGGAACTGTTTCAGGAACTATAGCGCAAACTGAGCAATATATGGCGGATTTACGAGCTAACCCCCTATTTTCAGATATCGTCTTCAAAGTAGATGAGGTTGAGACACATACATTTAAAAAAATGTTTGTTCGTTACAAGGAGGAGCTTGTTACTTTTAGATACGAACGTGAGCTTGACCCCAATCAAATTACAGGTAAGCACTTATCACCTAAGGAGTTTTATGAGCAGCTACAGCAAGATGATGTTATTATTTTAGATGGACGAACCGACTATGAATATGATATTGGTCATTTTCGTGGTGCAATCCGACCAGATGTTGAATCGTTCAGAGAATTCCCAGAATGGATTCGCAACAATATGGCACAATTTAAGGATAAAAAAGTTCTTACCTATTGTACAGGTGGCATTCGTTGTGAGAAATTAACGGGATTTTTAATCCATGAAGGTTTTACAGATGTTAACCAACTTGATGGTGGTATTGTTACTTATGGTAAGGATTCGGAAGTACAAGGTCGATTGTTTGATGGGAAATGTTACGTTTTTGATGAGCGGATTTCTGTACCCATTAATCGAACTGATGAAGATATCGTTGTAGGTACTTGCTTCCATTGTCATGAGTCTAATGATCAATATATTAATTGCCCTGAGTGTAACTTACAATATATTAGCTGTGATTCTTGTTATGTGGAGCACCAAGGCTTTTGCTCTGATGAATGTAGACATAAATTTCAGACTCGTGCATCCTAAGATTACTTGCTTAATGAGCATCCTTAACCTTAACGACTAGGAGGTGTATCACCATGAAAATGAATCAAGAGCTTTCCACTAGGGAACAAATACTTCATATGATGAAAACAAGCGGTCCTCTTAGTACAAAGGAAATTACGGATGAGTTAGGTATAACTGAAATGGCTGTACGTCGACATCTTGGCACAATGGAGAGAGATGGGCTTATTGAGTCAAAATTAGTGCGGCCAACCATGGGAAGGCCTACCGCTGTTTATGGACTAACAGAGCAAGGAGACAACCTTTTTCCTAAAAAATATCATACACTTACACTAGACTTGTTAGATGTTTTAGCTGAAGAAACAGATTATGAGCTTGTAGATCGCTTATTTGATCGTCGAAAAGAAAAACTAGAACAACAATACAAATCTTCAATGGCAGGCAAGTCCTTTGAGGATAAAGTTAAAACATTAGCACAAATTCAAAATGACAACGGTTATATGACCAAGTTAGAGCAACAGGATGAAAACGAATATATACTCATTGAGCACAATTGCCCCATCTCACAAATTGCTAATCAATATCAGCATGCCTGTGAATGTGAGCTAAAACTATTTGAATCCTTATTAGATGCTAATGTTGAGCGCAGTGAGTGCCTAGCTCAAGAAGGAAATTGTTGTCGCTATACGATTACAAAAGAGAAGTCTTCAGAAAAAGAGGCTTAAAATTTAGATATGATTTTATGTTTTTGTATAGTCCAATAAATAAAAAATGAACTGTACCCCAATACTTAGACAAGTTCTAACTAGTTGTGGTGCAGTTCAATTATTTTATACTATATCTATCCTATTCAACATCATATTCAAGCAATTCATCTTTAATTTTTTGTTTTATCGCTTGAAGACATGTTTCTTCCGATTTTGCTACAACCCTTTTGCCATTTACTAAAGCGTATGGGCGAAGCTTACATAACCCACACAAGTTAAGACAATCTGTACGCATCACTGCAACTTCAGGAAATTCCTCCTCCAACTGTTCAAGCTCAAGCTTGCTTAACACATTGGTTTCACACACTTCCACAACAACAATGCCTAGTCCCATACCTTCACCACCATTATTTATTATTTTGCTTCGTAGTAGGCTTATCATACATATGATGCTTCCTAAAGCATAACTAATTTGTTTGCTTATCAAATTAATGGGTAATAAATAAACATGACTGTAATTATGTCTAAGACAATTCTTTTTGTCAATGCTATAAAATCCCGTTAATGAGAGCCTATTGTAATATAAAATAAGCATAATTATTTAGTTAACATACTTACCATACATTTATGTTGACTAAGTGTATTGAATTAATTATAATAAAGATATCAAATCTAATATTTACATATTATCAGAGAGGATGAATTATATAATGGCACATCAATTACCAGCTTTACCTTACGCTAATAACGCTTTGGAACCACACATTGACGCTTTAACTATGGAGATTCACCACGATCGTCACCACAACACTTACGTTACGAATTTAAATGCGGCATTAGAATCCGCACCTGAATTGCAAAGCAAATCTGTTGAGGAACTTATTGCAGATTTAGATAGCGTTCCTGAAGCAATCCGCACTGCAGTTCGCAACAATGGTGGTGGTCATGCTAACCACTCCTTGTTCTGGGAAATCATCGGTCCTAACGGTGGCGGACAGCCTTCTGGTAAATTAGCAGATGCAATCGCTAACGAGCTTGGTGGCTTCGATAAATTTAAAGAAGATTTCGCTAAAGCAGCAACAACTCGCTTTGGTAGTGGCTGGGCATTCCTAGCTGTTGATGCTAACGGTAAATTATCCGTATACAGCTTGCCAAATCAAGATTCACCAATTATGGAAGGCAAAACTCCTATTTTAGGTTTAGATGTTTGGGAGCATGCTTACTACTTAAATTATCAAAACAAACGTCCTGACTACATCGCGGCCTTCTTTAACGTAATTAACTGGTCTGAAGTTGAAAAACGTTATGAAGCAGCTGTAAAATAAGCATTTTAATAGAAACGATTGCCAACTTGCTTGGTAATCGTTTTTTTGTTTCTCTATATCGTCTCCTTATAGTCCCATCACAGATTGACGCTCCACTAATATTGGTGGGATAGAATAACGTAATGCTGCCCTATAGTTTATAAAAGTGCTTGCAGAAGTCGTGATTAACAGCTTAGCTGCTGCTTCACATATTTTCTCCTTCTGTACTGACATCGTAGTTATAGGTAAATGATTTGAGTTAGGTGATGTTATATCATCAAAACCAATAATGGAAGGCCACGTTTGCTGAGGAACCCCCAATTCAAGTAAAACATCTTGTAAAATATATGCTGTTCGATCATTGCCACAAAAAAAGGCGGTTGGAAGCTGATTTAGTTTAGATAGCTTAGCTATAAAGAGCTCTATTTCTGCTTTTGTATTACTAAAGCTTTCTGATTGAGTAAGTTGAAGGTGGGGCCGAATCGTCAGCTGATGTTGCTCTAACGCGGTTAAATAACCAAACCAACGCTCCTCATGACTTGTTGTTAAATTTACAGGACCAATAAATCCTATCTCCTTATGCCCTTTTGCTATTAAATAGTTTACCGCCTCACATGCCCCTTCAATATTACTTGAAGTAACGACAGGACAAGGCAAATCGCGGTAATAGGAGTCTAACATCACAAGTGGTACATCAAGTTCATATATAAATTTTGCGTAAGCATAATCTATAATCCCAAACAAAATAATACCCCGATAAGCAATGTCATTTAGCAATCTAGGCAGCTTTAGTGTCCTCTCCGTTTCTTTATCGATCCTGACGACAACTGCATTCATGCCCTCTTCCCGAATTTTCTGTTCTAACCCCCACAACATATCATGAAAAAATTGAAAATGGTCTTGATCTTCATAGCTCATTACACGTTCAGGAATCAAAACCATAATATTATTATTTAATTCCGTTAAATTTGTATTACTATATCCTAATTCCTTTGCACATTGTAAAACAAGCTCACGTGTTGCATTGCTAACGCCCTTTTTATTCATCAAAGCAAGCGACACTGCATTTTTAGAAATGTTCAGCTTATTTGCAATATCCTGCATCGTAATTTTTTTCTTTTTACTCAAGCTTTTCAACCTCCACAAAACATGATAAACTTAGCTCAACATTACTTTACTAACTATATCTTTGTCAAGTTTGTCAAGTTGAAATACAAAGATTGGAGGCTACCTTTGATGAACTATGCAATTGGAATTGATATTGGTGGGACAAAAATTGCGATTGGGCTTGTTGATTCACAAGGTTCGATTACTGCGCAAACTACATTGCCTACCGATTTGTCAATTTCTCCAGATGAGATGATAACACGTGTTGCCAATGCAACAACACAATTGCTACACGAACATGCTATTCCTAGCTCTTCAATTGCTGGTATCGGTGTAGGTGCACCAGGGCCACTTAATACGCAAAAAGGAATTATTGTAGAACCGCCAAATTTACGAAGCTGGTGGAACTTTTCTATCATCCAATCATTACAACGCTATTTTAATTTCCCGATCTTTTTTGAAAACGATGCCACAGCAGCAGCATTAGCAGAAAAATGGGTTGGTGCAGCTCAAAAATTGGATCACTTTATTTTTATGACGATAAGTACCGGCATCGGTGCTGGCATATTTGCACATGGAAAATTATTAACAGGGGCTACAGGTAATGCTGGCGATATTGGTCATATCGTTATAGATCCATCTGCTGGACATTGTAACTGCGGTCAAGATGGGTGTTTTGAATACATTGCATCTGGTACTGCGATTGCAAGGCAGGCATCCCAAATACTAGACCAACAAGTAACAAGTAAGGAAGCATTTGAGCTTGCAGCAAATGGTCATATGGAGATGAAAAGGCTTGTGGATCAGGTATTCCGCTACATTGCTATCGGATGTGTAACACTCATTAATACGTTTGATCCTGAACAGGTCATTATTGGTGGTGGGGTTTCTCAGGTTGGTCCCGCTTTATTTGAAACAATCCAAAGCTATGTCGGGAAAAATGCGTTAAATCCTACTGGAAGAAGCACCCCAATCATACCTGCACAGCTCCAGCAAAATGCGGGATTAATTGGTGCGGCCGCTCTAGTACATGTATCTTATAAATAATAAATGGTTTAAAGGAGATTAATTATGATGCAACCAATTTTTTTATCCCCTGTTTTTCAAGAACGGATTTGGGGTGGACAAAAATTAAAAACGTTATTTGCTTATGATCTTCCTTATGCTCGTACAGGAGAATGTTGGGCAGTCTCCGCACATCCGAATGGACAAAGTGTAGTAAGGGAGGGAACATTCACAGGCTTAACTCTAGGTGAACTGTGGGATTCACATCCAGAGCTATTTCAATCTAGCTCCCCCCGCTTTCCGCTATTAACTAAAATTTTAGATGCATCTGATAATTTGTCTGTTCAGGTACATCCAAATGATGAATACGCTAACCTTCATGAGAATGGGGAATTAGGGAAAACAGAATGCTGGTATATCCTTGATGCGGAGCCAGGGGCTGAAATTATTTACGGCCATGCGGCACAGACTAAGAAACAACTAATTTCATATATTAAAGAGGGTAAATGGGATGATTTACTGACTAAGGTTCCTGTGCAAGCTGGCGATTTCTTTTATGTACCAAGTGGAACGATTCATGCCCTTGGCAAAGGAATTGTTGTATTAGAAACTCAACAAAGCTCTGACACGACTTATCGTGTATATGATTATAATCGTATGGATAAGGATGGAAACACTAGAGAGCTACATTTAGAAAAAGCAATTGACGTCACTACCATTCCACAAGTATATGTCCCTACTAAACCTGAGCAAAAAAATAAAGGTGGAATCATTATAACTAAGCTCGTTTCAAATGAGTTTTTCACTGTAGAAAAGTGGGATATTACTAATAACACCACATTGCCAGCACATACAAAATACACAATATGTAGCGTGATAGCTGGACAAGGTTCATTACAGATAGGTTCAAAAAGCTATGCTCTTACTAAAGGCGATCATTTTATCCTACCTGTAAATTTTGGCGAATACACACTTAAAGGGGACTTCTCTGTAATTATTTCCCGGGAATAGTTAGTTTCTGATCTAAAACAAAAACAGGAGGTCAAGGCAACATAAACATTGCTTTATCTCCTGTTTCTAAATGCTTAAATATCACTCATTGCCTAAGATTAAATCCTTAAGCTAATCTTCCCATAGATCATCCATAAGCTTCTTTATAGATTGCGAACGCGCAGCAGTCTGTTTCCTATTAGTAATCCACTTGTGTCCATCCCAATCTACAACATCCCCTACTTTTACCGCATGATCAACTAAAGCACGTTGAACAGGTTCAATACGTCCATCGATTTCAATCAAACAATAATCCTCTTCAAATGAATCAATGATAGCTAACATATCCGATTACCTCTCCGTCTTGATTGAATAGTTTAATCCATCTGATCTAAATTCAATTGTTCCTTGGGTATCATTACGATAAATATGGACTCCACTTTCTTGAAGCCGCTTTAACACTGTTGGAGTGGGATGACCGTACTTATTTTCCCCTACTTGAATTACAGCATATTTGGGCTTTACCTCTTTCAAAAATGGAGTAGTCGTTGAGCTTTTTGAACCATGATGACCTACTAACAACACATCACTAGCTAAATTAACTTCGGAGGACAACATCGCTTGCTCACTTTCATTACCAGCATCCCCCGTTAACAAAAATGAGGTTTGACCATATTGAATACGTATCACAGCACTCATGTTATTGTTATCCAGTCCATTTAGTATGGGAGCAATCATATTAATATCGATCTTATCCTCTAACTCCAAGGATAACCCTGCTTTAGCTGTAGTAATCTTTAAACCTTTATTTTTAATTACTCTTAATAAGTTCTCAAACGTTTTTGTATTGTTCTGCACCTTTGGCATATAAATTTTGCCAACGTCCGCATACTTTATTGCAGCAATTAGCCCACCAATATGGTCTGCATCAGGATGTGTAGCAATGACAATATCTAATCGCTTTACTCCATAATGCTGTAAATACTGTACCATTTTCTCTTGTTGATCATTATTTCCACCATCAATTAACATCGTTTTACCCGATGGAGTAATGATTAACTGGGATGCACCTTGTCCAACATCTAAAAAGTTAACTTGTAGTTGTTGCCCTTTGAGCTGTTGTTCTTGTAACTGTTGCCCTTGTATAGATCCCTGCTGGACATCATTAACTAAGTCTGTTTCTTCTAAAAAATGATAACCAAAGGCGACAAATAACGCCATGACTAATCCATACCACATTTTTTTCATTTTATGAACTTTTCGCCTTGATCTAGCCCTAGTCCCTTTTGATTTATTTCCTCTGCTTGTGCTCGTGATGTCCATACTCCTTTATCAGTTAAATAGTTAAATTTGTTAAATCATAACGTTTAATAAACATATAAAATAAAAACTGGCACTCAACAATATTAACGTTGATATGCCAGTCGGATAACTATCATAACATATAGTTATTTTACTTTATTTTACAACCACTGTAATTGAGATAGTTTTTCCATCAAATTTACCTTTAATTGTAGCTGTACCTTTCGCAATTGCCTCAATCCGTCCTGCGTTCATCTTAGCAACTGCTGGTTTACTGCTGGTCCAATTTACACTATTCGTTACGATTGCCGTTTTACCTGTATCATACTCTGCGGTAACAACTATATTATGAGTAGAACCAGGTGCAGCATTAATCCGTTTCGTATTTGCATAAACCTTCTTTAACTTAGGAACTACATTTACAGTCACTGTCGCATTATGACCTTGATAAGATCCACTTAACGTAACAGTTCCTTCATTAACCCCTCTCACAGAGGAGGTATTCAGTGTCACTACATCAGAATTAGAGAGCTGCCAGTTCATTTTTGTAGATAAATTTACTGTTTTACCATCCTTGTAGTAACCAGTCACTTTAATGGATTTAGAGCTTTTTACATTTACATTAAGATTCGTAGGCTCAACAACAATCTTAGTTATTTTTTGTTCAAATGTAACAGGTATTGAAATTTCCTTATTAGAATAAGTTCCTTTTAATACTGCTGAGCCTTTGGATAAGCCTTTAATTTTTTTACCGTCAGTAGCATCCTTTATTACCCCATTAGCACCTGTAAGTTTCCAGGTTAGCTGGTTTTGAAAATTAGGCTGTTCATTCCCATTTTCCCATACAACTGTAATGCTAGGTAAACTTTGTTCTTCTCCAACAACAACAATCAAACGCTCCGGATCAGATAACATCGTTAACACTTTTTCCTTAATCGTTACAGTTACTGTTACTGTTTTGCTCCGAACTGGAGATGTACCAGATGTAATATTTGCTTCTGGAAGCCGAGCTGTTAACACAGCAGTACCCGCAGATTTCGCTACGACTTTTCCATCCTCTGCAATGGTAGCGATATCCTCGCGGCTAGACGTCCACTTCACATATTTGTTAAAATCCATACTTTCATTATCAAGCTTTGTTGCTGTAATGGCTGGAAGCTTCGCAGTATCCCCATTTAATAAGTCGATTTCTTTTTCCTTGGCAGTAATATCTACAACCGTTGGAAGCACCTTCACGTTAACACTCTTACTAACGCCATGATAACTTACTTTAACAACAGAATCACCCACAGCCTTTGCTTCAATCAAACCTGCATTGACTGTAACAGGTAGTTGATTAGAGGAGCTCCATGTCGCAGAGGTAGTTACATCTTGAGTCGTATTTACACCACTACGCACTTCAGCTTTAGCATTCCATTTTTCGCCAATAAACATAACAATGTCTTCTGACGGTGTTAACATAATCGCTTCATATGGACTACGAACATAAGCATCAACTTCTGCACTTACACCTAAGTAAGTAACCTTAATTGTAGTTTTACCTGCAGCTAAGATGGTAAGCTTTCCATTTTCAACTTTAGCAACGTTAACATCAGACGAAGTCCAATTCCCTTTTTCGGTTACATCCTGAAGGGAATTATCCGTAGCTAAAGAGGTTTTAGCATTTAAGTTGATTGAGCTATCACCTACAACTAGTTCTAGCTCCTTTAAAGCATCAGATGAGCTCTCTTTAGTAATTCTTAATGCAGTATAAGGCGAGCTTACTGTCGCTTTATATGTAGCTGTTAAGCCAGAATATTTAGCAGTAATTGTAGCAGAACCTTCACCAACTAATGTAATTTGCCCTTTAGAGATCGTAAGCACATTACCATTTGAGGTTGTCCATTCCGCATCATCTGTCACATCTACTGGTGTAGCAGAATCCACATTTGTTTTCGCAGTCGCTTTTACCTTTAACTGCTCTTCAGTGTTGCCTAACGTATATTTACCTTCTAAGGAATAAGATAAATCGAGCTTCTTATATGTTTCAACCGCTTTAACCTCAATTGTCGAAATGGCACTACCATGTGTGGCCTTAACCATAGTTGTACCAGCTTTGAGCGGCGTCAGAAATCCATTTTCTACTTTTACTATGCTATCATCGTTAGATTTCCAAGTTACATTGCCAGTCACATCTCTTTTTACAGTAGAACCTTCTACAGTAGCCCATACCTTTAATTGTTTTGTAGTTTTACCGACTGTTAATTCCAATGTTGAGGAAGAGCCTTCAATGTCTATAGATAAAACATCTCCAGTGGCTGCAAATACTCCTGACGGGAAAACTATGCTGAGCAGTAACGCAGAAATTAGCACCCATCTGCTCACCCATTTCCTGTTTACTAACATTTTATTCTCTCCTTTTAATCAGATTTCCAAATTTTCGTATACTCATACTATTCCTTTATCGTCTAATAGGAGTAATTACGTAAGTCTTTTTGACATAATTGATACAATTGAACTAGTTTTACTACCATTTAAAGCAATCTAAAACGATCGTTACTTCAAACTCCAGTCTATCGGTACTTCATTAAGTCTAGTTAAATGCTGATTTATCGTCGAAAATGGCTTGCTGCCAAAAAAACCTCTTCTTGCCGCTAATGGGCTTGGATGTGCAGACGTTAAAACAACATGCCGTTCTGTATTAATCTTTTCACCCTTCTTTTGAGCATGTGCTCCCCATAACACAAAAATAACTGGTTGCTGACGCTCATTTAATGCCCCTATAACTGCGTCTGTAAATACTTCCCACCCTTTTCCTTGGTGAGATGCTGCTTCGCCTTCACGTACCGTTAAAACGTTATTTAAAAGTAATACCCCTTGCTCTGCCCATGGCGTCAAATCACCTGTCGTCGGAATATCTACACCAAGGTCACTTGCCATTTCTTTATAAATGTTTCTTAGTGACGGTGGAATCTTGACCCCATCCTGTACAGAAAAGCTAAGTCCATGAGCTTGTCCAGCACCATGATATGGATCTTGCCCAATAATGACTACTTTCGTATTTACAAAACTAGTGAGTTTTAAGGCCTCAAAAATATTTTCTTTAGGGGGAAAAACAGTATCCTGCTCATATTGTAAATCAGCCCATTTCATTAAGCTTTTAAAATATTCCTGATTTATTTCATTTTCTAAAATTTGATCCCAATCATTTCCAAACAACAGTTCATCTCTCCTTTTGAATATAGCAATATGTATATTTTTCTAAGTTTCTAATATATTTAGCATACGACAGCAAGGGGATGAGGGCAACCGCTTTTATATATTTAACACGTATACTGAAGGAAAAAAGCGCAAAAAAAAGAGCGTTCATAATATGAACACCCTTTTTCTTCTAAGCGTATGTAATACATGTAATGCCGAGAACCGGAATCGAACCGGTACGGTAGTCACCTACCGCAGGATTTTAAGTCCTGTGCGTCTGCCAGTTCCGCCACCCCGGCTTAAACAAGAAACAAATTAACTGAACGCCTGTAATATAGAATATAACATAAACACGTTATATAATGCAAGTGTTTTTTATTATTAGATACCATAGGTTCGTATTGTTGACGTTATAAAAGTAGCACCACCCTCCAAGGATGATGCTACACTGTTTATCTACTCTTCATTTTCAATTCTATACTTGCACCTTTAAAACCACTTTTTTTACAGCTACAGACTCTTCTGAGCTAATCGAAGCCTGATGAGCATCCTGAGGGAAAAATACTGCAAACTGACCCGCATTTAGCTGTAAAGCATTAGTTTTTATTGTTGGAACTTCATAGCTAACCTTATCTTTCTCTACTATGTAGTCGCCCTTCATCACAAGCTGATCAGTTGGAGCAACATTAATTTGCTCATTACCTTCAATCAAATATTGAATATCAATATATTTACGATGACTTTCCCAACCACAATTCTCTTCTGGTTTGCTATTGTAGTGCTGAATCATTGCATAAATATTTTGACCATCAATCTCATATTTACCTGGTTCTAGCTCTGCTACGCCCGGTTGCTTTAAGAAATCAAACGCTTGTGCGAAGCCTGGGTATGCTTGGCGATATTGTTCTTCTTGCTCTAATGCTGCTAAAATCAAGGTGTACGCCTTCTTTCTATTTATAGTAATTATTAATTTACCATAAATGAGCTTAAAATAACCACATCTTTAATCACACAATAAAAATACATAAACGCTAGGGAGTATCTGAAAAGTCAGCAGGGAGCAGATGTTGGCGAATTTTCGATCTATACAAGGCACTTTTACGCAGGCTTACCGGGGGTAAGTCAAGGAAAAGTAACGCAGTAGAGGATGAAAAGGCGGTAACAGATGACCTTGAATGACTTTTCAGACACGACCTAAGTTACATAAATAAAAACATCGTATTGTCCTCCTTTTACAAAGAGAAAAATACGATGTTTTTCAATGATGCCGAGAACCGGACTTGAACCGGTACGATAGTCACCTACCGCAGGATTTTAAGTCCTGTGCGTCTGCCAATTCCGCCATCCCGGCTTAATAAGAGATTTAACGAGGACTACGTTAAATTCATACAGGAGTTATATCCTGTATTCATGACTATACCACATATCAAAGTTATGTTGCAAGTAATATTTTACTTTTTTCTTATAACACATACTAGATTTAGTATGAATATATTCTCTATAAAACAAAAACTCCCTTGCTAGACAAGGGAGTTACTTGCTATGGGCCCTGAGGGACTTGAACCCCCGACCAATCGGTTATGAGCCGACCGCTCTAACCAACTGAGCTAAGGGCCCGCAAATCTAATTGCGGGGGCAGGATTTGAACCTACGACCTTCGGGTTATGAGCCCGACGAGCTACCGAACTGCTCCACCCCGCGATAATAAACAGCGACAAGTAATAATATACACGATAATGAAGCGATTCGTCAAGTATTATTTATTGGATAAAACGCACCCCATATTTTCCTTTTCGCGAACGATAAATTTCAACCTCTCTCATTTCATCAAAACCATAAATCCAACCATCCTGTTCCAATCGCTTAGCAAGGCAACCGGCTTGAAATTTTGTTTTGTATAATTTATTAAAGTAAACCCATTGCATATAAATCCTCCTATAAGCTTATTTAAGCTATAGAATACCCAATTGCATACAAAACATTAAAAAAAGTTGTAATCAAAAAAACAAAGTCTTATTAGCTGATTTGGGACTCAGCCCACGTTTTAACAGCTAATAAGACTTTATTATCAATCAATATACGAAGAATAAAGGACTAACGTGCAATTCCTTCTTCACTTGGTACATATGGCGTACCATCCTCTTGAAATTGAACCTTAGGATTGTTTTTAAGCTCGATCAGCATTTTATTGCCATCCTCGGTCCATTTCTTTAATGCTTCTTCTACACTTAATTTATTCTCAACCACCTGTCGGAAATACTTATTACCATCATTAACCTGATTTAATCCTGGCTTCTCTATATACAGCTTTTCTAAAGTTGAATTAGTTGGTGGTACAGGTTTTAATTTATAGAAAGCTTCAACATTATAATCTAAACCTTGTTTAGGCTTAATAAATGATTTACGTGATACCATCTCATAACTTGAACCACTGCGCGATCTGAGCTTAGCAAAATCTTCACCATTTACAAACTTGATAAATTCCCAAGCAGTTTCAGCATTAGGTGCAGTGTTATTTATTGCAAAAATATTGCTCAAGTACATATTCCCACCAATATCTGGTTTTTCAGCATGAACAGGAACAGTAACTACATCCCAATCTACGGCTTTGAAATCTTTGATTTCTCCTACCGCATTTTTATTTGCATTTTCAATTTGATTAATATAATTGGTATCGCCAATCAGCATTCCCAATCTACCTTGTAAAAATAAATCATTACTAATTGGTGTCCAGTTTCCATCATCACTTACTGTATCCTGATCAGTTGGGACAATTTTATCTTTCATTAGCTTAGCAATCGATTCCCATGACTTTTTCCATTGTGGTGAATTTACAGTCATCGTTTCCGCTTTATCGTCAAACGTTTTAAGCTGAAGTGTATTCATATAAATATTTTGCATACTCCAGTATGCATCACCACCATATGAGCTAAATGAGAAGCCAAAGGTTCTTTCCTTTCCTTCACCTTTCGCCAATCTAGTTGCTGTTGCAAAAACTTCATCCCATGTCATATTGTCTTTGGGTACTTCTACGCCTGCATCTGTAAACACTTTTTTATTATAAAATAATGCAGATGAGGTAAACGATGGTGTAAGTCCGTATAGCTTACCATCCCCAATATCTTTTAAGCCACCTAATACAGCAGGGACGATATCAGTCGTATCAAATTTATCCTCTTGCATTAATGGATCAAGCTGTTTGAGCATATTTTCTTGAACTAATTTTTTTAATGTACCTGTGTCCGCAATTACGATATCAACAGGGTTATCTCCTGTCATTAGTTTCTTTAAACTTTCAAACTCATCGGGTCTCTCTCTTTGTTTACTTTCACTAAACTGATAAGAGGAGTAATCGATAGCAGGTACGATTTCAAAGGTTACATTTTTATTTGAGTACTCAAACAAATCGGTATATTGCTGACGGAAATAAGAATCATCAGTGGATCCGTATAAGACACCAATTCTTACTACCTTCTGCTCATTTTCATTTTTGGATGTTGTACTCGTACACCCTGCTAGCAGTCCCAATGCCATCGTTGCCACAATGGTAGCGGTCAGTAGCTTTTTAAATTTGTTTTTTTTCGTCATTCAACTTTTTCCCCCTTCACTAACTTTGGTGCTGTAATTACAATTTTATCTCCATCAAATTCCATTGAAGCTCTACCTTCAATTCCTATCGATTCTAAATATTCTTTAGGCACCTGCAATCTTCCTGCTCGGTCAACAACTACAAATGCTTCATGTACCTCTTGTAGGCTGCCACCTCCTTCAAAGCCTTGATCTGCATCATCTAAATTAGGATTGCGCTTCACAAACTCTGTGCTTGTAAGCCCATCTCGAATTGCAACCACTCGATCCACTTTACTCGCTAGCTCCAAGTCATGCGTTACAATAACAACGGTAATTCCTAGCTCTTTATTTACCTGACGGAAAATATTCATAATTCTATCTGAGGTCGCTGTATCCACTGAGCCTGTCGGTTCATCGGCAAGCAACATTTGTGGGCGGTTAGACAAGGATATTGCAATCGCAACCCGCTGCTGTTCCCCACCCGATAATTGATGAAGCTTACTGTGCATCCGATGCTCTAACCCAACCCATTCCAATAACTGCATTGCATAAGCGCGATCTACTTTACCTGTTAGCATCATAGGCATTTCTACATTTTCAAGGGCAGTGAGATAAGGTAACAGGTTGCGGGCATTATTTTGCCACACGAAACCAACCGTTTTTCGCTTGTATTCTACGAGCTGTTCATCCTTGATTTTCAATAAATCCCAGCCGCCAACATTGACCTGACCTGCTGATGGACGATCTAACCCGCCTAAAATGTTTAGAAGCGTAGATTTACCACTCCCACTGTTCCCAATGATGGCCATAATTTCGCCCTGCTCTACATTTAAGTTAAGACCTTGGAGTGCAACAACCTCAATATCTTCTGTTTTAAAGATTTTTACTAAGCCCTCGCATTGAATCATATTAACGTTCCTCTCCCATCTTCACCGCTTGATGCACACGTAAACGGCGAATTTGCCAGAATAGGAGCCCTGCTCCAAGCGTAAGCATCACGAATACAACAACATATAATTGCAGCGTGTCCTTTGAATCAAAGATGATTCTAAATGGTGGAACTTGTGTTGTCACATTGTCTGCCGTTTGTAAAAACGGAAGAAACAGTCTACCTACAACCTTACCGATGACAATCCCTAAAACGATAGACAAACCTGCTGTTAAAATCTGCTCTGCAAGCAACATATTAGTAAGTTGACGCTTAGAGAGTCCCATTGCTCTTAAAATACCAAATTGGACAACACGTCCTGATAAGTTAAAGAACCAATATAATATATAACCAATCAAAGAAATAATGACAGAAACTAAGAAGCCCAAACTTAAAATACCAAATACACCACCACGTGTCGGGTGTTTGGCTTGTGCCACGAGCTCACTTCTTACATCACTAACTGAAGACACTTCAATCCCTTTTTCAGCAAGCTTAGTAACGATTGGTGCAACTTTAGCCCCGTCCTCCATTTTTAACCAAACTTCGTAAGGAATCAATGGCACTTGGTCATAAATATAGTCTAGGTTAGCGATAACAAATGGTGTTTTATCAGGGTATTGTGTAGGCCAATATGGAATAATACCATACACAGCAAAGTCTACCGTTTGTTCTCCAAATGAAACCTGGAACACATCTCCTGGCTTCAGCTTATATTTGTCTGCTAAGGTTTGTGGCACTAAGGCAGCACTTTCATTCATACCTAGCAGATTCAAATATTGGAATGGATGAACCGGGAATAAGTCATTACGGAACCATGCCACCTTAGAAAAATCTAAATTATCTATTCCCATCATAATACCTTGACCTGCTGATCGACCAGAAACGATAATGTTACCTTTTGTTTGAAGTACTCTAGCCGCAGCCTTAACCCCGTCTAATTTACGGAAAATTTCAAATGGTGGCTCAGAATAAATAAGCTTCGTTGGTTGGTTGTTAGGTTGACCTGGATTTCCGCCTTGACCACCGCCAGGGCCTCCACCAGCACCTCCTGGATTACCACCACCTTGACCCCCACCAGCATTATTTTGATTAGGCTTTTTAGCTTCGGGAGTTGAATCCCATACCGTTTTTACAATTACATCAGATCCATACTTATACAATGTACGTTCAGTTGAGTTAAGATCAATTGTTCTCGCCGCAGATGCATTATACACACCAAGTCCTAATGTCAAAACGAGTAAGATCATTAACGGATAATAAGCGGTGGAAGAACGTGATAACTGCGTTAAGCTCAAATAATAAGGAACAGGTAACCAACGTTTACCTAACCAGCCGATCAATTTTAAAATTAACGGGAATACCCGCAAGAAAAATAGCCCCAAAGAAAAAATAGCAATGGCAGGTACAAAAAATAAAAACGGCTGTACTTGTAGCTCGTCAGTTGTCATGCCTGTCTGGAAGGTTAACATTTGTCTTTCGTTAAACATATAAAATCCATAACCGGACAAAGCTAACAGCACAATATCGATAAACCAACGTTGCCAAAATGGCTTTTGATCTGAACGTGCTTGCTTTTGCTTCGCATTAACAATTGAAGCTCTAGCATAGCTTATTGCAGGCAATAACGTGGCAAGGATCGCAATAACAACTGCCCCTAAACCTAATAAAATAGCGTCCATATTAAAGCCAACCGGAATTGATTTCCGATCAACAAACGTTAAGAAGCCATTAGCTGAACCGATACTTTTTGACATAAAGTACCCAAGCAATGGTCCTAAAATCATGGCCACAACACCAAGAATAATACCTTCAAATAAATAAATTAAAATAATTTGGTTGGTAGATGCACCACGACTACGCAACACAGCTATGTCGCTTTTTTGCTTATCTAAGGCTTGTCTAGCATTCATAACAATATAGTAGAATACCATCGCAATCATCGGTGCAGCAAGTGTAAACAATAACGTCTGCATCTGTAAGCTTTGTTTACGGAAATCCTCTAGCAAGTTACCAAATGAAATATCCACCTTTGTATCCTTCAGCTTCTGATACAATTCTACATTTAAACGATCTAATGTATTTGCAAGTGGGGTAAGTTGTGAGGTTTTAATTTCACGTAAATCAAAAGCATAATACCATGCGCTACTATGAACTGGAATCTGTAATTTTTTCAATAAATGCTCATTAAACACTTTATCATTGACATACAGATTGTTCATCATGCTCTCAAAGCCTTGATACCAATAGGGGTCCTGGTCTACTTTAGATTCAAACACACCTACAATTTTTACTTTTAAAACGATATCAAGTCCACTAGCGATCGGATAATTAATAATATCGCCGACATGCAAATCCTGACGATACATTGCTTCCTCTAGCATCATCACTTCGATGACATCACCTTGAACAGCATCCGAAAAAAACTTTCCATTTGTAACTGTAATATGATCCTTAACGTTGTTCATACTAAGCAAGGTCATTGTTCTTGTACGACTAGCATCGACCTTAGTAGGATCATCTGGATAAATCTCACTCGTACGCAAGGAGCGAGTGTTTACATACGTATCAAATGGGAAGCCAATTTCCTGTGGAACCTCATCTGTAATATATTTGTTTACATTTTCTAATGCAGTTGGATCTGTTTTCGCTCCCCCTGAAGCCTGATAGCTCATAAGTAGCGATCCCGCAGGCATCCCTTCGCTGTTAGCGATAAGTGTACTGGAAACGACACGCTTTAGTGAACCATCCGAATACATCGGAATACTTACGGTAAAGGATACGGCAACAATGAGTCCTAACAATGTACTTATAGTTAGCCATTTCGTATTCCACATTTTACGGAACAGCAAACGAATCAACGGCGCACCCATTAACGACCCACTACTTTCTGCCCTGGCGTCAGTCCTTTTTTAATTTCAAGGCTTGTTGACGTTTGCATCCCTACCTCTACATCTACTTCACGTTTACTTCCGTCATTCTCGATTACTTGAACATAATTACGAGAACCAATAGTACGTAAAGCAGCAATTGGAATAACCGTTGCGTCTTCCTTTACCTCAGTAACAATCGTCACTCCGAGCTGTCGACCACGTTCCATATCCTTTGGCATCTTATCTAGTGCTACAATTAAATATTGGTCTAACGAATCTTTTTGTGGCGGTGTATTTCCACCATTATCATTCGGATTGTTATTACTGTTTGCGCTTGGACTTGGCATAACTTTAACTTTACCTTTAAAAGTACCTGCCGCATTAATATCAACTTCAGCATCCATACCTACAGATAATTTGGCTAGATCATCCTTCGAAAATGAGGCAGCCACCACGAGCGACGAGGTATCTGAAATAATCCCTAGAGAGTCATACGCCTTCACGGTCGCTCCCTTCTCTGCCTTGAGAGAAACAATGGTACCTGCGAATGGCGCACGCAATACACCGTCACTAATTTTTTTGCGAAGGTCTACCAGATTTTGGCGTTGCTCTTCAAATACGATCGTTGCCTTCTCAAACTCAATTTCATCCATTTCTTCTTTTTGGCGAAGCTTTTGTTTCATATCTAATTCATTTTGTTTAAAATCAAGCTCTGCCTTACGTAGGTCCTTCTGCAAAGCCTCCGTATCAAGTTCAATAAGTGCAGCACCCTTTTTTACTTTATCTCCAGCCTTCACATGAATCGTTTTAATATGTAGATCACCGTTCGTAAAATAAAGGGGTTCTTCGCGTTGACTCATCAGCTTGCCAACAGCATTTACTGTTTTTTTCAATGTCTCTTTTGTTACGGTATATTCCGGTTTTTTGGATATCGTAGGTGGCTTAATGACAGGCATTTCCTCCTCCTCATCCTCCTTCGGAAGTAATCCACAACCTGAGACAATAACTAATACAAAACATAAACATATAATACCTAAACGTCTATAGACGTTACTTTTGTTATTCGATAAATTTTCCGTCCACCATTTGATAAACATGGTCTGCAACCTCCAAAATCGTAGGATCGTGTGTAGTCATACAAATGGTTACTTGCTCCGTTAGTATGATATTTTTAAATACGGTCATAACCTGAGCACCCATTTGTGAATCAAGATTTGCTGTAGGTTCATCGGCTAGCAACAGCTTAGGTCGGTGTGCAATGGCTTTCGCGATCGCAACACGTTGTTGCTCACCACCCGACATCTCAAATGGTCGGTGATGCATTCTTTTTCCGAGTCCAACTAATTCAAGACAATGCCGAATTCTCGGCTTCCATTCTGATGATGGAATGTCAGCCATCCGTAAAGATAGCTCTACATTTTCCCAAGCTGAAAGTAACGGCAACAAAGCATAAGCCTGAAAAATAAAGCCAATCTGATTGCGCCTTAGCAATGTTCTTTTATCATCACTTAGCACATGTATCGGCTCATCTCTAAACCAGATTTCACCAGATGATGGCTGATCCAGCCCACCTAGCATATTAAGCAGCGTTGTTTTACCAGAACCCGAACGTCCTCTTAGCATGACAAGTTGTCCTGCTTCAACCTCCATATTAATTCCTTTAAGTACATGTACTTCACCATTGCCAACTGGAAATGATCGGTGTACCTCCTTCACCTTAAGAACCGGTCCTGTGAAGGTATCCTCTTCAGGAGCTATTGAGATCGTTTCCTCTTGTACACCCTCTTCAGCAGTAGGAGCTACTTCGTCAGTTGACGCTCCCTCCGGTTCGGCAAACAGCGCTAAACGATCTGCAGTAATGACTTCTGCTTCATGTTCAGACTTATCCTTTTCCCTTGATTTACGAAACCATCGCTTCATTTGTGTATCGTTCTCCTATTTCTCCTATTTGTCATTCAGACACATACTACGTCTGCATTATAAACGATAAAACTCCCAAAAAAGTTACAATTTTTTTTACCAATTGAGTATTTATCTTACCAAAATTTAAAAATGCTCTCTCTTTGACCAAAATATATTTGCTTTAACTTATTACTAAAAATAAAAAAACAGCAAAAAAGTGCTCTATTTGCTGTTTCTAGTAGATTATATTATTCTAAATTTTTGCATAAAAACCACTCATTAAAATGTTACATAAAAGTGATAATTAAGTAGACTTAAAATCAAACTTACTTGTCTTTTATTCTTGACCAAATGCCGCAGGATTTTCTCTCCAAGCTTTGAGCAACGATAAATCCTCCTGTGGAATAACACCACGTTCTACGGCTACCTCAATTAAAGTCGTGTAATTAGACAATGTCATTAATGGAATACTAGCCTCTTCAAATGCCTTTACAGCTTTATCTAACTGATAGCTAAAAATTGCAAGCACAGCTAATGGTGTTGCTCCTGCATCTTTTACAGCTAATGCCGCTTTTAAGGAGCTTCCCCCTGTAGAAATTAAATCCTCGATCACAATGACTTTTTTCCCCGCCTCAATTAGGCCTTCAATCTGATTTTCCTTGCCATGTCCTTTTGCTTTATCACGAATATAGGCCATAGGTAAACCAAGCTTTTGAGCGACAAACGCCGCATGGGGAATTCCCGCTGTTGCTGTACCTGCAATGATTTCTGTATCAGGATAATTTTCTTTAATGAGGATCGCAAACGATTCTGCAATCAAATCACGTACCGCTGGATAAGACATCGTTAACCGATTATCACAATAAATTGGAGACTTTATACCTGATGTCCACGTGAAGGGCTCTTGAGGGCGTAGTGCCACAGCACCAATATTTAAAAGCTCACTAGCTACCTCTAATGCGATTTTGTTGTTTTGTGTCATGCGCTCATCATCTCCTTAATAATTTCTTCCGTTGCTAGACGTGGGTCATTGGCTAAAGTTATCGGTCTACCTACGACGAGAAAGCTACTTCCTTGTTGGATCGCTTGCTTTGGTGTCAAAATACGAGACTGGTCTCCAATTTCACTTCCTGCTGGACGTATCCCTGGGGTCACTGTAACGAACTCAGGTCCACATGCTTGCTGTATCGCTTGTACCTCTAATGGAGATGCAACAACACCTGCAAGTCCCGCTTGCTTTGTATGCGTGGCATACTGAATAACAGAATCCTCTACCGTTCCAGAAATTCCGATTTCATGGTTTAACGTATGCTGATCTGTACTTGTAAGCTGAGTCACCGCTATAATAATTGGCATCGCTAGGCTAGGATCCTCCTGTAAAGCTAATTCCGCTCCGTCTTTCGCTGCTGCCATCATTTTAATGCCACCACCCGCATGGACATTAAACATATCCACACCTAGTTTTGTAAGGCTATGTGCGCCACCCTTCACTGTATTCGGTATGTCATGCATTTTGACGTCAAGAAATACAGAATATCCCTTTTCCTTTAATTCAAGAATAAAGTTAGGTCCTGCGGCATATAGGAGCTGCATTCCTACCTTCATATAACAAGGAATTCCCTCCAGTTGCTCTACTAATACTCGTGCCTCATCTACAGAAGGATAATCTAGTGCAACCATTAATCTGTTTGCCATCTCTATATACTTTTGATCCATAATTTTATTCAATCTCCTATCATACGGAGGGCTCCGAAGTAAAGCTTACCCGGAGCCGACCGCTATTTTTTAATATTATTATATTGAAGGCATCGCTTGTGAAGAGAAGTTAATCGTTTCTAACATCGTGAGTAATGCCGACACCGTATCTAGAGATGTCATACATACAACACCATTCTCTACCGCTTCACGACGAATACGGAAGCCGTCACGCTCTGGCTCTTTACCTTTAGTTAATGTATTAATAACGAAGTGAGCTTCACCGTTACGAATAAGATCCAGTATATTAGGTAAACCTTCACTAAGCTTATTTACGGTCTGAACATGAATGCCAGCCTCTTCTAATGCCACTGCGGTTCCACCTGTTGCAATAATTTTGTAGCCAAGCTTGTAGAAGCCTTGCAATAGCTTCACTGCTTCTTCCTTATCTTTATCTGCAATCGTCGCAATAATTGCGCCTGAGGTTGGGATTTTCATACCCGCGCCAATGAGTCCCTTATATAATGCTTTTGCATAATGAACGTCACGTCCCATCACTTCACCTGTTGATTTCATCTCTGGACCAAGCGTTGGTTCAACACGACGCAATTTAGCGAAGGAGAACACTGGTACCTTTACAGACACATGTTTACTTTCTGGCCACATGCCCTCTTCATACCCCATATCCGTTAGCTTCAAGCCTAAAATACATTTGGTTGCGACATTTGCCATCGGTATATTTGTTACTTTGCTTAAAAATGGAACCGTTCTGGATGAACGCGGATTTACTTCGATTACATATACTTCATCCTTGTAAATGACAAACTGGATATTTACAAGTCCAACTGTCTTTAATTCCTTCGCAATTTTAATCGTAATTTCTGTAATTTTTTGCTTTAAGTCTCCAGTTAAATGTTGAGGAGGATATACTGCGATAGAGTCACCAGAGTGAACGCCTGCCCGTTCCACATGCTCCATAATACCTGGGATGACCACCGTTTCTCCGTCACAAATGGCGTCTACCTCAACCTCTTTGCCTAACATATAACGGTCGATGAGGACTGGATGCTTTGGATTAATATCTACAGCTTCCTTCATATATTTGAGCAATTCATCGTCAGAATATACGATTTCCATCGCACGTCCACCTAATACATACGATGGGCGGACTAAAACTGGATAACCTAGCGATTGTGCCGTCGCTACAGCGTCATCCACAGAAGTGACTGTGCTTCCTTTAGGTTGGGCAATATCAAGCTTAGATAATAAAGCTTCAAACTTTTTACGATCCTCTGCTTCGTCAATGCTATCTAATGAAGTTCCTAAAATGTTAACTCCCGCCGCTTGTAATGGGGCTGCAAGATTAATCGCCGTTTGTCCGCCAAATTGGACGATAACACCTACTGGCTTCTCTTCATCGATTACGTTCATCACATCTTCAAAGAAAAGTGGTTCAAAGTACAAACGATCAGAGGTATTAAAGTCGGTAGATACCGTTTCAGGGTTATTATTTATAATGACCGCTTCATAACCCGCATCCTGAATTGCCCACACTGCATGAACCGTTGAATAGTCAAACTCAATTCCTTGCCCAATCCGAATTGGACCAGAGCCTAACACTACGATTTTTTTCTTGTTTGTTTGCAATACTTCATTTTCTGTTTCATAAGTAGAGTAGTAATATGGGGTAGTCGCTTCAAATTCTGCCGCACACGTATCTACCATTTTATACACAGGTCTAAGCTTATGTTCAGCTCTAAATTCACGTACAGCTTCTTCTGTAGTGTATTGCCCATTTACATGCTTAGATGCTCTTAATTCAGCAATTGCACGATCCGTAAAGCCTAAGCGTTTCGCTTCATATAATATGTCATAGCTTAGCTCGGTTGGCTCAGCAATGATGGCTTCATATTGGACTAAGCGTTCTATTTTATCTAAAAACCACCAGTCAATTTGTGATAAATCCTGAATATGCTGTAAGCTGTATCCACGGCGGAAGGCTTCTGCTACCAAGAAGAGTCTTTCATCATCAGCTTGCACTAGACGACGCTCTAGTTCTTCTTTGGCTAACAATTCCACCCCTTTTATATACAAACGATGGGTTCCGATTTCAAGCGAGCGCACCGCCTTATGGATTGACTCTTCAAAAGTACGCCCAATTGCCATCACTTCGCCTGTTGCTTTCATTTGTGTGCCAAGCTTGCGATTTGCATGTACAAATTTATCAAAAGGCCAGCGCGGAATTTTACTTACGATATAATCTAGTGTTGGTTCAAAGCAAGCATATGTTTGTCCTGTCACCGGATTGACGATCTCATCTAGGGTAAAGCCTAATGCAATTTTTGCCGCCATTTTTGCAATCGGGTACCCTGTTGCTTTGGAAGCAAGTGCAGATGAGCGGCTAACCCGAGGATTTACCTCTATTACATAATATTGATAGCTCTGTGGATCAAGGGCAAACTGCACATTACATCCACCTTCAATATTTAAAGCACGAATGATTTTAAGTGAAGCAGAACGTAGCATTTGATATTCGCGATCTGATAACGTTTGGCTCGGAGCAACGACGATACTATCTCCAGTATGCACCCCAACTGGATCAAAGTTTTCCATGTTACATACGACGATACAGTTATCATTTGCATCACGCATCACTTCGTATTCGACTTCCTTCATGCCTGCAATCGACTTCTCGATGAGACATTGGCCAATCGGACTATAGCGAATACCAGAAGCGACCGTTTCCTTCAATTCTTCCTCTGTCGCACAAATTCCGCCACCTGTTCCCCCTAAGGTGTAGGCAGGACGGACGATAACAGGATATCCAATTTCATTTGCAAATTGAACCGCTTCTTCCACGGAAGTAATGATGCTGCTGTCGGGTACAGGTTGCTCTAATTCACGCATCAACTCACGAAATAAATCGCGATCCTCCGCTTTTTCAATCGAAGTAAGTTGTGTGCCAAGCAGCTTCACATTTTCACGTTCAAGTACACCTGCACGTGCTAGCTCCACCGCCATATTTAATCCCGTTTGTCCCCCAAGGGTTGGCAACAAGCCGTCTGGACGCTCTTGTCTAATAATTTGTGTAACAAAATCTAGCGTAATTGGCTCGATATATACTTTATCCGCCATATTTGTATCTGTCATAATTGTGGCAGGGTTACTGTTGATTAAAACAACCTCTACCCCTTCTTCCTTCAAAGCCTGGCAAGCCTGTGTACCTGCATAATCAAACTCAGCCGCTTGACCAATAACGATAGGACCAGAACCAATGACTAGTATTTTTTTGAGCTCCTTATTAATCGGCATGTTACAAAACTCCTTTCGCTGCGGCCATTAGTTTAGCTTGACGTGATGGTTGTGGATGAGATTTTTTATGCTCTCTAATCATTCCTACAAACCGATCAAACAAGTAGCTATTATCATAAGGTCCAGGTGCAGCCTCAGGATGATATTGCACGGAAAATGCAGGGTATTCAGTATGTTGTAAGCCTTCAATCGTTTTATCATTATTGTTAATATGTGTGACCTCAAGCTTCGTACCTGTGATTGAGCTCTCAGTTACGGTATATCCATGATTTTGGGAGGTGATGTAGCAACGTCCAGAGGCAAGCTCTTTTACAGGATGGTTGCCGCCACGGTGACCAAATTTAAGCTTTTCAGTGTCTGCGCCACAAGCTAGAGCAAACAATTGATGTCCTAAGCAGATTCCGAAGATCGGATATTCGCCTAGCAATTGAGAGATCATCTCTACTGCATAAGGCACATCTTTAGGGTCGCCAGGGCCATTTGACAACTGAATTCCATCTGGATTTAGCTTGCGAATTTCTTCTGCGGTTGTATTATGAGGGACGATCACCACATCACAATCACGTTTATTTAACTCACGCAAAATTCCACTTTTAGCACCAAAGTCTACTAAAACAATCCGTTCTTTGGAGCCAGGACTGCTATAAATATGTTTAGTAGAGGTCTGCGCCACCTGATTGCGTAGCTCATCAAGGCTGGTTGCTGCCATTAGTGCTTTTAGCTCCTCAGGGGAGGTATCCGCCGTTGTCAGAATACCCTTCATCGTCCCATGCTGACGAATAATCCGGGTTAACATCCGAGTATCAATGTCACTAATGCCCGGTATGTTATATTCCTTAAGCAAGCTTCCTAGACTATATTCTGCACGCCAATTACTTGGTGTAGGCTCATAACGACGTACGATAAAACCATGTATGGAAGGAACCACTGACTCAAAATCATCACGTGAAATTCCGTAGTTTCCGATTAAAGGATAAGTCATTGTTACGATTTGTCCACAATACGAAGGATCAGACAATACTTCTTGGTAACCTGTAATTCCAGTATTAAAAACGACCTCGCCTGTTTTTTCAACTTCTGCGCCAAAAGATTTCCCTGTAAACAGTGTGCCGTCTTCCAATAATAATCGTGCCTGCATCCCTAAACTCCCCTTTATCTCCCAAATTAAATCCATATGATAATTGATTATTTATTTAGGGCTCAATCTTGAAATTAGTGCTTGACCGCTAACCCAAACTAGTGAAGAGACAAAGCGATTCTGAAGATTGTCTCTTAAAATCAAATTCCATCCATCAATAGACTTTAATTAAAAGGAATATGATTTTAACAACAATCGCAAGAACGCTATGGATCGTAGCTGCCAGACTCCTATCGTTGTCAAGTACTAATTTCTAAATAGAGCCTTACTTAGATGAAACAATTACTCAGACCAGACCACTTTGCCACTAACGATGGTGGTTACAGGCCATCCTGTAAGCTCCCAGCCACCAAATGGTGTATTTCTACCTTTAGTTGCAAATTCATCAGGGTTTACTGCTTTTGTTTTATTTAAATCAACGATCGTAATGTCAGCAGGCGCTCCTACCTCAAGCCGACCAGCTTCTAGTCCAAATACTTTGGCAGGGTCACTTGTCATTCTTGAGATCAGGAAGCTTAAGCTCCAACGACCTGTTTTTACAAACTTGGTATATAAAAGTGGAAACGCTGTTTCAAGTCCAACAATACCAAACGGAGCTTTTAGCATCCCTTTTGCTTTTTCTTCACTACTATGAGGTGCATGATCTGTAACGATCATATCGATGGTGCCATCCTCTAGCGCTTCGATACAAGCTTCAACATCTCTTTTTGAGCGTAATGGGGGGTTCATTTTCCAGTTTGTATCTAGTCCAGGAATTTCTTCTTCGGACAATAACAAATGGTGTGGGCATATTTCGGTGGTTACTCTAATCCCAATCGATTTTGCTTGGCGAATCAATCTGACTGACTGCTCTGTGCTGACATGACATACATGATAGTGAGCGCCTGTTGCTTCTGATAACAAGATGTCACGTCCAACGTGGATCGCTTCGGATTCATTTGGAATTCCTTTTAAGCCATGCTTTTGGGCAAAGGTACCTTCGTTAACGGGTGCTCCAACAACAAGGGAGTCATCCTCGCAATGCGCGATTACTGGCATATCAAGTGATTTCGCTAACGCCATTGCATTCTTCATCATTTGTGCATTTTGGATACCAACACCATCATCTGTAAATCCGATTGCCCCTGCTTGCTTTAATGCTGCAAAATCGGTCAGCTCCTCGCCCTTCTCCGCTTTTGTAATCGCGGCATAAGGCAACACATGAACAAGGTCTGCTTCTTTTGCTTTTGTTTTTACGAGCTCAACTAATTCTGGCGAATCAGTGATTGGATTTGTGTTTGGCATACAAGCGATTGTCGTGAATCCACCTTTTGCAGCTGATCTCGCACCAGTTTCAATCGTTTCTTTATGTTCGAACCCAGGCTCACGTAAATGCACATGCATGTCAATAAATCCTGGAGATACTAGCATTCCTTTTGCATCGATAACTGTATGTTCAGCAGCACTGGATGCTTCAACCTCTAACGTTCCTGCGGCTACAATTTTTTGAATGACTCCATTTTCTACTACGATATCTTGATTAGAAAGTTGACCTTCAGCATTTAATAAAGCTGCGTTATAAATAATAAGTGACATCTAAAAACCTCCGATTTATTTAAATGATGCGGTTTGTTATCTCATTGCACGTTCAGTGACAGCCATCCGAATAGGCACACCATTTGACATTTGCTTAAATATTCTTGATTGTGCATGCTCGACAACTGCATCATCGATTTCTACATTTCGATTGATTGGTGCAGGGTGCATAATGACAACATGGGGTGCAAGCTTCGCCGCTCTTTCCTCTGTTAATCCATACTGCAAGCGATATTGCTCAGTAGACCCTATAATTCCTTCGTGATGGCGTTCAAGCTGAACCCGTAACATCATGACTACATCAGAGCACATCGCCTCTTCTATGGAGACATAAGGAGCATAAGCTTCTAGCTCAGGCGCTTTAAAAACATCAGGTGCTGTAAATTTGACCTCAGCCCCTAATTTTTGTAGTGCCCATAGATTAGAGCGCGCCACTCGGCTGTGCTTGATGTCACCGATAATCGAAACCTTTAAGCCTTTAATTTCCCCAAAGTGTTTTTTCATCGTATACAGGTCTAACAATGCTTGCGTCGGATGCTCATTATTTCCATCCCCTGCATTAATCAATGGCATGTTCACTTGCTCTGCTAGCTCCTGTAACATACCTACTGGCTTTAATCGAATAACCCCTGCATCCATTCCCATTGCTTCTAACGTTCGTACCGTATCAACAATTGATTCCCCTTTTTCAATACTGGAGTTCGCTGCTGCGAAGTTAAGCACTTGAGCTCCTAAACGCTTTTCAGCCATTTCAAACGAAAATCTTGTACGTGTACTGCTTTCAAAAAACATGTTGGCTATAAATTTGTTGGCTAGCGCTGGAACAAGCTTCTCCTCCTGCCGATCCCAATAATCAGCACGATCCAAAATGGACGTAATTTCCGAAGCGCTCAGATCCTTTAATCCAAGCAAGCTGTGTTCTTTTAAGGTCGAGGATAAAATACTCATTATGCTTCGCCTCCCCGATTTTGTACGATTCGTACTTCGTCAAGTCCATCTGCTTCAATTAACAGTACCTCGATTTCCTCTGACTTAGAGGTGGGTACGTTTTTACCGACATAATCAGGGCGAATCGGAAGCTCACGATGTCCACGATCTGCTAACACTGCTAGTTGAATGCTTTCTGGTCTACCACAATGCATGATGGCATCCATTGCTGAGCGAATAGTGCGTCCTGTGTAAAGCACATCATCAAGTAAAATGACCTTTTTACCTTGAACTGGAACCGCAAAGGAAATTTCTTTTCTTGCCTGATCTTGATCAACACGATCATCACGATAAGCTGTTACATCTAATTCAGCCCAAGGAATTTCTTTTCCTTCAATGCTCTCAAGTCGCTCGGATAGTCGCTTAGCAAGATAAATCCCTCTTGTCTTAATCCCTGCTAATACACAATTGTCTATTCCTTTATTACGCTCCAAAATTTCATGTGCAATTCTCGTCAACGCCCGCTTAATTGCTATTTCGTCCATAATGATGTGATTTTCACCGCTCACTCGTTTTGCCTCCTCGAAAGTGTGTGTATCCCTCGCCAGCGATATAACGTGAAGTCATCAAATGCCTTCTGGTTACAAAAAAAGACTCCTTGCCTGATTCAGACAAGGAGTCTTCGGACAAAAGTGATTACACTTATGTCCTCATGAGCAAGAGGAGATGACCTGCCTAAATAGACAGTATGCTCCTATCGCTACATTCACGTTACCTTGCCAGCCTCACGGGACCGAATTAAAGGTTCATATGTCAAGACGTAAGTTACGTCTTTGCTGACATAGATTATGACAGAGTTACAGTGACTTGTCAAGACAACAAACCTGTATATTCGAGTCAAAACCGAGTGATCATTATCGTTAATAATTATACATATATACTTATAATTATGCAATATAATAATCAATATGATTATTTGAATCAAGAAAGAATCACAAAATACAAAAAATCAATGCAATGAGAGAACTTCCACTTTTATAAGGGAGTGCTACCTTGCATTGATTTAAGAAAATAAGTTATTTTATTATTTACAGCTTTAGCCTACAATATGTTAACTGTGATCTATTACATTTTTCCACGCTTCAATAATTGAAATTGGTTTTTTCTCACTTGTCGCTCCAGAACCTTCTTTACTCCAGAGTGGCGGATAATAGGACAATACTTGATCTGGCTCTAGCTGCCCAGCCTTGTCTTGCCACCCCTCAAAGCGACACGTCTCATAAAAAAGCTGTAAATCTCCACTAGCTAGCCATTGTATAAACTCTGAATAAGATAGTTCTGTATCTTCCCATTCTAGACAATCTGGCGCAAAGTAAAATACTGTCTTTGATGGACCAAATTTTCCACCATTCAATGCGAAAAAACCTCCTGAAACATCATACGCAATTACAAAAACACCCTCTAATATTGGTAATTGTATATTCTTTTGCAGAGGAGATTGTTGATTTATGTGTTGACCATTCCAGCTAGCAAGGTCGCCAAAAACGTCCTGATGTGGACTACCCAGCAATTTTATCCAACCATAATCAATCAATAGCCCACCGGTGTTATAAGCAATGGCACCTAGATAAGAACGAGTTGTAACTTGTATATTTAATAAGGTCTGCTCTCCAATAGTAGTAGGGACATCTAATAAGGTTAACCTGTTACTGCCATTTATGATTATTGCTCTACACTCTTCCCAAGCGTCATCATGTTGACTTACAACCAATTCTTTAATATTTTTTTCGTTAATTTCCATTAATTTTCCCCTCTCAACAAAGCTTATAATGTTAATTATCCATTTAACTAAATGATGAAGCAAATGAATGTGTAATCCCTGTTGAGAAGTGAAGTGAAATAAAATGATATTATTCAACAACTAATGGAACGACTATACCTTTATTGACATCAATAAGACCATAATCCGTAATTTTTAACGCTGGACTGACAGGTAATGAATGTGTGCTAATAGACATAATCGGATTATAATGCTGATAACCTAAATATTCCATTGCTTGTCGCAATTGCTTGACTTGTTTTGCAGCTTCATCTAATGGAGCTTCCGTTAAAATCCCGCCAACTGGCAAAGCAACATGTGCAAGCACTTTTCCATCCTCCACTACACAAAAGCCACCTTGACCTTGAATCACTTCATTTGCAGCTAATACCATATCCGCTGCATTTCTGCCCACCACAAGCAAGTTGTGATTGTCATGAGAATAGGTAGTGGCAATTGCACCACGTTTAATCGTATCCCCACCTATAAAGCCATACGCACGATTACCGTTTTTACCATAACGCTCAAAGGTCGCAATCATTCCATATTCGCTATGCTCCCAAGCGATCATTCCTTTTTCTACTGCAAATGAAGCATGATGCTCCTCTGTAAACGTAGAACCATCCTTTACCATCATCACCCTACAAACTAACTCACTTTCCGTTCTCTTCGTTGCCACACTAAAATCATCTACATGTAGTGAACCTAGCTTCACACTATGATAGAAATGATCTGGAAAACTTCGTTCAGTTTGAGGCTGTTTATATACTTGTGACTTATCATATACAGCTTGTCCAGATTTAAATACTTGATTAATCTCAAAGCGATTTAAATCAGATAGCAATACAAAATCTGCTAGCTTACCTGGAGCTATCACACCACGATCATACATATTCATCCGTTTCGCCGGCGTGAAGGTTGCAGCATAAATAGCTTGCTCAGGAGACATTCCCATCTCGATTGCTTTAGTAACAATATGATTTAAATGACCTTGTTCAGCAAAGGAGTTTGCCATAACATCGTCAGTGACAAAGCAAAAATGCTCTGCTACATCGTGTTGTAATAAATAATCGATAATATCCTGGGTCATTGATTTTTCTTGCAATTCAATAAACATCCCTGAAGAAATCCTTGCTTCCATACCTTCTATACTTTGATGCGTATGATCTGAACCCACCCCACTATAAATAATACGGTGCAAATCAAGATCCATCACCTTAGGACAATGTCCTTCAATAATGAGTTCAGGATAATGTTTACGTACATGATTTAAAATTTGATTCGTTTTACAATCTGGATCATTAATAATATCCACATAGTTCATAATTTCGCCAAGACATTTCATTTTCTCATCACGAAGTAATTCATCAATATCTTGTATTTCTATACTTCCACCGGTTGTTTCCATCGCAGTAGCTGGTACAGAGCTTGGAATTGCGTACATCATATCTACAATACAGTCTTGGCTTACCTTAATCATTTCTTTAACACCCTCGACACCAAACACATTTGCCATCTCATGGGGCTCCGGCACAATCGTAGTGACACCATTACGAATTAAGCCGTAAGAAAAGCTTTGAGGCGTAATCATTGTACTCTCAATATGAAGATGAATATCTATCAGACCTGGAATCATATATTGCCCACGCCCATCAATCACTTGTACCCCATCTATTGCTTCATGTGATCCTTTGGCATAATCACTAATATATAAAAAATGACCATTTAATATAGCAACATTACCTGTAATAAATTTTTTGAGATAACTATTAAAGACCTTAACGTCTCTGACTACTAAATCAACCTGCATAACTGCAAGCACCTCCATTCCTTGTGCTGTACTTTTAATTTACTTAGCTAGCGATACAGTCCTTTACTCTACAAGCACAAGCTTTTCAGAAGGAAAATAAACAAGCACCTGTTGTCCTGCTGCATAGGGCATAACACTCTCATGATTCACCGTAAATTCCCCAAGCTCTGTATCCACTACATATTGATAGCTACGTCCAAGGAAGGTGCTTACTTTAATTGTTGCCGTGAGGGTATTGGTGGCTTCCTGCCGTTCTCCAGGTAAAAACAACTTAATATCATCTGGACGAATGGCTCCCTTTTTCCCTTGCTGTAATCCTCTTGTCGTTTCCTTTACAACATTGAAGTTATAATCCTTTACAGACAATGAGATGGCATCAGCTACATCCGCTCTTGTTTCAAATTCAATAAAATTGTTAAATCCAATAAATCTGGCTACAAATTCTGTCTGTGGATATTTAAAAATTGTGGATGGATCACCTAATTGCTCAATAACCCCTTTGTTCATAATTGCAACCTGATCTGAAATGGAAAAGCATTCTTCCTGATCATGTGATACATAAACCGTCGTAATTCCAAGTTGCTGCTGTATTCGGCGAATTTCAGTACGCATATTCACTCTTAGATTCGCATCAAGATTACTTAAAGGTTCATCAAACAACAGCAGTTCAGGCTCAATAACAAGCGCACGAGCAATGGCTACACGTTGTCGTTGCCCACCAGACAATTCTTTAGGATAACGCTTCTCAAAGCCGGTCAAATTAACAACTTCTAAAATTTCACGTACCTTACCGTCTAACTCTTTGCCCGTTATTTTGCGTAGACGCAGCCCAAAAGCTATATTTTCATAAATAGATAGATGTGGGAATAAGGCATAGCTCTGAAATACAAATCCAAAGTTACGCTTGTTCACAGGAATACGGGTGTAATCCTTTCCTCCAAGTGAAAATTTTCCTTCCTTCGCTTCTAAGAAGCCAGCAATTAAACGTAAGGTTGTTGTTTTACCACAACCACTTGGACCTAAAAGAGAAATAAGATTCCCTTTTTCAATGTTCAGGTTAAAATCTTTTAAAATATATTGTTGGTCGTATGCAACCGCGATGTTTTCTAAACTCAACAATGCCATGAGCAAATGCCTCCATTATCGTTTGGTAAAGTAGGATAACCCCATTAAGCGTTCAATCACAAACATAAATACACCTGTAAAAATCATCAGAACAACAGAGATTGCTGCTATGGTAGGATCAAAATTATTTTCAACATACGTTAACATTTGAATAGGTAAGGTGCTTATTCCAGGACCCGTCATGAAAACGGAAATATCCACATTATTAAAAGATTCTAGAAAAGCGATTAATACCGCGGCAATAATCCCTGACTTAATATTAGGCAATACCACAGTAAAAAAGGTTTTGAGCCACCCTGCTCCAAGACTTAAAGAAGCTTCTTCAATGGCAAAATCAAAATTAGACAAGCTGGATGCAATGATGCGAATAATAAATGGCAGCATAATTACGGTATGTCCAATCAATAATGAGAGATAAATGGGTAAATTGTATGAAATAATTAAGTACTTCAGCATTGTAAAACCAAGTACAATACCCGGAATCAAAATAGGGGATACAAATAGAGAATTTAATGCGCTTTTCCCTTTAAATTGGAACCGACTAAGCGCATACGCCGCTGGTAATCCTAATAATAAAGCGAAAAGATTACCTAGCAACGAAACAATCACCGATATTTTGAAGGTTTCCATAAACATATTGACTTCAAAAATATTTCGATACCACTTTAAAGAAAAACCTTGTGGTGGAAACTTCATAATACTTCCAGGTTCAAAGGAAGCAATCGCAATTATAAGTAATGGCCCTAGCAAAAAGGCATAAATTAAAATTGTGAAAATTTGAAGACCTCTATTTTTTTCGGACATTTCCTCACCCCTTCGGATTTAATCTAGTCGCTAGTTTACTCATCACTGTAATGACAGCAAAGGTGATGACCATCATAATGACCGCTAATACAGAAGCACGCTGCCAATCGTTTAAGGTCATTGCATTTTGATATAAGAAAGTAGATAACACACGTTGCTTGCCACCAAGTAAAGCTGGCGTTGTATATGCTGTTAAGCTACCTACAAATACGAGAATGCTACCCATAATTAGGCCGGGGACACTTAGAGGAACAATGACCTTATAAAACGCTGTAAATCGTCTTGCACCTAAGCTTTCCGCCGCCTTAATTAAATCTGGATCAATGTTTTCTAATACGCCTACAAGAGTCATAATAATTAATGGCAAAAATAAATGAACTAAACCAATCATCATGGCTGTAGGTGTATATAAAATTTCTAGCGGTTCAGAAATGATTCCAAGGGAAATTAAAGCATTATTAAACAAGCCTTTTTTACCTAATATAATCATCCAGCTAAACGAGCGAACAACAGAGCTAGTAAGCAGCGGGAAAATAGCTAGTGCTAATAATAATCCTTTTTTTCTTGGGCCTTGCTTTGAAATGTAGTAAGCTACTGGAAAACCAAGCACAATACAAATAAAAGTAGTGAGTAAGCTTACACGCAATGTGGTCCACAGTATTTTTAAAAAATATGGATCCTTAAAAAAATAGCTATACCCGCTTATCGTAAACTTTCCTTCTTGAAAAAATGTACCTACCATCGTAAACAATAACGGTACTAACATAAATGCCGTTAAAAACAATAGCCCCGGTAACAATAATAAATAAACAACCTTCTTTTTCATGATTGTTAACTCCGTTCCTTATTAAGCATATTTTTCACCAGCTAGCGCTATAGCTTGTATAAAAAGCTGTAAAAAGGCTTCTTCATTTATATCTGTGCATACATAAGCATTAGGAGCTACTTGCAGGCGATTTTGGAAATCGCATACGGTTTGTCCATCACATAACTCACTTTTTGTTTCTACATCAACATAATAATGAGCCGTACTCACTACCCCTTTAGAAATTGCTACGCCTACCGCTAAAGGATCATGAAGTACACATGCAAAAACTCCATTACGTTCGTAATAACGCTCTGTATACGCTGCTGTGCTCTGCACAATATAGTCTTTAATTGGGCTGTCATTAAGCTGTGCAATATGCTCCTGAGTTAAGAAAGCTCTTCTTGTCACATCAAGACCCACTAATGTTAATGAGGTAAATCCAGCATTAATGACAAGCTTTGCTGCTTCTGGGTCTACGTACATGTTGTATTCAGCAGTAGGTGTCACGTTGCCATAACCCTGAACTACGCCCCCCATCACAATAACCTCTTTTACATGCTGAACAAGCTCAGGACATTTCATAACGGCAAGCGCCAAATTTGTTAATGGCCCAGTCATGATTAAAGTGAGCTCACCTTTGTTGTCCATCACCTGATCGATGATGTAATCAGGTCCAAATCCAGTTGTGGCTTCGACATGCACATCCATATCTGCCAATGCGCCTCCGATACCATCATTACCGTGTACCCGATGCTCAAAATGTGGCTTACGAATTAAGGGTTGTGTTGCACCAGCAATCACGGGGATAACCTCCCCCAGATGAAGCAACTGCAATATTTTGCAAGTATTTATCGTCGCTTGCTCACAAGATACATTCCCGTTCACTGTTGTGATCCCAACAATATCAAGCTGTTCAGAGCCTACAGCTAAAATAATTCCAAGTGCATCATCAACGCCTGTATCTACATCAAGAATTACTTTTTTTCTCATTACGCCAAGCCCCCCTCATCATGATCGTGAAAATAAAGGGGGAGAGGCATATGCTCCTCTCCCTCTCTATATACTGCGTGTAAATAATTAGGAATCATTTTTTAAGATTTAGTGTTTAACCTCCTACAGAGTCGTAGCGAAAGGACAGAGGGATGGTGGAGAAGCGACAGCGCCCACCTTTAAACCTTGATTTCATTCAAATAAATTTAATCTCAAGGAAATTAAGATTTAACAGCGGTCGAAGGCACCCTCTGGAGTGTAGCTCCCCCACTATAGCTATTAAAACACGCATCTTAATTTTGGTTACTAATTATTCTGTGATTTCACGATTAAAACGATCAATCCATTTATCAAGATTTTCATTTACAAACTTCATATCTAATTTACGCAAATGATTTACTACATCAGCACCATAGGTGATTCCACTCGCTTGCTCATCACTTAATTCAAGGGTAGTGTTGACAGGGGAATCCACTTTAGCAATTGCAGATTTCTCTTGCACTTCCTTACTCAAATGCCAGTTAATAAACTCCTGTGCTAATTGTTTATTTTTACTGTCTTTCACAATGTTCACTGTATTCATAATGGCATAGGCGCCTTCTTCTGGTGATACAAACGTTGTATCAGGTACACTTTTCTTAAGCTCTCCTACATACATTTCCATAATTGGACCTGCTACTATTTCACCCTGTGCAAACATATTTACGAACTCGGACGTTTTGCTATAATATTTCACTACACCGCTGTTCAGCTCTTTTAATTTTGCGAACGCATCATCTTCACTAAAGCTTTGACTTCCTGCTACAGTAGATGCTGCATCCAGTAGCATTGGGCCCGTGGTAGAAGTAATATTAGGCAAAGTAATTTTTTTAGAAAGCGCTGGATTCCATAAATCTGCCCATTTCTTAATCTCTACTTTTGTATCGGCAGCATTATATGCAATGCCAAGGCGACCTATTGTATAAGCTGGACCATATTCCTCACCAAGTGGTGCTTTAGCAAGATCATATATTTGTGACAAGTTAGGAATTTGATTGCGATCTATTTTTTCAAAAAGCCCTGCTTCAATTCCTTGTTGCGCATAATAGTCAGATAAATAAATAAGGTCCACATTTGAACTACCTTGACGAATTTTGTTTAGGCGCTCTGCATTATTCCCGATTTCAAGTACAATTTTGACATTGTGTTCTTTTTCGAAAGGTGCATACACATTTTCCTTAAAGAAATCCTCTGAAAAACCCCAAGTGGAGATGACAAGCTCTGTTGGCGCTCCTGAGGCTTTATTCCCTGCTGCACCAGAATTAGATCCTTCTTTTTCTGTATTACTAGCTCCACAGCCAGCTAATGCTAGCCCTGCTACAACTATAGTTAGTAATCCAATTAACCATTTCTTCTTCAACACTTACATCTCCCCATTTCTAGATCGTAAATTGTAATTTATATTGTTAATCTGTAACTCCACGATTATACGACTGACTTACAATCCAAAAAAAAAGAAAAGGCCCTTGGTAGAATAATTCCTAACAAGAACACTTTTCATTGTAAACAATGTAAAGAGCATCTATGTTTCTATTGGTACAAGTTCCTCGCTCAGATAGATCCGAATGTGGACGCTTGTTAGTATTAAATTATACATTTAAAATGACATTCGTAATCGCCCATTGGGTGGCGGGATCATAATCACGTAATACTGCCTCAATATTTAACTCCATTTCAGCTTCAAACCGTTCACGCAACCTCTTCTTATAGATGGCTGACATATGAAAGTCAACTTCATGCTTTAATATTGGAGCCTCACCTTCCAAAACAGTAGAACGAGGCGACCTGCGATGCTTCGCATAAATTGTAATTATGCGTTGGTCAAGATCGATACCTGCTTTGAGAAGGGTTGTACCAAAACCAAACAATTCCTTAGAGATCTCATTGTAAATGCTACAGATTTGCTTTTTATCTGCATTTGAGTCTGATAAGGTCACAAAACCACCTCTTAAAGCTATTATTTTCAACTAAAACCCGAACGATAAGTTAAATTATAGTGTAGAATAATCGTATTTGTCAACGTTAAATATAAAAAACTAAATTAATATTCGTCTTTCATCTGTACAGATCCCATAAATACAACCTTCATATGCTCTTTATTAACGTGTTTGATTGTCTCTTTGTAATTATAGTTATACAATAAAATAACTGTATTAAATTGAGTCAAATCTAATGTCGGATCGATTACCTTTTTGAATAAAGGGATTACCTCTTCAGCATAGGAGCAGCCATCTAGCAGTGTCTCAAGGGTATGCCGAGGCTCGTCTAAAATTCCAGCTTCTCGAAAATCCTCGTCAAATTCCTCTATTTTAAAATCAGTGCAAAAGGGTGGATTAATAACATCCCCATCCTCATCATACTCCATTTGCAAGTACTCAATTAAGGTATCGTCAATATTAGGTGTACTGATGTTAGCTAACCACAAGGAAACAAATCCTGGCTCCTCCCAATCATGATGAGACTGTTCATGATCATGGTCGTGATGACTATGTTGATGTTGGTGATTATTTATATCGTTTTGCTTATTAGTCAATGTAATCTCTCCTATATTAAATTAGTTTAATTTTCGTTAATTTCGGCTAAATCTTGAAATTAGTGCTTGACCGCTAACTCAAGCTAGCGAAGAGACAGAGCGATTCTGAAGATTGTCTCTTAAAATCAAGTTCCATCCATAAATAAACTTCAATAAAAGGAAGTTGATTTTAAAAACAATTGCAAGACCACACTCCTACCGTTGGCAAGTACTAATTTCTAATAGAGCCGAGATTTCAGCAAAGTAAAACCCTTACCCAACCTCTCAAGCTATTAATAAGCCATATTTCTTCAAAACTCCGTACATTTTCTACGTATAACACCTTTTCTTGAATGATGCCCTGCTGGAGCAGTGAAGCTCGAAAAGTACCTGCTAACAGGCCTGAGGTTACTGGTGGTGTCCAATAGATCCCCTCCTGCTTAACTACTACATTTCCAATTGTAAACTCTGTAAGCTCACCACGTTCATTCCATAACAATACGTCAAATAAATGCTCTGCCATACCAATACGATGCTCATTATATACTTCTCTGTAAGTGGTTTTGTGATACAAAAATCGATTAGAAGAAAACACTGATCGTTTAGCTAGAGCAACCTGTTTGACCTGTGACTGATTTTCATCCACAAATGGTTGGTGTTTAAAGCGATATTTTCCCTGTTCATCTAAGAAAAGATTCAAACGATATATTTCATTTTCATTACTATTTTCCTCTAATTGCGCTATATAATTTCTAAAAGCTTCTATGATATCACTTTTGTTGAAAGGGAAGTCAAAATATTGAGCAGAAGTTTGTAGTCGCTCTATATGCCTATTAAATCGTTCATCATGTAGATTATATTGCTGTCCCCCTTCCACAGACATCGTTTCCATAAGCTCAAAACTTATAACAGGTTGGGACAAAACGGCTGCTTTATCAAATGCCTCTTGATATTCATCCCCAGTGTTTGATTCCCAAGTGATCCCACCACCTACACCATATCTCGCTGTCTTGTTATCTTCATCTAAAATAACAGTACGAATTGCGACATTAAAGGTAGCATCACCCTCTGGCGTAATAAATCCAATCGATCCACAATATACCTCTCGAGGCTCCTTTTCCAGTTCCGTAATGATCTCCATTGTTTTTAGCTTTGGTGCACCTGTAATAGAGCCACAAGGAAATAGAGCAGCAAAAATTTGTTGCAAGGCTACTCCCTCTTGTAATTCAGAAGTAATTGTAGAGGTCATTTGATATACGGTTGGATATTTCTCAATTACAAACTTGCTCGGAACCTTTACTGAATTGGGCTTAGATATTTTAGAAAGATCATTACGAAGCAAATCCACAATCATTACATTTTCTGCCTGATCTTTTGTAGAGTGTATCAGCTTGTCCTTTTTATAAAGATCATCTTCCAGCGTTAAACCACGCCCAATCGTTCCTTTCATAGGCATCGTCTTCATCATTTTCCCCGCAGTTAATTGAAAAAATAGCTCTGGTGAAAGGGAACATATTTTGTATCTACCAAGATTTAAATAGGCACTATAATTCGCTCGTTGAGCTTGCTTAAGTTGTTCATAATAACGATAACCGCCAATATCATCTGTAAAACCATCATAGTTGGCTTGTAAGCGTAACGTATAATTTACTTGATACGTATCTCCTTTTGCGATGGCTTCTTTTATTTTTTTAATGCTTGTTTCGTATTGTAGCTGAGAAGTATTACTTTGCCATTGCAAAGCTTGGGCAGTGATCTTTTCTTCCTCTGTAATAGCTGGTAGCGTCACAGGCTGATCAAAAATACCAAAATACAGTAACGGCATCACAGAATTTGCATGTACCTTCATTTTAGGGTCAAAAGCAGGTGCAGCCTCATAGCTAATATAACCTGCGGCATACTTACCTTGCTTTGTATAAACTTCAATTTCATCCAAAGCCTGTCTGATCTGAGTGTGAGATTTAACCTCAATGATTTTAAGGGGATCTTTAAAAAGCAATTTTTCGACAACACCCTTAGCATTCATAAAATCAAAAACAAAATGATCGGGCTGATCTAAGTCCGTATGGATTATATTTTTTGTCATAATTACTCCTTAGCTTGTTATCTTATCCAGAATAATCAGCAATGTTACAAAAGTAAAGGGTTAACCGTAAACAAAAACACCTCCACACATTTTAATGACAGTAGAGGTGTTAATACATAATAGCTATTTATATAAACAAATTATGATTGGCTTGCTGCGTTTGTCCTAAATAATAACCAACACCGCCGACATTGATCCCATCGATCAACTCCTCACGTTGGATCCCCATTAGATCCATTGACATTTGACAAGCGATCATTTCAACGCCTTGCTTCTGAGCAGCTTGAATTAATTCATCCAGAGAAAGTACGTTATGCTTTTTCATGAGAGAGCGAATCATTTTTGGACCCATTCCCATCATATTAAGATTAGATAATGGCAGCTTTCCACTTCCTCTTGGCATTACCATTTCAAACATTTTACCCATCCAGCCCTTCTCCACCTTAACCTTATCTGGTCTACGTATAATGTTTAAGCCCCAGAAGGTGAAAAACATCGTCACTTTTTTACCACTGGATGCAGCCCCATTCGCGATAATAAACGAAGCGATCGCTTTATCCAAATCCCCATTAAACACAACCATTGTTGTACCGTTTTTGTCCGACAAATTGGACTGATTACTCAGTTCAGTATCAGCCTCGGCAGAAGCAGCTGTTTCTGCCATACCTTTTGTCAAGGTTGCCTCAATGATGCCATCAGGACGCTTATTCCGCTCAATCAACTCGTTGGAGGTCATATTTGCCCAAGCCTTGATATCCTCATAAAATCCCGGATCAGATGCCGTAACCTTGAGCATTTGCCCCTTTTGCAAGTCGTCCATTTGTTGCTTCACCTGCATTAAAGGTCCGGGGCAACTAAGGCCACACGCATCCAATGTAATTGTAGCTAAATCCTCTAAGTTATGCTTGGAATCAACGTCAGCCATGTCGGTACTAAATTCGTTATTCTTTTTATTCTCACCCAAATTATTGTCTGTATTTTGATTCGAGCGATTAGAGTCGTCAGAGCCGTTTGTGTGTTTAAAGTAATTAGAGCTAGGTTTATATTGGCTCATGACATAAGATTTATAGCCCCCCGTTAAATTTTTCACCTTATAACCAAGTTGACTTAGTATACGGGAAGCGGTATATCCTCGTAATCCAACCTGACAATACACCCAAATTTCCTTGTTTTTATCAAGCTCCCCTAGTCTACCTCGTAGCTCATCAACAGGAATATTGATTGCACCATCAATGTAGCCATTACTATATTCTATTGGTGATCTAACATCCACCAGTATGCTGTTATTCTTGTCTCGGTTAGCAAGATCACTTACTACAAATACATCACTTAATCCAGTCACAATATTTTCAGCCACGTACCCTACCATGTTAACAGGGTCTTTTGCAGAGGAATAAGGAGGAGCATAAGCTAACTCTAGCTCAGATAGATCACTTACTGTACCGCCAAAACGAATCACAGTAGCAATGCTGTCTATCCGCTTATCTACGCCATCATAACCAATCGCCTGTGCACCAAGCACCTTACCTTCAGGACTAAACAACAGCTTGATCGTCATCGGAGTTGCACCAGGATAATAGGAAGCCCTTGAATTAGGGTGTACATAGGCTAACTTGTAAGGAATATTTAACCGTTGCAATGTTTTTTCATTGTTCCCTGTCGCTGCACCTGTTAAGCCAAAAACCTTTATAATCGAAGTACCTTGTGTTCCCTTATATGTGGTGGCGAGTCCACTGACGTTATCAGCCGCTATTCTTCCTTGCTTATTTGCTGGACCAGCTAAAGGTACCGCCGTTTTGCTTCCATTTACGAAATCAACCACTTCAATCGCATCTCCAACAGCAAAAACATCAGACAGGTTAGTCTTCATATGATCATCCACTACGATATGACCTCGCGGGCCTAGCTCAAGTCCACTATCTTTTAAAAATGTAGTATCTGGCGTAACACCAATTGCTAATAAAACCATCTCACTCTCCAGCATTAATCCACTGCCTAGCTTGACGGCGATACCTTGCTCCTTTTCCTCAAACCCTTCCACACGGTCAGAAAACACTAAATTTATGCCTTGCTCCTCTAGCTCCTTTGCAAGAATAGTCGACATTTCTTGATCAAATGGAGCTAAAATTTGAGGCCCCGCTTCAATTAAAGTGACTTCAAGTCCTGCCTCACGTAAATTTTCAGCCATTTCAACGCCGATAAACCCACCCCCAATGACTACCGCAGATTTTGTATTTTGTTCCGTCACCTTGGCTTTGATCTTATCTACATCGGGAATGTTACGTAGGCTATATATTTTAGAGCTTGTAATGCCTGGCAAGGGAGGCACGATTGGCTTTGCACCTGGAGATAAAATAAGGGCATCATAGCTCTCCTCATATTGACCACGCTCTTTACTGTCGACAACCACCTTTTTATTAATCGCATCAATGGATATAACATCACTTTCTGTACGAATATCAATATTAAAGCGGCTATTCATCGCTTCAGGTGTTTGAACCACCAGCTTCGACCTTTCTGCGATCGAACCTCCAACATAATAAGGCAAGCCACAATTTGCAAATGAAATATAAGGGCCCCGCTCAAACATGACGATTTCGGCATCCTCATCTAATCTACGTAATCTAGCTGCCGCAGATGCTCCACCTGCAACACCACCAACAATGAGTACCTTCTTTTTCATTATACTTCCTCCACTTCTGCCAAAAATATTTCGATCACGGCCTTCACTCGCTCATCCTTAATTGAATATGAAATTTCTAAACCATTACGATCAGCTTCTAAAATACCAAGCGTTCTAAGCTTTTGCAGATGCTGAGACACCGTAGATTGCGGTAAATCAAGACACTCCTGCATATAACTCACGTTACAGCTTCCTTTTTTAATTAGCCCTCGCACAATACAAAGTCGAACGGGATGTGCTAATGCCTTCAAAATTTCCGCTGCTTCGGTATAAGCTTTAAAATTGTTATCCACAACATTCTCTCCTTATCATTCTCACTGTAAATCCACTCAATATCATAATATCTATATATTATATTATTACGATATAGTGATAAATGTCAAACTATAAAATTTCTATCCACATTTATTCACTTTTATATCCTCCCTTGTTTACAAAAAAACTCCCCAACATTATAAGGTTTTACGGACTGATCCATATCGTACCTGTTCATGTTAGGGAGCATTTTTTAAAATATAAATTTCAAATTGCCTAATCTTGATTTAATTTCAGAAATTACAGCCTTTTCCTCTTCCTCCGTTGCCGCTTCAAACGTAACAGAAAAACGAATGAAATGGCCTGCATCGTCCCAAGGCACTGTAGAAATTAGCTTTTCACGAATTAAATATTGAGAAAAGTCTTCGGCAGTGGCAAAGCTTGGTCCACCCTCCACACCAATAGGAGCCTGCACATATAAGAAAAATGATCCTTTGGGTTTTGTAGCTTCAAAACGTAGCTCATTAAGCGCATCTACTAGCAATTGATGACGACGAGAATATTTAGCCGCAATTTGCTCTGTAATTTCAGGATGTGCTAAACCATAAGCTGCTGCCTTTTGAATAGCGATAAATTGACCTGAATCATTGTTGTCCTTCACGTCACTGAACGCTTTAACGATAAGTGGATTACCTGCTACAAAACCAATTCTCCAGCCTGTCATATTATAAGATTTAGACAAGGAATGTAGCTCAACCCCAACATCCTTTGCGCCCTCAACGGATAAAAAGCTAAGTGGTTTTTCACCATCATACGTTAATGCCGCGTAAGGCGCATCATGAATAACGATCACTTCATGTTTTTTAGCCCAAGCGACAACCTCAGCAAAAAAGGCCTTTGTTGCACTCGCACCTGTAGGGTTGTTTGGATAATTTAAATACAGTAGCTTTGCACGGTCTGCAACATCGTCTGGAATTGCGCTTAGGTCTGGCAAAAAGTTATTTTCTTTAGTTAACTGAACGGTATATACTTCTCCACCTAAATATTTAGTGTGTGTGCCTACAATAGGATATCCAGGTACAGTCATAATCGTAATATCCCCTGGATTAATAAAGCATGAAGGTAACATCGCTAATGCTGGCTTGGAGCCAATCGAATGCACTACCTCTGTAACTGCGTCTAGCCCTTCCACCGCAAACACATCGTGCAAATACTTTACCGCTGCTTCTTTAAATTCAGCAATCCCATTGTCAGCATAACCACGATTTTCAGGCTTGGCTGCTTCCTCTGCAAGCTTGGCTACAATACCAGCATGTGCCATCTCATCGGGCTCACCAATTCCCATATCAATTAAATCAATTTCTGGAAAAGCTTTGCGAGCAGCTTGCTTTGCTCTTTTAATTTTCTCAAATTTATAAATAGCGGTATCTTTACCGTAATTTGATCCACCGATACGCTCTGCAAACTGCTGCTGAATATACGTAGCTTGATAATTCTCAATACTCATTTTAATCCATCCCTTCACTAGCATAAGTTCAAAAACCTCACATCATTAAATATGCTAGAAATAAAGCCTTTATAGAATGGATTATTTGGCTTTTGGTTTGTACTTTTTTTCTGTTAGCGGTTTCTTAGGCTGAACAGCACATCCTCCATATCCTGTGGTAAAGGTGCACTAAACTCCATGTACTCTGACGTTGTAGGATGAATAAAACCCAACACCGCAGCATGAAGTGCTTGTCCTTCCATTTTGATCCCTTTACTCCGGCCATACATCGGATCACCTACAAGAGGATGACCTATAAATTTCATATGTACTCTAATCTGATGAGTACGTCCTGTTTCTAGCTTCAATTCAAGCAAAGTATAGTCACCAAAACGTTCCATCACTTGAAAATGAGTCACTGCATGCTTACTGTTCCGCTCGGTTACAGTGTACATCTTACGATCCTGAGGGTCTCGTCCAATAGGTGCATCCACTGTACCTTGATCATGACTCAAATTACCGTGCACTAAAGCGATATATTTACGAGTCACACTATGCGCCTTTAATTGCGCGGCTAAGGAGGCATGTGACTTATCATTTTTGGCAGCCATAATTAGACCAGAAGTGTCCTTATCAATCCGATGCACAATACCGGGGCGCAGCTCACCATTAATTCCTGACAAGTCCTTACAGTGAAACATCAGTGCATTTACTAATGTACCTGAGCTATGTCCTGGGGCTGGGTGAACAACCATACCCCGCTGCTTATTGACCACAATGACATCTTGATCTTCATAATAAACATCTAATGGAAGCTCTTCTGCTACAATTTCCACCAACTCAGGTTCTGGTGTTATTAAGGATACAACATCACCCAATGCAAGCTTGTAGTTTCCTTTTACGCTTTCACCATTTACAGTAATATCCCCATTTTGTATCCATAGCTGAACTTGGGTCCGCGAAGCATCATTTTCTATATTTTCAGTAACAAATTTATCAATACGTTGCTTCACATGAGGAGCTTCGATATTCCACTCCATCGTCTCGGCCTCAGCTTCAACCTGAACCTTATTTTTATCGTCGCTCATAATAACTCCTTTTATTTCTCTTCTTTTTGCACTTGATTCTGTTCCCCTAACTCCTCTACTTGCTTCGCTTGTTTTTTCTCCAACGACATTTCGCGGAACGAATCAATAATAATTAAAGCAACCCCAATCACAATACAACTATCTGCAATATTAAAAATAGGGAAGGTATAGCTGCCAAAATTAAATTGTAGGAAGTCAACCACTTCACCTGTCAAAGCACGATCAAGAAAGTTACCCAATGCTCCACCTAATACAAGTGACAATGCAAAGGGTAATAGCTTATTCCCTGTATTTTTCATTTTTTGTATATACCATACAATTCCAATGACAACGATAATCGTAATGATAATAAAAAAGTAGCGTTGGTTTTCCAAAATACCAAAGGCTGCTCCAGTATTGCGATGAGATGTAATTAAAAAGAAATTACCAATTACTGAGATTTGATCCCATAGCTCTAATCTCGTAGCAATGACATACTTCGTTAACTGATCAATTACGAATACAATAAATGCGATTAAATAATATATCACGAGACACGTCACCTCATTTTTTATGTGCGTCCTTAGACCCTGTTTATTGTAGCACACCCAGATTTAAGCCGTCCATGCAGAAACCCAAATCTTACACAAATGTGTAGGTTTCCTCAATTGCAAAAAGATCATTAAAAAATAAATTGTTGCGCAAAATAAGGCTCATACAAATCAAAAATACAACGTTAGTGATTAGCCTATCGTAAAAAAGGAGTGTCTGGATTGACTCATCTTACATCATCCCAAATTAAATATTTACAACAGCAGCTTCAAGCGGAGCAACAACTACTGTATGAAAAATTAAATGGCAATGACCATATGGGACTTAATGAATCCATGCGGGACAATTTAAACGAGCTATCAACGATTGATAATCATCCTGCTGATATTGGCAGTGAGATGTTTGAACGCGAGAAAGATATCGCACTAAATGAGCATGAAGAATTGCGGCTTATGCGTATTGAGGATGCCCTTGAACGGATTAAACATCAACAATATGGTAAATGTGCAACCTGTGGCGCGCAGATTAATTTTGAACGTCTTGAGGCCATTCCAGAAACGGCTTACTGTAAGGAGCATAGTCCTCAAGCCCATTTATCATTAAACCGACCGATTGAAGAAACATTGCTTGATCCTCCCTTTGGCAGAACAAGCATGGATGAGCATGAATATTCTGGCTTTGATGGTGAAGATGCTTGGCAAATTGTTGAAAGCTATGGAACTTCTACATCACCTGCATATGCAGAGCAGTCTGATGTCACAAGCTATGATGATTTGACCATCGAAGAAAACGAAGAATTCGATGGATTTGTGGAACCGTTTGAGAGCTACGTCGCTACCGATATCTATGGCAATGATCGTTATTTTTTCCGTAATCAACAATATACAGAGCACATGAAGGAAACGAAGCATCTACGAACAGAAGATGATGTTATAAAATAAGCATCAACGAAGAGATTACAATAGGCTTTACTTATATTGTAGCTGATGTTGAACAATTGTAACGATATCAGCGATATAGTCACCTATAATGGGCAGATTTAATGCACCTAACAATTGAAGCACATACACAATTGTAGCCGCAAAAAAAGTAAAGCCAATAGCAATCCCAACACCTCTAGAGGTACCTGATAATAAATTTAACCAAATTAAACGCCAGGGGCGGTGCAATAGCTCTGTATATTCCATAATTCTTGATTGCTCAAGCATATGAGAAATATGTATTAATAAACGGTACACATAGTTTATTTTCTCATCCACTGTCCCTGTTAGGGTAGTTTCCTCGGTCAGATCACTAGCATGTGACGCTAACGTTTTGTCTGAAACCTTGCTCTGATCTCTCTGAGCTCCTACTAGATCTTTTTTCAAATGAATGGTTGAACGCTTCCTTGAACGTCTTAAAAATTTCATTGCAGGCACCCTGTCTACTATAATTTTAAAAGCTAAACGAGCTTAAGGTACTCACTTCATTTTTTGAAGGAAGACCTAAAGCTCGCTTGCTTTTTAATTATTGGTAGTATGACCTGCTTTTGCCTCTACCATTCACCTAAACCCTCAGGTGAATTTCTATTTTTGGATATAAACACCAATCGTTTTGCTGCCTAAATCCACGACTTCCCCTGGCTCAGAAGGTTTGCCAAAAGCTAACTCCTGCACTAGCACATTATCGCGTAGTACATGCTCAAATGCAGTAATTGCTGCCTGTAGCTCATCATCCACATCAAGTGTCAGGGAGATTCGTTTTTCAATTGGCAAATCTAATTTTTTACGCGTATCCTGCACGGCACGAACAACTTCACGTACCCAGCCCTCTTGCTCTAGCTCTGGCGTAATTTCATTATTAAGCGCAACGGTTAATCCGTAACCTGAAGCGGAAGCAAAACCTGCTTTTGCTTGCTTTTCAATTAACAGCTCATCCGCTGTAATTACTAGTTCCTCACCCTCAGGAGAAGTAATGTGGAACTCGCCTTTTGCTACCACATCTGAAGCAACCTCTGGCTGTAAATTTTTTAGAGCATTTTGCAGGAAGCCTACATTTTTACCGTATTTTTTACCTGCAACCTTAAGGTTTAGCTTCAAGGAGAAGTTCACAAAACCATTATCACTCGTTTCAATGTGAATCTCCTTGATATTGATTTCGTCCTTGATGATATCCTCATATTCCGAAACAGCAAAGTCACGACTCATAGATACAACTAGGCTAGATAATGGTTGACGCGTCTTGATTCCTGTTTCATTACGAACATTACGCGCTAGCTCCACGATTTGACGAGCACTTTCCATATCACGCTCAAGCTCTAAATCAATCAAAGCTTCATCTGCAACAGGGTAATCTGCAAAGTGAACACTTTCCTCACCTGTTAAATTCGTATAAATTTCCTCAGATAACATCGGTGTAAATGGTGCCATTAACTTCGCTAACGTAATTAATACAGAAGTTAATGTACCATATGCCGCAAGCTTATCTTCACCTAAGCCACTACCCCAGAAGCGATCACGAGAGCGACGGATATACCAATTACTTAATTCATCGATAAATACTTCAATCGCTTTGGCAGGATTCATAAAGTCATTTGCATCCAAGCCCTTTTTAACTACAGCAATGAGACTATTTAGTCGAGATAAAATCCAACGATCCAGCTTATTAGCGGAAGCCTTATGCTCGTGCTCCTCTGGTTTATATCCATCAATCGATGCATACAAGGTCAAAAATGCATGTGTATTTACTAGTGTATCGATAACCTTGGACTTCGCCTCTGCCACGATCGTTTTAGAGAAACGTTTACTGTTCCAAGGTGCACTATCTGCTAACAACGGCCAACGGAAGGCATCTGCGCCAAACTCCTCGATTACTTCCCATGGGCTGATTACATTCCCTTTGGACTTCGACATCTTTTGTCCATTTTCATCTAAAATATGACCATGTGACATAACTGCTTTGTACGGTGCTTTACCAGTGTACAACGTTGAAATTGCAAGTAAGCTATAAAACCAACCTCTTGTCTGGTCAATCCCTTCGCAAATCATATCCGCTGGATATTGGTCCTCAAATTGCGATGTTTCGCCAAATGGATAATGCTGCTGTGCAAATGGCATTGAACCACTATCAAACCATACGTCAATCACTTCAGGTGTACGTGTCATAACGCCATCCTCACAAAACGGCGATTTTAACTTGATTGGGTCTACAAATGGCTTGTGTAGCTCAATATCCTCTGGAACGTCACCAATGGCACGTGCACGTAAGTCCGCGATACTTTTTGGCGCATATTCTTTGCCTGTTTTATCACAAACCCAAACGTTAAGTGGTGTTCCCCAATAGCGATTACGACTAATATTCCAATCCACTAGATCCTCAAGGAATTTACCGAAGCGTCCTTCACGAATATGACCAGGATACCAATCGATCTCATTGTTATTTTTAATTAATTGTTCTTTTACAGCCGTTGTTTTAATGAACCAGCTATCTGTTGCGTAATAAAGCAACGGGGTTTTGCAACGCCAGCAAAACGGATAGCTATGCTCATATTTATGCTTATCATATAACAAGCCTTGTTCAGCTAACATCTTCACAATATCGATATCGCAATCCTTTACGAAGCGACCTGCAAGATCAGAAACCTCATCACGATAACGTCCTTGTAAATCAACAACATTAATGAACTCTACATCATTTTCTCGACACGTTTTATAGTCATCTTCCCCATGTGCAGGCGCCAAGTGTACAATCCCTGTACCACTAGCAGCTGTAACAAAGTCAGCACTCAAAATGACTAAGCCATTTTTAGGAGTAATATATTTAAATGGTGCTTCGTACGCTTGACCGATAAATTCTGAGCCTAGATGCGTGCTTAATACTTCATGCTCACCCTTGATCGCACTTTCCACTAAGCCCTCAGCTACGATGTAAATGCCATCCTCCTGCTTCACTCGAGCATAAGTAAGTTTTGGATTCATAGCAAGTGCACTATGAGCAGGTAACGTCCATGGTGTTGTGGTCCAAGCTAGGACATAGTCTCCACTATCCTTTAGCTTAAATTTAGCGGTTGCACTTAGATCCTTTACATCCTCATAGCCTTGAGCAACCTCATGCGAGCTTAATGTCGTTTGGCAGCTAGGACAATACGGACTTACGCGATGACCACGATACAACAAGCCTTTCTCATGGATATTAGCTAGTATGTGCCATACACTTTCGATATAGCTATTTTTCATTGTGATGTACGGATCATCCATGTCCGTCCAATATCCGATAGCTTCAGTAAGATCACGCCATTGCTTCTCATATACAAATACGCTGTCTTTACATTTCTGTATAAACTTTTCAACGCCATACGTTTCAATTTCGTGCTTACCAGAAATACCAAGCTGCTTTTCAACACCTAGTTCAACAGGGAGACCATGTGTATCCCAACCCGCCTTACGAACTACACGATGCCCATTCATCGTTTGGTAACGACCAACAAAATCTTTAATTACACGTCCAAGCACGTGTCCAATATGTGGAACACCATTTGCCGTAGGGGGTCCTTCATAAAACACATAGTTTGGAAAGCCAGCACGTTTTTCCATACTACGTTTAAAGGTATCTTCTTTACTCCACTTATTCAAAATGCGAAGTTCTCTTGCACGAGCAGGTTCTTTAACATCTACTTTTTGCATATTCATCTCTTCCTTTTCTGCAGTATAAATACAAAAAAGCCCCATCCCTATAAAAGGGACGAGACTAAAACTCGCGTTACCACCCTTGTTCCTTCATTCAGTTATTATGTACATAATGACATGAACAAAGACACCTTAAGTCCTATACGTTATTCATATAGGGTCGGTATAACGTCCGACATAACGGTAGGGCTTACTAATTAGAAAATTCAGCACTACTTCTCCGGGAGGATATTCTGAATACTTTTTGTACATTGGCTTTCAGCAAAACACCAACTCTCTGAGGAACAAAATTGTATCATACTGATCCCATCATCAAATTCATATTAAATTCAAATTGATCATCCATGTCAAACTGTAGATCATAAAAAGCACATTATCAAAGCTCATTTACATTATATTATTTATAACGTAAATATGATCCTGATGTCAAGCTAGATAACGGGAGAATGGGTTTAATACACTTCACTGTTCTCTAAGCTTACACGCACATCAGACTCCGCTTGTTCTAGGCTATCCCAATGCTCAGATTTGAGCATATCTAGCTGTGCCTCAATAAGAGTACGGAAACGTGCTCTATAGATTGAAGCTTGTTTCTTCAGCTCGTCTACCTCTAACGAAACTTTGCGGGATTTTGTCAGCGATTCATTAATGATCCGATCCGCATTTTTTTCTGCTTCCTTCACAATCAATTGCGCTTCTTTTTTTGCATTATTTTTTACTTCATCTGCTGCTTCTTGCGCAACAATAATCGTTTTACTTAATGTTTCTTCGATATTAGCGAAGTGATCAAGCTTTTCCTGCAAGGCAAGTAATTGATTCTGATATTCCTTATTCTCACGAATAAGTCCCTCATAATCTTTAATTACTTGATCCAAGAATTCATTAACTTGATCCTCATCATAGCCACGCAGACGTCGGGAAAATTCTTTGTTGTGTATATCAAGTGGTGTTAATGGCATAGACTAATCTGCACCTCCTAAGATTTTGACTGCTCCGTTTAGACTGCTCCAACTTCTTCTTCATCAAATTATTAATGTTAAACTTTAATTCGACAATAACAGCCTAACTCCTGCAAAACAATTAAACAAATTTGCCGACTTTAATACGAGTTCTTCCTTTTTTTGTAATTCCCTCTACCTCTAACACCTTAAATCTTCCAAAACCCTTTAAGGCAACGATGTCACCTTCTGCTAATACCTTAGAAGGATCTTCCTCTATTCTCCAATTCACCTTACATCGTCCTGCCTTGATCGGGATTAAAATTTTACTCCGGCTCAGGCGAAAAACGTCACTACTAATCCCATCTAAACGTAAAGAAGCCACCGTTAAATCCAGCGGCTCAAGCTTAGGCTCAACAGTTTGTAACCTTGACAATGGTTCAATGTCAGTCACAACTCCTACACGATGCACTTGTATTAAGTTCATGGCTAAGTAAGAAGCAATCTCTTCGGCAACTAATACATGACAGCCTTCTTGTCTCACATGCATATCACCAATTTTATCGCGTTTTAGTCCTAACCCAAGAACAGACCCTAAGTAATCACTGTGTTGTAAAGTCTCTAGCTTGTTATCGACCGAGTAAACATGAAGCACCTGTATCTGAAAATCAGTTTCCTTAGCTTCATGATAATCGGGTGCCACAATCGCTCGTTTACGTTCAGCTGTAGCATATCCACCAAAAAAAGACACTTTTGCATCCTGCTCCCGATGGGCTATGCTTTCTAAAATAAAGCATTGTCTTGGATCAAGAAAATCAGTTAGCTTCACCTCATGGTATTTAGCCGCATTTTCCACCCATTCTGAGGCTCGATCCACAAAATGACGTTCATCAGCACGAAAATGATGATAAATATCCTGATGTGACATTACGATACCAAAAAGATAATTATACTTTGTAGTCCATATACAGCTAATTGCAACACAAAGATAGCGACGATTGGTGAAAAATCAATAACACCCATCAATGGTGGAATAAAGCGACGAAATGGAGTTAAATAAGGTTCAACTAATTTCCCAAGTAATTGACCGACAAAACTTTCTCGTACGTTAGGTAACCACGACATTAAAACATAGGCCATGATCATGTAAAAATAAATTTGAGACAACCAATAGACCAAGTCTAGAATTGTTTGGATATTCAAGCTAGTTTCACCCCATTTTGTTGTAATCCGAATCTTCTGCTAAAATCTCTGTAATTGAGCCTTGGATTTCAACAGTATCTGGTGTGCACAAAAATATATTTCCACCAATTTTTGAAATACTACCACTCAATGCATAAATCGTGCCACTAAGAAAATCGATAATCCGCATCGCTTGATCATTTCTAACTCGCTGCAAATTAACTACAACAGCACGATGTGATCTGAGATGGTCGGCAATCTCTTGGGCTTCATCATAAGAACGTGGCTCATATAAAATAACCTTCACATTTTTTTGTGAATGAATACTCACTACATTATTATTACGTTGATTTTTACGCGCATCAAAGCTTGGCGGTCCAATCTCTGTATCATCAGGTTCACTAATCTTTTCACGTTCAACAACTTCTTCCTCTTCCTGAACTCCCAAGAAACTCATAAACCGATTCATTACTCCCATTACATTGTCTCCCCTTTCCCTACTAAAATTGTACCCAATCTTACCCAAGTTGCGCCTTCTTCAATTGCAATTTCAAAATCATCTGACATTCCCATCGATAATTCTGTTATCGGCTCATCCGTCACGTGTTCACCATTTAATTCATCACGCAACAATCTCAGCCCGCGAAATACAGGTCTAGCTTGTTCAGGCTTGTCCACAATTGGAGCCATCGTCATTAAACCAATCACCTTAATGTGAGATAGCTTATTGATTTCTACCAGCAATGATCTTGCTTCACTAGGCTCTACACCTTGCTTTGATGCCTCTCCTGACACATTCACTTGTACAAATACATTCACTTGCTCACCTATCGCTTCTGCTTTTTTATTAATCTCCTTCGCTAAGGATAAGCGATCTACAGAATGAATGTAAGAAAATTTACCTACTACATCTTTCACCTTATTACTTTGTAAATGTCCAATATAATGCCATACTGCTGTATCTCCAAGCGCCTCTATTTTAGGCAAAGCATTTTGCGCCCGATTTTCTCCAATATGAAATAATCCTTGATCCAATACCTCTTGAGTAGCCTCTACAGAAACATATTTTGTTACTGCTATAATATGAACCTCACTACGGTTACGACCACTACGCGCGCAAGCGGCTTCAATTCTGTTATTAACTTCTTTCATCCGATCCTGAAGTGACAAGGGCGGACTCACCTCTCCTTCATACCTATCCAGCTAGCCATTCTTCCTGTTGTACCTTCTTCCTTACGGTAAGAAAAAAATTGATCAGGATGACAACTTGTACACCATGTAGTACATTCGATAAACTCTGCCAATATTCCTGCTTTTATCATAATCATTCGATTCAGTTCTTTCAAGTTCAGCATACTTTTCCCCTCGTTAGACGATGGTGAAGCAATTACATTAATGTCTATGTCTCCACCAAGCTCTGCTAATGTCTCCCTTACTCTGGACATCACATATTCATCAACTTCATAACAGCAATCCCCAATAGAAGGACCTATACCTGCATAAATATGCTGTGGATCACATCCGTAGGTCTCATTCATTGTAGTTACCATTGCTTTTGCAATTTGCCCCACAGTTCCTTTCCAGCCCGCATGAGCAAGCCCAATAACTCTCTTCACTTTATCAAAAAAATAAAGAGGTACGCAATCCGCATAAAAGGACGTTAATAAAATATTAGGAACATTGGTTACCAACCCATCTGTATTTTGAAAAGCAGACTCTCGGTCACTATAACCTTTTCCCACATCAGAGGCCTCCACAACTGCAATCTGTGTACCATGAACCTGCTCTCCGCAGGTCCATGTGTTTGGCTCAAACCCGATTGCCCTTGCTAATGTAATTCGATTTTGCAGTACATCTACTGCGTTGTCATCTACATGATAAGCTAAATTCAAGCTAGAATAAGGACCATGGGAGCATCCACCTTGTCTGCCTGTAAAACCAACCTGTAAATGTGGCTCATCTTCCATCCATTTCTTAAGAAAATAAAGCGCTGGAGTATTCTCTTCATATTTTCTAACAAATGGTTCCACTTCCCCACCCCTTTAAGCTATCTTCTGAAAATAATATATGTTACAGTTTACCATAAAACACTCTTTACTGCGCTAGTTAACCTTTTGTTGCACGCCCATCTCGATCTATATATACCGTTTTATCATATTGCTGTGGTTGTACTTGGGTCAGCTCATCCATGCGGACTAATACAACATCCGAACCAATCTTCACTATATTTTTCCAAGGTATAATCATATCACTTCCACTGCCAAACAAACCCATAAACTTATTATTTATTGGTACAACAATCGCTTCAATAATACCTTGTCTTAAATCCAATTCTAGGTCACTAATGTGTCCTAAGCGTTTACCATCAACGACATTGATTACATCCTTCGTTTGAAAATCAGAAATTTTCATACTTGCCCTCACCACACGATCTGTCATTAGAGTATCCCACCTTTAAATACGTACTTTGCAATCGGTTATTTACTCATATATATGAAACAGAGTGCTAAATAATTAACGATTGGGTCATCCGCTCAAAGTCCCTTTATAATAGGCTTTATTTATAAATGAGTACTTGACAACGACTAGAGTGTGGTAGCTACAATCCAGAGCGTTCTTGCGATTGTTGTTAAAATCATATTCCTTTTTATTGAAATATATTAATTGGTGGAATTTGATTTTAAGAGACAACCTTCAGAATCTCTCTGTCTCTTCGCTTAGGTTAGCCGTCAGGCACTAATTTCAAGATTGAGCCAATAAAAAAATCCTTAAACATCTGCGAAATTATTTCCAGACATTTAAGGACTTATTTAGCTTTCGTGGCTCAACCTTAAAATAAATAGTAATTGACAATAAGCTTACTTCGCGAAGGGGCAGAGAGATGGTGGAAAAGCGCTAGCGTCCGCCTTTAAGGTCATATTTTCTTCACTTAAAATATACGTTATAAAAGAAAAATGAGACCTTAACAGCGGTTGAAGCCACTCTCTGCACTGTAGCTTCTTCCTTTCTAAATTGTCAAGAACTATTAATTTTGTTGAGCCGCTTAGCTTACCCTTCACTATTTCACATGTTTTTGCATTTGCGTAATTGCCGATTTCTCCAGCCTTGAAACTTGTGCCTGAGAAATCCCTATTTCGTCTGCCACCTCCATTTGTGTTTTTCCTTCAAAAAAACGCATAGATAATATCATTTTTTCACGTCCACCCAATCGTTGCATCGCTTCTTTTAAAGCGATTTCCTCGATCCAGGACACATCTTTATTTTTCTCATCTCCAATTTGATCCATCACATAAATCGGGTCGCCTCCGTCATGGTAAATGGGTTCAAATAAGGATACCGGATCTTGAATAGCATCAAGTGCGAAGACGACATCTTCCTTTGGAATATCTAACGCTTGTGCAATTTCTAATATTGTAGGTTCTCTTGAATTTCTATTCGTCAAATTATCTCTCATCTGAAGCGCCTTATAGGCAATATCTCTTAAGCTTCTTGAAACACGAATTGGATTGTTATCCCGTAGATAGCGACGAATCTCCCCAATAATCATAGGCACTGCGTAGGTTGAAAACTTTACATTTTGCGATAAGTCAAAATTGTCAATCGCCTTCATGAGTCCAATGCAGCCAACCTGGAACAGATCATCTACATATTCCCCTCGATTATTAAAACGTTGGATTACACTTAGTACAAGTCTAAGGTTACCATTTACCAGTTTTTCTCTCGCTGACCTTACATTGTGTTCTTGTAGGGAATGAAATAATTCCCGCATTTCTACATTGGTTAGTACAGGCAACTTCGCTGTATCCACACCACAAATTTCGACTTTATTACGTGTCATCGTGTCTTTACCTCCCAAGGTGAAACATTAATGATCATTATCTCCTTGGGATGTATTTTTATTCCTGCTCACAACGAATTTCATCTAAGAAAATAGGTTAATGGACTACACCATTTTGTTAAATTCCTTACGTAGACGCTTAATTATGCGCTTCTCTAGCCTTGAAATATAAGATTGAGAAATACCTAAAAGATCAGCGACATCCTTTTGAGTTTTTTCATCGCCATCCACCAGTCCAAACCTGAGCTCCATAATTAATCGTTCGCGATCACTGAGCTTATCTAATGCTTTATGCAGTAATCTGCGATCAACCTGCTCTTCAATGTTGCGATATATGATATCATTTTCTGTCCCAAGCACATCGGACAAAAGCAGTTCATTTCCATCCCAATCTATATTTAGTGGCTCATCAAAGGAAACCTCTGTTCTAATTTTGCTATTGCGTCGTAAATACATTAAAATTTCATTTTCAATACAACGTGATGCATATGTCGCTAACTTAATTTTTTTCTCAGGATCAAATGTATTTACAGCTTTGATTAAACCTATTGCACCAATAGATACTAAATCCTCAATATTAATACCGGTGTTTTCAAACTTTCGGGCTATATAAACTACGAGTCTTAAATTTCGTTCAATAAGCATAGAACGAATCGCAGCATCACCAGAGGAGAGTTTAGTAAGCAAGTATTCCTCTTCTTCTCTAGTTAGTGGAGGGGGCAATGCCTCACTACCACCAATATAATAAATCTCTTCACTTTTTAAGCCAAACAAAAATAAAAATCGGTAGTACTGCAATTGCAGCATCAGTTTCCACTTTACTAGCATCTTTGCTTTCCTCCTATTTAAATTCTGTCTTTTAATTTTGGCTCAACACAGAAATCGGTTCTTGACAATCAATAAAGTAAGAGGCTACGTAGCAGGGAGTGGCTTCAACCGCTGTTAAGGCCCCATTTTCTTTATAAGCTGTGTTGAATGGATGAAATTTTGTCCTTAAAGTGTTTATGCTCTCGAAGTATCTTTCTTGCAGAAAGATTGTCGCGCTCTCGCTTCTCCACCATCTCCCTGCTACTTCGCTTCGTTAGCTTTTTGTCAAGTACCGACTTAAAGATTGATCCTGAATTTATTCTAATTATCCTTTATCATTAACCCGTCTCTTCCACCTCGGTTAGTGACGGATGAATAATAGCTTGGTATTTTCCCTCAGAGGATAACGTTCCCCCATCCAAACCAACAAGTACCTTTGTAGAAACAATCTGCTGCTCACCAACCTGTATTACACATTGATCCGGCTTTATTGCGATCATAAATTGTGTGCCACGATTGAAGCCACGATAAGGGACAAGTCGTAACCGGTCTCTCCACGGAAAAGAATCCACCTCCATCCACTCCATAATAAGGTTGTCCGCATGCTCACCACCAAGCTTACCTTTCCAGCTATCTGGGAGGAAATTACTCCACAGGCTTGCTTCCATCACCATCACCGGAAGTCTTGATAACGGATCTGTGAGCTGATTCCCTGTATCGATTAGACCTATACACGCTACCTTGATCTCATCGATTTGGACTTCAACCTCCGCAAGAGATGCAGCCACTCGTTCCACTTTTTTCCTATTGTTCATCATCGACCTAAACCAAAAAAGGACAATACCAAAAGAAATTAAAATAAAAAACATGCTTATGCTTAATGTGAATGTCATTCCTCCAGAGGCCATATACCATATTCCATTCCATACTTCTCCAGCATCCTGAAGCATATAATGAAACCCTAAAATTCCTCCTGCTGCTACAAAATTAACGATGTAAAATGCACCTAAATTTCGAGAATAGGCTTGAAGACTTGGGAATCCAAATGCGGTCCATAACATCACAATTGAAAACAAAAACTTTACTAAAAATGTAAACATGAAAGACAATGCTGGTAAAAACATCATCAAGACATACATGGCACCAATTGAGGCAGATAAAATAATACGCCACCATCTAAATGAAAGTTTCCTTAGCCATGCGGTTGTTAACAAAAGACTAGCGTCAATCAATAGATTCACGAAAAAAATAAGATCAATATAAACAATCAATCCTATCACCTAAATCCTACAAGGATAAATCAAACTCATCATTTCAATAGACTATTACCAGTATATAGAGGACAGATTGTAAAGTCTGTCTAAAATTGAATGAATATTATTCACTAATTTTGTCGAGGAAAGCTAAAAAAGAAGACAAGAAAAAAATCTCCAAGTCCATGATGGACTGGAGATTTTAAGAGAGGAGAATGAAAAAGAATTATTCGTTATTGTTGCGTGAGCGATTACGGAGGAAAGTTGGAATATCAAGCTGATCGCTATTTGTATTATGGTTTCCAAACGGTCTTAGTGAGGATTGCTGACGTTGCTCAGGTGTAGCTACTGAATTACTAGCTGGTTTACGACTTTGAGCAACAGCAGGCTTGTGTTCAAAGCCAGTTGCAATCACAGTGACTTTGATATCTTCCTTCATGTTTTCATCAATAATTGCACCAAAAATCATATTTACTTCTGGATCAGAAGCTTCAATGACAATTTCTGCTGCTTCGTTTACTTCATATAGAGATAGGTTAGACCCACCTGTAATATTCATAATAACGCCACGTGCACCTTCAATTGAAGTTTCAAGTAACGGACTCATAATTGCTTTACGTGCTGCTTCTGCGGCACGATTCTCACCAGAAGCTTCGCCAATTCCCATTAGAGCTGAGCCACGCTCAGTCATAATTGTTTTTACATCGGCAAAGTCAAGGTTAATTAAACCCGGAACCTGGATTAAGTCAGAAATACCTTGAACAGCTTGACGTAATACATTATCCGCCTCGCGGAATGCCTCTACCATAGGGGTTTTCTTATCAACAATCTCTAACAAACGATCGTTAGGGATTACAATTAAGGTATCCACCTTTTCTTTGAGGCCTTCAATACCAAGCTCAGCTTGATTAGAACGCTTACGACCTTCAAATGTAAACGGACGTGTAACAACACCAACGGTTAAAGCACCACATTCACGCGCAATTTCCGCAATAACTGGCGCTGCACCTGTTCCTGTTCCACCACCCATTCCAGCGGTAACAAAAACCATATCTGCGCCTTTAAGTGTACTCGCTATTAAATCACGAGATTCTTCAGCCGCTTTTTTACCTACATCAGGATTTGCACCTGCACCCAAACCACGAGTTAATTTGTCTCCAATTTGGAGCTTATGCTCGGATTTAGCTAAATGTAATGCTTGAGCATCTGTATTTACTGTAATAAATTCAACACTCTGCACTCCATTTTCAATCATACGGTTCACAGCGTTACTACCGCCGCCACCTACACCAATTACTTTAATTTGAGCCAAGCTCTCCATCTCAAAATCAAACTCCAACATACTGTTCCATCTCCCCCTTAATTATGCATGGATGGCTTGTCCATTCATTAACCTAAAAAGTTTATATAAATTCCTTAAATAAATTTTTCAATCTATCTACTAATCCTGATTTGCGTGAGCTTTCAGTAGGCGGAGCCGCCTTACGATTGGTAGACTTTTTAGGTGCAGCATTGCGAAGCGTTACATCTCTGATCACTTGATACAGGATGCCAACTCCACCTGCAAACCCAGGATCACGCACACCGATATAATCAGGAACAGCAATCCTTACAGAAGATGCTAATTCCTCTTGTGCAATTTTTAATAGTCCTGGCATAGACACTGTGCCACCTGTTAAAATGTAGCCTCCAGGCAGTTCATTATATCCTAGTCTTTTTAGTTCTTGATAGATAAGCTGGAAAATTTCCTGTACCCTTGGTTCAATAATAGATGACAAATCTTCTTGCGAAAATTCCTTATCTACATTACTACCAATTCTAGTCACTTTAAAAGTAACATCAGGTGCTGAATCTTCAATGGAAGCACAGCCATATTTCAGCTTTACCTTTTCTGCTTGATCAGGCAACGTCCGCAGCCCATAAGCAATATCATTGGTTATAAATTCTCCCCCTATCGGAAGCGTAGATGTCGCAACGATTGTGCCGCTTTCGAACACTGCGATTGTTGTAGAACCTGCACCAATGTCAACTAATGCAGCGCCCATCGTTTTCTCATCCTTGGAAAGAGCAAGCTGTCCTGACCCAAGAGACAATACAATTAAATCAGCTACCTTTAAGCCTGCTTTCTCAACGCAACGAAGCAGATTATGTACTGCTGTTTTTGCTCCAGTAATAATCGTTGCCTCAACCTCAAGACGAACACCTATCATTCCTCTTGGATCTTGAATTCCTTCTAGACCATCAACTATATATTGTTTTGCTACAATATCGATGATTTCACGTTCAGGAGGAAGAGCAATTACTTCTGCTGCCTTTAAAACTCGTTCAATATCGTCTTCGCCTATTTCACGATCTTCATTTTGGACAGCTACAACTCCATGGCTCGTCTGTAGTCCAATGTGATTCCCCGATATGCCGACGTATACTTCCGATATTTGAATATCTACCATACGTTCAGCATGATCCACAGCATTTCGAATGGATTGAACTGTCTGGTCAATATCTACAATCGCACCTTTACGAATACCTTCCGAGTCAGCAGATCCAACCCCAATAATATTAAAGGATCCATTATTAATTTCCCCAATAATAGCACGAACCTTGGATGTACCGATGTCCAAACTAACAATGATATCATTGCTGCTCAAGCCGTTGGCACCTCCTGTTAATTTTCATAAAAAACACTCTCTACAATATTCAACATCTTTTAATCTATCCCTCTTTTTTGGAGAAGTTTTTTCCCTACTAACCTCCACTCCACAAATAAGAGGAAAACTTGTTTATATACAGAATAACCGATATATCTATTCAAGACAAAAGTTTGATAGAGATAGATGGTTACATAAAACATATTTTATCATTTTTTGTGAATGATGAGTAGTACGATTTTCTTATTTCTCCGTGTCAACATTAGTTGAAAATGGCACGTACGAATCAGCATCTAACAATTTCAAGATGCCTGGCTCCTGAGATTCAAGGATTCTGTTCATATACTCCGCTTTTTTTGGCAAAAGGGAAATGGAAGATATTACAACAAAATGTGATCTAGTATACATCTTAATCCGATCTGGATAAGACAACGTAGGCTCAGGGGCAATTTCAGATATATCTGAAACTAGATTTGCATCAATTTGAGATAAAGCAGCACCCAGCTTTTTTAAATTTGGATCGTTTTCCTTCCACTGAGACAGGATTGGCTTATCAATTACAACTGTCCCATTCTCAAATGGAATCATGACACCGTTTGTTAAAAGTCCTTTCAATCCCCCATTAGCATCCAATGTATAGGCAAGCACAGGGTATTCCTGAACCTGAATGTTAATGACGCCAGGAAAAGACTTTTGTACAGTGACAGACTGAATGGACTGCACCTTCTCTAGTCTTTGTTCAATTGTGCCTGAGCTTGTCCCAAAAAAGGCATCACCCTTCTGTACCTCAACGGCCTTCATCAACTGCTCTGTTGTTACATACTTATTTCCTTCAAAATTGATCTCAGAAACTTCACTTAGCGAGGATCGAAAAAATAGAATCGTTAAAATAGAAATAAATAAGGTCACAATAATCCATTTTACTTTGCGATTGCCACGTTTATTAGGTTTGTTTTGTTTAAGGACAGGTACATTAGCTTTTTCCATAGTTTTCTCCGATATCATGATCTCTAAAGCTTATATTTCTAAGATGAAAGCTAACAGTTTTTCACTAAGGTTAGCTTTCATCTCGAACGTTATGCTAAATCTAATTGCTTTAAGGCAACTTTTGTCTCACGTCGCATTTTCCCACCAAGATGTCCAAACATCAACTCGATTTGATCGTAACCTCTATCAATGTGATGGATTTGCTCCACGATTGTTCTGCCTTGCGCTGCTAAGCCTGCAATCACCAAAGCCGCACCTGCTCTTAAGTCTGTAGCTTCCACTGTAGCCCCATACAATCTAGGAACCCCGCGAATAAATGCTGTATTCAAGTCTACAGAAATGTCAGCCCCCATTCTCACAAGCTCATCCACATGCTTAAATCTGCCCTCAAATACGGTCTCTTTCATCACACTAAAACCATCCGCTAAAGACAACAAGACCATGACCTGTGACTGTAAATCGGTAGGGAACGAAGGATAGGGTAGTGTAACGATACAATCAATTGGTTTAGGGCGTGAAGCACTACTTACGGTTATTATATCATTGCAAGCCCTAATTTGAACACCAGCACGCCTAAGTACATGAAGTAATGAGACTAGGTGTGAAGGATTACAATGAGATAAGGTTACTGTTCCCCGTGTTGCGGCAGCCGCAATCAGTATCGTGCCAGCAACAATTCGATCAGGGATAATCTCATATTGACAAGAGTATAGCTTATCAACACCTTGAATCGTAATGGTGTCTGTGCCTGCACCCATAATGCTTGCACCCATCGCATTGAGGAAATTTTGCAAATCTTGAATTTCTGGTTCGCGGGCTGCATTTGTAATTACGGTTGTTCCCTCCGCAAGGGATGCGGCCATCATAATATTTTCCGTTGCACCTACACTTGGATATTCTAAATGAATATCATTGCCAATTAATTTTGTTGCCCTACACCAAATTTGATGATCATTTTCTTCAATGACTGCACCTAATGCCTCTAGTCCTCTAAGATGCAGGTCAATTTTTCGTTCGCCGATCGCACATCCTCCTGGCTGATAAATACAAACCTCCCCAAACTTAGCAAGAAGCGGACCCATTAAAAATATAGATGACCGCATCTGTCTCATTAAATCCTCAGGCACATGAGCAGAATTTGTTCGATCACTATCGATGGTCACCTTATCCCCCTGCTGTACAGCCCTACAGCCAAGTCTGTTCAGAATGCCCAACATCACCTCAATATCTAACAAATGAGGGACATTTGACAGTTGCACCTTGCCTTCTGATAACAAACTGGCTGCCAAAATCGGCAATGCGGCATTTTTTGCTCCATGAATACGAATTGATCCAGATAGGGGTCTACCGCCCTCAATCACCAATTTGTCCAATGTATCACCTCCGAGTTTCCCGTTAGCGAAAATTTAAAATTATTCGTGACACATCAATTCCATGCCGTCAGCAAAGGTGATGAGGGGTTGCAAAAAAAGATGCCAACGCGCTAAGGTTCTACGAAGTGCTGTCCTAGAAGCCCTAGGCTTCGTGCGATTGTCACGATGTATGTGGTATATTATGCCCTTTAGCGTAAGAGTGTGACAATCGCCCATCTGAGTGCTTCATTTAGCTATTTTCTTCATTTCCTCCACAATTAAATGAGCTGAATCTGGCTTACCTAACTTTTTTGAAGCAACAGACATTTTACGATGAACAGCATCATTTCTCATAATGTGTTGAATCTCCTGAAATAGGATTTCACCTGTTAGGTCGGCTTCAACAATAACTTTGGCCGCATTGTTTTTTTCTAACATTCGGGCATTTTTTTCCTGATGATTGTTAGTTACATTTGGGGAAGGAATCAAGATGGATGGGATACCAAGGGCATTGATCTCAGCCAAAAAGGAAGCTCCTGCACGATTTACAATCAAAGAAGTTGCCGCAAGAACCTCTGGCATATTGTGCACATATGGAACAATACTCAAGCTACTTGGGATTTTGCCCAATTGCTCAGTAATAGCTTCTTGTGTTGCAGCAAAATATTTTTCACCTGTTACATATACGAAATGAACGTTTAAAAGCTTATATAGTTGCTTTGACATGGCAATCATTGCATTGTTAATGGCTTGTGCGCCTCGACTGCCACCTACGACTAGCACAATTTTAGTATGCTGAGGTAAGCCAAGAGACTCATACCCCTTCTTTTTATCAGCAAGATAAACGGTTGTTGCTCTAGGATTGCCTGTGTATACAATTTTGTTAGCATCTGGAAAAGCATTTAATCCTTCTTCAAAGCTTACTGCTACTGTAAATACATATTTACTTAAAAAACGATTGGTTAACCCCGGAACTGCATTTTGCTCATGAATAATCGTTGGAATGCCAAGCTTTGCCGCAGCATAAACAACGGGTCCACATACATATCCCCCCGTACCGATAACCACATTAGGCTTAAATTGACGCAGCCATTTTTTGGAATGATGGACACCGCTCATAAATCGTATTACCGTTTTTACATTTTCAAACGAAAGCTTACGCTTAAACCCAGTAATATTTAGTGCCTTAAACTCCATGTTTTGTGCTGGTACTATGGTGCTTTCTAAACCATGTTGGCCACCGATATATAAAAACTGTGATTCAGGATACTCTTCCTTACATTGCTGGGCAACAGCCAACGCAGGATAAATATGCCCTCCTGTTCCACCACCAGTAAATACGACTCGCATCCTAATCACCTCGCATAACGTGATAAGTTTAATAAAATACCAAATGCCGTTAGCATTAATGTTAAGGAAGAGCCACCATAGCTTATCAAAGGCAATGTAATCCCTGTTACAGGCATTAATCCAATAACTACACCGATATTAATAATGACCTGAATACCTACGATACCTACGATCCCTACTGCAAGTAGGCTGCCAAAGGGATCATCAATGGTCATTGCAACACGAATCCCTCGCCAAACAATAATTAAAAATAAAAACAACACAAACAAACCGCCAATAAATCCTAACTCCTCAGATAAAATTGAAAAAATAAAATCCGTTTGTGGCTCTGGCACGTAGCTATATTTCTGCCGACTCATACCTAAGCCAAGTCCAGCAAGTCCACCAGGACCAATCGCATAAAGAGATTGAATAATTTGATAACCTGCCCCAAGCGGATCAGACCAAGGATCCAAAAAGGCAGTAATACGCTGTAATCGATAGGGCGCCGCTATAATTAATCCGATAAACCCAGCAACACCTACAGCAGCTAAGCCTAATAGATGCTTCATTTTTGCACCCGCTGTAAATACGATAAGGAGTGCAGCTCCTAACATGACAGTACCTGTACCTAAATCTGGCTGAAGCATGATCAGCCCAAAGGCTAGACCAATAATACCAAGAGGTGGTAATAAACCACGTGTAAACGAGGTAATGTTATATTCTTTTTGACTTAGCCAATAGGACAAAAATAATACCATGCCTAGCTTCATAAATTCAGAGGGTTGAATCCCAAATGAACTAATACCTAACCAACTTCTAGCGCCCCCACGCACTACACCAATACCTGGAATTAATACGATAATGAGCATGATAAAGCAAGCAATTAAAATTGGCTTGGCATACTTTCGTAAAATACGAAAATTTACATTCATCATAGTAAACATAGCGACTAAGCCAAGCACTGCAAATAACCCCTGTCTTTTCACAAAATAAAAGGGGTCTCCATAATCATGGAATCCAAGAACAGACCCCGCACTATACACCATAACAATACCAATAGCCAGCAATCCGAGGATGCTGGCTATTAACCAAAAATCAGGAGCAGTTTCACTTTTGCCCATTGTGGAAGCCACCTCTTCGATAAAAGTAGGGGCTTATCCACCCCCCTACTTAAAGGGTATGCACCGCTTCTTTAAAAATGCGTCCACGTTCTTCATAAGACTTAAACATATCCCAGCTTGCACAAGCAGGGGATAATAAAACGACATCCCCTGTTCCTGCCAGCTTGGCAGCTTGCTGAGTCGCATTTTGCAAAGTTTCTGCAGCACTACCCTCAGTATCGACAAGGTGTATCTCTGTTAATCCTGCCTTGGAGGCAACTGCCGCAATTTTCTCCTTTGTTTCGCCTATTGCGACAACAGCCTTGACCTTGGTTTGTAAATAAGGAAGTAGTTCGAGGTAGTCTGAACCCCGATCAAGGCCCCCTGCGATAAGAATGATTGGCTCCTTAAGCGCACCTAAAGCCATGATCGTCGCTTTAGAATTTGTTGCTTTGGAGTTGTTATAAAAGACAACGCCTTGCTTTGTTTCAACATACTCAAGACGATGCTCCACTCCACGAAACGACATTAGAGGCTCGCGAAGGCTGGCTGGATTTACACCTGCTGCAATCGAGATCGCCACTGCGGCTAGTGCATTTTCCACATTGTAACGTCCGGGAAGCCCAATCTCATGTATGGCAACAATTTCGTGTTCCTGTCCTGCTTCATCTACATAAATAATATGTCGTAATTTATCATCGTCTTCCTGAGGCAAGAAGGCAGGCTTCACATACACGCCATTTTGCTCCAACTGCTTAAGCATCGAAAATAATATCGTCTTGCTCTTAAGCTGAGGAAGTATAGCTTGACAAATCACATCATCCGCGTTCAAGACAGCTATATCCTGCGAGGTCTGATTCGCAAACAATTTCTGCTTAGAAGCAACATAATCCTCCATACCACCATGGTAATCCAAATGCGTCTCAGCTAAATTAAGTAAAGCACCCACTTTAGGTGCATAGTTTACCGTACCTTTAAGTTGAAAGCTACTTAGTTCCACAACCATCCAATTATCTGTAGTCGCATATTCAGCTGCTTCACAAAGTGGCGTTCCGATGTTACCTGCAACAATCGGCTTCATCCCTGCGGCTTCTAGCATTTTACCAACCCATGTCGTTGTAGTCGTTTTGCCATTAGAGCCTGTAATACCAATCATTGGTGCTTCACAAAGCTCATAAGCAATTTCCACTTCGGTTACGACATCAATATTCATGTTAAGTGCTTGTACGATCGGTGGCGCAGAATAAGGAATTCCTGGGTTTTTAACGACAAGCTTAATCCCTTCATGGATTAAATCATCTGGATGCCCACCACAAATTACAGGAATGCCCAAAACCTCAAGCTCAGCAGCCTCAGGACATTCCTCTCTTGATTTTCGATCATTCACAACTACCTTTGCACCTAACCCATGTAGCGTTTTTGCAACTCCTACGCCACTTCGAGCTAAACCAAGCACAACAATTTGACTACCTTTGTACGATTCTGGATGCCTCATAAATTACAACCCCTTGCTTAAATAAAGTCCAATGACTGCAAGTATTAACGCTACACTCCAAAAGCTCGTAACGACACGCCATTCTGACCAACCTGACAATTCAAAATGGTGATGAATCGGACTCATCTTAAAGACACGTTTACCTGTCTTTTTGAATACAGCAACTTGAATGACCACTGATAACATTTCGATTACAAAAACACCACCGATGATTAGAAACAGTAATTCACTTTTCGTAATAATGGCAATCGCAGAAATTGCTCCACCAATTCCAAGTGATCCTGTGTCTCCCATAAATACTTTGGCTGGATGTGCATTAAAGACTAGAAAACCTAAAACTGCACCAACCATGGCTGCTGCACATACAGCGGCAGGGATTGATGTAGCTTGAATAGCAAGAATGGCATAGGCCCCAAAACAAACTGCACTGACACCAGATAACAATCCATCCAAACCATCTGTAAAGTTTACGGCATTGGTAATAGCTAGCATCATCACAACGATAAACGGATAATAGAACCATGGTCCAAAGTCAAAGCTGAAGCTAAGCCCTGGTATACCAATTGCAGTGCTATGCTGTTCAGATATTAGCAATGCCACAACTATGCCCGCAAAAAGAAGCTGTCCAATTAGTTTTTGCTTTGGTGTTAATCCCAAGGAACGTTTAAATACGATTTTAATATAATCATCTAAAAAACCAACTAATCCAAAACCTAGTGTTGCAACTAATAAAATATAAAAATCAGTATTCACCACTGAAAATTTTAGAAAAGATAAAGCAAAGGCTAATATAATAATAATTCCACCCATTGTAGGTGTGCCTGCTTTTTTCTGATGACTTTCTGGTCCCTCTCCCCTAATCTGCTGACCAAATTTCATTCGACGCAAGATTGGAATACAAAGTGGAGCTAAGATGACGGATAAAATAAATGATACACCCATTGAAATAAATATAAGTCCAAAATCCATGGGATTTTCACCTCCCTAATCTAAATATTTTTGTGTTTGAATTGTTTAATCTGTTCTACTACTTTTTCTAGTGCCATTCCTCTAGAGGCTTTTACTAGAACAACATCACCTGGGGACAGTATTGCCTCAAGCTTCGCAAATAACTCAGCTTTATCAGTATATGCATATATTTTTTTTTCGTCTAGGCGTTTCTTTGCTCCTTCAGCAATTCTTTTCCCTAACTCTCCTAAAGTAAATAGGTAATCAAGTTTACTTGCATCAAGTAAATTTCCAATTTCCTCATGATATTTCCCTTCAGAAGCACCTAACTCAAGCATATCTCCTAGCACAGCAATTTTTCTTTGATAACCTTTCATATTTTCAAGTACATGAATGGCAGCTTTCATCGAGGTTGGGCTAGCATTATAAGCATCATTTAGAACCGTAATTCCATTTTCACAAGCAATAAACTCAATTCTCATTCCTGTTAAAGCAAGACTCTGAAAACCTTGTACGATTTTTTCCTCTGGCACCTTGTAGTGTCTTGCCACGATCAACGCTGCTAAGCTATTAACGACGTTATGCTCACCTAATAGTGGAAGGGTGTACGTTCTATCAACACCTTGATGTGTCATGAAGCTGACAGAATCTTGGGCAAAATTCATTTCAGAAGGAAACTCATCATTATGTTGACCTAGCCCAAATGTCATTTTATTAAATTGTTGTGGTTTGTGTGTGTCTTTTTCCTCTAGTACTTGCTGTATTAAAGGCTCATCCCCATTACAAATAAGTAAGCCATCACTTTGTAGACCTGTCATAATTTCAAGCTTCGCTCTTGCAATTTCTAGACGTGAGCCAAGCTGCAATAAATGCGACTCACCAATATTGGTGATAATTACGGTTTCAGGTCTAGCTAGCTCTGAAAGCAGCTTAATTTCACCTCTATCGCTCATCCCCATCTCAAGCACAATAAAATCACTATCTACAGGCATCGCTAAAATCGTTAATGGCATACCGATATGATTGTTAAAATTGCCTTGGGTTTTATGCACCTTGTAGGTGGTAGATAATACTGCATACACCATATCTTTTGTTGTCGTTTTGCCGTTACTACCTGTAATGCCAATTACTTTTGCTGAACTACTAGCCAAGTAACTGGCAGCCATAGCTTGCAAAGCGGCTAAAGTGTCACCAACAATAATAGCCGGACCAGGTGGCTCTTCCCCTGCTCTTGACCACAAAATTGCACTTGCCCCTGCCTCTAATGCGGCAGTGGCAAAATCATGAGCATCAAACCGCTCACCAGCAAGCGGAACAAACAGACACCCTTTTGTAATATGACGGGAGTCAGTCACAACTCCCGTTATTTGTATTTCCTCATTAACATGTGATGATAGCTCACCATTACACATCACAGCAATTTGTTTTAAGTTTGTTTTTATCACACCAAGCGTCCCCTTATCGCCTCACGAGCAACAACTCGATCATCAAAATCAAGCACTGCTGTGCCAATTAGTTGGTAGGTCTCATGACCTTTCCCCGCAATCAATACTACATCGTTATGGCTTGCCATTTCAATAGCATGGTTAATTGCTTCACGCCGATCTACAATTAATTCGTAATGCTCTTTATCAGCATTCATCTCAATTAGCCCAGCTTCAACCTCTTGTAAAATAAATTGTGGGTCCTCTGTACGAGGATTATCCGAAGTGACCACAACATAATCAGAATACTCCGCTGCAATTTTCGCCATAATTGGCCGCTTCGTGCGATCACGATCACCCCCACAACCAAACACAGTAATGACTTTTCCTACTGCAAATTCCTTCACAGTACGAAGTACATTTTCAAGCCCGTCAGGTGTATGCGCGTAATCCACAAGTACAGCAAAATCCTGTCCTTCATTTACGGCTTCAACACGACCCTCTACCCCTGGAACCTGCTCTAGGCTTTCTTTAATTTCTGCTATGGTCACGCCTTCAAGCAATGTCGCGGTCATTGCTGCTAAAGCATTATAAACATTAAACTTGCCAACCATCTGCAAGCTAATATCTGCTTCGCCCCATGGTGAAGCCACATGGAAGGAGGTGCCTTTAGCTGTAATTGTAATGTTAGATGCCTTCACATCTGCATCCTGCTCTACCGCGTAGGTAATTACCTCTGCTGATGTAATTTTTTTGAAATATTCACTTGCAGCATCATCATTATTTAACACCGCATAACTACGCTCTGCTAGATTTTCAGAATAGGAATTACCTAGTCTCGAAAATAGTAGCCCTTTTGCATGTTTATACTCTTCCATCGTTTTATGATAATCAAGATGATCTTGAGTCATATTCGTAAAAATTGCAGTACGGAAATGGATTCCCTTTAACCTTCCTTGTTCCAATGCATGTGATGAAGCCTCCATCACACAATAATCTACATTCGCAGATACCATCTCTTGCATATAATGCTGCAAATCAAGACATTCTGGCGTAGTGCCAGAAGAGGTGAAGCTTTGTCCATTAAACCTGCGACTAATCGTACCAATTAAACCAACATTTTTATGATGATCTTGCATAATAGCTTCTATTAGATGAGTCGTTGTTGTCTTACCGTTAGTACCAGTGACACCAATTACTCCCATTTTATGGCTAGGATAATCAAAAAATACATTACTTATTATCGCCATCGCGAGGCGGCTATCTTTTACTTTAAGTTGAGGTAGATTAACATCATCCAACCATCGCTCCACGATGAGGGCTACAGCTCCCTGTGAAGCAGCTTTAGCTGCATAGTTATGTCCATCTACAGTAAAGCCCTCCATGCATAAAAAGAGATCTCCAGCTTGAACCTTACGCGAATCAAAAGCAATACCTGAGAATGGGGTATTTTCATCCCCTTTTATTTCACTAATCGCTACAAATTTTCTCAAATCACCGAGCAGCATATTAACCCTCCATCCATTTTAAGCAACTTTCCATAGCTATGTTGTTTCAAAAAAACTCCTTTACTATATTATCACCAAAAGGATGTAATTTCAGGAATTTTATTCACTCTAAAAATAAATTTATTACTTTATCAAAATGAACTTGCAACTAGTTACATCATTTCATATTCATTAATGGTTGTGATCCTTGTCATGCTCCCCTAGTTCCGCCTCTTCACCCATATAAATTCGAATCGTTGCTCCCTTTTCCACTCTAGCTCCTGCTTTTGGAGATTGATTAATCACAACTTTTCCAGAGCCTGATCTGGCCAAGTTAAAATTCATATTCATATCCTCATAAATATCCTGTGCGGTTTTGCCTATCAGATCAGGAACTGTAACGATTGGGATTTCTCCATATTTATATTTTTTGTTCATTTGTTTTTCCCGAGGTGGAACCTTCATATATTCTAGCGCATCTGTAAGAATATTTTTAACAATAGGTGCTGCAACTACGCCCCCAAATTGGATCCCCTGCGGATTATCTACAGCAGTATAAACCACAATTTGCGGATCATCCGCAGGCGCAAACCCAATAAAGGACACAATATGCTCACTCGTGGAGTAACGACCGTTTATGACCTTCTGTGCTGTCCCTGTTTTACCGCCAACACGATATCCATCTATAAATGCATTACCACCTGTTCCATTCGCTACAACGCTTTCTAGTGCCTCACGCACTTGCTTAGAAGTTTCCTCAGATACGACCTGACGAATCAGCTTAGGCTCATTACTGGCTACAATTTGACCTGTGTCTGGATTGGTCCATGACTTAGCGACATAAGGTTGATACAGCCTCCCCCCATTGATTGCAGCAGAGACAGCAGTAATTTGCTGAATTGGTGTAACAGATACCCCTTGACCAAATGCTGTCGTCGCAAGCTCCACAGGTCCAACTTGACTTAATTTAAATAAAATACCGGTACTCTCTCCTGCGAGATCAATCCCTGTTTTTGTACCAAAACCAAAATTTTTAATATAATCAAATAACTTTTCCTTACCTAAACGTTGCCCTAATGCTACAAAACCAGGGTTACAGGAGTTCTCAACTACCTGCAAAAAGGTTTGACTGCCATGCCCACCCTTTTTCCAGCAACGTAGTGTTGCGCCTCCCACCTTGACATAACCAGGATCAAAAAAATGATCATGCTGTAGGTTGACCTTTTTTTCCTCCAAAGCAGCGGCAAGTGTAATAATTTTAAAAGTTGAACCTGGCTCATACGTCATCCATATTGGTAAGTTGCGGTTGTATGTTGATGCGTCAAAATCTTGGTAACGTCCCGGTTCAAATCCAGGTCGTGAGGCCAATCCTAATATTTCACCTGTTTTAGGGTTCATTGCAATACTTAGTGCTGAATTCGCCTGTAGACGGTTCATCGCGTCATCTAATTCTCGCTCTATAATACTCTGAATTGATTTATCGATCGTTAACTGCAAATTCAAGCCATCTTTAGGCTGTACATATTTTTCAGATGTCCCTGGCATTAAGCGCCCACCCGCATCAGATAAATAGGATACGTTCCCATTCATTCCGCTAAGCTCACTCTCATATTTACTTTCAAGTCCTGCTAAACCTTGATTGTAGCTTCCAGTAAAGCCCAAAATATGAGCCGCTAACCCTTCAAATGGATAATATCTTTTGTTATCCTCAGCAACAACAATGCCCGGAAGAGCTAAATCACGAATTTGCTGGCTTTTTTCCATCGTAATTTTACGTCCACCGGGCTGTAACCGAACAATTGACTGCTTTTTTGAAATTTGCTTTAATATATTTTCTTCACTCATATCAATGATAGATGCTAAGCTTCGTGCTGTTGATGCCTTGTCCTTAATTTGAACAGGAATAGCCATGATCGTAGGTGTTGTGACATTGTACGCCAAAGTGACCCCGTTACGATCACTTATTTCTCCACGCTTTGCGGAAAAAGGAATATTCCGACGCCATGACTCCTCGGCTTTTTGAGATAACTCAGCACCTTGGCCTAATTGCACATATGCAAGACGAACAACAAGCGCACCAAACATCATCGTCAAACCTAATAATAACCATAGCAATCTTTTTCTAATGGTGACTTGTGAATTTTTCATTCTATAAACCTCCTTTAATACGTATCCTGAGCATGATAGTTTTGTATCATGATTATTCAGGACAAGGAGGCAATAGAACAAGCTATCCTTTTAAATTCTATTCACCCTGCACTTCATCATTGTCTTCCCTCTTGGCTGCATTGTCATCTTTAGCACCAGTGTTACCTTGCTTTTTATCTTTATTATCTTTATCGTTGTCAGTATTTTTTTCTTTATCTTGGTTATTTGTATTATCTTGATCTTGATTTTCCTTGTCCTTATCTTTCGTTGACTTATCATCCTTGTCCGCATCTGGAGCCTCTAAGCGCAGTGTCACAATTCGTTTACCATTTTCATTTGTGGTTGTTTGTGAAACGACATAACCTATGCCCTCTGATTTCACGGTCACATTCAAAGCAGACAATATTTCCATTGCATCCCGAAGTGATCTGCCCTTTACATCAGGAATTTGAATCTTGTCACCAGCCTCGGTTAGCAAATACATATACTGTTCCCCTTGCAGGGTGGTACCTGCCTTTGGAAACTGAGAAACGAGCTTATCTCCTTTTCCTAATGTAGCGTAAGTGATCCCACTTGCGACGAGCTTATCCTTCGCTGCCTTTAAGGTTAATCCAGATAAGTCAGGTACTTTCAATGTGTTTTCTACCTTTGTAGCTTGCTTATCGGTCCGCTTAGGAACGCCCATATATTGCAGCGATTGACTCACAATTTTTTTAAATACAGGTGCAGCAGCGGTTCCTCCGCCAAGATCAGAGTTTTGTGGTTGGTCAATGACGACGATCACTGCAATTTTAGGATCATCCACAGGCGCATATCCAATAAACGAAACCACCTGTTTCGTATGGTCATATTGTCCATTAACAACCTTGATCGCTGTTCCTGTTTTACCTGCTACACGGTAACCATCAATATAGGCATGACGCCCTGTTCCATGCTTCTGATCTGAAACAACCTCTTCCAGCATAAGCCCCGTTTTTTTAGCAGTTTCAGGTGTAATGACTTGCCTTATCACTTCAGGTTTAGTAACCGTTACTTGCTCAGTTTGTGGATTAGTAGTTTCCTTCACGATATGGGGCTTCATCAGCTTCCCACCGTTAGCCACCGCGGAGATCGCTACAATTTGCTGTAATGGCGTAACAAGCAACTGCCCGTGACCATAAGACATTGCGGCAAAGTCTGCTGCATACTTCGGAGCAACAATCCCCTGGGACTCACCATATAATTCAATACCTGTCTTCTTACCAAACCCAAAATTATCAACATATTGCTTTAATAGCTCAGAGCCCATCATTTCATAGCCCATTTTAATAAAAGCTACGTTACTCGAACGAATAACACCTTGTCTATAGGTTAAAGGAATACTCCCTAACTTATTATAGCTTGAATCACGTATTGTTCGCCCTGGCACACGAATTTTCCCTGCCATATAGGTGGCTTCAGGATTAAAAAAGCCTTCTTGTATCGCCCCTGCTAAGGTCACAATTTTAAAGGTTGAACCTGGTTCATAACGTGATGCTATCGCATGATTATTAAAGCTTTTTTCTTCAGCTTTACCATACGTATTAGGATCAAAGGTTGGTGCATTACTCATACCTAATATTTCCATCGTTTTTGGATTCGCTGCAATGACCGAAATACTGATTGGATTAAGCTCATTGTAGGCTTCCTTAACTGCCTCTTCAATGTAGTATTGAATGGTAGAGTCAATCGTAAGTGCTACATTTTCGCCATCCTTAGGTGGGGTATAGATTTCACTTGCCTTTGGAATTTCAATACCTTTACCGTCACTTTTATATTCTAACGATCCGTCTGTTCCTTTAAGCTTATCATTCATAGAAGACTCAATGCCTGAAATTACTTCCCCTGTACGCTGGATATACCCAAGCACATGTGAAGCTAATGAATTTTTAGGATAATAGCGTTTTTGTCCAGTAATAAACACAATGCCAACGTCTCTTTTATTATATTTTTTCTCTAAATCTTTTTTAAAGGTCTCTACTTTGTTTTTTAAAGTTTGGTCGATTAGCCTACCTTCATTCCCTAGCTCACGTTGAGCATATAGCTTCCCCGTATTAGGATTTACCGCTTCAATTAACTTCTTAATTTCACCTGCATCTTTATTTAATAATTTAGAAAGTCCTTCTGTAATCTCATCCTCTAGCTTTAGCTGCTGAATCACCTGTGGGTTCAAAGCCACAGTATAAGCAGGAGCATTCATTGCCAAAATATCACCGTTACGGTCTGTAATTTGGCCTCGTTGTGCAGGGATCACCTTTTTCTGGGACCAAATACTTTCTGCATGTGCCTGCCAGAAATTCCCCTCTACAATTTGTAACCAAAACACTCTACCTAACAATAAAACAAAAAAGAGGGTGATACATCCCCCTATTAATAGTGTACGAAGCTTTATTCTTTTTATCATATAAATGTCCTCGTTAAAATATTATTTTTTCGCTGTTGTTGTACGCTCAGATGTTACCGCTGCAGTATCAGGTACAGCAATATTAACGCCTTCTTCAACCGACTCCACATAACCTAGCTTAGCCGCTTCTTCAGGTATTTTTTGCTCTAATGTTTCTTTTGTTGTGGCATGCTCACTAATTTCCACATTCATTTTTGTAATCGATGCCTTCATATTGTACATCTCTCTTTTTATGCCATACAATGTGCTATTTTGAATTAATAGTCCTACCATCACCGCTACACCAATTATAATGGTGAACAAATACAGCAGCTTCTCACGAGCTGGTATTGATGTACGACGTGTAACTACTTTTGTCGTTTCGCGATAACGTTCAGGTGAATATGATTGTTTTCTTTTTTCTTTTACTGCTAAATTTCCTCTTGTATACGCCATTTTAAGAGTCCTCCGCTACCAAATGCAATTTCTCCGCCACACGTAGTTTAGCTGATCGTGCTCGGGGATTTTGGGCAATTTCTTCATCAGAAGGAATAAGTGGTTTGCGATTAATTAGTTTTAGCTCTCCGCTTGCTCCACACACACATAGAGGGAAATCTGGTGGACAGGTACATTTCTCCACATAACTTGCGAAGATTTGTTTGCAAATCCGATCCTCTAGTGAATGGAATGTAATCACAGATACTCTACCTTCTGGAGCTAAACAACGTACAGAAGCATGTAAAGCTTTTTCAAGCACACCTAATTCATCGTTCACAGCAATTCGTAAAGCTTGGAAGCTACGTTTTGCTGGGTGTCCGCCAGTTCTTCTGGCAGCGGCAGGGATGCCCTCTTTAATCAATTCAACAAGCTCACCTGTTGTATTAATCGGACTTTCCTCACGTCTTTTTACAATTACCTTGGCGATACGTCTTGAAAACTTCTCTTCTCCATATTGGAATAAGATTCTAGCTATTTCTGATTCTGACCATTCATTTATTATGTGTCTAGCGGTTAATTCCGCACCTTGATCCATTCGCATATCTAAAACTGCATCTGCATTATAACTAAAGCCACGTTCTCCTTCATCAAACTGGGGTGATGACACACCTAAATCAAACAATATTCCATCAACCTGAGGAATACCGTTACGTTTAGGAACCCAATCAAGTTCAGATAACTTTTCTTCTAGATTTTCAAAATTACTTTTAATAAGATGTAGCTGTTCTGTGTAGGAAGCTAAAAGCTGCTTAGCATTATTTAAAGCCCAATCGTCTTGATCAAAAGCAATCAATCGACCTTTGGGACTTAGCTTAGATAATATTACTGAGCTGTGCCCTCCCCCTCCTAATGTACAATCTACATAAATACCGTCAGGCTTAATACGCAGCCCTTCTGTAGCCTCTGCCTTAAGCACCGTGATGTGATGAAACAAGCTGCAGCCCTCCATACTTAGTTTTTGAATTACAAATCAAAATTAAAATCAACCAACTTTTCCGCAATTTCATTAAACGTATCCTCAGACTGCTGGAAGTATTGCTCCCAAATGTCACGACTCCATATTTCAACACGGTTCGATACGCCTAAGACAACACATTCTTTTTCAAGGTTCGCATAGTCTCTTAAATTGCTCGGTAAATTTACCCTTCCCTGTTTGTCCCAATCGCATTCAGTCGCACCTGAGAAAAAAAAGCGGGTAAATGCCCGTGCATCAGATTTCATTAAAGGAAGAGTTTTAAGCTTTTGCTCTAACACTTCCCATTCAGGTAGTGGATAAACAAATAAACATTTATCAAGCCCACGGGTAACAACAAAAGAGGTGCCAAGAAGCTCACGAAATTTAGCCGGGATAATCATGCGGCCTTTATCGTCAATGTTATGCTGAAATTCGCCCATAAACATTGTTTGCTCACTCCCCGCCTCTTTCTCCCACTTTGCTCCACTTTCCACCACTTATAGATAGTTTATATTCTACGTTACTTTTATAAATCCTTCTTAACGCTCATATTTTTTTATCCACATGTTGATAATTAGTGCTTGGGGCCTATTAGATGGGGATAATTTCTTAGCAATGTGAAAAAACTTTATGCTGGAAGTTGGGGGTAGCTTCGTTCCAGAGGGTTCCTACGATCGCTGTTAAAGCCCGATTCCCTGGGTTTTTAGCTAAGGTAGGAATCGGGCTTTAAAGGCGAACATTTCATTTCTCCGAAATCCCTCTGTCTCTTCGCTACTGCAAGCTGGCATAAAGTTTTTTAAGAATTGGTAAGAGATTTTTGGGGGAGGAAGGATGGAAAAAAATAGGTCACTCCTGTGGATAAGTGACCGGATTAAAGGGCTTAAAGATGAAGTGCTGGGTTTGGATCCGTGCTCCTTTGCAAGGAGTGACGTATTAGGGCTTGGGGGTGTTCAGCTTGGAGGGATTCTTTGGGGATACAAGTTACAGTGATGCATAATCAAAGCACGAAAAAAGTACATAAGTGTCTCAATCGACACTCCTACAAGGGTTTATCGTACTTTAGTAGCCGTTGAATACAGCGCATATTATTTCAATCCACACTCCTGTGTAAGGAGTGACATACTTTCTTTTCTCCAACTCAATCCATCGTGCGATTTCAATCCACACTCCTGTGTAAGGAGTGACCAAAAAACGAACACAGACGTAGAAAAGCATCTCAATTTCAATCCACACTCCTGTGTAAGGAGTGACTCCCATCACCTGAAATTATGGTGAGTACAGTATTTATTTCAATCCACACTCCTGTGTAAGGAGTGACCACAACAGTATATTGATGGCGGCGTGGTTCCCGCTATTTCAATCCACACTCCTGTGTATGGAGTGACAGCGATTTTTCAACTAATAACAGCATTTTAACCCAATAAAAGGTTAATATGAAGTTATAAAATGGAAATCACACTTTAAAAACTCTTAATAAATTCAATCTAATACCAATAATTGTAATAAATTTGGTGCGGAGGACCCCAGGTTTTCATGTGAGCTTGGGGTTCGCACCTGTAAGTTTTAATTTATAGCTTTATATTTTAGGCTCAATCTTGAAATTAGCGCTTGACCGCTAACCCAAACTAGCGAGAGACAGAGAGATTCTTAAGGTTGTCTCTTAAAATCAAATTCCATCTATAATAAAATTCAATAAAAAGAATATGATTTTAACAACAATCGCAAGAACTCTCTGAATCGTAGCTACCAGACTCTACACGTTGACGAGTACTATTTTCTAAATAGAGCCATATTTTACACGTAAATTACACGATGACTACCTGTAACGTCAAACGGGATTTCCATAAGCTGATCAATCCAGCCTTCGCCGTAACGGTTCAGATAATAAAATACATTGTACACCCGCTCCTGTGGCTTATGCTGTGGATATAGGGAGTATTCTATCCGATCAAAATGTCGCATCCCAGCTTCGTTGGAACGGGCTAAAGCATCCATGGCACGATTTTGCAGGTATTCAATCTGATCGATGATTTTGTCTTTGTTTGCATTTCCAAGCTTTAAGAGTCCAGCTTGAATTTGGCCTAATTGTTCGATTAAGGGTTCATACATGGCTGCAAAAGAGGCTTTAACATGAGTAAATTGTTCTTCAACATGCCATTGATCTTGTTCACTTAACCACGCCTTCCGCTTCGTAGCAAATTGATCTGGAGAAATAATATCCTCCCATTTTAATTCATACTTGTCCATATGCTTGTGCAAAGTACCTTCGATAACAGTAAATGACATTCTCGGTAGCAAAATTGGCATTTGAAGACCTAACACTTGAAAAGCTTTACCTGTAAGTCCCCAATACGCAATTTCACCTCCACCTAATACTGCTCCCAATACTGGTAGTAAGCTATCCTGCATTAATGGTCTTGTTAATACGTTATTACTGAAACGTTCAGGATGCTGATAAAGCTCTGCTAACAGCTCATCTTTTGTAAATGAAACTTGTTGCTTACGATCAGCGAACTTACCCTCTTGCTTGAACAACAACAAGCGGTCCTGACCATGAATATAAAATAAGTTTGCTCCACCTTCGACCACATCCGCTTGTGCTGTTAAGCCTAATTGTGCAACGTTTTTCGCTGTAGCTAAATAGGCTTGCTCCAACTCATCATTTTGTTCGATGATGGCTTCAAATACAGGAGATTCAAGCTTACGCAAGCCTTCATCTGCGGAGTCCAACAAAATAAGTCCATATTTACCAAACCATTTTCCTAACAGCTTCGCAAAAGCAATGGTTAGTGTATGTGATTCATGACATAGCTGTTGGAGTTCAGCCAACAATTTCTCCTTAAACTCACTTCCAGCTAACAATGACTCTAGCTCTGTTAAAGAGCTGCTCCACATGTCCTCTGTTATATTGACTTGACTTACAGGGGAACGACGTTGATCTTCACGTGCTAATCTAATGCGATTAATTTGTAAATCTGGTGATAACACATACGTGTGATTTACTTCATCCCAATCATGGTCTTCACCTGCAATCCAAAAAACAGGGACAACAGGTCGCTTTAATAGCTCACTACCATATTGAGCTGCCTTTATAATCGAGATCGCCTTATAAATGACCAGTAAAGGGCCTGTAAACAAACCACTTTGCTGACCACCTGAGATGGCAAGCGTACCTGACTGCTCTAACAGTGAAAGTGAGGTATTAACCGCCTCATGATTATTGTATTTTTGGTTAAATTGAGTTAAGCAACCTACTAGCTTTTTTCTGTCTATACGTAAATGCTCTGTACGATCAAGCCATTCCATCCTCCGCGTCCAGCTTGCTTCTTCAAATGCATTGCTTTCATACAAATGAGCAACACTCTCATATTTATGTATAAGCGCCTCAGCAAGTGGTTGTCCATTTGGAATGGGCTGTTGCATAACATTCATTTTGTAATCCCCCTAGTTCTTTGCTGTCACAGCTTATTTGATTGTATCAAAAAAACGAAAATACCACTCCATTTCTAGTAGAAAAGAGCGGCATTTTATATGCAAATCATGAAGAAGCTTAAGGCAACTTTACTTAGGCATAGCAACCCAATGTCCTGGGGTCACTTCCACAAGTTCCGTATTCTCAAGATCAAATGCGCCTTTTTTCTGAGGTGCATCACCACTTGCAGAATGAATAGGTCCTTCATTTTGATGCTCAAACAAAATACGTTTTTTGTTAGCTTCAATTTCTGGATCAGGAACTGGGATTGCTGATAGTAAGGTCTTAGTATATGGATGTAATGGATTAGCATAAAGCTCGTCACTTTCAGCCAATTCTACAATACGTCCCAAATACATCACTGCAACACGATCACTAATATGTTTAACCATAGAGAGATCATGTGCAATAAATAAATAGGTTAAGCCTAAACGATTTTGTAAATCCTTAAGCAAGTTTACGACCTGAGCTTGAATCGATACGTCCAACGCAGAAATAGGCTCATCGCAAATAATAAATTTAGGATTAACAGCTAGCGCACGAGCAATCCCAATACGTTGACGTTGTCCACCTGAAAACTCATGTGGATAACGAGTTGCATGATCAGGGTTTAAACCAACTAAGTCTAGAAGTTCCTCAACCCGTTTTTTACGTTCTTGGCGGGTTCCAGCCATTCCATGAATATCTAACGCTTCACCAATAATATCAGTAACGGTAAAACGGGGATTCAAAGAAGCATAAGGGTCTTGGAAAATCATTTGCATATCGCGGCGCATCTCTTTCATTTTCTTAGGAGATAGCGTACAAATATCAGTTCCATTAAACTTAATTGAACCTGCTGTTGGTTCATATAGACGTAAAATAGTACGTCCAGCGGTTGACTTTCCGCAGCCAGACTCACCAACAAGTCCTAAGGTTTCCCCTTCCGCAATGGAGAAGCTGATATCATTTACAGCCTTTAAAATATTACCGCCACCAACATTAAAATATTTTTTCAAACCTTCTATTTCAATGAGATTTTTACTCATAAAAGCTCCACCTCCTGCAAAAATATTTGTTTGTACGGATATTGGTTAAAGCAAGCCTCACGCCGCTAGTATTTTCTGTTTTAAACAATCTATAATTAAAACTACAAAAATGCTGCCAATATCTATAGCCATATACTTTAAGCCTTATTTTTTTAATTTTGGATCAAGGGCATCACGAAGTCCATCACCAAAAATGTTAAAGGACAACATAATTAAGCTGATTAAGCCTGCTGGGAACAACAAACGCCACGGATATACTAACCAAGCTGTAAGCGCATCATTAATCATTGAACCTAGTGACGCTACAGGTGCTTGCACACCAAGACCAAGGAAACTCAAAAATGCTTCCGCAAAAATAGCATTTGGAACAGACAATGTAACCGTAACGATAATTGGTCCAATAGCATTCGGTAATAAGTGACGGAACAATAACCGTTTCCAATCCGCACCCATAGAACGCGAAGCTAATACAAACTCACGGTTTTTAAGCTGCATAATTTCACCACGTACAATCCAAGACATATTAATCCAGCCTGTGATTGTTAAGGCGATAATAATAGTAGGTAAGCTTGGCTCCATAACGACTAGCAATAAAATCGTAACGAGCAAATAAGGAATTGCATACAAAATTTCAGAGAATTTATTCATGATGGAATCTACACGTCCACCAAAGTACCCCATAATCCCACCGTAGATTACACCGATAAACAAGTCAATTGCCGCCGCAATTAAACCTACGATTAATGAAATACGAGCACCATACCATGTTCTTACAAACATATCTCTACCCAAATCATCTGTGCCAAACCAATGTGTTAAGGAAGGCGCTTCATTTGTAGCAAGATAATCATTGCTATAATAATTAAACTCAGAAAACATCGGAGCAAAAATAGCAGCTAATGCAATAAAAATCAAAACAATCAATGCGGTCATAGCCAGTTTGTTTTTACGCAAACGCATCATCGCATCTTGCCATGCAGACAAGCTTTCACGATGAATTGCTTCTGCTTCCTTTTCATTTGAACCAATCAATTTAAAATCTTCAGGTTTTAAATCAGCTAAATTGTCATTTGCTGCCATTGGTTAGCCCTCCTTTCCACCACTTAGTTTGATACGAGGATCAATAAATGCGTAAGCCACATCTGTAACTAATCTAGCAATCATCAGGAGTGCACCATAAAAAATCGTGATGCCCATAATGATTGGATAATCACGTGTTCCAATCGCTTGCACAAATTGTTTCCCAATCCCACCAATACCAAATATTTGTTCAATAACAACGGAACCTGTTACGATATTTGCTGTCATTGGACCTAAATAAGTTATAACGGGCATAATACCATTACGTATAACGTGACGAGATAAAATCGCTCTCCATGTTAATCCTTTTGCTTTCGCTGTTTTAATATAATCCGCATGTAACACTTCAAGCATGCTTGATCTTGTTAAACGAGCAATAAAGGCGATCGGTTGAGCCGATAATGCAGCTACAGGCATAATATAGTATTCAATGCCTTTAAAGCCTGAGGTAGGCAACCAATGTAGCTTAGATGCAAAGAAATATTGCAATAAGGTGGCGACGACAAAGCTTGGAACTGCAATACCTAATACTGCAACAACCATCGCTATATTATCAATCAGCCTTCGGTGATACAAGGCCGCCAGTAGTCCTAATGAAACACCAATAATTACTGAAACAACAATCGCAGCTAAACCAAGCTTCAGAGAAGCAGAAAAGGTTTTATTAATAATTGTAGATACATCCTGGTTCACTTTTTTCATAGATACCCCAAAGTCACCTTGGACGATGTTACCTAAATAATTAATATACTGCTGATAAACGGGCTTATCCAAACCAAACTGCTCATATAAACGTTCCTGTATCGCTTTTGGAACCTTTTTCTCAGAGGTGAAGGGATCACCAGGGATTGCTTTCATTAAGAAGAAGGTCGCTGAAATCAAAATAAAAAGTGATACTAACGTATAAAATAGCTTGTTTAAAATATAACGCGTCATGCCCGTTTGCACCTCCTTAATTTTTTTTCGACACTAATCGATTGTAGGTCAATCCATGCCTTTTGTCCATTCCATATCTTTCTCCATATATTAACTTCATGTTTGTCTCTAATATTAGAAAAAAACATGAAGTTAACATGCAAAAAAACGGGATATATATGGATACTACATATATATCCCGAATGAATGAACTTTTTCTAACTTATTTTATTCTTCAACCAAGTATGCACGACTGAAGTCTACTGCACCACTGTAGTCCATATGAACATTTTTCAAGTTAGGCTTAATTAATGTCTTAGTAGTGTAGTAGTACAACGGAATTGCTACAGAGTCATCTTCGATAAGAATTTTCTCAGCTTTTGCGATCATTTCTTGACGAGCTTTTTCATCGCCAGTTTTCTTAGCATCAGCAATAAGTTGGTCGTATTCTTTATTGGAGTAACCAGCATCGTTGTTACCATCACCAGTTGTCCACATACTCATAAACGCCATCGGGTCATTGTAGTCAGATACCCAACCCGCACGAGACACTTGATAGTCAAGATTACGTCTTGTAGAGATGTATACTTGGAACTCTTGGTTTACTAATTTAATATCTACGCCTAAAGCTTTTTTCCACATGTCGCCAATTGCTAAAGCAATTTTCTTGTGGTTTTCACTTGTGTTATAAAGCAAAGTGATTTCAGGAAGCTTAGTGTAATTCGCTTCTTTCATTCCTTCTTCCAACAACTTCTTAGCCTCTTCTACATTGTAAGAAAGATAGTTGTCTGGAACTGATTTACGATATTCTTGGCCATCTGCACCAACGATACCATAAGGAACGAAACCAAATGCTGCTGTTTCTCCACCCAATGTTACTTTGTCAATCAAAGTTTGACGGTCAATTGCCATTGAAAATGCTTTACGGATTTTTGCATTGTCAAATGGTTTAGCTGTTACGTTAAATTGGTAGTAATAAATACTAGCAATACTTCTGTTGTTAAATTCATCTTTAAGCTCTTGTCTTACACTTGGTAATTGGTCAGAAGGAATTTCACCAACTGGTTGACCTGTGTAATCTGTTTCACCGTTTTTGTAGGCTTGCAATTGTGTTGCAGCACTTTCAACAACGTTAATTTGAACTTTAGTTAATTTAACATCATCTTTGCTATGATAGTTCTCATTTTTAGCTAATTCATAAGATTGACCAATTTCCCAACCAGTCAATTTGAATGGTCCATTAGTAATCATTTTGTCTTTATTAGTAGCCCATTTTGCATCATCTTTAACAGATTGATGAACTGGGAAGTAAGTGTAGAATGAAGTTAATCCAAGGAAATAAGGCGTTGGGTTAATGATGTTAACTTCTAGAGTATAATCATCAAGTGCTTTAACTCCAACTTTACTGAAATCTTTTTCTTTACCATCATTGTATTCTTTTGCACCTTGAATATAGTCATATAACATATTTGCATATGGAGGAGCAGGACTAGTTGCAGGATTTAATACACGTTCCCAAGCAAATACATAGTCTTTAGCTGTTACAGGGTCACCATTGCTCCATTTAGCGTCTTTGCGAAGCGTAAATGTATATTTGGTACCATCAATTGCCCATTTTTCTGCGTTGGCTGGTACGACTTTACCATCTTCATCCATTGAAACTAAGCCTTCATACATCATGTTAAGCATAGTATGTGCTACGTTATCTTGCGCTTGACCTGGATCAAATGTTGGAACTTCTGATGTAAATGAAAATCTCAAAGTTTGATCTGCAGCAAGTGTTTCCTCAGCTTGTGTGCCGGAGTTGTTTGTCTTTTCTCCACCGTTTGATGCACCCTTGCTATTGTCCTTGCCACCGCAAGCAGACAACAATGTTCCTACAGCCAGAACAAATGTTAATAAAAGTAACATGCTTTTACTTTTTTTCATCTAGCAGTATCCCCCTTAATATTTTTTTGTGGTATATGTTTTTAGATTATACAACCACCGGTCAAAAAATCCAACATAAAATTTTATAAAAATTGCATATTAAAAAATTTAATTCGTTTTTTCTTAACAAAAAAGCCTTAAAAATACGATTGACAATCAGCATTTTCAGCTAATAATGTCCCCAAAACACTGATTTTCTACATTTTATGCCACTTTTTTCTATCCTTTTATACTTTTTAAATATTTATTTGTATTATTCATCATATTGATTATTCATTCACACCAAATGTTAGATTTTAAGGTTATATTTAACTTGCTCTAAGCTGACGTAATATATGTAAGCATACTGATTAAAAATAATAAAATATAAGCTAAACCTGTTCCAGCAAATGTAATTCGCCATACTGCTCTTAATAGCAGTCGCATATCAATTTTACCTTTTTTGCGATTTTGTGCCCCACCTATTAATCCACCAGTGATCAAAAGAATTAAAAGAATGAGATAAAATCCAAAGTTTGAGCCAAATTGCATATTAAATAAAGCTGAAACAGAGATGATTAAGAAAAAAGTGGTTACATCCATTGCACGCATTATAGCAGCCTTCTTACTATAATCTAAATATAAACAGAAATAATATACAGATAGAAACGGAACCACTGGCAGGATAGATAAAATAATAAGTGGTACTAAGATGATTTCCTTCATACTTCGCCTCCTGTACAAATTAGAAGCTGTTTATGCCTTTAATCAAATGAGTGATTGTTGAATGCATAGGTGCTTCGATATTAGCAGCAAGTGCTAGCTTAACTAGATGTCCATTAATATAATCAATTTCGGTCTGATTGCCCTGCAAAACATCTTTTAACATAGAGGAAGTATTACTAAATGTTCCTTTACATACTTGTACAACTTGATCATACAGATCAAAATCAATGGGAATCCCACTAGCTTGACATATTAATTCTGTTTCCTGGCATAATTGCTGAACAAGTTTTATACGGTCTGCATTCGCTATTAATTCTCCGTTTGGAATACGCCATATCGCAGTTAGAGGATTGATAATACAATTTATAAGCAGTTTCTTATAAATCTCTATATCGATTTTGTTCGACAAAAACGAGCGAAATCCTGCTTTTTGGAATATATCTGCTAAATTTTCACCATATTTCTTAATATCATCGCAGGATATCGTTTGCGTTGTTCCCTTTTTAGTAATTCCAATCATTGTATTCCCACTACCTGTATGGAAAACCTCATTACATTGAGAGCGCTTTGCGCCTTCTGTTGTAACTGCAGAAAAAACAGCTTGTCCAATGTTACTATCAATTAAAGAATCCGCTAGTCCGATTCCGTTTTGAAGACATAGTATATTTGTATTTTTATGGGTTATATTTTCTATCTGTTTAATAAAATCAGCATTAACCTGCCATTGTTTTACAGTAATAATAAGCCAATCTACTGAGGGAGTTGCAGGTGTAGAAGGCTTAAGGTTAAAGTTAGCTGTAGAATAAGCTTGGAAGTGGGAGGGGGCGATATGTGTATTCATATCATGATTATGTAACGTAATCCCTACACTATTCAGGTATGCTGCTTGTTCCTCTGTTCTTGTACTAAACATTACCTCATGACCAGCAAGGCATAATTTTGAACCGTATAATAAACCAAGCGCGCCCGCTCCTATAATATGAAAAACCACATTATTGCCTCCTTGATATATGTAAAATACACAAGTCCCTTTTGTTACTTATGTTAGTTTAGCATGATTTAAAAGGTAAGTCTTTCTAATGTGTCTTTTCCTTTGACATTTCCTCCTCTGCTTTTTCTTCATAAAAATAAAAAAATCCTACTTTTTTAAAGGCTCAATCTTGAAATTAGTGCTTGACCGCTCACCGTAACTTACGAAGAGACAGAGAGATTCTTAAGGTTGTCTCTTAAAATCAAATTCCATCCATAACTATACTTCAATACAAGGAATATGATTTTAACAACAATCGCAAGAACTCTCTGGATCGTAGCTACTAGCTGTCCAGCACTAAGTTCTAAATAAAGCCTTTTTAAAAGCAGGATTTTTTAACCAAACCTATTCAATTCGCTCTAAATTACCATTGGCATCCATTTTAAATTTGGATTTTGATTCCTCGTCTTCCTCATTTAAGAAGGCAAGCCGTCTTGCACGATCCATAATTTGAATTAATGCCTTATAATCATCGTTAACAACACGATAATCACTTTGCACTTCATTCACTTGAGCATACAGTCGTTGATTTTCTTGTTTTAAAGCATTTAATTGCTCTACCTTTTCACGCAAATCTTTTTCTAATTGCTTTACATGTCGACTACTATCCTGAAGCGTATTTTTCCAGTTTTTCAAAAAGCGAATAACTGCATCAATAGAAATCGTTTCTTCATTTACAGTTTCATTCTTATATGTGCTATCATCCAATTCAATAGAAGCAAGTGAAGCCACAGCAGAATTGTTTGAATATGCACCTTGCTTTTTTAAATAGTTTCTTTTTTGCCTTTGTGCTTTGGCAATACTAATTGCCGCATCATATTGTTTGCGGACACAACTGTTCCACCTAAAACCACATGCTGCTGCGGTTCTTCCTATTTTTTCTCCTACCTCTTCAAAAGCAGTTAACTGTGTACTACCTTCTCTTATATGGCGTAAGGTTACCTCAGCTAAAATTAAATCATCCTCTGTACTCCATGCATCTTGTCTCACTGCCGTCATGCTTTAAAAACCTCCCAACAACATCATATAACCGCCTTAAAATTTTTTCTGAATAAACGGTCTTTCTTTATTCCTATGCCTCTTGTAGAGTTCATAGAATCTATTGATACTAATTTGTATTTCCAAAATAGGTTGTCTTAATACATTTAATTTGCAATAAAGAGACAAGTTGATATTTTTTAATCTGTTATCATATATATAAGATTATGGTTAAATGTTTAAAGGGAAGATGAAATGTGCTTTAAGGAGAGGATTACGTTGTACTTACGTGTATTTAAGCTATGCTGCGTTATTATGTTTTTAGGAGTTTCATGTACGTCAGTTCTCGCAGCGCCCCTCTCGATTTCAGAAGAGGAACAAAAAATTTTAGAGAAAAGTCTTTCTGTCGTAGAAATTAATCGGGAGATTTCACGTATAGAGGGAAGAGAAAAGGATCTACATGCTTCTATAGAGACTTTATCCACCCAATTAGCCCAAAAGGAAGAACAAATTACATATCATCGTCAGCATGCTTCCGAGGTGATTAGAGCCTATTATATGGGAGAACGTGAATCATTACTTGAGATTTTATTATCAGCCAAAAGCATTGGTGAATTTTTAAATCTACTTGAATATTATGAATTAATTGCAGAACAAAATAATAACAAGCTAAGTAATTATCAAACCGAATATGCAAATCTAACTAAAACACAAAAAAAATTAGATACTCTTTCATCAGAACTATTTGACATCAAAGGAAAGTTAATTGCACAACGGAATCGAATTTTAGCCTTACAGCAAAGCGTGGATCAGGATTTAAATGCTTCTTCTAATCCCGATCGGCTCAAAGCTATGATTGAAGAAATGACGGCGTATTGGAATAACGTAGGCTTATATGAAGTAAAACGTTACTTTGGTGCGTTAGCTTCCGCTATGGGCGATTTCCCTGAGTTTTTAGATCAACATAAGAATAACCTCGTTTCAGGAAAAGACGGTTACTTACTAACTATTAAAGAGGAAGAGCTTAACGATTTTATCCACGGAAAAAAAGAACTACTTCAGAATATGAATTTTAAGTTTGATGACTCTAAAATTACTGCACAAGGTAGCCGTGAAGGGCTAAACCTACGAATTGAAGGACATTACACGATTCAAAACAAACCGCAACATGCGATTGTGTTTCACGTTGATCTTATTTCATTTAATGGCCTCACCTTACCTGATACGACTAATAAAGAATTAGAACAAGAATTTGATCTTGGTTTTTATCCAAAACAAATCATTCCCTTTATAGAAGCTACAGAAGTAGCCATTACAAAGGGAACGATGACAATTAAGCTAAATATCAAAATTTAATTATTTTCAACATACGTTTTGTATATTCTCTAACATTCATTTTACTTTTCATAAAATCTCTAGTCAGTTCCCCATATTGAACCATCTGATTAGGTAGCTCCGCATAAACAGGAAGCAGGTTAGCTTTCATACTTCCTATGCTAGATGGAACCCAAGAAGGCAACTGTTTACTATATTGTGATTTATTAACTGGAAGGTGGGAAGACGCTTGGAACCAGCGAGATTGATCTTGTAAAGACGTCATCGCTGCAATCCATTCTCCTGCCTTTTTAGCATTTGCAGACTGGGTTGGCACAACATAACTTCGTCCGTGCTGCCACAGTGATCTTGGCTTATCTGATTGCTGTGGATAATAAATTGAGATTACTTTATCGTTTCGCCCATTTGCCTCCGAAGCCCGTGTTAAATAAAACAATAGCTTTTCGTCATAACATAACTTCCATAGCTTCTCAGAGCTTTGTTCCTCACTATCTAGCAAAATAGGTCGCATAGACTCAAGCTGCTGGAATGTTGCCTTCACCGCCTCCGTTAACTCAAAAAGCTTGTTTCCATCAGTTGGCTCAGCAGTGAGCTGCCATAGCAAGGTTAACGAAGCATAGGGATCATTATAATCATAGCTTAACAAATAAGGAATTTGATTTTGGTTGAGAAAATTATATATTAATTCATTCCAGCCTTGCTGTGTTGTTGGTGGTAATGTCAAGCCTAACTTTTTTAACGCATTCGAATTGTACACAAGGACGTAGGGGTCCACATCTAGTGGAACCCCCCACATATAACCATTCCACTCATTTTGAGCCAAAGCACTCGTAAGTAACTCCCCATTTAATGAACCAGAATAATAACGGTCAGTAGGTAGCAAAAAGCCTTGTGATGCAAAATGTCTTACCCATTCATTGTTGATTAATAGAACATCGGGTGCTTCACTAAGCTCAAGCTGTGATTGAAGTTTTCTGTACGTTGGATCGAGTTCACTATTAATTAATTCAACTTCAAAGTCATGATTTTGCATAAATAATTGATTCATTTGCTGTAGCGCGACAAACTCACTATGCTTCATTTGCACCGCGACCTTAATTTTTCCTTCATCTTTTGCTTGTTCACGTGAAGGAACGATCATTTGGTCATCACGATCTTCTTCTTGAGCTATATTTTTCATAGAATTACTTGGTGATAAATTAATTAAAGCTAATAAAAGGACTGCAAACAACACACCATAGTTACTTCGCTTCACACCGTTCTTCCTCTCCACACTTAAGTTCAGGATAAACGTTTCTTTCTATCTATCATATCAAATGTTGAGAGGTTTTGTTAGTTGCAAAGTTACAGCAGGTCTGCGGCGAGTTGTGCTAGCTTAGAGCGTTCTCCTCTTTCTAACGTAATATGTCCACTTATACCTTGCTCCTTAAACCGCTCAACCAAATATGTCAAACCATTGCTGGTTGAATCTAAATACGGGTGATCGATTTGTTCAGGGTCCCCCATAATAATAAGCTTACTGCCTTCACCTACTCTAGATACAATTGTTTTTACTTCATGCTTAGATAAGTTTTGCGCTTCATCCACGATAATAAATTGTCCTGGAATAGAACGACCACGTATATATGTGAGAGCCTCAACATGAATACTTCCAAGTCCCATTAAAATTTTATCGATATCCCCGGACTTTTTAGTATCAAATAAATATTCTAAGTTATCATAGATCGGTTGCATCCACGGACGAAGCTTTTCCTCTTTTTCTCCAGGTAAATATCCAATGTCTTTTCCCATTGGTACGACAGGGCGAGCAATCAACAGCTTTTTATACTTATGCTCATCTTCTACTTTTAAAAGTCCTGCCGCTAGCGCTAATAACGTTTTCCCTGTGCCAGCCTTCCCTGTAATCGTAATAAGTGGGATGTCATCATTAAGCAAAAGTTCCAGGGCCATTCGTTGTTGCGTATTTCTTGCAGTTATTCCCCACACTGGCTCATTACTTAAATATAAGGGCTCAAGCTTTGTACCTTCCTCATTAACCTTGAGCAACGCTGACTTCCCCGTTCCCATCTCGTCCTTCAAAATAATAAACTCATGGGCGTAAGGCTGAAAATCCAGATTTAAATCAGTTACATTCAAGGAACGATAAGAATAAAATTGGTCAATAGTAGAAGGATGGACTTTAACGGTTGTATACCCTGTGTATAATTCATCAAAACCAAATGACCGATTTTCTTGATAATCCTGTGTTGGAATGCCTAGAACATCTGCCTTAATTCTAACTAATACATCTTTGCTTACTAATACCACAGTTCGGGGCGTTGGTTTCTCCTGCTCCTCTAAGTAATAATTCGAAGCAACGGCAATAATGCGATTATCGTTCGTTATCTCCCCAAACATTTCCTGCACTTTAGTGAAGCTTTTATGATTTAATTCCACCTTTAAAATTCCGCCATTATCAAGTGGAACACCATTGTGTAAATGATCATGCTCACGTAGCTGATCAAGTAGTCGGGAGACACCTCTAGCATTGCGTCCTATTTCATCAGGGTTTCGCTTTTTAGAGTCAATTTCCTCCAAAACAACCGCAGGAATAATAACTTCATGCTCTTTAAAGGCGAAAATGGATCTTGGATCATGTAGTAATACGTTTGTGTCCAATACAAATATCTTTTTCAAAGATATCCCCCCATACATAATTTTTCACCACTCGGGAAATCTAAGGCATATCAGTCATTTGCCTAATTAAAGTAGATTTCCATTAATGAAATACCGACTAAATAAAGAAAGGCAGGAAATGTTATGCGATTCGGATTATGTGTGTTGATTGTAGCTTCTTTACTTGCTGGCTGTAATCAGGTCACTAAGCAGGCATCACCCTCTCCACGAAATGAGAACCAAAATGCACCAAGAGTGCAAAATGTACAGGAACAACAAAATGTTACAAATGATGATAACCAAGCAAAAAATGATCAAATGAGCAAGCAGCGTCACCTAGAGGAGCTCGCAAAACGAACACCAGGTGTTAACAACGCACATTGTATTATTATGGGGAATACAGCCCTTGTCGGAATTGATGTCGACGCTAAGCTAGAAAGAGCACGTGTTGGTACGATCAAATACACCGTTGCTGAAGCCATTCGTAAAGACCCCGATGGTGCAGGGACGATTGTAACCGCCGATGTTGATTTAGCACAACGGATTGCCGAAATTGGTACAAAAATAAGAGCAGGTCATCCAATCTCAGGTTTTACGACTGAGCTTGCAGATATTATTGGTCGTATTGTTCCTCAATTACCAGAGGATACAAAACATGAAGAAGCAAACCATAACGAAAGAAATCAAACGGAAAACCAACAAAATTCAAATTCAAGATCGCAACGATAAACAACAATCAACAAAACAAAGCAAATTTATATAATTTTAGAACAAAAAAGCCCAGCGAAATTCGCTAGGCTTTTTTTATGAAAACAAATATTTGTTTATGAAGCTGTTTTGCTAACTGTCCCTCAAACATGTGTAATAGATAATAAGCTGCGGACTGAAAAGAATTATAAAATGCATAAGATGATTGCGTAACGCATCCTGTCATTTACAGCCCTCCTAAACATGCTCTTATCTAATTATATTATATCATGAGGTAAAACTTGCTTTCAATTATGTCATTTCTGATTAGTCTTATTAGACTTTGTGTTTTCTGGAGGTTTCACTCCAGCCAACTCATCCTTTAAAGCTTGCTTTGCCGCCCCAAGCTGCTTTTTATTAATATAAACATAAGGACTTCGCCATTCACCAGTAACAGGCACAAAATGAATATCTTCTTTGGAAATATCCCAATAAGCTGAGATCATATTTTTCATCTGTTGATTTTCAAAATCGGTACTTAAGTTTTTACCCACCGCTTTGATCACATCTGCAGCACCTAAAACACCATTTAATGATTTAGCTTGATCAACAAGCGCATTGAGCACTTCATTTTGCCTACGATTTCTTGAAAAGTCATCAGAGCCCGCTGTTTTTGGCTTACAATTCGACTTACGGTATCTTACATAATCCAGCGCCTCTTTACCATCTAGATGCTGTGCGCCCTTCTTCAGGTTAATGTTTGTGCCATCTGCGTTATCGCGATAACACATATTCGCATCAACATTTACATCTACACCCTTAAGTGCATCAACGATATCCTTAAAGGCTTGAAAGTTGAGCACAACGGTATAATCAATTGGCACATCTAAATATTTGCTCATCATTGTTTTCATTTCCTGCTTTGCAGGTATCCCGCCTTTTTTCTCCTTAGATAAAAAGGTTGGATAATAGGCATTCAGCTTGTTAGAACGATATCCTTCAAGCTGAACCTTAGTATCCCTTGGCAATGAAACAATCGTAGCCGAGTTGGTCTTTGGATTCATGGAAATCACCATAACGACATCACTTAAATGAGTTTTTGTCTCAGTACGATAATCTGTACCTAGCAGCAAAAACGTTATTGGCTTAACTGTAGCTGCATTTTCAGGCGCAACTACACCATCACTTCCAGCTTCATCCAAAGCTTTATCCAGTGTTGCATACAAAAATCCGATATAACAGCCACCTGCAATGATAGCTACAAAAAGAAGGGCAATAAACACCTGCATAAAACGTTTAAAGCCACTTGTTTTTTTTCTTTTCTTATTTGAACCCTTTGAGCCTTGTTTCTGGACTTGTCTTGGCGGCAAGCCTGATCGTTGATTACTCATGAATTCAAAACACCTTTTTTCCTTCTATTTTGGTAATCGAAATAACTTGATTACGTTACTATTACGCATAGATTGGACAAAAAGTTACATTATTCAGCAATAAATTTATCACCTAAGAGAAGAGAAATAGAACTAAATACCAGCTTCGGCATTTTTGCGGTTTTTCTCTGCACGTTCACGCTCACTCTTATTCAAAATCTTTTTACGTAAGCGAATTGATTTTGGTGTAATTTCACAAAATTCATCATCATTCAAATATTCAAGTGCTTGCTCCATGGAAAGGATACGTGGTGTTTTCATCTTCACTGTATCTTCTTTCGTTGCAGAACGCACGTTAGTTACTTGTTTTTCTTTACAAATGTTAACGACAATATCGTTGTCACGATTATGTTCACCAACAATCATACCTTCATAAATGTCTTGCCCTGGCTCAAGGAATAAAATTCCACGATCTTCGATACCCAAAATACCATACAAAGTAGATACTCCATTTTCACTTGAAACAAGTACCCCTTCATGACGTCCACCCACTTGGCCACCAACAAATGGACCATAGCTATCAAAGGCATGGTTCATTACGCCGTATCCACGTGTTAATGTCAAGAAATGAGTTGTGTAACCAATTAAACCTCTAGCAGGAATTAAAAACTCAAGACGAACTTGTCCTGTACCTGTATTCACCATATTTACCATCTCAGCCTTACGTGAACCAAGGCTTTCCATAACTGCGCCCATGCTTTCCTCAGGAATATCAATAAGAAGACGTTCAATTGGCTCCATTCTTACACCATCTACCATCTTAACGATAACCTGTGGCTTAGAAACTTGAAGCTCATAGCCTTCACGACGCATGTTTTCAATCAGAATACCTAAATGAAGCTCGCCACGACCAGAAACGATAAATGCATCAGGGCTGTCTGTTTCGTCTACACGCAAAGAAACGTCCGTTTCAAGCTCTTTAAACAAACGCTCACGCAATTTACGTGATGTTACCCATTTACCTTCACGACCAGCAAAAGGACTGTTGTTCACAAGGAAAGTCATTTGAAGTGTAGGCTCATCAATTTTAAGTACAGGAAGGGCCTCAGGATTTGCTGGATCAGCGATAGTTTCACCGATGTTAATATCTTTAATCCCTGCAATCGCAACGATATCGCCAGCGCCTGCTTCTTCAATCTCTACTCGACGCAAGCCTTGGAAACCAAACAATTTTTCAATACGTGCAGTTTTCTTGCCGCCATCACGCGTCATCACTGCAACAGATTGTCCTTGCTTAATAATGCCGCGGTTTACACGACCAATCGCAATACGACCAAGATATTCATTATAATCCATAAGGGTAACGAGGAATTGAAGTGGCTCATCTATTTTTTCAGTAGGAGATGGGATATGCTCAACAATTGTTTCATACAATGCAAGCATGTTGTCATCTTGTTTTTCAGCATCAAGGCTTGATGTACCGTTAAGTGCAGAAGCATATACAACTGGGAACTCAAGCTGCTCATCATTGGCTTCTAGTTCGATAAATAAATCTAGAACCTCATCTATTACTTCAGCAGGACGTGCTGCTGGGCGGTCAATCTTGTTCACAACAACGATAGGGGTTAATTGCTGTTCCAACGCTTTACGAAGTACAAACTTCGTCTGAGGCATACAACCTTCATAAGCATCAACAACAAGCAGAACACCATCAACCATTTTCATGATCCGTTCAACTTCGCCACCAAAGTCAGCATGCCCTGGAGTATCCACGATATTAATTAAATAATCTTTGTACGTAATTGCAGTGTTTTTGGCAAGGATCGTAATACCTCTTTCTCTTTCGATATCGTTAGAATCCATCGCCCGTTCTTGTACCGCCTCGTGTTCACGAAACGTACCTGATTGCTGTAACAACTTGTCTACTAGTGTAGTTTTGCCGTGGTCAACGTGTGCAATAATTGCTATATTGCGAATTTGATTTCTTTCATGCATGGTGTTTTCTCCATATCCTTTCATTGCTGTGTCTTTTCTTTGTAAACCTGCCATCCAAAAGAAGCGTCGACGAATTCATGCCGACGCTTGACATATCCCTTATATTATACGCAAAATTTATAATAATTCAATAACCTACCAACTATCACCATGAACGTCTTCTCTTTCCTCGTCCAAAAATCATCACAATTCCAGCGATAACAAGACATGCTGCAATTAAATACATAACCGATAATGAGAAAATTGACCAAAAGAGCGTCACAAGCGATAACAGCCCTAACAGGATTGCGCCACTAAAAATGAGCGAATTTCTTCTTGAAGATGCCCCATCAAACTCAAATAAACCAACAGCAACACCAAGTATAAACAACGGCCAAGTATAAGTGAGCGTATCCCATCCCCAGAAATTAGCTATAAAAAAGATAATACTATATACAGTCAAAATTCCACCTGGTAACAAAAACTCTGCAGGTGCCTTGCCCCAGAAATACAATAAATGGAGGACAATACCTGGGATGAGTATAACTAATGGCCACAATGCTCTTCCAAGAAAGCTAAAAACGCCAAGTTTACCAAGAAAAATAATGACCCCAGCAGCCAATATTAATATCCCTGTAGTCAGCTTGTTGTTGTCAGACATTTCACCACACACCTTCCAGATAACATTTGACAGTATAGGACAAGTCTATTCTGGTTACGACAAATCCTTCCTATCTCCAGTTTATCTGAATTTCGTTAAAAATACTACTTTTACTCATTCCACGCTCAATCATTGTCTTATTGAATGCCTTATTAAATACTACTTCCATGCTATTCATTGTTTATAGCCTCTTGTCTTACCAAACTAGCCAGTAAGGTGATCCATGGATCCGAATCATTTAAACAAGGGATAACAGTATAAGTATTAACTGAACCTCCCGCATTTATGAATACCTCACGTCCTTCTATACCTAGCTCATGAATCGTTTCAAGACAATCCGCAGCAAAACCAGGAGCAAAAATCACAGGAGCCTTAATTCCTTTTGCGGGTAAATCATTAATAATATCAAAGGTAGCTGGGGTAATCCATGGTTCTGGTCCAAATTTAGATTGAAAACTCATTATCCAGTCCTGTTGACCCAATCCTAATTCACTGGCTAGCAGCTTAGCAGTCACCTCGCATTGCTCATAATAAGGATCACCTGTCTTTATATATCGCTGTGGTACACCATGAAATGTAAAAATATATTGATCAGGCACATAACTTAATCCTGAAACATGTTCACGTAGATGTTCTGCTAAAGCATGAATATATAAAGGATGGTCATAATAGGCACCTATAAACCGAAGCGTCGGAATAAATCTAGGTAACGTTCTAACCTTACTCCCACGTCCTCCTCTGGCTTCAAAATAAACCGTATCATAGATTGAGGCTGTTGTTGATGAAGAATATTGAGGAAATAATGGCAACACAGTAATATCTTGTATTCCTTCTTCTCTAAATAGGGATAAAGCTTGTTTAATGCTTGGCTCACTATAGGCTAGCCCTAGCTCCACTCTATAATGATCTCCGAGCATTTTCTGCAAAGCTTGCTGTTGGTTAACCATATGTATACGAAGTGGAGAACCTGCCTCCGTCCAAATTTCCTTGTAAAGCGCCGCGGAGCGCTTTGGACGAAAGGTTAAAATAATACTATAAAGTAATGGCTTCCAAAACCAAGGATGGTAATCAACCACTCTTTGATCAGATAAAAAATGACGTAAATATCGCCGTACAGCAGTAGTTGTTGGTGCATCTGGCGTTCCAATTTGTGTCAACAATACACCAATGCGTTTAGCCCTCATGTTCTCCCTCCTAACACAATAATACCCTTCAGGGTATCCCAAAGGGTATTTGTAACACAATATCATTATCACATGGTAAATGATTTATATCAACGCTTGTAACTCACGTTAATTTGTATTAATGTTGACGTTGGTTGAGCCAACCACACGCGATGACAACTAGCGCAATCAGCCAAGGTAACATAGCTGCGAAGGAAGGGATTATTGTATACAAATATTGACCAAAGCGTTCATCATGTAGCAGCATTTTGCCTGCTGTAATACCTAGAATGCCTGCACCTGCATAGCTTAGTATAGGAAACTTAGCCAACCATTCCGAAATGACAGTACTACCCCAGACAACGATGGGTATACTTATCGCAATTCCAATCATCAAAACTGCAATATCTCCATCTGCAATCGCGGCGATGGCTAACACATTATCTAAACTCATGACAAAGTCTGCCGCTAAAATAACCCAGACGGAACGCCACATGGTATTACTATCTTGTACCCGTGAATGGTCTTGATGTGGCAACAATAGCTTAAAGGCAATAATCGCAAGCATAATACCGCCTGCTGCTTGAATAAATGGGATCTTTAATAAAATTACTGCTAAAAAGCATAACAAACAACGTAAAATAACAGCACCCAGCGAGCCTAACCATACGACATACTTTTGTTGCTTTTTGGGTAGGTGATTGCTTGCCATTGCGATAACAACAGCATTATCGCCACTTAACACTAGATTGATAATTAATATTTCAATTAACAGCATGATATGTTCCATAGCTTATCCCTCCCTTACAGATGTATGTGGAAATGGGGCAAGCTATGACTTATAACTTTTTTGCATCCTTTTTAAAGTTAAAACGTATACGATCATATGAGGAAGTGACCCTAATGGAAGTATTTAGCACAACATTTTTTTTAGCCCTGATTAATATTATTTTTATTGACTTAATATTAGCAGGAGACAACGCCATCGTAATCGGAATGGCCGCGAGAAAGCTGCCACAGCATTTACAGAAAAAGGCTATTCTTTTTGGGACAAGCGGGGCAATTCTTTTACGTATACTTGCAACACTTGTTGTCGTTCAATTACTTAGCATTCCTTATTTGCATGCTATAGGTGGCGTACTACTTATCTTTATTTCTTACAAGGTACTAACAGATGATGGTAACCATGATACGATTACTGCCAAAGATACATTATGGCCTGCTGTCGGAACCATTGTAATTGCAGATGCAGCCATGGGACTTGATAACGTCATCGCCGTTGCAGGCGCATCTCAGCAGCATATGGGTCTCGTTGTAATCGGACTACTTATCAGCATCCCCATCGTAATGTGGGGCAGCACACTATTTATTAAAATCATGGACAAGTTCCCTTGGATTGCATATGTGGGCGCAGCCATATTAGCCTATACCGCTGGTAAAATGGTTACAGACGAGCTCGCATTTGAAGCAGTGTTTGCAGACCAGCTTTGGCTTAAATATGGTTTTATTGCAATCGTAGTTGTTGGAGTACTGTTGCTTGGGCATCACACACAACAAAAAAAAGCACAACAAATAAGCCAACCCGTTGCAGGAAACAAATAAGTGTATGAACTAAACTCTATCTTTACGCTCAACGTGTTTCCACAAAAAGCTCACATATTTATACCTAAAAGCACCTAAAAAATAACCTTCATGCCTACGTCCAGTATCGACGTAGCTATGAAGGTTATTTTTAGTTCTATATATTGGTTTCAAGCCCTCACCTTTCACTATAATACTCCAACATGCCACTCAAACCTTCACCTACGCTCCTTTAGGAGTCGTAGAAATGAAGGTTGCCCTTAGCTCTTTTTAGACCACGGCACTGGTTAGAGTGCCTGTAAAAATCCCCTTCAGCCCTCTTCGTTTCTAGGTGGGACTTAAATAATGCCTCCTAATACCAAACTCAACCCAAACAACCTTCGCCTACGCTCCTTTAGGAGTCGTAGAAATGAAGGTTTCCTTTAGTTTTTTAGTCAGTCACTGTTTGACAACAAACTAGCATTAGCGAGGGACAGAGGGATTCTGGAGAAGCGTAGCGTTCGTATTTAAAACCAGATTTCTACAATTTAGCTTGATCAAAAAATAAGAAATCTGGGTTTAACAACGATCGAAAGAACCCTCGATCCCTCGCCCGCCCCTCCTACATAAAAAACCTTCAGCCTACGCTCCATCAGGAGTCGTAGAACTGAAGGCAACTTTAGCCCTTCTTCACCCACAGGCGCAGATCGGAGCGCATGTACCCTCCCTTATATCTACGCCTCCCTAAGGGCTGTAGATATGAAGTTCATCTTTAGGTTCACATAATCAGTCAGTGTTTGACAACAAACTAGCATTAGCGAAGGGACAGAGGGATTCTGGAGAAGCGTAGCGTTCGTATTTAAAACCGGATTTCTACAAATTAGCTTGATCAAAAAATAAGAAATCTGGGTTTAACAACGATCGAAAGAACCCTCTGTTCCGTAGCTTCCACCAACATACGTTGTCAAACACTGACTCTCCCCCAGAGGAGACCTAAAGATTCGCCATCTCCAGCCCCTCACCACTAAAACCATCTGTCCTCTATCACATTCATACCCTCATCAGCTCTTTTAATTTTCTGATTCGGTTCAATAATAATCGTTTCTGTCTGCTGTACCGCTTGTGTGATAAGTCCGTCTAATTTAGTTAATGAGGCTTCGGTTCTCTCAACTATTTTTAAATTAGGATTGGTTGTAGGTGATTTTGGAACAAATAACGTGCAGCAATCCTCATAAGGGAGGATCGATAAATCATAAGTGCCTATCGCTTTTGCTTGCGCAATAATATCATTTTTATCAGTCATCACAAGCGGACGTAGCAAAGGAAGTGTCGTTGCTTTACCGATCACATTCATACTTGGCAACGTCTGACTAGCAACCTGTCCTAAGCTATCTCCTGTAACTATAGCTAATGCGGATGACTGCTCTGCGATTTGCGTTGCAATCCTCAACATGGCTCTTCGCATAAAAGTAATGATTAACTTCTCTTGATTCGTACTCGCTAAAAGCGTCTGAATTTCTGTAAATGGAACGAGATGCAGCTTTATTTGCCCAGAATATCTTGATAAAACTTTAGCTAAGTCAATTACCTTCTCTTCTGCTCTTTTACTTGTAAAAGGGTAGCTATGGAAATGAACACATTCAATTTCAAGTCCTCTTCTCATGGCAGACCAGCCTGCAACAGGGCTGTCTATTCCACCAGACAATAATAATAAGGCTTTGCCGTTTGTCCCTAGCGGATACCCACCAGCACCCTCTATAATTTCATAATATAAATACGTTTCATTTTGTCTAATCTCGACTTTTAACTCCAGCTCAGGTTGATGTACATCTACCTTTAGTCCAGTGCAAGCTTGTAAAACAGGCTTACTTACTAATTTATTCATCTCTAGTGAAGAATGCGGGAATTGCTTCCACACCCGCTGGGCATTTACTTTGAAGGTTACGCCTTCTTTTAAGCTAGCACCCTGCATTAAATCTACTGCACCCGCGATAATGGGTTCAAGCTGAGATTGTACCTTCATCACTAGGCAAAGGGACGAAATACCAAACACATGCTTCACTGCCTGTAAAACTTCTTGTGCAGGCTCTCCATTTAAATCAATAATAAAACGTCCATACTCCTTACGTATCGCCGCTTTAGGGTGCACGAGCAGCAGAGATCTGATGTGAGCCATTGCGACTTTTTCAAAACGGTTACGGTTTTTCCCCTTGGTCGTAATTTCTCCAAAACGCAGTAAAATCGTATCATAACTAGGCATTATACATCACACCTCCTTTTCACTTTTGTTTAAATGGAATCAAAAATTGAATACTTTTAGAAATGGCCTCTATTAAATCATGAACTTGTTCTGTAGTATGTGCCTCATTTAGACTAATGCGAATGCCTGATATAGCCTGTGCTTTGGATTTTCCCATCTGTAACAAAACACGACTTGGCTCTATTTGTTTGGAAGAGCAAGCAGATTGACTAGATACGTAAAACCCTTGCTCCTCAAGCTTATGAAGTAAAGTTTCCGCCTTTATCCCCTCACAGCTAAAATGAACAATATGAGGTGCTCCGTCCGCACTACTATTAAGCTGAACCTCAGGCATAGCTGTTAATGCAGCTTCTAATTGTCCCTTTAATTTTTCCAAAATCTTCACTCTTTGTGCTTGTCCTTGCGCAGTAAGTCGCATCGCTTGTGCCATTCCAATAATAAGCGGTACATTTTCTGTCCCAGAGCGAACATCCCCCTCTTGGCCTCCACCAGATAAAAGAGGAGCTAGCTGAACACCCTGGCGTACATATAATAAGCCAATTCCTTTAGGCCCCCGCCATTTATGCGCAGATAAGCTATATAAATCAATCTCACTACTGGGGAGGAGAAGCGGTACTTTCCCAAAACCTTGAACACCATCCACATGAAAAAAAGGTTTACGGCGTTTATGTTTAAGCATAGCTCCAATTTCTTCAATCGGTTGAATGCTACCAACCTCATGATTCACGTGCATTATGGATACCAGCACAGTATCATCCCGAAGTGCATCCTCAACCTGTCTAGCAGAAATGCGACCAGTCTGATCTGGCGTTAAATAAGTCACTTCCCATCCCCAAGACTCAAGCTGCTTCATACACTCATATACAGAAGGATGTTCAACCATCGTAGTAATTAAGTGGCGACCACGTTGCTGATATTGAAAGGCTAAGCCTTTAATTGCAAGATTATTGCTCTCAGTCGCACCAGAGGTAAAGACAAGCTCAGAGGGCTTAACATGCAAAATTGAACTGCAAGCCTCACGCGCCCTTTTAACTAGCATTTCACTTTGCTCACCAAGTCGATGTAGCGAAGACGGATTGCCATAATGCTGTGCCATTACTTCAGCAATCGTTACAATAACTTCCTCATATGGAGGTGTTGTAGCTGCATAATCAAAATAATTCATTACTCTCACCTCAACATTTCAGGTTAACGTTTCAATACTTAACACTTCACACTAAACTATAATTTGTTCATAGGCAAAAGAAAAAACGCGAATATCCGCATTCCCCGGAATAGTTCCCGTTTAACTTATCCTGCTATATTATTTCATATCTCATTATAAAAAGATATGTTTAGGTTACTACACTGTATATTTCTGTCTTGCTGTTTGTACTTTTGTAATGTAACGTTGAGTTTCCTTAGGCAACAAATGTAGCTTCTCTGCTAATTCCTGATCGTTGCTAATCCCTAGACGACGTAACCTACCTGGTCCTGCATTGTACGCAGCTAAGGCTGTGTTTTCATGACCATTGTAACGCTTCAATTGATAAGATAAATACTTGGTTCCACCATTTATATTTTGCTCAGGATCAAATGAATTTGAAACCCCTAATCCACGTGCAGTTCCATCCATTAGCTGCATAAGTCCCTTCGCACCCGCAGACGAGACAGTTGAAGAATTAAAATGGGATTCAGTTTCAATAACAGCCTTGATTAAATCCTCAGACACTCCAAACTTCTGACTTGCAGAAGAAACCAATTGATCAATCGTGGCGCCTGCACCTGAAGGCTTGGAACCTTTCCCTACATATCCAACACCACTTGGAACACTTGGTAGGGAGGATGTAGAAGCCGCCGCAGAATTAATCATTGTCGTTAGTTGCTGTAATGAACCTATTTGTGTCTCATCTAGCCCATTTAAATTTTGAGCAGCTTGTAAATTTACTAGCATTTCCTCTGACAATAGGTCTGATATATTTAGTCCCTGTTTGGACGTATCTTGCGCTCTACTGAATCCAGCATTAGCAGATTCTGATTTTTTAAGTTCCTGCAACAAAATATCAAATAAAGAGTCTCCACCACTTTGCGACTGTGATGCAAATGGCGTACCTTGAAGATCAATATTGTTAGCAAATTGAGATTTTATGACTTGTCCCATTGTTCTTGGATCGATTTGCATAAATGTCTGCTCCTCTTCTTCATCCTTCAGTAAATAAGCAACATGCCTATATTTTACACGTTAAATGAAGGTTAGACCAGTCCCAAAAAATAAAGGCAATCCACTTAATTACGAAAGGTCATTAAATGGATTGCCTATTCCGTTACGAGCCATACTTTTTTATCTACCCATGGGAAGAAGAAAATAGCTTAATACAGATAATGCTCCAAGTCCTATTGCCCAACCACCTGATGTTTTTCTACCTTGGTTAAATGCGACAAGTCCAAGCACAGCAGCGACAGGACCTAATACTAGTGACCACATAAACAAAGATGCAATTCCTATTCCTACCCCGACATATCCCGTCGTTTTACCTGCATCCATGCTGTCAGTTTCTACACTGTCACGATCATTTTCACTATAAACTTGACGTTGATCCTCTACACGTTGCGTAGGATAAATTTCAGCGGCATACTCTTCTTGATTTGTTTTGCGAGGAAAATCAATACGGTTATTGCTTTCACCACTGCTTTTTCCTGCAAGATGCTCCTGTTGCTTACCGTTATTTTTTTCAAAATCATCCATACTGTTAGAGCCTCCCTGAATTTTTTATAGCTCAGGGATATTTTGCCCACTTTTCTTAACAATATGCTCTAATAAGCTATAATTGTCCTTGTTCTTCCTCTCTAATTCTTTCCAATCTAACCTTGCTCAAATATTCACTTTCATAATACTCCAAATCATCGCGAAGCGTCTCAAAAATATTCGTAATTTCAACCACAATATCGTGTGCTGCTCTATTTGGACGTTTGCGAAATTTTATGGCATCTCGACCCGTGTATGCATATCTGCCATCTTCTGAGTAGCTCTCATTTTTAGGATAAAAGAAGTGATTAACACAGTCATGATACACCCGGTACAACACTTTTTCACCATGACTTTTCTCAAATGTTCCACGCCTTAAAACAATCCCTAGCTGTTCATAGCTATCCTCACAATAAACGGACAAATGACGGAGATCGGATAAAAATGCTTGATAAAACATTAAGGTTCGTTCCTCATCATCCTCTACAAGCTGTACCAGATTATAGTTGTTTAGAAATTGCTCTAAATAACTTGCTGCTGTTTTTAATTGTTCTCTTGTGCTCTGACATAACTGTTGAACGTTAGTTTGAGACATTGTCGCCCGTCCTCCTTCTAAATACTTCTTAATACGATTTCTATTTAGGTTTAAGATTATCACAAATTGCCCTCGTCAGCATAAAAAAAGTTTTTTCTCCAAAAGCTATTCCTTAAACATTACTTTCAAGCAAGCATAAGGAGGAGAAATAATGAAACGGCGCAAGCTGATTATTGGAGCAACAGCTGGACTAATTGCAACGTGTTTATTTTCATTTGTGGCCATTCGTCATACTGAACCAGATCAGATGAAGGCTACACAGTATTCACCAACGAAAGAACATGTTCTTAAACAAGCAATGTTAAAGCAAGATATGAATACAACGAAGCAGCTGACTATGATTGATGCAAGAGGACACTTATCAGAATGGGCAAAGGATTTGTCATCCCAATCCCCTCTTACACAAAAGCAATACGTCAAAAAAATACAAACAGAACATAAGCATTTTCAATGCATCAAATGGTTGGATTTAACAAAGGATCGGAGCCACAGCCTTTGTCGAGCTACATTCCAGCCTAATAAGAACCTAAAAAAACAAATTGAAAATCATATAAAGTTAGCTACTTCTACCTTACGATCACAGGAAAGCTACGAATCTGAACCATTTCCTAAAGAGGATTCTAAATACATCGTAGCTGGCAAGCGTAGTAAAGATGGAAGAAAAGCACTTATTATCGTCATGGATACAGAAATTTTAGATCATGTAAAAAGTCATCAGAAAAAAAATCTTCGACTGATTCCTTATCCAAAGGAAGGAAAATATAGTGTAGAATCTGTCCATGCAGATACATTACGTGATATTACTGTCAAAACGGGGCATGACAACGAAAAGGCGAGTCATTTTTACGAAAATGAAATTGTAGTTACTTTTGGCAAAGAGCTAACCCAATCGGAGTTGGAAAAGATTCAGACTGCAACAAGCATTAGCTCCTATGATCACAGCATTGCAAACACGTATATTTTTAAATCCAAAAAGCTTAGTATGGAGGAATTATCTCAGTATTTCAAAAAAAATTGGGAGCCTGAATATATTGAACCCCATTATATGTATTTAACAAATGAAAATACAAGCAGTATTGAAATTCCTAACGATGTTTTATTTTCAGACTACCAATATAATTTGCCAATGATTGAAACGAATCGTGGATGGAATGTCAGTAAAGGTGCAGAACAGGTCATTATTGGTGTTGTCGATACAGGCGTTGATCTTAATCATCCCGACCTCAAGGGCAGATTACTGAGTGGCTATAATACGATTGCACCAGACTCCAAACCAAGTGATGATGTGGGACATGGTACACATGTTGCTGGTATTATTTCAGCTAATGTCAACAATCGTGAAGGGATTGCTGGCATGACTTGGAACAATAAAATTTTGCCAGTGAAGGCGTTAGATCAATCAGGTGCTGGAACAAGCTATTCCGTAGCACAAGGAATCATTTGGGCGGCAGATCATGGCGCAAAGGTTATTAATTTAAGCTTAGGTAACTACGCAGATGCAAACTTCCTTCATGAAGCGATTAAATATGCGTATAACAAAGACATTGTCATTGTCGCTGCCACGGGAAATGATAACACGGAACGACCTGGTTACCCTGCTGCTTACCCTGAGGTGTTGTCCGTATCCGCAACAAATTACAATATGGAACGAGCGTCCTTTTCTAATTATGGTGATTATATCGACGTAATGGCACCGGGTGAAAGCATTGCAAGTACGTATCCAAACAACCAATATGCAGCGTTGTCTGGTACCTCTATGGCAAGCCCCCATGTCGCTGCATTAGCAGGTCTAATACGCTCTGTTAATCCTAAGCTTAAAAATACAGAGGTCATGGACATTATTCGAGGCAATGTCATTGACTTAGGGGAGTCAGGCCGTGATAAATATTATGGCTTTGGTCAAATTGATGTATATTCAGCACTTCAGGCTGCTAGCGGCGAAGTGCAAACACAGTCACAATCTCACGCTCAACCACTTAAATTTTGGTCCGAATATTTAGGGGAGTCATTAAAAAAACTTTTGGGATCATTATTAAAATAAAAACCTCATGTTATAATGATTGGGAAATCGTGGATTTATTTGTTTTATAATTATTATAACAAAGGGGTGCATCACCATTTCTATCGTGTATAGAAAAGCTTTTATTGAACGCATTAATAAAATACACAACGGTGCATTTGAGAATATAAAAAACATTGAGTCCTTCCCACCAGAAGCTGGATTACGTGTATTGATCGAAACGCTGGAAACAAGTGCAAAAAGTGGAAATCATGCAAATATAGATTTAGCAAAAGAGTTTATTTTACGAATTCCTGAAGGATGGCTGATTGATCATTTACCACAAGCTGTGGAGCGGTGTCTTTTTAAGGAGCAGGACTGGGAGGAATGGGAATTTCGAAGAATAGCCGAAATGTTAAAGCCTTATTCTGATGCTGCATTTATGTGGTTTGTGCAATATGCCAAGCAATTAAATAATGAAGAAGTGAATGAAGCTATCGAAGATTATGCTGTGTAGATGAAATTTTAAAAAGCCTGTCACGTTGGACGTAGAAGAAAAAGAAACTACGTTCAACTGACAGGCTTTATCTGTTTTAATTGTAAAGCTAATTACGAAAAAGCATTTAAGCATATAAGGTTGCAGCGATTGAAAGTTTGCCGTAAGCCGGGTTCTGTACTGTTTGCGGTATAACGGGAACAACCCTCCCGCTTTATAAGTGACAATCATCTATCTAGGCCATACATTACTATATGGCTCAAGCGACCAACCTGAATGCACCTCAGGCTAAGGCTGTACCTCAAAGGTACTGCATTCCATTAGGTCTTGCTCCAGGTGGGGTTTACCAGGAACGAAGTCACCAGCGTTCCTCGGGGTCTCTTACACCTCGGTTCCATCCTTACCTGTGCTCTCGCAAAGCGAAAGCCATCGGCGGTCCGTTTCTGTGGCACTATCCTTCAACTCGCGTTGACTGGACATTATCCAGCACCCTGCCATGTGGAGCCCGGACTTTCCTCCCGCGGCCTAAAGCCGCCAGCGATTGTCTGTCAAACTTTCAAGCAACACTTGATAGTATACCTATTTTTGCGCTGAATCTCAACAGTTAAATTATCCATTAGACACAAAATCAGTATTAATTAAAATCAGACATACTCATTTAGATGAGATTAGCTCAACATATTTATGAAAACTTGGATTACAGCAAGTCGCAGTCCGTCATTTCTTCAAGTAAAAACCAACTCGGACAATGGCAATCCTTCATTGATTATGAGTTGGAACGCGAGGCTTATCAAGAAAATTATTAAGCTATTCTTAAAGGTAATACAAAAGGTTAAAAGCTTATATCCAACTTTGTGAAATATGACACGATGTTGTCTTCTTTAATATGTTATTGTGATCGTATCCCACAACATTAGGAGGTTTAATAGAGATGAAAAGCTATGACAATTTTTTTCTACCTGTCGATGACATGGAAGGCGCAATGAAATATTACGGTGAAACACTAGGTTTAAAACTAAAGTTTAATTTTGCCGATAAAGGAATGGTTGCCTTTCATGTTGGAGACGAAGAACCAGCTATTATTTTAAAAGACACAAGCAAATTTCCTAATATGAAATCAACGATTTGGTTTGTGGTTGATGATGTCATGGCTCAATACGACAAATTAAGGGCAAATGGTGTAACGTTTTTAAGCGAACCGTTCCATATTGGAACAGGAACCTCCGTAGAATTTGAAGATCAATTCGGCAATCGATTAGGTATTACAGATTATAAGAAATAAAATCAAATTAACATTAAGGTTAACTTGAAGGTCAATACTTTCTTTTGCTAAAAAAATAAAGCGCTAGCTTAGTAAATTTAAATGAGCTGTTTAGGCCCATCCCATTCACTGAACTACGCTTTATTATGATCAATTGTTATATCATTTGTTTACTTTGCACCTGTTATTTTATAAATTTCCTCTAGCAATACAGGGATTGCATTTGTACTTGTAGATAAAGCCATATTTTCTCTAATAAATTCTGAATTATTTTTAAGGAATTCTACGCCTTTTACCAAGGTATCCCCATTTAATTCTTCATCCATCAACGTAAAACCGTACCCTCTTTTTTGAAAAGCTTCTGCATTCATGATTTGATCGCCTCTACTTTGATTCAAGCCAAGCGGAATTATTAACATAGGAATACGTAATGCTAAAAATTCAAAAATTGCGTTAGACCCGCCTCTTGTAATAACAAGATCTGTTGCCGCTAATATATGTGGCAGCTCCTCATGAATATATTCATATTGCTTATAACCAGGGACAAAGGCAAGACTAGGCTCAATGTTATTTTTGCCACACAAATGTACAATCTGAAAATGCATAGCAAGCTTTGGCAAATTGGCACGAACCGTTTCGTTAATTTTTTTGGCTCCTAAGCTTCCGCCCATAATTGTTAAAATAGGACGCCTCTCATCAAATCCTAGAAACTTATAAGCAAAGTCCTTGCTGCCCTGAAGCAGTTCTGCACGTATCGGCGAGCCGGTAGTTGTCACTTTGTCCTTTGGAAAAAACTGCTTAGCTTCCTCAAAGGTTGTGAAAATTTTAGTTGCAAATTTCTGAGCAATTTTGTTCGCTAATCCAGGTGTAATATCACTTTCATGAATGAAAATGGGTATGCCTAGCGATTTTGCTGCGACAATAACGGGGACAGAGACAAAACCACCTTTTGAAAAAACGAGATTAGGTTTAATTCTCTTTAATATTTTCCTTGCCTCCACACAGCCCTTTAACACTCTGAACATATCTTTTATGTTTTCGATATCAATATATCTACGTAATTTGCCTGAACTTATTCCATAATAAGGGATATTCTGCTTAGTGATGAGTTCCTTTTCGATCCCTTGCTTTGAGCCGATATAATGGATGTCCCAAGCGCCTCTTTTATTTAACTCGTTAATAATGGCGATATTAGGCGTCACGTGTCCCGCCGATCCTCCACCTGTAAAAACAATGCGATTCCCCACTATGCTTTCCACCTCAATCTTTCCATCTCACTGTCCTTGTCTATACCTAATATGCGTTTGTATACAGCTTTCCTTAACTTACCTTAGCATATTTTTCTATTATACAAATCGAAATGGCTCTGTATTTATTGTTGAAGCGTAAACTGGGGTTTTATATTTATCCTTTTCCAATTTCTGCGCCAAAAAAGCTGCTACTCTAGGTTTCATAAGCTTCTCTGCGTTGTGTCCAGGGTCAATAAGTGTAATGCCTGCCATATGTGCATCTTGTGCCGTATGATAATCAATATCCCCTGTCACCAATACGTCTGCACCACAGCGTAGTGCCTTTTTCCAATAACCTCCACCAGAACCACCTAACACAGCAGCTTTCTTAATTATGCGGTTCATATCTCCTACAACACGGACAGTAGGCACATCAAACTTGTGTTTAACGCGCTCAACTAACGTTGCAAGATCAACAGGATCAGTAAGCTTGCCGACACGCCCTAAGCCTAACGTACGCCCCTTTAATTCCATTGTATATAGATCATAAGCAACCTCTTCGTAAGGATGCGCCTTGAGCATCGCAGCAATCACTTTGTTTTTAATGCTATGTGGAACAACGGTTTCAATGCGTACCTCTTGAACCTGCTCTAGCTTGCCTGCTTGTCCAATATACGGATTGGCTAACTCATCAGGCTTAAATGTTCCTGATCCCTCTATATTAAAGCTACAGTGGCTGTAATTCCCGATATGACCTGCTCCAGCATCTAAAATAGCCGCACGTACTGAATCTGCTTGCTGCTTAGGCACAAACACAACAAGCTTATACAATTGATCAGTATGCAGATCCTCAATTGAGCCTGTCACGTCAATACCAAGCTCCTCTGCCATCCAATCATTCATACCCCCTTCAGTAATATCGAGATTAGTGTGACTGATATAAACAGCAATGTCGTTTTTAATCAGCTTTTCGTAAACTTTTCCCATTGGCGTATCTACCTGCAATTGTGCCAACGGACGATAAATAATTGCATGATGAGCCACAATAAGATTAACACCTTTAGCGATCGCTTCATCCACAACCTCTTCGTTTACATCAAGTGCAACTAAGATACCAGTGATTTCTTTTTGTAGCGTGCCTAATTGAAGACCAATTTTGTCCCCTTCCATCGCAACATGCTTGGGAGCTAGTCCTTCCATATATTGAATTACGGTTTGACCTTTTGCAAACATTGTAAAATCGCCTCCAGTTCAATTGCTTTTTGCTTAACCTGAGCCGCTTTGGAATCACTTATTTCCTTTTCCGCAGATTTCATAATCGACTCATAAATACGAAGTAGCTTGCTATGCTCTGAGTTCCATTTTTTAAAAAACACTTCATTGGGCTTGTTGATTAACAAAGGACCTAGCTCCAACAACCATTCCTGTGAAATCTCTACCTCCAAGCTTCGTTTCGCATACAAAATATCGTTTTGTCGCTTAGCTTCTTCCTTACGATCCGCCGTAATAATTTCGTAGATTTTGCCATCTTCCTCTAATATAATCTCATCCGTAATTAACCAATTTTGTTCCAGTAGCCAACGACGTACAGCTCCCTCTGCCATATTAGGCTGAAGGATAAGGCGCTTCACACCATCAAGCTTAGTGACACCGTCAGCCAAAATCGAAGCAATTAACGCACCACCCATACCTGATATCGTAATAGTATCAACTTCTCCTGCCTCAATGACAGCTAAGCCATCTCCTTTGCGTACTGCAATTTTATCTTGGACACCATGTGACAAAACACCTCTGCGAGCCGCCTCTAGTGGACCTTCATTAACTTCACCTGCAATAGCAGATAGGGCAATCCCTTGCTTAATGGCATAAATCGGCAGTAATCCATGATCAGACCCGATATCTGCAAATTTACAGCCAGATGGCAAGCGTTCTGCGATTTCCCTCAATCTTGTTGAAATTTTCATTTTTTTAAACCACCTATTATAAGATCTATAACCACTGTATAAATTTGCAAAAAATCTCAAAAAGAGATAATATTAGCTTATACAACGTACTTACATTCCTTGCTTGTAGCCTTCATATTAAAAAAGACCTCACTGCATGAGCAGAAGGTCCATGTGCTTGGATCATTATTCAAGGAAATCCTTCAGACGTTTACTTCTACTTGGATGTCGTAGCTTGCGAAGCGCTTTGGCTTCAATTTGACGAATACGTTCTCTTGTTACACCAAATACTTTACCTACTTCCTCCAAAGTACGGGTACGACCATCGTCAAGTCCGAAACGTAATCGCAATACATTTTCTTCACGTTCAGTAAGAGTATCAAGTACATCCTCAAGTTGCTCTTTGAGTAGCTCATAAGCAGCAGCATCAGCAGGCGCTAACGCATCATGATCTTCAATAAAATCACCCAAATGAGAATCGTCCTCTTCACCGATAGGTGTTTCTAGCGAAACAGGCTCCTGGGCAATTTTCATGATTTCGCGTACCTTTTCCACTGTAAGCTCCATCTCCGCTGCAATTTCCTCTGGCGTTGGTTCTCGTCCTAATTCCTGTAGTAACTGTCTTGAAATTCGAATGAGTTTATTAATGGTTTCTACCATATGAACAGGAATCCGAATCGTTCTCGCTTGATCAGCAATCGCTCTCGTGATGGCTTGGCGTATCCACCATGTGGCGTACGTACTAAACTTATAGCCTTTTTTATAATCAAATTTTTCAACAGCTTTTAATAGCCCCATGTTCCCTTCTTGTATCAAATCAAGAAACAACATGCCACGACCTACGTAACGTTTGGCTATACTTACAACAAGCCGTAAATTAGCTTCACCTAGGCGACGTTTTGCTTCCTCGTCCCCTTCTTCAATACGTTTGGCAAGCTCAATCTCATCATCAGATGATAATAATGGCACACGTCCGATTTCTTTTAGATACATACGAACAGGATCATTAATTTTAATTCCAGGAGGAAGTGCTAAATCGTCCTCAAAATTGAAATCGTCATGCTCCGCCTGATTATCATCATCACGTCTACGGACGGTAAGCTCATCATCACTATCATTTGTAATATCTATGCCAAGATCTCCAAGTTGCTCAAAAAATTCATCCATTTGATCAGGTTCTTGTTCAAAAGGGGATAACTTCTCCATAATAACCTTATACGTTAAGGAGGAATTCTTTTTGCCCTCTTCAATTAGCTTTTCTTTGACCTGATCTAATGTCAATTCGGTTTCTAGTTCAGTATGTTGATTATTCGCCATATCGGACTCCCTCCTCCCTAGAAACATCGTGCTAAAACAAAAAAATTATTGTCTCTCTAGGGTAATAATCTCACTTGCAATTTGTGCAGCACGCAAAACATCACCTGCTCGTTCTGCCATGATCTGCTCTTCTCTTTTACGTTTAATTTGTTCCATTAAAGGAACTTTCCGTATTTGAGCAATATAATCGTCAAGCTCGGCTCTACTTCCTGTTCCAGGGGTTTCCATCATCATAATGGAAATTAAAGTTTTCTCAAGACGTTCATCTTGTAGGGAAGCTATGAACCGACTTGCATCAGGAGACTTGCCTTCCGCATAATAAGCATATAAATAAGCAGCAATTGCGATATGATCCTCAATATTAAACTTATCTCCAAGCTGATTCTGAACATATTCCGCAGCTTCGAGATCCTCTAGCATAAAGTATAATAATTTTCGTTCCGCGGTGTGATACGCCGGTAAAAGAGTGGGCATGGAAGGCTGACCCTTTTTATGCCTAACATTATTCCACATTTTGTCAATATTATCCCCATCCGCATTTCTTTTTTGAAGGGTCTGACGATATTGATTACATTCTTGCTTCAAGCTATCAAAGGAAACCTCAAGCTCTGTTGATAATTCCTTTAAGTAGATTTCTCGCTCTGTTGGCGAGGTTAAGGGAGCAATAATCCCTATTGCTTCTTTAATATATGCCACCTTACCGCCTTCTTCTAGCAGTATATGGTTTTTTTTAAGATATATAAGTCTGAATTTTATCGCAGCTACTGCCCCATCCATAATTTGATGGCGAAATCGGTCAGCACCATACTTTTGAATAAACTCGTCAGGATCTAAGCCTTCATTAATAATTGCAATTTTAACATTAAAACCAACATTTTCTAAAATAGGTATGCTTTTTAATGCCGCGGCTTGTCCTGCTGAATCGCCATCATAACAAACAATAATATGATCAGCCAAACTTCTTAGCATGTTAGCATGGCCTTCTGTTAATGCAGTTCCCATAGTAGCAATTCCATTATGGATCCCCGCTTCCCATGCACTAATCACATCACCATAACCTTCAAATAAAACGGCTTGTCTTGATTTTCTTATTTCTGCTTTTGCTTGATGTAAATTATAGATCGTTCTGCTTTTGACAAACATTCGGCTTTCGGGTGAGTTTAAATACTTAGGTTGCCCTTCCCCTAAAATTCTGCCGGCAAAAGCAATAATTCTACCGCTCCGATTATGGAGAGGAAACATAATTCGATCTCTAAATCGATCGATATAACCAGATTCATCTTGCTTGGCAATCAATAAACCAGCCTTTTCCATGTTCTGCATATCGAAGTTTCTTTTTTCTAAAAACTGAACTAACGTATCCCATCTTGCTGGTGCATAACCAATCTGAAAGAGATCGATACTTTTATCACTAAAACCTCGTGATTTTAGGTATTCCATGGCGGGTTTGCCATGCTCTGTATTTTTCAAAAAATAATGATACAATTTGGAAGTTAATTCATGAGCCTCAAACAACTGTTCAATCTCTTGATTTACAACCATACCCGCTGTGCTTTGCCGACCTTCAAATGGGATATGAGCTTCATCTGCCATAATTCGGATCGCTTCAGGGAATGATAAGCCTTCCATCTCCATTCTAAACTTAATTGCATTACCACCCATTCCACAGCCATAACAATGAAATATTTGCCGATCGGGCGTTACTGTAAATGAGGGTGTCTTCTCGGAATGAAATGGGCATAAGCCCTTCATATATTTACCTTGCTTAGTTAGATGAACGTGCTTGCTCACCGTATCAACGATATCATGCTGACGCAAAACCGCTTCGATGACTTCCTCAGGAATGGAACCCCTACCGGTATTCATAATATCACCTTCATCTTCTCTACACGTACTTTAATAAATTCGCTAAAATTGTACATTCTCCTGCATATCTTGCAAAAGTTTTAACAGCATTTGTTTAAAATTTTCTCGATCCTTGTCAGTAAACGGCTTAGGTCCCTTAAATAAATTACGGCCCGCTCGCCTTGTTTTAGCACTCACGTGTCGTCTTTCTAACAAGTAATCAATATTTCCAGAATCATAAACTTCGCCACGAGGTGACAAGGCTCTACAAGATTTAGCGATCACTAATGCGGCAAGCCCATAATCCTGTGTAATAACAATGTCTCCTGTGGCGATATGATTAGCAATATACAGATCAGCACTTTGCTGACTTCGATCTACCTGTATCACCGTAACCCCTTGGGCAGGCTTAATGTAATGGTCATAAGAAGAGACCATTTTCACCTCCACCTTAAAGGTATTGGCAAGTTCAATGATCTCTGCTTTAACGGGACAGGAGTCTCCATCCACCACAATCGCATTTGCACTCATGATTTTAATCCACTCCTGTCCATTATTATATCGCTTCAAGTCAGAGGGTTGTCTCAACCACCATTAAAGTCTCATTTTTTTAAAAACTTGATTATGGTGAAAATCAGACTTTAAGAAGTGGACGCTTCGCTTTTCAACAATCCCTCTGCCTCTCACTGATATTGTTGCATATTGTTACATATATTACGCAAAAACTAGCTTGCTGAAATCAGCAAAGGTACTTAGGTCTTTATGAATTAACGCAAGCAAAGCAAGACGATTGTTACGCACCTTCTCGTCCTCTGCCATAACCATAACAGCATCAAAAAACGCAGTAATATCATCATGAAGACTAGCAAGGAAGCCTAATGCCTCTGCTGCTTTATTTTGTCCCATTAATTCACTGTAATGCATCGTAACGGTACTCCAAGCCTCGTACAAATGTACTTCTTCCTTTTCAGTCAGAAGCTCTTTATTAATTTGGGCTGCTTCCGCCTTAGCCGCTAAATTACTTACACGACCAAAAGATTCTACGATCTGCTTATAACCGTCTTGCCCCACAGCCTCCATCAGCGCTTGACCTCTTGCAACAACAGATACAACGGTATTGAAATCAGCGGCCATGACTGCATCAACAACATCATAACGAAGCTCATCAGACAATATTTTTTTGACGCGTAAACCAAAGAAATCATGTAAATCTCTTAAAATTTCCAATTTACTACGTTTTAATTCATGGAATTGCTCATGGGTTGCAATCGCTGCTTGGAATAAATCCTCTAAGGAAATGGTCCATTTATGCTCAAGTATCGTTTGAACAATGCCTGCTGCTTGACGTCGTAAGCCATAAGGGTCTTGAGAACCGGTTGGCACAATCCCGATCGAGAACGTACCAATAATGGTATCTAGCTTATCCGCAATGCTAACAATCGCACCTACAATTGAGCTAGGCGTAGCATCACCAGCAAAACGTGGTTGATAATGCTCAAAAATACCTTTTGCAACTTCAGGAGCTTCGCCAGCCTTTAAGGCATAATCCTGTCCCATTACCCCTTGTAATTCAGGGAATTCATACACCATTTGACTCACTAAATCAAACTTACAAATCTCAGCTGTACGCATGGCCGAAAGGGCAACCGATGACTCAACATTTAACATTCCAACAAGCTTATCACTGTTACTGCGAATCCTACGAACCTTATCACCAATCGTACCTAACTCTTCGTGGAAGACAATACTTTCGAGCTTAGAAAGCGCATCTTCAATTTTGAGCTTCTGATCTTCATCGTAGAAAAATTTTGCATCAGATAATCTTGCCCGAAGTACCTTCTCATTCCCTCTCGCAATGACATCAAGGGAGACGTTGTTTCCGTTTCGTACCGTTACGAAATAAGGTAGCAAGCTTCCTTTTTCATCAAGTACAGGGAAATACCGTTGGTGCTCTCTCATCGAAGTGATCAGCACCTCTTGCGGAATGTTCAAGAAAGAAGGATCAAAAGAGCCAAACAACACGGTTGGTGTCTCTACTAAAAACAATACTTCTTCAAGTAAATCTTCCTTGACATCTATTACCCAATTTTTCTGGGAAGCCAACGCTTCAATTTGTGCCATAATCATATCTTCACGTTCTTTAATATCTGCAATGACATGACCAGAACGCAACAATTCAACATAGTTAGCAGGCTCATCGATCGTAAGCTCACCACTTAGGAAGCGATGTCCTCTCGTCGTGTTCCCTGAGGTCACTTCAGCTATTTCAAGTGAAACGACATCTGTACCAAACAAGGCAACTAACCAACGAATAGGACGTACAAATTTAAAATCGTAATTAGCCCAACGCATATTTTTAGGGAAATTCATGTTATGCATAATGCCTAACAAACCTTCAGTTAAAAGAGAGCTTGTAGGTTGCCCGATTAAATTTTTGCTGACGTAAATATACTCTACCCCGTTTAATTCCTTGAAGGTAAATTGGTCTGGATCAACGCCTTGACTACGCGCAAACCCTAGTGCAGCTTTACTCCATGCACCTTGGTCATCTAACGCAATTTTACGCGCTGGTCCTTTAACCTCCTCATGGACATCCTCTTGCTTCTCAGCAACACCTTTTACGAGAATAGCAAGTCGACGAGGAGTAGCATAACCTTCGATTTTCTCAAAGGTGATGACATTTTCCTTTAACCATTTACTCATTTTATCTTGCAATTGCTCAACAGCTGCACGTATAAATCTTGCTGGCATTTCCTCTAAGCCAATTTCAAATAATAGGTCTTTAGCCACGAACAGCACCTCCCTTTTGAAGCATTGGGAATCCCAATTTTTCTCTTTCTTCTAAATATGTTGCCGCCACCTGACGGGATAAATTACGTACTCTTGTAATGTAACCTGTACGTTCCGTTACACTGATTGCCCCTCTTGCATCAAGCAAGTTAAAGGCATGTGAGCATTTCAATACATAATCATAAGCAGGGAATACCAAATGCTGCTCCATTAAGCGCTGTGCTTCCTGCTCATACATGTTAAATAGTGTGAATAACATTTTTACATCGGACAATTCAAACGTATATTTAGAATGCTCAAACTCAGGCTGGTGGAAAACATCACCATAGCTTGTGCCCTCTACCCATTCAAGCTCAAATACATTTTCTTTATCTTGGATATAGGAAGCAAGACGCTCCATACCGTAAGTAATTTCCACAGCTACAGGATTAGCCTCAATTCCTCCTACCTGTTGGAAATAAGTAAATTGGGTTACTTCCATTCCGTCTAACCATACTTCCCAACCGAGTCCCCATGCTCCAAGACCTGGATGCTCCCAGTTATCTTCCACAAAACGAATATCATGCTCAAGTGGATTAATACCTAGTCTTTTTAAGCTTTCAAGATAAATCTCTTGAATGTTATCAGGCGAAGGTTTCATAATGACTTGAAATTGGTGATGTTGATAAAGTCGGTTTGGGTTTTCCCCGTATCGACCGTCCGCAGGACGACGAGAAGGTTCTACATAAGCTACATTCCAAGGCTCGGGCCCAATGGAACGAAGGAACGTCATTGGATTTAAAGTTCCTGCCCCTTTTTCTACGTCATACGGCTGAACAACGATACAATTTTGCTCAGACCAAAACTGTTGCAGTGTTAGTATCATGGATTGAAAATTCATGATTTGTCATCTCCTCCTAAAAATCAATGTTTTGAATTCGGTCATAAGAGTTCGAAGCTATAGCAAAAAGCCCTCGCCTCCTACGCCTGCTCACAGACATAGGGACGAGAGCTGAATAATTCAAATCCCGCGGTTCCACCCTACTTGATTAGCTTAACAGAAGCTAATCCGCTTTTCACGTTCATTCATGCTCCAAGGCTGCCATTTCATAAGTGTAACCGCTCAGGCTTGCACTATCCCTGATTCGCTTTTAACAGTATACAAGCTTATTACTTTTCCTTATCAACACATGATTCTCTACGAAGAGAAATATACCATAGAATACATCATTTCGTTGCTTTCGTCAAATTTCATATTTATCAAGCTGATCTAAAAAATTTCGAGACTTTAATTTCAAGCCGAGCTGAACCTCCATAAAAGCATTCATTACCGCTTTTAGTTCAGTTTTTGTTGTATCTTTAACACTTGTACTTCCTAATCTACGCATATCTATTTTTTCAAATAAAATAAGCAGCTTTAACACCTGTGGTGATACTACCATCGCACCATGATCATGATGACGACAACGAGGACATAACCTCCCACCTAATCTTGGGCTAACATGATAGCTTTCCTCTATACTCCCACAGGATACACAAGCTTCAAAGGACGGAGCATAACCGGATGCCTGCAAAATTTTCACCTCGAACAGGTGCATTACAATTTGCTGGTCTTTTCCCGATGCCAAAGCCTCTAAGGCTGCCTTTAATTGCGTAAACCAAAAGCTACCCACTTCTTCATCATGTAAAGAGCGATCTAGTAATTCACATACATAAGAGGCGTAAGCCGCTAAATAAAGATCATTACGCAAAGAAAAGTGAGACTCTAGAATCTCACCTTGATTTAACGTGCCAAGTCCATCACCTTGACGATAAAATGTATATTGTCCATAAGTAAATAACTGTGTTAGAGCCGCATGTCGGCTTTTGATTTTTCTTGCACCTCTAACGAGAATAGCAACCTTCCCATGGGTTTCAGTGCATATTGTAATAATTTTATTACCTTCACCATAATCCATACTACGAATAACGATGCCTTCAAGTCGATGCAACATCCCTATTTCCCCCAAAAAAAGCCGCTTTTAAGCCTCTTCCTCATTTTCAACCACAAGCTGCTGTTCATTTAAAGCTCCATCCTCAGCCGACTGCCCCAGTGCCGTATCGCTTTCCTTAAACAGCATGTAAGCATCAACATCTCCTGTCATTGCAAAATACTTCCACGAAAAATCTCGCATACGTATTCACCCTTTCTTCAGAAAATGCGATTTACATTCCCTCGAAGATTAGGATGACCTGTGATAAAGGTTCTATACGTTGCAATAACTACCAGCTTAGCCATACATAAATCTAAAGTTTACGCATCACGATGGAAGCCTAAATCACGCAATACACGATCTTGGTTGCGCCAATCCTTTTTCACCTTAACCCATAACTCTAAAAATATTTTGGAGCCTAATAAACGCTCAATATCTTGACGTGCTAGCTTACCAACTTCCTTAAGCAAAGCACCTTGCTTCCCAATAATAATTCCTTTTTGGGAATCACGTTCAACAAAAATCAAGGCTGAAATATGAACAACCCCGTTTTCCTGCACTCGCATATCTTCAATGGTAACGGCGATCGAGTGTGGTACTTCTTCCCGAGTTAACATCAAAATTTTCTCACGTACAAGCTCCGCGCATACAAATTGCTCTGGATGATCGGTCACTTGATCCTCTGGATAATATTGAGGTCCTGGTGGTAAAAACTTACCAATCTGTTCGATCAAAGTTGTAACGTTATTCCCTAGCTTCGCAGAGATGGGAACAATTTCAGCAAAACTGTATAGCTTGTTATATTCTTCGATCATTGGCAGCAACGCCTCTGGTTCAATCTTATCAATCTTGTTCATCACTAAAATAACTGGTGTATTAATACTCTTTAAGCGCTCAATAATAAAGCGATCGCCACCACCAAAACCTTCTGATGCATCCACTAAAAACAAAACAGCCTCTACTTCATCTAGCGTGCTTAATGCTGTTGTGTTCATATAGTCGCCAAGCTTTGATTGACGTTTATGGATACCCGGCGTATCCAAAAATACAATTTGCATTTCTGGTGAGGTGTACACACCATGAATTTTGTTTCTAGTTGTTTGAGGCTTGTCAGACATAATCGCAATCTTTTGACCAATAACATGGTTCATCAAGGTTGATTTACCAACATTTGGCCGGCCGATAATGGCAACAAAACCGGATTTAAATTTAGTCTTTGCAGACGAGTTTTTTGACATAGATAATTAGTTCCTTCCTGTGTAAAGCTAATTTTAAGTAGCAAAGTAGTCTGAAATACGTTTGAACGAATTACAAGTAGCTACTTCACTGATAAAGAGTTAAGTTGTGCAAGGCTGCGTGTAAAGGGTTCCTACGATTGCTGTTAAAGACCAATTTTTCATTTAATAAAGATATAAGGGGAAAATTGGTATTTAAAGGCAACCACGTTGTTTCTCCAGAATCCCTTTACCCTCCCGCCAGTTACATTTGGAGTAAGTTGCTACATTTACAGTATAGATAGTATACCCGAGAAGCCTAAACTTAAGAAGCTTTTCCAAGCAATCTATCTTTTCAAACTATAAAAATACGACAGCTTGTTAGCTACTTAGCAGTAGCTTAAAAACAGCAAGTAACTAACAGAGGGATAGAAGGATTGGTGGACAAGCTACAGCTCTAAAATATCATGATGAGCCTCAGTAAACGATGGCTTAATCTTTAAAATCAGTACCACAGACAGCTTAGCACTAACCACATATTACCTTACAACGCTCTAGCGTAACTAGCGGAGGGGCAGAGGGATTCTGGAGAAGCGTCAGCGGTCGTATTTAAAATCGGATTTTCACCTCTAATTCCTTAATCCAAACAAATCCGATTTTAACAACGATCGTAAGAACCCTCTGCCACGTAGCACCACCCTACCACGCTGTAAGGGGTTAGTCTGTAGGGTTTTACCATACCTTACTAGCTCCTGTAAACTACGGCTTAATCTTTAAAATCAAAGCACAGACAGCGTAGCACCAACCGCATATTACCTACTACGCACTAGCGTAACTAGCGAAGGGGCAGAGGGATTCTGGAGAAGCGGAGCGTTCGTATTTAAAATCGGATTTTCACCTCTAACTCCTTAATTCAAATAAATCCGATTTTAACAACGATCGTAAGAACCCTCTGCCACGCAGCACCACGCAGCACCACGCAACCACTCTGTAAGGGGTTAGTCTTTAGGGTTTTACCATACCTTACTAGCTCCTGTAAACTATGGCTTAATCTTTAAAATCAGTACCACAGACAGCGTAGCACCAACCGCATATTACCTACTAAGCACTAGCGTAACTTGCGGAGGGGCAGAGGGATTCTGGAGAAGCGGAGCGTTCGTATTTAAAATCAGATTTCTACCTCTAATTCCTTTATCCAAGCAAATCCGAGTTTAACAACGATCGTAAGAACCCTCTGCCACGCAGCACCACGCAGTAATGTTTAGGGGTATTATCGGCTGGTACCTAGCTGTCAGCTATGATTTTTCATTAAGCCTTATTAACATGCTCCGGCGAAAAGCCATGTGGCAACAGCTCGCTCACAGTTACGACCTTTATATCGCCCTTCATGTTTCCTAATACAACTGGCATATCAGGAGCGCACAGTTCCAAAATCACTTGTCTACATACACCACAAGGTGCGATGGGTTCATCTGTGTCCCCAACGACAGCAAGTGCAGTGAAGCTATGTGGAGCACAGCCATCGGCAATTGCTCTAAATAAAGCTGTACGCTCTGCACAGTTTGTTGGACCGTAGGCAGCATTTTCAACATTACAGCCATAATGTACATGTCCTGTTGCATCCTGAAGTGCTGCGCCAACACCAAAATGAGAATAAGGGATATATGCTGCTTTGCGAGCTTCAATGGCAGCTTGTAGCAATTGATTATAGTCCATAAAAACCTCCTAATTTAAGCCTAACCATATCATCAATGGTTTATATAATATAACCAGACCTACAGCGACAGCAAACACCGCAGAAACGAGTACAGCCCCCGCTGCGGTGTCTTTCGCCACTTTAGCAAGTGGATGCCACTCTGGACTAACAAGATCTATAACCGCTTCAATCGCAGTATTAAGTAATTCTGCACATAGGACTAGGGCAATTACGATTAGTAATAAAGCAAAATCCCATGTCGGTATTTTCAATATCCATGCCCACACCATGACAAGGATTGCTGCAACGAGATGAATACGAAAATTTCTTTCTGTTTTAAATGTCGATTGGATGCCCTGAAATGCAAAACGGAAGCTATCAATTAGCTTATATTTTTGCGGTTTCATTATCGTACAAGTCCAACTTGCTTCAATACAGCTTCTTGTTTCCCCATCATTTCGGCTTCGCTTGCAGCATCCTGATGGTCATACCCTAACAAATGTAGAAATCCATGGACAAATAAAAAACCAAGCTCTCTTTCAAGTGAATGTCCATATTCTTCACTTTGCTCCTGTGCACGCTCTACAGAAATTATAATATCTCCAAGCATATCGCCAAATTCTAATTCTTCTCCATCCTCAAGCTCGTATACAATTTCTGGTTCCTCATCCATCGATTCATTTAATGCAAAGGAAAGAACATCTGTTGGACGATCAATACCTCTGTAGGCATAATTAAGCTCATGGATTTTTTCATTGGTAACAAAGGTAAGGGCAACCTCTCCATCTGTAACGCCTTCAGCTTCTCCAGCCTTTTGTAAAATTTGATTTAATAAAGTAATAAACTCTTCTGAAATTTCATGATTTTCTTGTTCATTACTCCAAGCCAATTCTAGGCTCATTGTTGGTCACTCTCCTTGTTTTGCTCCCTTAGTTCTGGCTTTTTAGCATCTGGTGGATATTCAATACGGGAGTGGAAAATCCCCATTACTGCTTCTTTTAATGTTTTACCTACAATATCAAGCTCTCTTAACGTTAAATCACACTCGTTGAGCTGATGATCATCAAGTCTACTTTTAATAATTTTCTCAATCATTGATTCCACTTGCTCAACAGTTGGCTTACGTAATGATCTAACGGCTGCTTCTACACTATCAGCAATTCCTACAATTGCGGCTTCCTTAGATTGGGCATTGGGACCAGGATATCTAAAATCGTCTTCAGTAAAGTCTGGCTGAACCCCTTGCTCTTCCGCTTGCTTAAGTGCTTTGTGATAAAAATAGTGTAAAAACGTTGTACCATGGTGTTGCTCTGCGATATCACGAATTGGTTTAGGTAATTTATATTCCTTTTGCATCTGTGCCCCATCGTGGGCATGTGCAATAATAATTGATTTACTTAGCTTTGGATCAATAAAATCATGAGGGTTCTCAATATTATTTTGATTTTCAATAAAATACGAAGGGCGTTTTGTTTTCCCTACATCATGATAATAAGAGCCCACCCTACACAACAGTCCATTTGCACCAATTGCTTCAGCTGCTGCCTCAGACAAATTACCCACCATCACACTATGATGATACGTACCTGGTGCTTCGATTAACAATTTGCGAAGTAATGGATGATTTGGGTTAGACAACTCCACTAGTTTAAGTGCTGATAAAATACCAAATGTCACTTCAAAAAATGGCATTAGCCCAATGACTAAAATAGTAGTAAGTAAACCACCAATAATTGCGGCACCAATCGCATACAACGTGCTGGATTGATTCCAGCTATGATTATCGATCACGATCATTGCAAATACAGAAATAGCACCAAATAGGCAGTTCATAATCCCCGCTTTCAATAGGGAAGAGCGTTGACTTGCACGATGAATCGAATAAATCGATGCCAATGAAGTTACAATAGCATAGAACCCAAATTGATAATCAAAAATATGTCCTTGATCTACATTAAAAATAATGCTCGCTAATATACTAAATATAATAGAAGAGATGAACGCTAGAGGAACATCAATCAATAACGTTATTAACATTGCCCCTGTAGCTATTGGTGCTAAATAACCAAAATAAATCCGAGTCTCATTTTGTAAAACACTAATGATCACCATGGACAAAATCGTAATTGTAAATATTAAAGCAAGCATTACGTATTGGGAGTTATTATACTTTACTTTCCCAACATGCTCCGTTTGTCTTATAAACATTACAATTCCAAGGACTAACAACAAGGACATCACCAATAAGCCTAATTGAGGCCAATAGTTAACTTCATCCTTTAATAGACTATTTTTTTCTAGGAGTGTGTACATTTCCTGGGTAATTTTTTCACCCTTTTGAATTAGTACATCCCCTTGTTTAATATAAACAGTAGGCGTATTTTCACGTGCGTCTACTTTGGCAGCCTTTGTTGCCTCTTCATCATAAAACTTGTTTGGCGTAATGGCTACACGAGCAAGCTCCTGTACAACCTCACGAGCTGCACGCTTGGACAAAGAGCTTGTACTTACCATTTCAGCTACCTTTGCCCGAGCCGTTTGAGCTTCACTGATTTGATCTGCCGTTAATCTAGATACGATATTTACAGCAACTGGCTTCATTTCATTTATATCATCTGAAGTCAGTCGTGGGATTTTTATAAATGTTTCCTCAGAAATTTTATATTCCTGCTCTTCTATACGTTGTGCCATTTCTTGCAGCAAAGTAGTAGAATATGTACCGGAATTACGATTATTTCGGATAAATGTAGCAATATAATCTTTGGGCATCCGTTGTAGGTCTTCACGATAAATACTAATTTTTTCTTCTGTTGACACTAGATCGTCTTGATTAAGACGAAAAATGCGATCCATTAAGTTATTCACTAAATTTTCATTGCGTAGTGGAATAATACTATAACTTTCTCCGACTCGATCAGCAGCTTCTTCCTGTGCCTTTAATGTCGCTTTTGTGTCAGGTATTTCCATAGGTGCAAGAATTTGCTTTTCACTTGGCATCCCTACTTGAATGTCATATCGTTCTGGCAACAACTTTGGCGCCAGACTGAAATAAACCATGAGTACTAATAATGCGTATAAAGCATATCGAACTGCGACACTACTTCTCCAACCCACATTATTAGATTGCAATTCCTTACCCTTTGCCTGCTCATTAGGGGTCATAGTTATAGCCCTCCTGAATTTTTAAAACTTAGTGATATTATTTTTGTTTAGATTAAGCTTCATATTTTTCAGCAGCTGCATCATATGCTACGATAATTTTTTGTACAAGTGAATGTCTTACAACATCACTTTCCATGAAATCCACAAAACCAATTTCCTCAATATCCTGCAAAATTTTCCGAGCTTCAATCAATCCTGATTTTTTGCCTCTAGGTAAATCAATTTGTGTAACATCACCCGTGATGACCATCTTTGAGCCATTACCCAAACGTGTTAAAAACATTTTCATTTGCTCAGGAGTTGTATTTTGTGCCTCATCCAAAATAATGAAGGAATCATCCAACGTACGGCCACGCATATAGGCAAGAGGTGCAATTTCAATTAACCCCCGTTCTAATGCTTTAGCTGTTTGTTCCGGTCCCATAACATCATATAACGCGTCATAAAGCGGACGTAAATACGGGTCAACCTTCTCTTGTAGGTCTCCTGGTAAGAAACCTAAGCTTTCACCCGCTTCGACTGCTGGACGAGTTAAAATAATACGTTTCACTGAACCTTCTTTAAGTGCAGAGATCGCTAAAACGACAGCTAAATAGGTTTTACCTGTTCCTGCTGGACCAATACCAAACACGACATCCCGTTTTTTTACTGTGCTTACATAATGCTTTTGTCCAATCGTCTTAACCCGTATTGGTTTACCACGAAATGTAATTGCGACTTCACCTTTATATAGATCAAGCAATTGATCGGCACGTAATTCCTTTGCCAAACTAATCGCATACATAACGTCTCTTTCTGTCAAAATATAGCTATTACGTACTAACTCAAGTAATACATCAAATAACTGTTGTAGCATTTGAAGCTCAGCTTCATCACCACGAATTGTGATTTCAGATTCTCTTAACACAATGCTTACTTTAAAACTTTGTTCAATCAGCTTTAGAAATACATCTTGAGGACCAAACAAAGATAACCCTTCTGATGCATTCAAAAGACTTAATTTGATATTGGTTGTTTTTTCTGACAAGTAGCCTCATTCTCCTTGACTGTGTACTAAAGGAAGTTCCTCCGTAATATCTTGCTCTACCTCAAAAAGCACTTTCATATAAACTTTACCATTGTCTGTCTTCTCATGCAAAATTTTTTCCGACTGAATGACACTGTCTATTCCATATTTCGCTAAAACATCACTTCTGGCACGCTCGATTCCTTCAAGCTGAGCTTGTTTTATCGTTCGTGTTAGATCCATTTCTGTCGTTTCAAATATACTCTCTGTCAAATATCCGAATGGAAGCTTTAAATCTCTCCATCTCACAGGATTTAGATCACTAAGCACTCTATACTTATCATAATCATTTTTACCATAACCAGATAATTGAATTGCGGTTTGTCCAAAATATAAGTAACCTTTACGCTTCACATTTCCAGTATAAACCTTTTGCTTATAGGTAAGTGGAACAGAAATGTCATATTCGTGCCAGACAATCCCCTTCACTACACCTTTAGAAACAACAGTTTGCCCACCCTGTATACCTGAAATCAAAATTTGTCCTTTGCGGACTCGATCATTTTTTTTAACACGTGGTTGTCCTCTTTCAGCGTAAATGTGACTGATGACTGCATCTGTTTTACTGACAAGATGATGGGGCGTTAACAGGTTTTTATCTTTAGGCTGTGATGCCTCCACCACCTCAATGACATATTTAGTCCCAACTCTAGAGATACCCACCCAGGAAGCAGTAGGAAGCTTCCGCGTTAATGCCGCGGCCAGCTTGTCCTGAGTGCTTAAATTGTATATCCACTGATAACGGTGTAACCCTTCTTCCTTCGCAACACGTAAAATATCTTCCTCCGCTATTTTATGATTCCCTTGTACCTGTACATCCCATACAATAGAAGTCAGTCCAAAAATAAGACTCGTAAATAAAATAAAGCCAATTATAAACCCCTTACGTTTCCAAAGACGAGATAGTGTAAAGGGGAGTCCAGAGCGCTTTTGGATTGTTAATCTACAGCCTGTCCGCTTTAACACTGGACGAAGCAGAAAGAAATGAGGAATTGACACCTTTAACCGTAACCCTCCATCTGCTAATGGCTTTAAGTCCCATGCAACTATTCCTTCCTTTGTCATTTCATTAATGAACTGGGACTGATTGTCCCCTGATACAACAATAGTGACAATCCCTTTGATTGAAGATAACATTGGTGATCTCATTTATTTCTCCCCCGCTCCCCTATATTTGATATCAGAAATAACACCTTCTACGACGATTTCATCAGGCATTATGGCTTGAATCACCAGCTCGCTTCCAGTTACCTCTAGATAACCTTCAGTTAGCTTTAAATGTAGCAACTCAGGGGAGAAGTGCTTTACCCCGCGATGATTCTCTATGTATAATTGCTTGCCCCCAATTAAGGTGAGCCTCGGCAAATTAAATACTAAATCATTAGGCAGGTCCAGCTTATCCGCCGTCCATTTGCGAAATCTGCGGGATATTTGGCTCATTATACCTATTCTCCTCCCCATAATCACTTCGCTATTACACTTATACGGTGTACTATACAAATTATGCTAGTAGACATGGATTTATGAGAAGAACAATGAGCATTCAAAACTAAAATAAAAAAGCAACAAGTCTCTTAACTTAAGAGCTTGTTGCTTTTTATAAATACAATGCCAAAGCATTGTAGGTTATTGGAGCAGTTCTTGAACAGCTTGGTTTACCAACTTGCCATCGGCCCGCCCCTTAACCTTGGGCATTAATGCACTCATGATTTTCCCCATATCAGCTTTTGAAGAAGCACCGGTTTCCTGGATGGTCTGCTGTACAATGACTTTTATTTCTTCTTCAGTAAGTTGCTGGGGAAGGTACTCGGCGATAAATTCAGCCTCAGCCTTCACCTTATCAGCCAAATCTTCTCGACCCGCTTTTGTAAATTCTTGGAGGGCATCTTTGCGCTGTTTGATTTCACGACTTAGGATATCAAGCACTTCATTATCGTTCAAAGTTCTTTTCAAATCTATCTCAAGATTTTTAATCGTTGCACGAATCAATCGAATAGTGGAGAGTTTGAACTTGTCTTGACTCTTCATCGCTTGCTTCATATCTTCGTTCAATCGCTCGCTAAGACTCATCGCTTAATCCTCCTAAAACTTTCTCTTACGAGCAGCCTCAGACTTTTTCTTGCGCTTAACGCTTGGCTTTTCATAATGTTTGCGTTTCTTCACCTCAGCCAATACGCCATCCTTTGCAATGGAGCGCTTAAAGCGACGAAGTGCAGCATCAATAGTTTCATTTTTGCGAACTTTAGTTTCAGACACCAGTTTTCCCTCCCTCCGACCAGACCGTCCAAGAGCTATAACACGGTTCATCACACTTCATTATAGGGGAATTATATTTAGAGTGTCAACCTGACGAGACGTATTTTTATACATCAATTTTACAAATTTATTTTCGAAAACAAATATTTGCATTATTTAGCCCTTAATACGGCCTAAATTCACACAAAAATTCCATATATTAAATTAAAAAAGAAAACGATTATGCATGTGAGTCTGAAATTCCGACTAATGCACCAAGCTTAACACCACCTAAAAGATGGTAGTGAATATGATGTACTGCTTGTCCGCTATCAACACCACAATTGTTGATTAAACGATAACCTGTATCAGCAACACCTAATTGCTGAGCAACCTGTTGTGCTACTTTGTGCAAATCACCGATCAACGAGAAATCATCGCCTTGGAGCTCGTTTGCTGATGCAATATGCTTTTTCGGTATGATTAACACATGTACAGGTGCGGCTGGCTGAATATCGTGAAAGACTAGAAACTTTTCGTCCTCATACACTTTATTAGATGGAATGGTGCCTTCAACAATTTTACAAAACAAACAATTTTCCATGTTTTATCCTCCCGACTTATTATATTTATTTTTTTAAGTATAGCACTCCTAAATACGTGATGGTAGCTAATGACAACATAAAAAAAGACAAAAAAAAGAAGCACCCTGCTTCTTCTCAATCGAAAAAAAGCTGGTCGCACGGACGTATTGTACACAACGATTAAGCTCTGTTACCAATACGTCCGACGGGGTGCTTGCAAAAATGATGTCGGCTTAACTGTAGTATAACAGGGGGATGAAGCTGTATCTGTGATTTAGTTCACACTAAATAAAAATAATCCAAATTAAGGAATACTAAATTTTGGCCCCATCACGTAATAATGCTTATGTTAATAAAAATAAATGCTACGCTCTCCAATATTTAAGGAAGCAAGTAATTATTTTCCTCGTTTGCTTGTTGCAGAGTTCTAATTCCAAATGATTTGTAGCCTAACAAAATAAATAGATCTTGCATAGCAATAGTAGTAGCTTCAATGAGATCCTGTGCCTTAATTACTACCCTTCCCCATTTCCCTTAACTCTTTATGGCCTAGTTACAGCTTCTCAAGCACAATTTTTGAGCCATCTCCTCCACTCTCGGCAGGAACTACAATTAATTTACGTGGCAGACGAGCACGAAGCTCAGGCACATGGCTTATAATACCCACTGCCAAATGCTCATGATGTAAATGCTCTAGTGAAGTAATAACGGTATCCAGCAATTCTGGATCTAATGTGCCGAAGCCTTCATCCAAGAAGAAAAATTGTAATGGATATTGTCCACGAAGCTGAATTTGTGCTGACAACGCAAGTGCAAGGGCTAACGATGTCAAAAAGGTCTCACCACCAGACAAAGTACCAACCGGTCTTCTTACCCCTCCATTCGCATCATCACGAATAACAAAACCACCACTAGAGTCACTTTCTAACGCATAACGCTGGTTTGTTAAATATTTAAGACGCTCCGACGCGGAACGACTTACATTCATCAGTTGCTCCTCTGCAATGTACTCAACAAAAGCATTTCCACGTAACGAGGTTTGTAGCTTTAGTAATAAATTAAGCTTGTGCTGCAATTTTGATCCTTGCTCTTCTAGCTGCTGCCACCTAGTATTTCTATGCTTAATATCTTCTAAATCACGCTCAAGCCTAGCGACATGACGCACTGCTAGCTCAGCATCGCTTTTAGCTTGCTCTACCTCTATTTGCTTCTGCTTCCACATCGCTTCGTCTATCCGCTCTTCACCAAGCTTAGACTGTAAGTCTTTAATTGTAACTTCTAGCTGACGTTGTAAATTTAGATGTTGTTCAATTCGCGTTGTGTACTGTAGTATTTGGTCTGACTCCATCCACGCTTCATTAACTTCAGCTTCACTCTCAAATGAGGATTGAGCTAGTGCTTGCTCCCATGTTAACTGTTGCTTGCTCCATTGTTCCTTTGCACTTGCTAAGGCTTGCTCAGCTATACCATACCCCGTAGAGCGCTCATGGAAAATTTTTAACGCTAGCTCATATTGTTCTTCACAGGTTTTAGCTAGAAAACGTAATTTTACAAGCTGTTGTTGTACATCTGTTAACAAAGGTGCCACCGCTTGCCCTTGACTCCATAACTTCAAGCGAGCTTGCTTTTCTGCTAGCAATTCATTTTTGCCCTCCAGTTGAGTCGATAATTGCACCCGTTGCTTGTCTAGCTCAATAAGCCCATCCTTTAGCTGTCCAATCTTAGCTGTAGTTTCCTCAATAAAAGGCAAGCTACGTGCTAAACGCTCTTTAATGTCCTCTGCTTGTACATCCTTGCGCTCTATTTCCTCCCACCGCAATGCGGCTGGCCCCTTATCCATATCTTCCTGACTGCTTTGCAAAGGAAGCTGCGCTAATATAGCTTGATATTGTTGTAGTTGCGCATGTAATAACTTCTTTTGATCTGCAAGTTCTTGTCTCTTTCCCTCCAATGCAGCTTGTTCACCTGCAGTTGTTAATCTTGCTGGAGCTAGCTTTCGCCAAGCGACTTGAATTTGCTTTACCGTCTGTATCCACTGTGCTATAACAGTTTGTTCTGCTGAACATTGTTGTTCAAATTGGTGTAGTTGCTCACCACAAGCCTCTAATTCCCTCGTCCAAAATGTAATAGACTGAGTCTGTGCTTCATTTTCTTCACTGGGAGGTAAATTTATTTGACTTGAAATTCCAACTGCAGTCTCCTGCATTTGGTCCTGTAAAGACTCTAACCCATCTATTGGCTCTAACTCTTTTATATTTTCTATTAAAGACACCAGCTGCTCAATGCTACGTTCATAACGATATTCTAGTTTATTAAACTCCGATGCCCAACTCTGGATATCATTAAATTGCGCTTGTAGCTCGTGATGAGAGACCTCTAGCTGTTCAGAGTTGGCTAGAGCTGGATGATGTATCGAGCCACATACTAAGCAAGGCTCTCCTTCTACTAAGCCTGATGCGAGCTGTGAAGCCCATCTAAGCTTTTGTTCATGCTCACTTAACTGTTGTAACTGGCGTTGGACCGTTTGTAATTTTATCTGCCAAGACTTTACTTCATTCCTAGCTTGTATTTGCTGCTCCATCAAATCATGTAGTTGCTGTAATGTCTCCTTAAGTTGGTCGTTAAGCATGACTTGCTCTGCTTGAAGTGTTGCCATTTGCTTCTGCATTTCTAACGCCTTGTTGCTCCACAACTGCTCTTCCTTGGCTAAAGCCTCTAGCTGAGCTCTGAGCTGAATTGCAGCTTGCTCTTCCCGCAACGCCTCTTGGGCTTGCTTGCGTTCCAAAGGCTTTACTTCATTAAGTAATGCCTGCTGTTCAAGCTCTACCTTTCGATGCTGCGCCTTGACCAATAACTGCTCTTCTTTGCTTAATAAGTGCTGGGCTTGCTCCCTTTTTGATTCCATATCAGCTAACTGAGCTTTCATATGTAAGCTTTCATCTTGAAGCTTTACGCATTCCTTTTCTAGTAGCTGAGCTTGCTCTAATTGCTCAATACGTTGAAGCAACTGAGGCTCATTTTGAGCTAACTGCTCTTTTGCTTCCTTTAGCGCTATGGATGCCGTCTCGCGCTCTTTATTTGCAGTCTCCAAGCTAGCAGATGCCTGCTGTAGCCCTAGCTCAAGTGTGGATACTTGATGTTGTAGCTGCTTGAGTATAGTTAAAGGTGACTTTAAAGCTAACGCCTCATTTGCCCTTGTCAGCTTCATCTGCATTTTTTCAACTTCAGCGCGTCCTACCTCTAGCATATTTTTCTGCGCTAAAGCTTGCTCTAAATCGCGGCTCCATTGTCTTTTAAGTGTTAGCTGCTGTAACTGCCCCTGAGCCTGTTCGAGTACCTCTTGTCTCTCCTTGGTATACATGACAGCCAATTGCCACCTAGAATCAATCACTTCCACCTGCTCAAATGAGGCGGCACCTAAGCCTTGTTGCTCCGCTTGAAGCTCCCGTAACTTTTGCTCATGCTCCTTCACATAACGATTAACCTTTTGCCCAAGCACATCCCCATATTGCTCTAGGTGAAAAAGACGTTGAAGCATCGCCCTACGATCTACACCTTTAAGCGACAGAAACTCTGCAAACTTCCCCTGTGGCAAAACGACCGCTCGCGTGAAATCATCTAGCTTAAGTCCAATTTTTTGCTCGACACATTTTGTCACATCAGCCAGCTTATCCGCAACAACCGTTTCTCCCTGCTCTGTAACCGCAATAAATCGGCTAATTGTATTACTAATTGAAAGCTCATTTGTCCGCTTAAATCTACGTTCCACACGATATCGCTCTTTACCCTTAGCAGAGGTAAGCTCAAACGTAAAGGAGACAAACAGGGCATCCTCAGATTGATTCATAATACCTTGGGTGCCTCCTGACGCTCTACCTACTTTTCCATACATCGCAAGTGTTATCGCATCTAAAATCGTAGACTTCCCACTTCCAGTAGGACCAAATATACCAAACAAGCCCATCTCACAAAGTGCAGAAAAATCAATCTCCTGCATTTGGCGGTAGCTCTGTAAACCTGAAATTTTCAAATGGATTGGCTTCATCTACTCCGCCCCCTCTTCGATCAAGCTATCCTTATTTTCCTCAACTAAGGACATAAACAGCTCCACTAGCTCCCGCTCTGGCTCAGCTCCCCCGTGCTGACGGGTATAAAAATGGGTAAACATTTCGGAAATTGATAAGCTAGCACGCTCTGAAGCACTTAGCTCCTGCTCTTGCTCTGGATAGATAGGACGAATATGAATAATGCCTTGATGCGCTTTGCGAAGTGCGTGGATGTCCCCTAGTGACATCGCTTCTGTTAATTTGATCTCAAGATCAATAAACGCTTGGTTATCACGTCCCTCGTCCAACCACCGCTGTACCTCCTCCAAGCCGCCTTGACATCTCCATTTAAGCAATGGACGTCCACAGGACAAATAAATTTCCTCTAGCACAGGTGACTGTCCAGGGGCAATATCAAGCAGCATCACCGATTTAGTCTGTCCTGCCTCTGAGAAGCTATAAGCTAAAGGAGAGCCACTATAGCGAATAATCCCTTCTCCTTTTACCTGCTGAGGGCGATGAAGGTGTCCAAGGGCAGTATATTGTGCACCAATATTTAGTTCAGAAGGGCTCACCGTATATGCGCCACCAACTTGGATTGGACGCTCTGAATCACTTTCTAATCCACCTAGCACATAAATATGGCTCATCGCTAAATTAACAGTATCCTCTTTAAAGTAATGTCCCATTTGTGCCATCAATTTGCCGACCTTTGCACTATATTGAACACGAAGTGCCTGTTCACTTTCATCTAAGGAGAGCAACTCACTTAATCTTGCTTCAGAAGGATAGGGTAATGCCGCAATAATTGCTTGCTCATTTGTACGTGCAACATTGACATAAATAGGTGAAGCCACAGGAAGTCCGAGTAGTGCAATGCCTTGGGCTGCAACAAGTGGTGAAGATGCCGCTACACGTTCTGGCTGATCATGATTACCTGCAATAATAACAAGCTGACTTCCCTCTGCGGTTAATCTAGCACAAGCCTCATAAAATAGCTTTTCTGCCATGGCAGGCGGATTCACACTATCATATACATCCCCCGCCATTAAAATGAGATCCACCTTGTACTCTCTCACAATAGTAACAAGCTCATCAATAAATGCCTCTTGCTCCTCCTGTCTACTTCTCCCTTCTAACGTTCGCCCCAAATGCCAATCCCCTGTATGCAAAATTTTCATTGCTTACACACTCTCCCGTCCTACTAATACCATTGCTACTACTTTTATATTTTGATCGCTTCCCCTTGATCAAAGAAATACAACCACTTTTCATGTACGACTTGCCCTGTCATCTCTTGGATCGCTTTTTGATACAATTCTAGCTGAAATTGATAGTGCGCAGCTAACGCCTCAATTCCACCAAGGTGCGGGTTAACTCTATCACTTTTGTAATCTAACAAATACAGCTTGTCATCTACACTAAATAAACAATCAATAACCCCTTGCAGTAATACGACTTCATCAGCTAGCTCAACATTCTCATCCGTAAGTAGAGATTTTTTCCCTTGGAATCCTTCACCATTAGTTCCTTCATTAAGCTCAAGCAATAAATCTGTCAATAAATCAGCATGAGTATCCTGTACAGCTAAGCCAAAGCTAAATGGTACCTCTCGTCTCACCCACTGTGCCTGGCGAAGCAAAATACCAACTGGACTAAGCAGAAAGTCAACAATGCGCTGCGGGTCGATCACCTCTCCTTGAGGTGCTGTTAAAATTTTATTTAAGATGAGTTTAGCGATCGTCTCTTGAATAATGCCTACTGAAGGCTCAACGTCAAAAGGCACATGCTGCATTAGCACATGATAAGCAGTACCACGCTCGGTTGGCGACAGCTTCACCTGCTCCATAAACCTTGGACGCTGTAGATGTAATTGATACACGACCTCTTTTTCTTCCAACGCTTGTCCACTTTGTTCCTCTCTAAGCTGCTTTCGCTCAAAAATAGAAAGGCTTGGCTCATTGTGCAAACTCATTTTTGCTTTCATTTCAGTGACAGAGGTTTGAGCAGGTATTCTAGTTGCAGTCTGATATGGATATTTCCATGCTAGCTTGGTATGAATTTCATCATAAATTTGCTGATCTACTTTGGCGCTTAATTGTAAATCAGTGTTTAGCAGGTCGGATCCCATATCCATTTGTTCACGAGTTGCCGCCGCAGGCATAGCTAAATATTGCGAAGCTGCAACGGAAATAACAATATTCCACTCCTTCATTCCTTCAAATGCTTGTGTGGAAGGTTCCGTTAAATCCGCCGCTTCACGTAATGGCAATGCCGATGGATGCCTAATTAACGCAGGACCAATCCAGTCTAAGTAACACTTTGCACGTGCTAGCAAATGATCTGGTAGCTTCTGCCCCTGAACATGAATGGCACTCCCCCATGCCTCAATCGATTTAAGCAGGTCTTTTACTGCCGAAACCATAATTAACTTCTCTCTTGGACGTGTTAAAGCCACATATAACACACGCATTTCCTCAGCAAGCAGCTCTAGCTCTGCCCTACGACGAATTGCTAGATTGGGTAACATCGGGTAGCTGACTCGCAATGCCTCATCCACATATTTAGGACCAAATCCAAGCTCCTTATGCACTAAAAAAGATCCATTTAAATCTTGACGATTAAATTGTTTAGCTAACCCCGCGATAAATACGACAGGAAATTCAAGTCCTTTACTTTTATGAATCGTCATAATACGAACGGCATTACTTTGATCACTCGAAGCGACGGCCGCCCCTAAATCGCCCCCATTTTCACGTAAGCGGGTAATGTATCTTAAAAAAGGAAATAAGCCACTAGACATAGTGGACTGCTCATATTGACGCGCTCGATCATGCAATGCCTGTAAATTAGCTTGTCTTTGCACACCAGCAGGCAAACCACCGACCCAATTTAAATACCCTGTATCACTATAGATTTTCCAGATCAGCATACTTAGCTGGCCTTCCCTTGCAAAGCTACGCCAAGCCGTTAGATGTTGTTTAAACGTATCTAGCTTGCCAAGCAATAAAGGAGACAGCCTTTCCACCTCATTCACAGTCATTTCAGTGTATTCAGTCATTTCAGTGTATTCAGTCATTTCAGTGTATTCAGTCGTTTCATTTTCCTCAGCTGATCCTGTCCAATCATCCATAGCCCAAATAGCTTCCAGCCCTTGATAAAAGCTACTTCCTCGCTCCTTGGGACGATACAAAGCAATTTGTGCTAATTCATCCTCTGTAAGCCCATAAACAGGAGAACGTAAAACAGCCGCAAGCGGAATATCCTGAAGTGGATTATCTATAATTTGAAGAAAGGACAACATCGTCTCGACTTCGATGGCATCAAAATAACCTTGATTTAATTCCCCAACGACAGGAATTCCTTGTAAGGACAACTCTTCCATCATTACTTTTGCCCATGAGGCTGTAGAGCGCAACAAAATAACGATGTCACTGTAACGAACAGAACGATTCTCCTTTAACCCTTTATCATACACTTGAAAAGCCGATTCTCCAGTTGCTCCCATTAGTCTATGAATCCGTGCCGAGATTACTCTTGACTCCAAAACAACTGCATCTAGCTCAGCCTTATCCACTTCATCAGTCAGTTGCTCCTCATAAGCCTCACGATGCTCCTCCAGAGCTGCATCTAGCTCTAAAGACTCTTCACTACGGTCAATTAACAACCATTCGGGAGCGTAAATAGACGTTTCACTATTATCGTCTTCTGTTGTTATATACCCATCGCCATATACTAATTCAGCTCGTTCATCGTAATTAATTTCTGCAACCGTCTCGTCCATAATTTGTCTAAAAATTAAGTTCACTGTATCTATCACTTGAGAACGACTGCGAAAGTTACGTGCTAAATCAATACGATAGCCACCCTCCATATTAGCTCCGTATTGATAACGCCGATATTTTTCTAGGAACAAGCCAGGGTCTGCAAGACGAAAACGATAAATACTTTGCTTCACATCACCAACCATGAAACGATTCCCTGGGGATGTCCGCGAAATTAAACGTACGATCTCTTCCTGTACGGTGTTCGTATCCTGATATTCATCTAGTAAAATTTCTTCATATTGCTGTTGATATTCAAGCGCAGCATCTGAAGGAAGTAACTGTGTTGGTGTCGCATCCTGATGTCTTAAAATTTGCAACGCGTAATGCTCCAGATCAGAAAAGTCCAACCAGCCCCGACTCACTTTTGCAATGCGATAAGCCTCTGCAAATTGAGAGACTAAAGTCGCCAACTCTTGCATCAGGGGGGCACTAGCATGAAGCTCAGCAATAAACTGCGCAGTCGTTCTGCCAAATAGCTGAGTTTGTAAGGCAGACAAACTTTTCTTAACCTCATCACGTAACGCCTTCACACGATCCTGCATCATGGGATCAGTTTGATCCTTTTTACATGGCTTTAGCTTGCCAAAGGACACGGTCTGGAACAACTCATACCATGATGCCCATGCTTGCTGTTTAACCCCGTCCATTAACGTCTGTACCATGACACTATCTGCTGCTAATGTTTCAACATAAGGGGCAGGTCCACCTGGTGCCATCGCAATTGCCTTGCCTTGCTCAAGACGCCCCAATGCTCCTTCTAGCGTCAGCAACACATCCTGCATAATACTTTTTATCCATACGTTGTGCTGTAGATTTTGTTCATCTGCATGTACAAACATATCTGCTGCTTGCTGTAGCCATACCTCAGGCCATGGATGACTTCTGGAGAAATCATATAAACGCAACACAAGCCAAAAAACAGCATCGTCTCCTTTTTCCCCACCATACCAATCAACAAGGGATAAAAAAGGAGTTTGTCCTATTTCATTGCTATATTTTTGCTCAAATAACTCCTCCAAAACCTCCTGCCGCAAAAGTGAAGTTTCACTTTCAGTCGCAATCCGGAAGCCTGGATCAAGTGGAATTAATGTATAATGTCGCTGAATGACCTCCATACAAAAGGAGTGTAAAGTCGTAATTGAAGCTGAACCAAGCATCGCGAGCTGCCGTTTTAAATGTGAGTCATTTGGATTTTTTTCAAGTGCGGTTTCAAGCGCTTCACCTATCCGATGACGCATTTCAGCCGCAGCCGCTTTGGTAAAGGTAGCCACTAATAAGCGATCAACATCAATTGGGGATTCTGCATCACATAACTTACGAATAATTCGTTCAACGAGTACAGCCGTTTTACCAGAGCCTGCTGCTGCTGCAACAAGCATATCCTCCCCTGCTAACGTAATTGCTTTCCATTGATCATCACTCCAAAATACACCTTCTGGTTTTGGGATTATGTTCATAGTGGCTTCACCTCCTTCTCTATGCCTTCAAGTAGCTCCCACATTTGATTTTTATTTTTACTTCGCAATAAATGATAATCATTACCTTCCATGCTGTCGTCAAACTGACATACAGACCGATAGGCACAATGGGTGCACGCCGTTTCTGTCCCTAATCGATAAGGAGAAATCTCAACATCACCATCTGTAATTCGAGTGCCTATCGTTTCGATCGTATGTCTTGCATTGCTCAGCAACGTCTCCCACTGCTCTAAAGTGGCAACGGATGCGGAGCTATAAAAACCTCCGTCCGCTTTTAACGCTACAGGTAAAATATCGGAATACCCCTTGTCTAGTGGCGCATCCATCTTTGCAATGACATCTCGGTCAGCTAATATCAAGCCCTTCATTTTAAATGCCTTAAGCATATCTAGCTTAGCTTGCTCTTGGCTTATGTGATTACTATTTTGTAAAAGAGGATTATGCACATGGAAATACAATGTTCCCGCAGGTAAAGCTCTTTGCCCCAACCATGCTTCCGCTGAAGTCAACAATACGTCTAGGTATGTGAGCATCTGCAAGGACAAGCCATAATACACCTCATGTAGCTTCAAATCCGTCTGACTTGATTTATAATCAATGACACGTAGCAACAAGCCTTGCTCGCTTTCTGCCATATCAACGCGGTCAATACGCCCGACAATTTCCATTACATAGCCATTCGGTAACTTAAAGGTTAACGGTGGAAGTGGGCGTCCTGGTCCAAAATCCAACTCCAAGCCAACCGGCTCAAAGCTTGCCCTTTTCGCTTGCTCCCCCAAAATAACGGAAGCTCGACCCACAATATTTTTGAGCTTACGCGTAATGTAGCCATAACGTTTAGAGCTGAGCAAAATTTGTCCTTGTAGCTTAGGCACTAAGTGGTCTACGACCTCCTCCGCCTGCTGCCAGCATTCCTCCTCAGAGAGCAAGCCCCAGCTTTTGCCTTGCTCCTGAAGCGTAAGCGCAATTTTACTTAACGCAGCATGAAATAGCTGACCAATATCAGGCGCCTTTAGCGCAAACACCTTTCGTTCCCTTAACGCAAGCCCATATGAAGCAAAATGAGAAAATGGACAAGCAGAAAACTTTTCCATACGAGACACGCTTGTACGAAGCACCTTGCCATATAATCTTTTACTTGTGATTGGCTGTAAGGTTGTAGTTTTATTTTTATAGCCAAGCGATTGCAGTAATGAAGCGGTCTGATCCCGCCAGTTGGGTTGGGTCTTGTACCAGCCAAGCACCTCCCACCAAGCACGAGCAATAGGGATACCCGCTTGATACATTCGTAATCTAGCAATAAGCTGTGGAAGCTCAGCTTGTGGATGAGTTAATAGACTTAAAACCGCTTCTTCATCCTCCTGCTCTGTATAACCTCCAAGCGTAACTTCTGTTAAATAGGGTGCAAAATACCCCTTTACCTGCCTTATAACTTCTGATGGCAATAAGCTTTTGCCTTCTTCATCCCCTTTGGGGTAGCTTAACCACAATGAAGTATCTGCTGAGGTTAAGGCGCTATAAATAAGAAATCGTTCGTCCAATTGCTGTCTGGATAGATTAGGTCCCAATACGACACCATTTTTGTCCAATACTTCACGTTCAATCGGATTTAAAATGGTCATGTCTTGTTTTACCGCTGGGAGAACTCCTTCGTTAAGTCCTAACAAAAACACATGCTTAACATGATTACTTCTTGTTCGATCGATTGTACCAATTAAAACCTGATCCAAGGAGGGAGGAACCAACGATAAATGAAGTGATTTTAATCCTGTTTCTAACACACCTGCAAATAACAGTGCATCTAGTTGTTCCTCTCCCATCATCTCTACCATTTGATCAAGGACGTCTAATATTTTTTTCCAGAGCTGTCTATGCTCTAACGCTTGTTGTGCTTGCCCCTGCTGCAACGCCTCATGCGCCCATAGGTCTAAACGATGTGGAGCTTCAACTTGAATAAGTAGTTCATAGACTGCCTTACACATCTCTGTCACGCTTTTAGCAGTATGAAGTTTCTTACCAAAAGCATAAAGAGGTTGTACAATGGCAGCACGACACAATTCTAGCTTATGTAGCCTAGTTGCATGAGCTTCCTGTGTTGCTGTAGACGGCTCTCCTTCTTCTAGTGAGGCTTGAGATGATAAATTCCATGGTGTACCATCATACCAACGATAGCCACTTATTCCACTCGCCAAAATATAGTTTTCTAAATCGTCCATATCTCCCCATGTTAAACTATCATCCGTAGGAAATAGGCAGCCTGTTTTTACACAGCGAAAAACATCTTCATATTTCCAATTTTTCAGCACAACATTAAGCGCCGCACGCATAAATTCAACAAGAGGATGAGATAACATACTAAACTTTTTATCTATAAAATAAGGTATTTCAAATTGTTCTAACATCGTTTCAAATACATGCTGGTAGTCTTCAAGATTAGAGACAAAAATCGCCATGTCTCGCCATCTTGCCCGTTCATCACGCGCTAGCCTTACCATATGACGTGCTACACCCTCGACCTCGCTCCGACGATTTGCCGCAGCACGAAGAGATAATGACTGTAATAAATCAGGTGGATTGACAACATCAGCCCGTTTTCTCCTGCTCTGACTCGCATATAACTTTTCTAGCTGACCTAAGGTTTGGCTTTGTGTAAAACGTGGAAATGTATTCGGCTCTAGCACGATCGTTGGCTTAACTTCTATTCCGTGCTCCTTCGCCATTTCCATTAGCTTGTAACAAGCAAGTCCAGTACCATGGAATAAATCCAGCTCCTGAGGAGGCTCAATATCGTAAGGACGATCCAGCGTCAAGCATATAGTGACCTTTTTCGCCTGCTTCATCAAAGCTCCAATTGCGTCAAGCTCCTGAGGTGTAAAGCTATAAAAGCCGTCTATCCAAATCTCAGCTTCCTTTATATATGTAGAAAAAGGCGTACCCTCTACTAATTTTGCAAGATGATCTTCTGCATCAATATACAAACCCGCACATTCAGCTTCAAATTCACGATAAATGAGCGCCAAATCATGTAGCTTATCTCTAAATAGAGGCGTTAAATGATTCCCTTGCTCTAGCACAGCCAAAGAACGCTGTAGTCCCTGACTATCCAGCTTATAACGCTTAAATTCTGTATACAATGTATTTATTTCTTCAATAAAACCTAGTTGATCCGCGGCACGACCGTAGAGATCTAGCTCATCCCTATGCCGAGCCATCACTTTATAGAGCAGCATTTTTTTGCCTTCATCACTGATGGGAATTAAAGCCGCTCCCCCTGTCTCCTGCATAATACGATAAGCAAGCCGATGGAAGCCTAATACTTGAGTACGAAGACTACCAGAAATGCCTGGAGCCTGTAGAATGGTTCTTTCTATTTGAAAGGTCGCCTGCTCAGGTGCAATTAAAATTAATGGCGAACCTAATGGGTTGGTGGAAACAGCAGTTGTGATTTGCTGTAATACATGATGGCTTTTTCCGCTGCCGGCACGTCCAATAATAAGCTGTAATGACAAGGAAAGCCCCCCTTTAAATTGACGTAAAATATCATATAACTACTATAATGACCAATGTGATCTGTCTTACAGTATATCACAATAGTAGCGTGCTTTTTATGTATCGCTGAAGCGTACTTTTTGGTAAAACGAAGCAAGAGCTGTAGTGAAAAAGTAATATGTATGCTTTAACACCTAACAACATATAGATATTAAAACACTCCATACCACCAATATATAGTATTTGAAAAGAGGTAACGACAAAAATTCATCATTTCTTCAAATTTTCATTAACAACAGATGACAGTGTTTCAAATCACGTTTTTTGCAATTTTAATTATGCTATACTCACTACTATTGTAAGCAATTTTATAATGAGGTGATTGTTACGTTAGTTATTAAACGCGATGGATCCGAGGTAGCATTTGATCTGCAAAAAATAATTGATGCGATTTGTGCTGCGATGGAAGCCACAGAAAAAAAAGTAGATATGGCGATTGCGAAGCAAGTAGCCGTCCAAGTTACAAACGATATTTCCACCGCTGATAAAGTTGACATAGAACATATTCAAGATTTAGTACAACATCATTTAATGAACAGTCCACGTCAAGATGTGGCAGAAGCCTATATCGGTTATCGTGAGATTCGTACCCTTAAACGTCGTGAGCGTAGCGACTTAGATAAAAAGGTACAAGGCTTACTTGATCAAACCAATGAAGAGGTCTTAAAGGAAAACTCCAACAAAGATGGTGCAACAATTCCTACGCAACGTGACTTATTGGCCGGAATTACAGCAAAAGATTTTGCTCAAACCTATATGATGCCTAAACGTGTCGTTGAAGCGCATAATCGTGGGAGCATTCATTTCCATGACCAAGACTACAGCCCTTATTTTCCGATTTACAACTGTATGCTGATCGACTTGAAGGAAATGCTAGAAAACGGCTTTAAGCTTGGTAACGCCCAAATTGAGACACCCAAGTCTATTACAACTGCAACAGCAATTACGGCACAAATTATTGCACAGGTTGCAAGCCACATTTACGGTGGAAATACGATTAATGAAATTGATATTATTTTAGCGCCTTATGTTGCTCAGTCCTTCCGTAAGCACTTTAAAACAGGTCTTGAGTGGTTGTATCCTGAATTGGAACAATCAATTGCAAACGAAGATATTAATTATGAAAATGAAGCTTTACGACTTACATACCCAAGAGCATTCGAATATGCAGTAAAGCTAACTGAAAAAGAAACCTTTGATGCGTTCCAGTCTTTAGAATATGAGATTAATACATTAGTAAGTGCAAATGGTCAAACTCCATTTAGTACATTTGGTTTTGGACGTGGTCTTTCTTGGACAGAACGTCAAATTCAAATTGCCATTTTGAAAAACCGAATTCGTGGTCTTGGTAAAGACGGAAAAACGCCTGTATTTCCTAAGCTAATTTTTGCGATGGAAGAAGGCGTAAACCTAAGACCAGAGGACCCGAACTACGATATTAAGAAATTAGCTTTAAAATGTAGCACACTACGGATGTACCCTGACATTATTTCAGTACCTAAGGTTAAAGAAATTACGGGCTCATTCAAGTTCCCAATGGGTTGTCGTTCCTTCTTAGGTGTATATGAGGAAAATGGAAAGGAACTCCATGATGGTCGATTTAACATGGGTGTCGTTACAGCCAATTTACCTAGACTAGCCATCCAAGCCCAAGGCTCTGAAGCTAAATTTTATGAGCTGCTTGACGATGTATTAGATATTTCTCGTGAAGCACTCATGTTTAGAATTGAACGCTTAAAGGGAGTTAAAGCAAAGGTAGCGCCAATTTTATATATGGAAGGTGCAGCAGGAAGTCGTTTACATCCTGAGGATACTATTGATCATCTATTGGAAAATGGACGAGCTAGTATTTCACTTGGATATATCGGTATCCATGAAACAATTCGTGCTTTATATGGCAAGGCGATTTTTGAGGATGAGACTTTACGTGAAAAAGGTCTAAACATCGTCAAATATTTAAGTCAAAAAACAGAGCAGTGGAAAAATGAAACAGGATACGGCTTTAGCCTATACTCCACCCCAGCTGAATCCCTATGTTATCGCTTTTGTGCTTTAGATGAGAAGGAATATGGAGAAATTGAGGATGTAACCTCTAAGGGTTATTACACAAACTCCTTCCATTTAGACGTAAATCAAAAAGCAACACCATTTGAAAAAATTGAATTTGAAAAGCAATACCCTGTATATGCGAATGGTGGCTTTATTACGTATTGTGAGTTTGATTCACTAGTTAAAAATCCAGAGGCGCTTGAATCTGTATGGGATTATGCCTATGAGCGTGTGCCTTACTTTGGTACAAATACACCAACAGATAAATGCTTAGAATGCGGATTTGAAGGGGAATTTGAAGCAACTAATCTAGGTTTTAAATGTCCAAATTGCAACAACAGCAATCCAAAAACTTCATCCGTGATTCGTCGCTGCTGTGGGTATTTATCTGAGCCAAGTCAACGTCCATTTAATGCAGGGAAGCAAAAAGAAGTATTGTCCCGCGTTAAACATATGTAATGATGAACATCGCAGATTATAAACGGTTTGACGTTATTAATGGTCGTGGGTTAAGACATTCTTTGTTCACTTCTGGTTGTTTGCATGCTTGCAAGGGTTGCTTTAATGCAGCCGCATGGAACTTTAACTATGGTACAGCCTATACGCAGGAGCTAGAAGATCAAATCATTGCAGATTTGAACATGAAGGATGTTCAGATTGCAGGGTTATCAATTTTAGGTGGCGAGCCGTTTGAGCACCCAGTGGAGCTCTTGCAGCTCGTAACACGAATTAAAAAGGAATGCGAAGGTAAAAACATTTGGATTTGGTCTGGCTACACATTTGAGGAAATCTTGGCGGACGAACCAAAAAGCTCATTATTGTCACATTGTGATGTATTAATAGATGGAAAATTTATTTTGGAGCAACGTAACTTGAAACTAAGCTGGCGTGGCTCAGAAAATCAACGTGTGTTGGATGTTGCAGCAAGTCTTAAAGCAGGTCAAGGTGTTTGGATAGAGGAATAAAGGAAAAAAGGTTCTTCCATTTATGTGGGACTGCCCCCTACTCGTGAGAAAGGGATCAGTCCCATGTCTTGGGAGAGCCTCTTTTATTTTTGATACCATACTTCGTAAGCATGTAACATAGACTTAACTTCATTTTTATCATTTTCTTGCAGTATATTAACTGCCAATCCGAATTCATCTATCACAACATGATCCTCCGGCTTGCTGGCGGGAAGAACGGACATCGTATAATTCTCTTTATTATTTATATGGCTTATAGGCCTAGACCAGGTTTTACTCATTGCTTCACTTAAATCCAACAAGGCTGTTGTTCGCTCAATGGTATAGTTCCCTTGATGTTCATGTAATTGCCCACCAGAATAAATATGTTTATTGTAACGGAAAAGCATTAAACTCTCTCCATTCATTAACTCCAACCTTACAATTCCCGTCATAGCTAAACCTTCTTCTTGTTTTACAAACTGCTCAATCGCTTGCTTCTTAGGAAGATATGTATAAGATTTTTGTGGTATATCGTTACTTTTAGTACAACCAACAAGAAAAAGCATACAAATAAGCATACTTATCCCCATCCTTCTAACCTGCTTTTTCATCAATTTTTATTCATTCCTTCCACACTACTTTTATTTGTAACTTTCTTTTTTATAGTGTATAGTTTAAAATAACGATTATACAATTTAATCTAATTGCCTACTGGAGGTATTTATAATGAAAATTGAAATTTGGTCAGATTTTGTCTGTCCTTTCTGTTATATCGGAAAACGTAGATTTGAGCAAGGCTTAAACAACTTTGAGCATAAAGATGAAGTAGAAATTGTGTTCAAAAGCTTTGAATTAATGCCTCATTTCGGCAAAGACCTTGGTAAATCCATTCATCAAGTCATTTCCGATGAAAAAGGGATTCCAATTGAACAGGCAAAATCAATGCATGCTCAGCTAACAGCTCAAGCTAATGAGCTAGGACTTGATTATCAATTTGATACGATGATTCCTACCAATACGTTAAATGCACATCGCATGACTCACTTTGCCGCTAAATCTGGTAAAATGGTTGAAATGTCTGAACGTATATTTAAAGCTTATTTTGTTGAATCCAAGCATATTGGTGACTTTGACACGTTAGCTTCTCTCGCTGAGGAAGTTGGACTTGATCGTGAACAAGCATTACAAATGTTAAATAGCGATCAATTCACAGCGGAAGTTAAAGCAGATGAGCAAGAAGCGGCAAATATTGGTGTGCAAGGTGTTCCTTTCTTTGTTATTAACCGTAAATATGCAGTTTCGGGCGCTCAACCCCCACATGTATTTACAGAAGTATTAAATCAAGTATGGGAAGAAACAAAAGCAGAGTCCCCGCTTATTATGAAATCAGATGGCAGTAACACCTGTACAGATGAATCTTGTGATATTTGAATAGATAAAAAGAAAAGTGAACACAAAAATTAGTGTTTACTTTTCTTTTTTATTAGTTCCCCTAAAAGAGAGTTGAATTGTTTTGACACAGTCAAACAAATTAAACTTCAAGGCTATTTCCAATGAATATTGCAAGGATACAAATATTGGATTATATTTTGGGAAAAGAGGTACTGAGATGTTATTTTTAATTGAAAGTATTATTTTGTGTGTGTTATTTTCAATTGTAGTATTAGTACCGCTAGCTAAAAATCCAGTTGGACAGATCATGTCCTATCCTATTGAAATCAGAAAAAGAGTAGAGTCTTTGCCACAATATAAAGATAGTATTAAGCAACAGGAGACAAGACACATTTGGATTAAGATTGTCGGAGCATTCACATTTGTATTGTTATTAGCAGTAATTGCATATTTGTCAGGGGCAACAACATTTAAAGAAGCTTTTCTTTACGTTTTTTTCTTGTTCTTTGTTGTTAATTTATATGATTTGTTTATTTTGGATATTGGTATTTTTATGCATTGTAAAAAGTTTTGGATACCTGGAACGGAAGACATGGTCGAAGAATATCTTAATCCACGCCATCATTTTGTAGGAGCAGGTAAAGGTACAATCATTGGATTGTTGGTTGCCTTCTTAGCGGCGACACTAATTCAAATAGTACATATCTTATAATGCTTGCTATTCAGACCTTGTTCTGTCAATTCTGTTTGTCCAAACAAAACCGTCATATTTATCTGGAATTGAATCGAGGCTCTCTATGGTATCAAATCCTTCCGATACTCTCCCGCTTCCTTGGACAATGACTACACGAGTATTGACTGCTTCCATTCGTTTAACAAACTTATGCGGCCATCCCCAGAGGAATTTTGCATATTTAAGGGGAATATGTAGTTCCATATTGTGCATTGATTCCGGAACATACCCCAGAAAGCCTACCAGTTCGTAATCGATGAGAGCCTTTTTCAGCATAGCCATTGACAGCAGACGCAAAGAAGGACTTTGCTTTCTTAAATATCCAATCCCCTCATCATCGCCGTATACAGTCAGTTGGGCAAGACGTTCTTCGGATAATGTACTCAGTTTTTTCCATAGAACCTCGTATGTTTCAACGTTTCCATCTTTCACATGAATTAAAAATTCCTTGTCGGGAAAGGCGAAAAAAACCTCGTCAATCGTAGGCATAAGACCAACACCTTTTCCTCTAAACGGAAATGTTTTTCCACCATCAGCAGTATAACCATATCCAATATCCAGTGTTTTTAGTTCTTCCATAGTGTAGTCCCCTACTTCACCTTCTACACCAGTTCGGTACTCAATAGGTGAATCATGAAACACAGCAAGAATTTTATCACTTGACAGTTTCACATCAAATTCAACTACATCTGCTCCATAATCAAATGCAACTTGCATAGAAGGAATTGTATTTTCAAGATATTCATGCTCTGGCTCATCAATGATTGCCGCTGTATTTGTGTTCCAATCTGTTTTAGAAGCATCATATGTCTGTGCAAGCCCTCTATGTGCTAAAAGTTTGTAGCCTTGTCCTCCTGAATAAAAAACATTTGTGTTATTTAACCAGACTAAAAATACGATCACAGTAATAATCCCTAAAAATATCCAGCGTTTTTTTTGAAATCTTGGTTTCATTTTACCTTTAGCTATCAAATGCAATCCTCCGTTCTACTTTCAATTACTTTAACATCTACTCAACCTACAGTTGAGAAGACTTTCCACTAACTTCATGTAATACCCTCTATTGCTATGTAACGGTCACTTGTATAATAAATTCAGAAGGCGCCTTCAAATTTGAAAGGAGGTCGTTTGCTGAAATTGTTGGCAAACTACGATCATGGACGAAAAACAATTTGCTCGACAGCTTGCATTACTTCGTAAGGAATCTAATTTGACACAAGAGGATTTAGCAAAGCAGCTTCATGTCTCCCCCCAAGCGATATCTAAATGGGAAAATGGACACTCTTTGCCGGAAACTGCTTTATTGCCTCAGCTTGCTCGTATTTTAGATGTTAGTATAGATGATTTATTTAGGGACGGCAATCTCATCATTATTGAAGCCATATTTGGGGATGGACTAGAAGCAATACAGGTTACCAAACGCCTTAATCGTTTAATTGAAAACAATAAATTAAGTGTGCTAGCTTCATCATCAATTTTAGGTGTAACTGTTTCAGAGGAGCGCATAGCCTATGTCACACTAAAATACCAATCTTCACATGGGATCTGCTACAAAGTATTCCTTGAAGGAGAAACTATAGTCCTTGATCAAAATGATCTCCCCATTGAGCTTCCTGATAATAACAGTGCATTATCCATCATCGCAGGAAGATATGGTACCAAAAATTATCATTATGATGTTATGCCAAAGATGAAGCACTACAAAACATTTAACTGGAATGCATATCCCGCAAACCATCAAACGTTCCCTAGTGATCCAGCTAACGATCAAACCGAATATTTAACACTAATTTATGTTAATAACAGTGGGATTCATATGGCTACCTGTGCTGAAGGAGAAAGCTTGGAGTATGACAATACTAAAACTACATTTATTAGACGTGCCAGAAGCAAGGAATACTATATCCCAGATGTACCGGAATTACCACCATTTGGAGCTGGCATGGACTGCTCATGGGCAGCTGCGTTGACATCAGCACTACAAGCTATGAAAATAGAAACGACCTATGAGGAAGTGATGGGTGTTTCAGGGGCATGTTATCGCATTGCCTTTTGTTCACCTAACTGGGACTATAGCGCCGTAGACGGTTTAGTTGCTTATGATTATGCCACACCAGGGTTTGCAGCATTTGGATATACGCCTGAACACTACGCACACATTGAGAAAACAGATAGAGCTATGCATCGGCAAAAAATAATAAAGGAAATATCCTCTAACAAGCCTGTTCTAGCTATTAATTTACGTGTTGCTCCCGAGTGGGGCCTAATTTGTGGATATGGGAATGAGGGTGAAGATTTATATTGTCGTACCAAGTATGATCGCCAAACCATTGAAAATGATCCTGTGTTCACAAAAGGCTTTCCACCATTTGATCCTAGCAAAATTGGCAATCCGTATAGCTATCTGTACGTTGACAACTGGCCTTTCTTAATTATGTATTTTAACAAAAACGGAAAACAACCAACCCAAAAAGAAAACTTAATCAACTCACTCAAAGTTTTTACGGATAGCATGACAAAAATAAGTAGCAACGACTATTCTATGGGGTTTAAAGCTTACGATATATGGGCCTCCGATCTTAGAGATGATGAGTTCTATGCAAATTGTGATGTTAGGCAACTAACACATCGTTTTTTAGTGAATCAATTTTGTATGTTATCTTTACTTGATGCGCGTAGGTCTGCTAGCCTTTTTCTAAGTAGCTCACTCCACTTATTTGAACATGACCAGCAGCTTCCACAAATTGCACAACACTTCGCAGAAGTTCACAAGATCGCTGAGGATATCCATAAGGAGTTAGAGACTGGAGCACCGCTTAAAGATGATGAGTACAGACAATTTTGGACATTAGTCAAGCGACATGAGCAGGCGAATGCCATTGATCAAATCGTCAAGCTTGAACTTGAAGCCCACCGATTGGCACTTGAGTTCATTTCACAAAATAACAAATAATAACCTGTTATCTTCTCTCATTTCTTCAACTCTGCTAACGCTAAATCTATAAACGCCTGTAGAGTTGGAGAAATCCATTTTTCCTCATGCCACAACAATTGTGTGCAAAATTTAATTTCTGATAGGTCCCATGGTAAAGGAACTAACTTCCCTTCTTGAAGTTCATTACGCACCGCCATTTCAGGTAACAATGAAATACCTAGCTGTGCCATGACACATTGCTTGATCGCCTCTATACTAGAAAATTCTAGCTCTGTTAAGCTGTCCGCTCCTTTTTTTAATAACGATTGGTAAAAATAAGTGCGGTAAGAGCAGCCCTTTTCCGTTAATAAAATATGCTCATTATGCAGGTCTGCAACCTTGATGCTACTATGTGAAGCTAACCCATGATCAGGGGAAGCCACCATAAGAAACGTCTCTTCCCTTACTTGTTCAACATGTAGATCACTTGAAACAATCGGTTCATCCAACACAAAAACAATATCTACAAGTCCATCCCGCACACTTTGTCTTAAATGCTGGCTGGGTAAAGGGCGGAACAACAGGCGGACATTGGGATAGTCTTCTCGAAAGCGGCGAAGCAACGTTGGTAGCAAATAAGTGCAAAGCGTTTCATCTGCCCCGATCACAACCGTCCCCCGAAGCTCGCCACTGTTACCTGAAACACATTTTGCTTCCTCCACATCATTTAAAATTTTATTCGCATATGGTAAAAATTGCGCTCCTGCTTCTGTTAAAGTCACACTTTTACCCAAACGATCAAATAGCTTCACACCTAACTCTTCTTCTAATCCTTTAATTTGCATCGTGACGGTGGAAGGAACATAGTTTAACAACTGAGCCGTTTGACTAAAGCTACGCGTGGAAGCAAGTGTCCAGAATGTTTTTAACTGACGGATTTCCATATCTATCCCCTCCGTTCAAAAAAAATGAATATATCCTTCAAAAACGTTTCGTTGATTTGATCTTAAACTTAGATTACTGTAAAAGCAAGTCATAGTTGCACTGTATGTATTAGATACAGCTAACATTTTTACTGTGATTTTATAAATCACTGACATGCACTGAGTCAATTACAGGAGGAGAAAACAATGAAAGATTATGATATATTTCCACTTGAAAATTTCACATTACAATCAGGTCAGGTGTTTCCCCAAGCCTTTTTAGCCTACAAAACATACGGCACTTTAAACCCTGAAAAAGATAATGTCATCGTATATCCAACTTGGTTTGCAGGAACTCATACTGATAACGAATGGCTGATTGGATTAGATAAAGCACTTGATCCTAGCAAATATTTTATCATTGTCCCTAATATGCTAGGTAACGGATTGTCTGCTTCACCAAGCAATACCGCTGCTCCTTTTAACGCAGCTAACTTTCCTCACATTTCAATTTACGATAATGTCGTCGCACAACATCAGCTAGTGACCCAAAAGTTTGGAATAAAGGAAATTAAGCTAGTTGTAGGTTGGTCACTAGGTGCACTACAAACCTTTCAATGGGGAACAAGTTATCCCGACATGGTTGAGAGAATTGCACCGTTTGGTGGCACAGCAAAAGCAAGACCTCATGCACAGCTTGTATTTCAATCACTTATTGCAGCATTACAAGCAGATGCGGTATGGAACAATGGTTTTTATGAAACGCCACCGACATTAGGACTTGCTGCAATGGGACGTAGTTATGCACCATGGGGATTTTCTCAGGCTTATTATTTAGAGGAGTTATACAAAATTGGAGGATACCCTTCATTACAGTCCTATTTAGAGGATTATTGGGACAAGGTGTTTCTCTCGTTTGATGCTAATGATTTAATTACGATGCTGCGCACAGGTATATATGGAGATATTAGTGACAATCCACAAGACAAAGGCGATTTCATACAAGCTTTAAACAAAATTAAGATGCCTGCTCTTGTTATGCCAGGCTCCTCAGACTTATTTTTCCCAGCAGAAGACAATGCCTTTGAGGTGCAACATATGCCAAATGCCGTTTATCAGCCTATTGAGTCCAAGTGGGGACATTGCTTTGGTATTGGTGAAAATGAGCAGGATTCAATCGTGATTGATGGTTATTTAAAAAAGTTTCTAAATACGTAACATTAATATTATGACATCAACAACATGTTTAACATGCACGACATGTATAAGTGTCTTCAATGAGTATGAACGCAAGAAAAAGCCTCCTTCCCATTCATTTATGGTGTAGGAGGCTGTACTAATGAAGCTTTACTAACGAATTGATTCTGCCAAAGTGATTAAGTCTGCTTTAGTTATATCTTTACTAGAAAGACTATACATAGCATTTTCTGTTTCCCAGTTAAGTTTATGATCATCCATCAATATAGCTGCAACGCCATTAATCGTTAATTGTTCTAAGTTCCCATCTGTACTTGTTGCATAGGCAGTTTCTTCATCTGGAAACCGTTGTTGCATATAGATCGTTCCCTTCGTTTCTTTATTAGTAAAATAAAGATTAACATACTTGCCACTTATTTGTCCCTCATCATTCTTGTATAATTCTGCTCGATCAAAAGTGTATCCCTCTGGCAAATATGTGGGAAGTAAAACATCAAAGTTAGCATATTTATCTACATCAGAAAAGTTATTGAGGCTAAGAGTATCATCATCTGTTTCTTTTTCTCCAACTTTCATCATTTTGATTTTATTGTTTTCTTGCTCTACTTCAGACAATGGAGGTAAAGAAGTTGGCGTTTCCATTTGAGATACCTGAATATGCCCTAAATTAAAGGAAGCTAATACTTTATCTACTATATTTTGTGCAAATGAAGGTGCTGCAATTGTAATGCTAAGTAAACCCATAAAAAGTGCCGCACTAAGTACAATTGCAGGTGTTTTAAATCTATTTTTAGTTTTCATAATATTTCCCTCCTGATTATTGCTCATTTTTTGTACTTTTAATAAAACTTTATTACAGTCTGAGGTGGCACTAAAATCCTTATTGTGTAGTGCTGTAGCTAGCTCCAACAATTGCTGAGTTTCTATTGTAGTTTCTAAATCCTTGTCTAGACTACTGAGCGGTTTGCCCTGCTCTTTCGCTTCTAAATCATGTAGAAACTGAACATATTTCTCCTTATCACTCATAAATGTTCCACACTCCCAAGCTCAATTTTTAGTTTTTTCATGGCTCTATAAAGAATGACTCCAATATTACTCTCAGAAAGCCCAGTAATTTCTGCGACCTCAGTATTACGTAAACAAGCGCCAAATTTTAGTGCAATTAAATTTCGTTCTCGCTCATTGAGTGTATTAAGCGCCACAATCAACTTGTCACTACGCTCTTCATTTAAAAATAATTTTTCTGGATCTTTTCTACTTGATACAAACCCCTGCACAACATCAAGTGAAAACCATTGGCGTTTTTTTTGTTTTCTGTGGTAATCATTTACGGTATTTCTTGCTATGGCAAACATCCACACCTCAAATGGTGCTTTTTGCTTTGAATAGGTGCTTAGTCTATTGAGTATTTTTTCAAATACAAGACTTGTTAAATCCTCCGCAGTATATGTTCCACTGACACGATAGCTAACGTAGTTGAAAATCCGCTTATAATAGGCTTCATAAATATCAGCAAATTGTAATGGTATATCTAACTCTTCTGTTATCTCCTCCTGCTTGAAAGGAAACACTGTTACATGCTCTGACATTACATAAGACTCTCCTTTCGCCAAGGTATCACTCGGCCAAGCAATTCATAAGTTAATACGTATGTATTTCAATTCCATTACAAGAGCTAATACATTAAATCTATAAATAACTTTAAAAAGGGCTCAATCTTGAACAACAATCGCAAGAACGTTCTGGAACGTAGCTACCAGACTCCTATCGTTGTCATGGACTAATTTCTAAATAGAGCCTTAAAAAAACTAAAAACAGAAGCAACATCCTTTGTGGATATTACTTCTGCAAATACTTTACCTTTTATGAATTAAGACCAATGCTTATCAATAAATTCATCACGCCCAGATTGGCGGCGATCTTCTTTATATTCCTTCGGATTTTTTTTGTGAAAATCCTGATGATATTCCTCCGCTTCATAAAAGACAGCCGCAGGTAATATTTCTGTCACGACAGGTCCCGGAAATCTTTGACTCGCAGCTACCTCTTCCTTCGAAGCAAGTGCGGCTTCCTTTTGTTCTTCTGTATGATAAAAAATCGCCGTACGATATTGTGGCCCCCGATCTTGAAATTGTCCCCCATCGTCGGTAGGATCAATCTGTGGCCAATATAGCTCTAACAGACGCTCATATGGAAAAAGAGAAGGATCATACGTTATTTGTACCACCTCATAATGCCCTGTAGTACCTGTCTTTACTTCCTTGTAGGTTGGATTTTCAACATGTCCACCACTATATCCTGATACAATGCTATGAATCCCCGGTAGCTCCTCAAATGGGGTTACCATACACCAGAAGCATCCCCCTGCAAATGTTGCCTTTTCTAACATAGGTCTCATCCCTCCAGTCTTACTTTGTACGAATACCCTTGCCGTTACATGTATTGCTTTTACACACTTAAATTTCGCTCTTACTACGCACTTCAAATATCGCAAATTTCAAATAATGCCCTTCAGGCACTCCTAAAATTTGCGGATGGTCTTTACCCGCAGCTTTCCATTCGATCAGCCTTAGCACCTTGCCTGCATCCTCCGCTGCTTCCTTAATCGCTTGCAGGAACAACTCTGGCTGCATGTGATACGAGCAGCTTGCTGTTACGAGATAGCCACCTTCATTTACGAGCTTCATGCCATGTAAGTTAATATCCTTGTAGCCACGCATTGCACCTTTGACAGCCCCTTTTGTTTTCGCGAAGGCTGGTGGATCAAGAATAACAACATCCCACGTCCGTCCTCCATTAGCTGTCATAGGTAAAGAGGTATCTGCTTTGGAGATCCCTGCGGCACGAGCCTTACGCTCCTGAAGACCCTTCACCTGACTACGCAAATATTCAAAGGCGTCTGCTACGATAAACTCCACACGATCACTAAAACCGTTTAGCTCTACATTCGTTTTCGCGCTTTCAATGGCATGCTCAGAAATATCGAGACAAGACACCTTCTTGGCCCCATACTTACAAGCATGTAAAGTAAAGCTACCCGTATGTGAAAAGCACTCTAATACCGTTGCTCCATCCCAATAAGGGAAAATAACCTCTTTTCCTTTGTTGTTTACAGGGACGTGATGCACATTGCCAGCTTCATCTGTGATTGGCGTGATCGCAATCCCACTTCGTTCTCCCCAGCCTAACATCAGAGGTTCAATCGAAGCACGATTCTCACGTTGATCAAAAAAATAACCTGTTTTTTGTCCTTGCTCAATATCAACAGATACCTTTAACCCATTTTCCTCAATAATAACATGGCGAGTACGCTCTCCATACAAAGGCCCTTGCACTTCCTCTAGCCCTTCCATCGCCCGAATAGATACATCACTCCGTTCATAAATATGAGCAGGATTTAATACTTGTACTAAAGCTTCTACAATCTGAGTACGACATTGATCCATGCCTAATGTTAACAACTGTACAACTACAGTGTCATTAAATCGATCTACAATCAAACCGGGTAAAAAGTCTGCTTCACCATACACAAAGCGATATGCAGTTTCTTTAACAAAACGCTTACGATGCTGTAAACATGCAGTGAAGCGCTCCACAAAAAAGACAGTATCCATCGCTTCAAGTGGTGTAAAGGAAACAAGACGAACTGTAATTTGTGATGCAGGATTATAATAACCTACACCTAAAAACCGACGACGATGGTCTAGGATTTCCACAAGACTACCTGCCGCTGGTTCCCCTTCTACTGCGTCGATTTCATTGTTAAATACCCAAGGATGGGCTTGCTCTAGTCTCTTTTTGCGATTTTTATTTAAAAGTATAGCTGGCACGTTTAGTCACACACTCCTACATATTTTTTTGATACAAATATTTTTTAGTCCACTGACATACATATAACTTGTACACCATTCCAAGGGGGAGGGCGAGTTAATGGTTTCTGACATCATTTTACCAGTGACAATGGGACTTGCCCTCTTTCTTTTTGGCATGAAGGTGATGGAGGTTTCATTACAAGCGTGGGCGGGACCCCGTTTAATAAAAATTCTTGAGGTTTCCACACATACCCCTTGGAGGGGATTATGCTTTAGCACACTCATTACAGCGATTTTGCAAAGCAGTACAGCGACCACGGTCATGACCATTGGCTTAGTCAACGCAGGCATCATGAGCTATGCTCAAACTTTAGGTATCATTTTAGGTGGAAATATTGGTACCTGCATAACAACTGAACTCATTGCCCTCAATCTAGCCAGCATAGGACCAACAGTTTTTTATCTTTGTATGCTTGTTTGGATTGTTCTTGTGCTTCTGGATACTTACATGCCAACACTCACAAAATGTTATGCTTGGCTCCGTTCACTGCAATTTGCCTGTCTTGCTCTAGCTGGCTTCAGCCTCATTATGATCGCGATCCAATGGATGCAATCCGTTGCGCCTGCCCTTGAAGCAAGAGGCACGATTGCATGGTTAACTGCGCATGCGGCAGACAATATTTTATGGGGCGTGCTTGCAGGGATTATCATTACCGCCTTAATTCATAGCAGTGCGGCTACAATTGCAATTACGATGGGGCTTGTAGGGACTGGACTTCTTCCTATGAACCTCGGTATCGCAATGGTGCTTGGCTCCAATGTTGGCACATGTATTACTGCGCTCATCGCTTCCATCGGCGGGACAAGATCGGGTTCCTTTGTCGCTTGGTCACATGTTATTTTAAATGTTGCAGGAGCGATTTTATTTCTACCGCTTATTCCTGTTCTAAATGTTATTGCAGTAGGACTCTCTTCAGATCCTTCCAGTCAAATTGCCCATATTCAAACGATTTTTAATGTGGTTTGCTCACTTATCGCTTTGCCAATCTGTTATTTCCCCGTATGGTCACGCATCGATGCCAAGCAGGTGTAACGCCTTTTGTAAAATAAAATCATTATTATCGTATCCAGCAGTCTGTTGCTTTTCCCAAGCTTCTAATGGAGCGTACCACTCCACATCACGAATTTCCTCAACCTGTGGTCGTAGCTCCCCACCTTCACTTTTTACTAAATAATAGTGAACCTCTTTGTCTACTGTGCCATAGGTCGGATGTTGATATTGATAAGCGATAATATCGATTGGCTTCATAATGACACCCTCGATGCCTGTTTCCTCTACAATTTCACGCAAAGCCGTTTCTTCTACACTTTCTCCTGGCTCTTGCTTGCCCTTTGCAAACGACATTTTGCCATAACGATCCTTAATTAATTGAATTTGGAGCTGATCCCCGTTATAGCGGTATACGACACCGCCTGCTGAAATTTCTTTATGATTCATATCCTTCATCTCCTTATAATTAACAACAAGGATTTCAGGTCACTAAGCCAACAGCTACGACTTTATACGCAACTCTATTGACTAAGGACGAAATCCTTGGTTAAAAAACTAATTTTAAACAATATAGATTATTAATTATATGACAGCCTGTGTACGTTCTTCACTCACAGCTAACAGCTCACCTTCACATGTGTTGATTCCTGCTTTGGTTAATTTAACACGACATAACTTGCCTGTCACCTCTTGTGAGCATGGGAAGCGAACCTGTAAATAGTTATCACTAAAGCCCATCGCATAACCATCACCTGCAACCCCTTTATCATCACGTTCCGGGATCACTAGCAATTCTTGTCCTTCAAAGCCTTTGGCATACTCAAGCTGCATTTTCTCTGATAGCTCGATCAATTCGTGCACTCTTGCGTGCTTAACCTCTTCATCCACTTGATCATCCATCTTCGCCGCAGGTGTGCCTGTACGTTGAGAGTAAGGGAATACGTGCATCTCTGAAAAGCCAATTGCCTTCATCGCTTCATAACCTTCATGGAACATCTCTTCCGTTTCACCAGGGAAACCAACGATAACATCCGTTGTAATCGCAACCTCAGGCATAAACTCGCGAATCATTTTAATTTTTTCAGCATATTCCTCAATCGTATATTTACGACGCATGCGCTTCAACACTTCATTACTACCCGCCTGCAATGGGATGTGGAAGTGACGACACATTTTAGATGAGTTTTTAAGTACATTCAGCATTTTTTCATCAATTTGACTTGCTTCAATTGAGCTAATACGAATACGTCCTAAGCCTTCTACCTTATCTAAGTCTACTAGTAAATCTGACAAGCTATAGTCTTCTAAATCATCGCCATAACCACCGGTATGAATCCCAGTTAACACAATCTCTTTATACCCTGAGGCAACAAGTTGCTTCGCTTGCGCAACAACACTTTGTGGATCACGGCTTCGAGAAAGACCACGAGACCAAGGGATGATACAAAATGTACAAAAGTTGTTACAGCCCTCTTGAATTTTTAAAAATGCACGTGTATGTCCTGTGAAATTAGGCACGTCCAATTCTTCAAACTCTCTTGTTTTCATAATATTCCGAACCGCATTAATAGGCTTACGTTCACTCTGAATTTGCTCCACATAATCCATGAGCTTATCCCGATCCTGCGTTCCTACGACAAGATCCACACCTGGAATATCTAAAATTTCAGCAGGTGACGTTTGTGCATAACAACCTGTTACAGCAATTATTGCATCCGGGTTTTTACGAACCGCACGACGAATAATTTGTCTACTCTTTTTGTCTCCTGTATTTGTAACGGTACATGTATTAATTAAGTACACATCGGCAGTTTGCTCAAAATCTACCTGATCATACCCATCATTTTTAAATAACTGCCAAATCGCTTCCGTATCATAAAAATTAACTTTACAACCTAATGTATAAAATGCAACTGACGGCATAGCTTTAGACTCCTCCCATTTCTCCAGATTCATACATAATACAAGTTAAAGCTGCCATTGCAGCTGTTTCGGTTCTCAAAATTCTTTTTCCTAAACCAATAGATGTTGCACCTGCTGTCTCCGCCGCAAGTACCTCTGCTTCGCTGAAGCCACCCTCTGGACCTACTACGATTGCCACACGATATTGTTGATCAGGTAACATGCTATTCACAAATGGAGCAACAATATCCCTAAGCTGCTGTCCATTTTCCTTCTCATAGCAAAAGCATACTAAATCAAAGTCTGCTAATGAAGTCAGTAGTTGTTTCCATGATATAGGGGCTAACACCTGTGGAACAACATCACGATGTGCTTGCTCCGCCGCTTCCTTGGCGATTTTACGCCAACGCTCTGTACGCTTTGCTTCTTTTTTCTGATCATATTGAACTACGGTTCTCTCTGATAAGAAAGGAAGAAAAGTCGTAGCACCAATTTCAGTACATTTCTGGATAACAATCTCCATTTTATCGCCTTTCGGCAAGCTTTGAGCAATGGTTACTTGCAGCTTAGGTTCAGCTTGCGAAGTGAGCCACTCTACGATTCGTGACTGTACCTCCTGTTGCTCCAGCATCACAATTTCAGTAATGGCAACTTTAGAAATCCCATCACTAACAATAATTTTATCACCAATTTGCGAGCGCATGACACGAGCAATATGCTTGACATCCTCACCCGTAATGCTCACGGTTTCATCACCAAATTGTTCTGGTTGTACAAAATAACGTTGCAACGTTCATCCATCCTTATCTCAATAAATCGTCCTAAACCTCTTAATCATCATTATAAGCAAACGAAAACGTTAAAATAATGAAAATAAGTTAAAAGCCAAATTAACAAACCCGGAATACAACGTGATAGCAAAGTTGCGTAACGGACTAATCGTATACATTTGAATCTGAGGAACGATTAATATTAATAGGAAAATAAACATTGCCCAGTTTTCAATTCTTTTTAAGGAAGCTAATGCCGAACGTGGAACAAGCTCCTCCAAAATACGATAACCATCAAGTGGTGGTAACGGGATAAGGTTAAATACAAATAAAAAGTAGTTCATAAAATTAAAATAATAGAAAAACAATATTAATGATGAGCTTAATGTATCTCCACTTACATTCGAAATAACACCAAAATGATTTAAACCGATATAAATAAAAGTACCAACAATCCCAAGCAGGAGGTTACTTATCGGTCCCGCCGCAGTTACAATTAGGCTCATGACACGTGGGTTGCTGAAATTTTCTCTATTTACGGGGACTGGACGAGCCCAACCAAATCCAGCAAATACTAATAAAAAGGCACCAAAAAAATCAATATGTGAAGCTGGATTTAAAGTCACTCTTCCGAGTAGCTTCGCTGTTGGATCACCAAACTTATTAGCAAAATAAGCATGAGAAAATTCATGTACAGAAAATGCAATCAAAATTGCGATTAAAAAAAACGGCATATGTGCTACAGGATAATACAAAAGACGATCTAAAAACTCCATACGCTAGTTACCTCTTCCTCGCTACAAAAGCGACCCAATCCTCATCACGATTAATTTCAACAATCTCAAAACCTACATCTGTTAAGCCTGCCTCCACAACCTCAACCTTGTTTTTATAAATCCCTGATGCAATAAAATACCCACCTGGTTGTAACGCCTCGTATACATCGCCATGGAACATTAAAATAATTTCAGCCAAAATGTTAGCGACAACTACACGTACAGGCAACTGTACGCCTAACGAAGAAGAGACCTCTTCTCCCTTAATTACAGACAATAAATCACTCTCAATAACAGTGATCTCATCTTCCAAATTATTTAGCTTCACATTTTCAGTTGCACTAGATACAGCAACAGGATCCAGATCAAGGGCAAGCACACGTGATGCACCTAACTGACAAGCTCCAATTGCTAAAATGCCTGAACCTGTACCAACATCAATTACCTCGTCACCCTCTTGAATGACACTTTCTAATGTTCGCAAGCATAGCGAAGTCGTTGGGTGAGTTCCTGTCCCAAATGCCATCCCAGGATCAAGCTCAATAATTTTTTCCTGTGGGCTTGCAGGTGTATACTCCTCCCATGTTGGCTTAATCGTAAGCCTTTCAGATACACGAAGTGGCTTGAAATATTGCTTCCAATTGTTCGCCCAATCATCCTCATGCACAGGCTTAGAAGTTATGCTTGCTTTACCTGCATCGATATTGTAATCCTTCAGTTCTGCTATACGTTCCGTAATCACCTGGATCACTTCTTCGATATTTATACCTTCTGGAAAGTAGCCACTAATTTTTGCTTCACCTTCTGGAATGTCGTTTGGCGGAATTTCAAACCATTGTCCAAGTGAGGTATCTCTTGGCTTGCTATTATCTACGTGCTCATCAATCGTAACTCCACCGGCACCCGATTCGTGTAAAAAGTTCGATATCATCTCAACTGCTTCTTCAGTTGTATGTATAGTAATCTCAGTCCAAATCATTAAAAATCCGCCTCCATTATATGTTTGCATGACTACTATTGTACTATAGAATACATGCAGTGACAAAAAAACAACTAGCATTTTGAGGAAATAAGAGGATTTCTACCCCAGAGCCTAAAAAGGTAAAAACCCTCCTTGAGGATTTTATATTTTCCCGCCAGCTTCTTCGATAATACGTAAGGCTTGATGGTGGTAAGCATCGTCAACAATGACAGTAAGTAATACATCGTAACCCGTAGGACCACCTGCTCCACCATGACTCATCCCACTAGAGGATGGATCAGCAGCAGATAATACACCTTGGCTAGCAATCCCAAAAAAACCTGAATAGGACGCATATCCTAATCCCCTCATTGTATCCGATATCACATTACTATAATCGTAGCTGTTGCCACCATACCTGCTAAAGCGCTCGATGGATAACGATTGCACTCTAATACTTTCGAGCTTGCGAGCAGCATTTTCAGCTTCCTCTGGACTTCTAAAATAAGCCAAAATATTTTTTTCTGCCATGTCATTTTCTCCCTTTCATTTAGAAAATAAGAAGGTTCCTATATAACTCACAATCGCTTCAGCGTGTGAACCCCCTCTAAAGGAATAGAATGCCAATAAACAGCTCAAAATATTAATTCTTATATTGATGAATCCAATTTTCTTGTCCAGGAACAACACGGAATTGATCTAAAGGTCTGCCACCTGTTCCATAAGAAATTTCACTTTCTAAAATACCAATCTCAAGCATAAAGGATAAATATTTACGGACAGATACACGGGAAATCCCACTGCTTGCTGAAATATCGTCGGTTGAAAAAAGCTCATGGCGATATTGCTTAATAACATCCCATATTATATTTAAGGTTCCTAACGTAAGCCCCTTAGGCAACTCATGAACCATCGTTTGCGTGTTGTGGGAACGTTTAATAAGATGGTCTATCTCCTCTTGACCCACATGCTCCATCCCCGTCATTTTATCAAATCTATCTCTGTAATTTTCTAAAGCCTCTTTGAACCTAGAAAAATGAAACGGTTTAATCAAATAATCAACAGCACCATACTGCAATGCCTTCTTTATACTTTCAGGATCTCTAGCTGCGGAAATGATAATGACATCTACATTTTCAGCATTACTTCGCAATAAACGTAGTAGATCAAACCCTCCCTTTTTACGCATATATAAGTCAAGTAAAATAAGCTGTGGTTTAACCTCCTGAATCATTACAATCGCCTCATCCACTGAGGTAACCATCCCTACGCATTGATAACCTTCAATTTGCTCTAAATAATGCTGATTAAATTGGGCCACCATCGGATCATCTTCAACAATCATTACCTTAATCATAAATTAGGTTCCTTCTAAGCATCACTAAATATGACCCCATTCCTCGGTTTTCTACTTTAGGGAAACCACCCTTACTAGACAATTTTTGTTATGTCTCTCTATTGCATTATATAGTATAACAGGTCGACATCGAAAGATGTCGACCTGTTAATAAGGTTAAAACCTATATAGAATAGATTAGCAAAGTTTAATCTCCTAGAAACGCACGCTTCATACGGTCAAAAAATGATTGCTCATGCTCATGCGTTTGCTCCCCATCCAGTGCAGCGAATTGACGCATCAAATCTTTTTGCTCATCACTTAACTTGCTAGGTGTAACAACCACAACTTTAATATGCTGATCACCTTGACCGATACCACGTAAACGAGGAACGCCTTTACCTTTTAGACGGAAATAGGTCCCTGTCTGTGTGCCTGCAGGTACTTTAAGCTTAACCTTCTCTGTAAGTGTTGGAATTTCGATCTCGTCACCAAGTGCAGCTTGAGCAAAGGTAAGTGGAACCTCACAATAAATATCATCACCTTCACGCTCGAAGAAGTCATGACTTTTCACGCGAATAATAATGTATAAATCACCTGCAGGGCCGCCACGTAATCCACCTTCACCTTCACCTGTCATGCGAAGCTGTGCTCCATCATCTACACCCGCAGGGATACGCACATGAATTTTACGTTGCTTACGAACTTTACCGCTACCTTGACACGTCGTACATTTTTCCTTAATAATTTGACCGCGACCTCCACAATTGCTACAGCTGCGGCGGTTCACCATACGACCAAATGGCGTGTTTTGTACAACCTCTTCTTGACCAGAACCATGACATACACCACAAGTCTGTGGCTTCGTGCCAGGCTTCGCTCCAGTACCAGAACATGTGTCACAATTTTCTGTTCTTGGAATCGTAATGTCTGTTTCTTTACCAAAAACCGCTTCCTTAAACTCAACGGTCATCGTATATTGCAAATCATTTCCACGTTGTGGTGCATTAGGATCACGTCTACCCCCACCACCACCAAAGAACATATCAAAAATATCGCCGAAGCCACCAAAGTCTCCACCTGAGAAGCCGCCGCCCATTCCTTGATTTGGATCAATATGACCATATTGATCATATCTTGCACGTTGGCCTGAGTCACTTAACACATCATAGGCTTCTTTTACTTCCTTAAACTTAGTTTCCGCATCATCAGCCTTATTCACGTCAGGGTGATATTGGCGTGCAAGCTTACGGTACGCTTTTTTAATATCATCATCAGAAGCGTCTTTACTAAGTCCTAACACCTCGTAGTAATCACGTTTATCAGCCATTCTTCCACCCCCATATGTCTATATCACTGGCATATGGATTAAGTCCCCTTAATCCGGCAAAAGGAAAGTCAAAGCGCGGAGCGCCCGCACTTTGACCTTCCCGGCTCACCAGTTCATTTACATGTTTATCGAAGCTTATTTCTTATCTTCGTCAATAACTTCATAATCTGCATCCACTACGTTGTCTTTACCAGGACCACCTGCAGCATTGCCATCAGCAGCACCATTTGCCCCTGCTTCTTGCGCAGCTTGCTCATATAGTTTAACAGAAAGCTGTTGTACGATCTCTGTTAATTTTTCGGTTGCAGCTTTGATCTCATCTAAGTTATCAGTTTCAACTGCTTTTTTCAACTCTTCTTTTGCAGCTTCCGCTTTTTCAGTTTCAGCAGCATCTACCTTATCACCAAGATCTTTAATTGTTTTATCAACACTATAGATCAGTTGGTCAGCGTTATTTTTAGCTTCAACCATTTCTTTACGTTTCTTATCTTCATCCGCATGCAATTCTGCATCCTTCATCATACGTTCAACTTCTTCATCACTTAAACCGCTTGAAGAGGTGATTGTAATTTTTTGGCTCTTACCTGTGCCTTTATCTGTAGCTGAAACGTTAACGATCCCGTTCGCATCGATATCAAAGGAAACTTCGATTTGCGGCACACCACGAGGTGCGAGTGGAATATCGCCAAGCATAAAGCGTCCAAGTGTTTTGTTGCCAGCTGCCATTTCACGTTCACCTTGCAATACGTGAATTTCAACGCTTGGTTGGTTGTCAGCATAAGTTGAGAATACTTGAGATTTACTTGTAGGGATCGTAGTATTACGCTCGATCATTTTAGTAAATACGCCACCTGCTGTCTCGATACCTAGAGACAATGGAGTAACATCAAGCAATACAACGTCCTTAACATCACCTGTCAATACACCTGCTTGAACCGCAGCACCAAGGGCAACCACTTCGTCAGGGTTTACGCCTTTGTGTGGCTCTTGACCCGTTAATTTTTTAATTGCTTCTTGTACAGCTGGAATACGAGTAGATCCACCAACTAATACAACTTTATTAATATCAGCAGAAGTTAAACCTGCATCACTAAGTGCGCGACGTGTTGGAATTAATGTACGTTCAACTAAATCAGCAGATAGTTCTTCAAATTTAGCACGAGTAAGGTTTAATTCTAAGTGCTGAGGAACACCGTCAGCAACTGTAATAAACGGCAAGGAAATTGTAGTTGTTAACACGCCAGACAATTCCTTTTTCGCTTTTTCAGCAGCATCTTTTAAACGTTGTACAGCAGCTTTATCTTTGCTAAGATCGATGCCTTGATCTTTTTTAAATTCAGCAACCAAATAATCAATGATCACTTGGTCAAAATCGTCACCACCAAGGCTGTTGTCACCACTAGTCGCTTTAACTTCGAAGAATCCGTCGCCAAGCTCAAGGATGGATACGTCAAACGTACCGCCACCAAGGTCATATACTAAAATGGTTTGGTCTTCAGATTTTTCAAGACCATATGCTAATGCAGCTGCTGTTGGTTCATTGACAATACGCAATACTTCCAAACCAGCAATTTTACCTGCATCCTTAGTAGCTTGACGTTGGCTATCATTGAAATAAGCAGGGACAGTAATAACCGCTTGAGTTACAGTCTGACCAAGATATGCTTCTGCATCAGCTTTCAATTTTTGCAAGATGATCGCAGAAATTTCTTGTGGTGTAAAGTCCTTACCATCCACACTTTCTTTATGTGCTGTACCCATATGTCTTTTAATAGAGCTAATTGTACGATCAGGGTTTGTGATCGCTTGACGTTTTGCTGTTTCACCAACAACACGCTCTCCATCTTTTTTGAAACCTACAACTGAAGGGGTTGTACGCGCACCCTCTGGGTTAGGGATAACAACCGCTTCGCCGCCTTCCATTACGGCAACACAGGAATTTGTTGTACCAAGGTCAATACCAATTACTTTACTCATGGATAGTTCCTCCTTGAAATCTTATAAGTATGTGGGTTGTACAAATGTATATTTTTTAGTACTGGACATTTTAAGAAACACCTTATGTCTTAGCTACTAACTTTAACCATTGCAGGGCGAAGCACACGATCTTTAAGCTTATAACCCTTCTGTACTTCTTCAACAACAATACCTTCTTCATATTCATCAGATTCCACCTGCATAATTGCTTGGTGAAACTCAGGGTTAAATGGCTGACCTACGGAATTCATTTCCTCTAGACCTTCTGCCTTAAGCACCCCTTCTAGTTGACGGAAAATCATCTCAACACCTTTAGCATAAGATGAAACTTCGGGATTGTCTGTTCCGGTGGAAAGGGCTCTTTCAAAATTATCAATCACAGGTAAAAGCTCTGTAATTAATAATGAAGATGCATATTTAGCTAAATCCTCTTTTTCCTTTTGAGTACGGCGACGGAAATTATCAAAATCAGCTTGTGTTCTGAGCACACGCTGCTGTTGCTCTTCTAATTCTGCTTGCAGCTTTGATAACTCGGAGTTATCCTTCATATCAACTGCTTGCTCCTCTTGATTCACTGTAGTTGACTCATTAACATCCTCCACAGCATCAGAATCTGTATATTCTTGATTCGCATTCATCGTTTCCATTGTTTCTTCCTCACTATTGATATTCATAGATTTCTGTTTGTCCTTCAAGCTGTTCACCTCCTTAACCTACTACAAGTGTTCTTTAAATTACGAAGTTGATTATATATACAAAGTTTAGCTAGGTTAGCTAAGACGTGCTAATATTTTAGGTAAATCCTTAGATAATAAATCCAGCAAAACCATCACACGACCATAGTCCATCCGAGTCGGACCTAAAATCCCAATCGTACCTATTGCCTCACCTTCAACTGCATAGCTTGCTGTAATTAAGCTACAATTTGAAAATGCCTCGTGATCGTTTTCAGTACCAATTTTGACCTGGATTCCACTTCCTGTAGATGCAGAGGTCAGCATTTTTAAAACTGTAGGTGTTTCATCAAGCAAATCTAAAATCGTTTTTACCTTCTCAACATCACGAAACTCTGGTTGTGTAAGCATATTAGTTGCCCCACTTAAAAATAAGCGTTGTCCCTCTGAACCACTACCATCTAGTGCATGATCAACCATGTGCATTAAATCCTCATAATGATCAATATAACGCTGCATTTCTTGACCAACTTCACTATAAATTGCTGATTTTAATTTGTAAATCGGCACACCTACCAATTTATGGTTAAGTAGGTTTACGACCTTCTCCATTTCAGAAATGGATACACCTGGCGGAATAGGTACCGTTTTATTTTCAACCTGCCCCGTATTCGTCACGATGATCGCTACTGCATGATTTTCATTTAGTGGCAACAACTCAAAATGACGTAATGAAGTATGGAAAATTTCAGGTCCAAGCAAAATCGAAGTGTAATTAGTCATTTGCGATAAAATAGAACCGGCTTGTTGAATCACTTGTTCGATTGCATTTAGTTTCTCTGCAAAAGAGGATTTTAATGTAATCACTTCTTCTGGTGAAATTAAATTGATCGGCTTAATATGATCAACATAATATCTATACCCTTTATGTGAAGGAATTCTTCCTGCTGAAGTATGTGGTTGCTCCAAAAATCCAAGCTCCTCCAGATCCGCCATTTCATTACGAATGGTAGCTGGACTAAAAGCTACGTCTCCACGTTTCGAGATACTCCGTGAGCCTACAGGCTCCGCTGAAGTTATATAGTCATCGACAATTGCAGTTAAAATCATTCTTTGGCGCTCTGTTAACATCGCAGGTTTCCCTCCTAAAGACTATAATTTTCCCACTCGTTAGCACTCAACTCTGATGAGTGCTAATCACTAATACAAAAATACCAAACTGACATGAGCATTGTCAAGTCAGTTCGGTATTTTAGGCGAAGCATTTGTGAGTGAAATAAAATCGAAGAGCAGGGAACTACGAAAAATCAGAACTTTCATTCGCTGTTATACTCGAAATTATGTTGATTATACTTTTCAGATGTTTAATTTCGAATATAAAGGCTTCCTCCAGTTTCTAATTTTTCTCCGTTCCCTTAATCAATTCAATTTTAAAATTTCATTTACAATTCCATATTAAATTTAGATTTAGTATGTTGAACTGACATATTGAAATCATATCAGTTAAGGTAGAAATTGATTTTTTCAAAACAAAAGTTAGTTTAGTACTTTGTATACAGCGATTTCATCGCAAGCGTGTTGCTTTGGACAAAACACGCAATCTGTCCATACTTTTTCAGGGAAAATTTCTTTATCTACAACAGCAAAATTATTTTTCAGGAAAAAAGAGACCTCATAGGTTAACGCCATAATTTTTAACAAACCTCTACGACGTGCTTCCTCTGTTAGTTCGTTTACGATCATTGAACCTAATCCACGTCCTTTATTACCTTCCATAATACCAAGGGAGCGAATTTCCACGAGATCATCACCTAACTGACATAACGAACCACAGCCAACTACTTTTCCATCCACTTCTGCGACGACAAACTCATTAATTTGTCTTTGTAACACTTCACGTGACCTTGGGAGCATAATACCTCGCTTGGCATAATCATCAATCATCACAAATAAAGGCTCTACATCATTTAGATCTGCCTTTCTACATACAACTACAGCAGGTATACTCATCACACATTCCCCCCAAGACACAAATTCATACGAATAAATATACATTATAGTGTATAAGTTTGCAAGGGGTTTATGTCAGCTTTTTTACGATTTTTGTGTTGAACTATTTTTAACCTTCAAATTAGATAATATTAATCCACCTATAATCAATAATGCACCAATAATATGGTAGTAGCTTAACGGCTCCCCTAATATAAACGCCCCTGCGGCTAAGGTAATAAGTGTAGCTAGATGGGCAAACAAACTCATTTGCGAAGCCTCTAACTCAATTAATGCATAGTTGGATAAAAAGGACGTACATAATGAAGAAAGAATACCCAAGTATAAAATAGATAAAGTAAATTTCAAGTCTAAAAATGGTTGGAAATATAGATTTAAGTCACCAACCACCATATGTCTTCCTAATGCAAATACATTAAAAAATACAAAGGCAATCGCTGTCATGACACAGGTCATTTGAAAAACGTTATAATTTTGTACCAGCTTACGTGCCAAAACATTGTAACCAGCAGAGGAGAATGCTGATATTAAAATTAATCCACCACCAAGCATACTACCTGAACCGATATTTACACCCTTTAGCACAAAAATTAAAATAACCCCACCTACCGATAACCCAATTCCAATCTTTCTATAAAGATGTGGACGTTCTCCTAAAAAACCTGCGGCTAAAAACATCGTAAAGATCGGAATCATAGCTTGAAAAATACCAGCTTCTGTCGTCGAGCTAAAATTCAATCCAAATACCTGAAATAAAAAGAACATCAACGGATAAAGGATAGCTAACGGCAAAATTGCCATAATTTGTTTCCAGGTTACTGAGAAGCGTGTTCTTTTAAAAAATAATAAGATTAAAGCTGCTGCAGCCATACTAACTGTAAACCGATGCGCTAACGTATCTAGCGGGTGTGCACTTACTAACGTAAATTTGATAAATAAAAATGAAAAACCAATAATGACACTATACGAGATTGCGGCTAAATATGATTTATAATTTTGTCTCGTCATGAACGACCATCCCTTCTTATTCAATGTAGCTTATAAATTTTCATACCGATGAATGTAACTTTATCGTAAACCAAGTCTTCTTATGCTACAATCATGAAAAGAGTAATCTGTACCCGTACAGATCAAGGTTAGCAATTCTACCTATAACGGCTCATTATTTAAATTAGTGGTTGCCAAACTCGCGAAAGGATCTCAATCTTATGTTAAAATATGTAGCCTTAATGCAGCAATTAGAGCAGTTAATCCAGACTACACCTTATAAGGATGGACAACGTTTGCCTTCCATCCGTCAACTAACCGAACTATATCCCTATACAAAAAACACAATTATACGTGCACTAATGGAGCTGGAGCGTCGCCACGTCATTTATTCGGTTCCAAAAAGCGGGTATTATGTTGTTAAATCTCCGTCCCCTTTTTGTAATTTACCCGGAAGCTTGATCGATTTTTCTGCCTCATCCCCCGATCCATCTATTTTTCCTTACGAGGATTTCAGGCATTGCATTAATAAAGCAATTGATATTTATCGAGAAGATTTATTTACTTATGGGACATCACAAGGGCTTCCTGCTTTAATTGAAGTTATGCGTAAATTACTTATGGAATATCAAGTGTTTACGAATGCAAGGAATATTTTTGTTATGTCAGGGGTACAGCAAGCACTAGCACTTCTCTCCACCTTACCTTTTCCAAATGGAAAATCAGTGATTTTACTGGAGCAACCAAGTTATCATTTGTTTATTAAATATATTGAAGCAAGTGGTCTGCCTTATCGCACGATTCAGCGTACAGCAGCAGGGATTGATCTAGGGCAATTAGAAGCTCTATTTAGCACAGGGGAGATCAAATTTTTTTATACGATGCCACGTTTTCATAATCCACTTGGTTCTTCCTTTACGAAGACACAAAAGCTGGACATTTTAGCATTAGCCCATAAATATGATGTTTATATCGTAGAGGATGATTATTTAGCAGACCTAGATACAGGTAAAAATGATCCTTTATATACTTATGACGAACATCAGCATGTCATTTATTTAAAAAGCTATTCTAAAGTTATTTTTCCGGGCTTGCGAATTGGAACGGCGGTTATCCCTAACGCCCTTATTGATGCCTTCCAGCGGTACAAGCTAGTTCATGACATTGACAGTTCGATGTTATCCCAAGGTGCACTAGAAATCTATTTAAAAAGTGGAATGTTCGAGAGTCATATTGGAAAAATAGTTGGGCAATATCAGGAAAGAAGTCAAGTGTTGCATCGTGAATTACGCTCCTGTACTTCGTTTGTAGAGGAAAAAATAAAATATGTTGCTCCATCGATCCCTTGTATCCATAGTTGCCTAACCTTGGCACCTAATGTGTCTATAGGTGAATTACGTACACGGTTAAAGAAACACAATATTATTATTGATACGATGGACTCCCATTATATTGGACGAACTCAGCCAGAGCATTATTTGAAATTAAACGTGTCCCGAGTAGCTTCGGAGGATATAAAAAAAGGAATACAAACGATTATGAAAGAAATATAAAATTGAAGTGAAGGAGGTCAGGTGGATGATAAAAATAGGTGTAATCGGGGATTATGATGGACGTGTGTCCCATTTAGCTACGAATGAAGCAATAGCGCATTGTGCTAAATATATAGGCTTGGATCAAGAAACTGAGTGGATTGCCACGAATTCTCTAGAAAGCAGCAACAATCACAGTATCACTAACGATAGCTTACAAAGCTTAAACCGTTTTGATGCTTTATGGTGTGCTCCTGGTAGTCCCTATATAAGTGCACAGGGGGCAATGAATGGGATTCAGTTCGCAAGAGCAAACAATATTCCTTTTATTGGAACCTGCGGAGGCTTTCAGCATGTTGTGTTAGAGTTTGCCCGCAATATTGTGGGTGTACCAGAACTTAACGAAAATGACTTTGACCCGTATTCACCAAATTTATTTATCTCTGCTCTAAGCTGTTCACTTGTGGGAGAAACAAGAAATATTTTTCTTACTAAAGATACTATCGTTGCACAAATATATAAGAAACAACATACAGAAGAGCGTTACAATTGCAGCTTTGGACTAAACAACCACTTTAGAAGCCAAATGCAAGCTTATGGATACGTTACAGCAGGAAGTGATGAAGACGGAAATACGAGAATATTTGAATTACCTAAAAACAACTTTTTTGTTGCCACACTTTTTCAGCCTCAATTAAGCTCAACACCTGAGCATCCGCATCCACTTATTGTTGCTTATTTAAAGAGTGCAGAAAAATTTAGAAATGAACGGAACAAGCTAGATAAAGTTAGAGAAACACAAAAATAAAAGTGCAACATACCACAATCATATAATATAGTTTATATTAACAAGAAAAAAGGCTGTTGCTCCCTTTACAGAAGCATACAGCCTAGATTACTCTTCAGTTAAAATACCGATAAATTCGGCAAATACTTCATTTCCAAATAAAATCCCTTTTTGGCTTAACTGATAGCCACCTTGATCTTCATGCTGCTGAATTAGACCCAAATTGAGCATTTTACGTAAGGGAGCCTCAAATATGTCCTCTAACGAATGACCAAACTGCTTTCTAAAGTCGTCATTACGCATCCCTTTAAGCATACGTAAGCCAACCATTACAAAGTCCTCCATCGCTTCGTTTTGTGAAACATCGAATTGCTGCATACGTGGCAAACCCTCAGCACATGCCTTCACATAAGGGTTAACCCCCTTTACGTTAATATGCCGCTGTCTACCTACATATCCATGTGCGCCAGCACCTAAGCCATAATAATCCTCATTACGCCAATACGTAATGTTATGACGACTTTCTTTGCCTGGTATCGCAAAATTACTGATTTCATATTGCATTCTACCTGCAGCCTGCATCCGTTCCATTAGCAACAAGTACATTTTAAGCTCATCTTCCTCGGCGGGGAGAGGGAGTTGATTCTTATTATATAAAGTATGGAAAAGTGTATTTTCCTCCACCTTTAAGCTGTAAATAGAATAATGGGGTAAATCCAGCTCAAGTGCCTTCGTAATGCTTTCATCTAACATTTCAACCGTCTGTCTAGGTAAACCAAACATCAAATCAATCGAAAGATTAGTTAATCCTGCCTTATGTGCGTTATCAAGACTACGATACACATCATCTGTATTATGAATTCGGCCAATATCCGATAATAATTTATTTTGAAAAGCCTGTACACCAAAGCTAACGCGATTAACTCCGCCCGCCTTCATTACCTTTAGCTTCTCTAAATCTGTCGTTCCTGGGTTTGCCTCCATCGAAAACTCCATATCATTTGCCCATGGAGAAAAATGCTTACGCACAGATTCTAGGAAAAAAGCCATTTCCTCAGGATTCAGCACCGTTGGCGTACCTCCACCAACAAAAATGCTATCAATTCGCTCAGGAGGATTCTGGGCAACCGTTAATTCCATTTCACGATCTAAAGCACGTAAGTAATCCATCACAGGCTGATCCTTCAGCACATAGGAATTAAAATCGCAATAGAAGCATTTATTTGTACAAAAAGGAATGTGTATATAAACTGCATTAGGCGCAGCCGATGTGTGTTGCGAGTCTTGACGATTTGTTTCTGTTGTAATTTGTTGTTTATCACTTTGCATGTGAATTGTATTATCCATGGCTATGCCTCCAATCTTGTCTTTATTTAATTGTCTATATAACTGTGTAAAGACTTGATTAGCATAATGGATTTAATAGAAGTCGTCAACAAAGCGACCTTTAACCTAAATGAATTCATCCACTTAGGAAAACATCATCTTCAACAGGTTACTTTATCAGCTCTAAATAATGATTTAATTCATAGGTTTCACCTGACACCACCTGTATTTGAGCAGCATCTTGTCCACAGCGTATCCATATTGTGCTTGTCGTAGATGCCTTAATGTTAACCTGTTCAATTTTGCTGTTCTTCCAGCTAAAGCTAAGCTCAACGCCACCTCTAGCCCTTAATCCACTTACACTCCCCTCCGTCCAATGAGAAGGAATCGCAGGTAATAAATGAATTTCACCTTCATGACTTTGTATCAGCATTTCTGTAATAGCCGCAGTTCCCCCAAAATTTCCATCAATCTGAAAAGGAGGATGATCACAAAAAAGATTAGGTAATGTAGTATATCCTAACAAAGCCACAACGTTATCATAAGCAAGTTGTCCATCTTGCAGTCGTACCCACATATTTGCGATCCAAGCCCGACTCCATCCCGTATGCCCACCGCCATGCTGTAATCTACGTTCTAATGTTCGGCGCGCAGCCTGCGCCAATTGAGGCGTTTGCTTCATCGTAATCTGTTTTCCAGGATATAAAGCAAATAAATGAGAGATATGACGATGACCTAAATCCACCTCTTCGTAATCGTCCGCCCACTCCTGAATTTGACCATAACGCCCAATCTGAGGTTGTGGTATTTTTTGAAGCTGCTGCTTTAGTTTTGAAACAAATGCGTCTTGGATGCTTAGCTCCTCTGCGGCCTCAATACAGCTTTCAAATAATGCTGTAACAATTTGTGCGTCCATTGATGCCCCAGAGCACAATACGCCCACGTTCCCATTAGGTAACACATATTCATTTTCAGGAGAAATTGTGGGGCAAATAACCAATCTTCCTTCGTGATCCTCGATCAAATATTCAGAGAGAAACATTGCTGCTTCCTTCATCGTCTCATAGGCACGAGCTAAAAATTCCAAATCCCGACTGTATTCATAATGCTCCCACAAATGAAGACAAAGCCATGCCGCCCCCATTACCCATACGCTGGAGCTTAAGCACACATCCTGTGGCGCTGTATCTCCCCATATATCTGTATTATGATGAGCCATAAAACCGTTGCACCCATACATTTTGTTAGCTGTTACTCTTCCTGGCTCACGCATTATTTCTATTAAATCAAATAAAGGTAGATGGCAATCTGCTAGATTACATGCTTCACTGGGCCAATAGTTCATTTGAGTGTTGATATTAATCGTATATTTGCTATCCCACACAGGTAACATATCTTGATTCCAGATACCTTGAAGTGTTAGTGGCAATGAACCAGGGCGACTCCCTGCAATCATCAAATAACGTCCATATTGAAAATATAATGGAATGAGATCATCGTCACGTTCTCCAGCACGCACTCGTTCCAAACGAGCATCTGTTGGCAAATAATTGACGCTATCCCCGCTTGATCCACCTACTCTACTTGTTCCACTAGTCCCACCACTAGCTAGCTTAAACTGTACACGCTGAAACAAAGCTTGATAATCTGCGATATGCTCCCTTTTTAACTCATCATAAGCTTGCAAAGCTGCCTGCTCTATTCGTTTTACAGCACAACCTAAAGGATCAGCTTCTCTATACGTCGTAGCCGCCGCTAAGTAAATGGTGGCCTCATCTGCACCTTCGACGATAATGGAGTTACCGATTGTTTTTACGGTTCCACCGGTTACCTTTATTTTCATCGCACTTGCAAAGGAAACCGCGTCCTCCCCACCACATCTGCCCTTCATATATACACTGTCCTGTGACAATGCTTTATTTTCATCCAAATAGGCATTAAAGCCAACCTGATATTTAAACGTATACTTTGAAAACGGATCACGATTCCAGATTGAATTCCCTCTAGCAAGTTGGGTATGAAAAGATAAGCATCCTGATTGATCCGCAGTTAAATGTAAAACAAACACCCCAGCAGGAAAGCTTGTGAAAGCTTCACGATAATATGTCACCCCATTTTTAGTAAATGAGCTGGTCACTATTGCTGTCTCTAAATCAAGCGCTCTATAGTAGTTTTCTGTCTCTCCTTCTTCATCAAAAAAGAGAAATAAATTGCCTAACGTTTCATAATGACGTTGCCCCTCTGGTACACCTGTTAATGCAAAGGCTGCTAGCTTTTCCGCTTCTTTAATTTGCCCATTAAAAATCATGTCACGGATTTGTGGCAAATGCGTCAGTGTATCTGGATTGTTGCGATCTCTTGGCCCGCCATACCACACACTATCCTCATTCAGTTGAACCTGTTCAACATTGACACCACCATACACCATGGCGCCTAACTTTCCATTACCAAGTGGCAAGGCTTCATTCCAAGCCCCTGCAGGTTTGTCGTACCAAAGCTTCATTTATGAATACCTCCGTTCTACTGCTTAAATTGTAATATTTTAATTCAAAACCAAAGCCTCTAATAAAACGCTTACAAAAAAACATTGAATATGAGCACTTCCATAAATCATTTGATTTTAATATACATGTATCCATCATGTTGTACTTATTAAATATACTACTCATTAAAGTTAATACTAGCTTCAAAATATATATAATTCTAAAAAAAAGATAGGGAAAAGCCTAACTATTCAAAAAATATAAAAATCCCCACCCGCTATGTCCATTTCATAAAAAATGATCATAACAAGCAGGGATCTAGAATTATAAAAAAATTGAGTTAGGATTAAAGCTACTCGTCCAGCTTCAGCACAGCCATAAATGCCTCTTGCGGAACTTCTACACTGCCGACCTGCTTCATCCGTTTTTTACCTTCTTTTTGCTTCTCTAATAGCTTACGTTTACGTGAAATATCGCCACCATAACATTTAGCAAGTACGTTTTTACGCATCGCTTTAACGGTTTCACGTGCAACGACCTTTGTGCCCACTGAGGCTTGAATTGGAACTTCAAACATTTGACGTGGAATCAACTCACGTAGCTTCTCACAAATGACACGTCCACGTTGATAAGCACGATCCTTATGAACGATAAAGGACAATGCATCCACCTGCTCACTATTAAGCAAGATGTCCATTTTAACCAAGTTGGAACGTCTGTAGCCAGATAACTCATAGTCAAATGAAGCATAGCCCTTCGTTCCTGACTTCAGCTGATCAAAGAAATCATATACGATTTCAGACAATGGAATTTGATACGTAATCGTAACACGAGTTGTATCTAAATATTCCATGTTTACAAACTCGCCACGTTTGTTTTGGCACAACTCCATAACTGTTCCAACATAATCATTTGGTACAATAATCGCTGCCTTCACAAACGGCTCCTCAACAAAGTCAATCTTCCCAACCTCAGGATAGTTTGAAGGGTTGTCGATGACAATCATTTCCCCATTTGTTAAGGTAACATGATAAATAACGCTTGGCGCAGTTGTAATCAATGGAATATTAAATTCACGCTCAATCCGCTCTTGAATAACATCCATATGCAATAGTCCAAGGAAACCGCAACGGAAACCAAAACCAAGTGCACTTGATGTCTCAGGCTCAAAGCTAAGTGAAGCATCATTTAATTGAAGCTTTTCAAGCGCTTCACGTAAATCGTTGTAGTCAGAGGACTCAATTGGGTACAGTCCACAATATACCATTGGATTAATTTTGCGATAACCTGGTAATGCTTCTGGTGTAGGGTTCTTAGCATCAGTAACGGTATCCCCGACACGTGTGTCACCAACTGTTTTAATCCCAGCAACAATAAAACCTACATCCCCAATATTAAGCTCATCCACAATCGTCATCCGAGGCTTAAATGCACCAACCTCAATGACTTCAAACGTTTTGTTTGTTGCCATCATTTTAATTTTAGAGCCTGCTTTTATTTTTCCATCGATAACACGAACATACACAATAACCCCTTTGTACGGGTCATAATGCGAGTCAAAAATAAGCGCTTTAAGAGGCTTGTCCGGATCACCTGTTGGTGCTGGGACTTGCTTCACTACTTGCTCCAAAATTTCTTTAATGCCAATCCCTGCTTTTGCGGAAGCATGGACAGCATCAGTGGTATCTAGGCCAATGACATCTTCAATTTCTTGTTTTACACGATCAGGGTCCGCACTTGGTAAGTCAATTTTATTAATAACAGGCAAAATTTCAAGGTCGTTATCTAGCGCCAAATAAACGTTAGCCAACGTTTGCGCCTCAATCCCTTGCGCTGCATCTACAACAAGCAAAGCACCTTCACAAGCTGCCAAGCTTCTTGAAACCTCATACGTAAAATCGACGTGCCCTGGGGTATCAATTAAATTAAGTAAATACTCTTCACCATCATCTGCACGATAACTCAAACGCACTGCCTGTAGCTTGATTGTAATACCGCGCTCACGCTCCAAGTCCATATGATCCAGAACCTGTTCCTGCATTTCACGTGTCGTTAACGCGCCGGTATACTCCAAAATACGGTCTGCTAATGTTGACTTACCATGATCTATATGTGCGATGATACTAAAATTACGAATTTTTTCTTGTCTTGCTCTAATATCAGTCATTCCTTACCCCCACCAAAAATCATAAGAAGTACAATCAATTCATTATAGCAGTTGCAGTCATTCACATCAATGCCAAGCGTTGGGACTATGACAACTAATTCGCATTCATTAGGAAACAGAAAACTTTTGTGCTATGGTAAACTTAAATTTTTATCGTTTGGAGGTTAAGATCATGGGTAAATGGTTCAGGTCATTTCGTTTCTGGCTTTCGTTATTGGCAGTCATCGTCGTCATTATTAATTTTACTCAACATGATGATTACAATATCCTTCTAGCCTTGACCAGCCCTGTAATGTGGTTAGCCATAAACTTTCCTGCTGTACGCAAGATCCCTTTTCCAACTTCCTTAGTATATGCATTAACCATTTTATTTTGGTTTTTGATCGGCCTTGCGCTAGATAAAATAATACGAAGATTAAAATCAAAATAAATAAACCAGTTAACTCCTTGTAAAACAACAAGGCATTAGCTGGTTTTTTCAATCTACTTAAAGCATTTCTTGCATGTTATCTCTTTTAATTTAGGCTCAACCTTAAAATAAGTGCTTGACAATAGGCAAACTAAGCGGAGGAGCAGAGAGATGGTGGAAAAGCGATAGCGTCCGCCTTTAAAGTCCCACTTTTATCACTTCAAGACAAGTTATGAAAAAAGCGGGAATTTAACAGCGGTTGAAACCACTCTCTGCTACGTAGCGTCTCACTCCAAAGTTTGTCAAGCACTGATTACTATGTTGAGCCTTAATTCATATCTATAATTTCAGCAAAAACTGCAGCATATGATCACCTTGACCTGGCAAATATTCATGACCAAATTCATGGTATAACAGAAGTTCTTTTTCAGCCGTAATTTTGTTATAAGCTGCGAATTGAGTTGAAGGTGGACAAATTGGATCAGATAAACCCATCAGCCATAACACTTTTCCCCGAATACGTTCTGCAAGATTTTGAATATCGATGTAACCTAGTTTGTTGAATATCTCATCTTCTCGCTTATGATTAGGATCATATATTCGAAAGAAATAGGCTAGTTCCTCATAAGCAGAGGACGTAAGGTTGGATTGCCATGCTTTTTTATAATCACATAAAAATGGATACACGCACACCGCTAGCTTCACTCGTGGCTCTAATCCAGCACAAGCTACCGCAAGCGCACCACCTTGAGATACACCCTGCACACCAATTCTGTTTTCATCCACATGTGCCATTGACATTAATATACGTACACATTGTACCGTATCTAAAAATACATTGCGATAATATAAGTGATCTGGATCGCTATCCCCAAGTCCACGTACAACATGGCCTCGCAAGGTCATCCCTTGAACGGAAACAGTATCCTGAGAAAGCCCACCTTGACCCCGACAATCTAGCGCTAACACCGTTATTCCATGTGCCGCAAGGGTCACTTTATCAGACCAATCACCACTATCCACAGAGTAACCATGAAACTGCACTACACCAGCACCAACAAAAGAACAAGCACCTGTGCTAGCATTAGCACCTTTTCCTGTCATAGAAGTAGGCTTCACATATTTTGCATGAACTTTTGCACCACCTACACCTGTAAAATATAAATGATAGCATTCTGCAATTGGGGTTTGAAAAGCTGCGGGCACAAGCTCATAATATAACGATTGTTCATCTAGCTCAGTTAAGGCTCGCGCCCAATATTGATCAAAATCATCTGGCTTCGGGCTACTCCCCTTGTATTGGTATAACTGCTCTAAAGGCATTTCTAAATTCATATTACAAAATAACCTCCTGCTTCACCTAGGTACATGACACGAGTCAACTAAATTAACTAAATCAAGCCAAGCTCCGCATCCTCACCGACTTGCTCATGATTTGCAATACAATAATCCACAATTTCTTGTACTGTTGTATAAGCTACACCTACATAAGTATCTGTAGCGCCGTAATAAATCGCAATTTTGCCAGTTTCCGCATCATGTAGCGTTGCACAAGGGAACACAACATTATTTACAAAACCACGCTCTTCGTACCATTCTTCAGGAGTCAAAACAAAATTTTGACAGCGATACTTCACTTTCGAAGGTTCATCGATATCTAAAATAGCGACACCCATACTATACACAAACCCGTTACACGTTCCAGTTACCCCATGATAAAACATCAGCCAGCCTTCAGTTGTCTCAATTGGAGCAGGTCCCCCACCAATTTTAACGTTTTGCCACCAGCCATAGCCACCTCTGCTCATTACGTGCTTATGCTTACCCCAATATACAAGATCAGGACTTTCACTTATAAAAATATCACCAAACGGAGTATGACCGCTATCACTTGGGCGGGATAACATAATGAAGTTATCGTTTATTTTACGTGGGAATAACACACCATTCCGATTAAAAGGTAAAAACGGATTGCCTAAACGTACAAATGTTTTGAAATCCTTCGTTTTCGCGATACCAATTGCCGCACCATAAAAATCAGTACACCAAATGATGTAATACTCATCTTCGACCTTAACTAATCTAGGATCATAAGCAGAACGAGGATTAAAAGATTCCCCTTCCTCATTTACAAATTGAATTGGCTCCTTATCAATGTTCCAATCCAAGGCATCTTCACTCCAGCCTAAATGTAAGTGAGGACGACTGTTTGGCGACTCAGCACGAAATACTCCTACAAATTGCTCTCCATACACATTCACAGCACTATTAAATATTCTAGAAATCCCTTCCACAGGGTTGCGTTCAATCACTGGATTTTGCTGATGTCTCCATACAGGGCCTTGTGCTCCAGCTGGCTTTTCTTGCCATGGCATATTTTTTAAAACTTCTCCAATAATTCGTACCTCTGACATTATAAAAACTCCCCTCATATTTAAAAAATAAAATAGCTAACCTTGTTAAGTAATGATTAGCCTTTAACGAAAGGTAATCATAATCGTGAAAAAGATAGTTCCAATCAAAAACGACACTAGAGAAACCTTAACCGCACTCTTCTTACTAAATAGCAATACAAATAATGTAGTTAACAGCTAATAATTTATGCTTCACAATAAGCTTATGAATCTCTTATCCCCTCCAATATAACTTTAAGTTAATTTTGTCAGCGAAGTAATTAGTTAAGTTATAATTAAGTTATCGTTAACTTATAATTGAATCATATAATGAATACGTTTACAGGTCAATATGTTGTATACTACTTATTACATAAAGGTTCACATCAATTTTAGATTTACTTAATTTAAGATTTACTTTAATGGAGGATACATGATGAAAAGTAATATTACGATGCGCGATATCGCAAATCAGCTAGGTGTTAGCACGGTTACCGTTTCCAAGGCACTAGGTGATAAAGAAGGGGTAAGTGACGAGCTTAAACAAAAAATAAAACAGCTCGCAGCGCAGATGGGCTATCGCTACAACACGACAGCAAAAGCGATGAAGGAAGGGTTCTCCCATAACATCGGCGTCATTATTCCAGAACGCTTCACAGGTCTTGCTCAATCTTTTTACCTGATCGTCTATAAGCAAATTTCATTGTTACTTGAGCAAGCCGGTTATTTTGGCATACTGAGTATTTTAAGTGATGAAGATGAGGAGCAATTACAGATCCCCAAAATCTATGCTGAAAAAAAGGTGGATGGACTCATCATTTTAGGTCAAATCAGCAAAAGCTACATTCAACTCGTACAAGACATGGATTTACCTAAAGTATTTCTTGATTTTTATGATGAGCATTCAGATATTGATGCGATCGTGACAGATAACTTTTATGGTGCTTACGCAATAACGAATTATTTAATTTCACAAGGTCATACCAAAATTGCTTATGTAGGAAATATTAATTCCACTAGCAGTATACAGGATCGTTACCTTGGCTATTACAAGTCATTGCTTGAACACAACATTAAGTTAGATGAGAGCTTAGTTATATCTGATCGGGATGAGCGTGGAAAATATATTGAGCTTGAGTTGCCTAATTCTGAGCTTCCTGATTCGCCTCAAAATATGCCAACGGCTTTTGTGTGCAACTGTGATCAAATCGCATATTTATTAATACAAAAGCTTAAAAGCAAAGGCTATGCTGTGCCAAAGGATTGCTCCGTTGTTGGTTTTGACAATGATATTTATGCCACAATTGCAACACCTCATCTTACTACAATGGAAGTGAACTTTGAGCAGATGTCTAGTATCGCTGTGAAATATATCATTGATAAGCTCTCGTACCCAAGTCTTAAATTAGGGCGTGTACTAGTGCAAGGCACTATCATCCACCGCGAATCTGTCTCAAATATTAAGTAAACGTTAATTGTGATTAGCCTATTAAATCGTTTATGATGATAGTGAATTACAGATTCATCCATTTCATAAAATGCTTTTGATCTGACAGGAGGTTGAAGTAAACAATGACAGCTGCAAACATTACGATTGTAGAATATGAGCCTAAGTATGCCGACTCCATTGCAGAGATGTGGAACCAAAGCAATGAGAGCTGGGGTGGCGGAAATGTAATACGTACAGGGCAAGACGTTCAACGTGACGAGGCGCAAAATAAGCATTTACATGTTTTTTTAGCACTAGTAGGTGAGGAGGTTGTTGGCTACTGTAGCTTTAACTACTATCAAGAGGATGAAGGCGCGTTATATATTGCTTTACTGAATGTTAGACCTGATTTTCATGGACGTAAGGTTGGAAAGTCACTTGTACTTAGAGCCGTGCAGGCTACCATCGAGCTTGGTTGGCCAAGAGTAGATTTGTACACATGGCCAGGAAATACGAAGGCAGTACCGACGTACAAAAAATGTGGCTTCTTTTGGGAAAAAAGAGATGAGACTACTCATCTAATGAATTTCATTCCTACCGTTTTGCAGACTGAGGCTGTTCGTGATTATTTTGATACTGCAGATTGGTATGCAGATGGGAAACGTGATCTTACTGTTCAGCCGGATGGGGAGCACATCAATGGGTTTGATTACTTCACTTATCATTGGGTGCATGATGGACAGCTACTTAAAATTGATTTTGAGCGTACAGGTCGGGGTATTCGTTTAATCGAAACTAACGATTATTTAATTAAAGCTGATATTCCTCAGCACAAGTTACCTTATGGGACAAGTTATCCTATCACCTATACCATTCACAATAAAAGTGGCAAACCATTGCAAGTATCCCTAGAAGGGATTTCTAATAAAAATATTCAGTTTGATTTGAACGAAACGATAGAAGTACAAGATAAAACCGTGATCGAAGGGCATTTCTTGGTACAGCCAATCCAGCAGGAAATTAATAAATGGCGTACCCATCCCATTGTCGAAACAGCTGTTCTTATTAATGGTCTACAAGCAAGCTTTAAAACGGGGGTTTATCCTGTTTTTCCAATCAAGCTCGCGATGGGCTCGGAGCACAGTGAATTTTACTTAGGACAGCAAGCCAACTTCTACCTCACGTTAGAAAATCATTATGATGAGGAGGTTGTCACTACTTTTACTTTACCCGTAAATGATTTGATCGCTTTTGATGATCAAGTCTATACGCTAACGATTCCTGCTAAAGGGCGTTATAGCCTCCCCGTACAAGGGTTAGTAACCCAATATGGGTTGTATACCGAAGCTCTACAGCTCACAGTTCAGTTAGAACATGAGCAAGCAAGGGTAGAAAGTGAGTTAACTGCACTTGTACATGGACGAAGTGGTGTATTTTCTGGTGAAAACAGCCATCAATGGGTCATTGGTAACGGAAATCGCTTAGCAAGCCTTAATCGCTATCAAAATGAAATTTCCATCATTGATGTGCGTCGTAATCATGTTGTCGCAAGTTTACCTCTTGCCAAGCTAGGTCCACCTTTTAGCAATAAATACGACCAAAAACCTCCACTTGAGGTCAGCTTTAACGTAATGAGTGACAGCATTGTATTGGAAGCACATTATGCACTAGAAGGATACGATAATGTACAGCTTATTGCTTATGTTAGCCTTTATAATAATGGACTTGCAACGCTCTATTATCGAATTCACAACTTATCTCAGCAAGCCATTCCAGAAATGCTGGAGCTAAAGGAAAAGTTTTATTTCGGTATAGAAAATTCAATTTTACCTTATAATCATCAATTTCTTGATCTTAGACAACCTCCTTATGCAAAAACTAGAAACTATTACAAAGCTGAACATTTTACAGAAAACTGGATGTTCACTTATACGGATACAGGAAGCTATGGAATGAGTTGGCCAGAACAATGCAGCTTGGAACAGGAAGGTTATCAACATGCTACTCATCAAAAGATAGGTTCACTACAAGCAGGTAGTTATGCCGATAGCGTTCCATACATTTTTAGTGTAGGTACATTTTCAGAATGGGATGAATTTAGAGATTATGTTCGCAAAACCCAAGCGCCTCCTTCTCCACCATTAAGTAAGCCGATGGAGTATATTTTAAATGATGGGAATCCATTTATAAGTGATACTCTACAAATAAAGTTACGCGAACATAAAAAAACAAGCTTAACTGGAGCCGTAAGGATAAGCTCGAAGCTTGGTAGTATCGCTACGGATACCTACCCTGTTCAGCTTGAAAACAATCCAAGTGAGGTCCAATTTTCTACCCCTCATGGGAGCATTGCATATGCTTGTGATTCAACTTCTGATGGGGATACGGGAATGACAATGGATATCGTAGAAACCACTTTGGACTTTGATACCTTTCTATTACAAAAGCAATCGGTTGTTTTCCCTATAGGTACAGATGAGGTTGTACAGCAAGAAATCATAGAGCAAGAAAAACCAGTTTTGACTGTAAATAATGGGAGCCTTTCGATTTCAGCAAGCTCCGATTATGCCCCTTCTTTGTTCTCATTATGTTATAAAGAGCAAGAATGGCTAGATGCTTCTTTTCCAAAGGCACAACCAAAAGCGTGGTGGAACCCTTGGCTTGGTGGAATTTCCACACACCCTAGCAATATTTCTCTCCTTTCGTTGATGGAGGAAAAACGGTGGGCTGAATTTGCTAAGCTCCATGACAACAAAGGAAATGTGTGGTCAGGCATTAAAATGACGATTTCGATTGAAAAAAACGAGATTTATAAGGGCCTTATTTACCATCAATATTTCTTATTGCTGCCAGGTGTGCCTGTTTTGGCTACCGTCGTTGAAGTGGATCAGCAGACTAATACTTCTTATCATCCTTTGTCTATGTCAACATGGAGCTTTTTTAAGACAGCAGAGGAGCTAACTCATAGCCGAGTTTCCTATCAAAATGAGCAAGGTGACAAAATCCAATTTAAAGTGGGTACAGCAGATATCGAGTTTACCTTTGATGATGTGATCCACTATCATTCCACTGAAAGAGGGCAAAAGCTAACTTTAGTTAGCAATCCAAATAAAGGAAACTGCTATAGCTATATTGATAATCAAGTAATTTCTTCAATTACGATTCAAACGCATCAAGCCAAGCATGGCGCTCATTTTTTAACCAATCCACAATTTTATGTCCTAAATGAGCTAGAAGCGTCAAAAGCAGCTTACGCTGATTTACTGAACCTCACATTTACGCTCTCATAATCAATATTGGAGGTAAGGCAACTTGAAAATCATTGATGCCCATATTCATTTTTCAAATATAGCAAGCTTTCATGATACTGCAAAATCTTTAGCTCACATTGATTATTCTGCAACTGGTTTAGCGGTGGAATTTCAACAGGCAGGCGTTGTCGCGGCGATTGGTATGGGAGTAACAGAAACGCAAGAAGGTGGTTTTCCTGATCTGAAAGCTAAAAATCCGATGGGGCTTGATTTAAGCGCCCCCCTCCCTGCTAACGTTTTTACTTGTGTTGGTATTAATCCACATACACTACATGAGTCGGGTCAGTTAGCACAGTTAGAGCAAGCTCTACAGCAAACTCATGTCGTAGGAATTAAGCTATACGCAGGATATTATCATTACGCTGTTCATGATCCCATATATGACCCAGTGTATAAGCTGGCTGCTACGTATCAAGTTCCTGTTGTCATCCACGGTGGGTTAACCTATTCTGATCGAGGTTTACTCAAATACTCACATCCACTAGCGATGGAGGAAGCCATCATGAAGCATCGGGATATTAATTTTATGATTTGTCATCTTGGTGATCCATGGGTGATGGATACGGCAGCAATGCTTGAAAAAAATGAAAACCTATATGCAGATTTATCAGGCTGGATCGTTGGCGATGCGGCTAAGGTGCAGCGACTGATGAAAGAGCAGACATATACCGATCATTTCCGTCGTGCGCTCGTCTTTGCTGAGCGATATGATAAAGTATTGTTTGGCACAGATTGGCCATTGATTCCAGTTGGGGCTTATATTGAATTTGTTAAAAATTTAATTCCAGAACCTCACTGGGAAGAAGTTTTTTACTCGAATGCACTAAACGTATTTCCGAAGTTAAAATCAGCGTTAGCTAATTTATAGGTTGAGCATATACGCTAACGACAGCTAATACGAAATTTACATTAGCCATAATGGGATTTAAAAAAAGCATCCAACTAACTAGGCAAACGCTCGCGTTCATCACAGTTAGTGGATGCTTTTTTACGATTTTAAAATCGCTTCGTCAAACCATACATCTTCATAGTCATCTGCTATTATAAATCGCCAACCAGGACTAAGACCTAAATACTTCTCAATACCAGGCACCCACTCTTCAACATGTGCGACATGTAAAGGAACAAAAAAATCATCAGCTTGTGACATCTCTTCTCCTGCCCATATATACCAGCCCGTTGTACTATTTTCAGGCTGAATACGCAAGCCATGTATCGGTATTATGCCCTCCCTTACATTTAAAGATATTCCTACTTTTAAATGACTAGGAGCCTCACAAAAGGAAGCATTATATTTGGTGCACATTTGTTTTTGTTGATTTAAAGTATGCTCTCTCATCTAACTTAACGTCCCCTCTCGCTTTAGATTACTATTACAAACTTAAACGGTGAGTTATATTTTTAAACTACGATTGCAATCCATTCCTATCTCATAGGTTAACAAAAATTAGTTTTAAGTCATAAAGAAATGTGAATGCAATTATATTGTTATATAACAACAATAAAATAAAATAACAAACAAGCAGTAAAAAGGAGTGAGCTTGTTATGCATGTCGATATTGAAAAATGGAAGCATGCCTTACAGAAGGAGCTTGAAGCTAACATTTTACCGTTTTGGTTAATACACGCCAAAGATGTTAAACATGGTGGCTTTATTGGGCAAATCAATCAGGATATGGCCATTGTTCACGACGCAAATAAAAGCCTCGTCCTTGCTGCCCGCATATTATGGACCTTTTCAGCTGCCTATCGGTTTACTGACAAACAGGACTATTTAGACATGGCGCACTACGCCTATACCTCCTTATTTGAGTTATTTGAAGATGAACAATATGGAGGTTTTTATTGGCTGATCGACTATAAAGGAAATCCAATAGAAACCAAGAAACAGGTGTATGGGCAAGCCTTTGTCATTTATGCTTTGACAGAGTATTTTTTAGCTACTGGTTGCGAGGTTGCATTAGTTAACGGAATTGCTTTATTCCATTTGCTAGAACAACATAGCTATGACACGGAGCATAGGGGCTACTTTGAGGCGTTTTCTAGGGAATGGTGCGCAACCGACAATTTATCCTTGAGTGATAAGGACTTAAATGAGAAAAAATCAATGAACACCCATCTACATGTTTTGGAAGCCTATACTCAGCTTTATCGGGTGTGGAAATCTCCACTTTTAGCGCAAAAGCTAACTGAATTAATAGAAATTACACTTCATCATATTATTAATCTAGATAATCATCACTTTTTACTATTTTTTGATGAGCAATGGAATAGCAAAAGCAATGCGATCTCATATGGTCATGACATTGAGGGTAGCTGGCTATTATATGAAGCTGCTCAAGTGCTGGGGAATGAAAAATTGTTGGCCAAAGTGAAAGGAATTGTCATTTCAATGGCGAATGCAACACTTCATGAAGGAATTGACCATGATGGTGGCATATGGAATGAAGGAAATGAAACAGGCATAACAAATGCTAACAAGGATTGGTGGCCCCAAGCCGAAGCCATGGTTGGTTTTTTTAATGCCTTTCAGCTTACAGATGATCCTCGTTTTTATGAAGCCGCCTTACATTCATGGCAGTTTATTCAAAATTGTATCGTTGATAAAGTAAATGGGGAATGGCTGTGGGGTGTTGATCCAAGCGGAAAACCACTGCCAAATGAACCTAAACTAAGTGCTTGGAAATGCCCTTATCACAATAGCAGAGCCTGTATAGAAATGCTGCACCGTTTATCTATGTCATCAGATGAAATCAACTAAATTTATATTCGTTCTATTTTTTATATTAATAGCTCTTAAAAACTGGAGGTTCTTCGATGGCAACTGTATTTGAACAACGCAAATATGTACTGAGTAATCATTATGAACAGCTTATATCACGTCCCAATCCCCCGCTGACACTTAGCAACGGAATATTTCAACGTTATGAGCATCCTATATTAACCGCAGCACACACTCCTTTATTTTGGAGATATGATTTTAACCCTGACACTAACCCTTATTTTATGGAGCGTATGGGGATTAACGCTGTTTTTAATCCTGGAGCAATTGAGATTGACGGACGTTATTTATTAGCTGTACGTGTCGAAGGGGTAGATCGCAAATCATTTTTTGCTATCGCTGAAAGCACTTCCCCTACAGAGGGCTTTAGGTTTTGGGAATATCCTATTGTTATGTCTGAAAATGATCAGCCTGACATTAACATTTATGACATGCGTTTATGTAAACATGAAGATGGCTATATTTATGGACTGTTTTGCACAGAACGTAAAGATCCAAATGCGCCTAGTGGTGACCTCTCAAGTGCGGTTGCGGCTTGCGGAATTGCAAGAACAACGGATTTAAAGGAATGGGAGCGGCTAGATGATTTGATCACCCCATCCCCACAACAACGAAATGTTGTCTTACACCCCGAATTTGTAAATGGACACTATGCTTTTTATACACGACCACAGGATGGCTTTATTGAAACTGGATCAGGCGGGGGCATCGGCTGGGGACTTGCAAAAAACATTGAACACGCTGTAATTGAAAAAGAAATTATTATAGATGAACGTCAGTATCATACCATCAAGGAAGTAAAAAATGGGCAAGGCCCTGCGCCAATCCGCACATCAGAGGGATGGCTTCATATTGCGCATGGGGTACGAAATACCGCTGCTGGCTTGCGTTATGTATTATATTCGTTTTTAACTGACCTGCAAGAGCCATGGCGTATCATTTACGCTCCAGGAGGATATCTACTTGCTCCCGAAGACGAGGAACGCGTGGGTGATGTCTCCAATGTTGTATTTTGCAATGGAGTTATCGCTAGAGACAATGGTGAGGTCTACATTTATTATGCTTCTTCAGATACAAAAATTCATGTGGCGGCAACCTCTATCAAAAAGCTGCTGGATTACGTAAAAAATACACCCCAAGACGCCTTACGCTCTTTTGCTTGTGTAGAGCAACGCAACTCTTTTATTCAAAGAAATTTATGTTACTTGCACAGCAATAAATAAGTCTCGAGGATGCTCATGCGTATTAGAATAATATGTCCTTGTCTTTTTCAAAATAATGTCTCCTGTGTAATCTGCTCTATGGCACGACTTGACTCACGAGGAACAAGCTCAACGGATAGCAATGTTTTTTCAAAGATTGTCAAGGAATTTGCAACACGATTTAACAGCTTTATGACAGCGACTTTGCCAAGCTGCGCTTTGGGTACATCTACAGTAGTTAAGGTTGGCTTAGACAGCGTAGCATCAGCAATATTATCAAACCCAGTGACGGTCATATGTGTTGGAACCTGTATACCTAATTGAGTTAAAAGCTGTATCACTGTGAGGGCGATATGATCGTTTGCACAGATTAAGGCTGTAGGAAGCTTTCCTGCGGCTTTTTGTCTTTTAATCCAAAATGTTACCTCTTCTTCATATCCACCAGTTTCAATATTAGGTAAGTTTAGCATGGGATCATGACGATCCTGTGGAATAAGGTCTTGATCTTCTAGCACATGACGATAACCGATCCAACGATCGCAAAAGCTACTTGAAAAGGATAAATTACCTAAAAAGTGCAAATGGCGATGACCTAAACCGATGAGGTGATTCACTAGCCTTGCCATTCCATCCATATTATTAGCGAATATCGTGTCACACGGAATTAATGGATCTTCATGATCTACGAATACCATCGGTAAGTCCAATGCTCGTACCTCAAGTAAAAGTGAGGTTTCCATTTGCCCGATTCCAATGATTCCCAATAAGCCTTGCGGATTCAAGGCACTAATAATGTGCTCTCCTTTAGACTCAGACATAATAATCATCCCTAGGCCTTGGTTTTCCAGCTCCTGAGAAATTCCTTCTAGCACTTTACCCCAATATAACGAATCTTTATTTTGAAAACGAATATTAGGCATAAATACAAGCACAGTCTTTTTACCCTCTAAATGCTCTGCTTCCATCAATCGCTTGGCAGATGCATATCTATTTTTTTGTGCAAAATAGCCTAATTGGCTTGCCGCTTCAATTACTCTTGCACGTGTGGTGTCATGTACACCTTCTTTGCCAGATAACGCCTTAGACACCACAAACTTCGATACGCCTAAATGATCCGCAATCTGTTGCATTGTAATTTTCTTCACTTCTATTCCCTCCGGCTCGGCTCAATCTCATCTAAAATAATCTAACACTTATTATATCAAACCGAACGGGAACAATGTAACGTGCCAATTATTCAGTAGTCCCAAATAATGAAGCAACCCAATGTATGCCTTGCTTAGACAATTTTTGAAGTAAATTAGCTGTTTTATCGGCAAACTTATCTACTGAAGGCTTAGTAGCTGGTGGTAGCAATATATCTGCGGGTGCAGTTATTGTTGGTGCTGTAGAAGGTGCTGACTGAGCCTGCAGTTGTTGTCCTTGCTGTACTTGCTGACCCTGCTGTACTTGCCCTAGTTGCCCGATTTGCCCCGTTTGCTCGGTTTGCTGGGTTTGAACTTGAGGCTGCTGAACGTAATATTGCGGTGCACCATACGTATCTTTATTCCCCGACTCTGCTAGCTGCATGCCAAAGGTAACCCCTGCAACAAGTAACACACCATACAAAAATAACTTTTTTATGTCGTTTGACATTCCATACACCCCCAATTAGTAATAAGTTGTTATTTCCCTTTGCCATCTACCTTTTTAGCATCTTGAGCTTCCCAAAAAATATTTGACAAAATGTCAGCAAGTACTTTCGTTGTTCGCGCTAATTCCTCCTTGCTATTATCGATGCCACCAATTTCAATTAAAATGCTATTTTCAGATAAGGATTGATTGTATTCCCCATTGCCTTGACTTGATGTTTTGCCCCAAATCCCTCGTGACAGACCTGGATAGTCCTTTTCCATTCGTTCGTGAATAGAGCTAGCAAACTGTTCATTTTTCCGCCAATTTTTGTTGCCATGTCCGATTATAAAATAAACCTGTGCATAGTTTTCACCATTAATTGTTGTTGTTGTTTTACCATGACGTTGTGAATCTCGATGTATATCGATAAAATACTCCAGCTGTCCATTTTCAGCCATTGCTTTTTTGACCGTCTCTCGTGAATATTTGTAGGAATAGTTATAGTTGTAATTACTAACCGTTGATGCGTAATCTTGAACCTTATGCAAGGTGTCAATGCCATTACGCTCCAATTCTGTTTTCAACATGTCCCCTACCACCGCGATATTTTTTTTAGGATCAGAGGAGCCAGGGTTTTTACTTTCCTTCCCTATTAATGGATTATATGATTCTTGTGGGTGAGAATGATAAATCATCACTATATTTTTGCCTGTAAGCTTTACTTCTTGTTGGTTTGGATCTTTTTCTGGTGAGGTAGGGTCGGTTTTTCCAGGGGGTGACGTATTGGGCTCTTTGTTGGGCTGCGAATTCCCCTGTGGGTCCTTTGGTTCTGTCGGACTTGTAGGATCTGAGGGGTCTACCTCTGACTGCTGTCCAATGTCATGTGGTGCTGTCTCATCTGTTCGATAATCCTCTGGAGCTGAGGTTCCATCATTACCTGAGCCTGCGCGTAACAAAATGGGACTATCCGCACCAAGCGCTGGAATTTCTCTAGCTAGCAAGCTTTTAGGGTCTGAGGGGTTAACATCCGTTAACATTTGAAAGACGACATTCGCGATTTTTTTACCATCAAAAACGGATCCCTCCTCACTAGTTGTACTATGAGGCAATTCCATTCCGATCATATTAATAAAAAAGTGACTTGATAGAGAACTAGCTAGTCCTTTCATAGAGCTGACGGGAGATGTATTCAAATGCTTTTCAGCAATACCGCTTATTCCAAGCAATACAAAAAACACAATAGAGAGTAACGATAAAACAAGTAAGGTTTGTCCCATAGCTAATATATGCATAATATTTCTTTTAAATTTGGCAATGTTTAGTGCGCGAAATCTCATAGATTTGTGCCTCCTTGGTATGGTGCAAATACTAGTTCTTTATCAAACTTGTGAGTCTTTTAAAGTCTTTGTATTTCAAATCTATGAACCTAGCACAAAATATAGAACTGAAAATATAGATTCGGAGGGAGTCTCAATACAAATGCTAGCCAAAGTATTATTAAGAAAATGAAAAGAGCCCTTAGATTGTTATCTCTAATGGCTCTCATTCTTTACTTTCAATGTAGAAATTTTATAGAATCTTAATTGTATGCCTAATTGTTAATGTGTATATGCCCCTACATTTTCGTTGTTAATCGCTTGGTGTAATGCTTGATTTAGGCCACTTGCGATAATATTTGCGATGTCTTCAATGAAGTTATCAATTTCCTTTGGTGTAACAATGAGATCATGCCCTAACGGTTCCAGTACTTCCTTTACTAATCCTAACCGCTCATTTTCAGATAGTTCAGTAAGAAGGCCCATAATTTGTTTGCTTTGCGCCTGATTTCCACCCGTCTCGGCACTAAAATGATGATTCATTAAATCAAATACGTTGTTCACAATCGTTGAAGCATAGCAGACAGTAGGAACACCAATCGCAATACAAGGCACTCCTAGCACCTCATACGTTAACCCACGACGTTTATTGCCAATGCCTGAACCAGGGTGTATCCCAATATCAGCAACCTGTATCGTCGTATTGACGCGCTCTAAGGAACGTGATGCCAGTGCATCGATTGCAATAATAAGATCGGGTTTAGTTCGCTCAACGATGCCTTGAACAATTTCACTGGACTCTATTCCTGTTATGCCTAAAACACCAGGGGCAACAGCACTCACTTCACGATATCCCTCATTTACTTGATCGGGAACTAGCTCAAAGAAATGTCTTGTCACCATTATATTCTCAACTACTAACGGTCCTAATGCGTCTGGAGTGACATTCCAATTGCCTAAACCAACGATTAATACTTTAGCTTCAGATTTTATCCCAATTCTTTTTAAAAATTGAGCAAACTCCTTTGCAAATGATTGTGTAACCTTGTCCTGTAGTTCAGTGTCTTGAGTTCTTAGGCCAGGAACCTCAAAAGTAACATAATGCCCTTTTATTTTACCAATTTTCTGGGAGGCTTCTTCATTTTGAATATCTAAACGTGTTACCTTAATTCCATCATGCTCCTCAATATCCTCCATTAATCCAGAGATGGGTGAACCTAACGTTTCTTCCGCAAAGGCTTTCGATTCTATCGCTAAATCTGTGCGTACCGAATATTTGCTTAAATCAAGAGTCATACAGACCATAACCTCCTTATTTGCGTTACTTAGGTTATAGTGTGCAAGAAATGTCTGCCATTTATACAAAAAACGATAGCTTTGAAAAGATTAACATCAATTTATTGCTTTTTATGCCACCACATGATAAACTATTTTAAGTTGTGAATCATCTGGGTTACTATATGCTTTACAGGAGGTGAATGCAATGCCTAACATTAAATCCGCTATCAAACGCGTAAAAACAAATGACAAACGTCGTGCGCTTAACGCTTCTCAGAAGTCTGCTTTGCGTACTGCTGTTAAAACTGTTGATACTGCTCTAGCGAGCAATGAAGTAGAAGCTGCTAAAGAAGCTCTTATCGTTGCTACTAAGAAGTTGGACAAGGCTGTAACTAAAGGATTAATCCATAAAAATGCAGCTGCTCGTAAAAAATCTCGCTTGACTAAAAAATTGAACGCCCTTACTGCACAAGCGTAAGCGTCGCTTTTATAAATTAAGCCCAAAGACCTGAACGAATTCGTTCAGGTCTTTTTGGACTTAAAATTCCTATGTCCCTAATTTTAATATGCGCTTTAGGCTACATTTTGGAGGTTGACAACCCACTTAAACTAGCGAAGGAACAGAGGGATTCTGGAGAAGTGAAACGTTCGTATTTAAAACCAGATTGCTACAATAAATTACTCATTAATAATAGAAATCTGGTTTTAACAACGATCGAAAGAACCCTCTGTTTTGTAGCAGGCCATCTTCATTGTTGTCAACTTCCAAACTAAGCCGCCAAGTGCAATAAAAACAACTCTAGTCCGAGCACTTTATCCATTTTTCCACTTTTCATTTCAAAGTCTAATTGGGCAAGTTTAGCGAGCAATTGTTTTAATCGAGTAGCTTCGAACCGTCGCGCTTGTTCTCCAGCTACCTTCACACCATAGGGATGAAGACTTAGCTGGGAGGCAATTTGCTGTTGAGAATAGTTTTGAGCGCTAAGCTCTTTTACCTGTAGCATAATTCTAAATTGCCTTGCAATTAGAGCAACAATTTTAATTGGTTCTTCACGTTGCTTTAACAATTCATAAAATATATTCAGTGCTTGATCAAGCTTAAGGTTCGCAATATGCTCCACCATTACAAATACATTTTGTTCTGTATTACGCTCTACAAGCTGATTGATCGCCTCTACCTCAATCTCTTGTCCTTGACCCACAAATAAACACAACTTGTCCAGTTCAGAGGCAAGTCCTCCCATATGCACACCGCTAGCCTGAATTAAGGCTTGTGCCGCCTCTTGGCGTATAACACAACCTCTTGACTTTGCCTCTGCTACGACCCATGTAATGAGATCATTAGCACTAAGTGGCATAAATGAAATAACCGCGTCATTCCCCTTCATAAGCTTTACAATCTTTTTGCGTTCATCTAGTTTTTCAGCATTAACGACAAACACAATAACACTATGTGGCGCAGGATTATTCATATAAGCAATTAAAGCATCTATATTATGCGCAATTTTTTGATTGTCTTTTCCTGCCGTAAAAACACTGCTATCCCTAACTACAATTAACTTTTGCGGCACTAAAAAAGGGAGCATCTCCGCCTCCTCAACCACCATCTCCACTGGGGTTTCAGCTAAATCATAATTAGCTAGACCAAAATCACGTCCATCCTGATCAACAACGGTGTCCTGAAGCTTTTTAATAAATTGATTTAATTGATATTTTTCTGTCCCGAAGCATACGTAGATTGGCAAAATCTTTCCAGACTGTACTTGCTTTAGCGCTGTTTTTACATCCATATTAAAGTCATCCTCTTCATCGACCTTTTAAAAATTAAATTAAATAATTATGGCTCAATCTTAAAATCGGTACTTGACAATAAGCTAACGAAGCGAAGGAGCAGGGAGATGGTGGAGAAGCGAACGCGTCCGCCTTTAAGATCACAATTTCATCCATTCAACACATGTTATAAAGAAAATGGGATCTTAACAGCGGTTGAAGCCACTCCCTGCTACGTCGCCTCTTACTTTATAGATTGTCAAGAACCGATTTCTGTGTTGAGCCATAATTATTTATAATTCCATTTCTTCGCTTTCTCTATGATACTTGGTATAACCTCATTTACGCAACAAAGGAACCTGAAGGGACTAATTTCGCCTCCAGATTCCTTTGTCTTGGTCACATCTATATAAACGAGATAGAAGATAGCTCTAGAAACTATCTCTACCTCGGTCATACACGACGCTTTAACATCTCTTTAATTCTGTTTATATATTAACCTATTCCATATCTCTTAAAATGGTGCATCATTTTATTTATTTTTTTCTAAAACCTTTGGGTCAATAAGGGATGATTTTATCGTACCATCTATCTCTGTTCGATATGAGAATGTTAATTTATTCTGTTCATCCTGTGACCAAGCTCCATCTACCCAAGCACCTTCTATTGCTTGATCCATTAGTAACGTCTTATTAGATTCACTCGAAATCTTATAAAGATATACGTGAGCATCATTGAGCTCTACAGAATATAAGCCATCAGGTGAAACCCACTGACTAATATTACTAGTCATTCCCATACCTATGGAAGTATCACCATTAAAAAATTCCAGCTTTTCTGGCATGTCATTATTTTCATGCATCACTATGCCTTCATCTTGATTGCTAGACTCTACTTCCCCAGTTCCTGCTCCGCGAGAAGCATCTTGGTTTTTAGGTGAAGACTGTACATCCTTATTTTGTTTCTCTGGTTTTACAGTAGGACTCTTTCCTTTTTTATCCACATCTGAATTAGAAGGCTGCTTAGCCTGGTCCTTCTGAGGTTGCTGTGGATTATTTTTCGTTACCGATTTTTGATCAGATGTTGCTTGATCCTCTAAAGGTTTTGTGTCAACAGGTCTATCTTCATTTGAAGATACCTTATTATTATTTTGCTCAGCTTCAACAAGTTGTTTATTTTCAGAATTTTGAGAATTGGAATTGAGACTGCTATTTTCCTCTACAAATGCAACTTGCTGCTCAATTTGACCATCTGCATCCTGCATATTATTATTTTCATGGTTGTAAACAAACAATCCAAAAATAACTGCGGCTACCGCGGTTCCTAATACTCCAGTTCTAAAAATACGACTTCTTTTTGAAGTCTGGTTTACTTTATCTCTTACCATAGGAATCACTGTACTTGCTTCTTCATTACGTCTCTGATCTATTGCTTGAAGCTGTGGCAAAATAGCATCTACAAGATCAAAGCTTGGTGTAGCCATAGGCAACTGCTCCAGCCTAGCGGACAATTCCTTGAGTAATGTGAACTTCTCAGCACAATCTGGACAAGACTGTACATGCTGTAACAAAAGCTTCTCTTCTTCGTCGTCCAATGCATGATCTACATACAGATTCATCCACTCTTCTATCACTTCTGGGCATCCCATCTACGTTACACCACCTTTCTGATAATCTTGTAGAAGAAGTTGAAGCTGTTGCCTTGCTCTAAACAGATAGGACTTTACCGTATTTAAAGGCAATTCCAAACAATCAGATATTTCATTGTATGAAAAACCTTGCAGATATCTTAAGGTAATTACCGTACGATGATGCTCAGGAAGCTGTTCAATCGCATTTCTAATATCCTCTGCAATATAGCCTGACATAACTTCACGCTCCACATTTTCACCCGCTTGAAAAACTAAATCATGCTCTTCAATGGATACGACAGGTTTTACTTTTCTAAACTTGTCAATACAGATATTCGTAACAATTCGCTGCACCCATGTCTTAAATTGAGCCTTTTCCTGATAAGAATCAATTTTTGTGTAAATCCGAATGAGTGCTTCTTGAGCAGCATCATGTGCATCCTGTTCATTATTAAGAATATAATATGCCGTTCGATATACATGATCCTGAATATCCCGCAATAGGGTGATTAGAGCGTCGCGATCGCCCATTTGAGCGGCTCTGATGAGTCCCTGCTCTACCACAAAAGGCTCCCCCTCCCTTGCAACCTTACAGACGTAGTTAATCTGAAATATGTTGCAATATGAGTTACAATTATTTAATCTTTTATTTAATTATGAAATCTGTTAGTTTTATCTCATTTTTATAGTAATAAAACTGCTTCAATCCCTATTAAGAATACCAAAAAAAACATCTAACGTCATCATTCCTCATAACAATAAAAAATGTTCTATTTATCATATTTATGGGAATAGGTACGAAAACTCAATCGACCACCATCAACCTTCATTTGTACTTCTCCATTCTGATCAGTTCTATAGATTGGAATCCCTTGCTCATCAATGTGCTGTAAGACATTTGGGTGAGGATGACCATAGCTGTTACGACTACCTACAGGAATAACCGCAAGCTTCGGTTTTATCGCCTTAAGCCAGTTTAAGGACGTCGAAGTTTTACTCCCATGATGAGCTATTTTAAGGACTTCAGCTTGTAATCGCTTAGGAGATTTCTCTAAATTCATAATTTCATCCTCTGCAGCGATATCCATATCACCAGTAAACAAGAAGCGCACTCCATCCATCGTTAAATAAAAAACGATAGATTCATGATTTTGATCCTTAATAATAGATATTGCTCCATCTCGCTTAGCTTCAGGATAGACAAAATCAATAGATGTTAAGGGATCAAGTGACAATCCCATGCCTCCGTATGCTGAATAAATAGAAATATCTTTAGCTAATGCTGTTTCTAATAGCTTCGTTAGCGTTTTAGACTTAGCTATACTCCCATTCGTTATTAGGGCTCGTACAGGAAAGTGGGATAACACAGCTTGAAGCCCACCAATATGGTCTTGATCCGCGTGGGTCATAATAACAATGTCTAATGTATGTATCCCTCTCTTCTTAAGCAAAGGAACGACGGTTTTTTCACCCACCTCGTAAGGAACCTTCCTGGTCCTCCAAGCATCTTTTGGCTTACGAAAGGAAACGGTTCCCCCACCATCAACTAATACATTGATCCCACCAGGGGTTGTAATTAATATACAATCACCTTGCCCAACATCAATAAATTGCACATACCCAACTCCCCTTTCATTAAGGGGCTGATAAGCAATAACTAACATGATCATAAACCAAGCTATAAAAAAGGTATAGTGTCCAGCTTTAAATACATATTGAAGTGAATCTTTTCCTCTATTAATATTAACAGGCTCTAAGGGTACAGTATCATCATATGATTCTATGTTAGTACTTAATTCTAAGTTACGTCTTTGCTGCAAATAAAACATTAGATATAACATGGCATAATATACAATTAACCATAATATCGTGGGAGACTTCCAGTACGTCATAAATCCTGACAGTTCACTTAGCCATTTCGTTATACTAAATGTAGCTAGGTTTAACCAGTACACAATAAAAGCAAACCATTTTCCAAGAGGTAACCATATCGAGCCTAGTAGCAAGGAAATTGTCCCAACTGGTAACGTTACAGCACTAATAATAGGAACCAGAGCTAAGTTCGCAAGCATAGACAACAACGAATATTGATTAAAATAATATAAGGTAAGTGGAAAGGAAATTAATTCAGCAGCAATTGTAATGGCAATGCCACCTCTAATTTTAGCTGGGAGCCACAATAAATAGGGTTTTATGAATGGTGTAAATATGATGATCCCAGCGGTGACGGCAAACGAAAGCTGAAAGCTAATGTTAAATAAGTAATAAGGTTGCCACATTAACATGACAAAGGCTACAGCGCTAAGTGTGTTTAGTCCATTCTTAAGTAACCTTCTTTTTAATAAAAAGATGCCTAACATGGTCATTAAGCCTGCTCGGATCACAGAAGGAGAAAAACCTGTCATAAATACATAGACCGGAAGCAACCAAAACACTGTAGAATAAGCTCTTTCTCTTGTCACCTTTAATAATCTTAATAATCCAAACACTAAGCTAATATTTATGGCGACATGCGTACCTGATATCGCTAATATATGCGTCATGCCAAGGTTCGTAAATTGATTATATTTATCTGATGATAAATCATCGGTTATCCCTATCAGCAAACCTTTCATATATCCCCCCTGCCAATCGGGAAATAGCTCATCAATAATCGATCCAATATGCTGGCGAAAAAGATCTACAAGAGCTAAAAATGCTAGTGGACTAAAGCTTTCCTTTTCAAGTAAAGTGACCACCGAGGCTCCTTCAACCTTAACAATCCAATGAATGCCTTGCTTTTGTAAATAAAGCCGATAATTAAAACCTTCAAAATTTGTAGCCGTATTTGGTGGCTCTAGTGTCCCTGAGAAGGAAATAATATTCCCACGTTGCCATGTCTTTGCAATGTTAATTTCATCTTTTGTAGCTAAGGTAAGCTGTACAGCTAATTTTTCTTTATTTGTAGAGGAAATCTTGGGCATAAACTCAATTTCATGTGCAGCTAAAGTAAATCTTACTCGATCCCCATCTATTTCAGGTGGCTCCTCTATAACACCTTGCAGTTTTAGCTTTGTACCTGCTTGAATATGCTTATTGCTTTCTTCAATCAGACTTACATTCTTTTGTTCATAATAGTTCCAATATAAAATAGCACTTGTGAAAATAATCCAATATAAAACAAGTTGTTTCCAGCTATTTTTTGTCACATATCCTAAAAGCGGCAGCATGAGGCTTAATCCCACCCACATTAACCAGCAAGAAGTTCCATTTTGAGTGTAAGCTGTGGTATATCCTGTAATCCATAAACATGCAACAGGTACAAATGGTTTTGAAATAAAATGCACTGGCTTCTCCTTTCATTCCGCAAATGGACGGAACTCGGTCATGCAGCAAATCACCGTGCCCAGTTGGACCATTGTTAACAATAAAAAAGAACCTCTAGCCACGTCTTCACGTAGTTAAAGGTTCTTCCTTGTTCAGGTCTTGTAATTTTAAGTACTGCTCTAATTTGTAATCTCACTTACCGCTACCTCTGGTGGCTCATAGGTGGCTAAGCAACGAAATGTAATGCCAACCTGCTCCATCAGCTTCGTCACCTTATCCGCATCCTTCGGATAACTTCGATGGTAAACTACTTCTTGTACACCGCTATTTGCAAGCATATTGGCACATGTCCAGCAAGGCTGGTCTGTGACATACACACTTGCTCCTTCACGATCAATACGATCAGTGAATAGCAATAAATTTTGTTCAGCATGGATCGTTCTCACACAACGCTGCTTTTTCACCATTTGCTCTTGGCCATTCACAATAGCTAGCTCATACTCCTCTGCGATCATACAGCCCGCTTCTGAGCAGTCTGGTACACCAGAAGGTGCACCATTATAAGCTGTCCCAAGTAGCTTTTTCCCCTGCACCAATACAGCCCCAACATGACGTCGATGACATCTGCACCTTGTAGATGCCATATAGGCAATGTCCATGAAGTACGTATCCCAATCCTTACGTGCACGTGCATCTTGACTCATTCCAACATTTCTCCTCTGTTCAAGAACCAATTTCAATAAATGGCTTCATTTTCTGAAAGCTTTTTGTACCAATTCCTTTTACTTTCGTCAAATCCTGAACCTTTTTAAAAGCACCATGCTTATTACGATAATCTATAATAGTTTGCGCTTTTTTCTCTCCAACACCTGGTATGTTTTGCAATTCAACTAAACTTGCTGTGTTAATATTAACTCGTTTAGTTGTCTGTTGGTTTTGTTCTTGTTTTATTTCAGAAGAAGGAGTTAGCTTGCCTTGTTGTTCTTGAATATCTTTGTTGTTTGGTTTTTCTTGTTTACTTTGTTGATCTGATTGAAGCTGATGCTCCGATTGAGACTGTTGCTGCTCCACTAGCGTAGACGCAACAGCATGATTAACCGGAGTCCAGCCTTCAATTGCTGGGGAGGATGTCAGATCAGTGACAACGAACATTAAACCTGCACCCATTACAGCAGATGTTATGGCAAGGATGAATTTAGATTTATACATTGTTCATACTCACCACCTTCATCCATTAACCTACTACAATATTAACAAGCTTGCCTGGGACTGCAATGACCTTACGGACTGTCTTGCCTTCAATGGCTGCCTTAACGCTATCTAAGCTCATGCCATGCTCCTGCATGCCTGCTTGATCCAAATCCTTCGCTATTTTTGTGCGATCAACAATTTTACCATTCACTTGTACAACGATCTCAACCTCTGCTTCCACTGTCCAAGCCTCATCATAGGTTGGCCATGGCTCATAGGTAATGCTCTCATTGTGACCTAAACGTGCCCACAATTCTTCAGCAATGTGTGGAGCAAGTGGTGATAAGATTTGTACAAAGTTTTCTGCCGCTTCGACAGGAATATGTGGTGCTTTATAGGCTTCATTAACAAAAATCATCAATTGACTGATTGCAGTATTAAAACGTAATGCTTCAAAATCTTCAGTAACTTTTTTAATTGTTTTATGCCATACTGAATTTAACGAAGTATCTTCAGGATTAGCACCAATCTTCGCATTTAAGCTACCATCCTCGGTCACGAATAAACGCCATACACGTGCCAAGAAACGATGAATTCCTTCTACACCATTTGCATTCCAAGGTTTCGTAGATTCAAGTGGACCCATAAACATTTCATACAAACGTAACGTATCCGCACCAAATTCATTCACAATTTCATCAGGATTAATAACATTACCACGAGATTTACTCATTTTCTCATTGTTTGTACCCAGAATCATACCTTGGTTGACTAGCTTTTGGAACGGTTCCTTCGTAGACACGACACCAAGATCATACAATACCTTATGCCAGAAACGTGCATACAGCAAGTGAAGCACAGCATGCTCAACCCCACCAATGTACAAATCTACAGGTAACCATTGCTTTTGCTTCTCAAGAGAGCACAATTCCTTGTCATTGTGTGGATCAATATAACGCAAGTAATACCATGAGCTACCTGCCCACTGTGGCATCGTATTCGTTTCACGACGAGCTGGAAGACCTGTTTCTGGATCGGTTGTATTCACCCATTCTGTAACATTAGCTAATGGCGATTCGCCCGTACCTGATGGCTTAATATGATCTACATCAGGCAATAACAACGGTAATTGATCCTCTGGAACAGTTTTCATTGTGCCATCTTCCAAATGAATAATTGGAATCGGCTCACCCCAATAACGTTGACGGCTAAACAACCAATCACGTAAACGGTAAGTAATTTTTCCTTTACCATGGCCATTTTTCTCAAGCCAAGCGATCATTTCTTTAATTGCTTCTGCATTATGAAGACCATTAATGAAATCGGAATTGACGTGCGGTCCATCTCCTGCATAAGCCTCTTCTTCAATATTTCCACCAGAAACAACCTCGATAATCGGTAAGTCGAATTTTTTAGCAAATTCGTGGTCACGCTCATCATGACCTGGAACCGCCATAATTGCCCCTGTACCATAACCAGCTAATACATAATCTGCAATCCAGATTTGCAATTTAGCGCCGTTCACTGGGTTAATCGCATAAGCACCTGTAAATACACCTGACTTATCTTTTGCTAAGTCTGTTCTTTCCAGATCACTTTTATGTGAGGCTTGCTCTTGATAAGCCTTCACTGCATCTAGCTGCTCCGTAGTAGTAATGGAGGCAACAAGCTCATGCTCTGGTGCAAGTACCGCATAGCTAGCACCAAACAACGTATCTGGTCGAGTCGTAAATACTGTTAACTTAGCATCATGACCTTCAATTTTAAATTCAACCTCAGCACCTTCAGATTTACCAATCCAGTTGCGCTGCATATCCTTAATGCTTTCGCTCCAGTCTAGTTCCTCCAAATCCTCAAGCAAACGATCTGCATAGGCTGTAATTTTTAACATCCATTGACGCATCGGTTTACGTACGACTGGATGACCGCCACGTTCACTTTTACCGTCAATAACCTCTTCATTAGCTAGTACTGTACCCAATGCAGGACACCAGTTCACAGGCACCTCAGCAACATAAGCAAGTCCTTTTTTATATAACTGAATAAAAATCCATTGTGTCCATTTGTAATATTCAGGGTCCGTTGTACTAAACTCACGATCCCAATCATAAGAAAATCCTAATGATTTAATTTGACGACGGAAATTGTCAATATTTTTAACTGTAATATCACGAGGATGTTCTCCTGTCTGGATTGCATATTGCTCTGCCGGAAGTCCAAATGCATCCCATCCCATAGGATGAAGCACATTATAGCCTAACATTCTCTTATAGCGAGATACGATATCTGTAGCTGTATACCCTTCAGGGTGTCCTACGTGCAAACCTGCTCCTGACGGATAGGGGAACATATCCATCGCATAAAATTTAGGTTTCCCTTCATCTTCTCTTGTTTTAAATGTTGCTTGCTCATCCCAGTACTGCTGCCATTTTGGCTCAATGGCTTGTGCATTATACACGTCATGACCCATTGTAAATCCTCCTTAGTTGTGACAAAAAGTCCATTCATTTTTTGTTATCGCTTGTATAGTCGGTATTTCAAAAAAACCTCCCGCCCCTAGCGCATAATCGCTAGGGACGAGAGGTCTAGTTCCCGTGGTACCACCCTAGTTAGCTTTGGACATACTTTGCCCGCTGCTCACTTTGCATCCTTAACGCGGATGAAAACGATGATATTTCTGTTACAGCTTAAGCACGATAACCTTAAGGTAACGTTATATCATAGCTCAAAGGCGAGTTCTTCTATTTAACCCTGTTGGTTTGCACCTGCCACCAACTCTCTGCATAGGGAACAATAAAATACTACTCCTCGTCATAGCCTACATTTGTAAATATCACAAACAATTATATCTAAAAATGACGAAATGTCAATGATGAGTACTTGATAGTAAACTGTACGCACCTTTAGGATTTATGTTGTTCATGTTGTTTAAGCTCATTTAAATGATGTTGCATAATTCCTAATTGCTGTGATAATTCCTTGATTTTTGTCGTCAGCTTAGACACCGTAACCGTTAAGGAAAAAACAATCACAGTTAAGCCAAAGATTGTGAGGAAAAACACAGCATTTACAGGCAATTCAACGCCCATTCCCTTAGATACCCATCCTACTAAATGCGGATCGATTGCTAATACTAAAATCAGCAGCATCACAATCATCCAAAGAAGAGAATATCTTAGCTCTAGTTTATATTTTCTAATTAAATTGATTAAAGCAAAAAAACAAAACAAAGCACCAACAATTAATATAATCTGAAATTTAAATGATATCATACTAGAGCTCCTACACTATTTGCTTACGCATACTATCAATTAGTATCGCCATCGATACTTTTGCCATATAGTATACGGATTTAAAAGAAGTAATTGAAGATTTCCCTTGCAGCCTTGCTTCCATTTGGACCGCTACTTCACTAATTCTGAACTGATTACGCTTTAGAAACATAATCGATTCTGGTTCAGGATAATCGACAGGATATCTTTTAGAAAACATCTCTATTACTGCCTTATTACATGCTCTAAATCCAGAGGTAGGATCGGTAATAAGCTGACCTGTACACATTTTAAGCAATTTGGAGAAATAAACGATCCCAACTCTTCTTAAGCGAGTGGATTGAAACCCAGTTTTATCAATATATCTAGAGCCAATGACTAAATCAGCTTCACCATCGATTAATGGTTGAAGGATATCTTTTAAATAGGCTGGGTTATGCTGTCCATCTCCGTCCACTTGCACTGCAATGTCATATCCTTTTTCCCAGGCATATTTGTATCCTGTTTGCACAGCCCCACCAATACCAAGATTACAAGGAAGATTAACTAAAGCTACCGGAAATTGCTGTACCACCTCTGAGGTCTTATCTGTAGAGCAATCATTAACAACAAGTACATCTACATCTTTATAGTCCCGGCACAAAACATCGAGGATACGTCCGATATTCTTTTCTTCATTGTAGGCGGGTATGATCAACAGAATCTTCACAATAATGACCTCCGGAAATTCAATTCTTCATCTCTGTTATTACTAATTCTTTATTTGTGGCATCGGCATAAACAATAAGTTAAATGGCATATTGCTGCCAGCAGAAGGTGTCAAAATGATCTCTACCTTTTCTTCACTGCTACCTGTACGATAAAGTACACTTGCTGACGTGGTTGGTGTGGCATCTGAATGTGAGAAGCTAACCACTTTACCATTTACCATCGCTGCACCAAGGAACAAGCCACCACGTGGATTAAATGTTATCAATGTATTAGGTGCAACACGTTCAAGCTGGAGCTTGTACACTACACCATAGTTCCCTGAGTTAATTGCAGAGGTTCCCATAATACCATCATAACCTTGTTGGAACAAATCAACAGAATTATCTGTAAGCGGTAAACGTTGATCCTTAGCTCCTAACAATTCAGTATAACGGAAAACTCTCGTGGAGTCAGTGAAAGTTCCGCGAACAATCGATTCTTTTGGATCAAGATTTGGCAATGTAGCAATTGCCTTTAACGGATCACTGCCAGCTTTAACTATAACTACAGTATATTTGATTGGGTTGTCGCTGTATACATCACCAAACAATGATAATACTTGTCCTTGACCCATTGTGCTAACACTTAAGTCTTTTAAAATTAATTTACTCTCTCCTGGCAACAACGTAGTATCACTAACTTTGCTACCTGTTAATGAATTTTCCAAATATCTTTGAAAAGAAACACGTCCAGTAATATCTGGGTGCTCACTAGGGCCAGCAACGCCATAACTCGCAGTACTAATCGTAGTTTCTGTCATGTTATCGTTTTGGGCAATTACATATAGCTTCGCTTTTTCACCAATCTTATTGCCATGATGGATCATAAAACGAGTATTGCCTTGAATAATGTCGCTATACAAGATCCCTTCAGTTGTTACCGTCTCAGGACCACTACTTCTAAAAAGTGTATAAGGCTCAGGTGTGAAAGTAAAGGGAACTCTATCAAAGGAAAGTACGCTTTTTTCACCAAGTGGAAATTTTTGTCCTACTTCTGTAAATAGCATATTAAATTGTGCTTCTGTATACAATACTTCATTTGAAATATTAATTGTTACAGTATGCTCAGAAGTTAGTCCATTTTTATCTGTTACTGTTAATGTAATGCTTTTTGGACCTGCGGAGAAAAATGCGGGTCTTTGGCTTTGCCAATTTTCGCTCCACTTCCGACTTACAATTTCACTATTCCCTGGAGTGGATTGATCACTAACGTAGATTTTTTCCCCAATTCTATATTCCGTTTTGTCTGTTGTAAAAAGAGCTACTGGCGGAATTGGCTGTGGAACTGGCTCTTCCTCGCCTGTTTGGAGCTGTAAAATCACTTTTTTACCATCAACAGTATAAGGGATATTTAATGCAGTCATAATTGCAGTAAGTGGAACCATCGTTACATTTTTTTCTTGGTAAACGGCACCACGCATAGTTTGCTGTGCACCATCCACCATATATTCAGTCGTATCTACTTTGAATTTTAGCTCATGACCTTCATACGTAATTACGAACTCCTTTGTTTCAGGCAAATATATAAATTGATAGCCAATTTGCTTCGTTAAGGAGCGAACACCTACATATGAAACTCCCTTTTTCACTGTCATCGGAGATGAAGATTGAAATACCTGTCCGTTTTGCTCCATTTTCGTGCTGTTCATATATAAAACGAGTAAGCCATCACCTTCAGTTGTAGCATTTTGCTCCGTAGTTGGATTTACTTCCGTAGAAGGTTTACCCTCATCAGTCACAGAGTTAGTAGAGTCTACCGATTTAGTAGGATCTTCTTGTTTGGAAGGATCGACAGGTGTAGCAGCGTCAGAGCTAGTATTTTGCTCTACAGTTGTACCTTCCTTAGCACCTGAACCTGAAGATGATTCTTGATTGCTTGTATTTGTAGTGTCCTCTTGTTTTTTAGTTGAATCTATCGATTGCTCTGCAAACGCGAGTGTCTGTGGCATAATTAAAACGAAAACCATAACAAAAGCTAACAACTTTACAACGAAATTTTTAATCTGAAAATTCAATTTTTTAACACCTCATCCTCATTTTTGTTGAATCATCGGCTGCTTTCTTTGCTTAAACCATTTGATAATGCCTGCTGCAACTAAGCAATCTAATATGATAATGAGCGGCATTACTGTATAGTTATAACGTGTCTCTGGTACAAACAATAAACGAACCATAGACATGGCTACGATCACAGTCAAAAACATAAACGCTGGTTGTCTCCAACGCCTAATACATGCCACTAATGTTACTGGGAAGAACCCAATTAACAGCCAATGTAATGCATTTCTAGGAAGCAACGGAATGACTTCATAATACGGGCTATGTCCAGCACCAAAAAACATTTTTCCGTAGGTATAAACTAGCTTACCAACGGTGTACCATTGGACATATTCCCAAGTATGTTGTGTAAAACCAACATAAAGGCGCTCTTTAGCCACTTCCATTTGTGTTTTGCCTTTTCTATCAACCATATCATCATCATAGTTTTTGTTTGGATAGGTTCCAGCAGCAAATGGATTAACTTGAGTGGAAGCTACAACAACTTTATTTAAAGTAACGATATTACGAATGACCCATGGAGATAACGCAATACCTAAACCTAAGCTAGTAATGATAAGTAGCTTCAAAATTTCCTTCCAATTTCTTTTCCATAGATAGGCGACAGCGTGGCAAACAACAATCAAAGGTAAAAACTCTGGTCTTACAAGAACCGTTAGCCCTAGTAACAGACCACTACCAAGTGCATACGGCCAGGTCTTTTTCTCAAATGCAACCAATTGCATATACAAATACATCGTTAGGAAAAACGTACATAATACTTCTGTTAATACGGCCCCATTACTCCATACAAAAGAAGGATAAATGGCAGAAATTGCTGTTGCAGCTATCCCTACCCCAGTGCCTCCTAATCTTCTAGCTAAACGATAAATGATATACATGGTTAGCAAGCTGATCCCAACTTGTATGTATCTAATATAGGGATAAGGATCATGATTCTGATAGTCTACCATTTTATAAACAGCAGCCATAAAAATAGGATACCCAGGTGTTACCTGTGCATTTGGCTTTGTATCCTTATAGGCGTATACACCATCTTCAAACAACTGACGAACTAGAATGTCATAACCTTTTGTATCATGACTCACATTGTGCTTAACAGAAGTAATGAAATCAAATCTCAAATAAGCACCTAAAATAAAGATAACTACTAGACTAATAAAGACTGCGGGACGCTTATCCTTAAAAATAGCATATGAAATACGCTGTAACACCCCAGACTTACTACTCTGATTGCTTGACAACAACATGAAACCCTCCAATAGCTCTAATTTTCATCCAAAATGTTATAGGGTAAAAATATAAACCACATAACACCTAACGTATATTAACCAATTAAGTTGCGTATTTTGCGAAAAAAGATAAGTTCTTTCGCAGAAAAACGCAACTAAACTTTATTTTCTAAACTATAAATTTGGCTCAATCTTGAAATCAGTACTTGACCACTAACCTAAACTAGCGAAGAGAAAGAGAGATTCTTAAGGTTGTCTCTTAAAATCAAATTTCATCCATAAATATACTTCAATAATAGGAATATGATTTTAACAACAATCGCAAGAACTCTCTGAGTCGTAGCTTCCAGCCTCTATCGTTGTCATGTACTAATTTCTAAATTGAGCCATGATTTCAAGTTAAATCTCCATAATTGATGGCATGATGTGAGGTGTTCTGCCAACTTCCTTCGTAAAATGTCTACGCAAAACCTTATGGGTCGTTTTTGTCCATAATGCATGGTCATATTCTTGACGTTCACCTAGTCGATTTAAGTTTTTACGAAGTGCAGTTTCAGCACGGCGGAGCAAAGGTCTCGCATCCTGCATATACACAAATCCACGCGTCACAATATCTGGGCCTGATAATATTTGCTGTGTAGTTTTATCTACAGTCATCACAACAATGACAACGCCCTCTTGTGCCAGCTCCTCACGTTCTTCAATCAATTCATCTTCAAAGCTACGCATTTCCCCATTGCTAATCATGACCTCACCCGCAGGAATGGCTCTTCCACGTTTTGCACGATTACGATACAGAGAAACGGTATCACCAATATCCATCACAAAAATATTCTTTTCTTGGATTCCTGTCTGGATTGCTAGATTACGATGAGATAATAGCATCCGGTATTCTCCGTGAATTGGAATAAAAAATTTAGGTCTTATAAAGCTGAGCATTAGCTTTAAATCTTCTCTACATCCATGACCTGAGGCATGAATTCCCCACGAAGGTCCGTAAATTACATTCGCACCTGCGCGCATCAGCATATCAATGCTACGGTTAATATTTTGCGTATTACCTGGAATCGGTGAAGCTGAGAAAATAACAGAGTCACCTGGGTAGATCTGTACAGAGCGATGAGCACCAGAAGCAATCCGGCTTAATGCCGCATTAGGCTCGCCTTGACTACCTGTACATAAAATTAAAATACGATTTTCCTCATATCTATCAATGTGCTTCACATCTATTAACAAGCCTTCTGGAAGACGAATGTAGCCTAACTCCTGTGCAATTGTAAACACTTTTTCCATACTTCTACCGATAACTGCAATTTTACGATCACATTTGATCGCAGCTTCTACGACTTGTTGTAAGCGATTCACATTTGAGGCAAACGCAGCAAATAAAATTCTGCCCTTACATTCACGAAAAGACTCCATAATGGCTTGTCCCACTTTGCGATCAGAAGGTGTAAACCCATCTTTTTCACTATTCGTACTATCTGCTAATAGCGCTAAAACGCCTTTCCCACCTACGTTTGCCATTTTAGGAAGGTTGGCAGGAAGATCCTCGGGTGTAAAATCAAATTTAAAATCACCTGTATGCACAACAGCCCCATAAGGTGTATCTACCACAATACCAAATGCATCCGGAATACTATGTGTAGTACGGAAAAAATGAACAGCAAGATGTTGAAATTCAAAGTGATCATTTTCACTAAAAACATGTAACTCTGCTTGACCCTTTAAACGGTATTCTTCAAGCTTTGCCTTCACTAAACCAATCGTAAGTGCTCCACCATAAATTGGAATGGATAACTGTTTGAGCAAGAAGGGAATAGCACCAATATGATCTTCGTGACCATGCGTTAAAAATAAACCCTTAATTTTATGACTTTGATTCACAAGATAAGTCATGTCAGGAATAATATAATCGATACCTGAAAGCTTGGAATCAGGAAATTTCAAGCCAGCATCAATGAGGATGATTTCATTTTTATACTCAATACCATACATGTTTTTACCAATTTCACCGATTCCTCCTAGTGAAAAAACGCGGACTGGTGGCGGTGACGACTTAGGACGTCGTTGTGTCTTCGCAGGTTTGCTTAATACTTGATTCATTATGTGATTAATCCTCTCTTCATGAAAATATACCATTTATAATTAAGGCTCATAGCAAAAATAAGTGCCTGACTACGTCAAGTACCAATCCTTGTAAAGTCCTATTTGAAAGCTTATATTTTTTTATAGGAGCATGCTGAACTAACATGTAATACCCCGAACAAAAAACGATCTAATATTAATTATACTGAATAACAACCACAATAACTATGAATTTATTTTTAGAAAAAAAAAGGAACCCTTAAAACCATTGCAGTTGCAAGGCTTTAAGGGTTTTTTGAGATAAAATTTAAGGGTACGTTTACTTTATCGCCACAAAAAATAGTCGTGAGGTTTCCTCAGTTGGTGGTTCTTCCGAGAAGTCGCTGTAACAGTCCACTTGCTTGAAGCCGCAAGCGTACAATGACTGCATCATCCAGTCTATCGAGTAAGCACGTTGTGTATGCACCTCTTCAAAACGCCGATAATGTGAAGAATTTTCTCCACCCTCTTGTACAAAAATGCTAAGATTATGCTCAATTTGGCGAAGGTTTTCCTCATAATCACAGGTCCATATATAAGATATCGCATCATCATCGTATACATAAGGCTGACCTTCATCATAAGCAATAAATGTATTGGGATGGTGCACATCAAATATAAAGCTTCCGCCAGAACGCAGAGCTGAATATGTAGCTTCAAAGGCTTGCACAACTGCTGATTCAGTTAGCAGATAATTTATGCAGTCACAAAAGGAAATGACCGAATCTACCTGCTGTGGCATTTCCCATCTTGTCATATCCTGCTGAACTAACCGCACCTGTGCTTTCCTTAGCAGTGGAGACGTTTTACTTACTTGCTCTAGCTTATCCTGCGCGACAGCTAACATGTCCTCTGACAAATCAATTCCTGTCACAATATAACCCATTTCAGCTAAAGGGATCGTAATACTGCCTGTACCACAACCTAAATCAACTATACTTTTTGGATCGCTTCCTGTTTTGTCCCATACCTTTTTAGCGAAAGAAATCCAGTCTGCATAAGGCATGTCCCCCATCAGTTGGTCATATACATAGGCAAACCTGCCGTAAGCCTCCATCGGTGATCACCCATCCTTTTTTAGACAATGATAGACTATAGTTATTTGCCTATTTGTCTTCTGAATCCGTATCGGTGGTGGAATGCTCAGCATTAGTTAAATAAGTCCAATTTTCCTTTTGTGTGATTTTGCCTTCCTTTAGCAATTTGCCAATCGCACGTTTAAATGCTGCTTTACTAATACCAAAGCGTTGCTTAATTAAATCAGGTGGCGTAGCATCCGAATATGGCATAGCACCATCTTCCCTGCCTTTTAAGTACTCGTAAATCATATCTGAATCAACTTCTCTGCCGATTTCTTTACGAGGCACCATCGATAAATTAACACGTCCATCATCCCGAACATGCGTCACACGAACCTTAACCTTTTCACCAAGACGCAATAAACGAGTACGTTCAGAGGAATGCACCATGCCGATCGCACCAAAACCAAGCACACCCCCATCAACGACAACAAATGTTCCCATCTGCAACGTTTTGTAGACAAGTGCTTCAAACCATTCATTATTCCATGTTGTAGGAGCATGGAAGCACAGTGGAGATAACTCCAATTCGCCAGCAAGCTTCGCTTTGAGTCTGCCTTGCTTATCATGCTCCATTAAAACATACACTTTATCCCCAATTTGCGGGCGTAATTCCGGCAATTCCGGTAACTCACTAAGTGGTAAAAGTAATTGACGCGCAAGTCCCATCTCTAAAAAACAACCTAGTCTTGGGTGAATATCTGCAACTTCTAACAAAGCAAGCTCACCTAACAATAGTGCAGGACGATACATTGTAGCTGCAAGGCGGCCTTCTGTATCATGAAATAAAAACACCTCTATATCTTGTCCTGGATTTAGCTTGAAACCTTCTGGGTTTAACTCAGAATAAGCCAATAACACATCCTGCGTATCCCCCTTTAAAAAATATCCATAAGGAGAATGCTCCCGATCTACACGTAAAACTTCAATTGTTCCTGCTATCAAGCTCATACACGCTCCACAATCTTAGCATCTGACCACAGACGCTCAATGTTATAAAACTCTCTTTCATCACGATGGAATACATGAACAACAACATCACCTAAGTCCATTAATACCCAACGAGCAGAGTTCATCCCTTCAATCCCTTTGATCACTGCACCTGCTTCTTGAACACGTTTGCGAATTTCAGTCGCAATAGACTGCACTTGTGTGTCTGAATTACCATGACAAATAACAAAATAATCTGCAATTAAAGAAACCCCTTGCAAATCAAGTGCTACAATATTCATTGCCTTTTTATCGTCTGCTGCTTCAACAGCGATGTTCAATAGTTCCTTAGAAGTTACTGCCATTCACATCATCTCCAAATTATTTATTTAATGCTTGAACTAAGTCATTACGTGCAAGTAAAGTGATTGGATAAATCACCTTACGTTGCTCGATAAGAAAAGTAATCGTGGAATCTAGCCCCGCAATTAAGGCTTCATCTAGACTTGTTTCAGCTAAAGCTCTAATGTTGTTTACACCTGGAAAATCTCGACCTGGCTCAATATAATCAGCTAAACATATTATTTTATCCATCAACGTCATGTTTACACGACCAGAGGTATGGTATTTAACGGCATCTAAAATTTCAGATTCCGTAATTCCATAATCACGCTGGGCAATAAATGCCCCCACCTCACCATGTAAAAGCTGTTTATCGTATAAGAGCAACTCTTGATTCAGGTTATTCTCTTTAATGACTGCTTCCTGCTTTTCTATAGGCCAATATTTAGCTAAGTCGTGTAACAATGCTGCCATATCTGCCTTCACAGGGTCAGCACCGTACCGCTGGCTTAGTAAAACTGCGGAGGACATAACACCTTCGACATGTTTCCAACGTTTTGCAGGCATCTGTGAAGATACAATTTGAATGAGCTCATCTCTAGTGTATCCCATATAAGCCACCTCTTATCATATATTCATAAACAGATTCAGGAACCATATAGCGCACGGACTGACCAGCCACGATTTGTCTACGAATTAAGCTTGATGAAATATCAACAAGTGGCATATCTGCCAGTTTTACAGCGCTTTGAATATGACTAGGCAAAATATCAAGCTCTAAAAAGCTGCCTGGACGCTGAAGTCCAATAAAGGTTAACATGTCAACGAGCTCATTTATACCCTGCCATTTAGGTAAATAATTCACCATATCTGCCCCAATAATAAAATGAAAGTCGAATGTAGGATACATTGATTTTAATTCTGTAATCGTATCAATGGTATACGAAATTCCACCTCGTTTTAATTCGATGTCCAATGTTTTAAACGAAGCATTTGTAGAAGTGGCTAGCTCTACCATCGTTAGTCGTTCCTTCGCACTCACGCCTGCTTCATGCTTATGTGGAGGCGTATGGGAGGGCATAAACCATACCTCCTCTAATCCATATTGCTCTCTAGCGGCTTCAGCAGCAAGCAGATGCCCTAGATGAATCGGGTCAAATGCACCGCCCATAATCCCAATCTTTTTCATGGTGCTCTCCCATTAGTTCGAAGGAAGCTCAATTTGCTTATAGTTTTGAGATTCCTTATACAAAATAATTGTTCTGCCTATCAATTGCACAAGCTCTGCACCTGCTCCATCTGCTACCGCCTGAGCGATTTCTTTAGGGTCATCTAGATTGTTATTCAAAATAGAAACCTTAATTAGCTCTCTTTTCTCGATTGCTTCAGAGACATGAGTGTACAAATGCTCATTAACCCCACCTTTACCTACTTGAAAGATTGGATCAAGATTGTGCGCCAAACCGCGCAAAAAACGTTTTTGCTTTCCTGTTAACATGTAAGTCAAAACTCCCTTATTTCATCAATTTCTGTTTCAGCAACGTCTATCTAAATCAAAAACTGTACTTGACAACGACTAGAAGCTAGTAGCGACCATCCAAAGAGTTATTACGATTGTTGTTAAAATCATATTCCTTTTTTAGACTCAAAACCAAAATTAGTGGTTGCTAACTTCTGAGGAAAGCAGCTACGGTGCAGAGGGTGGCTTCGACCCCCGTTACAGCCTGATTTTCTTGAATTAGACATTTATCGGTTGAAAAACAGTCTGTAAAGGCGTACGTGTTCACTTCTCCACCATCCCTCTACCCCTTCGCTATTTTTGCTTCCTGTCAGCCACTAATTTCTAAGTTGAGCCTTTTTATTGTCAAGTACCCAAACTTAGATTCACTGCCTGCTTCATTTCCTCAATCGGGGCTGGTATTCCTGTCCAATATTCAAAGGCGTACGCTCCTTGATAGATGAACATACCAAAACCGTTATGAATGCGGCACCCCTTTGCCTTAGCATGTTGCAGTAGCGCCGTTTCCAATGGATTATAAATTAAATCACTTACTACAATACCAGAAGGAATATGACCAGGCTCAATCGGACAATTTTGGATGTGTGGATGCATACCAACAGAGGTCGTATTAATAATTAAATCAACCTGCTGTGCCTTAACCGCAACCTCATCTAAGCTACAGCCCTCAATATTTCCTCGATCCGACCATTCCTTAGCAAGTGCATAAGCATTCTCGACTGTCCGATTGGCAACAATCACTTGACTTGGCAATTCACTTAGCAAAGCATAAATAATACCTCTTGCTGCACCACCGCACCCAATCACTAACACTGACTTGCCCTTTAAATCGGACATAACTTCCTCTTTAAGTGAGCGAATATATCCAATCCCATCTGTATTGTAGCCAACCAAATAACCATCTTGATTCACGATCGTATTCACAGCACCAATCTGCCTTGCCGCCTCATCAAGCTGATCCACATATTTCATCACTTCTATTTTGTGGGGGACAGTGACATTCACACCACGAAAATTCATCGCTACGATTCCAGCTATCGCTTCCTTAAGTGCTAATTCAGTCACATGCAGTGGCACATAATGACCATGAATGTTACACGCTGCAAGTGCTGCATTATGCATCACAGGTGACTTTGAATGGGCAATTGGATTCCCCATGACACCAAGTAACATACCCTATTCCCCCTAAATTAAGGATGGACGAACCATCACCTTAACTCCTTTAGGCAAATGAACGGCTACTGTTGCTCCATCCTCACTATTTAATTTGATCCAGCCTAGTCCTGAAATGAAAATATCACTACGTTTTCCTTTACCAATACGGAATTCATGTCTTGTCCATTCTGGCAATTTCGCAATATTTTCAGCACTTGGAGGGGATAACATCACGCCTGCATGATTGGCAAATAGCTCATCTGCTTTCTCAAGCTTCGTACGATGTAATGGAATCCGGCTGCTATTAAAAAATGTAAAGGACTGACGGTTGCCTTGAACAAAATCAAACCGTGCAAACCCACCCATAAATATACTTTGTCCTTCATTTAATTGATAAACCGCCGGCTTTAGTGGCTTGTCTGGTAACAACAGTCCAAGATCCTCAGGTGCAACCAATTCACTGTAACGTGAAGGATAGACAATTCCTGGTGTATCGATGATAGACGCTCCATCATCAAGTGGAATGTGTACCATATCCAATGTAGTTCCGGGATAACGAGATACCGTCAACTCTTGATCTAAGTCGCTATAATCCCGAATTAGGCGATTGATTAATGTAGATTTCCCTACATTCGTAGAGCCTACCACATACACATCATGTCTACCACGATATTCAGCAATCGCTTCTAACAAACGGTCAAATCCGCTGTTTTGCTTGGCACTACACAAAATCACATCTTCAATTTTAATACCAATTTCTTTGGCTTCCTTTTGCACCCAATTCCGTACTTTGTTCCAATTCGTAACTTTAGGTAGCAAATCAATTTTATTTACAGCCAATAAAACAGGATTGTTCCCTACAAACCGTTGTAATCCAGATATAACACTGCCTTGAAAATCAAAAATATCAACAATATGAATCACTAATGCCTGCTTCCCGCCAATTTGCGATAACAGTCTTAGAAATTCATCCTGTTCTACCGTTACAGATGAGGATTCATTATAGTTTTTAATTCTAAAACAGCGTTGGCATATGACCGGCTCACGTTCTAATGCTGACGCAGGGATATACCCCGGCTTATTTTGATCGATCGTTTGTAGTGTAATTCCACAGCCACTGCATCGTTTCTCTGCATTAGCTTCTTGCGGTTGATTCATTAATTTTTGTCCTCCCAGGTCCATAGTCCAGCCTTTTTCAAGCTTCGTTTCACAAATTTCTCAAGTCTTCGGTTAATCCGTGTACCCCAACCTTCATCCGCCACAGCAATAGGAAGTACCAACACGGTATATAACCCGAGTCGGTTACCTCCAAAAATGTCTGTCATAAGCTGATCACCAATCATAATCGTTTCTTGTGGCTGTCCCCCCATCATTTTCATCGCTCTAAGGAAAGCGGAGGTAGATGGTTTTCTGGCAGTATGCACAAATTCAATATTTAAAGGCGCTGAAAAAGCGGAGACTCTACCTAAGTTATTGTTGGATACGATAATTAACTTAAAGCCTTTTTCCTTTATTAACTTGAACCACTCTATCAGCTCTGGCGTAGCTAAAGGGGCTTTAGCTCCAACTAGCGTATTATCCAGATCCGTCATAATATACCGATAGCCTGAAGCATAAAGTGCGTCTAAATCCAAGTCATACACACTATTTACACGCAATTTAGGCAAGAATTTCTCAAACAAATACGTTCACCTCTATTTCATACGACAAACTATACCATAATTTATGTCTAACTTACAGGCTTCATTTCCTTAACAACTTGTACAGTGAGTGATTGTATTAATCTCCATTCTTGCTCAGTAATCATATCAGGGCTATAGCTCCCCTTTTCAAACTTTTGTAAAATAAGATCTAACTTAGGTGCTGATTCAGGAGCAAGCTGAATCCATGTTTCAAAGGCTTCGCGTAAGGTTTGGCTCTCATTCCACTCATATCCTTTACGTTTGAGGCGTTTAACCATGACCATAACACTATGAATTGCCTTATCTCCAAAGCTTAAAGTTCGTCCTTTACGTAGCCCTAATACTCCATAGTAAATGACTTCTCTAAATCTTAGTATTAGCCATAAAACAACAATTACAATCGCAGCAATCACAATGATTACACCAACTGTTGGATCAATCCAAGAAGCATCTTCTTTTTTTGGTTGTGATTGAGCTTGCTTTTCTTGTTCTTGCTTTTGTTCTTCCTCAGGCTTAATCTCTTGCTCTTGGTTATTTTGCTGTGAAGTTAGCTCTGGCGCACTAAAGCCTGGTGTTGCTTCAAACGTCACCCACCCATAGTCCTCACCGAAATAAATTTCAGCCCAGGAATGAGCATCGGCGTTTGTAACTTGATAATGCGTTTTCGTTTCACCATCTTGCACACCCGCATTCGTAAGTGAGCCTGGTGCAAAACCTTTCACCCATCTAGCAGGAATGCCTTGCGATCGAGCCATCACAACTAATGAGGTTGAAAAATAATCACAATATCCCTCTTTAATTTCAAACAAAAACCCCTCAACAAAATCGTCACTTCGCTTGAGCGTTAAATCAGGACGATTGCTATATCGATAGGTTGAACGTAAATAATCCCTTAAAAGCACTACCTTGTCGTAAGGTGTTTTTCCTTCCTTACTAACATTTGCAGCTAAATCAACTACTCGATTCGGTAGGCTTGTAGGTAACTGTAGATAACGTGTAGGAGGTTGCTGTGAATATAACTGATCATAGCTTTGTTTAGCTAATTCATCTACGGGTACAATCGGTATCTCCGATGTCACCGTATATTGACTTGGATAATCAGTTAGCCGTTGATCCCCCTCAAAGCCATGCCAATAAAGCTCGCCTTCTCTTCGTTGCCATTTCATATTAGGGGCATTTTCACGGTTATCCTTTAGTTGTACCTGTCGCATGGTATACGCACCAAATAGAACAGGATATTTACGATTCGTTTGCATTGTAAAGGTTTGCTGAACCTCTCTTGTTTTGAGCTTTTGAGCAGATTCAGTTTCTGGCAATTCACCTGATGAATAGGTGACCGTACCTGATTTATCGTCAGTGTCACTCCAGCCTTCTCCCGAATAAGTGAGCCTCGTTTCACCACGCCAATAGTTTTTTACAGAGGATTCTACCTTAAACACTGTTTCATAATTAAAATTGAAGCTACCACCCAAGCTTGTATCGTCACGCCCATACCCTGATGAAACACTTGGTCCTTCTCCTTGCGTGCCTGAGCTTCCATTTCCTGCTTGACCTGATCCCCCAGTTGTGTTTACTCCCTGATCTCGGCTAATCCATGCTGTATACGGATCTGTTAAGGTAGGTGATACTGCAGGCATATTAATACCGATGAGAAGCACACAGGCAAACGTAAAGATGATATCAGCCAAAATACGAATTGGTTGTTTACGTAGCTGTCCCCATCCCTCCGGAAATTTGACCTGAAACTGTCTAAGATGAAGACAAACTAACCAACCTAAGCCAGCAAAAACCATCCATGCTACATGTGTCCATAAATAAAATTCGCTAAATGAGTCCAATATGCTAAGCGCAATGATAGAAACGCCAACTATAAATAAAATGTTACGGATAGAGTGCATAAAATTGAGTAAAAACTCAAACACAATCCAAGCTGAGATTGCAAACCAAAAATAAGGTGCAAATACATTAAATATTGTTGCGATTTGTTCCTTTAAAGTAGAATTTTCAAGTGGTACATAAATGTCGTAACGATTAGAAATAATCAGCCACGCAATTAATATTGCAATTCCTTTAACAATCCATTTCCATCTCGTATATTTAGGAAGCAAAAGCTCACATACTGCCACTATTCCAATCGTGGTTAAAATTAAAACACTCGTTTCTTTATACCAAATTCCATCCCCATATTTAATCCACTGAAGGGCAATAATAAGCAGCCAAAGCACACTAAAGCTAGAGTACCAATAAGCACTTCTTATTTTGCTAAACTTATGCAGTACGTCCACCTCCCATCATAATGGGTAATTGCTGCAAGGAAGTGATATATATACCCGCCAAGCTTCGTTTTGTTTGGCCTACATTTTCATCCCCAATTTGGATATGATAAGGGGTCATCAGCTTACTTTTGGCAAAACGGAATACGTCTATAAGCTCAGTGGAAGGCATTGGACTAACAAAAACAAAAAAACAGCCTGAGTTAAAATAATGTGATATCGATTCAAGGCGATGCTCATGCTTGCCACTGCCTGTTACGTCTATGTCAACCAAGTGCCGCAACATTTGTTGAACAGACACAACACCAGCAGGCGCAAATGGAGTTATTTCATGTGCTAACGTACATAAACCGACCGATAACCCTTCTCTGACCCCATACTCTAAAATGGAGGCTGTAGTAGACACCGCGAGCTCAAATTGCTCCGCTTGTGTGTAGCTTGCTTGGTGCGCATCAAGAACAACAATGATTTTGGGTAATGTTTCTCTCTCAAATTCTTTTGATTTCCAAGCACCCGTTTTTGCTGTTGCCGCCCAATGAATACGGGACATTTTATCGCCATAGGCATAATCCCTAATTCCGTTAATTTGTGTCGTTTCCCGTCTAGATGTCTTTGAGGTTAGCTCTGAACCTTTTAGCCACACTTGCCCACTATACATATCCCAATGTGGAATAAATATCGTTCTTGGCAAAACACGCAGCACACCAGATGTTTCGAAGCTACCTGAATAAGTGATAATACCAAATAAATCTTTGCCTTGACACGTTGTAGGCGCAAAATTATATGTACCTCGCTCTAAGGGTGGGGTAACATAATGCATTTCAGTGCCTTGCTGGTGATTGGGAACTATACTGCTTTCAAAAGACCACTTTTCACCATTGTGACGCTGAAGCACTTCGCTGACTACTAGATATGGAATCGATATAAATTTAGGAGGGGTAATTCGTAAATTGACAGCAACATGCTCACCTGCATGAATATATCCCTGTGTTATGGCAAAATTCCTTTCCAGCTTCAAACGCTGAATTCCATTAAAACGACCAATCATCCAATAACAGGTCAAAATCGAAATCATCGCTAGCAGCATCATCGGAATCTTGCCACCTTCAAACAATAAATAAAACAAACAAACTACCCAAATGGACAAAACAATCCAAAACCCTGCGGGCTTGCTTCGTTTGCGCAATAGATGTGACATATGCTAATTCCCCACTGAAACGGGTACACGCACCTGCTCTAAAATGCGCTCCATCAATTTTGCCGAGTTAACTTGATCTAGCCTAGCCTCTGGGTGAAGCACCAAGCGATGATTAAGTACATACGGTGTCAACAGCTTAATATCGTCAGGCAATACAAAATCACGTTCATGAATAAGCGCAAATGCTTTTACAGCCATAACTAAAGCCAAAGAAGCTCTTGGACTTGCGCCAAGCGCAATAAGAGGATGATTTCTAGTCGCATGAACAATAGATAGTAGATAATCAGTCAAAGCATCATGAATAAAAATGTTACGAACCTGAGCTTGCAGCATCGCAATTTCATCCATAGTTGCAACAGCCTGAAGCGTATCGACAGGTTGTCCCATACGATGTGAGGATAACATCTGCTTTTCAATGGCAGCTTCAGGGTAACCAAGCTTAAAACGCATCATAAATCGATCTAGCTGTGCTTCTGGCAACGTGTAGGTTCCTTCAAAATCAATCGGGTTTTGGGTTGCGCATAACATGAAGGGATGTGGCAGGGCATACGTCTCGCCATCCGCAGTTACATTGCGCTCCTCCATCACCTCTAACAATGCAGATTGAGTTTTAGTTGTAGCTCGGTTGATTTCATCTGCTAACAAAATATTAGTCATAACCGGTCCTGGTCGGAATACAAACTTTTCCTCATGGGGGTGAAAGACAGATACGCCCGTAATGTCACTTGGTAAAATATCAGGGTTACACTGGATCCGGCGATATTCTCCACTTATCGATTTAGCTAAAGCTTTAATTAATTGAGTTTTCCCCGTACCTGGAACATCCTCAATCAATAAATGTCCCCCAGCTAATAATGACGTTAATAACAATTCAATTTCAAATGATTTCCCTAAAATACATTGCTCTAGATTTGCTTTAATATTGGCAATGATTTGTGTAGAATTATGTTCTATTGGCACAAAAAATACCTCCCAAACATGATATCAGTACTCATATTGTACATGATATGACGAAGGGAAGTATACTTTTTGAACATAGTTTGCACATAGACATTATTTACATGAAAACACTTACCCCTTGGGGCGTACCACTAAAGCAGCAAGAAATGAGAAAATAATCGCAGCAGAAATCCCTGCACTTGTGACATCAAATATCCCTGTAATGACCCCAATCCAGCCATCTCTTTGCAGTTCTGTTAAAGCACCATGAACAAGTGAATTACCAAAGCTGGTAATGGGAATTGTGGCACCTGCACCCGCAAATTTAACAATTGGATCATATAAGCCAAACGCATCCATCACTGCCCCAGTAACAACTAATGTACTCATCGTATGAGCAGGGGATAACTTGAGCACATCAAACATTAATTGTCCAACAACACAAAATAAACCGCCAATTACAAACGCCCAGAAAAATATCATACATTTCACTCACTTTCTAGAACTACACCGTGGGCAATACAAGGAATGCTTTCCCCTTGTTGGAAAGACAATGGCGATAACAACGCACCTGTAGCCACAATTAATACACGACGAAGCTCTTTATTTTTTAATTTTTTTAATATATGTCCGTAAGTAACGACTGCCGAGCAACCACAACCACTTCCACCAGCAATTACAAAAGGCTGATTTTCTAAGTCATATACCATCAAGCCACAATCTTTAAAGTCGGTTAAGCTCATATCTACGCCATCACGTTTTAACAGGTCACTAACAATTTCATGACCAACAGTCGCTAAATCTCCAGTAACAATGAGATCATAATCCGCAGGTGAGCGACCTGTATCCTTAAAGTGAGTGACAATCGTATCAGCCGCAGCCGGAGCCATTGCTGCTCCCATATTAAAAGGATCCGTTACCCCTAAATCTTGAATTTTCCCAATCGTTGCATGCGTCACTCGTGGTCCTGATCCTGTGCTTGTCACTACCCCACAACCTGCACCTGTAACCGTGTATTGTGCCGTTGGAGGCTTCTGCGAGCCATATTCCGTTGGATAACGGAACTGCTTTTCTGCTGTACAGTTATGGCTTGCTGTGCCTGCTAATACATAATTAGCTCCACCTGCATCCACAATAAAGGAAGCAAGTGCCAAGCTTTCCATTGAAGTAGAGCATGCGCCAAAGATACCAATATACGGCGCCATTAGGTGGCGTGCTGCAAACGTCGCACTAATAATTTGGTTCATCAAATCTCCACCGATAAAAAAGCTAAGCTCATCCTTAGAAATGTTGGCATGAACTAATGCAAGAGAAGCCGCATGCTCAAGCAGCTTTCTTTCTGCCTTTTCCCATGTTTTTTCGTTTATTTCAAGGTTGTCATAAGTAAAATCAAAATCACTAGCTAAAGGACCTTCACCTTCCTCTGGCCCAACTACCGTGGCGGCACCAATAATAACGGGTTTATTACGAAACTCCCATGTTTGAGAACCGATCAGCATCGTTAATGAACACCTCCAAGACCAAAAATAACGTGAATGACACCAACTACAAAGGCGGCAAATACACCAAACACAATAACCGATCCTGCTAGCTTGAACATATTTGCACCTACCCCAAGCACTAGCCCTTCTGAGCGAGACTCTAAAGCAGAGGAGCACATTGAATTGGCAAAACCGGTAATTGGAACCGCCGAACCTGCGCCAGCCCATTGCGCAATTTTATCGTAAACACCAAAACACGTTAAAATAATCGCAATAATAATCATTACCGCCGCAGTAGGACTGCTAGCTTGTCTAGCCGTCATACCGCCAAAAGTCATAAAAAGCTGTTGCACACATTGACCAAGTAAGCAAATCGTCCCCCCAACTAAAAAAGCTTTCAAGCAATTCGTAAATATATTGACCTTAGGGTTATGACTATCAGCAATTTGCTTATAATCTTGTTCAGTTAAAAGCAAGGAATTTAACTTGACCTTCATGCCTGATTTACTTTTTGCGGGCATATCAATTTCTCCTTTGTATTGAGGCTCTATTTATAAATCAGCACTTGAAAACAGTTGGCCGCCAGAAGCTACGATACAGAGAGTTCTTACGATCGTTGTTAAAATCAGATCCCTTATTATTGACATAAACTTAGTAGCTGCAATCCGATTTTAAAAGACGATCTTCAGAATCTCTCTGTCTCTTCGCTAAATTGGGTTGGTTGTCAAGCACTGATTGCAAAATTGAGCCTTGATTGAATTCCTAAAACTTAAGGATCACCTTGTTGTATATTCAGTATTTGTCAATTCACACATAGTTATGTTGGTAAATCATCCATGTTATTTTTTTACTGAGGATCATGCAACCGATGACTTGTCCAACTCGTGATTCCTAATGGATTCAAGGAATCACAGTCTTCCCTCTCCAGGGTGAAGTGTGAAGGAAAATGACAAGCAATGTGCACGCTTAAATCTGCGTTCTTAATTGTTTTCTTTTTATGGAAGGTGCAACGGAGTGTACACATCTTCCATACCGTCTTTATAATGGTCTTGAACTTAATCTTTTGAACTTAATCTTCTCCCCAAAATGATTCCTCATGCACAGCAGGAAATCACATTATTTCCCCGAGTGTGGAGTGAGAAGGAAGTTGGCAAGCGAAGCGGGCGCATTTAAAGCTGGATTCCACCAAAATACATACAGTCATAGGAATCCAGATTTAAGAGGGCTGGCAGCTTCCCTCAAAACGTAACAAACAAAACGAAAAAACTTAATCAGAGACGATAATTAAGTTTAACTAACGTTCTTATTAATGGAACGATTCCAAAGCAAAGCAGGAATCGCACCTTCTTTTAACCTACGGTGGAGGGGTTTTGAAGGAATGCTGACAGCGCATTTAAACTCTGGATTCCCACCCTAACCTACAAACACAGGAATCCAGATTTAAGAGCGCTAGAGGCATCCTTCAAAACGCCGCCACCAGTATCAGTACGAGCAAAACAAACAACACCAAAATAACAACAGTATCCTTATGCCTTACCTCCATCGCTACAATCCTCCTGTACTTCCATTCCCCTGTATTTCTATTCCAGTGTGGTGTAATATAAAATATGTTATGTGTCCCATTGGAAAGAAGTGCATGTCAATATCTATTGAAGTAAGGAAGGGAATAAATATGAATCAAGAAACGATGCAATTATTTAAAACCTTAACTGAATTTCCATCTGCTCCCGGCTTTGAACGCGAATTACGGAGCTTTATGAAAACAAAGCTAGCGGCTTATACGGATGAGTTTGTGCAAGATAATTTAGGAAGCTTATTTGGTGTGTTACGTGGTAACGAGGCAGGTCCTAAGGTCATGGTTGCAGGCCACATGGATGAAGTGGGCTTCATGACAACAAGAATTAGTGATAATGGAATGGTGTATTTCCAACCGCTTGGTGGTTGGTGGAGTCAAGCTGTTTTGGCACAAAAATTACAAATCATTACTGAAAACGGACCTGTTATCGGGGTTGTGGGTTCGATTCCAACTCACTTGCTTCAAGAAGCAGATCGCAACAAGCCTGTAGATATTAAAACGATGTATTTAGACATTGGCGCGGACAGTAGAGAGGAAGCAGAGCGTCACGGTATCAAACCAGGACTACAAATTGTCCCAATCTGCGAATTCACTCCACTTGTTAATCCAAAAAAAATTATGGCAAAAGCATGGGACAATCGTTATGGTGTAGGTCTTGCGATTGAGCTCATGGAACGTCTGCATACGGAAAAATTACCAAACACCTTATATTGTGGAGCAACAGTACAAGAGGAGCTTGGGCTACGTGGAGCAAGAACGGCTGCAAATCTTATTGAGCCAGACATTTTCTTTGGTTTAGATGCGAGTGCTGCCAATGATATGATGGGAAGTAAGGATGTATTTGGTAAGCTTGGGGAAGGTGCTTTATTACGGATTTATGACCCAACGATGCTTACCCACCGTGGACTTGTAGAATATATTCAGGATACAGCGGATACGCATAAAGTAAAATATCAATATTTTGTATCTCCAGGCGGAACAGATGCAGGACAGGTTCATGTTAGTGGGAAAGGCGTACCTTCTTCAATTATTGGCATCTGCTCTCGTTACATTCATACATCTTCATCGATTATTCATACAGATGATTATGCTGCTGCTAAAGAATTGCTTGTTCAGCTGGTACGTGGCTTAGACCAAACAACGTTAAATACAATTTTAGAGCGCAGCTAGCTAGAAAAAACGATGCCTTTCGTCACTTTATAAAAATAAAGCAGACGAAAAGGCATCATTTTTTAATAAAAGGGTATATTACAAAATAGATTATCCTGCATTAGGTTTAACTGACCTCATTACGCTCACTATTCCCATTGATGTCAGCCAAAACAGAGTCCCAAGTCCGCTGCAAATGACCTTTTGCCCAATTAATATGTCTCTCATTGGTATAACCTCTGTACGTACATTCAATATGAAGAATAAGCGCTAAATACAAATCATACATCAGAATACGTTCAGATTCTGACTTAGTAAATTGTTCCTGCCCATATCCCTTCAAATGTGCAGGTGATTGCATAAATGAACGGAAATAATACTCCATCAGTGGGTCTCCCCACAACGCTCTCTCCGTATCAATAATGCCAACGATTTGTCCATCCTTAACGAAAATATTGCCTTCCCATAAATCCCAATGCACAAGAGAGGGGATCTTCACCTCATCTAAACTAGATATGAAACGTTTACATGCCCCTGTAATTTTATCAGCCGGTGCAGGCAGTTCCACATCTTTATGACTTGCGTCAATCATAAGGCTATCGATCATACTCAAAAACACTTGTGACCAGCTATCTCCCTGCATCTCCTCAAGCGCATAGTAGCCAAATCGCTTCCCACGTAAGCTATTAATTGAGGAAGTAAAAACGCCAAGCTGGTGCTCAATGGCTTCACGCTCAACTTCAGGTAAAGCATCCTTCACCTTGTAATATGAATCACCTTCTATAAAATCCATAACAAAGAAAGAGGCATCATACACTGGACAAGCTGTTTCATACGCATACACCTGTGGGACAGGTACATCCGTTTTTTCACGTAATAACCGAAGCACTTCAACCTCTGTTTGCATCATATTGTGCTCATAACGCATAAACCCACTATCATCAAGTGGCGCTAATTTGAGCACATAACGTTTCCCCGACCCTAAGGTAATGGCGTAGGCACTGTTAAAAAAACCATCCTTCAATTCAACTGCAACAAAGTCACCTGTATTTTCACCAAATACATATGTAACGATGTGTTTAAGCTGGGTTTCATTAAGCACTGGTTTAATTGCATTATCCAACTAGTGTGCTGCTCCTTTCAGAATCATTACACCACGTCCCGTTACAGTCACTTGCCCTGAATAAGCCTGACCTGTAAGTAAATCAACTCTGGTCTCCTCTCCAATTTCCACCTGAACATCATTTGCATTATGATTAAGTAAAAATAGGAATGATTCCCCGTCCTTAACACGCTCGGTTGACTCTAGTCCTGTAGGGGCATGGACTAATGGCTTAATATTTTGTTCTTCACATACATTTGCTAACAAGCCTTGCAAAAATGCAGGCTCAGGACTTGTAGCCACATAATACGCTTTTCCTTTGCCAAAAGCATTTACTGTTAGCACAGGTGAACCTTGATAGAAGTCATCTCCATATTCAGCAAGAACTTCAGCACCTTCACTATGAATAATATCGCATAATAAACCGCATTCATAGGAATCTTTTAATGCTCCCCATGTTTTTTTCATCACGATTGCATTTTTATGCTCAGGGAATAAAGCATCAATCTCCTCTGCCCATATGCCTAACAAGGAACGGAGTTCACCAGGATATCCGCCTGTGGTAACAAGATCATTTTCATTTACAATTCCACTAAAGAAGGTAGTAATAACCGTCCCGCCTGCCGCAACAAACTCCTCTACCTTTTTAGCAAAGCCTTGCTTCACCATATACATCACAGGGGCGATAATGACTTTATATTGACTGAAATCTGCTTCTACACCAACCATATCACTTTCAATATTTTGCTGGAATAAAGCATCATAATATTTATGAACCTCACTTACGTAATTCAAAGCAATCGTAGGTCCACTTGAAAGCTCTGTTGCCCAACGATTTTCCCAATCAAATATAATGCCTACTTTGGCATTACCTCTAGCATCTAAAATAGAATCAGATAACGTAACTAGCTCTTTCCCAAGCTCAGCACATTCCCGAAATACACGTGTATGCTCATGCCCAACATGCTCAATGACAGCCCCATGGTACTTTTCACAAGCTCCAATCGAACGACGCAATTGGAAAAACATAACCGTATCCGCACCATGCGCCACAGCTTGATAACTCCATAACCGCATCACGCCTGGACGTTTTAATGAATTATAGGCTTGCCAATTTTGTTGGCTCGGTGTTTGCTCCATGAGCATAAATGGCTGACCCTGCTTAACGCCTCTCATCAAATCATGTGTCATTGCTGTATAGCTCACGGGTGTATCTAATGAAGGATAGTTATCCCATGACACGACATCTAAATGTTTTGCCCACTCAAAATAATCCAACTCTTGATATGTGCCCATCAAATTTGTCGTCACAGGAATGTCTGGTGTATGCTTTTTGATTTCGTCATATTCTAGCTTGTATACATCAAGGAGGCTCTGCGACATAAACCGACGGTAATCAAGTGATATACCTTGGAAGTTTGTACGCCCGCCTGCCCATTCCTCACTCAAATCGTTTGGTGCTACAACCTCATCCCAATCGTAAAAGGTATGTCCCCAAAAAGCAGTGTTCCAAGCTTTATTAAGCTCTTTAATGCTACCGTAGCGTTGCTTCAGCCACACTCTAAAAGCAGCTTCACAATTATCACAATAGCAATACCCTCCATATTCATTTGAAACGTGCCAAATTAATAAGCCGGGGTGATCTTTATAGCGCTCAGCAAGTTTACCTGCTAATCTTGTAGCATATTTACGGTAAGTTGGACTATTGGGACAGGAATTGTGTCTGCCTCCAAATTTCCGCTTTCTTCCTTGCACATCAACTCGGCGTACATCTGGGTAACGTTTCGCCATCCATGCAGGATGTGCCGCTGTCCCCGTCGCTAGACAAATGTACGTACCATTGTTATATAGACGATCCATCGTTTGATCTAAAAATGAAAAATCATAGCTTTCCTCATCTGGTTGAATCATTGCCCATGAAAATACGTTAATTGTAGCCACATCGATCCCTGCTAGCTTAAACATACGATCGTCTTCTTGCCATGTCTGTGCGTCCCATTGCTCTGGATTATAATCGCCACCATACCAAATTTTTGGCAACTTATTATTAATCATGATTTCGAACACATCCTTTTTTAAAAATATAATTATATTACCATTCTAATCTTTAATTTGTTACTGTTATATATAATATATTTGTTTTAAAATATAATAATATGGAACTAATTTTGAATTAAAAATAAGGAGAGCTATACATGACGAAAGCGATGCGCAGATTTGCGTTTTCCCCTTCTGGCAACCTGAAGCTTCCCTTGCTCATAGAAAGCATCGGATATAATCCTAATCAAGAAAAAATTAATCGTCCCCAAGGGTATCCATGGTATCATTGGCTGCAATGTGAAGAAGGCGAGGGGATGCTATATTATGAGGAGACTGAAATTGTTTTAAAGCCTTATAGTGGTATTTTATTACCACCAAACCTACCACATCACTATAAGGCTAGCACATCACAAATATGGAGCACCTATTATCTAACCTTTGGCGGAACAACGGTAAGCCAAATTCTTAGTGCCTTCAATATTAAAGAGCCTGCGATTTTCCATTGGGATGCTCATTCTCCATTTGCACCAAGCATCAGTACAATGTTAACTCAAATTGATCAAACCAGTGATGATCGATTTGGTTTAGAAACCTCGGTAGAGCTTTATCGTTTTCTTGGATATTTAAGTAAGCTAAATCAAGATAATCGCAATTCATTTTCACGTAATATCGAAAAGCTCACACCATTATTAAAATGGATGGAAGCAAACTATGCTAATCCAGATGTGGGTTTGGATGATTTAGCAGAAGTATTAGGCATTTCAGGTAGACATTTAAGTAAGCTCTTTCATCTTACCTTTCATTTAGCACCTTATACTTATTTTGTACAAATGCGAATTCACAAAGCAAAGGAAAAGCTAGCAAGTGAATCTCAGCGAACCGTTGCAGAAATCGCTAATGCTACTGGTTTTAGAGATAGCAGTCACTTTGTCGCCACCTTTCGTAAGCATACGGGCGTAACACCTCAGCAGTTTAAGCGCCTTCATGCTTAATTGTGAACTGTGGACTCTAATTATAAAAAAGATCGCAATGCATAAGGATCTCGTATAATCCTTTAACATCTGCGATCTTTTTATAAGCTCTATTTCTACCTGTGCAATGTGAAATCATTTATTAAGATTCGGTATTATTTTACGTCCTTACCTGTGAACAAGGCAACTCTCGCCTTAACCAGCTCTGTATATTCTGCTTCCATTTCCTTCGCCCCTACTTTATCGAGTTCAGCAAGGAAATTATCGTACAGCTTATCAAAATCAGCGGCTTTCGCTAAAATCGCTTCCGGTATTCTTTTACGAATAATATCTTGTGTCTTTTTGAAAATTACATTGTAATTTCCATCTGTTGGTGTAGGCATGTTGTACAATGCTCCCCATTCTTTAGCAGGGAAATCCGATTCTTGTGGGAATAAATCCTTCCACGTTTTTGCGTTATAGGCCTTTAAGGTTTCTTTTTCAGCATCTGTATACCCATCAATAATTTGTTCTGGGAAGTTCGTGGTGTAATAATTGCCAGTTGGATCCTTTACACCATCCCCATAACGAGGTGCAAACGCAAGATACAAGCTAATTCCTGATTCTTTGTTAAAGTTACTTGCATCATTTACTTTACGATTTTGGATATCAGCAGGGACAACACGTTTACCATCTACAACATTATAATGTTTACCTTCTACTCCCCATTGTCTTAACACTTGACCTTCGTCAGAAGCTAACCAATCAAGGAATTTCATAATACGCTCTGGATCTTTAGCATTTTTCGAGATACTAATCCCAAAGCCATCGACACCTGCAACCTGGAAGGAACGATCTTTAAATTCTGGACCCATTGTCACAGGGAAATGTGCGTAAGTGTACTCATCTTTGCCTGCTGTTTTCAAAGCATTTTCAGCATCCTGATAACCCCACTCCTGATCGATTAAGCCAAGTACACGGCCAGAAGCAATTTTTGCCTTGTATTGATCATCCTTTTGCACAAACGTATCTTTATCAAGTAAACCTTCGTTGTACATGTGGTTTAACCAGCGGAAATATTCCTTTTCCTCAGGGCGCTTGTAATGCAGCTTCGCTTCATATGTGCTTGGATCTACATAGTATTCACCATCATCTGGTGCGCCTGTTGTTAGGAATGCAGGGTTGGTAACAGTGATCATAATTCTCCAATCATCTGCATTCAGCGTCAACGGAATGGTAGGTTGACCATCTGTCGTCGGATGTTTTGCAACATATTGCTTTAATACATTTTCAAAATCCTTCACGGTTTTAACCTCTGGATAACCTAACTCCTTTAATACACGTTGTTGAATTTCAAAGCCACCAATGGCATCAAAGGAAACATTATCAACTCCAACGTTAGTATTAATCGAATAAATCGCAGGATCATCATTACTATATTTAAGACGATTCATATCTTTTTCATAAATCTTTTTAATATTAGGTGCATATTTGTCAATAAGATCCGTTAAATCCATCAGCATACCTGCATCCACCAACGTAGATAAGTTCCCTTTAGGAAAAATAATGTCTGGTATTTCTCCTGTTGCCGCCATTAAAGCAATTTTGTTATCTCCCCCGCCACTACCTACATCAAATTCAGCATTAAGTGTCACACCTGTTTTTTCTGTAATTACTTTTCCAATATCGTCCTGCATGTTATTCCAGTTTGGACTAGCATCAGCACCAAAAAATGTAAATGTAATTGGACTTTTATCATCTTTAGCGGTAGACTCATTTGTCGGCTTCGAGTTTTTGTCAGTATCATTTTTCGCCGTATTACCACAGCCACCTATAATTAATGCACTTGTTAATAAAACTGCAGCTACTACTTTTGTGCCTTTCCACTTCATTGTTTCCTTCCCCCTTGCGTATATTTGTAAACCTATATCGTATAACAGGGCGAACCCTGCTGATACCTGCTTTAGCCCCTCAAGCTTTGATTTAAAGATTTGGTCCCAATAATCACTTCATCAAAAGTAAGGGCTTTCAAACTATACTTAAAAATGAAGCTTAATCACTTTTTGTTCGCCCAACCTCTACCTGATGAAATAGGCAGAAGTTGAGTTTTAACTTTCGAGTTTTGATTAAGCTTTAACTGCACCTAACGTCATTCCATCAACGAAATAGCGTTGCAGGAATGGATATACGACCAAGATAGGGACGGTAACTACAATCGTAATCGCCATCTTAATGGATTCAGGCGAAACCTGTGCCATCTGATTTGCAAGGTCATTAGCATTTGTCATTTTGCCGCCTTGGTTGGTGCTTTGTAATATTTTCATCAATTCAAATTGCAAGGTAGTCCACTGAGGTTTATTGGCATTATACATATACGTATCAATCCATGCGTTCCATTGTCCTACAGCTAGGAACAAGGTAATAGTAGCTAAAACCGGCTTACATAATGGTAGAATGACTTTGTAAAAAATTTGCAGATCGTTTGCTCCATCTAGGTTCGCGGATTCCTGTAACGCGTAAGGTAATCCATCAATGAATGAACGGATAACAAACACGTTAAAGGCACTCACAATCCCTGGGAAAATATAAACCCAAAATGTACCAACTAAGTCTAGTTGACGCATCAAGACGAAGGTTGGAACGAGTCCACCAGATACATACATCGTGATCGCAAGAAACTTAGACACAAATCTACGAGAAAGAAAGTCTGGTCGGCTAATCGTATATGCCAACATCGCAGAGCTTAAAAGACCTAATACTGTACCTACAATCGTACGTGAAATTGTAACTTTAAACCCTTGAATTAAGGTGCTATATCCAAAAATCGTTTCGTAGTTTTTAAGTGTAAATTCCCGAGGCCAGAGGTATATGCCACCTCGAACTGTATCCGTAGAATCATTTAACGAAATCGCTAATACATTCAGGAAGGGATACAACGTCACAACTAAGATTAAGCACATAAAAATCACATTAAATACGTTAAAAACTTTATCGCCTTTGGATAAGGCTATCCCACGACTTGCCATGCTGTCCCCTCCTTTACATAATGCTTTCTTTCGTTAATTTCTTCATAATTCCATTAGAAGTTAGCAACAAGGTTATCCCGATCACTGACGTGAACATACTGATTGCTGTCCCGTACGAGAACCGACCTATATTAATACCATATTTCAGTGCATACAGATCTAATACTTCGGAATAGTCCGTTACTAATGAGTTACTTAACTGCATTTGCTTCTCGAAACCAATTCCGATTAAATGTCCGATAGACATAATTAATAAAACTGAAATTGTGGTGCGAATCCCCGGAAGTGTAATGTTCCACATTTGTCTAAATCGACCAGCACCATCTACTTTTGCCGCCTCATACAGTTCCTTATCAATACCTGTTATTGCCGCTAAGTAAATAATGGCGTTCCAGCCTGTCTCCTTCCATACATCGGAGGCTGTAACAATCCCCCAAAACCAATTACCTTTCGCCATAAACTGAATAGGCTCACTAATAATATTCAGTGAAAGAAGAATATCGTTTACGATACCACCATCAATGGATAGCATCTTTGCTACGATCCCCCCAACAACAACCCACGAAACAAAGTGAGGCAAATACGAGACAGTTTGTACTGTTCTCTTGAAATACTTTCCCCCTAGCTCATTCAGAAAAATAGCAAAAAATATAGGGAATACAAAACCAGCGATTAATCCCATACAGCTCATCGCTAATGTATTTCTTAACACCAGATAAAAACGTTCATCATGAAATAACTCGATAAAGTTATCAAAACCTACCCATTTCTGCTCAGTAAAGGATTTAGCAGGCTTATAATTTTGAAACGCCATCGTCCAGCCCCATAGCGGTAAATAACTAAATACAAATGCCCAAATTACAAATGGTACGGACATCAGGTACAAATATTTTTGACGCACTATCATTTTCCATAGCCCTTTTTTCTGCTTTTTAGGCGGTATAGGGATGACGCTATTATTTTTAGTTTCAGCTTTTGCTGTTAGCGCTTCCATCAGTCCAATCCCCCCTTTCAACGATACAATTATCGTAATAGAAAGTAGGGTTTACTAATACCCAACACATTTTAAACAAAACCATATAAAAATTAGACATTTATGAAAGCGCTTCAATTATGTTGCTTTAATTATTTTCACTTCGTGGAAGGATTGGAATGTTAAATGTAATTTCTGTACCTTCGCCATGCTCACTCCAAATTTGCAAACCTGCTTGCTCTCCGTAGCACATCACAAGTCGTTGATGTACATTGCGTAATCCAATCCTACTTCGTGTTGGCTCCTCTTGTTCTGTAATAAGCTGCCGCACCTCTTCTAATCGTTCAGGTGTAATTCCAACTCCATCATCACTTACTTTTACCGTTACAATGTCAGGGTCAGCTGAGATTTGTAATTTTACCGTGACGCCTTCTGGCTTATTTTCAAGTCCATGTACAACTGCATTTTCAACGAGAGGTTGAATCGCTAACGGTGGCAATAACATATTTAATAGAGCTGGATCAACATCTAATTCAAAATTCAGGCGTTCTTCGTATCTAAATTTTTGAATTTGTAAATAGGAGTTAATCATTTCAATCTCTTCTTTTAAAGGGGCATGTTCTCTACCAATCTCTAAATTTTTACGCATAAGCTTGCCAAGTAAACGAACGACATTCGCAATTTCTTTTTCACCTTTAATATGGGCACTCATTCTAATAGATTCCAATGCATTAAATAAAAAATGAGGATTAATCTGACTTGCCATCATTTTGAGCTTAATTTCTCTTTGGGCAAGCTCCAGTTTGTTGTTTTGCTCTGTTTTTTCTACAACCTGTTGCATTAAAGCGTTAATGTTATGAACCATATAGTTAAATTGACGGGAAAGCTGTCCTATCTCATCGTTACCATCGATACGAGACACAACAGATAAATCTCCTAATGCTAAACGGTTTAGATGCCTGCTTAAGCGAAGTAATCTATTACTGGTGAGAAAAGATACGGTGTATACAAAAAAGGTAGCTATGATCAGTACGAGCAAAATCAGCACCAAACCAAAGAGACTTACCTTTCTTGATTCCTTAATAATTGATGAGGTGTTAAAAAATGAAATGATTTTCAAGCCATTCATGCTATATCCAGGGATAAGCTGTTCTACAAACATATAGGAGGATTTACCTTCAATCTCTAACTGATGTACCCCGATTTTTTGCTTGCTTAAGTCGATACCATAATGAAGTTGATTTTGCTTAAGGCCAACCCACTCTTTATTTTTTGCGGCGACCACATACCCTTGCTCATCCATAATGATCGTGTCAAATTGCTCCTGTAATAGTAAACGATTCAGCTCCTCCTGCTTCAAGCTAATCATAATGACACCACTAACCCGATAATCTGGAAAGGAAAGCTGGCGCACAAGACTTAGACTATTAATGCTTGTATCCTCACTAGAGCGAACATAAAACCAACCCATTTCTCTACGATCCATGACGCTCTTATACCAATTTTGCGATATGATAGATGGATTAGTAGGAATAATTTCAGTATTATTAATTAACGTTGGGTTATTAACGTAAAAGCGAATCCCAGTAATTTCACGATATAGACGTTTATAATTAGGAAATTCCTTATAGTCTAGATAGGCATTTGTCAGTTCAGACACATTGGTATAATTTGTAGTCACGACTTTTTTTAGAGCTTTATCCACCATCAGCGTATTAGAGATGGAAATTGGCACACGAAATAAGCTAGCCAACTGATTTTTTATTTTTTGCACATCGTTGCTGGCTTGAGAGATTGCACGATCCGTCGCTTCTTTACTAAAATAATAAGTTATTCCTCCACCAATGATTAATATAGGAATTAGAACTACAAGTACAAACAAGGCAAAAAGCTTATGCTTCAGTTTAAGGTTGTTTGTTAGCTGGACGATGGCTTTGATCAATGTTTATCCTTCCTTTAGTCCAATTTTTTAGTGGTTGACAACGAATGTTGGTGGAAGCTACGAAACAGAGGGTGGCTTCAACCGCTGTTAAGTCCCCATTTTCTTATTTAACTTGTTTATATGTGATAGAAATGGGGCCTTAAAGGCGGACGCTTTCGCTTTTCCACCATCCCTCTGTTCCTCCGCTACTTGGAGTTGGTTGTCAACCACTAATTTAAAATAATGAATACAAAGATAACGCTAACACTGGAGATGGTAGTTAGGGGACTGAATGGTGGTTTCAACCGCTGTTAAGTGTTCAAGCTAGTGAATAAAAAGAGTTGTCTGTAAGCGATATGCAAGCTCACAAAACAACTCTTTTTTAAAAGAACTAATTATTATTTCAAGGTAATTGTAAACTCTACCGTATCTGAAAAAGCCGGTACTTCGACACGTCCTGTAGTATCTAATTTAACATCCGCCACACCTTCAACTTCCGCTACGGCTCCCAAGCCATGACAAGATACATAAAATGGTTTTCCTGCACCCTTGGCATTAATCTTCAATACAGAACCTGTACGTGTTACTATCACCTCAAGCTCTGTTTCTCCTTGCAAATTGCGGACTTTACGCGATACTTCAGCACCATCAGCAATTTCAAATAGCTTTAATTCAACTTCGTTGGCAAAATCGTAATCGGGTACGTTATTGTTGTTACCAACAGCAAGGATGCTATTTTCACGAACAAATAATGGTAGACTCATAAAGTCATAGTTCTCTTTACGCCATTTGCCCCCCGCTACAGCTTCACCTGTTAGCAAATGAGTCCATTTTCCTTCTGGCAAGAAGTAGCTTACGTCCCCTTGTTCACTAAATACAGGCGCAACCAGAATCGAATCGCCTAACATATATTGACGATCTAACACCTCTGCCGCTGGATCTTGTGGGAACTCCAGAAGCATGGAGCGCATGGTTGGCACTCCCTTTTGCGAGGCTTCTACTGCAATATCATATAAGTAAGGCATTAAGCTACATTTAAGCTTCGTAAAGAAACGAGTCACGTTAACCGCTTCCTCATCATAAGCCCAAGGCACACGATAGGAGCTGCTACCATGCAAGCGACTATGACTAGACAACAGACCAAACGCTAACCAACGTTTAAACACATGGGAAGGTGCCGTATTTTCAAAACCACCGATATCATGGCTCCAGAAGCCAAAGCCAGACATCCCGAGAGATAATCCACCACGTAAGCTTTCTGCCATTGACTCATAATCCGCATAGCAGTCCCCACCCCAATGCACAGGGAATTTCTGTCCGCCAACCGTTGCTGAGCGTGCAAACAATGTTGCCTCATTTTTACCGATTTTTTGCTCCAGCACCTCGAACACAACCTTATTATATAAATACGTATAATAGTTGTGCATTTTGACAGGGTCAGAACCATCATAATAAACAACGTCCGTCGGAATTCGTTCTCCAAAGTCAGTTTTAAAGCTATCCACGCCAGTATCCACAAGCTCACGTAAGTAACCTGCAAACCATTCACAAGCGTCTGGGTTCGTAAAGTCCACCAGTGCCATCGCCGGCTGCCATAAATCGACCTGATAAACATCACCATTTGGTTTTTTAACTAAATACCCCTTTGCCTTGCCTTCCTCAAATAAAACAGATCGTTGTGCAATATAAGGATTGATCCACAGACATACCTTTAGCCCCTTTTCCTTCAGGCGGCTAATCATCCCGACAGGGTCTGGGAATACATCCTCATCCCATTTAAAATCAGTCCAATGAAACCCCTTCATCCAAAAGCAATCAAAATGGAAAACATGTAAAGGCAAATCACGTTCTGCCATGCCATCTACAAAGGAATTCACGGTAGCTTCATCATAATTTGTTGTAAATGAAGTGGTTAACCACAATCCAAACGACCATGCAGGTGGAAGTGCAGGCTTGCCTGTAAGCTCAGTATATTTTTCAAGCACCCCTTTAGGATCAGGGCCATCAATAACAAAATACTCTAACGATTCCCCAGGTACACTAAATTGTACCTTTTTTACCTTTTCAGATGCCACCTCAAAGGAAACCGCCCCTGGATCATTTACTAAAATTCCATAGCCTTTGTTCGTTAAATAAAACGGAATATTTTTGTAGGCTTGCTCTGAGCTTGTACCTCCATCCTTATTCCAAATATCAACCATCTGACCGTTTTTAATGAGTGCGGTAAATCGTTCACCTAACCCATACACAAGCTCACCAACACTTAAATCTAATTCCTCACGCATGTAAACGTTTCCGTTATTTTCCGTAATGTGAGACATCGATTTAAAGCCACTTCCTGTAATTCGCTCTGTCCCATTCCGCAAAAATTCAACAGACCATTGTGGCCCCTTGTAAATACGTACACTTAAATTTCCAGTTGTGAGCTGAGCATATTGTTCATTTTCCACAATCTCTACATCGGGATGACTACGATTTAATTCAAAGGAAGGCCCGTGATCAACAACACCATCAAAATGAATTAATTTTACGCCGATAACACCTGGTAATGGAGAGTAAAATTGAACCGTTAACAATGCGCCATTTATCGTATCTGCACGTCCTCTTATCGGAGCACCAGATGCAAATGCAGTAAGCATATTTTCCTTCTTCCAAAAATCATAGGCTTGAACTGCACTTAACAAGCTGTACTCTTCTCGAATCAGCCAATTCCCATCCGTAAATTTCATATCAAAATATACCCCCTTCAAAAATTGTTCATACTTGCATTATACTGATAATATATTAAATGAACTTACATTATTCTCTTCATAAATAACACTTTTTTGATGCAGGAGGTAATCATATGGATCAAGCTTTACGCCGAGCACTGAAGGAAAGTCGCAGTCATGGCGATGAACGTTTACCTTTCAGCCATTATTGTCTGACCTATGGTCCAGATGAGCATGTGATTGATTGCCATTGGCATGAAGAGGCTGAGTTTTTTTATTGTGTAGAGGGCGAAACGTTATTTCAAGTGGATACCGATTATTTTCCGGTTAAAGCTGGAGAAGGAGTGTTTATCGATGGGGGAGATATTCATGCTGCACACCCATTAGGTCATGTAGGCTGCACCTTTCGTTCGTTTGTGTTCCACCCTCATTTTTTGGCAAGTGCACACTATGATGCTGTACAGGAAAATATGATTTTGCCATTACAGGAGCGCAAAGCGACCTTTCCTCGTCATATTACTTTAGATAGCTTAGGTGGAGCGCGATTAGTACAGCATATCACGGCAATTTTTGACTGCTGTGAGCAGCAGCATGCTGGGTACGAGGGTGCCATTAAGGGCCATCTCTATTTTATGTTAGCCGAGATTGCTAAAAACGATATCGCCTGTAACCGCACCATAAATAACCGACTCCAATCCTCAAAAATAGAGCGACTAAAGACGGTCATTGTCTATATTCAGCAAAATTACAATATGCCAATCCGACTGGCTGAGCTAGCTGCTTTAATCCCGATGAGTGAAGGGCAGTTTTGTCGATTTTTTAAGTCGATGACTCGTCAAACACCAATGGACTATATTAACTCGTATCGCATCCGACAAGCGGCTGATTTATTACGTGATGATGAACGCAAAATATCAGATATTGCGCTTGAAGTTGGCTATGATAACATTAGCTATTTTATTCGTGTTTTTAGAAAAGTGATGAACTGCTCGCCTTCTGAATTCCGCAAAAGCATCAACTAAGCGTTGAAGGGACAGGAGTCCAGAGGCAGAAGATTAACTAGAAGCCTCAGACTCTTTGCGGTAAGCGGAGGGTGAAGTACCTACATACTTACGAAACTTTGTATGAAAATAGTCTACATTGGTGTAGCCAACCTTTTCCGCCACTTGGTACACCTTGTAGCCTTGCTCCAAAAAGTCCTTTGCCTTTTCAATTCTCACTTTATCTACATACGTATTAAAATATTCCCCAGTCTCATTTTTGAATAGCTTGCCTAGGTATGCACTATTATAGTTAAACACACCAGCTAACGTCTCTAGCTTAAGATTATCACTATAGTTACGTTGAATCAGATCAAGCATAATTTTAACTTCCTGGTGCTTTCCTTCCTGCCCTATATTGTTCATCATTTCTTTTACTATAAAATTTGCCTTTTCATATAGTTCATATAAAGTACGTACTTCATATATTTCTGCCAAAGCATCACTAAACTCTACATTTTTTATATCCTGCTCACTTCTTTTTTGAACAAATTTAGTAAATACTACATTTAAAATTTCCGCAAACCGTTGCTTAATTATTTTTTCGTTAAAGCCCTCTGCTACAAAATATTGACCGATCCTATGAATTAGCTTTGCCGCTAGACTAGCATTACTAATATCAATCGCATAATATAATTTTTCTATGAAGGTTAAGGTGTCTATTTTATTAAACCCTTCAATGGTATCCTGCTCATCGAACTGATCATTAAATTGATCCTCACATTGATTGGTAAGCTGATTATTTAAAATGTTGCCTTGGTCTAATATAAAATGCTGTCGAAGTAGTTCCTTCGCCTCCTCGAAGCAAGTCTTCACATCGCGAAGCTCGTACCCCCTTGAGCTAATCGCCGCGGTAAAGTAAGCTGCATCAGGTGTAACTATCTCTGCAATATAAGTATATAACTCCTGTAGCTCTACCTCTACAAGCGGTTGCTTTAATAACACCCCAACTAAGGAATGCATTGTAAAGCTATATCCACGATTACTTTTCTCATATAAATCAGCTAGCTTTTTTCTCAGTAATGCCGCTGTTGTTGTGTCAGATTCATCTTCATATTGTACAGATATCAATAAAATTTGATAGCTAGGCCACAACAGCCCTAACTCATCTGCTTGATCATATAATATAAGCTCGTCTTCCGTTAATTGATCATCATTTTTAGAGAGAGAATACGTTGATTGTTCAATTAGAGATGTAATCAACGCCTCACGATTATATTCCTTCGCCGTATTATTCCACTGCGCTGACATTTCCTTTAACTCTATCGCCTGCTTTATCGTTTCTAAATAACTAATTAATTCTTCTTCATCCACCGGCTTTAGCAGGTAGCCATCTGCTCGATGAGTAATCGCTTTTTTGGCATAATCAAAGTCGGCATAGCCACTTAATATTAAAATATGTAAATCATTATCCTGCTCGCGTAACGCTTTAATTAATTGTATGCCATCCATACCTGGCATGCGAATATCGGCAATGACGACATCTGGATGGTGTTGTTCATATTTACTTAACGCATCATAACCATTGGCAGCTGTATCTACAACGAGATAGCCGTAGGATTCCCAGTCAATAAAAAATTTTAATCCCTCGCGTAGCTTCGGCTCGTCATCCACAATTAATACTTTTATCATCCGTAGCTCCCCCTGTACAATGATGTAATTTGCTTCAAGATATTATCATTTATATGTAAAACACATTTAATTTAGATTTGCTGTTAAATCTCACTTTTTTAATTCTATTATAGCAATACTGACTGTGCTAACTTCCATTTTCCTGTTGACTTGTTGCACTATTTTGATGCCTATGCAAAAAGCACCCATCACTAAATGTGATAGGCGCTTATGATTTAATACTAACTACCGAGGAAAGCAGCTACGTGGCAGAGGGTGGCTTCGATCCCTGTTACAGCCTGATTTTCTTGAAGTAGATAGTTATCGGTTGAAAAACAGGCTGTAAAGGCGGACGTGTTCACTTCTCCACCATCCCTCTACCCCTTCGCTATTTTTGCTTCCTCTCAACCACTGATTTCAAGATTGAGCCATTCATTTGTTGCCTGGGATGCCAAAGTGAGGGGTTCCATCCTCATTCCAAGTGAAAATTTGCGCCCGTGCATGTCGGTTGGGATCATATAAAGGGTCACCTTCAATTTCCTTGTAGCTACGTGCATGATAAATGATCACATCTTGACCATCCTCTGATACAGTAAAGCTGTTATGCCCCGGTCCATATCGTTGTGTTTGCTCATTGGTCTGAAATACAGGCTCTGGAGACTTATGCCATGATGCTGGATCGAGGAGGTTAGCGTCTTCCTCTGCCATTAGCAGCCCCATACAATAGTTGTGATCCGTAGCACTCGCGGAATAGGAAATGAATATCTTCCCATTTCGTTTCAATACCGCCGCCCCTTCATTGACACGAAAACCGATAATTTCCCAATCATATTCAGGTGTCGAGATCATAACCTGCTCACCCGTTAACGTCCAAGGGTTGCTCATTTTAGAAATGTAGAGGTTAGAGTTCCCCTCAATTTCAGGGTCCTTTTGCGCCCATACGTAATATAACTCTCCATTATGCTGAAAGGTTGTAGCATCAAGGGCAAATGACTCCCATTTTGTGACGATTTGGCCTTTTTCCACCCAAGTCCCCTCTAGCGGATTCTCCGCTTCATTTTCTAGCACATACATCCGATGATCAAATAAACCGTCTCTCGTTTCCGTTGTTCTAGCCGCCGCAAAGTAAATGTACCATTTGCCATCAATATAATGAATTTCAGGTGCCCAAATATTTGCACTTAGTGGACCAGTATCGTATTTCCTCCATGCAACAACAGGCTGTGCATCCTTTAGCCCTGCTAATGTTGTGGAACGACGTACCTCGATGAGGTCATAAGCAGGCACAGAACCTGTAAAGTAATAATAACCATCACTATGCTTATATACCCAAGGGTCCGCACGTTGCTCCACAAGAGGGTCAGGATATTTAATTTGAGTTGTCATTGTTTCTCCTCCAAAATCTATATTTTAAGTAGCTCTGCTTAAATAATGCTTGGCTCTCAAGCTTATCTTCAATTAGAGCTAGTTTTCTTCCCCCAAATGCTAATGCCTTGCTCATTAAGTCCTGTGAACACGAGGCAAGGGACATTTTTTTCCCAGTCCCATGCTGGGGATAAAGCGACGGTTTCTATTTTACCTTCACCTTGGGACAACGAATTCCATGTCAATTGTAAAGTTCGCTTATTTTCCTGTAGCGTCCATAAGCCTGCGCCATGCACACCAGTAAATGTTCCATCCTTTAGCAATTCAAGCTCATCGGACTCCGCTTGCCCATCAAGAATAGGGTCCTGCACAATACGTTGCCATTTACCGACAACCTCTGCCTTCGGGACATCCTGCTCCTTTTCCCCCGCATAACGCTCAGGGGATACTAGCGGCCAGCCGTCCTCACTCCACAAAATTTTACGAATATGCAAGTAAGCCCAGTTTTTATCGGCTTCCCCTCTGGCATGGTGAGCAATGTAATATTGTCCATTATCGTTAAGTACGGAATTGTGCCCTGGCGCAATCCAGCCCTCATCCTCGCCAAAGCGATAACCACCTAATAGCTTTGTTCCCACCTCATATTGGGGCTCATGCTCGGTATCTAGCATATTTCGACCATTAAAATCTAAATACGGCCCTGTAATAGAGTCTGAGCGCCCTACTCGCACATTGTAATTTTCAAATAAGGAATCGTAGGAAACGAACAAATAATACTTTTTAAATTTTTCATTGTAAACGATGTAAGGCCCTTCTACTGCACCGTTATTCACCGCTTTACTACGTGCGGCAATTTTTGTGCCAAAGCCTTGCTCCTTTGGTTTTCCACTGTCTGGGTCTAATTCGATAATATGAATCCCATCAAAAAAGGAGCCATATACCATCCACATTTTTCCCTGTGCATCCGTCACCACATTGGCATCAATCGCGTTTAGTCCATCTGTACCTTTTGTACGAATGACGTTCCCTTTTTCTTCCCAAGGCCCCTCAATGGAGGGTGAAGTCGCCAGTCCGATCATCGATTGCCTACTGCCAAAGGTTGATGCAGAATAATACAAACGATATTGCTCCTTATATTTCACAATGTCAGGCGCCCATAGATTGGTTGCCTTCGTCCAAGTTTTTGCCTCCTGTGGCACACCGGGCAGAGCATAGTTCACCCATTTCCAATGAATAAGATCATCGGAACGACGAACCATCACACCTGCACGAGGCTCCCCACCCACCTTTATATCCGTAGAAAAAACGTAGTAGCCTTTATCCGTTTTAATGATGCCAGGATCATGGGTATTCACTGTAGTCCATGCAGATTCATTATTAATATTAGACACATCATACATCGGGAACTCTCCGGGTGACTCTGGATACACTAGTGGAGGTGTAGCTGAATCAGAAGAAGTCCCGCATCCCCCAACGCCAAGCATTAGCAACATAGCCATACAACACAGCACCACCATTCTCGTTTTGAATGACCAACTTTTTATCCTCATCCCTTCACACCTGAGATCGCAACGGATTCAATAATCTGTTTCTGGAAGATTAAAAATGTAATCAACACAGGTAACAACGCCACAACAGAAGCAGCCATAATTAACGGGTAATCAGTTTGAATGGCATACGTGGCATTATAGTTGGCAATGACGAGCTGGAGCGTCTGCTTTTCAGGTGAGTTTAAGTAAATAATTGGTGCTAAGTAGTCATTCCAAATGCCCATAAACCACAAAATAAGCTGTGCGGCTACCGCTGGTTTAATTAAAGGAAACGTAATCGTTGAATATAATCTAAAATAAGAGCTACCATCTATTTTTGCCGCTTCAATAATTTCATCGGGCACACTCATTAAATATTGGCGAATAAAAAAGATCATAATGATATTTCCGAACAAGCCTGGCACAATTAAAGGAAGAAGGGTATCCACCCATTCGATTTTAGAGAAAAACATAAATTGCGGAATCATGACCGCAGGATAAGGAATCATAATCGCAGCTAGCAGCAATAAAAAGATTTTATTTTTATGCGGAAATTTGAGCTTCGCAAAAGAAAACGCGGCTAAGCTTGATGTAAATGTACCGACAATTGTTACACTTAAAGCCACAATCAAGCTATTTTTAATCCCATCTAGCAAAGGTCCCTTCTCCCAAATTTCGCTATATTTAATCCAATTGATGGTGTCAGGTATCCATTTAGGTGGTAATGCAAACACATCTTGCTTTTCCTTCACAGATGTGGTAACCATCCAAAGCAATGGGGCAATCATAAATACTGCGCCAATCGCCAAAACGATGAAAATAATAGTGTTTATAAGCTTTACTTTTTGTGAATGCGACACGTGTTGTTCCTCCCTTCTGTCCTCATCCAGCCAGATCGCTAGACGATTTTTCATTCATTCTAAATTGAATTAAGGTAACTACAAAAATGAATAAGCCTAGCACAACCGCCATAGCGGACGCATACCCCATTTGCAGGTTACCAAATGCTTTATCCCAAATATAAAATACGACCGAAGCGGAGGAGAATTCGGTTCCGCCTTTTGGTGTCATTATGTTAATTTCCGTAAATATTTGCGATCCCCCAATGATATTGGTCACCACAATAAAGAAGGTAACGGGCTTCACCATCGGCCAAGTAATATGTCTAAATGCTTTAAAGCCACTAGCTCCATCTAGCTCTGCCGCTTCATAATACGTTTTAGGCACACTTTGCAACGCTGCTAAGTATAGGAGCATCGTATAACCTAACCCTTTCCACACCGTCATTAAGATGATGGCGGGCTTAATGCTATGCTTATTCATCAGCCAGTTTGGCCCGTCGATACCAAACAAATCAAGAAACTGGTTCACTAGCCCATAGTCCCCGTTATACGCCCAGTTCCATAAAATTGAAATCGCCGCAAGTGATGAAATGACTGGAATATAATAAATGACGCGGAACGTGGTCGTTCCTGGAATTTTACGATTTAAACCTAACGCTAGCAGTAGCGCTAACACGATACCAATCGGAATCCCAATCATATAAAACACAGTATTAAAAGCTGCTTTATAAAATAACTCGTCACTAAATACGTCTTTAAAATTGTCGAAGCCAACAAAATTCATACTTCCTAAGCCGTCCCAATCTGTTAGTGAGCCATAAAAAGAATAAACTACAGGGAAAAGTGTAAATATTAACAATCCAAGCACTGGAGGAAGAATAAATAAATATCCATAAATTCGTTCCTTCCTGTAAAGGTTGGATTTAGCCTTCATTTTCTTCACCTCTTATGATGCAGAATTAAAATGATGTTAGCCTCTGTATTTGATTGGAGACTAACATCACTTCATTACTTTTGAATGTGGGTAACACTACGTATTTGGGGTGCCACCTCAGTTACTTTTTAGACTTCTTCTCCTGCTCAATCGCTTTATCTAACAGCTTTTGCATTTTTGGTTGCTCTTCCTTCACATATTGCTCCGCTGTAATTTTGCCGTCTAACACAGGCTGAATGTCCGTGAAAAATAAGTTATACCATTCTGCATTATAGGTGTAGTGACCTGGCAATACACGTCCATAATCCTCGACAATTTGTAAAAACTCTTCTTTGTTCGCGGGTTTTGTTGTTGAATTTTTAGCCCATTCTTTAGCCATATCAATCAAGTTAGGAATTTGTACCTTCGCATTAACAAGCTGCTCCATGCCTTCACGTGAAGCGGTTAAGTAGTTGACTAGCTCCACTGCTTCCTCTGGTGCTTTGGACTTGCTTGAAACTCCAATACCTAATGAGCCAGTCCATGTTGCTGATTTCCCTGTTGAACCTGCTGGGTAAGGAATTAAATCATAGTCAAAAGGCAATGTTTCATACGTAGACATATCCCAAGGACCTACAGGGAAAAAGCCCATTTCACCTTTCATCCAACGTTGATACGTATCCAAGGTTTGAGAATCCTCAATGGAAGGTGTGACCTTATGCACATTTTGTAGGTCGGCAAAATATTGCAATGCCTCTGCAAACTTCGGATCATCAATGGTCACTTTTGTTTTAGTTTCATCAATCCAGTCCGCTCCATTACTCCATACAAACGATTGCAATGCCCAGTTCACGTTAAAGCCTGAACCATATTGATCTGGCTTGCCATCTCCATTGGTGTCCTTGGTCAGTTTTTTGTTAATATCTACAAATTCATCCCAAGTCATTGGTTTATCTTTATCAGGAAGTGGAATACCTTCTTTTTCAAACATCGTTTTGTTGTAACCTAAAGCAAATGGGCCAACATCCTTTGGCATCCCATAAATATCGCCTTGACCCGCCATGTTGCCATCATAACGATACAAATCAATTCCGTATTTCCATATGTTATCAAGGTCTACTTTTTCATTTTTTTCCAAATAAGGAGTTAAGTTAAGTAAGATGCCACTGTTGACATACGCCTTCAAATCTCCAGATTCAAAATAAAATACATCCGGCATTTTGTTACCTGTGATTGCTGCCTTCAGCTTCGTTGCATATTGATCCGCAGCCGTCACGATGATTTTCACCTTCACGCCTGGATGATCATCTTCAAATTTTTTCACTACATTTTTATAAGCTGTTTGCTCATCGGGTCCTCCTCTAAACATAAACGTTAATTCCTTATTGCCTGAGCCTGAGTCGCCTTTACCGCCACTGTTGGCGTTTTTACTCCCCCCACAGCCCGCTAATACAAGTGAAAGCACTAAAATTAGAGAAGTGAGAACAAACCAGCTTTTTTTCTTTAACATCTGAGAACCCCTCCTAAAAAATTCTAATTACTTAGCTATAACTGAGTTATAACTATTTTAATAAACTATAAATAATTTTATAAACGCATATATGAATCCGCTTACAAATATAAAATAACATAGTTCAAAACCATTGTAAACATAAAAATATAAACCTTTTTATATTTATCTAAAGTTAATGTCAGAATACACGAATTATTTGCATATTATAGTAATTTAATGGTTATTTAAGATCTTTTGTTTTATATTAATATAAAATAATCATCTATGTAATAATTAAAATTTATTATTTATAGTCATTATACCAGAAAACCTGATAAAAACTTTATAAAAATCGTGCGTTAGTTTATACTAATATAAAACAAATGCAATATCACGAGGAAGAAGGTTATTTTTACAATGATCTATATCAAGGACTTGATGAGTGGAATAGATATTTTTAAAGCGTTAAGCTCCGAAATACGGATTCAAATTATTGAACTGCTTGCTAAAAATCAGTCCCTTAATCTTAATGATCTTGCGACAAGGCTTAATTTAAGCAACGGGGCCATTACGATGCACATTAAGAAGCTAGAGGAAAGTGGACTCATCGAGATCAATACCTCTGTTGGGAAGCATGGCATTCAAAAGCTGTGTTATTTAAATAAGGATAAATTAATGGTGGATTTGCAAAGTAAGGATGTAACCAATTTGTATGAGGTTGAAATACAGGTTGGGCATTATAGTGATTATCAAGCTGTGCCTACTTGTGGCTTAGCAACAAAGGATAGCATTATTGGTGATTTTGATGATCCACGTTATTTTGCTGATCCACAGCGGATTAATTCTGAAATTATCTGGTTAGCGGACGGTTATTTAGAATATCGCATTCCTAACTACTTAAAGCCTAATCAAACGTTTCGGGAAATTCAGTTTTCAATGGAGCTTAGCTCAGAAGCGCCCGGCTTCTCGAACAATTATCCGTCTGATATTTATTTCTACATTAATGGAATTGAAATTGGATTCTGGACGAGTCCAGGCGATTTTGGGGATGCACGTGGGACGTTTACACCTGACTGGTGGCCTCCTCACCTCAATCAATACGGTATGCTGAAGCTGATTCGCATCAACCAAGAAGGTAGCTTTATTGATGGATGTCGGATTTCAGACGTTACGTTGTCGCAAATTGGCTTAGATTATAAAAGTGACATTACACTGCGAATCGCAGTAACAGATCAACCTATGAATAAACGTGGACTTACGATTTATGGCAAGCATTTTGGCAACTACAGCCAAGAGCTGATTGCGCGGGTGTTGTACGATGTCGAGGATGATGTAAGCATTCAGCAGACGAATGTACAGAAAAATGAACAGAAGAATGATCAATTATAGACTCAAAAAATGAGATAAAGGAGTGAAATGTTTTAAATAACACTAAGGGCAGAGGGCTGCTTCACTCTTTTGAAGCGAATATTCATTTTTTTACAAGTCCTCTGCCTTGCACTTAGCGTTAGACATTCCTGATTCCCCTCATTGAAACTGACCTCCAACTAACTTCCAGTGAATTACCTCCTCAGAAATGCTTTTTTATATGGAGAAACACTTTTGATTTTAAACGAAAGGGTTCATCAATATTTTCAATTAAAATATACTCTTTCCCTGCTTCAGCAAACATCTGGCGTAACGCCTCAATTCTTCCTTTATTAAAATCAATAAATCGAAAATCTAGTTGTTTTAATTGACTGATGTCTAGTAATGGTGCTAAAGCTTTTGCTTTAATTGCAGTTGAAAATTCCCATAGCGTTAGCATTTCAAGATGCTTAGCTGTCCATAAAGGGGTTATATCTTTTAATGACTTCATTTGCTCCAATTCTAGCTGTGTTAGCTGATTTAGTCCGGAAAAATCACATAATGTCTCCAGCTTAGACAAGGCTAATCGAAGTGAAACAAGCTGGTGCATGGATGATATCTCATCAATGTGTGTCAAATTACGAATCGAGGCCAAACACAGCATAGTGATGTTAGAATTAACGAGGGCAGCTAGCGCACCTTCTTTTAAAGTACAATCAGCAATGTACAGGCATGTAAGTTTAGGTAAACGAGAAACAAAATCAAGCTCAACAATATCCGTCTGTAAATTTAATGAATCTAGTTCAGTTGCATCCCCAATGGGCCTTAAATCCACAAACTTCCCATGAAGTGAAGCGAATTTAAGCTGTTTGTAGTTAGAGATGAAATCTAGGTTTAACGGTTTTTTACTCATAATTGATATATATTGCAGCTTTAGCACTCCTAATTCACTTAGATCAATATCATAAAAAAGGTTTAATTGTAATGCTGTAACATGCTGTAAGCCCGCTAATTTAGAAATCACTTTTTGCAATGATGTCTTATCCTTATCGATTTGACTGATGGATAAAATCAAGTCCGGTCTTTTAGCAAATACGATTTGATCTAGCTCCTGTAAATCCTCCAGCTTATCAATACCAACAACATAAGAAATAAGTGCCCGATTTCGGAGTTTCTTTATGGCTTGATTCATCTTTGATTTTTTCCAAGGTGCGCCATTCATTGAGTGTATCCATACCTCTGACATATTCTCCCCCTTTATAGGTATAAACGATTTAGTTGGAATATTTAATAGTAGCGACTTGCTCCTTCGCATCCCATGCTACACCTGCTCCCAGCGATTGTGCTACAAAACGAAGTGGCACATAGGTTTTCCCATCTATATAAATAGGTGCTTCGGTTAACTTCATCCTTTTTCCATCTAGTATAGCATCATGACTGTATATCTTTAGTTGCATAATCTTTTTTCCTTGTTTAATAACAATGTTGCCATCATTATATTTTACTTCACTGCCAAACGCCTCAAATAACTCACGCATTGGTAACATCAGCGATTTTTTCATCACTGGTTGTGAAGATAATGGCAACCTTTGCCCATTCCAATACACAGAAATTTCCTTTTCGATAGGAGTAGGCTGTATCTTTTCCTCAAGTGATGTTAAAAAAAGATAATCCTGATAACTGTCTTTATTAGGTCCCCATTCCCAAACGGTTCCATCCTTTTTAAGTGCTAATGCGCTATTTTGCCATCTTGAAATTACTTTTTTTATATTTTTAATGTTGCTATATTTAATCGTATTATTACTGTAACGTTCCTTACTATCCTGAGTCATCTCAATCCCCATAAGATTACCCTGCAAATCGAGCGCATACAGTTCACTAAATCCTCCTCTACTAATTTGGGAGCCACTTGTTGACACTAACTTCACTTTCGGCTCATAAAAACGCTTCAATGTTTTTTCATAAGCTCCATACCAAGCACTTCCATCATGAGCTACAACTGTTATTAAATTTAAATAACCATCATTGAAACGATCAAACGTAACTTGAAGGTGGATGTCCTTTATTAATAAAGGCTTTGGTAACCTATAAGTAAATTTTCCCTGCTCCGGTTTAGGATAATCATACTTGTAGTAATAATGCTCAATCGTGCCGTCCTGCTTTACAATTCCAATATCTCCATTCATCGCTATCGTCATCGTTTGAATATGTTCTAAACCACGCTCAAAATTCAATACTTTTTCTTTCTCCAACTGAGAGGATGAATCAGTAGTATCTGCATTGAGGGCTTTGCCCAATACCATTAATGCAACTTTGGAATTGCCTTTTACCCATAACGTATTATTTTTGTCCAAAGCAAGTGCTGTTGAATCATATCCATCATTGGACTGAAGTTCCACAATATTATTTAGTTCAGTAACTGGAGTGACCTCATGTGTGTTTTTATCCCACTCCCATACCGTACCATCTTTTTTTAGAACAAGGTTTCCACCCGTTACTTGAATAGCTCCTTCTATAGTAGGTCCTTGCTTAGCTTTACCCCCGCCTAACCAATACCAAATGGTCCCATCCTCCTGTAATGCAACGGTGTTAGTGGTTAACCCGTCATAAGCAATATCAATAATGTCATGCAATCCATGAGCATCGCTAACTACACTTTTACTAGTCTTTATTTGTTGTTTAGCTTGGGCATAAGGTGAAGCTGTTACGACTGAAGTAACAATAAGCAAAACTGTAATAAGACAAATAAAGATTTTGTATTTAGTATTCATTTTTCGAAAACTCCCTCTTATCATTATATTTCTTCAATATAATAACGTTGGGTTTGATGGAAAAGTTGTACAAAAAAGACCTCAAAAATGCTGATGAAAGCATTTTAAGGTCTCTTGTTTAAGTCTCAATAGTTGTATAAGTTGCACGATTATGTCAACAGTTTTACTTTTTAAAAATCCCAAACGGCTTACCCACTGGCAGGAATACCTTGCCAAAATGAGTATTTAGCACAGCTGCTCCGCAACCATATAAGGAAACAATCGCAATCGCTAACTCCGCAAACGCAGCAACTTCATGGAAGAACCCATTGCCCACGCCAAAGGAATCTAATGATAATCCTAAAAATAAAAAATCAATGAGTACAAAAATCGTAAATAATACTTTGTGTGTCTCCATTGCCCCAATGGTCATAAACAGTGTGAAAATAAAATAACCCGCAAATGCAAAACCTAATTGCTTGACATCGATTTGTGAAGCTAATGCCTCTCCAAATACCCCCATCTTCACGAGCCAGCTTGCGCCCATGCCAAACCAGAAAAATGCATATGCACCAAATGCCGTCATACCAAATGTATTATTATGCTTTGCATCCTGAATCGCTGCAAATAATTGTGCAAATGCGCCTAAAAAGATTGCCCATGGAACAGCGTATCCTAACCCCGTAGTGATTCCAAGCTTTTGTGATGAAGCTACTAAGGTTACAATCGCAAGACCAAACAACCCGATTGCACTAGGGTCTGCACTCACGATTTTGACATGCTGTGTTGATTGTGATGACATACTTAACCGATCCCCCATTTTATCTATAAAAATATATTTATTATTGTCTTCGATTGTTACTACAAACCTAAGACACGCCGTCTATCATATCACACGATAGGAACTTAGCCTATATGAATATTCATGGAATAAATATATTTAGCTACTTTAACCAACTACATTGTTACATTATTAATATATTAATATGAAAACTTGAGATTTTTACATTTACATGATTAGATGTACAGGGTGAAACTTGAACCTTCACATATAATGTGATTGCTTAGTGATGACATTAAGTTGATATATCTTTAACATTTATTACGCTGTAGTCTTAATGATTAGTTTAGATGTTAATTTAAATTCTTAATAAATTGTTTCCTATATAAAACTATATAAATAAGAAATTAAACGAAACTGGACATTGGAAGGATTGTGATTGGACATGAATGTTGTAAAAACGCGCATAATGGAAGTGCTGTCTGTTATACTTGGCTCTTTTATTTTTGCGCTTGGGATAAATTTATTCGTCATTCCCCATGAGTTTGGCGAAGGGGGCGTAACGGGTGTCACCATTATTTTGTATTACTTATTCGCATTTCAGCCATGGCTGACGAGCTTAATTATTAATTCCTGCCTCATTTTAATTGGATACAAATTTCTCGGGAAGCTAACTACCTTATATACGATTATTGCTGTGGTGGCACATTCCTTTTTCCTCGGTATTAGTCACAACTGGAGTATTACATCTAATGAACCAATGATCAACGCCATTTTTGGAGGCTTAATGGTCGGTTTGGGAATTGGGCTGATTGTGCGTGCAGGTGGAACGTCTGCGGGGACGGTTATTTTAGCGAGACTGATGAACAAATATTTAAACTGGAATATTAGCTATGCGTTATTATTTTTTGACCTTATCGTCGCTTTCTCCTGTTACTTTATTATTGGTGCAGAAAAGCTCATGCTAACGATTGTCATGTTGTTTGTAGGGACAAAGGTGATGGACTTTGTGGTCGAAGGCTTAAACCCGAAAAAAGCAGTTACTATTATATCTGAAAAACAGGATGAAATTGCAGAGCAGGTCAGTCACATTTTAGATCGTGGTGTTACGGTGCTAACGGGATACGGTTATTATACGAAGTTGCCTAAAGAAGTGCTGTATACCGTCATTAACAAGCAAGAGGTTACGACTTTGAAAAAGATCATTCGCAAAACAGATAAAAATGCATTTGTAACGATTCATGATGCTAGAGATGTGTTTGGAGAAGGGTTTGTGGATATATCGAAGTAAATTAGTGGTTGACATTCTAACTTTGAAGGTGGTAGCTACGCTCCAGAGGGTTCTTGCGATCGTTGTTGAAACCAGATTTCTCCTTTTATAAGACACACTAGGGTTGAAATCTGGTTTCAAAGACGATCTTCAGAATCCCTCTGTCCCTTCGCTATTACGGGTAGGTGTCAACCACTAATTTAATTGGGGGCAGGGAAAAAAGCATAAAGCTAAGCTGTTCACAAGTACAGTAAAACAACGTGAACAGCTTGGCTTTTTTTTATTGTGAGTTTGTTGCTACTTATCGCTTAGCAACTAAACTCACAGAACTATGGTGAAAAATATAACGATTTTATATATCGTACTTTTTCAAATTTACAACCTTTTAAACCTTTTAAACCTTTTAAACCTTTTAAACCTTTTAAACCTTTTAAACCTTTTAAACGATTATACCTTCCGTACAGGTCTAATGTACTTCCAAAAACGGGTTGGATCATGGTAAAAGTAGGCTACTCTCCCTGATGAGGTGTCAAAGCAATAACCTGTGCCTTCATAATCAAAGGAAGCCACTGCTAAGTCCACGGTGTCCTCCACAATCCGATTTTCTTTTTCATAATCAAATGGGCCGTGTTCAAACACGATGTATTCTGCTTCGGGAACGTCCATTATTAGCATTTGGGGTGGCACTTCTTCATCGTAATCAGTAGCAAGACGCACGCCATAAAATTCGACACGAGGAACGGCATAGCAATCAAACTTGCGCGCTTCTGGATCATGAATGTATCCTAAAACCTGCCCAGAGCCCCCGTTACAAATCCCTGTATCATCCCCCAGATCATCTAGCTTACCTTTCACACTATCTAGTAAACCACAAATGGTATCACAATCTTGTCCTGGAACTTTGCTTTGTTTTTGCCAAAAATCCCAATAGCCGTTACTTTCATAGTTTTTAACGTACAAAAGCTTATGGGCGGGAATCGTTACAAAGTAAATCTTAACATCCTCCGTCGATTTTACCATTCCAATCTCTCCAATACCTAAAAAGTAGCGGTCAAAGGGGAGTATTTTTGTACGGAGCACCACAGGTAAAGGATGTTTACGATACTCGATTGGCGCAACACCATAGGTAGCTTTGAACGCTCTTGTAAAGGCTTCATGCGAGGAAAATCCGTAATCAAAGGCAATGTCAACGATGCTTTTTTCGCTATCTCGTACCTCTTTTAACGCAAAAGCTAGCTTTCTCAGCCTTAAATAATCTCTAAACTGTATGCCCGATATTTCCTTAAACTTTCTCGTTGTATGGAACTCGGAATATCCTAGCTTGCTGGACAGAGAAGACAGCGTTAGCGCTTCATCGTTACGCTCTTTAATACATTCGTCAATTTCATTTACAATGATGTTGATCTGCTTATGCCACTCGTACATGAATTGTTCACCTCGTTTCAACCACTCTACAGCCATTATAGGATAATGGAGGTGGTGTGCCTTGATTTTAGTTGCTGAGATTGAGGGGATGGGATTTTGTGTTGATATGCAGATTGATTTATAGGCTAAGGTTTATACTTTGAAAATATAAAACTAAAACCATAATGTTACTCAAAACTAATATAGAAAGAATATTTTTTCTTTGAAAACCCATAATCTTAAAATTAAATACCCTAGCAAACTACAAATAATTAAAAAGATAAATATCATTTTAAGCAACCTCTAAATCCTTATTAAACCTGTCTCTTCGTGCTAAAATTTCATTTGTATTTGAAGAAATTTAACAATAAAGCTAAGATATCAAGTGAAATTACAAAAATTAATATATCTTTCTTTTTATATCCCGAAGTATAAAATCTAAAATAAACAAGTAAACTTATTAAAATAATTATCAAAATAATCATATTTTTCTCATAAATCCCTATAGATAGTACAATATATTATTATCTTTGCTCTTATCTATAGATATGTATTTTCAATTGGCGGGTCTGCTTCCCATTTTAAAAGTTTTATTTTGTAATCATTAAATAATTGATCTGCATAAATAAAACTAAATCTATAGAACTCTTCAAATATCGCATCTGGAAAACTACTATTGTCCTCAGTATAATCTGAATCCCCCATGTAATATTCTGCGCCTCCAGGAGAAAAAGTAATGGCACCCTCATTCTTTATTTTTAATAAAGTAATTTCAGATCCACCATGACTTTTTAAACGTTGCTTCCACTTTCGGAACTTTCCACGCCCCTCATCAGAACCTATACCAGCAAATTCACAAATCAATATGTCTTCAATTACCTTCTTCTGCCCGTCTATTTCATATTCCAAGCGAATTTGAAACTCTCCATAAGTGACTTGTGGTTTTGGAGGATCTGGCTGCAATTGAATTCCGATATAAATGAACAGCCATGGCAATGCAAGAAATGCAAGAATAAGAGTTGGTACTAAGAGAAAGATCCGACCTATAATTACTCTTTTAATTTGTAACCCTCCCTTCCATCCCCTTATTAAATATTACCATCTATTTCTAAATAATCAAAAATACTAATTTATAAACTAATAAAAACAAAACAAGCTATTCATTATACTCTTTTCAGAATATAGCGAATAGCTTACTTTTTTCTAACAAAATTAGCTTTGTTCTATTTTAAATCTAGAAAAGTACATTTCAAATACAAATGAGAATTTAATTATATTTTTTTCCTTATGTAAGGCAACTGCATTTTCTAAGCCTTTTGAAAGCGTATTTATCCCATTTATATAATCTCGTTTATTTAGATAATAGCAAGTTAATTCATATAAAAGGGTATTGTAATGATCAGATAAAACCTGTGTCGCATATACATCTTTTGGAGCTTGAATAGAATAATTTTGTATCGGTTCCTGAAACTCTAGTAAGATAGGATCAATATTAAAGTTATATCTGTTTGCAGCATAGACAATATTAAAAATCCCCAACAGTAACTCATTTCGATTTTGCCTAAGATATTTTACATAGTCATCTAATACGCTAATGTCACCATTTAGAAGGTTATTCGCGAAGGTATTCACCTTTGCCCACTTTTCAAAGGATTCCTTCCAATATAGTGTATCCTCATCCTGTTCCTGCACCCAACTCAAATCCGCATATTCATATGTATAGCGAAGCGCACCCTCAAAGTCCTTTCTTCCCTCACAAACCTCTGCTAGCAACAGCTTGCTATAGGTAATATATACGAAAAGCGGTCTACTTAACTGAGTAGGATTTCGACTTTCTCTTTTTTTGCTGAAATAGTGAAGGTTCGCCTTATACTCCATTTCCTTCGCGAACAGCTCTAATTGATCCCAATTTCTAAGTGAACGATACACATTAGCCAAATCCTTTAAGGCATCTAGTTGCTCCCATTCATCTAAGCGATCGACAAATGGTTCAAATTGACTCGCAACCTTGTAATTATCAACTTGGTTTTTTCCTAATTTAATTTTAAAAAGACGATACTGACACACAGCTAACCGCTCGGAATATTGCTTTTCCTCACTTAAAGCTATGTTTTCATACAAGGTTTCTGCTAAAGTATAATTGCCTTGCTTAAACAATTTCTCCGCCATTTCAAACAATAAATTACAGTAGATGGAATGCTCCATTAATATATTTACAACCGTGTTAAAGCAATCTATTTTGCCAATTTCCACACATCGATTTAAATAAGGACCAATTCGGCGCCAGTTTGGAGTTCGATCACGTAAGTAATCCTCAATATATTGCTCATAAAAATAACCTTCAGGATACCCCATCACTTCTGTAAGCTTGTCTAAGTTGCACACTGTAATAATTCGTTGACCATTTAAAAAATATGTCAATGTTCCAGGGTTGACCCCGATTAGCTCTGCAAACTGCCTACCATTTAAATAATTTTGCTTCATGTAGTTTTCCATGACGGCAAGTATAGTAGATGATTTCACGACACCACCTCTTAGAGATTTAGTTTAATGAGATACATAAACAAATTTTGTTAAGTGCAAGAGAAGCTCAAGAAAATTTAAGCAAAAAAGAAAATTAAAATGTATGTTAGAGTATGATTTGTATAATTCAACCATAAACCTATAGGTTAATATTGTCAATAAGTTAAATATATGAAAATGAAAAAAACGGAGCAAATATACCAAAAAGTTGGTATACTGCTCCGTTTGTTGGTAGCCTTACTTAGCCACTTGTTGTCTAAAATTATAATTTTGTTTATTGCTTAACGCTGTTTCATTTGTTGAATGGATTGTTGAAGTCGTTTAAAGCTCTTTATCCTTCGTATTCCCATCTCGTTTATTAAAGGCTAATTCAAATAATCCCGTTGCGCTTAGACCCGCAAGACCACCAGACCATAGACGCAATACTAAATCCATATCTGTAAAGGGATATGCGACGACTCCGATGAGTAATCCGACTACAACTCCTACAACGGGTACAAGGTTTTTATTGATGTTAAGGGTCGTTTTGACCAATTGTACGAGGGACATCACAAATACGGCAAGAATAGATGCAAAGGATAATACTTGAGTTAAAATGGCATTATTCATTTTTATTCCTCCTTATTGCACTGGTAAACCTGCTGCTTTACGAAGTAGATTAGCTGTTTCGTTAAGCTGTTTGGCAAGATCATTTCGTCCGTATGATTTTGCTTCAAACCATGCAGGGGATAACCAGCGATAAATAATTTCTTGGGCGTTACTTTTTGGTAGCTTTTGGACTGGTGTCATTGTTGTGCCTGCGATTGGAAGTCCTGCGTTGAGTCGTAAGTTGTTGGCAAGATTGTGGAAGTGGTTCATACCTTCAAGATCGTTGCGATCTTTAGATACGTACCATATTGGTGAAATATAAGTGGCGATTAAAGATTGGGCTACATTTGCGGGAATCGGTTCAAAGTCGAGGGTAACGCCACCTGAGGCGGGTTGCTTGAGTTCAGTTGCGACATCGTTTAATAGGTCCTTTAATGTTTTGCCATTGGTTGCTAATGCCTGATCCACATCACGCTTACGGGCTGGATCCAGCTGTCGGTGTGACGGGATATGCACAAACGGGTTTTTCCCCCATTTATCACAGCAATATGCCAAATACCACACATACCGCTTGTAGGCTTCGTCAAAATCAATTTTACGCAGCACCTTGCCATTCCGGCGGCTTTCTCCATAACAAAGCTCGATCGCTAATGCAGCATCATTACTGTCATAGCCAAAGCGCTCGTTATCCGTTGTCACGTTGTAAAGTACATGCCACGCTTTTTCGGCAGGGTCACCTCCAGTTCCAGTGGGGATAATCTCTAGAATCATTTTGTCATCAATAAAGACGTGGGCAGAGGCGCTTCTATCTTTTTGTGTGTTAAAGTAGCTATAGTGATTTTCTGCTCCTGCGCCCGGATTGCCTGTATCATGCGCTACAAAAAAGGCAGGTGTGCCTGTTTTCAAACGTGTGCCAGGACGGACATTTGGACGTTTATCGATATATCTTCGTTCAATCTTATATTTAGTTTTGTCCAAGATATTCACTTCTCCTTTCTAGCTTATGCAAGAAGTTTTGCATTTCTGCTATTATTCTATTCTTCCATTCGATCCATTCGCTTGTGCATTTGCTTGGAGGACTCTTCAATTCGTGTTACGCGCTCACTTAATGCGTCGATTCGTTGACTTTGTACACGTTGATCGAGCCTGATATCGTCTACGCCACGCCGAATGTATTCGAGATCTGTCTGTAACGCAGTCACTGTGCCCGCATCGTGGGCGGCATCTTGCCGAATCGTGCGTGTCCGGCCAAGCCAGCCTAGAGCCATGCCGCTGAGGGCGGTAATGACGGCGAAGATTGCTGTGGGGTCCATGGGTTTTCCTCCTTTTTTGTGGTTTTTTTGTGGAATAGGGAATAGCCCTCTGACGGGGTCAGAGGGCATAAAAAATACGTATCAAATCAATACGAATAATCTTGAATTTGTTATCTTGCTTTTTCTCATTTACACACTAAGAATATTACTAAATTTCAATGGGTAACGAGTATTCATATAAACCTCCCATACCATCAAAGCAAATCAGTTGTTTTCCATTAGCTCCTTTTAGTATTATTGCATCTGAAAAAATGTTCCCCGAAACGCTATAAGAAGTAGATATCCTTTTGGATGAATTTAATATTCTTTCGATACCATCTGATTCATAAGCATTATTTATATATTCGAATTTAGTCTCTCCTTTGTAATTTACAATCAAAAAGCTTCCAACCTTTGGACTGCTTGTGTTTGAATAAAATAAAAGGAAATAACCATTAGGTAGTGGAATGCCCAAGTAATCGGAACTAGTATAGGGTAAGCCCGTCGGAATATTAATTATACCACTTCCGATGATACTACCATTTAAGATACTACGCCTTTCGATAATCCACTTTCCATCATTCGGGTTAAAATAACCAAAAACTGCTTCTTTATTATACATCTGAGCAAATCCATCTTGAACAGTAGCGCTATCAGAAAATTTGACTATCCATTCCTGTCTCGAATTCCAATCTGATGATGAAGTTTGTTTTTCATAAATTCTTTTAGTTAAGTAAGATTCCCAATGTTGCATATAAACAGAGTATATAGAGTAAACTTCATACATAGTATCAGATAGATAACGGATATGAAAAGGAAGATGTGCCACAGAGCCAAAGCAAGTATTAGCTACAATTGAAAAATCACCATTGAGTTCAACTTTATATGTCAAATTTTTCCTTCCCGAAAAAATGTATCCTTGACTTACATCAGCGCTATGATAAGCATCTCCAGAAATGTTAGGAAACATAACGTTAACATTCCCACCAATTTTATAAAGTGGGTTTTTTATTTTATTAATTTTAGAGATTTTACTACTTAGTCCATCCCATGTATCATTAGTGGATGCATTACCTCCACTGGCGTTAACAGCATCCACTATCCCTTTTTTAGCACTAACGCCAGATTGAAAAGCCTCATTTGCTCGGTCATATGCTGTCTTTACTGCTTTCGACGTAGCTGCCTGACTCTCATTGTTACTATCAACAGCATTAGATAACATCACCTTACCTTGTGTGGTAAGAGAGGCATCAGGAATGTTATCTCCAGAGCTATCTACTATAAGATCCGGTCCAACTTTGCGGAATGTGTATGGTTGACCAGGAAGTAATTTTCCAGTGGTATACCCGTTTCCACATTGATCTTTAAGAGTAATTGCACCAAGTTTATTGATGTTAAGTGTAGGATTATCAGCGTTTGTTACATGCGGTACTATAGTAATACCAAAGCCCTCAGATAAGGTTGTAGGCGCAGGATCTAGCGTAACTGTATAAGCTACAGTTGTACCTTGTGTATGAGCAAAAGCAGGCTGACGTACATAATTGGATTGTAATTGTTGTACTGTCTCGTCTGACATTTCTTGAAGAGTGATTCCGACCATGTAAAATCTCCTTTCTTAATTTCCACAATTAAGTTGTTATAGTTTAACGGCGCAAAATTCGCGGTAAAAACTACACATAAAAATTGCCCTCCTGATGCACTCAGTGGGCAATTACTTTTTAGAAAATTAAATCGTTATAGCCAAGATTATTTTCTGGATCAAATAAGCGAATTTCTTCCATAATGTCTGTGTTGTTGTCCATAGCTTTTTGAATAGCTTCTCCAAACATTTCAACAAAATTTTCGACTAAAACAATAATGTCGTAGATATCTCCGTTATTTGTATAGTTTTGGAAATAGATTCGTGTTTTATTCCTATCCATAATAAAATACTTTGACATAAATTCTATCATATTATTCATAGAAAACTCCTTATATTCCAGTCACTTGAGCGGAATAAGTAATATTTTGTGTACTATCACTTGTTATTGTTATAATATTTTTCGATGTTTTATTAAATTGAAGCAAGAAAGAAACCGACTGATCTCTTGATGTTGTATAAGGTAATCCCAACCTTCCAAGCGCATAAGCCATAACTATTCTATCACCATTACTAGTACCGTTGGGATTTAATATAATTAAAGTGATGTCTGTCGGTGAAGAATAGGACCGTGTAATAACTGATTTAGACGGGATTCCGATAGTTTCTACAGTTGTTGTATAATTGCCTGTAGGCATCGGATTTAGAGTCCCAACCACCCCGAACAAATCCACTCCCTGTCTGATATTCCCTGCAACTAAATCAGCATCGCCCTGTATCACAATATTCGTATCATAAACGCCTGCTTGCTTGGTTTGATTAACTGTACTTGGAACAACAGTACCACCAATCCTAACAGGTAACGAACCAACTACATCCCCAGCATCTGTTGAAGCTGTCTTACCCTGCCTAATATCTCCTGCTACTGCATTCCCAGCTCCAATATAACTTCCTTCTTCCCCAAACATAGTTACCCCAGACTTAATATTCTCACTCTTAAAGTTAGAATCATTAATTTGAATTCTTACTTTAGTGTTTTCTGGATAATATCCAGAATCAAGAGTAACCTCACTATCTAAAAAGGTATTGTGTAAGTCGTTAAAGTAATTTCCTGCTTTAAACACATCACTACGTGTAGGCATAGTGCCGACTACTTCTCCATTATCCGTTGTTGCTTTTTTCCCCTGTCTAATATCTCCTGCGGTAGCATCACCAGTAGCTTTTATAATGCTTTCAACCTTATCTAGCAAATCGCTCCATGAATCATCTGTAGTTGCTTCTATACCCTTGGCAATAAGCGCAGCAACTAACTCTGATTTTCGCTCATTGCCAGCTTGAAAAGCCTCGTCTAGCTTGTCTTGCAATCCATTCACTCTATTGATTGGGACGCTTTCTGTTGCTAGCACAGCCCCGTTGATTGATCCATCTGTACCAATTGGAACATTCTTCAGCACAATTAAAGAAATTTTCGAATCAACATTAACACCTTTAGTAAGCTCAATCTCTGCACGTTTAACCAGTTTCCCAGCTTCGTCCCGAGTAGCTGCCTTAACAGTGTACTGACTAGCATCCAAAAAGGCCCGATTAATGACGACAAGCAATGTGTCGGTGGATGCCTCGAAGTTGTCTAGCGGAATCTCAAAGTTCGTTTGTTTATCCTCTGTCGCTACTACCTGCAAAGGATAGCTCACTAGCTTCGGAATCCCTGTAGCGGTAACTAAGCTAATTTGCTCGTCGGTATAAGCTTTGGCTTGCTGGAAGCCACCCCCAACCGCACCATCTAGTTTGTCCCAGTTGTCATTTAGCATCGTCTGGATGTTAAACGTATCGTTTTTGTCTAAGATCGGATCTTTTTTCAATAGACCTAAATTTTTAGTTTTACTGCTCACTATACCTCACTCCTTCCGTCAAAGTTACCTAGTGGCTGAGCTTGCATTTGCTCCAATGTCATCACCTCATGTATGTCGCTAAGACGTAAATAATTAAAGGAATATTCAGCGATCAAATGCGCTGGCTTAATCTCTTCAATCATCGCCTTAATATCATCCAAATTAGGAGGGACACCAATCGTATCTTTAAAATAAATCGTAAAGCTCCACTCCGCTGGCTGAAAGGTGACATCCACATTTCCCACGTAATAAGCTTCGGCTACATTTTGGACAAGGCGACCTGAGAAGCTGCCACTGCCGCGAAGCTTTGACTCTACTACTGCTCTACGCTGTGAGATCGGTTTACTAGGATCGCTATAAATGCCTAGCTCATTTTCCCAATGCACTAATCCCCATGTTGCCGTCTTCACAAAAAACTGATCCAACGTCTCATGAAGCGCTTCACTCAGCTTATCTAACTCTGTCCCCACCCCATCTAAATGAGAGCGCATGACACGAGAGTTCTCGTAATAGGTTGGCAAATAACTAAGCATTTCTCGTCCCGATTCACTCTTAACTTCATTCATGCACATTCACCTCGCCAAGCACCGCCACCTGACCAAATGGGATTTCAATGTTGCTGTCTGTGGAGCCATTTACGGTTAGACCTGAATAGTCTGTGATTGGCGGAATATCTAGCAAAACAGCCGCAATACGAGTAATCCGCACTAAGCTATCTTGAAAGGCTAGCTGCTTGAGATAGCTCGTTACTCCTTTTTGAATGAGTGCTTTTACCTCGTCTAAGGTTGCCTCTTTCGCCAAAGTAAGCTGTACCGAAATGTTAATTGGCACCTCCTGAGCAGGCATAACTGTTGTAATTGCCCCTGCTGGTGCCATGCCTTGTCCTTGCCCATCCTGTGTGGGATCAATATACGTCTGAACGGCTTCCACAATGTCTGCATTAGCTGCACGTTTTTCGGTATCAATGACATAAATGCCTACTGTGCCAGTCCCTTGCCACAAGGGCTTCACCTGTACACCCCCGACACCCGCAATCTCAGTTGCCCAGAGCGTATAATGCGCTTTGTTTCCACTCGTGCCTTGGTTGCGGACTCTGGCATAAAAACGCTCTAACAGTGCCTCATCCGACTCAACATCTGCGCCACCACTAAACTCTTTTTCATTCGTAATCTTAGAAATCCCTTGAATTGGGGTGGACATAATTGTAATTACACCACTAGGAACATTCCCTTGCTTGCCCGCTACCAAAGCGGTTGCCCCCACCTTACCAATGCCATCTGCATTTAAGGTAACATCACTATTCGTGACATACTCAATGCTAGCTTCGCCAGTCCATTCATCGGCAAGTGTCGCTAAGATCGTTCCCTTAGGTACGACCTGCCCTGGAGTACCTGTAAACGTAATCCCACCACTAGCAGCAACCGCACCACGACGACTTACACCATGCTCTGCCACCCGATAGTCCAAATATTCGCCATACGTTGTACTTGCAAATCCACGCGCTAGCACCTGCTGTGCCCAAATAGCAGCTTCAGATAACGCAAACGCCACCGGCGCTTCCGCGTCCCAAATAAAAGAACCTTCAGATTTATCAATATCCGAAGGCACTTTCTCCAGCATCCGCTGCATAATTTGTTCTTCTGTTTGCTCCTGTAAATAAAGCGGCAACTCTGCCATTAGAACGACACACTCCTTTCCAGCCTACTGCTCTCCTGCCTTACACTTGTAACAACACAGCTAAAATGGCACACACCTTCCGACCACTCAAACTGGAATTGATCCACATCGGCTGTTCTAGGATCTACCATTAAAGCTTCCGTCGTCATCCGTTCGATCTCGGATTCAAGCGCTGGCTTACTATATGCTCTACCAATTAACTCATCGTATTGCTGTCCATAGTCATTGGAGTACACCAAATGTCGGTATCTTGGCGTGTGCAATGCCTTCATGCACCACACCTTCCAAGCCTCCAGCTCATCTGCAACCGCAATCCGTTTCGTATTTGTAAAAATAAAATCTCCTTGCTCAAAATCAAACTGCCAGCTTCGTCCAAACTGAATCGTAGAAGCGTCACTAGATACGTTCAATACATCATCAACCGAATCAAGCTCATTGCCACTTCCGTTACTTTCAGCCCAAACGATATCATTTGGAAAAAGATCAGCCACCTGCACTCACCACCTTGCATAATACAACGGCATCTTGCCCACCATTAAGCTGTAATACGACCACTCGGTCTCCAGCGGCTAAACCTTTGGCTAAGCTCATGCCTACCTTTGGAATTTCAGCAGCTTCAACCTCATAGCTCATCTTTCCCGTCCCAGAGCCTAATGTCTCGCTGTCAGGATGATCAGCGTCTACCTTGATTTTGCCACTCTGTGTATAGGCTGGCATGGCCAAAGTCACGTTAAAATCTGCAACGTAATAATCCTGAATTTCATGCTTAAATTGATCTAGCTTAAGTCCAGTTGCTGTTATTGTGCCTAGCTCCGCCCCTGTTCCTAACATCATCTGCTGGGCATGCCCAGAAATTTGCTGCTTTAAAGAGGAGGCAAAAGATACATAAGGATCATCAGCCATGATTTAAAAAATACCTCCTTTTTACAAAGTCCTTCGACGCCAACTCTAGCGACATATGCCCAGGATCACCTAGCTCATGCGTAATTGAGGTGACAATGAGCTTCAAGCCATTAAAATGCACAAGATCACCTGCGCGCATCGTATTAATGTCCAAAGCACGAACCGTAAAGGTTTCAACGACGCCCGTTAGCATGGATTGTGCTAGTTTTTTGGCAGCGGCGGTTGTTTTTGTTTCTTCGTTTTGTACAATTTTTTGTAGTGTACCTAGCTTAGGAATATCGGGTGATGAAGCTATCGCTAGGACTGGGGATGGTGAATCAGCGCCTGACTTCCCACTTTCACTATTTCCAATGACCTTTACCTTCGTGATTGCCCCTTCAAGAGTACGCACCTGTGTTACTTCCTCTACCGCTTCCAGGTTCCAAACCGTTTCATTACTACCAATCTTAAATAGCTCTAACCCTGCTGGCGTCATGCGTGGAATATACATCTCTCCACCTGCCTTGACGGTTTCTTGCAAGTCTTGTGTAATCATGTTGTAAATAGGTTGGGCGCGATGTGTTGCTTTGGTTAGCTTTGTTCCAATATCAGGAATGTTTCCTAATTTAATGTTCCAGTCTTTTGCATACTTTTTTAATCGTTGGCTTGCTGTACTTCCTGCTTTGAAAAAATACTCATCCTCTGATTTGGTCAAATAGATGGTGCGATCATAGGCAACGATAGTAATATGCTTACTACCTTTTGTATTACTGCTCAAATCCCAGACCACCCCAGGATGAAGCAAATACACCATATTGCTACCCTCATACGGAACGCCGCTAACTCGAATACTTTGTCCAGGTTCAATTTGTATGCCCTCAGTAGGCACTTTTAACTGAATGGTCGCTTCATAAGATATTTGCTCTAAAGAATCCTTAAGTGAAATACTCTCAATGAGTTCTCTTAAATAATGCTTATTGTCTAAAACAACCTCGTAACTCACGATGGCATCACCAGCTTTTGTCCAACCTTAATTTTGTTAGGGTCTGAACCAATCGTTGCCTTATTAAGTTTGTAAATGGCCTGCCACTTAGAGCTAGAGCCAAGCTCCCGCTTTGCAATTTTAGATAAGCTATCCCCTGACTTCACGACATAAGTGACCGACTTTTTACGCGTATCACTACGTGAATCCTTAGCTTTTGAGCTTGCACCTGTTTTGCTTGCAGTAGAAACTGTTCCTGCCTTCGTGTGCATTTTAGGCTTACGCCAAGTACGCGCCACGATATCAAAATAAATATCGCCAGGCTCTCCACCTCGAAACGAATTGTTATGTGCTGAAAGAATGACAAGTGCATTCAACAGCTTGGAGTTTTCTCCTGCAATAAGCAATCTTAGCGGCTCCCCTTTACTCATCATCGCAGTAAGTTGATCCATCGCTGTTTTGGGATCTGGAAAATCATCATAGGTACAATAGCTTTTATTATAGTGAAGTGGAAAAAAAGAAGAGAAGGCGATTTCCTTCACCTTCTCCCCTCCCGGAAAATCATATTCGCCAAGAGAAAGAATGTTCACCGTCTCCACATCCTTGCCTCTAGTAATACTCACTTCCTCCGGATTTACAGGAAATTTAAAATCAACACCAGAGGAATCTTTTAAAATAAACTCCATATTGCATTCCTCATCTCAACTTCGTATTTTGCCATGCTAGTTGAACAGAACTTGTAATTTTCGTCCCTACAACACTAGCAATTTGATCATAATTTAGCTCAGGCTGATTAACGGTAAGCTGTACCGCCCCCACTGGCAAATTCACTTGAATCGTTGGGTCAAGGATTTGCTTTTGCACCTCAGGTTGTTTCTGCATAGTAGCTGTGGGGGTGATTGGTGTCGGAGGTGTGGGAACAAATCCAAAAGGTACAGAAGGCACTCTAGTAGATGAACCTATTCCTGGAATACCAATGTTGCCTGTTGGTGAAGGCTTATTTTCATTACTCATCTTTAATGGTAGACCTATAACACCTTTATTCCTAGGATAAAGAGATGCTAACACTGGTGAAGTCATAACTGCTCCTACTGTATTAGCAGAATCCTCTTTTCCATAGAAAAGGTCATAAATCCAACCGCCCATGGCATCACCTGCGTAGGAACCCGCAGCCCCCCCAACTTGTGCTCCTAAAAATGCACCGGTACCTCCAGTGAAATAACCTACTCCTAAGCCAGCAAGAACCGATCCTACTGTAGATAAAATAGATGAACCTATTGCCTGTGCGCGTTCTCTACCTGAATCAGCTGATAAAATACTATAAGCATCCATTGCCAGACCTAATGCATTACCTTTATTAAATTTAGTCTTAGGCACTTTTGGTAATAGATTTTCACTTAAATTGGGATTTAGATGCGGAGGCGGCTTGATTATTTCAAATTTATCTCCTTTGTAATCAATCCCTTTTGTAAGATCAGGAACTGGTTTCCATGAGAATTTCTCTGTTTTAATTTTTTCAATATTTTTATTTTCTTTTTTTCCTAGTATTTTATCTGTCCATTCTTTAAAATTATCCTTCGTTTGGGAAAGCCAAGGTTTTTCAGGTTTAGAAGGTGGCGTTTTATTATTATTATTGTTATATTTATTTTGATTGTTGTTCCTATTGTTTCCGTTCTTCTTATTACCCTTTTTATTTCCTTTTTTATTACCTTTTTTATTGCCGTTACTGCTATTATTTCCACTTTTGTGATTGCCGGTTGTCTTGTTTGAACTATCTCCACCAAATAAACGATCTTTCCATTTATTAAACGTTTTATTCTTTTTTAGAAGAGCCCCTATACCTTCTGAAGCAAGATTACTAGCAGTACCACTTATCGAATCTTTAAGAACATCCTTCCAAAAACCACCCCAACCCGAACCTGAATCAGAACCCCCGTTAATATTTACATTCGCATTTAATTCGAGCTCTTTAAATTTTTCTGCAATCTGCTCAGGATCAATAGCTTCAAGAAAGGATTGAAAAAACTGCTGCCCTGCCATTGTGCCCGATTCCTGAAACACCTCAGTATTGCTTAATTGTTCTTTTATGGAGGTCATTAGGTTTTGGCCCTTTAACCAATCTGAAAAACTACCCGAAAACAGCTTCCCCCAGCTTATAGCTTCAAAATTAATCATCCACTTTGTTTCAGTGACTGTCTTTAAATAAGCCGCCACACCCGCAATTTCTGCTGTAGCCTTATCTGCAATGTGAAGACTAGGAGAAATCGTTGTTCGATTAAGACCTTGCAACCGATTCTCAATCCTAGTCAAATGATCCGAAAGCTTATCATTAAGTGCAAGCGTTGGCGCAATACTCATTTTGCTCAAAGCATTACCTCGACGCTGTGCACGCTCAAATAAGCTATCCACACGGCTTAGCTTTTTTTCAAGCTTATCTAGCTGGCCTACACTTTTATCTGTGTTCACTTCATATTCATTTTGTTTAGCCATAATCTCCTCCTTTCTAGACTTACATCCAAAAGAGATTCGCTAAGTCTTTTTTCTAATTCCGTTCCTCTCTACCTCATTCAATTGAAATCAACCTACATTCATTTACATTCGCATTTGCTGCTTCATTACGCGCTCTACCATATCAAGCAAACATTTTTGCTTTATCGCTTATCTACTGAACCTGTCGCTAACTCTAGCTCTTTTTCTGAAAAAGCTCTTAGTAGCTTGCGTTCCCCTTTAGACAACAACCAATACACCCCGGGGCGAAGATGATGCCGATTCCACAAATGGAACATAAGCGCCGTCTCCCCACCGGAGTCCATTAGTTTTTTATGTCTTCGATGTTAACCCCAAATCCAGAAATTTCGAGCACCTTGTCACCTACTGCATCTAGTTCCCCTGCTAAAAGCAAACGGCGAACCGCTTCCTCGCCACCAGACAATTTCAAGCGACTCACTAGGCGATCATCCCCCCAGCCCGAAAGCTGTACAGAATGCTTCGTTCCTTCTTTGTCCTTTTTCACAACCTCTAATGCTGCCGTTGCTTCTTTAATTAAAGCCGCATTAAACAGCTCACTATCTACCTTTTCAGAAACATGACCTTTGTTCGTTTTACGTACTGTACAACGTTCACGAATGCCATCCACTTTGCTAGAGGTCAAACCACGAAGCGTAATACGCAAATTCAATCGGTTAATAAACACCGTTTCCTCTGGTAAATTAGCCGCCGTTTCAAACAAACCATCCAAAATATCCTGCTCGTTAAATACTTCACTCATCTTTGTTTCCTCCAGTAAATTGTTTAATATTAATGTAGAAATAGAAAAGCTCCTTCACCTATTAAAGTTAGGTTTGGGAGCTTTCCTTTTATGCCTCTATGCTACTACGCTCTTATGCTTTATGATTGTTATCTTCTCTTTTGCTTTTTAATTCCTCTTATGAGGCTTGAATTGGATCAAGCAATTCATAGGATTCAAACGTAAACGGAGTTTCCTCTGTTACCTCTTCTCCTGCTGTCCAATTCGCAAGCTGAATCTTATCCACAATACAACCAGTCAACTGAATACGCTCAAAACCATAAGATTCTGGATCAGCTAACTTGTGGATAATGTCAAAACGTTCAAAACCACGTTTAATCATATCTGAAGTCACTTTATATCCACTCATCGTACCTGTTCCTTTTTTACGACCAAGCTTAACGACCGTATAATCTGTACCCACTAAATTTAATTCCTTTTTCTCTACCTCAACACCTGCTTCCAAATGATTGAGGTTACTTTGCCAGTTCCCGTTAATAAAAATTTGACCAAAGGTCCCCATAATTACCCGTGTTGGGTCAAGATGCTGTGCCATATATAAATACCTCCATAGATTTTAATTTTTTGAAGATGTACTTGATATTAAAGTAAGAGGCTACGTTACAGAGAGTGGTTTCAACCACTGTTAAGGTCCTTTTTTCTCTTATTAGATTTATTAACTTGATGAAAATATGACCTTAAAGGCGGACGCTATCGCTTTTCCACCATCTCTCTGCCCCTTCGCTAAGTTTGCTTATTATCAAGTACCTAATTTAGGCTTGAGCCTTAGTGAATAATTAGAAAAAATTCAATATCAATGAACATTAAAACTTGAAACGTGATTTACAGAAAAACCAGTAAGAAGGAGATGGGAATATTCGTTGTAGCTCCTCATACAATACTCCCTCCCCCTAAATGATGGCTGAATACCACCTTACTTTATACCGCCATAGTCAGCCTAGAGCAGAGGGATTGCGGAGAAATGAAATGTGCGCCTTTAAAGTCTGATTACCCCAATTCATTTGAAAATTCAAAGGAATCAGACTTTAACAGCGCTCGAAGCAACCCTCTGCTCGTAGCGATTCCCACGCTAAAAGTAAGGTTTTCAAGCCTTCGTTTACCCTTTACACATAAAAAGTCCCAAAAATCTGCTCCATCACGTCCGTTGTATCTGCACGCCATGTCAAATAAACCTGATCCGCATCAGGCGTAAATTGTTTTGTATTCCCATAGAAGCGAGGGTCAAGTGCAACCTCGTAACCTGTGGATTCGATGATATTTTCGGAAGCTAGACGTTGTAGGTATTGTCTACTTGCTTCGATTAAAGCTAGGCGGCCTTCTTCGGTGTTATTCACTTTTCCGATATAGTTGTCCTCAGCTTGACGTTGTAAATCACTATTGATTTGATCAATGACGCGAATTTTACGGATTTTTTTGAAGCTAGTTCCTTGTCCTTCCGCTAAAGAGGTCAAAGTATTAACACCACGAAGTACTTTCACACGTAAACCGTCATGAATCAAAATAAATACGCCTTGCTTCACCGCTTGCTCTTGCTCTGCTCTTGTCCAGCGGCGAGTGACATCATCAAATGGTGAGATCGCATAAGTCGTCGATTCCTTCAAGCCTTGACCTGCAATTAAACCAGCAACCCAAGCAGCCACCTGTGCGGAAGAATAGTTTACGCCATTTAACTTTGCACCTGTACCCACGTTAATGATACCTTCATGATTAGCCACTTTGCTTCGTTCAATTGCATTTTGGACTGCGGTTTCTGCTAAATCCTCTGCATTTGAACCTCCAAGTGTGAGCAAAATACCTTTTCCTTCTTTACGCACACGTTTTACCCAAGCAATTAGGCTTGTTCTTAAAGCCGCATCACTAATGCCGTCTAAGGTCAACACATGGAATTCCTCAGTTTCAAACACATTTGTTGCCGCAATATAATCTTCATTGGTAATACCAGCAATCCCGCTGTTCCCGCCTGTTAGTGCAGCTTGTGCCACATTAGCGAGTACACCTTCTGCCAGCTTTTCAGCTACAATATATTTGTGTAAAGTAGCATTAATAGCTGAAACAGCCTGCTCAACTTCACCTGTGCCAAGGTTAACTGTACCTAACAACGTTGTACCCTCGAGTAGCTTTAATTCCTTTTCCTCAGGGGTAAACTCATTATCCTGAATTGTGATAGTAAAGCCATTTCCGCGTTCGCCCACATATTTAGCCTTAATATTTAAAATGGCATCGCCATCTTCACCTGCTTTATTTAAGCGCAATGTAGCTTGCTTCGCATTGTCATCTGCAAGTCGATAAGCTAATAGCTTTTTAGGGCCACCTAACAAAGCGAGCTGTAAAGTTGTGTGCGCCGTAGCGCCTCCCGTTACATTTTTACTAAACACATCAGCAATGACTGCTTCATGTGCAATCTCTACAACCTCGCCAATTGGGCCCCAATGAGCCTTCACAGGCGCAAGCACAATCCCTCTTGCCCCTGACTGAATCGCGTTGCCTGCCGCACTTAAAAAATTCATATATAAACCTGGTAATACTGGTTGATCGTTTAAACTCCAATTTCCTCCTGCCATTAAAAAAGCACCCTCTTTTCTTGTTCAAATTTGTTTGTTAAACACATTTTGTACAACATTTTTAGCCATCATGAACCAAATTGAATTTTTTGCATGACATTTACCTCAGATGTTGAAAGCGCCGTTCTGCCACTTAACGTTAATGTAATTGTGCATTCCCGTTTAGGCTGGGATGGTGTAGGTTTAGTGACATTTCCTCTACACGAAGTGACATGCACATATTTAGGGTGAGCGTTCGCGGTATCCCCTTCCAATGCAAGCTTTGGCTGGGTTCCTATCGTTTCTAGTAGCTTTGTCATCCAATTAAGCTCCTGCAATGGATTTTCAGCTACAATTGTTGCCGTTAACGTCTTGTTAGTCTCAAACGAAGTGATACCACGATGGAGCACTTCCATGCTACTCAATTCCCACAACACATAAGGCATAACAACCTCGTCGCCTAAAGCACCAACGTACACATTGCTATCTTCACCTAAAATCGTTTTGGTCCATTGACCTGCGTTTTGCAGCCAGTTATCGATGGCTATGTTTGATGCTTGGTCATACATACTCATCCTCCCTCCTGTTCAGTCACGGTGGCATTTCGCATTCTCAGCGAAGCAAGCCGAAATTACTTTCCTAGCCTGTTGCCTTAGCTTATTGCCTTGCGTCGCAGCGGCTTTTTCTTACTAGATGTAAGCTGCTCTGGCACACATCGCGGCAAGCTGCACACCTGACTTGTTCCGACCCATTTCCCCCACAAACAACCTTTGCAGGCTTGAGGCTGTTGTGGGAGATCTATGGACGGTAAGCTTTTTAATTTTTTACTCACAAATATCCCTCCTGCAAAAAGACACAAAAAAACAACCGCAAGCATGTACGGTTGTTTTTGATGTCCAGTAGTATTAATGAATGAACTTAGATGATTTGATGATAACGTGATGTTTCATCCCTTATCCTTTTCATCCACATTACTAATTTAACACGGGATTTGTCTAGCCAAGGGACAGGTGGCGGTCAAGTAGCGGTCAACGAGAGGACAGGTTACTTTTACCTTATAAAATAAGCTTTATTCACAAGAAATCCCCTACACATTGGTACATTTATTATGAGTTCGTATCCAGTAGCTTCTGTTTCAAACGTGCCAACTGCAATAAATGATGACGGAAATGCATTTCAATAAGTAAAAACCATTCCTTTGCATCTAAATAACCAAATCTAGGATGGGCAATTTTATATTCATTAGCCTTAGCAGCATCGTTAACTTCAGGTTGGAGTTGTCTCATTTCCTCTACTACTTGCATAAGCCCTATCACGAGTTGCTCCTTGGTCTCTGGCTGTTTTGGCGTGTATTGCGGAGAAGCAGGCACAGCAATACGGATCGGCGGAAATCCTCCATGATCAAATATAGCTTGACCTTGCTCTGTTTTACTTGTGGAAGCAGTAGCGGCAGAAATCGTTGCCGGCTCCATCCCAGTTAAGCATTGCTTAATGTTAAACATGTGCATGTTTTGACTGGCTTGAATTAAATGCATATACATTTGACCTAGGGACCAATCTACCTCATCTGTGGTGTAAAGCAGGTCTTTCATAGTCAATGCCTCTAACTCAGCGATATATTGCTTAATTAATTCCTCAAGTGAACTCAATGCTTCCTTTGTACTTTTCATAATTCATTTCTCCTTTTAAGCAAGATAGCTACTTCTTTATTTAAGGCTCAATCCAAGTTCTGTTTTTTTAAGTTAAGTCTTATTTTTTTGTTTCCTGTTTATATATTAAAAAAACGCTACTGACAACTGTATGTCAGTAACGTTTTAACATTTTTAAAATCTCTTCTTTTATTTTTTTTCTAAAATCAAGTGGCTGTATTACTTCAACTTTACTTCCCCAACCTAGAACATGAGGCAACAATTCCTCGACTTGACGTACTTTAAAATAAACAAGTAAGTGCTGAGCCTGATGCTCTACTTTGTCCAAATAAAAATGACTTTGCTCTTTTATTTTATCAATAATGTTGGGGTCTGCTTGCAATACAATTTCTATATCTCGATCAGCCTGTGGAGTATATTGCTGTAGATTAAAGCCTTTTGGATAAGCAAAGGTTTCACCTAAAATATGAAGCTTTGTCATACGAGACAATCTGAAATGACGAATACTTTTTCTTAAATCACAATACGCCACTACAACCCAATTTCCATTAAAAAGAGTTAGACCATAGGGATCAGCGGTGCGCTCAGTTGCACGATTCCCATCATTTTCAGCAATACTTTTCATATAATGAAAACCAATTTTATTACGATGTATAATTGAAGCTCTAATTTGCTCTAAGGCTTCCTTTTCAGCCTGATCAGGTTGATGCTTAATCAGCTTCATCGTATCGCTGATAAGTCTAGCCTCAGCTTGAATCGCTTCGGGTAAAACCGCTTGTACCTTTCGTTTAGCAGACATTGCCGCAGTGCTATAATCCTTCTCTAAGCTTTGCTGAATAAAATCCATCCCAACAAGCAATGCCACAGCTTCCTGCGCAGTAAAGCCAACTGGTGGCAAAAAATAACCGTCCATGAGCAAATAACCTTGTCCAGGTGCTCCAATGATAGGAACCCCTGCTTCACAAAGTGCTTGAATATCTCGATAAATCGTTCTTATACTGATTTCAAATTGCTGTGCTAACTGCTCTGCCTTTACTACTTTTTGGTGTTGAAGCTCTAACAAAATAGCAAGCTGTCGGTCGGTTTTATTCATATTTAACGATTATCCACCTTTTCTGGGTACATATCATGATTCATTAAGCGGTGCTCTGCCATCTTCTCATATTTCGTATCTGGTTTCCCATAATTCGTATACGGATCAATCGAAATTCCTCCACGTGGCGTAAACTTACCCCATACCTCAATGTAATTCGGGTCCATCAGCTTAATGAGGTCATTCATTATAATATTGACACAATCCTCATGAAAGTCACCATGATTACGGAAGCTGAACAGATATAGCTTTAATGACTTGCTTTCTACCATTTTAACAGAAGGAATATAGCTAATATAAATGGTCGCAAAATCAGGTTGTCCTGTGATGGGACAAAGGCTTGTAAATTCAGGGCAATTAAATTTCACCCAGTAATCTCGGTAAGGATGCTTATTATCAAAGCTTTCTAGTATTTCTGGTGTATACGTAAATGGATATTGTACTCCTTGGTTACCAAGTAGGGTAACATCCTGCAATTCTTCTTTTTGTCTTCCTGGATAGTTTAGTCCTCCTTAATAATCCATATACAATTAGCAATTGACGTAAGGAAGAAAAGTTGACGCTACGAGCAGAGGGTTGCTTCACTCGCTGTTAAAACTAAATTTCTGATTAGAAATGGTTTAACGTTGAAATTTAGTTTTAAAGGCGACCATTTCATTGTTCCGCAATCCCTCTCTCTTCCGCTTTGCATTCCTGCCGAAGTCAAACACTAATTATAATTGAGCCCAGTTCATCTCTGAATTTTAAAAACTTATAAACAGCCTAAACTCCTTGCTTATTCCCCCACACTAATGCATGAAGCTGTGGCAACACACGCACATCGTTTAGCTCACTCGATGCCATCACAGCTTCAATTAGCTGTTCATAGCTGCGCAATAAATCCATCGTATGTGCGGGGTAATCTATCCGCTTGACGTCTTCGTTTCCGACCTGCAAATATAAGGTAATGTCAGGAAATTTACGATGTATCTCCTTGGCGTATTCCAAGTCCTTGTCATTAAATATGACGATCTTGAGGCTCACTTCATAAGGGGTTGGGCGTTCCGCTAGCCTCTGCACGATCATTTCTAGCTTCTCCCAATCTGTAGTCATGCCAGAGCTTGGTGGCTTAGGCGATAAGGTGACTTGATCAATTTCTAGCAGCCATGATTGCCAACAAGAACCTTGGGTTTCGATCGCCACAGTAATGTCATATTGATGCAAAAGGCGAACTAGCTCTCCCATATTTTTAAGCAAAGCAGGGTTGCCACCTGAGATAGTAACGTGTGAAAAACGATTGCCTGCTAGCGATGTTAGCTCCTGCCAAACTTCATGGGCGGTCATCGAAACAATACGATCCTTAGCGCTTCCATCCCATGTAAAGGCAGAATCACACCAGCTACACCGATAATCGCAGCCTGCCGTGCGTACAAACATCGTTTTTTGCCCGATCACCATCCCTTCGCCCTGAACAGTTGGACCAAATATCTCCATGATCGGTAGACTTAATTCCGTCATGACATCCACTCCCGTCTAGCTTCCGCATAGCTTGTAGGAGTTTCATATAAACGTACAAATTCCACCCTCGCTTCTAGCTCCCTAGGACAATAGTGTCCTGTTCCAAACGCTACCTGTGTTTGTTCATATATCCACACGACGATATTTTCAGCGGTTGTATTCATCGCTGGTAAGGTTTCGTTTAAATATCTATGATCTAAATAAGGCTCAATTTTTTCTCGCCAAATTTGCTTTAATGTTCCAAAATCGACAGTAATGCCGATATCATTGGTAAAACCACTAATGCCAAAAACAACCTTGTACGTATGCCCATGCAAATTTTTACATTTTCCTTCATAGGCATGTAAATGGTGCGCGGCATCAAAGGTAAATTCCTTACTCACCAGTACACGCCGTTGATGATATTTTAATTGCTCCTTGGTAATGTCTGCTCCAAGCTTTTGCAAAGCTTCAACAATGACAAATTCCCCTGGCTGCTTGTTTGTACTCATAAACTTAATTCCTTTGCTTTTCGCTTTACATTCTTATCCTGCAAAAACGACTCCAAACCCGCCTTACGCAACTGACATGCAGGGCATGTGCCACAGCCATCTCCAATGATGCCATTGTAACAGGTTAACGTTTTTTCACGCACAAAATCAAAAGCACCTAACTCATCTGCAAGCTGCCACGTCTTTGCTTTATTAATCCACATTAATGGCGTATGAATGACGAAATTATGATCCATCGCTAAGTTTAAAGTCACATTTAACGACTTAACAAAATTGTCCCGACAATCTGGATAACCACTAAAATCCGTTTCGCATACGCCAGTTACTAAATGTCGTGCACCAATTCCCTTCGCAAATACAGCCGCAAAGCTTAAAAACAAATGATTACGTCCCTCCACAAAGGTGCTTGGCAATTCACCTTCTTTATGCTCAATTGCCACATCGTCACTGGTTAGTGCGTTATGGGTGAGCTGTCCAAGTAAGCTCATGTCTAGCAGCGTCCATTTGATACCTAATTCCTCTGCAATTTGCTTGGCACATTCAATTTCAAGGGAATGTCGTTGACCATACCCGAATGTTACCGCCTCAACCTCTGCAAACTGCTGCATAGCCCAAAATAAACAAGTGGTGCTGTCTTGCCCTCCGCTGAAAACAACAACGGCTTTTTCTTTTTTGAACACAAAAAATCTCTCCTCTTCAATAAAATATAGACACTAAAGTCTACTGAAGAAAGAGAGTTTCATGAACTAAACCATAAAAAAACATTGATCGAAGTATGTTCCTATATCAATATACCTGACCGTAACAAAAAAATCGGGTATAACCATACTCCGATTCCATTAGTTTTTTATAGAGGGAGTTCGCGAACCTCTCCCATGCTACGCATGGATATCTTCATTTTGCCTTCTCTATTATAGCACATCCACATATTAGACTTAAACTAAAACGTTACACTCTGCTTGCACGTACACCTCTAAATTCATAGCCACCGCAAGTAGCGCAATCGCACTAGCTTTAATTCTTCGATATGTACGGTCACTGATGCCCATCTCATTACAGCTAATAAAGTCGTATTCACATTCATCATCTAAATAGCTACGTCGAATAACCTCCTGTTGGGTGGTGGATAAGCTTGCCATCGCTTGGTCGAGCAGCTCAGATTTTGCTTTAAGCTGTTGCTCCCGATCCACATTATAAATAGCAGCTTGGGCGGTTGTATTACTAATTTTATGTGTTGCACCATGAAAGCGTTCCTGATAGCTAGATGTCAGACTTACACTTTTACGAATGATACCAATTTGACGATAAATTCTAATTTCTTCTAAACGTTGCTCCACTGCTAATCTGGTTGCTGTACGGTCTATAGGCGCGGTATTAAAAATAAAAGAAGATACTTGATGACGTCGTTTCATAATGAGCAGCCCCTCTTTCTTTGTTACCGTTTCGGTAATTATATCTTTATTATATAGTACCATTATGGTAGTGTCAAACTAGAAATCAAACCGATTCGGTAACAAAAACCTTTACCTATGAAGTAGAATATGTTATGCTGTGTACAGTAATTTTATAGGGCAGAAGAGGGATAAGAATGCAAACATTAGGTGGGAGAATTAAATATCTCAGAGAATTAAAGCACTTAACGCAAAAGGACTTAGCTGCCCAAGCGGATCTTACGACGGTTCAGCTATCCAGGTATGAAACGAATGATCGCAAGCCAGATCCAGAAGCTTTAAGACGGATTGTGGATGCACTTCATACCAGTGGAGACTATTTGCTTGGACGAACGGAAGACCCTGCTCCGATTGAGGAAAAGGCGTTGAATATGTCCTTTTACGGTGGACCAGAGGCGTATACCGCAGATGAAATTGCAATGATGGAGGCAGCACTTAAAGCCTACCGCGAACAAAAAAAGAAGCTGTTAAAGGATTCTGAGCGTTAACGGCGAATAATAAATAATAAGATAATCACAAAAGCTAAGCCCTTCATCTGTAGGGCTATTATTTTCACGTAACAACCGAACATACATTCCTATTTTCTATTATGAGGTGGTACTATTGTTATTTTCCTACTATAAAGAAACCTTTCTCGAACAGTGGATTCATAATAAATATGAGGAGCATGGCATTATACATATTACAGACTACAGCATTGAAAACATTGCCGCTGCCTTTGATGTTAATCTTGTTTTTGGCAACTTCCCTCCCTTTTCTGATAATGAGGATCGTGTCATTTTTTTAAATAAACATAGTGATCCTGTGCTAACTAGGGCAATTTTTTTCCATGAATTATGCCATGTGCTTAGACATGCAGGTGATCAACGTGTCATGCCAGAGCTGTTTAAGGATGCGCAAGAGGCGGAAGCAGAGCAATTTGTGCTTTATGCAGCAATCCCTTTTTATATGTTTGCAAAAATGGAGGTACCTGATCAGCGCTGTGAGGCAATTCCATATCTCGCCGAGCATTTTCAAGTTTCAATGAAGGTCGCTGAGGATCGCTTGGATCAAATCCAACGTCGTATTTTACATGGCTCTTTATTAGCGGCGGCACGTGAAGCACATCAAGAAAATAAGACAAAACAACAACCAAACTGGACACCAGAAACGACACGTATTTTAGATCAGCTTAATCAACAGCTCGTTAAAAGGGGGCAATCTCATCCACATCGCCGCGTATTGTGATTTTGATGTTGAATATGTAAGACCAAGACAACTTATCGTTCGATTACAGCCTCAGGATTATGAGAAAGAAATTCTTTATTTTCCGATATCAGGTCCATTTGTGCCTTTTGAAGCAGAGGATTTTAACGAAGACTTGTGGGTTTCAGTACTCCTAGAGGATTTAGTGCGTCCAGCTAAGGGACAAGGGGTAATCGGTATCAATTTAGCAGCAATCCAAGCGCGGCATAGTATTGAGGTGCTTAATCTCGTCATTCAATTTGATGATGTGGAAGAGGTACTTTTAATGCGCTCAAGATAACAAAGTACTAATTTAAATGCTTTAATTGAATTCATTTGTGATATATGGGAATACATGTAGCCAAAAACTTCGCTTTACGCTATATCCAGCAAGTCATAAATCTACGTTGTATTCCCAGTAAATATTTGCCTATGCCTAGCTCAATAAAGTACTGATGTTACGCTAGTATACTAGCTGTAGAAGCAACATACTCCAAATTACGATCGAAAACACCCAACATAAGTGGGCAACCTTTTTTTCCTTGCGACTCCCATTTTTCACTAGACGTAATGCTAGCTTTAGTTTGGGTAAAATCTGAGAATGTATCCCTTCTGACCCTAAGCTATCTGCGATTAGATGAGTCCACCACCCTGTAATAAAACCTAAGGCTCCATACATAATTAGTTCACTTTGCTCACTTGCAAAGGAGGTTATGCCAATCGTTAATATTAACCCAAATTCAGGGGTATGTATAAAACCACGATGCGATAATAGTGGGACAAGCAACAAGCTTAGACCAGCAAAAGAGGCGATCCAATGCCAATCGTATAGCATATAACCTACAAGCAGTAATGCACCTATACCTGTTAATACCATCACTCTTAATCTAGCTAATACGGCAGATAGTAGCCCTGCTCCCATCCATAACGGCCAGCTCCGACTTACTAGCTCCATCTGTGAATGTAGCGGGAAATTAAGCGAAATGCTGGTTAGCCCTGCTTGTAAACCTAACAAAACAGCTCCAGCTACAATTAAGAAAATGGAGATACCTCTCAGCCATTTGCGTTTTTTTCGAGATAATTGAATAATTTGGCTTGCTGTACTTGATTTGTGATCGATATCGGGGGCTAAGCCACCAACAACCGCCATTCCCATAAACAGAGACAACGGTAAAAAACCTGCTTGTACATCGATAAGGGGGGACAATGCAACCATAGCTGAACCTGTGAACACTGCTGCTGCAACGTGCCCTTGCTTATTCATTCCTTAATCACATCCATTTCTGTAATTCATGCTGTAACAACTAGACCAAATTCCAATAGTGGAAATCCAAAAATCAATAAGAATAAAAAAGCCCCATCCAAACAATCTGGATGAGACTTATCATTAAATTCAATACGTAATAGTTAGACATTTTTGTATTGAGCTAGGCAAGTACTCACTTATTTACTAAGTTTACAGTTCCTCACCATTTGTTGCAATGACTTTTTGATACCATGCAAAGGAATCCTTTTTGCTACGTTTTAGCGTTCCGTTTCCTTCATCATCTAGGTCTACATAAATGAAGCCATAACGTTTAGACATTTCAGAGGTCGACATACTTACAAGGTCAATTGGGCCCCATGCTGTATAACCCATCAACTCAACACCGTCACCAATAGCTTCCTTCATTTGCTCGATATGCTGCTTCAAGTAGTCAATACGATAGTCATCATGAATAGAGCCATCTTCTTCTACCTTATCGTATGCACCAAGTCCATTTTCAACGATAAACAATGGTTTTTGGTAGCGATCATACAAGTTATTTAAAGTTACACGTAGACCGATTGGGTCAATCTGCCAACCCCAGTCCGAAGCCTTCAAGTAAGGATTTTTGACCCCATTAAACAAGTTACCAGCTGCTTCGTCCCCTTGCGGTTCTGAAGATACGGTTAACGTCATGTAGTAGCTGAAGGAAATAAAGTCAACAGTATTGTTGCGTAACAATTCCTCGTCCCCAGGCTCCATCGCGATCACAACGTCATTTTCTTCAAAGTAACGTTTAATGAAGTTAGGGTAATAACCACGTGCATGAACGTCTGTAAAGAAATAGTTCATTTGGTTTTCATGCTGTGCCTTCAAAATATCCTCTGGATTACATGTGTTTGGATAATATTCCATACGAGCCAACATACAACCAATTTGTGCGCCAGGCATAATTTCATGACCAAGCTTAGTTACCATTGCACTTGCTACAAATTGATGATGCAACGCTTGATACATCGTTTGAATTTTGTTGTCAACCTCATCCACTAATACACCGCCACCGGTATACGGGCTCATCGTCATTACATTAATTTCGTTAAAGGTCAGCCAATATTTTACTTTATCCTTGTAACGTTTAAATACGGTTTCGGCATAATTCACATAAAACTGAATCACTTCACGACTTGCCCAGCCATTATATTTTAAAGTTAAGCCAAGTGGTGTTTCATAGTGAGATAAGGTAACTAATGGCTCGATTCCATACTTTTTAAGCTCATCAAATACGTTATCATAAAACTTAAGGCCAGCTTCATTTGGCTGTGCATCGTCACCGTTCGGGAAAATACGTGCCCAGTTAATGGATACACGGAAAACCTTAAAGCCTAGCTCAGCAAACAAGGCGATATCTTCTTTATAGTTATGGTAGAAGTCGATGCCATCTCTTTTCGGAAATCTTGCCGTAAATTTTCCAGATAAAATATCTTCGATTCTTTCTTTGGAGATGTCCATTGCGTGATCATTTTTACGTTCCGCCTTAGGAACCCAAGCGACCATATCTGCTGTAGATAAACCTTTACCATCTAGATCATAACCGCCTTCAAGCTGGTTGGCTGCAGTTGCACCACCCCATAGGAAGTTTTCAGGAAATTTCAACGTTTTTTTTGCCATCTTCTTTGACCTCTTTTCGTAAGTATTTTACTAATATGGTGAGTCCACTATGGACTGATAAAAAAAACCTAAACGTCTGATAAAATTAGCGTTCCCCATTTATTAAAAAGGAAAACGTTACTTTATCATCGGTTTAGGTTTTGCCTGCAATTTGCAGTAACAATCCAAAGTTTGATGAAATTGATTTGATTAATTTTATGGTAGCATAGCATTTTTTGAAATGCAATTCATGTGGTGTAAGTTGAATTTTAATTTCAAAGATCTGCTTCGATGTCTGCTTTCTATGAAACTAGAATCCAATTTTGACTCAAAATATTACTATGTCTAATGTTAAATGCTAAGATACGTGTATATCTTTAACTCATTTAATCAGTAGATAGTGAAAATAGATCCCTACTAAGTTTTATGAGAATTAGAAAATGAGGTGTTAACATGAACATTGCAACAATCGGGACAGGAAGTATTGTAGATACATTTTTAGCGGCAGCAGAGCAAGTTGCTGGAATTACACCCATTGCTATGTATTCTCGTAAGGAGTCTACGGCAATGCCCTTAGCCCAAAAATATAAAATATCTAAAATTTATACTGATCTTAACACCTTAGTCTCTGATTCATCCATTGACTTTATTTATGTCGCGTCTCCAAATAGCCTACATTTCGAGCACACACTCCTTGCGCTTCAACATGGCAAGCACGTGATCTGTGAGAAACCATTCACATCTACGGTGGAAGAATTAGAATTATTGATACAATATGCAAAGCATAATAAGCTAATGCTGTTTGAAGCAATTACTACAATTCATTTACCCAATTACAAGCTCATTAAAGAGCAATTAAATCAACTTGGTCCAATTAAGTTCATTCAATGCAATATTAGTCAATATTCACGGAAATATAATGAATTTCTAGCTGGAGAAACACCTAACGTGTTTAATCCTAAATTTTCAGGCGGCGCATTATATGATATTAATATTTACAATATTCATTTTGTGCTTAATCTGTTTGGTAAACCATCTCATATTAATTACACTGCGAACAAGCATGCTAATGGCATTGATACTTCTGGTATTGCAGTATTAACTTATCCTGAATTTATTGCAGAATGTGTGGGTTGTAAGGACACGCGAAGTATGAATTTTGCTTTGATTCAAGGAGAAAAAGGCTATATTCATGTGCTTAATGGAGCCAATGGCTGTGAAAAGATTTTTGTCCATCTTGGTAACGAGGTACATGAAATAAATGAACAAAACAATCCAAATTGGTGTTATTACGAATTATTTAACTTCCAACAGATTTTTGAAAATAAGGACTACGATACTTGTTATGACCTTCTAGCATATAGCCGTAATGTGATTGAAACACTTGTTGCTGCACGTCGATCAGCAGGTATTTTGTTCGAAGCAGATACTCCCTCTTTATGAAGTTATTGTTCCTGCTGACTTAAAACGTACATATATAACACATCAAAAATATATTTTACGGAAATAACACTTGTTATTTTTGATAAACGCATCTGCTGCATAAGTCCATGAGTTAATAATACTTCGTTACATAACATGGCTAAAGGGGAGTTCTTATCGTGTGTGACCGCCACGATGTGCTTACTATGGTCCTGTAAAATTTTTGCAGCCTCGATCATTGACGCATTAATACCTGTATTTGAAATAAGGAAAGAGATCGTTGGTTTTTGCCTCGGTGCGCTCATTAAATAATGAAGGTTTGCATTGTTATGAGCAACAGCGTGAATACCAATTTCATTCCATTTGGCGCTTGTTTCCTCAGCAACGTAATAATTTGTATTCGTCCCGTAAATGTCCACACGCTCTGCACCTTGAATCCAATCGGCAATCCTTTCTAGTTGAGTCACGTCAAAACTTGCCTTGGTTAGCTCTAAACTTTGATTATATAAATATGGAACCTCTTCAATAATTGAAGTAAGTGAGGTCGCTTGAGAGATCACTTGTGATGTAGCATGCTCACTTTGTTGCTCCACCAACTTTTTGGGATCATACTCCAATGCAAATTGAAGCTGAAAATCTGGGTACCCTGTAAAGCCAAGCTTTTTACATAAGCGGATAATCGTCGCAGCACTTGTATATGTAATTCTCGCTAATTCATGCGCAGTACTTGTGAAGACCAACTGCGGTTTTTCTAAAATCGTATTTATAATTTCCTGCTCTAACGTAGTGACATTAGACATATATTTCAGCTTCTGCATTAGCATTTGTAAAGTTTCTTTCCCCTCGCTAACTTAATTTAAAACCTTATGACAGTTAGTCCTCAAAGTGGTTAACGCTTGATTGTATTAGTATACCATGTCCACATCATATTACTGCAACTAAAGGCTTCTTCCATCAATGCTCTACAGCACCACCTTATTTCATTTTATATTATCTGCTACCAATCTCCTAAAATGAGTATAAACCTAATACTCTTTACCTATTTTTTACATAGAATTAATATATTCTTTGATTTCTCTCGACTCTATTATGCTATTATATTTTGGAAGTTAAAAAATGAAAGAGGGGTTTAGTAACTTATGTCATGGAAAAAAAATGTGGTTAAAGCAACCGTTCGTGTGACGGCAGCAGCATTATTACTGACTCAACTACTTGGCGCAGGTGGCGCTGTCTCTGCTGCAGGTACAGACGTAGAGGTTCATTTAATTGGGATCAATGATTTCCACGGTCAGTTAGATACGACATCCATTGTTAGCGGTAAAAAGGCAGGCTCTGCTCCAATTCTAGCAACCTATTTAAAGGAAGCTAGAGCAAAACACAAAAATAGTATCCTTTTCCATAATGGAGATTCTGTAGGTGCTTCTGCACCCGTCTCATCTCTTGAAAGAGATGAACCTACGATGGAATGGATGAATATGATGGGCTTTGACGTAGCCTCTTTAGGTAATCATGAATTTGACCAAGGGATTGCGGCATTAAAGGCACAAATCTTTGGTGGACTTGATCCAAAAGAAGGCAAGGTCACTCATGCTGGCGCAAATTTCGATTATGTAAATGCAAACGTGATTGAGACCTCCACTGGCAAAACGTTAATTAAGCCTTATGTAATTAAAGAAGTAGGCGGAGTTAAAATTGGATTTATTGGTCTTGTCACTAAATCTACACCAGCTAAGGTTTCCCCATCTGGCACTAAGGGCGTTTCTTTCCTGAGTGCGGAAGAAGAGGTTGCGGCGGTCAACAAATATGCTAAGGAATTACAAGATCAAGGTGTAGAAACGATTATCGTCTTGGCACATGATCCAGCAACAACTAAAGATGGTGAAACAAAAGGTGAAGCCGCAGATTTAGCAAAGGCATTACCAGCAGATTCCCCAGTTGATGTAATTGTTGCAGGAGATAACCATGCATTAGCTAATGGTGAAGTGAACGGAAAATTGATCGTACAAGCTTATTCTTATGGAACTGCATTTGAGGATATTAAGCTGATCATCGACCCTACTACAGGGGATGTGAAAGAAAAATCAGCTACAGTTACTACTACGTTCCAAGATGGTGTTAAGCCAGATGCCGAAAGCTTAGCAATTATTAAAAAATCATTAGATAAGCACCCTGAGCTAACGAAACCAGTAGGTACAACAGACGGAACTGTTACTCGTACAGATGCTTATAATAACGAAGCTGCTTTAGGTAACTTAATTGCCGATTCAATGCGTTATGCTGACTTTGGAGATAAAGCAGAGGCTGCAGATTTTGCATTTATGAATCCAGGTGGTATTCGTGCAGATCTTCCAAATGGGGATGTTACCTTTGCAGACCTTGCAAAAATCCAACCCTTTGGCAATACCTTAGTTAAGTTAACTCTTACTGGGGAGCAAGTTAAAACCTTGCTACAGCAGCAATGGGGCAAAAATGCAGATGGTACACCAAATACAAAAACGTTGCAAATTTCCGGTTTAAAATATAGTGCTGATTTTAGCAAACCTGTAGCTGAACGTGTAACTAACGTGACATTGACAGATGGTACACCGCTTCAGGATAGCAAAACCTATACAGCTGTCGTTAACAATTTTATGGCAGCAGGTGGCGATAACTATAAAGTATTAGTTGACGCGAAGTCCTCCTTAATTGGTCCAATTGATCTTGATATTTTCTACAAATATATCGTAGATACATTTAAGGGTGGAAAAATCGAGGCTAAAATTGAAGGCCGTATTACTAATCTAAATGTGCCGAAAGTAGAAGAGCCAGGCAAGGAAAAGCCAGTTCCTGTTCCTACACCTAATCCTGTTCCAGCTCAGACTATCTCTCGTGCTGAATTTGTAACTATATTAGTGGATATTTTGAAGCTTAATGAAGTAACAACGGCTCCAAAATTCAAGGATGTTGACGCAAATGCAAGCTATGCAGATGCAATTGCAGAGGCTGCACACGCTGGCTTCATTCAAGGGTATGGTGGCAACTTTAATCCAGATCGTGAGATTACGCGCGAGGAAGCCGCTACGATCGTAGCTAAATTGTTAGCGAAGCAAGCTTTAAGTAAAGATGCTAAAAGTATTGTTGCAGAGTTCGAGGATGGTACAACGATATCTAACTATGCGGTTGAGGCTGTAGCTAAGCTACTTGAAAAAGGAGTTTTTGCGCCTGTAGACAAAAACAGATTAGATCCAAAACATGGTTTAACTCATGACGATGCAAAAGCATTAATTGAAAAAACAATTACGGCAAAAGCTTCATAAACGTTAATTCATTATAATACTAAGCGTTTATAGGTGGTTGGCACCGTTATATGTAGTAGAGGGGGATCTCAAAGCGCCGAGATGGCAACTTGGGATCCCCCTTCCATTGGCTTTTCTATCGAATAGCTGCTAGTTATTAATCAACTCCGTTGGATTCATCCCCGTTATTTTTTTAAATAATGTGCTGAAATAGGGAATGTTTTTGTAACCAACCCGTTCTGCCACCTCGTAAACTAACATGTTACGCTCTAGCAAAAGCTCACGTGCTTTTTCGATTCGCACTCTAGTTAGGTAGTTATTAAACGTTTCGCCTGTGAAATTTTTGAAAATAATTGCAAGATGATTACGTGAAATAAACACCTTGTCTGAAAGCTCTGCAAGTGTAAGTTCTTTCGCATAATGTTCATGAATATACCCCGTCATAAACTCTACGATTTGCCTGTGCTTACTACTTCCCTTCCATTGTCTACTGTTAAAAATTTGGGTGATTTTGTTCATAAGCCATTGCTGTAGTTGGTCTAGCCCTAGTAAGCCATCAATTTCCTTTACAATGTCATCATGATTAAAGAACTCATCTAACTCCTGTCCAGCTTCATATAAGGAATAGGTTATCACGCCCCATAGCTCACTTGCCATCAATTGAAGCGCCCTTTGGGAAATTGTGTGTTGCTTCTTTATTTCTAACATATAGCTACTGACAAGTTGATGTGCCTCGGATTCCTGTGATGACTTGATCGCAGTTGCCAGTTTATAGCAAAACTTAACAGGAAACAAATGGGCTTTTCCCTGCTCGATATTTTCATTTTCCCGATACATATACACCTCACAAGCAGTTGTCATTCGTAAGGTTCTATCATCCATTGCTCGAAATGCTTCTTCTGTAGAGTCAGAAATTTGTGTCCATCTATCCTTTAATCCTCCAATACCAATACGTGCAGCTAACTTCAAATAACTCCCGATATTTTGAATAAGCTTTGTCCCAAGCTCTTCTAGTTGAGGCTCTACTTGCCCCGTTTGTTGCATTTCTTCTAGGCAATGGATATCAGGATGAATAATAAGTAACGCCCTTGTGTTATGAAGCTCCGTATATTCAATATCAGAGAAAAACTTACCTGCCACTTCACACGCGATGTTACTGACAGCAAATCGAAACAGGTTCCAATCAGACAAAGACAAGCAATTGGCACGTTGATCACGAATTAGCTCAATCCCAACGGTAAAATGCTTCCGATCTAGCCAATATCGATATGGTGGGGGAATACGTCCATTCTCTTTATACAGTTCATCTAACGTTCCAACAGCTACAGAACGAACCCACTCTTTTTCCACAAAAGGCTCATACAACCTCATTTTAAATTCCAGTTCACCTACAACAATCCGCTTCTTTTCCTCTTCCTCCAGCTCCTGAATCACTTTGGACAAGATCGATTTTAATGTAGGTAAGCTAATTGGCTTAGAAATATAATCACTTACTCCAAAACGAAGTGCTTGCCTAGCATGTTCAAAATCCGAATAGCCACTCAAAATAATAATTTTACCTTGGAAGCCTTGATTCCTAAGGTGCTGTATCATCTCAATCCCACTCATAACTGGCATATACAGATCAGTAATCACAATGTCTGGCTGAACGTCGGAAATCATGAGCAAGCCGTCTTCGCCATTTAGTGCTTCTCCTCCCCATTCTGCGCCTAGCTCATCCCAAGGAATTGCCCCCTTCATTCCCTTTAAAACTTGTCGTTCATCATCAACAATGGCGATTTTCCACATCACGATTCCTCCTCTGCTAACAAGACATAAGCCTTTCACTTACTTTTCATGTGCTTTTCAGTTTCTCTTATAATCCTTTTATTTTACATTCATTCCGATTTAGTTGGAGGCGCTTGCAAGAGAGGGAGCTTAATTTCTACCCTTGTTCCTCCTTCTTGACGTTCAGACAAGGTAACACCAAAGCTTTCACCAAAATAACCAGCAATCCGCTCCTTTACATTACGTATCCCATATCCACCAGTGCGCCTTGGATTATCATTGTGCAGAGATTGCTGTAGCCCAACGCCATCATCTTCAATGACAATCTTTAGCGTATCCCCATTCTGTTCAATACTTATAAATACGTAGCCCTGATGCTTTTTATTAAAACCATGTACAATACTATTTTCTACAAAGGGCTGTAGCGTAAGCTTGGGAACATATAAGTCTTGCACCTCTGATGTTGGGGGAACGTCAATAGTATAATGAAGACCATCTCCCCAGCGAATCTGCTGAATTTCCAAATAACATTTAATATGTAGCAGCTCGTCTGCGATAGTAATAAAGCTATTTCCGTTAGATAAGCCAATCCGAAACATTTTCCCCATCAGTTCTAAAATCCGACTAAGCTCATTTTGACCTGCCTCAATCGCCATCCAGTTCAGTTGATCCAACATATTATACAAAAAATGTGGGTTAATATTAGCTTGTAGCGCTTCAATTTCCGCTTTACGTTGCTGTTCATAACGTTGCTCTAACGTCAGGTATAGCTCTTCAATTCGTTCATTTTGTTTACGATAGCCCGAAAATAAATAGCCAAATTCGTTTTCATAATCACGAGGAAGGTCTGCATGACCGCCAGGACCACCACGTCCAGCGCCACCAACGGAATAAACACGCATCGCAGTCACTAATTTTTTAATCGGCTTTGTAAACTGTCTGCTTAAGAAGTGGGTAATTAATAACACAAGTAAAATTGCGGCAGCACCAATCAGCGCAATTAATTCTGCTAGCTTGACACTACTTGTTGTCACCTGTGTCCATGACGTAAATTCTATCAAAGTCCAATTGGAATTATTCATTCTGGAGTAAACAAGCAAAGTGTCCTGTAACTCACCTGTTTCGGGGATATGCACATAACCTGATTGATTACTTTTAAGATCTACCCACTTCGACCATTGACTTTGCTCAAGTGTGGCGCCAATTTTCATCATTTGTTGTCCATCACTGCCAACCATAATTCGATTCGCCCCGTCTGAGTTCCCCGCTAGCAGTTTACGAATTTCATTGGCTTTAATATGAATAACTAGAACACCTAAAGAATCATTTTCATTACTCACCTTTCGGGCAAAGCTAAGCACTGGAATCTCACCCTGTGTACTGACAAAATTGTATTCCTGTGACCAACAATAATCGCTTTTCACCAAACATTTAGACCATTTTTGCTCATCCAGCTTTTGCAGGTCTCTAAACTGAATATAATTTTGACGTTCGCTTAAAATTGGGTTATCCATATAAAGATCAATGCCCTGTATTATCGGAATGGCATAGGTTAAGTTAGCTAGACCACTTTCCACCCCTGCACGTCGACGATACCGCTGAAAGTCATCTTGTCTATTAATTAAAAAATTAACCAGTTCTGTATCCCGTGAGCTAGAGAGGGAGATCTGTTCAATCATAATCAAGCGGGTGTTAATTTCATTGTTACGCTCATCTAGCAATTGCTGCTGATAATGAGAGGTTGCCTTCACAAGTGCTTTAGAAGAATTGCTATAGCTTGTCCAGGCAATAACTGCAATTACGGTAATAAGAATGAGGGCAAAGCTATAAAAAAACAGGCGATCAATTCGATATTTTTTAAAAGGATTAGTCAAAGGCACTCCCTACCTTCTCTACCTATTTAGACGAAATAAACGGTAAAGCTACGAGTTTATTCGATGCTTTACCGTAATAAAATGTTTTATATATTTTAACCTTTAATCCCTGTTGTTGCAATTCCTTCCACAAAATATTTTTGTAGTAACATGAAGACGATTGTAGCAGGAATAATTGAGACAAGCGACATCGCAAGTAGTTGTCCCCACTCCGCCGCAGATTGGGAGTCATTAATCATTCGTAGCGCCAAACCTACCGTATATTTTTCTACTGAATTGATGTATAACAGGTGTCCGAGGAAATCATCCCAGTTCCATAAGAAGCAAAAAATTGTAACCGTCACGATCGCAGGGAACGCTAACGGCATTACCACACGCCAGAAAATACCGAACCATGAGCAACCATCTATTTTCGCCGATTCATCTAGTTCCCTTGGCACACCTCGAATAAATTGAATGAGTAGGAAGACGAAAAAGCTTCCTCCCGCCCCGCCTGCAAGAAGATGGGGGACGATAAATGGCAAATAGCTATTTACCCAACCTAGTTGATGAAACAAGGAATATTGCGGAATAATTAACACTTGCCCTGGCATCATTAATGTCAACATTAAAATCCCAAACCAAAACTTTTTCAAAGGAAAATCCAATCTTGCAAAACCAAATGCGACTAAAGTACAGGATATTAATGTGGTAATAATAACGGCGATTTCGAGTAAAAACGTATTAAGGTAAAAATGAGTAAAGGTGTAGCCAGGTACAGCATTCCAGCCCTTCACAAAGTTATCCCAATGCAGCACAGAAGGAAAAATTGAGGGGGAGCTAAGCTCAGTTGCGTCTTTGAGAGAAGCACCTACCCACCAAATAATGGGATAGACCATAATGAAGCTAAAGAGAATCATAAACAGATGACGCAACGTTGGCTTCCATTGTATTCTTTTTAGTGTACTCATCTGCGTTTTTTCCCTCCCCTTTTCTCTCCTGTATCTGACTCGTAAAATACCCAATATCTAGAGCTGAAGGCGATCAATACTGTTGCAATCACAATGACAACCAGCATAATCCATGCCAACGCTGAGGCATAACCTAGCTCATAGCGGCTAAATGCACGCTCGTATAAATAAAGTGCATACACATAGGTTGCGTTCATTGGCCCACCATTTGTTATAACAAAGGCGGAGGTGAACATTTGGAATGCACCAATTACAGCCATAATTAAGTTAAAGTAAAAGATCGGTGAAAGCATAGGTAAAGTAATTTTGAAAAACTGCACGAATTTATTGGCGCCATCCACCGAAGACGCTTCATACAAATCGTTAGGAATCTGCTTTAAGCCCGCCAGAAAAATTACCATCGTCGAGCCAAATTGCCACACGGTTAATAAAATTAGAGTCCCAAGTGCGGTATCTGGACTAGTAATCCAGCCTTTCCCTTCAAACCCAAACACAGCAATCAATTTGTTAAATACGCCATCTACACCAAAAATGTTACGCCATAATAGCGATACTCCGATACTCCCCCCAATTAGAGAAGGGAAATAAATCGCTGTCCGATATACGCCAATTCCTTTTACTGCTTTATTAAGGATGATAGCAACAAATAACGCTACCGCAAGCTTTAAAGGCACTGAGGCCAATACATAGGTAAAGGTTACCTTTGCAGATTGAATAAAATTAGGATCAGAAGTAAAAATACGTTCGTAGTTACGCGTGCCTATCCATTCCATTGGCTGCATTAACGTATAGTTTGTAAAGGAATAATAAAGAGATAAAAACAAAGGATACGCTGTAAGTGCCAAAAATCCGATCAGCCAAGGTGAAATAAATAAGTAGCCTGCTAGGGGCGCGTTCCATCTACTCCGAAAATAAGATGCTTTTTTCTTTTTGGGGGTAGGTTGGACTACAGTGGCTGTGGAACTTTTCATCTATGTTCACCTCTTGATTCAATTTTTAATGGGGTATAGTTTAAATTAGTGGTTGACAACATCCCAAGCAAGCGAAGGGACAAGGATTCTGGAGAAGTGAAACGTTCATCTCTTAAAACCAGATTTCAACCCTCAAGTTGCCATGAAATAATAAGGAATCTGGTTTTAACAATGATCGCAAGAACCCTCTGTCCTGTAGCCTTCCATCTCCATTATTGGTAACCACTAATTTTTGTTCAGACCTATTTATAATAATTATTTTTCATAGGACAACGATGCATCCTTTAACTGCTCAAACGCCTTCTCTGGTGTAATTTTGCCAAAGCTAAGCTGATCGCGTACTAACACCCAGTCTTTATCAATAAAGTTCGTCCAGCCACCTGCACCAGCAGACCACGCCTGACCATCCTTTTCAGTTGCACGTAGAAGACCTAAGCCCACCTTATCCAGTTCACTCATGTTTGCTTCAAGTGATGCTGAAATATCTTTATTCGCAGGTAAGCCACGGAAGGTTTGCAGAATATTCCCTGCCTCTGGATCGTTAACTAGCCAATTTACAAACTTTTTAGCTTCCTCTGCATGCTTAGAATCTTTGGAAACAGATAAGAACATTGAAGGCTTTAACCATCCGCCAGCTTGCTCTGCACGTGGCATTGTGACAAGGGCATATGCACCCGGCTTGATGCTGTCCCAAGTACCTAAGTTATTGGAAAAGCTATAACGGAATAAAACTTTTCCTGCTGACAATAAATCCATTTGTGGATCATGCTCTTTATCAGATGCGTTCACATCTGCTGGAGGCACTAGTCCTAATGAACGAAGCTCTTCAAACTTTTTCGTCCACTCTAAGAAGGAAGCTTGATCGATGTTGAAATGTCCATCATCTGTAACCACTTGCCCTTTACCTTTAGCATATTGGTAAGCTGAATACATAAAGTAGTTACCTGCATAGTCTAATGTGAAATATTGGCCACTTGGTAATTTAGACTTGGATTCCTTTGCTAAAGCAAAGAAGTCATCCCATGTCCAGCCATCACTAGGATTAGCAATGCCAAGCTTATCCATAGCTGCTTTATCATAAACCATACCAAACGCTACAGAACCCATTGGAACTGCGTATTGCTTTCCATTTAATTGGCCACCTGATAGCAATTTTGTATCAAATTTACTAACATCCACCTCAGGAGATAACTCAGTTAATTGGTTACGTCCCATCCAATCTGGCATCCAGCCTGGATCAAGCTGTATAACGTCAGGTGCATTATTTGAAGCAGCTTGTGTCGATAATTTATCCAAATACCCATCCATCCCAGAATATTCAGGCTCAAAAGTAACGTTTGGATTGTTTTTAGTGTACAATTCCAGTGCTTTCAATGTTGCTTCATGACGTGGTTGAGATCCCCACCACATAATACGTAGCTTGACAGGCTCATTGCTGGACGTAGCAGGCTTGTCGCCATTTGCTGTTTTACTTGAATTTTTTGTGTCTCCACTACTTCCACATGCAACTAAAGTCCCCATTATTCCTATGACAGTTAAAACCGAGAGAAAGCGCTTCCATTTAGACATTCTTAACCCTCCTAATTATATCTGTGTGAATATTCCTACATCGTTATATTAACAATTATGAAAACAAGTTTGTATATGAGTAATGCACGATTTATTTCAAAATCTCACGGAAATTGAAGGATGAAATAATAAAAACCCTAGCTATCCACGAAGTTCTATTGCAGGCTTCGCAAATAATTTGGGTTTTACATTTGTAATAATCTATTTGGTTTTTATTCTACGTTACGTCTTTTCCATTCATCCTCTACAATACGCATTTCAATCAAATTCAAGCTTTTATCCTTCATCTTGGTATAGTTTGGAATAAATTTATCTTCCATAAAACCTACGCTTTTATAACAATTTAAGGCAGAGATATTGTAATCAAATACCCCTAATGTAATTCGTTGTAATTTTAAATCTTCAAAACCAACCTTCAAGATGGCTAGAAGCATTTGTTCACCGTAGCCCTTACCTCTACTACCTGGATCGCCAAGAAGTACTTTTCCAATTCGCCCTGTTCTATTTTCTCGATCTATTGCACCAATTGAGATATGACCAATGCTTTTATTTGTACCTGAATCTAATACCTTATAAATTAGTTTACTAGAGGTATCAATATCATTCGCATCTTCAAGATAAGCCTCTAATTGCTCCTTAGTAAGTGGGTATTTAAAATGTATCCCAGCCCATTGTAATAAAAAGGCTTCATCCCCACTCCAACTAATCAGTTGCTCAATATCTGATGCTTCAAAATACTTTAGTGTGATCATGGCATGACTCCTTCGCTAGTTGGGGGTGTTTGTCACCCACTTATTTAAATAATTAAAATTAATTATACCAAAATTCTATTTACCTTAAATATTATCATACTTGAAATTAAGGTTTTCTTTAAATTTCATTATGAGTACACTTTCTTTATGTTCCCTTTTGATGCTTCCAAGAAAAAGCCAGTATTCATATACAACGGATGGACAGGATAATCTACTTCTCTAATTATTCCTTTAATATTTTTTTTATTAACAACAATTGCATTAGGAAAGTTTCTTCGGTACTCAATTTGGTGATGTTTTAAAATGTCCAACTTGCCCCAAGCAAAAAACACAAAATCGTACTTTTCTTCATAGACTCTTCTCTTAAACATAAGCTCCTGAAAATCTGTCATCCTTTTTACATATTTTTTCGCCTGATCGCTATCTTTTTCCCTGAGATTAAAAATATTCTCAATATGAATAGTATACTTTGGAGGGAGTGTTTCATTATCTTGTTTATAAGCTTTTTGTATTAACCCTATCAATTTCTTCATTGTGTTATCTTGTTTAGTTAAAACAGGCTCTATCGTTTCATATTCACTATTTTGTAGTGATTCAAAAATACTTTCATCCTCAGGTCTTGCATCCCCTGGATTCATCATAACAACTAAACCAATAACCTTACCTGCACCACCATCAGCATGAAATTCTGTTGAATGACGAAAAATTTGAAATCCTTCATGCGTTTTTCTTGATACAAAATGGGCATACGTATTCATTCTTTTCCTCCTTTAGATAAATGGGTAGTTATCTTGGAAGTCTTAAATGCAATGCTATACCCAATGTTATTAATTTTATAGCTCCTTGCCACACTTCGAGCAAAACATATATAAATCATTTTCTATTTTGTTCCCACAATAAGGGCAGTAATTTAGAGCTCCTTCGGCTTGAGCTTGGTGTGAGTGGGTATCCTTATATGGGTTTTTACGTTGATGGGTGACCTCTTCATATTCTGCTTTACTAATAAATCGGTCAATTGGATCCGGTTCTTCATCACCTTCAGTGATATCATACATCGACATACGATTTTTACTTGTTGCATTTATAAAATGAAATATGGCTTGCGCAATGGCTACTCCCACAAATAGTACCCCAAAAAGCACAAAGAAAATTGGTGCTCCCATGCTGGAAGCCATGATGGTCCAAAACACACCAAATATCCCAGCAGCAATACTAGCTACTCCCCCCATTGCAGACGACCCTCTCCCAGGTTTAACACTTCTTCTCAATGAAATCCCCCTCTTTGTGTAAGATATAATTTCTATTTACATTAAGGCTTATTTATAGACCTACTTATCAAATAGTAATATTTTTGTATGACAGTAAGAATTGCCCTTTTCCATCCTATTATAATCTATAATGTATTTACTGGTTTCCTTAATTTATGAATAAATATATGTTAGCGGAGGTATTTTGTGAATTATAAAAAAATTTTAGTGTTCCTTACGTTTATTTTATTTGCTATCCCATTACTGATATATCCACTGGTCATCGTAGCCAACATCATGACCCTTGCTGGTGAGAGTTCTGGAAAAGAGGCTCCCTTTTTAAATATCATCATTATTTCATTTGTGACTGCCACTAGCCTTTACCCACTTACTTATATTTTTTCTTTAATTTTTTACAATATAAAAGGAAAGCTCCATAAAAAGCTGTGGGTGTTGCTGTCACCTGCATTTCATTTGATCTTAACGATGACTTTATTTTTAATATGGAAAATGTTTGAGAGCTAGCGCTTTAATACTGGTTTAATTGCTTTACGCAACCAAAAGGCAAGCACAGTACCTGCCCCCCATGAACTTGGGTTTTGCAGGTATTCGTTATAATGATCGTTCATCATATAAGTCCGTGTGGAGGTGGGGCTTTTTAGCCCAAACTCCTCCCATACTGCTGGATCGTTAGAACCGCCAAGCTGAATGAGCATGTTATCTACTTCTTGCTGTAATTTAAGCGGAATTTCGTTATAGGCTTGAATAATTTGGTCATGAAATTCATTGATTGGATTGCGGTTGCCAAGACTAGTCAAGTGTATGCTCTCACGAATATATGAAACGTATGCTAGATGCTCCGCCCAAAGCTTGTCTATATAATAAAGTCGCACCCTCCGCTCAGAAGGACTCATTTGGAGTTCCCCTTTTAAAATAGAAAGCCGTTCCTTATACAGCATCCGCCGCTGAATTTCGAGCACATCGGAATAACGGTTTAGTTCCTGACGAATATCAAAGTTTTGTCCCATCATCATACGCTGAATTTGCCCAATTTTTTTACTTAACATTGGTTCATCAATCACCTGTTCTTGCCTTGGAACAGAAATCATTTTATCCAAGCCAAAGCGCATCAGCAGCTCATCTTCTAAGCTCACAATAAATACGGAACCTCCAGGATCACCTTGGCGACCTGCCCGTCCACGTAATTGGTCATCAATTCGCATGCTCTGGTGCACATGTGTACCAATGACGTATAAGCCCCCTAGCTTCGCAACCCGCTCTGCTTCTGCTGGATTTCCACCTCCCAGCCGAATATCAACACCTCGTCCCGCCATATTCGTAGATACGGTTACGGCTCCAAATTCCCCTGCTTTAGAGATAATCTCAGCTTCTTTGGCATCGTTTTTGGCATTTAAAACATGGCAAGTCACGTTAGCAACTTCTAGTGCCTCAGACAGGATGTTCGACTCTTCCACACTAGCTGTACCAATAAGAATTGGACGCCCTGTTGCATGGACGGAAGAAATTTCTTGTACAAGTGCCTTTAGCTTCGCCTCTTTATGCGTATAGACTCTATGCGGCTCATCCCTTCGTTGATTAGGTTGATTGGGGGGAATCTGTAAAACCTGCAATTCGTATAACGCCTTAAACTCAATTGCTGAGGCATGAGCCGTCGCTGTCATTCCAGAAATTTTGGGATATAAGCTAAGGAAGTGTTGAAGTGTAATTGTACCTAACACTCTGCCACCTGCTTTAGGTTGTATTCCTTCTTTAGCATAAAGTGCTGTTTGTAAACCGTCAGGCAAATGTCTATTTTCTGCTACACGACCCGTATATTCATCAATTAATTCAATTTGACCATTTCGAACGATATAATCTACATCTTTTTTTAGTAAAACTTCCGCGTGTAATGCACAATTTAAAGACATCAACAACTGGCTATGGTGACTATCGTATAAATCACCACATCCCAATAGTTCTTCCACTTTGGTAGCACCTTCTTCATTTAAATACACATTGCGTTTAAATTCATCGAAATCATAATGCATATGTAGCTTAAGCTGCCGCACAACCTCGGCCAATTCCATTTCCGCCTTTTCAGACATTTCTCTATCCCCAGCAATGATTAACGGAACACGCGCTTCATCAAGAAGCAAGGAATCCGCTTCATCTACAATGACGTAGTGAAAGAGACGGTGAACAAGCTCAGCTTTATCAAGTGCAATAGTATCACGCAAATAATCAAAACCTGCTTCTTTCGCCGTTACATAAGTAATATCTGCCCCATATGCAGCCCTTTTTTGAGATAAACTCATATTTGCTTGAATTGCATTTACGGACAGTCCAAGAAAAGTATAAATAGGACTCATCCAAGCCGAATCTCGACTTGCTAAATACTCATTAAAGGTCAGCACATGAACACCTTTGCCAGTTAAGGCGTGAAGATATGCAGGCATAACCGCGGAGAGCGTTTTTCCTTCTCCTGTGTGCTGTTCAATTAAATATCCCTCATACAAAGCAATCGCAGCCATAATCTGGACATCGTAGGGACATAAGCCAAGCTTCCTTTTTGCTGTCTCATAAACAAGTGCGTAGGCATCTACAAGTAACTCGTCCAAAGGTGTACCCTCTATTGCTTCCTTCTTTAAACGAAGGGATTCCGCTTGTAACTCTTGGTCATTCCAAGCTTCCAAATTACGATTTTTGATCTGTTTGGTCTTCGCTTTTAACTGTGCTAGTTTGTGGTTGTGATCACGATTTTTGAAGCTTTGGATTAACTTCGTTGCTGGATTCATCAAATAAAATCTCTCCTTTGCGATAGACTACTGTTGCCCACATTAGCCTGGATTAGCTTGGTATTGATCTATTTACGTACAAAAGCCCCAAACGTTGCACGTTTATTCTGCTTACACATTTCCAATGAATTAGCTTACTAACAAAAAAAACGGAGGTGGCTTTTAGACACTCTCCGTTTTTAGATTTTTAATATGTATTTTCCTTTATATCTGTCTCATCGGAAGAAACTGTACTACTCAAATATTTTTTGAGCTATTAATTCAGCAACTTGACTATTCCCTATAATCCGTTATTAACGCATTTCTAAAATATCTATTCCCTTCCCCTCAATAAAAAAGTCTTCAAATGCCTCTGCAAATTTAGTAGCTTCTTCAAAAAAATTTCCATCACCTGCTCCAACAACATATAACCCTATCCCTTCTTTCCCCTTGCCATAATAATACACATTACCACCTAAATCTGTAGCAAAAATCAGTCCTTCCTTAACATCTTCTTTAAAATAGTGATAATTGTCATCCACATTAATAATATCTTTAACATAGAGAAAGTTTATAACTATTGATGTACCCTTAATCTTAAATCCATAAATGATCCCCTCTTCCAAAATATCAATTAACATTTTAGGTAGCGGTATTTGGGCTAATTCAGCAACTTTTTGTATGTCTCCTGGCGTCACCTTAATCCGTTGCATTTCACTTTCCTTATATAAGCTTACAAATTGGCTGTTAAGCACAGATAATAAATTCATTTTCCCCCTCCTTAAGGACATCTTTCTTTATTTCTATCTCAAATTAATCTCCCCCTCTTCTTCTAATGAAGAGATTCGGATCGCATTGGACTTTGCTTTATCATATTAGTTTGTTATCGTAGATTTGTTGCAAAAGGGTTCGTCCGTAATTAACGATGATCTCAGCGTTATTTTGAGTACCATAATATATATCGGCAATCGCCATTTTGATACAGCAAATTTGGATTTGTTCCTTTTTGTCTTTTAACACTTCTAGCCCATATCCACTAAAAAAAGCATTCATCGCTACTTTGTTATCTACAAAATATCTTTCAAATAAGATCGAAAAGTGATCCACATCTATTCCCCATAACATATTTTCAAAATCAATCATACCAGTTACATTCCCGCTTGCATCCACTAACCAGTTACCAGGCGTAGAATCCCAGCTTATAGGAACTGGCTTAACATGCTCAAAAACCTGAATATTGTGAAGTGCCCACTGAGCAAGCTCTATTTCCATAGGCGTCAATAAGTTTTGCTCCTCACAGCGATTAAACGTTTGTTGAATTGAGTCGTAAACATACTTAATTGGATTTTTGCTAGGCGAAAGGTCAATAGGGTTCCCATTTAGATCAGGACGACCAAACCATGCTCCACTCTGTGAATCATGTAGTATTTTTATTAACTCCCCAGCTTGGTGATAGGCTTTTGTAGTTGCCTTTATATCTAAATCTGCCTCTCTCATAATGACACCATCAATAGAAGTAATTAAAATGGCGTAGAGTCCTTCTTGCTCAAATATATCAATTAATTTAGGGACATAGGATTTTAATGGGGGTAACCAGTTCGTATAGGCATAGACTTCGGGGGACCATCGTTCTTTTCGACTAAAAGTTTTTAAGTAATAACAGCTTTTATTTATATCTGAAGAAATTTTCCATACTCCAGTTCTTAAACTATTGGGTCTATAATTAGCTAGGATTTGAAATGGTCCGATACAGTTTTTTATAAATTCAGAAAGTTGAGAATCCAATACATCTGTTTTTAAATGATTGATAATATCACCCTCTAATCTAAATTTTTTGTTTTTCTAGGTCACTGCCGTAAAGGATTTATTTCGCAAAATAATCATATCAATTTCATTAGTTAGTTAAAGTTAGATTTTGTACATTGATGGATGATAAATGATAGAAAATTTCAAATGCATTTTAGCTACAGCTTGCCAAATAGAATTAAACGGAGGGGGAAAATAAAAAACCTTAGGGACTCCCTCTCTATTTATTTCTATTTGATATGGTTTTATATCATATTTCACACATGCCCACTTTTATAAGCTATACTATATAGGTTACTACTTATTTACTTATACGCTAACTTTTTCCTTTTATATATAAGACAACACGAATTAAACTAGCCAACATCACACAACTCATTGCTACAATATTTAATATTAATATAGACTGTTCTTGATCTGTATTTAAAGAGTTAATTAATACACCACCTGCAATAAAAAACAATAGCAAATCCATGTAAAATAATATTCGTTTAAATGATAGCGGCTTGTTAGTTCGATTTTCTTTCATTTAGAATCCCTCCTAGAACATATTTTCAATCTATTCGCGGTTTTAATCTCAATATACCTATGATTTTAAATTTTAGCAAAAACTTCAGCAAATCTACTAAATATAAATTAAGCAAAAATACAAACTGAAAGAAGGATATAAATGCGCAGATTTATGATGATATTTTTAATTTGTTCAATATCAATATTAAGTGGATGTAATTCTAAAGAAAATGACAATGGGGTGGTAACAGATACATTTACGACTACAATAGTGACTTCAGAAGAAGATCAGCAATATGTTGCTAAAATATCTTATTCCGCAGTATTAATAAATAAACGCGAAGAGGCAATTAGAATTATTGAAGTCGAACCAGTTTTAAATGAGTTAATGGCATCAAAGATAGATGTACTTACATCCAAAATAGTTAACTTAAATGTTCCCAATCAAGCAAAAGTAAAAATTGTAGATGATTTTGTGTTGCAACCAAAAAGCACCACACCAAAAGAAGCTTCTAAAGAAGAAATATTTTCTGGGCTTAATCTAAAATTGGATAATGGGAAAATAGTGTATATCGATCTTTAAAATTTTTTGGACAAAAGTTAATACAAACAGCATAAAATTAATTTATATTTATAATCTAATCTCTATACAAAAAAGCCATCTTTTTCGCCCAAAAGATGGCCTTTGTCCGCTTACTCGTCCGTTTTTATTTTCAATGCCAATTTCCTTATCTCTTCTTATAAAACTCATGATACAGCTTCATTAACGCCCTTTTCTCTATCCGAGATACATAGCTACGGCTAATCCCCAGCTCCTTCGCGATCTCTCTTTGCGTCCGTTCCTCGCCACCCGCTTCAAGCCCAAACCTGCCAACGACTACCTCTTTTTCGCGATCATCCAAAATATCTAGGTTTTGATATATTTTACTTTTCTCCATTTTAAGCTCAACTCAGTCTGCAACCTCATCAGTTTCTGTTCCTAAAATATCTATAAGGGTTATTTCATTAACATGTGCATTGTAGACGTATTGAAATAACCCAAAAATAAAAAAACACCTCCTAGAGCATCCTCGTTTTCACAATTACAATGAGGTATTCTCCTGAAGGTGTTTGTTAATCTATAGCTTATGCTTCTTATGTCTCCAAAGAAAATAAATACACATAAAAATCATAACTATGGTTGGTAAAATGATCGGCTGAGTTATATTGCCTATGGGCAACGAACCAGTAAAGAATGAAAAACCTATAATCAAAATTAAAAGAAATAGAGATACATTAAGTATTAAAAACAATTTAATATTCTTATTTTTTTCTGGAAATATATATCTAAAGATGATAAAGCCAATTATAAATAAAACAAAAAAAAGAAATTCAACCCTCGTGGTCCATCTACCTATTTGTTCAATAGATTTAAAATCTTGTTGAGTTAGATTACTCTTCGATAACCAAAAATTGGATTTAGTGACTCTATAATGCTCCAAAAAAATATAAACACAATAGCATATGATTATCATAACTGAATATACAGTAGAGCCTAATTTCACAAAAGTTCTATTGAAAAGGTTCCTCTTAATAAAATCCAACTATGCCCCTCCCTGCTGATAAATATCTTTATAAGTGAAAAACTATTTATTGTCTGAGAACGATCTAACAATGTAATTTAAAAACAATAATATTTCTATAATGAGCAGCGGATAAAACCACATGTATTCTCTTTCAAATCCTGTAAGTAATATTCCAGATAAAGTTATCATACCCGCATTCTCAAAGTTATGTTTTTTAAATCTGTGCTTACTATATCGAAAAATCAGCACTCCAAAAATAAATAGATGTAAAAGGCGACTGAGTACTATTAACAATATTCTTCCCCCCAATACAAATAATTCTAAATTGTAACTTAGAGCCGTTCTCACGCTTTTAGTTACTTTAGGCACTGAAGAGAATGCTATGCCGCCACAACTGTACCATCGATCCCCCTTTTACTTCCTATTCGTATTATAATCCATCCAGTATTAGGTAGGGACAAAATCACAAAAAAAGACCATCTTCTTTAATAAAAGAAAATAGCCTCTTAATATATCTCCATACTTCTTTCAGATCTCAAAGACTTTAACACTCATTACCGCGTTATCTCTTCTTATAAAACTCATGATACAGCTTCATTAACGCCCTTTTCTCTATCCGAGATACATAGCTACGGCTAATCCCCAGCTCCTTCGCGATTTCCCGTTGCGTCCGTTCCTCGCCACCTGCTTCAAGCCCAAATCGACCCACAACTACCTCTTTTTCGCGATCATCCAAAATATCTAGGTTTTGATATATTTTACTTTTCTCCATTTTAAGCTCAACTCGGTCTGCAACCTCATCAGTTTCTGTTCCTAAAATATCTATAAGGGTTATTTCGTTACCCTCTTTGTCAGTCCCAATTGGATCATGAAGCGATACATCCTTGCGGGTTTTCTTTAACGATCTCAAGTGCATCAAAATTTCATTTTCAATACATCTCGCCGCAAAGGTTGCTAATTTTGTACCTTTATTTGGACGGAAGCTCTCAATGGCTTTAATTAATCCAATCGTACCAATGGAAATAAGATCCTCTAAATCCTCACCTGTGTTATCAAATTTCTTCACAATATGGGCTACCAGCCGCAAATTATGCTCCACCAACAGGTTTCGGCTAATGGGATCCCCCTCAGCCATACGCTCTAGATGTAATGCCTCTTCCTCTTCCGTTAAGGGTTGGGGAAATGCATTGTTTTTCACGTACGATACAAGTAATGTAAGCTGTTTAATGAAAAATGCGATTGCACTGAACAATCCAGGCATTTTTAAAGCCACCTCCCGCACATGTACAATGAACTCGGAATAACTCTTGCTGCTCCTAATCGTTCACGGTCATCTTATTGTATGTGGGCGAGAGCCTAGAAGTGCATGTACGGGGGAAAATAAGTGTGATTAATATAAAGAATAGCCCTGTAAAAAACAAAAAAACCTCCTTATAGCTTTGAATAAAGCTATAAGGAGCTATCCCGCTTTGTTACACGTACAACATGCAAAATAAAATATAACAATTCATCATTGGTTAGCTTCATTTCATATAAGTTCTCTAAATAGTTCTGGATTCTCAAACAACATTCATAAGCGTCTGGATATTTAGAGATGATCTGCATAAATAAGAAATCGTCTTCCTCTGAATGTACTTGTGCTCTACTTTTAACTCTACGAATAAAAAAGTTGAGATGGGTAACAAAACGAGAATAATTAAGTGAGCTTTCGTCAATTTCAATTTTAAAATGATATTTCACGATATTCAGTACATTTTTAATAATGTGCGTATTCGCTACTAAAGAAGTTACTTCTTCTGTGTTTTGCGCATTTACAAAATGCATCGCTATGAAGGCGGCTTCATCTTCTTTCATTTGAATACCTTCATAATATTTAATTAAGTCTAATGCCTTTTTAGCCACAGCATATTCTTTTTGATAAAACCTTTGAATTTCCCACAACAAAACATTGTTTAAAGGCTCATTTTCCTTGTACCTATGAATAGCGTAATTGATGTGATCCGCTAGTCCATTATAAATGTTGTTGTTAAAGGTTGTGTTTAATTCTTCCTCAGCCATAAGAATAATTTTGTTTGCGAGTTCAATATGATGAATAGGAATCTCGTTGAGAAGCTTGGTGAACATGGTCATATTATCCCCAGCATCAGGAATAAAACGTTTATCAACAAGTTTTTCATCAATAGGATCACTTACCTTTTTACGATAAGCGAGTCCCTTCCCAATCAAAATGTATTCTACATAATTGTCATCTTCAGCTAACACTATGTTGTTATTATATATTTTTTTAATTTTCATTTTAAACGGCCCCCAGTGTTATGTCTAAAGTATGGCTAATCTGGTGTCCCGTATGGATTTGTTGTTAGTTATTCCGAAGCAAAGAACGACCATTACTTTCTATTACCTGCTTGTACCAATAAAATGAATTTTTACGGTAACGCTCTAAGGTGCCCTTCCCATGTTCATCTCGATCAACATATATAAATCCATAACGCTTCTTCATTTCAGCAGAGGCTGCACTAATCAAGTCTATGCATCCCCATGAGGTGTATCCAAAAACTTCTACTCCATCCTCAATCGCTTTTTCTACTTCAACGAGGTGATCGTTGTGAAACTTAATGCGATAACCATCTTCAATTATCATATTACCCTGTTCGTCTTTTTCTAAGACATCAATCGCCCCGAGCCCATTTTCAGCTACAAATAAAGGTAATCCAAACATATCGTAATAATGATTTAAAATATACCTAAGCCCACTTGGATCAATCGGATAATTCCATGCTGAGTAATTGACATAAGGATTAACTAACCCTCTTGAGATATTACCTGAAGCTTGCTGATAGCTACTTTCATCTTTGGCAACGGTGCGACTATTGTAATAACTGAAAGAGATAAAATCTACTGTGTTTTTTAAGATTTTACGATCTTCTTCTGTAATTTCAAGCTCAACATTATATTTTTTAAATATTTTTTTAGCGTAATAAGGATATTCTCCCTTAGTATGAACATGAACAAAATAAGTGACCTCTTGCTGATCCTCAAAGGCATGCATAACATCTACGGGATTACAAGTCATTGGATAACGGGGGGCAGAGGCAACCATACAACCAAATTTGAAATTAGAGTTAATTTCTCTTCCGATCTTTGTCGCTAATGCACTTGCTACCAACTGATGATGTGCCGCTTGATACAATTCTGATTTAGTTAACTCTGACTTTGGCGTCAGTATGCCACCCCCAAGCAAACCAGAGTGAACCGTAGTATTAATCTCATTAAATGTAATCCAATACTTTACTTTATCTTTATATCGCAAAAATACCGTTTCACAATATTTAGCAAAAAATTGAACACAAGCTTTACTCTTCCATCCATCATATTTTCTAGATAAATGTAAAGGAATTTCATAATGAGATAAGGTAACTAAAGGCTCAATCCCATATTTTCTACATTCATCAAATACTTGATCATAGAAAGTAAGGCCTTCTTCATTTGGCGCTGTATCATCCCCATTCGGGTAAATACGAGACCATGCAATGGACATTCGAAATACTTTAAAACCCATCTCTGCAAACAGCTTAATGTCTTCCTTATACCGATGATAAAAATCGATTGCAACAAGCTTTAGATTATCTTCCGTTGGCTCTTCTGTAATTGAACCAAGCACACCTTTTGGCATAATATCTTGAATAGACAATCCTTTTCCGCCTTCTAAATAAGCACCTTCACATTGATTAGCGGCTACAGCCCCGCCCCATAAGAAATTTTCAGGAAATGACATTCTAATACCTCCAATTCATTTATAAAATCACACCCCATCTATTTATGCTTTTACTCATAAAAGAGGGGTGTGTATATGCGATTTAGATGACCGTAAGTAATGTTTCTTTTTGTTTAATCGTCGGTTCTGAAGTTTCAACCACATCAAGATAGTCTATGGAATTGGTAACAATAATCGGCGTAGTAATTTCATAACCAGCCTTTTTAATAGCTTCGAGATCAAAAGTAACTAGTGGATCACCAATTTGAATTTTATCTCCCTCAGCTACATGTGCTATAAAATGCTCTCCCTTTAGCTTGACTGTATCTACACCGATATGGATAAGGAGTTCAACACCGTCAACAGATTTAATTCCGATAGCATGTTTTGTCTTATACACTGCATTGATTTCACCCTCCACTGGTGAAACTAATTTACCATTAGTAGGAATGATCGCTACACCTTTGCCCATCGCACCTGATGAGAAAGCTTCATCATCTGTATCTTTAAGCTTAACTACCTTTCCTTCTAATGGAGCTTGAATATATATTTTACGAGTTAGCTGTTGTTGTGTAGGTGAAGACTCTTTTGTTGGAGATTGGCCGTCAACTAATTTCCCCTGAGTAACAACAGGGTCTTTGTAGAAAATAAACGTTAACACAAAACCTAAAACAATGGCGATCACTGCTGTAATAATTGCATTATAAAATGATCCGATATCATTAACCCCAATGTAAATAGGTAAAGAGAACACATTTGAAGTTCCTGCTGACCACGCCTTAATTCCACTTATTCCACCATATAAACCAGCTATAGCACCAGCCGCCATCGTTGTATATAGTGGAGTTTTCAACTTCAATGTAACCCCGTATAGAGCTGGTTCTGTTATTCCACAAAAGGCACTAATTGAAGTAGAAGATGCTAACGATTTAAGGTTCTTATCTTTCGTTTTTAAAGAAACAGCAAGTGTAGCGGCTGCTTGAGACATATTAGATGATAGCATGCCTGGAGTTAGGAAAGTACCATATCCAACTGATGCACGTTGAATGGCTTGAGCCGAACCCAATGCATAGTGCATACCCGTCATAACAAGTAATGGAGCAAGTCCACCCACCAATGCAGGAACTAACCAACTCGCATAGGTGTTAATAAGTTGGAAGAACTGTCCAACGTAGTTACCGACAATAACGCCAATCGGTCCAATTGCAATTAAGCCAATAGGTGCAACAATAAGAATAGTTAACATAGGAACTAAAAAGATTTTCACTGCATCTGGAGATATTTTTTTCGCCCACTTCTCAATTACAGATTGGAAGTAAACAATCATAATAATCGGAATTAAACTTGAGGAATACGTTGCTAAAGTGATCGGCAATCCTAGAAAGGATACGGGATCACCTGCTGTTTTAAGTCCAATAAGTGTGGGATGTAGCAGCATTCCTGCAAAAATCAGAGAAATATAAATATTTGTATTTAATTTTTTTGAAGTAGATACTGCAAAGAAAAATGGCATGAAATAAAATACGACGTCACTAATCATAAACAAAATAACATAAAGCTGTGAATCCGTAGTTATCCATTTTAAAGCAACTAAGACCGCAAGTAATGCCTTAATCATCCCCGCTCCAGCTAATGCACCAATGATTGGCTGAGATATACTCGCAATGATGTCAAACAACATCGCAATCGGGTTTTTCTTCTTGCCTTTTACTTCATTATCACTAGGCTCACTTTCTTTGATATCCACAGTTTTTGTCATCGTATTAAATACTTGTTCCACATGTGGACCAATAATAACTTGAAATTGGCCCCCTTTATTCACACATCCAACTACACCTGATATATTTTTGACTGCATCAATACTCGCCTTACTGTCATCCTTGAGATTAAAGCGTAATCGTGTCATACAGTGGGTCACTCGGCTAATATTTTCGGAACCACCAATATTTTTTAAAATATCCTCTACTAATTGTTGGTGTTTCATATGCTCACTCCTCGTATTCTTGACAATAGAAATAAAAAATACCTAAACTCAAATAGGCAGATATCAACACTGCGCTAAAAGAATTTAGGTATTGCCCGCTTGTGGCGGTTACAATCCTTTTGTATTTAATTTTATAAAATAATTAGTTCTAAATAAAGTTACATTTGATTTGCTAGCAAAAATCATACATGTATAAGCTTATAAATATAATGTAACCGCTTCATAGAAAATAGTCAATATAAAAACAATTCAATTATTTCCTAGTAAAGATTTTATTAAAATTTTAAACGCTATCCTATTATAACTTCTTATCAAGATACATTAGTGCAATCAACTCTAATCCATGCTGAAGAAACAGTACCATAAATATATAAGAGGCCGCATCTGCAATACTAATAGAATTTTGAAAAGGATGAAATAAATCTACACCCAATATAACTGCAAGTACTACTGTAATTAAACCTTGATACCAATATATGACTCTGCTCGCTTTATTCTGAATGAATTGCCAGCGTTCATCATTTTTATATTTTATGCTTTTATTAGCTTTGTAAAATACATTACCAAAAAGTCCTAGACCCAATACAACAAGCACAACTGCCATTACTATTTGATAACTAAACATTTTCCTCATCCTCTCTCATTGTAAATACCTCATTAATTGATACATTAAAAGCTTGTGCAATTTTAAAGGCTAATTCCAGCGAAGGCGTATACTTATATTTCTCGATGGAGATAACCGCTTGTCGGGAAATCCCAACTTGCTCTGCTAAATCTGCTTGTGTCCAGTCACGTTCAGCTCTCAAAACTTTAATTCGATTTTCAATCAATGTAATTCCCTCATTCCAAAATGTAATCAACACGTTACACTATGATTGTAATCACCTCATTACATTTTGTCAATAAAAGGAATAAAAAATAAGTCATTTCCTAGAAAGAAAAAAAGACTAACATAAGTTAGCCCTCTTGTTTGGTCATCCCTTTGCCATATACCGCCGTTTAAACAACACAACTCCCAACAGAAAGTAAAAAGCAGATAAAATTATAAGCACAATCAGCTCTGGAACAACACTATAAAAATCAGCATTTTGAAGCAATATTTTATTCATAGCATTTACAGCATCTAATGTCGGCATCAATGACAGTAATTCGATCTCTTTATCCATGATTGTAAATAGTTTAATCGGGGGGACTTTAAAGAAAATACCTGCTAAAAACATCATAGGTGTAAGTACCACGTTGCCTATAATAAATGCTTCTAATGAGGTTTTACAAAAAGCAGCAATCATCAATCCGATTCCGATCGCAGAAAACGTAGCAATGAGACTCACTACATAAGCAAGCAGAAACGAACCTGATGTGTGGAAGCCTACCAACATACTCGAAGCAAATACAAGCGGTAACATTATTGCCGCTAACACCATTTGTGCTAAACTAATTCCCCCACAAAACTCGATTGGTTTAGTTTTAGCTAATATAATTCGTTGAATAGTTCCATTTTCAATTTCCTTCGTAATCATCATCGCGCTTAAAATCATAAGAAAAAATACTGAAAACACAATTAAGCCTGGAGCCATGTTATCAAACTCTGATTTGACCTGTATTTGCTGGAATCCTGTATGATCATATACAATTTCGGTCGGATTTTTGACCTTTACATTTTCCCATACAAAGCTATGAATTTGATTCTCCACAAAGCTACTAATTAGGTTATAAGTTAGGTTAGAGGGATTGCCCGAAATAACGATAGCCGCTTGACGATACTGAGTAGCACGACTTGAACGACTTGAACTACTAGAATCAATAGAATTATTAGAGCTATTAGAGCTATTAGAATTATTAAAGGCACTCATACTACTTTTAAATGAATCACTAAAATTCGCTGGAATTAAAAGATGTGCATCGTATTTTTGCTGTTTAATTGCCTTATCAAAGGTTCCCCGTTGATTATCAACGATTACGGTTTCGAAGATTTTATTTCCATTCGGATATTGACTAGTTTGTATATTTTGAATCAGAACATTTCCCAACGTCCCTTGATCCTTATTTGTAATTCCAAGTGTGTATGTATAAAAGCCTTGTCCAAAAGCTAAACCAAAAATCACGATAAAAACAATAGGGGAAAGGAGGGTCAAAATTAAAGCTTTATAATCTCTAAACTGCTCAATCATACTTTTTTTGAAAACAGCGATTAATTTCATTCTCTTAAGCTCCTTCCAGTCAGCTTAATAAATACATCCTCCAATGTACTTTGTCGTAAGCTAAACGTTATAGGAGTGCCATATTGTGCCTCAGCTTTTTGAAGTATTTGCGGAACAAAGGTCCTAAGATTAGTGCCTGTGACTTTAATATACTTGCCCTCTAATTGAATATGATAATTCGAAGAATCCCACCGCTCAATTGGAGGTAGCTCCTCTAAATACTGAATTTCTAAAGTTTCCTCTGGACAAATTTTCTGCTGTAGCTTAGCTGGTGTGTCGCACAAAAGTATTTTGCCTCTGTCCAAAATTGCTACCCTCGATGACAAACGCTCCGCCTCATCCATGTTATGTGTCGTTAATAAAATCGTTTTTTCTCCTGCTAAAGATTTAATAAAATCTCTCACTAGCACTCGGCTTTGCGGATCAAGTCCTGCCTCAGGCTCATCAAATATAACAATTTCTGGATCATGCATCACGGACATAATTAAGTGCAATCTTCTCTGCATACCACCAGAAAGATGTTTAGCGAGTACCCTTCTTTTTTGAGATAAGCCAACCAATTCTAACAAAGTTAATGCACGAGACTTTATTTCCTTTTTGCTCATTCCGTACATGCTTCCTACAAAATGTAGCTGTTCCTCACAAGTGAGCAGAGGCCAAATTTGTACATGTTGAGTACAGACACCTATTTTATGAGTGGGGGAAAGTCCTTGGTGATGACTGGTAGAATTAAACTTGATGGTTCCCTCATCCATCCCTAACATACCACTAATAATATGAATCGTTGTTGTCTTCCCTGCCCCATTAGGCCCAAGCAAACTAAAAATTTCACCTTGCATCACATCGATAGAGAGATCATCAACAGCCTTAAAGTCACCAAAGCTTTTACTTAACGATTTGATTTCTAATGCAACCTTGCTCATATCCCTTCACTCCCAGCTCATCACCCATTTACACAACATTCAAAATAACATAATATTCAACTAAGGCGTATCTGACAAACCTTATATTCTATGTAAAATGTAATTTTCCTTTTAGTGTTAGTCAGCCTTAATAATATAAATGGTTAGTTTCATAAATACTATGACAAATACTATTATTCGAATTCAGCAAATAAAGGAGTTAATTACGTGCAAAAATATATCGCACTACTACGTGGTATCAATGTTGGTGGCAAAAATAAAATTTCCATGCCGGAACTGAAAAAGGCTTTTGAGGAAATTGGATATCAAGAGGTGACTACGTACATTAACAGTGGTAATGTTATATTTTCAAGTAGTCATGAGGATCAAGTAGAAATCAGAGGGAAATGCGAGCGAGCGATATCGGAAAAATTCAACTTAAACATTACTGTCACTATCATCTCCGTAGAAGATTTATCTTCAGCTTTAGATCATGCTCCAACTTGGTGGGACACCAACCCAGAGTCCAAGCATAATGCTATTTTTGTAATTCCGCCTGCGACTGCAATAGAGATCATGGAGCAAGTTGGCATTGCTAAGCCAGAATATGAGCAAGTAGATCACTATGGACAAATTATATTTTGGTCTGCTCCCCTTGATACGTTCTCAAAAACAAGATGGGCTAAAATTGTGGGCAAATCTGCTTATAATCATGTCACAATTAGAAATGCCAATACGACAAAAAAGCTAGTGCAGCTGTCTACCTCTAAGCCCTAGCCTCAAAAAAATCCACACCCATTAAGTGAAATACACTTAAAAGGTATGGATTAGTTTTTTTATTTAGAGAGCATTTCATTTCTCACTCATTCAACTACCCTTGCAGCTTCCGAAATAACTGATAAGTCCGCTCTGCAAGCGTTGAAATAGCAACCGGATCAAAACCGATAAGATCAGCATAAAGCGTATCATTAAGTGGTTTTGTCCAATTTGTAGGAAGTTGATTAGCACCCAATTTTGCTCCCATAATGGAACCTACAGTAGCCCCATTACAGTCTGTGTCCATCCCGCCATAAACGGAGGTGACGACCGCCTTCTCGAAATCGTTCCCACCATACACAAGCGAAGCTACAACTAAAGCTGCATTGTTGTTGCTGTGCACCGCATCATAATGACTAAACTCATCCCAAATTTTGCTCACAAGCTCACGTTCATCTTTTGCCTTATGGGCAATTTCAATCCCACGTTGTACATCTGCTGCAAGACGGCATGTCGTAGGAATTTCGCTAAGTCCAATTTCGATCATTTTTTCATTATCCTGCTCCACAAATGCTGCTGCAATCATCGCGGAGTAAAACATAGCTGAATAGATCCCGTTTTTAACGTGAGAAAAGGAAGCATCACGGTAAGCTAGCTCTGCCGCCAGCTCAGGTCGTCCTGCTACACCATAAGCAAGTGCATCGACACGAATTGCCGCTCCAATCCATTCACGATATGGATTTAAGTGCATTCGTACACGCTCTTGACGTTTCTCCCAATCTGCAGGTTTGTCACCATGTAAATGAGATGTCTCGTGCGCAAAATTCAAATAAGCTTGCGTCTCCGCTGTACATACCTGACTATAAGTCAGACGGCTATGCCATAGCTTTCCGATATCCCATGAATCAAAATTCAAACCTTTTTCTTCTAGCAACAATAAGCCCAAAATGGTATAGCGCAAGTCGTCGTCGCTTTCCATATATTTGATTTTGTCAGAGGTGCTTACAAATGACCAATCACTTAGTTTAAGACCATATTGCTCTTCTGCGCGGGAATGCCCAGGTGTATACCCTTTGATGGGCCAAGCATCCGCACCTTTAAACCACAACTCTATATTTTCCCAACCTGGACGACCATCCTTACCATAAAGGTAATCCCAATACTCAAGTGGTTTCCCAAGTGCACAACCTACAGAGCGACCTAACCAAGCCCCATAAAACTTATCTTGCCACTGCGCTTCAGTGAAGTTCGCCACAAGCTCACGTGGTCCCTCCGGTCTTAACGCTCTAATTTCTTGGAATGTAGATGGTTCTTGAAATGGAAAATCGTCTGCAATGGGTAAAGCCATCAATTCATAATAAATTTGCATCAGCTTCGCTTCATCTTCACCAGCTTGTGCAAGCTTTTCTGGAAAACCATCGACGATACAGCCCTCTTCCTTACGCTGCATCAGCTCAAAAAACAACGTTTCCTGCAATCTTTCCCAACCAGCCACAGCTATTCTCCTTTCGGAGCAGTAAGTTGCTCGTCCAAGCGTGCTAATGCATCAAACAATAGCTTCATAAATGCTTCTCTATCCACATCCACTAATACCTGAACATTTGGGGCAAAATCTGGTTTTTTACGTTGATCCGCAACGGTCATTCCTCTAGTCAACTTTCCTTCTGTCTCTACGGTTACATATAAATCTTTTGACGTAAACAACTCAGGCGCAAGCAGCCAAGCAACCGCGCATGGATCATGAAGTGCATTACCTACATAACCCATCTTCTTGCCATAAATCGAATAAAAATCAAGCAGTTCACCAACCAACGTTGAGACAGGTCCCCGCTTTTTCAATTCCTCAATTTCATCCTCAAAAATAGCTGCTTTATCCGTTACATCTAAGCCACTCATCGTAATCGGGATGCCAGATTCGTATACAATTCGTGCTGCCTCTGGATCCACATAAATATTAAACTCAGCTGTATTCGTCACATTGCCGTAGCCAACTCCGCCACCCATTAAGGAGATACGTTCAATTTTTTCCTTCACCTCTGGATATGCCGTAATTAACAATGCAATATTCGTCAGTGGCGCCAGTGGAACAAGCGTAATCTTTTCCTCCGACGATCTAATAATATCGAGCATAAATTCAACTGCACCTTGCTCTACGGCACGATACTTGCTTGGTGGAAGTACTGGACCATCCATGCCTGATTCACCATGTGCCTCTTCACCCGTTACCAGCTTGCCAAGTAGTGGGCCTACAGCCCCTTTTGCCACAGGAATATCAGCATCAACAAAGCTTAATATTTTCAGTGCATTATCCGTAATTTTATCTAAAATTTGATTACCACCTACAGTAGTAATTCCTCGTATATCTAACAAATCCTTATGGGCATAAGCAAGCAATATCGCAATCGCATCATCATGCCCTGGATCACAATCTATAATAATTGGTGTCGCCATCTCAATGTCACGCTCCTCGCTAGTCTCTACCTGTCGTGTGTGCTCTGCTAGTTATTTAGCAAGCGGGCTTTTTAGCTTTCTATTTTTTTTACGTGTTTCACTTACAGCATAGATTATTAAACCAAATACGGTTGCTACATAAGGTAAGGTTGCAATTAACTCTGCGGGTATCTTCAATACTTGGAATGCATTCGCTAATGCATCGGCCGCACCAAACAACAATGAAGTTAAGGCTGTTCCCACCGTTGTGCTACGTCCCATTGACTCAGCTGCTATCGCGATCCAACCACGTCCTGCAACCATATCTCTGGTAAACAACGATAAGTAACCCATAGACATATATGCACCACCTAAGCCAGCAAAAAATCCACTAAGCAATAACGCAGTATACTGAATTTTTATAACACTAACCCCTACAGATTGTGCCGCATGTGGGTTTTCACCTACAGAACGAATTCGTAAGCCCAGTGGTGTACGCTTAAGCATATAATAAACAACAAACACTGCAATAATGGATAAGTAGGTTAAAATATGGTGTCCTGAAAAAATAGGTCCTAATACTGGAATATCCTTTAGCAGTGGTATATCGATACTCGGTAAAACCTTACTTGGCAAAGAAGTAGATGACCCTTTATCCCCACTCAATAAATAAAGTAGAAATACAGTCCCTCCCGAAGCAAACATGTTAATCGCTATCCCACCAAGAATAATATGCGTTTTAAATTTCAAGGTAAAGAAAGCAAGTAAGCCTGCAATTAAAGTTCCTGCCATCACGGCACCAAGTAAACCAATCCATGCACTTTGCGTATAGGCACTAATAATGACCCCCGCCAAAGCAGATACCAGCATAATCCCTTCCATCCCAATATTGATAATACCGGCGCGATTCGAGATCAATGCGCCTAAGGCAGCGAACAAAATTGGCGTAGTAACCCGTAACACAGAAAAGGCAAAATCAGTTGTAAAAATAACATTTAATAAGCTATCTAAACCACTCATGACTCACGCGCCTCCTTCAGTAGCATCCGGTTTTTCCAGAACTTCAGGAATTGCTCTGCTGAAATTAACAAAATAATGACCGCTTGGATAATCGAAATCATTTCCGCAGGCACATCAGACAAACGAGCCATAAGATCTGCTCCAATCCGAATATAAGCTAAAAACAACGCTGAAGCGATAACAGACAAAGGATTATTTTTTGCCAACATGGCAACTAAGGCTCCATCAAGTCCATAACCAGGTAAGGCGGTCCACTGGAAGCGACTGTACATCCCAAGCACCTCGACTGAACCTCCCATCCCTGCAATAAAACCTGCAATAAGATGGACGAGAATAATTACCTTTGCTGTTTTCATCCCAGAGTACTGTGCAAACTTACGGTTAGCTCCCGTCATACGTAGCTCATAACCCCATTTGGTTTTATAAAGAAAGTAATGAGCAAGTACGATAAGGATCAAAACGATAATTAACCCAGTATGAATACGTGTCCCTGGAATAATTTTATCCAGCAATGACGTTTTCTCAAATTTAAACGAAACATTGGCAAATGCCTTCGCATCACGTAATTGATAATTTAATAAATACAAGCCAACCCCAAACAAAATATTGTTAAACATGAGGGAAGTAACGAGCTCATTAGCATTCCATTTTGCCTTCAATATCCCAGGAATTGCTGATAAAATGGCACCTACAATCGAACCGATCAAAATGGCAACAATCGGGTGTAAGAAGCCACCTAACGACCAATGAATCGCAATTGCTGAAGCGACCACACCTGAGAAATAGAAAATACCTTCTGCCCCCAAGTTAAACATGTTGGCACGAAATAATAAGGAAACAGCTAGTCCAGTAAACATTAGGGGAATTGCCATTTCAATCACATTTCCGATATGTCCCTTGGAGTTTAGCGGCTCAAGCAAAAAAATACTGATCGTTTTTAAAGGATTTTCACTAACAAGCGCAATAATAAGAAATGCAATGACAAGTGCAATCAAAATAACCGCTGCTGTGCGAATAACCTCAAAATATTTAGACTTAAACATGGTTCATCGCCCTCCTGATGTCCGCTGCATCCTGCCGTTTACTTCCTAGCATGTAAAGACCTAGCTCCTCTTCACTCATGCTTGACGGATCTTCAATATAAGCAACAATTTGACCTTCATACATCACTAACAAGCAATCACTAATTTCTAGCACTTCATTTAAATCTGCGGATAAAAGCACAATGGCTCCTTTGTTTTCTCTTAGCTCTAACAGCTTTTGATGGATAAGCTGTGCCGCACCAACATCGACCCCACGTGTAGGCTGTTCTGCAATTAAAAGCTGTGGCTCTGTCGAGCATTCCCTAGCAACAACCACCTTTTGCATATTCCCACCGGATAACATCCCAATTTGCTGCTTAGGTCCTGAGCATCGAATTTTAAAATCCTCGATTAGCTTGGTTGCTAAGCTTGCTATTCGTGAGCCACGAAGGAATACTCCATTATTTATCGTTTTAGAACGATAATGTGTGGAGATCATATTATCAGAAATACTTGCTTCACCCGCGGAGCCTTGAGACATCCGATCCTCAGGAATATAAGAAACACCAAGGTTACGTATATTTAAAATGTTAGACTCTCGGATCTGTGTTCCATTGACCTCCACTGTCCCACTGCTAGTGACACCTACCAATCCACCCGTTAAGGCTTCGACAAGTTCACGTTGACCATTGCCCTCAACACCAGCAATCCCTACAATTTGTCCACCACGAACAGAGAAATTAATATCTGATAAAAGCGGTTTACCTAGCGGATCATTAACATTTAAGTTGTCCACTGTCAGTACAGGCTTTTGAATATCCAATTTCGGCTTATCATATTTCAGCACTACATCTCGTCCAACCATTAGTCTAGAAATTTCTTGCTCTGTTACATCCGCTACCTCAAACACACCTTCACTACGTCCACCACGTAAAATCGTAATTCGATCACAAATCGCTTTAACTTCCTTCAGCTTGTGCGAAATAAATACGATCGTATGACCATGCTCCTTGAGCTGTTTTAACTCTCGGAACAATTCTTCTGTTTCTTGCGGGGTTAATACAGCAGTTGGCTCATCTAAAATTAAAATTTTTGCCCCACGAATAAGTGCCTTTAAAATTTCAACCTTTTGCTTCATCCCTACTGTTAAATCTTCAACCTTTGCTCTAGGGTTCACGGCTAAATTATATTTACGTGCGGTTTCCTCTGTCATCTGAATCGCTTCAGCATAATGAATCCCAAACCCTTTACGTGGCTCCATTCCTAACACCATATTTTCAGCGACAGTAAATGAAGGAACTAACATAAAGTGCTGGTGCACCATCCCAATACCACGATCAATTGCATCTTGTGGAGATAAAAGTCTAACCTTTTCTCCATAAATATAAATATCGCCTTCGCTTGGCTCTTCCATCCCAAAGATCATTTTCATTAATGTTGATTTGCCTGCACCATTTTCACCTGCAAGCGCATGTATTTCACCTTCACGTAATGAAAAGCTAACATCTCGATTCGCCACAACACCATTGGGATATACTTTTGTAATGCCTCGCATTTCCAGCAAAGGGGTTTCCATGTTCAGTCCACATCCTTCTAGCTTGAAGTTTCGTAAAAAAATGCAGCTTAAAGTCCCTCTTAAATGAAGGACTCCTTGCTGCGTTTCATTTATACTGATTGCAACGTAAAGCATAGGATGCCTTCATTACAATATAATGAGTCAAGTAGTTATAGCTTTATGGCTTAACTGCGTTACGAATTTTTTCAATTTCAGCAGTTTCCATACCCATTGCATTATCTACTTTAATTTCTTTTTTGATCAATTTTAGTTTAACTTCTTCAATTTTTGCTTGAATGTCTTCTGGGAAAGCACTTTTGTAAATTTCATTTTCTGCAAGACCTACACCATCTTCTACGAAGCTAAGTACATCACGTTTACCCATTTCAAGTGTACCTTCTTGCAGTCTTTTCACAGCGCCTAGAATCGCCATATCAATTTTTTTAATTGCTGAGGTTACAATGAGGTTTGCCTTTTCAGGATCTGTTTGCTTTAGCAACATCCCTTGGTCAGAGTCAACCCCAATTGCATATTTTTTCTTTTCCTTCGCAGCATCGAAAATACCTAGTCCCGTTCCACCTGCTACGTTAAAAATAATATCTACACCAGAGTTATATTGAATGAGGGATAACTCTTTGCCTTTGGCTGGGTTAACAAAATCTCCTGCGTAAGAAACTGCAACCTTCACATTAGGATCAACATATTGTGCACCTTGAATGTACCCAACAAGGAATGCGTTAATGCCCGGAATGTCCATTCCACCTACAAAACCAATTACATTGTCTTTATTTGCATTTGGCATAGAAGACTGAGTCGCATAGGCTGCTGCTGCTCCTGCCAAGAAAGAAACCTCATTTGTCGCATAAGTCATGCTGTATACGTTAGCTGGAGCTTCTTCAATATCGGTATCATAGTTAATAAATTTTTTGTCGGGATTTGCTTCTGCTGTTGCATTAAACATTTCGGTAATTTCAGAGCCACCAGAAATAATGATGTCCCAGTCTTGAGATGCAATATCGTTGTAGGTTGGCTCCCACTTTGTTTTGTCTGCTCCCATTTCAATAACCTTTGTTTCAGCACCAAGAAATTCCTTTACTTTTTGCAAGCCGCTGTTTGCAGCATCAAAAAATGATTTATCTCCAAGTACACCTGGAATAAGCAATACAACCTTTAATTTTCCTTCTTGCTTCACAGCACCGTTATTTCCTTTGTTGTCTGTTGCAGCTTGATTTCCACCTTTACCTCCACACGCAGTGACCAATACCATGACCGCAGCTAACAATAAAATCAGCATATTTTTTTTCATCTCTATTGTCTCGCTCCCTTTTTGTAGTTTATTGCCAAAATTGCGTTAAAGACGTATTGAAAAATTTGTAAAACCATCCTAACAATCGTGTTTTCTGATTATTTTCAGAAAAAAACGTACATTTCATAACACTTTCATGGAAATAAACAGTCGAATTCCGAACATGGTGGCCAATCCAGTTGAAAAACTTCCGTTTAATTGATAAGATCATAACAAATATAGCTGCAAAAAATTATATGATTTCGGTCAATTTTTTGCACGATTCGGCTAAATCATCTGATTGATCAAATAGATTTTGTCGAATCAAATCATTAATTGTCGGAGGTGTCACGTTATGGATCGTGTATTATATATCGTAAATGCTGTGCATGACCCTAATACGTATATTCCACCTCACCAGCATGAATGTTATGAGCTTGTTTATTATGTTAGTGCGTTAGGCTCATCCAATGTAGGGACGAGAAATTTCCATTTTCGCTCTTCCTCCTTTGCGCTTATTCCGCCTGGCTTCAAGCACGATGAAAAACATACACCAGAAGCAGAGGTGTTATTTATCGGCTTCATTTGTGATAATAAAAGTCTTCTTAATCTTGCCGGTGTTCATGATGATGATAAGGAGCATACCGTGTATCAAACGTTGCTACGAATGAAGGGTGAGTTTCAGCGTAAGCGTGAAGGTTTTACTGAGCTCATGAATCTCCAGCTTGGCGAAATTCTTGTTCATTTACTTCGAAATGTAGATAAGGGGCTGTCACCTTCTCCTGCTGAGGACCGCATTCAATATGTCTTAAATTATATGGACGAGCATTATCTGCAACGATTAACGATAGCCAGCTTGGCTGAATTGTCTGGGTACAGCTACGACCGTTTTCGACATGTATTTAAAGAACGTTACGCGTTGTCTCCTCTACGATATCTTTTACTAAAACGTCTAGATTATGCTAAATCGTTACTTCGCCACACACAGCTTCCCATTTCTGAAATTGCTTCTGTGTCTGGGTTCGTAAATGATGCGCAATTTTGCAATATGTTTAAAAGAGAGGTTGGGCTAACCCCTCGTAAATTTAGAACAAACAATAAGGGACTGGATCCGTTATAGCTTGCGGACAGTCCCTTGCTACATTAATATAGATTCAAAAAGCAAAATAACATTAGATGTTGCTTTTTGCGTTCCGACCGAGAGGAGATAAACCTTTGTGTTTTGGCATAAAATTGATACACACCATCAAAAAATCGTAATGCTCCTAATGATCTTTGTAGTCCTACTTTCAAGCATTATCGTACTAAGTTATAGCAATTATTTTCTATTAGGTGATCCCCTTCGTCCAAATAATGATGATGTGAAATACATCCAATCTGCTCGTTTATTTTTAAATGAAGGTGTATTAGCCTACAATACAGGCAATTTACCATCTGCTTTTATTATGCCAGGCATGACTTTAGTTTTGGCAGGCTTTATGAGCATTTTCGGACAAGGTGAGGCAGCAATCATTGCTTTTCGTTTATTTCAGGTGTTGGAGCAAGCGTTATGCATCTATTTAATCTATTGGTTAGGTAAACGATTTTTTAATGTTCGTGTAGGTGTTATTGCAAGTATTGTAAGTGCTTTTTATTTACCAGATTACTTTACGGCTGGCGTTATTTTATCTGAAATGACATTTCGTACATTGTTACTACTATTAATCTGTGCAACCGTAATTGCACTAGAACGCAAGCAAGCTATATGGTACATGTGGATTGGGCTTATTGTTGCTCTTGCCGCCTATTTGAAGCCACAAATCAGTTTATATCCAGCCATTTTACTCTTACTTTGGTGGAGGGACCGTCTGCCTTGGCGTCAGATGATCAAATTTATATGTCTACTTGGAGCTGTATATATCGTATGTTTATTACCATGGTGGATTCGAAATTATAACGTCTTTCATGAGCTGATTATTTTCACAAATTCGGGTGGAAGTCCGTTTTTATTAGGTACTCGCATTTATAATATGATGCCACCAGCCGATTTTTTTGCTGCTCATCCACAATATTCTCCTGATACGTTGTTTAATGGTGCAGACAAAGCTGCAATTGCTAAGGGGAAAGATATTCTGATATATGGCTTTACTCATGAGCCACTTAAATATGTTTATTGGTACACAATAGGTAAACTAGTAGATTTGTATATGCAGCCTTTTTATTGGAAAGCTATTTTCGGAATTAGCATTCCTGTAGTGTATGTTCTACAAATTATTTTAACTAGTGTTAGTATTGTAGGGATATTTAAGACAGTTCGCAATCGGGTGACAGGCTTGCTTCCGCTTTATTTAATTCTAATTTATTTAACGGGAATTTATATGCCTTTTATCGCCTTTAGCCGTTATGGTTACCCTAATATGTCATTGTTAATTTTATTTGCTGCATATTATGTAGTGCAAAAGAAGGATAAAATAAAAAATAAGCCTCCAATGCCAATAAGCATCTGATGATAGCTCGTGACTTTGGAAGACTTATATGAATACAGCAAAGGCAAAAAGTTGGTAAATAGATGATCTTAAACGGATTTTCAGATAAGCTCTACATCGTTTGATAGGCAATACGGCCATTGACCACTGTCATTTGAACCTGAACATCTAATAGCTGATCAGGGTGATCCAACTGAAGTGGATTATCATTAATGACAGTGAAGTCAGCGGCTTTTCCAACCTCAATCGAGCCACGGTCATCCGCTTCATTTACCGTTGCGGCTCCCCCCATTGTAAATAATGAAAGCGCTTCGGATATACTTAACTTTTCAAGAGGTAGATACCCTTCCTCACTTTGAAACTGAAATTGTTGATTTTGTGAAGGTTTTTTTCTTGTTACTGCCGCATGAATTCCTAAAAATGGATTTAATGGCTCAATCGGTGCATCACTTCCACCCCCACAAATGAGACCTGCGTTCAGCAGCTTCCGCCAAGCATATAAATACTCAGTACGCTCTGCTCCTACTCGATCTAACACCCATGGAAAATCGCTCACAACAAAACGAGGCTGAATATCTACAATGAGTGGCAGCTTTTTCATTCTCTTAATCAAGTCTTCATTTAACACCTGCGCATGAATAAAACGGTCTCTCAAAGGAATATCAGGTGAAAGTGGACAATTTTCCATCGCAGTGAGCACCATCTGGGCTGCTCCATCGCCAATCGCATGTACAGCAATAGGAAAGCCAAGCTTCCGTGCCTGTGTAGTGAGTTCCTCCAATTCCACTTGACTATGAATCGCTGTACCCGTTACCTCAGGCATATCACTATAAGGCTGCTGTAAAAGCGCTGTTCTCGCACCAATTGCTCCATCCGCAAATAACTTAATTGCCCCCATCTTAAACCACTCATTACCGTTACCAGCCTTAATGCCTAGCTCCTTAAGCTCTTGCATATAGGGATGATACAATAGTTGATGGGTACGAATATAGATTCCTTCTTCGTGTAGCTCCTGATGAATACGATGCATCGTGTCTACACTACCAATAAAGCGTAAATCCTCCGTATGCACACTAGTAAGTCCAAGCGATAAGGCATCAAGGCAAGCACGTTTTATAATTTCCTTTTTGGTACTATAATCGGGCTCTGGTTGTGCCTTAGCAAAAGCAAAATGAGCTTCCTCATATACCATCCCATTTAATTTTCCCTGTTCGTCTCGTCCGAAGGAGCCCGAAGGAGTGTCCTGTATGTCCTGATTAATACCAGCAAGCCTAAATGCAACCGAATTGCCAACATAAGCATGAAAGCAAACTCGCGTTAAGAAAATGGGATGCTCCATCGTAATGGCATCCAGTTCAGACATATGAGGCAATTCAGGTTGTCTAAACTCATTTTCATTCCAATTAAGTCCAACAATCCATTGTCCTGCTGGTGTTTTTTGTACTTGCTCTCTTACCATAGCTAACATTTCAGACTTTGAAGTAACGCCACTAAAATCTAGCATACTGAGCTTCATCCCATGCATAGACAAATGCATATGAGAGTCCACTAAGCCTGGTAATACCACACCACCGGCTAAATCAACAGTTTGATACACTTTAGCACCTAGTTGGAGTTTTAAATCAGATTTAGTCCCGATCGCAGCAATCTTTCCTTGCTCTACATAAATAGCATCAACAAAACTGCTAGCAAGCTTACTCTCACCACAGAGCATTGGAAAGATTCCGTTTATATATAAAGTTCCTGACATCTTACTCTCTCCTAACTTGTTATACTAAAAACCACAAAAGCTGACACCTCTCACAGAGTAGCGTCAGCTTGTACTTGCTTGGATTCATTTTTTGCATGTAGCCCTGCTAAAAATGCTTCTATATTATATTCAATACTATCTTCAATTTCATATATCATTCCAAAGCTTCCTTGTTGCTCTAACGAAGCAAATCCATGAAGCAAGCTACGAAAACCTCTAGCCGCATGTAATGCTTCAACATTATTTAGATGAAACGCCCGTTGGATCGTAGAAGTAATCAAGGAATTAACGCCATCTCCTGCATGGCGAAGCTCCTCATCCTCAGCACCTGGCGCATACAACATCGCTTCATATAGGCCCGGACGTTCTCTAGCAAAAGAAAGATATGCCTTTGCCATATGAATTAGGGCAATATCCTCCTTTTGATCTTTAGATGCAAGAACTAGAAGCTCCTCTAATTGCTCTAAGCTATCTAACGCCATGACTTTACGTAAACCATTTAAACCCTCAATATGATTATACAAAGAAGGGGGACGAATCCCTAACTTTTGTGCTAACGAAGTTAAGGTTACCTCACCTAGCCCTTTTGCGTTTGCGATCTCTTCTGCTGCTTGTAAAATAACACTAATTTTTAATCCTGTACGTGGCGACATCCTGTTCTCTCCTTCTTAAACTTTTTCATGAATCAGGATTCATCCTCGCTAAAACTCATACGATATACAGGTTTATTCTCTAGTCCTCGTATCAATGGTGTCCATACTTCATGTTCTGGTAGTGCCCCAAGTGCATCCTCTACCATTTGTAGCTTGGCATCAAGTGCATCAATATGATGTAAGGCAACAGCTTCAGGTAATTGTGGTTGTACAGGACTTCCCCATTCACCTAAATTATGATGCGATAATACAAGATGCTGCAAGGCTAACACTTGGTTCGAAGCTAAATCAATATCAAGCTTAATCGCTGCTTCTGTAATCCAAGTTGCCACCATTGCAATATGCCCAATTAATTTACCAGGAGTACTGTACTCCGACACAATCCCATATTCAGCAAGCATTTCCTCTGGCTTTGCAATATCATGCAAAATGATACCTGACAACAATAAATCTTTATTTAAAAATGGGCGTTGCTGAGTCAGAAACTTGCCTAATTCTAACATACGTGCAGTATGATACGCTAATCCACCAAAATAATTATGATGATGGCTTTTTGCTGCTGGATAATGAGCTAACTTATCCCCTATTTTATCTAGGCAAAATTGTACAATGCCTTTCATTATATCATCATTAATTTGATCGGTTGTCATTTTAATGATATCTACCAATTGATCCGAAGGGATCGGCGCAGCACTAATAAAATCGGTTAGCGTTATACCTTCTTCCGCTTTAACGGGTCTCATTTGAATAATTTTCACTTGTAGGCGCTCACGATACGTATGTGCAATCCCTTTAACCTTCACAAGCCCCATTCGAAAAAAAGTTTCTTTATCATATGATGATACATCCCATAACTTCGCAGATATTTGTCCAGTTGCATCACTTAACACAATATCCATGTAGTCTTTAGGGGGTGTATTATTCGTTTGTTTAATTTCTAATTCTTTTAGTAAGTAATATCCGATGAATTCTTCTTGATTCATCATTTCTTTAACTTTGGTCAAATGACTTCCTCCTCAGCAGACTATAGTCTAACTGCACTATATTCTGTAGACGTGATCCGTTCTATTATACTACGATCAGTCATTTGAGACTATTAATTTGATAAAGTCGATATAAAAATAGTTTAATAGGGCATAAAAAAAGCTAATCAGATCGCCATCATAGCAACCTAATTAGCTCAATATCAACGTCATTTTATATCATTATTACAATATTAAAACCCTTGCTTTTGTACATATTCAAGCCATTGTTTTTTATACGCTTCCTGTACCTTTTCAAGACCCGCGCTTTTTGCTTTGTCCATAAACGTAGCTAAGCCTTCATCTACATTATCTACAAGTCCAGCAAGCAATGGATATAAATATTGCTTTTCTACCTGCTCTAATGCGGCACGTTCTGCTTGATACGCTGTGTAGTCCTCTGCAAATCCATTAAACTTATCAGGCACCTGTATTTTGTCTAATTCATCAAAGATCGCTTGAACACCATCAAAGTTTTTATCAAATAACATGTACTCAGGATTTCTCCACGCCCAACCATTCATGCCTTCACGCGGGAAGCCATTGGAAGTGCTATCGCCAATCATTTCATACTTGCCTTCGCTATTAACTTTATAGTTTTTACCTTCAATTCCATATTGCGTAGGTAAGTTGTAACGTTTGTCTGTGACCATTTTTTCATAAAAAGCTAATGCACGTTCAGGATTTTTGCTGCTGTTCGGAATTGCAAAGCCGTTATGAATCGGATGCACTGGTGTCGCAACGCCTGTCTTTAATGGGAATGGATAATAGCCAAGCTTCCAGTCTGGATGCGTAGATTGTAGCTTAATTACCATATCATTAAATCGAGTTGGGTTATCACCAAGAATCGCAGCGGCTTTCCCACTATTAATTGGATCCTGTAATGTATCCTTCGAATTTAATACGTTTTTCTGAATAAAGCCTTTATCCATCCAACGTTTGAATGTTGTTAAATCATCCTTTTGTTCATCTGAACCCCAATAGGAGTATATATCACTTGGTGTTTTATATTTAACTCCCAAGCCATATGGCAATGCACCAATTTGCTCATGTGCAATTTCACGGTATACATACATCAAGTTATTTTTAACATCTGAGTTCATAGATAGAGGTGTCATTGTTGGTTCATTTTGCTTAATTCCATCCAAGTAAGCTTCAAAGGTTGGAATATCTACCGGCTTAGGCAGATTATATTTCTCTCTTAAATCTTCACGCCATACAAAACCATTCGTAACGTATTCCTTATACGTTGCTGGAACCGTAAATATTTTATTATCAATTTTCACAGCTTCCCACATGTCTTTAGGTACAAACTTTTGCAGCTCTGGTGCAGCCACAGGTAATAACTCATCTAGCGGCTTAAATGCACCTTTTTTCGCATACGCTTGATATTGTGTCCAATCTGCGGTGAAGATCAAATCAATGGGTTGACCAGAGGATAAAAGTAATTTATATTTTTGATCCCAGTCTGTCCACGTTGTGAAATTAAATTTCACGGTTGCATTTAAATCTTCTAACGCAAGCTTGTTAATAATCTCTTCAATGGCTGGTAAATCTTTAGGTGCATCCCCTAGCATGTAAAATTGTAATTCTACTTTCTTAGAGATATCCAAGCCGCTTGCAGTGACTTTTGCTCCACCTTTGTCTCCTCCTGCTCCCTTATCTCCCCCTGAGTTCCCAGAGTTTCCCCCACATGCACCAAGTATTGTCGACAATAAAAGAATTGCAACCATGGTAAACATCCATTTTTTACGAGACTTCATACTTTCATCCTCCCCTTGATTTATGTGACTATATGTCAGCCGGATATATTTTATATGCTCCGGTTCTAACCTTTTACAGCGCCAATGGTTAAGCCTTTGACGAAATAACGTTGTACGAATGGATACAAGAATAGGATTGGACCTGTAACGATAATGGCCATGGCCATTTTAGTAGATTCCGTAGGTAAATCTGTACCCAGTGAAACCCCTGTACCTGCACCCATTTGCGAGATAAAGCTCATCGCATTTACCACATTGTACAAATAATATTGAAGCTGATATTTTGCAGGCGTATTAATGAACAATGAGGATGTAAACCAGTCATTCCAATAGGCTAAGGCAAGAAACAAACCTACAGTAGCGATACCTGGCATCGACAATTGTAAAACAATCCGATAGTAGATTTTAAAATCATTTGCCCCATCAATTTTTGCTGATTCCACAACCTCATCCGGAACCGCCGAGCGGATAAAGTTTTTCATTAATATAATGAGAAACGGTGTCATTAACCCTGGGAAAATTAATACGGTGTACGTATCTGTCAGTCCTAAATATTTTGTTAACCAAATGTACCAAGGAACTAATCCACCACCAAACAAGGTCGTGAAGTAAATGAAGAAGGCAAAGCCATTCCGGTATTTAAAATCCCTACGCTGAAGCACATATCCTGTCATCGTAATAATGAATAAGCCTAGTGCCGTTCCCACCACCGTTGTAAATATGGTGACTCCATACGCAGTTAACACCTGCTTCGGAAAACGAAAGACGGTTGCATAACCCTCTAACGAAAATACAGTTGGGATAAGGTGAAAGCCATCTTTGACAATCGCTTCATTTGAAGTAAAGGAAGCAGAGATAACTAATAAAAATGGAAACAAACAAACTAAACTGATCAGTGTAATTAAAAGGTAAGCAAAAAGCCGGAACGATTTCGCATATTTTTCATCTTTAATACGCATACCCACCAAGACCTCCTCAAGTTCTATACATCCCATTAATTGGTTTTAAATGTTACCCCAGCTACTCCACAGCATTAGAATAAGGCGTATTCGTCGTTGATTTTACGAATAATGTAATTCACTGTCATGACAAGTACAAAACCAAACAACGATTGATATAGCCCTGCAGAGGTTGCCATCCCAATATCAAAGGTCACCTTTAAGGAACGATATACATACGTATCAAGAATGTCTGTTGCATTGTATAACAACCCATTATTACCAACTAATTGGTAAAACAGATCAAATTGCCCTTTCATAATGCTGCCAAGTGCGAACAGTAATAATACGACAAAGGTTGTCTTTAGCATTGGCAACGTAATATACCAAATCCGTTGGAAGATGTTGGCCCCATCGATTTTTGCTGCCTCGTAATACTCATCACTGATCCCAGTAATGGCGGCTAAATAGATGACCATGCTGTATCCAAGATTTTTCCACAGATAAAAAATGATGATAAGAAATACCCACATCCAAGGCGTGTTATAAACATCTAATGGCTGCATCCCCAAACCTTTTAGCATCGTGTTTAAGAATCCGCTTTCATAATTAAATAGGTTATAAACGATAACACTTAAAATAACAAAGGATACGAAGTAAGGTAGGAACATTACGGATTGCGTAATTTTTTTGAACCATTTTGATTTAAGCTCACTGAGTAGAACAGCACAAGCGATTGCAAGCACATTACCTAGCACGATAAACGCTAAGTTGTAGCCTACGGTGTTTAAGGTCAGCTTCGTTAACAATCCCGATTGCCATAAATATTTGAAATTATCCAAGCCAACAAACACACTATCAAACAGACTTGTGTTGAAATCAAATTGCGTAAAAGCATAATAAATACCGACCATCGGAATATAAGAATTAATAATGAAGAAAAGCACCGCTGGTAACAACATGATAAACAAAATCCGGTTGGTCACAAGCTCATGTACAAAACCTTTTTTCTTGTTCATCTCTCATCCGTCCCCTTAATCAATATCGTGTGTCATCTGTAAGGCTGTGTCATTATTGTATAGGTGGGGCTAAATGAGCCGCTAGAGTAACTTTAAAGCATGAGTGAACTTTTTTGTCATTGGCATAGTGAAACAATTTCCTAGATATGAACTGTTCATATGTGATTGGCATATATAACAGCTATGTTTAATAAATATTAAATTAGTTCACTTAGGTACATTTTGTTCAATAGGTTTGTGATCATTATTTCAGTAATAGGAAATTTTTTCATTATCCCTTTTGAGCAGTGAACAATTATAATATGATTAAAAATGTAAACGCTTTCGGTTACATACAGAGAGAAAATGTCATTAAGGGGGAGACTTACATTGACGAACAATACACTTCAAGCACGTAGCAAAATGTACAGTCGGTTATTACTCAGCATCACCTTATGTATTGTTGTAACTTTAGTGTTATCCTCTACTTTTTATTTCATTAATTATGTCAGACTAGACCTAAAGCAAACGTATCAAAACGATCTTGTCAGCCTTACAGAAAACAGTAGTGAAGTGATTCATATGCGGGAAAGTGCACAAACCTTATCATTTCAAATTTATCGCAGCTATCTGATTTCAAAGCTGATGTTTTATGCTAAGCCAAGTATTTATGATGTAACAACTGCTATGGGGGAGTTATCCAACTATATTAATTCAATCCCTTATATTGATTCCATTTATGTGTACAATCCTGCTGGGGACGCATTTTATGTTGTATCTGCGAATGGGCAAAATGGCATTTACAAGCCAAATGAAATTACGGATAAAGGAATTATTAATATTTTACAAAATTTCAAGGATTATAAAGCTTTTACGCCCATCCCGAGAACCTATGTCGATACGCTACATGAAAACGAAAAACGAAGTGTGTATAGCTACTTATGTTTTGATGCGATTGGTAATCACCAAAGCCTTAACTCTGCTGTAATCGTAAATATTTCATCAGATTGGATTAACAAGGACGTTAGCCGTCAAGCCCAAATGGGACAATCATTTATTTTGAATGATCAAGGCAAATTGCTAAATCGTAATGGTCTAGAGCCAACTGAATTAAGCCAAGAGGATGAAGCCCTAGTAAAGGAACTTATTTTAAATCAAAGCTCTAACTATTTTGTAGATGAATTTCAGGGACATAAATCTTTGATTTCCTTTACATCACCTGATTCCTTGGAATGGCAATATATACGCATTACCCCTTATGAGCTGATTACATCTAAAATTGCTTCTATTCGTAATACAACCATTACAACAGCAGCCATTATTCTAATTGTAGGTTTACTATTGTCTTGGGGAGCTTCACATTTAATCTATAGACCTATTCAGCATATGTTAAAGCAAATGAAGGCATTGGAGTCAGACAAACGTAATCATTCTTATACGCTACGTCAGCATCTGTTAAAGGAATGGCTACAAGGAGTTTCTTCTCCTACTTCAAAGGCACAAATGCAACGCGCCTTGTCTTTGGGAGTTTCCATTCCTCTCACTGCCCCATATGGCATGATTTTACTTAAAATCGATCATTTTGCTAGCTTGAAACAAGAGCGTCTTCAAGATTTAGTCGTATATAAATTCGCTATTATGAATATTAGTAGTGAAATTTGCTCCAAAGCTTTTCAGGTTGAATCTGTTGATATGCAGGAAGATGATATTGTCTTAATTTTAAGTACGGATGGAAAACTAGAGAATTTACCTGATGACCATATGGAATTACTTGCAGCACAAATTCAAGCGGCAAGCCTTGAATATTTACGTATTAGCCTATCTGCAACTTACTATCCAATCAGTAATGATCATAATGAATTAAGTGACTTATACTCTCAGGTAAAGGAAGCTTCCTTACATCGTTTGTTTTATGGTCATGGCTGTAGAATTAATTCCCGGGAAATCGCTACACTAAAAACAAAGCAATATCAGTATCCAAAAGAAAAAGAAAAAAAATTAATAGAAACGCTAATGAGTCTCAAAATAGAAGATGCAACAGAGCTGTTAAATCATATTGTGCTAGAAATGAAGGATATGAACTATTCTAAAATTTCGCAAGCGTTAACTAGACTCAGCATGACGATCCAAAATGCTATAGCGACGATTCAAAAAAATAATATGTTAGGTGAAACCATCTCCACTCAAATCCCAAGATTAGAGGATTGCGAGATCATCGAACAATTTATTAAGGCTCATATCGCCTTGTTTGAACATGTCCAACATGAGCTTAGTCAAAGACGAAGTACAAAGCAAAGCCATCTCGTAGAAGATATTAACTTGCTCATTGAAGAGCACTACAGTGATCCCGAGTTATGTCTAAATATGATTGCAGATAAGTTTCAGTTATCACCAATTTATATTAGTCGCTTATACAAGCAACATACACAAGAAACAATTATCGATGTCATAAATAAAATTCGTCTAGAACATGCCAAACAATATCTAACTCAAAGTAATGCAGCGATTACAGGGATTGCCGAGCAATGTGGATATACGAGCAGCTCTTATTTCCATCGTATTTTCAAGAAAAACTTTGGTGTTACCCCTGCTGAATATCGTAAAAGTTATACAAAAATATCATAAATTTTACAAATATTCATAAATGAACTTGATAAATAAACCTAAATGGAGTAAATTAAACATAAATACAAACCTAAATAAACATTTAGAAACTATAAAATTATAGTGACTATGTCGTTTTGGGGTAAAATGCGTTTAAAATCAAACTAAAAGGAGCGTTATCATGGAAAGACGTTATGCTTCACATCCTAATGAGGTTAAGCAATTTGATACAGATCGACTAAGAAAAGAGTTTCATATTCCAAAATTATTTACACCAAATCAGCTTGAGCTTGTCATTTCCCATGAGGACCGTTTGATTATTGGGGGGGCTAATCCTGTAGACCAAGCTGTCCCATTAGAAACAGATTTAAAGGAGCTAGGTGTTGGATTTTTCCTTGAACGCCGTGAAATTGGCATTATTAATATTGGAGGTCCAGGGACGGTTACTGTAGAAGGCACTGTTTATGAGGTCAACAATAAGGAATGCTTATTTGTTGGAATGGGAAATAAAGAGGTTATTTTCAACAGCACTGATGCGAAACAGCCTGCTAAATTTTATTTAAACTGTGCGCCTGCACATCAAAGCTATCCAACTGCAAAAACGTCCTTAGGAGAAGCTGATTCCTCTTCTTTGGGTGACATCACAAGCTCTAATGATCGAATTATTCACCGTCTGATTCATAATGAAGGCATTCAAAGTGCGCAACTCGTCATGGGCTTAACTCAATTGAAGTCAGGCAATATGTGGAACACGATGCCAACTCACGTGCACCCTCGCCGTATGGAAGCATATCTTTATTTTGATTTACCTGAGGATGCGGTTGTTGTCCACCTTATGGGTGAGCCAACGGAGACCCGTCATCTCATTGTAAGAAATGAAGAAGCCATTATTTCACCGAGCTGGTCAATTCATAGCGGTGTAGGTACTAGCAATTATACGTTTATATGGGGAATGGCTGGCGATAACAAAATCTATTCCGATATGGACGCTGTAAATATGAAGGATTTAAAATAACAGATTGGCTATATTTTAAATCATTTATTGCTTAAAAGCAGGGATTAGCGAAGGGACAGAGAGATTGTGGAACAATGAAATGGTTGCCTTTAAAACTGGATTCTCACCTTATCTTTAATTTCATCATAAGAATCCAGTTTTAACAGCAAGTGAAACAACTCTCTGTACCGTAGCGGTCTTATTAAGCAATTAAGCATGATTTTATTACGAGTCAATATTTATTCTAAGGAGTGACTAAATTGGACTTATTTAATTTATCAGGCAAAACTGCACTTGTCACTGGTGGATCAGGTGGGCTTGGACAAGGCATTGCACTAGCACTGGCTGAAGCTGGGGCTAACATCGTATCCGCCTCCTTGTCTTCAAGTGAAGATACAATAAAGCGTGCAACAGCTCACGGTGTGAAAGGGCTTAGCATTGAAGCCGATTTAAGCGATCATAGTCAGCTTGGTGATCTGTTTGAGAAAGCGCTTAAACTAACAGGACAAATCGATATTTTAGTGAATAATGCGGGTATTATTCGCCGTGCGCCTGCTAAGGATCACAGTGCACAGGACTGGTTTGATGTCATTAATTTAAACTTAAACACTGTATTTTTACTATCCCAGCTTGCTGGTAGACATATGCTTGAAAGAGGAAGTGGTAAAATTATTAACATCTGCTCGATGCTTTCCTATCAGGGCGGAATTAACGTTCCAGGCTATACTGCAAGTAAACATGGTATCGCAGGGATAACAAAGGCTCTAGCTAATGAATGGGCAAGTAGCGGCATCCAAATTAACGGTATTGCTCCAGGCTACATGGTAACAGACAACACGGCACCTATTCGCCAAGACGAAAACCGCACTTCGTCGATTACCGAACGTATCCCTGCAGGTCGTTGGGGAACACCAGATGATGTTAAAGGTCCTGCCATTTTCTTAGCTTCAACAGCTTCTGATTACTTAAATGGGCATATCTTATGCGTTGATGGTGGCTGGATGGCTCGCTAATATTTAAGTTAGGTATCTGGGTTAAATATATCTGTATAGAAATAAAAAAGAGTCGTACTGTATCGCCAGCCTGTTAATCCTTTGGATCAAACAGGCTGGGTAACCAGTCGGCTCTTTTTTAATATCAGAACTTGACAACCAATCCCCATTTGCGCATCGTTATCAAGTATGGATTAAATTCATTTATCAGAGGTTGCCCCAATTGCAATCCAAGATATGAACCCAAAACCATTCCCCTCAATATGGAAGGTATTTATACGGGAAAGTGTAAGTGTGGCTGAATGGGTAGATTGTTCTTTTAGTGTGACATAATAGCTAGGATGATTAGACATGGCAACTAACACATATTGTGAATGCTCAAAAGGCTGTTCAAATTGAATGACGAGTTCTGAAGCTGTTGCTGTATTTTGATGTAAGAATGGTACCATCCCAAATTGTTGAAGAGCTGGTTTTCCCTTTAGTGTATGAACAGGTGTTTCCTGCAATTGCACAGAACTAATTGATCCAGGTTGAATATGTGTAGAATCAATAACCTGTTCTGCTAAATGATATCCACATACAGAACGAGCTGCCAAATGCTCACTTTGCACTGCATCCATTTGAAGTTGATTCGCCCCCACCGAATCTTCCTTCAATACACTCTGATCCACGATATCTTCTTGTAAATGGGCACGTGTGATGGATGCCGGTCTAATCTGTTGTTCATTAATTCCACCTAACGGAAGTAGCCCTTCTTGTAACAACTCAAGCGAGAGATGCTTTTTGCTGATTTCGTTAGGTGCAATATGATCATAGCCAATAATCTCTTCGCCCAGTGCTTCACTCGTAATCGCAGATGGAGCAATATGATGAGATTGAATCGCATATTGGGCAATTTTACCTTCAGTTATACTTTGATTCGCTAATGTAGCTGCTGTTACACTGCCAAATGCCAGCTTCTCTGTAGTAATACTGCCATCCGCAATGTGTTTTTGTTGAATAGCTTCTTCACTAATATGATCAGAACCAATGACGTTGTCACTAAGCTTGCTACTTGTTATACTCTTGTCATTTAAATGACGTGTTTGGACTGCGCCCTCCTGCAACACACTTTGGTCCACAATATTATTTTGTAAATGCGTGCGGTTAATCGATAATGGGGCAATCTGGCGTTCATTTATACCACCAGCAGGTAACAAGCCCTCTCCTTGCAATTGTAGGGATAAATTTTTCTTCTCGATCTCAAAATCTGCAAGATGGTGGCCTTGGATAATCCCTTCTTCTAGCGCTTCACTCGTAATAGCACCTGGTGCGATATGATGTGCTTGAATTGAACCACTTGCTATTTTAGTTTCAGTCACACTTTGATTAGCTAGGCTCGCATTAGTGACACTGGCTTCAGCCAGCTTTTCTCCTGTCACACTCCCGTTGGCAAGATGATTACTTTGGACTGCATCATCTGTGATATGCCATGATCGAATAATATTTTCATCCAGCTTTTTACCCGTGACACTCTGATCTTTAAGATGACGAGTTTGAACAGCCTCATCCTGCAGTATAGCTTGATCTACAATATTATTTTGTAAATGTGAGCGATTAATTGCTAACGGAGCAATTTGCTGTTCATTCACACCCTCAGTTGGCAATAAGCCCTCCTTTAGGAGCTGTAACGATAAACTTTTCTTCTCAATCTCATGATCTGCAAGATGGTGGCCTTGGATAATCCCTTCTTCTAAAGCTTCACTCGTAATAGCACCTGATACTATATGATGTGCTTGAATTGAACCACTTGCTATTTTAGTTTCAGTCACACTTTGATTGGCAAGAGTGTCGTTAGTGACACTGGCTTCAGCCAGCTTTTCTCCTGTCACACTCCCATTGGCAAGATGATTACTTTGGACTGCATCATCTGTAATATGCCATGATCGAATAATATTTTCATCCAATTTTTTCGTCGTAACACTTTGATCTTTAAGATGCTTTGTATCAATAATGTCCTCGTGCAGGTGCGTAGCTTGGATGGAAGAAGGTAAAATTTTAGATGAAGTCACACTACCTTCTGCGAGTTTATTTGATGTAACAGCCAAATCGTTTATTTTATCACTCGTTACACTTTCTGGAGATAGTTTAAGAGCCGTAACTGCGTAATCCTGTAGATGCTGTGAAAATATCGCTTCATTCGCCAAATGTTCTTCATTTACAGCACCCGCTTGGAGCTTAGCCCCACTTATACAATGATCAGCTAAATGCTTTTCCCCAATCACACCTGGCTTCACATGGTTAGCTGTAATTTGATGATTTCCAATATGCCCAGCACTTACTGCTCCGTCTGCTAACCTACTGCTTGTAATACTTCCTTCTTCAATTTTAAAAGTGGTCACACTGCCATCTGCAAGATGTTCTTCTTTGATAACCTCTTTTGTTAAATGTTGTCCGAGAATGACTTGCTTCGCCAGCTTATTGCTATCTACACTGCCTTCTGCAAGATGTTGATTATTAATGCTCCCATCCTGAACATGCTTAGCTTGAATGGAATCATTCATAATTTTATTAGAAGTAACACTGCCTTCTGCTAATTTCGAGGTCGTAATCGCAGAATCATTTATTTTATCACTCGTAATACTTTCTGGTGAAAGCTTCAATGAAGTTACCGTATAATCTCTTAAGTGTTGTGAGGATATACTTTCTTTTGCAAGATGTTCTTCACGAACAGCTCCTTTTTGTAACGTTTCAGCGCTAACACTGGCATCCGCCAAATGCTCCTCACCAATTACACCTGGTGCTATGTGCATACCTAGAACCTGCCCACGCCCAATGTTACTAGCCTGCACAGCTTCTTCTGCTAAGCTATTGGATGTAATGCTGCCTTCTTCTAGCTTAAATTCATTAATACTGCCATCTGCAATGTGCTGATTTAATATCACTTCATTTTGCAGATGTTTGGAGGTTATGCTTCCACTTGCCAATTTCTCACTAGTGACCACTTCTTTATCCAAGTGATGAGTTAGCACTGCTGCATCCGCAATTTTTTTAGATAAAATACTTTGATCAGCAATTTTGGATGAGGTAACAGATTGTTCAATAAGTTGAATGGTTCCTACAGATTGATCAGCTAATTTACTTGCGGATACACTACGATCCACTAAATGATTTCCCTTAATTTCACCGGTAGCAATTTGCGCGCTTGTAATTGTACCTTCTTTTAAATGGTATCCTTCAATCGCACCTTCAACTATATGTCTAGCTTCAATAATGTTATTTTCAAGATGTACAGAATTCACAGAACCCGTTTCAAGTTGCTTTACACCAACACTACCCTCTGCCAATTGATCTTTTCCAATACTATTTGGAGCCAAATGGGTGGCTTGAATGGCATTTGGAGCAAGATGCTCCGCTTCAATCGTACCTTTTTGTAGCTTACTCCCTGTAATTGAATCATCTTTAATTTTTGAAGCTGTGACCGATTGATCTCTTAATTTGGCATTATCAATAATGTCGTTGGCAAGATGAACAGAATGAATAACACCACTTTGAATTTTTTCCCCAGTTACAGCTTGATCTTGGATTAAGTCAGTAGTGACAATCCATTCCTTTAAATGTTTAGATTCGATCGATCCTTTTGCTAACTTATCCCCATCTATAACGCCATCCGCTAGCTTTTGGGATGTAATACTACCATCTTGAAGTTGATCTCCCGTAATTGAGTCATTACGAATCATTTTGCCTTCAATTGCATCCTCGTTAATATGTTGTGAAGAAATAGAGTTAGGTGCAATTTTAGACGAGGTGACCGAGGCTTCACCTAATTTAATGCTTTGAACTGAATAATCGGCAAGCCATGCCGTTCCAATAGAGCCATGCTTAATTTTAGTCCCATCAATCGCAAAGGGGGCTATTTTTTCTGTCGTTATGCTAGCATCCACAAGATCATCGCTATAAATGACAGCCTGCTTAGTGGGATAAACGGGGTTACGCTCACTTAAAACCTCCTCAGCAGTCACTTGATTATCTAGCGAGCTAGCTTCTGTTACCTCATCACTCACTTTATGATCCTGCTTCACTTTTATTTTGTCATCCTGTTGTTCGCTATCCTTTCCTCCATTTTGCAATACTTTATTCGTTTTTACTTCATTAATACTTACTTGAATACTTTTTGGCTCATCTTTTTCTAATTGATGTTCATTCTCCTTCGTTTCATCCAACACTACACTTTCTGTAAGACTGGCAATTTGTGCTTGTAACGTAGTCTGTGGATTAGAACTACTTTTACGCTTCTCAAGCAACAAAAGCTCATTCATTTCAGGATCGTCCACATGATAAAGAGTTTTTTTCTTTTTATGTGACGAATAGGACGTTTTTTTCTTCACAACGTTCTCTCCTTTTGTCGTCGTTTAATCTGCTAGCTTATCATATGCGTGTAAGTAGGCTGTTGTCACAAGCAAATAATTAGGGTGTGTCTGACAGCTCATTCAAGATTAAACATATAGAAAGAAAGCGGTTTATTTGGATACATTGTTAGTGGTAAGATGGATTCAACTATAGAAACATGGCACTTAACCTTTCTTAAACACTAGGAGGCAGCTATGCAATCACCTATTCTGCATTTTATAACCCCCCCAATCCCATATTTTATAGACTATGGTCATGCGAAATATGCCCGTGGTGAAAGGCATGTTTATCGAAGCTGTATTGGTGTATTTGATCTAATCGCAGTTACGAAAGGAAGCTTGGCTGTGGGAGAAAATGAAAAGGAGTGGCGTGTGCAAAAGGGAGAGTTGCTTATTTTAAGACCTGATTGTAGTCATTATGGTACTCTTTCCTGTCAAGAGGAAACAGAAATTACGTGGATTCATTTTCAAACGTTTGGAAGCTGGAGAGAAGGTTCCTCCATGGATGATTGCTTAGAAAATCAACCTTCACTGATTGCAAACCATAAAAAAAATGCTTATTTAAATCATTGTGATGTTAATTCTATTTTTATTCCAAAATATATGAAGCTCTCTAGAAAAAGCTTGGAGGATATTCAGTTCCTTCACCAATTAGAGCAGGAGCCAAAGTCGTTGAGAAATTGGAAAAGACAATCTACTTTTCAACGCTTGTTACAGCATTTGGATTCAGAGCTTGCTTCACTTTCAGATACAACCGCGATTCAATTAGCAGAAAAAATTGAGTGGTTTATTCATTGTAACTATCAGCGTGAAATTAGTAATGCCATCCTACATAAAGAATTAAATTATCATCCTAATTATTTAGCTAAAAATATGCTCAAGGTATATGGCATGACACCTATAGAATATTTGCAGTATTATCGCATTGAACAAGCAAAAAAGTTGTTATTACAAACGAATTGGCAAGTTGCTAAAGTTGCTGAAGAGGTAGGCTTCCATCATGTCTCTTATTTTTCTTCTTGCTTTGTACGTAGAGAGGGGATTTCACCAAGTAATTTTAGACGCAAATATACGAATATGGCTTAGAAATTCAATGAGGATCCTACTTATTTATTATAAATAAGAGAATCCTCATCTAATCATAGTTTAAGCAATGAGTTATCTGCTCACCCTAGTTATACTTTTAATACATCAAGTTATTTTTCTCTCACCCATACACTCATTTCATTTTCACCACGATTTGCCCATGCGTAATAAGGAATAAACTTAACATGTGTCTCAGTATGCTCAGGTAAGGGCTCATCACTATACAATTCCCCTGACCATGCACCTTCTTTTATTCGATATCCCTTCCCTTCAATCACCGTAACTCCCCCGAGTAACCGCTCGTCATGACGAGGCGTTAGCTCGGCATCTTGTGGTACTACGATTTCATGTATGTGGGCACCATTATCGACTTGTTCTAGACAATATACGAAGGGGCCTCGCTGAATGGCAACCTTGCCAATATTTCCACGAACATGTGGATGACTATGCATACGCATCACTGGCATATCCAGCTTTAGCGTCACCTGATCGCCTTGCTGCCATTGGCGTGTAATTTGAGCATAACCTGCAACTGTTGTAAGCTGATCCTGTTTAATTTCCTCCCCATTTATTATAATGGTAAATTGCTTACACCACTGTGGAATACGAAGCGCTAATGTAAATACACAGGCTTGCTGTGGTGTAACAGTAAGAGTAATCTCTCCCTCCCATGGATAATTGGAGTTTGACTGGAGCAATACAGGCGTGCCTCCAACTACTAAATTGGCTTCCCCACCAATATATAAATGCTGATAAATGATATCTTCTTGAACTGTATAAACATATTCTCCCAATGAAGATATCAATCTAGCCACATTAGGCGGACAACAGGCGCAGCCAAACCATTCTTGTCGAACAGGCTTCACATGATCATAATTGTGATTCGCTCCCCCACATGAGCAAGGATTTACTTCAAGTGGATTCACATAAAAGAAATGCTTGCCATCCCTAGACATACCTGCGACAACTGTATTGTATAAAGCTCGTTCTAGCACATCCCCATATTCGGCATTCGGCTCAATCATAAGCATTCGTTGTGCAGCAAAAATCAAGCCAATCGACGCACAGGTTTCGGCATAAACTGTATCATTGGGTAAGTCATAGTCATAAGAAAAGGCTTCCCCATGCACCATTGAACCGATGCCACCTGTAATATACATTTGACGATGTACAATATTTTCCCATAGTCGTTTAGCAGCTTTTAATAGCTTTCGATCTCCAGTTTGGTTAGCCACATCAATCATTCCAGTTAGCATATACACTAATCTAACCGCATGTCCTATCGCTGTATCCTGCTCCACTACAGGCTTATGGCTTTGACTATATGCTAAATCAATGGACGTATGGTCTGGATAAAAGTGACGTTGTCCACCACGTTGCTCTAGCTGCTCAGCATAAAAGCTTGGTGATTGCCCTCGTTCACTCAAAAAGTATTGGCTAAGCAAAAGGTAACGCTCATTTTCAGTCACTTCATATAACTTAACTAACGCCAGTTCAATTTCCTGATGTCCGTCATATCCTTGCAAACGCCCTGCTTCTGGGCCAAACACACTATCAATATAATCTGCAAACCGGCTCACGACATTAAGAAGGTTTCTTTTGCCTGTAGCTCGATAATAAGCTACACCTGCTTCAATCATATGTCCTGCACAATACAGTTCATGGCATTCTTCTAAATTGCTCCACCTTCCTTTTGGCTCCTTCAAAGTATAATACGTATTTAAATAGCCATCCTCATGTTGAGCTAAAGCAACAATATCTATCATTTCATCTGCGATTTCCTCAAGCTTAGGGTCAGGTTGAACATGTAGCAAATATGCTACTGCCTCTAGCCATTTTGCAACATCACTATCTTGAAATACCATGCCATAAAACTCACCCTCCGCAAGACCTGCAGCTATTTTAAAATTATTTACCGCACCACTACGCTCCGCATTTTCTACCCGATCATTTAACGCCTCCCATTGATAGGGTACAACAACCTCTCTAATCAGATTGATATAATAACCCCAGAACGCATCAATAATTTTAACTTGATGAAGTGGGGGTTTGGACATATTACTTAACGTATTAGTTAGCGTCATGACAGTGAAGCTCCTCTCCAAATTTGTTAGTCAATTTTAAAGCGTCACCTTTTTAACCACTGAATAACCCACTAGATAAAAAGCTTCTAAGGCGCCTTAATTAACTTGCTGAATTACCAAAATTGCTGCTTGAAGCTGCTGTAATGCACTCGTAATCTCACCTTCTGTAGCAGAAGCCCGTTCATTAACCTGATTTGCTTGTGCTAAAGCTAACTCAAGGCTTTCCCATTGCTGTTCCGTCGCTTCATATTGTGCCTTATTCTCTACTATCTCGTTGGCTTGCTCAATGGCTGTGACTAACTCACGCTTATCATATTTCACTGTAACTAGACACGTTGCATTGATTGAGGTTCCCCCTATTTTGCCTATCACCTGAAATGTATGAGCCGTTGTGACTTCATTAAATGGGACTTCATTCCACGTTACATCAGCAAATCCTATAGTATGGTCAGAATAGGTCACCTTCACTTTGTCAGGCAAGGTAGGCAAGGTACCTACAATGGTATCCACCTCAACATTTTCAGCGCTTATAATGTCAGTTCTACCAATCGCTTGCGAGCCCCAGACACGCCACTCCTTAACTCCCGTCCAAACGGAGGGTTGCCTTACCAATACAAGACGAAGTCTCGTTGTTGTTATTTCATCAAAACTTACCGTATTAAAGCTGTTTTTCTGAATCGTTTTTCCCTGTACATTAGCAACCGGCGTAAAATCTTTAAGACGATCATCCCAATATTGAATGGTATAATCAGCAGGAAGCTGAACACCTCCACCATCGTCAAAAAAATAGATCGAGCTCTGTGATAGTTTTACAGGTTGACTCCATTCATATTGGAGAAAATGCTGGTCTGCGGCATCTGCCCAGTTGCCATATTGTACTTCATCCTCTGGCTTACCGATATTCCCAGATGTGTAAGGAATAAATCCATCATTAATACCCTTTAACGATTCCCAAGGGGACACATAAGATGTGCTCGCATTAGCTAGCAAGGCTAGATTTTTATACTTTAGGCCTGAAATTGCTGACTGTAGAGCTGTGCGAGCAGCATTGATTTGCTCCGCAGTATAGTTTTCTGTTGCAAGTAATGCCTTCGCTTGCCCAATCGCTTCCTCCAATGCAGCCCATGATTCACTCGTAAAGTCATCCCCGTTACGAACAATTTTCCCACCATCACGTGAAGCATATGGAGCAAGCATGTTTTCAATATCCTGTGTGGCCACAGCAACATTAAATTCAATATCAATGGATGAAGATAACTCGCCATCACTTACTGTTAGTCTATACACATACTTGCCAACCGCAGGGAATACAGCCTTAAAAATCGGCTCATTCACATCAAGCTGTTCTGGCTCTCCTTCTCCTGACACTTTACTCCATTGATATGTTAATTTCCCATTAGGCAAACCATCGTCATAAATTGTAGGGATTAACTTAATTTCTTCCCCTTCTCCTACTGCATAAGTCGTTCGCTCTAACAGTATCCGTGGCGCTTGATTTACCGCTGGTTGTACATTTGCGAGTTGGTTATTGTAAATTTGAATTTCTTTAATTCCTGTTGCAAATTCCAGACTATGTGTCACAGTAATACGAATTGCAGCTGTATTTACAGCAGTAAACTGCACATCATTATAGTTAGATGCAATCAGCTCTGGATAACGGAATTGCCCTTCAACGGGTCTCCAAGTTACCCCATCCTGAGCTAAATACTCCACACCAAATTGTTGTGGTGTGCCGTACCCTGCTTGCAAACGATCATTAAAAAAATATACCTTAACGTTATCTAGCATTTGAGGTTCTTCAAAATTAAACGTAATCGTATCTTCCCTATTGGGTGATCCCCCAAATAACGCTGTATTTGAAGTATGCTTTGTTGATGCAATGGTCGAACCATCCACTAATGCGGCAAGATCAGAGCCTTGCTTAATATAAGTAGATGTAATCTGCGTCGTTGGTAACGTAGCTAGATTGGTACCATGATGAACAATATCAATCCCTGCTTTATTGAACATGTCTACTACTTTGGATACGCTTGATAATGAAGTAGCACTTGCACTCGCTAACGTGACACTACTTCCCTTCTCATAAATCACTTCTGTCTCAGCATTACTGCCGACAGCACCCACAATATCTCCCTCTGGCAAGATCACCTTCCCAGTAGCCGTATCAAAAATAACATGAGACAGCTCATTTGTGGTCATTACGCGCTCACCATTTATAAATAAGGAGAACCCTGCTGGAATGCCTTCATAATGAGGTTGTTGACTGAACTTTGCAGGGTCTTGCCATACAATAGAAAGATCAGCATCATGATAACGTACATTGTCTACCGCAAAATAATCATAATTGATGCCTATTGGCCACAACTCAATTTTCTCATCCGTACGTGGCCGCAGGCCTGCGATATCCTCCATTACCGTATAATTCATCATCCCTAACGTATCATGGTGTATCCATGCTCTAACCATTTTTCCGCTTGGATTAGGTGGATTATCTTTAGTCCAAGGTGTACCAAAGTAATAATCCTCTAGCCAGAAAAATTCATTTGAATCTAAATGATCGGTATTCCCCGGCTCAACAGTGTGTAACCAAGCACCCCAATCAAACAATTGCTTATACGTATCTGCGTTAATATTTTGCACAGGATATTGTCTTAATGAAGCCGTAATCGTATTAATATAATTGCCAAAATTACACCAAGCAAATTGGTCAGTTCCATACGCATTGGTTTTTCCATCTACATAATCCTGAACCCGTTTCATAATGCTATGCTGATCTGCTGTAAAGAAAGGAAAAATAGGATAATAGTTCGGATCGCCATAGTCTGCAAGCTGACTTAAATATTTAGCTTCATAGTTAGCTTCAAGTGCAGTAGGTACAACCCCAAAATTAAACACAAATAGATTGTTATCACGCCAAGGCACAAAAACGTCTTGACCACCTACCGTTTTTTTGTGTAAAAAGCTACCTTGACCATTACTATCTGGCTTACCATCGCCATCAAAGTCGTTACCATCAAACCACATTTTAGTTAAGATCGATTGACGTATTTGATCACTAATCGTTTCCATATTACTGGCATTGCTTGTTTCACCTAGCTCTTGGTACATTTCAGCAGTTGCCACCGCATTGCCATACGTAGTTGCAGAACCATCTAGCCTTGCGTAGTTACCGCCACCATTCCAATGCATAGACACAGTATCCCCATCATTACCTGTCATTGGACCGTGATTATAATAAACAAGCGAAGGATCTGTCCCTTTAAAATGAGCCAATGTGCCTGTCACATCATTTGCTGCAATATCGGCAAATTTCTTCAGTATTTTATTGCCGCCACCATAAATTTTATAAGCCTCCCAGCCAACCTGAGACGTATTTTGCATCATATCCCAAGTCCAAATATTAGGACGACCTGGATTATTTTTATAATTTTTATTTTCAGAATATTCGCCTTGAGCGAGCCATGTCCCATAAGCATAAGCAGGGTTGCGAAGCCATTTCAAATCCTGTAGAGCCCAAGGTACACTTACCGTAATCCCATTGTTGTAGCCTAACACGCCCTCCATATTCATCGGAAACTGCCAATCATTACCCGGTATGTTAGCATCTAATATGTTAAAGCGATTACACCACCACCGATAATAAAGCACTTTCTTTACATTTTCGTCAGGAATATCAATATAAGGAATGTTGTCCGCCCACCACGCATTATAGGCTTTCACCTGTGCTTCAAACGAAGCGGCATTGCTTGGCATCTCCTTCCACTGCTCATATTCTGTTTTGGACGCAGGGATTTCCTCGGCTAACCAGCCCATCACTACACGTTGCTCTATTTTACCGTTGCTTGGCACGGTGATTTCCTTTGTTAATGCTTTGGATTGCTCCACTGGATTTAACCCATTTCCACTTAAATGTACATCTACATAGGACATTGCTTTTACAACCTTAGCACCCTCTGTACTAATCATTAATGGTGCCGCAACACGCTCTCCAATTAGCTCCTCCCCATCCACTTTGTTTACAAAGGGAGATTTTACGGTTAGCGTAAAAGTAATAGGCTGACTACTTGGATTTGTGAATTCCAACAAGGTAACGGCACTATTGCCATAGGTAATAAATTTCTGCTGATTAATTTGTAATGCCCCACTACTGTAAGTATAGTTTCCATGACTTGGATAGTTTTTACGCTCTGCTTTATTTTCGGTCACCGCCCCAGTAGATAAGCTAATCTCATACATTTTGTCTTGATTTAAAGTATCTGCATAATGCACCTGTCCAACAAAACCAAGCTTAGAATTGTCCTGACTTTTCATATAAAGGGCGCTTCCTCGGCTAAATAACGTATTTGCGGAACCTTCATCTGCAATATCGTCAGGAATAACCCCTTTGTTCACTAGCAGCTCATCTAACCAAGGTAGGTTTTGATGATTGTCTGCAAATGCAGCAAAATCAAAGCCTTCAATCTGCTTCATCATTTGCCCTACCGTTTCACTACTAAAATCAACACCCTCTTTTACAAATACATTACTATCATTCCATTGTGCCGTACCATGATCGTGGCCTACCCCTGGCATTTCATAGCTTGTCGTATAGTTTGCTGATGTTGATGCTGGAACTAAGCTTGTTGCAAGTGCGATACATCCAATGATCGCTATACTTTTTCTCATACTTTTTTTTAGACTTTTCCTCAGCCAAGGCTTACTTTTCATACATAATGCCTCCTTTTTCCTTGATATTGTTTTATTGTTTTATTGTGTTATCCCTTAATGCCAGTTAAAGTGATCCCCTCAACAAAATACTTGTTACCAATAAAAAAGAATAATAGACAAGGTGCAGTCACGATGAAAGCTAAAGCCATCACCTGCTCATAGTTTGGAATCCGCATTCCGTTCACAATATATAATCCCATTGGCAAGGTGTAATCCGCTTCTGTTTTTAAGTAAATCATCGTATAAAAGAAGTCATTCCAGCAGTTAATAAAGCTAAATAAAGCAACCACAATCATCGCTGGCTTAATTAACGGCAACATAATTTTTAAATAGATTTTAAAGTAACCTGCTCCATCTATTTTTGAGGCTTCGAGTAGTTCATCTGGAATGGTCATAAAAAATTGACGTAACAAAAACACAAAATAAGCATTTCCCCCTGCACAAAAGAACGCAGGAATAATTAGTGCTGTTTTTCCAGCAAGTCCAAGTGACGTGAATAAGGAGTATTGGGGTAACAAGGTCACTGCACTGGGTAACATCATTGTGCTAATGACTAACATGAACCAGATGCCCCGCATCGGAAAACGTAGCTTCGCAAATGCGTACCCTGCAAAGCTAGTTGTAATCATGTTGCCAATGACATAAGGAACAACAATCGATACCGAATTCCATAGCTGACGCGAAAAATCGATTCTACCTAATGCGAGTTTAAAATTGTCAAAGTTTAATATAGCTGGCCAAAACACAGGGGGTCTCGCTAAAATTTCACTATGACTCACAAATGCACCACGCAATAGCCAATATAACGGGAAAGCCATCACTAAGCCCAACATACAAGACAAGGCGATTAACAACACATGAATCATCTTCCCTTTTGTTTTCGCTCTGGATATACTTGCTGTACCTGTTATCGTGGTCATTTTCTCCCCCTCCGCTTCTTACCCATACTATCGTCTCTTTTTAGTGCTCCTTGGAAATAAAACAATACAGTGGTAATGAGCAAAGTGACCACAAAGACTACCCAAGCCTCAGCAGAGGCAAGACCACGCATTCCTGTCTGTACAAATGAATGATCATAAATCATCACATTAATGAAATAGGTCATCCGATCTGGCGCTCCATTTCGCGATAAAACCACACTTTGCGTATATATTTGGATCGAGGTCATCATACACATAATTAACTGGAAAAAGAGGACAGGCTTAATCGTTGGATACGTCACCTTCTGAAATTTATGCCAAGCATTTCCCCCATCCATTTCGATCGCTTCAAGCAACTCTCCAGGAACATCCTGTAAAGTCGCTATAAAAACAACAATCGTGCCTCCACACGTCCATAAGCTCATCAAAAATAACGTTCCAAAAATATGATACGGATCATTTAAAAAGTCGATTGGTGTTGTGCCTAGCTTGAGAAGCAACCAATTAATTAACCCACCCTTTGCCTGATTTTGTAACAACATCTGCCACACAATTGTCGTTGCAAGCATCGGAATGACAGAGGGGAGAAAAAAGACTCCCCTTAATAAATTGCGTCCAATAAACTTACGATTCAGCAGTAAAGAGATGATTAAGCAAAAGGTAATGACCAAGATAACATTAATAAATGAATAGACTAAGGTTACTATCATCGATTTTTGAAATTCAGAGTTTGGATTGGAAAATAAATATTTAAAATTATCAAGCCCAATCCACTTCATGACCTGAGCACCATTGACGATCGTTATTTTATGAAAGCTATACACTAAACTGGCAATCATCGGATATAACGTTAAAATTAAGAAGCCTAAAATCGCAGGAGCAGCAAATAAATAGCCTGCCAATGCCTCTTTTCTCGTCCCTCTCATCTGCCTTTTAACTGGAAGGTTCGTCTTCTTTATTTCAGTCTCCATTTGCATCGTCATTAACCCTTTCCGCCAAGTTATTCAGAAACAGAGCCACTTTCCCATAGCTGCTTAATGCTAGGCATCGTTTCATTAAACATCGCTTGTGCTGTTTTTTTACCTGCAAGCACTTGGTCAATATTTTGCTCATATTTTGTGTTCATTTTAATGTAGGCAGGAACATAATAAGCAGGCCATTGTACAATTGCATCTTTTGTATTGGAATAGCTAAGAATGGTTTCCTTTGCACTTACAGGAAGCTCAGCCGTCCATTTCTCAATTAATGTTGGTTCTGTATACCAATCCGCCTGATTAGGCAGCCATGCTCCTGTTTTTAGTAAATCTAAGCTATTTTCCGGATTCACCAAATACGCGTACAGTTTTTTCGCTTCCTCAATATGCTTGGAGGTATTATAAACAACAAGTGGTGCACCACAGTTCATCGTCACTGCCTTTTCCATCTTAGGTAACACACCTACACCAATATCGTCATTGCCATTAATATTGGCTAAGTCCCATGAGCCACTAATGACCATGGCATATCCACCTGCTAACGCATCAATCGCTGATCCGATTCCAGAATTCCATGTATAACTAAATGAGGAGGTGACTTTATCCTTTTGAATTAAATCCGCAATATTTTGAATCCCTTGCACAGACTTGTCAGAATCCCATAAAAATTGCTTGCCATCTGGAGATACAACCCCACCACCGTTAGCATAAGCAGCCCAAAAATGATGAAACTCACGACCAGCCGTAAAACCAACGCCATAATTTTCTGTCAAAGCTGCATTAAAGGCGGGATCTCCAGCATGATTTCCTTTAGTATCTGTCGTAAGTAGCTGTGCATTTTTTACAAAGGTTGCCCAATCCCAAGCATCCTCTACTTTAGAAGGCGGATACGGAATGCCCGCAGCATCAAATTTAGATTTACTATAAAACATCAATTCAAGTTGATTAGATAAGCCAACACCAATCACTTTATTTTCTGGGGAATGAATCGTTATGGCATCTAATTTAGCGGGAATGCTACCATCTTCCAGCATGTCGCTAATGTCAGCCAGAATCCCCATTTCGTTATATTTCTGTATATCTGCTTCACCCATATAGCTAATATCAGGTAATTGCTTTGATTCAAGCCTTGTTTGAATGAAGGTGTCAAAGCTACCATCCGCAGGTAAAACCTGTGCATTCACTTTAACCCCAGTATCGGCTGTATAACGCGCCAATGTTTCTTCAACAAGCCTCTTCTGAACATCATCTCCCCAATACAACAATTCTAGTGTAATTTCTGATGCTTCCTTGTCATCCGTAGAATTCGCAGTCTTATTTGTTTTGCTGTTTTGGTTCGATGTACTCCCACATCCAGCCAATACTAATCCAATCAAGGTGATACATAATGCTACACTAACCATCTTTTTAAACCACTTCATGTCTTTTCCCCCTTGTTCTTAAGTCAATGGTGTATACTTTTCCAAACAAAAAAGAAACCGCTTACATAAAATATGATACCATTTAAGAAATATAAGGGAATTCTGAATTGCAACCATAATTTTAAATATTTCAACCTTTTAAAAAGGCTCTTTTATAAATCAGTATTTGACAGCCATAGGGGCTGGTAGCTACGATACAGAGAGTTCTTACGATTGTTGTTAAAATCATATTCCTTTTTATTGGAGTAAGTATTTTGGCGGAATTTGATTTTAAAGACAATCTTCAGAATCTCTCTGTCCCTCCGCTAGTACGGGTTGGCTGTCAAGCACTGATTTCAAGATTGAACCTTTAAAAAAGGTTTCCTAAATAAAAAACCGCCTTTAACCGAGGGCAAGAACCCTGATTAAAAACGGTATTTATATTTTAATAATTTATGTTTGTTTTCACTTAAATTAGTGGTTGACAAACGACCCAACAAGCGAAAAAAAGGGGGATTCTGGAGAAGTGGAACGTTCGTATTTAAAACCAGATTTCAACAACAAATTACACGGATACTAAGAAATCTGGTTTTAACAACGATCGGAAGAACCCTCTGTTTTGTAGCCTTCCATCTCCATCTTTGTCAACCACTCATTTTTTATTTTTTAAGCTCAGCTTCAATCAAAGGCTGTAATTTACTATAATCCTCAGATTCCGCCTCGCCAACTTCTTTTCCATTCATAAATAGTGTTGGGGTTCCCCCGATATTAAGCTTGTCTCCTAAATCATATTGAGCTTGTACCTCTTTAGCGTAGGTTTGGTTATCGATATCTTTTCTTAGCTGCTCAAGGTCTAAGGAAGCATCTGCCTCGCCTGCAAGCTTAACTAAAAAATCTGTCGTTGCCCATACTTTTTTCACTTCACCTTGATTTTTAAAGATCAAATCAATGTACTTCCAGGTAGCGTCAGGATTTTGACGATAAACCGCTTGTGCAGCTAACGCTGCCGTTGTAGAATCTTCATAAAGAAAAGGAAAATGAACATAATAAAGTGCTACTTTACCTTGTGCAATATAATCATCATAAATGTGTGGCTTTACAGATTCATTAAATACTTTACAGCTTGGACATTTTAAATCTGAAAAGTCTACAATTTTCACCTTGGCATCTGCTGCTCCTAAACGAGGTAAGTTATTATAATCAAAAGCATCTGCCTTATTTGTCTGAATTACAAGTACGATGATCAGTCCTAGCAATACGACTCCAATGGTAGAAAACCAAATAATACGTCTAGTTTTCTGTTTTTTCTGTTGCTGGATCGCTTCTGCCTTGCGCTGTGCCATAACATTACTTTTTTTCTTAGGAGGCATATCATTCCTACCTTTCATTTATATCATTTTACTTTGTCTGCAACCATTCTAGTTACAAATATTTGTTAAGTCAAGATTTCATTTTGCAAATTTTACACTGCGTTAACAAAAAACGTTATTAACTTAGAAATGTTAAGACTATACTAGGGTATGTCTAAAATGATAAAGCCTATATTAAAACGGTCATATTCGTTATCGGAGGTCAAACGCGCATGACAGATACAGAATTAAAAAATACTCATCCCACCTATTTAAATCGTGATTTAAGTTGGATTGAATTCAACCGACGTGTATTGCTTGAAGCCAAAGATATCAGCACACCACTGTTGGAGCGACTGAAATTTCTTTCCATCGTCTCTAGTAATCTGGATGAATTTATGAGTGTGCGTGTAGCAGGAATTCAAGATCAGATTCGTGCTGGCTATACCAAAAAAGATTTCTCCGGCTATACACCATCAGGATTATATAAAAGAATCATTTCTCGTACTTCCACCATGGTTACGGAGCAATACCGTACATTTCGAGAATTAGTAAGACAACTGAGTAAAGAAAACATCATGATTTTAAATATTGAGGATTTAAATGCTACACAACAACGTTATACAGAAAAGTATTACCACGATATTATTTTCCCGGTGCTTACACCGATGGCAGTGGATCAAAGTCGTCCCTTCCCACTTGTTCATACTGGTTTTGTTTATTTCGCGGTTGTATTAGAACCTCTATCCACTAGCCATTCACAAAATCTTGAGGAGCCTTTTTTTGCAATTATACAAATCCCTTCGAATTTACCACGGCTTCTTGCCTTACCTCATCATTCTACGAGTAAAAAGCAATCGTTTATCTTAATAGATGAATTAATCCGTCATCATATGCAGACGTTGTTTAATGGTTATACGCCTGTAGCTGCACATCAATTTAGATTAACACGTAATGCAGATTTGAGCATTGATGAGGAAGGTGCAGAGGATTTACTAGAGGAGATTGAAAAGGAATTACGCAAGCGTCGTTGGGGTGCACCCGTTCGACTGGAAATTCAAAAGGATATTCATCCCTTTGCAATGGAAATGTTATTTGACGAATTTGAAATTAAGGATACAATTTTTGAAATCGATGGGCCGTTAGATTTAAGATTTCTGGGCAAGCTGCCAGGGATGCTAAAAGGCTACTCCCGTTTACGATTTCCTCAGCTTGAGCCACAATACCCTATTGAATTTGAGGAGAATGATGACTTTTTTGAGGTGTTAACTGAAAAGGATGTATTAGTGTACCACCCTTATGAAAGCTTTGACGCCGTAACTGATTTCATTACAAAAGCATCTGAAGATCCTAGCGTTATGGCGATTAAAATGACGTTATATCGTGTCAGTGGGAACTCACCCTTAATTCGTGCCTTAGCGTTAGCCGCTGAAATGGGCAAACAGGTTACTGTAGTAGTTGAACTAAAAGCAAGATTTGATGAGGAACGAAACATTGCGTGGGCGAGAACGCTAGAGAAAGCAGGTTGTCACGTCGTTTATGGCTTAGTTGGCTTAAAAACCCATGCTAAAATCTTGCTTGTTGTAAGGCAAGAAGGCAATCAGCTCAAGCGTTATGTACATGTGGGGACAGGCAACTATAACGATATTACTGCTACCTTGTATACCGATATCGGTTTATTTACGACGGATAAGGCAATTGGTGAAGATGCCTCAGAGCTATTTAATTTAATTACAGGGTATTCTACTGCGGATCACTGGCAATCGCTAACCCCTGCACCAACCAATATGACGGACAAGCTATTTGAGCTGATCTCGCGTGAAGCAGAACATGCAGCAGCAGGTCGACCTGCAAAAATTATTGCAAAAATGAATTCATTATCCAGTCCAGAAATGATAGACAAGCTATACGTAGCCTCACAGCAAGGTGTAAATATCGAGCTTATCATTCGAGGCGTATGCTGCTTACGCCCAGGTGTAGAGGGGTTAAGTGAACGGATTACAGTAAGGAGTATTGTGGATCGTTTTTTAGAGCATTCACGTATTTACTACTTTGAAAATGGAGGGGAACCAGAAATTTGGCTATCTAGTGCGGATTGGATGACGCGGAATCTTACACGTAGATTAGAATTGATGTGTCCCGTCCATAACGAGTATACACGAGACACAATCATCGGTATTTTGTTGTTATCACTGAAAGATAACGTCAAAGCAAAAAAGCTGCTACCAAATGGAAAATATGAGAAAATCACGAATCAGGCACCACCTTGCCGAAGTCAATTTGATGCGTTAGATATTAAGGCATGGAAGAAGGTTCAAGCTTTACCTTTAGATTAACACCCCAAGCTTTTTTAAAGCTTTTTGTTAAACCTTCAAGCTCCCTTAGCTCCAAGGGAGCTTCTTGTTTTGCAAGCAATCGTAAGGTGAGTGTATCTTCATTACGTACAACATGCTCTACCTCTAACGATTGGGTTCGACTTACATCAAGTGCAATCGCAAGCTGTAAAATAGTGCTTAGTCGCTCGATTTGATCAAAGTCCTCTCCATTTAACATGCTTTTATAAGTAGCTAGTGCCTTTTTGTTAGGCATCATTCCACTTGAAATACAAGCACAGATCAAAGCCTGATGATGATCCAAACCAATCATCGGAACATGAGTCAGCCAATAAAAGGTATGCTTATCGTATTGATGATATCGAATATTCATCCCAATCTGATATAGCTTCGCAGCTGTATACAACAAAATTTCATCATCACGGTTATTATTTCCTAACGAATACAATGACTCGTATAACAGCTCGGCATTGTGCTGCACCTGTTCACCATGTTCTTTTGAACTGGAGTTATCAAACGCCAATATATTTTTAATTTGAAAAGGAACCACTTCGCCTTTAGCAGGAACAGAGATTTTTTCCGCTTCAAGCATTAAGCCTTCTCTTAACCCAGTCCCACTTACTAAATAGTACTCGGCATGAATGTAATTATAAATCGTATTCAAAATAATAATACCTGGCACAATAATGTCAGCTCTAGATTTTGCTAAGCCATCGATTGCCTTACGTTTCTCTAAAGGAAGCTCTGGCAACAACTTTTCATAATGCTTTAAGCTATTTCCTTCAATTTTATAATAATGTGCCACATTCATCGGATAGTCGACTCGACGTTGATCCATTTTAGCGAGCGTACGCGAGGTTCCACCGAGACCGATTAACGGCAAATGTGGATTGTTTTTTATCCAAGCATGGGGAGTTATTAATTGTGTTACCTTTGCTTGTAACGCTTTGATGCTTTGTTCATCCCACACGCCATCCTTGCTATACTGTTCTTGCCCATTTACAGCACCAAGGGGTAAGGATACGCTGGAAACGACCTTACGATGACGGAACAACGTAATTTCACTGCTTCCCCCACCGATATCTATAATAAAGCCATCATTAATATCCATCGTACTCACTACACCAAGAAATCCATAATACGCTTCTTGTTCACCCGTTAACACTTTTACCTTTAGCCCTGTTTCCTCATAGATCACTTTAATGATTTGCTCTTGATTTGTGGCATTACGTATGGCGGCAGTTGCCGCTACAATCACCTCATGACAACCATACTTCTTACAAATCAGGCCAAATTGCGCCAAAATAGGTGTAATCGTTAAAATGTCCTGATGTGAAATTGCACCATCCTCATTGATCTTTTGACTTAATCGAGCAGATTCCTTATTTTCATAAATTAAGCGATACGCTTTAGAATCCGTCACTTCATATACCGCTAAACGAATCGAGTTGGACCCGATGTCCATAACGCCTAAGGTAGTCTGGCTATCATGCATAACATTTCTCCTTACTTTAATTTGCTTCCTTCTCCAGTATTCCGTAATATACTAAATCCACATACTTGCCTTCTTTCACAATATGTTCCTTAAAGATTCCCTCTTGCTTCATACCTATTTTCTCCATAACTTTTCCTGAACCAATATTAGAAGAAAAATAACGTGCAAATACTTTATTTAGTTTTATTTCCTTAAAAGCAAATTGTAATACCGCTTGAGATGCCTCGGTAGCATATCCTCTTCCCCAATATGGCTCACCGATCCAATAAGCTAGTTCTCCATGATTAAAGAGTTTATTGTTACTTAGTGCAATTGCTCCAACCACTTCTCCTGTTTGCTTATCAGTTATAGCAAATTCATATAATTTATCATTAATAAAGTTATCGTAATGGGTTGCGATCCAAGTTAGAGCATCTTTTATATGATACGGATACGGCAAATACAACGTGCTTTTATAAATATTATAATTGTTACAGAGAGTAACCACTGTTTTTGCATCAGATTTTTGAAATAATCTTAAAATTAGTCTTTCAGTGCTCATTATTGTCGTTTCCCCAATATCCACGATTAGGATCCCCGTCCTCCCTAAGACCATTGTAGATAACCCATTTTGTTTGTTTTGGATAAAATATTACTTTCATTATATGTTGTTGGCTGGATAAATCAAAGTAAAACAAAAAAGGGCTACCCCATTTATTCCTAGGAATAAACGGGATAACCTTCAATAACGGAGAAAACTTAAATTCGCATAAAACAAATAACGATAAATAAAACTGAACTACATAAATATTAAAGAAATTAAACTTAAAATTATATATAATCTTAAAGTTTAATTGCTCTCACTAATTCAACAACCTCTTGAGCTGTCGATTTTTGCAATGCTTGTGCTGCTAGCTCTTCCATCTCCGCTTTAGAAAGCTTAGAGATTAAAGAACGAGCAGGTAAAATGGAAGTTGCACTCATACTAAACTCATCAAGTCCAAGACCTAGCAATAAAGGAATCGCAGTTGTATCGCCTGCCATTTCTCCACACATACCAGCCCAACGACCTTCTTTATGAGCAGCATCGATAACCATTTTAACTAAGCGCAAAATGGATGGATTGTATGGCTGATACAAATAAGAAACACGCTCATTCATACGGTCAGCCGCCATCGTATATTGAATCAAATCATTTGTACCAATAGAGAAGAAATCAACTTCCTTGGCAAATTGATCTGCAAGAACCGCTGTAGCAGGAATTTCTACCATGATTCCAATCTCGATGTTGTCAGATACCTCGATACCTTCAGCAATAAGCTTCGCTTTTTCTTCCATAAGTAAAGCTTTAGCTTGACGGAACTCGTCTAATGTAGCAATCATCGGGAACATAATACGCAAGTTGCCATATACACTAGCACGAAGTAAAGCACGAAGTTGTGTTGAGAAAATATCTGTACGATCTAAGCACAAACGAACTGCACGGAAACCAAGGAATGGGTTCATTTCTTTAGGCATATCAAGATAAGGAAGCTCCTTATCTCCACCGATATCTAAAGTACGAACAACGACTGGTTTTCCTTCCATACGCTCTAATACTGTTTTGTAAGCATTAAATTGTACTTCTTCGTTAGGCATTTCTGTACGACCCATGTACAAAAATTCTGTACGATACAAGCCAACAGCTTCGCCACCATTATCGTTAACACCTTCTACATCGTTAGGTGTACCAATGTTACCCGCAAGCTCTACATGTACGCCATCCTTTGAAGTCGTTGGTTCTTCACGAAGAAGTCTCCACTCTTCAATTTGACGTAAATGAGCGTCACGTTTAGCTTCGTATTGCTTTACAGTCTCAGCATCAGGATTAATGATCACTGTTCCTTCCAAGCCATCTACAATTACAAGGTCGCCGTCCTTCACTTGCTCAAGCACATCTTTTGTCCCTACAACCGCAGGAATTTCCAAAGATCTTGCCATAATCGCAGAGTGAGAAGTTCTACCTCCGATGTTTGTTGTAAAGCCTTTAACGTATTTACGGTTTAATTGTGCAGTATCAGAAGGAGTTAAATCTTCTGCAACTACAATAACTTCATTGCTAATTTCAGCAGGATTAACATAAGAAAGACCTAACAAATGAATTAAAACACGTTTTGTTACATCACGCATGTCAGCTGCACGTTCTTGTAAATATGCACTTTTCATGTTTTCGAACATGGAGATAAACTCTTGAGCCGTTTCATTCAAAGCGAACTCAGCGCATACTTTTTCATTTGCAATTTTGTCTTGAACAGGTGTAAGCAATTCTGGGTCATCCAGAATAAGCAAATGAGAAGCAAAAATTTCAGCTTTCTTTTCACCAAGCTCTTGTAGTGTACGCTCTTTAATACTCTCAAGCTCTTGTCTTGATTTCGTTAGAGCATCCTCCAAACGAGCTAATTCAGCAGCTGAATCTGCTACTTCACGCTTAGTTACTGTAAAATCGGGATGTTCCAGTTTGAAAGCTGGAGCGATTGCTACACCAGAAGATGCCGCAATACCGGTAATATTAAGCATGAACTTCGCCCAAACCTTCCTTGACGATTACATCTGTTAATGCTTGAAGAGCTGCTTCAGCTTCGTCGCCTTCAGTCATAATTTTGATTGTATCACCTTGCTCCAAGCCCAAAGATAACACACCTAGGATGGATTTAAGGGTTACTTTTTTACCGCCAGCCTCTGCAAAGCTTTCAGCATTTTTGAATTTACCAGCTGTGTTTACGATCGCTGTTGCTGGACGTGCGTGGATACCATCTTCATCAGTAATTTTAAATGTTCTTTCCATATTTAGTCACTCTCTTTTCATTAGTTTTTGTTGGGGAAGTTCAAGTTAAGCAATTTGAAAAAATCAAATTAGCTGTCCTCTTACGAGATGGCATTTAAGATGTTGCATTAAATAAGCTTTTCCATCACCTTCATAATTTGATAGGACTCCAGACCAAACATAATATGTAATTGATCTCCCATATCAAATACGGCAAAGGCACCTAATGCAGTTAGTTTTTCTGTACTAAAATCATTTCGGTTTTGTAAGGTCGTCCTAAGCCTTGTCATGCAGGAATCCACTGCGATAACATTAGCTTTTCCTCCCAAAGCCTCAAAAATACGAAAAACAAACTCATCCATACCAAGCTCAGCAATCCGTGCATCTAATAAAATTTTATTCATATGCGTTCTCCTTGCCTCTATTCCCAGTGGAGCAAGCACGTCAACTTGATAAGACTAGATAACGTTTTGCCATACATTAAAACAACAACGTTCTGAATACATGCAAAAAAGGCATAAGCGAATAAAGCATGGAAATATCAACACTTTATATGGATATAATACCCCAAAAGTGATCATATAAACCAATACTTAAACAACTCATGCCTGATCGAATCAGTAACACATTGAACTATTTTGTTGTCTTACTTAATTAGCAGTATAACAAATCTATAATTCAGATTCAACACTTAATACTTAACTTATAGATTAATCTTTTACTTCCTTGAAAATCAGTGTGTCCCTTTTGGTGCGACACGGTGTAAGTGTACAATCAGATAACTCACTTCTGCTTGATAGACAGCAAGACTCAAACGTGTCTCCATTAACTTGGTTAACTTCACAGCAAGCGTATGCAAGGTTGGATATTCCTGTTCTAAAATACTTTCCAGTTTCCCCATATCGCTGACCTGCTCTCCTCTACGAACACGTTCAATCGCAAAACGCAAATGAGTAAGCAAACGAGAAAAATCAAGCGAAGTCTTATCAATTGTAAATTCAAGCTCTTGTTCAATTAGACCCACTAAATCTGCAATCAGTTGGGTATGCTCCCTTACCTCATTAATATGGCGGTTAGTAAGACCACTATGAATATGTAAGGCTACAAAACCAATTTCGTCTTCTCCTAGGTCCACACCCATCTTTTCATGAATTAAATCAATTGCATACTTAGCAAATTCAAATTCAACAGGGTATATTTCTTGGGTTTCAAATAGAAATGGATTATGGAATACAATATCTTGCTCTAATCGCTTCAACGCAAACGCAATATGATCGGTTAACGCAATATGAATATGTTCGTTTAATTCTGTTTGTGTCTTCTGAGAAATATACATAACCACTTCTCCAATAACCTCAATCAATTTCTCATCGATTTCGGGCAGGAGCTGGATATATTGCTTCCGTTCCTGTTCATTGGTGAGTATGAATAATTTCTCTATGGATTGTAAAGAGAGCTGATCTCCTGATTTAGCATTAAACCCGATGCCTTTACCAATTACCACAACCTCACCATGATCAGGATGGTTACCGATAATAACATTATTATTTAATGCCTTTTTTACGTGCAGGCTTTTCATAGCGTTACCCTTTCTGCATACAATTTCATAATGTCATAGACCTGAAGCGTAGCAGGCTCAATAATTCATATTATAAATCATTCTACTATAGCAATACCAGTATTCTATAGATAAATAGAAGCGCTCGGTTTTACCGAACGCTTCATACGAGTAATACTAACCTATCATAATACTCACTAATTTCATCTTATATATTATATTACTTTTCTGCGTCAGTTACTGTGTCAGAATCTGTACTATTTGCTTTTGTTACATTACTTGGGACGTCAATTTTGACTTGCGCCTGATCCACAACTTTTTTGGTCCCCAACGCTGCTGCGATAGCAGCCGGTACAGCTACACTGGAATTATGGCTACTTGCTTCCGATTTATCACCAGTTAGCTTTTGAATTAGCTTATTGATGTCAATTCCTGATACATCCTTAAGCATTTCAGGTGCAGTTGCCATTAGCTCTGTAACGTAGTTGCTGACTCTAGCTGCGCCTTCACCTTTACCTGTATCCACTACAGTTAACTTATCAATGGATGAGATCGGAGCGGCAATTTTACCAGCAAGCTCTGGCAACATTTTAACGACGATATCGAGAACGGCTGCTTCACCAAATTTTTGGAAGGCTTCAGCAAGCTTTTCTTTTGCTTCCGCTTCAGCTAAACCACGCAAACGAATAATTTCAGCATCTGCTGTACCTTTAGCACGCTCTGCATCTGCAATCGCCAAACCTTCTAAACGTTTTTGCTCTGCGGATGCTTTTGCTTGAGTTTCAATGGAATATTGAAGTGCATCTGCTTCTCTCATTTTCTTCGCTTTATCCGCTTCAGCCGCTTGCTCTACCGCATAACGATCCGCGTCTGCTTTTTTCTTTACTTCAGCATCATATTGCTTTTGACGAACGGTGATTTCTTTATCCTGCAAATCAATTTCACGTTCTTTACGTACCAATTCTACCTTCATTTGTTCTTCTACCATCGTTTGTTTGGCACGTGCTTCTTGAATATGGTACGCTTGGTCAGCTTCCGCTTTGGCAGTGTCCTGTTCCTTTTTAAAGGAAGCAACCTTAAGCTCTTTTTCTTTAGAGGCTTCAGCGATATTTGTATCTCTTAGTAGTTCCGCCTTTTGTCCTTGCTCTTCTGCTAGCGCCTTCTTAATACGGGAATCTCTAACTGCATCAGCTTCAGCAATTTCCGCATCTCTTTTAACAGCGGCAATTCTTGGTTTACCTAAGGCTTCTAGATAACCATGCTTATCACGTACATCCTTAATCGTAAAGGAGACAATTTGTAGACCCATTTTCTTTAAGTCACGTGCAGCTACACCTTGTACCTCTTGCGCAAATTTATCACGGTTTCGGTAAACCTCTTCAACAGTCATCGCACCTAAGATTGAACGCAAATGTCCTTCTAATACCTCTTGCGCTTCACCCTTTAGAGCTTCAATTGGTTTGCCCATAAATTGCTCCGCAGCCGTTGCTACATCTTCTGTGGAACCGCCCACCTTAATAATCGCAACGCCGTCAGCACTTACCGGAACACCTTGCTCCGTATAAACCTCTGGTGTCATAACATCAAGCTTATGTGATAATAGCGACATAAACTCAGCTTTTTGGAAAATCGGCCAAATAAACGCACCGCCACCACGAACAATTTTAATTTTACGGCCTGTATCATCATCAGAAATATTTTTATTACCTAAAAATGAACCCGTTACGATCATCGCTTCGTCTGGGCTTACTGTTTTATATCTTGCCCAAAATGCTAACCCCATTACAACGATTACAACAATAACAATACCAGGAATCAATAAAAAATCAGGAATATTTTCTAAATTCAAACTTACCCTCTCCTCTTCGTCTATATTTGTGAGTTAAAAAGCTAGTTTGTACTACACATTAAAAATAGGTTAGGCTGGCTCTAATTCTGAAACCTTGACTACACCATCTTCGGTATCAATAACGACCACCTTTGTCCCCACAGGAATTTGCCGTTGATCCCAACTAGATGCAATATGTAGCGTGTTGCCAGCAACAAAGTTAATCATGACTTCACCAAAACCTTGCTCTGGAATAGGTACAGTCACTTCGCCCAATTTACCAGGTAGCTCTTTTATAGAGTAACTGGTGGAGTTTTCACTATTTTCCATCGGTTTAACGTAACCAAAATAAATAACAACACATAACAATAACGCAATAACGATGGAAAAAATAAGTACAACAGATGTAGTAAGTGGAGAATAACGACCTAATAAAATACCTGCACCTCCAAACGAGGTTACAGCGGAAGACAATATGATTGGCTTAAGAAAATCAACTGCAAAAAAATCAAACACCCCATCAATAAAGCTTCCAATCAGATCACCTAAAACCACACTTACAATTGCAAAAACGCTGCCACCAATGAGACAGCCCCAATACAACGACTCCATCTAACTCCCCCCTTTCGGACTGCCTTAATATAACTAATTATACGGTCAATTTACATTTTCGTTTCATAAATTATTCATGTAATACTAAATTAGGGTGTTTTTTAGAACCCTAGTTTTGTAATTATATCCTTCCACGGTAGCTCATGAGTGAACTTAATATGCTGATCTGATTCATCCTTTGGCCAGTCTAAAATAGAAATTTCTTCCTTAACTCCGTTTTGCTCAGAGATATTAAATTGTTCACCATATATTTGAATAAAATAGGTTGTATCCTTTATTTTTATATCTGTATATAACATTATATTTTTTTCAGTAGAAGCTATTGTGTACTCCTGTTCACCATAAGTTTTAGTAGCTATTGTGACGCCCTCTCCCTCTAAATACTGTATTTTTTCTTTACTTAGCAAAACTCTTAACGCTTTGTTATCCTTGGTACGGTATGTGAGAAATAAATCAACTATATCTTGAGTATTGAATTGTATTTCATATTTTTTATTAAACTCAATACTATCGAATCCTAACATTTTGTCATTATCCCAGTTAATTCGTATACGTGCTGAATCAAAGACATAGTTGGCTAGACTAGGCAACACAATCATTTTATCAAAGTCTTTTTTTATCTGATCTATTGTAGAATAACCTTCGGACTCTTTTATTACACCAAGAGACTTTTCCTTTGTTCCTTTATACATGTATTGTCCTAATTTCATATTTTTGCGCTCTTGCTTCGCTTGTTCCTCTAGTTCATCATAATACTTTTCTTCTTCTGATGATAAGATTGAATTGACCCGCTGTTCAGTTTTTACCTGCTCCTTCAGTTGAGCCAAGGTAGGCTCATTTTTTAATATATATTGATGCACAATCGTAATCATCTTAGTTAACATACCCTCGTCAATACGCTCTAACGTATCTGTTTTAGTATGAATAAAGTTATATTCTTCTTGGGTTACTGTTAATGCTGGGATTCCTTTTGCTGAAAAGGATAAATGATCACTCCCGATGATATTACTTTTTATCGCTGAAACTCCTTTTTCATTAAAGAAATCTAACATACTATTCACTAACCCATCATTTTCTTCCCCATCAAGCACGACTTTTCCACCATTTACAACACCTAAACAATCTAAATTAATATTAAACACATTGTCATAGGTATTACCTAATTGAGCTACAAAGTTTTTACTACCCTGAAAATGCGACTCTTCACCATTAAATGCAACAAAAATAAGATCACTTTCAAAAGGGGTTTTACTAGCATCCTCTTGTAATAATGAAGCAAGCTTTAACATAGCAGCAACACCAGATGCATTATCTACGGCACCTCGATAAATTTCTTCCTTTTTGCCAGTATTCCAACCAACATGATCAAAATGACCTGAAATAACAATAGCCCGACGTTGATCTTGGCTTTGCTTGCCAGTAATCAAACCAACGATATTGTTAACCGAAATAGCCCCCTGTTCTAATTCCATAGATAGTTGCATTTTTTGTATTTGATCCCTATGGGTATAAAGCCATTGATATGTATCTGGGCTGATTTGATAAAACGGCTGCTCTTTCGATTCTGTAGGTAAAAGCTTTTTAAAATTAGAGGTTGATATTAATATAGCTTGGGGTTGAATTTGCTGCTTTGTCATGTCAAAGCTTTTTATATCCTCAAGTACCAAAATCTTTTCTCCTAAATCCACATCATTTATATCAAAAGTAATGTCAGCTTCATTATTAAATTTAAAATTCACTCTTTGCTCTACATAATCGTGTCCATATTTAAATTCCTTGCTGTTCCCGTCTTTAAGTTTTACTTTCATCATATACTTTTGCTTATTAGGATCAAAGAAATCTTGCTGATAGGACTGCTTAAATGAATTTCCCTTAAAAGGTTTAAGCCCAATTAATTGAAATTGCTTTTCTACATATTCACTCGCCTTTACGTTACCCTCCGTTCCTGGCAACCGTCCCATCATCTTATTACTAGTTAATTCTTTTATTACTTCCATCGGTTCTGAGGGTTTACTTTTAGATGATTGACAACCAACTAAAGTTAATGAAAAAACAAAGAATAAGGCAAGTATAGCCATTATAATTTTATTGGTCCCACAAGTGTTCATATAATCCTCCTATTTTATCAAAATGTAGGATAATAATATCATATTTTAGCAAAATATATAATATTTAGATTAATGTAACATCCATTATGATAGAATTTGAAAGGAGGTGGAAAAATGAGAAAACGATTTTTATCAATTGTTGTTACGTTAACTCTATTAGTAGGTTTTTCAAATACTGCGCTAGCAGAGGGGATTGCAGTTGATACTCAACCTAATAGTATTTCACCATCATCGGGAATTGAATTGCATGCCGAGGCATGTGGCTATTATCCTAGTGGTCAACATTCACTTAGACTTGTAGGACAAACAGAAGTATCACGTCCAGGGGGTTCTCATTCTATATGGATTAGAGAATCTAATGGGACTGAAACGGCTGTTATGTGTGAAATCACAAACTGGTACGAGTCCAAAACATACGCATGTGCTTGTGGTAACAAAAGCCAAACTGTTGAAGGTAGACATATACGTTCATCCCATCAATACTGGCACTAATTATTTCATTTTTGGCATATTCACTCATACTTAAAAAAAGCAATTCAATACCTAAATTCAAAATTTGCTTAAAAGATGTAAAAAAAGAAGCGACTAATTTGGGACAACCCTCATTAGTCGCTTCTGTGATTACAGTAAGGTCAGTCACAAAGCTTATAGCGCTCTGCGATAAATCTCCATAACATCCTCTTTTTCCAGCTTCGCAAAATTACCAAATGCGCCAAAGCGAACTGCTTTATCCGCCATAAGCTCAAGCTTACTATCATCAATGTCATAATCTGCTAAGCGGCTTGGTGCTCCGATGGAATCCCAAAAAGCACGAAGTGCTGCAATGCCTTCCTCTGCAACCTGCTCATCACTTTTACCTGTAGGATCCACATTAAACACCTTAACAGCCAAACGTTTAAAACGTGCAAGGTCATGATGCATATTGTATTTCATCCAATGTGGGAACAAGATAGCCAGTCCTCCACCATGCGGAATATCATACACCGCGGATACGGCATGCTCAATGTTATGTGTCGCCCAATCACCACGAACCCCCATACTTAATACGCCATTTAAAGCCATTGTTCCAGCTAATAAAATAGTTTCTCTATGTTCGTAGCTTTGAAGATCAGCAATAAGCTTAGGCGCTGTTTCAATCACTGTCCGCAACAAGCCTTCACAAAATTCATCTTGTAGCAACGTGTTTTTGTCTGGATGGAAATATGTTTCAAATACGTGAGACATTATATCAACCATACCGTATACAGTTTGATCCTTAGGTAATGTTGCTGTGTATGTCGCATCTAAAATTGAAAAAGCAGGGAATGCGTAATAGCTACCCCAACCTAATTTTTCTTCTGTTTTCTCATTCGTAATAACAGAACCTGCATTCATTTCTGAACCTGTAGCGGCAATCGTTAATACGGTACCTAGTGGAAGTCCACCTTGCGCAACAGCTTTTCGCTCTGCAAAATCCCACATATCTCCATCATATTTAGCACCAACAGCAATCGCTTTAGCACAGTCAATAACACTGCCTCCGCCAACGGCAAGAACCAGGTCAATATTATGCTTGCGACAAAGGTCTACACCTTCATGTACAGTGGATAAACGAGGGTTAGGTTGAACACCAGCTAGTTCTGTCACAACTGCATTAATTTTACCTAATTCAGTCATTACTTCATCATATAGGCCAGTACGCTTAATGCTTCCCCCACCGTAAACAAGCAGCACATTACGTCCATATTGCTCTACTTCCTTACTTAATGAGGATAATGTATTTTTCCCGAAAATTAACTTGGTGGGATTATGAAAAGTAAAAGTATTCATTTATTGTACCTCCGCTTTAAATTTGTAACTACCACTATATATTATAGGGCTGTCCTACCTTAAATTACAAATGACATCATTATAAAAAAATAGAGGCTGATGGAACAACTGAGGTGTACTGCAATTTCCTCGACTTTTGTTCCGATCAACCACTACTTCAAATCAAGTACATTAGGTCTAAAAATTATTTACTTTCCACATACCCTGCTTCAAACAGAAACTTACGGAAGGCATTACGTCCTACTTCATTATTTTTAAATACCCCTGCATGACCTAAAATTTCTGCAAATTTTATGCCAACTACATTTTGCAGCAAAGATTGCGCTTCATCAAAGGTAAGACTTGTTCCATGCAGTCCAACTAATTGCTCAATCCATTCTTTATGAACAGCTAGCGGATGACCTTGATTTCCCACTGCTTCTTTATACAACACCACATTCCCACTCAAAATCGAAGCAATATCGTTTAACTCTTCCTTTAAGCGACCGGGTAAAATAGCTAAGCCCATCACTTCGATTAAGCCGATATTTTCCTTTTTAATATGGTGCATTTCACGATGTGGGTGAAAAATCCCTTCTGGATGCTCTTCGTTGGTACGATTATTACGCAATACCACGTCCATCTCATAGCCCCCAGCCTGACTACGACGCACAATCGGTGTTACGGTATTATGAGGAACCGTAGTCCCATCTTCCCCTTTGGAGAAGGCAAATACTTCTACATCTGGATCACTGTATTGCTTCCACTTTTCATAGAGATCATTCCCTGCCTCAAGCACAGCTTGCTTATCGTCACCTTGTAAGCGGATGACGGTCATAGGCCACTTCACCATCGCTACAGTTACCCCTGCATAATCTGCATGGGTGAACGTTGCTTCACTTGGTGCTTTTTCCAGTGGGAAGGTGTGACGTCCACCTTGGAAATGATCATGTGTGAGAATTGAGCCCCCTACAATCGGCAAATCTGCATTTGAGCCTACAAAGTAGTGGGGAAACTGTTCAACGAAATCAAGTAAACGTTGGAACGTTTCCTTCGTCAGCTTCATAGGAACATGGTCATGATGGAACACGATACAATGCTCATTGTAATAAACATAAGGGGAGTATTGGAAAAACCAAGGTTCATTGTTTAGTTCAATCGGTATGACTCTTAAATTTTGCCTAGCAGGATGATTAAGTCGCCCTGAATAACCTACATTTTCACGACATAATTGACACTTTGGATAGATTGGCGGAGGTAACAGCTTTGCCGCTGCAATTTCCTTAGGATTTTTTTCTGGCTTAGACAAATTAATAGTGATTTCCATCGTGCCAAAATCCGTTTCTTGCTCCCAATACATATTTTTAGAAATCCGATCCATCCGAATATAGTTACTTGCCGTAGATAAATGGACAAATTCATCCGTAGCTGCTTCAATACCTTTTGTTTCAGTGGTGTGCTTAAAAGCCGCAATCGTCTCAGATGGACGAGGCATAAGCAAACCCATAATTTTTGCATTTAACAAATCGCGATACGTATCTGAATTTTCTGCAATAAGTCCAATAGAATAGCCATAGTCCATTAATACATCAAGAGGTGCTTCAGGACTAGATATCGACGTTGTAGACTGATTTCCTAAATACGGCTCATCACTTTGAAAAAGGGATAACAATTGGTTGCGAGAAAAATCAATATCCTCATTTCCGATTAAACGTTGCTCGAATGCGTAACGAACTAGCTGCTCTATTGCAAAAAGCGCTTCATTTTTTAGTTCATCTTGTGCTGTCACCTTAAACACCCTCCTTTATCATCAAGCTTAGTCATTGTAGCCGTCTGGATGTTGCTCGTGCCAACCCCAAGCACTTGCGATAATATCATCAAGCTGATTACGAGAAGGATTCCAGCCAAGCACCTTTCTAGCTTTTTCAGAGGAAGCGATGAGCACCGCAGGGTCACCAGCACGTCTTGGACTGATTTCTACTGGGAAGCTGCGACCTGTTACTTCCTGTACCTTTGCAATCACTTCTTTGACTGAAAAACCTTGACCATTACCGAGATTAAACACATCACTTTCTCCACCTGCTAATAAATGCTGAACAGCAAGCACGTGCGCATCTGCAAGGTCACTCACATGAATATAATCACGTACACAAGTACCATCCGCAGTTGGATAATCGTCACCAAATACTGAAATTGCTGAACGTTTACCTTGAGCCGCTTGGATGATTAAAGGAATCAAATGGGTTTCTGGAGAATGATCTTCACCAATTTTGCCACTAGGATGTGCACCTGCTGCATTAAAATAACGCAACGCTACATATTTGATCCCTAACACCTTATCAAACCAAGACATCATGCGTTCCATCGTCAGCTTGGTTTCCCCATATACATTAGTTGGATTCGTAGGATCGCTTTCTTCAATAGGCACTTTATCTGGCTCGCCATACGTTGCTGCGGTAGAGGAAAATACAATTTTACGTACGTTAGCTTCATCCATTGCTTCTAATAAGCATAATGTGCCATAGACGTTATTGTCATAATATTTAACTGGCTTTTGCATACTTTCACCAACAAGTGAATTTGCGGCAAAATGAATGACAGCTTCGATGTCATTTTCGGAAAATAGCTTTGCTAATAATGCTTTGTCACGAAGATCTCCCTCGTATAGCTTTCCACCAAGCAACGCATCACGATGTCCAGACTGCAGATTGTCAATCACGACAACCTCCTTGCCTTGATCAAGTAATTCAGCTACTGTATGAGATCCGATGTACCCTGCTCCACCTGTTACGAGAATAGCCATGTTATTTGTCCTCCTTTATTTCATGTACGCCTTGACCTACTCCACAAATATAAAAGTCTGCCTTGAGTCCTGTACGTGCCTCATATGCTGGACCCACCTCTGCTACAAACTGCGCTACATCATCTTCATGCACAAGAGATACCGTACAACCTCCAAAACCTGCACCTGTCATACGAGAGCCTAATGTTCCTTTAATCTTGCGAGCTTCCTCAACTAACACATCTAGCTCTAGGCAGCTAACTTCATAAAGATCACGTAATGAGTCATGAGAAGCGTTCATATAGGTGCCAAATAAGTGCAAGTCGTTACCCTTAAGAGCTTCAACTGATTTTAAAACACGTGCATTTTCTTCAACGACATGGGTTGCCCGACGTAGCAGCACCTCATCTTGAATTAAGCCTTTTAATTGTTCAAAACGTTCTGGTGTTAAATGTGCAAGATAGTTAAGTTCTGGCTCCTGCTGCTGTAACGTGGCTAACACCGCATCACATTCACTACGTCTCTCATTATATTTTGAGTCCACAAGCCCTCTACGCTTATTTGTATTACTAATAACAATTTTATAAGCACCTGTGCGGAAAGGGACTAGATCATATTCCAATGTGTCGCACATTAACAAAATCGCATGATCCTTTGCTCCGTTTGCAACGGCAAACTGATCCATGATGCCACTATTTACACCTACATATTGATTTTCAGTCCGTTGTGATAATACCGCAATTTCTACCTTGTCTTGTGCTTTACCTTCCATCCCAAGCAAGCAGTAAGCAGTAACCACTTCAATAGAAGCAGAAGAGGAAAGGCCAGAACCGTTTGGAATTTCGCCATGGAATAATAGATCATAACCAGAGGACAGCTCAACCCCCATTTTTTTAAGCTCAACGATAATCCCTAATGGGTAATCCACCCATTCTCCTGTTTTTTCTACTCCGATATTTTGTAGCTGAATTGAAGCTTCATAAGGTAGATTTGTAGATTTTAGATTTACAATATCATCATTCCGCTTACGGATAATTAACGTTGTTCCAAATTCAAGTGCAGCAGGCAATACATACCCACCGTTATAATCAATATGCTCACCAATCAAATTAACACGACCAGGTGCATTGTAATAATGTAGGGATTGCTCATTTTCTTCATAACGTGTCAAAAATAATTGTTGTAGTTCTTGTTTATTCATTGAAAATAACCCCTTTGCTAGCATTATTGTCTTTCAACTACTAATTTCAAGATGGATCCTTCTTGATTTAAGTATAAAGAATACGCTCAAAAATGATAATGCATCTATGTTAGTTGAATATGGATTTATGTGACTTTAAGGTTTAGAATATAAATGAGTTAAACAACTATTTAATAATAAGATTGATACCAACTAGGTGGACGTTACGTTCCAGAGGGTTGTTTCGATCGCTCTTAAAATCAAATTTTATTTAAATAAACTATATAGGTTAAAATTTGATTTTAAATACGAACGCTCCGCTTCTCCACAATCCCCCTGTCTCTTCACTGGTTTAGTTGGTTAACAACTATTTTATTTAATAAGCATTATTTTTAAACTTATTTATATTCAAAGGTGAAGAAGGGTAGGTGGACGTTACGTTCCAGAGGGTTGTTTCGATCGCTCTTAAAATCAAATTTTTTTCTGAATAAAATGCTATAGGTTAAATTTTGATTTTTAAATGCGAACGCTTTGCTTCTCCACAATCCCTATGTCTCTTCACAAATTCAGGTGGTTAACAAGTATTTCATTAAATGTTTTATTCTTTTTCAACTAATTTATAGAGTTGAAGAAGGTATGGTGGGAAGCTGCGTAGCAGAGAGTGGTTTCAACCGCTGTTAAAGCCCCACTTTCTTTTATAACATGTCTTAAACTAATAAAAGTGTGTCTTTAAAGGCGGACGCTTTCGCTTTTCCACCATCTCTCTGCTCCTCCGCTTCTCACAATCCCCCCGTCTCTTCACAAATTCAGGTGGGTAGTCAAAGTATTATCCTTTTCAAATAGCATTGTTTAATAGTAGCTTTATTAACTAAATTTATAGGTTGAGGTGAAGAAGGTATGGCGGATGTTACTTATTATTCGGCGGCAAATCCTGAAGGCGATGCTGGTAGCAACAGCAACCTGCATGTATTGTTTGCAGGGGCTAGTCAGACTGAGGCCGAACATAAGCTAGGTCCTAAAATATATAATTATTATTTATTACATTTTATCGAGCATGGCAAAGGGCAATTTGTAAACGATTCAATTGTGTACACATTACAAGCAGGTGATTGCTTTCTGATTCCACCAAATCAGTTAGTTAGCTATGCTTCCGACCCGATTGAGCCATGGCGTTATCGCTGGATTGCCTTTTCAGGTGCTGGCGCTGAAGCTTTGATTCAAGAGGCTGGATTTACGCCACAAATCACCGTATTTACACCTGGAGCAGAAAGTGAAATCTCAAAAATGCTTTTTGAAGTGCTAGAGGCATTTCACAACCGAAAATTAGGCGCTAATTTATTATCTCTCGGATACTTGTATCTTATTATGGGTGAAGCGAAAGAAACGTTGCTTAAGGACTCTCCAATACCTGTTGGTGAGACGGTAGTACAACGTATTGTAAAACAGATGATTCACTATATGTCTAGCCAATACGCTTATCCGATCTCGATTGAGCAAATGTGTCATAGTTTGGGCTACAATCGCGCCTATTTGTCTCGCATTTTCCGTAAAGAAACAGGGACTACTCCTGTGTCTTATTTATTAAAGCTACGAATTGAAAAATCAAGACAATTGCTTCGTGGTAAACCTGAACTATCAATTGAGCAAATTGCGGCTTCAGTGGGAATGACCGATCCTCTTTATTTTTCAAGACAATTTCGTAAAATATACGGGAAATCTCCTAGTGATTATCGAAAATCGATAACAAGAAAATCGTAATAGAGTAAATTTCAAAAAAAACGCAACCCGTATCAAGGTTGCGTTTAACAATTTTATATTTATGATTTTAGGCTCTACATACGTTTATTAATGCTCTCCGGCACTATTCAAAATCATTTCGATACGCTCTAATTCTTCAGCTGAAAAATCTAGGTTATCTAATGTTCTAACGTTTTCTTCAATTTGAGTAGCTCTACTTGCCCCAATCAAAGCAGAGGTCACTTTACCGTTACGCAATACCCAAGCAAGCGCTAATTGGGCTAAGCTTTGTCCACGAGCTACAGCAATCTGATTTAATGCATGTACTTTTCGAAGCAATTCAGGTGTAATATTTTGTTCATTTAAAAATACACTTGCACTTTTCGCTCTAGATTGCTCTGGAATTCCATTGAGATATTTATTCGTTAGCAAGCCTTGTGCTAATGGACAAAAAGCAATACTGCCGACACCATTCTCCTCTAGTACATCTTGTAAACCATCTTCAATCCAGCGATTAAGCATGGAATAAGCAGGCTGATGAATGAGCAGTGGCGTGCCCAGTGATTTTAAAATTTTTGCAGCTTCAGCGGTTTGTGCAGGATCATAGCTTGAAATTCCTACATACAATGCTTTACCAGAGCGGACAATATGGTCTAACGCCATCATCGTTTCCTCCAATGGAGTATCGGGGTCAAAGCGATGTGAATAAAAAATATCCACATAATCTAAGCCCATGCGTTTTAAACTTTGATCAAGGCTTGATACTAAATATTTGCGAGAGCCCCATTCTCCATAAGGACCCGGCCACATGTTATAACCTGCCTTAGTCGAAATAATTAACTCGTCTCGATAAGGTGCTAGGTCTTTGTCTAATACTTGTCCAAACATTTCTTCAGCCGACCCTGGAGGGGGACCATAGTTATTCGCTAAATCAAAATGAGTAATCCCTAAATCAAATGCGGTGCGTATCATTTCTCTCCCATTTTCAAAAGAATTAATGCCTCCAAAATTATGCCATAGCCCTAATGAAATTGCTGGTAGCTTTAATCCAGATTTCCCCACACGATTATATGCCATCGTATCATATCGATGTTCATTTGCTGTATATGTCATTTAAGCGCTCCTTCTTTCATATCGAATTGGGTCAAACATGCTTACGCTTTCATAAGGTCATTATAACGTGAAAGATAGCTAAAGAAAAATGATTTTCCCTACTCTTTCTAGTACAGCACCAATTGGCTCTTTTATGTGCAAATCTACTTGATTATCATATGGTGTTGAGGATGAATTCAATAAAACAATACGGTTCCCTCTAAAGTAATGAATAAAATTAGCCGCAGGATAGACAGTAAGGGAGGTTCCACCGATCAATAATAAGTCTCCTTGCTGCATAGCTTCAATCGCACCCGAAATAACATTTTCATTCAAATTTTCTTCATATAACACAACATCAGGTTTAACGATCTTTCCGCAATCGTCACAACGAGGAACAATGTCATTACTATTGGCGACTTCATCTAAAGAATAAAATCTTCCACAACCCATGCAAAAATTACGATGAATTGACCCATGCAATTCCCATACTTTTTTGTTGCCTGCATCTGTATGTAATCCATCTATATTTTGTGTAATAATCGCTTCCAATTGATCATTTTGTTCAAGTCTAGCTAAAAACTGATGAGCAGCATTAGGTCGCGCGTCTAAATGTAGCATTTTAGATTTATAAAAATCAAAAAAAACTTCAGGATGTCGATTAAAAAAACGACGACTGAGTATCTCCTCAGGGGAATATGGCGATTGATGTTGGGCTTGATACAGTCCTGCTGCTGAACGGAAATCAGGAATACCACTTTCAGTAGAAATGCCTGCCCCTCCAAAAAAAACAATTTTGCTGCTTTCCTTAATCCAGCTTGCTAATGTCTGTTCTTGATTCAAATCACACCACTCCTTTCATTTTTATTATAACATTTCAACATAACAATATTTTCATGCAATAAACAAAAAGGATGGATAGAAAAACTTAACCACATGTGTTAGACTATTGAGAAAACCTTTAGCTAGTTAAAGCTACAATTCACTACAATATATATAAATGGGAGGAAGTTGAATAACATGGCAGCCAAGAAAATGCGTTCTGATATGATTAAAAAAGGCTTTGATCGGGCACCTCACCGTAGCTTGCTACGTGCCGCTGGGGTAAAGGAGGAAGATTTTGGCAAACCGTTTATTGCCGTGTGCAACTCCTATATCGATATCGTTCCAGGACATGTCCACTTGCAGGAATTCGGGAAAATTGTTAAAGATGCAATTCGTGAGGCAGGTGGCGTTCCATTTGAATTTAATACGATTGGTGTAGACGATGGAATCGCAATGGGACATATCGGGATGAGATATTCCTTACCTAGCCGTGAAATTATTGCAGATTCCTTAGAGACGGTCGTTTCTGCTCACTGGTTTGATGGCATGGTATGTATTCCAAACTGTGATAAAATTACCCCAGGAATGATGATGGGGGCTTTACGTGTAAATATTCCAACGATCTTTGTCAGTGGTGGACCTATGAAGGCTGGCGTAGACAGTAAAGGGAACAAACTGTCCTTAACTTCTGTATTTGAAGGTGTTGGTGCTCACCAAACTGGCCAAATTACGGATGATGAACTACTTGAATTAGAACAATTTGGTTGTCCAACCTGTGGATCTTGTTCAGGAATGTTTACTGCAAACTCCATGAACTGTCTTGCCGAAGCATTAGGGATTGCAATGCCTGGAAACGGGACAATCTTAGCTGTAGCTGAGGAACGTCGTGAGTTTGTAAGACAATCTGCGAAGCAGCTTATGGAATTAATTAAGCTAGATTTGAAGCCTCGTGATATCGTTACAAAAGAATCGATTGATAACGCATTTGCCCTTGATATGGCAATGGGTGGTTCTACGAATACAGTTCTTCATACGTTAGCATTGGCTCAAGAAGCAGGTATCGATTATCCTTTAGAGCGTATTAATGAAGTTGCTAACCGTGTTCCACATATTTCTAAGCTTGCTCCTGCATCTAATTACTTCATCGAGGATGTACAAAATGCGGGTGGTGTGAGTGCAGTTCTTAACGAATTGCTCAAAAAGCCGGGTGCGATCCATGGTGATCAAATGACGGTAACTGGCAAAACAATTGCTGAAAATGTAACTGGACATGAAATTAAGGATCATAATGTTATTCATTCTATAGATAATCCGTATTCTGAGCGTGGTGGACTTGCAATTCTTTACGGTAATTTGGCACCTGAAGGTTCTGTAATCAAAGTAGGTGCAGTTGACCCTTCTGTAGGTGGTTATCACAAAGGACCTGCGATTTGCTTTGATTCACAAGATGAAGCATTGTATGGCATTGCAAATGGCAAGGTTAAAGAAGGTCATGTCGTAGTTATTCGGTATGAGGGACCTAAGGGTGGACCTGGTATGCCAGAAATGCTAGCTCCAACCTCCCAAATTGCGGGCATGGGCTTAGGTGCTAAGGTTGGTCTTATTACAGACGGACGTTTCTCAGGGGCATCCCGTGGAATTAGTATCGGTCATATTTCTCCTGAAGCTGCAGAGGGTGGACCTATTGCTTTTGTTGAGGACGGCGATATTATTGAGCTTGATCTTAACAATCGTAAAATAGAGCTTCATGTTTCTGATGAAGAGTTAGCACGTCGTCGCAGTGAAAACTGGAAAGAGTTCGAGCCTAAAGTAAAAACAGGTTACTTGGCACGTTACTCCAAGTTGGTTACAAATGCAAGCCAAGGTGGCGTCTTAAAAATTTAAAGCTTCTCCAATTAAGAAGAGGCATCGCAAGTCTTGAATAAGACTTACGATGCCCTTTTGTTAATATTATTGATATTATATTGTAAGTTTTGGGATTAATGATAATGCAAATGAGCTTGCATCACAGCTTCCTCTTCTTCCTCTGTTGTCGCAACCGGTTGAAGCTGATTATCGTACCAACGAAAATGAGATGAGTCAGATAAGTATTTCTGGAATAATACATCTAGTGGCATCATAATCATTTTAGGCTCTAACTGGTGTGCTGTTTCTTTGTTATTAACTCTTGAAAAGCCGTCTGGATGAATAATACTCATTAAAAATTTTAAATAAATGCGAGTAGATCTAGCAAAAAATCCTTTAGGTAATTCAGTTACCGTAAATCCAAACTTCTCTGGCCCACGATTAATCATACTGACTCCATATAAGGCTTTGATCTCCCCAAATTCAGGATGCTGTGCAATATAACTTGCTAGCTCAGGCAAGGTCTTCTCTACGCCTCGAATCATTTGAATGGCAATCTGTAGTGAGGTTCTTGAGGACATTCCAATCTGGAATAGCTTTTTGTTGTCAAAATGTAACTCCATGACCCTATCCCCATGCTGCAAAGGGACGTTGTCCCTTGTCCCCTTCATCATTACAGTTTCACCGTGATAAGTTCTAATTCTAAAATGTAAGAAAGGATCTTCAGTATTTGTAGACCTTAAATGGAACAAATAATGAAATACCTTTTCCCACAGCAACCATAAGTAAACAACAAATCTTTTCATTCGAGGTAAAGTTCTTTTACCCGATGCCTTTTCCTCTAAGTAAGAAGAAAGAGACGTCTTTTTACCTGTTGTTTGCTCTGTTTCGGTAATTAATTCATCAATCCGAATGCTCTTTAAACCGCGTTGCTCAGCTTCTTGCAGTACACGTTCCAATGCAATTAGCATTTGACCTGGAGCACCAACATTGGCTCCAAGTGTAGCTCCACAATCATGAAGCAAAAAAACCTCGCCACCCTTTAGCTTTTTCATCATTCGTTTACACAAACGATCAGCGCCTAGTCGTGAACGCCAATCCCCAAACATCGCTGACCATAATACAATTTGAGTTTCATTTCGTTTCGCAAAATCAAATATATTCACGATTCCCCAAGGTGGTCTATAATAGTGCGTGTTCGTTCCTGTTACATCACGTATAATTTTTGTTGTACTGTGAATTTGCTTTCTGACCTCTTTAGGACTCATCAGCCAATTCGTTTTGTGAATATAGTTGTGAACCCCAATCATATGCCCTTCCTCATGCATTCTTGTCAAAAGGTCTGGGTGTTTCTCCGCATTTGCACCTACAACAAAAAAGGTCGCTTTTGCATCGTAACGCTTTAATAAATCAAGTAATTGTGTTGTGTAAGTTGCGTCAGGTCCATCATCAAAGGTAAGTGCAAAATGCTCTTTACTTACCCCTCTCCGGAATACTCTAAAACCAAACAAGCGACTAATTAATCCAGGTATAAAAGCATACAGTGACGTAAGGTAGAACATCCACAGAAGCAAAGTCTCCATATTCTGGTCCCTCTCTTTATCTCTTGTTCTTACTCTGGCATGCTTAAACCTAACATCTTATTTATATTACCATATTCGAAAGTAAATTAGCGTACTAATTTAGAATGCTCTGCTAAAATATTCATGGTTTCCTTAAATAGCAAGGTCGCTTTATTTTTTGCCCCAATAGGTTGATTTTTGATTAAAACAGCGACTGCATATTGTGGCTTTTCGGTTGGACCATAACCGATAAACCAATGATGATTACGTGACTCCGAACCGAAGGTAACCTGTGCCGTTCCGGATTTCCCAGCAAGTGTCCACTTCGCAGATTGCAATGATTGACCCGTTCCCTCTATAACCACCTTACGCATCCATGAGGTCAGCAGACGACTTGTACGGGGGGAAATTTGTTGCTCATTTTTTCTTACCTTTCGTTCGAAATCAATAAAGTGACTGCCATCTTTATAGGTAATCGCAGACACTAATCTAGGCGCAGCAACTTTTCCATCATTTAATAGAGTTACTACTAAATTAGCGGCTTGAAGTGGTGTAATCTGTACATCTCTTTGACCAATTGCAGTTTGAGCGCGTACACCACCATCCACTTGCTTTGCTTTAAAAATGACACCTGCTTCTTCTTGATCAATTTGTTGTAGGTCATTTCCTTGCCAGCCTATTTTTCGGCCTAATCCAAGCCCATACGCAGTGTTCATAATATCTAATTCACTTAATCTTTCACCTAAGGTTGCAAATACAATATTACAGGAATGTGCATAACCATCCTCTAGCGTGATGTCACCGTGCCCCTCCTTTAACCAACAGGACATGCCGTATTTTCCATATTCCCTATTGCAACGAAATACTTCGTTCGGCTGTGTTACTCCCTTTTCTAAAGCAGCTGCAGCAATGACCGTTTTAAAAATCGAACCTGGCACAGCGGCTTTCACCGCACTATTGCTCCATTCACCCTGTTCTAAATTAATACGTTTTGGATCATAGAAAGGTCGCGAAACCATACTAATAACGTCTCCATTGGTAGCATCCAGTACAACAATTGCACCTTGCTCGATATGTTGTTCCTCTGTTAACTGCTCAATTTGACGTTGAAGTGTATTATCTATCGTACTATGAACGACGAGCGGTAAATAGTTACTAGGTTGTCCCTTAATTGTTGCTCCTACCCCTTGTAATGCTCTACCCTTTCCGTCTATTGCATAATAGGCTGCTGTTTTTTCTGCTGCCCTTAAATAGAAATCAAAGCTACGTTCAAGCCCTGCTGCACCTAATGAAACGCTTAAGTCCCTTTTCCCTCTACTTTTGATACCAAGTGATTTTATTAATTCAGGCTGCTCTGCTAAATAACCCAGCCATTGGTTGCCTCTTAATCCTTCAGCATAACGATTCATATAAGGTAAGACCATAACCCCTTTCAAGTTACGCCATTGATGAAGTTCATCCTGATTAACATGAAAAAAAACACCTGACTGCTTCTCTTCCCATGCTTGTGGTATTTTTAAATGCACCCATGTATCATGAAGCTTGGCTGTTGTTGTATGTAGCAAAGAAGCAATACGATTCATCTCCTTAGTAGATGGAAGCTGCTTAAGCGGAAATAATACAGGTGTCCATACTACTTCACCAGTCAAGGCAACTCCATTTCGATCTACAATATGTCCCCTACCAGAATCAAGCTCAATTCCTTCTTGTCGTTGACGAACAGCTAACTCATTAATTGTAGATGTACTCGGCTTTATAATTTTCCAACCAGAGCTAGTTTGAATCCATAATAATCGAAAAATAAGAATTAGAAATAAAAATAAAAAGAGCATTAGAATATAAAATATGCGTTGTTTTCTTAATAATGATAACCTATGCAAAATAGAGTCCCTTCTTTCTAACTAGCTAGCTCCTAGTCGTTATTACAAGCATGTCCTTAAAAATAAACTTTCACACTACACTTCACGCTACATTTCAAACCATTTCAAACTACATTCATAATACATTTCTCAAACCATATAACTACAAGACAATAAAAAACTGCTTTCATAGTTTTCACTACAAAAGCAGTTTAAATAATTTAAAAAATATACAATTTATGGATTTCCCTTTATACTGTGAACTTAGATAATGTTTCTTTTAACCCTACTGAAACCTGCTCTAATTTTTGAGATAGATTCACTAAATGATTTCCGATATTTTCTTGCTCATTACTTAATGATGCAACCTCTTCAGACGTTGCAGAGGACTCCTCAGCGACAGCACTCACATTAGTCATTGCTTCAGACATAACCGCCTGAGACTGATTTAGCTCATCGATAGAGGTCGTTACCATACTTAAATGGTTTACGAAGCCTTCCATTTTTTCTTGTACGGAAACGAAGATTTTACTTGTTTCTTTTACGGATTCAATCTGCTCTTCAAACAGTGGATTAGCATCCATTAAAGCCTGCACCGTTTGGTTCATCTCAGCACTGATTTCATCGGTTATTTTACCTACCATTTTGATCGATTCTCTAGATTGATCTGCAAGCTGACGAATTTCATCTGCAACAACCATAAAACCTCTACCCGCTGCTCCTGCCCGAGCCGCTTCGATGGTAGCATTTAAGGACAAGATATTAGTTTGTTGTGTAATATTTTGCATCACGTCAAGCACCTTCATGACAGAAGAAGTGCTTGTTTTTAGCGTATTTACCTTATCGGTTAACGCTTGAATGATGTCAACTGTCGTATTTGTTTTATTTAATAATCCATCCAAATACTTTGTACCAAGCTGACTAGATTGCTCTACCTCATGTGCAGAAGTAGACATTTCTTTGTTCGCTTGAATCACTTTTTCCATTTGACGACCAATATTATCCGCCAACTCATTACCACGTTCAGCTTCATTTGCCAGACTTGTAGCACCGTTCGCTATTTCTTCTGTTGCAATTGCAATTTCCTTCGCGGACATCGCTGTCTTGTTTGAGGCATCTGTAAGTTCTGTTGCCGTTTCTAACACATCTTGCGCAGAGTGATTGGTTTGCTCTACTAGCGTAGTAATTTGCTCCATCATCACATTAAAGCTGCCAGTCAGCTGCCCAATTTCATCTTTAGAGGTAACCTCCATACGAACATTTAAGTTCCCCTTTGCGCCTTCTTCCATTAAATCTTTTAATTTAACTAACGGACGCCCAATCATATTGACCATCCACATTCCAATTAAAATAGCAATAATTGCGACAACACCCGCTGAAATATATGTAGTTAGTAAGATGCCTTTTGCATCTTTCGTTAGCTCTGCTGTTGGGATACTGCCAAGAAGTTTCCAGCCCGAGGTTGCTTGCTCTTTAAATACGGCAAGAACAGATTCACCTTTTGCATTTTTAGTTTTAGTGCTTTCCAGCTTTTGCTCAACTGCTTTGCTAATATCAAATTCTGAAAGTTTTCCTTCCTCTCCTTTTACCGAAGAAGCAACGATTACGTTATCAGGTGCTAAAATCTGAACCTTAGCTCCTTCACCCATTTGAAGCTCTTGGAGATATCCTTTTAAAATATCTAGGTTGAGATCTGCAACTAATACAAAACGTTTCATCGTATTTACACTTTGCACAGAACGAGCTAAACGGAAAACAGGTGTACCTTTTGCTTCTGGAACATTTAGCCATATAACCTTGGACGATTTGGACAACTCTTTAAACCAATTTTGATCATGAATGGTTTCAAGGAAATTTTGATCAACTGCACCTGAAGTCACATTAGTGAAATTGGGGTCATCTGCAACCAAATAAATACCTGAGATCCCTTTTGTTGAGAAAGTAAGCGCGTTCAAACGAGTTCTCATTTTTGTCGTTGCGGTAAACTTGTCGTATTCTGTCGAAGTTGTTAACGCCAGATCCATAATTGCCTTTTGCATTTCATCATCTAAAAACATTTGTTGTAGATTGTCTTGAAATTTTTCGAAAATAATATCTAGCTTTTGGGCTGTTTGAGTTACAGTGGCTAGGTTAGCTTTTTCCGCATTATTTTCAACGGTGCCTTTAGCCATTTGATAAGAAATAATTCCGATCGATAAAACAAAAAACATAATAGCTACAAAAAATATAAGAAACAGGCGAATACTAACTGACTTTCTAGGATCAGCCCATTTTAAATCCTTGGTACTTTCCTTCATAAAATCAAATGATTTTTTTGCATATTTACCAGAAAACAACTTCTTATAGTTATAGGAAGTTACTTTTTTAACTATTTTCGATGGAAATGTCTTAAGCTTATTAACTCCTGCCTGCTGCTCTCCCTTCTGTTTCGTTTTCTCTGTTTTGAAACCTTTCTTTGGACCTAGACTCATACTAAACACCTACCCATTTTAATATTCGCACGCTCATTACCTAGGCTCTGAGTCATGTTAATTACTGTCAGTAAAGCGTTTTCCCATCACATTATGCAATTCGACAAAAGTTAATATATTCCTCTATCTTTATCGGCAAATTGTTTGTTATCTTTTAAGCTTAAAGACCTAAAACTTAAAAAAACATAAAAACAGGACTCCCGAACTACAATTCAGGAATCCTGTTAATTTTTTTTCGACAATTATTTCTTTTTTCTCATCATATCAAAATAAGCAACAGGTTGATCAACTTTCATTTGGATACGTTGTAGTGGATGGCGAGCAACATCTAACTCGTTTCCCTTTTCATCCCATATTTGTCCAACTGTTTGTTTAAAGAAGCGACCTCCTGGACCAAAAAACTCAACCTCAGTTCCTGGCTTAAAATGATTTCGTTGCTCGATTAATGCTCTACCTGTTGCTTCATCATAATCAAGAACTAGTCCAGCAAAGTCAAAAGGAATTACTTTTTCTTCAGGTTCATAAATATGATCCTCATGATCTGGTGTATCATTAAAGAAACCAGTGTTAAGAGGACGGCTAGCTGCTTTATTAATTTCATCTACCCATTCCTGCTTGAGCTCATAATGCTCTGGGTCCTCCATGTAAGCATCAATCGCTTGACGATAAGCATTCACAACGCTAGCTACATAATGAATAGACTTCATTCTACCTTCAATCTTAAAGCTATCAATCCCTACATCAACAAGTTCTGGGATATGATGAATCATACATAAATCCTTAGAGCCCATTGTAAACGGATTATCCTCAGGTTCAAATAAAGGATTTGCTTCTTCCTCTACTGCGCCTTCAAATAAATCATATTTCCAACGGCACGATTGACAACATCCACCACGGTTGCTATCCCGATCTGTAAAATGGTTCGATAATACACAACGTCCAGAATAGGAGGAGCACATCGCACCATGTATAAAGGCTTCGATCTCAATATCTACATTTTGTTTAATCTCTTGAATTTCTTCAAAACTAGTTTCACGCCCTAACACGACACGTGGTAAACCAAGCTCCTTCCAGAAGCTTACCGCTTGCCAGTTCATTGTAGATTGCTGCGTACTTAAATGCACTTCAATTTCTGGCACTTTACGCATTGCAATATCAACAATTGTTGGGTCCGCTGTAATAATCGCCGCAATTCCCGCTTTGCTTAGCTCCTTTAAATAATCCTCAATTCCGTCAATATCCTCATTATGCGCATAAATATTTGTCGTTACGAATACCTTAGCGCCGTATTTTTTAGCGAATTCAACACCTTCAGCCATCTCTTCAAAGCTAAAATTATCTGCATTAGATCTTAGACCATATTTTTGTCCACCGATATAAACGGCATCCGCCCCATAGTGGACTGCAAATTTTAATTTTTCAAGATTTCCTGCTGGAGCGAGCAGCTCTGGCTTGTCCAATCGATAACGTTTACCTACATATTTTGCTTTACTTTTTGTCGCTGTTTGCACCTTTTTCACCTCGAAAAATTAATAAACTTGTTCTTTATAAAAGAATCCAAAGGACAACTCACGATGAGGGTCCTGTACGTTCCGAATTTCATCTAACCAAGCTTCATCAAACTCATAGTTATCAGGATCATTAAAATAACAATCGATCGCTTTACGATACGCTTGGATCACAACAACATTGTAGCTCTGTGGCTTTAACATGGTTTCAATTCTAAAGCTTGGAATCCCCGCTGCCATTAAAATATGCAAATCTTCTAAAATGCATATATCATCTGAGCTCATAATATGCGTGCCTGTTTCATCCTCATAAATCGGGAATTGTTCACCAGGACGTTCCTCTTCTACTAAAAACAAACCACGTTCCTTGCTTGTATCCTCTCCCTCAGGGAATTCACGACCTTGATGGGACATATAGCTACGTACTAAACGACGTTTAGAATGATAAATATTAGTCATGCCATGTACTTGTACCTCTGCTTCAAGCTCCAAATTCGGGTACATGCCTGTAATTTCTTCCATGTTTAATTCTCTTGCTAATACGACACGAGTAGCACCTTGCTTACCCCAAAAGTTAGCTGTTGAATAGTTGGTAGAGGTCATCTCCGCATTCCAATGTAGCTTTAGCTGAGGAGCCACATCACGTACTACTTTAAGTACCGCTGGATCACCAAACTGAATTCCATCAACACCATAAGCAGCAATTTGTTTAATATATTGTGATAAAGCAGGTAATACTCCATGATCAACAAAGTTAGTTACACTAACGTAAATCTTCCCTGCACGTTCATGCACAACCTTTACAGCATCCTCTATCTCCTCTAACTTAAAATCATTAGGCATTCTCATACCATAAGGGGAGGAACCAATTAATACCGCAGTTGCCCCTGCGTCCATATATAACTTAATATCCTCTAATGAACCTGCCGGTGCAAGTAATTCTATTGTTTTTTTCATGCGTCTTTCTCCTTCAACACGATAACGTTGTCTTTATTAAACCCATCTAATTAAGCATGGCTTTATAAACCTGAGCATATAAGCCCATTAAGCTTAATAATTTTCGTGGCTCAATCTAAAATCAGTCCTTGACAGCCCAGCCACATTAGCGAAGGGACAGAGAGATTCTGGAGAAGCGACAGCGTTCGTATTTAAAACCTGATTCTAACTATAGATCTCCATTCAAAGGAATCTGGTTTTAACAACGATCGTAAGAACTCTCTGTATCGTAGCCTCTAACCTCCAAACGTTGTCATGCACTGGTTTCTAATAGAGCCACTTTTATTAAGCTTAATTCACACACTATTTAGCCATTGCCTTACTTTTTTTAATATTATTTAAATGCTCCTTATAGGTTTTAGCGAATAAATGCTCGCCACTACCGTCTTTTTTTGTTACATAAAATAAATAGTCAGAGCTTTCCGGAGCAAGTGCCGCCTCAATCGACTTCATGCTTGGCGCTGCGATTGGACCTGGGGGTAAACCCGCATATAAATATGTGTTGTAAGGACTGTCCGTACGTCTTAAATCTGAGTTATATAAACGCTCCTTTGGCTTTTCAAGTAAATATTGAACCGTAGCATCAATTTCTAGCTTCATATCCTTTGCTAGCCGATTGTAAATAACACCTGCAACCTTACTACGCTCAGCATCCACAACAACCTCACGTTCAATTAAAGAAGCCAACGTCATCATTTCATTTAGAGTTAAATTTTGTTGCTTTAATTTTGCATCTAAATCAGCAATGCTGTCTAATCTTTTTTGTGTCTCTGCAAGCATACGTTCAATAATTTCTTGATCTGTACTGCCTTTTTTCATTTCGTACGTTTCAGAGAACAGATACCCTTCCAAAGTATACATCAAATTTGAACTATTAGGGATACGTTGTACTAAATTTCCAGTAAAGCCTTTCCCTGTTTTCACAAGTTCTTTAAAGTTTTTTTGATCAACAAAACCTTCTTGTGCAAGCTTGACCCCAATTTGTGCCACCGTGAAGCCTTCTGGAATCGTGAAGCGGATCATTTCTTTTTCAACAACTTCTCCTGCATTTAGCTTCGCTATAATTTCCTGATATGTGACACCAGGTTTAAATTGATATACACCAGCTTGAAAATGACTTCCTTGCGATTTTACCTTTAAATATCCTTTAAACAAAAAAGAAGATTTGATAAGTCCTTCTTGTTGAAGTTTATCCGCAATCGTAGCACTACCTGTACCTGATTTAATTTCAATTTGTACAGCTTGATCTGAGGAAGCGACAGGCTGCATGCCGTAATAAGCCCACCCTGCTATAGCCCCAATTCCAATTACAAATAGTAAAAGGATACTCAGTATCCATCTCCACACCTTCTTCAAGTATTAACCTCCTTAACAGCCAAAAAGGGCGGTTGTCCCGCCCCTCCTAGACCGATCTATAAGACTTTACAACCTTATTACTTATTCAGAAAATGTTAGCTCATCATAAAGCTCACTAATATTTTCCCACTCATCGTCATCATCAATCGTAACTAATTCTAATTGACCTTCATCATTTTGGATCACTTGAAATATTTCAGGCTCCTGATTACTAGATGGCTCATCACTTACTAATACAGCATAGGATTTACCAGCGATATCAAATTCCTGTTCAAGTACATAATAGGAAGGCTTGCCACCTTCATCTGTAAGCTCAAGTGTCGTACCAATGGCATCTTTAACCTTTGTCGTAAAAACGACATTACTTGCTATATACTCAGTCATGATCAGCTTCTCCATCAAACTCATCAATCAACGTATTAAACGTTTCTTCTACGATCTCCCACTCTTCATCACTATCGATCGTGTATAATTTAAGGTCATCGCCATCTTCCTCATAACGAAATGCGTATACCTCTTCGCTTTCCTCATCAGAGCTTTCAGGCTCTAAAGGAACGACCATCATATACTTGTTATCAGAACCGTCCACTTCGAACTTCATAATTACTTCGAATTCCTCTTCATTTCCTTCCTCATCAGGAATATAAATAATTTCCGGTTCTTCTACATGATTACGTTCGTTCGTCATATGCGATCACCCTCACCTTTTACTCTTAGAGTCCAAATAGTTTTGTAATATCAATGCCGCCGCTAATTTATCTACGACACCTTTACGTTTCTTACGACTTACATCTGCTTCAAGCAATGTACGCTCTGCAGCTACTGTACTTAGACGCTCATCCCATAGATGAATAGGTAACTGAAGTTTTTCATTGAGTTCACTGGCAAAGGCTTGACACAATTCACCACGTGGACCAATAGTTCCATTCATATTTTTGGGTAAGCCTACCACAATTTCCTCTACCCCATATTGCTTCACTAGCTCTGCAATCCGCAGTAGATCCTGCCCTTCCTTGCGACGCTCAATCACCTCAAGCCCTTGAGCTGTCCAACCAAGGTCATCACTAATAGAGACTCCAATACGGCGGTCTCCATAATCTAGACCTAAAATCTTCATTCCTACGCTCCTAACGGTGATTAGCCATGTAAAACCTTACTAGCTCTTCTATCAATTCGTCACGCTCTTTCTTGCCAATCAAGCTTCTTGCGTTGTTATGACGCGGAATATACGCCGGATCACCAGATAATAGATAACCTACAATCTGATTTACAGGGTGATAATCCTTTTCTTGCAGTGCACCATATACCGTAAGCAAAATTTCTTGTGACGAGACCTGATGTTCATCACCCTTGACATTAAACTTTACAGTTTTATCCATAGAGTCCATGACGACACCTCATTTCTTTTGAGACCTAAGCACCTGCTACTACTGTATAGCGGATCTATACCCATACTATACCATATCTAACGGACAATAAGGAAATTTCTCAGCACATTAAATTAGATCCATTATTCCAGTGCTGACAGTAGTTCTGAAGCTTTAGCAAGCGCTTCATTTAACTTACTTATATCTTTACCACCTGCTTGTGCCATATCAGGGCGTCCGCCTCCGCCTCCGCCACAAACACTAGCAACTTCCTTAACTAATTTACCTGCATGCAGTCCTCGCTTAATATCCTCAGCAGGAACAGCAACAACAAAGTTAACTTTATCCTCCATCACTGCACCTAACACCAATACAACATCAGGTAACTTCACCTTTAATTCATCCGCAAGTCCACGTAAAGCATCCATATGATTGACGTCAACTTTAGCTGCAAGCAATTTCGTATTGCCTACTTGTGTTACCTGATCTGTAAGCTGACCAGCCTCAATGTTGCTAAGCTTAGCTTGAAGTGATTCATTTTCCCTACTTAATTCCTTTAATTGCTGATACAAGCCTTCGATCCGTTTAGGTACATCCTGCACATGACTCTTAAGGAGACCTGCCGATACCTTCAGCAATTCAAGCTGACTATCCATAAACTCGTAAGCACCTTGGCCTGTCACTGCTTCAATTCGGCGTACACCTGAACCAATACCACTTTCACTAATCAGCTTAAACAAACCAATTTCTGAAGTGTTATTGACATGACAACCCCCACACAATTCAAGACTATAGCCACCCATTTGCACAACACGTACAATGTCACCATATTTTTCGCCAAATAGTGCCATAGCTCCTAACGCTTTCGCTTCATCAATCGGCTTGTTGTCGATCATGATCGGTAAAGCATTCCAAATCTGTTCATTCACACGTTTCTCAATGATAGCCAATTCTTCATCCGAAATGCTGCCTAGATGAGAGAAGTCAAAACGTAGTCGTTGACTATCAACTAATGAACCTGCTTGGTTAACATGCTCACCTAACGTTTCCTTTAATGCCTTATGCAGCAAATGTGTTGCAGAGTGGTTTTTTTCAATTTTGCTTCGATTACCTTCATCTACACGAGCAGTAACCGTTGCGCCCTTCACCAATTCGCCAGATGTCACAACAACATGATGAACAAATTGACCATGTGGTGCTTTAAACAAGCCTTGCACCTCTGCACTACCTTGCTCACCATGAATATGGCCAGCATCACTTACTTGACCACCACTTTCCGCATAAAACGGCGTCACATCCAAAATAATTTGTCCTTGCTGACCCTCAGACAATGTATCTACAAACTGATCATCCGCAATTATCGCAACAATTGTAGTAGTCTGAACAAGCTCATTATATCCAACAAATGACGTTTTAGTCGTAAAGTCAGATAATACACCACCTTGAACCGCCATGCTACCGCCTTTATTGCTTGCACCTCTGCCACGTTCACGTTGTGCTTGCATTTCCTGCTCAAAGCCTTCATGATCCACTGTCAAGCCATGCTCAGCAGCAAAGTCCTCGGTTAAATCTAGTGGGAAACCATACGTATCATATAACTTAAAGCTTTCTACCCCAGTCAGTACTGTACGGCCTTCTGCCTTCGCTTCTTCCGCAATCGTAGCAAGAATAGTCAGTCCATCGCTTAATGTTTCATGGAAACGCTCTTCTTCCGCTAGTACGACCTTCACAATAAAATCACGTTTCGTTAACACATCACTATAGTGGTTACCCATAATGACACCCACCACATCTACAAGATCGTACATAAATGGCTTGTCTAGACCTAATACTTTCCCATAACGTACTGCGCGACGAAGTAAACGTCTGATTACATAACCCCGTCCTTCATTTGATGGCAATACACCATCTGCGACAGCAAATACGACAGTGCGAATATGGTCTGCAATAACCTTTAGAGCTACATCTATTTCTTCATTTGTTCCATAGGTCACGTTAGCAAGCTTAGCCGTTTGCTGAATGATCGGTTGGAATAAATCTGTATCAAAATTAGAATTAACATCCTGTAATATAGAAGCAAACCGTTCAAGCCCTGCGCCTGTATCAATATTTTTGTTCGGTAGCGGTGTATAGCTACCATCTTTATTATGATTAAATTGCGTGAATACAAGGTTCCACACTTCAAGATAACGCTCATTTTCCCCACCTGGATACATCTCAGGATCAGACATATCAGAACCATAAGCTTCACCACGATCGTAAAAAATCTCTGAACATGGTCCACATGGTCCTTCGCCAATATCCCAGAAATTATCTTCTAGCTTAATGATGCGCTCTGCTGGCAAACCAACCTTTTCGTTCCAAAGCTTAAAAGCCTCTTCATCTTCAGGGTATACAGTCACGGATAAGCGCTCTGGATCAAACCCAATCCAATCTTTACCCGTCAGAAACTCCCATGCCCACGTAATTGCTTCTTCTTTAAAATAATCACCGAAAGAAAAGTTACCTAGCATTTCAAAAAAGGTATGGTGACGTCGTGTTTTTCCTACATTTTCAATATCAGTTGTACGAATACACTTTTGAGCATTCGCTAATCGAGGGTTTTCAGGCTTCACTCGTCCATCGAAATAAACCTTTAGTGGCGCCATTCCAGCACTAATCCATAACAAAGAAGGATCATCGTGCGGAACTAAAGAAGCACTTGGCTCAATTTTGTGTCCTTTCCCTTCAAAAAACTGCAACCATTTCTCACGAATCTGATTCGATTTCATCATTAACCCTCCTAAAATTAAAAAAACGCAAAAAAGTCCCTGAAAATCAGGGACGAAATCAATCGCGGTACCACCCTGGTTATCGCCATCTTGCAAGCTAAGTATTTAAAACTTTTGCTTATCGCGATCTCCTTGAAAGCCCGATAACGGTGGCAACCCGTTGAATTTAGCATTCACACTCTGAAATTAGCATTCAGCTTAAGCGATCATCAGGTTTCTTTCAGCCTATGTACTTATTTTATCGTTAAAAATATAAGTACAACGGAAACCCGTCTCTTTAAAAACCGTCTAAAACTTACTTTATTTCATCACCGATTTTGTTTTATAGACAAATTAATTCAAGTATATAAGGCACAACAGAGGCTGTCAATGTCATTGTTACTTAATTAGAATATTGAACAACCTTTCCATTGGCGAACGTCACAATTTTGAAATCCAAGTTTTATTTCCGTTTATTTATTTATACCGACTTTCGCCGAATATAATATACAAAAACATGCTGGATCACAACCTTGCATACAGCGAAGAAAGGAACAGCCAAAATTAACCCCACAACACCACCCACTTCACCACCAACAAGCAAGGCAAATATAATCATCATCGGATGAAGCTGAAGGCTACGCCCAACCACCTGTGGTGATACAATGTTACTTTCCACCGTTTGACAGATACAATTAACAACAATGACAAGCAGGACTTGCTTCCATGACATCGTTACTGCCATTACTAAGGCAGGTGCGGCACCTAGAAAGGGGCCAATATAAGGAATGATGTTACAAATGGATACAACGCCTGCTAATAGCAGTGCAAATGGCATTCCGATAATAATATAACCAATATAGGCAAACACCCCGATTATGACACAAACTAACAATTGCCCCCTTACATAGCTTCCTAACGCATCATCGATTTCCTTCATCAAACGGACGATTGGCTTCCGATGTGCACGAGGCAAAAATTGCATCATTTTATCTTCAAAAAACTGAAAATCCTTCAAAATATAAAAAATAAGAAACGGGACAATAAATGCATTAAACACAATTTCAATGGTTGCTCCAATATTATTCATGAAATCAGATAACCCTTTGGCGAACTTTTGCTCTAGACCAAAAAACCAATTCGTTAAGCCCATGCGGATTCCACCTGGCATACTGCTATGATCAATTTCATTAATAACCTGCTGCGTGTGCATGGTGAGCTTAGGAAGATGCTCATCTAATTCACCTAACTGTTTAATAATCATCGGAATTAAGTTGATTAAAATGACAGCAACAATGACGAGGAAAACCGCATAAATAAGTAATACTGCGATGGTTCTTGGAACTTTTCGACCTCCTAATGTCCTTACGATCGGATTGAGTACATAAGAAATAATCATAGCAACGATAAAAGGGGCAAGAATCGCCTTGAAAAAATCATAAACATGCCCAAACATTGGACGAAGCATCCAGCCAAAAAACAAAATAAGCATCGCTAATAAAATCCATAGCGTAGTCTGAAAGAGCTTAGTTTTATGTATAGGCATCCATTCTGCCCTCCTAACCTTCAATTAACAAGATAAAACTAAGTATGCGCTAAATAGTGGGGATTTATGTTTAAAAACACAGAAAAGGGCGATCTTATTTCACTTTCAACTTGAAGTGAATAAGATTGCCCTTTGCATATCATGTTTATTAAGAGGATGCTTGAATAGAAGAAAAATCTTCTGGTAAGTTTTCATTAAAAAACAAATCATCCAATGAACTTAATGTGCCATCTTCTTCGACTTGATAAACTGACATTTTTTCGCCGTTTACAGTTAGCTCGATAAAGCAACCCCAGCAATAAAATTGATGTGAACCAATCTTACCGATATCCTTGGAATTGCAGTTTGGACATTTCATCATATTTACATCACCTATCCATCAGAATAATTCATGGGTTTCTCTAGTCGCTGCTCACTCAGAGAGGGCACCATGATTACGTTCTCGCCCATTGACATACCCGGTATTAAAGGTAGCATCTTTCTACCTTCCATCAGATCGGCAAAAAATCCATCACTGATTTCAATTCCTGTAATTGTATTTCCCTTTTTTTGGTCAAAATAAACATCACTAACATGTCCAATCATTAATCCATCTTCGGTTAACACGGAAAGTTCTTTCAATTTCTCTTTGCCTGTCAAAAAAGTTAAGTTTATGTTGTCGGCATCTTGTTTATGGATCGCCTGTTGATTACTTATCATTACAGCATCTTCGCCATAGGCTACAATATCTTGCCATAGCACGATTTTAGTTGAAGAAAACAGATGCTTTCTTTCTAATAAAATCCCTTGCAAAACCCACTCATCGTTTAACATTAAATCGAGGACTTTACCAACACGTTTACCTGTCTCTACATCATATACAGGCAAACCGATCATTTCGTGAAATCTCATAGGCTAGTCCTCCTTGTCCTAACTTCGATATAAACTGAGAGCCTCCTCCCCAACACAAAAGTAAACTATTATTTTTTATTACGAAGTCGCTCCAAGATGGTTCCAATTTTTTGCGCCGTAAATTTTATATTATCAGTAGTATTACCCATTCCCATACTAAAACGAATCGCAGACGATAAAGTTTCTTCTGACAAATTCATTGCTTTTAAAACATGAGATGGCTCTAAAGAACCTGAAGTGCAAGCAGAACCACTTGCTACTGCAATTCCTTCCATATCTAAGTTCATAAGCATGGTCTCTGTTCCACACTCAGGAAAGCTAATATTTATAATATGAGGCAATCTATGCTCTGGATGTCCATTAATGATATACCGCTCATGTCCAACTCGTTCATCCAGCTCGGCTAAAAATAAAGCACGTAGTAACTCATAATGTTGGTATCTTTCGCCTTGTTCCCGATATGCAATATCTGCTGCTGTAGCAAAGCCAACAATACCTGCAACATTTTCAGTTCCTGCACGTCGTTTTTTTTCTTGCAAGCCCCCAAATAGCAGTGGGGTAAGCTGTAGCTTTTGACGAACATATAGTGCTCCAATCCCTTGAGGACCATTCATTTTATGTGAAGAAAAGCTCATCAAATCTACTGGGAGCTGACTACAGGAAATCGGTAAAATACCCATCGCTTGAACCGCATCAACATGAAATAAAACGTGATGTTCCTTTGCAATCCTTCCAATCTCCTCGATGGGTTGGATCGTGCCGGTCTCATTATTCGCGTACATAATGCTAATGAGTATTGTATCCTTACGAATTGCCTCTAACACCCCTGTAGGTGTCACACGACCATAATGATCTACAGGTAAATAAGTAACCTCATAACCCTTAGCCTCTAATTGCTCACAGGCGTGTAAGACGGCATGATGCTCTGCTTGGGTTGTAATGATATGCTTGCCTTGATGAGCAAAAGCTGTCGCAACCCCAAACAGTGCCAAATTATCGCTTTCAGTGCCCCCGCTTGTAAAGACAAGCTCTTCGGGCAAGCAGTCCACAAATTTTGCAATACGATCACGCGCATTTTGGATTAGCTTCTTCACATCACGACCATAAGCATGAATGCTAGATGCATTCCCAACATGGCCTGTCATTATCTTTACCATTTCGGCTGCAACATCAGGATGAACCGGTGTTGAAGCGGCGTGGTCTAAATAAATATGTTCCATTTCATTATCCCCACTTCAATTGAAATTATAACAATAAAAACCATTTTATATCAATAAAACCTATTTTTATTTTAATCAGCACTTAAAGGGCTGTCCTCTAAGTCACAATAGACATAAAGGCAGCCCTTTTACGAAGCACTTCTTTAATTGCATTATTCATAAAATCTAATTAAAAGTCAATAGTTATGCGATCAGATTAATCACGACTATTAATTTTGGCTAACAAGCGCAATAGCTCTAAGTACAACCAAACTAAAGTAACCATTAAACCAAACGCACCGTACCATTCCATATATTTAGGTGAGCCATTTTCAGCACCTTTTTCAATGAAATCAAAATCCAGAACTAGGTTTAAGGCTGCTACGATAACAATAACAACAGAAATCCCAATCCCAATCAAATTACCTTCATGTAAATAAGGCATTTCAATGTTAAACCACCGTAATACCATGGAAGCTAAGTATACAAGTGCGATACCACCAGTAGCGGCAAAAACACCTAACTTAAAGTTCTCCGTTGCTTTAATAATTTGAAACTTATAAATGAGCAATAACGCCAAAAATACGCAAGCTGTCAGTAAAGCTGCCTTCATTACAATGCCATCAAAAAGCGATTCATAGGTGGCTGAAATTGCTCCTAAAAACATCCCTTCTAAAACAGCATAAACAGGAACTAAAAATGGTGAAGACTTTGGAGCAAAAGAAACAATTAATGCTACAACAAATGCTGCTATCCCGCCTATGTAAGCTAATTGTACTACTTCATAACCTTCAAAATACCGCATCCACGTAGCAAATGCACTAGCTAACAAAATGATCAGTGTAATAAAAGATTTATTCACTGTACCACCTAATGTCATCGTGTTGCCACCTTGATAAGACTCAGGTCTTTCAAAGGTTCTTTCTCTTAATGTTGGATTCCCACTACGTCCGATCAAAAAAATTTCTCCTTTACTGTGAAATTTAACACTAGTATACCACATATAGGAATTTAGTAAGGGAAATTTTTCTAATCATTTTTTCTAATCAAGCTCATTTAATATATTTAAAGGTTCGCTTAATGCCATCACTAACATTTAGAATTGGATTATAATTATCTGCAATCAGCAGGCCTTCATCGTTCATCAAATCAGGAGTGATCCATCTTTCCTTCACTGTGGCAATCACATTTGTAATCCCAGGATGATTGGCACTTTCTATCACCTCTGATACAGTACATTCAAACGAGATTGGACATTCCTTAATTATGGGAGCATGAACGGCAGATGCTGACTCAAGTGTAAATTGCCCGTGCTCTAGCTTATTATGCTCATGACCAGATACCGAGCCTGCTGCAACTACTTGCTCCTCTATTTCACGATTAGGAATGTTAATAACAAAATCCTTTACTTTCTTCAGCTGATTAACACCATATCCGCCACTATTAAAGCCAAGCATCACCATATCTTTTAAAGAATAAGAAGATGAAATTGGCGTGATCCCCACATTTCCTTGCTCGTCATAAAAACTAATAAGTAAAACAGGAAAAGCATAATACATTTTTTTATAGTCTACTTTGACCTTCTCCATTACAAACTTCCTCCCTAAAAAAATAATAAATTAAGGCTCTATCTTGAAATCAGTGCTTGACCACTAACCCAACTTGCGAAGAAACAGAGAGATTCTGAAGGTTGTCTCTTAAAATCAAATTCCATCCATAAAATTACTTTGATAAAAGGAAGTTGATTTTAACAACAATCGCAAGAACTCTCTGGATCGTAGCTGGAGCCAAAATTAAAACGACTATTCCCATTGGATATTGTTTACATTGCAATATAACCGTAACATATACAAAAAGTCGCTACTATTAGGGAAAAACCTAAAAAAGCCAATTCATCACCCCAAAGTGATAAATTAGCTCTTCTTAAAAAATCATTCAATCTAACAAGACTTGTCTTGAAAATAATACTTAATTATTTGTCTTTAGGTTTCTAATTTTGTCTGGCTTCAAAATGTCCATAGGTTGGCGTTATGTTTTGTGTTGGTGCACACCACTTTACAGCATTTTTAATAACCTGCTGTACTTTTTCATTGTAATAGCTTGGATACGTTTCATGACCAGGCTGGAAATAAAAGATTTTGCCTTTGCCCCGTCTAAACGTGCAACCACTTCTAAATACCTCACCGCCAGGGAACCAGCTCACAAAAATCAATTCATCGGGCGTTGGGATGTCAAAATGCTCCCCATACATCTCCTCTTGCTCCAATTCAATAAAATCTCCAATGTCTTCAACAATCGGATGACTAGGATTCACATTCCAAATCACACTGTTTCGTCCGTCCTCACGCCACTTTAAATCACAGGAGGTGCCCATTAGCTTTTTAAATATTTTAGAAAAGTGTCCGGAATGAAGTACGATTAAACCCATTCCTTCTAAAACCCGCTTTTGCACACGTTCTACAATGCTATCCTCGACTTCGTCGTGAGCAATATGTCCCCACCAGATTAAAACATCAGTTTCCTCTAACACCTGCTGTGTCAAGCCATGCTCCGGCTCATCCAAGGTGGCTGTACTTACCTTAAATTGCTCGTGCGCTAACATGTTAACCTTAGGTTCACTACTAGCGAGAAGACTGCTTTCAACTAAAAAGTTAGCGATTTGTCCATGAATCCCATCTGGATACATTTCCTGTACGACAGGGTTACTTTGCTCATGACGGAATTCATTCCATACTGTCACACGAATCATCCACACGCCTCCTTACTGTTATATATTAACCTTTAATCGCACCAACCATAATCCCTTTTTCAAAGTATTTAGAGACAATTGGATAAAAAATGAGCACTGGAACACTTGAGATGACAACGACCGTATACTTAATAGATTGCTTAAGTGCATTCACTTCACTTTGATTGGCGTTCATCATACTTTGGTTTACAGCGTCCCCCATCTGATTTTGCACAAGTATTTCTCTTAAAATTAACTGTAACGGAAATAACTCGCGATCTGACAAATAGATCATTGCATCAAAATAGCTATTCCATCTACCTACACCATAAAACATCATCATGACGGCAATGATAGGTGTAGATAATGGAAGAACAACTTTAAGCAATAGTTGTAAATCTGTTGCCCCATCGATAAACGAGCTTTCCTCCAGCTCCAGCGGAATATTTTGCTGAAAATAAGTACGCATAATAATCATATTATATACACTAATTGCCCCAGGAATAATCATAACCCATGCAGTGTTTACAATGCCAAGAGATTGATTGACGATATACGTAGGAATAAGGCCACCTGAAAAAAACATCGTAAATGTAAACAAAATTGTGATGACATGACGTCCTCTAAAGTCCCTTCGTGATAGCGGATATGCCGCTAGTGTCGTCATTATCACATTTACGGCAGTACCTAACACTGTATAGATAGCGGCATTTTTAAAGCCCATCCAAATATCCATGTTGCCTAACACCCGTTTGTAACCATCAAGTGTAAACCCTTTTGGCCATAACAGCAAAACATCATCAAAAATTTGCCTTGGGTCACTAAGGGAAGCAAACACCACAAATAATAGTGGATATAATACAAGTAGCGTAAATATACTCACGATGATTATATTCGCCCAATTAAATATTTTATCGCCCTTCGTTAACTGAAATTGCATATGCGCTTCCCCTCCCTACCACAGACTTGTTTCGCTGAATTTCTGAGCAAATTTATTGACAAGATACAGCACGATAAAGTTAATTAAATTGTTAAACAGTCCAACGGCGGCGGAAAAGCTATATTCAGCATTTAAAATCCCTGCTTTATACATATAGGTAGATAAAACCTCAGACGTGGCTAGATTTGCATCGTTTTGCATCAGCAAAACCTTCTCAAAGCCAACGGACATGACAGAGCCAGTCGCTAATATTGTACAAATCACAATCGTTGGCATAATGGCAGGAATCGTAATATACCAAATACATTTCAACCGTGACGCTCCTTCAATCGCTGCAGCTTCGTATTGATCTTGAGGAATCCCAGACATCGCCGCTGTATAAATCAACGTGCCCCACCCGACAGATTGCCAAATTCCTGACCATACAAAAACATGAGCAAATAGATTGGGATTGCCAATAAAATCAATCGGTGTGCCACCAAAATATTGAATGACCGAGTTTATTACACCATCTACGGGTGAAGTAAAAAACATAACCATCCCAACAATAATGACAACAGAAATAAAGTTTGGAATATATGAAATCGTCTGAACGATGGATTTAAACTTCTTATTCCTAAGCTCGTTAAACATCAGCGCTAAAATGATAGGCAGTGGAACGCCCACCAACAGGCTATATAGACTTATTCTTAACGTATTAATAATGACATCTTTAAAATAAAACGCATTAAAAAACCGCTCAAAATGGCTAAACGCCACCCAAGGGCTATTCCAGATTCCAAACGCTGGGGAGTAGTCCTTAAAGGCAATAATAACCCCATACATCGGGATATAATTCCAAATGATTAACGAGGCTAGTGGCAACAGCATCATAATGTACAACCACTTGTGTCTCATCACAGCTTGACCCTTTGACTTTGTAAAATGCTTCCTCGCTACAAGCCGTCCCATACTATGCTCCTCTCTATAAACGGATAGGAGATTCATAAGAATCCCCTATCGACTGATTATCGCTTTTTAAGCATTAGCTATCTTTATAGCGTTTGTATTGTGTTTGTTTGATTTCCAAATATTTTTCTGCACCCATTTTTTTAAGCTGAGCGATGTAATTGTCCCACTCCTGATCAATATCCTTAGTCCCTGTCACAAACTCCACTCGCATCTGCCCAACATAGTTACCGATATCCGCTATAATCGAAGAGGATTCATTGGCTTCCTGAATCGTTGCAGGTAGATCTGGTAAAATGACACGTGGTAATGTGTTCTCATTTAGGTCGGTATACACAGGCGCTTTCTGCCGTCCTGCGGCTGCCCGAATTTCTGGCGACAATTCAATGTAAGGGAAATAACCGCCATATACGTTATCTACATATTGGAATGCACCAAGTCCAACCCCATCTTTGTAATTTAAAATGTCATCAATATATACTTTGTTGCCATTTTCAACGTTATAGGTGACGCCTTCCTTCCCTAAATATCCAAATACACTTCCTTCTTCACTATAAAAATAATCCACCCATTTTAGAATCATTGCAGGGTTTTTGGCATCCTTCGTAATGACTAAGCTAGATGCACCCGCAACCTGTGAATCTGTTAGTGAAGCAGTATGTCCCCCAGGTCCTGCAAGCACATTAATTGGAACAAAATCATCCTTTACTTGTTGTCCGATATAATCAGGTGCCGCCCAGTTCCAAGCACCCACCGTATCCTTAGCAGCATCTGCGGTCCATTTGTCATAATCAATTCCACTAAAAGATTGCTTATGAATGGCACCACTTTTATATAAACGATTTTCATACTTTAAAAGCTCTTTATAGCCATCAGACATGATCGTAAGCTGAATTTCATCACTGTCATCCACATAAATAAAGTTTCCTAATGCCTTCCGTCCGCCATTACCAATGCCGAAGGAACCCATCAGCATTTGTTCAAATGTCCAGCCTAAAGAACCACTTGGCATATACCAACCTTGTTCGTCATTCACATTGTTGCCGTTTGGATCTTGGGTAACGAACGCATTTAATGCTTGTTCAAGCTCTGCTGTTGTCTTAGGGACGTCTAGCTTCAGCTTATCCAACCATTTTTTATTAATATATAAACGAATGGTGCGATTGCCCTCTGGATATGGATCAAGATAAGGTGTCGCATAGATATGCCCATCCGCACTTGTTAGCCCTTTACGCACGTCCTCATGCTCATCCATATATTTTTGCAAATTGGGTGCATGCTCTTTAATTAAATCCTCTAATGGGATAAAGAGTCCCTGCTGTCCGTATTTCAACAACTCTCCATTATTCCAATCCACTTGGTAAAAGGCATCTGGTAGCTTGCTACGGGTAAGTATGACATTTTTCTTTTCCCCAATATCACTAAGCTCTTCCCACTCCACCTTAATGCCTGTCATTTTCTCGTATTCCTTCCACATCCATAAATCTTTAGATGCAGGTCGTAAATTATTCCAGCTAGGTCTAAGCATTGATATCGCTTTCATATTTTCAGATTGTTGTCCATTATCATTTTTTGAGCTTTCTGTTTTACCACCACAGGCTGTCACAATTAAAACCAATGCTAAAATACTAATGATTGCAAGCCCTCTTTTTCTAAAATGATTCATTTGATCAACCTCCCTCTAATTTGATATACCAAATATCTAAACAAAACATATTTTGAGGTATACCATATTATTTGTCAAGAGTTATAATCAAAGAAAAGAAAACGTTTACAAATTATGCATAGTCCTTTTTATTTTTCAAACTTTCATAGATTTCTGTAACTAATTTCGTAGTATAGCAACAGTATCAATAGCGATAAGGCTCCTGATTTACATGAAGTAGTCCATTGTATTTATTTATATTGCTCATTAAGTGAATCTATCGTATATTCAACGTAATGTTTGTCGATAATCCAAATTTAAACACTATCCATGAAACTTGACATAATCAATCAATAAATGATATATCATATTTGCAAGGAGAATCAAAAATGGAACAAATTCCTCTATATCAACACATTGTAAACACGCTTAAGCAAAAGATGAACTCAGGAGAGCTTCACCCTGGGGACCAGCTTCCTACCGAAGCTGAAATTTCGAAGCAATTTAAGGTTAGCCGTATTACTTCAAAAAGAGCTTTAACAGAGCTAGAGAATGAAGGTTTAATTTACCGAATACAAGGAAAGGGGAGCTTTGTAAATGAGGTTCAACCGTTTCTTCGGCCAGTAGTAAAAGCAAGTAAGGAAATTTTGCTCATTCTTCCCTTTACGCATAACCCTGGGCTTGGTGACTACGAAAAGGGCATTAATGAATTTTTAGCAACTACAGATTATACGTTAAACATCCAGTCGAATACGAGAATTAGCCAACATAAGCTTTTGCAAAGTGCATTACAAAGCTCGAACTCAGGTTTAATTTTGTACCCAGTCAGCAGCAATTCCGACCTAGGTATGTTATATCAATATCACTTATTGAAATACCCGCTGATTACGATGGACAAAACGATTGATGGCATTCCGTTTCCATCCGTTGTATCGGATAATTTGAACGGTGCTTATATGGCCTGCAAGCATTTAATTGACAATAACCATAAAAAAATTGCCTATCTCTCCTCGTTGAAGGTTGAAACCTCTTCTTCTATTCGCGAGCGATACTTTGGTTATTTGAGTGCACTATATGACCATAACCTAATCGATTATAGCGTCCATGATTTAACAGCACGTTTCTTAACCCATGATAGTGATAACGGCAGGGATTATTATTCGCAGTTTATTCAGTCCATTATGGAGCAAGGTATTACAGGGATTGTTGCTGAAAATGATTTGATTGCGATCGAGGTTATACAAATCGCCAAGGAAATGGGTTTATCCATTCCTAAGGACTTTTCCATCGTTGGTTTTGATAACATTCATCTGTCTACCTTTGTTGAGCCTAAATTAACAACCATCTCTCAGGATTTTGAAAGGATGGGTTATTTAGCGGCGCAACAGCTAGTTACAGCGATTGAAAACCAGCAACAAGACTTATCTAAGGATTTACCTAAGGAAAATATAGTTGTTCCCGTTCAGCTCATTGAACGACAGACAGTCAAAAAACTTTAAACCCGTTTTTAAAAAACGTTGGAGGTTTTACATGCTAGATTATATTGATACTAGACAAGGCACCAACAGCAAATATACATTTTCAAATGGCAACACATTACCCGTTACAGCTGTTCCGTTTGGCATGAATCATTTTGTAGTCCAAAGCAGTGATGAGGGTAGTTGGTTTTTTAATCCCTATGATCGGATTTTTCAAGGGATACGTCTAAGTCATCAGCCAAGTCCTTGGATGGGAGATTTCTCTCATTTTGTGATGACACCCATAGCGGACGACAAAATTAAAGGCTCCCTCTTTTCTTGCCAAAGCTCTTATCGCCCTGAGGAAGCGATCTTTAAACCACATCACGTTAAGGTAAAGCAACAACGATACAATATTGTCACAGAGCTTGTCCCTTCTACTTATGGTGCTACATTACAGATCCAATACAATTCAAGGCAGCAAGCAGGATTTGTATTAAATATTAAAAATCGTAGTGAATTTCACATTGATGCTACGGGACGTCGCGTCACAGGTTATGTTAGTAATTTCTCAGGCTGTCATGATGATCAGTTTAAAATGTATGTCGTGATGCAATTTAGTAAGGAGATCGATTTAGGTGGCTCTGGTTACTATGATGTGGACGGACAGCTATGTAATGAAACTGATATCAGTGGGCTTGATCAGCATGTTGTTATCCGATTTAAAGATTGCGAACAAGAGCTACTAGAGGTGAAGCTGGCTACTTCGTTTATTAGCTTAGAGCAAGCAGAGCTTAATTATAGCCGGGAGGCAAATGACAGCTTTGATACGCTCAAACAGCAAGCGGCTAACGACTGGAATTATTATTTAAATAAAATAAAAGTAACGCATTCAAACGAGCAATATATACGAACCTTTTACAATTGTTTGTACCGAATGTTCCTCTTTCCACAAAAGTTTTATGAGCTAGACGATGCTATGCAACCTATTCATTATGACACAACAGCAAAAGCGGTTAAAAGTGGAGTATTGTACACAAACAATGGATTTTGGGATACATATAAGACGGTATATCCGCTGTATTCCATCATCGCGCCAAAAGAATATGAGGAAATGCTAGAAGGATATTTGAACAGTTATATTGAAACAGGATTTTTGCCAAAATGGTTATCGCCAGATGAGCGTGGCATTATGCCAGGTACACTCATAGATGCAGTTATAGCTGACGCCGCATCCAAAGGAATCGGAATGAAGCTCATGCCCCAATTGCTTACAGCTATGCTGACCGGGGCAACGACACAAAGTGAGCAGGACTGCTACGGTAGACGAGGTACATTAGACTATATTAAGCATGGTTATGTTCCAAACCACTATCATGAAAGCGTTAACCATACGCTTGATTACGCATATAGCGACTATTGTATTAGTGTTGTAGCAGAAGTGCTGGGTAATGAACAAGTGACGGAGCATTATCGTAAAAATGCCCTCAATTACCGTAACATCTTTGATCCAAATTCCGGTTTTATGCGAGCAAAGGATAGTCATGGTGAGTTCCGTGCAGATTTTAACCATTTTACATGGGGTGAGGATTATGCTGAAGGTAGTGCATGGCAAAATAGCTTTGCGGTCTTTCATGATTTTGGAGGATTAGTTCAAGCCTACGGTTCGCAGGAGCAGTTTTTTCAAAAGATCACTGACCTATGCAATACTCCTCCCCACTATGATGTGCTAGGTTACGGCTTTGAAATTCATGAGATGAGCGAAATGTCGGCTGTAGATTTTGGACAAGTGGCAATCTCGAACCAGCCAAGCTTCCATATTCCTTATTTATTTAATTACGTCGGGCAACCTGCCTCCACGCAAATTGTCGTCAAGCAAATCATGACTCAGTTATTTAATAATGGCTTTAGTGGTTACCCTGGGGATGAGGACAATGGCAGCATGTCAGGTTGGTACGTGTTTAGTGCGATGGGCTTCTATCCAGTCTGCCCTGGAAGTAAAGAGTATGTGCTTGGTATTCCATTATTTGATACTGTTACGATTGAGCTTCCAAACGGCAAGCAGATGCAAATTCAAACTGATAACAACAACCCACAATCTAACTTTGTCAGCAAGCTCACTTTAAATGGAGAGCAATATACTAAGTTGTTTATTACGCATGATGATATTATAGAAGGTAAAGCATTAAACTTCGCGTTGGGGCTTGCCCCCACCTATCGAAACTATGAAGAGGGAGATCTTCCGTTTTCAATCTCGAAGAAAAGTACGATACAAAACAACATAATAATGAGCTGAGTTATTTATTTAGAATGTATTTTGAATGAATGATTGAGAACAAAAAGGATAGTGAGTATAGGTTAATCCCTATTTCGCTATCCTTTTTTATGCCTTCTTCAGCTATATTTATTTGCACGCTAAATTACAAATACATACTAGCCTATTTATCCAAAAAAACGTTTTTTTCAATTGTGATGTTACTCAATATATGTTAATGTATTATTAAGTAACATGTCGGGAGGGATATTTTGTGCAATATGTAAATCCGATTCGAGATATTGAAACGATACAAGCCATGAAGCAAGTACTGAGAAAGCAATCACTCAGAGATGTGTTGCTGTTTGTACTCGGAATCAACACTGGAATTGGTCTTCTTGATATGCTGAACCTAACAATACAAGACGTCTGGGATGGTCAGCAGCCAAAGCAGTTCCTTTATTTAAAGGATGCACACGCTGGGGAAGAGAAGGCGTATTATTTAAATAGCAAAATCCGGCAAATCCTGATTGAGTATTTATCTAGCGAGGACTGGAGCGGAGATGATTATTTATTTAAATCAAAAAAGGATCGTCGCCCCATCACCCGTCAACAGGCATACCGTATTATTAACCATTCGGCAAGGGAGGTAGGAATTACAGAAAAGATCGGCACCCATACACTTCGCAAAACATTTGGGTATCATGCGTATCAAAGAGGTATTGCCATTTCAATTATTAAATCCGTTTTGAATCACCACTCCACTTCGGAAACCTTGAAGTATTTAGGAATTGACAAGAATGCAGATTTACCTATTAAAGTAGATGTGAATTTATAAAAAAATACCCTCCTATAAAGATGGAGAGTATTAAATACATTCTATATATGTGGTCCTAATTATTCATCGGTGTCTTCCAGACCCAATGCGGTATCAATTTCTACGTTTTTTAGTTCAGTGACGATTCCATCGTCAACCAGGACCTGCAAAGTTTCGGCATCCTTCATAAAACGGAAAATTCCATTATCAAAATCCGTATCAACTTCTTTAAAGAAGATGCCTTCAAATTCCGTATCCTTTTCATGATTAAAGCTTAATCTATAATGCTGATCTTCCTTAATTAAGTAAGCTCTTGTTCCATTTCTATACATCCCTTCCCCATCACGAATATAGCGGGAGACCGAAATGATGTGTAGATCAACAAAAGGAATTTCACGCACCAAAGCATTAACAATGGAGCCCTTAGTAATTTGCTCCCATCGACTTTGTGCCGTCTGACCTAAAATAATTTGCGTAATATTTTTTTCTCTAGCAACCTCAGCAATAATTTTTGTGACAGGACGACTTTCATTATCTTTCATAATAAATTGTGCTGTACTATGAGAGTTTGCATACTCTTTCCATTTTTCGATATAAAATATTTTCTCGGCATCCAGTTCATCAAAGGGCTTGGGATCAATCGTTAAAATGTAAAGGGGAGCCTTCATCATATTCGCAATTTTACAACCGCGTTTGATTAGTCTTTCGCCGTTAGGTCCATAATAAACGCAGACAAGAATACTTTCATTCATCATTGTAATATCCATTTTTTAATACTTCACCTCAGGGTTAAATAGTAGATCGTTAAATTAAACTACGTAAGACTATAATTGAAGTTTCATAAAGAGTCAACAACAGGACAACATTACCCGTAAAGTAAGGAGGAGGTCGCTTGGCTATATTTTATATTTTCATTTTCCTTCCATTTTTAAGCGCCATACTTGTACCATTTTTGTATAAATATCTCAATCGCCTTGTACATACAGGGTGGTTCGTATTACTCGCCCCCTTATTCATATTGATCTATTTACTTCAATATATACCTTCAATAGCGGCGGGTGAAACGTACCAATATACTTTATCCTGGATTCCAACCCTTGGCATTAATATCGTTACTTATGTGGATGGATTAAGCTTACTGTTTGGCTTACTCATTTCAGGTGTCGGAGTACTTGTCATTATTTACTCTATTTTTTATATGTCTAAAACCCGTGAGGCACTTCATCAGTTTTATGTCTATTTGCTTCTATTTATGGGAGCAATGCTTGGACTCGTATTCTCTGATCACCTTCTAGTTTTATATGGATTCTGGGAGTTAACGAGTGTGTCCTCTTTCTTATTAATTGCGTATTGGTATGAGCGTAAGAGCTCGCGTCAGGGTGCCTTAAAAGCCATGCTCATTACCGTAATTGGCGGATTCGGGATGCTTGCCGGATTTATTATGCTAATTATGATGGCTGATACTTACAGCATTCGGGAAATCATTGCCCAAGTGGACGTGATTCAGAGTCATGCTTTATTTATTCCTGCTATGCTGTGTATCCTGCTGGGAGCTTTTACGAAATCTGCACAATTTCCGTTTGGCATCTGGTTACCTGATGCGATGGAAGCACCAACTCCAGTGAGTGCCTACCTGCACTCTGCGACGATGGTGAAGGCGGGGATTTATTTAGTTGCACGCACAACCCCTATCTTTGGGGGCAGCTCTGTATGGTTTTGGCTCGTCACTGGTGTAGGTATCATTACACTTTTATACGGTTCATTATCTGCATTACGTATGACTGATTTAAAGGCATTGCTTGCTTACTCAACGATTAGCCAATTGGGCTTAATTATGAGTTTGCTTGGCGTAGGTTCACTTGCCGTGTATTTTGGACCTGGCGAAAACGGTAGTCTCTTTACTGTAGCGACCTTCGCTGCCTTGTTCCATCTATTTAATCATTCTACCTTTAAAGGAAGCTTGTTTATGGTAGTAGGAATTATTGATCATGAGACAGGAAAGCGTGATATTCGTTATTTAAGTGGGCTAATGCAGGTATTGCCAGTGACATTTACCATTGCGATGGTTGGTGCCTTTTCAATGGCTGGATTACCACCATTTAACGGTTTTTTAAGTAAAGAAATGTTTTTTGCCGCAATGACAGAGCTAACGCATGTTAGCGCATTTGGTCTAGACCGTTTAGGTGTAATATTCCCTGTCATCGCTTGGATCGCCAGCGTATTTACGTTTGTATACTGTATGATTTTTGTATTCAAAACGTTTGGTGGGAAATTTCACCCTGAAAAGTTAACGCGTAAAGTACATGAGGCTTCATTTGGCATGTTATTTGCACCCATCGTGCTGTGCTTGTTTGTCGTGTTAACCTTCTTTTTCCCAAATGTGCTTGGAAAGTACATTTTAATTCCTGCTTTGACCTCAGTATTGCCAATGATGCCAATCTCTTCAACTGATCTAAAAATCAGTGCATGGCATGGTGTAAATGCTGAATTGCTGATGACGATTGGCGTGGTTGTGCTTGGCTTCCTACTATTTAGAACAGCGAAACGTTGGATTCGGCTTTTCCGTAATTATCCACAAACGCTAACTCTAAATCATCTATTTAATAAATCACTACCAAGTATGGAAAAGAGAGCTGCTTCGCTAACTAACCGTTACATGACAGGTTCATTAAGACATTATTTAAGCTATATTTTTTCTTTCTTTGTCATGTTGCTATTAGGCTCACTTCTATTGAACTACGGACTTAAATTTGATTTTTCTAACGATGCAAGCATTTCATTATTTGATGCTGGACTTGTGCTAGTGATGGTGATAGCAGCCTTAACGGTCTTACTTACGAATCACCGTGTTGTAGCCATTGTCGCTCTAGGGGCAGTTGGTTATATGGTTTCGATGTTTTTCGTTATCTTCAGAGCACCTGATTTAGCCTTAACCCAAATGGTTGTAGAGACAGTAACTACCGTGCTTTTCCTACTCTGCTTCTATCATTTGCCGAAGCTCAAAAAGGATATTGAACGAATACCGTTTAAGCTGAGTAATCTCATCATTTCAATTTCTGTTGGCCTAACCGTCACCTTGCTAGCTCTGTCTGCGAATGGTCACAAATTGTTTGAGCCTATTACTGAGTTCTTCGAAAGGGCTTATGAGCTGGCTGGCGCTAAAAATATCGTCAATGCAATTTTAGTTGATTTCCGTGGATTTGATACGATGCTTGAAATCTCCGTTCTAACTATTGCGGGATTGGGTGTATATGTACTAATCCATCAACGCTCTAAAAGGAGGAAACAGGATGAAACCGAATAATGTTATTTTACAAACGGTAACCCGTGTAGCTGTATTTATTATTTTCACCTTTTCCATCTATTTGTTTATGAGCGGTCACCATCAGCCAGGTGGTGGCTTCATCGGTGGACTTAGTACTGCGGCAGCAATTGTACTCCTTTACTTGTCCTTTGGGATTGAGAAAGTTCGGGAGAATATTCCTGTCGACTTCAAAAAACTTGCTGCTGTTGGCGTATTTATCGCCGTAGGTACAGGTCTTGTAAGTATCGTCTATGGTCAACCGTTTCTAACCCAAACGTTTGGGCATGTAAACTTACCGATTTTCGGAGATACAGAGCTTGCGTCAGCTATGGTGTTTGACACTGGGGTTGCTTTAGCGGTAATCGGTACTGCAGTAAATATTATTTTGAGTATAAGTGAGGACCGCTGATATGGAGACTCTAATTATTTTGTTGGTTGGCGTACTTGTATCGATCGGAACCTATTTGATTTTATCCAGACGGCTGCTACGAATCGTACTCGGAGCTTCTCTCATCAGCCATGCTGTTAACTTGTTGCTCATTACCTCTGGTGGTCTCAAGACAGGTGCAGCTCCCTTGCTGAGTGAGAAAACACAGCAATTTACTGATGCGATCCCACAAGCCTTAATTTTGACGGCGATCGTGATCAACTTTGCGGTCACCGCATTAGTATTAGTTCTAGGTTATCGAGCTTATCAAAGCTTTGGGAGTGATGACATGGAACAGTTAAGGGGAAATGAGTATGAATAATTTGTTAATTGCTCCGGTCGTTATCCCTTTATTAGCGGGAATGGCCCTTATCATTTTTCAAAAAAATATTTATCTTCAACGCACGCTTAGTCTGATCGCTTTATGCTTAACTACTGTCGTAGCTGTAATGCTAGTCAGTCGCGTGAGTAACAGCGGGATTCAAGCGTTACAGCTTGGCGGCTGGGAAGCGCCATTTGGGATTACCTTTGTTGCTGATATGTTTAGCGCCTTGCTTCTACTTGCTACCTCTGTAGTTGCAATCGGTTGTTTACTTTATGCCTTTTCCTCGACGGAACGACGGCAAGAAAAGCTTTATTTTTATCCACTGTTTTTGTTTTTAATTACCGGTGTTAATGGCTCATTCTTAACAGGGGACTTATTTAACTTATACGTATTTTTTGAAGTATTTTTAGTTGCTTCCTATATTATGATCACTTTAGGTGGTAGCCAAAAGCAGCTTCGAGAGTCACTAAAATATATTTTTACAAACATTATCTCATCCGCCTTTTTCCTGATGGGTGTAGCTTATCTATATTCCATCACAGGTACATTAAATCTGGCACATCTATCACTACGTATCGCAGAGGTGGGTCAGGATGGGTTAATTACGACAGTGGCACTTTTATTCCTGATTGTGTTTGCACTAAAAGCGGGGCTACTGCTCTTCTTCTGGTTACCTGGCTCCTATAGTGTACCTCCTACTGCGGTTTCCGCTGTTTTTGCAGCCTTATTAACCAAAGTAGGGATCTATGCGATTTTTCGTATGTTTACACTCATTTTTTATCATGAACCACAAATTACGCATCTGATTATCGGCATTTTAGCGGCAGCCACGATGATTTTTGGGGCAATTGGGGCGATCGGCTATTGGGATCTAAGGAACATCCTCACCTACAACGTGGTTATTAGTGTTGGATTTATCATGGTAGGTTTTGTAGCCTTTACGACAAATGGTACGATGGGTTCCATCTATTATTTACTTCACGATATGGTAATCAAGGCTCTTGTATTTCTAATTGGTGGAACAATTATTCATCTCACAGGCACTAGTCGCTTGAAGGAGATTGGTGGTTTAATTCGTCTAAAGCCGATGCTTGGCTGGATGTTTTTAATTGCAGCTTTGTCCATGGTTGGCATTCCACCACTCAGTGGTTTTTTGGGTAAAGTATTTATAACACGTGGTGCTTTTGAATCTGGTTATTTCTGGCTTGGCGCGATTGGCTTAGTCGCCAGCTTAGGCATCCTCTATTCGATGATTAAGCTGTTTATGAATGCGTTCTGGGGCGATAAAATGCTAAATGAAGATGAGTTAAAGGGAAATGCTAAAGGCTTATTGTTCCCCATTATCTTCTTAACCTGTGTAAGTCTAGCTTTAGGCCTTGGTGCTGAAGGAATTGCAGATCATGTCGCTCAAGCTGCCAATGAGTTGCTTAATCCTAGTCTATACATTAACGCAGTGTTTAAGTAAAGGAGGGATACTATGCCCGTTCAAGTACTTCTTAATATATTTATCGCTTGCTTGTGGATGTTTTTACAAGATGATGTCAGCATTTTGAATTTTATTAGCGGTTATTTTGTAGGTTTGTTCATTTTATTATGTACTCGCCGATTTTTTAAGGATCGCTTTTATATATTTACGCTCGCTGCAATTGGTAAGCTATTCATCATTTTCATTCATGAGTTAATTACCTCTTCCATGATGGTGATGAAGCATGTGCTAAGGCCTAAGGTTGATGTCACACCTGGAATTTTCAAGGCTGAAACTGATTTAGAGGGAAGCTTAGAGGTAACATTACTCTCCTTGCTAATTTGTTTGACACCGGGCTCAGTTGTGATGGAGCTTACTCCCGATTCTAAGATCCTTTATATTCATGGTCTAAATTTGCCTGAGTCTAAGGACTCTGTCATTAAGTCAATCTCTGTATTTGAAAAAGCGATTAAGGATGTGACGCGAAAATGATATTTGAAACTATATTACGTATCGCTTTAGGTATATTGATGCTCTCCATCCTTGCGAACATGTACAGGGTGGTGAAGGGGCCTTCTGGTGCGGATCGCGTGCAAGCCCTCGACTCCATCGGCATCAATTTAATTGCCAGCATCGCTGCCTATTCTGTATTATTTCATACCCAAGCTTTCTTTGACCTTATATTACTAATCGGAATTCTGTCATTTATCGGGACAATTGCCTTTGCAAGGTTTATCGAAAGGGGTGTTGTCATTGAGCGGAAGCGGTGAAGCAGTTGGTGCAATTCTCATTTTAGTTGGAGCCATCTTTAGCTTAATCAGTGCGATTGGTGGCATCCGTTTACCTGACGTCTATACTCGATCACATGCGGCATCTAAAAGCTCTACCCTAGGTGTGTTGTGTGCATTGGCAGGAACCTTACTTTATTTTCTCATTTCTGATGGCATTTTCAGCGTTCGTCTTATTTTAGGTATTTTCTTCGTCTTTTTGACTGCTCCAGTCGCTGCACATGTCCTATGTCGTTCAGCTTACCGCAACGACGTGCCGATGGTTGGCGCAGTAGAAGATGAATTGAAACAGTATTATGGGATGAACAAAGATGATAAAGGTACTGTGGAGAAAAATGTAGTTAAACATGATGCGTCTTCGATCTCAATAATAGATAAGGAAGCATCGCTTCATACTTCAGAATCTTAAATGTTAGAGGTTACTTTTAGAGGTTGGCGTAGCTTAATGATAAAAATGAAACGAGTCTTAGGATCAACTAAGGCTCATTTTTTTATTAACAAGTGGTACTAATATGCTATACCTACACGAAAATTAATGAATTCACTATTATTTATTAGACTGTATACAAATTGTGCTGTATCCGACACCGATATTTTAGTTCCACCCTCTGGTAAATAATCAATCTCTACGCGGTATTCACCAATACATTCCTCATCCGGCAAATACGTTGGACATACAATTGTCCAATCCAGTTTTGACGCTCTCAACATTTCGTAAGCTTGATGATGTTCTTCTGCTGCACGGGTAGATTTACGCTTTGACTCGCTTGATTGATAACGCAATAGATTTGGAGATGTTCTACTTTGAAGGATACCTGCGGTTCCTACTGTTATAATTCGCCTGATACCTTCTTGCTTCATTGCGTTTATGATTAAAGGCATACTATCCGTTAGTGTAGTTGATCCATCCGTATTTAGCGCACTAATAACCACGTCAATACCACGCATCGCGGCCATAATATCATTTTGATTCAAAACATTGCCTTGAATGATGTTCAAGTTGTCATCATAATTTAATTCAAGCTTGTCTGGCGTACGAACTAACACCGTCACATGGTGACCCTCATCAAGCGCGTAGGCAACAACTTTACTTCCTACTCGTCCTGTTCCACCTAAGATTAATATATTCAAGTGATAACCTCCTGACTCAGAATTGTTCTCTAACATTAGTCATAATGTATAGTTTACACTATGTTGATCAGGTATAATATATTTAAAACCTTAGGTTAATCGAAAGGAGGGTTTTAATGTCACGATATACTGAACCCAATTGGATGCGTAGTGCATTAATTACAATTGATACTCAAAATGATAACTCTCTAGTCGGTTCGAAGGCTGAAGTACCAGGAACTGCTAAAATTTTACCAAAAATGAAGCAGCTTGTGGAAGCATTTCGTGCAGCGAAACGTCCAATCATTCACGTTATTCGTTTGTATAAAACGGATGGAACCAATGCAGATCTTTGTCGTCGAGAAATCATAGAAAATGGATTCCATTTCGTTAGTCCAGATACAGACGGTGCGGAGCTCGTGAACGAGATTAAACCTGAACAGTGTCCCCCTCTTCAGGGACAACTACTTCTAAATGGTGAGTTTCAGCAACTAGGAGAATATGACTGGGCTATGTATAAACCAAGATGGGGAGCCTTCTATCAAACAGATTTAGAGAAATTCTTGAGTCAAAAAGGTATTGATACTTTAATTTTTGCTGGTTGTAACTTTCCAAATTGCCCTCGAACAAGTATGTATGAAGCGAGTGAACGAGATTTGAAGGTAGTGATGACAGAAGATGCAATATCTGGCCTTTATGAAAAGGGTATCGAAGAAATGAAAAACATCGGGGTATCTATTATAGAATCAAATGAAATTATAAGTAAATTAAATAAGTTACACCTTTAGGCATCTAAAATAAATGTCGCCAACCAGTTAAGGAAGGCGACATTTATATCAACATATTATTAACTATAATCACTTAGCTTATTGCATTTATTTTGCTGTTACGGTTAAAACAATTTCTTGTTTTGCAGTGACTTCTCCCTTTAAGATCGGTTTTTCTACACTTTCTACTACATCACCGTTCGTAATAACAAGAGGGGTTATGATATCCTTTGCCTTTTTCTTCACTAGCTCTAAATCAACCGTTACCATTAAGTCGCCTGCTTTAACTTTTTTTCCTTCGGTAACATGTGTAGTAAATCCTTCACCCTTCATTGATACAGTTTCAAGCCCAATATGAATTAAAATTTCAGCTCCATTACCAGCTCTTACAATTACAGCATGTTTTTTAGGAAATACGCGTACCACTTCGCCATCAACAGGTGAATATATCTTGCCTTCACTAGGTATTATAGCAATCCCTTCCCCCATCATCTTTTCTGCAAAAACGGGGTCTGGTACCTCTTCAATTCCTACTAATTTTCCTGTTGCATATGCTTTTAATTCAATTGTTTTTGATACTTCTTTATTTTTGGAAAATAAATTTTTAAACATGGTTATCAGTTCCTTTATTATGAGCTTAAATATATCAATAGACTGGAGATTTCAAAGGATTAAATGATTTATTTACTAGTATGCTCTTTAATAAATTGTTGATACCAATAAAAGCTCTTCTTTTTGTAACGCTTTAAGCTGCCATTTCCTTCGTTATCTTGATCAACATAAATAAAACCATATCGTTTATTCATTTCAGAGGTACTAGAAGAAATAATATCAATCGGCCCCCACCAGCAATATCCAAAAACCTCTACTCCGTCTAAAATAGCTTCTTCTAATTGTTCCAAGTGTTCTTTTAAGAACTGAATTCTATCATCATCTTGAATTTGCCCGTTTTCATCAAGGCTTTCATAGTCTGAAAAGCCGTTTTCAGCAATCAACAATGGAAGATGATAACGATCATACAAATTATTTAGTGCAATTCTGAATCCCTGAGGATCAATTTGCCATCCACTCTTTGTCAATTTTAAGTACGGATTTTTAATTTTACTGTTAAGGTGGCCAAGGTCACCAGAATTTGCGCGAGCGACATAAGACATGTAATAACTAAAAGATACAAAATCGACTCGACCATTTTTCAAAATTTCAAGATCACCAGGCTGCATATCAATCTGAACATTATTTTCTTTAAAATAACGCTCCATATAAAATGGATATTCTCCAAACACATGAACATCACCAAAGAAATTGTTAAGTTGCCCTTCTTGTAAAGCGCGCCATTGATGGGCTGGCTCACATGTTTCTGGGTAATATTCCAAGCGACAAACCATGCAACCTACTTTCAAGCTTGGATCGATTTCATGTGCTGCCTGAACTGCTAAAGCAGATGCCACAAATTGATTGTGAGTGCATTGGAATCGTAAATCCATTTCATTTCGACTTGAATTTTCAGGAATTGCTCCACTACACGTATAAGGGCTGTCCATGACCATGTTAATTTCATTAAACGTAAGCCAATATTTCACTTTTTTGTGATAGCGATTAAATAATGTCTTTGCATACTTCACAAAGCAATCAATCATTTCCCGACTTTCAAAACCATTGTATTTTTGCACTAAATGTAGCGGATAATCATAGTGAGAAATCGTTACTAATGGCGTAATGTTATGTTTAGCCAACTCATCAAATACATCATCATAAAATTTCAAGCCCTCTTCATTTGGTTCACTTTCTTCACCTGTTGGAAAAATACGCGGCCAAGAAATGGACATCCGAAATACACTAAATCCCATTTCAGCAAAAAGAGCGATATCCTCTTTATAGTGGTGATAAAAATCGATGCCTCTACGTTTAGGAAGGTTAAATTTTCCAGGATCAGCTAGTATTTCATCTATTTGTTGTTGTGTAACATCAAATGTAAAAGAGGTTTCCTTATTGGCCTGCTCCAATGGAATAAAACGAACCATATCTGAGCTAGAGAGGCCTTTGTTTCCTTGGTCATAAGCTCCTTCAAGTTGGTTTGCTGCTGTTGCTCCCCCAAACAGGAAGCCTTTTGGAAAATTGTTAGTCATTACAATAATTCCTTTCCTTATAAAATTAATTTTTATTTTTCAATGAGTGTATCCTCTTCTAACCCAAGCATCCGAGTCGCAATAAATGCGCTTACAAATGCTATAACCATAGTAATTACCGCCATAAAGAAATTGAATAAAGTGCCATCAGGATTAATAAAGGCGATTATACTAGCTATACCAGGTGATGAAAAGCTGTACTCGACAACCTGCATAACTCCTGCAAATAATCCACCAATAGCACCACCGATAATTGCACCGATAAATGGACGTTTAAATTTAGTTAACACTCCAAATATGGCAGGCTCTGTAATCCCAAATGCGGCTGTAATACCTGTAGACACTGCCACAGATTTTGACTCTTTGTTCTTTAATAGAAGACTAGTCGCAATAGCAGCACCTGCAACAGCAAGGTTACCAGCTAAAAGACCCGTCATCATAAAACCCTCATATCCATTCTCTGCAAAAGAGAGAAAGATTGCAGGATAAAAAGCAGAACCAGTTCCACTAAAAATCACTAATGGTGCAAGTCCACCAAAAACCCCAACCGAAAACCATCCAAGATGGATATGAAGCCATGCCATACCTAATGCAATGTAGCTACCAAGCCAAGTTGCAATTGGACCAATAGCTATTAAAGCAACTGGAACTGTGATAATCATCGTTATAGTAGGTACAACAAAAAATTTAATTGATTTAGGAATATGTTTCTCCAGAGGACGGTATATTGCAGACATAAAGAGTACACCAAACACGACTGGCAAAACTGAGCTACCATAGTCCACAGGTGTGATTGGAATCCCTAGGAAATCAAGCCCCTTCACCCCACTGATACTATTAGTTACAAACACTCCACCTAACAAAGAACCCAACATTGGAGTCACATTTAGCTTCTTCGCAGTATTATATCCTACATATATAGGTAAAAAAATGAAGGCTGCATTATAAATCGCATTGAGTACAATATAAGTACCGGATTTAGAATTCATTCCAAAAAAGGTAGTACAAACAACAAGAATGGCACTAATTAAACCACCTGCCACAATAATCGGTAATACAGGTACAAAGGAAGCGGAGATAAAGTCACCCGCTTTCAATAAAGCAGATTTAACTCCTCTTTTTTTCTTTTGTGGAGCAACTTGATCTTCCACATCGACAGATGCAGTCTGGAAATCACCCAGCTTTAAAAAATCTAAGTAAACAGCTTCTACTCCTGGGCCAATGATGATCTGATACTCGTCATCACGCATGACCATGCCAAGAACTCCATTGATTTTTTTGATCGTCTGTTCATCTTTTGTTTTTGCTGGATCGTTTACTGTCAGACGAAGCCTAGTTGCACAATGTGCTACACTTTTAATATTTGAAGTCCCTCCGGCAGCATCAAGAATATCCTTGATCATCGTTTTATTAGAGCCCAAAAACCTCACCCCTCCAAATGCATTTTAGTATGTCTCTATATGCAACTAGCTTTAATTCATTTACATGAAACATACTGTAAGTTAATTATATTTAATTAAATAAAAAAACTGGGGGCATAATCTGTCCCCCAGGCTATCATAAAAGCTCAACTGCTATTCAATTTAATGTTTTTTTACAGTATCTTCAATGCTATTAGTTATTTCCCGTACTTTCTTATATAAGCCGCATATATGCTTTCAAGAAAATATTGGATACCAAAAACCGTATATGCGCTTCGATGTTGAGATTGATCCTCACTGCTTAAATACCATACTTCATCATAGCTTTCCCTGTAAATCTCCTTATGATTGGTCGTAATTAGAATCTTATGGGCATTTAGGGTAGTGACCATATCCAATGATACACCAGCAAATAATCCACCGACGGATAAAACAATGAGCATATCGTCTTTATCTAGGCTTTTTAGAACCGAATTATCTCTAAACTTATTTGAAATGACTCTTACTATTTTCCCTGATAAAATCATGCCCTTTTGAAATTCACTACATTGGTTACTATAAACATCTGAGGTTAGGAAAATAACTTGATTACTATGTTTAATTTTTGTGATTGTACGTTCTAAAAATTCTGAAGTGAGACGTCTATCACAATCTAACGCCATTTCGAATAACTGCTTTGCCAATGAATGTTCTTCATTAGCTTCATGAATTCCGAAACGATAAAAGTTATACTTAACCGGATCAAATAGCTTCTTTAAATCCTTGAAATTACTATATCCTAAATTTTGGGACAACCGCCTGACAGTTGCACGACTGACAAAGCATTCGTCTGCAATATCATAAATATTGAGTTCATGTAAACGGTTGTAATTTTGCAAAAGGTACTTGGCAAGCATCACATTTGTTTCACTATCTGAATCTTCATTGATGATGCTAATTAAGGAGTTCAATAATCCCCAATGATTAATATAGTCCATTTAATCACTCTCATTTCAGTTCACTTTTATGTTCTCCATATTATACATCTTCATTCACTAGAAATTAATTCTAAACATTCTAAACTTCCCGTAGATCACTTGCCGGCTATACTTTGGTGCAAACATAATGTGGTACTTACAATTTTATTTTGGTATGTGCTAAACTGCTCACATCAGATGGCATCTGTATTCTTCTTGTTGTCTATAAATTCGGTTGGCGAACCAAATTTATTGTAACATCGGGGGGAATTTTTTTGATGTATCGCGATAAGCTCTCCTAAAAAAAATGGTCTCAGTTAGACTGAAACCACATTTAAAAATATAATTTCATGATTTGTTTTACGAAAAGTCTTCACTTTTTCGTTTGTCAAAACCAACAATTTTGACAAGTTCACTGGTCATTGTTAATCTATTGTTCGAGAGGTAACAATTCTCTCATAATCTTAACGACTATATTTATTATTGCTTGGAGGGCTCTATGACGGAATGGATTATGGATTTCATACTTTTTTTTAAGGATTTATCATATGCAGGGATCGTGCTCGCGTTATCCTTTGAATTTGTGCCTGCTGAAATCGTTCTCCCACTTGCTGGATATTGGGTGCATCTCGGAGATTTAAACTTGTATCTAACCATTTTAGCTGGAACAATAGGGGGAACATTTGGACCATTAACGTTGTATGCACTAGGTCGATATGGGGGTAGACCTTTTATTGAAAAGTATGGTAAATACTTCTTCATTCGTCCTCATCACTTGGAATCTTCCGATAAGTTCTTTCAGAAATACGGAAATGGCGTTGCTTTCTATGGACGTTTTGTCCCTGGGGTGAGAACACTAATTTCTATTCCATGTGGGATTGCTAAAATGAATGTATTTAAATTTAGCTTGTACACCTTTTTTGCAATGTTACCAATCACAGCATTGTATGTGTACCTAGGGTTTAGTTTAGGTCATCAATGGGAAAATGTAGACGAACTCATTAAACCATATATCATGCCTGCTGCAACCGTATTTGTTGTTGCCTTTGGTTTGTATGTGATTGTAAAACAAATGAAGAGGAAGCCTGCTTAAGCGTAGACTCCTATGGTATAATTTAACTTGTACAACACACCTTGAGTGGGTGCGGTCTCCTCCAGAAAGGAGGTGTACCGTATGAGCTTCTCTTTTTCAGATGTTATTATGTTTGCTGCATTTATTATTGCACTTTTAACATACATCGATCGAAAAAAGAAGTGACCCACTCTAAGGTCGACATGAAGTGCTCCCTGTCAAGTA